>OX638326.1:0-3710000 GCA_951812775.1 uncultured Alphaproteobacteria bacterium | reverse complement strand
TTCAGCGACGTTCCTATTCCTACGGGTGCCACAATGGATTTGGAAAGGTCGCTGGTTCTCGGCGAACGGGAATCCTGGATTGGACGGCTGGTGATGAATGTCGGCAATAGCGGCGGCAAGGTTTATGACTTCTTTTTTGCCGAAATGCCCCGCTTTAACTGGACGCCTGTAACGACGGTACGCGCCGAAACCAGTGTCCTGAGCTATACACGTGGGGAACGGGTCGCGACCATCCAGATCAAAAAACGTACGCTCGGCGGCACAAATATCTCGCTGATCGTATCGCCGAAAGGGTCACCCGTTCGGGCCGGCGGCATTTCCGGTGCCACCGGGAATACACCTGCTGCGGTGAATATAAGCCCCATCCGGTAGCAGACGTGGCTGGCCACGATCATTGCCATGCTCCTGTCTATACCGGGGATGACCCGACATATAGGCGTGCCCTTTGGGCAGTCATCGCCATTAACGGCACCATGTTTCTTGTTGAGATCATCGCCGGGATTACCGCAAAATCCATGGCCCTTCAGGCAGACGCGCTCGACTTTCTGGGCGACAGCTGCACCTATGCGCTAAGCCTTTTGTCCTCGCAAAACCGCCACGCTGGCGGGCAAACGCAGCGCTCTTTAAAGGGATATCGTTAGCCACGCTGGGAATTTGGGTCCTCGGATCCACAATTTGGCGCATTTTCGTCACCGGCGTGCCCGAGACCTTCATCATGGGATCGATAGGTCTGCTGGCTCTGGCAGCCAACGTCGCCAGCGTCCTAATACTGATGCGGTTCCGGTCTGGCGCCAACGTGGAATCCGTCTGGCTGTGCAGTCGCAATGACGCCATTGGTAATCTCGCCGTTGTGCTGGCGGCAACCGGTGTGTTTGCGACAGGCACTGCTTGGCCCGACCTCATCGTCGCCGCGATTATGGTGAGCCTGTTTCTGTATTCAGCGTCCAGGATCATGGGGCAGGCCATAACAGAACGGGCAGCAGCAACTGGTTAATCCCGAATATCCTGCAGAAACCATTCCTGAGGTATTTCTCGGCCAAGACCTTGCTCCCGACAAAGATTCAAAACGTGGCCACCGACAGCTGAGAATTGAAGCCCCTGCATACCGCTGTTTTGATAGAAGGTGATCTGCTGATCATTGGTTCGTCCATCGACTTTCCCGGAAATCACATCGCCATAGCTGGGGAACACGTTCACAATATCCCGGGATTTATTTCGTTCCGGCAATCGTTGCCGTTCCTCCTCAGTTCCCGCGATAAAGGCAACCGGACTATGACCATGAGACGCCTTTACGCTAATCCCGTCGCTGCCATCGACATCATCAAACGCGTTTTCAAGGATCTTCAGCCCCTGAATGCCCTGACGAATTTTAACATCGCATGCATCCAGCCCGTCTTGGGCCATTTCAAAGGCGTTGACTATTGTAACGTGCTGGCCCGGTTGCAGCCAATCACCGACGATTGTCGGTGTCATCGTATCGGTGCAGCTCGATATGATGTCGGCATTTTCATAGACGAGCTGCGGATCATCGACCGGGATGACTTCAAGATTGTGTTTAAGCCGCATTTCTTCGGCGTAGGCTTCGCGATTGGCTTTAGTCGGGCTGTAGACCTTAACTTTGCGAATGTTACGAACGCAGCAGAACGCGGACAAAAATGTTCGCGCCATGCCACCTGAGCCAAGCATCCCGACGGTTTCTGAATTTTCCCGCGACAAAACCTTGGCCCCCAATCCGGCGCCCGCACCGACACGCACATGCTGGATGATGCCGTCATTGATAAGGGCTAGTGGTTCGCCGGTATTGGCACTGAATAAAAACACCAACCCACAATACGTGCCCGGTTCACGGCAATATTTTTCTTCGGTGCGATTTCCCTGGCTGTCTGTCGGCCACGTCACGATATCAGACTTCATTCGAATGGCGAAGATGCCTTCATTGTAGCCTTCCATAGTTCCCCATCGATAATACCCCGCATCAGTCTGATCGGACGGGGCATAGAGGTCACATCTCGGTCGATGAGTCGCAGTACCTTCAACCAGCTGAGCAAAGGCACGTTCGAGGCAGGCTATCGCGTCGGCCATCGTCAAAACTTCATCTACAACTTCATTATGGATAAAAAGCATCTGTCGCCCCCAACTGATCTAAATTCTTGCCCACCGTTTGCTCCGTGCATCGCAAAGGATTAAGATGGGTTCACCGAACAATAATCGTCTTACAGGGAGTATATATCAATGGCACCACATGACGGACCCGACGGTCATACACACGATTGGGCTGCGCCAACCGACAAGCTGACCCGCGCCGGCCTCGGCACCTTCAAGGCACCGAAATCACCGTACGATCTCTGGATGGAGGCCCAGGATATTCCGATCTATCGCGATATTGGCATTAGTAAAGTGCAGAACCTGCCCATGACACATTGGGATAAGATGGGTGGCAATGCGTCCTTCATTCAGCTTTACGGCACAGAAGGCATGTGGGGCTGCCATATCATCGAGGTTCCCGGTGCGGGTGCCTTGAAACCCGTCAAACATATTTATGAACAGCAATATTTCGTTGTCGAAGGCCGTGGTTCGACCGAGGTTTGGGAAGAAGGTCGGGAAGACAAAGTCCATGTCTTTGAATGGCAGAAAGGCTCGCTCTGGTCAGTGCCTTTAAACGCCATGTACCGGGTGGTCAATGCGTCATCAACCCCCGCCCTGCTGCTCGGTGGCAATACCGCACCCAACGTGATGAATATCTATGAAAATCCGGACTTTATCTTTAATTGCCCGTATCAGTTCCTCGACCGTTTCGACCCTGACCGCGAAGACTATTACAAGCCGAGCGATGAAATTCTTGCCGACCCGATCCGTGGTCTGGCAATGACCCAAACCAACATCGTGCCCGACATCGTGGATTGCGAACTGCCCCTCGATAACCGGCGGTCTCCTGGCTACCGCCGGATCGAACCGCACATGACCGACAACAACTTCTATCTGTGGATCGGTCAGCACGAGACCGGGCGTTACTCAAAGGGACACGCACATGGCTCTGCCGCCGTCCTGATCTGCATTAAGGGCAAAGGTTACACCTACACCTGGCCAGCGGAACACGGACAGACGCCTTGGAAAGACGGCAAGGAAGAGTTCGTCATGCGACAGGATTACGAGCCCGTCGGCATGGTCTCTGCCGCGCCTATGAGTGGTGACTGGTATCACCAGCATTTCGGTGTCAGCGCCGGTCCGCTGCGTCTTACCGCGTGGTTTGGCCCACATCACCCGGGCCGCAAAGTCAAACGGCCAGGCGAAAAAGCCATCGACTATGGCGCCATCGATATTCGCGATGGTGGTACGGCCATTGGCTATGACATGGAAGATCCCTACCTCCGCAAAGAGTTCCAGGGTTATCTCGAGGAAGTCGGCGCCGAAACGCAGATGGAAAAAGAGCTCTATGAAAGCAAGGCCAACTAAAGGTGGCCGACGATAATAGCGGCGGCCGGTTTTCGAGTAGTGACCGGCACATTGCCGAGGAAGAGGAAATTGAGCTTACCAGCGTAGGCGTCGATATCGGTTCGTCGACGTCTCACCTGGTGTTTTCCCGAGTTCTGATGGAACGCGTCGGGGCGCGCTATATCGTTGCCCAGCGTGAAACCATCCATGAACCACCCATTCAGCTTACCCCCTATGCCGATGGCGAAGATATTGATGCCAAGGTCCTTGGTGAATTCATCGACAAAAGTTTCAAGAGTGCGGGGATCGCACGTTCTGACGTTGATACGGGCGCCTTGATCCTGACCGGCGTCGCCGTTCGGCGTCGCAATGCGCGGGCCATTGGTGATTTGTTCTCCGCAGAAGCCGGTAAGTTTGTTGCGGTCAGTGCGGGAGATGGACTTGAAGCAACTATGGCAGCTCATGGTTCCGGCGCTGTCATACGATCCTCCAAGAGTGACGGACTTACGATCAATGTTGATATCGGTGGCGGCACCACAAAAATCGCGCATTGCCGGAGAGGCAAGGTCGAGCAAGTTACGGCCGTAGATTGCGGCGCGCGGCTTATCGTTCTCGATGAAGATGGAAAAGTCACACGGCTCGAACCGACGGGCAAAGCCCATGCCGACGATGTTGGTGTTGCGTTGAGCATCGGTGCGCAACCGAGTCAGGAATATCTCGACAAGATCGCCGAACGCATGGCCATGCGGATTGTCGAAGCAACCGGTCTTGCTCCTCTGTCGGCAGAGACAGAAGGCATGCTGTTGCTTCCCTCCCTGTCGCAAATCGACGGTGTCGATGCGTTGACGTTCTCAGGTGGTGTTTCAGAATTCGTCTACGGAAATGTGTCGACTGGTTTTGGTGATCTCGGTCCCCAGCTTGCGAACCACGCCCGCGCTAAATTCGAAGCAACCGGCGCATCGATTGAACAACCTGTCGCCACGATCCGGGCCACCGTTGTAGGTGCATCGCAATACACTGTTCAACTCTCCGGCACGACGATTTACATCGAACCAAAAGATACAGTCCCACTTCGAAACGTGCCGGTGATTGTCCCCGAGTTTGATTTCTCTGGTCTCGATATTGACACCGACCAGATCAAGTCGGCCATCGACACGGCCCGCACCCGTCTCGACCTTGTCGATACGGAGACACCGGTCGCGCTCGGTTTTCGCTGGAAAGGGTCCGCTAGCTTTATGCGGCTGAACCAGTTTGGCGACGGGGTCAAAGCTGCGCTTGCCGCACAGCTCGACAACAACCAACCGCTGGTCCTTGTAAGCGACGGCGATATAGGCGGGCTGGTCGGTATCCATCTGCGTGAGGAAATGAATATCAGCGCGCCTGTCATTTCGATCGATGGCATCACGCTGAGCGAATTCGATTATATCGATATCGGCGAAATTATTCCGGCATCCGGCGCGGTACCGGTGGTGATCAAATCGCTGGTATTCCCGGCATCTGTGACGGAAGCATAACTAAATTTAATATTTGAGAACCCGATATCGCCAGGACCTGATGTAAGCGATCACATCATTTAAATCGCGTTCCGACAATTTGATCTTTGGTATTCTCGGATGACTTGTCGAGAGGCGATGCCGGATATAAGTGGGCTTAGATTTCTCAGGATCCAGAGCAATCTTGGGAAAACTTGGGGGAACTGAAAACCGGGCACCGGTTCCTTTGTTGTCAATGACGTGACAGGCCGTGCAATGGATGAGCGCGATCCCGCCACCACGATACCAATCTCCGCCAACCTTCCCTGACTGGGCGTAACTGAATGACGGTAGAAAACACAAGCAAATAAAAGCGATTTGTTTTCGAAACATTCTTGCCTCAAAAGAAAACGGCGCCCGGAGGTTAATCCCCGAGAGCCTTTTCTTAACAAACGCAGTGGCGCGGCGGCAGCCATCATGGGGGCCGCCCCTATAAATTCACTTGCAGCTGCCTGTCCTGGGTTTTCCTTCCGGTGTTTATCCAATGCATCCTGCTCGATTTTCAGGTAATGCTTATAAAGGTCACCCGTGGATTTTCCGGGATGGTCACCGCTTATTTTATTCACCCCCGCACGTAGAGCGGCAGTGATCTCATCGCCGGTCCCTATGCTTATGCCGTTGCGAAAAGCCCTCACGCCATTCAGATTTGGGTCTGCCTTCTCAAAGTTTTGGACCATCCTATCCAGGCGGATTCCCTTGGGGATACGCCCACGTCCAGTAGGACGAGGGATCGCGTCTGCGGCCGCTTTATTCGGTGCCTTGCCAAGCTCTTTTGTATATGCCAACAAATCAGCCTGATTGTAACCATCAAACTCCTTGTTCCTTTCTTCAACGCTTATTTCAGGCGGCAGCTTGGGCGAGGCATCCGGCATTGTGCTTTGAATCTTGGAGAGTTCTTGGTCTAACTGCTCATTTGACATCCCTTCCGGCACAACGACCTTAAAGATTTTGCCACCAAGTATCTGAATTTCAATTTCAGTCATTTTATGACCTCCCGGTATTTGATACCGCTTGGTAACGTTATCCAGCCGTTACCCTGTGGATCACCCCCGGGGTTGCTGCCCCCACCGGTATTGTTGTCCCCACCGGGGTAGTCGATGTCGAACTTCTCAAACGGATTTTCCATGTCTCTGTTTTTAAGATTTGTGAGAAAATCCTTACCGACCATCTTACCAAAAGTGTCTTTGAACTCGTTTTCTCTCGCTTTATAAAAGTATTCTATGTTTAGCGCGACTTTTTGTAGTTGTGATATCAGCTGTGGGGCACCCATTTTTTGATCAAGTTTGCCCATGGCCGCTTGTAGGAACTCAATCTCCAGGTTGGGAATTTGTCCAAACGCAGCACTGTTCGGGTTGGTTTCCCTCATCTGCATAAGAAACTCAAAGCCAACGACGGCTTTTACTTCCGTAAGCAGGTTCTTTAGAGTCCTGGCATCTGTTCCGGGTATGAACCTTGCTACCATTCCAATCCAGCCGGTAGTCCATCCATTTGATATCTTAATTGCATTGTCGATAGTGTTTAGAACTTTATCCCTCCTCACTAGACCCGTTTCAACCTTCATCATGGCTGTGGTTATGTTATCTTGAACCCATGCCTCCCGGTCTGCCTTATTCCTCCCTGTTTGTTTTTGATAAGCTTCTTCCTCGGGGGTAAGAATTTTCCTTTCCCCAATAACATCGAATTCTCCGGTCTTTCGATTCCACCGCTTGGTAAGCATCATGCCGTTCTTCGGAACCTCAATCACTTTAGGAGCATTTTGCCGTGATTTTTTAATTTCATGTTTGCGCTTTTCTTCTTCTTTCTCGGCAGCATGTAACAGCTTGAATTTCTTCTGTTCCAATTTAGGGATGGCTTCGCGTGCGTAACGGTTGTTTGGATGCTCTCTTAGCTTGACAAGCGTTGCATCTATATGGTTGAGTGCGCTGTTCTCGGTACTGTACCCCCCGCCAGCGCCGGAACCGACGATCATTTTAAGGCGTTTGCCTTTATAAAAGTCAGCAACCTCATCTGCGGAAACGGCAACGGAGCCAAAACCGACGGCGGCGGCAATTGCCGCTGAGGTCAATACTTTAAATCTAGACATAAAGTTCTCCCTATTAATCTGACCAATCTTAAAAGCTGGATGAGCAAAACCTATCAACACACCACCACATTGCCAATACGGCTTTATTTCTAATCTTGGCACAAACCCCTTATGTTGTTAGGGTTTCTTCAACAGCTGGCGCGGCCAGCCATAAACAGGGGGAATTTAGAATGCCAACAATCAGAACCGTTACATCTGCCATTCTTGCGGCAACAGTAGGGTTTGGTGTTATCGCCAGCCCGACCTTCGCCGACGAAATCGCCGACTTTTATAAGGGCAAGCGACTTAAAGTCATTATCGGATCCGGTCCCGGCGGCGGGTATGACACTTATGCCCGACTTGTCGGACGTCACCTTGGCCGACATATTCCCGGCAATCCAACCTTCATCGCCCAGAACATGAATGGCGCAGGCTCCATCGTCGCGACAAACTTTATGACCAATGTTGCACCACAGGATGGCTCGATCATCGGCGGTTTGCAGCGCGAGATTGCGCTGGTGCAGCTGATGGGTGTCAAACAGGCAAAGTACAAAGCCGAACAAATCCAGTGGCTCGGCAGTCTGGCTAAGGAAGCCGGCGTTTGCGCTGTCGCCAAGCACACGGGCATCAAGAGGTTTGAAGACACCTACACGAAAGAATTTGCCATGGGTGGAACGGGTCAGAACGCGACCGAGTTCTGGCCAGCTTTGTTCAACAATCTTGTCGTTACCAAGTTCAAGCTGATCAGGGGCTATCCCGGGACACCACAAATCCACCTTGCTATTCAACGTAAGGAACTTGATGGTGTTTGCCAGAGCTGGGCATCGTTTAAAGAAATCGCGGGGCCTTACCTGCCGCAGATGGTGCCGCTGGTTCAGGTTTCGATACAGCCTGATGCCGAGATGAAAAAGCTTGGCGTGCCGATGCTGGAAGAACTCCTGACCAAGGACAACCTCGCCAAGGGCCAGAATGTCGAAGACGTCCGCACGTTCTTCAAGCTCACCATGGTTCCGGGCATTATGGGGCGTCCGTTCGCGATGGCTCCCGGCGTGCCAAAAGCCCGCGTCGCCGCAATGCGCAAAGCGTTTGTCGGTATGGTCAAAGATCCAAAGTTTCTGAACGACGCCAAGCGCGTACGTCGGGTGATCGAGTTGGTCACCGGCGAAGAAATTCAGAAACTGGTCACCGACATTGCCAAGGTGCCAAAATCAAAATTGGCAGCCCTGCAAGGCCACTTCAAGTTTAAGGGCAAGGTCGAAAAAGTTGTTCTAAAGGTCGTCATCGATTCAGGTACGGTTACCAAGACCAAACGTGGTGGTCGTCGAATTACCATCGGCAAGGGTAAAGGCAAGAAAACCGCGAAAGTCTCCGGTCGTAAAACCACAGTTACCGTCGCGGGTAAAAAGGTTAAGCGCAAAGCAATTAAGGTCGGCATGAAATGTGCCTTCCATTATTACGGCAACAAGACGACTGCCAAGAAAATTGTCTGCGAGTAAATTTTCTATAGTTGCTCAAAGCCCTCGGGAAGAAATTCTCGGGGGCTTTTTTATGCGGCGAGGTTAACCGGCAATCGTCTGGTCGCTGACCACAACGAATACACCATCTCTGTCAGTGGATGATTTTACTTTTTTAAAACCCCTGCCGATCTGGTCACCCTTGGGCAGAACACCCCTTTTGCGAGGCGGGGCGAGCACCTCCTCGGCAGAAGGGCTTGTTGCCCCTGAAACTTGTCGGGAATATTCCTGCAAATCAGCCGTATTGAATTGAGGGAACGCCTTCTCTGCTTCTTTAAAGGTCATTTCATGCGGCAGCTTGGGTGCGGCCTCCGGCGTTGTGCCTTGCAGATATTTGGACAATTCTTTGTTTAACTGCTCTTTTGACATTCCTTCCGGCAGACGTATCCTACGAATTTCGCCATTAGGCAACCGAATTTTAGTTTCAATCATTTTGTTGGCTCAAACATTTCGATACCGCTTGGCAACTTTATCCATTTGCCGTTTTCTGGATCGCCTCCGGTATTGTTGTCCCCTACTTCATCAAACGGATTTTTGTTCCAGTTAATCAATTCGAGATCATCACCAAAGATATTCGGGTCAAGCGGCGCGGCATATTTACCAAAGGTATTTTTATATTCTGTTTTTGATAGAATAAAAATCTTATTCGCCATCGTTGCAATGTCATTTAGTGCTTTTATATTAAATTCCCCTGACGCATATTGATCCAGAACGCCCTGAACCGCCTGCATAAGCTCATTAGCTTTTATTTCACGGAATAACTTTGAAAGCTCACGGGCTTGTGTATAGGGTAAATGTTTAAATACAACCGCGCCCCAGCCGGTAGTCCATGGACTTATTAACGCTTTAGCCCTATTTATGGTGTTTTGAAGTTTTTGATTCTTCAAATAGTCCGACTGAAGTCCCCGATACGCCTTGTGCGTGGTGTTTATAAGCTTGATTTTACGGTCGGCCTCATTCTTTCCCATTCGTTTAAGAAAAGCTTCTTGCTCGGGTGATATATATTTGCTTTCCGAAATTATCTCATCTTTTCCGGTGACTGGGTTCCTCCGTATTTTAACAACCTTATCGCCTCGCCGAACCTCAACCACTTTCATCGGTAGTTTTGCCATTTCATCTTCGCGCTTTTGTTTTTCTTTCTCGGCATCGTGTAGCAGCTTGAATTTTGTCTTTTCCAAATCACGGATAGCTTCTAATGCATAAGGATTGTTTTTACGCTTTCTTAGCTTGGCAATCGATGCATTTATCATAGCGACCCGCTGGTCAGTGACACTTTTAAAAACCGGGTTATTCGGGGGAATATACCCCCCGCCAGCGCCGGAACCGACGATCATTTTAAGGCGTTTGCCTTTATAAAAGTCAGCAACCTCATCTGCGGAAACGGCAACGGAGCCAAAACCGACGGCGGCGGCAATTGCCGCTGAGGTCAATACTTTAAATCTAGACATAAAGTTCTCCCTATTTCACTGACCAACCTTAAAAGCTGGATCTCTGGAACCTATCGACTGACCACCCCAATGCCAATAAGGGTATAAAGTGAATTAACCTTCCAGAGTTTTGTCACTCACAACGACGAAGACACCGTCTCTGTCAGTGAACCGGTATTGGCTAACCGGATTGGAGTCGGCGACCATCCGGGATCGTATCTGGTTTTCGTCCGTCGTTCGGTTGACCGTATTGAGCAGCCACATCGGGGCATTACCCGGCGCAAAATGGGTCGCATACCCCTCTATTTCCGCTTGTACCTTTGCGCCATCCTCGACCTTGAAACCGATATGGTCAGGTCCGCGCCCCGTGACGCTGATCCCGCCATAATCGTTGATGCTCCACTGGATTAAAATCAGCGTCATGCGACCATCAGTGAGGTAGTGATTGGGATCGCCTGCGCCCGGTTTTTTATGCGCAAAACCGAATACGTCTTCGTAGAAATCAGCGCATTCCTCTAGCTTGCGCGTCCGGATCGCATAATGCTGCAAATAGCGCTCAGAGGGATTGGCATCGGACCAGCGGCCAAAATTTGCCGAGACCGGCCGATCTTGCGGGCGGTCTGCAACGACGTCCCCGTTAGTTTGGGACAGCGAAAATATACTGCCCGCCGGGTCATGCGAAAAATACGTACCGATGGCGCCGTCTTCAAGTTGTTCTACCCATCCAATATCGGGGTAATCTGACTTAAGTTTTGCAAAAACACTGTCTATGTCATCGACCTCAATACCGAAATGATCGAGCCCGACGCGCTGTCCCGGGACCCGCGGGCGAAGATTGAGAAGAACATTTCCGTCCGTCAAAACCTCACCGCGTTCGGGAGACCCTAAACTCATATCCAGTTCCAGCCCAAAAAGCGTTTCATACATTGTCGCAATTGGGGTTGGCGTATTCGAATTCAACGCAACATGACTAATCCGTGCTGACAACGCGAACTCCTTAATCCAGGGTGACGAAGCAAACGCCGTTGCTGTCGCTATATTGATATTTGCTGTCCGGCGCAGCTTTCTTGAGCATCTCCGCCCGTTTTATATCCTTCTTCCGCATATCGAGGAGCCAACAGGGCGCGTTCGATGGTGGGTATTGACCGACATAGTCCACGATTTCTTCGTGAACTTTGTCCGCGTTTTCAACCCGAAACCCAATGTGATCAAGCATCGGACGGTTGGCATCGACGCCGACATAATCCTCAATCTTCCAGGGTATGAGTTTTAACGTTACCCGCCCATCAGTCAGGCTGTAATTGTCATCATCTTCCTGACGGTTAAGCGGCATCATCTTGAAGACGTCGTGGTAAAACTCCGCGCAGTGCTCAACATTTCGCGTCCGCAGGGCGAGATATTCGATGTGCCGTTCCTGATCCCGGTCTTCTTCAAGGTAGAGACCGTCGGTTTTCACCTCACTATGTTTTTTGTCGAGGTCTTTCTGATTGATATCAACGACCTGCCCTTCCGGATCGTGAATACCGACCTGGGCATAGGGACGTGTGCCGGAGCGCTTCACCCATTCAACCGTTGGGTATTTCTTGGTCGCCATGGCAAATGAGTCGTCGATATCCTCAACCTCGATTCCGAAATGGTCGAGCCCTGCCGGTCCCGGTCGCCCGGGAAGGATCGGATTGAAATTGAGACCGACATATCCTTCGCGCGCAGTCGCCGACAATCCGATCGACGACGCCTTGCGTTCCAAAGACATTTGAAAAATCGTCGCATAAAACTTGGCGACAGTTTGCGGGTCCTGCGCGATGCAGGCGATGTGGTTAAGCTTAGGCATTATGACAACTTCACCGCGGTTCCGTTGGCGCTCACCATTAACATAGTGTTCTTGTCGCCACCGATAACTTCATAATCAAGGTCGACACCGATCACGGCATCTGCGCCGCGTTCACCGGCCTCTTCTTCGAGGGCTTCAAGCGCTGCCTGCTTGGCTTTGCGCAACTCTTTTTCGTAAGAACCGGAACGCCCCCCGACGATGTCACGAATTCCTGCAAACATATCGCGAAAAATGTTGGTCCCCATGACAGCATCTCCAGACACGATGCCGAGATATTCTGCAACCTGTTTGCCTTCAATTGTCTCTGTGGTCGAAATGATCATCAAGCGTTCTCCAGATTTGAGTGGTGGGCAAAAATACCCCGTCATGCCTTCAAAAAAAAGGTCCCGGATTTCTCCGGGCCCAGATGCCTTCTCAACCCAATTCACTTCCAAAATTCTAAATCCCGTCAAGCGACGTCACGATCATTGTCGTTGGGCGAGCTATTGCTCTCGGATCGTTCTGCCGAACTTCCGCGATCCGCTGACGAGCTGCTGCCCGACTGCACGTCGACCGCCCTACCTGTATTTGCAGGCGTGGCGGGTACATCCGCGAAGCTATTGTTAAGATCAAGGACCAGCTTCCGCATCGTCGCCACATCACCACCGCTCAGGTCGATCCCACGCTCTTCTGAAATTCGTCCAGCAACAACCGCTGCCAGATCTATAACCACGGAGGGGGCCGCACGCTGTGCCCGCGCCTGCTCATGACGGCCCGCCATTGATGCGCCGTTTTCTGCAGCTGAGGCAAACCCCTGCAATTTTCCAGAGACGGCGCCTTGAATTTCGTCTAACGCCGCTTGCGCCGTTGCCATGGCGGTTCGGGCGATCGTCGCATTGTCAACGGATTGCAAATCCGCACTCGCCAAGGTCGCGGATAAATCTGATACCATTGCCGCATTGATGGTCACCGCGATCTCATCACCTGTGCCACTGCCTGTGCCGACCTTAAAGTTTATCTGGAGCGCACCACCCGAGCCATTGCCCTGCAAGATCTTGGTACCGTTAAATTCCGTGTCCGCCGCGATTTCATCAATTTCAGCCAGCAGCGTCTGAAACTCTGTATCGAACTGAGCGCGCTCGAATTCTGACCGCGACTCTGATTTTGCATCTGTCGATAATGTGACCATTTGCTCAAGTTTCTCCGCCATTTCCGATAAGGCAGTTTCTGTAACCTGCAGCATAGATACGCCTTCGGCGGTGTTCGCCACAGCGCTGCCCAATGCCTGTACCTCTGCGCCAAACCCTGTGCTCGCGGCAGCGCTTAAACGATCAACGGCCACGGGCGGCGTCCAGCCGTGCGTTTACGCCCTGACTGCCCTTTGAAGCTTTAATATTTGCGGCAAACCTGTCCGCCTTCGATGCCTGTTCATCAAAGGCAAAAAATAAACTTCCTGAAACAAATGATATCTGCGCCATTGTTCTTTCCCTTACATCCTGCATGGCGCTTCCCACCCAAGGCTCACGAAGTATGGATTAGGGATGTAAAGAATTCGTAAACTATAATTTTCAATTAAATATTAGTTATAATAAAAATGGAGCTAAATATTTTTCGAATTATTTTCGAATTCATTTCGAATATCCAAAAACTTTCCCGAGAATTTTAGAGAAATTTCGACAAATGAGGCCTGTCCTCGTGGACTGGCGTCACACCGCATAATATCGGAAGATCATCTCCGGAACCGGAGACCGGAACATGGCTACTGAACGCGCATCAACCCTGGCAGACCCGAGCCTGCCGCCAGAAATCCTGGCGGAAATGGAGCGCCTTAACCAGGAAGCAGCACCGCTGCATATCTGGTTGCGCACGCGCGCCAATGCCCCGCAAAAGACTCCCTGGCATCATGGCGGCGACGAACAGCCTTCGATCATTCCGGAGAGTGCTGCGACCGTCAGAACACCACCACCGATCTATCGTCCTGCACCACATCTCTGGAAATGGGCTGACATCGAACCCTATCTCCATCGCATTGCCGAAATTGCGCCGCTGGAATTTACCGACCGTCAGCAGTTCCTGCTGCTTAACCCTGGCCTTGGTGGTGCGCTCCGTGTCACGAACACAATCCGTGTCGCTGTCTCGATTTACAAACCGGGTGACGAAGCGGTCACACATATGCACACGCCCAATGCCAGCCGCACCATCCTGTCCAACGCCGGTGGCTACACCACGGTCGATGGCGAGATTTGCAATGCCAATCGTGGCGATCTGATCCTCACCCCCAACGGCACCTGGCACGGCCATGGTAATGACGATACCGACCCGGTGATCTGGATGGATGTGCTCGACTGGCCGCTGATGGAACAGCTCGACTGTATCTGGATTGAAGAGGAAGACCCGTCGAAGACCGCCAATGTTGCGGCACCCTCCAAACAGTTTTCCAAACGCCACTATGGTAGCGGTGGCATGCTACCCACCTTTACGCCAAACAATCGTGGTGCCGGCCAGGGCAGCTCCCCCCTGATGCATTATCCGGGAACCGATATTAAGAGCACGCTGGAGGGTCTCGCTGGCGAAGAGGGCAGCCCCTATGAGGCGATCCAGATCGACTTCACGGACCCGATTGATGGTGAACCGGTTTTCACGACGCTCGGCTATAACGCACAGCTACTACGACCGGGCGAAGCCACCCTGCCTTGCCGCCAGACCGCCAGCACGCTCTATTGCTGTATCGAAGGACATGGCTATACCGATATCGCGGGTCAGCGCTATGAGTGGCAGAAGAACGACATCTTTGTCGTGCCCAACCATCTCTGGCGGCATCACGTTAATCTCGACGAGAACAACAACGCCATTCTCTATGGCGTCACTGATGCGCCCTTGTTGCAAAAACTCGGTCATTTCCGATCGCAAGGCAAAACCAGTGCGGGAAAGACAATTGATTTAAAGACAATTGATTTAATGGCAAACAGGTCATCAGCAGAATGACGTTACGACTTCCAGAAACCGAACGACTGGTCGCAGAAGCCGGCGTCCCCGTGATCGACCCCTCTGAATGGACCGGCGACGTGCTGCAATCCTGTGACGACTGGATTCATCAAATCAGTTCGGAGGAGATAGCGGATATTGACCGAGCCATAAGCCAGATCGAAACGGACGGGATAGATATCCAGGACATTTCGAAAGCCAATTTTGTTCTGCCTGTATTTGGCGAAACCCTCAAGACCATACGACAGCAATTGCTTCAGGGACTCGGGATAACTCTGCTTCGGGGATTTCCAATCGAGCGATACAGCCGTGTCCAGGCGGCGATCGCCTTCTTTGGTCTCGGCGCTCATCTCGGACGAGCGGTCTCACAGAATGCGAAGGGCCATATTCTTGATCACGTCAAAAAACTCACTGATGCAGATTACAACAAGGATGCACGCGAACGGGGTTATCGCACCCCGGCGCTTCGACGAGGTGCCACGTACGACACCGGAACAGAAAGAAGCCATGGATCTGTTTGATCAACTCCTGGCCGAGCTGCATATGAAAATGCGGTTTGAAAAGGCGACATTCAGTTCCTGTTTAATCATGTGACTCTGCATGGCCGGACAGCCTTTGAAGACTGGCCTGAGCCTGATCGCGCCCGCCATTTGTTACGACTGTGGCTGAGCATCGACGGGGAACGCCCCTTACCCCCGGTACTCGCCAAACGCACACAGGGCGGCATTGTCATAGCGGAAACAAAACTCCACGCGCCGCTGGAAGCCGAGTAAGAGATTAGTCGACGGCTCACCAATATTCAGGACGACCGGTCTATCCTGAAACAGGAAAAAGCATTATTATTGTGCGGATAATAATGCTTGGCAAAAACTTCAACAAACAGAGAAGGCAACAATGCAAAAATTAACAATCCTGGCCGTCGCAACGGCAGCCGTTTTACCAGTCTCCATCACGACAGCAAGTTCTGTCGCGGCGGATGCTTTTTACAAGAACAAACAACTCGTTTTGACAATCGCGTCGCGGCCCGGCGGTGGCTTTAACGCCTATGGTCGAGCGCTGGCAAAGCACTTCACAAAACATCTCGGACAAAAATCGAGCATTATTGTCAAAAACATGCCGGGCGCCGGTGGCCGCAAGGCAACGGCCTGGCTCGCAAAAATTGCACCAAAGGATGGCAGCAATATGCTCGGCACGATGCCAGGCTCCCTTGTTGAACCCATTCTCGGCGACCCCAAGCGCGTAAAATATAACCCTTTAAAATTCGGTTATGTCGGCAGTGCATCTGGATTTACAACAATGTGCCTTGTCCGTCATGAGCATCCTGCGAAAAGCTTTAAGGATATGATGAAGACGCAGGTGATCATGGGCGGCGATCAAATCGGTTCGACGACCCACGACCAGGCAAATATGTTCCGCAATCTCGTCGGCGCCAAAATCAAATTGGTCAAAGGCTATAGCGGCACTAAAAATCTCGTGCTGGCCATTCAACAGAAGGAAATTGATGGCTTCTGCGGCTATGCCTGGGCATCACTCATGAGTCGCGCGCCGCATCTTATCAAGGACAAGATAGTCCGGCTGGTCATCCAGTTTGGTCTCGACCCTCACCCCGCAGCGACTAAGGCCGGCATTCCCCCGGTTTGGGATTTCGTTAAGGATAAAAAGAAGATTGCAGCGTTAAAACTTCTCGCTTCAACCCAAACCTTTGGGCGTCCCTATATCGTCCCGGCGAACGTACCAAAAGCCCGGCTGGCTTCTCTACGGGCGGCTTTCGATGCCACAATGAAAGATCCTGCCTTCAAAAAGGACATGGCCAAGTCGCGTCTATCAATCCAACCGACGAGCGGCGCCAGAGTACAAAAGCTCATCGAAAATATTTATCATTCAGATGCAGCCACCCAGAAGCTTGCACGCTGGGCGATCTCTAAATCCGAATAACAGATTAACTACTCATGAAGGGAACAGCACCGGACATCCGGTGCCGTTTCAGTTCCAAGTACCCTCGCTCCGCCAATACCAAAACTTGGCAATAACGTAATGCACCATTGTTTGAATTCTTCAATTGGCGCAATTGAGTACCCTCGCCGCCTTGTCAGAACCCGGCAATACGCCGTATCGTTGACCCTGTACCAGCCATATACGTTCAGGAAATCTCCAATGCCTGAAATAAAACTTGGACTGTTTGTCCGCCCCACAGGCCATCACATCGCATCCTGGCGTCATCGTGCAGGCAGGCGCTTCCGAACAGGGGCACGAACTCGCTGCGAAGTCCGCCGATGTGATCTTTGGTGCCAGCCAGAGCATGGAACTCGCACAGGCGTTCTATGCTGATGTGAAAGAGCGGGTTAAGCGCTATGGCCGTCAACCTGATGATTTAAAAGTTCTGCCCGGCCTGTCGGTAACCGTCGCGCCAACTATGGAAGAAGCACAAGCCAAGTTCGATGAGCTTCAAAACCTGATTCATCCCGATCACGGGCCGGCCTTTCTGTCGCGCCGGATTGGACATGACCTAACTGGCATGGACCCTAATATTCTGGTGTCCGACCTGGAACTGGAGGCCGTCGACGATGTTGGCACAAGATCCTGGCAAATGATTGAGCTGGCAAAACGGGAAAACTGGACCCTGCGCCAGCTCTATCAGCATTTCGCCGCGGCACGGGGCCATATACTCCTTATCGGGACGCCCGAAATGGTTGTCGATGCCATGCAGGAATGGTTTGAGAACGGCGCCTGTGACGGATTCAATGTAATCCCGTCAATGTTCCCCGATGAACTTGCGTCCTTCGTCGATCTGGTGGTGCCGGAATTGCAACGCCGGGGTCTTTTCCGCACGGCCTATGAAGGCAAAACACTGCGCGACCGGCTGGGTCTGCGGGTCCCAGAAAGCCGTTACGCGAAAGCCAAGGCGAGTGCTGCTGAATAATAGAATACGAGTAGCGTAATGTCTAACGCCATTGCCATTCTCGATACCCTGCCGCCGATGGACGCGTTCTATGCGGATTACTGGAACCAACGGCCTTTCCTGGTTCGGAATGCTATCGATCAAACCGTGCTGGAAAGGGTCATCACACCGGATGAGCTTGCGGCCCTCTCCATGGAGGAAGCCGCGCGGTCGCGTATCGTCACACAGCAAAACTGGGATTGCCGTTTTGACCCTTTTAGCGAACAGGATTTCAAGACTGACGACAAATCACCCTGGGGTCTGCTGGTCCAGAATGTCGAACAGTTTTACCCCGACACCGCCGCCTTATTAAGCGCCTTCAATTTTGCGCCGCGCTGCTTGATCATCTCGATCTGTTGCGTACGCTCTACAACCATCAGGCACTGGAATTTGTCGACGTAGAGTCTTGGGCCTGTTTAGCCAAACCAGGAAACCGCCACGCCCGCGACAAAAAGGTAACGGCCGAATTTTCCAATAGAGACCAGAACCAAAAACACCCAGAACCGGGTTCGTAATGCCCCGGCGATCACTGTCAGCGGATCGCCGATGATCGGAAGCCAGGCCAGCAGCAACGTCCAGAGGCCATAGCGTTCATACCAATGGACAGCACGTTGATAGCCGGACTCCGAGACGGGAAACCATTTTCGGTCTCGATAGGCGATCAAAAACCGCCCCAGCGCATAATTGACAACGGAGCCCGCCACATTGCCGATTGTCGCCACCGCCAGGAGCAATCCCAACGTCCCCTTTTCTTTGGCAATAAATCCCGTCAGCAACGCCTCTGACGATCCGGGCAACAGGGTCGCCGCCGAAAAGGCGCTGAGGAAGAGGCTGGAATAGACAGCAAGGTCGCTCATCAGGAATTCAACGAGTTCGAGACACGGACAGTTAAATACCGATCAATCGTTCGGTGCATGACCCTTTAATTCTCTGACGCGACGGTATTCCTTGAAGGGCCGGACGTCGCCGCCGGTGATACGGTAGCCGGTCTCAGCCAATTCAGTGTCAGTCATCTGCGTGCTCATATTCCCTGTGACAGTAACCGCAGCGAAGAGTCCTTTGACCGCAATCGGGTTTTTGGCAGTCACATGCACGATTTGGTTTTGGGGCGGTGGCGGCACGTGGATGCAAGCCCCAACATAGGGTACCAGCAAGAACTCACTAACCCGCGTCCCCTCGTGTTTGAGCGGCACCACATAGCCAGACAAGCGTACCTCTTGACCATTGAGCGAGGCGACCACCGGCGGCGTCTTGGCGTCTTCAGACATCAGGCCCTTGATGATCTGCAAAACCGGCGATACCCGTGTGTAGTCAGGCCCGCTGCCTTCCGGGATGAGCTTGTCCCAGGTGAGTTCCAGCGGTTTCGACATTGCCGTCGCACCGCCTGTTACAATCAAAAAGACCATCGCGGCTATTATCAAACCGTATAGACGCAAGGATTCCGCCTTTCCGTATTTTAAATTCTACAATCGATCTTAGCAGGCGGTGATCGCCACCGTAACCGGGAAACCATATTCCCGATCCATGCTCTCTTACTCAACCAACCGTTCAGCACAAACAAAAACGGCGGCTCCGAAGAACCGCCGTTTTCTTGGCTGAATTTATCGCCGGATCAGCCGCCGAGATTGTTTGCCAGAAACTCGGTGAATGCTTTCCAGCTTTGCTTGTCCGCTGTCTCACGATACCGCTTGGCCCCAAAGACAGTGAAGGCATGTGGCGCACCCGAATAAACTTGAATTTCATAGGGTACTTTTGCCGCCTCAAGCTCCGTTGAGATACCAGCCACCTGGCTCATCTTGATCGCGCGATCCGCACCGCCATGAGCAATAAGGATAGGTGGCGTGCTTTTCGCGTAGCTTTGTCCCTTTGGTGTCTTCAGCCCACCATGAAACGTTGCATAACCCGCAATGTTGCTGGCCTTGCCTGACCGGGCGAGTTCCAACGTCGCCGCGCCACCAAAGCAATAGCCCATCACGACCGCTTTTCCGCCCATCGTTTTACGCGCTTGCTGCAATCCACCAAGAATCAGCGACCGCATCCGTTCGCGGTTCTTGTAAAGCTTTCCGGTTTCCGCCTTCTTGGCTTTGGTTTTAACCGGCCGGTTGCCCTTGCCATAAAGATCAACCGCAAACGCGTCATACCCGAGGCCGGCAAGCATCTCGACACGCTGTTCTTCATACTTGGTCAACCCGTCCCAGTCATGGATAACGAGCACCAACCCCTTTGATTTTCCGTCATACGCTTTCGCGCTATAGCCCACGAATTTTTCGCCGCCGACAGAATATTCGACAACGTTCCCCGCCAACGCACTATAGGGAAACAACGCCGCGACCAGTAATGTAACGGTCTTTTTCATCATTGCCTCGCAAATGTAAAAATTGATGGAGATGCAGGTCAGAGCCTCCGCCTACCCCTCTCCTGAAGAATTATAGGGTGCGGCAGGAATTGCTCAACCGGCTTGTTCGGAATTTTCTCATTGGTATTTTCAGGCAACTGAACACGTCGGTGAATTGTTTTCACCTCTCGGCCCTTATGTCCGAATAGTCAAACCGTCAGCAACGGATTTACGGTAGGCCAGAAAGGCGGGCAAGGCACCGGCGATTGTGCCCGCGCTCATAATAGCGCCCAGAATGATCCACTCCCCAAAGCTTGGTATATCCATAGGTACAAATAGACCGAAGCGCGTCTCGATAATTGGTTGAGCGATGCTCACACCAAGATACAAGAGAGCGACACCCAGCACGCAGCCAAGCAGCGTGAGGAGCCAGGCTTCAAGGACAAACAGAGAGAATACATGCGTCGGTCGAGCTCCCACCGCCCGCAAGATAGCCATCTCCCGGCGACGTTCGTTAAGGCTTGCGAGCAGCATTGTCACCATACCGATGAAACCACTGACGACCACGAATAGGGCAATAATGCCGAGAGCGGCCTCGGCGGTTCCCATGAGACTCCATAACTCCTGCAAAGCGACGCCGGGCAGAATAGCGAGCAAGGGCTCCCGGCGGTTCTCGTTGATCGCCCGCAAAGCCCGAAACGCGCCAAGACGAGATTTAAGACCAACCAGAACGGCGGTAATTGATTTCGGTGTCAAGGAAAGGCTGCGGGCTTGCTCCGCTGTGACGGACATTCCCGGAACCCGGCTGCCGCCGCGCCAATCGAGATGAATTGCCTCTATGCCAGCCAAACTGACATGGACGGTGCGGTCAACAGGTGTTCCGGTTCGCTCTAATATCCCAGTGACGGTGAAAGGTTTGTCGTTATGCTTCGTAAAACCGGCTGTCCCTAAACCGTGGGCGATAACAATCTTGTCGGCAACCTTATACCCCAGCGCTTCGGCAACCTCGGCGCCGAGGACAGTATCGAAGACATCCCCAAATGGTTTACCACCGGAAAATTTCAGTAACCGTTTTGAGCCGTACCGATAGAACTTGAAGTAATCTTCCGTCGTTCCCAGCACCCGATAACCGCGGTGAGAGTCACCAAGCGACAAAGGTATCGTCCACTTCACGTCGGACCGTTTCACGATATCCTGGTAGCTTCTCCAAGAAATGTTGTTCGTGGCGTTGCCAATACGGAAGACAGAATAAAGTAATAGCTGAACGGAGCCGCTACGCGCGCCAACGATTAGGTCCGTTCCTGAAATGGTATTCGCAAAGCTGAGCTTCGCGTTCTGCCGGACTCTTTCGACACCCAGCACCAACATAACACTAACGCCGATGGCAAAGATGGTGAGACCAGCCGTGATATATCGGTTAAGCAAGCTTTTGAATGCCAGGAAAAAAGCAGCTCTTGCCGTCGTCATTTGGCGCCACTTTCGTTAATTTCGGACATGATCAGGCGTCGATCAAAATCCACGGCCAAACTGGCATCGTGACTCACGAATAAGAGCGTCGCCCCCACATCGGCGACCTCTTTGAACAATAAAGACATAAAGGATTGGCGGACGTTCTGATCGAGGGCCGAGGTGGGTTCATCGGCGATGATTAGTTGCGGCGAACCGATCAGGGATCGTGCCACCGCCACCCGTTGTTGCTGACCAGCACTCAACGTCGCAACCGGGCGATCCCCGAGCATATCTGGGTCAATTTCTATATTGCGGAGAAGACGTCGCGCTTCGTCCTCGACACTTCCTGATTTCTCCCGTGCGATCCGTGCGCGGCGGGTAGAAAATTTGCACGGCAGGACAACATTATCGACCAGGTCCAAATAGGGGATCAGGTTGAACATCTGAAAGATTAAGCCGATCCGATCCGCCCGAAAGGTGTCTCTTACGCCCTGCCGGAGGGCGGTCAGATCAGCGCCGTCAATGCTGACAGTGCCATCTTCCGGCACCATCACGCCGCCCAGCAGGTTGAGCAACGTCGACTTACCGCTTCCACTCGGCCCTTCGAGGAACACGCGTTCTCCGTTTCCGACGCTTAACTTAGCGATGTCAATAAGCAGCGGATCGGAGGCTCGCCAACGAAATCGAACGTTTGAAAGCTCAATCATTATCTGGCGCAGATTTCGAGCAGCTTCATGCCTTACCTAAACGAACAGGACTAGAAGGTTAGCCGGGTCTTGGACGCAGTTAAAGTAGCGCCCCCCTGCTTGCCAGCCACAATCCAGCGGCTAACGAGTTTTTGTGCGGTGGGGAATGCTTTAAAAAATGTCAGATCCAGATATGTCAGCTTGGCCGTCTGTCCGCATTCCACACGATAATGGGCATTAAATTCCCCGTGAACCTCTTTTGCGGCGTGGTTTTCTTTGTGGTGACCGTGCTTGCCATGGTCATCAAGCATCGTTGATTTTACCTCAACCTTTTCGAAGCGACACTGGGCGACGGCCGGGAAAGCGATGATCCGCGCACCGTCTTTAAGCGTTTTGGAGGCTTTCCGTACCGCACGCCGATGTTTTTTTGTTTTCGCTGCATGCTCGAAACCAACAGCATCAACACCTGGCAGTGTCAGTTCTATTTCGACGTGATTGCCTTCGATAACGATATCGAGTTGCCCTACACCGTGCTGATGCGGACGTCCTTCTGCGTTAGCTTCTGCGTAAATTGCCGTCGAGCAAAAAACAGCATAGGTAAAAATGGCTGCAATGGATTTGTTCAAGCCGCGCTCCAAATTCATAGTCCTTCTCCATTCGAAAACCCGATGACGTCGCACCGGTCCACAAATTGTTCCATTACTCATTTACCAACATGATTGTTGCGCGAAATTTCGATATCTGGTCGACTGCGCAAAAGCTATTTCTTGTATGGTGTAATGGTTACGTCTTCCACCGTGTAGGCGGTATCAACCCCCGCCGTTCCATCGATAAGACTAAGTGATTTATTCGTCGCGCGAATTTTTATGCGACCCGTAATCCAGACAGGATCAAACAAGCTTTTTGCCTTATATGTCTGGGCCAGCTTCACATAGAGTGTCTGGTTGGCCGGCGGCGGCGGCACATGAATGCAAGCGCCGACATAGGGGACCAGCAGCATTTCAGTTACGCCGGTTCCAGCATGCTCCAAGGGTAAGGCATAACCAGGTATGCGTATCCGTTTTCCGTCCAGGCTTCGGACGGTCATCTTTTCGCGTTGTTTGACGTCACTTTCCATCCGATCAAAGGCCTTCATAAGCTTGTCCGGATCGAGACCCAGCTTTTTGAGGCGATGACGGATTTCAATCGCTTCCTCTGCGTCTTCGCTGACTTCAGACAAAGAGGTTTCCCGCTTCAAATTTCGGATACTGACCAAGGTAACAACATCCAGCTGCTGATCGTGCTTAAGCTTGGTGATTACACTGTTAAGGGGCGTCGATTTCGGCACCAGGTCTTCCCAGCCCAATGTTCGAAATCGATTTTCTGCCGCCACGGCGACGTTCGTTATCAATACAGTGCAAAGAACGGCCATACAACGGGTCACGAGCAGCCTCCTAATTTAACAGCGCCTGTTACGTATGGATGGAGACACATACTGCATGCGTTTGGTTCTTCAAGCAATTTGTTGCTCATCAAGATTATTTGTGAACGGTGAGTGTAAAGATCAAGTTGCTGCCAAACATTGAGCCAAAATCACAACCCATAGCGGTTGCTACAAAAAATTCTCTCCAATAACATGTTATTTAAGCAATGCTGCCGAGCATAGTCCAAGACATGGAAGAAATGGTCGATCCAAGAACATTGGAAGAAGGAAATCCGGTGACGGCCCTAACAATGCGCCTTCATCCTGATTCCGCCGCGGTAATTGTGGAGGACGATTTATCCGAAGTTCTACACCGTATTGCAGAGCCCTTAATCGACCTTACGCTTTGGCATCGTCCGTTGCCATCGGGCGTGGAGAAATGGCTATTGTCCCTTTCGTCGGATCATTTGCCATGTGGTCGCATTTTAGCGCGTCGGGAAGAATTTGAAAGTGCGCTAGATCAAATTCTTGAAGCGTCAGCTACGTCTCAATGCAATGAAACAACCCTTTTCGTTTCAGATGTCGTAGAGATCGCCACCCTGTTTGCTGACATCGCAGAGACAGAGCTGGTTGATATCGGACTCGACGTCGTCGAACATGATTCATGTTGGAAGTTTCATCGCGACCATGTCCGTTTGCGGGCTTTGACGACTTATTTTGGGCCCGGCACGAAATATGTCAGCGACGACGATGCTGATCGAGCTGTCGCAGAACAGCGAGAGTTTAAGGGTTCAGTCCATAAAATTCCTAAACACACTGTCGCCCTTTTCAAAGGGGCAAAAGATGTAAAAAGTAGAGGTGTCGTTCATCGTTCTCCGCCAATCGTAGGTACCGGACAGACGCGCCTTGTCCTGACGTTAAATTTGCCGAGCGAAGTTTCACCCGCCTATCCGAATTTGGAGCGCATTCGATTTGACGGAGGAAGCGCGTGACCCGGATCCCGGTAACACTCCTGACGGGATTCCTTGGAAGCGGAAAATCTACTTTATTGTCCATAATCCTCCGCGAGCCCCAGTTTTGGGACACGGCCGTAATCGTCAATGAGTTCGGAGAAGTCGGTCTCGATAATTTCCTGGTGGAGCATAGCAGCAAACAGCTGATCGAAATGACCACGGGTTGTCTGTGCTGCACGATCCGCGGTGACATTCGACAAACGCTGTTAACGCTTCATGAGCGACGCGCCAGCGGCGAAATTCCTGCTTTTAGCCGCCTGATTGTTGAAACGACTGGTCTCGCGGATCCCGCACCAGTCATTCACACATTGGCAATCGATACATCGATAACAGACCTCTTCACCCTGGACGGAGTCATAACAACCGTCGATGTGATTAACGGTGATAGCACTTTAGAGAAGTGTCTGAAACAAGTCGCGGTGGCTGATCGTATCGTCCTGACAAAGACAGATCTCGCAAAAGACCCTGTATCAGCTAAGGATGTCCGGCGGCTACGAGAGCGGCTTGAGAACATTAACCCCGGCGCCATGATACAGGATCGAAACGATCCCCAGTTTTCTTTGGCAAGGCTGTTCAACACCGGACAATATAATCCCAGTGATCGGCCAGACGAGGTCTGCGCCTGGCTAAATGCTGAGGCCTACCACGATCATGATCATGGCGATGGGTATGACGTGAACCGACATGGTACGGATATTCAGGCCTATAGTTTCGTCCTCGATGAACCAATCAGTACGTTGACCTTCACCACGGCGCTCGAGCTGCTTATTGCGGATAAAGGCGAGAATTTGCTGCGCGTTAAGGGCGTGGTTCATCTCGCAGAAATGCCCGGACGTCCTGCCGTCATCCACGGGGTCCAGCATGTTTTCCACGACCCGGTGTGGCTGGATGACTGGCCCGAAGACGACCACCAAACCAAACTTGTATTTATCACCCGCAACATACCGAAAAAAACAATCGAGGCATTTTTCAAGTCCTGGCAATCGATAGGTTCAGAAGAGGTAAAAGTAGCATGAACAATTTTTCGCAATATATACCGTTCCTGGACAAGTTCGCGGTGACGACGTCGGGATTTTGTGCAATCCATTGCCTTAGTCTGCCAATGCTTTTGGCCATTTTTCCCGCGTTGGGCGCAACCCTTTTTGGAAAAGAGGCGTTTCACGTCTGGCTGCTTTGGCTGGTCATCCCTCTCAGCATCATTGCGCTTTCGATGGGGTGTCGGAAACACAAGAGTTGGCTCGTTGCGTCGCTGGGATTTATCGGTCTAAGTGTACTCGTCATAGCAGCGAGCTTCGGTCACGAGGGTCTGGGAGAAACCGGCGAACGCGTCGCGACGCTGATCGGTGCCACTGTGATCGCGGTGGAGCATGTACAAAATTATACCCTCTGTCGTCGTGTAGAATGCGGGCATTAATCCAGACTGAATTACGCCAGTTGTTGACGGCGTAAGGGGGGGGGTAGAACTCTCAAAGCTAGTTTAATCCTTGTTAAACCCGCCTACGGTTAAATCCTGTCTTCCATCAGATTCACCAACCCCGTTATCCCGCATGACGATGATCGCGACAGCATTGCCTCTAAATAACCGGCCTTTGTGTGCCGATTATGTTTACCGACTGGCAACGCCAGACGATGCGGCGGGGATTTGCGCGCTGCAAGTCAGCCTGGCGGAAGACGAAAACTACCTGATGATCACGCCGATGGATCCGATCACCGGTACGGAGCTTCTCAAGGCGTCGCTGGAAAAGGATGAGAGACGGCGTTTATCTGGTGTGATTGTGGCGGAACAGAATGGCGAAATTGTCGGGCTCGCACTATGTCGCGATCACGTTCACCCGTCTTTGAACGGCACGGTGCAATTGACCTTATGCGTCTCTCTGGCGTACTCTAATCGTTCCGCTGGTGTATCAAGCATTCCTTATTTTAAGCCATTCTTCTACAGCCACATCATTTATAATACCGTTTAGCCACTGAATACATAGAGGACGTAGAGCACAATGATGAAGACACACCGACAGATAATTGACGCTTTCCTCTACCCGCCTAAAGAACGGCACGTAGCGCTTATGGAAAGCTATCGAGAGCCCGCCGCAAAACCCATTGCCGTTCCCGACGAAGGCGCGGGCCTAACTGTTGTTGGTGAGGAATGAGCTCTTGTTTTTTCTCGTCGTTCTTGGTGGCACGGTCCCGGTTTACGCAGTTTCGCTGATATTAGGTTTTTTCTTTTTTAAGAAGACCCCGGCACCGAAGAGGAGATTTCTTCTCGTCTTAATGACTTTCCCGATTGCCTCTCTTCTTGGGGCCTGGGAATTCGCAGACGGCGGGCCCACTTCAGTTTGAATATGGATTTGCTATTTATGGGGCCGCATCTGTGGTAGTAATTTTGCTAGAATATGCTGTCTATCGGTGTCGTGGGGCAAAGAAAGATCCCGCACAGGAGCAAGATTAATATCGTATATATTGATTTTTAAAGTAATTATGTGGTATATATACCAGTCTTGTTTTCCCCCGTTTCGAGATGCATATTCTTATCGTGTGAGGATGGGGCACTAGATGTTAATCTGCGTTTAAGGCAATTAGCATGCTCTTGAAATGGGGATAATCAGGAGATCGGCGATGGAACAAGTAAACGTTTTATATAAATATGTAGATGGTGCGCATTTTTTTGTCTCTGACGATGAAAAGACAAAAGGTCTGTGCGTGGCGCATACTAACCCCGCTAAGGCGTTCGAAGCTGTCTCGGTTACGCTGGAGAAACTGTTTAAAGAGAATCACGGTGAGGACGTTGGTTTTGTGCCGTCTTTAAGCGTGAGCGATTTTCAGGATTGGTTTGTAGCGAATAGTGAGACAGCCAAGCAGAAGCCTACGCCTGGAACAGCCGGGATATTTCCCTGGGATCAGGTGGCCGCTTAGGTGCCGGTTGTTACCCACGTTAACGTTGTTATAGCAAAGATACAGTCAGAAGACTGTGTACGGAGGGAGGACTTAGATGATGAGTTCTCCCTTTATTTTTCCAGACAGGTCCGCAAAGACACATGGGTATTTCAGATCCCTCGCCCACTAAAAGACGACGGCTATACAGACGTTCATTTGAATGTGGTTGAGGTTCAGCTCGCCCGACTAGGGCTTGATCTTCTCCCACTAGACCAGAATCTTTTGAGCTAACCTAAAGCCTTCTCAATCTGACGCAGGGTGTATTTAGCCTTTGACTTCTGCGCATCCTGCATAGCCAGCATCGATGTAATCATTTCTGCCGATGAGACCGAGGGCCGCTTTGTAGGCCCGGCTATATCAGTGTGCTCTACGTCCTCTATGTATTCAGTGGCTAAATGGATAGCCTTCTTGGGCTTTGGCGGCATAACGATTTACCCGTATGAACAGGCCATCGATCGAAGTCAGCCCGGTCGACAATGGCGCGGATGAAGACACCGCCGAGGTCATCGGAGGTCTTGTTCGCGCAATCGAGCGCGGGTCTCACGCTGACGTGGCCTACACCACCACTATTGACCACGCCGTTACCGGCGGGTTTGGGTTTTTCAGGCTGGGTATTGAGTATGCGCATGCGGAATCGTTTGAGCTGGCAGCGAAAATCAAGCGCGTTGCGAACCCCTTGATGGTGCGCTGGGACGCGAGTTCGACAGAGTTTGATGCGTCAGATTGGGAATACGCTTTTGTCAGTGACTGGCTGACAGCAGAAGAGTTTAAAAAGAAGTACCCCAAAGCTGATCCGGTGTCGTTTGAAGGGTCTGACACACAGGATGCGCTGGCCAATTGGTGTGATGGCGATAAGGTGATGGTTGCCGA
The DNA here is from genome assembly GCA_951812775.1 of uncultured Alphaproteobacteria bacterium. Classification (GTDB taxonomy): domain Bacteria; phylum Pseudomonadota; class Alphaproteobacteria; order MPNO01; family UBA2964; genus UBA2964. Next base: position 3,681,614 of record OX638326.1, on the reverse strand, counting down.
ATACTGGCGGCGGACGAGCCAAAAAGAAGATCTTCTACAGCTCTCTGATGGGCGCGTTGTCCGTGAGGATCACCTGGCCAAGCAAGCACAAGATGCCGCGCAAGCGTTGGGTGCGGGCAAGATGTCAGATGAAGAAGCCATTCAAGCCTACATGGCCGCCTTCGGCCTGGAAGAGCAGCGCAGGCATTATTTTTTCTGGGCACACCGCTCTCTTCCTACACCACCGGGTCAACCATCGATCTTTCAGGGGGGGTGTCACGCCATGTCGGGTAAGGCAACTGTCGGCGAAGTCATCACCGCCTTTCTGGAGGAATGTGGCGTCGGCGCCGCCTTTGGTGTGATTTCAATCCACAACATGCCGTTTCTCGACGCCATCGGGCAGCGCGGCAAAATCCGTTATGTCAGTGCCCGCAGCGAACCCGGTGCGATCAACATGGCTGACGCCTATGCCCGCGTTGGCGCCCGTCTCGGTGTTGCCTTTACCAGTACCGGGACAGCGGCGGGAAACGCATCAGGGGCAATGGTTGAAGCCCAGACGGCGGGAACATCTCTGCTGCATATCACCGGTCAGATTGATCTTGAGCATGTCGACAAGGAACATGGATTTGTTCATGAAGCCCGCGACACCTTCTTCTTCCGACGTCAAAGACACCGGCTTGATCGCATTATCGGCGATTGCCATCTTGATCAGCGATGTGTGGCCGGCATCAGGCACATAGGCGATCTGTTTGATGCCGATTTTTTTGAACAGCTGATGCTCATCCTGCGACCAGTGCCAGCTTTTGGATTTTTTGCCTACCATCAGTTTTTGTTATGCTCCGCCAAAAATTTTAGGGCATCACTGAACCAAGCGACACGCGCCTTTGCAGCCTCCATTGCGTCTTCTCGCGCAGTAAAAACATCCTTTTCAAAATGCCCTGTTCGGAACCAGCCGGTTTTGGTTTCCGGATCACGCCGAAATTCGTCAAAACCGAACGTACCATCTTCGCGCTGGAAGATATCGACGCATCGGTCGCCATCGAAGGTTTCAATTGAAGACAAAACAACTGGAGCCATTGGTCGCTAGAAAGTCCTTTTTCGTTGCGCCAGAGTGAAACAAGCGGGCGCGACACGCAAGGTACGATCGCATCGTTCGAGAAAATACGACTGGTTTTAATGTTTATACTCGTGTCTTGAGTGGACGGAGTTGCCAGCACATCACATATTCAAGAGATGGCGTTGGTGAAAGACGATTACAGAGACCTTTGAACCGGAGAATTATTATGTCCAAGAAGTTTATCCTCATATCCTCAATGTCAGCAGTAGCACTGCTATTCGCAATCCCCACCATCACCTCGGCAAATGACGGCGACCGTCAAAACTGGCGAGGCCACCAGCTCGCCCAGGCGCCTGATGCCGCCAAGGCTGAAAAAGGCAAAAAGGCTAAGAAATCAAAAAGATCTTCCAGACGTGCCCGCCGTTTTATGCGGCTCTATGACCTCAATGGCGATGGCAAGGTAACAACTGACGAGATTGCAACGGATCAGTCCAAGATTTTGGGCGCCGTGGATATCGACAACGACAAAGGGTTGTCGGTCGATGAGATGCGTCGTCGGGGACGTAGTCTCCATATCTGGCGGTCCGTAACACTATTTGACCTGCTCGATTCCAATGGCGACCAAAAGGTCACCGCCGACGAACTGTCAGCCCCGATGAAACGCTGGTTCAAGCGTTATGACGAAAATGGCGATGGCGTGATGGAAGCCAGCGAAGTTCCTGATTGGCGGCGCGGTGGTCGCCGGGGTCGCGGAAGCCGGTAAGCCTTTCCTACAGATCGGAAACATGATTGTTGGACGGTAGCTCCTCCAGGATTTGGCCCCCCTCCCCTCCCGGGCCCGATACGGGCGAGGCCGGTGTGTCGGATGATGCACTCCTCGCCCAAATTGGTGCCGGTGACATTGCTGCCTGGGAAATAGTTGTAGATCGGCATCTGCCGGCTGTTGGCCGATACGCGGCCTACTTTCTGGGCGATGCCGCACAGGGCGAAGACGTCGCGCAGGAGACTTTTATCCGGCTGTTAAAAAAGGCGCCAAGCTGGGAACCAGGAGGCGCAAGTCTCAAAGGCTGGCTGTTCAGAGTTGCCCGCAATCTCTGTATCGATCACAAACGCAAAAAGCACCCGGAGCCAATTGAAACGGCAGAACATCTGTCAGACCCGTTCGACGGCCATGCGACCGACCGACGAATTGATATTGCGACGACCGTGAAAAATGCCATGAACGATCTGCCTGAAAGACAGCGGACCGCCATTATCCTTATACATTATGAAGGGTTTTCTGGTGCCGAAACCGCCAACCTGCTGGAGATCTCCGTCGAAGCCGTTGAATCCCTTTTGGCGCGCGGACGGCGAAGCCTTCGGCAACGACTTCAGCCGCAGGCAACAGAATTACTAGGAGAAAGATGATGTCAGAAACAAGCCATCCAACCACGCTGGATCGCGTCCGCGACTTGATCAATATCTTTGGGTCAGATACCCAAAGATGGCCTGAAGACGAACGCGATGCGATACAGACCTTTATTGCGACATCGCCGGACGCCCAATCTCTGCATAAGGAAGCGCGGGAATTGGATGCCGCGCTTGATAGCCTGCCCCAACCGAAACTGTCAGCCGAATTGCGTCAATCCGTCTTCAACCTTCAGCGCACCCCCATGCCCGTTGCCGCAAACGAGAATGACGGGTTTCTGGCAACCATTGTGCATTGGTATCCGCAATCGAACGGCAGTTGGTTCCGTGCCGCCGCTGCTGCCGTTGTCTTTGGTATTTTGTGTGGCGTTGGAGTCTCTCAGGTCTTTGGTCCGCCGAGCACAGTTGTGATCGCCCAACCCGCCTTGCCTGAGTTTGTTCAACCTGTTTCAGACGAATTGCAACAAGGTGGCGTCGCAACCCTGACCCTCATCAGCGGACCGACAACGACGTCTTTGGAGACACCGCCGCAAAATGAAGAAACCGAGACTGAGACAGGTGAAGACCCGGACGTGCCTCTGACCTAAATCGATAGCCCGCTGTTACTTGCCGATATAGTTTGGTTTGCGTTTTTCAGCGAAGGCATCAATGCCTTCTTTGTAGTCCTGCGTCGAACGCAGCTTCTCATAGGAATGGCCTTCGATGTCCATCGCCACTTTCAGGCTTGTGTCATAAACCGAGTTGAGCACGCGTTTCAGGGCACGCAAAGCCAGCGGCCCCTTGGCATTGAGGTTTACCGCATAATCTTCAATCAGCGCTGTGAGCGCATCGGAATCATCTGCAACCTCTGTGATCAATCCCCAATCCTTCGCCTGCGGTGCCGGAATACGTTTTCCGAGCATCACCATGTCCTTGGCCCGCGTCAGCCCGGCGATCTTAACCACACGAACGCTGCCGCCTGAGCCTGGCATTTCACCAAGGTTGATTTCCGGCAAGGCAACGACGGTGTCCTTGGTGGCAAGACGAAAGTCACAGGCCATCGCCAATTCGAATCCGACACCAAAGGCATATTTTTCCAGCGCCGCAATGACCGGCTTCGTGCAGCGTTCCGGCGCCCCTATGTTCCAGGCAAGGTCTGACATACCGTCGAAAGGAATATCCGGGAAGCTTTTGACATCGCCGCCGGAGGTATAGGTCCCACCTTCGCCGCGGATAACAATCACGCCAACATCATCATCCTCGTCCATCGCTTCGATAATCGCGCGGATTTGCGACCGCCCGGTATAGGACACGATATTAAGCGGCGGTCGATCAAGGATCAGGTAGCCAATCTTTTTCTTCGCATCGACCTCAACTCGAAGTCCATCCAGCTCTTTCAACAGGGCGCCCCGCTCGGCCGCGTAATCTTTGCTCATAATTTTTTTCCTTCGACTCAAATCCCTAGAGGGTACTCTCAAAATTCTGACGACATGGAATAATCCCCATCCCGAAGATGCCGCCGCAATAATTTGCCGGAGGCAGATTTTGGCAAGCTCTCGACAAACACATATGCCCGAGGCCGCTTGAACCGCGCAAGGGTCGAGTTCGTACAAAACGCATCGAGTGCCCCAGCGGTGGCGTTGTCGCTGGCCGCCTCGATAAAGGCAACCACCTTTTGTCCCCAGCGTTCATCAGGCAATCCAACAACTGCGGCCGCCGAGACAAGATCACAATCCGCCAGTGTATCTTCGACCTCTTCGGGGTGAATATTCTCGCCACCTGAAATAATCATGTCGTCAATCCGACCCGCAAGAAAAAGCTCGCCGTCTTCATCGAAATAACCGAGATCACCCGTAAAGTACCAGCCATCCCGAATGGCTTTCGCATCGACGTCAGGTCTGTTCCAATATCCTTTGAAAGCCTCGGGACTATCCATTGTCGCCACGATTTCTCCAATTTCATCCGGTGGCAGAACTTCGTCCGGTCTGACGCCACCATCAGCGTCGGCCCGCACAACCCGGATACTCTGATTGAGCCCCGGCCAGCCTGCCGCCCCCGGTTTTTTGTCGAGATGGTCACAAACAGTGAAAGTGAATATCTCGCTTGAGCCATAATAGTTGGCGAATATTTCGGGTTTAAGCTGTTCGACGCATCGTCTCTCGAGCTCACTGGTCATTGCCATGCCGGCATAGGCAACATTCCGGACAGAGGAAATATCTGTGTGGGCAAAACTCTTCTGCGCCAACATGTCGTGAAACATTGTTGGCACCAGAAATAATGTATTTATCTTTTCCCGCTCAATGAGCTGTAACGCTTCGATGGCGTTAAAGCCCCGCATATTGATCAACGCGCCATTGATCATCATCGAACATAAAAGAATACGAATGCCCATCGTATGAAAGAGCGGCATGACGCCAAGTGCGCTATCGCCGAACTGATAGCGGAGATGCGCAATAACCGACGCCGCTGCCGTCCGTTCAGCCCGATGCGAGCGTGGCACACCCTTGGGACGCCCGGTCGTTCCTGACGTATATAACATCAGACAGATGTCATCGTCTGTGGCACCAACCGGGCCAGCAACAGGATCGGATTTCAGAAAATCCGCAAAGCTGATGCCGGGAAGATTGTCTCCAGCCGTCACCAATGTGTTCTCATCTTTGTCGACATTATCAAGTGCGCCTTGAACAGCTTCCGCTGCGGCACCGTCAAAGGCAATCAGTCGTGGATCAGCATCCTCCAGGACAAAGGCAATATCATCCGCCGTCGCCCGCCAGTTAAACGGCGTAAAGGTCACGGCCAGCATTTGACAGGCCCAGTACAATGTCGCCATTTCATAGCAATTGGCCATGATGCAAACCAGCCGATCACCCGACTTCAGCCCTTTTGAAGAGAGGCCGCCTGCAACCCGCCGAATGTCGTCCTGCCAGGCCGCGAAATCCCGCCGGATATCGCCATCCACGATGGCCAGCGCGCAGGGTTGCCTAGCTACAGCGGCGTCAAATGCAGTTCCTAGATCCATTATTGTCGCGGTCTCTCGTATTGTCGCGGTCTCTCGTCGAGCCTATGTCGTCTGGGCGGACCCGGTCACTTTAACGAACCGATCGAGCATCCCGTCGAGCATTTTGTCCAGGTCCTCGTTAGCGATGCTGCCCTCATCGTTAAAGGCCTGATTGGCCTGTGCCAGCGAGAAGCTGTCACCTGACAACCAAGGCCCCATGAAAGACAAAGCCGGGCGCAGGGCAATAATTCCCCGTGCGCCACCGACAACACTCGGGGCAGCAGAAGCGAGAAAACAGATTTTGCCAATCGTTGGATAAGGTCGGATACGTGACAGCCAATCGATTGCGTTTTTCAAGGGGCCCGGCACGCCGTGGTTATATTCAGGTGACACGATGACGATGGCATCAGCGGCGGTGATCCGGTCCGCCAGTTCCTGCGTACCCGCCGGAAGACCATCCGATGCTTCGAGGTCACCGTCATAGAGTGGCATTTCAAATTCACGGAAATCCGCGAAATCAACATCGGCACCGAGGACATCCAACTTGCCGGCAATCACTGTTGCGAGCTTCTTGTTCACGGACTCTTTCCGCAGCGACCCGGCAAAAACCAGAATACGCATCAAACACTCTCCCCTATTACGTTACAAATTCTCAAAAGTTGGGGCACCTTAATCACCTCGGCGCGCAGGGTCCATGCCGGTTACGCTATTGAAGGCAGGGCCAGAGGACTAATATGCTGGTACCATGACAGATATCGACATCATTGAGATTTCTTCGGAAGAAGACTTGGAGAAAGCCTTCGAAATTCGCCGTATTGTTTTTTGCGATAAGCAGAAGGTTGATGCGGAAAAAGAGTTCGACGGGCTGGATGACGATTGCCGCCAATATCTCGCCTTACGAAATGGTGAAGCCGTTGGGACCGCCCGAATTCGGCAGGAGGGTGTCAAAAAAACTAAGATTGAAAGAGTCGCTGTTCTCAAAGACAAACGCGGCGCCGGAATTGGTCACCAGCTCATGGTGCGGACAATTGAAGATGCCAAAAGCATAGGTGCGGCCAAAATTGCCATCCATGCACAATGCCATGCCGAAGAATTTTATATACGGCTGGGGTTTGTGCAGGTTGGTGATATCTTTGAAGAAGCAAATATCCCACACATTTACATGGAATATCGATCTTGAACTTGCGCACCGGATTCCGCGCCTTAAAGTAGGTACCCAAAAGGAAAAAACTAAATGCGCGTCATCGAAGAATATCTCGCCCCGAAGAACACTGGTTGGGCGACCGAAATGAAGTCGGGACAGGTCTTGCGGCTGACTGCGCGAACGATCATTGATTTCGTTGCATTCGATCAATCAAACTATGGCGAGGCCTTCGATCAGGCGCCGACCAAGGAAGCCAGTGGCTGTATCTACCTCAAAAAAGGCCACCAGATGTTATCGCGGCGCGGCGCCCCACTGATGACCATGATAACGGATGAATTTGAGGGCATCGGGACCCACGATATGCAGTTCGGCATGTGTGGACGGTCGCGCCACAAGCGTGCCAAAGAAGAAGGCCGTCTCGGTGAGTATCTCCACGGCGACAATATGGAATTGCCGGACCATGGCTGTTCTGAAAATCTGACATGGGCATTAGAACCATGGGGAATTCCTTATGAGAACATCCCAAGCCCGGTGAATTTTTTTCAGAACATGGCGATCGATCAGCAAACAAGCGGCATGAAACGCACACAGATACGCCCGGAAATACCGGTTAATCTGGAGTTGCGGGCGGAACGGGATTTGCTGGTCGGGTTTAGCGCCTGCCCTGATATGGCCTCCAAAACCCGCGGCCTCGAAGTTGGCGCCACTGTTTACGAACCCTAATCGAAATTACAGGACTGGGACCAAATTAATGAACGTTATCAGCGAAGAAACCGTCTCCCCGCAAAAAGGCTGGATGGGTAATGTCGATAAAGGACAGGTCATAAGAATTACCGGGCGCAGTGTCATCGATTTCAACGCCTTTAAACGTGATGACATTCACGAATTTTTCGATACCGCGCGCACCCGCATCTATAATCTCAACATGTACCCTACCAAAGGACACCGGCTGTTCAGCAAACAGAACAATCCGATGATGCGGATGCTGGAAGACGGCTTCGCTGGTATTGGCCTCCACGATCTGCAGTCAGGACATGGCTGTGCGGACGGTATGCTATCCGTCCTGAGTTCCCTGAACATGACGTTTGAAGATTTGCCCGACCCGATGGGCTTGTTTCGGAATCTCAATATCAGTCAGGATGGTCGCATTCGGCCGAAACCCAAGGGTCCGCCAGAACCTGTGGCCATCGACATTGAAGCGGAAATCGATGTGATCTGCGCCATTATGAATTGTCCCGCATCGGAGACCTCGGCGTCTGGTGCGGACGCAACAATCACCATTCTACAGCCCTGAGCCGGCAAGGAGAAACGACATGAATGTAATCAGTGACGAATTTGTCCCGGCGAACAGCGGTTGGGGGGCGCCAATGAAAAAAGGCCAGGTCCTGCGTCTCACCGCCAAGACTATTGTCGATTTTGCCTGTATCAATTTACACAATCTTGATGAACGGTTCGATCAGGCACGGACCAAAGTTTACAATATGAAGCTTTGGATTTCGACTGACGACGTGCTGTACAGCAAGCTCAACAATCCGATGATGACCATCATTGAGGATCAATTCGCCGGGCAGGGTTATCACGATCTGCAATACGGGACCTGCTCGGGGCCTCGATATGCCCGCGCCAAGGAGGAAGGTCGGTTAAATCAATATCACCATGGCGACGACATCCCGATCCCAGATCGCGGCTGCTGGGAGAACTTGATTGACGGATTTAGCGCCTGGAACGTGCCCCTGGAGCTTATTCCCAGCCCGCTTAATATCTTTCAACATGTCGATATCGACACTGCGTCGGGGGAAATTAAACATACGCCAAACCGGCCAAAGGACCTGATCTATGTCGATTTTCGGGCGGAAATGGATCTGGCCGTCGCGGCGAGTGCCTGCCCGGACCTGGCTGCCCCAGAATTCGGTCAGCCCATTCAGGCGATGATTTATGAGCCCTAACTCAAAACATTAGCGGTTCGGCGCGCAAAGCTTTCAAAATCTGTTGGCGGACGACCAAGTATCCACCTTAGTGCTTTGTCGCTGCCAACCAGCCCGTGCTCGTCGTAATAGGGAAACATCTTGGCCATCGTCGCCAGGGTAAAGTCGCTGAAACCGAGTGCGCGGCCATGATCCAGGAAATCGTCCAGGGCTTCTTTCTCCGCCACAATTTCTTTGCCAAGAACCTTGGACAAGATAGCGGCTTTTTCATTAAGTGAGATGACCGGCCCGGCAATTTCGAACATGCCATTTACAAAACCAGGATCGGCTAGAACCTTTACCGCCGCTTCCGCAACATCATCCAAATCAACGAGACTCATCGGTGCATTAGTGTCATAGGCCATCCGGTGTACGCCTGTTTCTACCATTTTTCCCCAGGCTGATAGTATGTTCTGCATGTAGGAACCCACCTGCAGGATGGTATAGGGCAACTTTGAATTCAGGATCGATTGTTCGACGAAATGGCGTTCCCAATGGTGAGGTAACGCTTCGATCTGAGTATGTAAAACCGAATGAAACACCAATCGTAACACGTCCGCTGACTGGCAGGCTGCAATAACGTTTTCGCCATTCAAGCGCTCGTTGGGATCCATATTGGGGGCGATGTAATAAACCGCATCAACACCATTGACCGCACGCGCGACATCTTGTGGATCAGCAAGGTCCCCCTGAACAGCTTCAGAGACGCCCAGTGCCCTTACGGCCACACCGGAACTAACACTTCTTACCATGGCCCGAACAGTTTGACCGCTCGCAACCAATGCGCTGACGATAGCCTTGCCGGTTTTCCCCGCTGCGCAGGTCACTAAGATCATTGCCAACCCCTCATATATCCAATTTTGTCGAACATTAACGGGATTTTGGCGACTAAACACCCTCTTATTTATATATTTCGACAGCATAATCGAGCACTGCACCAATAGGTGTCACTACTATATCTTTTACTCTATATATCCGTGATATCCAATTTCAACCCTTTTTCAACCAATGTCATATAGCTTTCGGCCAACCAAAAGGAACATGTAGGTTGGAGAGTCCAGAATTCCGGCAATAGCGCAGAAAATTGCGGTAAACACGCCACCGGCCGAAGAAATGTCGCTTTCGGCAGCGGCCGATGCACGCCGTATCGGCAAGCTGGAGACAAACTCGCCTTAAAGCGTTCCCCGGAAAACCCCGACGTGCTCCATCAGGCTGCACTCATCGCTCGAGATCGTGGACGCAGCAATCGAGCTCTACAACTCATTGAGAAGGCGTCTGAAATTTCACCGCAATCCGCCCCTATCCTTTGCGATATGGGACTTTTACACAAGAATATTGGTAATCACGCCAAGTCGATCGCCTGCCAAAGGCGGGTTTGCAGTTTATTGCCGGATTCAGCACTTGCCTGGTCCAACCTCAGGACGGCTCTAAACGCCGCCGGCCAGTTCGACGAAGCTATTCGGGCCTTGTCGCGCGCAATAGATATTGATACCGCCGAACCCGAATTTCATTTCAATCGGGGAAATGCCTATCTCGGGCAAGGTGATCTAAACCCCGCTATCACGTCATATGAACAAGCAATTGATCTCAACCCCAGTCATCTGAAAGCCCATATCAATCTGGCTTCGGCACAGAAAGAAATTGGACGGCTTTCTCATGCAGAGAAAACACTTTCCGGCGCGGCAACATTGGCGCCGTCAAACCCCGACATTTTGTGGAATGAAGCATTATTAGCGCTTATCCAAGGTGATTTTGAAAATGGTTGGGCAGCCTATGAAGCGCGCCGAACCATTCCCGGTTTTGCCGTGCGGCATCAGAATAGACCTGGTTGGGATTGGTGGCAGTCTCGACGGGAAAAGGCTCCTCATACATGCCGAACAGGGATTGGGTGACACCATTCAATTCTGCCGGTACCTGTCCCAGTTTTCTGGAACCGGCAAAAACATATCGATAGAGCTTCCTCACAGGTTCTTGCCGCTCCTGTCATCATTGCCAACGCAGGTGCATCATATATCAACGGAACAAACTACCAGCTGGGATCTGCAGATCCCGCTTCTGTCCCTACCCCATTTAGCGGGACCGACCGAACCCTTTTGGCCAGAGGATGGCGCCTATCTTAAAGCAGATCCGGCGCGTGTTACTGAGTGGAGCGAAAAATTACCGAAGAACGGCAAGCGACGCATCGCTATATGCTGGCAGGGAAACCCTGACTACCGAGCGGATGCAAACCGTTCCGTACCTCTAGAGAACTTCGCGCCAATTGGCAGTCTCCCAGACATTCAACTGATCAGCATGCAACAAGGAGAGGACTGTGAGAGCCTTCCCCTTCAACACTGGGGGCACACTGTTCTCTCGCTGGGTAACGAAATTGACGCCGAGGGCGCCTTTCTGGATTCCGCAGCCATTTTGAAGAATGTCCATTTACTGATTACGTCTGATACCGCAATTGCCCACCTCGGTGGAGCGCTTGGCATTGAGACATGGCTTGTCCTGGCTTTTGTGCCTGACTGGCGATGGGGCTCAATGGTAGTGAAACGCCTTGGTACCCAACCATGAAACTATATCGCCAGCCACAACATGGAGATTGGGCTGGCGTCTTTGAGAAAATAACACACGATCTAAAGGAGCGAGGCTCATGAGTGCGCAGCTGAAAACCCATTCTGTCAATGTAGAATCTGTTCAGGTTGAGATTTCACCCGGAGAGCTGATTGACAAGATCACCATTCTCGCAATCAAGAAGCAGCGCATTTCCGACAAGACGAAACTAGCGAATGTTCGTCGCGAGCTTGCCGCGCTCAAGGCCGCGTAAGAAGCAACCATTGGCGAAAGTGCCGAGCTAGATCGGCTAACAAAGGATCTCAAGGCGATTAACGTAAAGCTCTGGGACATCGAAGATGAAATCCGAGACCGCGAGCGTGACCTGGACTTCAACAAACGTTTCGTGACCTGCGCGCGCGCCGTCTACAAGACCAATGACCGACGTGCCGAGGTGAAGTACCGGATTAACGAACTGCTCGGCGCCTCTATTACCGAAGAAAAATCCTATCCGACCTATTGAACGCAGCTATTCTTTGGCGTCTTCTTCTTTCTCCACGAAATCCAGCGACACGGAGTTCATGCAAAACCGCTGATGTGTTGGCGCCGGGCCATCCGGGAAGACATGCCCGAGATGGGCATCGCATTTCGCGCAGACTACCTCAGTGCGTTTCATAAACATCGCCCAATCTTCCCGAAGTTCCACAGCGTCCTTTGACAAAGGGGCAAAAAAGCTCGGCCAGCCCGTGCCCGAATTGAATTTGGTTTCGGAGTCGAAAAGAGGGTTTCCACAACAGGAACAGGTAAAAGTCCCAACGCCTTTAAAGTCGTTGTACTTCCCGGTAAATGGCCGTTCCGTGCCCGCCTGACGGCAAACGTGAAACTGTTCCGGCGTCAATTCAGCACGCCATTCATCGTCGGTTTTTTCAATCTTGTCTGTCATCTCTTTTACTCCAGAATTTCAAACCAAATGCTGCCGGAATTATATCGACAGATCAATCATCTCCCCGGACCCGACCACGGTTCTTCTTGATATTGCGATGGCGGCGTTTGCTATCAAGGCGTCTTTTTTTAACGCCTTTACTGATACGAGTGGGGCGTCGGAATTTTTGTCGATGCGTCGCTGCCCGCAACATCTCGGTCAACCGCTCGATCACATCTTCGCGATTGCGTTCCTGCGATCGAAAGCGCTGCGCCGTTATCACAATCACCCCGGCCTGTGTCATCCGCGACCCAGCAATCTGACGTAATTTGTTGAAGGTGAAGCTATCAATGGATTGGCAGGTCGCCACGTCGAAACGGAGTTGGGCCGCCGTCGAAACCTTGTTGACGTTCTGCCCGCCCGGACCGGAGGCACGTATATAGCTAAACACCAAAGCCTCCGCTGGTATCACCAATGTTCCGACATGAATATCCTGGCTTGACATAATTCTATCCGCTCCCACTAGCGCCGCCCCTCCCCGCCACCTATAACGAACCATGCAGATTTTCCAACCCTTGGGCGTTTGGTTTGATTCCCTGCCGGGCGCAATCCGGGCGGGATTCTGGATTACCTGTGCTGGCGCCTGTTTTACAGGAATGATGACGATCGCCCGGACACTTTCTCCGGAATTATCCATCCTCGTCGTGGTATTTTTCCGCGCATCTTTCGGGCTTATGTTTCTCCTGCCAACGGCTCTTTCTAATGGCGGCGCCAGGTTACGCACGAAGAAGATTCCGATGTATGCACTGCGCGGTGTCTCCGCCTATCTCAGCGTCACTTTCTTTTTTCTTGCCGCAACCTATATTCCGCTCGGCGATATCGCTGCCATTGGTTTCACGCGACCGGTTTTTGCCTGCGTCGCCGCGATCCTTATCCTTGGTGAGCTGGCCAGAAGACGCCGTTGGGTGGCCATCGCCATAGGTGTCGTGGGTGCCTTAATTGTCGTTCGTCCCGGCTTTCAGGAAATGAATCCGGGTATTCTGTTTGCCGTCACCGCTGTCCTTCTGAGCGTCTGCAATTCAATCATGATCAAATACCTGTCCCGGACTGAACATCCGGACAGTATTGCGATCTATCAGGCCGTGTTTGTCGCGCCCTATGCCTTGGCCGTCGCAATCTTTGTCTGGAAAACACCAACACTGGAACAGTTCGCCTGGCTGCTGGTTATTGGCGCGTTCGGCGCCTTGACCCAACGGGCTCTGGCACGGTCATTTCATGCTGCCGATGCAACGGTGGTTATTACGCTTGATTTCATCCGGCTACCGGTTGCCACGCTTATCGGTCTCGCGGTATTTGGGGAATGGCCGGTTATTTGGGTCTGGATCGGCAGCGTGGTAATCGTCGCGTCCTCCTTCCTGCTGACAAAAAAAGAAGCGGAAGATAAGGACGTCAACAAACCGTCACCGGACGCCCCGACCTAGATCTGATCAAGTGCGCTTTTCGTAGTGGCTATCGACATAATCATCGACGATACCCTGAAATTCCTCTGCGATCCCCGGCCCCCGCAACGTCATCGCTTTTTCGCCATCGATAAAGACAGGTGCCGCTGGCTCTTCTCCTGTACCCGGCAGACTAATACCGATATTGGCGTGCTTGCTCTCACCAGGCCCATTAACGATGCACCCCATGACAGCAACGGCCATGTCTTCCACACCATCATAATTCTCGCGCCATTCAGGCATTTGTTCGCGGATATAGGACTGAATTTTGCTGGCGAGTTCCTGAAAGACGGTACTCGTTGTACGCCCGCAACCCGGACAGGACGTAACCAATGGCAGGAAGGACCGAAGCCCCATCGTCTGGAGCATTTCCTGTGCAACGATCACCTCTCGGGTACGATCCCCGCCGGGCTCAGGCGTCAATGAAACGCGGATAGTGTCGCCAATACCCTGCTGTAACAGAACGGCCATACCGGCAGTCGATGCAACAATCCCTTTCGAGCCCATACCAGCCTCTGTTAGCCCGAGATGCAGCGCATAATTACAGCGCTGTGCCAAATCTGCATAGACGCCAATCAGGTCCTGCACTTCCGATACCTTGCAGGAAATGATGATCTTTTCGGGTCCCATACCGATTTCGTGGGCTCGTTCTGCTGATAAGAGGGCCGATTGAATCATCGCTTCGCGCGTAATTTCTGTCGCTTCGCGCGGCTTTTCGGAATTAGCGTTTTCATCCATCAAATGCGTCAGCAACTCTTGGTCAAGGCTGCCCCAATTCACACCGATGCGTACTGGCCGGTCATACTTCAGGGCGACCTCAATCATCGTTGAGAACTGCAGATCACGCTTTTCCCGAAAACCAACATTCCCCGGGTTAATTCTGTACTTCGCCAGGGCTTCGGCACAATCGGGGTACTTCGTCAAAAGCTGATGGCCGATATAGTGGAAATCGCCGACCAAAGGGACATCAACACCCTCTTTGGCGAGCGCGTCGCGTATATGGGGCACCGCCGCAGCGGACTCATCACGATCGACTGTTATTCGAACTATTTCCGATCCGGCTTTGGCGAGCTGCGCAACCTGCTCGGTCGTTGAAGCGATATCGGCTGTATCAGTATTGGTCATCGATTGCACAACGACCGGCGCCGTCCCGCCAACCGTTACATGGCCGACCTTTACAGGCACACTTTCGCGCCGTTTGATACCGTTTACGCTATTCGCCATAACTCAATCCGTTCGCAACAAAGATAACCAAATGCCCTGTCAGCAAGATGACAGTAACCTGTTGCCCTTACATAGCGGGAATCAAATAAAAACGGTAGCGCGGAATTACTCCGCTGCTGCGTGTGCCTTGTCTTGGGCATCCATGTCGACGAGGTCACTCGCGACCGTGGTTTCCGCCAACATGCCCCAGCTTCTGATCCACTCATAAGATCGTTTCAATTCGTCTTCCGGTATAGGACCAGGGTTTTGAACGATCAACCGGCTCGGCCGCAAATCATCCACCGTTAGAACCGCGCCGATTTCCGGATCACGCTCCCTATAATAATCGATGAAATAATGCATATAGCCTTGCTTATCGGCGTTGATCCGACGCACCGCTTCGGTAACCGCACGGTTAAAAGCTGCATAGGTCTCAACATCGACCTCGTCGGATACGACTTCGGTTCCATGGAAAGACGCCGCCGCCAACACGCGACACCCCTGCTTCTCCGCCAGCGAAATATAGGGTTCTGTCAAACAGGCCCCGTCATATTCGCCCCGCAGCAACGCATCATACTGACGCCGCGAACCGTTTGGCATTTTACAGGTTTTGATTTGATCGCGCGGCAAGAAACCTTCCAGCATAAGCAATGTCAGGAAATGCGTGCCAAAGTAATAGGGCAACCCCACAACTTTGCCCGCCATCTGTTGCGGCGTATAAGCTGTTGAGCCCGGCGGCACCACCAGCGCCCCGAAAGCAACGATTGCCCGCCGTCCTACCTGTCGACCACCACTGTCGGAATCCTGAACACGACAGTAATTGCCCCATTCACAGGCATTATACATATCGGCCTTGCCCTGCTCGAACAGCTTGCCGTGACTGGCAAAAGGATCAACACCTACCGGGCTATTCACATCCTTTTGAGTGCCGGGTTTGGGGCCAGCATCCCGGTCCGCCCAGGCCACTTCAATGCCTTCCGCCTCGAACAATCCTTCGTCATCGGCGACGAGTTCTGGTAGCCCCTGAAACGGTGCTGTCGTCTCTAGGGTAAGCTTCTTCATTCAGCAGCCGCATGTGCGCCTTGCTGAACGTCCATATTGATTAGCTCAGAGGCCTCATCCGTTTCAGCCAACATGCCCCAGCTCTTGATCCAGGCGGCAGTCCGATCCGCTTCTTCCTGCAGGATTGGAGCCGGATCAACAACAACGACACGGGATTCCATAAGGTCGCTGACATCCATTGCGGCGACCCGGGGATCCTTGTCTTTGTAGTAATCAATGAAGTAATGCATGTAGGCAGACCGGTCAGCATTAACCCGCTTAACCGCTTCCTTTACCGCGCGATTGAACTTGGTGTAGGTCTCGGTATCAACCCGGTCAGATGCAACTTCGGTACCATGCAGGAACGATGACGTAATCAACCTGCACCCTTCTTTCTCAGCGAGTGAGGCATAAGGCTCTGTCAGGCAGGTTGCTTCATATTCACCCGCCATCAACGCATCATAGCGGTAACGTGAACCGTTCGGCGCTTTAACCAGCTTAATTTCGTCTCGCTTCATAAACCCTTCGAGCATATGCAGGATCAGATAATGCGTTCCAAAATAGTAAGGCGCGCCAACATCCTTGTTCACCAGCTGCTGCGCTGTATAGACCTCAGAGTCCGGCCGCACATAAAGCCCCGCAAAGCACACGATGGCGCGACGGCCCAGTTGACGGCCGCCCTGATTGGTATCCTGCACGCGGCAGTAATTGCCCCATTCGCAGGCGTTATACATATCTGCCTTGCCCTCTTCGAAAAGCTTGCCATGACTGGCAAACGGATTGACTCCATCCGGGCTCGTGACATCCTTTTGAACCGTTTTATCGACACCCTTTTCACGATCAGCCCATTCGATCTGAATGCCCTCTTTTTCGAACAGCCCTTCCCTATCGGCAACAAGTTCTGCCAACCCCTGAAACGGCGCTGTCGTCTCCAGAACCAACTTTTTCATTTCGACCTCCCTGTAAAGGCGAAGGGGTGGAGACCTGTGTCCCCACCCAACATTCAATGCAGTATTTGTAGTTATTCGGCTGCCGCGTGGGCGCCTTCCTGAATATCCATATTGACCAGATCCATATGGTCTTCGGTTTCAGTCAACATGCCCCAGCTCTTGATCCATTCTGCGGTCCGCGCCAGCTCATCAGCCGGAATCGGTGCAGGGTCAACGACGACGATGCGGCTGGCCTGCAAATCGGCCACGGTCATTTCACCAACCTCCGGGTCTTTCTCTTTATGGCAATCGATGAAGTATTGGAGATATTTCGTTTTGTCCGCGTTAATCCGAATTACCGCTTCTTTAACAGCCCGGT
This sequence comes from uncultured Alphaproteobacteria bacterium, assembly GCA_951812775.1. Lineage (GTDB taxonomy): Bacteria > Pseudomonadota > Alphaproteobacteria > MPNO01 > UBA2964 > UBA2964. Next base: position 3,664,578 of record OX638326.1, on the reverse strand, counting down.
TGAACTTGGCGTAGGTTTCGGTATCTACCTTGTCAGAGGCCACCTCCGTACCGTGATAGAACGCCGTGGCGACGACCCTACAATCATTCTTCTCCGCCAATGACAGATACGGCTCGGTCAAAGTTGTCGCTTCAACTTCGCCAGACATCATAGAATCGTAACGCATCCGAGACCCATTCGGCGCGCTGCAGATATTAATATCTTCACGCGGCATGAAACCTTCGAGCATATGAAGCGCGAGATAATGCGTACCAAAATAGAACGGCACGCCAACCAGTTTTCCGGCCAGCTGCTGAGGTGTGTAGACATCAGACTCGGGACGTACAACGAGGCCTGCGAAGGTCACAATTGCGCGCCGACCAACCTGACGGCCCGACTGCACACTACTATCCTGAACGCGGCAATAATTACCCCATTCACAGGCGTTATACATATCTGCTTTGCCCTGTTCGAAAAGCTTGCCATGGCTCGAATGCGGGTCCAGTTCGTCTGGACGCGTGATATCAGTGCGAACTTCCTTTTTGACACCTTTATCGCGATCTACCCATTCAATTGCGATACCCTCTTTCTCGAACAGCCCTTCCTTATCGGCTACAAGTTCAGCAAGCCCCTGGAAAGGCGCGGTATTTTCAAGTCTCAATGTAATCATTTCAAATCCCCTGTATAAGATCTCAATCGCTCAGAATTCAGCGCATTATTGAATGATGCTGTCGCTATCCTGCAGGAGTCAAAAGATAATAGCGAATTGTATTATCTTCTCTTTCCATACCTAAATGTTATAGTTCTATAATGCGGATGAATTTACGGCAGATCGAAGCATTCCGGGCAGCGATGGAGTTTGGCTCCGCCACTGCCGCCAGTGAGGTTTTGCACGTCACACAACCCGCCGTTAGCCGTCTACTCGCAGATCTGGAGAGCAATGTCGGCTTTCAGCTGTTCGAGCGTCGCGCCCGGGGTCTTGTGCCCACACAGGACGCGCACGCTCTCTATGAAGAGGTCAAACGCTCTTTCATCGGGCTGGACCGGATTGCCCAGGTGGCTACAGGTATTCGCGAGAAGGCAACGGGTACAGTACGCGTCATCGCTCTTTCAAAATATGCAGATGGCTTCGTTGCAAGCATCATCGGACAATTCATCAAGGACAATCCTGGCATCCTGGTTGAACTCGAAAGTGCTGGAACCGCTGGCGTTGTTGAGGGCATTGCCTCTCAGAGTTATGACGTTGGGATCGCGTCGGCCACCGTCTCAGATACACTGATTAAAGCCGAACCTCTATTCGAAACCAGTGTCCTACTCGCCATGGCTGCCGACGACCCCTTGGCCAGTCAGAAAGTCGTTCCACTAAAGGAACTCAATGGGCGCCGAATGGTTGTATTGCCGGAGGACAGCGAATACGGCTCGGTCATCTGGAAAGCACTACGTCAACAAAAGGTCAAGCCAACGGTCGTCGGAGAAGCCCGTACCCATGCATCACTGTGCAAAATGGTTGAAGCAGGCGCTGGTGTCACGCTCGTGGACCGTACGACAGCTGCTGACTTCCCAACGGATAATATCGTCTTCAGACCCACTGACCCCGCTGTGACGCGGACGGTTGCCACTATCGTCAACACGCGGGTGGCACGGTCTATCGCAACCAACTCGTTTCTCGATGCGCTGCGCACTAATGTGCACGACGCCGTTGACGGCTGATTTAGTCCCTCAGGAAGTACCCACCCATAACCGCATCATGCCAGAGCTGTGCCACGGCGGGCGCAATACCTGATGGCAGGTCTTTTTCGGCCCACCAATAGGAATGCACCCCAGCCTGAAAATGAACCAGAGAGGTTTTGGGAGCGGGGTCCATTTCCGCATACATTGGCATGACCAAAGATTTGTAGCTTTCGACACCGTGATCCCGGCTGTCTTTAGAAACACAAAACAAAACATTTGGCACCGGTTTTACATCCTGCCCCTTGAGCTCGCGTCCATAACCGAGAAATTGCTGAACCAAGGCTTCGGTATCTTCTTCATTCAACTGTAGCCGTTCAGCTGTTGCGCGTGCGCCACTTTCCAAAGACACCTCAATATTTGTACTAACCGTGTATTCGCATTTGAACTGAGGTTCATTTTTGGCGCCATCCCAGGCCGCCATCACTTCCTCGATCAAAGAGGGCAGCCGCATTAACGCAACAGGGCCATCATGGCCAAGCTTTTCCGGCCCGATATACCGCGCCTTATCTCGCCAGGTTCTGATGTAGAGTTCATAAAACGGATCAGTGCGTTTGGTTTCGGTAACGACTTTTTCAAAATCACCAATAGCGCCAAGCGAACCCTGCTTTGCCAGTTTCGCTTCATTGATATAGCCAAATGCGGAATTCTCAACCGCCATTACCCCGGCGATATTGGGTACTCGTTGCGACAGCATGAAGACAAAGGGACCACCGGTCGAATGACCATGCACGTAGATGGAGTACTCATCCTCCGGCATGTTGCGGGCCATCGCTTCAATCCCGCCCTTTTCAAACGCCGCTGGCCAGCCGGCCATCCGATCCCAAAAAACCGTTCCCGCTTTGGCGTGCAGGACTGTTCGGGTGCCGTAGCGTTCGCGAATAGAGGTATCCGTAATGACTTCGTACTGGTCCGGTGTGATGTGCTCACCGGTGAGCCATTGCGGTGTCCGGACAGTGCCGTCGGGATTGATAGTGTCGTCGGGCCAGTGACGATCAGGGTTGTCCAGATACAACCGTCCGGGATAGGTCATCGTCGTAACCTTGAAGCCGAATTTTCCGCAAAGGGGCTTCGCCACCGGTGCCATGGTTTTGAAATCGCCATCGCCGCCTGACAACAGATAGACACCAACCTTTTTGCCATCTGCACCGATTGCCGCTTGCGATGGGTCTGATGGTTCGTAGATTTGGGCGCCGATATCCCAGTCAAGACCCACTGCCTCTATACGGAAAAGGTCCTCAAACTCGGTATAAGGAATATCAGCCCGGGCAAGAATTTCGTTTGAGTCCGCGATGCACGATGCGCGGTCAATTTCTTCAGGTGGTGTCCATCCAGCGCTCATTATTTCCTCCGTTCATTTCTCAAAACCCGACCCGCGTAAAACCGCCATCGACGATAATTTCCTGACCGCTGATCATATCACCACCAGAGCCCGCTAAATAGGTGATCGTTTCCACGACATCTTCAATTGTTACAGGCCGGCCAAGGGGTGTTTCGCCTCCACCATCTTCTGCCGCGGTCCCGGTTGTGACATCCGCTGCAACGAGATTGACCCGGATATTGTCTGTAGCAAGTTCATTCGCCCAGCTGCGCGTAAAGGAATAGAGCGACCCTTTCGCGGCTGTAAAATGGGCGCCGCCCGTCATACCGCAAACCGGTGCGGAGGACGAAACATTGATTATCTTCCCCCCGCCCAGCGTCTGCATGATCGGGTGAACCGCCTGAACAGCGAAAAAGGCTGTGCGGGCGACGCCGGTCATCATGTTAACGAAAATATTTTCATCGATTTCTTCAAATGCGAGACGGTCGAACTCTGGTTCCGCGTTATTAATAAGCAGTTCTACAGGCCCGGCGCTGGAAATAGCTGCAGCCAGGCTTTTGGCATCGCCATTTGCCGGGTGGACCGCAACATCAAATCCGGCATTTGTGAAAGACTCGCGCAACGCTGTACCGAGCGGCCGGTCGCCATCCGTGATAAAGACGGTGCTCATATCACCTCGGCTTTGCGTGGTTGCTGCATATTCAAAACGCGCCCGGTGACGATGGCTGCCTCTTCGGCAAGAAAGAACATCACGCCGGTGGTAATTTCCTCTGGCGTCGGCAATCTGTCAGACACCAGCTGTTTCGCGCGTGCCGCGAGCCCCTCTTCACCCAGCCGCACCCGTGTCATACCGCTTGGCGTTACACCAGGCGCGATTGCATTAACGGTAATACCGAAAGGGGTAAATTCTGAGGCCAAAGCTCGGGTAAGCCCGACAATAGCGCCTTTGGCCCCGTTATAATGAGAGCCGGAGACCGCACCGGAATGCGCACAACCCGAGATTGTATTTACAATCCGACCGCCGCCAGCTGCTTTCATGCCGTCGACAATCTCTTGCGTCACCAGGAAGGCTCCTTTGACATGGATATCAAACATCCGGTCAAAGAAATCTTCGTCGATATCTTTGATCAGCGCGTTGTTGCCGGTAATGCCGGCATTGTTATTCAGAATAAAAACTGCGCCATGCTCCGCTGTAACAGCATCAACGCAACTCTTGACCGCCTGCCTATCGGTGACATCGCAAACCATCGGAGAAGCGGAACCGCCAAGCCTTACGACATCATCGACAACCGCGTCCGCGGCATCTGCGATGATGTCATGAATGACAACATGTGCCCCTCTTGCCGCGATGGCTCGAGCATGCGAACTGCCAAGAGTCCCCCCGGCACCGGTAATTAAAGCAACTTGTCCTTTGAGATCGGACATAAAGATTTATAGGCCGATTTGAGCCAGAAGCGCCTTGGTGCATGGCTCCTCAGGATACATCAGGTCCGGCATCGAGGCGAAATGGTGTTTCCCGGCAAACTCCATTGTCTGACATGGCCAGCCACGCGACTGCCAGGCGACCCGGTAGAGGTCAGACTGTCGCTTGAATTCATCGGTTTCGTTCTCACCCCAGGCGATGATAATGGGACAGGGAATTTTCGGCAGGTGATGCACCGGGCTGTTGCGATAAGCTGCCTCCTTATCGAGCTTGGCCCATTCATTTACATTGGAGAGACGAACGGGCTCCAAATCAAAAAGGCCCGATAATGCGCAAGCACTCTTGATCAAGTCGTCGGGCAGGCCAAACTCCTCGCGCCAGCCATCAGCCAGCATCATCCCGGTGAGATGTCCGCCCGCTGAACGCCCAACAACATGAATATTGTTGGCATCGCCGTTAAAACTCTCCGCATTGTTGTAGGCCCAGGCGAGCCCGGCACGACACTGACGCACGATCTCGTCGATCGTGGCCTCAGGCGCCAGAAGATAATTTACGGTTACATAGGCGCATCCGGCCGGCACCAACGCTTCAGCGTAAAGGTCGACATCCTTCTGGCTCGAGGAACGCCAATATCCTCCATGGATAAAATAAACAATTGGTGAGCCAGGTTTTTCCGCCGGAAATACATTGACGACTTCAGCATCTGTGGGACCGTAAGGTACATCTATCCGGCACTCCATCTCGTCACGCACCCGTGCGCTATTCTCAGAGATGAAGTTGCGATACTTGTCGCCATCAGGTGCCGTGCCGCGGGCACTATACTGGACGTTAAGCTCTTCCTGCGTGTAGCTGCGATGAACGCACTTGGGTTTGAAGTATTTGTGGTCTCCGGTTTCCGCCACTTTTTTGGCCCCCTGTCATAGTTTTCCCAGGGAGTTTAGCAGGCCAATTGCGGATGCGCGACGGGTACGCCGATCAAATGAGGATATGCTTAACCGGTAATTGGCTAGGTTCCGTATAAACGCTGGTTTCGTTCGACAAATCCCGCCAGTACCTCCGCTAGAGGATTTGATACGCCGACATGATCTTTCAGCGCAGGATTCTCCGTCGCAATATTGATGCAGGATTCCAGTTCGCCCCGATGCGCGCACAGGCTGAAGGCCATCGCCCAGTCCTTGCACCAACGTTCCGCTGTTTGCAGGGTTAAGAGCGTTCGTACATCGTAGTTGCGTTTATCTTTTTCGATCCGCCCATACAGTGCCCTGATTTCAGCTTCTTCGCCCTCAAGCAGTTGCATAAAACTGCCATCACAATAAAGCAGGACGCCGGTAATATTTTTGCTCCTGTTAAATTCGCGAGACTGAACAAGCAGCTCCTCAAGTTGAGCTGACGACATAAAATTTAATGCCGTACTGGTATAAAGCAGATGAAAAATCTATCCCCTCCCCAAACATGGTTAATTTTGATTAATCCAATAATGATTTAGCGAGAGATTGGAAAGAGGGATTTTACCAGAAACGTGGTCGTCCGGTGTCCAGATGGACGAAATTGGAACGCCGATAATAGCCAACACCACCCGCTTTCATCGAAAGGGCGGCCTTCCGCAAATCACGGAGCCGCGTACATGGCAAGCGGATATCTATGGCCATGCCAAATTGATGATAGCTGCGCCGCGACACCCCACCACTTCGACGTGCCAGCATCGCATTGGTCTTGGCAGAGCGATATCCCGAAATAACCTGAAATGGTTCATCGTTTCTGACGAGCGTCTTTAATCGATGAAGCTGATCAAACAAATCCCGATCAATAGACAACACCTCATCAATGCGATGGTCGCGCAGCAAATGATTGAAAGCTTTTAACGCCTCAGCGACATACTCCCCGTTTTCCCAATAGGTGAAGGTGATCTTCTCGTCGGTATGGAGGTTCTCAAACGACAGCTCGCGTGCGTGGCCATTTGCGAAGACCGGTCCACTAGCCAAGGCACATGCACCAGCAATACCAAACTGCAAAACCCGGCGCCGATTGATGATTGCCATCGATTTATCCCCAATCACACAAAACCCGAAAAATAATACCATTAAATTTTAAGAAAATGTATGAAGCTGTGCGCTGTCGCACACCCTGCGCCGCCAACCTGATCTAGTGTGCCCCAGTTCTGAGATTATTGGGTTTTGGGCATCGGGTCCGAAACAGGCGCTCATCTGCAGCTAAATGGCCAAAGACTTACTGAATCAATACCGTAAATACGGTTACGCGGTCGAGCGTGGCGTCTTTGACTCTTATGAAATTGCCGAGCTGACACACGCCTTCGAACGGGTCCATGACGAGGCAATGTTGTTAGGGAGAAGCTACCGCCTGCTAAACGCTTTCTTCAAGATCAACAATGATGCTGCCCTGCGCCCGGTGGTTCGCTATGTGCAATGGCCGAGCTACTTCAACCGCACACTCGACCGCTATCGTCGCAGCCCCCGGGTTTTAAAGTTTCTGGCACCGATGCTGGGAATCAACCTCAAGCAAATTACCAACCAGTTGCACTGGAAGCATCCAGGTACGGCCAATATGGAGTGTGCCTTTCATCAGGACGCAAAAACCCTCCGGCCCCGCGATGCCTTCCGCGACCTCGAAAATTCCTCGGTTCAGACCGGCATCGCAATTGATCATCACGACAGAAGTAACGGTGCGATGGTGGTGTACCCCGGCAGTCAATCTCTCGGAGAGCTTCACCTAGATGCCGAAGAACTTGCGATGGATCAGCGTCTGGACGAGAACGACCTCGAACGTCTTGGCCTCGATCCGGATAAGGCAGTGACTTTGGAACTTGAGCCGGGTGACGTCGCGCTTTGGTCGCCACATACCCTGCATGGTTCAGGCCCAAATCGCTCGAACGCCGTTCGCCGATTTTATATCAACAGCTACATTATCGCCGAGAACAGCGACCGCGGGGAATGGGCCTTCAGAAACGGGGTCTCCCAGCCGCTCTCGGGTCAACCCGCGATGGTCGATTACGATGAGCTGTACGAAAAACCCGGCCCGATGTTTGTGGATTGATTTCCGGTTTTTATCCGAACACCTTAAGAACCCGGTTTTAGGCTGCTCTAACCGATCCCAAAAACTGATCTACCTCTGTACGAAGAACCTCGCCCTGCTGTGCAAGACTTCGTGCCGCCTCCAGCATCTCAGCTGAAACCGCCTGAGACTGACTTGCCGCCTCATTAACTTCGGCAATATTGGCGGAGACTTCCTGGGTTCCGGCGGCCGCACGCTGAACATTGCTGGCGATCTCTTTAGTGGCATCGCCCTGCTCATCCACAGCGACGGCGATACTACCCGCGATTTCACCAATCTCGCCAATTGTACCGCTAATTCCCTTGATAGCCTCAACGGCATCATTTGTTGCGACCTGAATTGAAGCAATTTGCGTACCAATATCTTCTGTTGCTTTTGATGTTTGTGTAGCAAGAGATTTCACTTCAGAAGCGACCATGGCAAACCCTTTTCCGGCAACGACAGCGCGCGCAGCCTCAATTGTCGCATTAAGCGCCAGAAGATTTGTCTGACTAGCAATGTCGTTAATAAGACTAACGACCTCGCCTATTTTAACAGCGGCTTCAGCAAGCCCTTCAACCTTCTCATTAGTTTGCTGCGCTTCTTCAATGGCGTTTTGGGAAATTTCGTTGCTCATCTTGACCTGGCGATTAATTTCACTGATCGACGCGGATAGCTGTTCAGCAGCAGCGGCAACGACCTGAACATTACCCGTGGCCTCGTCAGAAGCCCCTGCAACCGCAGTGGCACGCTGGCTGGTATGATCGGCAGTGTTAGACATGGATTCTGCAGATGACTGCATTTTGTTTGCAGCTGACCCAACAGTATCGAGAACCGTGGTTACCTTCTCATCAAATGCAGCAATCAGCGCTTCAATCAACTCCGTACGTTGTTGCCGTTCGGCAGCTTCCCGTTCTCGCTGACTAATAGCTTCCTGCTCAGCCTGCCGTTTTTCATCTTCACGCTGCTTTTCCAGTTTGAGTGCCTGTTCATCGGCCTCAGCTTGTTTCTGCCTTAGACGCTCCGCATCCTGCATCTTTTCTTTAAACTGGTTGATAGCATTCCCAAGAGAGCCGATTTCATCATTGGAGCGAACTTCTACCTCAACGGACATATCACCATCCGCCAATTTCTTTAACGAGCCAATTGATGCCGAAAGAGGTGAAAAGCATCGCCTCAAATACCAGTAGAGGAGACCGCACGCGACCATGATCAGCCCCGCGAGAATCCCCAATGAGCTCTGCTGCAAATTCTTCTGTTTGGTAACAGACGTCGTAACATCTTTAACAGAAACCAAACGCGGAGCGAGCTTGTCGGATAAGCCAGGCAGTTTGTTGACCCGTATAGCAGAATAGGTTTTCTCCAGCTCGATGACCGAATAGGTATCGCTTCCAAGTTCTGTAAATCCCTTTTGCAGGGTTTCTGAAACCTTGGGTGCGGGCGCATAAATGATGCTGCCTTTCGGGTCGAGTAAATAACCTACAGAAGCATCGGCCTTTGCAAATTCCCTGATCAAGACATCGATACTTCGACCGAAAATTCCGACACCCACCACCTTGCCACGAGACAGAACAGGAGTCGCAACGTTGAGAACGACTTTGCCGTCAGGATCCCGCGTAATCCCGTATAGAATTTTACGGGTTGCCAGCGATTCCTTGGCGACAGCCCCCGCCGACGAACCCACGTTTTTTTCTTCGCTGGCCATAACCAGCCTTCCGCTTTTGTCAGAAATCGACAACCTGTCAATCGTGCCGCCTGCTGTCAGGCGATTGACGAGACCAAGCGTTGCTTCTTCAAGTGCCTTCCTGTCGCCCGCAGACAAAGCCTTTAAGGCTTCACGATTTCGAGTTAAACCACGGATCACCGAACGCATACTTACCTGTTGGCCATTGATGATCTTGCGAAACAAGACATCATTTCCGGACAACACCGATTGATTATATCGTGTTTGCGCTTCCTGTTCAGCGATATAGCCAGCCCCGACTAGCAGGCCCGAGACACCAAGCAAAGCAAGGCATGCAACCAAAACGATACGAGTACTTAATAGCATTGGACGATCCGTGATTTGATAGTCTTTGAATTAGGTTGAGTTGTTATTCAACCGCGTTTCCAGCCGCTTTCCAGGACGGGAAGCCCATCCGATAGAAATAGACTTTCTTCCATCCCCAAGAGATGGCTTTCTTGCAGCCCTGAGTAGAACGCAGGCAAGACGGACCATTACAATAGATCACGACTTCCTTGTCCTGTGGCGCTACTTTCATAAGAGCGTCTTTGGTGAAGGTCTTTTTAACGTTCAGATGGTGAGCGCCAGGAATTCGGCCTGCATTCCAGTCCGCATCACTCCTCGAATCGACGAAAGGGACACCTTTTTCGAACAAAGCTTTAGCCTATGCCGCCGTAATTGTTGTCGCGCCAGGAATTTTCTCTGGCGAAACTTCTTTAGCGATGGCACCACCGGTCAGAAGCATTAACCCGCAGATAAGCGGGGCAAAAATACGTTTAATCATTTGATTTCCCCTACATTGAAGTCCCGACCGCAGCCTATCTCACGGTCAGTGCGCCTTCTTGGCGACGGGAGAGAACTAAGCCAAAAGGGTTAAAAACTGATAAAAGGCATTTAGCGAACTTGTCGCCGACAAACCGAGTTTTGTGTAGGAAGAATTTTCAGAAAAATGGTAGCGGGAGAGGGACTTGAACCCCCGACACGCGGATTATGATTCCGCTGCTCTAACCAGCTGAGCTACCCCGCCACATTTTTGGGCCGCCGAGAACGAGCCGTATAGGACTTCCGCCCCCTACTCGTCAAGTATTACGCGGCCTCGGTCGTAGATTTTTCACGTTGAATCCAGCCACCGCCAAGAACCCGCTCGCCATCATAAAAGACGCAGGCCTGGCCCGGTGCCACACCATGCTCGGCTGCGGCGAGTTCAACACTTGCATATCCGTCCTTTAACAACCGTAACGACGCCGCGACGGGCGGGCGCATAGAACGCACCTTCACCTCGCAGTCTATGACATCACTTTCCGCCACCGCGCCACCCAGCCAATTTACATTACTGAGCTTCACGGTCGTCGTTGCCAACGCCTCTCGGTGGCCGACTATGACCTGTTTTGCCTCTGGATCGATGCGGATCACATAGAGCGCGTCTTCGGCTTTATCGAGATGGAGCCCGCGGCGCTGCCCAATTGTGTAGTGGATAATCCCTTCATGTTGTCCGAGAACATTGCCGTCGAGATCAACGATATCACCCGACTCTGCAGCATCCGGACGAATTTTGAGGACCACATCAGCGTAGCGGCCCTGTGGCACAAAACAGATATCCTGGCTATCGGGCTTGGCTGCTACCGGCAAATCAAAGCGCGACGCCAGTTGACGGGTTGCGTCCTTGGTTAGCTCGCCAAGCGGAAAGCGGAGATAGTCGAGCTGTGCACCCGTTGTTGCGAACAGGAAATAGCTCTGATCTTTGGTTTCATCGGCCGCGCGGTGCAGCTCAGTACCTTCTGCAGTTTCTACCCGGCGAATATAATGGCCGGTAGCCAGCGCATCGGCACCGAGATCACGGGCGACCTGCATCAGATCTCGAAACTTGACGGTCTGATTACACAGCACACATGGAATCGGCGTTTCGCCGCGCACATAGGCATCAGCAAACACATCGATAACGTCCTCACGGAAACGGCTCTCATAGTTAAGAACATAATGAGGGATACCAATGGTTTCCGCGACGCGCCCGGCATCAGCAATATCCTGCCCGGCACAGCACGCGCCTTTCCGGCTTACCGCAGCACCATGGTCATAAAGTTGCAGTGTTACACCCACCACGTCGTAGCCTTGTTCTGCCAGCAAGGCTGCCGTCACCGACGAATCCACGCCACCGGACATGGCAACGACAACTCGGGTGTCCGCGGGGGCTTTATGTGTGACCAGACTATCCATGCCGCGGAATATAGTCCGGCTTGGGCTGAGGGAAAGGAATATTTTTGCCTGGGTTAACCGTCCAGCAGATTGCGGGTCTCTGACGGCAGGCTCACGACAAGCCCGTCGAGGGCATCGGTTACCGTTATCTGGCATCCCAAGCGTGATGTTTGGGTAAGACCCCAGGCGAGATCAAGCATCTCTTCTTCCTCTTCGCTGGGGGCTGCCAATCTATCGATCCAGTCCGGGTCGACAATCACATGACAGGTGGAACACGCCATTACACCGCCACAAGCGCCCTCAACATCAAGATTGTTGTCCCAAGCGACGACGAGAAGAGATTTGCCTGCTTCTACGGCGAATTCGCGCCGCGTACCGTCCGCCAGAATGAAAGTTACCTTTGGCATGACAGGTCAGTTCCGAGCAAGTTTGCGATCATGGAGCTTTTGCCAACCGGCAATAAACCCATCAATGTCTTTTGCTGTCGTTGTCCAGCCCAAGCTGATGCGCACCGCGCAAAGTCCAAGCTCATCGGGCACGCCCATCGCGGCCAGCACATAAGGCGTTTCGACACGCCCCGCGGAACAGGCAGACCCTGCGCTGATCGAGGCGCCGTCAAGATCAAGCCCCATCACCTGTACGTCGCTAGTCAGACCTTTGGTGGCGAATTTGGAGGTATTGGGCAAACGATCGAGCTCTTTACCAAAAATCTGGGCGGTGGGCTCGATCGCCAACACGCGTTCTTCGAGGTCGTCGCGCAATGCTGCCAGGGCACCAAAATACTCCAGTCCGGCCAGCGCGCTTTCCGCCGCCACCCCGTAGCCAACAATGCCTGGCACATTTTCTGTCCCCGCTCGAAGGCCGCTTTCCTGACCACCCCCGTGAACAAAACGCGGCATTGTCGACGGATCGCTGCAGATCAGCGCCCCAACGCCTTGCGGACCGCCGATTTTATGCGCGGATAGAGCAAGGCTATCGACGCCCAACGCTTTCATATCAACTGGGATCTTTCCTGCGGCCTGAACAGCGTCACAATGAAACAATGCCCCGGCGTCATGGGAAAGCCTGGCCGCTTCTGCCACCGGTTGAATAATGCCGGTTTCATTGTTGGCGAGCATGATCGATACCATCGTCGAGGCGTCGCTTTCACCCAGCAGTTGAGACAGTGCATCTAAGTCGACCAACCCTTCAGGGGTAACAGGACAAATTACGGCATCAGCGCGCGCCTGCAGCACGGACTCATGTTCGATTACCGAGACAATGATGCGTTCAATTTTGTCGCTGCGGAGCGCCTGATTGTTGGCTTCGGTGCCACTGCCGGTAAATATGACGCCAGCCGCCTCTGCCCCTACAAGATCGGCGACATGCTGTCGTGCCTTTTCAACGCGGGCACGGGCGGCCCTGCCATCCGCGTGAACCGAAGAGGCGTTACCCCCCTCTCGCATGGCCTCCGCGACAGCATCGATGACTTCCGGCCTGGTTGGCGCGGTTGCGTTAAAATCCAGATAACTTCGGGAAGTCACGCGCGCCAAAGGAAGTTAGCTTGCAGCGGCGCGCGACGAAGAATCCTGGCGGTCAGACCGACCAACAGCCTCGATGCGGCGTTCGCAAACATCAGCGACAGAAATTGAACTGAGAAAACCAAATACCTGATTGCCCAACGCCTCCCAGAGAGCCTGCGTTTCTGATCCATCAACGGCACTTTTCGACGCCGATTTCCGCTCACGGGCAGTCGGCATTTCAACTGCGGCTATAACATCTGAGATGAGAATTTTATCGGCGGAGCGGCTTAACATATAGCCACCGCCAGGGCCGCGAACACTCTTCACAAGCCCAGCGCGCCGTAATTTGGCAAAAAGCTGTTCAAGATATGACAAGGAAATTTCATGAAGCCTCGCAATGTCCGCTAACGGCATCGGCATCCTTTTATCCTGCTGTGCCAAAAATATGATGGCGGTCACCGCATATCTTCCCTTACTGCCCACTCTCATAACACCTAATCATCCTCACTAAGTTCGAAAATTAAAATTAAAACTAAATATTTTAGGGCCCTGTTACCGAGAAGCTTGTATTTTGATGGCGCAATTCACTATATTCGCGCGCTTAGTGCTGATTGGCTTGCCTGTATTTACAGGCGCCGGGAATGTAAGTGGCGCAACAGAGTGCGTCAACAACCCGTTTATGCTTCAAGCAGTATAAATTGATCAGGAGATTTCTTCCTCATGCCCGAGGTCATATTTAACGGTCCAGATGGCCGGCTCGAAGGTCGTTATCACCATTCGCGCGTTGAAAATGCGCCGATTGCGTTAATTCTTCATCCCCACCCGCAGCAGGGCGGCACGATGAATAATCGGGTCGTTTTTGAAGTCTATCAGACTTTTGCCAGGCGTGGATTTTCAACCCTGCGATTCAATTTTCGCGGAGTCGGTCGTTCGCAGGGCGAGTATGACGAAGGCATGGGCGAATTAAGCGATGCGGCGGCAGCACTCGACTGGCTGCAATCGGCAAACTCGGAAGCCTCACAATGCTGGGTCGGCGGTTTTTCATTCGGCGCCTGGATTTGTATGCAGCTTCTGATGCGGCGCCCGGAAATCGATAGCTTTATTGCCCTGGCACCCCCCGCCAACAAGTATGACTTCACCTTTCTGGCGCCCTGCCCTGCCTCCGGTCTATTTGTCCATGGCGCCGACGATACGATGGTGCCAGAAGATTCTGTCGAAACTCTGGCTAAGAAACTGCAGGCACAGAAGAGAATCACCATCGATTACAATATTATTGATGGCGCCAATCACTTCTTCCACGATCGGGTTGATGAATTGACAACCCATGTCGACGCCTATCTTGAGACCCAAATTCCCGCGATTGAGGCAGCGTCGACAGGCAACTGACGCTTCTTGGTCAGGGCTTTGAGAAGAAAACACCGCCAGTTTGCGGCGGACTGACACCTGTCGTCCCGGGAAATGTAAGCGGTAGTCTCTCTCGGCTTCGTACAGCGAGATAGGCAAACGCTTGCGCTTCCAACGCATCGCCCTGCCAGCCAACGCTTTCTACCGGATCAACAGGAACGCCCAGCGCGGCTTGCAACTGTGTCATCAGATAGGTGTTGTGTCTGCCGCCTCCAGTGACCAACCATCTCTTGGGCCTCATTGGCAAATACTCAACCGCTTTAACAATTGACTCACAAGTAAAAGCCGTCAGCGTGGCCGCGCCATCCTCGGGCGACAAAGACTGCATCGCATCAAATGCGAACGCATCCCGGTCGAGCGATTTAGGAGGCGTTTTGTCAAAATAGGACGACGCCAGTAGCTCGTTCAAAATCGGCTTGGAAACCGAACCCGTTGCGGCAAGGGCGCCGCCCTCATCAAAAGGTTTGCCAAGCGTGCGATTGACCCAGTCATCTATGAGTGCGCCCCCTGGTCCTGTATCAAATGCAATCAGAGACTGTTCTCCGTCATCGAGATAGGTGACATTCGCCACACCCCCGATATTCAGGACTGCCAGGGGCATCTCCAGACTCGCTGCAAGCGCCCGATGGAATACCGGCACCAGCGGTGCCCCCTGTCCACCCTGTGCCACATCATTACTTCGGAAATCACAGACCACATCAATTCCAGTTTCTGCGGCCAATTGCGCTCCGTCACCGATTTGCCAGGTCCGGGAACGATCAGGATCATGCAATATCGTGTGGCCATGAAATCCTATTAAATCAACTTCCCCGCCTTCAATGCCCGCCCGGCTTAGCAACGCATGTACAGCATTGGCATGAAGTTCTGTCAGAGCTTTCTCTACCTGGTGGATCGGACCGACGCCCCCCAAAACGGATCTCAGGAGATCGCGGAATGCCTCGTCGTAAGGGACACTTAAATGCGTACCGGTTTCAACCTGCGAGCGACCGTCAGTCCTCACCAAGGCTGCATCAATCCCGTCGAGCGACGTTCCACTCATAAGTCCAAGTGCGGTAACGGGTGAATTCATTGAACCAACTGCTGATTGCTTTCCCGACCATTGGAACCGATACTCAACCATTGTTCAAATTGAAATCATTGGAATGGTGAAATCTATGACCATACAAGTCCTGGATAGACCCTATGAATCCGCCGCGGGGTGGAAAGGCTCGGAGCTCGCGAAATCCACGGATTGGATTTATGAGCTGACAAACGACGATATTGCGGAGCTCGAGGCAGCTCTGGCGCAGGTAAAATCCCGCGGGCTGGAAATTCCCAACATTTCGCAAGCAGACTTTCCGCTCCCTATTTTGGGCAAAACTCTTTCAAATATTCTCGCTGAGCTGGAACATGGCAGAGGCGCAAAACTGATCCGCGGTCTACCGGTCGAGCGACTTGGGGAACAGGATGCAACAGCGGTCTATTGGGGTATCGGAACCCATTTTGGTCAGGCCGTAGCGCAAAACATGATGGGGGAGCTTCTTGGCCATGTAAAAGCGGTAGGCGCTAACTGGGATCAGAACTTTAACCTCAGAGGCTACCAAACGCCTGTTCATCTCCCCTTTCATTGCGATAAATCTGACGTTGTGGGCCTGCTCTGCATGCAAACAGCGAAGTCTGGCGGAACCAGCTCCTTTGCAAGCACCATCACCATCCACAACGAAATTCTTCGGACCCGCGCTGACCTTCTGCCAGAACTTTACAAACCATTCTGTATTGATCACCGCGGTGAGGAATTCGAGGGTGAGGACCCGTTTTACGTTGCCCAAGTTTTCAATATTCACAAAGGAAGGTTCTTTTCACGCTTCGGACAAAAATATGTCGAAAGTGCGCAACGCTTCCCGCAAGTTCCTCGTCTGACAGATGCCCAGATCGAGGCGATGAATTTATTCAGCGAACTCGCTTTGAGCGACGACATTCGTCTCGATATGGAATTCGAACGTGGTGATATGCAATTTTTGAACAATCACTACACCGTCCACAGCAGAACTGATTATGAGGATTACGAAGAAGAAGAGCGCCGCCGCCATCTGATCCGAATGTTGCTCTTTACGCCTTCCTATGACGATGTCCCGGAATTCACCGCAAATTTAAATGCGTTTATCCGACGTTGGGGTGAAGAGCCACGCGAGACCGTCCTGTCTGTAGAAAACAGTTAGCGACGTTTCCGCTCTCGCCATATTGTACGACGCTGTGTTAAACACCGCCGCGACAATAGACATAGGCGGCCACTTACTGGCTTGAAGTTACATGACGACATTTAAATCAGAATTCCTTCAAACAATTTCAGAGCGCGGCTTCATTCATCAATGCACTGATGATGCGGCGCTCGACGAAATTTTGAGCAAAGACGATATTGCTGTTGCCTATGCAGGATTTGATTGCACAGCCGACTCCCTTCATATCGGACACCTAATGCCGATCATGACGCTGCGCTGGTATCAGCGCTGCGGTCATAAACCGATCGCTTTGATGGGCGGCGGAACCACAAAGGTCGGCGACCCTTCTGGCAAAGATGAATCCCGGCAAATCCTTACCGAAGAGACGATTGCTGCGAATATCCAGGGAATTAAAGGAACGTTCGAAAAATTCCTGAGTTTTGGTGACGGGCCAACTGACACGCTGATGGTCAATAATGCCGACTGGCTCGATGAACTTGAATACATCCCGTTCCTGCGCGAATTCGGCAAGCATTTTTCGGTCAACAGGATGTTCTCATTCGACTCCGTAAAGCTTCGGCTCGAAAGGGAACAGCCGCTCAGTTTCCTGGAGTTCAACTATATGATCCTTCAGGCCTACGATTTTCTAGAACTGTCGCGCCGAGACAATTGCGTTCTGCAGATTGGCGGTTCGGACCAGTGGGGCAATATCGTCAATGGAGTTGAACTCGGCCGCCGGGTCGATGGCACCGCGCTATATGGTCTAACCTCCCCGCTGATCATGACGTCTGCCGGGGAGAAGATGGGCAAAACTGCGGGCGGAGCTGTATGGCTCAATAGCGACCGTCTTTCGCCCTATGAGTATTTCCAGTTCTGGCGCAATACAGCGGATGCCGACGTCGGCCGCTTTCTTAGATTGTTCACCGAACTGCCACTCGATGAAATCGCCAAACTCGAAACTCTTCAGGATGCGGAGATCAATGAAGCTAAAAAGATCCTCGCGCATGAAGCCACCAAGCTGTGCCACGGAGAAGCCGCTGCAATTGAGGCCGGAGAAACCGCTAAAGCCACCTTTGAGGATGGCACTCAGGGTGCTGCATTGCCGACCGTTGACGTCGCAGAGTCAGAACTGTCTGAAGGTCTGCCAGCATTTGTTGCAATGGCAACGGTCGGTCTTGCAAATAGTAATGGTGAGGCGAGACGTCTTATCCGAGGTGGTGGTGGCCGGGTAAATGACGCGGTGATCACGGATGAAAGTCAGACCATCACCCTGGCAGACGTCAACGAAGATGGAGTCATCAAGTTTTCAGCTGGCAAGAAACGACACGTCCTGGCCAAACCTGTTTGAAAAGCTTTCTAGTTAGGATCGACGATATCGTTTGAAGGTTGTTTGCCGTTGGATTTTGTTCCGAGAATTCCAATGAGGCCTCGCAAGAACCCAGGCGCCAATGCAGCCAACGGATTTACCGTAATTTTCGGTTTAGCGAGATCACCGGTTAACTGATAGGTCGCCGCAAAAATGCCGCTGCCTTTTTTTCCGGTAAATATTCGCCCGATTAGGGGAATTTCGCCAAGCGCACTATTGATCGAGTAGGCAGGAACAATCGTTCCCTGAAGGTTTGCGGTCTTTTTATCGAGGTCCAGAGTACCGTCAGCGGTCAGCCCAAGGGCTGCGCCGATTGCTTGGGCGTTGGTCATGGTCGCCGTGTCTCCCAGCTGAGTGAATGGCACGTCGAGTTTGGTAAATTCAATGCCTTTCCCAGAAAGTCGATTAACAATACCGGTAAGTGAAGCAAGGGTGAGTATCCGCGCCAAGTTGGGCGCGTTCACAACCGTGTAATCAGAAACGACTAGCCGACCTTTCCAGGGTTGTTCCTTATCTTTTTTTCGATTTGCTGTCAGAACCAGCTTTCCACCGCGAAATGTATCCGTGATATCTAACCCCGCCAAAATTCCACCGGCATCATCTGCCCGCAATGTGTAACGCTGCCGGTCAGCACCACTATTCAACTCATAGAAAAAAAGCTGGCTTTTCGCCACAACACCCGTCAAGGCAGCTTGCTCCCAATACTCACCATCATAAACCATGGTGCCCGCGACATTATGGACCGGAACATCGGGATCCAACCAGACAGTCTCTAATTCGGTGGATATATTCAGCCGGGGAAATTTCGCCCCATCGCTTTGTTCTTCCTGCGCAAGCCAGGGAACCACATCTAGAGTTTTCCCTGATACCCGAACATCGAACTGCTTGTCGGCCCGGGTTTTGATTTCTGCCTTAAAATCTGACCGACCCAACGCAAATTTTTCAACCGTCCCCGAAACAAGCTGTCCATCTTTATCGAATTTCAGGCTTCCCTTACCTCGCAGACCTGCAGCCTGAATATCAAGATTCCGAATATCTGCTGCGCCGTTCGCATACGAAATCAGGGATACCCACGCTATCCCGACAGCCCCTGGCTTTTTACCCCAACCAACACTCGGAATACTGAGAGTCGTATCGGTTAGTGATATTTTCGCCGCTACCTCTTTGTTGCCGTTCAATCTTTCAACCAGCGACAGGTCGATATCGACAGGCCCGATGACATAGGGCGCAAACCCAGGCAATTCCATGAGTTTCTGTTGCGCGGCGGAATCCAGCTGTCCCCGGAGTTCATAACGTCTTACAAATTTTCTATCTGTAACGAATGGCTCCTGCCATTTCAGATCAACTGGTGTACCTGAAACGTCAGCAGTTCCGTTAAGCGACACGCCCTCTCTATTTATCTGCAAGCCAAAATTACCGGCCTCAATTGGCTTTCCGAGCGGTGTTTTTGGCAAAGTTGCATTGACAATCTCCGATTGGGCCTGAACGTCAACATCGTCCAATTCTAAAGAAGCATGAAGCGGAAACTTGAATTTAAGGTCTGTCTTTGACCACCCCTTAACCGCGGTTACATCGACACCGAATTTGGAAACCAGCTCCAGCGGCCTGTTGTTTGTGACAGTCAACGCCGTTTTCAAGGGCCCTGAAACAGTCGCCTCAATGTCTGCTGCTTCGTTATCCGTATCGAGTTTCAGGAGACGTACCTGTCCCGAGACAACATTGAGGCCTTGCAAAGTTCCGGATTGCACAGAGGCAACAAAACGGCTCTTTGAAAACACCGCAGTCGCTTCAACCTTCTCGGCATTCGGAAAATTCTCATTAAAGCGAACGGTAAGATTACGCAGCCGCATTTTTCCTGAAAAAGACTCAACAATGATATCGGCATTACCAATCTTGGGGATGCGAACAGAGAATGATGCACGGGCATTTTCTGTATGCCCTTTGAGCATATTTCCGAGAACCCACTTTCGTGCAACTTTACCAAACCCTATCGGCCAATAATGCTTAAGGTGCGCATTCCGCAAGCGGTCAACGGAAACCCGACCGTCAAACGTTACCTCATCGTCTACGGTAATCACCGATCCTGTTAATGTCGCGGTAGGCCCACCAGCATTAATTTTGAAATGTTCAATCTCAAAAGACGTCGGATCACTTTCATATCGCCCGCGAAATTCCAGGCTTGTTAAAGGCACGCCTTTAGGCCAAAAGCTAGGCTGTTGAATTCGGCCAGCACCACCTGAAAATTCGAATTTAGCATCGCCGATATGTCCATCAAGCCCGATCCGCGCTGCAACATCGCCACTTACTTTCATTTCAATGGATTTCAGTGCCTCCAGTCCGGGCATCGTCGATGCCAAATGATCGAGGGGAAAATTCTCAATCGCCAGATATACGCCCACATCAGT
Source organism: uncultured Alphaproteobacteria bacterium (assembly GCA_951812775.1). GTDB lineage: Bacteria > Pseudomonadota > Alphaproteobacteria > MPNO01 > UBA2964 > UBA2964. The sequence goes on along the minus strand of OX638326.1, from coordinate 3,644,288 downwards.
CGTTCCAGACAGCAAGTTGGCTTTTGCGATAAGCCGAGCAGGTTTTCCCGCCGCATCAATATCAGCGAAAAGCGACGCTCTAATTTCATCGTCTTCACGTATAACAACGAAGTCAGCTTGCGGTGCCCCCCAACTGATACCTGTGACGCGATCATCAACAACAAGCTTTGCATCAAGGATACTCACCTGCTTGAGATAGCGGAGGACTCCCCTATCTTGTTTAGGCGCACTTAAAGCGGCTAGCACACCTCCCAGCGTGTCCGTTGGTAAATTGGTCGTTTCTTCCAGCGTAAGCGCAAACTTTCCGTTTTCAGCGCGCAAGAGCTGCAAACGTGGGCCGATTAAATCCAGGTTGGTCGGCGCAATAACGCCGCGTATCAGGGCCCGTAAACTAAAGCTTACCGACATCTCGGGGACCCGAGCGACCACTGTGCCGTCCGCGCCGGTAATTTTGGCACCGATTACCCGAATATCGAGCGTTCGCTCCCACCCGGCCCATGCAAGGTTGGTTCCCTGAACACTCACCCGCACCGGATCCGCCATCTCGTTGAGGGCTTTCTCAATATGGCTATTCAGAAAATTGAGCGGAACAGGCCCCTGCGATAACCGCCAGGTCGCCACGCCCGTCAGTAGCAGCAGGGCAAGCGCCGTAAGGGCTGCCAACTCGCATAATATCCGCGTACAACGTCCTAACATTTAAGTCGACTGTCTCGTTTTGCGCACCGCTTGACCGGCACATCAGCTTGCCGCAGTGTACGGCAAAATTGAGCCAGATGGAACGCAACAATTGGCAGATAAGGCAGAAAAAGGGCTTAAACTTACTAATCCATTGCCTCTTCCGGGCAATATGGAAGCTGTAACCTCGGGTTGGGATCGCTGGCGAGACACTGCAACCCGAAACGACGATGACAATCTAAAATCCTTTATCACAGATTGTTCCACAAACACCGCGCTAAAACCGTTACTGGATGGGATTTTCGGGAATAGCCCCTTTCTTAGCCATACCTTGATTAACGATTGGGAGTTCGCCCAACTGGTCATTGAGTCCGGGCCCGGAACGGCATTCGACAACGTTATAAAAACGACCGCTGATCCGGCACTCATTTCAGAAAACCAGGCCGCATTGATGACAACGCTCCGAATCGCGCGACGCCACTGCGCGTTCGCGATTGCCCTGGCAGATATCACGGGGCATTGGCCACTAGCGGAAATCATTGAAGCATTGAGCACGTTCGCGGAAATAGCGATTGGCTCAGCAGTGTCAAACCTTCTCTATCACGGTCACGAGACCTGCGAAATCGACATCGCAGACATCGACCAGCCGTCAGTAGGTTCCGGCTTCATCGCATTGGGAATGGGTAAACTCGGTGCAGGTGAGCTGAACTATTCCAGCGATGTTGATTTAATCCTGCTCTTCGACCACGAGAAATGCCAATACACGGGCAAGAGAACTGCGCAGGAGTTTTTCGTCCGGCTTACACGGGACCTGGTCAAAATTCTCGAAGAACGGACAGCAGATGGTTACGTTTTTCGTACGGATTTGCGCTTGCGCCCCGATCCGGGGTCAACACCACCTGTTCTCTCCACCATCGCTGCTGAGACCTATTACGAAACGACAGGTCAGAACTGGGAACGGGCCGCAATGATCAAAGCCCGGCCGATTGCTGGTGATATTGAAGCAGGAAATAATTTCCTCGACTATCTGAGACCGTTTATTTGGCGCCGAAATCTCGATTTCGCAGCAATAGAAGATATCCATTCAATTAAGCGGCAAATCAACGTCCATCGCGGCGGCGATGAAATTGCTGTGGCGGGTCACAATGTCAAACTTGGCCATGGGGGAATTCGTGAAATAGAATTCTATGCGCAAACGCAGCAATTGATCTGGGGCGGCCGCGACACAAGCCTACGGACTAAGAAGACCTGCGAGGCCCTTCCCGTCCTAGCACATGCCGGGCACTTCGCTGAGGAGGTCGCGATAGAGTTTGAGAAAGCTTACGAATTTTTGCGCCGTGTCGAACATCGGCTGCAAATGATCGACGATCAACAAACGCATGAAGTTCCATCTGATCCTGAAAAGCTGGAATCCTTTGCCAGATTTATGGGATACGAGACCACAGATGGATTTGCGCTAGCGCTTTCACAGCAATTGAAAACTGTTGAACGGCACTATGCGGCCCTGTTTGAGGAATCCCCTGACTTGAGCGGCCCAGGGACATTGGTCTTTACAGGTGGTGAGGATCACCCCGACACGCTGGACACCTTAAATACTCTTGGCTTCAAGGACCCCTCTACAGTCTCCTCGATCATCCGCAACTGGCATCATGGACGGTATCGCGCGACTCGCAGTACCCGATCAAAAGAGTTGCTGACCGAGTTGATGCCAGGTTTGTTGACAGCATTCTCAAAAACCGGGAACCCAGACACCGCCCTTCTGGGCTTCAATGAGTTCCTGCAAGGTCTCCCCGCAGGGGTTCAGCTTTTCTCGTTATTTTACAGCAATCATGGCTTGCTAGAGCTGCTGGCGGAGATCATGGGAAGTGCACCCAGGATTGCCGAGGAATTAAAACGCCACCCCATTTTATTTGACGCTGTACTGACAGCAGATTTTTTCGATGCAATGCCCAATGCTGACGTCCTTACTTCTGAGATCGCGGCTGACGTCGCTGTTAAGGCTCAGGACTTTCAGGATGTCCTCAATGTCGTCAGACGACAGGTCAATGACCGCCTGTTTCAGGTTGGCGTTCAAATCATGCGCCGTCATATGACTCCCGAAACAAGCGGCCAGGCAATCGCCAATATCGCTGACGCTGCCATCAATACGTTATGTCCCGCTGTCGTAACTGAATTCGAGACGGCACATGGCCGCTTTCCAAATGGCAACATGGCGATTGTTGCCCTGGGCAAACTGGGCGGCCGAGACATGACGATTGGGTCTGATCTCGACTTACTCTTTATTTATGACGCTGACGGTGATGAGTCTGATGGCGCAAAGCCCCTAACAGCAATTCCGTATTTCACGCGGTTAGGTCAGCGTTTTCTGAGTGCATTGACGGCGCCGACCGCAGAGGGCCCGCTTTACGAAGTGGATATGCGGTTGCGACCGTCTGGCAATGCGGGTCCGCTTGCGAGCGCGCTCAAGTCATTTGTCCAGTATCATGAAAACGAAGCCTGGACCTGGGAACGCATGGCACTTACGCGCGCCCGTATCGTCTATGCCGGCGATGCGTTGCGGTCCAAAATAGAGACAGAAATCCAGAAAATTCTCACCGCACCCCAGGACGCCAACACTCTGCTCAAGGATGTCGCCGCGATGCGTGTGCGGTTGTCGGCGGGACGGTCTCCGTCTGGTCCCTGGGACGTAAAGAATATTCGCGGCGGGCTCATCGATATCGAATTCATCGCGCAATATTTGCAACTCCGACACGCAGCAGACGTCCCTGCCATCCTGCAGCAGGACACAGCGGCAGCCTTGCAACACCTTAAGAACCAACAGATTCTCGATTCTAAGTCAGCCGACACACTACTTAATGCTATTCAGCTTTGGCGAAACTTACAGGGCATTGTCAGACTGACGGCGGGCGATGGTTTCGATGACAAAACAGCAACCAGCGGCAATTGTGCAATGCTGCTGGCTGCCTGTAGTTGCAACGATATCGATGTGTTGAAAGAACAGGTCTTAGACACGGCAGCGACGGTCTATCGCCTTTATCAGGAAATTATCGAAACCCCTGCAGCCAACCTTCCAGAGAAGTAAGTATTCAACCTTAATATTTCTCTAGAGGATTGCAGGTTTCGAGAAATGATTTTTCCCGGGACGATAGGCGGATTATTTGTCTTGTCGATTGAGATGGCGGGCTTCATATTCTTGAGCGAATTTGAATTTCATTTTCAGAATTAAAAGGATTTAGTCTCATGGCATTGACGGCGAAACAGGTTCACGATTTGCACGACAAGATGCTGCATAAGCGGCTTTACGTAATCTTTTCAGAGCCAACGGATAAGGCAGGCGACCGTTCTAAGGTCTTTCCAAAACACATCGCCTATCAACTGGAAATCGAAAAAAAGGGAATCCTGTTTGCTGCTGGCCCGTTTGTTGATGGAAAAGGCAAACCACAGGGCCCTGGCATGATTATAATTCGCGCAAAATCCATGGCAGAAGCCAAACGCGTGGCTGAAGCTGATCCGTTTCACAAGCATGGCTTTCGGACATTTCGAATCCAAGCCTGGGAAGTGAACGAAGGTGGCTTTAACATTAATGTTAAGTTCTCAACTGGCACATACACACTCGAGTAGATTGTAAAATGACGATTGACGTTGGAGATAAAGTGCCGAATTTTTCGGCGACGACCGATGGTGTTTGGCAGGAAAAAAAGAACTACGGCAAAACCTATATGGGCATCGTCCGCTCGACCTTTCTGATCGACGAAAAAGGGAAGATTGCAGCGGTTTGGCGCAATCTTCGCGTTAAAGGCCATGTCGAAAAGGTTCTTGAAGAGGCGCAGAAGCTCTGACGGTAGCGCCCTCTCCCCAAATAGACTGTTCCTCGTTGTCCGCGGCGGCTGCATCCGTCCTGCTATGTGCAGATGCTGATGCCAAAGCGACTGCGGCCCAACAACTCTCTGCGTTGTGGAAGAACGGTTCAGTTGTGAAAATTGGATATGCCCGGCCGCCGGATAGGCCAGCCCGTCCTGACAAACCTGAACTCCGAGCGCCACGCGATATGCCCAAGCGCGGCAAAGCCGGTAGTGAAACGGGGCGAATCGCCCTCCTCCACGCTTTAGCCCATATCGAACTCAACGCAATCGATCTCGCCTGCGATATTATTGCCAGATTTGCCGGGCTTGAGTTACCAAGCGCCTATTTCGATGACTGGGTGAAAGTGGCATCAGAAGAGGGGCTACACTTTTCGCTGCTTTCCAAGAGACTAAAGGAACTGGGAAGCTGTTATGGCCAACACCCCGGACATGACGGGCTTTGGGAAGCAGCCCAGGAAACCGGGCACGATTTACTTGCCAGGCTCGCAATTGTGCCACTGGTCCTTGAAGCCCGTGGGCTAGACGTTACCCCAACAATGATCAAAAACCTTCGCAAGGCGGGAGATATTCAAAGCGCTGAAATTCTCGAGCGTATCTACATAGACGAAATAGGCCATGTTGCAATCGGGCAACGCTGGTTCCAGCACCTCTGCGCGGAAGAGGGGCTGGAACCGGAAGAAACGTGGCAAGGACTGGTGAAAAAACACTTCAAAGGATCACTCAAACCACCATTCAACGACGAGGCCCGACAACTCGCGGGGGTCCCTATATCATATTACACGCCGGCCACATAAAGAGTCATTACTTTACTTAATAGATCTGATTCGGGTATGATAATGTATGTCGCGTCCACTCAGAATTGAATTTCCCGGTGCCGTTTATCATGTAACGGCTGGCGCCAATGGGCGGCAGCAACTTTTCACCGATATCAACGATGGCACCTGTTTTATAGAATTACTGGCCCGTGAAATTGCCCAACATCGCTGGATTTGCCACGCCTACTGCCTGTTGGAAGACCATTATCATCTGGTCATTGAAACGCCGGAAGCCAATCTGAGCCGAGGTATGGGACGCCTGAATATGTCCTATTCCCAATGGTTTGGTCGCCAGCACAAGCAACGTGGACACCTTTTTTATGGTCGCTACAAATCAATTATTTTGCAGAAAGAACGTCATCTACTAGAAGTATGTCGCCATGTTGTCCTAAACCCGGTACGTGTTCAGGCGGTCAATCGTGTCGATCACTGGAAATGGTCGAGCTACCGCCCTCTTGCTTTTGAAGAAGCATATCCTTCCTGGCTACACAGAGATTGGCTTCTGGGCCAGCTCAGTTCCGGGGCTGATAATTCTGCGAGCGCCTGGCGAAACTATGTTGAGGCGGGAATTGACGCACCATCACCTTGGGAAAATTTACGCGCCGGTCATTATCTTGGCGACGAAGCCTTCCTCAACGATATAACGCAGCGTATTCGCGACTTACCGCTGGACCAGGTTGCTGCCAAGGTTACGAACCCCGCAAGGCCAACTGCAGAAAAAGTGCTGGAAGCCGTTGCAGAAGCTTCAGGTATACCTCGGAAGAATGTACTTGATCGAAAATCGGCTCCTGAAGCCTTTCAGACCGCCGTTTACCTATTGCGCCGCGCGAGCAATTTACCCTTACGCGATGTCGCTGAGCTGGCAGATGTGTCGCAGGGACGGATTTCACAAATCCAGCGAAGAATCGAAGATAATGACGGCATTGCCGCATTGTATCCCTGGGCCGGTCCCCTGACCGCACTCCTGTAACAATCAGGTCGCTTTATTGGCACCCATGCAATCCGGCGAGTCCAGAACCGCTCCTGCTCTCTTCTGCCACTCTTCTTCGGTATGTGCCTGAATAGACAAGGCATGAACCGGTCCTGCAATCTCCTCAGCGAGGATACCGTTGACCAGTTGGTGACGCGCAACTCTGCTTTTCCCGTCAAATTCCTCTGAAACGACAATAACTTTAAAATGAGTTTCAGAATTTGCGGGCACACTGTGCATATGGCTTTCGTTCATAACCTGACAGTATGACGGCGTGAGTTGACTCGCTAATTTCTCTTCTATGGATTTCTGTACAATCATTCTGCTGCCTCTGTTTCCTGATCGGCATTTGCGCCAACGCGTTGCGCCAGTGACGCAGCCATAAACTCATCCAGATCGCCGTCCAGAACACCATGGGTATTACTGGTTTCGATTTCAGTCCGCAGGTCTTTCACCATTTGATAGGGCTGCAACACGTACGACCGTATCTGATGCCCCCAGCCAATGTCTGTCTTGGCGTCATGTTCGGCTTGCGCCTGTTCTTCGCGTATTTGCAATTCCCGTTCATAAAGACGAGCACGTAGCATATCCATTGCTGCCGCCCGGTTGCGGTGCTGTGATCGGTCATTCTGACACTGCACGACAATCCCCGTGGGTTCATGCGTAATGCGAATGGCACTATCGGTCTTGTTAACGTGCTGCCCGCCCGCGCCGGATGCGCGATAGGTGTCTACGCGAAGGTCCTTGTCTTCAACGGCAACCTCAATTGAATCATCGATAACCGGATAAACCCAGGCGCTGGAGAAGCTGGTGTGGCGGCGCGCCGCTGAGTCATAGGGTGAGATACGTACCAAACGATGCACGCCACTTTCGGTTTTCAGCCAGCCATAAGCGTTGTGACCTGAAATTTTGATGGTTGCGGACTTGAGCCCTGCTTCTTCACCGGGGCTCTCCTCAAGCCATTCAACCTTGTAGCCATGTGCATCGGCCCAACGGACATACATCCGGGTCAACATTTGTGCCCAATCCTGAGATTCCGTTCCTCCAGCGCCGGCATGAACCTCCAGGAAACAATCATTGCTGTCGGCTTCACCCGATAGAAGTGTTTCCAATTCACGCTTGGCAGCTCGCGTCCGCAACGGTTCGAGTATGGCATCCGCTTCATCCAACACACTATCATCGCCTTCGGCTTCCCCGAGCTCAATGAGCGTTATGCTGTCTTCGAGCTCCTGCTCGATTGCCGTGACCTCTTCGATTGATTGTTCGAGTTGAGTGCGCTCCCGCATGATGCCTTGCGCTTTAGCCTGATCCGACCACAGGTCCGGATCCTCAGCGATCGCGTTTAGCTCATCGAGACGTCTAAGAGCATTGTCCCAGTCAAAGATGCCTCCTTAGCAGAACGACTGACTGCTGGATTTCACCGATCAACGTCTGGGTTTCCGCACGCATAAACTTTTACCCCATAGAATTCATCATACCTGACCCAAGATCAGGTCGCGTCGCAAGCTAATATAATCCTCGAACATCGCCAACCGGCGGGGTCGAAATTTTTGGCTTGGCGGGCGCATTTGGCGTCGGTGATCCGATAACCGGCAATATCGGCGATGGGGCTTCAGCCTTCGGCTCTGTGCCGGCCTTAAAGGCTTCAAAAATAACATTCCGTTCGCCAGCGCGCGCAAGCTTGCCAGTGCTCGCATTGACCCTTACCAGACGCACACCTTTGGGAACCCGAAACGGGATCGGCGGTTGATCTTTTAGCGCCGCCGCCATGAAATCGCGAAATATCGGGACTGCGACAGAAGACCCCGTTTCCCGCCGCCCCAGGGAGCGCGGCTTGTCAAAACCTGCAAAGACCCCGACTGCCAGGTCAGGCGAAAACCCTATAAACCAGGTATCGAAACTTTTATTGGTTGTCCCTGTCTTACCGCCAAGTGGTTTCCCCACTGCCCTTATCCGCCGCCCCGTGCCGCGCTGCACAACACCTTCAAGCATTGAGACAATCTGGTATGCACTTACCGGATCAGCAATCGCTTCACGGTTGTCAGGCACAACTGGAACCGGCTGCCTGTCCCACTCAATATTGCTGCAATAGGAACAAAGTCGTTTCTCGTGTCGAAATACCGTCTCGCCGTGCCGGCCCTGAATGCGATCTATCAAAGTAGGCGTAATGCGTTTTCCGCCATTGACCAGCATCGCATAAGCGGTCGTCAGATTGAGTAACGTCGATTCAACCGCCCCTAACGATGAGGACAATAATTCCGGCATGTTTCGGACGATGCCGAACTTTTCGCCATAATCCGAGATTTTCTCCATACCAATCACCTGTGCCAAACGCACGGTCATAAGATTTCGTGATTTCTCGACGCCAAGACGAAGCGGACTTGGACCGTAAAATTTCTTGGTATAGTTGGCTGGCTTCCAGAGACCAATCCCCGGCCCCTGATCAATTACGAACGGCGCGTCCAATACGATGCTGGATGGCGTGTAGCCATTATCCATTGCCGCGAGATAGACAAACGGTTTGAACGCTGAACCAGATTGGCGATTTGCTTGAGTCGCCCGGTTATATTCGCTGCGGCCATACGCAAATCCGCCACTCATCGCCAGAACCCTGCCTGTATGGGGATCCATTGCAACGATGGCGCCGTCAATGTCGGGCACCTGCCGTAGCCCGAAAGCCCCCTTGGGCGGCTCTTTTCCTTTGGCATCGGGGCCCAGCTTCTCAACCAATACAACGTCCAGGACCTTCAATACTTCAGTCGGTGTCTTGATCCGGGGGCCGCGTTTCTGGTCCTTGAGCCATGCTCTGGCCCATTTAAGTTGTTTGAGTGAAATATGGCCACGGCTACCGTCAGAGAAACCAATGTCGGCTTTGTCGGAATCCACGGAGATGACCAATGCCTTCTGCCATGTGGGACGAGCATCAGCCAAACCTTCCGGTAAAGCGACCTTATCCAGCTGCCTGCGCCAATCATTTGCCGTTTTGAGTTGCGCCAGTGGGCCACGCCAGCCATGGCGCCGGTCATAGGCGATCAATCCATCCCTAAGAGATTTTTCAGCAATTTTTTGCAATCGAGGGTCAAGCGTCGTGCGAACTGAAAGTCCACCACCATATAACCGTCGGTCACCATAACGATCCGTGAGTTCACGACGTACTTCTTCAACGAAGTAATCAGCTTGTGCTACTGCAGCACCGCTACGTTTGCGAACAATCAGCGGTGCTTTTTTCGCCGCCTCTGCGGATTCCGGAGTTATATACCCATCGGAAAGCATACGACCGATAACGTAGTTTCGCCTGATTTTCGCGGCGTCGGGCTTGCGGGTCGGATGATAGTTATTCGGTGCTTTTGGTAACCCGGCAATATAGGCAATTTCCGGTAGCGTCAGCTCATCCAGAGAACGATCAAAATAATTCAAGGCCGCCGCCGCCACGCCGTATGAACCAATGCCGAGATAAATTTCATTGAGATAGAGCTCGAGAATTCGGTCCTTGCTCAGGGCGCGTTCAATCCTGAAAGCGAGAATTGCTTCCTTAACCTTACGGTCGATGGATACCTCATTGGTCAAAAGAAAATTCTTGGCGACCTGTTGCGTAATCGTCGAGGCACCAACAAGACGCTGATTGGTTCCCATCCGGCGCAAGTTAGTAAGAACCGCACGCGCGATCCCGACGAAATCGACGCCCAAATGTTCGTAAAACTTTTTATCCTCAGCCGAAAGGAAGGCCTTCACGACCGCTTTAGGGATCGAGCCAATAGGCACAAAGGCGCGTTTCTCTCTGGCAAACTCTGCAAGAAGACTTCCATCTCCGGCATGAATACGGGTGACTGTCGGCGGCTCATAGCTCGCAAGTTGTTTATAATCTGGCAGGCCCTGGCCGAAATGCCAAAACACACCAACAATAGCGGCAACACCGATTACCCCTAGTAACAGGGATACCGCACTCAACGCCGCCAATATCTTAAATAACTTCTTCATCGACCAATTCTATCTCGTGACCCAAACGGCCCCTGACAATCACATAATACTAACAGATATTGGCCGTTTTATGGCTGCCGTAAAGCCTGTTGGCGAGAAAAATAACGATCAATTGCCTGGACGATGGCACCTGCGATCTTTCGTCTATGCGAGGCCCGGCGCAGCAACCGTTCATCGTGAAGGTTTGAAAGATATCCCATCTCGATTAACACGGAGGGAATCTCGGGACCTTTAAGCACGGCAAACCCCGCAAATCTGTGTTTCCGCCGCAACATGCGGGTCTTCTTGCTTAGCTGCGCAACCAGGGTTTTTGCAAAAGCGACAGAGTCGTTTTTTGTTAAACGCTGCCGCAAATCGATAAGAATTTTAGCAACTGTCTTGCTCTGATCATTCAAATCCACACCCGCAATTATGTCGGATTTGTTTTCACGCCGCGCGAGAGCTTCTGCCTCTTTGTCCGATGCTCGTTCAGAAAGTGTATAAACCGAGCCGCCACGAACATGTCGATTGCCAATTGAATCTGCGTGAAGCGAAATAAACAGATCACCGCCAGCACGTTGCGCAATTGCAATGCGTTCCCGCAATCTCACAAATATATCGCGTGATCGGGTCATCACGACCCGATAACGACCGGTCGCAAGCAATTGCCGACGCAATTCCTTGGCTTGAGCCAAAACAAGTTTTTTCTCCAATGTTCCCCGACGTCCGCGGGCGCCAGGATCAATACCGCCATGACCTGGATCTAGGACGATAAGCCGGCGCTCCGACTTGCGACGTTTTTTTGGTTTTTTAAGGGGCAGAACTGGTGCCCGAACCTCCGGCGAAACCTTGGTTTCGATCGACCGTTTTTCAGGTCGTCGTTTCTGGAGAGCAGAAAACCTAGCGGACGAGATTTCGCTAATATCGAGGACGAGTCGATGGCCCCGCTTGCTATTGGGAGGCAAGGTAAACGACTTGGAAACCTTGATAGGTGATTTCAGATCGATAACAACGCGGGACTGTCCGGGCTTAAACAAGCCGAAACGATACCCGGTAATACGTTTTCCTTTCGGAACTGTCTCAGGCTTAATACGCCACGCAACTTCCGGGAGCTCGATGACCACACGATAAGGCGAGCCTAGTGTGAAAACATTAAATTTAACTGGTTTGTCAAATTCCATGACAAACCGGGTTTTTTCCGGATAGTCACCTATCCGTACTGAGTCGACAACCGGCATTGCCGCTGCACCAAAATTCGACATGCCTAACAGCAATACAACCGAAATCAGCTGTACCAGAAGTCTTTGAAACCCGAACATATTGTGGCTCACTGCCATGACGCCGCCAGATATAGGGTTAATCGACCGAAACATCAATCAATATACAATATCATATCTAACGAATTCGGCTCATCACTCTTAGATGAACAGCGACCCAATATACTGATTGTAGTATTCGTTCACGACGCGTATCCTACCAGTGTTGCGAACGACCGTGTGCATCTAACCTGCTTTTTCTGCTGGTTGGGAGCGCGACAATCGGGCGAGACGGCAAAATGCTGTTACGACCCGTGCGCTTGCGCTTTGATTTCACGGTTTTTTTGGAGAAACTTGAAGCTCGCAGCGGCCGCATAAGCGCGTCCCCCCCTTGGAGTAGCTGTAATAAACGGCATTCCAATTAGAGGTTGGGTTGACGCAGGCGCCGCCGGCTTCGAATAACAGCGGTCTGATGCCGCCCGATGTTCGCACGGGCTGTAGCATTGACCGTGGAGATATAGTTTCCATGACGAAACGTATGTTAATCGATGGTACCCACCCGGAAGAAGTTCGGGTGGTGATCACGAACGGCAATCGACTCGACGAGTACGATGTCGAAACCTCAACAAAAACCCAGATCAAAGGTAACATCTATCTTGCGAAGGTGACCCGTGTTGAACCTTCCCTTCAAGCCGCGTTTGTCGATTATGGCGGAAACCGACACGGCTTCCTGGCCTTCAGTGAAATTCACCCTGATTACTATCAAATACCGGTTGAAGACCGCGAAGCGTTAAAACGCGATGTCGCTCAGTTCGAAGCCAACGCGTCAGCTGCGCAGGCCCACATCGACGAAATTGATGGCGATGTCGAAATTGATAGCAATGTCGATGATAGCGAAGAGCTGCCCGACGAGACAGAGTCTGAAGAACCCTCCTCCTCAGACGAAGACGGTGACAATGAAAGCGCCGTAGACGGTACCGGCGAAGAACCAGCCACGGCTGAAGATGAATCGGCCGAAGAAACTGCTGCGGAAGATGAAGCTGAAAAATCCGCGGAAGTTGAGACCGGTTCGGAAGAAACCCCCGACGACAACTCGGAAGGCAATTCAGAAAAAAATGAAGACGCCGATGTCGGCAATGCGGAAGAATCGCCTGATACCGAGGAAGTTGCTGCCAGCGACGAAAAAGGCAGCAAAAAGAAGACCGAGCGTCGTGAAAACCCGATGCGCCGCTATAAAATCCAGGAAGTAATCAAACGTCGACAAATCCTTTTGGTTCAAGTCGTCAAGGAAGAGCGTGGCAATAAAGGAGCAGCTCTAACGACCTATATGTCCCTCGCCGGACGTTACTGTGTATTGATGCCTAATACATCACGCAGTGGCGGTGGCGTCTCCCGTAAAATCACCAGTTCAGCAGATCGCAGACGGTTACGTGATTTATTGAAAAATTTGAACGTTTCTGAAGGCATGGGCGTCATTATGCGCACGGCTGGAATGGAACGGAATAAATCTGAAATCAAACGTGATTTCGATTACCTGACCCGACTTTGGGAAGATGTACGCGAATTGACCTTGCAGTCAGCGGCGCCAGCATTGGTATACGAAGAAGGCGATCTCATTAAGCGTGCCATCCGCGACTTGTATACGCGAGAAATCGAAGAAATTCTTGTTGAAGGTAATGACGCCTATACCGCCGCTAAAAAGCTGATGCGGATGATGATGCCAAGTCATGCTAAACGCGTTCAACCCTATCGCGATGAGACGATTCCCTTATTTCATCGATATCAGGTCGAAACCCAACTTGAATCGATGCACAGCCCGGTCGTTCAACTGAAGTCCGGCGGGTATCTCGTTATCAACCCGACAGAGGCTTTGGTTGCAATTGATGTTAACTCCGGCCGATCGACGCGTGAGCGAAACATCGAAGAAACTGCCTACAAAACAAATCTGGAAGCGGCCAGCGAAGTGGCGCGCCAACTTCGACTGCGCGACCTTGCGGGGCTAATCGTTATCGATTTTATCGATATGGATGTTTCCCGAAACCAGCGTGGCGTGGAACGGCGCCTTAAAGAAGCAGTAAAAACCGACCGTGCACGCATTCAGCTTGGGCGGATTAGCAATTTTGGTTTGTTCGAACTGTCCCGGCAACGTATGCGCCCAAGTATTGTTGAGAACAGTACAGAGACATGCGTGCACTGCGATGGATCGGGATATGTTCGTTCAACAGAATCCACAGCCGTACATGTTCTGCGATCGGTTGAGGAAGAAGGTATCCGCAACCGCAGCAACGAAATTGCTGTAACGGTCCCAACCCCCATTGCGCTCTATATCCTCAACCAGAAGCGTGACTCTCTGACCCAGATAGAGAGCCGGTACAGCTTTCGCGTCAATGTACTGGGCGATGACAGCCTAATACCGCCAGACATGCGCCTCGAACGCCTGCAGGGCGGGTCCGCTTCCGGCGAAGCAGAAGAAATTACCCGCGACGCCGTCGTCATTGAACCTTCGAGCGACGATTCCGCTGAAGACACGGACACTGCGCCAAAAGAGAAGACTCGCAAACGGCGTCCAAGAAGGCGTCGTAAGAACAACAATGCTGCCAAGCAAAATGGTGCCGACGATTCCGCCGCCGAAGCTACCAGTGAGCAAAGTGCTGATGCTTCTCCAGATGAAGCCGCTGAAACCAATGGTGATGCTGCAGAAGACAAGCCGACACCACGCCGCCGCAGACGTGGGCGTCGTGGAGGCCGCCGTCGCAATCAACGTTCTCAACGGTCGGAAACTACTGATGAGGATACGACAAGTGCTCAGTCTAGCGACGACAACGGAGATGCCTCCACAAATGAAACGGGGGGCGATGCACCGCCGTCGCAACCGTCAGAGCAATCAGACGAGGCAAAAGAGCCGGTCGTTGCATCTGCCGATCAGGCAGCTGAAGCTGTATCGGAACCAAAACCGGAAAGCGCCGGTGGCGGTGCCGACACGGCAGAAGCATCAGAATCTTCGCCAAAACGTGTCTGGTGGCAGCGAATTACTCAATAGAAAGAAGCGTTAAACGAGATTCGTCGTTTATGCCATCCAGTGCTGAAGCCGTTCCACGGCTTCTGTAACTCCCGCAGTGGGTCCGGAGAATGAGAACCGGACATAGGCGTTGCCGCGCCCCTGGTCAAAGTCCGTACCCGGTGTCGAAGCAACTCCCGTATCTTCCAGCATACTGCGGCAAAATGCTTCACTATCATTGGTGAGGCTGGATATATCGGCATAAACATAAAATGCGCCGTCGACCGGTGCGAGACGGTCAAACCCGGCCTTCGGCAGACTAGATAACAGTATTTGACGATTTTCTGCGTATCGCGCGACGTTGGCATCCAGCTCATCAGTACAATCAAACGCCGCACCAGCACCATATTGAGAAAGTGTGGGGGCGGAGATAAAGAGATTTTGCGCCAGGCATTCAACACTTCGGAGAAGGTCCGCGGGAACCACCATCCAACCAACTCGCCAGCCGGTCATTGAATAATATTTAGAAAAACTATTTATCGCGATAGCATTTTCATCAAATCGCAGCGCCGTGAGGCTCGGCTGCTCATAGGTTATTCCGTGGTAGATTTCATCTGAAATCAACCGCACGCCTCGGTCGTGGCAATAGGTGCTAAGGGCTTGCAACTCTTCTGCCCCCAGCATCGTTCCTGTCGGGTTAGATGGGCTGGCGACTATTAAACCGTCCAGCTTGCCATCGATCTTGTCCAACAATTCCGGTGTCGGTTGAAAGCGGGTTTCGGATCCCGTCGGCACCAGAACCGGTTCAATACCGAGCCCAAGCAAAATATTGCGGGACCCCGGATACCCAGGATCCGCAATTGCCACTCTATCGCCGACGTCAAATGCCGCGGCAAAAGCCAAAACAAAGCCACCTGATGATCCAGTCGTAATTACAATTCGTTCGGGATCAATACTAACGTCATGCAGTTGAGCGTAATAATCTGAAATTCTTTGGCGAACCGATAGAATACCGAAAGCTTCCGTGTAACCGAGCAGATCATTGTCCAGCATTTGATGGGCCGCCGAAATAACCCCTGCTGGCGCTCCCGATGCTGGCTGGCCGAGTTCAAGATGCAGTACGTCTTTTCCTTCCGCCTGACGGCGATTGGCGGCGCGTAAAACATCCATGACAATAAATGGCGGGATCTGACCCCGCTGCGAAACTTTAAGCACCATGGATCAAAGCTCCGAATTTACTCCGTAAGCGGCAGTACGTGGATCGGTCCGGACAACACAATTCGCCGGTCGAACGACGATTCCCCGATCACAATACATGAGATTAATCTGTCCTATGCTCTTACGGGTGAAGAGCTGTTGCCCTTTCTTAACGAGCTCTTCTCTAACTGTCGCAGATAAGGATGGCTCAACCAATATATCGGCTGCGCCGACACCAGGGGCATAGCGAGGTTTCACGAGCGCTTCTTCCGGCGGCACTTTGCCATCCATCAAATGCATAAGTATCGTTGCAAGAGCAACACCGGCATATCGGTCACCAGCAGCCGTCGCCGCCAAATAAGCTTGCGACACGTTGTGATTAGCCATAATCACCGGCGCTATATTCAAACCCGTCCCGACGACAGGCGGTGCCGCTTGAATGATGCCGGTCTCACCAACGGTAAGGCCCCGACCAAACGGTCGGTTCATTGTTAAGACGCATGATGTCGCATTGCCCGCAATATCCACGGCGAAAAGACCCGCGGACCCACCGCTTCCTGCCCATTCAGCACCACCAGCGCCTCCGACATTACGCGCTGCCGCTGCTAGCAAGGACGCCTGTTCTGCCGCAGAAGACGATGAGAAACCCCGCTTATTGCCAATCTGTTCCCATATACCAAAAGTCAAATCTGTCCCGAGACCTTTAGAAAACGGAAAATGCAGAATATGGTTTCCGACTTCAGCCTGTACGGTGGTTTTCCAGACAGGACGATACGCTCGCAAGTCTTCAATCGTCAGCCACCCGCCAGCCTCTTTGACCCCGTCCAAATAAACTCGAGCCAAACGGCCGGAATAAAAATCCCCAGGTCCAAGACCACGAATTTTGCCAAGGGTGCCAGCCAGGCCAAACTGTTCAATTGTTTGCCCGGAGGACAGAACTTTGCCTTTGGAGTCAGTAAACAGTTTTTGCGTGTGCGCATCTTTAATGGCTTTGGCACCATGCTGGTTCAAAGCGGATATTAGCCCCTTGGAAATCGGCCACCCAAAACGGGCCGCGTGCTCAGCGGGTTGAACGAGTTGTTCCCAGCGGAGCTTTCCGTAGCGCGCATGCAACGCAAACAATCCGCGAAAACTACCTGGAACAACTGCCGGCCATCGTCCCTTAGGGGGAACAGCAATGGGAAGCTGAGGAAAGAACTCAAGTGTCTCCGCTTTATTTTTGGTGTTGTCATAATGGACGCAGACACCGCCACCGCCAGGTCCTGCGGCGTCGGGCCTACTGACCATCATGGCAAATGCCATAGAAATGGCTGCGTCTGCCGATGATCCGCCTGCTGATAAAGCATCTCGACCAACAAGAGTAGCTCGCGCTTCGTCTGACGCCACACCGCCAAAATAGGATTTTAAATGGCCAACAACACCAACCGGCTGGGGGTCACTTCCTGAACAGGCAGTGGCGAGCAGGATCACAATACCGCTGGCGCATTGACGCAGCGCGCGACCGTACCTACTTTTCCCATTCATCCTGGAGAAACTATCCGTGCTATTACGCAAATTCATTCTTCCAACTTTAGGCCTACTATTCATAGCGTCTGTGTGCCTTACAGGACCAGGATTATCAAGAGCGGAAGCGGTTCCATTAATCCGTGACACCGAAATTGAAACTACCATTCGCATCTATGCAGCGCCACTCCTGACCGCGGCCGGCCTCGAAGATGAAGCATTTAGAATACATATCGTAAAAGACCCGGCTTTGAATGCGTTCGTCGCACGCGGTCAAAGGCTGTTTCTAACCACCGGGTTGCTGAGACAAAGCACAGATGCCAGCCTGGTCCTCGGCGTAATGGCACATGAAGTTGGCCATATCGCTGGCGGCCACCTTGCAAGGCTGCATAGTGCCATTGAGCGAGCCGGCAAGGCCGCGTTTATCACGCAGATACTCGGTTTGGCTGTCGGCGTACTCGCCCAGAATCCTGCAGGTGCCACCGCCATTATTTCCGGTGGCCAGCATGTCACCGGACAATCCTTTTTGAATTACAGTCGAGGCCAGGAACAATCGGCAGATCAGGCGGCTGCCCGATATTTGGATCGTATTGGCGTTTCAGGAAAAGGCCTCCTGGACTTTCTCAGAATATTATCCGGACAAGAATTTCTGCAAACGACCAACCAAGACCCTTATGTCAGAAGCCATCCGCTGACTCGATCGCGGATCAGCTTTATGGAAAACCATGTTGCGACGTCACCGGTGACCAACAAAAAACTTTCGCCACAATTCGTTGAAAGACATCGACGAATGGTTGCCAAATTGGATGGTTTTCTCGATCCTCCAGAGAAAACGCTAGAGCAGTACAAAGAAAACGATCCCTCTTTCGCATCTCGCTACGCCCGTACCATTGCTACCTATCGCCTAGCCGCGCTGGACAAAGCGCTTCCGCTCGTGAATGCCCTGATCAAGGATTCTCCCAAGAATCCCTATTTCGTTGAGCTCAAAGCGCAGATGCTCTTTGAGAATGGACGGCTGGAAGAAGCAATGAAGAGTTATCAAGAAGCAGTGCGCCTATTGCCCAACGCGCCGCTGATCCGAACCAGCCTCGCTCACGTGATTCTTGAAATGAACAGACCCGAACTCAATGACTTGGCTTTAACCAACGTCAAACAGGCACTACGTGTTGAACGTTTCATGCCGCTCGCATGGCGTCTTGCCGGAACTGCCTATGGCCGAAAAAAACAATTCGGTCTCTCGGCCTGGTCACTGGCAGAGTACAACATTTTGATTGGCCGCAAACGGTTGGCCAGGGTGCAGGCTGAACGTGCTCTAAAAACCCTCAAGGTTGGGTCACCGGGCTGGTTACGCGCTCAGGACATCAAGAACCAAATAGACCGGAAGAAATAGCGGCAAGCCGACCCTCAACCTCACGGCCCTCCCCGATTTCATGCAATTCCGGCGGCTTCGGGCTGGTTTGCCGGTTGTGCGGCGTCGAAAGCCTCCATTTCCATGCAAGCTTTAAACACGCGTTCAATCGTCGGATAAGAAGACAAATCGCAATTAAACCGCTGTGCATTAAACACCTGTGGAACTAGGCATATGTCCGCCAGACCCGGCATGTCGCCATGGCAGAACTTTCCGGTATCCCCACTCTCAGCAAGCAAGGGTTCGACCGCATTGAAACCTTCTGTCACCCGATGCCGATACCAGGTTGCTTTCTGTTCGTCGCTGGCCGACAACGCCCCCGACAAATAGTTGAGAATTGCAAGATTGTTTAATGGGTGAATATCACAGGCAATTATGTTCGTGATCGCCCTGACGCGGGCGCGTGCCTCTGCCCCATCAGGCAAAAACGCCGGTGCCGGATGAGTTTCTTCCAAGTATTCCATGATCGCGAGAGATTGCAGCAGCACGGTACCATCAACGACTAAAGCAGGAACACGTCCTTGGGGATTGATGCGCCTAAAGTCATCCGACAGGTGATCGCCAGTCGAGAGGTTCACAAGCTCGGTATCATAGTCGAGCCCCTTCAGGTTAAGGGCAATTCGCACTCTGAAGGCCGCTGAAGATCGAAAATACCCGTATAGTTTTATCATCCGTCATCATTCCCGTTAAAATATTTGCTGCTATCAGCAGTGGCTGAAAGCGTTTCTTGTTTCAGATATAATACTCTTTTAGGGGTGGGAAACCATTAAACCCAACCGAAGAATAGCTCGCGGTATAAGCGCCAGCACTGAGTATCTCAACAAGATCACCGACTGCCAGATCCAATGGCAATTCATACCCTGCTGCATCGTAAATAACGTCCACCTCATCGCAGGTAGGCCCCGCTAAAATGACCGGGCCAGTTTGACCTCCGTCTTGCGGTGTGCGGAGCCTATACTGTATGGCCTCATCAAGAACTTCCGGCAAACCACCAAATTTTCCAATATCGAGATAGACCCAACGTTTTTGCGCGTCTGGTGACTTACGCGAAATTAAAACAACTTCACTTTGAATAATGCCGGCATCACCGGGAATGTAACGGCCAGGTTCGACAATAACTTTTGGAACAAAGTCGGCAAAATGCTTTTGCAAACCCCGCTTAATTGCATTGGTGTGAACAGCTAGCTCTTGCTTGGGTGCGCGGTAATGCGATGGAAAACCACCCCCAATATTAAGCATTGAGAGTTTTATCCCGCGTTCTTTAGCATCCGAGAATATTCTGGCTGCCACAGATAAGGCAGCATCCCACGTAGCAGGATCACGTTGTTGAGAACCTACGTGAAATGAAATGCCGGTCGGCGCGAGACCCAATTCAGCGGCCCGACATAGAAGCTCCGGCACAAAATCTGGATTACAGCCAAATTTGTCAGATAGCGGCCAATCTGCGCCGTCATTTGAAGTCAGAAACCGGCAAAAGACCGAGGCGCCCGGAGCGGCTCTCGAAAGCTTTTGCAACTCTTCCAAGCTATCAAAGGCAAACTGACGGACCCCGGCGTCAAAAGCCTGCCCGATATGACGTTCTTTTTTTATCGTATGCCCGAATGAAAGTCGGTCAGGCGCAATCTCAAGCGCGAGACATTGTTCAATCTCATAAATACTGGCGGCGTCAAATTTACTTCCCAGATCCCGCAACGTCGTCAGAATTTCTTCGGCCGGGTTTGCTTTAACTGCATAGAAGATTTCGACACCTGGCAGTTCCTGGGAAAGTCGCTGATAATGTTTTGAGACTACATCAAGATCGACGACCAAGCAGGGTGTATCAGGCTGATTCTCCGCGAGAAAACGCTGTATTTTTTGTGACATGAATGTGCGTCCTGAAACCGTGGGCAAATTGGCCGCACGCTCCGTAGGGACGCGCTTTTACACATAGAAACGTCGTTGCGGAAGTGAAATCGTCTTCTACCTGAAAGGATTTTCAACTATTTAAAAATAGCAACCTGTTGCAATCCAAATAACGCCGCTAACCCGACAAACACAATAACCGAGAGAATGATCAATGGCATAAGAACGCCAGATTTCTTTTTCTTTCGAACACGACGTTTGCCTTTGCCCTTTCGACCTTTGGCCCCTTTTCTGCGCGTTGATTTCCTAGCGTCTTGCTTTGCTCCTTCCTGTCTGGGGGAAGAAACCTTTTCAGCGCGACCACCTTTAAAAATAGTTCGGGAAACGGTTTCCTAGCTTGATTCATTGAAATTTTCTTCAATGACGCGTACGCCTGAATAGCGCGAGCTTTGATCCATGCGGCGTGCTTCGAAGAGTGCGAGGTCCTTGTCGTCGAAGACAGAGTCTATCTTCCACTTTCCGCCACGAAATGTATGTATCTCAAATGCTCTCATAATTCTTCAACCAGCGACAGCAAAGGCCGGGTCACTCCTCATGAACTTCCCGGCAGTTTGCCGCACCAAGAAGACCACTTATCGTTTCACCATCGTCACTCATCGGAAGCAAAATACTTCGATATAGAACTTTGGTTCCGTCAACTTTTATGAATTCGTTACCATACGACATAGGCACACCTTTCCGTAGGACTTGCTGCGTATGGCGAACCGCAACCCCGATCAGTGTATTTGGTTCCCATGCTGAAACCGGCGTTCCGATAAGAGAATCTGGTGCATAGCTGATAATTTCGCCGCCAGCGGCGCGAAAAACAGGATATTCCTCATGCCCAACAACTTCCAGAACGAAGCAACTATGCCACATATCCGGCATGTCATCTGGGATGACATCAGCAAAAGAGGGGTAATCACGCTCCCCACATAGGCCACGCCAATGATTGAGAAGACGCAAAACAAGGCGCTGCTCCATACCCTGCGGCAAACTTTCCTTAATTTCCTCGCGACCAACGCTGTCAGGGATTTTTTCTGTCATTACGACCCACAAATCGAATATTTGCGGATAGAGTTACTTATTAAGCTTAATATCCGGTAAATATGCCCGGACCCAAAAGGTATCTGAATGCTCTTGGGTTAAGAGAATTTCGAAAAACCACCCAACCCCATCAAGGTCGCTATACCCCCTACGAGAAGAACCAGAGCAAATGCCACGAGAGCAAAAACCGGACTTCGTTTTTTTTCACGGGCTTCTTGCGGCGGACAGGTCTTACCCGCTCTCCCCGTCCAGCACTCGACCCTTTCTGTGATCGATTTTGTTTTTGGGCCTTTTTTCTCCGGTCTCCAGGACCGTTCTTGTTCCGCAAACGGGTAAAGATGACATCGCACGTGGCAGTGTTCGACGTTTCATCGTAATTTTCTTTTAGAACGCGTACCCCTTCAATGCGGGCATCAGCTGCGAGTTGATCAGCGTCAAACATGGCACTATCACGATCTTTGAAATAGGAGTCGAACTCCCATTTACCTGCCTTAAAGACCTGTATCTCATATGATCGCATATGTATTCCGACCCTCGTCTTGGTCGAGGTACAGCTATAGAACCGGTTTAGTTAATTTTCGTAGACTATATTTTTCCGGGAAACGGTTAATAAATCCTAAAATCGATTCGTTCCCTTTGCGTATAGATTAACGTACCAACCTATACGGTCGTTGCGCACAACGCTTTGGTAGGATAACCGTAAGCACCAGGAATACTGGACATAAATATCTGATAGCCCACATGTCTAAAATACTCATCTTGAATGGCCCAAATTTAAATCTTCTGGGAACCCGCGAACCAGAGATTTATGGCCACGAAACCCTGTCAGATATCGAGCAAAATTGTAAAGAGCACGGAAAATCTATCGGGATTGAAATCGATTTCCGGCAAAGCAACAGCGAAGGCGAACTGGTAGACTGGATACAGGGTGCCGTGGAGACGATAGACGGAATCATCATTAATCCTGCTGCCTACACCCACACCTCGGTTGCTATTTTGGATGCTCTTAATCAAGCCGGATGCCCCTTTATCGAGGTTCATCTTTCCAATCTTTTCAGCCGGGAACCCTTCAGACATCACTCCTACGTTTCGCCTATTGCAAAGGGTGTGATTTGCGGATTCGGCGCACACGGGTATTTGTTAGCATTGGATGCAATTTCCAAACTGGTTTCAGATAAAGAGGAATATTAATGGCAGAGTTCGATGTAAATGAAGCGATGGTCCGCAAACTTGCCGAGCTTCTTGATGAAACTAGATTGACTGAGATCGAATATAAAGTTGGTGACCATGCCGTCCGGGTCTCCCGAAATGCCTCTGGTCAGCTTGTCTCCTCCGGGCCATTGCCAGCTGCTACCCCGGCGACGGCACCTGTTGCTGCCTCTGCCGATACAGGCCCCCGAACCGGTGCAGTTACCGCCCCGATGGTTGGCGTGGTTTATTTATCTCCAGAGCCTGGTGCCCCGCCTTTTGTAAAACCTGGCGACACCGTGTCGGAAGGACAAACGCTACTGCTTATTGAAGCGATGAAAACCTTCAACCCTGTACGCGCACCACAGTCCGGCAAAGTTGTTGAAATCACGGTGCCAGACAAATCTCCTGTGGAGTTTGATGAAGAACTCGTAATTCTCGAGTAAGGACTGCCCAATGTTCGATAAAATCCTCATCGCCAATCGTGGTGAAATTGCCTTACGTATTCACCGCGCCTGCCGGGAAATGGGAATCAAAACGGTTGCCGTCCACTCTACGGTCGATGCAGATGCGATGCATGTCAGGCTGGCAGATGAAAGTGTCTGTATAGGCCCAGCGCCGGCGACAGAGTCCTATTTAAATATTCCCGCGATTATCACGGCAGCGACAGTTACTAACGCCGAGGCCATCCACCCCGGATACGGTTTTCTTTCCGAGAACGCAAATTTTGCGTCAATCGTGGAAGAGCACGGCATTTGTTTTATCGGCCCAACCTCTGAACATATCGCACTGATGGGCGACAAAATCGCATCTAAGGCAGCCGTCAAAGAATTAGGAATTCCTGTGGTGCCTGGCTCCGATGGTGCGGTCAAAGATATCGACCAAGCAAAGGAAATGGCGGAAGAGATCGGCTATCCGGTTTTGATAAAGGCTTCTGCTGGTGGCGGTGGCCGCGGCATGAAAATCGTTCAGGATCGATCAGAGTTGGAAACAGCTATTCGCCAAGCCGGCACAGAGGCATTGGCGGCTTTCGGGGACGATGCTGTCTATATGGAAAAATTCCTGCAGAGACCACGCCATATTGAAATTCAGGTCATGGGCGACGGCAAAGGTCAGGTCGTTCATCTCGGGGAGCGTGATTGTTCCCTGCAACGCCGACACCAAAAAGTATTGGAAGAAGCGGGTTCCCCGGCCCTTAACGCGGATGGACGTGACGCAATTGGCGAGGTCGCCTGTAAAGCACTATCCACATTGAATTACCGAAATGCGGGAACCATTGAATTCCTGTATGAAGACGGCGAATTTTATTTTATCGAAATGAATACGCGCCTGCAGGTCGAACATCCTGTAACAGAAGCGATCACTGGCATCGATGTTGTCAGGGAACAGATAAGATTGGCCAGCGGGACACCCATGTCGTTTTCTCAGGAAGACGTCACCTTTGCAGGTCATGCGATTGAATGCCGTATCAACGCCGAATCTTCTGACGACTTCACGCCATCGCCGGGCACCGTAAACACCTATCACACACCTGGCGGACTCGGTGTACGGGTCGATTCAGCCCTCTATGCCGGGTATTCAGTACTGCCCCACTATGACAGCTTGATATCCAAACTCGTCGTCTACGGCGCAAGCAGAAATGAATGTTTGATGCGCCTGCACCGGGCTCTAGAGGAATACGTCATTACGGGAATTGAAACGACCATACCGCTGCATCAGGACATAATAAAAGATCCCGATTTCGTAAATGGCGACTATAATATTCACTGGCTTGAAAAATTTGTTGAGGCCCGCAATAACGGCTAGCTAATGGTTGAACTAAGCCCCGACATTCTGCTTCGCACTTATGCCGTCGGACTGTTTCCGATGGCGGAACATCACGACGACCCCACCCTTTATTGGATCGACCCGGAGAAGCGAGGAATATTACCCCTTGAACGCTTCAGAATTCCGCGTCGCCTGAGGAAAACCGTTCGGCAGAAGAATTTTACGATCAAATGCGATTCTGCTTTTGAAGACGTGATACGGCTATGTGCAGAACCAGCGGAGGATCGTCAAGAGACCTGGATCAATGAAGAGATCATCAAGCTCTATGTCGATTTGTTTGATGTTGGCCGGGCCCACAGCGTCGAATGTTGGCTCGATGATCAGCTTGTGGGCGGCTTGTATGGTGTGGCGCTGGGGAGGGCTTTCTTTGGCGAGAGCATGTTCAGTCGTGTTACGGATGCAAGCAAAGTTGCGCTGGTCCATTTGGTCGCGCGCCTGAAAGAAGGCGGATTTACCCTGCTAGACACCCAGTTTGTCACAAATCACCTGAACCAATTTGGCGCGGTCGAGATTCATCGCAGTGGTTACCGGCAACTACTGTCCACAGCGCTGGACAAAACAGCCAAATTTCACGGGGAACTGGAGGATTCTGCACTTGAGTCTTTCATACAATCGACGACCCAGACGTCGTAGACGGCATGCTCCATAGCTGACAGCCCCGGGCTTGAGGCAAACATCCAGCCAGAATAAACCCGTTTCACCGCCTCTCCTGGACGTTCGTCCGTAATTTCCAGGAATGCTGCACTTTCTGGAGGTTCTTCGGGTGGTCTTTTGACACAAGTGCGAACGCGAACGCGCAGGCTGCCAAACGCGACCGGCTTGTCGATTGGTGCCTCAAATGTCTGAATTCGAGCTGTGACCTTATCAAGACCTTGAAGGAGCGCGCCATCTGAGGCGGCATGCGCCAAATTACCAAAAAGCCCGAGCGTTCCACAAAATACTGCAAGAAAAATTCCAGGGACTGAAAAATTCAACACGATTAACTCTCAGCTGAACGCGTTGCTGAAAATCGTAGTCGGACATAGTCCGCAACCCAACGACCATGTGGCTCGAACAGATCAGGCCTTACTGCTTCAGCAACCTCTTTCTTAAACCCTTGGCGTTCTTTCTCAGGTACAAGGAAAAGAAACTGTTCCCCAAACGTGTCGAGCCAGTTCGTCAACTCACCTGGCAACGGCGTCGGACGCGGTATCAGCTCTATGTAATCGACAATAAAACCCCGGGCTTCCAGGCGCTGTCGATATTCTTGCTCATGCGGAAAAAACCAGGGAAATTCGATTTTGTCCTGCAGCCCGCGGCACGTCAGCGCCTCGGTCAGCGCACGGATAATTGTGGCGATATTTCCTGCCCCACCCATTTCGCCAACCAGCCTTCCGCCCGGCTTCAAAGCGGCCCACATACCATTGATTACGTCATCTGGTGATGTCATCCAGTGCAGTGCAGCATTCGTCAAAATTGCATCGAACACTTCATTGAAGGCCAAATTATGGCCATCCATCGCCACTGATGGGATTCCCAATTTTTTACAAGCAGTGACCTGATCGAAACTGGCATCAGCGCCAATGACCGTCGCGCCTGAATCAAATACCAGCTTGGTTAGCGCACCATCACCGCAGCCGAGGTCGAGAATAAACTCGCCTTTTTTTGGCGCCAGAATTTCTATAAGGGGTTCAGCCAGGTCAGAAACAAACCGGGCATTTGCAGCATAACGGTCAGCGAACCAGCGTTGTTGCCCGGAGGATTCCCCGTCAGTTCGGTCCATCTTTTTTGTCTGCTGCCTTTTTCTTATCGCCGGTCTGGCTAAAGATCATGCGCCCCACGAGCGACAATAAATCTACAGATCCCTGGGTGTGTGTAATTTCACCACCGGGCTTGAGCATTTCGTCTTCGGCGCCGGGGGTAATCGACAAATACTTGTCACCGAGCAAACCGTTGGACGCAATTCGGATAGAGCTATCTCTCGGCAGTTTGACGTCGTTTTGAACATTTATCGTCAAAACGGCGAGATAAGTTCTTTTATCAAGTTCCTGGGAAACAACTGTCCCGATCTTGATCCCGCTCATTCTAACGTCACTACCTTCGGCCAACCCATCAACGCGATCGAATTTGCCAATAACCTGATAACCATCAACGGTTTTCAAGCCGCTTTTTGAATAAGCAAAGGTCAAAAAAATTACGGCGCCTGCTAATACGACTGCACCCAATAAAGTTTCCGCAAGATTCTTACCCATCAAAAACTACTCCACTGCACATTCTATCAGGATGGACGCCACGGCTCGTAGTCACCAGTAGCCTTAGCACGCTGCCCACCGCTTAACACGTGACCTGGTGGCCGATAGGCATTCGCTGACCCAGTTTGATTCGGCAAATGATCTTTTTGCCATTCATATTTTTTTTCTGTCTCAGCAGTTGGCATCTCGTCTGTTCGGCCATGTAGCCATCCATGCCATGCCGCCGGAACCTCAGACGCCTCTGCTTTGCCTCGGTAAAGAACCCAACGCTTCGCTTTGCGTCCCTCTTCAGGGCTGCGCTCAACAAAGTACCTGTTGCCAACCGAGTCGTTCCCAACCTGCCGACCTTTTAAAAGCGTATAAAGGCGCGTTCCAATTGTCATCTATCTCGCCGCCATAACTGTTTCAAATAGAATACTACTATCCGCGAACTACCTTAGCACATTGTTAACCATGTAAAGTTCGCTAAGCAAAGGCCTTTATCACATATGTGGCTCCGCTTTCGCGGTCACCAGCGTCCAAAACAAAAATCAAACAAAAAATATGAATGGCATACCGAATATTGTGTCATTTGTATAACAAAACGCAGAATATTGTTGATTTTCCTACATATTGCGAATAAATACTATACGCTCCCCAGATTTTGGGTAGGCCACAAAGCCCGAATCGATTAGTAGCGTTGAAGTTGTAAGGGCGGCAAGTCCAACTGGGGGGACCAATTCATCGGAATGCATGACGAAAAATTAGTGTATGTGACTTAGCAAGATTGAGAAAAACCGCCAGTCTTGCGTAGAGGTCGGGGGCACCTGTGAGATTTGCCCGACGCAATACACGACCTGATTGCACGCCCTATGAGGGCGTGACGTTTGCGCTTTTCGATTCGCAAACAGATGTTCTTCACGCCACCGAAACTAAACATCGTGATTCGTTCATCGAAGCGCCGACGCATTGGTCGATAGAAGCATGTATGTTTTTCGCGCAAAACTGCCTGGTAACCGATGTAGTCCCCTGCCGATTGGGCGCAATTGAGGAGGAAGATGTCCCGATCTGGCTTTGGCGAAAGGCCGCCAAACCGATATCCTCGTTGACCCAGAATAACGAAAATGTGTTTCAGGGCGAAAATAGTGTACGCGCTGCAATTGATCGATTAGCAGGCGGATGGATCTATTTCGGATGGCAAAGTGGGTATTTCGACGCGGAAGAAGACGCAAAAACATTCTATGACGAAATCAGATGGCTTTTGTGCCACCGGCAATTCACCCCGGAGCTGGTGGAGTGGCAACAAGTTGGCGTTTATTGGGCCTATGGCTTAGAAACAACTGACCGCGAATTGTACGTGACCGATTTCCAGACAGGTCTAGTCCGCCGAAGCAGTGGTCACGACGTCTCCAGTGCTGCAGAACAAAATTCACAGAAGAAACTCCGCACGATAGACGGGTCTCACCCAGATGCTATTGATGACGTATGGGCTGATAGTACTGCGGACGCCCAAGAAGCGACGCAGCTTATGGGTTACGCGATTGCCAAGCGTCATATCCAGGCAATAATCGATGCGTATCGCGAGAGCAAACTATCCACAGACAATGATAAAGAAATTAGCGCCTCTTTGCGCTGGGCTACGCAAGCGGCTCGCGGTGCTTTTGTACCGGAATATTTGATCAATCGAACTTTGGAACTGGTCGCGCAAAACTGTGAAATCACCGCGCCAGATATTATCGGTCCTGCCGCCACTGAGAACGCCGAACAAGCCGACACTTCAACGATTATATGCCTTGAGGACGGCCCAATTGATCTTGCTGTTGACGGCAATGACAAGGCTTATCAGCTCTTCGACACAATTGCCTACGGTTCCTGGACCGGCAGAAAAACCGGCATCCACTACACCACAACCGTCAGCGGATGGAACCCCTGCCCAGAGACCGGTGATATTGATGCCGCACGTGACGACCAGGAGTTCCTGTTCCTCGCAGATACGGAAGCCAATAAAGCCGCCATTGATTGTACAGCGTTTCGGGAAAGTAATTCCGGATTTGCAGTTGAGGCCTTCTGCCACGCCGTAGAATTGATCACGACGGTCGCGGATATTGGCCATATGCGCCGGACGCAGCGATCACCGAGATTGGCCAGTCGAACATGGGATTACCGCCCCTTGGGTCTTTCTGTAACGGGCGTTGCTGAACTCGTAATGTCCTATGGATTGGGAATTATATAGTTAATTAACCTTGCGGTTTATCTGCAAATCTTGGGGCGGAAAGGAGGTGATGCCAGATGCCTAACATACCAAAACCAGCCATGACAAAATGGTTGTAAGGATGGAAATCGTCTTCTCCCCAAGGTGTTCGTAGCACTTGGGGAGAAGGTAGGTTATTTTTAACCATAGATCAAGGGTTATGGTTCGACACCTAGCAACACGAGGGGCACAGCGGGCACGCCACGGCCCTGCCGGATGACATTGAGCAAGTCACGCTCATAATACGGGACACCGCTCGACATTTGCGATTCAAGGGTTTTCATCGGCAGGACTTCTATCCCTACATCGAGGATATCCGAGACGTAAAAGCTCAAGTGTTTAACGAACAGGTCATGCGCGACGAACGCATACTTTCCGAACTGAACTTCGACCGCGACACGATCCTTCACGAAATCGGTCTGATTGTAGGACATAATCGGCTTGCGGCCCGTCGCCGCTATGGCTGACTTCTGCTCAGCCTCGCTTTGCCCCTGAATCGAGCGTAGCAAACTCTCATCCTCCGTTACCCAAAACGTGTTCCGGCGTTCTTCCCAACCCTTTGCTTCCAGGCCAGACTTAAATGCTGCATTCATATCGACAGGGCTATAGAGCGTTCTGCCCTTTCGCGTCTTTTCTGTCGACACTTTTGTCCGGCAGGCTTCAGCATCGACTTGAGCATCGACTTGAGCAATGACGCCCAATAGTTCCGCCCAGAGCTCGGAGTGGTGAACAAGCAGATATTCCTCACCATTTAAATGGGAATATCTGGCTTTCACCCGCATTAATGACCACCGTTCGGCAGAACCGGGTTATAAACCGGTTTTCCCATGGGGCGGGTGCGCAGTGCCCCGCTACGCCACGCGGCAACGCGCTGCTGCGCCAGTTCGACATATTCAGGAACAATATCGCAACCGTAAGCGTCGCGCCCATGCATCAATGCAGCGATAACCGCAGAACCCACTCCCATATATGGGTCAAGAACCACGTCGTTTTCATCGGTCATCGAGAGAACCAGTCTCTCAACCAATTCAACCGGAAATTGGCAGGGGTGGATTGTCTTTTCTGGATGGTTATTCTTGACGTTCGGGAACTCCCAGACATCGGACGGGTTCTTACCCTTCGGGTTGCCGGACAGTTTGCCGGTATTCGGCCCTTTGAAATGTTTTTTGCCTGGATATTTTGATGGAACGCGGATCGGGTCCAAGTGCCACGTGTAATCGTCCGCACGTGTCCACCAATTGATTGTCTCATATCGGCCTGACAGCCGCCGTGTACAGTGCAAGCCGTGCCCGAAATGCCAGATAATCCGATTCCGCATTTTCAGGCCGCATCTTTGGAAGATTGGGTATGTGAGGATATCCAACGGCATTATCTCGCCGTTCTGCACGAAGTTTCCGACCTGCCAGCAAATGGACCCCTTTGGATGCAGAACGCGCACACATTCCTCGATAACGTGCTTTTGCGCCTCCAAATAGCTGTCCAAGGACGATTTGGCTTCGTAGTCTTTCCCCAAATTGTAAGGAGGTGACGTAACAATCAGTTTGCACTGCCCATCCGGGATCGAGCGCAAAAATTTCAAATTATCAAGACAGGCCAGCACAGGAACGCGATTATCGTAGGAGCGAACGACCGGCCTTGGGAACAGTGAACGAGCAAGGGCAGCGGGATCATTGATGACAGGGGGAATTACGGCGTTATTCATCGTGCTTCCCCCACAATCAGATCGCGATACATGAGCCGTTTGCCGATCATCCCCCCAACGATATCGCGCATTTGATCGATGGTATGCCGGTCGCGGATATTGTGACGGCCTGCGAACTCATTAACATATCGATCAAGGTGCTTTGGGCTGATATTATGGAACGTCCCTTTGTGCGCTCGCTTAAGCATCGCCCAGAAACTTTCGATTCCATTCGTATGGGCTTGACCGCGCACATATTCGCCAACTGAGTGATTGACAGCTTCATGATCACGTCGCACACTTTTATAGCCCGCAGCATCGTCCGTGTAGACCTTTGCGGTCAAATCGCTCACACTTTCAGTGAACCTTCGTAACGTCGCGCCATCGGTGTTCTTTACTGATCGCGCCGTCACGCGGTTGGTTGTGCGGTCCTTTGCGCCGATAACGGCGGTCTTGCCAACCGGTCCGCGCCCGCTCAGATGTTTGCGTTTCGCCTTTGGCATATTCTTGCGCTTACCGCCCATGTAGGTTTCGTCGATCTCGACGGGACCGACGAATAATCCTTGTTCGCTAGCAAACGCTTCGCGGAGCCGATGCGCCATAAACCAAGCCGATTTCTGGGTGATTTTTAAATCGCGATGAAGTTTCATGCTCGAAACACCTTGCAGGCTCGTCGCATTCAAATAAATCGCGAATGCCCACTTACGGAGAGGTATCTTGGATTGTTCCATGACCGAACCGTGACGTACTGAAAAGAACTTACGGCAATCACGGCATCTATAAGGGAGAGGCTTGCGATTTGCCTTCGGTGCCGTGTTGCGGCTTCCGCATTTTGGGCAAAGCCGGTCTTCCGGCGTAGGCCATCGCACATCCTCAAACCAATCTTCCGCTGATGTTTCACAGGGGAACATCTCTGCCAACTCAATCAAGCTGATACCTTCGCGGTGATGTTTACCAGGTGCGTTGTTTGCCATATCATTCTCCTATGTCCCATACATTAGGACAATACGCCTGGTTAGTCAAGTATATAATTCACTAAAAAAACGGCGCCCCGGAAGCAACCGGAAACCGGGACGCCGTACTTCATTGGTCGCAAGAGATTATGCAGCTGCGCCGAACAACTGTTTCGTGCCACCTGTCCTGATCTCAATGGTGCGGGGTTTTAGGTCCTCGGGCACTTCTCGCTCCAGGTTAATATGAAGCAGTCCGTTCGTTAGATCGGCCCCCACAACACGGATATGGTCGGCCAGCCGGAACGTGCGTTCAAATGCCCGTCCGGCAATGCCGCGGTAAAGATTAGGTGCCATCGTCTTCCGCTTCCTGCGCTTTACTGCGTACGACCAGCGTATCTTCCCTGGCCGTCACCTCGAGGTCGTCTTCGCTAAACCCGGCAACCGCCATCGAAATCCGATAATGATTGTCATCGGCCTTTTCGATGTTGCAGGGCGGGTAGCTGTCACGGCGGTCTGCTGTTTGCATCGCCGTGTCCAGAAGTCGGGGAATGCCGTCGAACCCGACCGAGGAACGGAAAAGCGGGGAAAAATCAAATGTCGTCATAGTGATATCCTCCTTTGAGCAATATCTGTCATGTGAGCAATATCTGTCATGGGCCCGCCGGATGGCCAGGCCCGGTTGAAAAGTCCGAAGGCCCGGTCATCGGCACCTTCAGAGTCGATATAGGGTTTGATCCTGGAGATTCAAGATATTTTTGTGATCTGTAAGATATTGAAAAACAGAGATTTTCTAAATATCCGGATCATCTAAATATCCAGATCAATGGTCACGGGTACATGGTCAGAGGGTTTCTCCCAACCCCGCGCCTCACGGAAGACAGACGCGTCTTTGAGTTTGTCTTTCAAAGAGGGGGTAATCCACATGTGATCAAGACGGCGTCCGCGATCGCTTCCCGGCCATGTGCGATTGCGATAACTCCACCAGCTGTAGAGGAGCTCCTCCGGCGGGATAATCTCTCGGACCGCATCTATCCATTTATGGACCGTCATAATTTTGTTGAGACCGTCCACCTCAACGGGTGTGTGGCTAACGATTTTGCGCAATTGTTGATGAGACCAGACGTCATTTTCCAGAGGCGCGATGTTTAAATCGCCGACCAGAATTCGCCTGGCCTGGCGCTTGCTGCCAAACCAATCAGCCATTTCCTCGATGAAGTTAAGCTTGTGCGCGAATTTGTCGTTCTCCACCGGGTCGGGAATGTCGCCGCCGGCAGGCACATATTGAGTACTGTCAAAAAATCACCACCGGCGAGCATAGCAATGTCGGCAGTGCGTCCATGGAGGCGCTTGTAACGGACTCGCAAACCGGACAAACCCTGTTCGCCGCCCTGGACCGCCAACCCGGCTCCAAGGATCTCGATAAGCTCACCGACCCCCTCAGCGGAGCAAAAGAAGCCTTTAAATGGTGGGCAGAACGGTTCCGGATGACGTTGGGCCAATAGCGTCTCTCTAAGGCAATTTCTCAACTTAGCCTTAATAATTGCAGGGCATGATCGCAGTCAGTGTTGATGCCCTACGCCGGAGGCGACATGAAAATACAAGACATACTGCAATTGAAAGGCGCCGAAATCGCCATGATTGCACCAGAAACCGATATCCGCACTGCAGCCAAAAAACTAACGGAACGGTCAATTGGGGCCGTTGTCGTTTATGATAAGAGTGTCGGTGTCGCGGGAATAATTTCGGAGCGTGATATTGCCTGCGGTTTTGCAAAATTTGGCGAAGTCCTTCTCTCCAAACAGGTCTCAGATCTTATGTCGAACGACGTCATTACCTGTGGGCATGACTGGGGGGTCTCTCAGGCTCTCGAAGTAATGCTCGATAATAACATTCGTCACTTGCCGGTTGTAGAAAACGATTTTAAAGTCGTGGGAATCGTCAGTATGCGTGACATCACCGCCCAATCAGCCGAAGAAATCTCTTAGCGTCAAACGCCCAATCAGCCGAAGAAATCTCTTAGCGTCAAACGCCCAAGCAAGCCGTAGAAACTCTAGGGACCTGACAAAGTTGACGGATTGTCCGGACCAATCATCTGCGGTTGCTTAATTCCGCCCTGGAATTCTGGTGGGCAATCTGCACATCAGACGATTGGGCCTAACGGCTGCGCGATTCATCCTGCGCGATATAGAGCGCACTGGTGACGATGACCAAGCCGCCGATCAGGGTCCACAGATCAATCGTTTCGGCGAAGAAGAAATAGCCGATCAGCCCGGCATAGACGAGACGGACATATTCCATCGGCCCGGCGACATTTATCTCGCCCACGGAGAATCCTCGCACAAAGCAGATCATACCGATGGTCGTGCCGGTCCCGATCAGGGCAACCAGCAACCAGTCCAGCCCTTGCGGCGTCTGCCAGAACCAGATCATCGCTGGCGCCAGCAGGACGATGCCGCCTATGTGGTAATAAAACAGGATACGGTTGGGCGGCTCAGTAGGTGCCATGACACGGATCAGCACGTTGGCAAAAGCCATGGAAAACGCCGCCCCAATCGCCACCAGAACATACGGATCAATATCGGCAATGCCGGGCCGCATCATGATAACAACACCGGCGAACCCAAAGACCGTCGCCACCCAACGCCGCGCCGGCACGATTTCCGCGAGAATAAACACCGCCGCCACCGAGGTGAAAAGCGGTTTGGAGAACCAGAACGCCGTGGCATCGGCGAGCTTCAGATTGACCATCGCCATGAAAATACCGGTCTGGCCGATGGTGGCGAGAAACAGCCGCGCCCAATGCAGCCCCATGCGGTTGGATTTCAGTTCCCCAGCCCGCCCCATGCGCCAGAACACGGCTGCCAACAACAGAAAGCCCACAACATAGCGACAGAAACTCAACTGCACCGGATGAAACGTGCCGCCCATAAATTTGAGCAGACCATCCGTCAGCGCGATAATCAGCGAGCCTACCGAAATCCACAGGATGCCCCGCATATTGCCGGACAGACCCAACCACCATGTGGTGAAAGGCGCCCCCAGACGGCGGATTGATGTAACGAAAGACACGGCAGGCAGAATTCCTGAATGATGGGAGAGCCTTTGTGCGGCAAATTACTTGTGAAGTCGAGGGTGGCAGAAGAGAACGCTTTGAATGATCCGATCGCGTCGACCCTCGTCCTCCTTTTCGTCATTACCGGGCTTGACCCGGTAATGACGGGGAAGGTAGAACATGACACCGTTCTCAACAGCATTGCGTCGCAGTTCCCAGCCGCCCCGGATCAGGCTAACGTTGCTGCAGCGACGGTTCCGTCGACACCTCAAACGGGAGATAAAAAATGATTAAATCAATCGATCACATGGAGCTCATCGTTTGTGATGTCGATGCGCATGTCGAATTTTTCAAAAAGCTCGGCTTTAACGTGCTGATGCATACCACTCATCATGGCGGCTCGGCCGAGCTGCAACTGCCGGGCGACAATCAGCCGATTATCGAAATCCATGAAGCCACCGGTGAAGAGGTCATCGGCATCAACCATATCGCGCTCAAGGTCGATAACGCCGAAGAAGCCCACGACGCGCTGAGCAAAAACGGCGTCGCCTTCACCCGCGGCCCAAAACTCATCGAAGTTACCGGCCGCACCACCGTCGAGCTGCGCGATCCCGATGGCTGGCGCATCCAGCTGGTCGATGCTGAACGGAAACCTCCGCAGGCGGAGTGATCAAACCGTCACTCAACCGAAATCGATGCGGGCCTTAAACGCCCGATGCAGCCCGCCATCTGCATTGGCGAGATCATATGGCACATCAAAATGCTGATAGCTGGTAGCATCGCACATTTGCAGCTCGTGACCATTCGCGACCCACGCTTCGGCATAACGCGCCTGATGTAAATGATACTCCGCCAATTCATGTTCACCGGTGCCAAGAATTAGGGGACCCATCCTGGATGATTGTGGCGGCACGTGATGTAACGGGCTGACCTGCCGGACACCAGCATCATCGAGTGCGATATAGTTGTTGATATAAGTCGCCGCTATAGGTGCAAGGTCGAACAGGCCGCTGACAATGACCGATGCTTTGAATTTCTCCGGCGGTATGGTGGGCTGGCCCGAAACCCCGCCGCCCAGCACCATCGCTGCCAGATGGCCACCCGATGAATGCCCCGCGAGATAAAACCGGTCGCGATCAAAGCCAAGCCTATCCGCTTTCGACCACAGATGCTCAATCGCGCGTTCAACCTGCCCGACCATCGTAGCCAGGGTGATATCCGTACACAGGCCAAACCCGACGACCGCAAAAGCCGCCCCGGCCTCGACAAAATTCTTGCCGATAAAGGCATAAGATTCCTTGGTCATGCTCATCCAGTAGCCACCGTGCAAAAACACGATCAGTGGCACGGGACCTTCTCGGTCTGGATAGAGGATATCGATCTTCTCGCGCTCGCCATCGCCATAAGCAACATCGAGATCACAACGAACCGAGCCCCGCACGGCCGCGCTCTCTTCGGCCCAACGCTCAAGATCGGCCATATGACCCGGCACCGCCCAGCGATTGTTATAGGCCGCATCGCGTTTTAACTGCGCCAGCCGCGCCTCATCATCCATTGCGTCATAGGCAAACATCGGATTTGTCGTGCGGTCGAAAATTTCATCGGGAATATCGGCATACTCCATGCCATCGAAGGTGCGGTAGGGGTTGGCGCTGGGCATGGAGCAGATTCCTTGGTTGGGATCGCGGAAACCCTACCCCACATCCACAAACAGCACATCCAGGGCGGGGGCTTCCGGAAGGAATCCTTCTTCAACCAGATAGCGTGTAAAGGTCTCGAGATGACGGCGGTTGGCTTCCAGCCCGTAAGGCTAGGCATCGCCGTTGAACACGGCGTTCATCTCGTCGACCGCATCGTGCAGCCACGGGGTCATCACCACCATAGCACCGGTATAGGCAAGAAGATCGGCGGCCTTGGCCTTTGACACCTCAAAGGCATTGAACAGGCTCTTGGCGACCCAAGGGTTCTCCTTATAGACAGCATCGCGGATCACCAGGGTGTGCATGATCGGGAAGATGCCGGTCTTTTCGAAATAGGCGCGTTCGGCGTCGCGGTATTCGGGAAACAACCGCACGACATCCTCAGAAGTCTTTGAGCTGGTCGGCTGGCGGGCCGCGATGATGGCGTCGATCTCACCTGCGGCAAGTGCCTCGCTCAGCGTGCTTCCCCTTTTTAACTCGGTGATATCAACCTCTCTGTCGGGGCGAATATCGCTGGCGGTTGGTTTGCGGGGTTCGTTCACACCGCCTTCCACCCACCGGATAGTTTCCGTATCAACGCCGTACTCATCGCGCAAAATGCCGCGAATCCAGATACCCGCCGATTGGCGATATTCCTGTATGCCGATGCGCTTGCCCTCTAAATCCTTTGGTGTGCTGATGCCGGCCTGTCGGTTGATAAAGATGTTGCCGTGGCGAAACACCCGCGACGGAAAAACCGGTATCGCGGTAAACGGAAACGGCTCACCGCCCGCCAGCGCCCGGGCGCGTTTCACGGTATAGAGTGCCAGCGACATTTCCGACGCATCCCAGGCTTCACGCTCCGCCATCGCGACAAAAATGCCATGCACCGGCACCTGCGCATGATAGTCGAGAACGATGCCTTCAGGTTCAATGTCGCCGAGCCGCAAGGCGGCAACCCGGTCATAGGGGCCTGTTGCAATGGAGAGGGGAAGGACGGCCATATAATCGACGTTTAAGCCGCTGCCGCTGCGGGCAGCGGGTCAACGCCCATAACCGTTGTGCGGCGCAATAGCCTGCGTTCACCTTCCGAAAAATCAGTGCGGGCGTGGTTGGTACAACGATTATCCCACATCACCAGATCACATGGTGTCCAGACATGCTCATAGACAAACTCATCGCGCTCCGCGATATCGCAAATCTGTTCAAGAATTTCTGCGCTTTCTGCCTCTGGCAAACCGTCGATCCGTGTGGTGATCAAGCGGCTGGCAAACAGGGCCGTCCGTCCGGGTTCCTCATGGGCCGTAAACAGCGGATGAATACGGCTGCCGGTCAGAGAGTCCGACGGTTTATCCTTCTGTACGGAGCCCGCGTAATAAACCTGTTCTGCGTGCGCATCAGCAAGGCGGGTTTTGAGGGCTGCCGGCAACGCGTCATAGGCCTTATACATATTGGCGAATTTGGTGTTGCCGCCGACCGACGGGATTTCAATGGCAAACAGCATGGTGTAGCGAAACGGGCGCTTGGCATAGGCACCATCGGAATGGAACATCAT
Source organism: uncultured Alphaproteobacteria bacterium (assembly GCA_951812775.1). Lineage (GTDB taxonomy): Bacteria > Pseudomonadota > Alphaproteobacteria > MPNO01 > UBA2964 > UBA2964. Next base: position 3,606,322 of record OX638326.1, on the reverse strand, counting down.
CTCGCCATCCGGCAGCGAACCAATCGGTTTGCCATCTTTGCGGATATTGCTGATCAGCATGATACCGGGATGCGAGACGCGATCCCCCTCTGCTGTCGGGACCTTTCGATTGCGCCCGCCAGGTTCGCCAAAATGGCGAGTGAAACGGATCTGGTCCTCTTCAGAAATCTCCTGACCTGGAAAGATCAACACCTGATGATCCAGCATGGCCTGATGCACGGCTTTGAAAACTTCCGGCGACATGTCTTCGCGCAGATCTATATCGGTAATGCGGGCGCCAACCGCCTCAGAAACGGGCTCGACGGTGATACTCATGATTTCATCTCACGCCGCGACATCGACACGGCCACGTTCCGGGCGCACGCCCTGAATTACATTGCGCCGCAACAGGCGTCGTTCTTCGCGTGGAAAGTCGGTTCGCGCATGGTTGAGGCAACGATTATCCCACATCACCAGATCGCCCAGAGACCATTCATGCTCGTAAATAAATTCGCGTTTCTCGGTATGATCGAACAGGAAAGCCAGAATTTCATCACTTTCCTCCTGCGATAGCTCATTGATGCGCAGGGTCAGCAGACGGCTGATAAACAGTGCCGTACGGCCGGTCTCATTGTGCTCGATAAAGACCGGGTGCGAAAACTCGCCATTGAAATGCCCGACCGGCTGATCGCGCTGAACGGTGCCGGAATAGTAGCCATGATGCGCCGTGCAGTTGGCGAGCTTACTCTTCAGCTCATCGGGCAGCGCCTCATAGGCCGCATACATATTGGCAAACAAAGTGTTGCCGCCGGTGCTCGGCAATTCCAGGGCAAACAGCATCGTGTAGTTGTAGGGATGCTCATCATAGGCGCCATCGGTATGGAACATCATCTCGCCATCCGGCAGGGAACCGATGAGTTTACCATTCTCGCGAATATTGCTGACCAGCATAATTGATTTATCGGCCGTGTCTTTCTCAGCGCGTTTTTCATAGCGCTCGCGCTTGGGAAATTCACCCCAACTGCGCGCGAAACGGATCTGTTCCTCCTGCGTAAAATCCTGTTCCGGAATGACCAGCACCTGATGATCCAGCCATGCCTGATGCAATTTTGCGTGGGTTTCGGAATCGAGTTCCTGTGAGAGATCGAGACCGGTGATCCGCGCCCCAACGACATCGGTAAGCTTTTCAATTTGCATGGCTCTCTCCTTTTCTCGGTCAGGCAGCTGTTGCAAACGCCGCCTCAGGCCTAACACCCTGTACGGTAGTTCGCCGCAACAACCGGCGTTCGCCCCCCGGGAAATCCGTTCGCGCATGATTCAAACAACGATTATCCCAGATCACAAAATCGCCCGGTGACCAGACATGTTCATACACCAGATCATCGCGTTCCACATGATCCAGCAATTGATCGAGGATGTCATTACCCTCCTCTTCCAGCAAACCACGAATTCCCTGAGTCAGCAACCGGCTGACATATAGTACAGGCCGCCCGGTTTCTTCATGGGCGGTAAAAATAGGATGGGCCCAATTATCGGCGACCCGTTCAATTCCCAGCGTCTTGAGAATTTCCGGTGTTACATGACGCCCGGCATAATAGCCATGCTGCGCCTCGACATCTGCCAACCGGTTTTTCAAATCGGGGGTAAGGGTTTCATAGGCCTTATAGAGGTTGGCAAACAAGGTGTTGCCCCCTGAAGACGGCACTTCCAGCGCATAGAGCATGGTGTAACGATAGGGGTGTTCATCATACTGCCCATCGGAATGAAACATCATATCGCCGTCTGGCAGCGAGCCGATAGGCTCACCATTCTCGCGGATATTACTGATCAGCATGATGGATTCATGGCTGCGACGACTTTCTTCCCGACGCCCCGCATAGCGTTTGCGGATCGGCATATCGCCCCAATGTTTGGTAAAGGCAATTTGATCCGCTTCGGTCATATCCTGGTCAGGAAAAACCAGCACCTGATGATCCAGCCACGCCTGATGGATCGCAGCGTATTCAGCCTCACTGAGCCCGGTGCCGATTTTAACACCTGTGACCCGCGCGCCAGTTGGCGCCGCAAGTGGTTCGATATTTATTTTCCCGGAACCCGTCATAAAGGGAATTATAGGCCAGTTTGATTGTTTCTTCAAAGATTGGCCCCCCCGGCTTGCCTGTGAGGCGGCGCACAAATAGGATGCGCTCATAAACGAACAAACAACCTAAAGCAGGGATTAGATCAATGGCTGTGGACCGACCAAATCGTAATGCAATCACCATACTGGGGCCCGATGAAATCAAGGGGCTGATCAATATGGAGGAAGCGGTGGCGGCCATCGCGCAAGGCTACAAAGAAGCCGACGAGTTCCCAATCGGCAATGCGCCGAGGCGACGGGTGCATTCCCCTGACGGCGTCCGAGTATCCAACTTTCCCGGCGGTATTCCCGGTCTCGGCGTGATCGGGTCGCTGACCCGCGGTGAAATGGTCTCCCATGAAGGCAGCAATCAGTCTTATCCCTATCGCGAACACCCCGTTTATCTGCTGTGGAATTCCGAAACAGCGAAGCTCGACGGCATGATGATGGGCGAGATTTTTGACGAACGCACAGGCTTCACCAGCATCATGGCGTTCAGAACCGGTGCAACCACCGGTGTTGGCGTCGATGCGCTGGCCCGCAAGGATGCAAAAGTGTTTGGTCTGTTTGGCTCTGGTGGCCAGGCGGTGAACAAGATCCTCGCTATCGATGCTGTCCGTGATATCGAAAAAGTCAAAGTTTATAGCCGGACCCCGGAAAACCGCGTGGCATTCTGCGAAAAAATGGCCCCGATGATCGGCAAGGAAGTTGTTCCGGTCGAAACGCCTGAGGAGGTCATAAAGGACTCCGACGTTGTTATCTCAGCGACGGATTCCAACGTGCCAGTGTTTGATGGGTCTCTGCTTGAACCTGGTCAGCATGTTGTCACCGTGGTTGGCTCAAACAGTGCGCTGGTTGAAGGCGGCTGGCTCAAAAGCGGGCGCCGTGAGAATGATGACGAGACGGTACGCCGCGCGGATGTCATCGCGGTCAACCATGTAGATTCTGTGACCCAAGAAAAGCAGGCCGGTCTCTACGATCCGATCCAGCAAGGCATCATCACGGAAGACGATGTCCTGTCCTTGGGATCGATCTTGACTGGCGCGCATCCGGGCCGAACATCGGATGAACAAATCACCTATCACTTCAATAATAACGGAACAGCCGCGGCAGACATGGCGCTCGCCAAAATCGTCTTTGACCGTGCCAAGGAAGAAGGCCGGGGAACCGAAATGGATATTCCGGTCCCTGGCACTCAGTAAGTATTCAGATTGGAACAAAAGCCCACCATGCCGCGTGACACGATTAAATCCGCTGACGATATACTGTCAGCCATTCACATCCTCGCCAATCTTATCGGTGGTGCTTATAGCGACCATCTTGATGACCTGGACATTACTGTCCCGGAATGGCGGGTTATATTGACTCTTGCACGTTATCCAGGATCAACGGCGACAGAAATTACGGAACGCTGGGCCATGGACAAGATGGCGATCAGCCGCGCCATTCAGCGCCAGGAAAAAGCCGGCAATATTCAGCGCAAACGCAATCCGGAGGACCGCCGTAGTTTTCGCCTGTCCCTTACTGAAACCGGTGACAAGCTCTATGAAAAAATACTGCCGGTTGCCAATGAGCGATATCAGACGTTGGTGTCTTGTCTGACGCGGCGCGAGCTCGGCAGTTTGCACAAATCTCTCGACAAGCTGATTGCGCAGGCCACAGTTATGGATAAATAGAGTCCGTTGATTCGGCATTTAAATATAGCGGAAAACTCCTCTTAAAATTGCAATTTTCGCTAAATTTTGAGTACAAAAAGGGAACAATCCCTTAATACTAGTATTTCTGACCAGTTTCTGATAATTTCGCGCAAAAGTAATCGCGAGGCGCCTATTTTGCGCACAAGCAATCCTATGATACAAATCACACACAACTAGTAGTTGGATTATTTGAGCTTTTCCCTGCATGTTTGAATCGCTTCCGTTCGGCGCAATGCCCTTTGAGAACCTGAGCTGGTGGGCAATCGCTATAGTCGCACTGGCACATGCTGGCGGTTGCTATATTCGTGGCGCCTTTGGATTTGGCTCCAACATGCCGATTGTGGTCGCGACGACTTTTGTCCTCGGCCCCCACCACGCAATTCTTCTGGCGTTGATGACAACGATTGTTGCTCAACTGCATCTCTTGCCATCGGGTTTTAGAACAGCGGACTGGCAGGTCACAAAACCCCTTATCATTGGCATGACGGTGGGAACCCTTTTGGGCACCTGGGTCTTTACGGTGCTGTCCGGGCTTACTCTACAGATTATCCTCGGTTCATTGATCGTCCTGATCATCCTGATGGACGCCTTCAAACTTGTTGAAAAGCTGCTCTCCCGCGTCGATATAAGATCAAAAGGCCTGACTGGATCATTTTCCGTGATTGGCGGAACAATGGGTGGGCTGAGTGGTGCCGGGGCTTTTTACTTTCTGGTCGTTTATCTGAAACATGCCTGTCCGACGCCGGAAGCTCTGCGTGGCACAAATGTAATGTTGTCCGCCATGACGATGTTTATGCGGGCCTTCGCGCTGACCACCGCTGGTCTCATTACACCTACGCTTATTACCGAAGGTCTGATTCTTGCGCCGCTTGTTTTTCTGGCAACATGGCTGGGCGCCCATACGTTTAAGGTTTCCAGCAGCCAACGATTTTATTTTGCCCTGCAAATCCTTCTGCTTGCTGGCGCCGCTATCCTCATCTTCAAGGGTGTACAGCAGATATTCGGGAGTTAGCGCGAACGGGCGTTTGCACTCTGAATGGCCTGCCAGACCCGAAACGGTGTGGCGGGCATTTTTATATCCTCTACACCAAGCGGTCGTAATGCATCGATGATCGCATTGATCAACGCTGCGGGCGCGGGCGTTGTACCGCCTCCACCACCACCTTTTACACCCAGAGGATTCCCTTTTGTCGGCGCATTGTCGACTGTTTCCGCCTGAAAATACGGCAAATCGTCAGCGCGCGGCATGCAATAATCCAGGAAGGATCCTCCTCTGAGTTGGCCGGACTCATCATCATAGGCAATGTCTTCCAGCAGCGCCTGACCGATGCCCTGCGCAATGCCACCATGCGTCTGCCCCTCGACGATCATTGGGTTTATAACCCGCCCGACATCATCAATCGCCGCCCGGTTACAAATCGTCACAACACCGGTTTCAGGATCAATCTCAACTTCCGCCACCGCGCACCCTGTCGGGTAAGCCGGAATGCGCCCCTGGAACCGCTCATTTGCGATCAAGGGTGTCCCCGTTTTCTCCGCCATGACGGCAAGATCGAACAGGCTGATCTCGCGATCAGTGCCGCTAACCACAAACACCCCGGCGCGATATTCAATATCGCCGACTGACGCTTCAAGCATGTTAGCGGCCAACGCACGACCTTGTTCAATGATCGTCTCGCAGCCCTGTACCATCAGCGTACCAGCAATGCGCATAGAACGGTTGGAATGGGTGCCACCGCCGTCCGGCACAATATCTGTGTCCCCAAACACGATTTCTACATGATCAAAATCTACTGAAAGCTTCTCGGCAATAACCTGCGCGAAGCTTGTCTCATGTCCCTGCCCGTGACTATGCGTCCCGACTCCAACGATCACCCGCCCTGCAGGATCGATCGTGATGTCACAAACTTCGCGGGGAAACCCGACCGGTGTCTCTACGTAGTTCGACACACCAATGCCACGCAGCAACCCGCACCGTTGGGATGCTTCCTGGCGCTTTGCGAACCCTTGCCAATCCGCCAACGCGACAGAAGACTCTAAATTCTCAACAAATGCGCCGCACTCATAGGTCAATTCAACAGGATTGAGATAAGGCAGCTTGTCCTATGGAATCAGATTCTGACGTCGTAGCTCAATACGATCCAGACCCGTTTGCGCCGCCGCCTCATCAATCAACCGTTCGATATTGAACATTGCCTCGGGGCGCCCTGCCCCCCTGTAAGGGCCCGTCGACAACGTATTGGTCATGACGCCACGGACCCGAACATAAGCATAGGGAATGTCATAGATACTGCTAACGAGACGGACACCATTGGCGAGCGGGACGAAGGACATTGTATGTGCTCCGACATTGCCAAGATGATCGACCCGAACGGCCATAAATTTTCCGTTCTTATCAAGCGCAAGTTCTGCCATCGTCGCAAGATCACGCGCCTGCATATCGCTCAGAAAGGCTTCTGACCGTGTTGAAATCCATTTGACCGGGCGCCCGCAGCGTTTGGCCGCCCATACGACCAACGCCAGCTCAGGAAACAACCAGTTACGCATCCCGAACCCGCCACCGACATCCTCACACACAACGCGCACCTGTTCAGGATTGCAGCCAAGCAAGGCGACCAGCGGGTCCTTGATCCGATGCGACCCCTGGCTGCCAGCGATTAGCGTGTAGTGATCGCGCTCTATGTCATAAATACCGATGGCGCCGCGCGGCTCCATCGAAACCGCCGTCACCCGATTATTAGTTAAATCCAAAGAAACCTTGTAATCCGCGTCCGAGAAGGCCTGTTCGACTGCCACCCGGTCCCCGAGTTCTGAGTCAAAACATATATTGCCTGGCGCCTCCGCCCAAAGCTGTGGCGCCGTATCCGTTACCGCGCGACGAACATCAGTGACAGCATCCAATGGTCTAAATTCGATAGAGATAAGATCCGCCGCCTCGATGGCTTGCGCTTCAGTTTCCGCGATCACAAAGGCGACCGGCTCGCCGAGATGTCGTACCTTGTCGCGCACCAGCGGAAAATGTGGGCCATGGAACACTCATAGTCCGCCGCTGTCAAAACCGCAGCCACGCCCAGCGTTTTACTGGCGGCATCAGTATCGATGGTCCCAAGCATCGCATGCGCGTGTGGGCTGCGGATGACGTACCCAAAAAGTTGACCGGGGACCGAGATGTCGTCTGTGTAACGCCCTGCGCCTGTTAGGAGCCGATGATCTTCCTTACGGCGGACGGGCTGTCCAATTCCAAACGGGTTTTCAAACATGCGGTCAGCAATCTGACGCTCCCCCCGATCAGTAGGGTTTGGTGTCACCTTCTATGGTGGTGCGGTGCATCAGGCGCCTCTCGCCATCCGGAAAGTCCGTCCGTGCATGCGATGAACAGCGATTATCCCATAACAGAACATCGCCAACATTCCAGATATGCTCATAAACGAATTCTGGTTTTTCCGAATGATCAAAAAGCGCTTCCAAAAGCTGATCACTTCGGTCTTTTGGCAGGCCCACAACTTGTTCCGTCATAAGGCGATTAACATAGATTGCCTTGCGGCCCGTTTCTTCATGCGTGCGAAACACAGGGTGTTCGGAATCAGAAAAAGCCACCGTACCTCTATCATCACCTTTCTGGGTCGAACCATAATTGTAATGATGTTTGGCCGTCCGACCTTCTAACGGTTCACGAATTTCGTCGGGCAGCGTGTCATAAGCGGCATAGCCGCTGGCAAATAACGTGTGACCGCCATGGCTGGGAATTTCCATGGAATACAGCATCGTCCCTTTGTGCGGCACATCGGCATGCAGCATGTCATGATGAAACATCATCTCGCCATCAGGCAACGCACCAATCGGCTCACCGTTTTCGCGAATATTGGAAATCAACATGACGTTGGGCAACAGCTTGTCATAGCCGACGGGATATTCATTCGCAGGGCGCGCCAAATAGCCGATTTCCCCGAAAAACTCGGTCGCTCGCAGCTGGGCTTCTTGGGTCAATTCCTGTCCGCGAAACAGTAGAACAATATTGTCGAGCCAGGCCTGTTTGAGCGCCGCCATCGTCTCGGCATCCTGCTCCTGATTCAGATCAATACCCTTGATTTCCGCGCCGATGTGCGGCGTCAGCTTTTCGATTTGAAAAGGGACTGTGTCCGTTGTCATCGCGAAACCTCCTAGCTCGGCTGGCGAACCATTTCGAGCAGTTTGGCGATTGCATCATCACCCTTGCCCATTGGATCAACGCGCTGGAATTTTTCACGCTCTTTGGCGCGCCACGTTGGCGGCTTGGTGGCATCGATACCCATCTTGCCGCCGATGCGCATCACGGTGTACTCGTCACCAACTTCCGGGATGACGGCATCCAGCGGATGTAAACGCGAGCCAGGCTGAATTTTAACATGCTGCGCTGGATCAACCCGCGTAGTCATCGCCCACAGAACGTTTTCAGCATTGTAGATATCCACGTCTTCATCGACGGCGATCACCGTTTTGACATGCAGATTGGGGCCAGACAGCGCCGCCATCAGCATATCGTTGACCTGGCCATCCCATTTCGCCTCCACTTGCACGATCATCAGGAATTGCGATGCCCAAGGTGGCACAAACACATCGAGCACGTTGGTATTACCCTGTGTGTCGCGCAGTCGATTATAATAGGTCGCTTCCATCGGCAGGGTGATCAGCGGTTGGTGATCAGTAAACCAGGTCGCCTGCATATGGCGGAATATCGGGTCTTTGCGATGGGTGATCGCTGAACAGGTAAAGACCGGGGCTGGGCCCTCTGCGCCGAAGCCAAAATTGGTAAATTCCCCAAACGGTCCTTCCATCATCCGCTCGGTGGGATGGACGGTTCCTTCAATCACCACCTCGGCATGGGCCGGAACTTCGAGATCAATCGTTTCGCATTTGACCATCTCGACATCTTCGCCAAGCACACCGGCGGCATATTCCAGCTCATCAAAATCCTTATGAGTGCCTGACCAGTTGGACATGATTTCATAGACAGGATGCAGCCCAATCGCGAAGGCCATCGGCATCGGTTTGTCCATTTCCACATATTTTAGATAGTGCTGATAGTTATGCCGCGCCGCCATCCAGAACGGCGCCTTATGTGGATCATCCGTAAGCTGGACACGCAGGATCGATTCATTGCGAATGCCAGTTTCGGGATCACGTGTAATCGTCACGCCTGAGCCAAGGTAACGTCCGGCATCGCCATGACTATGGATCGGAATTGGTAATTTCCGGAGATCAGCATCCTTGCCAATCAGCTTTACTTCCTTAACCGGCCCGTCATCGACCATAACCGACTTACCGCTGCCCGCTGCCATTTGTTTGGCGAGAAACGGACAAACCTCATTGTCCTTCTCCAGCCCAAGCGCCGCCGCTTGCCCTTTCCGGTCCTTGATCAAAATATCCGTAAGCCGCCAGTCCTCAAATCCTTCAAGATTATGGAACATGAGTGGATGACGGCTTTCCGAACAGAGATAGCCAATCTGATTAATCGGATCGACCTCATCGTGAATGTTCAGAATGCGGTTATCAATGTTCTCCAGAAAAGACCTGAGTGTATACGGCATCTTTGATTTCTCCCTGTGTTAGGCGCCAGATTGCGTAACCAAAGCGCCGCTGTCAACGGCTCGGAAGAGAGAAGCGTGGGGGTTTCCGGCGGCCCGGCTTCGGTGTACACAGACGCTATCGACTATGACCGAATTATGAGAATAAAAGACAGAGGATGTGGGGATGAGTAACGGCAAAAATTATGACTATATCATCGTAGGTGCTGGATCGGCGGGCTGTATTTTAGCGGGCCGGCTGAGTGAATATCCGACCGTCAATGTACTGATCCTCGAAGCAGGTGGCAGTGACAAAGACCCGTTGATCCAGATACCACTCGGCATGGGCAAGATGCATGAGCATCGTATGCATGACTGGGGCTTCGACGCGGAACCAGACGACAACGTCAATGGCCGTGAGATCGAAGCCATGCGCGGTAAAGTTATTGGTGGCTCCAGCTCAATCAACGTCATGGCCTATGTTCGCGGCCACCGCGGTGATTATGACCGCTGGGCGCAAAAAGGCGCCGTCGGCTGGTCCTACGCCAACATTTTGCCCTACATGAAGCGTGGCGAAGACTGGGAAGGCGAAGAAAACGACTATCGCGGCAAGGGGGGCCCGATGCGGACGCAATGGGCGAAAAATGATGACCCATTGCTCGAAGACTGGAAAAAGGCTTGTGTCGACGCTGGCTACAAGCTGACGGACGATTATAATGGCGGCGATTCTGAAGGGATCGGAACCTCGCAATCCACACAGCGCGGTGGCGAACGCTGTTCTGCAGCAGTCGCCTATCTGCATCCGGCAAGATCGCGCCCGAACCTGACCATCGCCAAAAACGCTTACGCCACCAAAATTATCATGGAAGGTACCAAAGCAGTTGGCGTTGAATATTCGCAAAAAGGCAAAATGGTTCAGGCGTACGCTGACCGCGAAGTGTTGCTGTCAGGCGGTGTCTTTGGGTCGCCACAACTCCTGATGCTGTCCGGCATCGGCCCGGCCGACCATTTGAAGGACGTCGGCATTGAGCCGATCGTCGATCTTAAGGGCGTAGGCAAGAACCTGCAGGATCACATGGCCTGCCTGGTGCATTACACGCGCCCCAATCATGGCCAGTTTCGTGACCTGATGCGGTTTGACCGTATGGCGCTCGCTATGTTGCGTGCCTATTTCTTCAAGAGTGGTCCGGCCACCGTCTTGCCCGGCGGGCTGCACGGCTTTATAAAAACACGGCCGGAGTCGGTGGTCCCTGATATCCAGCTGATGTTCCGCGGCGCCGCTCCTGGCGCACACCTGTGGTTCCCCAGCATCAAAAAAGCTTACACCGACGGTTTCGGCATGCGCCCGGTTCTGCTCCACCCCGAAAGCCGGGGCGAGGTGCTGTTGCGGTCATCTGATCCACGCGATAATCCGCGGATTATCCAGAATTTCTTCTCTAGCCCCAACGATCTGCCCATATTACGCGATGGCGTAAAACGTATCCGGGACATCATGAACCAACCCGCCCTTGATCAATGGCGGGGTGTTGAAGTTGCCCCGGGTGCTGACGTTAAAACGGATGATCAAATCGATGACTGGATCCGGCGGACAACTGTTACGGCACATCACCCATCCTGTACCTGTCCGATGGGGACCGGCGAGGAAGCTGTGCTGGATCCGGAACTCAAAGTCCGAGGTGTTGAGAACCTGCGCGTTGTTGACGCTGCCGCAATGCCCGACCTTGTCTCCGGTAACATCAACGCTGCTGTGCTGATGATCGCAGAGAAGGCATCCGATTTGATTAAAGGTGTCGATCCTTTGCCAGCCTTGGAAGACGCTTAGTCTTTTTCGCTATCAGCCATCCAGTCGCTGTGGAACGATCCTTCGCGATCAGTCCGGCGATAGCTGTGTGCTCCAAAGGCATCACGTTGCGCCTGGGTCAGGGCCGTCCACAACCGGTCCGTTTTCAGGGCATCCAGATACGTCAGGGCCGACGCCATAGTCGGAATGGCGAGCCCGGCGCTAATAGCGCTGGTAACAGCCGTTCGCCACCCCGGCGTGGCTCCGCTGACGAGGTTCGCGATCTCATCATGAGCGAACAGATGAGATAGGTCGGGATGCTCTTGATACCCCTCCTCTATCATTTTTAAAAAGTCAGCCCGAATAATACAGCCCCCCTGCCAGATGCGGGCAATCTCCTCCTCACGATGTGGCCAGCCGTACTTCTCCGCGCCTGCGGTGAGAACCGCAAAACCTTGCGCGTAACAACACAGAAATGTCGCCAACAGGGCATCGCGAATATTATCCACCGACAGAGCAATATCCTCGCTGATCTCCGGCACCGTCTTATCGATTGCCTGCCGGGTTCCACGACTTCCTGACAGGCTACGGGCCGCAACCGCTTCAGCAATGCCGGGAACTGGCACGCCAAGAGCCATTGCTTCGCTGACCATCCAACGACCCGTGCCGGTCTGCTCCGCCGCGTCATCAACAAAATCGATTAGGGGGTTTCCAGTTTCATCATCCACCTTGCATAAAATCTCAGCGGTAATATCAATCAGAAAGGATTGCAGCGCGGTCTTTTGCCAATATTGAAATATGGAACCACACTCTGCCTGGGTTAGTCGCAGACCCTGCCGGAGCAAAAGATGCGCTTCCCCAATCGCCTGCATAAGACCGTACTCGATGCCGTTATGGACCATCTTGACGAAATGGCCGGCACCGCCAAAGCCGACATGGACGCAACAAACATCGCCATTATTCCTTGCAGCAATAGCTTCGAGGACATCGCGAGCGGCACGAAAACTTTCTGTTGTGCCTCCCGCCATAACCGACGCCCCGTGGCGCGCGCCTTCTTCCCCACCGGAAATGCCTGTTCCTAAAAAGCCCAAACCTGCGGCATCTAGTTTATTAGAACGACGTTCGGTATCGACAAAATTTGAATTACCCCCATCGATAATGACATCGCCGGGCTCCAGCAAAGGCGCCAGCTGATCAATTACGCTATCGACCGGATCTCCAGCCGTTACCATCAACAGAATCCGGCGTGGCAGGGCTAACGCACCCACCATCGTTGCAACATCAGGTTCTATAGCGGTGTTTTCCGGGGCATTGACGTCCCCTTGTGCCATTGGTTCTACAGCGTGAACATCAAACCCGACCCGTGCCAGGGCTTCTGCCAAGGCACTCCCCATCGTGCCAAGCCCGATCAAACCAATCTGGGATTTAAACTCGTCAGCCATTTCGAGAAGCTAAGGAGCGCCAGACATCCTGTCCAGCCCGTGACCCCCCCTGCGAGCCGGTTCCGATCATGGGTAGCGCAAACCGCCGTCCATGTGCACAATATCAACCCATAGATGACGGTTGTGTCGCCCGAAGGCGACGGAGAGATAATCCGATGAAATTTTCCCTGTTCATGATGCCTTGTCATCATCCCAAGGATAACCCTGCCCTCGCCTTTCAGCGGGACATCGGGCTCATTCATTTGGCGGATGAGCTGGGCTTTGACGAAGCCTTTATCGGCGAACATCACTCCGGTGGCTGGGAAACCATGCCCGCACCGGAAATGGCACTTTCAATGGCCGCAGCCAAGGCACACCGTATCAGGCTCGGAACCTCCGTTTTCAGCGCGCCCTTTCATCACCCGTTTTATCTCGCCGAACGGATGGCATTCCTCGACCACCTGACACGCGGTCGCGCGATACTGGGGGTTGGACCGTGCAGCCTGGTCACCGACAAAATGCTCTTCAATATGGAAGAGGCAGCGCTTTATCCGATGCTGCATGAGGCGGTCGACGTCATTGTCAGGCTGCTGGAATCTGTCGAGCCGGTCAGCCATCACGGTGAATTCTGGCAGTTCGACGATATGCAGCTCCAGCTGCGGTCGTTCCAGCAACCGCGCCTGCCGCTCGCCATGCCATCAGCAGCAACGCCGGCCAACCTTGAAATGATCGGCCGCAACAACATGATCTGGATGTCGCCCACCGGAAAAAAACGGCCTGACGCCAAGAAAAACTGGGAGATTGTTGAAAAAGGCGCCCGTGATGCAGGGCGCGTTGCAGATCGCGATAACTGGCGCATCGCCACCTATATGTATGTCGCGGACACCGTCGAGCAAGCTTGGGACGAGGTACGCGACGGTATCATGCGCGAGGCTGAATATTTTTCAGCCATCGGCCTTCGTGGGCATTACGCTGAGTACGAAGGGCAGCCATTTTCAGAGTTTACCCCGGAGAGCTGCGCCGACAGGCGCGACTGGGTGATCGGAACACCGGATGATGCGATTGCCTGGCTCGAAGCCAAGATGGAAGAAACCGGCGGGTTTGGCGGTCTGTTGCTACATAGTCCGGAATGGACTGATCGTCATAAATGGGAACGTTTCATGGAAATGTTCGCACGCTATGTCATTCCGCACTTCCAGGGACACAACACAACATTCAAAAGTGAATGGGACCAAATCCAGGCTAAAACAGTGGATGGCGGAATCCCGCGGGACACGGGAGGACGGCCCAGCAACCTCACTACCTATGAACCGAACCAGCCACCTGCAGCAACGCCAAAGGCGGCCTCCGGCGAATAGCTATTTTTTCTTTTTGCGCGCCTTGACCATCAGCCAATCAAACAGATGCTGATATTTAGGCCGCACCTTATCGAATTCCTTGCGCGTGATGCGCAACGCCTGATCGAAATCATAATTCACGTAATCTCGAAACCAGGGTCGTGCATAAATCATATACAGCACGGGGCGTGGCCCATCTGATTTGTTGGCGAGCCCCCGGTGCCGTATTCGGCTATCGAACAGAATTGCAGAACTCTTGGGCACGTCAGGATCAAAATAGGGTGTTTTGGGTGACGTATCGTCCGTCCGTTTCTGGCTGCCAGGATAATATCGCGTGGTCCCGGTATCAGCGTTAAGATCCACCAGCGGAATTGCCATCGAGACACAAAATGGCGGCATCACGTCATCCAGCTTGGCATCCCAGAAGAGTTCCGGATGATCAGCATGCAAATGTTGGATATTCGAACCCGGTAGGGAAGTCACCGCATTAAAGGCATTGATGATCATTTCATTGCCCAACAGGCGAGACAAAACCGGATAGGCATGGCGGTTTGCATAAAACCGTTGCTGGTTAAAGACGCCTTCTACATCGACCGACAACATAATGCGCTTGTCGCCGACATCGCTCTTGTATCGGAGATTCCTTTCGCGAACCCGTTTTTCATATTCGATCAAAAAGGACTCGCGCATTTGATCGATATAGCCCGCCGGCAAAATACCATCGAGGATGAGAACACCCGCTTCCTCGTATTTCTCGCGTGCAAGATTTATCGCCGGTGGCGGAATAAGTCCTTTCTTGGGAACCTTGATGCGCGGGATTTTTGGGTTTTTCATAACGCGATAAAGACAAAAATTGATACTGTTGGCATCTTCTCAATGGCGTAGGGTTCAGACCAGTTGAAATTTCCCAGGGTTCACCCTACCTCGTCCTTAAGATACCGTATCAGCGGCAAATATAAACAGAGTTATCAAAGACAATGAATATTGAGCAGGTAGACCATGTCGGCATAAGAGTGCGCGACCGCAAGCGCGCGCTGGAGTTTTACAGACATTTTGGCTTCGAGCTTATTCATGAGACGAGCTTTGACGAAGTCGCCATTATCCGCAACGCGGCTGGCGTTGAGATCAATCTGATTATCAATGCCAATAATCCCGAAGGCGATCACAACATCCTCATGGATATAGAAACGAAATATCCAGGGCACACCCACATCGCGCTGCGGGTTTCATCCATTATCGAGACAATCCATTGTTTAAAAGACGCAGGGATCGAAATAACGCAGGGGCCCGTTATGTTTGGCCAGGATGGCCATGTCTCTGTGTTTGTGAGAGACCCGGATAGAAACACGCTAGAATTGCGTGGTCGGGCGGAAGATACGGATAAAATTGACGGGCTGGTTATGTACGACCCGAAAGGTTAGGAAGAAAACACCCTATTTCCAGCACCCGATCTGAGCCACAAAGCCAGTGCCTTTTTTAAGGAGCGCGGCTTCGGTCAATGGTGTACCAGGCGGAGTCTTTTCGGCCTTAACTTTATGCTTTTTCAAAAAGTCTAATGCTGTCAGCTGCCGGATACCGATCCCGACATCATCGACATACTTACCGGTCGCCGCATAGACGCCGGGGGTGTTCACCGTCGCGACAACGACCCCGATGATCTGACCCGCCGCATCCAGTACCGGACCACCGGAATTGCCACGGCGAACGTCTATTTTCATGGTGAATCTGTCAGATCGCGTTGCTTTGAGACGACCATAAAACATATGGCCAATCTCCAGAACCGGCTTAATGGTGACGCGGGCATGCAAGGGATAGCCAATGACAGCGAGCGATCAGTTCGGTCGGCAGTAAATCGAGCGGCTCCCTAAATTTGGCGATACTTCCAGGCGCACGCCTTACTTTAAGAAGCGCCAGATCAAGACCTTTATCTTTAGCGATCAATTTTGCTGCTATCTTTAGCGATCAATTTTGCTGCAATTGCACGACCACCTGACGGCGTGACGCTATAGGCCTTACAGCTCCTTATAACGTGCCCATTGGTCAGAACATGACCGAGTTTGGTCACAAAGAATCCGGAGCCTGACCCCCGCTGACGCTTCCCCGGAAAAAGTTTCTGCTTCGGTGCATTTACGCGCCGTTTGATCCGCTGAAAGCGAGAGACCTTGATGCGATTTGCTTCTTCTGCACTGACGACTTTGCCCTTACAGCGCCAGGCAGGCGTCTTACGAACATGGTTCCGGGATTCATCAAGGCACCATACCGAGCTGAATGATTGGGCGATCTGCTGCTGGGCTGGGCCTGCAAAAACCGCGGAAACCGGACCCAAAACCGACGCAACGCCGACCCCAAATAGAATCAATAAACGTCTAAACCACACCATTAGACAAACCAGAACTGCTACTGTTGCCGAATTACGAACTATGACCATAGAATATCCAGATAACAACAATAGTTTATCTTCTACGTAAGACAAACTTCCTGGGAGGGAAACATGGATATAAGACAAGCTAAGATAGTGGTATCCGCGACTCTACTTGCGGCCCTACCGATGACATTTTCCACCGCACAGGCGGACGCTGTCGCCGATTTCTATAAAGGCAAAACCGTGACACTGGTCGTCGCTTTTGGGGCCGGTGGCATGTATGGGCTTAATGGCCGCATCATGTCGCGCCATATTGGGAAACATATTCCCGGCAATCCAAATATCATCGTGACGCATCGCTCCGGGGCGGGTGGCAGTAAGGCTGCCAACTATATGTATTCTGCCGCTCCTAAAGACGGCAGCTATATGGCAGAACTTTCCAAAGACACAGCCGTCGCACAGGTTCTGCGGCCTAAACGTCTTAAATATGACGCTGCCAAGTTTAACTATCTTGGCCGAATGATGCCTTATTCAGCCGTGTTCATGGTGTGGCACAAGCGCGGCATCCGCAAATGGCAGGACGCCACCAAGAAAGAAGTGATCCTGGCCAACTCAGGTGTCTCCTCGCATTCCTATCTTGAAGGGGCCGCGCTTCGCGAATGGGCCGGCATGAAGCTTAAGCTGGTTAAGGGCTATCGCGGTGCCGCCAACATGTACAAGGCCATGGAAAGTGGTGAGGTTCATGCTCGGATCGGCGCGTGGTTCAGCCTTAAGGCTAAAAAGCCGGAATGGTTGAAGCAAAAGAAAGTCGACATCATTTTGCAAACCGGTCTCAAGAAAGCACCTGATCTGCCGCATGTTCCGCTGCTTATCGATTTCGCACGGAACGAAGAAGAGCGGAAAATGGCGACCTTGTTGGAATTGGGTTCACCCGTAGGCTGGGGTCTTTCCATGCCACCAGGTGTGCCGAAGGCCCGTGTAAAGGCACTTCGCACAGCGTTTAGCAAAATGCTCAAAGACGAGGCCTTTATCAAAGATGCCTATAACAAGCACAGCATGGTTGATGGTGCGAGCGGTGAGTTCGTGCAGAAAGCCGTTGAACGTGCACTGTCGGCTGACCCTAAACTCGTCAAGAAATTGCGTGGTCTGGCGGGTTTTAAATAGAGAACAACCACTAGGTTTAACGAAAAAGGGCGCCAACCAGCGCCCTTTTTTTATGACCGATTGATGATTTTCAGAGCGGTTTGTAATCAGGATATCGATCACTGTAATCGATATCAAAAACCTCCGCCGAATTTTCCGCCAGAATCTTCCGTTTCTGTTTTTCATCGAGAAACGGCAAATCATAGATTACGCTCGGCACATCCATATCCCAATGCGGATAATCGGATGCGTAGAGCAAGGTATTCTCCGCATCGATCAGCTCAAAAGTATGTTCAAGCTGTTCCGGGTGCATCGCCTCGCAAGGTTGCGTGCTGTAATACATGTCTTTCATATATTCGGACGGTAGCTTCTTTAGACCCGCGGCTTCTGATGTGCGCATCATGTATTCATGATCGAGCCGCTGCATCAGGAAGGGTATCCAGGCAAGGCCACCTTCCGCCCAAATGACTTTTAGTTTGGGGAATCGTTCATTCAATCCGTTGGTCACCCAGTTGGCGATGTGAACCATCACATACCAGGGGAAGGACAGCGAATGAACTGCGATAAACCGGCTGGAATGACGCAAATGCGATCCGCTCCAGTTTGTCCCGGAATGGAAGGAAAGCGGTTTGCCGATCTCTTCCATCAGCGAATAACACTTCATCAAATCGTCGTAATGCACTGCGGTATCGCGCACCGACGCTACACAGAAACCAGCAACAGCCTTATGATCGCCGAACTCCTCAATAATCTCATACGCGCCGCGATGATGATTAAAGGGCAAACAGATCAACGCCTTGATGCGTGGTGAGTTAGGCAACACTGTCTCGACCAGCCAGCGATTATACGCTTTGGCCAGCCGATATTCGATTTCGGCTTCCGGATGCAATCCAAGCCCCAGCATGGGACCCGGGAAAAGGCAGGTATAATCAACGCCCATCGCATCCATCCAACGATGGGTAATGTGGGATGTCCGATGTTCACCATCGCCGGGGGTTTGTTCTGTCCGCCGCAAGGGATATCGCGTAATACGGCCACCACGATCCTGATAGCCGATCCTGCCACCGCCAAAAATACCAGCGGGTTTGCCGCGGGATTTTTCACTTTCAGCGAGTTGTTTAATGACCGGATCATCCAGGAACTCGATAATTTCGGCCGCCGACTCGCTCTCATAATGATGGGAGTCGCAATCGATAATTGGAAATGTGTCAAATTTTCTGGCGTCGCGCTGGCGCGCTGCATTCTTCAGCAGCTTGCTGGTGTCCATCGACTCAACGCTCATTGAATAGAACTTATCGCTACTTGGTAGTTCCATTTCGCACTCCCTTAACCGCGTTTTTGTTGTGTGATTTTAGTCCATATCAGGGGATTCTGCCATCTGGAAGATGTGGAAAGGCACTATGCTCATGTGGCAGGCGCACCGGCATGGCCGGCCCGACATAAGACGGGTCAAGCTGATCCAGATTGGTGACGCCCAACAGACCCATCGTGCGTTCAATTTCGATCTCCAGCAATTCGAGACATTTCACCAGCCCTTCCGCCTCACCAGCCCCTAGCGCCCAGGCCTGCAGACGACCAATTGCTACCGCATCTGCCCCGAGGGCAATCGCTTTGATCATGTCGCCAGCGCGGGTAAATCCACCATCAATAATGACCTCACACCGGCCATCCACGGCTGCGACGATCTCCGGCAAGGTATCGATATTGCCGTAAACATGGTCCATCTGACGGCCGCCATGGTTGGAAATATAAACGCAATCAACTTCATGCTCGGCAGCAATCGCAGCGTCTTCACCGGTCATGATGCCTTTTACGATAAAGGGGACGTCGCCAATCGTATCCTGCACCATCTTGACGGTGTCCCAGGTAATGCCTTTCTGGAAATCACGTTCAGGTACATTGCGCAGCGCCATCTGGGTCGGGCTCAACCGTTCGCGATTGCCATAAAATGACGAGTCGACCGTTAGGGTTATCGATTTATACCCCGCATCAACGGCGCGCTTCGCCAACGCCTTGATCCAGTCGTCGTCTCCCCGCACATAAATCTGGAAGGACTTTGGATGCGGGCTGTTCGCAGCAATCTCTTCAAGGCTCGGCTCGGTTACCGTGCTGATAAAATTGATCGTGCCAAACTCTTCCGCCGCGATATCAACCTCTACGGCACCCTTCGGTGTCCAGCGATGAATACTGCCCATTGGCGCCAGCAACACCGGGATACGAATTTTATCGCCCAGGAACGTCGTGCTCATATCTATCTTGCGCACATCACGGCAAACACGGGGCCTGAAGGCGAGACTATCAATCGACATGCGGTTGCGCCGCAGGCTGGTCTCGGTCTCCGCAGCGCCGTTGATATAGTCCCAGTTATCCTGACTCAGATTGCGCCGCGCCATGAGCAACATCTCATGCACGTTATTAAAGTGAACAGCCATGCCAAAAGCCTCCCAAGTTTTTGAATAAAGTGTTGGAAAAGATTTTAGACCGTTTTCCGGGGTGGTCTACTGCAGCTCTCCAATTTCCACTGGAAGCGTTGGCGCTGTTTTCTGGCGACGGGACCTAACGGGGCCGACCAGCCTCAAAATGTTCGGTCTCGTCCGACAATTTCGTAAACGGCAAGGCCTTGCCGGTATAGATATCCATTTGCGGCTTTACGAAACTGGCATCATCAAGAGAGCCTACCCTGACGCTCCGGATACCGGGGCTGCCCGACCCGGCGCCCAAAACCTGGGAACCACAATTGTCGCAGAACTCCTTTGTCATGGTGTTGCCGCTATCCGCCGGATGGAAGAACTGCTTTGGCGTTCCCTGAGTTACCTTGACATCTTCTTCCTTAAAAAAGACGACGGTCGC
Organism: uncultured Alphaproteobacteria bacterium; assembly: GCA_951812775.1. Lineage (GTDB taxonomy): Bacteria > Pseudomonadota > Alphaproteobacteria > MPNO01 > UBA2964 > UBA2964. Next base: position 3,586,091 of record OX638326.1, on the reverse strand, counting down.
GAAGCTCGACCCGGTCGCCCGGCGGCACTCATCACAATGACACTGTGCGGCGCGAACCGGCTCCCCCGTCACTTCATACCGAATTGCGCCGCACAAACATCCGCCTGTATGTGTCGCCATGGTCTTTCACCTCCGTCAAATCAAATCTTCTCCAATCTTAATCGCTCACAGATCGTCGAGTTGCGGTGCGACCTCGTCCATAAAGCGCTGCATGGAGCGGGCACGATTTTCCTTTGTCGTCCAGTTCTTGCCGCCGACCAGCAGAAAGGTGCCGAACCCGCCGCAGCCTTCATAGTAGGAACGGATTTTTTTAGCCACCGTATCGGGGTCGCCGAGTACATAAATGCCCGCCTCGACCAGCGCATCAAGCGCCTGTTCGCTGTTGGGGACCTCAACACCATAAACCCGCTTCAGCATCGTCAAAAAACCACGCTCGGCCTGGAATCCAACCTCATGCGTTACGGCGGGGCGCAAATGCTCCAGCGCTTCCTTTTCCGAGTCAGCGATATAGACTGCCCGCGAGCCGGCAACCATTTTGCGCGGGTCGGTATGACCGGCTTTCTTGCCCGCCTCCTCATACAGATCTGCCTTACCGCGCAACATCTCTTCCGTTTCAAAGAAGGCGCAGAGCAGCGCATAGCCGCGTTCGGCGGCGAGCCTGATCGTTTCCGGCGTATCAGATGCGGTCGCCATCGGCATATGCGGGCGCGAAAGTGGCTTGGGCAAAGCGACCAAATTCTTGCCTTGCCAGTGTTTGCCATCAACATCAAATGGTTCATCTTCGGCCCAGCATCTCAATATGACGTCGAGCGATTCACGCATCCGCTCATGGCGGTCCTCGTGAGAAAGGCCGCGGGCCTCGGCAAATTGCGGGTGGGGAAAGCCCGAGCCGAAACCAAAGATAAAACGTCCTTTCCCGACCAGATTTTCGATGGTCGCCGCCTGTACAGCGACATCAAGCGGGTGGTGCAGGTGAAAAAGCTTTACCGCTGCACCCATGCGGATGGTCTTGGTCAGAGCCGCCAGCTTGCACATCATGAATTCCGGGGCGGGGATGGTATCGACCCGATTTATGTAAGGCGGCTCGCCATGATGTTCGCTGATAAAAACGTCGCGAAAGCCGAGCTGGTCAGCCAGCACGATCTCATCAATATCATCCTGATAAGTCTTCGCAGCAGTTGTGTGGGGGCGGAAACCGTTCGAAAAAAGGCCGAATTCCATGATGGCTTACATACTCCTGCAGCATTGGAAATTAACAGATTTCAATGAATAGCCGTTTTGGTGGCTGGTTTCTATAGCCACCGCTGGCAAAGATTGGACTACCACCACGGACCTTTGGGCGCGCTGACCACCACGGGCCTTTGGGCGCGCCGAGTAGCTAGCTTTAGCCCCTAGAAAGGCACGTCCCCGGCAATGGACGTCCGGTGCAGCTTGCGGACGCCAAGTGGTTTGATTCCACCACAGGCAAAATGGATTGTTGCGCTGTTATCCCAGAACACCAGATCACCAACCCGCCATTTATGCTGGAAAATAAATTCAGGCTTCTTCTGATGCTCAAACAGCTCATCCAACAGTGGTTGTCCCTCCGCGTCATCCACCCCATCGACGACGACGGTAAAACGAGGTGACACATAGAGCGCCTTGCGCCCGGTCACCGGATGCGTCCGCACCATCGGGTGAACTGAATCCAGCACCTTGATGTCGTAATATTTGTTCACGTCGCGATCGAAATCCTCGAAAATACCCGCGCGTGGATTCCGTCGGCGGTCCCGTACATGGATCGCCTTGAGCCCATCGATCCGTTTTCTGGTCTCTTCGGGCAGGGCATCATAGGCAGCATACATATTTGCCCAGGCGGTATCACCACCCTCTTCTGCCACCTCCAACGCATACAGCATCGAGCCAAAGCTCGGCTTTTCGGCATAGGTCAGATCGGAATGCCAGTGCGACCCGGCATAGGCATCGGTGGCGCCCTCGGATTTCCCATCAACAACCCGGTTCGACAGGATCAGGACCGGCGGATAATCAGGATGCAGAAACTCGCCGGATACCCGTACCACCAGCTCCCCAAACCGTTCGCTAAAGGCGACCTGTTCACCCGGCGACAGGTCCTGGTCACGGATGACCAGCACCAGATGTTCGTGCAAGGCAGCCTTGATCGATGCAATCAGCTCATCGTCGCAGCCCGCCGACAACTGCACACCGGTAACTTCGGCACCGAGAGCCGTCGGATAAGGCGAAATGGTCATCGACATGTCTATTCTCCACCTCCTGCAAACGCTACTGACGCAAGTTTGCCAATAGGCCTATAATAATTGCAGAAATTCATCAGGAGAGAAACGATGGTGAGCAGCAGCGATCTCAAGGGCTTTATGGCGATGATGCCGGCGTTCACAACGGACGACGGCGCCTCTATCGATGCAACCGAGACCATCGATCTCGATCGGCTTTCCACCGCCCTCAACAAAATGATTGATGATGGGCCCGGCGCGATATCGACCTGCGGCAGCTTTGGCGAGTTTCACACCCTGCTTTGGGAAGAATGGCAAACGCTGAACCGGGCCGCGGTCGAGATTAACGACAATCGCGTGCCGATGTTCGTTGGCTGCACCGCGCTCAACTCCCGCGAAGTCCTAAAACGCCTGGAATTTGCGCAGGAGATCGGCGCTTACGGCGTGCTGGTCGGGGTGCCATTCTATTTCCCGTCAACCATCGAAAACGCCGTCGGGTTTTACCGGGACATCGCTGAACGCTTCCCCAAGCTCGGCATTATGCTCTATCACAATCCGGCCCTGCATAACGTCAAACTATCCGTCCCGGCCTTCGAAGAGCTGGTCAAGCAACCCAACATCATCGGCATGAAGGACAGCCATCGCGACACGCTGGAATTCATGAAACTCAAAGAGATCATCGACGGCCATATTTCCGTGTTCTGTAACACTATGCAGTTCCATCCGTTCCACGAACTCGGCGCGGAAGGGTTCTGGTCGATCGATAGCTGGATGGGGCCCGAACCCGTTATTGCGCTCTATAACGCCGTCACAACCGGCAACACCGACTTGGCAAAAGAGATCTATTTCGATATCTCACCGGTCATGCTCGATGCAAAGCCCAACTTTTCGTGGCGCGAAACAGCCGCAAAAATCGCCATTCGCTATGCCGGCTATTGCGACCCCGGCCCGCTGCGCCCGCCCTTTGTCGAAATCCCCGAAACGGTGGATGTCGACATGAAAGCCCGCGCCGAGAAATGGCAGAAACTACGGACGAAATATGGCGGCGAAACGGTTAGAGCCGCGGCGGAGTAGACAATAAAACGCGAAATAACGTTTCAATCTTGAACCGCCAAACTCTCAGGCAAACGAGAATAGGCCTCTGCGTCCTTTTCGAAACAATATTGTCATATTTCTGAAATATAAGAGTCATATGCGGCTGTTATTCAACCGCCATGAACGCTCCAACTAACACGACGGCGGCGGCCAAAGACATATCCGCTGAGAGAACCATTGATCCCGTGGTTTCAACGCCTGTTAAAACCGCCGAACCAACCCAATCACTCAAAGCCAAAGCTGCAAATGAAGCTGGTGAGCTTCATATCACGGCAATATCGGTTGACCGGTTTATAAATCGCGAGCTGTCCTGGCTGGCTTTTAATCAACGGGTTCTGGAAGAGGCCAGCAATACCGCCCATCCTATTCTGGAACGCGTACGGTTTCTCTCTATTTCCGCAAGCAATCTGGATGAATTCTTTATGGTACGGGTTGCCGGTCTAAAAGGCCAGGTAGCTGCCGGCATCGTCGCACATAGCAAGGAGTATCTGACGCCGGCCCAGCAACTGGATGCTGTCAAAGAATCGGTAACGCAACTCGTCGCTCAGCAGCAACAGACATGGAAAGAGCTACGGGCAGAGATGGACAAGGAAGGAATCGAAGTCCTTCGAACGGAAGAACTAACAACCACCGAAACAAGCTGGATCGAAACCTATTTTACCGAAGAAATCTTTCCCGTCCTCACGCCGATTGCCGTCGATCCCGCTCATCCGTTTCCCTTTATGCCGAACCTTGGATTGGCGATGGTTCTCAAGCTCGCACGGACCCGCAACGATGTTCAACTTAGCGGGTTGATCCCGATCCCGGCGCAGCTCGACCGGTTCGTCCGGATGCCCGGCACCCAGCCCCGCTTTATTCGGATTGAACAGATTATCCGAATGCATTTCGAGAGATTGTTTCCGCGATTTGATGTCATGGAGTTTGGCATGGCCCGGATCCTGCGAGACAGCGATCTGGAAGTGGAAGACGAGGCGGAAGATCTGGTACGGGTGTTCGAGAGCGCCCTCAAACGCCGCCGACGGGGCGATGTCATCCGCCTGTCCATCAATCGTAATATGGGACCTGCCCTGCGGGACTTCCTGATCCGTCAGCTCAATGTTGACCGCGACGACGTATTTTCGGAAGAGGATATTGTCGGGCTCGTCGACACCAAAGAACTGATCATTCACGACAAACCAGACTTGAAGTTTACACCTTATGTCGCGCGTTTTCATGTCGCGCGTTTTCCGGAACGCATTCGCGATTTCGGTGGCGACTGCTTTAAGGCAATCCGGTCCAAAGATATCGTCGTCCATCACCCGTATGAGAGTTTCGACGTTGTGGTGCAATTTGTCCGCCAGGCGGCGCAGGACCCTGCCGTCGTGGCAATCAAGCAGACGCTATATCGTACCGGCGAGGATTCTCCGATTGTTCGGGCGCTCATCGCGGCGGCTGAAGCCGGTAAATCCGTGACTGCGCTAGTCGAACTCAAGGCGCGTTTCGATGAAGAACGCAATATCCGCTGGGCGCGCGACATGGAACGCGCGGGTGTTCAAGTCGTCTATGGATTCATTGAGATCAAGACCCATGCCAAGCTTTCACTCGTTGTACGCCGTGAAACCGGGCAGTTGGTTACCTACTGCCATTTTGGAACGGGTAACTATCATCCGATAAACGCAAAAATTTACACCGACCTGTCGTTCTTTACCTGCGACACATCCTTATGTCGGGATGCTGCGAGTCTGTTTAATTACATGACCTGTACCGCGCGACCGACAAAGATGGAAAAGCTGGCCTATTCACCGGTCACCCTTCGCAAAAGGCTTCTCAAGTTGATTGATGAGGAAATCTCTCACGCCAAAGAAGGGAAACCAGCGGCAATCTGGGCAAAGATGAATGCGATTGTCGATGGTGACATCATCGATGCGCTCTACAAGGCTTCCCAGGCAGGCGTTCAGATCGACCTCATCGCGCGTGGCATCTGTTGTTTGCGGCCCGGTATAAAAGGACTGTCAGAGAATATCCGCGTCAAATCGATTGTTGGGCGGTTCCTGGAACATAGCCGTATTATCTGTTTTGGTGCGGGCCATGGATTGCCGCATGACAAGGCAAAAGTGTTTATATCTTCAGCCGATTTTATGCCGCGCAATCTGGATCGTCGGGTCGAAACATTGCTCCCCATCGAGAATCCTACGGTTCACCGGCAGGTGCTGGATCAGATCATGATCGCGAACTTAAAAGACAACGAACAAAGCTGGGAAATGGATGCTTCGGGCGCCTATCACCGAACCGATCCAGGTGACCATCCTTTTAATGCACATGAATATTTCATGACGTACCCCAGCCTGTCTGGAAGAGGGTCAGCATCGTAAAAAGGCAGCACCGAGCTACCGCGGTTAGAGATAAATCGCTGATTTCTATAGATGATTCGGATTTATTGATATTTAATGGATACGTAGTGCTGTGCGTGAGTAAAAATGTCAAAGTCAAAAACTAACCGTCACGCGGTTATCGATATCGGTTCTAATACCGTTCGACTGGCAATTTATTCTGCGCCGTCCCCCCATCACCACCGTATCGTAAGTCTCAAGACACGTTGCCGTTTGGCAGAGGGATTGGATAAGAGTGGAAACTTATCTGCACGAGGTATCAAGCTCGCGATGGAAACGATCGCGGGATATACGGCTCTCGCCACACTTCATCGTGTAAATGCAATTGAACTGGTTGCGACTTCCGCAGTACGAGAAGCGCGCGATGGTAAGAAATTCGCGAAACGACTTGAAAAACAATTTGGCTTTCCTGTCCATATTTTAAGTGGAGATCAAGAAGCGACATTGTGTGCACGTGGCATTATTTCCGGTCTTTCGGAAACTGCACCGGCAAATGGCCTCATCGCGGATCTTGGTGGCGGCAGTCTCGAAACCGCCGAAATGCGTAAACGCAAAGTTATTCGCACCGTCAGCTTGCCGCTGGGCCACATTCGGCTGACAGAAAAAGCCCATCACGAGGTGAAGAGTCTAGACGATATCGTCAATAAGGAGCTCTCAAAAATCGATTGGATAAGCCATGGCAAAGACCTGCCAATTTACCTGTCCGGTGGTGGCTGGCGTAAACTTGCCCGTATCCATGCCGCCGACACTGCAAGACCCCGTGTCATTGAAGGCTACCGGTTGAATGCGAAGAAGGCCCGTAAGTTTGCGAAAAAAGTCAGCAAAGAAGTGATTGCCGGAAACCACGAGTTGAGTTCGGCAATCGTCGCAGCGCGCATTATGAAATGTCTTATCAAAGCGAGCGACGCGAGCAAGGTCACATTTTCAACACGTGGCCTGATGGATGGCTGCCACGCCGCAGCCAAGGACTTTGCCGCAGCGAAACCTGCAAGGGTTTCCAAGAAAGTACTCGCAAGCGCCTAAGTCGTTTTCGGACACGGTTCGAGCCAGGGTCCATTAACAGTAACCCGGTGCATCAGGCGGCGATGGCCGGTGTAATCATCAAGCGCATAGTGTACGACCGCGCGGTTATCCCACATTGCCATGGAGCCTTCTTGCCAACGAAACCGGCAGGTATGTTCCGGTTTTCCCAGGATGCCGGTTAAGTATTTCATCAGGGGCAGGCTTTCATCCCGCGTCCAGCCATCAAAACGATCCGTATAGACCGGGCTGAAATACAGAACCTTGCGGCCAGATTCAGGATGCATCGCGACGATGGGATGGGTCGCCTCTATTCCTCCAAACCGTTTTCGGCTTTCGACATAATATTCAAAGCTCAAACCCGATGCTGCGGCGTTGATTGCAGCGCTATCAGCGTGCGCCCTGACGTGAACACCCGACAATTTCTCCAGAGCAGTCGACAAGGCGTCATAGGCGGCGCTCAGATGCGAAAACATTGTGTCACCGCCATTCGGCGGCAGCTCTCGCGCATAGAGGACGGAGAAACAGCTGGGGAGGTCATAGAAAGACTGATCCATATGCCAAAATCCGCCGATATTGCGCACCTCATCTGCTTCACGAACGACTTCTTTCACGTCCGGAAGACCATCAACACCCGTCATATTTGAAACATGGGTGTCTTCTTCCGTTGTCCCAAACTGGCGCGCAAAAGCCAGCTGTTGAGCGGGTGTCAGCTCCTGCTCCCGGAAAAAGACTGCACCCCACTCGTTTATCGCCTGACGAATTTCGCTGCGGGCCTGGTCGCTGAGCGGCTTTGTGAGATCGACGCCAGAAATCTCCGCGCCCGTATAGGCTGACATTGGGCTGACGGTGATAACCTGGTTTTTCATGCCTGCATCCCCCATTTTCTTTCCGGAATTCTAGCCTGATTACCGGTCGATACATAGCAGGCTTGTCCGACACGACCTTTACAGGCGTCAAACCGCATCGCATCCTGTCCTCTCAGAAATCATGGAGGCAGAGTTGGAACTCTCAATCGCGCTGGAACTATATGAACGTCATATGCCCTTTTTTACCGGGCAAATCGAAGCGCCCGGGGGAATTGATCTCGAGGTCCTGGAAATCGGCGAAACACTGGAACGGCGGCACGGACTCGACCGCCATCACCGGATGCTGCGCGACCTCGAATTCGACATCTGTGAAATGTCGCTCGGGTCCTACATATTAGGACTATCGCGTGACCCGGACTTCCCCATGGTCGGTATTCCGATCTTTCCGCGGCGCTATTTCTCGGCCAGCCAGATTTACATCAATGCCAATTCAGGTATTGAGAAGCCGCAGGACCTCGTGGGCCGTAATGTTGGCATCACCGCCTTTCAGGTCACATTATCCGTTCTCGCCAAAGGCGATCTCAAACGGGATTACGGTGTCGACTGGCGCGATATCAACTGGCACTGCATGCGCCCCGAACAGCTCCCGGTCGAGTTTCCCGATGGTGTTTCTGTTCAACGGATGCCGGAAGAAACGGAAATCGGCGAGATGCTGGTAAAGGGCGAGATCGATGCAATGATCTGTCCGCAACCTCCGGCCAGATCGCTCAAGTCTCTCGCCGCGGCCGATGACTCCATCCGGCGTCTGTTCAGCGATCCCGAAGCCGAAGATGAGCGCTATTTCAAAAAATACGGTTATTTCCCGGTCATGCATCTTCTGGCCATGAGACGGGACAGCTACGAAAAATCACCAGAGCTTGCCACGGCCTTGATCGATATGTGGAACCGATCAAAAGACATTGCCTATCAATATTATCAAGATCCCGCCTATGCGCTGCTGGCCTGGACATCCAACATCTACAAGGCACAACAAAAGCGGATGGGTCCCGACCTCTGGCCGTCAGGTATAGCCGCCAACCGGGCCAATCTGGAGACGTTCCTGGGCTATTGCGATGACCAGGGGTTAATGGATCGACCGCTCACCGTCAACGATCTGTTTGTCGAGACCGTTCGAAACAGCTAGCTGGCGAGTGTGGTCCCAAGAATGAGTAGCGATGGTATCGACAGAGTAATTGCAACCGACGTCCTGGTAATCGGTGGCGGTGGCGGCGGATTGCGGGCAGCGGTCGCGGCGCATGATGCTGGCGCCCGCGTGCTGGTCCTGTCAAAAGGTATCGTCGGGAAAAGTGGTCTTACGCAAACCGCTGTCACCGGCTTTCAGGTCGCTTTTGGCTATGCCGACCCACGTGACAATCCGGAAGTTCATTACGGCGACACAATTCGCGGCGGGTATGGCCTCGCCGACCCCGAACTGGCGCGAATCTTTTGCGATGAAGCCGTCGCGGCGGTGGAAGATATCGAATCCTTTGGTGCGCGTTTTGATCGGGATGAAGATGGCAAACTGATCCAGCGCAAGCTCGATTCCTCGCAAACCTATCCACGGTCTATTAAAAAAGGCGACTCCCTCGGCACACCGATCATGCAGGCGTTGCGCCGTGAAATGAACAGGCGTGACGTACCGCGTCTACATGAAATGCTGGTTACCAAACTGCTTAAGGATGGTGATCGCGTCTGCGGCGCGATTGCCCTCGATTTTCAAAAAGGGGAAATTGTCGAGATACGCGCCGGGGCCATTGTGATGGCAACCGGCGGCGCGGGTGAACTTTTCCCGGTTCACAGCAACACCCCGGATTCTACCGGTGACGGTTATGCGCTTGCCCTCAATGCAGGGGCCGACCTGGTCGATATCGAATTCCTGCTGATGCTGGGCCATGCGGTGCTGCATCCTGCAACCGTTCGCGGTGTCCTCTTCACGTTTCAATATTTACTGACCAAAGGCGCCAGGCCGCTATTTAATTCCGAAGGTGAGCCGTTCCTGTCGAATTACGACCCGGAGGGCAGCGATAACCCGGCCCGCCATATATATGCCCGCGCCGTCTATGGTGAGGTCCGCGCCGGACGCGGCAGCCCGCATGGCGGGGCGTTCTTTGATCCGGGATCAGTCTCCCATGAAACACTCATGGACTCGCTCCCCTCGCAAACCAAATATCTGGAAAAATTCGGCGTCGACATGACCAAGCCGATCGAGGTTGGCGCCGCCGCCCATTACGTCTGCGGGGGCATCAAAATTGACACCGGGTCGCAATCGACAGTGCCCGGCCTTTTCGCTGTCGGTGAATGCTCCGGCGGCCCGCACGGCGCAGGGCGGATCGGCGGCAATTCCCTGACCGAGATACTGGTCTTCGGCAAACGCGCCGGCGCGGAAGCGGCCGCTTTTGCCAATGAGGGAAACACCGGAAACCCGGATCGCGATGACGCATCATCAGAAGCCGATCGGGTAACCGCGTATCTGAGCCGTGATCGTAGCGGCCCCCGGCCCAACGTCATCAAGGCACGGCTGCAACAGCTGATGAATGATTATGTCGGTGTCGTTCGCAACGAGGAGGGACTGCGCGACACCATTGCAGAGTTCGAACGGATGGAGCGGGAAGAGCTGCCATCCATGTCAGTCGCTGAAGAAAATCGTGTCGGGAATTACGATTGGGTCGAGGCGCTGGAGGTTACCGCGATGATCCGGTTTGCCCGCGCGATGGCGGGGGCGGCCCTACTACGGACCGAAAGTCGCGGCGCGCATTATCGCGAGGATTACCCTGAACTCGATGATCAGAACTGGTTAAAGAATGTTCTTATCCGCCATTCCGGGAATGGGGATGTGCTTGATTTTGAGGCAAGGGACTGCAAACCAAGCCCGGAATATACCCCTGTCCCGGCGGAGGCCGGTTAGATGGAAAAACTCAATATTACCCTGTATCGATTTGATCCCGAAAAGGACGCAGAGCCTCGACTACAGGCCTATGACATCGAATCCGATGGCCCCCTATCGGTGTTGCAGGCGATCCGCCATGTTTATCACAATGTTGATGGCACGCTGTCTTTTCGCAATTCGGATTGCCGCCGGGGTGTCTGCGGCATCTGCTCGATGATGATCAATGGCCGCCGCCAGCTCACCTGCATGTGCCTCGCCACCGATGGCATGACCGTGGAACCGCCGCCCAACCGGACCATCGTCAAAGATCTGGTGTTTGAGACGGATTAGCGACCGCGCTGGCTAATCGACCGGAATATTACCGAAACCGGAAACATTTCCCGGCTATTGCGATTACCTGTTCGTCAAATCAGTTAGAAACAGCCAGCCGATTTCTCCCTGGCCCCATCGCGAGGTCTTTAAAATAACGGGCTGTTCTATCATCTAACTGTCATATTGGACTGTTATGATATTCAGACACCGGTCGGCCAGGCCAGCGTAAATGGCTTCGGCACCGCAATGTGTATCTTGTATTGTGCACGACAATGGTTCTTGTCGGTGATCCGGATCAGTGTGATCTGTTACCCGGTCTATCGGGGCTGTCAGAAGTCGCAGAGCGTCCAAGACGTCCGGATAATATTTCAATCGTAAATCTTGGCGAAGACGACATCGCCCGTCATCCAATGGTTGCGGGAATGCTGTCTGTTCTTTGAGACCTGGTACTAGGTTAAATCAGCCGGCGGCAGCGGTGCCTTTCCGCGGATCATATCAGAGGCCTTTTCCGCCATCATGATGATCGGCGCGTTGGTCGCACCGCCGATCAGATCCGGCATGACCGAGGTATCGATCACGCGCAGGTTTCCGACACCCCGTACCCGCATCTCGCCATCGACAACGGCGCGCGGGTCGTCATCACCACCCATCTTGCAGGTCCCGACCGGGTGATGGACGGTAATCATGGTTTTGCGAACATGAGCATCAATAGCCTCATCAGACGTATGATCGGCACCGGGGATCAGCTCTTCTTTGGCAAAGGGCGATAGCGGTTCCTGACCGACCAGGTCGCGAACCATTCTCAAGCCTGCCCGCAGGACCCGCCATTCCTCTTCCGTCTCCAGAAAGGCCTGATGGATTTCCGGCGCTTCATTTGGATCGGCAGAAGCCAGGCAAACATGGCCCCGGCTTTCGGGACGCATCGGCATCGCCCGCACCGAGAACGAATCCGCAAAGGCTTTCTTGAAAGGTGGCAGCCACGGAGCCGCCGTTGTCGTCGCCCCCATCCAGAATAACAGCTGAAGATCGGGAACCGGTTCTTCGTCGCGGGATTTAACAAAGGCTGTAATGCCAAACGGCAGGTCAGAGGCGACCCCCCCCATCCCGAGACAGGAACGGATCAGGGACAGTCCGACCCGGTCAAGCCGCATATTCTGCTGGAAGGGACCGCCATCCTGACGCCGGAAGACAAAGGCGGAGGAGGTATGATCACACAGGTTCTGGCCAACCCCTTCGAGCGCCGCATTAACCTCGATACCTTTATCCTTGAGGTGCGCCGGATCACCAATGCCCGACAGCATCAGCAGCTGCGGCGAATTGATTGAGCCCCCCGACAGCAATACCTCGGCATTGGCCGTCGCGGTGACCGTCTTGCCACCCTGTTTGTAGGTAACGCCCGTGGCACGCGTGCCGTCGAAATTGACCTTCTCAACCAGCGCCCCGGTTTCGATCCGCAGATTGTGTCGTTTCTTGGCCGGGTGCAGATAGGCCGCCGCGGCACTCCACCGCCGACCCTTGCGAAGCGTGGCCTGGATACGGGCAAACCCGTCAGGGTCAGCGCCGTTATAATCATCGGTATAGGAAAACCCCATCTGCTTGCCGGCTTCGAGAAACGCCTCACAGAGCGGGTCTTCAAAGGTGGTATAGCGAGAAGTCAGGGGGCCGCCGACACCGCGATACGCATTCTCCCCGCCTTCCCAATCCTCGGACCGGCGAAAATAGGGCAATACCTCGGCATAGGACCAGCCCGGCAATCCGTTGGAAGCCCAGCGATCATAATCTGACGGGTGACCGTGATAGTACGCCATGGCATTGATCGCGCTGGAGCCGCCGATGACCTTGCCACGGGCGCATTCAATGGCGCGGCCATCCATGTTTTCAGACGGCTTGGCGAAATACATCCAGTCATGGTCACGGCGCTGCAGAATACGCCCCCAGCCAAGCGGGATATGGATCCACGGATCACGATCCCAGCCCCCGGCTTCAAGCACCAGGACCTTTACACTCGGGTCCTCCGACAACCGGCCCACCAGCGTACAGCCCGCCGATCCGGCACCTGCAATGATGTAATCAAACCCGTCTAAAACCGTCATAACCACTCAGCCCTTTTTAGTTGCGGGCTAACTTATTGAGATCGAGCAGGTTTGGAAAGGTAGGGAACCAAAAACGGCGGCCCCGAGAAACCGCCGTTTTTTTGAACAGGAGACCTTGTTTTGTTTGGGCCCCATAAACCACCAGAGAATTGCACCAATCAATGGCAGCAGGATGACAACCGGTACCCGGATGATCTTTTTAACGGTTTCCGCAGAGCTGGTTAGAATTTTGTAAATGGCAAAAATATCGATGACCAGAATGATCAGGCTGAATAAGGGGCCATCCTCAAAATCCTCAAGATGGAAACAGGAAAACGACGTACTCGCCCAGGGACTATCGGCAACAGACAGGGACGGCGTTGGACCAAGCAGCGTGGCATGTGACAACACCGCACCTGCAAACAGGGCAAGTACGCTTGCAAGACTAAATAATTTTAGCAACCGAACCATATGCGTAACCGAAACACGTCACGCCGACCCGCAGGCATTGTTACCGAAAAATGAGAATTTTTAAACACGAAATTTTAGATCGATATTAACCATAAATGCGCCGTCCTTTGTGTTTGCAGGGCGACATGTTATTCTCAGGCGATAGCAATTCTTATCACGGAGAGTTTTCAATGAAGGGACCCTTTCGCGCCGATCATGTCGGCAGCCTGTTGCGCCCGGACACGCTTCTCGAAAAACGCGAAGAGTGGAAAGAGGACAAGATTTCCGATGGCGACCTCCGTGGCTATGAGGACGAATGCATCGCCGAGATCGTCAAAAAAGAACAGGCGGTCGGCGTCAAATCGGTTACCGACGGTGAATTCCGCCGCGAGAGCTTTCATTTCGATTTCATCAACCGGATCAGCGGTATTGAGACCAACTTCACCCTGAAAAGCGCCTTTGCCCAGGGCGAAAAGACCAAGGCCGGTGGCGAGAAGGCGGTGCCGCTGACAGTCGAGATCACCGAACGGATGCAATTGCCGGACGAAGGCATCGGCGTTGAGAACTATAAATACCTCGCTTCGGTCGCCGGTGACGGCGCGACACCGAAAGTAACCATGCCCTCGCCCACCATGACGCATTTCCGGGGCGGGCGCGATGCGATCAGCAAGGACGCCTATCCGGAAATGGAGGACTTCTTTGCCGATCTGTCCACCCTGTACCGGCAGGAGATCAAGCTGCTGGCCGATGCGGGCTGTAAATATATTCAGTTCGACGACACCAACCTCGCCTATCTCTGCGATTCAAAGATGCGCCAGGATGCCCGCGACCGTGGCGAAGATCCGGATGAGCTGCCACGCACCTATGCGGCCCTGATCAATGATTGTATCGGGGAACGGCCGGACGATATGGCGGCCTGTGTTCATCTCTGCCGCGGCAATGCGCGGAGCCTGTGGTTTGCCGAGGGCGATTATGAGCCGATTGCCGATCACCTGTTTAACCTGACCGAGGTCGACGGGTTCTTCCTCGAATATGATGATGACCGGTCAGGCGGGTTTGAGCCGCTGCGCTACCTGCCCAAAGGCAACAAGAAGATCGTCCTCGGGCTGGTGACAACCAAGCGCGGTGAGATGGAAAGCCGCGATGAGCTGAAACAGCGTATTGAGGAAGCCTCGAAATATGTCGACATCAATCAGCTCTGCCTGTCACCGCAATGTGGCTTTTCGTCGAACGCGATCGGCAACATCATTACCGAACAGGAGCAGTTCGATAAGCTCGGCATGATCGTCGACCTTGCAACCGAAATCTGGGGCGGCGTGGATCAGTAGACGACCGAGTGTCGGTCTCAACAAGATCATTGTGACCAAGAAAGACCGGATACGCGCCCTGGTGCGGTCTTTTGTCGAGACCGTGCTTGTTAAGGGTCAGCCCGACCGGCTTCCGGAATTTGTTAATAAAAACAGCTTCATCAAACATAACCCCCACCTTACAGATGGTATCGCCGCCCTCCGGGATGCCTTACAGGAAACGAAGACCGGTCAAAAACTAATTACCTACCAACGCATCCATCGCGTTCTCGCGGAGGGGAGTTTCATACTTTGCGTTAGCGAAGGGGAGTTCGATGGTGTTCACTCGGCCTTTTATGATCTGTTCAGGGCCGCGAACGGCAAGCTCGTGGAGCATTGGGACACCACCGAAACGGTCGCCCCCGAAGTGGGTGGAAAAACAACAACGGCAAGTTTTAAAGTTTAGAATTCAAATGCAAAAAACAATTCTTCTTACGGGCGCAACAGATGGCATCGGGCTGGAAACAGCGAAGATGCTTGTAGCAGACGGCCACCATGTACTCCTGCACGGTCGCAACCCGTCCAAGCTGGAAGCCGCGGAGAAGGCTTTAGCCGATCTACCCGGTGAGGGGCAAACCGAAAGCTACACCGCTGACCTATCACACCTGCCTGACGTCGAAGCTCTCGCCACAAAAGTTGCGAATAAGCACCCAACGCTCGATGCGGGGATATTTACACCCGGTTCTCAAACGCCGGATGGCGACGATATCCGATTTATGGTCAATACAATCGCACCCTGTCTTTTGACCAAACGGCTCTTGCCGAAGCTGGGTAAAGCGGGACGCGTGATCAACCTGTCATACGCTGCTCGTTTCTTCCTGAACAGCTCCCCAATCTTCGTTTGTTCCAACCATTCTTTGCGACCTTTCCGTTGCGGAGGTGATAAGAATGGTCGGGTTTGAAGCCGAATCTCGATGGATGCATGCTTGAGCTTATTGAGTCAGATTTTCAGAGCCCTCCCTTGATAAGGGAGAAGGCGTGAGTTATGCGTATCCGGATTTTGGTTCCGATCGCAAATCGAACGGAATGACCAAGGGCGCGCGAAACTTCTGCCCCCGCGATCAGGACGGAAGAACCGTAGGCTGATAACAGGGTTAGTTAGACAGCAACCGGATTGTGAGATATCTGTACGACGACTTCCAATCACACCGTAATTGTGCCAAACTATTCCTGTGAAACGTTTGATGATTGCCACGAGCTGTCTGACCGTGGCCTAAATCGCGGAAGCAAGAGACTGGCGCGGGAGTGGTTCCGGTGAAGAAAAAAATGAGAAAACTTGTTCGTATAGCTGTGCTGATATTGATAGCCGCACATCCCGCATCGGCGGATTATTTGAGTAAGGATCAGCTACCGAAGGTCGGCGCGATAAGAGTGGTTTTAGAAGATAATGTGAAAGACGGCTGTCTCCCACAGCCCGATCTGTTGAAGGTTGAAGCCGAGCTGATCTTGCGACGGTCAGGAATCAAAGTGGTGGAAAAACCTAAGGGACGTCCGCACACCCTAGTCATCGAAGTGAACGGGTTTGCTGATTCTAAATATACATGTGTTGGCAGCTATCTCCTTGCATTAGGCCGTCTTGAATCCCTCGCCGATAAGACGCCGGGAATAATCATATCGGCCTTGCTAAGTTACATAGCTGCCACCCATAAAAACAGGTTTCAGCAGTACCTTCGCGAGAATATCAACCAACTTACCACGACGTTATCCAATGAAATCCTCAAGGGGCGGCAGCGCTAAATATCAAAGCTGCCATTCATGTTGACCAGTTGGAATGAATAATTGCCAATGCTTGTAAAACCCATATGCGCCACTTTTTGCCTGGCCGTTGCCGTGCCCGTTGGAAGTACGGGGGTGAGTTGGAGCGCTGATTTCCAAAAGGGATTAATCACCCACCAAAGTGGTGACTATTCAACTAAAAGCTATAGGTAACAAACCCTTAAACGTCTTCTTGGTTGGATGCTTTGATTTTCCCATGACGCGGCCCCTGTTTATCTCGCTCAATCATCCGCCGTTCCATCTCAAGAAGCTCATAGCCCGAACGCCCATTCTTACTTGCCGGTGTAATAAAGAGAGAATCCCAACGTAACATGCCCGATGTTCCTTCAACCTGAAGATATAGTCTCAACAATGGAATTACGCCCTGCACCGGCCTCCGTGGCTGGACAAGGGCTTTCGACAGAATGGATTTGCCGCATTTCTCAATAATCGATTGCCCATCAAGCAGCAGCGTCGCTATGTCGGAAGCACCGACTTTACAACGGAGTGCTAAATATCGCGAGGGATTACGCCAATGGGATAAATCGGTATGCAACGGAAAGGCCCCAAGTCCGAAATTTTCACTGTACCTATTTGGTGTGGATGCTGATCGTTCTTTAGGGCTGATCGTATGGACCACAGGGTCTTTCACTCCGGACCAGGATTTTCCAGTCCGGCAAGCAATTTCGGCTAATCCTCGATCGGGTTCGAGGCTCTCTGAGAACACAACTCCGTTCTTGTCGAGGTCGTCCTGTTTAACTTGAGATAAGGTTACATGAACTGATTGTGAGCACACGAAAATATCAAATTTCGGCAATAGTTTGCGGGGAGAAACTTCTTCATGCCTGCTGCCCTCTCAACTTATGCGAGTGGATACCTCATCAGAAAAATAGATGGAGCGATCCCACGCGTATTTTCCGCGGAATATGTACTTACTGGACTCGGAAGATTTCGCGTCCTATCATTTATCACCGTTTTCGGCGTATCGGGTTGGTTGACCTGTGCAAGTAGGGCGCATTGGAGGGCGAAGAGAAATTTTTCGACGGATCGCTCAAAACGCTGCCCGGAAACACCCAGGGCCTGGCCATTTCTGATTCAAAATTAAAGCGCTACTTTTTCAGCCGTTTAACAATAGCGCGGTCACTGATCAGTTTATCAACCGTTTCTGTCGCCATTGATGCGCCGAGGTCTTTGTAATCGGCAAACGCATTTCCACGGCTTTTACCTGTAGCGAGCCAAACCCGTTTTCCTGAGCGATAGTCATAAAGCGAGGCTGAGTACAACGCCTGTGGCTTGCTGATAGAATATCCGCCGGTGGTATAGCCGGGTGTCGTAGACGTATTTACGTATGCGGTGTTCCCAATAAATTTCACCGTGCCGGTGCTGGTGCCTGGATGGTAAGTCGGAGGAACATAATTTACTTGAGTGGATTTGTTCCCAAGCGAAATGATCAAGATGCCATCTAAATTATATGACCGCATAACTTTAGCGACTTGTGCATTCGTATATTTCTCAGTTGGAGGCAAGACCGCCATTTTCCGGATCGCGAAGGTTCCCGAGGCGTTGAGTTTTTTGGCCAACGCCTTCTCAACAGCCAGAGCTTCGTCGAGTGGCATTTTTGTCGCTGAAATCAACAACCTCTTAAAGGGTTGGTCCTGTCTGACGCTCAGATTTGAAACACTGGTCACATTTGTGTCGGCACACCCGGCAAGGATCGCCGTAAAAGCGAAAGCGATTAAAATTCTCATCCAAATCCCTCGTTAAATATCCTGGCTATAGTGACAGTTTTAGCCTCAAGAAGTCACCTTGTCACTCCCCCCTTTTCCATTAGGAAATGTGACGATAGCAGTATCAAGTTAACGGCCGCCCCTCGATTACATTGACAAAATCATTCTACGGTACGCATTGCCGCCAAGTTCAATTTTGGGACCATGACCGCATTGAAAACCGACAGACTCGCAATCCAAAACACTCACATAGGTGTCCAATGGGTGTCCAAAACCCTTCGGATGCACCCCAATAAAAGTCTCTCAGCTTATAACTAATTGAAAATCAATTAAAAAATGGTGGGCGCAGCTGGGATTGAACCAGCGACCCCTACGATGTCAACGTAGTGCTCTCCCGCTGAGCTATGCGCCCTATATCCATTTTGCGATCCGGCAGCGTTGCGGGGGCTGCCGAACGAAGGCGTGTTTTATACAGAAAGCGTGTCGCTTTGCAAGGCGGGTTACCTTGGGGAGATCGCGATCAGGCGGCGAGGATTTTATCCACTTCGCCAACCAGATCCTTGAGATGAAAGGGCTTGGACAAGACCCGCGTATCATTGGTCGGCTCAGCCCGTTTGGCATGCAGGGCGATGGCGGCAAACCCGGTAATAAACAGCACTTTCAAACCCGGAATCCCATCACCGCCGCGCCGCGCCAGCTCAATCCCAATCACAAAGCCCGAATACTACAATCCCGCGCAACCATACTGACGCCCGGGAGAACAAGGGAAGAGCATAGCAGGGCTTTCCTTGCGAAACGTTAATCAGCGGCGGGGTATTCATTGCCGGCGCAACGCAGGAATTTCCCTCTCCCCGGTGCGGCGGGACTATGGCGTGACATTATGCGCAATGCAAATTGATGACAGGGGCGCTGCAAACGGGTAAATCTCGACCATGGCGAAACAATTCAAAAACGAGTCCGGTACCGACGATCCGTTAGAGGTACTGGCCCCGGCACAGCAAAGCGCGCCTGTTATCTTTGCGTCACCTCACAGCGGGACAGATTATCCGGCAGAGTTTGTTGCCAGTTCGCCGCTTGATCTCCCTGCCTTGCGCCGGTCTGAAGATTCCTTCGTGGATGAGTTGTTTTCCGCAGCGCCGGATCACGGCATGCCATTGCTCCGGGCGTTGTTTCCCCGGGCCTATATCGATCCCAATCGCGAGCCTTTCGAGCTTGATCCGGGCATGTTTGAAGACGCCCTGCCGGATTACGCAAACACCCAGTCAAGCCGTGTTCATGCCGGGCTCGGCACCATTGCAAGACTCGTCAGCTCGGGCCAGGAAATTTATGGCAAGAAGCTGCGATTTGCGGAGGCGGCCGACCGCATCAACGCCAATTACCGCCCCTATCACCGGGAGTTGCGTGATCTCCTGGGCCAGACCGGACGGGACTTCGGCTGCTATCTCCTGGTTGACTGTCATTCAATGCCTTCCGTCGGCGGTCCGCATGACCCCGATGCCGGCCGCCGCCGCGCAGACATCGTCCTCGGCGACTGTTTTGCAGGCGCCTGCAATGAAGCAGTGATCAGTATAGTTGAATCTGTCTTCGCTGCGCGCGGCTATCAGGTGTCACGTAACAAGCCTTTTGCCGGTGGCTTTACGACACGCCATTACGGTCATCCTCAGCAAGGGCGACACGCGCTGCAGATTGAAATCAACCGGGCGCTCTACATGGATGAAGCCGCGATCAAGAGAAATGATGGCATGGCCAAAATGACCGATGACATTACCGCCGTCATCGACACGCTATCTGGTATCGGTCGCGACGACCTGCTCCCCGATTAACGGTTAAAAAACCCTTTCTTTAACGCTTTGTTTACCGCTCCGGCACGGCGCTTGCGGATTCTTCCTCGTCGCTCGTCCAGGCGTCGAGAAGATCAATGTTGCCCGCCATCGCCCGATTTATGTTGTCGCCGCCTTTCAGAAGCTCAGGCCGCAAATTGCGCGGCAATATTATCGTCAGTAAGTCGCCTGTGCCGACATTGCCAATCGGCCCTCATTATTGAGCGCCCAGAGCATTGCTTCTCCCGCATCGCCGGGCGCGCCTTCAACGGTAAAATCATGCGTGTCATATATCGGCGACACGGCACGCACCGAAAAAGTCTTAAGCGTCGTGTCCGGCATTTCGCGTCGGAACAGATCAAGCAACAGCGTAAATGTCAGCGGGCCATGGACCAACAGGCCGGGATATTTCTCCACCTCTGTCACATAGGTGCGGTCGTAATGAATACGGTGACTGTTCATCGTAAGGGCGGAGTAGCGGAACAGCAGAACCGGTGACGGGTGTATCGAGCGTTTCCAGACGGCCTCACCGGGTGCCGGCGGCGGCTCCGGCGCAACCGCGCCGGGCTTTGCTTCTTCCCGATACACGACATCCTGCATTTCGGTTGTCGCCACACCATCCTCACCGGAAATTTCATGCTTCAGTTTGAGAAAAACGAGGTTCCCGGTCTTGCCCGTTTTCGGTGTCACAGATTCGATCGTGGTGACATTGCGGATCGTCTCACCGACATGGACGGGCTTGTGATAGGTTGCCTGGGTTCCCGCCCACATACGCCGCGGCAAATCGATGGGCGGCAAAAAATCACCGCGCTTGGGATGACCGTCCTCGGCGGTATCGCGCAACTTCACAACTTCCCGGATATAAAACAGATGCCAGCCCGGCGGGATTGCATCGCCGTCCTTATAGGGCGCATCATCACGATCCAGGGTCGCGGTCAGCGCATCAGCCTGATAGGCCGTTACCAGCGCTTCAATCGAAGATTGTTTGCCGATCCAGGCATCATATTCATCGCTCATCAGGAAAACTCCTTGCGAATTTGATCGGTGTGGTCGCCAATGCCGGGCACCGGGCCAAGGTCGCGCGCCTTGCCGTTCACGGTTGCTGGCGGGGCGGCCATCGCGACGGGCCCCGTTGGGCTATCGACCTGCACCCGCCGCAATGCAGGGTGGGCAGACAGGCCAGCGACATCATTGATTTCCCCAAAGGCAATTTGGGCATCACGAAGCCGCTTTGTGAGCTCGGATCGTGCAACGCTGGTAAAGGCCCCAATAATAATGTCATCAAGCGCGGGCCGGTTGGCGCAACGCGCCTCATTGCTACAGAATTTTTCATCTTCGGGCATATCGGGACGCTGCAATACCTCGCCCGCCAGCCGAACGAACTCCCGTTCATTCTGGATCGAAATCAAAATTTCACCGCCGTCCTGTGTCGGGTAAGCCCCGTAGGGAGCGATTGAAGGATGGTTAAGCCCGACACGCTGCGGAATTTTCTCGGCGTAATCGTAGGTCAGCAGCGGGACATTCATCCAGTCCGCCATACCTTGAAACAGTGACGTGCGGATTGCACTGCCTTCGCCCGTCTGATCGCGTTCGATAAGCGCTTCCAATACTGCCATATAGCTATACATCCCGCAGGAAATATCGCAGGCCGACACGCCGACACGCCCCGGTCCTTCGGGCCTGCCGGTGACGGAGGACAAGCCGGTCTCTGCCTGCACCAGCAGATCATAGGCTTTCATATCGGCATAGGGTCCTTCCTCGCCATAGCCGGAAATATCAACCGTGATCAGGCGCGGATTTTTTGCCCGTAAATCATCTGACCCCAGACCCGCCCGTGCCGCCGCACCTGGCGCCAGATTCTGGATAAACACATCTGCTTTGCCCAGAATATTCCGTAACAGCGCGGCGTCCTCCTCGTCCTTGATATTGAGGACCAATGATTCCTTTCCGCGATTGAGCCAGACAAAATAAGCGCTTTCCCCATGCACGACACTGTCATAGCCACGGGCAAAGTCGCCTTCCGGTCTTTCTATCTTGATGACCCGGGCCCCGGCATCCGCGAGCCTTGAAGAGCAATAAGGGGCCGCGACCGCCTGTTCCAGGGAGACGACGAGGACTCCGTCGAGTGGGTTACCCATTCGCCAATCGCCTTTTAATACGACCGGGGCAGATCAAGAACATGTTCTGCCAGGAAACTCAGTATCAGATTGGTCGAAATCGGGGCGATGCGATAGAGCCGGGTTTCGCGGAACTTGCGTTCAACATCAAACTCTTCGGCAAAGGCAAAACCACCATGCGTTTGCATACACATGTCGGCAGCTTTCCAGGACGCTTCAGCCGCAAGATATTTCGCCATATTGGCCTCGGGGCCACATGGTTCGCCTGCTTCGTAAAGCTCCGCTGCCCGCTTGACCATCAGATCAGCTGCCTCGGTTTGGGCATAGCTCTCAGCGATCGGAAACTGAATGCCCTGATTCCGGCCGATAGGTTTGCCAAATACTGATCGATCGCGGGCATAACCGCTGGCTTTCTCAATAAACCAGCGGGCATCGCCAATACATTCGGAGCCAATCAAAATACGTTCGGCATTCATGCCGCTGAGAATGTAGCGGAAGCCTTTGCCTTCCTCGCCGATCAGGCTATCGGCGGGAATTTTCAGATTGTCGAAAAAGATTTCTGTCGTCGCATGATTGATCATGGTGCGGATCGGTTTGATCTCCAGCCCGTTCCCCAGCGCCTCGCGCATATCAACCAGAAACACTGACAGACCATCGGTCCGCTTTTTTACTTCATCGCGCGGTGTGGTCCGAGCCAGCAAAAGCATCAGATCAGAATGCTCCGCCCGGGAGGTCCAGATCTTCTGGCCATTTACGATATAGGAGTCATTGCCTTCCTTCACAGCGGTCGTCCGCAGGCTCAACGTATCGGTACCGCTGGTCGGTTCGGTCACGCCAAAAGCCTGCAACCGCAATTCACCGGTCGCAATTTTTGGCAAATATTGCTGTTTCTGTTCATCCGAGCCGTGGCGCAGAACAGCGCCCATCGTATACATCTGGGCATGGCAGGCCGCACCGTTGCAGCCTGACTTGTGGATCTCTTCCATAATGGCGGCAGCGGCCGTGATGCCCAGCCCGCTGCCGCCGAACTCTTCCGGGATCAAAACGGACAGATAACCGTTTTCGGTGAGCGCCTTCACGAACTCTGTCGGGTAAGCGCGTTCGCGATCCGTTTCCTGCCAGTACTCACCGGGAAAATCCGCACATAACTTGGCAACGGCGTCGCGGATATCTTCATACATCTCAGCCATAAAATCCTCATTTTGTCCAAGCCGAAGGTTTTACAGGAACCTCGCTTTGCCGCAAGGCCAGAGCTTTGTTCCGGAGCCGGCCCGTCACCCATAAATTGGAAGCACGGGCGGGTTTTCGTGACAATGTGGCTCATAGAACCTTGACTCTGATCGCGCGGCGCGGAACCCTCTCAACCAATCAGGGAGAAGACCATTATGCCGATTATCAATCGCATTGCAGAGTTTCATAACGAGCTTACGGAGTGGCGGCGTCACATTCACGCGCACCCGGAAACGGCCTTTGAAGAGCATCAGACCGCAGCCTTTGTCGCTGAAAAACTGACAGGGTTCGGGATAGAGATTGATCGGGGTCTGGCGCAAACCGGCGTCGTCGGAACGCTCAAAGGCAACCATGGCGACGGGCCGGCGATTGGATTGCGGGCCGATATGGACGCGCTGGATATTGAGGAAACCGCAACGCATGACCACGCTTCGACAAACCCCGGCAAGATGCATGCCTGTGGTCATGACGGACATACCACCATGCTCCTCGGGGCAGCAAAGTATCTGGCGGAAACACGGAATTTCGCCGGCACTGTCCATTTTATTTTCCAGCCCGCCGAAGAATTTGCCGGTGGCGGGCGGGAAATGGTCAAGGATGGGCTGTTCGAGAAATTCCCCTGCGAAACCGTCTGGGGCATGCATAATTTTCCGGGACAGGATGTCGGCACCTTCGCGGTTTGCCCCGGCCCCGCCATGGCCGCGGCGGATACCATCGATATCACTTTAAAAGGTAAAGGCACCCATGCGGCCTTCCCACATCAGGGAACCGATGTCATGGTCGCCGCGTCGCAATTGGTCACGGCCCTTCAAACCGTGTCGAGCCGGTCAATGGATCCGATGGAATCCGTGGTGCTGTCGATTACGCAGATACATGCTGGTGAGACCTACAATATCATCCCGGAAGAAATCACCCTGAAAGGCACTGTCCGATCCTTCAAGACCGAAGTGCAGGATATTGCTGAAACGGCCATCAGGCAGCTCACAGATGGTGTTGCCGCGGCTTTCGGCATGACGGGTGAGGTTACCTATATGCGCGGTTATCCCGCGACCGTGAATACCGTCACCGAAAGCGATTACGCCGCACGGGTCGCTGCCGATATAGTCGGCCAGGAAAATGTCCTGACGGACCTGCCGCCGAAAATGGGGGCTGAGGACTTCTCCTTCATGCTGAACGAAAACCCCGGCTGTTATATCTGGGTCGGCAACGGTCCCGGCGAAGGCGGCTGTTATCTGCATAACCCGCAATATGATTTTAATGACGAGGTGCTGCCGATTGGGGCGAGTTACTGGGCACGGCTTGCCGAGATGCGCCTTGCGAAGGGCGCCGCTTGATGCCCGGCGAGGAGAAGCACAAACGGCAAGGGCTGCCCAAGACCTATCCGGAGTCTGCGGAATGGGAAAATCCCGCGGAAGATCTGACCGACATCAAAATTGACCATCCGCTTTTCCGCCATGCTCCGAAGGTTTCCATCGCAACCGGTATCCTTGTCGCCATTGCGATCTTTTTCTTTCGTGACGAAGCACCCTGGTGGATGCCGGTTTTTGCCGGCGGTATCGTCGCCGCAATAATGTTGCGGCTGTTACGACCGCGCCGCCGCCACCCCTCTATCGAGGACGAAATCTAGGACGTGAAGACCAGTTCAAACGAATCAATTTCTTTCAAATATCAAATAAACGATTGATTAGACTCATTAATATTTTACCTTGACATAAATCGTAAATTTCATAACCTAGAGTTGAATCTGGCCGCCAGCTTGACTGGCCAGTAGGATTCCTCCGGGAGAGGCTCACGCCTCTCCTTTTTATATGCGAACAATCCCTTGTGGATCTGTTCTCGCCGCCAGTTTGCATAGAACTCCATCTAGGCGATTGAAGTAGTTTCTGGCGCCCTTATTGCGAATATATTTTGAAGGAGCCTGCAATTGATATAGGGCAAAAGCAGCTGCATCTGCACATTGAACAAAACAGGAATGATGTGAAGTTCGGAGATTTGGGTCTTCGACAATTTTTGAAAGCGGGAGTTGTCTATACCCTGCGCCATACTCCAATTGTATATTTGAAACTGGATTATAAACGCGCATCCTCCGGTATAGGTTTCTCAAAGCCGATTGATCTGTCTCGTCACAGAATACCATCCCTTGATCATCATCGTTTGGTGAACCCGGAAAATTTTGATATCCGAGCGTATTTTCAAATCTTTGGATCAGCGTTCGCCAAGACATTTCGAAGACGTTGTATCCAACGGGTTTAGTACTTTTATCCACAACAACGTTAATAATATTAATTTGAGGTAACGATGCGATCTCATCGAGAAAATGTCGAACGATAGTTAAATGATCGTTTCTAGGAATTCGTGCAAGTGGACCAGGTTTAGAAAACATTACACCGGCGTGAATTTCCTCACGCATGAGAAGACCGAATTTCACTCTCATGCGTTTTCTGAATTCGACCAACTGAGCAAGACATTCGTTCCATTGGAACTCATGAAATACAATTCCGCTCAATGTGAAATATCTCGTTGGTGAATTCACTAAGCCAGTATCACCACTTTCATCTACGTACATCAAATACATACTAAAAATGATGTATCAGGTTAGATGATTATGCAACTCATGCGATAAAAAAGTTTCAGGCGATATATCATTATCCCGAAAAATAACCCTCCTTAATGGCCCACAGCCACGTATAGGCAATTCTTTCGTTGTACATTTCCATCATGCCGTAATGACCGTATTTCGGCACAAAGACGACATGCACACGGGTGCCGGCCGCCTCGTATTTCCGACCCATAAAGACTTCGCGCTTGTCTTCTTCTTTTTCCCCGGCAACCCAGTGTCCTTTATCGTCGCCGCCCACCATCAACAGCACATTGATGGATTTCAGCCACTCGGGATCAGGATCGGCCAGATGATCAAAATATTCGTCACGCGGCAGGCCGGTGATCGGCGGATATTGCTCGAGCAGTTCCGGTACCACCATATGCTGATTGTCGCACAGTCCTGTCTTCATTTGAGAACGGACGGGTTCTGCCCATTTGACAAACCCTTCCGCCCCGCCCCACGGGCATAGTTCGGGATCACTGACATAACCTGCCTTGGCAAAGGCCTCGACCGAGCGCTTGGACATTTCATCAATGCCCTTGCGCCCATCATCTTCGGCACCGGTGGTATCCCGCCATTCCTTGCGCCAGCCATCGGGGCCGCCGCTGCCCCAGCCGAGAATTCCGATCACGGTCGTCTTGCTGGTGAAACGATACAGATGCGCCGCCATGGGGCCACCGGTCGAATGACCATGCGCCAGAATTTTGCGCCCCGCCAAATGCTCGTCAACGAGCTGAGCCGACCCCTGGAGGATCACATTGAACGTGCATTTCAGGTTGCGGTCATAAATCTCCTCATCGGAAAGCTTTTCATCAAGCAGATACCGGGGCTGGCGATCTGCAACGCTTTCTTTCCAGATACCGCCCGGCGGGTAATGTCCGGGATAGGTCAGGTTGAGAACCGTAAAACCCTGTGACGCCAACACCCGCGGCAAGCCGGGTCTCCCATCCGGCGTGGTGTCCTTGCCGTAGGAGCTTCCTGCCCCGCCATGGAACATCACAATGGCAATATTGGCATCGATCTCTTGCGACGGTGTGTAGAGAATGCCCTGGATATCCCAGTCATAGCCGTTGCGGTTAAAACGCGTGAAGACGTCTTTCTGGCTGAACGCAACCTCTTCATAGGGGGCGTTGACGTCGAGCCATTCATCCCAATCGAGTTTGATGAGCAAGTCATCACCGGTAAGACCCGAGAGAACTTTCCGAACTGATGTTGAACCATCCATGGTTACGATGCACTCCCCAAATGATCCCGCAGGAGATCGACAAGTTTTTCCGGTTTTTCAAACGCGATCTGATGACCGATACCGTCAATCGTCTGATGATTGATACCGGGACAGGCATCAGCGATCCGTTTGACGAATTCCGGCGGTGCCGAGCGATCGTCTGACCCGGCTATGATCAGACCCGGACAGGCCAGCGGCGTCACAAAATCAAATATATTGCAGCGGATAAGAGCCCCGGCGAGTTTAAGATGACCCGGAACCTTCACCTTGGCCGCAAAGGCAACAGCCGCTTCGATCACGGCAGGGTCAGCATTGGGGGAAAGCGAGTTCGGTGTTTTCTTTTTCGCAACCTCTTCGGGTCCAAGCTCCGCAAAATCATTTATCCGCGCCGCAATAGCCGCGTCCTGTTTCTCTTTTGGGTCAGCCCCATTGCCAATCACGGCTTCCGCCAGAGTCAGGCTGATCAACCGTTCCGGATGCGCCTTGTGGAAAAGCGCCGACAGACAGGTCCCGACCGAATGCCCAACGAGATGAAACTTCTCTAATCCGAGAGCGTCAAAGAAACGTTTCGCGACGATGGTATAATCCCGGATCGATGGTTCTTCCTCAGGCATTTCCGAAGAGGCGTTATAGCCCGGCGCATCCCAGCCGATGACACGATAACTATCTGACAAGGCCTCATATTGCGGCGCCCAGCTCTCCGACCGTCCACCCAACCCATGCAGAATGACCACCGGTGTGCCGCTGCCTGCTTCACGATAAGAAACAACCCGACCATCACCGATATCAACCGTTTTTAGCTCTGGAACCGCCAATGCATCGTCCTCCTTGTTTCGAATTTTGCCGGAGTATGCGCCGCCGCCAATTCACGATCAAGGGACGGCGAGGCGCATATTTCTCTCTGAATAGGGTGTTTGCATTCATCGTATGTTATATTATAACATTAGCGAATATTCACGGAGGGCCCGCCAATCATGGTGAAGGCGAAAACGACTTCACTGAGCCAGATCATAATTTTTGTTGTGGTTCTCACAGAATTACAGATCATGGCCGTCAGCCATAGTGCTGCCCATGGCGATGTGAACCATTCACATGACGGCATCTCCTGTGTATTCCAGCTTACCAGTGACACCACGCCGAGTTTTACGGCGGACAGTCTTGATCATGCGATTGACATCGATGTCTTACGCCAGGTTCTCCGGCATCAGAATCTGGTATCCAACCAGCATAATCGTTGCGCAAACAGCATTCGGGCGCCGCCGACCTTTCCTACTATCTCAACAAAAAAACCCGCCCGCTAAAACGGCGGGCCTAATTCACTTCGATAGTAAGGAAATAAATCATGACTTTACGGTACATGCGTGCCGCGGCAGCAATTGCTGTTCCGGTACTTCTGGCGTCTACACCTCTGTATGCGGCAGATAAACAAGAGCTGAGTAGGATTCTCAGCGAAATTAAAACGCTCAAAAAGGCGTATGAAGGCCGAATTGCAACGCTTGAGAACAAAATCAAATCTCTCGAACAGAAGAAGGCCGTGGCGGGCAAGAAGGTAACCCCGGCAAGCGGCGGACGCGCGATTAAAGACAATTCCTTTAACCCGTCACTTGGCATAATCCTGAATGGCCGCGCCGGTAGCTTCTCGCAAGACGGTTCGGAAATTGCCGGATTTGGCGTCGGCGAAGAAGGTGAACGCGGAAGAGAGGGCCTCGCCATCGATGAATCCGAGATCAACTTCTCCGCAAATGTCGATGACAAGTTCTATGCCAGTTCCACCGTCGCCATTGTTCGCGAAGAGGGTGAGGACAAGGTCGAGCTGGAAGAAGCGTATATTCAGACACTGCCCGATGCAGGCTTACCAGATGGGCTCCGGCTGAAAGCGGGTCGTGCCTTCTGGACCCTTGGTTATCTCAACGAGCATCATGCTCATGGCGATGACTTCGCAGACAGGCCGCTGCCCTATCGTGTTTACCTCAACAAGTCGTTTAACGACGATGGCATTGAGGTTTCCTATGTTGTACCTGCCGATATGTTCATCGAATTCGGTGGCGGCATCTTCCGGGGGGATGATTTCCCGGCCGGCGATTCCGTCAGCGGGTTTGGTGCCTGGTCCGCCTATGCCCGAGTTGGTGGCGATATCGGCGACAACCAGTCATGGCGGTTAGGGGCGTACACGCTTCATAGTGATGTGAACAGCCGCGCCACCAACGAAGGCGCCGTGACCTTTGTCGGCAAATCAAACCTCTATGCTGCCGATCTTCGCTATAGCTGGGCACCTACCGGAAATGCCAGGAATCAGGAGCTGATTTTCCAGACAGAGTTCTTCCATAGAAGTGAAGACGGTACCTACAACGACACCGGCGCCGGAACGGGCGCTGTCAATTTCGATGACGGTTCGCAAGGTTGGTATGCGCAGGCCGTTTATAAGTTTGCACCGGCCTGGCGTGTTGGTGCCCGGTACTCACAGCTGCTGGCCGCGGATACCCCGGCAGGGTTGGCGGAAAGCGCGCTCGACTCGGCAGGGCACGACCCCTATACGATGTCGGTCATGGCTGATTGGACAAATAGTGAATTCGGTCGAATTCGGGTCCAATATAACCGGGAAGAACTATCCGATGGTCGGGACGACAATCAGTTCATCCTGCAATATGTCATGAGTATTGGCGCTCATGCCGCGCATGCGTTCTGAGGAAGGAGCCATGATAAAAAAATTAAGCTTCGTCTCAATTCTGATGCTGGGGTGGGCATTGCCCGCCCCAGCCACGGCCGACGTTCGGGTCTTCGCCTGCGAACCCGAATGGGCGGCTTTGGCGCAGGAGATTGGCGGTGACAAGGTCTCTACCTATTCTGCAACCCATGAGAAACAGGACGCGCATCATGTTCGGGCACGACCGAGCCTGATTGCAAAAATTCGTCGTGCCGATTTGGTTATCTGTGCAGGCGCCGGACTTGAAGTCGGCTGGTTGCCGCTGTTGATGCAACGGGGTGCCAGATCAAATGTTCGACCGGGAAAACCAGGACACCTTATGGCAGCCCAACATGTGCCCGTCCGGGAAATTCCGACCGTCATTGATCGCAGTCTGGGTGATATCCACCCGGAGGGGAATCCGCATGTTCATCTTGATCCGAGAAACCTGACCCTTCTCGCGCGGGAACTCTCGAAACGGCTATCAGTGATAGATTCGCAGAATAGTGCACTCTACAGCCGGAACTTAAAGAGTTTTGAAAACCGCTGGGAAATGCATATGAAAAAATGGAATATACGCGCGGCAAAGCTAAAGAACATGCCAGTCGTCGTGCATCACAAATCCTGGAGCTATCTGATCGGTTGGCTGGGTCTGAAAGAAGTAGGGTCGCTTGAGGCCAAACCCGGTATTCCACCGACCGTATCGCATCTCAATAGGCTTCTGAAAACCGTGTCGGCAGCAAAAGCCAAAGCGATTTTGCGAACGCCATTTGACCAGTCTGACCCCTCAAACTGGCTGGCGAACAAGACCAATATTCCGGCGCTGGTGTTGCCATTTACAGTCTCGCGTAACGCCAAACCAGGCGCCTTAAAGAAACTCTTCGACGATATCCTTGCACAGCTGGAGAAGGCCAATGGCCGGCCTTGAAGGCCTTGAAATTGTCCTGCCCGCAATGATCGCGGGGTTGATGGTCGCCATGCTCCATGTGCCGCTGGGGATTGAAGTCCTGCGACGGGGGATCATCTTTATTGACCTGGCCATTGCCCAGATCGCCGGTCTGTGTGTCGTGCTTGTTAATCTTTGGGCGCATGACCCCTCGTGGGGTATGACCCAAATTGCTGCGGTGACGGCGGCACTCGCCGCAGCAATCTTTTTTCGTTGGGTTGAGAAGAAAGCGCCCCAGGAACAGGAAGCCGTTATTGGCAGCAGCTTCATCCTTGCCGCCGCCGCGGTGCTCCTTGCGCTGGCCAACCACCCGCATGGCGGCGAGGAAGTTCAGCATATTCTTTCCGGCCAGATATTGTTTGTGTCCTGGGATCGCATTCTTGCCTTCGCGCCGATCTATGGTGTCGGCCTCGTTCTCTGGTTTGCTTTTCCGGTGATGCGGGGAGGTACCGGATTCTTTGTGCTTTTTGCCATCGTCGTGACAGCGTCGGTACAGCTGGTCGGCGTTTACGTGGTCTTTGCCAGCCTGATCCTGCCGGCGCTTGCCGTGAACAGAATGGGAAAAAAACCCGTCGGTGTTGCCTTTGTTCTAAGCGCTGTTGCCGTGCTCGCGGGCATAATCCTGTCTGCCCTCGCAGATTTACCGGCCGGACCAACGCTGGTCCTTGCATTCGCGGCGGTCACAATCATCACCCGGATTACAACACTAAACCGCTGACAGCTACCGTAACCTAGTAGCCTGAACAAAGACTCCGAGTGTCTTGTAACTCATAATGCTTTGTTTCTATTGATGTTTTACGAAAAACACGATAAAATAAGGGTGATAATTACACCCTTTATTAAATCAAAAAGGAGCGCCCAAATGAAGCTGAACAGCCGTTTTTTTTGTAAGAAATTTTTCCGGAATTTTCGGGCAAAAGTCGCCCATTTTTTAAAGCACGGAGGCGCAGTCGTTAAAGCGCTTGGACTGAAGCTAATTGCTGAAGCAAGCGCTTTAACGACTTCGTCAGCAATTACCATGTTTCTTGTTAAAAGTCAATAATTTAGAGGCATTCTCAACTACCTTTTTTACTGTGAATTCGCTTTTTGTTCCTACCCAATTAAATACGCTCCACATTGACAAGAAGTCCCCATCGGCCATGATGGGGGAAAGCATCATTTCTTGAATTTAGGAGAGTTTCATGGCCGGACAGGTCGATGAATTTGCTGGGGTAAAACTGCCCCGCTCACCGGTTTACGGAACCAGGGGGATGGTTGTTTCTGGCCATTCACTCGCTTCAACATCGGGATTGCGCGTGCTGGAACGCGGCGGCTCGGTCGTCGATGCCATGATCTCGACCTCTGCCGTACTTTGTACGGTGTTGCCGCATGCAACGTCCTTTGGCGGTGATGCGTTTATCATTCACCACGACGCGGCGACCAAGAAGACCCAGGGGCTAAATGCCAGCGGCTATGCCCCGGCCGGTGCCACACCGGAATATTTCAAGGATGGCATGACCGTCCATGGTCCCGACGCTGCATCGGTTCCCGGCATCGTACGCGGCTGGGAAAGACTGCATCGAAAGCATGGCAAAATGCCTTGGAAAGACCTGTTCGCCGACGCCATTGATATCGCCGGGAACGGCCATCCGGTGTCGCGCATCCTGACCAGCGCACTGCGGCTGTTTGATCATGTCGGCAAGGACCCCGGCTGTGCGGCCCTTTATATGCCGGGTGGAGTCCCGATGAACCCGGGCGATATCGTCAAACAGCCGGCGCTGGCCGAAACCATTCGTGACATCGCGGAAAATGGCAGCGACGTATATTACGAAGGTCGCATCGCAAAAACACTCGGAGACTATTGCCAGGCGAATGGCGGCTTGCTCTCCGCCGCAGACTTTGAAGGCTATGAGCCGGAATGGGTCGATACCATCAATACCGATTACCGCAACCTTGATGTCCATGTCATGCCACCCAACTCCTACGGCGTGCTGATGCTGATGCAGCTCAACGCCATCAAGGGCCTGCCGCAGGAGGCCTTTACCGGCCCCGATGAGGACCGGTTGGCCTATCTGATGGCGGCAGCGCGGGCAGCGTTTGATGAAGGCATCCCCTATATCTGTGATCCTGCCGTACACCCCGCCCCGATTGACGAGCTGCTGGGCGGACAAATGACCAGCAAGCTGCAGGCCGCCGTCCGGGCCGCCGCCCCCGGCCAGCATCAGCGGCCCGGAGTCGGCGGGACCAGCTGCATTACTTTGGCGGATGGTGACGGCAACGCAATCTCGGTCGTGCAAAGTGTGTTCCACGTCTTTGGCTCCGCCTTCCTCGATCCCGGCACCGGTATCCTGCTCAATAATCGCATGACCGGCTTTGTCACCGATCCTGAGCATTGTAACGTCGTTGCACCGGGCAAGAAGCCGAGCCATACGCTGAACCCGGTGATGGCCTTCAAGAACGGCAAGGTGAAATACCAGCTGACGACACCGGGTGGACCGGCGCAGACGATCTCCAATGTCCAGATGCTCACCAATATGATCGAACGCGGCATGGAGCTTTCAGCTGCCATTGAGGCACCGCGCTGGTCGATCGATGGCACGGCCAATATTCTGATTGATGACGAGTTCCCGGACGAGGTTGGCAATGCGTTGACCGCCCGCGGCTTCGAGATCGGCAGGGCATCCGGGGCCTCCTATTTTGGATCTTCCAAATGTCTCGAAATTCTCGATAACGGCGTCTTGGTCGGTGCCGCCGATCATCGGCGCGAGGCCTATGCGGCTGGCTGGTAGCGCGGCATGTTAATCCGTAACGCCAAGGTCGTTACCTGTGACGATGCGTTTTCACTCCATGATGCCCTTGTCATCGACGGAGAACGGATCGCCGCGGTTGGTGACGCCGAGACCCTTTCCAGGGATCACGCGGATCATCCGATAATCGATGCCGGAGGCCGCACGGTCATGCCCGGCATGATTGACGGCCATGCCCATATGGATCGCGAAGGCCTCAAATCGATCTTTCCGACATTATCGGGCTGCAAATCCATCGATGATGTTCTTGAGCGTATTGCATCCTTGGTCGCCAAGGCGGATCCCGGCGACTGGATCGTCACCATGCCGATTGGCGAGCCGCCCTATTATTTCGACGTTCCGGATAATCTCGCCGAGAAGCGCTGGCCAACCCGCGAAGAGCTTGACCGGGTGTCGCCGGAAAATCCGGTATATATCAGACCGATCTGGGGGTATTGGCGGCATATTCAGCCGCTGACCTCTATCGCAAACTCACTGGCGCTAAAAGAAGCCGGACTGGACTCAGACCCCGGGGATTTGCCCGAGATCATTAAATTCGAAACGGATGGCAACGGTGCCCTCGACGGCATCATTCACGAGTACACCTTTGTACCGATTGCCGAGCTTGCCTATTTTCGATCCATGCCGCGCTTTGGTCATGATGACCGGGTCGCCGGGATCAAACGATCGATGGCGATTTACAATGCCGGCGGCACCACCAGCGTCTATGAGGAACATGGCTGTGCCCAGGAATTGATCGACGCCTATCGTGCCGTTAATGCAGAGGGCGCAGCGTCGGTTCGAGCCACTCTGGTCTATAGCCCGTCATGGCATTTCGCCAATAAAGACGGCTATGAATCCACCTTTGCCGAATGGTCAGACTGGATCGGCGGCGTGCGCGGTGATGGCGATCACTGGCTGGCCGTCGCCGGCATATTTGCGGACTTTGGCATCACGCCGGACAATCTGGTTCGCAACCGATCAGCGCCCTATACGGGCTGGTCAGGCTTCAATTACGACAGTGGTATCCCGGAGAACGGAATAGTCGACTATCTGACGGCGGCGGCGCGCAACAATATCCGCGCAAACGCAATCTGGATGGACTTTCTGGAACATTTTGAAGCGGTCGACAAGGTCATACCGTTGGCGGAAAAACGCTGGGTAATGGGCCATTTAGACCGCGCAACGGAATACCAGATTGAAACCATGGCAACCCTCAAGCTGGCGATGACCTCCCACACCAACCGCTATATCTACAAGTACGGCCACATCGTCCGCGATGAGATCGGCGAAGCACGGGAGAACGAGATCGCGCCGCTTAAAAGTGTCGTCGAGGCGGGTATCCCGATCTCGCTGGCAACCGATAATGTACCCACGACATTGTGGTATCCCGTGTGGCAAACGATCGCCCGCTACAACATGTTCAGTGATGACCGGATAGCACCGGAGCAAGCATTGACCCGGGAACAGGCACTGACCTGTGCGACCCGCAATGGCGCCTATCTTACTGGCGAAGAGGACATCAAAGGCACACTCGAACCGGGCAGGCTGGCCGACGTAATTATTACCGATAAGGACCCGTTGACCTGTCCCGAAAATGACATCAAGGACATCACGTCAGAAATGACCATCGTCGGCGGAAAGATCGTCCACGACACCGGCGAAGTCGAGCAGCACCCGTCATGAAACTGAACCAACTCGACACCCCTGTACTTTTAATCGAAGAAGATGCCTTTCTCCGAAACATGAAACGGATGCAGGAGCTGGCGGAGAAGGCTGGCATTGCCTATCGCCCTCATGCCAAGGCGCATAAATCATCTGAGATCGCCAAGATGCAAATCGATGCCGGGGCTGTCGGCGTATGCTGTGCCAAGCTTGGTGAGGCCGAGGTTCTGGTGTCACATGACATAAAGGATATCCTGATCACCACGCCGGTGATCGGCATCTCAAAGCTCACCCGCATGATGCGGATCGCCAATAAGGCGAAAATTTCCGTGGTCGCCGACAATTCCGAAAATATTGCCGAGATGGCTGCCGTTGCGCAGACCTGTGGTGTACGCCCCGATGTTGTCATTGAAGTTGATGTCGGTCAGGGACGCTGCGGCGTGCAACCCGGTGATGCCGCCCTGGATCTGGCCTATGAAGTCATGAGTGCCGACTGGCTAAATTTTAAGGGTCTGCAGGGCTATCAGGGGGCGATACAGATGACGACCTCGTTTGCGGAACGTGATGTCGCCGCACGCAAGGCCGTTGGTCTGCTGACCGACACGGCCGAGTTGATCCGCAAAGCCGGATTGCCGCTTGACTACCTCACCGGTGGCGGCAGCGGCACGTCCGTTATTGATGCCGCAGCGGCCGGGCTGACCGAACTTCAGCCTGGCGGCTATCTGTTTATGGATTCGCGATACCGCGAAATCGAGTGGGACGGCGGCAACTCAATCCCGTTTGAGCAATCCCTGACCCTGCTGGCCTCGGTCATCTCACTGCCAGAACCCGGGCGCTGCATCCTCGATATGGGCCTAAAGGCAGTAAGCTCGGATGGCGGACCGCCGGTTCCCGTCAACCTGCCGGGCGCGAGCTTCAAATTTGCCGGTGAAGAACATAGCGAACTGGTTTTTGAGAATGGCAGCTGCCCGTTAGCCCTCGGCGACAAGGTCGCTTTTGTCCCGACCCATTGCGACACGACCGTCAATCTCTATGACCGCTTCATCGCCTATAGCGGCGAAGACGTTGTTGATGTGTGGAACATCGCTGCCCGTGGCCGGGTCCAGTAAAAAAGTCTAAAATCAAAAAAAGATATGCAGGGAGAGAGTGATGACCAGTCCAGCGACTGCGATTTTTAATGCCGAAACCATCGCCATTGTTGGCGCGACAGAGAAATCACACTGGCCGCGCAATATATACGGCAACCTGCAAAAGTCGGGCTATAGCGGCAAAGTCTTTCCGGTAAATCCAAAGCGCGACGACATCTTCGGCGTTCCCTGCTATCCCGATCTGGCGTCCCTGCCCGAGCCCGCCGATCTGGCCCTGATGATTATTCCCGCGCCCTTCATTGAAGGCGCGCTGAGACAAGGCGCTGAGAATGGTCTGAAGGCCGCAGTGGTCTATGCCTCGGGCTTTGGCGATGGCGGGCGCAAGGAATCGATCAAACGTGGTGAAGCCTTCAAGCAGGCTTTGACTGAAATAAATGTGCCGCTCTGCGGACCTAACTGCATGGGTCTGGTCGGCGTTCGCGAGAACATCTACTGCTACCCCCATGAGCATGTCAGCGGGCTGGAACCCGGCTCCGTCGCCCTGGTCACGCAATCCGGCGGCACGTTGAGCTACTATGCCAAGGCCGGCCAGGAACGCGGCTTGCGCTTTTCCTATCTGATCTCGTCAGGCAATGAGCTGAGCCTTGATCTCGCCGACTATATGAATTTCGTCATTGATGACCCGGAGACCAAACAGATTTGCCTGTTTATCGAGGGCATTCGCAAACCCGACGAATTTATGAAAGCCGCCGGTCGCGCCTTAAAGGCTGGCAAACCGATCATCGCCATCAAAACCGGTCGTTCGCAAAAATCGCGGGAAGCAGCGCAATCCCATTCGGGCGCGGTCGCAGGCGATTACGCCGCCTATGAAGCCGTATGCGAACGCTACGGCATCATCAATTGTGAAACGCTGGAAGAGATGGTTGAGATGACTGTGCCCTTTCAGCAGGGTCGCCTGCCAAAAGGGCCGCGCGTCGCCTTTATGACGACCTCCGGCGGCACGGTCGACCTGCTGCATGATTATTGCGATCAGGAGAAAACGGCAGTTGCCGATCTGGCACCGGAAACAGTTGAGGCTATCCGCCCGTATGTGCCGGCTGATTGTCACATTCGAAACCCCATCGATACCGGCGCGCCGGTCGGTGTTTCGGGTAAATCCGCCCCGGCTGAAATATGCAAGGCGTTTGCTGCCGATCCCGGCGTCGACATGGTTGCCTGGTGCAATAACATGCCAGGGTCAGCGCGCAGTGCCGGTGC
The DNA here is from genome assembly GCA_951812775.1 of uncultured Alphaproteobacteria bacterium. Classification (GTDB taxonomy): domain Bacteria; phylum Pseudomonadota; class Alphaproteobacteria; order MPNO01; family UBA2964; genus UBA2964. The sequence goes on along the minus strand of OX638326.1, from coordinate 3,548,581 downwards.
CCAGGATGAGGTCAAGGCGCTGGTTGAGTTCACGGACAAGCCGGTGATTTCCTTCGCTCGTATGCCACACCAAATTCCCGAGGGCGGGCTGGCGTTTCAAGAGGCCACCAACATGCCATTTGTTCAGGGAACACGGATCGGGGTGCGGGCCATGAATGCCTTGTGGTTCTTTGGCGAGCGCGCCGGACGTGACACACCCGAAATCCCAACACCGGCCGGCGCTCAAGCGAATTGTGATGGCGAGGCCCTCGAAACAGCCTTGGCAGCCAGGGGCCTGCCTGCGCCGAAAACTGCCCGCGCCGCAAATAGCGACAAAGCGGGTGACGCGGCAGCCACTGTCGGGTTTCCTGCCGCCCTCAAAATTATTTCGCCGGAAGCCGGCCATAAAACCGAGATCGGCGGTGTTGCCCTGAATATTGCCGATGAAACCGCTGCGGTGGCCGCCGCTGAAGGCATGGCGAAAAAACTTCATGCGATTGACCCGAAAGCCCACATTGACGGTTTCCTCGCACAGGAAATGGTGTCCGGCGTTGAGCTTCTGGTCGGCGCGCGCGATGACCCTCAATATGGCCCGATGCTGATTGTCGGTGCCGGTGGCGTGATGGTCGAACTGGTCAAGGATATCGCATTGCGGCTCCTGCCTGCCAGCGAAGATGATATTCACAATATGCTGGGCGACCTTCGCGTCTCGGCATTGCTGGACGGTTTTCGCGGAAGTGGGCCTGCCGATAAAGAGGCGTTGATCGCTGGCATCAAAGGGCTAAGTGATTTCTTCCTCGATCACCGCACCTGGCTTGCCGATATTGAGATCAATCCGCTGATGGTCCGGCCTAAAGGCCAGGGCGTTTGCGCGGTCGATATAAGAACGGTTGGGCGTTGAACTGGCCCCTACTATTCAATTCCGAGAAAAGATTTTTGGCGGGTATTAAGTTTATCGACAGCATCAATACCGAAAATTCCATTGATCAAATTTGCTAACGCAGACTGCTGACAGTTCGCAATATGAGCTTGCAATGCTTGATGGTCCTTCGCAAAACGATAAGCGTTAGAAATTCCTTTGGCTTTAGCATTTATTTTTGCAATTGTTTCTGTAAGCCGCTCGTGGGTCTTGTACATCTCATCAAAATCAGAAAATTTTTTCAGCTCCGTTTTAACTGATTTGAATGCTTTCTGCGGCACCAAAACCTCATAGTCTCTTTCATTTGTTTTTAGGGCGATGCTACAGCCTAAAAACTCTACCGATTCTTGGGGCTCATAAATTGCAGATTTGCTATTGGCACCGATTTCTGGGATTTGATGCCCTAGTTTTTCTAAAATCATTTTAGCTTTGTGAAAATACTCTACGCATTCCTCAGGAGTTCTAGAAAATATCACGAAATCGTCCGCATACCTGATCAGTTTTGCACCCACTTTTTCGAAGTATCGATCAAAGTCTTTGAGTACAAAGTTGGATAGTAGGGGTGAAATTGGCATACCCTGCCTTAATCCAATTCCTTTTTGAATACCTTGGTTTGTAGTCACTGATTGCACCCCTGGTTCAGATAGATCGATCTCGCAACCGATCGCAGCGGACAGGTAGGGAATTACGCTCGCATTCCCTAATCGTTTCTCCAAACGAGTTCGCAATTGGTTTCTGTCAATTCTATCAAAGAATGATTGAATGTCGGATTTTAACGCATAGGGATAGCTCGACCGCAGATTTCGAGCTTTCTTTAACGCCGCTTTTACGCCCCGTTGACTCCCTTGAATAAAACCGTAACTGACTTGGTTTCGAACAGCGAGCTTATCATGATGACCCGAAATCAAACACCAACATAACCAACGCTGTACAAGTTTATCCGCAACGGTCGGAACGCAAATAATGCGATAAGAGCCGTCATCTTTTTCAAGTGGAATAGCTTTCAGACTACTAAATTCGTAGTCTCCCGAAATCAACAGCTTGCTAATGTTTCGAAGGTTACGATCAAGGTGATTCCGGAAATTTTTTAGCGTTTTACCATCTACTCCTGGAGTCGAAGAAATGCGCAAAGAGTCTCGCGATTCCGACCAAACAGATCTGATTTTGTCGATTGACGCTAATTTTACAGGACGTGGGTAGTTAGCATCGGACATTTTCTCTCTTTCTCAGGCTCATTGAAAATGTACCCTGCACTGAGAACTGGGCTGTATCCGCTGCGCATGCACTTCAGGAAGTGTTCCTGACGTACCGCGAAACGGTCATGCATTTGCACCGAGACCGGAAAATCGAGCAACTCGACCCCTTGATCGGCGCCTGTCACTCCGGAAGTATTATCGGAAGCGACAGAACTGCTTTCGACTTCGACAGTGACTTTTGCCTTCAATCGAAATTCGAAACCACCAAGCCCTAACACATTATAACACGCTAGAGCCGCGAATACAACTATTATTATGTACTCAACACGCAATGTTCGCGCCATTCTCACGACCGCAGCCCGACCCGTCTCGATAAAATGCCTCATAACCTCCTCAACGTTTATTGGGTACGGAGGCCCCGAATTTGTCCGACCTGGAACAAAGCTGTATCCACTGCGCATGCACTTCAGGAAGTGTTCCTGACGTACCGCGAAACGGTCATGCATTTGCACCGAGACCGGAAAATCGAGCAACTCGACCCCTTGATCGGCGCCTGTCACTCTCAAATCCAACGAAAACACTGTATCTCGCGCCCAGACTTCTGCGGTGAGAAGTGTGGACACTAGATGTAGGGATTTACTTCTCTAATTCAAGAATCATCAGTTGCAAATGAAAACGGCCCCTCAATTGAGAGGCCGTTCCATTATTCTCACTTAGTACCGGACGTTATTTTCGCCGGGCGGTTTTCTTAGCTGCCTTCTTCTTAGCCGGTGCCTGTTTCTTAGTGGCTTTCTTCTTGGCCGCTTTCTTTGCCGCTTTCTTTGCCCCTTTCTTTAACGCAAAAGGTTCGAAGGTCGGCTTGTAGGCCTTCTTATCAAGGAACTGGCTCAACCCGGTATTATAGGAATCCTGCGCATCGCCGACCTTGATCGCCTGCCCTTTTGCGGCCAGGTAATCATAGGACTGATCAAAGTCCATCGTGCGTACCTGACGAACCGCATGTTTGGTTGCGCGCAGCACTGCCGGGCTTTTCGCCATAAGTTTCTGAGCCAACTCGATGGTCTTGTTAACAAGCTCTTCCTTCGGCACTGCAAAGTTCACAAAACCAATCTTTTCGGCTTCAACACCATCAAACGCCTCGCCCAGGCAGCAATAATACAGCGCCTTGCGGGGCATGATGGTGTCGGACACAACCTTCGACACCAATGCGCCCGGCAGAATTCCCCAGTTCACTTCGGAAAGAGAGAACACGGTGTCATCGGCGGCAACCGCGAAATCCGTCGCGCAAAGCTGCATAAAAGCACCACCGACGCAGTATCCTTCAACCATGGCAATGGTTGGTTTGTCATATTTGTACAAACGTTCCCAACGCCAGCGGTTGGCAGCTTCCGCCGCTGCCTTGCGGCCCGCCGGGTTGTTTTCATTGGCGCGGAAGAATTCCTTGAGGTCCTGACCGGCACTGAAATATCCGCCGGCGCCGGCAATCACCACGACACGCGTTGCCGGATCAGTCTCCAGAAACTTCAATGTCTCATCCATTTCAAAGTGGAGCTGCGGGCTCATCGCATTTCGTTTTTCAGGCCGGTTCAGCCAAACCCAGGCAATACCGCCTTTCTTCTCGACCTTTACGCACTTCATTTTCTTCAACGCCATTAACTGTCTCCCAATGTTCGATTTAAAAGATAGGTACAGGTGGTTAGTCTAATCGCCATATTCACGATAAAACGCCCGCGCAATTACCATGCGCAGAATTTCGGGGGGTCCTTCAGTGATGACCATTGAGCGGCTATCACGCCACAGTTTTTCGATCGGCAAATCTGTTGTTAATCCGATGCCGCCATGGAATTGCAACGCCTGATCGCAGACCTTAAAGGCATGTTCGTCGCCTTTGACCTTCGCCATGTAGGATTCGTAGCGGATGTCTTCGCCAGCATCGCATTTAGCAGCAACATTGTAGACGAACAGGCGCAACATTTTGGTGTCCATCCAGCTATCAACCAATCCGAACTGCACGGCCTGGCGGGCCGAGAGCTTCTTGCCAAAGGTCTCGCGTTGGTTGGTATAGGAACCCGTTAGTTCCATACAGCGTTCCGCAACGCCGATACCGCGTGCGGCATGACGCATACGACCGGCGGTAATCCAGGTCTGACCGAACTTGAAGCCTTCGCCCTCTTCGCCAATCATATTTTCAACGGGCACGCGGACGTCCTGCAAGGCGATTTCCCAGGGCCGATCATCCATCATCATCTGTTGATACCGCACCAGTTCCACACCCGGCGTATCGACATCAATCAAAAAGGTTGAGATTCCGCCCCGAGACCCTTTGGACCGATCAGTTGCGGCCTGAAGTTGAATAAAATCAGCCTTATCAGCCCCGGTAATAAACCGTTTATAGCCGTTTATAACGTAGTGGTCGCCATCACGAACCGCTGTCGTGCGCATACCGCCGGGATCACCGCCCGCATCTGGCTCCGACTGGGCAAAAGTACATTTCTTCTCACCGTTCAAAACCGGAAACAGGTATTTTTCTTTTTGCTCGTCATTGAGGAAGTAAAGAATGGGACTGACAGCGGGACCGAAAATATGACCGCCCCGCGTCGGGATCGCGATTGTACGCCCCATCTCTTCCCAAACAACGCATTTGGCCAACAGGTTCATACCCATACCGCCATATTCTTCGGGCACATCAAACTTCCAGAGACCAAGCTCCTTGGCTTTATCCTCAAGCGAGGCGCGAACCTCGGGTTTGAGTTGATGACCTTCATACGCCTCCCGTTCGATCGGGATGATCTCGCGATCAACAAACCGGCGCAGCGTCTCTTTGAGCATGCGGAGTTCTTCGGGAAGTTCGTAATCCATAGTGAGTTCTCCGAAACGGGTTAGCGCCAAACCGGGCGAACATCGACGGCGCGCACGCCTTCACCCTCCGCGCCAACAATGAGAGGGTTAACTTCTAGATCAGCCAGATGATTGCGATGAGAAGCAAAAATGTCAGACAGGCCACAGATCGCCTTGACCAACGCATCAATATCGCGAGGGGCGGCACCACGGAACGCACCAAGAATGGATTTACCCCGCAACTCGTCGAGCATTTCCTGCGCATCGTCCGGGGAGACCGGGAGCATTCGGAACGAAACATCGCGCACGGCTTCTACGAGAATTCCGCCCAATCCGACGACCATAAACGGTCCAAATTGAAGATCTTCCCGAACGCCGAGAATAACTTCGGTACCCGATACCATCTCCTGCACCAGGAACTCTTCGATCTCAGCCTTTGGATCAACGGCCTTGAGCCGTGCTGTCATCTCTTCCGCCGCTGCAACCACTGAGGCTTCATCTTCCAGCCCGAGGGCCACGCCGCCAACTTCCGTTTTGTGGCTGGCCTGCGGTGAGACGATTTTCAGAACAACCGGGAAACCCGTTTCCGCTGCGGCACTTGCTGCTTCCTGCGCTGTCGCACCGAAACCGCTGGCTGGTGGCGTCAAACCGTTGTCATTTAACAGCGCTTCAAAAGCGTCGCCTTCAAGACTCTCCTTTTTCCCACTCGCCTCCGGCAAAGGCAGGACACCCTTGTTCATTGCCTCAGTGTATTTTACCAGGCCCTGGATCGCGCGCACCGCCTGCGGCAATCCCTGGACAAAGGGGACTTTGGTTGCCTTTTGAAACTCAAGACCGGCAGCGCTCACATTCTGGGAAACCCGGACATAAGCCATCACCGGCTTATCCGTCGCGTCAAACACGTTCGAAAAGATCGTTGCATCCGTCGTATCCTCTGCAGACGTTGGCAACTGGCCTTGCATAGCAACAATATCGACGCCGTTATCAGCGGCCAGATGTTTGCAAACAAGGCTGTAATCCTGCTGGCGATATGCGATGCCGGCGCCGCAATCAATCGGATTCTGACCACTCAGCCCCGGATCAATAATCGGGTCAATCAACGCAACTGTTTCATCCGACAGCCGCCCCATCACCGCGCCCTCATCCGCCGCATAATCGAGGAACAGGCCTTTACCACCACCTGAAAAACCCGCCATGCCGATATTCGGGCCCTTCGGCCAACGACGCTGATTGAGAAGCAGGCAGGTCTCCATCATCTCATCCAGGGAATAGCACCGCACGACACCATATTTGCGGCACACCGCCTGCAATATAGCATCATCACTCGCCAGCGCGCCGGTATGGCTTTGTGCTGCTTCTTTACCCGCATCGCTGCGCCCGACCTTGATCATGACGATAGGTTTTTCGGCTTCGAGCGCCCGACGGGCCGCTTCCATAAAAGCTTCAGGTCGCCGGATGCCTTCTACCATGCAGGCAATCATCTTGGTGTCTTTGTCATCGACGAGGAAGTTTATGTAATCCGCCAAATCGAGATTCAGCTCGTTGCCACTGGAGACCGCGTAAGAAAATCCGAGCCCGCGTTCGGCAGCGCGTTGCAGCCAGAACATAAACGTGCCACCAGACTGAAACACGACTCCGGTTGATCCGACCGGTAGACCTCGTATTCGCGTAGCCGGATAGAACAACATGTTGGAGGGAAACGACATCGCCCCCATGCAATTGGGACCACAGACCACCAGGCCCGTTTCATCGCACAGATCACGGAGCTGATCGGCCCTTTTCGCGCCGACATCGTCGCCGCCCTCGCCAAACCGGGCTGCATAAATCAGGGCGGATTTAAGACCGTTATCTGCACCGTCTTTCAACACATCAGGAATGAATTCCGCCGGAATGACAGTGAGGGCAAGATCTATTTGGGCAGGCAGCGAAGCAAAATCTGGATAAACCTTGCGACCCCACAGCTCTTCGCGTCTTGGATTAACCAGATAGACCTCTGCGGGAAAATCAGCAAATTCGAGATTCTCGTAAATGGCCCGTGGCCAACCGCCGCCGCCGGATTCAGATGCACCAACGATAGCGACCGTCTTAGGCCGGAAAAAAGGTTCTGCTGAATGAAACACGGCTCCCCGCTCGTCTGGATTTATTTATTGTTCGGACAGTAAATTACCGATCCCCGATGGCGTCAACCGAGGTCGAAAGATTCTTTACCCGAGCAAAAGGTTCAATCGCGAGGATTTGGCTGTAAACAGTTTGATTCGTAAACAGTTTGATTCAAAGGGCTTTTTCTTGACAAGCGAATCACATTCCAGCATCGTGCTGCGGGCATTAACCATGAGTGGTTCGATAGGGAATGGCTATGAAATTACCTCATAGCCGGAGTCGACAGAGTAACCGGGATTGAAATTTCCAAATAGTAACAAATCCGTTGCTGTTCAAATCGTTGGCATCGTCGCGATAGCGGCACTGCTCGTATTTGGACTAACAACCTATGCCCCCGAGACCCAGACAACAAAATCCCCCACGGTCACCTCGAAAGAAGAATTGCCGACGCCCTTGCCCGCGACTGCGGTTACGGGTCCTGTGCCGGTATTTCAGCTGCCACCGCCGCCGCCGGGAATTATCAAAACCGTCAAGGCCGGTTCCGGCGATACTTTTATGAAGCTGCTGGTCAAAGCAGGAGCGGATCGTTTGTCGGCTCACTCCGCTATTCGCGCAATGCGCAAAACCTTTCACCCGCGCTATTTGAAGCGTGGTCAGAAAATCGCCGTCACGCTGAAACCGATTTCGTGGGGTGTGAAGACCGGTGACTTCGAGAGTTATGAATTCAACCCGACAGCAGAAGAAACCATCAAGGTCAGTCGCCTTGAGAACGGACGATTTTCGGCAAAAAAAATTAAAAGAATTCTGGACCGTAAGGATGTCCGGATAACCGGATCCATTCAATCCAGCCTGTATGTTTCTGCAACAAAAGCCGGGCTTGCCGCCTCCACCCTGGTGGATTTAATCCGTCTCTTTAGCTGGGACGTCGATTTTCAACGCGATATTCAGAAGAACGATAAATTCGATGTCATGGTTGAAAGGCTTCACCAAAAGAACGGTGACTTCGCCCGCTGGGGGAAAATTCTCTACGCGGAGCTCGTCCTTAGTGGCAAACCCGTACGGTTGTATCGCTACGAATCCAGGCATCATGGAGTCGAATACTTCGACGAGAAAGGCCGCAGTGCTCAAAAAGCGCTGATGAAGACACCGATCAATGGCGCCCGCCTGTCGTCACGTTTTGGAAAACGTCGGCATCCGATTTTGGGATATACCCGCATGCATCGCGGTGTCGACTTTGCCGCACCACGGGGAACGCCGATCTATGCGGCCGGCAACGGAACAATTACCTATGCAGGCCACCAGGGCGGTTACGGCAAGTATATCCGCATACGGCATAATGGACGCTATTCAACGGCTTACGCGCATCTGCATGGGTTTAAGCGAGGCATACGCAAGGGTCGCCGCGTGACACAAGGTCAGGTCATTGGGTATGTCGGATCAACGGGTCGTTCAACCGGACCTCACCTGCACTATGAAATTCATGTAAATGGTCGACAAACAAATCCGCTGCGTCTCAGACTTCCATCAGGCCGCAAGCTAAAAGGAAAAGAGCTTGGGCGGTTTGCAAAAATTCGGGCTGGGTTGGACGGTCGTCTTGCTACACTGGACCTGAAACCCGACACCCGCGTGACACATCGCTAGACCAATACCATTATGACACCCCTCAGAATTCTAATTGCTCTCGGCGTCACATTAAGTGTTTTTCTATGGATCGTTAGGTCGCCCATTGTAACGCCTGTAAACGCGGCCCTCGCCCTAGCAACGCTCTGGGTATGCGCCGTCCCTTTACTATCCTATTTTCAGTCAAAGACCCGCGAGCCAATGCCGTTCTTGGCGCTAACTTGCTGTTATTACGCTGTATTTTTTGCGTTTTCGGTATTTTTATTTCTCCCCATAAGTCCGATCCCGAGGTATGGGACACAAATCGCTACAATAAATGTCGACGCGCAGCTTTATACCTTGCTGGGCCTCATTCTGATGATCGGGACATATACGGCGTTACGGCATCGTCTAAACAAATCAATTCCTCATTTCCGTTTACCCCGAAATTATTCCTCTACTCGCCTTAGCTTTTTAATCTGGCCACTCGTCCTTGCCGGTATTTTGTGGCAGGGACTCCCCTCCGTCCGAGAATTGCCGTCAATCGGACAGTTTATACAACCCGCCGGAATACTCGGCATAGGTTTGCTACTTTTGTTGTTTTGTCAGAGTAAGCTCAAGAGACCCGAGGCAATTTTAGCAGTTGGCATCGCATTGCCTATTATGTTGTTGCAGGGCGTAATTTCGGGCCTATTGACGAGCGTCGTTCTTCTCTGCGGCTTCCTCATGGTAATTCTTATATACGCCAAAATCAGATACGCATGGCTCATCGGTGTAGTTCCCGTTTTGGCGGTCATCGCTATTTATCCAGGAATTGCGGGTTACAGAAGTCAAACCTGGAACAAAGATACAACTGATCTTACCTTAACTGATCACGTAGCTATCCTAGCCGAGGAAGCCGTAAAACCCTGGACGCTGCACCCTGATTTTGTTTTCCGATCTACGGTTCACCCAATGCTAAGACGGTTTTCAGGATATGGAATCATGACCAAGGTCGTCGACAAGACTCCCTCTGAAATTCCGTATTGGTATGGCGAGACATACAGACCAATCCTGACAAACTTTGTCCCCCGAATTTTCTGGCCGGACAAACCATTTGAAAATACAGATCAGGCCTTTGGGCATCGTTACGAGTTTTTATCGCCCCAAGACAAGGTAACGTCAATCAATGTCCCGTGGATTGTCGAAATGTATGCCAATTTTGGCCGCGTGGGCGTTCTTCTAGGCATGACGTTAGTGGGCGCGTTCCTAGCACTCATGTCCGCAATTTTTAATCGCCGGGAGATGACATCTTTAGAGTTTGTCGTCGGTGCCGCAATAATTTTTCCGCTGGTTTATCCAGCATCGAATTTTTCGTTAATGACCGGAACGCTCCTGCAACTCACATTCGCCCTATGGATCTATTTCCGGTTTGGGTTGACCATTGGCGCCCGAAACAGAAATTCCCCGTAGCGAATATTAACGCTTCACGTCGCAGGAAACCTGCCAGCTGATCACGCCTTTTTTGGCCCGGTTATCGTAGTTCACCCGTGACTTCTTCAACTCGACGCGCGCTGCATCTGCGAGTCCGTCTTGAACCGCTTTGGGTAAATCGTCAAAGGTAATTTCAATAGTGACAGGGGCCTTCGCTTTACGGGCACGGCGTTTTGCAGGCGTTTTCTTTTTGGACCAAATGTCATCCCAACCTGAGCGGTATTCTGGTGTTTTGACGTTGCTGAAAAAACCATAATGAACAGCGGCCGACCCACCCATTGAATCCTTACCGGATTTTGATTTTTCGGTAGATGATTTAGTAGTCGCTGCAGAACCGCCATCGGAGGATGTTTTCGCCGTACTTTCTTTCGGTGAAGACTTTGCCTTTGATTTGGCCGGTGTTTCGCTCATCGTAGATGTCTCCTCTTAAATTTTGGCGAGCGTTTGCTACACCCAAAAAAGGCCTGGTCGCAATCCTAAAATGATGGCCAATTTTAGCGCGTGGATTTGCCGGGAGGCGCCGCTTTCAGTTTTCGACCCAGGAATGAAATCGTCTTGCTATAGAGCAATTCCTTGATGTGATTCCAATGAGAAAACTTGATCAGCTGATCGACCTGACCAAAGAGCGGCATTGGTAAATCACGCGCCTGCGCGAGATCCATCGCGATATCCATGTCTTTCTCATGCCAGGTAAAACGCGTGCCATCCCATTCCTCCAGCGTTCCATTACGGCCCGGTGCCTGGAGCAGGGTTTCACGCATTTTCTGGGGATCAATGCCGTAACATTTGGCCAGCAAAATAGCTTCCTGATTGGAGAGGCTATGCACCCAATGCAACATGTTGTTGACCGTCTTGCCAATTTCACCGCAACCAAGCGCGCCAAGATGGTGTACCGCACGCGAATAGCATTCGAGAACGGGGGTCACCTTTTTGACATCCCCTTTGGAACCGCCAACCATTGAGGCCAGTGTCCCATTGCGGGCGCCACCCAGACCAAAACAGACCGGCGCATCAACAACTTTGATCCCACCCTTTTTGGCAATGGCAGCTGCTTCCAGGATCATGTCGGGATGGCTGGTCGCGGTAATGACCAGAACGCTCCCTTTTTTAGGTTTGCTGTTTGCCAGATCCGTCACAACCTGCCGGACCTGTTCATCATAACCGACCATAATGATGATGACGTCACAAACGCCGCCAAGATGTTTCAAAGTCGGCGATGCCTTCGCCCCCATTTTCACCATTTTTTTTATGGCGGCCTTGCTCAAATCATAGGCATAGACGTCTTCAAACTTTCCGCTTTTCAAACAATGGCCTGCCATGTGGTTACCCATGGCACCAACGCCCACAAATCCGACATTCATCATGACTTCAACTCCCTGCGTTTCACGTTATTCGTGGCGCATCTTATAGCGGAGAGAGATCAAAGCGACAATCGCCAGAAAAGCAACCTTTACGCAGCGATGGGCTGCACTCCATTCAACAACAACCCACCATTTCCAGCGGATACCTGGACAGTCTCACCATCCTGTATCGTGCCGTCGAGCAACATCGTCGCCAACGGGTTTTGCAAATGGTTCTGAATGACCCGTTTAAGAGGTCGTGCCCCATATACAGGATCATATCCGGCTTCTGCCAACCAGTGGCGTCCGCTCTCATCCATCTTCAGGGTGATCTTTCGATCTTCAAGCATCGTTGTGAGATGTTTGAGCTGAATATCAACGATCGTCGCCATGTGGCTTCGGACCAACCGATGGAAGAGCAACATATCATCCAAACGGTTGAGAAACTCCGGACGAAAGGCATTGCGTACGACGGCCAAGACCTGATCCCGGACCTCGTCTGACTCCGCGCCCTCCTCCTGAGAAGCGAGAATTTCACTACCAAGGTTCGATGTCAGCACGATCATGGTATTCCGGAAATCAACAGTGCGACCCTGCCCATCAGTCAGCCTGCCATCATCAAGCACCTGAAGCAGCACATTGAAAACATCTGGATGTGCTTTCTCTATCTCGTCAAACAAGATCACCTGATAGGGCCGACGCCGGACAGCTTCCGTCAAAGCGCCGCCCTCTTCATACCCGACATAGCCGGGAGGGGCACCGATGAGCCGAGCGACGGAATGTTTCTCCATAAACTCCGACATATCGATACGGACCATTGCCCTGTCATCATCAAACAAAAATACTGCCAGCGCTTTGGTTAATTCTGTCTTCCCGACCCCTGTCGGTCCGAGGAACAGAAATGAGCCAATTGGACGATTGGGGTCTTGCAACCCTGCACGCGCGCGGCGTGTCGCATTGCTGATCGCAGAGATTGCTTCTTCCTGACCGACCACACGGCTCCCCAGCGCTTCTTCCATTTTGAGAAGTTTTTCACGCTCGCCTTCCAGCATTTTATCAACCGGAATACCGGTCCAGCGTGAGACAATAGAAGCGATATCGGAATCCTTGACCTCTTCCCGAAGCATTTGGGTTTGATCCGTTTCTTCCTGCGGTTCGGACATCCGCTGTTCCAACTCGGGAATAACGCCATACATAAGTTCGCCAGCCCGCGCGAGGTCACCGTCCCGTTGTGCCCGTTCAAGTTCGCTACGCGCTTGGTCGAGATCCTCGTTGACCTTCTGCGATCCGGCAATTTTTTCTTTTTCTGATTGCCAGATACCTGTCAGCTCGTCCTGCCGTTCTTCGAGCTCGGCAAGATCAGCTTCCAGCTTCTCCAGCCTGTCCTGGGAGGCGGCATCAGCTTCTTTGTTCAAGGCTTCCCGCTCTATTTTTAGCTGAATGATCCGGCGATCAAGCTCATCAATTTCTTCTGGTTTGGAATCAACTTCCATTCGCAATCGCGAGGCGGCTTCATCAACAAGATCGATTGCCTTGTCAGGCAGGAACCTGTCAGTGATATAGCGATTGGCAAGCGTTGCCGCCGAAACAATCGCACTATCTGTAATACGAACACCGTGATGCAATTCGTATTTTTCCTTGAGACCCCGCAAGATCGAAATTGTATCCTCAACCGAGGGCTCCGCAACAAAGACAGTCTGAAAACGTCTGGCGAGGGCGGCATCTTTCTCAATATGTTTGCGATACTCATCCAACGTCGTAGCGCCGATGCAATGCAGGGCACCACGGGCCAGTGCAGGCTTCAACATATTCGATGCATCCATCGCGCCATCAGCGCCGCCGACGCCGACCAGCGTATGGAGCTCGTCAATAAACAAAATGATCTCGCCGTCACACGCATCAATTTCCTGCAAGACGGCTTTAAGGCGTTCTTCAAATTCACCCCGAAATTTCGAGCCTGCAATCAAAGCGCCCAAATCGAGCAGCATCAGCTGTTTACTGCGGAGACCTTCAGGGACATCGCCGTTAACGATCCGTTGCGCCAATCCTTCAACGATCGCGGTCTTACCAACGCCGGGCTCGCCAATCAGAACCGGGTTGTTTTTTGTCCGACGTGCCAAGACCTGAACGGTACGACGCACCTCTTCATCGCGTCCGATCACAGGGTCAAGTTTTCCGTTCCGCGCTTGCTCAGTAACATCTACGGCATATTTTTCAAGCGCATCGAAATTATCTTCGGCTGACGCGCTATCGGCCTTCCGGCCCTTGCGAACATCTTCAATCGCCGCGTTTAGCGCTTGGGGCGTCACGCCGGCGCTGGCCAACAGATCGCCAACTTCTGTGCCAGATGACATTGCCAGTGCGAGTAGCAATCTTTCCACGGTTACGTAACTGTCACCTGCTTTCTCGGCAATCTCCTCCGCACGTTCGAAGAGTCGACCGATGTCGGATGACAAACGCACATCGCCTGCACCGCTACCAGCAACTTTGGGAATTTTACTTAAAGCGTTTTCGGTCGCGCTGGATGCTTTTGCGGCGTCACCACCAGCCGCCTTTATGAGGTTGGCCGCAAGGCCTTCCTTATCGTCCAGTAAGACTTTCAGTAGATGTGTTGGTTCCAGTCGCTGGTGCTGGCTGTTATTGGCAAGCGTCACCGCCGACTGAACAAAACCGCGCGAACGGTCGGAATATTTCTCGAATTCCATATCAGGCAACTCCCTTAAGAGACATTGCGTAAATCTGCCCCCGGATTCCGGCGAGCCTTTCTTACAGGACCCGTTACTGGCGTCCTGACAGAGATATGGTTATGGAGACCAAATCCCACAAGAGGTGACGCCATAATGGTAACGACTTCGGCAAGAATACATGCGCATGCACTCCCGAACGCGAAATTCTGGCAAAATCTCTTAAAGGAAAGGTTGACGAAATGTCGTCAACGGATCAGGCTGGTGTAGCTTCCTCGGATTCTTCAGCGACAGACTCTTGTACGACTTCAATGCGCTCTACGACGGCTTCATTGGCCTCCGCGGTGTCACCAGCTGAGTCCACTTTTTTGGCTTCAGCATCACCATTCGTCGCTACTTCGGGTGTTTCGACGTTAGCAGCACCATTGCCATTTTTTCCGTTGGCATTGTTACCGTTTACTTCCGCCCCATTCGTCGCATTCTGTTGGGCAGCACCATTATTTCGATCATTTCGGTTGTCGCGCTGCTGCTTTTCCTGATTTGCGGCATTTGCGCTCAAGACACGAAAATAATGCTCTGCATGCTGATAGTAGTTTTCGGCTCTAACCGGATCACCGGCTGTCGTCGCTTCTCGGGCAAGGGCCTGGTATTTATCGACAACTTGCTGGACGGAACCCCGGACTTTAACGTCGGGCCCGTTACTGTCCACATTATTGTTGCGTTGCGACCGGTTGTTGCCGCGTCCCGAGTTACCCCGACCCCGCTGGCGCCGGTTATTAGGACCTGATCTCATCAATTCTAATCCGGTTATTGTTTCACTAACCCCCGAATGGCTTGCGAATTGCACGGTGTCTTCCTGACAACCGCGCTCCATCTTTGCAACCGCACTTCCACGGTCGCCGTGGTTCTGCTTTCGCAGCCTTTTCAGGAACTTTTGGGCGAGGTGCCTGTGGCCTTCCTCGTTCGCCCGTGTTGCACACTAGTGGGGATGACCCACCTTTCCAACCCTTTTTTTCAAGTTATTTTTAACCCTTTAACGCCGAAAAACGCCGCACCTTTCGATCCCCTCAAGGTCTTTCCGGAATTCGACATGACGTAAACCGGCCTGTGCAAAAATTTCTATCACAGCC
Organism: uncultured Alphaproteobacteria bacterium; assembly: GCA_951812775.1. Lineage (GTDB taxonomy): Bacteria > Pseudomonadota > Alphaproteobacteria > MPNO01 > UBA2964 > UBA2964. The sequence goes on along the minus strand of OX638326.1, from coordinate 3,533,323 downwards.
CACATCTGCCGGTGCCCGCATTCAATGACGGCGGCTCCCTCGTCATTCAATAATCGAAATATCTCCGGCGCAATTTCACGATAGGCAGAAAGGCCATCTTCACCCGCAAACAGCGCTGTTGCCGGCTCGTAAACCGACACTTCCGGTTCAAGGTCACCATGTTCAGTTTCTGCAATGTAAGGCGGGTTGCTCAAAATGAGATCAAAGCTGTCGGTCACATCGCAACCCCAAGAAGACGTCAAAAATGCCGTTCGATCATCAACCGAATTTATTTGGGCATTTCGCTGCGCGATCATCAGGGCCGCTTCAGATATATCCACGCCAACGCCACGTGCTTGCGACAACTCGGACAAAACCGCAATGAGCAGACACCCGCTTCCTGTCCCCAGATCCATAACCGTGATGTTGCCGGTGCTCGGTTTGATGTGATCCAGGGCAACCTCGACAAGCGTTTCACTGACGGGTCGCGGGTCCAGGACATCCGGGGTCACCACGAAAGGAAGACTCCAAAACTCGCGTTGCCCGACCAGATGCGAAACCGGCTCCCGCTTCGCCCGGCGTTCCATCAAGGCCGTAAAACGATCCAGAGACTCGTCATCCAGGATTCGACCGGGGTCTGTAATGATATCTGAAAGGACCAGCTGCGCGCAGTGACGCAAAAGTAACCGCGCCTCGAAGACCGGATTTTCGACACCTGCCTTCGACAACTTGCCAATTGCTGTCTTTAGCGCGGCGGCAATCGACGTCCCGCTCACTGGTCAGAAAATTCCGCGAGTTGCGAAGCCTGATCCTCTGCCGTCAGCGCGTCGACAACCTCATCAAGTGCCTCACCTTCCATCACGCGATCCAGCTTGTGAAGGGTCAAGCCGATGCGATGATCCGTTACACGACCCTGTGGAAAGTTATAGGTTCGAATGCGTTCTGAGCGATCACCTGAGCCCACCTGACCTTTGCGCGTTTCTGCCCGATCTGCGGCTGCGGCTTCCCGTTGAGCTTCATAAATCCGGGACCGCAAAACCTTCATCGCTTTCGCCCGATTTTTATGTTGCGATTTCTCATCTTGCTGAGTCACGACGACACCGGTCGGCAAATGGGTAATCCGAACGGCGCTGTCCGTCGTATTCACATGCTGACCGCCGGCCCCCTGGGACCGATAGGTATCAATGCGGAGATCTTTATCTTCGATGACCACATCGACCTCCTCCGCCTCAGGCAATACAGCAACCGTCGCAGCGGAAGTATGGATCCGCCCCCCGGATTCCGTCTCAGGAATTCGTTGCACACGATGCACCCCGGATTCAAATTTAAGACGGGCAAAAACACCCTTGCCGGTAATCTCGGCGACAGCCTCCTTCAGCCCACCGATACCGGTGTCAGAAAGCTGCATAGTATCAAAGCGCCACCCCTGTCGTTCTGAATAGCGCTGATACATCCGAAACAGGTCGGCAGCGAAAAGGGCGGCCTCATCACCACCAGTACCAGCGCGAACCTCCAGGATAGCGTTCTTTTCGTCCGCTGCGTCTTTCGGCAGCAAAAGCAGCTGCAGCCGTTGCTCTATTTCGGGAAGACGTTCGCGGGCTTCGCGCATTTCTTCCTCTGCGAGGCTCCGCATTTCTGCATCGGACTCAGTGTCCGCCACCATCCCACCGAGATCCGCGATTTCATTCTGCAAAGACCGAAGCTCATCAATACATTCCACAACCGGTGTCAGCTCGGCATATTCTTTGGACAATCGAACAAACTCGTCCGCATCGACGCTTTGATCTCCCGACATCAGCTGTGTAAGTTCGTCACGACGGGCGACGAGAACGTCGAGCTTATCATCAAAATTCACGCTTTCTCTCCTTCCTCGTCATCATCGGGTTCATCTGCCAAACCAAACAACCGAATGATTGATGCCTCAAATTCTGGCAGTTCAGCAGAATTATTTTCGGCAACCTTGCGTAATATTTCCGACGGCGTATGCAACAACTTGTTAACAAGCAAACGGGTTGCTGCGTCTGAATCAACAGGATTCTCTGCAAGGATCTCCTCTCGAATTTCCTCAAAATGGTGCCGCAAGGCCGATACCGCAGCGCTGGCTTCCCGACCTGCCCGAACTTTAAAAAAGGACTCCACCTCTTCATGAATAATGCGCACCGCAAGAATGGCTTCTTCATCGCGACCCGCACGACCTTCGGTCGCGACATTTTCTAAATCACCAAGATCATACACAAAAGCGCTATCAAGCTCGTTGATCTGCGGTGGAATGTCTGCGGGGACTCCCGTATCGATCAGAAAGACCGGCTTACGCCGCCGGGCCAGCAGGACCTTTTCCATGGTCTCGGTTGAGACAACGTGGCGTCCTGCCCCAACGGCCGCAATCACGATATCTGCGTCCCGAAGACAGGTTTCCATCTCATCTATTGGCGCGTGATGTCCTCCCAAGCGATTTGCCAGTGTCGTCGCTTGCACCTCTATCCGAGCGGTCGCCGTCAATCTCGCGAGACCGCGGTTTCGCAAGTGCTCAGCAATAAGCTCGCCCATTTCGCCGGCGCCAATGATAAGCGCGCCAATCTCGGATAGCGGCCCATGGATGTTTAGCGCGAGTTTCTCAGCGGCCGCGGCAATAGAGACAGGCCTTTCACCAATTGCCGTTTCTGTCCGTACCCGTTTAGCAGCTCTATAAGACGCTTCAAACAGCGCATTGAGCGCTGTATCGACCATATCCTTATCACGGGCGAGGCGATGTGCATCCTTAACCTGACCAAGGACCTGAGGCTCACCAACAACCAGACTATCGAGCGATGCGGAGACCTCAAATATGTGCTGCACAGCCGCGATACCCTCAAGCCGGACACACTCTTCCGATAAGGCCGCGGTGGAAACACCGACACGATCCGCAAACGCATCAATCACAATGTCACATGCCGCATCAGGATCATCGTGCGTCATTACCATTTCAACCCGATCGCATGTCGACAGCAGACACCCGTTGGAGATGCCGGCATTCCGTATTGTCGCAAGAAATCCGGATATTTCTTCAGGTTCAAGGAACAAGCGCTCTCGCAGGGAGACGCTACTACTACGCTGATTGGCCCCGACCACGAGCAGCCGGGGTAGGCCCATGGCTGCAGTCATGACTGGCTAATTATGCTGTTTCAGATGATCCGCGAGCGTTTCCAGCGACACTTCTTCCTGATTCCCCGTATCAAGATTGCGCACCGTCGCGGCGCCACGCTCTAGTTCGTCAGGTCCAAGAATGATCGATGCTTTCGCGTTCAATTTATTCGCCCGTTTCAAACGTCGACTCATATTTCCCCGATACCCTAACTCAATGGTGAAGCCACGAGAACGTAGATCATGGGCTAGAGAAATAGCCTTGTTTTGAAGTTCAGGGACCACCGGGATTATGGCGATCGATCGTTCCACACCCGGTACGTTTTGTGCGAGCATCGCCAAACGTTCGATACCAGCCGCCCATCCGACCCCTGCTGTCGCAGTGCCGCCCATCTGTTCGACCAAACCGTCATATCGTCCACCTGCAAGGACTGTCCCCTGGGCGCCAAGCCCCTCGGTCGTAAATTCAAATGCCGTATGGCAATAGTAATCGAGGCCGCGCACGAGCCGTGAATTCAGTTGGTAGGAAATTGACAAAGCGTCGAGACCTTCCGTTACCGCCGCAAAGAACTCTGTCGACTCTGTATCCAGGCTATCGGCGAATTCAGGCGCGTTCGCGACAATCTCACGATCTCGTTTATTTTTGGAATCCAATATTCTCAGCGGGTTTCGTTCCAGACGATCCTGACTGTCCTCTGACAATTCTGCTCGGAAATCGTTGAAATATTTTATCAGTTCCTCACGATAGGCTGAGCGGCTTTCGGCGTTACCAAGCGTGTTGAGCTCAAGCGTCGACTTCGAAAGGATTCCAAGCCCCTCCAATATTTCTGCGCCAAGGGCAATAACTTCGATATCGCCCAGTGGTTCAGCAACGCCAAGCAACTCCACACCCGTTTGATGAAACTGACGGAAACGGCCTTTTTGCGGCCGTTCATACCTAAACATGGGGCCACGATAAAAATATTTAAGCGGAAGATCTTGAGCCAACCCTCCTGAAATCAGCATTCGGGCAACACCGGCCGTACCCTCGGGGCGTAAAGTAACCTCATCTCCTCCTTTGTCCGTGAAGGTGTACATTTCCTTCGTGACAATATCTGACGTATCACCAAGCGTTCGTTTGAAAACGTCGGAGAATTCGAAGATAGGTGTCGCTATTTCGGAGTAGCCATAACGCGCAGCCACCCCAAGCGCCGTCTCTTCAATAAAGCGGTGCCGCCAGCGCTCATCAGGTAAAATGTCGCGCGTCCCGCGAACAGGTTGTAGACCAGCCATCTGACGCTAACGCTGTCCGGGTTTGCGGGTGAGGAGTGTTTCTGGATCCATCGGAATGTCGCGCCGCACCGCTCCAACAGGGCCCAGCGCCGCAATCGTCTGTCCGTCCACTAGAATATCGACACCACCGGCATTGCCCGTGGTAAACAAGATGCCAGACTGGCCTGGAACCCTATAGGTTTCCCCCGCCTTTAAAAGTCTCGAAAGGAGGCGTTTTCCATCGGCGTCGCGAAGCTCTACCCACGAGGTTACTGTCGCACGTAGAACCACTCGACTTTCCAACTTCTGCGTCGCGGGAACGGCCGCGACCTGTGGAACATCTGCTTCTACCGGCTTCTTGGCAACGTCAACGTTCTCAGCTGTGTTCGTTGGAACGTTTTCCTGTATGGCTGGTGTAACAGAGGTTTGTGAAGGCGCAGTCACGACGGGAGTCGCTGCACTCAATGGCGCGTTCGTTCCCGCTTGATCCGGACTATTTTCAACTGGCGGCGTCTTTTCGACAACCGGAGCAGAATCACTAGGTGACACCGTCGGAGCAGGCACTGCAGCGGTGTCTGTCTTTGTTACGATATTTGCGGGTTCCGGTTCTGCCTTACTCGGCAGCTGCGCGACCGAAGATGTCTCCGGCGGCTTGGATACGGGTGTCGCTGGCGCGGGCCCTACGGCTGTGGAACCAGATTTTACGTCGTTGCTTTGGCCTAAACCTGCAGCATCTGAAATTTTCTTGGGCAATGCTGACACGACCTCTGTGGGGCTTTGGCCATGAATTGTCAGGTAGTACCAGCCGCCATAAGCTGCGACGGCCATGACCGCCGCGATCAGCAGAATAAAGCCTGTTGGCAGTCGGGCTTCGGTCATCGGGGATGATGGTACCAAAGGCGTTTGCACCGGGATATCGCTTGTCGCCGAACGGTAGCACCGCATTACCTCATCAAGGTCCAGACCGAGATAATCCGCGTAGGCTCGTACAAAACCGGCGGCATATGTTGGACCGGGCAAATCATCGAACCGGCCGTCCTCAATAGCTTGCAAATAGGTTTGGCGAATTCGAAGAGCGTTGGCGACATCAGACAATTCGCGATTATGCGCTTTTCGCATATCGCGCATCGCTGCGCCAAATTCCACCGACGTCGTATCAGCGGTGGACGATTCAGGCCCTGTCACAGTCCCAGACTCTGCCAATGCTCTACTCTCAATTCCTGCTTGAATACCGCTAAGTCAACAGGCGGTATGCGCCGTTAGTAACAGAATTCATCTTTCAAAATCAACGGTTTCTTGACCTGGTCGTAAACTTGGCGGTGGCGATAGCAATATTATGATCACGCGCATACGCTACAAGTTTCTGACGAACACTGTGATCCGGAAGATCTATCAAACTATCCACGTAATTCGCCAACGCAGACGCGTCGACTGATCGCAGCATGGCACGAACGCCGCCGATCCGAACCGGCGCCATTGAAATCGTTCGAAATCCAAGCCCTATTAACGTCATTGCCTCGACAGGGCTCCCCGCCATTTCACCACACAGAGAGATATCGACGTTGGCGGCATTCGCTGCCCGAACAAGGTGCCGAAGCATTGATAGCAAACCGGGAGACAGAACGTCATATCGGCCTGCCACTCTCGGATTGCCGCGATCACTCGCAAACAAGAACTGAAATAAATCGTTACTGCCCACAGAGATAAAATCAACACGCTCCAACAAAGGCGATAGCTGCCACATCAATCCCGGTACTTCCAGCATCACCCCAACGCGTAGTTTTTCCGGAATCGCTCCACCGCGTTGTTGCTCGCGTCTAATTTCCTTGTCCAGAATTTCTTTGGCTGCCTCGAACTCAGCGACCTCAGCAACCATCGGAAACATAATCGACAGGGCACGGCCATTGGCCGCCCGTATCAAAGCCCGTAACTGCTGCCGTAGCATTGACGGCCTATCTAGAGCCACACGCACCGCGCGCCACCCCATATTCGGATTTTCCTCAGCGACGTCGTGAAAATAGGGCAACTGTTTGTCGCCGCCGATATCCAGTGTCCGGAACATGACCGGCTTGCCATCTGCGATTTCATAGACTTTGCTATAAAGCTCAGTCTGACCATCCACACCGGGAAATTCAGCTCGGACCATGAACGGAATCTCGGTTCGGTAAAGGCCAACGCCGTCCGCACCTGTTTCATTGAGTTGCTGCACATCGAGCAGGAGGCCAGCATTCAGATTAAGTGAAATACGCTGGCCATCGAGAGTAACAGGCTCTTCGTCGCGCAATGATGCATAGAGGCGTTGCCGTTCAGTTTTTACCTGAATGGTATCGCCAACCATCTGCTGAATGTCCTCACTGGGACGTACAAAGACCTGAGCATTATCCCCATCGACGATTACCGGATCATGGGGATCAATGCGCGCTAATAAATCAGTGATCCGACCTACAACAGGGATATCGAGCGCCCGCGCGACAATCGCCACATGTGCGGTCGCGGACCCTTCTTCGAGCAGCAGCGCCCGCAACCGATGCGGCTCATAATCGAGCAGTTCTGCTGGCCCCATATTTACGGCAAGCAACACGACATCTTCGGGCAATGTTTCATCACCAGCAGCCGTCAGCGGCGTCTTACTCAGATGTTGCTGAAGACGTCGCGCGAGATCTTCGAAATCATGCATCCGCTCTCGAATATACGGGTCGCTTGCCATATTCATTCGGATACGGATGTCGTCCTGAACCTTTTGCACCGAAGCCTCAGCCGTCAAGCCACTGGCGATTGCCTCTCGCAAACGTCTTAACCAACCAGCATCACGCGCCAATAAATGATACGTCTCGAGAACTTCGCGGTGCTCTCCTCGCTCGGAAAGCTCGGACGCCGAAAACAAATCCTCAATGGCGTCCTGCATTTCACTGAGCGCGGCATTCAGCCTCTTCTCTTCCGCATCGGGATCATCGGCAAACATCGCGGGAATTTCAACGCGCGGCTGATGCAAGACGGCCTCACCAACCGCGATACCGGAATTAATTCGAATACCGGTCATCCGCAACGGCAGGATAGCATTGCCTTCCGCCGTAATCTGTTCGCTTGGTCCAACCAGGTCACCGCCCGCTATAAGTTCAGCGAGCACCACCACAATCATTTCCAGCGCTTCGACTTCTTCTTCGGTATATTCGCGTTTCGCCTGGTTCTGAATTGCGAGAACCCCGCGCACACGCCCACCCCGCAGAATGGGAACACCGAGAAAAGATTTGTAAATCTCTTCGCCGGTTTCCGGGCGATAAGCGAATTTGGGATGTGCTTGCGCGTCGGCGAGGTTCAAAACCCTGGCATGGGCCGCGATATCACCGATCAATCCTTCATCAACCCGCAAGCGCGTTTTATGAACAGCCAATGGATTAAGCCCGTGAGTCGCGAATAGCTCCAGCACTTCACCGGCGCGCATGACGTAAACTGTACAGACTTCTGCAGCCGCCTCCGCAGCGATCACCTTGACCAGTTCATCCAGACGTTCCTGTGACGTGCCTTGACCGGACATTACGCCCTGAACACGCCGAAGAAGCGGCCGTATCGCTGTGCTAACCGTTTGCGCCATTACCCGTCACTGTCTCGCCGCCCTCTTGGCAGCGCGTAAACTACGCGGCGTCCAATCCGTACGCCGTGTGCAAAGCCCGCAAGGCGAGCTCGGTATAATCTTCTGAAACCAAAACACTGACTTTGATTTCGGAAGTAGAGATAACCTGAATATTGATACCCTTATCTGCCAGCGCCGTGAACATGCGCTGCGCGACGCCTGCATGGCTGCGCATACCCACACCGATCACGGAAATCTTTACGACATTCGAATCCGAAACGAGTCGTTCATAGCCGAGCGACGCCTTGTTAGATTCCAGAATAGCTGTCGCCCGTTCGAAATCTTCTTTCACTACGGTGAAGGTCATATCTGTGGCCTTACCGTCTTCCGAAACATTCTGGACAATCATATCGACATTGACGCTGGCATCGGAAAGCGGTCCGAAAATCGCTGCGGCGACACCGGGCTGGTCGGCAACTCGGACTAAGGTGATTTTGGCTTCATCCTTGCTATAGGCAATGCCACTGACAACTTCCTGTTCCACGATTTCACCCTCATCTACAACCAATGTTCCTTCGGCATCCGAAAAAGACGACCGTACCTGAACCCGAACATTATGGTTCATGGCCAATTCAACAGATCGGGTTTGTAGCACCTTTGCCCCAAGAGACGCCATTTCAAGCATTTCTTCGTAAGTGATCCGATCCAGTTTGCGTGCTTTTCCGACGATCCTGGGGTCTGTGGTATAAACACCATCCACATCGGTAAAGATATCACATCGATCAGCACCAAGCGCCGCGGCAAGAGCTACAGCCGAGGTATCAGAACCGCCCCGGCCAAGTGTTGTTATCCGGTTATCGGATCCGATGCCCTGAAAACCTGCAACGACGGCAACCTGTCCTGTCGAAAGACGTTCCGAGAGCATATCCGTTTCGATATCCACAATCCGCGCTTTGCCGTGCGCATCGTCCGTTTTGAGTGGAATTTGCCACCCGAGCCAGGATCGTGCATCGACACCAATTGACTGCAAAGACAAAGCGAGAAGGCCGACGGTAATCTGCTCTCCAGCCGCAACAACAGTGTCGTACTCCCTCGCATCGTGCAAAGGTGCGGCATGGACAGTCCAGTCAACGAGCTGATTTGTCGTGCCCGACATCGCAGAAACGACAACGGCAACCTCGCTACCTTGATCAACCTCAGCTTTGACGCGTTGGGCCACAGCCTTAATCCGGTCAATATCAGCTACTGACGTGCCACCAAATTTTTGGACAACCCGTGTCATCTCAAATTCCACCCGAATAATACGCCTGCGTCCGATTCCAGCCTGTTATTCCGGTCCGGGAAACAGCGAAAATGTCATGATCCTGTGTGCAGCGGGCGTTTTCTTACTCTATATCTCTGTTGAGTGGCAAGTAATTCGGGTCCCGATATAAATCAAGCTACGTGAAGAAAAGATGACAACAGCCGAAGAAATAGGCGGAAATACGGTCGATTCAGCCGAAGTAGCTCGATTTTCCGCTCTTGCCGACGCCTGGTGGGACCCTGAAGGCGATTTCAGGCCCTTGCATCGGTTCAATCCAACCCGGCTCGGCTATATACGTGATCACATCTGCAATCATTTTAACCGGGACATACGGAGCCTGCGGCCTTTGGAGGGGCTCTCGGCACTTGATATCGGCTGCGGCGGCGGGCTTGTTACGGAACCGATTGCTAGGATGGGGGCGAAAGCGGCGGCAATAGATGCGTCTGATAAGAATATTGGTGTGGCTAGCTTCCATGCCGAACAAGCTGGGCTAGACATCGAATACCGTGCTGCCGCAGCGGAAACACTGGCCGCAGAACAGAAACAATTCGACATCGTATTGGCCCTGGAAATTATCGAACATGTCGCCGACATCGATCTTTTTGTTGAATCCTCTGCAGCGCTGACCAAACCCGGCGGTTTACTGTTCGTTGCGACCCTGAACCGGACAGTCAAATCTTTTGCGCTAGCGATTGTCGGCGCAGAATACGTGTTGCGTTGGATGCCGCGCGGAACACATCAGTGGAATAAGTTCGTAAAACCTTCTGAACTTGCGCTATCGCTAGATAATAACAACGCGAATATCGTTGATATATCAGGTGTGACCTACAGCCCTTTAAATGACGACTGGCAACTCTCTAAGGATGTCGCCGTTAACTATATGATGTGCGCCGAAAAATTGTAGGCGGATCAGAATGCTGAAACATTTCAGGATGATGGCAGACTACAACCAATGGGCAAATAATCTGTTATATGATGCCGTCGCAACAATCGATCAGGATGCCTATTTCGAAAATCAAAAAGGTTTCTTCAATTCCATTCACGGGACGCTCAACCATATTCTCGTAGGGGACCGCATCTGGCTTAAAAGATTTACAGGTGATGGCGAGGCGCCTGATCAGTTAAATGCAATCCTGTACAACGATTTTGATTCATTGCGAACTGCAAGAGCTTCTGAAGATCAACGGATAATCTCGACGATCAGTGGCTTTGATGCAGACAGCCTCGCAAGCTCTTTGCACTACAGCAACACAGCCGGCAAAGCGTTTGTTACGCCTATGGCGCCCCGCCGCGATCATTTCTTCAATCACCAGACCCACCATCGCGGGCAGGTGCACGATATGCTCAGTCAGACGGGTATGATTCCGCCGCAGCTCGACTTACTTGGTTTGATCAGAGAAAAAGATTTGTAACGCTTTTAGGCGTCGTGGGTCGGGACCCACGGAATGCGTTGGACTTCAATGCCTTCTTCATTCAGCTCGGCAGCCTCTTCCTCTCTGGCCTCACCATGAATACTGCGTTCTTCGGTCTCTCCATAATGGATCTTGCGCGCTTCTTCGGGAAATTTATCGCCGACATAATCGCTGTTATTTTCAACGTGGTCGCGGACTTCTTTGAGCGCGGCCATGTACTTGCCCATCTGCTCCTCCGCCTTTGAGGACAGATGAACAGTCTTTTCACCCTTTTTCTTGGTGCCAGAGACCGAGGGGGCCATCAACGCTTTATCGATTTTTGTATCACCACAAACCGGGCATTCGACCTTTTTAGCTTTGCGCTGCTTCTCAAAAGCGTCACTGTTCGCAAACCACGTTTCGAATTCGTGGTCGTTGCTGCATTTTAAGTCAAAGACGATCATTGTACCGAAATTACCGCCACCAGAGTGTTGCAACCAGATTACAATTAAATGATGCGGATGTTTATTAAATCAAGCGTTAACGATTATCAAGCCGAACATGAAAAACCATCTGCCCGATAAACCACTAAAATGGGTCACCCGATTTGCGCCCCTGATCTCCTCAGGAGGCACAGTTCTCGACCTCGCTTGCGGCAATGGACGGCACACCTTCTTTCTCGCGGAGTTAGATTTCTCCATGACGGCCGTAGATCGCAACACCACCGCGATATCGAAGGCAGAACAGGCTGATAGGTTAGAGCTGATTGAAGCCGACCTCGAAGATGGGAGACCGTGGCCTCTCGCTGGCCGTCAATTTGACGGCATCGTTGTGACCAATTACCTGCACCGCCCGTTATTTCCGACAATTTTGGCGTCCCTCAGGGAAGACGGTGTCCTTATTTATGAGACCTTTAGCCTGGGCAATGAAGAATTTAGTCGCCCGTCCAATCCCGACTTTCTACTCAAACCAGGCGAGCTTTTAAAAGTCTGCTCGGAGCATCTCAGAATTGTCGCCTATGAAGAAGGTCTCGAAAACGATCCCGCGCCCGCCGTGAAACAACGGCTCTGTGCGGTTAACAGACCTCACTTTGGCAAACCCGCCCTTATATAGTCGGTTTGATATAGTCACGGTCGTGTTGCAGCGACGGCAGCGATCGCCGGACCTCATCTACATAGCCCGGCGTAATATCGGCCATAATGTAACCAGGCTCTTCACCGCCATCAGCAAGGACGCGGCCCCAGGGATCAATAATTAGCGAATGCCCATAGGTCTTTCTGTCGCCGGCATGGATGCCACATTGCGCGGGCGCGAAAATATAAGCCCCACATTCGATAGCCCGCGCTCGCAACAGCACTTCCCAATGCGCTTCGCCAGTTGGCCGGGTAAAAGCTGAGGGCACAGACATCATCATCGCGCCTTGCCGAGCAAGGTCGCGATAAATATGTGGAAATCGTAAATCGTAGCAAACCGTCATACCAAGACGGCCCCATGGGGTTTCGGCCAGGACGGCATCATTTCCTGCCCTATACGTTTCAGACTCGCGATATGTCTCCCCATTCTCGAGCTCAACATCGAACATATGAATTTTGTCGTAAAACGTAACGACGTTACCTGCGGCATCTATCAAGTAACTGCGATTGGCGACGCGTTCCGGTTCTATTTTCACTGACAATGATCCAACCAGAAACCAACGTTTTAACTCTTTCGCGATTGTGCAGAATCTTTCGAGTGCAGGGTGCTCTGTTTCCTCGTAGGCATTTCGGTGCACTGCATCGCGACCATACGCCATCATCGAAACACATTCAGGGAAACAGATGAAATCAGCACCATCCGCCTGGACGCGACGAGCCAAATTCTCTGCGTTATCGAGGTTGTCCGCCAGATTATCGCTGGCGTTTACCTGAATACAGGCAAGTTTAAAGGCCTCACTCACCAGTGGCCTGAAGCATTTGATCCAGTTCGCCGGACACTTCGAGCGCCATGAGGTCGTCGGAACCACCGATCAACTTATCATCAAAGAAAATCTGAGGTACCGACGTACGACCCTGGGCCCTTTCGATCATGGCTTCCCGGACCGCCGGATCGCCATCGACGTCGATTTCCGTGAATTCGACACCCTTCTTTTTCAAAAGGTTCTTGGCACGAGCGCAGTAAGGACAAAAAAGAGATGAATAAACTTCAATATTGGGCACAAAACACCTGCTCGGATCAGATTTAACAACCGCATCCTATATAGGATCAATGGGGCGCGTTGGCGAGACCTGTTATTCCTGCGCAGGCCTGACAACGCGGGCAAGCGTCAACACATCGACCGCGCGAGCACCTCCCCGCAATAGCGTCTTCGTACAAGCGGATACCGTTGCTCCGGTCGTTAAAACATCATCGATGAGCAACACACGCCGTTCAGCCAGTTGTGGCTTACGCTTTGGCCGGACCGCAAAGGCGCCAGCGACATTTCTTTCTCGGGCTTTCGCACCAAGCCCACCCTGCGATGGCGTTGCTCGAGTGCGCTCCAGGAGATCAGGCGCCGCGATTACACCCGCAATCTTGGAGAGCGCCAAAGCTAACAAAGCCGACTGATTATAGCGTCGTGCCAATAAACGTCTTTTGTGCAGCGGAACCGGAACAATCAGATCAGCCTCAGCGAGGAGTTCACGACCAGCCTGTGCCATCATTCCGGCAAAGGCCGGCGCAACATCCGTACGGTCGGAATGTTTGAACGCCAGCAGCGCCTGTCGGCTGGCATCATCATATCGAAATACAGCGCGCGCCCGCTCATAAAGCGGTATATCCCGATAGCAGGCGGCACATAAGGCATCGGCCCCGTGATCGAACTCAAAAGGAAAACCACAGGCGGCGCAATGCGGTTGCGATAAAAACCGGACATCCGGCCAGCAGCTGGCACAAAGCGCGCCTTCGCCTTCAACAACTGTGCCACAGGAAATGCAGCGCCGCGGCAACAGAAGGTCAGCAACAGCGGCGACGCCGCGCGATATTGCGTTGGAAACCGCCGATGAAGAAGGTTTCCGAACTGCAGACATTAGACGGGAAAATGTTTAAATCGAGCGGTGCCGTCGCGCTCTACCTGTTCCACCAGACCAGTTTCCCAGCTCAGATATTCCTGCATGTGAAACTCGATATTATCGTCATGATCATAGGCCTTGTACTGAATATCATTATTCTGATCAGCCATATTCTCAAAACCCTGTGTCTCAGGCATCCCGTCCGCTTTCCAGGCGGCGGTGCCGCCTTCCAGCAATTTTACCGAACGATCAGTCAGACCAACTGCATCCGACGCGGCATAGGCCGCGAGAACGCTATCGGGCGATGTAAAGATAAGGGTCCCTTCACCTTCGATCTTTGCGAGAGAGTCACCCAGGCGGGAGCGTACCGCCCACCAGGCACCCGGAATATGACCGGCTTTATATTCCAGACTGGTAGCGACATCGACAACGGTTGCTGATCCGTCATCAAGTTGCTGCTTTAAATCCTCAACAGAAATTTTCTCGACATTATTTTCGACTGGGATCATCGGCGCTTGCTGAGCCCCACTTTCGAGTGCTGTATCGTCGAGGCCGCCTTTGAGCACAAATACATTTGGCCACCCCATCTGAATAAGCCAGGACGCCGTCATCGTCGCGCGTACTCCGGTATCATCGATTAATACCAGCCGGCTTCTATAAGTTCCGGCCCATTTGTCGGTCGCCTGTACAAGTTGGCCGCCGGGCGCCGAAAGTGAGCCCGGCAAATGGCCCGCGGCATATTCATCGGGATTACGGACATCAAGCAGGTAGAGCGAGCTTGTCTCGGTTTCTGATTGCCATTTCTCTAAGGTGGCGTGATTGATGGTTTGTACACCAAATCGCTTGGCAACCCGTTCAGCACATTCAAGAGCATCATTCAGACCGGCATCACTTACAGGCAGGAAATTACGATCACTACCCGTCTCAAGATCATATCCAGCCAACGCCCAGCCCATTGTGCCGTTCCTTAGGGCAAAAACCTTATTCGTCACGCCAGCATTAATAAGCGATTGGGCGCCTATGATGCTCCGCGTACGGCCAGCGCAGTTGACCACAACCGTCCGTTCCGGATCATCAACAATATCGTGAACCCGATAGGCCAGTTCCGCGCCAGGGCAATCGATACCGGTGGGAATATTCATTCGGCGGTATTCGACCCAGGGGCGGCTATCGAGCACAACCATGTTCTCGCCGCCATCCATCATCGCCTTCAACTCATCGGCCGACACGTTCGGTGTATCGGATTCAATCTCAACAAACTCACTAAAAGCCTTCGACGGGACATTCACCCCGCGAAACACGACATTGCCAGCGGCTTCCCACGCTGGAACACCACCGGCGAGGACAGAGATATTCTCGTAACCCCAATCATCAATTTTAGCGGCGGCACGCTCGGCGAGCCCATCGCCGCCATCGCACAAAACCAGCCGGACAGATTTTCGTGGTACTAACGACAGGATGTCCAGCTCCAACCGGCTCATTGGTAAACAGACAGCAAACAGCAAATGCCCGTCGGCGCCGAACACCCCCTCTTCCCTGACATCAAGAAGAGCCAACTCCTTATCATCTAGAAGCCAGTTACGGAGGTCTGCGGGAGAAATTTGATTGGTCATGACGAAACTAAAACTCATTCAGATGTAAAATTTTGCGTATTCTAGGCGACGGCGGTTCCACGGACAACCGACCCGCTTTCAACCGTCCAACCCTCATGGCATAGTCTGCACATGCCCACAGGTGAGCCCGAAAATAGCGCGATCATTTTTGACCGAATGGCTGTCCGTCGCCAACGGGAACGCGCCGCCCCGACTTTTAAAGATCATGACTTTCTATTTCGTGAGGTCGCCGAGCGTCTCGTTGACCGCGTGGCGGATGTAAAACGGAAGTTCCCCCTCGTTATTGATCTCGGTGCACGCGGTCACGACCTGAAACAGCTTCTTGCCAAGAATTCATCAATTGGGACCATTTATGAAATGGGTCTCACCCGAAAAGAAACGGAATACAGCTTTGTTGGCGATGAGGAAACCCTGGCGATATCACCCTCCTGCTCGGATCTCATTGTCAGCAATTTAGTGCTCCACTGGACCAATGATGTGCCCGGTACGCTGATACAGTGCCGTCAGGCTTTAAAGCCGGATGGATTGTTTATGGCTGCCATACTTGGCGGGGAAACACTGACCGAACTCAGGCAGATAATGATGGAGGTCGAGGCCGAAATCTCTGGCGGCGTATCGCCCCGCGTATCCCCTTTCGCCGAACTTGCTGATACGGCATCACTGCTCCAGCGCGCCGGATTTAATCTACCGGTCGCCGATAGCGATATGATCACCGTTACCTACCCAGATGTATTTGCCTTAATGCGTGATTTAAGAGGTATGGGTGAAACCAATGCTGTACTCGCCAGACCAAGGAGTTTTTCCAAAAGGGAACTGTTTTTGCGTGTGGCCGAACGCTATGCGGAGCTCTTTGGCGATAAAGATGGTCGGATTCCGGCGAGCTTTCAGATCCTGTATCTCACCGGCTGGGCGCCTGATGCGTCGCAGCAACAGCCGTTACGACCCGGCAGTGCGACAGCCAGTCTCGCCGAGGCCTTGGAAAGCGAAGAGCAATCGGCTGGCGAAAAAGCAGGACCAGCGAAAAAGACATAAGATCAGGCGGCAACCGGCTCCGCACCGGCAGGGGTTTCGTCGCGTTTTTCAGGCACCGACCAGGCAAGGACCGCTGCAATAAGGGCCAGCGTCAATCCGGCGATCCAGGTCCAATCATAGGTCTGGAACAAATCAAACAGAGCGCCCCCGGCGACCGCTCCCAAGGCACCGCCGATTGAATGTCCGAGGAACAAAATCCCCATATTGAAGCCCATCGTGCTGACACCGAGATGGCTGGCAATAAGCCCAGCTGTTGGCGGTACCGTCGCAAAATCGAGAGTGCCGAACAGAATCGCAAAAATGAACAACAGCGCGTAATTGTCGGTGATAAAGAACAGCATAATAAAAGTAAGAGCCCGCAGGAAATACACACTGCCCAACAATACAGGCCGACTGAATTTATCCGTGAGATAACCCGCGATCACCATCCCCACCATATCAAACCCGGCAAGGACACCAGTTGCTGCCGCCCCGGTGGTAAGGGTGAAGCCACATGATGCGGCGTAGGGAATGAGATGAACTTTGACGATGCCCGCGGTGGTGAAACCACAAATAAAATAGGCCCCGCCCAGCAGCCAGAAAACCGGGCTGCGAATCAGTAAACTGAACTTGGCCAAAAACGATTTGGAACCGTCACCAACGTCCTTCTTTTCAGCAGCATCCGTTCGTTCACCCGGCAACAATATAAAGGCGAGTACCCCTATCGCAATGATAAGGGACCCGAAAACGATCAGGGTTGGCCGCCAGCCTGCTACGGTGATGGCCCATGCCATAAGGGGAATAAACATCAACGGCCCACCCCCAACACCAGAAGTGCCAATCGATGTCGCAAGCCCACGATTTTCGACAAACTCACGGGTGATCGTCGCCGTCGCCACCGGCAGACTGACCATGCCATACCCGACCGCAGATAGAATGCAGTAAACCGCGATAAAGACCCAAACTGGCGACAAAAAGAGAGAGGAAGAGTCCATCATGGCGCCAAGAATGACGCAAAATCCGCTTAGAATTGTGCCGCCAGAGACAAGATAGCGCGGGCCGAACTTATCTAATAAATGGCCGGCATAGGGCGCGACACTCCCCATGACGATCATGATCAGTGCTGCGCCAGATGTCAGAAAAGTCCGTGACCATTCGAACTCCTTCTCCCAAACAGGGATAAGAACCGGCAATGACATCCGGGCGGCAAACGAAAAGCTTACGGTGAAAAAAATTACCGTGACAATAAGCCAACCGCGCGGATTGGAACGGATCATGGATAGAAACATCAGGAGATTCTACAGGAGATCGCGCAACATAGCGACCAACGGCACATCCGCCGGCGGCATTGGATAATCTTTAAGCTGCAGCGGTCGCACCCATTTGAGGGTTTGCCCCTCTTTGGGAGTCACAGTGCCTTCCCAAACACGGCAGACATATAGGGGCATCAACAGGTGAAAATCATCATAGCTGTGCGATGCGAAGGTAAAGGGGGCCAGACAATTCTTGGTGATGTCGATGCCAAGCTCTTCTCCGAGCTCTCGGATCAGAGCGGCTTCGGGTTGTTCGCCTTCTTCTACCTTTCCGCCCGGAAATTCCCACAATCCGGCCATCGATTTTCCCTCTGGACGCTGTGCAATGAGAACCCGACCATCAACATCAACCAGCGCAACGGCAACAACCAAAATGATGGGACCATTTTCAGCCACGGTGAAACTCAGGTCCGGTAGTCAGCGTTAATATCGATATAGCCATGCGTCAGATCGCAGGTCCAAACCGTTGCTTTGCCGCGCCCCACACCGACATCAACAGAGATGTCGATCTCATCGCCTTTCATGTGTCGCGCCACCGGCGTTTCGTCATAACCCGGTTTGCGTAAACCATCCATCGTGACCTGGACGCCACCGATTTTTATATCGAGCGCATCACGATCCGCTTTCTCACCGGCTTTACCGACAGCCATAACAATCCGGCCCCAATTGGCGTCTTCACCGGCAATCGCGGTTTTCACGAGTGGGGAATTTGCAACGGTGAGGGCAATTGTTTTTGCTGCCGATGTTGACGCAGCCCCCGTCACCGTGACCTCGATGAATTTGCTCGCCCCTTCACCATCGCGAACAATTTGCTGCGCGAGATCAATCATCAGCGACTCAAGTGCCTGTCGGAAATCCTTAAAGCGCGGATCGCTTAAACTTGTAACGGCTTTGTGCCGGGCTTTTCCGGTCGCACATAACAAAACGGTGTCGCTGGTCGAGGTATCACTATCAACAGTGATGGCGTTGAAGGATTTCTCGGTCGCGGCTTTTAGTGCTTTCTGTAGAACCGGCGGGGCAATTTTGGCGTCGGTGAAAACATACCCCAGCATTGTCGCCATATCCGGCGCGATCATGCCTGACCCCTTCGCAAACCCATTTAGTGTCACGGGCACGCCATCGATCTGCGTCGTCCGTGTCGCACCCTTGGCAAACGTATCCGTCGTCATGATGGCACTGGCCGCTGCTTTCCATGATTTTGCAGAAAGTTTCTTGTGCAACAGGGGCAATGCTTTGGTTAGCCGTTCGACCGGCAAGGGTTCACCGATTACACCTGTAGAAGACACAAAAATCTGATTTTTTGGGCAGCCAACGACTTTAGCGACTTCCTTTACAGTATCCGTCACAGCGAGTTCACCCACCCGCCCGGTAAACGCATTCGCATTGCCAGAATTCACAACAATTGCCCGCGCCCGACCCGTTTTGAGCGCGGAACGGCACCAATCAATGGGCGCGGCGGCGGTCAATGAGCGGGTAAAAACGCCGGCTACCGCCGTACCGGATGCCAGTTCCGCCAACATCACGTCGCTCCGCCCCTTATATCGCAGACCACAGGCCCCAGCAGCGAGCGTAACGCCGGGTATCTCGGGAAGGGTTGGAAACCGTTTGGGAGCAAGGGGTGAGATGGTTGTCATGACGTCAATTTCGTATTCGCAAATATATCGTAGGCAGGTAACTAAATGTTCGCAGTTTTGCCACAATTTTGGACTATAACGGTCTATGCTACATTACATGCAAGATTACGGTGCAAATAATGGTTCAAAGCGCTATATCCCTAATCGTTGACAGAGACGCGGTAGGTACCTATGTGTCTGCCACCCGCTTAATGCTAAATTGCGGAGCCTGCAAGGAAATCCGCATATAAGAGAGGCTAAATGTTCGCTGCGTTGGCAGAGAGCGTTTTCGGAAGCGCCAATGGTCGCTATCTGAAACGACTTGAAAAAAGAGTAGAAGAGATCAATGCCCTTGAGCCTGCGCTCGAGGTGCTCGACGACGATGCCCTGAAAGCACGTACGGCCGAGCTGCGCGCGCGACATGAGGCGGGCGAAACTCTCGACGATCTATTGTGTGATGCCTTCGCCACCGTGCGCGAAGCTGCCAAACGGACATTGGGACAGCGTCATTTTGACGTCCAGATGCTGGGTGGCATGGTTCTCCACGAGGGCGCCATCTCTGAAATGAAGACCGGTGAAGGTAAAACGCTGGTCGCCACCCTGCCGGTTTATCTCAACGCCCTTTCCGGCAAAGGCGTGCATGTTGTTACCGTTAATGACTACTTGGCTCAACGCGATGCCGGCTGGATGGGGCAAGTCTATGAATTTTTAGGACTGACCGTTGGCTGCATTGTTCATGGGCTGGACGACGTAGAGCGGCAGCAAGCTTATGCCGCAGATGTTACGTACGGCACCAACAACGAATATGGCTTTGACTATCTTCGCGACAACATGAAGTTTCGTCTGGAGGACATGGTTCAGCGAAAATTCAATTTCGCGATTGTTGACGAAGTCGACAGTATTCTGATCGATGAAGCCAGAACGCCGCTTATCATTTCAGGTCCTACAGAAGATTCATCTGAAATGTATCGCCGGATCAATGAGCTGATCCCCAACCTTGATAAAGAACATTACGAGAAAGACGAAAAGCAAAAGACTGTCGCGCTTACCGAATCCGGTGTCGAAAAAACAGAAGAATTACTCGCCGGGTCAGACCTGATGAGTGGGTCGTCGTTGTACGACATCAACAACATTGCTGTCGTCCATCACGTCAACCAGGCTCTCAAAGCCCACACCATGTTCCAGATCGATACCGACTATATCGTGAAGGACAATCAGGTGATCATCATCGATGAATTTACCGGTCGTATGATGGAAGGTCGGCGGTATTCAGAAGGGCTGCATCAAGCCCTTGAGGCCAAAGAACATGTCGAGGTTCAGAATGAGAACCAGACTCTGGCTTCCATTACCTTCCAGAATTATTTCCGGCTCTATCCCAAACTGGCCGGCATGACCGGTACGGCGATGACCGAAGCTGGAGAGTTCGGCGATATTTATGGGCTGGACGTTGTTGAAATCCCGACTCACAAGCCCTGTCTGCGGGAAGATCTTGATGATGAGGTTTACCGCACCGCTGACGAAAAGAACGAAGCAGTGCTTGCCTTGATCGAAGAATGCCGGGCCCGTAACCAACCGGCTTTGGTTGGCACAATCTCGATTGAAAAATCTGAGCAGCTCGCGGCATTTCTGAAGAAGCGCAAAATCGAACACAACGTGCTTAATGCGCGCTTCCATGAACAGGAAGCCTTTATTGTCGCCCAGGCCGGCAAACCCGGACAGGTCACCATTTCTACCAATATGGCAGGCCGCGGAACCGACATTCAGCTCGGCGGCAATGTCGACATGCAGGTCATGGAAGAGTTGTCCAAAATCAAGGATCAGAAAAAACGCGATGCACAGGAACCCGAAATCCGGGCCCGAATAGAGGCGGAAATCGAAGCGGCGCGCGATGTTGTCATAGAAGCTGGCGGGCTATACATCATCTGCACCGAACGTCATGAATCCCGACGGATCGACAATCAGCTCCGTGGACGTTCCGGACGTCAGGGTGACCCCGGCGCATCCAAATTCTTCCTGTCTCTGGAAGATGATTTGATGCGGATATTTGGCTCTGAACGCATCGATACCATGCTACAAAAGCTTGGCCTTGAAGAAGGTGAAGCTATCGTCCATCCCTGGATCAACAAAGCGTTGGAAAAAGCTCAGCGCAAGGTCGAAGAGCGCAACTTCGAAATCCGGAAAAATCTGCTGCAGTTCGATGACGTCATGAATGATCAGCGCAAGGTGATCTATGAACAACGTCGCGAGTTGATGGAGGTCGATGATGTCTCCAACACCGTGAATGATATGCGGCGGCAGGTTATCGACGACATTGTTGCAAAATGTATTCCTGAAAAAGCCTATGCAGAACAATGGGATACAGATTCTTTGCACGAAGAAGTGCTGCGCATTACTGGCCTCGATCTACCGGTTGCCGATTGGTCAAAAGAGGAAGGCATTGCGGATGAGGAAATTCGCGAACGCCTGACGGATGCTGCAAACCGGCGCATGGCGGAAAAAGTGGCGAATTACGGCCCCGAAATGATGCGACTCGCCGAAAAGAGCGTTCTGCTGCAAGTCCTCGATCAGATTTGGAAAGAGCATTTGCTGGCGCTAGACCATTTGCGCCAGGGGATAGGGCTGCGCGCGTACGCGCAAAAAGACCCATTGAACGAATATAAACATGAAGCTTTTGATCTGTTTGATCAGATGCTGGCGATGTTGCGCGAAACCGTGACACAGGTTCTTTGTCACATGGAAATATCCGACGAAGACCCGGACGGGTTAATGGATTACGAAATGGGTGAAATGGAAGAAACCCGCAACGACCCCGCCTTCGACGAAGATCCAGGCATGGCCGCATTGCCGGACGAACTTCACCCGGCCGCTCAGGTTCAATCAATGGTGCAGGGACCCAAAGTGTATCCGGCAGGCACTGATCCTGCCGACGTCCCTCCAGGGTGGCGACTTCATGAACCGCTGGGCCGATGGATCGATCCGGAAGAACCGGAAAGCTGGGGCAAAGTGCCACGCAACGCAGCCTGTCCTTGTGGGTCAGGGAAAAAATTCAAGCTTTGCCACGGCCGGGTATAGCGTCACACCGCTCTACCCTGCTCTTACGATGACAAAACGTCGTTCCCGAGTGTAATAAACCGTTCACGTCGTTGCGCCTTAAGGGCTGCGCCGTCGAGGTCGTCGATTTCTTTCAATGCCTCATCGATACCGTCGCCGACACGCTTTATCGTATCGTCACGATTCCGATGCGCCGCGCCAAGCGGTTCCGGAATAATCGCATCAATCACCCCTAGACGCAGTAAATCTTTGGCAGTCATTTTCAAGGCGCCTGCAGCTTCTTCTGCGTGATCAGCGCTGCGCCACAATATCGACGCACAGCCTTCAGGCGATATAACGGAATAGACCGAATGCTCCATCATAAGAACACGGTTGGCAGCAGCTATGGCGATGGCACCGCCACTACCACCCTCGCCAATAACAACACTGACCACCGGAACAGTTAAGCCAAGGCAAACTTCGATTGACCGCGCTATGGCTTCCGCCTGCCCGCGTTCTTCCGCTCCGATCCCCGGATAGGCACCTGGGGTATCAACAAGCGTTATAATCGGCAGAGAGAACTGCTCAGCAAGCTGCATCAGGCGCTGGGCTTTCCGATACCCTTCCGGCCGTGCCATACCAAAATTATGTTTAACCCGGGATTCTGTATCGTTGCCCTTTTCCTGTCCCATAACGACAACGGACCGGCCACGGAATCTCCCGAGGCCACCCAAAATTGCGGCGTCTTCGGCATAGACGCGGTCCCCGGCAAGCGACGTAAACTCGTCTATCAAGGATGAAATGTAATCCACACAATGTGGTCGATCCGGGTGGCGCGCCACCATGACGGTCTGCCAGGGGGACAGCTTCGTGTAGATCTGGGTGAGGGATTTATCAATCCGTCCCTGAAGCCTGGATAACTCATCAGCGATTTTTATATCACCGATATCCGACATGTGACGGAGTTCCTCCATCTTGCCTTCGAGCTCGGCGACCGGTTTTTCAAATTCCAGAAAACTCGTCATGATTTCCTCTAAACGCTACCAATCATTTTAAACTGTACCACTGGCCATATTGCCTGACAGTGGATGGTAATTTCGGACAAGTGATTTTAACCGCTCATCCAGAACATGTGTATAGATCTGTGTTGTCGAAATATCCGCATGACCCAGCATCTGCTGAACAGACCGCAAATCCGCATCATGCGCCAATAGATGGCTGGCAAAGGCATGTCGCAAAACATGCGGAGACACCGACGACGCCGGAAGCCCGGCGCCAACGGCCAGTTCTTTAAGAAGCTGCGCAAACATCCCTCGGGTCAAGTGACCTTCCCTGGCGCTCTTGGAGGGAAACAACCAAGGCGACGTCTTATTTTTTTCTATAAATCGAGACCGTACCGAGATCCAGGCCTCTATGGCCTCCCGCGCTGGAAGGCTGAGAGGTACTATGCGTTCGCGACCACCCTTGCCACGCACCGTCACCACGGAGCGATCGCGTGCCAGAGCACCGAGAGGTAACCCGACCAGTTCCGATACACGCAAACCCGTCGCATAAAGCAGCTCAACCATGGCAATCAACCTGGCCCCCCGGGGGGCCTGAACCGCATGAGCACCAGCGAGGAGCTTCTCGACATCGCTTTCTGACAACACTTTGGGCAAAGGTCTGCCACGTCGTGGACTTTCGATGGCTTCCGTCGGATCATCATTACGGACACCTTCCGCGACCAGAAAACCAAAATACTGTCGCAATGCCGACAAGCGGCGTGACATCGTCGTTGGGGCCATTCCCGCACCGCCCATCGATGCCATAAAGCCACGCACCGTGCCGGTGGACGTTTCGAATGACTGCTCACCAAGTTTGGTCACAAATTTTTCAAATGACTTTAAATCATTTCGGTAGGAGTCGACTGTTCCTGGAGAGGCCCCGCGTTCAACAGCAAGCATTTCCAGAAAGGCTTCGGCGCGACGCGAAAGCGATATCGTTTCACGTTGGGTAAAAGATCGCCTAGAGCCCTGCTGCAACGGCTGCCTCCAACGCTATGGCATGTGCCTCCGATTGAAACTCGATTTTCTTCAAAGCGGATACAGCCATTTCGACCGCTGATAAGTTTTCCACACCAGCGCCGCGTTCTCCAAGAGCGACAAGTGCCATTGCTATTGTCCCGCCCCGACTACCGGTAAGCGCGGCGCGTGACAACGCATTTCGTACGGCAGGGCCTGGAACAAATGCCTGAGAGCCAGACTCGCCATCGATAAGTTTCGCCCAAAGTTCAGACGGGATCTGAACCCCCATCGCGCTCAACAGACTAAACAGTGTTTTTGCCTGAACAGCTGCATCCACACCGGCAGCCGTTCGATCTTTCCACCAGGCCGTAATCTCTTTGGGAGCTACGTTGAGAACGCCGCCTTCACTCATGAATATTTGTAGCGGCCAGAGATCAAATTTCTTCGGGCCTTTCAAATCTTGCGCATCGGCATTTGCCAGCCACTTGCGCGCGCCAGCAATATCGCCGACCGCGATGAGGATACGGGCAGCCCCCCCTGCAAACCCTGCTGTTTGGGCGGATGGCGTCAGCGCAGAGACCATGGGACCCAATGCAAGCGCGGTAACACGCCAACCTCCTTTTTGCCGGGCTAATTGGATTGCGGATTGGATAATTTTAAGGCGCTCTGCAGCAGTATTGGCTTTCAGGGCCGCTTGCACCAAGAGTGCACGCCCTCCCGGGCCCCAGGTCGTAGCCGCCTGGCTGACGGCCTGCTTAACAACGGCTGGATCAAAGGCGACCGCACCATAAATCTCCGCCAAAACCTTACCATCAAGTACGCCGATTTCGGCGGCTTTCTCCGCC
Organism: uncultured Alphaproteobacteria bacterium; assembly: GCA_951812775.1. Classification (GTDB taxonomy): domain Bacteria; phylum Pseudomonadota; class Alphaproteobacteria; order MPNO01; family UBA2964; genus UBA2964. The sequence goes on along the minus strand of OX638326.1, from coordinate 3,508,254 downwards.
GCGACAAGTCTTAAATCAAGCGCCGCATTCGGACTTAACGCTATCGCGCGCAACGCCGCGGGAGAAGCCTGCTCAGTCGCATCATCAGGCAGAGCCAGTCCTGCGGAACGCATTAAACTCAGGTGTAACGCAGAAGGGCCGGTAAGGCTCGCGATTTGCGGAGGCGTGGCGCCGGACAGCCTTTCCATGGCCGCAAAAAACGCTGGGTGAATGGCATCAGTTCGTTCGGCCAAGACGTCCGACAATAGCGCCGCCTCATCCCTTTTCCCGGCCATGGCGAGACAAAAGGCAGCAACCTGCTGCCAATAGGGGCCCTTAAACTCATCGCTATAGGCCCGTACCCGGTGGCAGGCGCCCGCTATGTTGTTTTGAAAAAATTCGCCATCAATGCCATAGCGCACCAAATATTCTTCCCGCGCGCCGGGCGGGGCAGAAGAAATAAGTGACAGGGCAGATTTAATGTCTCCAGAGGCAAATAACGCTTTGACACGCAACTGAAACAACCCTGGCTCGGTTTTTTCTCCCTTTGGCGCGACCGCCTGTGTCAGAAGCAATCGTTGTAACAGTCGGCGCATGGTCGGAGAACGCACGCGCGCTGGTAGCGCCGCAATGGCACGTGCAACAAGGGACCTGCTTGTACCCTGCCACATTTCCACACCGAGACCGCCGCTTGAATCATCGATGACGCCGACAGAATCTGGATCAAGTTCAGTTAAAGTCTGAATAACCACGGCTCCATCGCTACCATTTGACGGCGATACAGGTTTGTACGCCGGTGGCGCTGTCGTGGCCGCCCCCGAAGAGGTCGTGTCCCCGATTACAGAGCGGCGGGGTCCTAAACGAACCGGTGCGACTCTTTTCACCGGCCTGGCGCTTTCAGCCGGAGCCACCTGAGGTGATGATTGCGAGGGTGTTGAGAGTTCCCCTGCGGGTTTCGAGGTTTCAGGCGTCGAGGCCTGCGCTAACTGCAGACCGTTCAAAGATATAGTGCTAGCGGGTGCCCCCATACCTAGCACCCCCACGAAGATCGTGGCGGCAAGAGTGGGATTAACGCGGGAAACGGTCATCGGGAAGTGTCTTTTCAATTGTGGATGAAGGAGCAGGAATATCCCACATCGCCAGGAATCCGCCCCCACCAATTATCAGGACGGCCAAAAACATCAATAGAATAACGGTTACTCGCATCTTCAACGCCGCGCAGGGTTTCGGGGTTAGGCTACAATCCCGCCATTACCTTATTTTCTGTATCACGCCGCAGTGAATCGACGCCATATAATTCCACGCGACATGACGCAGAAACCGTCATATATTCATCGATCATAGGGTAGATAGCGTCTAATCATGGCGAATTTTGGGCAATCTACCGGCCGGACCAAGGATTTTCAATAAAATGGGGTCACCGGCTCACATAATGTCGACCGAAAAATGAGCGCGAATAAGCAGTTACATATACCGAAAACCATCGTCCTGGTGGGGCTGATGGGCGCCGGCAAGACATGTATTGGCAAGAGATTGGCCAAACGCCTGGGACTGACTTTCGTTGACGCTGACGACGAAATTGAGAAGGCCGCAGGCTGTTCAATCCCTGATATATTTGAACTTTATGGCGAACCAGCATTTCGGGATGGCGAAAGGCGAGTCATTGATCGGTTGCTGAACGAACCAGTCCAGGTTTTAGCAACTGGTGGTGGTGCCTTTGTCGATGCGCATACGCGCGCACGAATAAAGGAAACAGCGACATCGATCTGGATTCGGGCAGATATTGAACTCCTGCTTAACCGGACAGCTCGACGCAATACACGGCCGCTGCTTCAAAATACCGATCCTCGCAAAAAACTGGAAAAGTTAATCGAAGAACGGCACCCAGCCTATGAGCAAGCAGATATCGTTATCGAAAGCGGCCATGAATCGCCGGACGTTACTGTGGATCAGGCAATCGAAGCTCTGGAGAAGTTGTTGCCATCATCTGACAGCGTCATTGCGGAGGCAACGCAATGAGCGATTTTGAAACTCTTTCCGTTTCACTCGGTGATCGGAGCTACGACATGGTTTCTGGTCCCGACGTGATCAGCAATGCGGGGAAACTGGTCGCCCCCGTGATTGACCATGAACCGGTAATCGTCATCACCGACGACAATGTATCAAAACATCATCTCGAAAATTTCAGCGCATCCCTGCAGTCAGCTGGTATCTCCAGCACGGTAATTACACTTCCCGCTGGCGAGAATACCAAGGGCTATGACGGCTTCCGGAACCTTGTAAACGCCATACTGGATACGGGGCCCGAACGCCGATCTACGCTCATCGCACTGGGGGGCGGTGTTATAGGCGACATCACCGGATTTGCGGCCAGTGTCATTCTGCGCGGCATACATTTTATCCAGGTTCCGACCACCTTGCTGGCGCAAGTCGATAGTTCGGTTGGGGGCAAAACAGGTATCAATACGCGGCACGGAAAGAATTTGGTTGGGAGTTTTTACCAGCCGCGGCTTGTTCTGGCCGATACCGGTGTCCTCGACACTTTGCCACGACGTGAACTCCTGGCTGGATATGCTGAAGTGGCCAAGTACGGGCTTCTCGGTGACAAAGGGTTTTTCGAATGGCTTGAAAAAAATGGCAAAGCCGTGATTGAGGGCGATATGGCAATACGGCAACAGGCGGTTATGACGAGTTGCCGTGCCAAGGCCGATATTGTCAGCCGTGACGAGAAAGAAGCGGGCGATCGAGCCCTTTTGAACCTTGGGCACACATTTGGACATGCTCTGGAAGCAGAAACAGGGTTTAGTGACAGATTGCTGCACGGTGAAGCCGTCGCGATCGGCATGATGATGGCGTTCGATTTATCAGTCCAGATGGGGATATGCCCTGCAGAAGACGCCACCCGTGTCAGAACGCATCTTCAGTCGATTGGATTACCCATTCAACCCACAGACGTCGCTGGCCAGGCATGGCAAAGCACTTCACTCATCGGTCACATGGCACAAGATAAAAAAGTCCAGAATGGCAAAATAACTTTCATTCTGACCCACGGAATTGGGGATGCCTTCATTACGTCAGATGTTGATATTGACGATGTGGAGACGATGCTGGATAGGGCAATTGCCGCGTGACGCAGCAATCAATGGTACGTAACAACATGAATTACCCGCGTTAGGACAACGCAAAGAATGGAAACTGAAACTCTTGCCACAATCGGTGGCATAGCTGTTCTTCTCATATTGTCGGGGGTTTTCTCAGGCTCGGAAACCGCGCTGACAGCCGCGTCACGCCCGCGTATGCACTTGCTTCAGAAAAGGGGCAATAAACGTGCTGGTATCGTGACCAAGCTGTTTTCACGACGCGAGAAACTCATTGGCGCGATCCTGCTCGGGAATAATCTCGTCAATATTCTGGCATCGGCCCTGGCAACCAGCCTATTGATCGGGTTCTTCGGCGAAACAGGTGTTATCTACGCCACCGTGGCCATGACCATCCTCGTGCTGATTTTTGGCGAGGTGATGCCGAAAACATACGCCTTCCACAATGCCGACAGAGTAGCGCTTCTGATCGCTCCGATGTTTCGCTATGTCGTTGTGCTGCTTTCGCCCATCACCCATACGATCAATCTTCTCATCACGGCAACATTGCGACCGTTTGGCGTCAAATTTAACACCGAAGAGGAGTTTACAGCCGCGCAAGAAACCTTACGGGGCGCAATTGATCTGCATATGGGGGACAGGCCTGCCGTTCAGCGTGAACGGGTCATGCTGCGCTCCATTCTCGATTTATCGGATGTCAATGTCGGCGAGGTCATGCACCATCGTCAGGACATTGTGATGATTGATGCCGACCTGCCCGCAAGCGATATCGTCAATCAGGTTGTCAGCAGCCCCTATACAAGGATTCCGCTATGGCGTGGAGAACCAGACAATATTGTCGGCGTCATCCATGCCAAGGTTCTATTGCTGCATGTCCACGAAAACCAGGGCAACCTGGACCTGATCGACATTGATTCCGTTTCAACGCCACCCTGGTTTATTCCGGAATCGACGTCTCTGCATGATCAACTCCAGGCATTTCGTCGCCGACATGAGCATTTCGCATTAGTTGTCGATGAATATGGGTCCCTCATGGGTGTTGTCACCCTAGAAGATATCCTCGAAGAAATTGTCGGTGATATTGCAGATGAACATGACGAAATTCCGGTCGGTGTCCGGCGCCAAAACGACGGAACGTATCTTGTCGATGGCCGTGTCACGATCCGCGATCTCAACCGTCGTCTCAACTGGGAACTTCCTGACGATGATGCTGCTACAATTGCCGGGCTGGTCATCCAGATAGGTCGCGTCATTCCGGAAGAAGGGCAAATCTTCACTTTTGAAGGCTACCGTTTTCAGGTCGCCAGCCGCCGCAAAAACCGTTTGGCGATGATTCACATCACGCCACCCAGCCAGCCAGAAGATGACAAGAAAGAAATCGAACTGGAATAACAAACCGGCTCTCCGGAACAGATTGCCAAACATGAGAGAATTCTAATGCCGCTTGCCCCATCCGCTGACCGTGAGCCTGTCCAATCCCGTGCCATTGAAGTTACCAGCTATCGTCGAGCTGATGGACAATGGGATGTCGAAGGACATTTGACCGACACTTCGGCTTACCCATTTGAAAATCAGTATCGTGGAACGATTGAGCCCGGGGTCCCGATCCATGACATGTGGCTTCGATTAACGCTGAATGAGGAAATTATGATCACGGCAGTCGATGCCGCGATGGATGGTACACCCTATGCCATCTGCCCCGGCGTCACCGCGGCATTTCAGAAACTCAAGGGTGAGCATATCGGGAGGGGCTGGAACCGCCGCGTTCGTGAACTTCTCGGCGGCGCTCAGGGCTGTATTCACATGGTCGACCTGCTACGGCCGGTTGGTACGATTGGCTATAAAACAGTCAAGCGCGAAGCTGCACAGCGACATGAGGCACCGACCCAAAAATCCGATGACATGCCGTACCAAATCAACAACTGCCATGCCATGGCAAGCGACGGTGAGCTTGTTAAGGAAAGATGGCCACACCTTTATACGGGCGCATCTTGAAACAGGAATCCCTCCAATTTTCTTGTATGTAAAGAATAGCCTCCCCATACTGCCAAGGTGAAAAAACGCGACCAAATACTGGAAGTCCTGAGTGCACCCCGCATTGAGGAAGGTGTTCGCATGTGCGATGCTCCTGAGTGTTGCGAGCGCGGCGAATTTCGCGCGCCTAAATCGCGGGAAGATCTAAACGATTACTTCTGGTTCTGTATGGAGCATATACGCGCCTATAACTCTCGCTGGAATTATTATGCTGGTTTGTCCCAGGGTGATATCGAAAAACAGTTACGGGCTGACACTACCTGGTGGCGTCCGACTTGGCCCCTCGGCAGCAGACCAGGAACCGGCGATTCACCAAACATCGATTTTGGCGTGTTTGGTGCTGACAACCGGGAAAGAGACAGAGTAAGGGCAGCGGCACCGCAGGAGGATGGTTGGCGTCCCCGTCCGGGGTCACCGGAATCAGAGGCGATGGCGGTACTTGATATGGATGGTCCAGTCACCAAAGACGATATCAAGGAACGATATAAATCGTTAGTGAAACAAAATCATCCGGATACGCACGGTGGAGACCGCAAGGCTGAGGAACGGCTAAAGATTATCAACCGGGCCTATTCGACATTGATGGCGTGCGACGACATCTAACGCCGTCCTTCAACTTTAAAATTTCAAGAAGTTCCGGCAGAGCAGAAATTAGCTCGCTGCGGCTGCCTCAGTCGCGATGCGAATTTTCCGTTTCAGACGCTGAGCTTCATCTGTCAATTTGCTGTTTGACGTCGATAAAAGATAAGCGTCGATGCCACCATTTTTCTCAATCGTGCGGATCGTTTGCGTCGACAGCTTAAGTTTTACGGACCGGCCCAAAGCTTCTGACGGCATCGATGACACCTGAATATTGGGCAAAAAACGCCGCCGCGTTTTATTGTGCGCGTGGCTTACGTTGTTACCGGCAAGGACACCCTTGCCTGAAATACTGCATCGACGTGACATATTCTTTGTCCGGACAGATAAATTAAATGGACCTGACATTCCGTCAGGGACCGCGCTTTTTAATAATGTCAACGCTCTACGTCAAGGAGAAAGGCTATCTAAAATCAGCATGAAACACCGTATTTAGAGCTATTTCCCGGCATTCCGGGATTCCGCAGCAGGTTTCACCTGAATTGCCAGCAAAAACATCACAACCATCACGACGGCACCCGATAAAAACGGCCATTCCGGCCCATAGGTCCCAAAGGCAAAGCCAGCCCAGGCAGGACCGGTAATGCGAGCCATCGCCGAGCAAGATTGCGACAATCCCAGCAAACTCCCTCGCTCACCTGAATGGGCATATTTGGACACCAGACTTGAAAGCGAGGGGTTATTGATGCTGACGCCAAAAACGATAAACGCAAAGGAAACACATAGACCGACCGTTCCGGTCATATTCGGAAGTAAAAGCACCCCGATAAAGATCATCGCGGCACCAACAGAAATCAAGCGATGTTCACCAAATCGTCTGGTCAATCTTCCGACCAAAAACCACTGAGTTGCTGCCGCTGTAATGCCCATAAAGGTATAGATCTGGCCGTTCTGCCAGGGACCCCAACCAAGCATCCTCTCGGACCACAGTACAAAGGTCGTTTCCACACCAGAGAATACGAAGGGTGTCATGGTCACGACTACGAATAGGAGAGCAAGTTGGGGAATGCGTATCGCCTCGAGAAATACGCGGCCAAGCGACCGTTGACCTTTTGCAGCCTCTTCGCGGATTTCCGCGGCGACCGTCTCGCGTACCTGAAAACAGGCTATGCAAAACGCTATTCCAGACAAAGCCGCGGCGATAATAAAAGGCAATGCCAGGTTGGGGTTGGCGGGATCAGAGCCCGCAAACAAACCGCCGATCGCCGGACCAACGATAAACCCTAAACCATGAGCAGCGCCGACTTTTGCCATCGCACCTGCCCGCGCGGCCGTGCTGGTAACGTCTGCCATAAATGCCTGGATAACACCGGCATTTGCGGCCATTGATCCAATAAAAGCGCGCGCCAGAAATAGCATAAGCAGGGAATCTGTAACGGTCATTGCCAGATAGCCGCCAAACATGCCAGCAAGCGTAAACAGGATGACGGGACGGCGTCCGATGCGGTCGCTTAACCGTCCCCAAATCGGGGCAAATACGAATTGGGAAAAGGAAAAGACGGTCGCCAGAAGCGTAACCTCAAGCGGGCTGGCACCAAATCTTTCAGCGAAGAACGGGAGGAGCGGCAAAACAATGCCAAATCCCACCGTATCAATAAATATTGTCAGCAGCAGCGCATGCAAAAGAAGGGCTCCGTCAGAAACCGGGACGCTGTCCGGTCGTTCGAATTTCCAGTTTAGTCTGCCGACTGACCGAGCAGGAACGAGATAAAGCTTGCCGATATCTGCAGACAGGAAGGTCGAACTTAGCAGATTTTCGGGATCACTTTCATTGGCTTCGTTGAGCAGTCGTTCAAAATGATCAAGATAGCGCTGAACATATTTTCGAAAATTATCGTCATCGTCAAATTTACCCTTGATGACATCGCGGGCATGTCGGGCATCGTCCTGCAACATGGAGCGAACAAAAATTCCTTTTTCACCTCGTGCCAGCCGTGGCCATAGCTTTTGTGACCCGACCTCATCGAGCAAGCGATTAAGATCGATAGCCGTCGAATTCAAATCTTCAATGATGAAGCGCGATGCCCGCAGGAACATATCGCAGCGCGCATCGAAGCTGTTCTGGCGTACCAGCTTGGCTTGTTTCTCTGCGAGATCTGACGCCTCGACAAGTTCGCCAGCCTGTTCCGCGAACACCGCACCTATCTGCGTGGCTTGATCCGCTGCACGATCCAACGCGCTGGTCATCTCGCTGGAATGGCGTTGCAGCGATTGTCTGACTGAATCCACCTGTCGGGAGGCATGTTCGGATGCGGAAGCAAGTTCCTGAGTCTCGGCGCGGAAAACCCTGCCGATACTCTCAACGCGTTCTTCCGCCACACTGGCGGAGGTTTCCAAAGCACCTGATTCATCTTTCAGCGCACTTATAACGGTTGTCACATCAGCGGCAGCCTCAGATGCAGCATTAAGAGCCTCGCCTTGCTGCTGGAGAATGGCGGCGACCTCCCGAGTTCTTGCTTCAACCAGGAGGGATGTCCGTTCCGCATCTTCCGCCATTCGTTCTGATTGTTGGCGAAATGCGCCACCAATTTTTTCAATCGCCACACCACCGGCATTGGCAGCGATCTCATTCATTTCAGCCGCCTGATTGCGCAGCTCAGCGGTCAGGCTCTCGATATCCTCCCGAGCCCGTTGCTTTGCACTCTCTTGTTCTTGTGCCAATTCGATAGCATGCGCCGACAGCGATTGTGCGATTTCGTCCATCTGCGCACGAGCCTGTTCGATGGACCGGTCCGCTGTAGCGGAAATGCTTTCTCCTTGTCGGATTAGAGTATTGCCCGCATCGGCAATTTTTTGAGCGGCCACTTCGGAAAGGCAATCCGCCTGTCCAGCAAACTCGGTCCCCGCCCTTTTGATCTCATCGCCGGCAAGTTTGATCCGCGAAACTGTTTGTTCCGCGCCATCGCCAAGCGATGATGCCTCTTCGCGAAAAGCCTCTACGGTTTCATGAACCTGTCCAACCGTCGCGCGCGCACCCGTCATCAGCTGTTCGGTTCGTTGCCGGAAATTCTCCGATACATCGTCGACGCTGTTCACCGCCTGTTTTAGACCCGATATCAACGTAACCGACTGCTGGCGGAACGTATCGCCCAATTGCCATGCGCGTTCCAATGCCTGCTTTGCCGTGCTATTGAGGCCTGCTGCTTGTGCCTCGAGGCTCTCCCTGACTTCATTGACCTTGGCAATCGCCATGTCCGATTGCTCTCCGAGTTGCTCCGCCTGGCGGCGCAACCGTTCGCCGGTATCATCGCTCCCAACGGTAATTTGCCAAAGTTACTGAGCACACCATCTGTATGATTGTGCACGGTATCGGCTGCCGCCCGAACGCGATCAGCCGCTTCTTCAGCTCCCGGCCCTAACGCTTCGATCTGCGCCGCAAATGCCTGACCAGTTCCTTCGAGCTTGCCCAATACGGCATTGGAAACCGTTTCAAGCTCATGGACCTGTTTTTCGACTGACTGCTGCACCGCGCTGGCCCGTTCCGAAAGCTTGCCCGCGACCACGTCAAGTTGTTCGGTTTGTCTATGCAGACCATCGTGAAGATATTGGGCCTGGGACACCGCACGTTCTGAGACGGTGGAGAGTTCCTGCGCTTGACGACGCAGTGAATCGGCAACCTCCTGGATCCGCTCTTCTGAATCTTCGGACGGATGGGTTAAGCGCCGGAGATCAGCGCGAAGTGCATCTACGGTGTCATTTAGGACCCGACCCCGCCCAAGAAAATTCAGGAAAATTTTGCCGTGGATACCCGTCGGCATCGTTGGCAAAACACTCCTCAACCAATGGAAAATCATAGCCAAGCCCAATGATTCGTACCAAGGACAGGACGGATTCCGAGAGAAACTTATTACCAGCTAAAAATCTGGATAGCGGCGTCGGGAAAGACACCCTCTGGCGCACATATCTCTGCGATACGCTTTCCTGCTTCGACGGAATAGTCGCCAGGATCAACTGCGAATGCATCACCATGAATGCCACCAATCACCAACACCGAATGCATGCCAATATTTCGGGCACCCGCAATATCGGTTTTAAGGGAATCCCCAATCGCCAGAACACGGGCAGAATCTGGATTTCCCATACGGTGTAGACAGCTTTCATAAATTGGCCGATAGGGTTTGCCGTAGTAAAGGACATCCCCGCCGAGCTCTTCATATCGTTTGGCCAAGGCACCAGCACATATGATGCGGTGTCCGCCCCGGATAACCTCAAGGTCGGGGTTGGCACAAACCATCTTCACGTCGGCTGCAGCGCCTTCCTGCAGAAGCTCTTCATAGTCAGCAACGGTTTCTTCATCGCCCCAGGGGCCGGTATTGACGATCAGCCCTGCGTTGGAGACGGACTCAATTTTTTGTAAATCCAAATTGTCGAACAATCCGTCATCGCGGTCAGGGCCGATATGCATATAAGACGGTTTGACACCCTCAAACCAGGCTTCCCTGCGTTCGGACAGGCCGAGATACGTCGCCTCTCCGGAGGACATGATGATCGGACATAGCTCGTCCGCAACACCCATACCATCCATCCCCCGTCTGACTGCGTCAGAGCGGCGCGGCGCGTTTGTGAGCATTGCATAGGGTTTTCCAGTTGCCGCAATTTTCCTGAGGCAATTGAGCACACCAGGATACAGGGTCACGCCATCATGAATGACCCCCCACAGATCGATAATACAGGCGTCAAATTCGTCGGCTAACTCGGAAATGCCGGAAAGAATAGGGATTGAATCCGTCATGATGACGGATTGTGCCACGGCGCACCGGAATTGGAAAGAGGCAGGATCTACTCTACGCGGGCCAGTCCGGGTTCTCCAAAGAGATAACCTTGTCCGAAGTCGATTTTAGGATCGAGGAGATCAAGCAATTGAGGCTCGCTCTCTATTTTTTCAACAATCAGATCCATACCCTGCCGATTAAAGACCCGTTTGACATCTTCAATGGCAATGGGGCCGGTCGGATTTCGTACTTCATCCAATAAAATCTCAGCATCGAGTTTGACATATTTAAAACGATGTTTGATCAAGTCATCGCAATCGATGTTAATGCTCGAGACTTGATCCACTGAAAGCTGGAATCCAAGCGACGGCAACTGTTTCAGATGTTGTTCGATATCGTGGTCACGATTAACCACTGTCGCATAGGGAAATTCAAAAATCAGGTTCGGTGCCAAACGGGCGTTGTCAGCCATAAACTCGACGAAATCACTGAAAAAATGCCGATCGGTGAGACTGTGCGCGGAAATATTACAGAAAAAGCCGATATCCTGCTTACTGTTCTGCGTTCGGCGCACCGGCTGCACACAGCGAAATAGCAACATGTTATCAATCGCCGGGACCAAACCTTCCCGTTCGGCAATCCCGATATATTGCTCTGGAACCAGATTATCGCCTTTTTCATCCCGAATGCGGGTAAAGGCTTCATAGAATACGCGTTTGCGCTGAGGCAGCTGAACAATCGGCTGCAATACGAGGTCGACGCGATTTTGCTCCAACCCATCACGGACAATTTCAGGAATGCTATCGTCATCCAAACCCGACATACCTGGCGCCTGCCCGGGAATGGGTCGCGGGGTATTCGATACCGGCGCGGGGGGTGTACTGCCTTTAGGCGCAACGACTGCGCCCTCACTGGCGACAATTGCTTGACCAGCCGCTGCAGGACCTTGACCTCAGCGATAACAGAATCCACGTTCTTCTTACTTGTATTCTTTACCGTTGCGCCGTTTTCGGCAATTTTCTTTACGGCTCCTTTGAGGATTTCAGTCTCGCGCTCAACCCGATCAAGGGTAATTTGAAGCTCCGCATTACGATTGCGAAGGTGGCCCAACTCGTCAGCCAGATTTGCCTGTATTTCTTGCCTTGCAAAAGACTCGTGTAAAACCGTACAGCCAACTGGGAGAACAACACCTGGAATAGCACCCATTGCAGAGCCGATTTCGGGGAATGGCTGCGGTAACCCGATCACGGTCGCACCAGCAATGAGGGTATAAACCGCCGCGATGAGGATGTGATAAAGAAACACCATAGACCGTCTGAATTACGGAACCAGTCTATAATTTGGCGCCAACCTATTGAATTATGGTTAACAAAACCCTTTTGGGTTAGAGATGGTTCGTCCCCACCGCATCAGATAGTTTTTTATAACCATCGGCCCTAAGACGCGACGCAAGGCCTGCCTTGATATCAGCTACCAAACCCGGCCCGCCATAGATCAGCGCTGTATAGAGCTGCAGCAGAGACGCGCCGGCTCTAATTCGTTCATAAGCATCGTCTGCCGTCGAAATGCCGCCGCAGCCAATTAACGGAATTTTTCCCTGGGTCATCACGAACAGGTCCGATAGGACCTTGGTTGCCTGGCACCGCAAGGGCGGTCCACTTAACCCGCCGGTTTCGCTTGCATTGATATTTCTCAATGTCGCAGGTCTCTCAGAGGTCGTGTTGCAGGCAATCAAGCCATCAATATCTTCAGACATCGCAACGTCGGCGACGGCCGAAAGACCATCCCCATCCAACTCGGGACCAATTTTAACCAGCAAAGGTGGCGTTCGATCATCTGAACCTTTAGCCAACACTGCCTTTGCACGTCCGACCATTTCCGCCAGCTTGTCGCCCGCCTGCCATGCGCATAAACCGGGGGTATTTGGACAGGACACATTAATCGTCACATAGCTCGCATAGGGCGCAAGACGTTGCAGGCAAATCTCAATGTCCCCGGCGGCGTCTGCGGTTCCGGTGTTAATGCCAACATTAATTCCGACAATGCCGGTCGCGCCTTCTCGACGGCTCTCCATATTCGCGGCGAAAACATCAACACCTTCGCTTGGAAACCCGAGGCGGTTAATCAGCGCGTCATCTTCCGTCAGACGAAACAGGTTTGGCTTTGGATTTCCGGGCTGGGGTAACGGCGTTACCGTTCCAGCTTCCGCAAACCCAAACCCGAGATTCATGATCCCATCGACACCTTCGGCGTTTTTATCGAACCCGGCTGACATCCCAATGGGATTTGAAAACTCGATGTCCCAAAGCTTGATCGATAAAACCGGATCATCTGGCCCCGACAGTTTTGGAACCAGCCCATATTTAAGAGTTTTAACAGCGGTTTTATGGGCGAAATTTGGTGGCAATAATCTTAGAAACGCTGTGCCACTTTTCAAAATGTCGAATCCCGATGCTGACCGCTTTTGTGCGGCGCGAGGGGCTGCAGCGGATATACCCGCACTCGACATAAACCTGCTTTCCGTCAGTTATGATCTGACCATAAAACACAGCCTGATTCGCAGCGAGGACTGGCTCACCAGAGAGACTGATTTACGGATGAGGATTGATCACCTGGCGGGCTGTCTATATACCAAACGGAATAGAGACAAGGTTAAATATTAAGTCCTTGAAATGAATAATATATTTGTGACCATTGCGGAAGCAAAACAAAGCATTATTGACGAATTCAGCCTGTTCGATGATTGGGTCGATCGGTACGAATATATAATCGAACTCGGCAAGGGTCTCGATGGCCTCCCGGAAGAGTGTCACACCGAACAATTTAAGGTGAAGGGGTGCCAATCCCAGGTATGGTTCCGGGCCCACGACAGTGACGGACGGATCGTTTACGAAGCTGATAGCGATGCCATGATCGTGCGCGGTCTTGTTGCCCTGTTGCTTCGGGTATATTCCGGGCGCCTGCCCGATGAGATTCTTACGACACCCCCCGACTTTTTTGATGCTATCGAGCTTGGATCACATTTGAGCGGCAACCGTGCGAACGGACTCCATGCAATGGTCAATCACATCCACGCCTACGCTCAGTCATTTAAGGATGGTACGTGACAGCACGTCCCAAATAGGAAAAACTCAAAGCATGTTAAGACACAAAGATATCTGGGATGCCCTGGACCGAGTAGCCAAGGCCAAGGGGTATTCAGCGTCAGGCCTCGCACGCCGGGCGGGGCTGGACCCCACCAGTTTTAACAAGAGCAAGCGCGTGAATCCGCAAGGCAAACCACGCTGGCCGACAACCGAGAGCATCGCAAAAGTTCTGGAAGTTACGGACCTCACTTTGTCGGATTTTGTCACGTTCGCCGGTGCCGGGGCAGGTGCCGGAAAAGCGCGACGATACCCTCTCATCGGATTGGCCAAAGCCGGTGGTGGTGGTTTTTTTGATGATGCGGGATTCCCAACGGGCAGTGGTTGGACGGCAGTTGAGGGCCCCGATGTCGGTGACGATGGAGCTTATGCGCTTGAAATTACAGGTGACAGTATGATGCCGGTCTTTCGACCTGGCGACATTGTCATTGTTTCACCAACTTCCCAGGGTCAGCGCGGTGACAGGGTCATTGTGAAGACAGTTGATGAACAGGTTATGGCAAAGGAACTTGTCCGCCACACCAAACGCGAAATCGAGTTAAGGTCAGTCAACGAGGAGCACCATGATCCAGTTTTCCGAATTTCGGAAATAATGTGGATGCACCGGATCGTTTGGGCGAGTCAGTAACAGGCGAACTGGTGACAGACCCTGCCAGCGACACTGAGAACGGAACAGATTACTGGAAAAACCGCAGCCCAGGCTGGACCGAAGCGGCTACGGCAGCGAAACCCAGCGACGATACATTTAACCTCCGGCTGATAGAAGAAGTTAGGCTTACCTCGGCTATGGATGTCCTGGACGTCGCTTCAGGGACGGGCGACCCTGCCATTACCATCGCGGGACACCTCACGACGGGCACTGTTACCGCCTGCGATATGACATCCGAAATGCTGGCGGTCGCGGGCGCACGCGCCAGGAAGCTATCGATCGGAAATCTGCGTATTACTGCCGGCAATATGATCTCACTCCCGTTTCCTGATCGTACATTCGATGCCGTTACGAATCGCAATGGGCTGATGTTTCCCGATGATAAGGTAGCCTGTGCAAAGGAAGCGCTGCGGGTCTTGAAACCTGGTGGCACAGCAGGCTGGATGGTTTGGGGGCCGATAGAGGACAATCCAACTTTTCTCGCCGTCAATGCCGGCCTCGAAGAATTCTTCGGCGAAAAGTTTCCACCAAGGAGGATCCGTCACACTCTCGGTGCCCCTGGACTGCTCAGTGACGTTATCGCCGAGGCCGGTTTCACGACCGCCAAAGAAATCAAGTTGAAGCAGGAACGTCCTCTAAAACCCGACGATGACTATTTTCGTCGTGCCGTCGCCCGCACTGTACCCCACCGTGTTTCGAACCTGTCAGAAACGGATTGGGCCGCACTTTTAAAAATCGTGCAGAACAACTGTGCTGCATACAAAGACGGGGACATATATAAAATGCCAATCGTCGCTCGGCTTGGCATCGGTACTGCTGGATCATAGGAGACAAAATGACGTCAAACGCCAGGAATGATTGGCAGCAGCGTAGCAAGGCTTGGGCCGCAACCGCCGTCCAGGGCATTTCCGCCGATGACACGTTCAACCAGATGATCATTGCGGAAGCAGGTATTCAAACCGGAGAAAAAATTCTCGACCTGGCTTCCGGAACAGGAAACCCTGCCGTCAGTATTGCCCATTCAATGAACGGGGAGGGTGATGTCGTCTGTACTGACCTCACACCGCTAATGCTTCAAACGGCAAGAGAGCGCACCAATAATCTCGATTTGGAAATTATGCGGTTCACCGCAGCCAATATGACAGCTCTTCCCTTTGACGATAGCCTATTTGACGCCGTTACCTGTCGATTTGGAATTATGTTTCCAGACGACAAGGTCGCCGCAGCACGAGAAGCAGATCGGGTTCTGAAGTCAGGCGGGCGTGTCGCCTATGTCGTGTGGGGCGCCTATGAAGAAAACCCGCCCTTTTATGTCTCTCGCCGAGCGGTTGCGGATTACTTTGGGACGGAAGAAGGGCCGGTCCCTGCACGCCATAGCATGAGCACGCCCGGAACCCTAACAAGCATTTTGCAGAAAGCCGGGCTATCAAACGTGGAAGAGCGGGAACTTCGATACCAGAACCAAGTCGACGACATCGACGATTACGTTACCCGCAATCTTAAACGCAGTTTTGTAAAGCAAACCGAGAACCTGAGCGAGGCTGAATTTGCATCCCTGAAAGATGCCGTCATTGCCGCCTGGCAGCCCTTTGTTGCAGACGGAATATTGCAGGTACCGAACTATGCCCGCCTGGGGCTGGGCTGGAAACTATCCTAAGCCAGCCGACGCGACACTATCAGTCAAACATTGCGTCGATATCAGCCTGATTTAAAGCTTCGGCTTTGGCCTGTGGACCGTTGAGGAGCTTTTCATCCTCGGATAGTTCTTTTTCAGGCTCCGGTTCAATTTTGTCGAGCGCGTCTTTGCCCCACAATTCATGCAGTGCTGATACGCGTTCTTCAACATAGCCTACAGATTTCGAAAGCTGGGTTACGCGCTGACCGGTGAGGTCCCGAAAGGTCTTGACGCCCTGGGCCGCTAATGATTCGATAGTGCCCAAGATCAAGGGAGATGAGCATGGCACAGAAAGCACCCGGCAAGCACTATCGTGAAGGCATCAGCCTCGTAAAGCTGTTCAAGATGTTCCCTAACGACGAAGCCGCTGAGAAGTGGTTTACCAAGGAACGTTGGACCGATAGCCCGCATTGCCCACATTGCGGATCGATCAACGTGCTGTCCGGCGCGGCGCACAAGATCATGCCTTACCGTTGCCGTGAGAAAGCATGTCGCAAGCGTTTTTCAGTTCGTACCGGGACATGCATGGAAGCCTCTAAACCTCGGCTTTCAGACTTGGGCCATCGCCATCCACCTCATGTCCACGAGCCTTAAGGGAATATCGAGCATGAGACTTCACCGCGATCTGGATATTACCCGGAAGGCCGCTTGGCACCTTGCCATGCGGCTGCGCACAAGGCGCTTGAGGATGATGGCGTGAGCCTGCCTTTTGCGGGGCCGGTAGAGGCCGATGAGACGTACTTCGGCGGCGTCCGTAAGAGAACCATGCCTAAATCCAGGCGGAAGGGCCTCACGGGGCGCGGAGCCGTTGGCAAGACCGCCGTGGCAGGCGTTAAGGACCGTGAGACCAATCAGGTCGCCGCCAACGTGGTCCGTGATACCGTGGGGGAGACCCTGCGGGGTTTCGTCGAGGCACGGTCCCAGGAGGGCGCGCAGGTCTACACGGACGACGCGACGGCCTACAGGGGCATCCTGCGCACCCATGTAGCGGGGCGGCACTCATCTGGCGAATACGTCCGCTTGATGGCGCATACCAACGAAATCGAATCTTTCCGGGCCGGTCTGAAACGCGCTCACAAGGGCACGTTTCACAAGCTGTCCCCGAAGCACCTGGACCGCTACGTCAAAGAGTTTGAAGGGCGGCATAACAGCCGGAACGCGGACACGAAGGAACCGATGGCGCGGGTTGTCACCGGGATGCATGGCAAGCGGCTTCGCTACCGCGACCTGATTGCCGACAATGGACTGGATTCCGGGGCGCGAAGCTAATGGTTACGACAAACGCTCTTGCCCCAACGGTCAATGCTACGGGGACAGGCCGACGGATCGCACAAAAACGCTCGAAGCGGCGGATAGCCTTTGGCTGGTATGGCGGTAAGTTTTCGCATCTTGATTTCCTTCTACTGCTGATACCGGATGACGCCACACACTTCTGCGATGTATTTGGCGGGTCGGCAGCGGTTTTACTGAACATCGAACCCTATCAGGTAGAGACCTATAACGACCTGGATTCGGAACTCGTAAATTTTTTCGAGGCGTTGCGCAACCGGGGGCCGAAGCTCATTAAGGCCATTGGCCTGACGCCCTTCTCCCGTGCGGAACTTGTCCGCGCCTGCACCCTGGAAGGAGGGTTGTCGAAGTTGGAGCGTGCCCGGCGGTTCTATATTCGTGCCCGACAGACCCGCACAGGGTTGGCGCAGACAAGTAGCGAGGGCCGATGGGCGCATTGCGTTCTGACCTCACGCGCCGGTATGTCTGGCGCGGTCTCTCGGTGGCTCGGTTCCGTGGAGGGTTTGTCGGAAATTACGCAGCGGCTACAGCGGGTGCAGATTGAGAACGCCCCGGCAACGGAAGTCATCCAGCGGTACGACACGCCGTTCACGGTGTTTTATGTTGATCCGCCCTATGTGCATTCCGCACGGGGCGACTCAGCCGCCTACGGCTATGAAATGACCGACAAGGACCATGAAAACCTTGCCGAGGTGTTGAACAGCGTGCGGGCGCGGGTGGTGCTGTCTGGGTATCGAACGGACCTTTACGACAGGCTCTATAGGAAATGGCGGCGCGTGGATGCTGAAGAACGAAACTGCCACTCCGTGAGAACGCCCCGCCAAGAATCGGCTTGGCTGAACTTCTAAGCCATGGACAACTCAGAAGCCCGTCAATGGCTCGCTGACACATGGCGTCAGGTTTTGGAAGATGAACCGGGAGACCCGGATACCGAGATTGACCGCCTTGTGAATTCCAATGTGCTGTCTATTCGGTACGCGATCTTGACCCAAATTTTGGGAAAGATTGCCAACCAACACCGAAGTCTGTTGTTCCTTCAGATGGGAACCGGAAAAACGCCTGGCACATGGGATGCACGGAGCTTCTGCTCGGCGGTCATCGTGCCGTGGGTAGCCGGACAATCACGATGTTCTAGGGAGCAGCCCGGATCCTTATGTCAACAACCCGTTACGCCGACCTCGGTTGGATGATGGAACGGACCAATTGCGCTACAGGGAAGAATGGGACGCCCTGGTCTGCTTCCTGCTGCCCCTGGACTCGGCCTCTCGAGGCGAACTAGAAGCCGCGTTCGGTCGTTGCTTAAAAAGCGTGGCGCGGCGGTTGTCGGCCCAATCTTTCAGATATCAAGTCCCGCTTCGTGTCAGCCTGCCTCAGATGCTCCGCGCTTTAGAGAAATTCATCGCGGAACCGAGCGGCGGCTTACGCCCGTTGGCTGTAACGGCGGCGATGATGGCCGTATTGGGCCAAGCGTTTTCGATCTTCGCAGAAGTCTCGTCGCAAGGACTGAACGAGGCGGATTCTTCTACAGGCGCCCCAGGCGATGTGGTGTGCCTGGATAACAATGGCGAAATGGTTTTGGCTGTCGAGGTCAAGGATCGTGCCTTGACCTTGGCGGATGTTCGCAGTTCAACAAGGAAGGCGAGGGCGTCAAACGATCCGCTGAGAAGTCTACTGTTCGCAGCACCGCATATCCAAGAGGATGAGCAAAACGCAATTCGCGAGAACATGGAGGCGGCTTGGGCGTCCGGTCTGAATATCAGTCAAATCGACATCGTGGACCTCGCCAATGCGGGGTTCGCCTTGCTCGCCGAAGAGTGGCAGCCGACACTTCTGCGCGAAATAGGGAAGGAACTGGATAGGCGTGGAGACCATCGCCACCGGCGTGCATGGCATGATCTTCTATCAAACATCAACGGGGATGACGCAACATGACCAGCAAGACCAAACAGACCACCAATTACGGCACTGTATTGGACCGGTTCTATAGGCCGACAAAGCAGGACATGAAGCGAGACGTGAGCGTTTCAGTCACGCCTAAGCGGTTGGCCCAGGCGACGCTCAAGGGCGGCGCGAAACGCCGCGAAGAATAAGGGATAGGGCGCGAGGTTTGGGCACTATTGTATATAATTCCCAAAAATTTCATTGTGACCTTGATATTGTCAATAAACTTACTGCGATGATAGACACGGAAAAGATGATAGACACGGAAAAAAGGCGCATTTTACCCTCCCAAAACCATCACACCCCATTCTCTCTACCCATTCCGGACATTCTCTGCTAGACTTTCCGTATGAACAGATTACTCATCCTTTCTGTCCTGCTCCTGACCCTGTTGGTGGGAACATCTGCGTTCTCCGCTGATCACCAAAAGGGTGCTGCCGCATACGAGAGTGGTGACTACGCAACTGCTCTGCGTGAATGGGAACCTCTTGCCGAACAGGGGCATGCCCGTGCCCAGTACGATCTGGGTGTGATGTACGAAAAAGGACAAGGTGTTCCCCAGGATGACAAGACTGCGGTGAAGTGGTGGAAACTTGCTGCCGAACAGGGGTATGCCTTTGCCCAGAACAATCTGGGATATATGTACGAAAAAGGACGGGGTGTTCCCCGGGATTATAAGACTGCGATGAAGTGGTACATACTTACTGCCGAACAGGATTATGTCCGTGCCCAGATCAATCTGGCTGGGATGTACGAAAAAGGACGGGGTGTTCCCCGGGATTACAAGACTGCGGTGAAGTGGTACAGACTTGCTGCCGAACAGGGGAATGTCCGTGCCCAGTTCGATGTGGGATATATGTATGCCCTTGGAAAGGGAGTACTAAAAGATTATGTCCGTGCCCATATGTGGGCAAATATCGCTGCGACGAATGGAAATAAGTTAGGTACGGTGTTGAGAGATTTCGTTGAGAAGAAAATGACCCCCGCCGACATCTCTGCTGCACAGAAACTTGCCCGTGAATGTGTCCGTAAGAAATACAAGGGGTGTTGAGTAGAATCCAACCGAGGGCCCGATAAACACTCGCCCGACCTATGCCCATCTCTTTTGCTATTGCTGACGCCCCTAAACCACTATCACGCAGTTCCTTGACCTTCTCGCAATATTGAAGACCCAATCCTCCGGGTCATACGAGAGACGATGCGAGAGTTACGACTACCCTTTGATGTCGTATGGGAAATGGTCGGGTATGCTGATTACTTTGCGTTTGAGGGTGACGATTAGACCTCAACCCGTGCCAGACTTCCCTGATTACACCGCTCGCGTCACCATCTGCCCGCCGCTTGCCGCTGGAATGTTAGGAAACCTATCTTTTTCTATTAGTATAACCGGTCCTATTCCCTTGATTATCGTATATATTTGTGCCGCTTCCGTCCCGCCTCTGTACAGAATATCCCGTGCGGTTACCATTATTGTTATAAACACCATTTTTACTATTATAATTATTAGGACTGTTTTGCCAAGATGTTTGAGCAAAACTACCGCTTGATATTGTCAATAAACTTACTGCGATGATAGACACGGAAAAAAGGCGCATTTTACCCTCCAGAAATTATACCCACAAGAACTTACCCACAAAAACAATTTAGGTCAATTTAATATGTTGCCCCATCAAAACTCACAACCAAATCGCAATCTATAAACCACGATAGTATCCAGTAAGAAATCTCAAACACCTCCCTAAAACTGGAAGGGGTATGTGTGAAACTTCCCTGTGAAAAATACACCCCGCTATTTTTACGGGAACTGACCCTTACACACATTATCCAAGTGTTTGTCTGCTGCTCGCATATACCGACCAACACGGGATTGTAGGGTTTTCCTCTGCTTATGGAACTCTACTGGGTCTTCCTTCCTCAACTTCTTCGCAATAGACCTTCTCGCAATATTGAAGACCCAATCCTCCGGGTCATACGAAGGGTCTGTGCTGGTCTTGTTTCTGCGTTTTGGAAACTCCCGTTTCGCAATCCATTTTGCGATCTCCCACGCATCTCCAACCTTCCCATCACCCACATTTTCCGGTCGATACAGAATATGTATCAACGCGTTGCGGAAAATTGCGGTCGATAGGCAGTAAGACTAGGGGAGAAGTGTTACTAATGCCTTGCCAAAATTGCGCGGATATAGAGAAAATTAACGGGAAGCGACACTAAACAAATACCGCTTCCCCTGCCAATTAGCCGTCAGATATGTCTTCTCCGGCGAGAACCCGGCGGATCAGGGTTAAGGTCTCATTAACCCCATAGAGCGCGATGAAAGAACCCATACGAGGACCCTGTTCGCGGCCTAGCATGGTCTCATAAAGCGCTTTGAACCAGTCGCGCAAATTTTCAAAGCCATGCTCTTTGCCGACCGCATAGACCTCGTTCTGAATTTCGCTGGCCTCAAGAGCAACGTCCATGTCTTCTAATCTGCTCGCCAGATCTTCCAACGCCCCGCGTTCCTGATCGTTCGGGGAGCGATAGGTTTTCCCAGGCTTCACAAAATCTTGATAGTAATGGATTGCATGCTCAACCAAGCGATCAAGAATTGGCGCCGTTTCCGGTGTCGCTTCTGGTGCATAGCGAGAAATGAATCCCCACAGCACAGATTTGTCGTCCGTGTTGCAGGCCGAGGCCAGATTCAGCAAAAGCCCGAACGTCACATGACCGTCTTCCTGCGGTGGGGCGCCGTTGTGAATATGCCAGGCGGGATTCTCCAACTTTTTGGGATCTTCTTCGTCGGCATATTTTCCAAGAAAGGTCAGATAGTCATCGACATGTCGCGGAATCACATCGAAATAAAGTCGCTTTGCCTTGCGCGGCGAATTGAACATATAGAGCTGCAGACTTTCCGCGGGCGCATAGCGCAGCCACTCGTCGACGGTCAGCCCATTGCCCCGTGATTTGGAGATTTTCTCCCCTTTGTCATCAAGGAACAGCTCGTAGGTAAATCCCTCCGGCGCACGACCACCAAGTATCTTGCAAATCCGCGATGACAATCTGACGGAATCGATCAGGTCCTTGCCCGACATCTCATAATCCACGCCAAGGGCCGTCCAGCGCATTGCCCAATCAGCCTTCCATTGCAGCTTGCAATGACCGCCAGTGACAGGCACTTCCAGATTTTTGCCGTCATCCTTCTTAAACGTCACCGTTCCGGCATCAACATCATGCGCAATTGCGGGTATTTGGAGAACCACACCTGTATCCGGGCATATTGGCAGAAATGGACAATAGGTGGCCCGGCGATCGGGACCAAGGGTCGGCAAAATAACCTGGGTGACGGCTTCCAGATTTTTCAGAAGATGTAACAAGGTCGCGTCGAACCGGCCCTCTTTGTAGCATTCGGTCGCGCTTTGAAATTCGTACTCAAATCCGAACGTATCGAGGAATTCTCGGAGACGGGCGTTATTGTGGTAGCCAAAGCTCTCATGCGTGCCAAACGGATCGGGCACCACCGAAAGCGGCTTGCCGAGATGTTCCGCCAACATTTCCTTGTTGGGAACATTGTCCGGAACACTGCGCAGCCCATCCATGTCATCGGAAAATGCAAACAGGCGCGACGGGATATCTGTGAGCGCGGTAAAGGCCTGCCGCACCATCGTGGTCCGAACCACCTCACCAAAGGTCCCGATATGGGGCAAACCGGAAGGTCCATAGCCGGTTTCAAACAGCACGTAGCCCTTTTCGGGCGCCTGGCCATTGATGCGCGATAGCAGCTTGCGGGCCTCTTCAAAGGGCCAGGCACGAGCATCCTCCGCGAAGTTCCGTATCGTATCCATAATCAACCGGCTCGAATTTTCTAAAACGCGCGCGAACGTAGGCGCGGCAACGCCTCACGTCAATGAGGAAAGTCGTTCACCGCAGTTGGTATTGCGCCCGAATCCGACTGACAATGTATAATCCTGCCATGGATACACCCCTCCCTCTTCAGGCAACAGAACCGGCGCATGCACGACATGTCCTCGTCTCGGGGCTAACTGACGCTGTCATCCTGTCACCCGGGGGAGAGGCGCGCCACATAACCCAGGCCGAGGCGGCGGCGACCTTAAAAACAATCTCGCCGCCAATATTGTGCCATGCCCCAACGGTAGCGCGGCGTTTGCGATTATCCCCCTTCGCGTCCCTGGATATTCTGGAACTCTTTGCCTTTACCCGACCGGCACAGTTTTGTCTGCCGACGCCTTCAGGCATTGCCACGACACTCGATCTCGACAAGCCCCAAACCCTGGAAGAACAGGCGCGTTTCCTAAGGCTGGCAGTTGAAATATTGCTAACAGAGTTAAACGAGTTTGATGACCGTGACGAACCAGACGCTTTGCCAGTCGCGCAGGCGATGCAGGATGGTGGCTGGGGATGGGGTCCAATGGTCACCGCCAGCTTGCAACACCTCGCTGATCTGGAAGAAATGCCACGCCCCCGACGCGGTCTGGATGTCTGGATGGGCCTGCACAGCTGGGCCGAATTTGCCCCGGAACCACCGCCCGAAACCCACGAGGTTACGGATGCCGAGGCCCGCGCCCGCCTCATAGAACTGGTCGGCGCAAACGCCGAGCCGCGGCCCCAACAGGCGGATTATGCGTCCGCGGTTTCTGCTGCCTTCGCGCCGCGCGCTGTCGCCGATACGCCTAACGTGGTGATCGCGGAGGCTGGCACTGGTGTTGGCAAGACACTGGGCTATATCGCGCCCGCCAGCGTGTGGTCGGAGAAAAATGGCGGCGCGGTATGGATCAGCACCTTTACCAGAAACCTGCAACGCCAGATCGACGACGAGCTGAACCGGCTGCACCCGAACCCCGACGTCAAGGCGCGCCATGTTGTTATTCGCAAAGGGCGGGAAAATTATCTCTGCCTTCTGAATATGGAAGAAGCGGTTGGTCGCAGCCCGACCCGTCCTGCGAGCGCCGTTGGACTGGGGCTACTGGCACGCTGGGCAGCGAGAACGCGCTCTGGCGATATTGTCGGTGGCGATTTCCCGACCTGGCTTACTGATCTTGTCGGGTTCCGCGACACCCTCGCCCATGCCGACCGACGGGGCGAATGCATCTACTCCGCCTGCAGCCATTATAGTAAGTGCTTTATCGAGCGTACCGTGCGACAGCCGCGCCGCGCCGACATCGTTGTCGCCAACCATGCGCTGGTGATGACCCAGGCCGCACTCGGCGGGCTGGATGACGGCAATGTGCCGACCCGCATGGTGTTTGATGAAGGGCATCATCTGTTTGATTCCGCCGATAGCGCTTTTTCTGCCGAGCTGTCCGGACGACAGGGTGTTGAATTACGCCGTTGGTTGCTCGGGGCCGAAGGCGGCGGCCGCAGCAGAGCCCGTGGTCTGCAACGCCGGATTGAGGATTTGACCGCCGCTGACCCAGCCACAGCGGAGACTCTGGAAGCCGTAAAACAAGCCGCGCTTTGTTTGCCGCAGGCTGGATGGGCAGCCCGGCTGGCAGATGGCGAGCGACCCCGCGGCCCGGCGGAAGGATTTCTCGCGCTGGTGCGCAAACAGGTCTATGCCCGCGCCAAGGACCCGAACACGCCCTATGACCTCGAAGCCGATGCCGCACCCCCGATTGATGAGCTGCATGATGCCGCCGCCATACTTGAAACGGCGCTGGGTGAACTCTCACAACCGATGAAGGCGCTGATCACCCGGCTGCTTTATCTGCTGGATGCCGAGGCCGATAATTTTGACAGCCATACCCGCCAGCGTATCGAAGCCGCCTGCCGTGGCCTCACCCGCCGCGCCGAAGGTGAGGTCGATGCCTGGCGGTCGATGCTGGCAGCGCTCCGCGATGAAGTACCGGAAGGGTTTGTCGACTGGTTCTCCGTCAGCCGCGATCAGGGCCGCGACAGCGATGCGGCGATGCATCGCCACTGGATCGATCCGACCGTGCCCTTTGCTCATCATGTCGCGCGCCCGGCACATGGCGTGGTGATGACCTCCGCCACCTTGCGCGACAGCACCGGCGACAATGAGACCGATTGGCTGTCCGCGGAAGCGGTCACCGGCGCGGCGCATTTGCCTGCGCCCGCGATCCGCGCCCACGCGCCTTCGCCTTTTGATTACCCGACCCAGACAAAGGTCTATGTCGTCAATGATGTCAGCCGCACCAATGGGGATCAGGTGGCTGCTGCGTACCGCGAACTATTCCTCGCCGCAAATGGCGGGGCGCTTGGCCTGTTTACCGCCATCGCCCGGCTGCGCACGGTCCATGGCAAGATAGCCGTGCCGCTGGAAGAAGCCGGGTTACCGCTGCTCGCCCAGCATGTCGACGGCATGGACACGGCGAGCCTGATCGAGATTTTTCGGGCCGAAGAAAACAGCTGCATCCTCGGCACGGATGCGATCCGCGATGGGGTTGATGTGCCGGGTCGGGCGCTGCGTCTGGTGGTCTTTGACCGCGTACCGTGGCCGCGCCCTACCATTCTGCACCGCGCCCGCAAAAAAGCCTTTGGTGGCACCGCCTATGACGACCGCATCACCCGTCTGCGCCTCAAACAGGCCTATGGACGACTGGTGCGGCGCGCTGGCGATCATGGGGTCTTTGTGATCCTCGATGCCCGTACACCAACGCGACTGCTCACCGCCTTTCCGGAAGGCGTCGAGGTCGAACGGCTCGGGCTGGTTGAGGTGATCGAGGGAACGAAAGAGTTTCTGGGTCGTTCCGCCGCAGCCTCTTGACGCAACTGGTTAAGAACCTTATCTGCGCTAGAGTCGTTAAATTGGCGCGAACAAGAAACGGACGAAAAGGAAACAAGAATGGCTGAACTTCACGAAGGGCTGATTTACGCAATGGTCTTGTCATCCGCTGCCGACCGCGAGATGACCGATTCCGAGCTTCAATCCATGGGCGCGATGGTTCGCAAATTGCCGGTGTTTGACGGGTTCGACGAGGAAGAACTTCCGACCGCCACGCGAGCCTGCGCCGAGCTGCTGAATGACGATGACGGTCTGGAACAGGCCATTGGGTTTATCCGCACCAAAGTGCCGGCGCGGCTCTATGAGACCGCCTATGCGATCAGCTGTGATGTGGTGGCCGCCGATGGCAGCGCCAGCCAGGAAGAGCTGCGCCTGCTCGAGATGATCCGACACAGCCTCGACATCGACCGCCTCGTCGCCGCCGGCATCGAACGCGGCGCCCGCGCAAGGCATATGCCGGGGTGATGGTATAAATGAATACTGTAGTACCCTGATAAACTGTCCCCCCAACAAAAAGGCCCCGCCGAAGCGGAGCCTTTAATTGTTTGGCTGTAGCAGCCGATGTCAGGCGGATGCCTTACATCATGCCGCCCATGCCGCCCATGTCGGGCATTGGAGGCACGCCACCAGCCTTGTCATCCGGTGCTTCCGCAACCATGGCTTCGGTCGTGATCAACAGACCGGCAACCGAGCTGGCATCCTGCAGAGCAGTCCGCACAACCTTGACCGGATCAATGACGCCCGCTTTGACGAGGTCTTCATATACACCAGTCTGGGCGTTGAAGCCCAGCGAGGAGCCTTTGGATTCCAGCAGCTTGCCAGCAACAACCGCACCGGATTCACCGGCGTTTTCAGCAATCTGGTGAACCGGTGCCTGGATTGCGCTACGGATGATGTCGATGCCGACACGCTGGTCGTCATTTGCAGGCTTGACCTTGTCGAGGGCCATGGTCGCGTAGATCAATGCGGTTCCGCCACCGGGGACGATGCCTTCTTCGACAGCCGCCCGGGTTGCATTCATCGCATCTTCAACACGATCACGCTTTTCTTTCACTTCCACTTCCGTGGCGCCACCAACCTTGATGACTGCAACACCGCCGGCGAGCTTCGCCAGACGTTCCTGCAGCTTCTCACGGTCATAATCGGACGAGGTTTCGTCGATCTGCGCACGGATCTGGTTGCAACGACCCCGGATGTCAGACTTCTTGCCTGAACCCTCAACGATCGTGGTTTCTTCCTTGGTCATCATGACCTTCTTGGCGCTGCCAAGCATGTCCATGGTGACGTTCTCGAGCTTGATGCCGAGATCTTCGGAAACAACCTGACCACCGGTCAACAGCGCGATGTCTTCGAGCATCGCCTTACGACGATCACCGAAGCCAGGCGCCTTAACCGCCGCAACCTTGAGACCACCGCGCAGCTTGTTGACTACGAGAGTTGCGAGAACCTCGCCTTCAACGTCTTCTGCAATGATGATCAGCGGACGGGTGGACTGAACGACTGATTCCAGAAGCGGCAGCAATGGCTGCAGGCTGGAAAGCTTCGCTTCGTGGAGAAGGATCAGCGGGTTCTCCATGTCACAAATCATTTTCTCAGAATTTGTAACGAAGTACGGAGAAAGATAACCGCGGTCGAACTGCATACCTTCAACGACTTCAAGCTCAGTCGTCAGGCCCTTGGCTTCCTCAACCGTGATGACGCCTTCTTTGCCGACCTTCTGCATCGCCGCAGAAATCATCTGGCCAACTTCTTCATCACCGTTCGCCGAAATCGTGCCAACCTGGGCGATTTCGCCTTCGTCCTTGACCTTCTTTGAGCGTGATTTGAGATCGGCAATAACGGCTTCAACCGCTGAGTCGATACCACGCTTGAGATCCATCGGGTTCATGCCTGCGGCGACGGCCTTGCAGCCCTCACGTACAATGGCCTGAGCCAGAACGGTTGCCGTGGTCGTGCCGTCACCTGCTTCGTCATTGGTCTTTGAAGCAACTTCACGCACCATCTGGGCGCCCATGTTTTCGAATTTGTCCTCAAGTTCAATTTCCTTGGCGACCGTTACACCATCCTTGGTGATCCGGGGTGCGCCGAAGGCTTTGTCGAGAACAACGTTACGGCCTTTCGGGCCGAGTGTTACTTTCACCGCATTGGCGAGAGTGTCGACACCAGCAAGCATCTTGTTGCGTGCATCTGTATCAAATTTTACTTCTTTAGCTGCCATCGGTCCGGTCTCCTTACTCGATGATGCCCATAATGTCGGATTCCTTCATGATCAGGTAATCCTTGCCGTCCACCTTAACTTCGGTGCCGGACCACTTGCCGTACAGGACGCGATCGCCCTTTTTAACGTCAAGCGCTACGAATTTACCGTCATCCCCACGAACCCCAGATCCGGTTGAGATAACTTTGCCCTCCTGCGGCTTTTCTTGAGCCGTATCGGGGAGAATAACACCACCCGCGGTTTTGGCCTCAGCTTCGAGGGCCTCCACCAAAACGCGGTCATGCAATGGCCGAAATTTCATTTGCACGTTCCCTATTAATCGTTGAAATAAAAGAGGATTTGCCGTTTTGTTAGCACTCTCCTCTCGCGAGTGCCAGACATATAGGCGTCCACCCCTGGAGAGTCAAGAACAGCTATGTAAAATTTTTCAGAATCTTTTGCGGCAATTTGAAACACGCGGTTTTTCTTGCTTTTTCGCGATTCCGTAGCCTATTGAGGGGGGTATCTATCAGAACCCGGGACCCGCTACAACCTTGTTCGCCACCGCCTCATCATCCGACGCAACCCTGCCGCCTAAAGCGGTCGGCTACTGGCTGCTGATCTGTTGTGCCATGGTTGCCGCAATGATCCTGCTGGGCGGCGCCACCCGGCTGACCGAAAGCGGGCTATCTATCGTCAACTGGCGCCCGGTGACCGGTATTCTGCCGCCCTTAAACGATGCTGAATGGCAGGCGCTTTTTGCTGCCTATAAGCAAAGCCCGGAATTCACCAAGGTCAATTTCTGGATGACGGTTGGCGATTTCAAATCGATCTACTGGCTCGAATATCTTCACCGGCTTTGGGGACGGTTGATCGGTATCGTGTTTCTGCTGCCCTATATCTGGTTCGTGATGCGCGGCATGATCCCCGGCGCCCTGATCTGGCGGCTTGGCGGATTGTTTATTTTGGGCGGGGCGCAAGGCCTGCTCGGTTGGTACATGGTCAAAAGTGGTCTGGTGAACGAGCCCGCCGTCAGCCAATACCGGCTGGCAGCCCATCTCGGTCTCGCCTTTGTCATCTTCGGGCTCTTATTCTGGTATGCGGTGGCCTGCCTGACACACCGTCCCGCGCGGACAGGCAGCGGATGGGCCCGAACCGGATCGCTTTATATTATTTTTGCCGCCGCCGTGACGATCATTTGGGGCGCCTTTGTTGCCGGGCTCGATGCCGGGCTGGCCTATAATACATTTCCGTTAATGGGCGGGCAGGTGATCCCCGATGGAATCCTGCTGAGCGCACCCTGGTGGATCAATTTCTTTGAAAACACGGCGACAGTGCAGTTTACCCATCGCCTGTTGGCAATCGGGACGGTTGCCTCAGTTCTGATCTATTGGGTTACGGCAGGACGTTCCGTACTCGACACTGCCCCTCAAAAAGCACTGATGCTGCTGGGAATATTGGCGCTCTGTCAGCTCTGCCTCGGCATCGCAACCCTTCTCACAGAAGTTATCTTGCCCCTGGGCATCCTTCATCAGCTTGGGGCGTTGGCCGTGATTACATCCGCGATATGGCTGCGCTTTACGCTCGGCGATTAAGCGCCTGACGTCGGTGCCATAGATGTCCGGCGAGCAAATATCCGCTGGTACAAATCAACAGGCCATAGATATTGACGCCGAGGTCATCGGCATACTTGCCACTGCCGACATCGATCCAGGCGGGGAAAATCTGCATACCGGTCGCGCTCTCCACGGTGATCAAAACCCCGAAGAGAAGACCGGGTCAGAATGCCATGTAAAAGCTTGCCGGTCCGGCAGAGGGCAGGAAGGACAGCAGGAAGATCGGAGCGAGACCCATAACCATGGTGCCGCTGATGGTCGTTGCCGCAATAACTGCTGGCCCAATACCGTCGCCCATATAAATTGTCAGAAGCGGTAAATTGCCAAACAGGGCAATGGTCAGCATCGCCCACCGACCGAGGGACCGTTCGCGAGCCTGGGGCTCGCTGCGGCGATCAGGCCAATCAATCGCGGCCAACTTCGCCGTACTGGCAAAGGTGGAATCCAGCGTGGAGCCAGTGCTGGTCAACATAATGGCGTTAAAGACCAATAGGAGCGGCAGACCGAACGCCATCGGCACCGCAACTGTCGCGGCACCCTCCAGCCCGGGCATAGAGGCCAACCGCGCTGAACATCAAGATAAACACGCCGCTTAACAACCCTGCGAGCAGGAACCCTTTGACCATAATGCCGGGCTTGGTGAGAAAGCCGCGATCTGTCAGGACGGGATATAGCTCAGGACCTGCACGGCAGCCAAAGCGATAAAGGTAACACCCGCCCAATGGACGGTGTCTGGCACTTCCGGAATGCCACGTTCCGGCAACGGCGGGAAGACCGCGACCGGCACCACCACCAGCAATACCGCAGCCAGCAGCATTTGACCTGCATCCGTGAGGAGCGAGCGGCGCAAACCACCACGCCACGCGTAGAACATCGTAAAAGCTGTCACTGCGAGGGCTGCCACCCGATAGGCGCCGCTACCTTCTGGTCCAAAATACATCGCGGCGACTTTGGTGTTCGACCATACTTCGTTAAAGAGTCGTATCCCGATAGCGATCAAAAACAGCCGGGCACAAAGCGCACCAGACACGCTTATTTCCCCACGCCCTGTTTCGTTTGCGTTGTTATCTACGTATTTGCTTACAGAAATCCAGCAACGGTTTCCATTACTGTCTTCACAATTCCGATAGGGGCGGTTGATCAAACAGCTTGACGCTTCCGCGACAGCGGAGTAATAACGCGCTTGTGGTGATTTGAGCCCGACTGGCTTGCGGCCACATTAAATAAACCGCTAAAAGGTCGGAGCCCGTCATAGCCCTGACCCAATCGGTCGGGGTTTTTTGATTTGGGCATTCACACGGCAGTAGCCTTCATGAATGTGCCGTGAGGAGACTAAAATGACTTTAGATTCGACAGAAAAAAACTGGCGTCCGCAGACTCAACTCGTCCGTGGTGGCACAAAACGGACACCCTTTGATGAAACAGATGAGGCCATCTTTATGACCTCCGGTTTCGTCTATGAGAAAGCAGAAGATGCTGAGGCTGCCTTTAAAAATGAAATCGACCGTTTCATCTATTCCCGCTATGGCAATCCAACCAATGAAATGTTTCAGGATCGTTTGTGTTTGCTCGAAGGGGCAGAGGCCTGCCGAGCGACGGCAAGTGGTATGGCGGCGGTTTTTGCGTCGTTGGCGAGCCAGGTTGGCGCGGGCGATCATGTTGTCGCCTCACGAGCGCTGTTCGGCTCCTGCCAGTTTATCCTGACTGAAATCCTGCCGCGATACGGTGTCGAAACAACCATCGTCGATGGTGCGGATCTCGATCGGTGGGAAAAGGCACTCAGCAAACCTGCCAAGGCGGTGTTTTTTGAAACGCCGTCCAATCCAGGCTTGGAAATCATCGACGTTCGGGCGGTTTGCGACCTGGCACATAATGCCGGTGCCATGGTGATCGTTGACAATGTATTTGCGACGCCGATCCTGCAGCACCCGCTGCAATTGGGTGCGGATATCGTTGTCTATTCAACAACCAAGCATATTGATGGCCAGGGCCGCACAATGGGTGGGGCCATTCTGGCGCCGAAAGTCTGGGTCAACGAAACCCTCAGCCCGTTCTATCGTCATACCGGACCTTCGATGAGCCCGTTTAATGCCTGGATACTGTTAAAGGCCCTCGAAACGCTGGAAATGCGTGTCGCAAAACACTGCCAAAATGCCACAGAGATTGCGAATTTCCTGACGGCGCAGTCAAAACCTATTCGCGTTCTTTATCCTGGGCTGGACTCGCACCCGCAGCACGATCTCGCGAAATCTCAAATGTCAGACTTTGGCACCGTGGTATGCCTAGATCTCGATGGCAAAAAGGAAAACGCCTTCCGCTTCATGAATGCGCTGCAGCTGGTCGATATCTCGAATAATCTCGGTGACGCGAAAAGCCTTACAACACATCCCGCGACAACAACGCATCAGAGAATTTCGGAAGAAGAGCGGGCCCAGCTTGGCATTACAGACGGTTTTGTTCGTCTATCTATCGGTTTGGAAGATGTTGAAGACCTGAAAGAAGATATTGCCCAGGCGTTATCAAAGGTGTAAGTCGCGCTTGCGGTATAGAAGGACACTCCCGATACGGGTTGCTGTCATACAATTAGAATATACAGTATCGCTGTAATTAAGCTGTATCGGCGGTGAATTTGAATCCCATCGCCTGGAGACACGGAATGTATGAAGCCACCACGCGGAGCATCCGCGTAACTGTCGAACCGGTATTCCTCGACGACCAATCAGCACCGGACGAAGACCATTATGTATGGGCTTATCAGGTAAAGATTGAAAATGATGGCATGGAACCTGTTCAGCTTTTGAATCGTCACTGGCGAATCACTGATGCTCGTGGGCAACAGCAGGAAGTTCAGGGAGAAGGCGTCGTCGGCGAACAACCCAAGCTCGAGCCTGGCGAAGCGTTTGAATATACCAGCGGAACGCCCCTCGCGACCCCTTCTGGGATCATGTTTGGTTCTTACGAAATGGAAACCAAAACCGGTGAGAGATTCGACATCGATATTCCGGCATTCTCACTCGACAGTCCTTATCAGGCCAGACAGCTAAACTAGCAAAACGGAAAATGCCTGAACGCAGGCAGTAGCAGGGTAGAACGAGGGAAGGACCGATATTGTGGCATCTGTAAAAAGCGCATTGCGCAATACTCCCGTCGAAGTAACAAATCGTCCGACACAAGACGAGGCGGAAGAAGCCGTTCGGACCTTGTTGCGCTGGGCCGGCGACAATCCGTCGCGTGAAGGCTTACGCGATACCCCAAAGCGGGTCACAAAGGCCTTTGGAGAATGGTTTGCGGGTTACGAAGTTGACCCAGAAGAAATTCTGGCCCGCACTTTTGAAGAGGTCGAGGGCTATGACGAGATGGTCGTCCTACGCAATGTCAGATTTGAGTCTCATTGCGAACATCATTTAGCGCCGATTATCGGCAAAGCACACGTTGCTTATTTGCCTGACCGTCGGGTTGTCGGAATCAGCAAACTTGCACGTCTCGTCGACGCTTATGGCAAACGACTACAGATCCAAGAAAAAATGACCGCACAGATTGCCAATACCTTGAATGAAGTTCTTCAACCCAAGGGCGTCGGCGTTGTCATAGAGGCCTCGCATGGTTGCATGACCACGCGCGGCATTCACAAATCGGGGCTTACCATGGTCACTAGTCAGATGATTGGCGCATTTCGTGAACATTCTTCAACGCGGCGCGAATTTCTAGCGGCAATCGGTAGCCCGACTTCCGGCGGCCAAATCGATTAATCAAAAACATGCCTGTGGGGAAACCCCACCATGATTGATTTTAGACCCGCCCTTTTCGTCATCGGAATATTATTGACCACCATTGCGGTCGCGATGCTGGCGCCGTTTGCTGTCGATCTCGTTAATGGTCATCCAGATTGGCAAATCTTCGCGGGCGCGGGGACGCTGACATTGTTTGTTGGCGGTGTGCTGGTTCTGACAAACCAAGCACCGATCCGCAAATTATCCATTCGTCAGGCGTTTATTCTGACCGCAGCAAGTTGGCTGGCAATTACGATGTTTGCCGCCCTGCCCTTCGTCTTTTCAGAGGTAAAGCTCAGCTATACTGACGCCTTCTTTGAGGCGATGTCGGGAATAACGACAACAGGCTCGACAGTTATGACCGGGCTCGATCAGGCCCCCAAGGGCATTTTATTGTGGCGGGCACTCCTTCAATGGCTGGGCGGCATTGGGATCATCGTGATGGCCATTGCCGTGCTGCCAATGCTGCGCGTTGGTGGCATGCAGCTCTTTAAGGTTGAGGCTTTTGAGACCCAGGAGAAGGCGTTACCGCGTGCTGGCCAGATCGCCGCCTGGATCACAGTCGTCTATATCGGCCTTACCGCGATCTGGTCGTTCGGTCTATGGCTGCTGGATATGGATCGCTTTCCAGCTGTCATCCACGCCATGACCACCATCGCCACCGGCGGTTATTCATCATCAGATCAATCGGTGGGTGGCTTCAACAGCGCACCAATAGAAATCTTTATTACGATTGGCATGCTCGTCGGCGCAATGCCGTTCCTGTTATATCTTCGAATGATCCGAGAAGGATCATTCGCGCTCGCAAAAGACCCACAGGTAAGATGCTTTTTAGCCATCGCCGCGATCGCCTCAGCGTCGGTAATTTTGTGGCTCTGGAATTCGCAGGAAATGCAATTCAATCAAGCGGCCGTTACCGGTGCCTTCAATACCGTCTCGATTATGACAGGTACCGGATACACCTCTGCTGACTATCAGAGCTGGGGAGCATTCCCCATCGTCATATTATTTATACTGATGTTCATCGGGGGCTGTGCTGGGTCCACTGCCTGCGGCATCAAGATTTTCCGATTTCAGGTTCTATTCTCGACGGTTCATTCACAATTCCAGAGACTGCTGCAACCGCACGGAATTTTTGTGCCGCATTACAATCACCGTCCCATTGCCGATGATGTTGTGCAGTCAGTCATGAATTTCTTCTTCCTGTTTATTGGGAGCTTTGCCGCTATTGCTTTGGCGCTTGGTGCGTTGGGGCTGGACTACATGACAGCGATTACTGGCGCTGCAACAGCGATCTGTAATGTCGGGCCTGCAATGGGGCCAATTATTGGTCCATCAGGCACATTTGCGTTACTCCCGGACGCGGCAAAGTGGGTCTTATCAGCAGGAATGATCTTGGGACGGCTCGAACTTTTTACCGTCCTGGTGCTGTTCTTGCCGTCCTTCTGGCGCCGCTAACGCAACCAGCGTTTAAAATGTTCACGAACCTGTTTTTCAAGTGAACTGTTCAAGTCACTCATCATCGCTTCTGTCATTCGGAACCAAACCTGTTCACGATCTGCGAGTGAAATATCCTCGGTCACTGTTTGTGACCGGGTAGCCTCAGACGAAACAATACCGCGCTGCTTCCCACGTGAATCCAATATCTCTATCTGTACAGCTAGTGTTGCGTCATATCTTTCAGACTGATCTTTGGTAAAAGCGCCACGAACACCACTGGTGCGTTTTAACGGCACTTCGACAACACTGGCCTTCGTCACGGTGGCCCGGACAGTGTCTGGCCCGCCAACAGCAGATAAACGGTCTTTCAACCATTGGCTGGCAGCGCGGGCCGGCAATACAGGAAATTCAGCTTCAACATGAGGCTTGGCCGTGGCAGATTGATATTGTTCAACCACCACAACCCGTGAAACGGCGAGAGAAATCGCTGGCAAATGCGTATAACGCAGATCAGGAAATTGCTTGGGTGGTACGGTTGTTTCGCAGGCGGCTAACAGAGCAAATAACCCAACGGCCACCCCCCATGGTCTTATAATCTTCATAGCGACACCCCGGCTGTTTACATTGCCGCATCAAAGATTAACCGGATGCGGCCTCTTTAAAAATAGTATCGATATGGTCAGCGTCAAACCTGTAATCCACATTGCAGAACTCGCAGGTGACCACAACATCCTCTCCAATCTTCATGTCCTCAATTTCTTCACGCGGAAATGAGACCAATACATTTTGAACACGGTCTGCAGAACAACGGCATTTCATGGCAAAAGGTGAGGAATCAAAGGCCCGAACCCCATCCTCTGAAAACAGTCGGAAAAGCAGTTCATGTGGATGGAGAGAATCATCCAGCAGTTCGTCATTTGTCGCACTTCCAAGGAAGATAATCGCGCGACGCCAAGCATCTTCGAAATCCGCGTCGGTAGTCTCTCCGTCGATGCTCTGGAAACCGGCAAAAGCGGGTTTTTGCACCATAATCCCGCCGCCCCGCCAGATCGGTCCGTCGTCGCCATCAAGCCGGGACACGGCGACTTTGAGCGCCGCGTCAAGCTGCGCTGATTGCCGCAGATAGCCATGCGCGCATTCCGCTAACGTCGCCCCTTCAAGGGGTACGACCCCCTGAAGGTTGGGTGTCAGGGCCCTGATCGACTGTTAAGGCAAAATATCCATTGCCCAGCAATCTAGGAACTTCCTGCTGTGGTCCACTCGTCTCATTTTCCGACAATGCTGCCAGCTTCTCAGCATCAAACCGTGCATAGCCACGCATATCGCCATCGGTTGTGACATCAACCAGCAACATGCTCACCGGCCCTTCGCCTTTGACCTGAATTGACAAGACGCCGTCAAACTTGAGTGTTCCGGACATCAAGGCCGCGATAACCTGCACCTCCCCCAGAAGCGTTGCTACTTCCGAAGGATAGTCATGGGAGGTCAGAACCTGATTGATCGCATCACCGAGCCGAACCAACCTGCCTTGCGCCGCCCGATTCTCGAGTTGAAATGACTGTAAAATAACTGTAACACGTTGTCGGGTGTCGACATTCCGGTCACCCGAGACACCAGACAAGGACACCTTTCTGTGCATGCAGGCGATTTTCTGCCTCGTCCCACACAACAGACTGAGAACCCTCGAGGACCGCGGAGGTCACTTCCTCGCCGCGATGAGCAGGCAGGCAATGCATAAAAATTGCATTGCTATCGGCCTTCGCCATCAACGCTTCATCGACGCGATAGGGCTCGAGCAGCCGGTGCCGACGCTCGCCAGGCTGATCCCCCATCGACACCCAGGTATCCGTAACGACACAATCCGCACCAGCGACAGCCTGAACCGGGTCGGTCGTTTCAACAACCTTCGTTCCTGCAGCGAGCGCCCGCTCTATTTCTTCCCGCGGAATCGATAGATCAGCCGGACAGGAAAGGCACAGCTCGAAATTGAATTTGGTCGCGGCGTGTAGCCAGGTAACAGCCATATTATTGCCGTCACCGACCCAAACCACTTTTCTTCCCTCAATGGCCCCGCGATGCTCCTCAAACGTCATGACGTCCGCCATGAGCTGGCAGGGGTGGGACCGGTCGGTCAACGCATTGATCACAGGAACGGATGCATGCTGTGCCAGCTCTTCCATTTTATCCGGATCATTGGTCCGCATCATGATGGCGTCAACATACCGGCTCAAAACGCGTGCTGTATCAGCAATTGTTTCACCACGACCAATTTGCATGTCGTCATGATTGAGAACAATCGTTTGACCGCCCAGCTGTTTCATTCCCACTTCGAATGAAACGCGGGTTCTGGTCGACGGTTTTTCAAATATCATTGCCAGAGTTTTCCCCGCCAAAGGGGCGACTTCACCGGTACCATTCTTAAAACCGAGACCGAGATCGATCATTTGACGTAAATCAGCTGTTTCAATGATGTCGAGATCGAGAAAATGTTTAATCGCGCTCATGAGGAGAGCTTTTCCCACGCCCGGCCCATCATCTCTAAACATTCAGAGATGTGGGTTTCATCTATAATCAAAGGCGGTAACAACCGCATGACATTGTCTCCTGCCGGCACTGTGAGCAAACCTTCGTCGCGACAGGCCGTCACAAAGTCTCCAGCCGGTGAAATACATTTAAGCCCGATCATCATTCCCGCACCCCTGACATCTTCAAAAGTACCAGGGTGTTCGCCGGAGAATTTTACCATACGGGCAAAAAGCAACTCACCCATTTCCCGGACACCAGCAAGGAACCCGTCTTCCTGCAGGATATCAATGACAGTATTGGCAACTGCCATCGCCAACGGATTGCCACCGAAGGTGCTGCCATGTGTGCCTGGGGTAATACCAACCGCTGCCTTTTCTGTCGCCAGGCAAGCGCCCACGGGAAATCCACCGCCCAGACCCTTCGCAAGCGACATGACATCGGGCGCAACGCCGAAATTCTCATAGGCAAACAACTTTCCTGCCCGCCCGATACCGGTTTGAACTTCATCGAAGAATAACAAGAGGCCGAACTCGTCGCAGGCTTCCCTCAGCCCCTTCAGAAACTCAGTATTTGAGGGCCGAATACCTCCCTCGCCCTGAATAGGTTCGACGATGATGCCAGCCGTCTCCGGTGTAATCGCATTGCGAAGCTCATTCAAATTACCAAACGGCACCTGATCAAACCCATCGGGCATAGGGCCAAACCCGGCAACATGCGCGGCATTATTGGCCGCGGCAATTGTAGACAGCGTTCTGCCGTGAAAGCTGCTGTCAAAAGAGATAATCCGGTAACGTTCCGGATGCCCGGTCTCAGCCTGATATTTGCGAACTACCTTGATACCAGCCTCGACGGCTTCAGCACCCGAATTGCAGAAAAACGCACTATCCGCAAAGCTAGCTGCAACCAATTTTCGGGCTAGCTCTTCCTGTTCAGGAACCCGATAAAGATTGGATACATGCCAAAGCTTGGCACCCTGTTCCGTCAATGCCTGTACCAGGCGAGGGTGGTTGTGACCAAGCGCATTTACGGCGACGCCGACCGCGAAGTCGAGATAGCGTTTCCCATCCGTTGAAAACAGGTGGGCACCCTCGCCTCTTTCAAAAGCAAGTTCAGCCCGTCCGTAACTCGGCATAACCTCAGAAGTCACTGTTTTTCTCCCGCTGTTTTTCGATCAGCATAACCATACCACGAAAGCGGGGAGAATTAGGCTTCAGCCCAGCGAATGTCAACGTTTGCGGCGTGGCGCTAATGATTTTGGAGCGTGTGTACTGTAACTAGCTCTTTAATTTATAACCGCTAGCGACAAGACGGTAACAGATTACCCAAAGGGCAATATTGAGAGCCAGCAAAAGCCCTATTCCAAGTGTAAGGGATGCATCGGCATGACCGATAAAGCCATAGCGGAAACCATCAATCATATAAAAGAACGGATTTGCCAGCGCGACGTCCTGCCAAAAGCCTGGCAGTCGCTCAATGGAGTAAAACGTCCCCGATAAAAAGGAGAGCGGCGTAATAACAAAATTACTGATGGAAGCTTGATGATCAAATTTTTCTGCGATGATTCCCGTCAGCAAACCCACCATCGATAAAAGCGAAGATGCTGCAACGGCGTGAAACAGGATGAACCAGATATTGTGAATGCGCAGTGGCACAAAAATCCAGATTGCCAGTCCAACGCAAATCGCAACGAGAACACCACGTACTACGCCACCCATCACAAATCCCGTAATAA
This sequence comes from uncultured Alphaproteobacteria bacterium, assembly GCA_951812775.1. Classification (GTDB taxonomy): domain Bacteria; phylum Pseudomonadota; class Alphaproteobacteria; order MPNO01; family UBA2964; genus UBA2964. The sequence continues at coordinate 3,469,074 of OX638326.1, read as the reverse complement.
ACTCTCCCGGTGAGAGAGGCGGCATCAGCATATCGACAATATTGCCCTGAATTTTGGAGATCATCACCGAACTGACGGTATTGGCGTATGCATTTTGAATGATCGCCATGATGATCAGCCCGGGCGCGAGAAACTCAACAAATGGGACTCCGCCGATAACCTGCACGGCGCGACCCAGGGCCAGGGTGAAAATCGCCAAAAACATCAAGGTCGTAACAGCAGGCGCCATCAGCGTTTGCAGACCGACCTTAAAGAAGCGATGAATTTCCTTGGCTATGTGCGTACGGACTCCAAGCCAATTTACGGCGCCAATGTCACGCGGGGGCGTAATACTCATTTCAGTTGTTACCTAACTAGTCGCCGTCCGGTGCGTCTGATCCGCCGGTATCAGGCGTTGGTGTCGCCGTCGTTCGTCTTTTTGAAGCTGCTTGATCTTGATGATCCTGTTTTTTCTGTTGCTCCAGCCGATACGCTTCATTGTTCATGGTAGCAATGCGTGCCGGAGGCGCATTTCCGGACAGGTCTTCGCCAAAGTAAATTGTCCGATGGGGGAACGGAATTTCGATCCCCAACTCGTCAAATCGCATCTTCATACGGCGATTAAATTCCCGACCAATACTCCATTGTTTGACCGGTACTGTTGTTATACGTGCCTTAATGTTCACCGCATTGTCACCGAAGCTATCGACACCAAGAATTTCCAGCGGTTCAAGAATAAACGGTTTGTAACGTTCATCCTGCAAAAGCTCTTCGCCAAGTTCGCGTAACACATCAACGACATGATCCGTGTCTTCACGATAAGCAACACCAACATTGAACACATACCGGGAGAAATCCTTGGTCATGTTTTCAAGCGTCGTCACTGAGCTAAACGGTACAACATGAACGGTACCGCCGACGTCGCGAAGTTGAATGGTTCGCAAGGTGAGCTTCTCAACAGTACCGGCATGGCTGCCGACCTTCACAACATCACCAACCGAGATATGGTCTTCGACCAGAATAAACAGCCCGGTGATAATGTCCTTCACCAGTGTCTGGGCACCAAAACCAATTGCCAGACCGATTACCCCTGCACCCGCCAGCAAGGGACCAATATTGAGACCCAATTCAGAGAGCGTCACCATCACGACAAGGGTCACCAAGATCACCAGCATGGATGTCCTTAGAAGCGGCAGGAGCGTCCGGGTCCGGGCCGAAACAGCGCCATCGCTACGCGAGAGATATCTTTCCACGACCGCACTGGTTATTTCCCAAATCATGATGGCAATAATCAGCAACAACGAGATGGTAATAAGGCTGCCGGTAACACGCTGCCCAAACGGTGTGCGCAGCCAATCAAAAGCATCAACCCCCCAAGCTTCCAGGATTGTAATGGCAGCGACAATATTCACGACGATTGACGTCGTTTTCTCAATAATAGGTTGATATCTGTTGGCACGGGCTTCGAGACTGGGATAGCGCTGTTTCACTTCCGGCTTCAGAGAAAAAATTCGGCGCGAGGTTTTGTTTATTGCTAACTGAATGAGCCGTGCCACGACAAGAATAATGATCGTCAGCACAGTTGCCTGCAGCAGCTTGCCAAACCCGTCCTCTACGGCAAGTGCCCAAACGGCATATAGCGCAACCACGTAGATCAGCGCGGGTACATGCCAGATATCAGCGACCTTGCCGCGAAAGGAGTTAGACGATCCCGTGTCCTCTGACCCGCGCAACCAGTTGGCGACAAGGTTACGGTTCTGAAGAATAAAGACAACGAGGAGCAACGTGACGAACAGCCCGATGATTTTAAGGAACGTGTCTGCACCCTCAGGTGGAAGCCCGAGAATTTGTGAGACTAGAACCAGGGCGTAGCCATAGACCGAGACATCCGTAAGACGCCTCGTCCAGATGAACATATAATTGGCGTCGACATCTTTGATCGGCAATAGGCGAAGCGAGCCAGCGACCGGCGCCAGGGTCATTCGGGCTAACGCCATGATCAAACGAACGATCACATTCGCGACAATCAGGGCAATGATAACGTCCTGGCTAATGTCGCCAGGGTCTGCCAGCAGTAAAATCGCGTAACTGCCAGCAACGAAACCGAATATAGGCACAACATCAAGGGCGGTCCGCGCCATCAACGCTGATACCTGCACCCACAGCCCATCGATTTCCTTTGTCTCAAGAACTCGTCTCGGCCGCGCCAGTAACATCCGCATAAGTCGTTCAGCTGCAAATCCAACGGCAATAGACAGGATGACTTTCCAGATGATTTCAAACCAGCGGGCCCGTCTGTCAGGGTCGGAAACCTGTTCTGATGCCCAGCTAAAAATATTTGGTAAATCCAATATGACGCGTGTACCGGAAACGATCTCGATACTTAACTGTTCCATTCGGCTCGAAAAAAACCTGATCGCCCGAGCACCGATGCCTACAGGTTCCGTTTGCTCTGATTTCTGCTTGGATCTAGCGGCCAGCAGGACTTCCAATTGGCCAATCAGCTTTTTTCGTTCCGCGTCATTTTCCAGAGTCTTGATCAGCGATTTAAGCTCAGTTTCATTTGCCGTAGACGCCACGCCGTTCGCTGGCGCATCGACAGTTTGGGAGGCTGCTACACCACCAGTGCCTAGCCAGATGCCGAGAAAGACAACAAAAAAACAGGATAAGAAATGACGTTTCATAATTTATTCGTTCAATTTTCAATGCCGCTAACCGTCGGCACGCAGGGTCATAGCATAATATCGACAGATTGCGGGAATGGTAATCCTGTTCCTTGAAATCACATTGCCGGGCCGTTGTTGCCACCATCCCCTTCCGATATGATCCGGCACGATTAATGACCGTTCTGAAGGAATAGAGAGATGGGCGAATTTGCAGTTGGGCAATCAGTACCTCGCGAAGAAGATCCGAGACTACTGACGGGCGGAGGCGAGTTTCTCGACGACGTCAATTTGCGTAACCAGGCATGGGCCTATGTTCTCCGTTCCCCGTATGCGATGGCCAATATTCGATCTATTGATACGACGGCAGCTGAAGCCGCGCCGGGCGTATTGCGAGTGCTGACGGGCAAAGACTGGGCCGACGAGAAATTTGGCGGACTACCCTGTGAAGACGCCAATAAAAATATGCGGGATGGTTCGCCGATGTATCATCCTGAACATCCCGCGCTGGTCAAAGACACGGCCAGGCTGGTCGGCGATTGTGTTGCTTTTGTCGTCGCCGAGACTTTGGCACAAGCACGTGACGCTGCAGAACTGATCGACGTCGACTATGAGCCTCTGCAATCGGTCACCGATGTCGAAAGCGCAGTCGCGGAAGGAGCACCATGCGTTTGGCCCGATTGCCCCGACAATATTTCATTCTTTGAGAAAAAGGGTGATGCCGCAGCAGTCGACGCTGCCTTTGCCCGTGCCGATCACATCGTCCGGCAGAAAATGGTTGTAAACCGGGTAACCGCCGTGGCGATGGAGCCGCGCGGCTGTCTGGGTGATTACGACGAACGGCAAGGCCGCTATACGCTCTATACAGGATTACAAAACCCTCACCCGCTGCGCTATCAACTTGCACGGGAAATTTTCAACATTCCAGAAACAGATGTCCGTGTAATCCCCGGTGATGTCGGTGGCAGCTTTGGGGTGCGGGGCGGTACCTATAATGAACTGCCTCTCGTTCTCTGGGCATCACGTCTGGTTGGCCGGCCGGTAAAATGGCGCTGCGACCGCTCGGAAGGATTTATGTCCGACACTCATGCGCGCGATAACGTCACTGACATCGCGCTGGCCCTCGACAAGGAAGGAAACTTTCTTGGCCTCAAAGTAAAAACAATAGCCAGCATGGGTGCCTATCTATCAATCCGCGGCCCACGCCCGCCCACCAACAACCTCGGCACTTTGGCAGGCATCTACAAAACACCTGCCGTGCATGTAGAAGTTACCGGCGTTTTCACAAATAACTGCGAAACCAATCCTTATCGCGGTGCGGGCGCGCCGGAAGCGGCCTATGTCGGTGAACGGCTCGTCGATCTCGCAGCAAGAGAACTCGGCATGGATCCAGCAGAAATTCGTCAAAAAAATAGCGTCACGCCGGATCAAATGCCGTGGACGAATGCGCTTGGCTTTACCTACGATGTTGGCAACTTCCCGGGAAATATGGAGAAGGCCTTAAAGGCCATCGACTATGATGGCTTCGAGGACCGGCGGACCGAGGCGGCTAGTCGTGGCGGCCTTCGTGGCCTAGGAATTTCCAATACAGTCAAAAAAACCTCATCGCCAAATCTGGAATCCAGCAGCATTCGGTTCGATCCATCGGGCACTGTCACGTTGATCATGGGTACGATCAGCCATGGCCAGGGACACGAGACTGTTTTCAAGCAAATCGTTTGTGACCGGCTGGGTCTGGACCCTTCCACTATCCGCTATGTTCAGGGTGATACCGATATCGTCACATATGGCCGCGGTACGTTTAACTCCCGCTCGATGTCAATTGGCGGTTCCGCTGTCTCGCTGGCCTGTGACAAGACTATTGCCAAGGCAACAATAATCGCCGCACACGTTTTGGAAGCCGCAGAAACCGACCTGGAATTCAAGGAGGGTGTCTTCACCGTCGCCGGTACGGATCGATCGATGACAATTCTGGAAGTCGCCAAAGCCGCATTTAGCCCAACGGCGATCCCCGCTGAAATCGAACCCGGGCTGAATGAGATTGGCACCTTCACACCGCAATATTGGAATTGGCCCACTGGGGTTCAAATTTGTGAACTCGAGATCGACCCGGATACGGGGGCGACCGAGATCGTAAATTTCATTTGCGTCGACGATGTCGGAACTGTCGTCAATCCATTGCTGCTCAAGGCACAAATGCATGGTGGTATTATTCAAGGTGTCGGCCAAGCGCTAATGGAAGACATTGTCTATGATGAGAGCGGCCAGCTGGTTTCAGGGTCTCTTATGGATTATTGCGTGCCACGCGCAGACGGGATGTGTTTTATGGATATTATTAGTGCGCCGGTTCCAACGGCCTCAAATCTGATCGGCGCCAAAGGCGGCGGTGAATCCGGCCCAACAGGTGCGTTACCTGCAACAATCAATGCCGTTGTAGATGCATTGAAACCTATGGGCGTGGTCCATATTGATATGCCAGCAACGCCGCACAAAATCTGGCAAACAATTCAGCAAGCCAAAGCTTCGCAAGCTGCCTAAGATGGCTTAAGCCAAAAAATAAAACAGGGAGAAATTTATGTCCGATCCAACTATCGCTGGAAAGGTTTGTGTTGTAACCGGTGGCAGCCGCGGTCTCGGTCGCGCTATGACCCTCGCCCTAACTGCAGCGGGTGCTAAGGTCGTCGCACCAAGCCATATCGCCGATGATATCCCCCTTATCGAAGCCGATGTTGCTGGCGTCATCGGAAATAGTGGTGGCGACGTCCATGCCATGGCCGCTGATTTGCGGAGTGCTGACGAATGCAATGGCATTATTGACGCAACGCTCGAACGTTTTGGTCAGGTTGATATGGTGGTCAATAATGCCGGTCTTGGCATGCGGCCCTTCAGCGAAAACTTTATGACCGACCGCACCAAATTTTGGGAAGCTGACATCGCCCAGGTCCAGGCCACGTTTGACACCAATACGATGGGACCCTTCCATATGGCCGCGATTGCAGTACCACATATGTTGAAGCAAGGCTGGGGGCGGATCGTCAATGTTACGACGAGTATTGGCACGATGCAGCGCAACGGTTTCTTCCCCTACGGGCCCTCAAAAACGGCTCTCGAAGCGTCCACGCGCATTTGGGCCGAAGACTTGGAAGGTACAGGTATTACTTCCAATGTCTTGATACCAGGCCGGGCGGCAGACACCGCCATAATGCCAACGGAATGGCGTGAATCGGGAACGCATCATTCCGGCAAAGAGCCGGCTGACCCTGCGGTTATGGGGCCGCCCATCCTGTGGCTGGCCTCAACTGCTTCAGATGGCATCACCGGCCAACGGTTTGAAGCAGACAAGTGGGATACTGAAATTGATCCGACAGATGCGGCCAGGGCGCAGATGGTTCCAGCCGGGTTTGAATTGCGTGAACGCGAATAGGTTTTATTGCCTTGATCGCCCTAAATAGGGTATCGAAAGAATGGATGGACCAAATTTATCGCCAGCCTTGCGAGAATATGCGAACCCAAAGGCGACCGCCCGACAGGAGGCAGACACACTGACTGGCATCAGGGAAGACATTGTTGCGGAGGTCCCCCGGCTGCGGCGCTATGCGCTAAGTCTGCTGCGTGATGCCGTCGCTGCGGACGATTTGGTTCAGGATTGCCTGGAGCGCGGGCTATCTCGTATCCATCTCTTTCAGCCAAGGACTAATTTGCGTGCCTGGCTGTTTACGATCATGCACAACCTGCACATCAATGCAGTGCTCAAGGCAAGGCGTGCACCGCCGGCGGGAACAAGTGACGATGCCGCAGAAAGTCATCGCAATGCGATCCCCCCTGCACAGGGTGATGGATTGCTGGTTCGTGACCTGGAACGCGCCCTCGACAAACTATCGCTTGATCAAAAAGCAGTCGTGTTGCTGGTAGGTGTTGAAGGTCTGAGTTACGCCGAAACCGCGGCGGTACTTGAGGTGCCGGTTGGAACGGTGATGTCCCGCTTAGCACGGGGGCGAAGCCGTTTAAGAGAATTTATGGAAGGCAATGATCAGGATTCAGAGGAGTCCGGATCATGAGTGATATGAAAAACTTTGGCGACGCAGAACTGAATGCCTACCTCGACGGAGAGCTGGACGCGGAAAGTCAGTCCGTTGTTTCAGCTTGGCTGGCCGAGAATCCGGAGGCTGCAGCCCGGCTGGAGGCCATGCGTCGCGACAATGATCTATTGGCTGACCTCAATCAAAATATAATGACGGAACCCGTGCCAGAGCGTTTCACGCAAATTATTGCCCGGACCCCAGCCAAATCCGCAAACGACAATCGATGGATGCGCGCTGCTGCCGCAATCGTTTTACTTTTTGCAGGGGCTGTGGGCGGCTGGTTTGCACATGAACGGACTTTAGGGACACAACTCGAGGCAAAAGCTGGATTTGTCGATCAAGCTGTAAGCGCCCATGTTGTTTTCACCAAGGAGCGTCGTCACGCAGTTGAAGCCAAGGCAGAAGAAAAACATCTGGTTCGCTGGTTATCTAAACGGGTGGGCCGCACGCTTAATCCGCCTAACTTGAATGATGCTGGCTATAAACTCATCGGCGGCCGGTTAGTGGCCGATAATGGCCGACCAGCTGCACAGTTTATGTTTCAGACCAAAGATCGCAAGCGTCTGACACTTTATGTACGTAGCGCGCCAGATGAAAAAGAGACTAAATTCCAGATCGTAGAGGATCGCGGTGTGTCAGCCTTCTACTGGATCGAGAAGCCCTATGCCTACGCTCTAATTGGCAAGGTAGATCGGAAAAAGCTCGTGGCCTTGGGCGAAATTGTCCACAACCACCTGCAAAGCCGCTAGTCAACATACGAGTTTTGTCACAATAATTTCATTGTCAGAGGGATTATTTCGATCCCATAGTTGTTGGTGGGGTGGGATGGTGTATCACCCATATGGATATTTTAGAAAATTCGGGAGGAATAAACCGATATGAAGACATGGATTAAATCAACGCTTGCTGCGGGCTTGGCAGTTGCTTTCTTGGGCGCTGGCATCACCACGGCAACGCAACCCGCAAATGCCGATGGCGTAAAAACGAACACACAGCTCGCAGCCCATCATGGGAAAAAAATGGGCGTGGTTAAAGCTCGCCGCGGCGCCATGAGACAAATTTCAAAAGCCAATAAAGAAATGAAAAAGGCAGCTAAAGCTGGTAACGCTGCAGGCGTTGTTACTGCTGGCATGAAGATTGCTGCGCTGGCTGATAAGGTTCCTGGAATGTTTCCTAAAGGCACCGGTCGCGCAGAGCTTGGAGCAAAAGCAACACGGTCAATAGCCGCAATTTGGAAAGACTGGGACAAGTTTATTGCCGCCAACAATAAAATGAAATCCGCCGCCCTGGCAGTTGCCAAAGCAGCCAAAGCTGGAAATGCCAAAGCCGGCGCAAAAGGCATCGGCAAAACCTGTGGTGGTTGCCACAAGCCATTCCGAGGAAAGAAAGCTAAGAAAAGCTAATTTTTAGCCTTGACAATTGATTTAGGGCGGTTCGTTCGAGCCGCCCTATTTCGTATTACAACATCTGGTTTTCTAGGTATTAGCGGGAAATCCGATCACAAAAATTTCATTGTGCGGATAAATAAGTTCGCACCAAAGTTGTTTGTAATTTAGGGTACCGTAGGAACTGGACATCCTTTTTAGAAATTCGGGAGGAAAATCGATATGAAAACATGGATTAATTCAACAGTGATTGCAGGGTTAGCTTTTGCGATCTTCGGTATGGGCATATCTGTAACCACGACAGCAATTGCCGATGGCGCAAAGGCAAATACACAGCTAGCCGCCCATCACGGCAAGAAAATGAAAAAAAAGATGGGCGCTGTCGCCGCCCGTAAGACATCGATGCGGGCGATTTCAAAAGCCAATAAGGCAATGAAAGCCGCTGCAAAAGCCGGAAATGCAAAGCTCGTCATCAGTGCGGCGATGATTATCGTCAAACAGGCCGACAGAACGACACGTGTGTTCCCCAAAGGAACGAGCCGCAAAACATCAGCAGACGGCTAGCGAAGCAGCATATGGCTCGTTAAAGTCCGTCTGAGAAATTGAGTCTGATTTTTTCGGAGTTAAACCAATGGGTGAGTTTGGTATTGGGCAACCTGTTCCGCGCACGGAAGACCCAAGGCTTTTACAGGGCAGTGGCCAATATGGTGATGATTTTGTCCTCGCCAACCAATGCCACGGTTACCTCCTTCGATCACCGCATGCCAACGCCAAAATTCTATCGATAGACACATCGAATGCCCTATCCGCACCCGGCGTCCTGCTGGTGTTAACCGGCGAAGATTGGGAAGCCACAGGGTTTTCGCCTTTTCCGGTCGCCGTTCCACGAGAAAAACGCGACGGATCACCGATGTTCTCAGCACCACGCAGCGCGCTTTCGAGTGATCAGGTCCGGCTTGTTGGCGACGAGGTCGCTTTCGTTATCGCTGAAAGCTACGCCCAGGCCAAAGATGCCGCAGAACTCATTGAAATAGACTATGAGATTTTACCTTCTGTCACCGCCGCCATTGACGCTGTAAAGCCTGGCGCACCAGCAATTTGGGATGAATGCCCCGACAATGAGTGCTTTTTCTTTGAGCTGGGCGATAAGGATGCTGTGAAGAATGCGTTCGCAAGTGCCGATCACGTCACCAAGATCGCATATCACATAAATCGGATTTCCGCGAATGCGATGGAACCCCGCATATCCATCGGCGATTATGACCGACGGCTCGACAGATATACCCTTCATACCAGCACCCAGAGTGTTCATGGTATTCGGGACCATGTTGCCGACGTCATGAACTTACCACCGTCAAAAGTTCGGGTTGTTTCCGGCGACGTCGGTGGGGCCTTTGGCATGAAGGGGGATATTTATCACGACCAGATATTGGTCTTGTGGGCCTCAAAACTGCTCGAACGTCCGGTAAAATGGACGGCAGATCGAACCGAATCTTTGATGTCAGATACCCATGCCAGAGACAACGATGTCACCGCCGAACTGGCATTGGATAAAGACGGAAACTTTCTTGCTTTTCGCGTCGCAACAATCGCCAATCTAGGGGCGTATCTTGGTTCAATGACCCCTCATTCACCGACCAACAATCTGGGCGGCCTTGCTGGCGTCTATACGACTCCGGCAATTTACACCGCCGTTACCGGTGTCTTTACGAATACCAACTGGGTCGGCCCCTATCGTGGCGCGGGACGCCCCGAGGCCAGCCTGGCGATTGAAAAAGCCATAGATACAGCGGCGATCGAAATGGGTATTGATCGCGTCGAGCTACGGCGGCGAAATTTGATACCTGCGGACGCAATCCCCTATCAGACGGGTCTGATCTTTAATTACGATTCAGGTGACTTCCCCGAGGGTTTGGAGAAAGCCGTAAAACTCGCGGACTATGAAGGATTTGAAGCGAGACGGGCGGAAGCAGCCGCTCGTGGCAAACTTCGCGGCATCGGTGTTGCCTTCGCCATCGAACAATCCGCCGCCCCGATTGAGGAAACCGCTGAGATTCGTTTTGACGGATCGGGTCACTGCACCATCTTGATGGGAACGCTGGCGCAGGGCCAAGGCCACGATGTAACTTTTAAACAGCTGGTCAACGAAATGCTCGGGGTCGAACTCGACAACATCACGTTACTGCAGGGCGACACTGACATCGTCGCGCACGGTCGCGGAACTTTTGGTTCGCGTTCCGCCGGCAATGGCGGCGCTGCCTTACAAATGGCGAGCGACCGAATAATCGAACATGGCAAAAAAATCGCCGCCCATATGCTGGAAGCTGCAGAGACCGATATCGCTTTTGACGATGGCAAGTTTGCTGTTGCCGGTACAGACCGCGCAGTGCGCATAGAAGAAGTGGCGCAAACAGCCTATGCGCTGATGGTCTTGCCTCCCGATATTGAACCGACCCTCGTCGCCTTTGCTGCCTTCAAGCCGAAAGCACCGACCTTTCCCAACGGTTGTCATTTTTGTGAGGTGGAAGTTGATCGCGAGACCGGCAAAACCGATTTTATTTCCTATGTCGTGGTGGATGATGTCGGCACGGTGATCAACCCACTTTTGCTTAAAGGGCAGATCCATGGTGGCATTAGTCAGGGACTCGGTCAGGCAATCTGTGAAGATTTAAACTATGACCCCAAAAGCGGACAGCTCTTATCGGCTTCATTCTTGGATTACTGTATGCCACGGGCGGACGACATGTGTTCAATTGAAGTGGTTGCTTCGGGGTCCCCTTCGCCCACCAACCCGCTGGGAATAAAAGGTGCGGGTGAAGCCGGCTGCGTAGGGGCTCGTCCCTGTGTTCAAAGTGCGCTCATCAATGCCTTAAAACCTTATGGCGTCAGAGACGTGCCAATGCCGGCGACACCGAACAATCTATGGAATTTGATCCAGCAGAACCGCCAGAATTCAGCTGCCTGAACAGGCGTCTTCATTAGATTTCAAGAGCGCAGGTTCTGAAACCCGCGATAACATCGCGCCGATCACAGGTATAAAAATTCCGGAAGGTATTCCAGACAATCCGGTTGCGGGTTGCCCAGGACCCGCCACGCAATACGGCGTGTCTGCCATCAAACCAGGGCTTTGAATAATCTTCATAGGGATCAGGCACGAATCCCTCGAACGGCGCAAAAACAGTCTGCGTCCATTCCCAGACATTACCAATCATCTGACGACATCCATAGGCACTATCGCCCTCGGGATAAGCCGCAACATCGACCGGCCTGCCAAACTTGGCATCGAGATTTGCTCTCTCCGCATTCGGTGATTCTTGTCCCCACGGATAACGTGTTTTGGGTCCCTTCAGGGAATCAGCGCCCGACTGCGGGGAGCGCGATGCAGCGACCTCCCATTCCCCTTCCCAGGGTAGACGTCGCGCAGCCCATTTGCACCAAGCCTGGGCCTCAAACCAGCTTACATGCACTACCGGCGCATGCGGTCGCAAAGGCTCGAGTTGGTCAAATATTCGCACCTGCCAGTCGCCATCTGATTTTTGCCAATATACCGGATGTTCGGCGCCAACATGATTGCGCCACTGCCACCCTGCTTTGGTCCAGAGCTCTTCACGCTCGTAACCATTCGCGTCAACAAACGCGGCAAACTCAGCGTTCGTAACCGGGGCTTTGGAAATTGAGACCGGTTTGACTTCATAACCCTGCCCCCATTTCTCGTTATCCATAAAATATGGATCCTTTGGCGATGCGCCCAGCATATGAATACCACATGGCACCTCAACGTCTCCTGGACATGGCCCCGCTTGATCAATTTCCTGAGGGGCGGGTTCAACAAAGGGGGGAGGTGAATAACCGTGTGTTTGTCTCGTATAGGTGAATGCCTCGTCATGCATATCTTCATGAAAGGCCGTGAGCTGCGTGAAGTATGAATTCTCTACCGAGGCAATTTCATATGATCCCAGACGTTCAATTATCAAGTCGCGGATAGTTTCACGATATTTAATCGTCGCTTCTAAATCCGGTAGATCAAGATCCCAGCGCGTCGCATGTGCAACCGCCATCGAGTCGTATAGCGCATCCGTATTGTCCAATACTGGCTGTCGCTGATCGCGATCCCGCAATATAAATTTTTCATGAAACCAGGCAATATGCCCGATTTCCCAAAGCATGGGATTTACGATGCCTAACTTAGGCCCGATCAGCTGTTCGTCGGTAAGATCTTCTATCAGTGCGACAGTGCGAGCATCTGCATCGCGAATGATGCTCTCTAACTGTCTTGTCGGAACCTGTTGTACTTTTGGGAAATCCGCCATGCCGGTGTCTCTTTGCTCCATGCTTGTCAGAAGAAAATTACCCCTTCGCAGATGATCCGAAAAGGTCGCGTACTACACATCGCATCCAACGGATGGACGGCGGCGGATAGCTATGGGATAAGATCGGTGAAATCCGAATTCTCAAAATACGTCAAAGAAAGGACAATGCTGTGGAGTTCGACAATGAATTTGAAGTTCCAGTCCCGGTGGATGAGGCATGGGATATCCTTATGGATATCGAGCGCATCGCACCATGTGTACCCGGTGCTGAATTAACTGAAGTCGTCGATGACAAAACCTACAAGGGCAAGATATCCGTCAAACTTGGTCCGGTCGCCCTGACATTCAATGGCCAAACCACCTTTGAAGAGCTTGATGCTGCGAACCATAGTGCCAAACTCAAAGCACAGGGAACGGATGCCAAGGGTCGTGGCGGCGCGCATGCCAATGTCGCTTTCCGCATGGAACCCAGCGATAACGGCACCAAGGTCGTTATCGACACCAGTCTTCAACTATCTGGCGCTGTCGCCCAGTACGGTCGGGGCGTGGGAATGGTGAAAGACCTTTCACAACAAATCATTGGGCAATTTTCCGAAAATCTGGAAAAGAATGTTATTGGCGGAGACGCCAATGACACGACAGCGGCTGACGCAAATACTGGTTCGAGCGAAACTGCTGAAACCCAGGAAGCACAGGCACCCGTAGCAGCACCGGTTCAGGTTGGCGGTATGGGGCTTAAAGTGATTTGGAACGCTATCAAACGTCTATTTGGTGCCAAAGAAACTTGACATGTTAAAAGTCCAATGTAGCTGACGGGCATCAGCTTCCTCGGTTTCATTGCTAGGAGCCGCGGAAGTTGGCCCCGCCTGGTGATGCACGATTTTCCAGCGGCTTCCCTCGCGATGAAAAATGTTTGTCGCAATTAGGGTGCCGCCGGGTAGCTCCTCAAAACAGACCACGCTGGCGATATCTCCATAAACCAGTGCCTTGGCATCCCGGCATTTGATTTCGGGCGATTCGGGATTGGTCAATATCGCGGCCCAACTTGTCACGATAGCTTGACGATCAAAAAGTGGCCCCCACCCCGGATGCAAACAGCAAACCGGAACATCGTCCGACCACAACTCGTCCATCACTTTGGGGTCTCGGTCTGCGAATGCCCGATAAAACGCTTCATTGGCAAACAAAACTTCATCGATATCAGACAAAATGACATTCCTTTATCTGTAAAAGCGTCAATGTTCGGCGGATGCAGCTATTTCCGTCAGCCTTCCCTCAGACATCATTATTTCCCGAGAACACTTTAGGCAGCTTTCGGCTCCCGGAAAAAAGCCAAACAAGTGCGCCGGGTAAAGATATGATCAATGTCAAAAAGCCGAAAGCGACAGAAAGAACAAGAGCGCTTTCGGGCGGCACCCCAACTGTACCCAACATTGCAATCATTGCGCCTTCCCGCACGCCCCAACCCGCAAACGAGATTGGCAACAGGGAAGCCAAAATGACGGGAGGGATCAACACCAGGAGCATCGAAATTTCGATATCGATGGAAAGGCCTGTCGCCAACGCATACATAACCAGGACCATCAGAATTTGATTGGCAATAGAAAGCCCCAGGACGTGCGGTCCATAGCGGCGGGGCGCCAACACAACCCTCGAATCTTCTGCCAGTGAAACAATTGAATGATACAAGCGTGCGGGCAGCAACCGAAAGAACAGCGCTATAAACCGGTCGAGCCACAGAAAAATAATCAATCCTATGAATATTGAACCAATAAGAAAGGCAAGAACGGCAAGGATTGTCGTATCCTCAATAAACTGTGCAGCTAGTGGAAACGTGAACAGCACCAAAATTGCCAACCCAACTAAAGCAGTTACACGATCCAGGAGAACACTTCCAATTGCGCGTTTTAAAACGCCATCCTGTCGATAAAAAATCCAGATGCGAACCGCGTCTCCACCCAAATTGGACGGTAGCGCCTGATTAAAGAACATGCCGATCCATACCAATGAAAAAGCCGACTTTTGGCCCAGTCCACCTCCAAGACCATGAATAATGATTCACCAGCGCCATGCGGCCAATACCATCGCAGCCAAAAGCAAAATACCGGAATATATGAAGCCGCTTAACTCAATCCCCGCCACCCGCCTCAGCGCGGTTTCGATGTCGTAGGTAGTGAACAATATAAAAAGAAGCCCAGCAGAAATTGCCGCCTTGGCTACAGCAAATCCAATCTGTCTCGCAGACGACTTGGTCGGAGGGGCAACGGGATCAGTCATGCTGGATTTGGTCCATACCTGTAAGTCAGCAAAAACCTAGTTCGCCGGTACCGACTCGTCATCAAGTGAATAATTGTTACACCTGCGGAAAATTCGGGAGAAATGGCACGCCCGGGAAGATTCGAACTCCCGACCCCTAGATTCGTAGTCTAGTGCTCTATCCAGCTGAGCTACGGGCGCTAAATTCGCTGCATTCGCGAAATCCCGGCTGGCAAGCCGAGAAGAGGCGCGGACGTTACTGAAAATGGATGGGATTGGCAAGCGTTGCCGCTGCCACTTTCAGAATTCTTTGGAATACAGCTTGTTAAGCCATAACCCATTGAGTAATATCTGCCGGAATCAAGGGGTTGGCACTATTTACAATGATCGGTTCATAGCGTTTATTCGCTGTTTAGCAGTTATCAATTATCAATAACGGGTGAGGCCCGATAAATGGCCCGAGTACTTTCCCACGTAACAGTTATTTGTTCAGCCGTCGCATTGTCGGCATGTTCGTTTTCAATGGATTCCCTGTGGCCTTCTTTAACAGGCGACAGTGCTAGCGCGGCCGCACCCGCGGTCTCTCAAGCTGGGAAAAAAATACCAATTGCGCCCTCGCAAGGAGAACGACGGAACCAACCAGTTATAGGCGCGGTGGCACCACCGGCCTTGGGCACAACTAATTTTGTTCCCCCATCGGTGACACCAGGTCAATCGACTGGAACGTTTGTAGGGCAAAAAACCAATTTGCTTCGCGCCGAGTTGCAGCGTATGCGGCAACAAATTCGTCAACAGAATACAACCCTACAAAATATCCGCCGGCAAACCGGTACTCATTCCTTGTCTTATCACAGTGCGATTGCCTCGATTAATTCCCGTCTTCAGGTTGGAACAACTCCTGGCAACCCGTACATGGTCAATCAGTGGAACATAGCGCAGTCCGGTCTTTCCAAAATTGATCAAGATGTTTCACAGATGAACTCACTGGCCAATGCCGTTGCCGGTACCAGCACGATGTCAGCCTATCTGTTGGAGACTACACGCGCAGCATATGGGCTAAGCGGAGCCGTCGAAGCGGACCATCGCCAACTTGCAATTCTTGAGGACGAGGTAAACCGGACGGTTGTCCTGATTGATCGCCTTCTTAACGAGTTGAGCGAAGACATTAATCGTCAGACCGCTTATGTCGCTGCTGAGCGCAGCAATCTTACTGCTTTGTCATTGGCAATCAAAAATGGTGAGTCGTTGGGCAATAGCCTTGCCAACCGGGCATATGCGACGGCAGCGCCTGTCGCAGCAATTGGATCCAGAAATGCTGGCGCCGCCAACACAGCAGGTCGTCGCCCGCTCGTGGTCATTCGCTTTGATCGCCCCAACGTGTCCTATCAACAAGCGCTTTATACAGCCGTTAACCGTGTCCTGCAGCGACGTCCGCAAGCTGGGTTTGACTTGATTGCTGTTGCAAGCGGCCAAGGGAGCGCCGCGCAGGTGACGGTCGCCTCCAATAAATCAAAACGGAATGCGGAAACCGTTCTAAGGTCATTGTCCGAGATGGGTCTGCCGCTCCAACGCGTTCGATTGTCAGCCATAACCAGTGCTGACGCCAAATCGAATGAGGTCCATCTTTACGTTCGTTGATCTACGACCCGGCGAAGTTTCGTTGATAAAGAGTCAAATAAATCGGCAGTTACTTGGTATATAAAGTAGCTGCCGATTTTTTGTGTCTGGAGTAGTTCAGATGAATAGCTGGGAAAGACGTGACCTCCTGAAAGCCCTTGTGGCTACACCGGTCGCGGCGACAGGCGCTTCGTTTGCCGCCAAAGCGCAAATACCCGATCCTGCAACATCGCTCTTGCGATCAATTTTAGGACATACCAACCCGCGCCAGGCACCGTTCAGGGCATTCGGCAATGGCATCGAAGATGACACAAAAGCCGTTCAGGGCGCTATCGATGCAGCGATTTTAAAGACCCGGGGAGGAAGCGTATATGTCCCCGCCGGTACCTATAAGATTTCAAATACGCTCCACATCCGAAACGTTCTAGGCTTGAAATTCTCCGGTGCGAGCGTCGGCGGAACGCGCTTGATATGGGATGGTCCGCCAGACACGCCGATGTTCCTCATGCAAGATGCCCGTGACGTGGTCATGGCTGATTTTTATATTGAATCCACGCTGGCCAAACCGCTGCTTACGGCCATTCAATCGGAAAATGGGCCTGAAACGTTTTATGCCCCTTCACAAAACCATTTTCAGAGGCTCATCATAAATGGCAAGGCCAAAGGCGGCCTGACGAATGGGTTCCGCCTCTCGAAAGGGGCGGGCGGCGACAATAATAACGACTTTCATGAGTTTATCCGCTGCCAGGTCAGGAACTATCTGGGCTACGGCTACAGTATTGAACATTCGCAGTCGCACACAAACCGCTTTCATTCATGTACATTCTCGGGAAACAGCGCTGGACTCGCCGGTGTTCGCACAACACATGGTTCTTTTTCATGGTTCGGCGGCGGTGGCGGTGGCAACATGATCGCCGATTTCTCGTTAGGATCAGCGAACGTCACAATTTCGATCATCAACGGAAACTTTGAAGATTCTAGATGTCTATTGGTTACGGGAGGACCGACAGGGGCACGGTGGCCCATCCTTCTGCAAGGCATCCGTTTCGCCTCAGATAACGTACCGGATGACGGGGTGATAATCGACATCCAGAATCCGGGCCCTCTGATTCTGAAAAACAATCTTTTTGGCACAGATATGAAAGCAAGAATGCCGCGCGTGCGTATGAATACGACGCAAAGGGGCGCTAAATTCATTAGCCACGGTAATCTGTGGCGAGGCCTCGATGCATATGAAGCCTCGCCTTATATCTTCGCTGGTGCAGGTGCTACTTCTGTACAGGCAAGCATAGCCGGGGACGCCTTTGTCAGCGGTCGTAGTCAAAAAGACCTAACGCGCTTTGCCGATGGTGATACGGTGCCATCAGTACACCTAGCCAAACTATTTAGAACCCAGAACACCCGGCGAACCGTCATCACCAATTTCAGAAATGGTTGGCCAGGTCAAAAAATGGACATTTTAGTAGACGATAATAATACGGCCTTTGATTTCCGGTCTGAGACTTTACTAGGAAACTAAGGGCGTCCCTGGAACGCCTCAAGAGGAGACAGCCTGGAATGTCTTTATGATGGCGGGGTTTGGCGCTGTCGCCCGACGAAACAATAAATCTGCTATCAAGTAACAGGGATATTATCAATTAGTCGGGCCGTACCCATACGAGCAGCACCAAATACTCTCGCAGATCCGGAATAAATTTTAAGCAATTCAAGCGAATTCATATCGCATACCGCCACATAGTCGACAGACGCAAATCCAATTTCAAGAAGCTCAGACCTGGCCAGACTGCATATTCGTTCGCAATCATCAGGCTTTTCGATTACGGCATTCGCAACTGATCGCAGCACTCGATTAAGTTCCGGCGCCAATGCCCGTTCTTCTTTGGAAAGATATCGGTTCCGGGAGGACATCGCCAGCCCATCATCTTCCCGAATTATTGGAGCGCCAACGATATCGACTGAAATATTCAAATCTTTTACCAACTTCCGAATAACCAGGAGCTGCTGATAATCCTTTTCACCAAACACCGCGACATCAGGCAAACACTGCAACAGTAATTTAGCAACGACTGTAGCAACCCCGTCAAAATGGCCCGGACGGAAAGGGCCGCAAAGTCCGGCAGTTACACCTGAGATAGAAATGACCGTTGAGAAACCTTCAGGATAGATGTCTTCGCGACCCGGACAAAAGACCAGATCGGTCCCCGCCTCAGACAACTCTTCAACATCGCGCGCTTCGTCGACGGGATAAGCATCAAAATCTTCGTTCTCACCAAATTGAGTTGGATTAACAAAAATACTGGCAATGACTTTATCACAATGAGATTTAGCTTCTGTGACCAGACTCAGATGCCCAACGTGAATCGCACCCATCGTTGGGACAAGACCAATCGTTTTTCCGTCACGCCGCCACGCCGTTACAGCCGCTCGTAAATCATTGACATTACGAACGATTTTATCTGGCACGGACATTAATTCGACGGTACTAGGCATCTAGTTTCAAGATATAAAATTTAGGTGGGCTACTTAACCGGTTGCCCAAATCATGCAAGCTACGTGTTTTTGACCTTAAAACAATGCTCGGGACCTGGAAAGCGACGTGCTTTGACATCCTGTCCGTAAGCTTTTGCCGCTTTGCCAACCAATTCACCTAGATCAGCGTAACGTTTCACAAAACTGGGCGTAAAATCATTAAACAGGCCGACCATATCCTCTGTGACCAGAACCTGACCATCACATTCAGCCGAGGCCCCAATTCCAATCGTGGGAACAGCGACGGCATTTGTAACATCGCGGGCGAGCGGCTCGACAACACCTTCGACGACAATCGAAAAAGCACCAGCATCTGATATTGCTCGAGCGTCAGCGATAATTTTTGTCGCTTCTGCTTTGCCCCTGCCGCGTGCCCGATACCCGCCCAGACTATTTACGCTCTGCGGCATCAGGCCGACATGACCCATCACCGGAATACCGCGAGACGTCAGAAACGCGATCGTTTCAGCCATCTCGGCCCCACCTTCCAGCTTTACGGCATCGCAGCCTGTTCGCTTCATCACCTTGGCAGCATTGCGAAAGGCCTGAGAATGGGATTCCTGATAACTGCCGAATGGCAAATCAACAACAACACATGCTTTTTCAGAGCCCCGTACCACAGCAGCGCCATGGCCGATCATCATCTTCAACGTTACCCCCAACGTTGAATCCATGCCGTAGAACACCATTCCAACAGAGTCGCCAACAATGAATAGATCGACGTGCGGATCCAGTACTGAGGCCATAGGCGCACTGTAGGCTGTCAGCGACACAATGGGGTCGCCGCCTTTACGGTCCCTAATTTGTGGCACTGTTATGTGCCCCTTTGTGCGGCCTGCCGCGCTCAACGTCTCTCTCCAATTATCGTAAAAATAAACGCCACAAATGCTGTAACGCGCCGTTTCGGCATGCTTTTACCCGGATTTCTGACCATACGAAAGGATTTCCTTGGCGCTGGCTACCCGATAGATCATAAATAGTGATCACACATTACCTAAAAGACCATGATCCATTTTCTGAATTACAGCTCACAAGCCAACTCCCAAAGCTCAGCTGCATGTGCAGCTCTCGGCATAACCCTCCTGATTATATCGGGTTGTACGCATTCGGGATCACCGACAGCGAAACGCCATATGGTCGCCGCGGCAAACCCCCTGGCGGTAGAAGCAGGTTTGGACATTTTGCGCCAGGGGGGTAGCGCCGTAGATGCCGTGATCGCAACCCAGATGGTCTTAACCCTGGTGGAGCCACAAAGTTCGGGAATTGGTGGTGGTGCTTTCCTGCTGCATTATCAACCGGGCGATAGCCACAACAACATACAGCCGGTTTTGGATGCCTATGATGGCCGTGAAACCGCTCCCAACTCTGCCCGTGAGAACCTGTTCCTCGACAAAAAGGGAAAGAAAATTCCCTGGCGGCAGCGTATGGCAGGTGGCAAGGGTGTCGGTGTTCCCGGACTCCTTCGCATGCTGGAGCTTTCTCACAAACGGCACGGCAAACTGCCCTGGGCACGCCTCTTTGATCGGGCAATTGAAATGGCAAGCAACGGGTTCGCTGTCTCACCTCGCCTGCACGCAATGATTAAACGCGACCGCCATTTAAAAAATTTTCCTGCCACCAGACGGTTCTTCTTCACTCGTGATGGCAAGGCTTTACCCATTGGGACCGTGCTCAAGAATCCCGAACTTGCCGACACCTTGCGGCAGATTGCCACTAAAGGTGCCAACGCATTTTATTCAGGGGACATTGCAAAAGACATGGCTGCAGCGGTCAGCAATACACACCACCTTCCGGCGAAAATGACCATTGCCGATATTGCGGGCTATAAAGCCAAAAGGCGCGCCATTTTGTGCCACCCTTACCGGCAATGGCGTATTTGCGGTATGCCGCCACCAACATCCGGTGGCATCGCCATTGCGCAAATTTTAACGATGCTGGAACCCTATGATCTTTCGCGTATTTCGCCAGCATCGGTGCAAGCGGTTCATCTGGTTGCCGAGGCCAGCAAGCTCGCTTTCGCGGATCGCAATCTATATGTCGGCGATCCAGATTTCGTCAATGTACCGGTCGCTGGTCTTCTGAATAAGAACTACCTGGCCACCCGTGCTGCCAAGATTTCAGCCGACCGTGCCATGGGAAAAGCTACCCCCGGCATTCCACCTCAACATGCTGAAAATGGTTATGTGCCGGATGATGGGGATAACCGACCAATTTCAACCAGCCATGTCAGCGCCGTTGATGCAAGTGGCAACGCCGTCTCAATGACGACGACCATTGGTACCGCCTTTGGTTCCCGCATCATGGTGCGCGGTTTTATGTTGAATGACGAATTGACCGACTTTGCCTCTGTGCCACATCTCAATGGCCGTCCAAAAGCCAACCGGGCGGAACCTGGCAAGCGGCCTCGAAGCTCTATGTCACCAACAATCGTTACAGACAAAGATGGAAAGTTGGTAATGGCAGTCGGCTCGCCCGGAGGGTCTAGTATCATCGGCTATGTCACCAAAGCGCTGATCGCCAGTCTGGATTGGAAAATGACAATGCAGGATGCCATCGCCCTACCAAATTTCCTCAACAAAAACCGCAAAACAGAGCTTGAAAAAGGAACCGCTTTGGAGCAAATCGCGCCGGCGTTAAAACGGCTTGGTCATCAAATTCGTATTCGACGCAAAACAAGCGGCTTGCATGGCATTAGAGTGAGACCGGGCGGGTATGAGGGTGGCGCCGACCCACGCCGGGAAGGCGTCTCCCGTGGCGATTAACGCCAACGACATGTCGAAAGTTCATCGCGGGTGATTATCACCCGCGCCTTTGATGCACTGCCTGCGACGGCGCGCGGTGCGATATGGATGGTGCTTGGTGGTGTCTCCCTGATCCTGTTGGCGATTGTTATCAGGGATATTCAGGATAAGTATCACGTCCTGCAGATGACCTTTCTGCGGAGCGTCGTGAGCTTTCTGATTATTCTACCCTGGGCCATGCGGCAAAAGCGCGAAGATTTGCAGACCAAGCGGCGGCCACTCCATATTTTTCGTAACACCATCCACTATCTCGGTAATGTCGGCTGGTTTATTGGCGTTACGCTGGTCACGCTGGCTGACCTTCAAGCGCTGCAATTTACGGTACCTTTGTTCACCATCGTGATGGCGGCGATCTTTCTAAGAGAGCATGTCGGGCCTCATCGTTGGATTGCCACTGCGCTTGGTTTTGCGGGTGCGTTGGTCATCATCCGACCAGGATTTGTTGAGTTGAGTACGGGCACCATTGCTGTTGTCCTTTCCGCAATCTTCTACGCGGCGTCCCAGACCTCAACAAAATCGCTTTCCAACACGGACTCGCCGAACGCAATCCTGCTTTATATGTCATTGATCTTTATACCCGTCTCGGCAATTCCGGCTTTCTTTGTCTGGGTTACGCCGGATTGGTCAGATACGGTCCCGATTCTCCTTCTTGGTATCTTCGGATACACGGCTTACGCCAGTATCATCCGGTCTTTTGCCGCTGCTGATGCGAGCTTTGTGATGCCTTTTGATTTTCTGCGTCTTCCGATCGCAGCCGCATTTGGATTTTTCCTATACACGGAATGGCCAGATGTCTGGGTTTGGGTTGGTGGCGCAATTATATTCGCCGCAACCTATTACATCACCTGGCGGGAAAGCATGATCAAGAAAGTTGCAGCAAAGTCGGACGGCTAAGAGGTCTTCGAATAAAGACATCCGATGATATAGTGACAACACTGCGCTATGGCGGAGAGATCAATGAACCCTATTCACATCACTAAACTGGATCATGTTGTCCTGAGAGTCGCAGACATCGAGAAATCGATCCATTTTTATCGAGATATTCTCGGCTGTCCCGAAAAACGCATTTCGGATGGGCTTTACCAATATCAAGCCGGCAGCTCTATGATCGACTTGGTCCCTATCGAAAGCGATATTGGTCAACGATCCGGCTACGGCCCACCGGAAGAAGGACGCAATGTTGATCACTTCGCGCTTACCCTAGGGGAATTTGATGAAGACGCGATAGTTGCGTATCTTGAAGAGAATGGCGTCACGGTCGAACGCAGCGGGCGGCGCTTCGGCGCACAAGGATATGGACCATCGGTCTATTTTCAGGACCCGGATGGGAATTTTGTAGAGTTAAAAGGGCCGTCTGAAGAAACACCGTAAGATCGGTGCGACGGAAATTAGGAGTTTTGAATGCTAAAGATCATCGGACGTGACACCTCATCGAACGTACAAAAAGTATTGTGGGTTTGTGGCGAATTAGAGCTGCCGTTTGAACGCCAAGACCTCGGTGGCCCGTTTGGCGGCAATGACAATCCGGAATATCGGGCGCTCAATCCAAATGGCAGAGTTCCAACGATCATCGATGATGGGTTTGTCCTTTGGGAATCCAACTCCTGTACACGCTATCTGGCCGCAAAACATGCCGCGGGAACGCTTTATCCCGATGACTTACAGGCAAGAGGCAATGCCGAACGCTGGATGGACTGGCAAATCGCAATGGTGAGCCCGACCCTTGTTCCGGTATTTTGGGGTATGATCCGCACCGCGCCGGAAGACCGCGATCTCGAGGCCATCGAAGCATCGCGTCAAAAACTCTCCGCGAATATCGCGATCATGGCAACCATCTTGCAAAATCTAAGTATATGGCGGGCGACAGCCTGACTGTCGGGGATATTCCTCTGGGGATCACAGCATATCGTTGGTTCAACATGGAAATTGAGCGTGAGCCGTATCACAACGTAAAACGCTGGTATGAGCTACTATGTGAACGTCCTGCATTTCAGGAACATGTAATGAACCCCATGGCGTAGCTGAATGAAAATCATCGGACGTAAAAGTTCGTCAAATGTTCAAAAAGTCCTATGGTGCTGCGCTGAGTTAGGCGTCGAGTACGAACGCGAAGATGCTGGTCGTGAGTTTGGCGTCGTGGATACTGATGCGTTCTTTCAGATGAACCCCAATAGAAGGGTACCTGTTTTAATCGACGGAGATTTTATTTTGTGGGAGTCCAATGCAATCGTTCGCATGATTTCCGCAAAATTTGGATATGGGTCACTTTTCCCAGAAAACCTGCAGGTTCAGGCCAATGCCGAGCGTTGGATGGATTGGCAGCTCGCGACACTGGGACCAGGCTTCACGGGCTTGTTTCACGGGTTAATTCGCGACAAACCCGAAGACAGAAATTGGAATGCCATCAATAAATCGGTGGCCACCACTCAGGCCAACCTCGAAATTCTGGATAGGTATCTCGCTGATTCAGCGTTTGTCGCAGGCGACAGGCTGACAATGGGTGATATTCCCGTCGGGATATATGCGTATCGCTGGTACGCCTTCGAAGAATTGGATCGCAAACCCCTACCAAACTTGGAGCGCTGGTATGCGTCCTTACAGGAAAGGCCGGCTTTTCAGAAATTCGTGATGGTCGGGCTGGGCTAGTCCACCGGTGCTCAGATACTATTCCCCTGCCGCGTATTTCTGCTCAGCTTCGTAATAGTCATCAAAGCCAACGACTTCGCGCAAATGTGCAAACTCGACCAGTGCGTCAGGCGTTTGACCCGCCTTTAACATCTGGAGGGCATCTTCCATCGCCGCCATCGCAGCTTTGATCATGGTGAGTGGGTAAAGAACAATCTTGAAACCCATCTCATGCAGAACGTCTGGGGGCAATAAAGGCGTATCACCTTGCTCAACCAGATTTGCCATTTTATGGCCGGGAACCCCGTCGCAAAAACCCCGCATTTCTTCTTCACTTTCAGGGGCCTCCAGAAACAGAATATCCGCGCCCTGATCTGCAAAGGCTTTAATTCGCCACATCGCTTCGTCAAAGCCATCTGTCGCCCGTGCATCGGTCCGCGCCATGATAAGAATATCTGCACCTTCTTCGCGCGCATCAACCGCAGCCTTGATACGGCCCACAGCCTCGTCGTGATCGACGACCTGTTTACCGCGCGTATGGCCGCACCTTTTTGGCGCAACCTGATCTTCAATCATAGCGCATCCAAACCCCGCCTGCGCATAACCGACAACCGTGCGCTTTACATTGAGTGCGTTTCCGTAGCCGGTGTCGCCATCGCCAATAACCGGAATGGAAACGGCATTGCAGATATTGCGACCCTGTTCCAGCATTTCGCCGTAGGATATGAGCCCAGTATCGGGCAGGCCCAAACGCGCCGCCGATACGGCGAAGCCGCTCATAAAGCTCAAACTGAAGCCCGCACGTTCAATTAATCGCGCTGAAAGGGCGTCGTAGCACGCCGGCGCCACCAAAATATCAGGGCTGGCAAGAAGCGCACGGAGCTTTTCTGCATTGGACTGCATTAAGTTTCTATCCTCGGGGATAGATCAGGGCGCCTCATGCTTCGTGATCGAAACTGACCCGGATCAGGTGAAAGACGAAAAAAACGGCAAAGAGAAAGAACAGAAGGCCGCCATAATATGCGACGCCATGACCCGAATTTGCCGCAACAAACAGGCCACCAACTGCCATTACCGCAGTTGTCGCGCCCATAATCCAATTACCCAGCTGTTTCATTGTCAAACCTCGTTAACAAACCGAATGTCACACCCTGTATACCGCATCGGTGATTAACCGCAACTTACCCACCGCAAACTGTTTTTGCCAGCGGTGATATCTAACCGTGAACCAACTTAGGTGTTGTACGCTCACCTGGCCCATGTTCAAGCGGCAGAGTCAGCCTAAACACAGTACCTTCGTCAGTACTGCGGACGAGGCTGATATCACCACCATGTCCCAACATCAAATCACGGGCAATCGACAGTCCCAGGCCAGACCCCCCCGCCCGCGTGGAACGGGCAAAAGGCTGAAACAGCTCGCCACGCACCCGCTCCGGCAAACCAGATCCATTGTCAGCTATTTCAATCACCGCATGACCGACTTCGGAATGCGCACGGACAGTTACGCGGGTCGCCCCGGCTTCAAAGGCATTCCGTGCCAGGTTCAAAAGCACCCTGTACATCTGATCTCTGTCAGCATGAAGTTCTAGTTGCGCATCAACGCGGCTGTCCAAAACCGCACTGCCATCGCCCATTGTCACAGCCGCATCTGAAAGCTCATCAAGCAAGGGGGCCAATCCAAATCGCGCCACCTCCAGTTCGGTTGCTCCTTCCTGCACGAACCGCAGCGTTTTTGAACAAAGCGTTACCGCCCTATCAATGGCCCCCATCAGCGTTGGTGCCACGCGCTTCACATTGGGGTCTTCTGATACCTCCAAATGATCTGACACCAGTTGTGCCGTCGCAAGAATGTTGCGGAGATCATGATTGATTTTTGCCACCGCTGTTCCTAGAGCGGCGAGGCGGGTTTTCTGAATTAGGGATGCCCGCAATCCACGCTGCATGCCCGCGAGTTCACGTTCGGCAACGCCAAGCTCATCAGTTCTGCTTCCCGCTTTAACTAGACGCGTGCCATCCTCAGGCGCCTGCCGGAATGACACCATCGCTGCGGTCAAGGTTCGCATAGGACGAACAAACAGCCATTGAAGGCTCGCATAGACTAATACAGCGGTCATGAGGGAAATCATGATCGATAGCGCCAGAATATTAAGAGAATAGTCGATCATTGCACTCCGCAGGGGAGCCTCAGCAATAACCGTTTCAACAATGACGTTGGTGTCTTTTGGAGAGGCACCAATAATCCGAAATGTCCTGCTGCCATCACTGAGCAGAATTTCAAATGCATCGCCAATCAAACCCATAAAGCTGTGATTGTTGAGATAAAATGTTTGATCAATTTTTGGCGGCATATCATCCGACAGCATCAGTGATTTACTGTCCGGACGTTTTAAAACAATGCCAAAGGATTTCGCATGATCCAGTAATTCTTTGCGGAGCTGCTTACCAACAAGATTATCCGGGGGCACTTCAAGGGCGAGGCTCGCCAAATGCGCAGCTGCTATTCTTTCTTCAAGATAAACCAACCGAAATCGCCCGATTGATGGCGCATATATAAACACCTCACTCAACATTACGAAAAAGATTGTGAGCAGCAGCAATCGGGCCGAAAGACCCAATCCTTTTCGCGACGTATCATTCGTGTCCGTTGCCATTTGCGGAACTATACAGAAAAACGTCAGTCAGCGACAAAGAAGATGAAGAACGACAAAGAAGAAAGAATCTATTCATTAAACAGAAAAACGCCGCCGGGCAGTTAGCCCGACGGCGTTCTCCATCAAATATCGCGTACTATTATTTCTTGGCAGCACACGGATTGCAGCCACGCTTTGCAGCGCAGGGATTGCAACCACGTTTTGCGGCTCAGGGGTTGCAACCATGCTTCTTAGCGGCACAAGGATTACAAGCAGCAAGCTGAACGTTGCTTGACTTGCTGACATCAGCGGCAGCAGCAGGCATGGCTGTCGCAGCAGCGGCAAGAGCGGCAACACTAAGTACAGTAGCGGTTTTCTTGATATTCATTTGGATATCCCGTCCTAAAAAAATTTCGGCACCGAACAGAATTTCTGTTTGGAGACGGAGCGTGGCGGCCTAAACACACTTGTTACAGCGGCCCGTAACTCTCCGCTCTCTCTACATAATCACACTGGAATGCGACACCAACCAACGACCTGATCACTCACTTTCAACTTGTTGTGAGAAGAGTGTCAGAAATGGCAGTCGCGTATTGCTTTGGCGGGAAATTACCCTAGTGAAAGCAGGAAGCGGGCAATCTTTCTGGTCCGCTCACTAAACAGCGATGGCGTATAATAGGAACCCGCCGCCCGCTTGTTGATTTCGCCCAATGTCGGATAGGGCAAAATCAGACCCGCGACATCCTTGATCTTCATTTTCTTAGAAATGGGCAAACACCAGCTCTGAATGATCTCACCGGCTTTTTCGCCAACCATGCTGGCACCAACGACGACCCCCTTGGGAGTCGTGATCACCTTTAGAAAACCATCGGTTTCCGCTTCGGCGCGGGCACGGTCATTATCTGAGAATTTCGCCTCAAGGACTTTCACCTCACCAAATTTTTGGCGGGCAGCCTCCTCCGTTAAGCCGACCTGGGCAAGTTCAGGTGAGGTATAGGTGACCCAAGGTACTGCTGTGTAGTCTGATTTTGCTGGCAACCGGAACAGGATGTTCCTGATCGCGATCCCAGCATGGTATCCGGCGATGTGCGTAAATTTAAAGCCTTCTGCAGCGTCGCCTATCGCAAACACACGTTTGTTTGAGGTTTGCATACGGTCATTCACCGGGATGCCTCCGCGATTTGCCTCAATACCCGCCGCCTCAAGGTTCAGCTCACCAACATTCGGCGTACGGCCGACAGCGAGAAGAAGGTGAGAACCTTCAAACTTCAGCTTCTCTCCGTCACGTTCCGCCTCAATCGTGATCGCCCCGGCGGTTCCGGAAATGGATTTAACTAGCGCACCTTCCTGAATATCGATGTCTTCCGACGCCAGACGATCTTTGACCACACTAGCGATATCTGGATCGTCATTACCAAGTGCCTTTAGTCCTTCAATGACTGTAACTTGTGCGCCCAACCGTTGATGCGCCTGCGCGAGTTCCAAACCGATGGGACCCCCGCCGATGACCAGCAAATGCTCCATGGGTTCGCCATGATCAAAGATCGTTTCGTTGGTAAAGAACGGCACTGTATCGAGGCCAGGAATGGGAGGTACAGCCGGGGATGACCCGGTGGAGATTATGATACGCTTGGCAAATATTTCGAAATCACCCGCAACGACTGTCCGGGGACCACTGAAACGTCCGTGCTCGCGTATCACCCTGACACCAAGCTCTTCAAACCGTTCCTGAGAATCATGAGGGGCGATACCCGCGATTACGCCTTTAACATGCGCGCGCACTTTTTCATGATCGATCATTGGTTCTACCGCCTCGACACCAAACCGACCAGCTGACCGTACCGCATAGGCTGCATGTCCGGCGGCGATAAGAGCTTTCGAGGGTACGCAGCCATAGTTGAGGCAATCGCCGCCCATTTCACCTTTTTCCAGGAGAACGACATCCGCGCCCATTTGAACCGCACCTGCTGCGAAGGACAGGCCGCCAGAGCCTGCACCAATGACACATACATCGGTCTCAATCCGTTCACCCATGGGAAACTCCGTGGAAGGTTATTAATTTTGCGAGGCCGAGCGGCCTTTAAATTTCTTGTACAATACTGGAAGGAGAGCAAGCGCTCCCAGACCAACAATGGGGCCCAGAAATCGCGGTTCAAAAATGATGCCGAGGTTTATATCCTCTCCTGCTTCAAGCAGGGCTCCAACCCCGTCACCAACAAAAGCGTAAACGAAAGTACCGGGAATAATGCCTATCGCAGTACCGATGATGTAAACACCGACCGGGACACTGAGGAACGCCGGAACCAGATTGACCAACCAAAACGGAAATACCGGTATCAAACGCAGGAACAAGAGATAACTCAGGGCATTTTCCTTAAAACCATCTTCCATTTTGCGGATTGCACTGCCGGCTTTATCCCTTAGAACGTCTGCCAAAGCATAGCGGGCAGCCAGAAAAACGGCCGTTGCACCAACTGTGGCGCCGACCACCGTCAAGGTTCCACCCAACAAGGGGCCAAATAAGAAGCCGCCGGCTATCGTCATAACCGCGCCCCCGGGAATCGAGAACGCGGTGACGAGGGTGTATATTCCGGCATAGGTCAACCACGCGATAAGGCCGGTATCAGCGACCCATCCCGTCAATGCTTCGCGATTTTCCTTGAGGGCTTCTAAAGAAAGGTAGCGATCAAGATCAAAGGCAAAAAAAGCAACCAGTCCAGCGATCAAGACAACGATGGGGATAAGCTTCGCAGGCGAGAACCCCTTTTTTTCAGCGGCTTCCGATGCTGCAGCGCCGGTTTGTGCTTCGTCACCCAAGGTCTTCTCCTCCAGAAAAACAGCTGTGCTGCGGCTATCAGACACCTGCCCAGCCAATCCCGCTAATTCTTTACCCATTTGCATGTACCATAGTCATTCTACACTGATCTGGTCATCGTGTGGGGTCCAACCAATCAACTGCTGCTAAACTAAACGTGATGAGGATGAATTTAAGGTCGCGCAATGAATTGACTTCATGGCGCTGAAACCTTATACAGCCCCTCTTTTTAACCGTCTCCAATTTGCGGAGTTCTGCCGTGAAACGCACATATCAACCGAGCGTTCTCGTTCGTAAACGTCGTCATGGGTTTCGTGCCCGTAAAGCCACCGTTGGCGGTCGCCGAGTCCTTGCCACTCGTCGCGCCCGGGGCCGCAAACGTCTGTCCGCCTGAACGATGACCGAGGCGCCTCAGCGCCTGAAACGTCGCCATCAATTTCTCCGCATTGCGCGCGGCGGAAAGAAATGTGCCATGCCTGGTCTTGTCCTTCAGGCTCAGGAACAGTCCCCCCTTGATCCTGACACTGCTGCCGACAATATTCGGGTAGGATTTACGGTTAGCCGAAAGGTCGGAAATTCAGTTGTTCGAAACAAGGCGAGACGACGACTTCGCGCTGCAGCGGATGTCGTGCTAAAAGATCACGCAACCGAAGGGCACGATTATGTCATCATTGGGCGGGCGGCTACACCAAGCCGAAAGTTTGATGCTCTAATTGGCGATTTGGAAAACGCGTTACAAAAATTGGGGAAATGGCGGGATGAAACAAACGACGACAAAAATGCAGTACAGGAATGCCTGTAGCAAATGAGCTTTTTGTCGTTCTTTTTCCGGTCACTTATTCGTGGCTTTATCCGCCTCTATCAGTGGGTAATTTCACCGCTATTTCCGGCGAGCTGCCGTTACGCGCCATCATGTTCTCATTATGCCGCTGACGCGGTTACGCGGTTTGGCGTGTTCCGGGGTGGTTGGCTGGCCATAAAACGAATTGGGCGATGCCACCCCTGGGGTGGAACAGACTATGACCCGGTGCCCGAAACAACTGAAAACACCTATACGAAAGCAAAATAAAGGTCATGGAACAGCGTAATCTTATAATGGCCGTTGTCGCCTCCGTTACGATCCTCCTTGGATGGCAGTTTCTTTACGAGCAGCCGCGGATTGAAAAAGAAATGGCCGCCCGTAAGGCAGCGCAAATCGAGGCTGCCAAGAACAAACCTGCAACCGTTCCGGGGCAACCCCCGGCCCCTAGCAGTAATGGTGCCACCGTTCCCGCACCAACACCTCAAGCCACAGCACCCGCTGTACCGGGAAGTGGAGCACAGGTACCGACCGCGCCCGTCGTCGGCGTTCCCGTAAAACCCGCCGGGCCGGCCCGCGCCGCTATTTTAAAGAAAACCCCGCGGGTGCAGATCAGTTCAGATCGACTGACCGGGTCTATTCAGCTCAAAGGTGGTCAGATTGATGATCTGATATTTACCGACTACCGGGAGACATTGGACAAAACCAGCCCCAATATCACGCTGCTGTCACCGACGGGGACCAAGAACCCTTACTACGCTCAGTTTGGCTGGGTTTCGAGCAATTCCAGCATCAAACTTCCAACCCCCGAAACGGTGTGGACAGCTGACCGAACGACATTATCACCCAAACAGCCGATGATTTTGCGATGGGATAATGGCCAGGGCCTTAAATTCATCCGCACCATTGCTCTTGATGAAAACTATATGTTTTCCGTCACGCAAACGGTCGAGAACAATAGTAGCAAAGCCGTCACATTATATCCGTATGGCCTGGTCTCGCGTACGGGAACGCCTCAAACGCTTGGTTTCTTTATTCTACATGAAGGTCTTTTAGGCGTTTTTAATGGCCGATTAAAAGAGCTTGATTATGACGACGTTCAGGAAGCCAAGAATATTAGCCAGCGCAGCAAAGGTGGCTGGATTGGCATTACCGACAAGTATTGGCTGACGGCACTCATTCCTGACCAGAAAGCAGATATCCAAACCAACTTCCGCCACAATCTGCAATTAAAGGCCGATAAATATCAGGTCGATTATCTTGGTGACCCTAAAGTTATCCAGGCAGGAAGCTCCGGCACTGTCAGCAATCGGCTTTTTGCCGGTGCAAAGGAAGTCAATCTTCTGGATTCTTACGAGGAATATCTCGGTATATCGCGATTCGATCTCGCCATCGATTTCGGCTGGTTCTACTTTCTTACCAAGCCGATTTTTTATGTATTGCTTTGGTTCGCCAACTATCTCGGCAATTACGGCCTGGCCATTCTGTTCCTGACAGTCATCATAAAACTTGCGTTCTTCCCACTGGCCAACAAGTCGTATCGCGCGATGAGCAAGCTCAAGCAACTGCAACCGAAAATGACCAAGATTCGTGATCGGCATCAAAATGATCGGGCCAAAATGAATGAAGCCATGATGCAGCTCTATAAGAACGAAAAGGTCAATCCGGCCGCTGGTTGTTTTCCAATGTTGATCCAGATTCCAGTGTTCTTTGCGCTCTACAAGGTTTTATTCGTTTCGATTGAAATGCGACATGCGCCTTTCTATGGCTGGATTCAGGATCTATCGGCACCTGACCCGACATCTCTGTTCAGCCTGTTCGGTCTAATACCTTGGAATCCGCCGGAATTTTTGCTTATCGGAATTTGGCCCATTTTGATGGGGATCACGATGTATCTTCAGCAAAAACTAAACCCAGCGCCTGCCGATCCAATGCAGGCGAAGATATTTATGTTCCTGCCCTTTATCTTCACCATTATGTTGGCGCGCTTCCCGGCCGGGCTCGTTATATACTGGGCCTGGAACAATATTCTGTCGATTGCCCAGCAGTGGGTCATCATGCGGCGTATGGGGGTCAAGGTTAACCCTTGACCGACCCATCGTCCCAACAGGGACCGGGAAATGGCACAGCAAGCAGTTGACAGTGTTGCCTTCGATCAGGATCAGATTGAGTTTGGGCGAAAACTTTTCGCGGGAAACTGCCAGTTCTTTGCGGGATCGACAGAGCTTGAAAACCTGCCATCACCCGATCTCCCTGAAATTGCCTTTGCCGGGCGTTCTAACGTGGGCAAGTCCAGCCTAATCAATGCGCTGACAGGTCAAAATGCCCTCGCCCGCACCTCCCGGACACCTGGCAGAACCCAGCAACTTAATTTCTTTAATCTGGGTGATCGTGTGACGCTCGTCGACATGCCGGGTTACGGATATGCCAGGGCATCAAAATCCCGTATTCGCGACTGGACCACGCTGATGCATGACTATCTGAAAGGACGCGTCACGCTTCACAGGTTGTGCCTCCTTGTTGATGCGCGCCACGGCATCAAAGAATCCGACGAGACACTGATGAACGAGTTGGATCAGGCCGCGGTCGTATATCAAATAGTCCTGACCAAAGCCGATAAGGTATCCAAGGGCGCCCTTTCTGATTTCTCCAGAAGTTTTGACGCCAAGCGTAAGAAACACCCTGCCAGTCATCCTGATATTATCGCGACAAGTGCCCGCAAAAATAATGGTATTCAGGAATTACGGGCGTCGCTCGCGGCGCTGGCAGCACCGCAGCAATTCATATAGAGTGCCGCGCGTTTAAAACGAGAAACACGATGGCTACATCTAAAACAAAAAATTCGCGCGGACAAAGCGTCGACGACAAACGGCTTGAAAAGGCGAGGACTCTTTCCGAGGCGCTGCCCTATATGCGCGCCTATGCCGGGAAAACCTTTGTCGTTAAATATGGGGGACACGCAATGGGCGACCCGGAACTCGCCAAACTTTTTGCTCGTGATATCGTTTTACTCAAACAGGTTGGGATCAATCCTATCGTCGTGCATGGTGGTGGACCACAAATCGGCACCATGCTGGAACGGTTAAAGATCAAAAGCTCTTTTATCGATGGTTTGCGGGTTACGGATGCTGCGACCGTCGAAGTTGTTGAAATGGTCTTGTCGGGCAGTATCAACAAACAGGTGGTCGGTGCCATAAACGAAGCGGGTGGCACCGCGATTGGCCTATCCGGCAAAGACGGCAACCTGATTCAGGCACGGAAACTGAAACGGAAGAAGCGAGACCCGGATTCCAACATCGAAAAAGTCGTAGACCTCGGGTTCGTAGGCGACCCGGTGGCAATTAATGCCAGCGTTCTGGAGGAGCTTGCCTCCTCAGATATTATCCCGGTGATCGCACCGCTTGGGACCGGCCCCAAAGGTGTCACCTACAATATCAATGCTGACACGGCAACTGGCGCCATTGCCGCAGCCGTAGGCGCCGCTCGTTTGTTAATGTTGACAGATGTTAAGGGCGTTCTCGACAAAAAGAGTAATCTGATCGCAGAGATGACAGCAAGTCAGGGCCGGACCAATATCCGTAACGGCACGATCAAAGGGGGTATGATCCCGAAAACGGAAACATGCCTAGATGCTGTCAAAGGCGGGGTTGAGGCTGCTGTTATTCTTGACGGTCGGGTGCCGCACGCTCTGATCCTTGAGATATTTACGGAACATGGTGTCGGAACGCTTATTCGACAGGCGCCAAAACGTCGTAAAAAACGTTAGACGCCTAATCTCGGCCAATGCCTGAACCCTCTCCGAACACCTCTGATCAAGCGGTAATCTTCGACCTAGATGGTACATTAGTAGATACGCTACCAGACCTTCATGTCGCCTTAAATCGCGTATTGGAGGAAGAAGGCCTGGAGACGCTAGATCCGGCAGAGACGCGTCTCATGATTGGCGGCGGTGCGCGGAACCTTATTGAGCTTGCTTTTATAAAACGGGAAATTACAGGAGAAGAAGCCCGCATAAATGCTGGCTTTGATCTTTTCCTGGACTATTACGGAGCTGAACCGACAACACATTCACGTCCCTATCCGGGGGTTCTGGAGGCACTCGACTCCTTGTCAAAATTTGGGACCGCGCTCGGTGTCTGTACCAACAAACCTCAGGACATGAGCGAACAGGTTCTCAACGGATTACAGATCGCGCATTATTTTGGTGATGCAGTTATTGGCGGAGACACCCTCGCCACCCGCAAACCAGACGCCAGCCATTTACTTGCTGTCATTGAAAAAACGGGCCGATCACCAAACAAAACGATTATGGTCGGTGACAGTGAAACCGATGTAGGTGCAGCGCGAAATGCAGGGTTTCCGGTAATTGCCGTTGATTTCGGTTATACCGCGCTTACGCCTGAGGAATTGAAAGCTGACATAATCATCTCGCATTTCGATGAGTTATTACCAGCCCTCACCTCACTCGGCTTCAACGTTCAGTAATCCTGTTTACTCGTAATGCAGCGACTCTGCTGAAGAGGTACGCGCTGCGACGAGCGCAGGGTAAATCGCCGCAATCAAACAGGTCACGACACATATTAGGGTGATGATACCAGTCGCCGGGAGCGATAGTAAAAAGCGGTAGTCGAACAAGGTGAAATAATCGAGAAACGAGACGCTAACCGCACCCAGAATATTGCCGATCACCACCGCAAGTAATGCACCGACAAACCCAACGATCAGCCCTTCGGCGACAAGCATTTTTACAACCTGAAACCTGTTCATGCCGATTGTGCGAAGAACAGAAAATTCCCGTTCCCGGCCATGAACCTGAATCAGCAAAGTATTTGCGACACCGATGGTGGCAAGGATAACCGTCATCACCAAGATGAAGTCAAAGATCAGAAAATCCCGATCTATTTCCCTGGTTTGACGATAACCGCTTATTAAGCCAAAGCGTGTCCTCAAATAATAGGGATAAAGAGCATCACCGCGAATAGGCCGCCATAATGGCAGGGAGCCGTCCTTAAATTGTGCGATGCCGTACAGGCCGAGTGTTCGCTCCAAATTTCCGGCAAATAACGGATTCCCGTCACTGAATACAGCATAGGACCGAAGGTCGATATACTTGCCATCCTCAGAGTAAAATCCAAGATCATCTGAAATCTCAATTACTTTGAATTTGTGGGTCTTATCTTTCTGTTCAATGGTGAGAGCGTCTCCAGCCGCAATACCAAAGCGGGCGGCGAGTGTTTTTGAAAAAATGACCGTTCCTGGCTGCGGTAATGGACGTCCTAATTCCTGACGTATGGGATTAACGTCCCGGCTGTTGACTAGCCGCATCGGCAACGCCCCTGGAATTTTTGACGAGAGGCGATAAAACACCAGCCCGTTTAGTGCAAGCAATCGTCGAAAGGATTCAGGGTCTTGGGGCACAGAGGTTCGTTCGTAAAAAATATAGGGGACGAGTGCAACTTGCCCCCATCTGGCGATCTCATCTTTCAATGAACGCGTAATATCATGCAACGCCGTCAGCATGCTGAACACCAGTACAATACCAATCACGGCAAACCCTATTTGCTTACTCGCCAGGCGCATTCTTCGCCCCGTCAACAAAGCTTCGAGAGGGAGAAGTGGTTTCAGGAGAATTTCAAACAGCCGTATGGTTCCGCGCAGCAGCGGCGTCACCCACCACAAGGTCGCAGCAGCCAAAACAGTAATAAAAGCAGCCTTAAACAGGAAAAAGTGAATCACTGACAGCCAGGAAATCAGAAACGGTCTTCCCAGCACATAAGCAGCCGCTATCGCGGGTGGCAGTAACCACCACAGGCCTGTCGCCTTCAAATCGCGCCCTTCTCCATCTTCGCTGAGAAAACGAGGCTGCAACACTTGGGCAATTTCCATACGAAAGATTGACCGAACAGGGCCTGCGACACCCAACAAGGCAATTGTCACGCTAATGCCGGTCATGGCGATTAACTCAGACCATGGTAAAACGCCGCCGCCTTCCGGTCTCTGCCCCGTTGTCGAAATACCTTCGGCAAGCAGCCAACGGCCGGCCGGCATCGAAATCAGAAGCCCGATGATTGTTCCGACGATGCCAAGGATAGCCGCTTCGAGTAATAGAGATGCAGCAACCCCCGCACGGCTTTCGCCAAGACACAGCAAAAGACAAAATTCCCGCGCCCGGGCCGCAACTGAAAATCGCATCGTAAAAAAGACAATGACGGCTCCGACCAGAAATGACAGCAATGACGCCAAACGGACAGCCAGCCGCATCGCCACATAATCTTCTTCCCCCTGCGCCGCAAAGGTTTTGTCATTGCCAACAAATCTTCCTTTGCCGCGCTGTGTCGGCAGGAGCTGATGCTCCGTCTTTTTACCATTGCGCTCGAAGCCTATGCTCTTAATCCGGGGGGCGATGCTAATCGCGGGAATGCCAAGATGCTGCCCGGTTAGTTTGCCCGGTTCGGTCTTTTGCTCGCTTGAAACTTCTTCAATCGTGTTTTGGATTTCGATTGCGCGGGTATTGTTGTCGACAATCAGGACCGCGCATACGACGGTCATGCCAATCGCGACGCCGAGAATTGTGGCCATCGCAACGACACGGTGATGACGCAAACTGCGCCATGCGAGAAGTCCCGCCAATCCAGCCGTTGAAAGCATAGCTGCTGTTAGATCCCTAGCTTCAAAAGTGTTTCATGAATTGGGCGCACATTTTCAGCGTCACCATCGTGGGTACGTTCCGCGGCGATCACCCCTTCTTTTAGAAAACATACCCGGTCGGACCAGGCCGCATGTTCCGGGCTGTGGGTCACCAGCAACACCGCCGTTTTCTCCGATTTAGCAACGTCGCGAAGCGTGTTCATAATCGAACGACCAACAGCCGGATTTACATTCCCTGTTGGTTCATCCGCCAGGATTGCAGCAGGTTGATGTGCAAGGGCGCGTGCGATTGACGCCAACTGCATTTCACCACCCGACAGTTGATAGGGACGATGATCAGCGCGTCCTGCGATACCAACACGCTCTAAAAGGGTTTGAACACGACCATCAGCGTCATCATTCGCCTTTCGGGCGATCAAGAATGGCAGGGCAACATTTTCACGAACCATCAGGGTCGGCACGAGATTAAAAAACTGAAAAACCATGCCGATATCGTGACGCCGCAAATTCGTTCTTGCTCGCTCGGAATCGTAATCAACGACATTACCGGCAATACGCACTTCTCCCTCATCAGGAGTGTCAATTCCTGAAATACAATTCAGCAAGGTGGTTTTGCCAGAACCGCTCGGACCCATAATTGAAACGATTTCGCCGGCGGCAACAGCGAGACTTAACCCTTTCAGCACCTCAATGCTGTCTTCGCCTAGTCGATAGGATTTGACCAGTTCCCGAACGTCGACACGGGAATCCTCCTGCTCTGCGGAAGGGAGATCACTCGTTGTTTGGGTTTCACTAAGGGCCGACAATGGTCTTTTCCGGGAAATTCAACAGCCTCATATTCCCAAATTAGGCTGTTCATTGACGGTTTGCCAGCCCGTCTATTTGCCACCAAAAAAATTTATCTGCCACATCATATCTTCGTCGCTCATCGGAAACTCTCGCCCCGGCTTAGCTTGGAGCACTTTTGACGGTTGTACTCGCGCCAGTCTCAGCTGGAGTTCTACAGCGGATTGCATGGAAAGCTCCGCCTTCCAGGCAACAGATGTCATCCCTTTGGCGCTGTTCATGGCAACCGCCTTACTGACCGCCAATACCGGAATTTCGCCCATTAGTGCTAACGCCTCGGTGACAAAGCCGCGTTCCCCCCGATTAAGGGCCGCAATGATTGTTTCCTCATTTAGATCGCCCGCGTCAAAGAGCCGTTTCGCCTTCTCGTCAGCGAGTTCGCGTTCTTCGCCATCAGTATTCTCCTCGCCTGCATCTGCCTCTGGCGGCTCATCAATCAAACGCTTTTTCATCGCATTATTGATCGCCAGCGCCGTATCAGAATCAATGTCTCTACGCCGTTCAATATCTCGCAACAAACTTGAGGCGACGAACTCCGATAGTCTTCTCAACGATGTCTGTGACAGGGCCGGGCGCCGAACCAGCGGTTTGTGCCAGCTTGGCTTCGATGGGGCCCGGTCAACCAAGGCGTCTAGCGTTTCTTCCCTAATTTGAGCGCTTTGATTAGAAAGCAATGCGGCGACCACCTGCTCATCATCGGTCTCAACTACAGCTTCAGAAACTGATTCCGTCAGGTTGCTGCGATTTGAAATTGCCTCCAAAGCGTCACTCGCCGGCGCGCCCTGTATAATGTCTAGAAGAATTTCGTCGTCCAAAAGCGGAGAAAATTCCAATACCGGAGCGGCAACAGAAACTTCATCATCTCGGGCCAGACGCTCAATAACGGAAACCGGAACGGCATCACTCCTCTTCAGTTCCTCTGAAAGCAGTTGCCGTACGCGCGGAAGCTGATCTCGTGCGAGAACTTCCAAGACCTCATTTACAATCCCACCGACCCGTTCCTGAGCTGTCTGATCTAACTGAGGCGCCAACGCACCAATTCGCTGAGCAAGACTGCATCGCACCTCATCATCATCATCTTTGGCAAGAATCGGCCCAACATGAACAGGCGCTGCCGAATTAGCGGCAATAGCGCGGCGCACTTTGACGTCGGCGTCTTCCGCCAAGAAATATAGAATCTCGGGCTCCACATCATCCCGGGCGGCCAACGCTTCACGCTCGGTCGCTGACTCATTGGCGGCGAGCTCTTTAGCCCGTTCATAATCAATTTTGCCTTGGCCTGATTTTCCACGACCAAGCAATCTGGAAAGTAATCCACTCATGTCGATAACGCCTGTTCTTTATGTTGGGTAGCAGCAGGTGCCAGGGCATAGCTCGCCTTGCCGTTATGTTTAACCTCATACATGGCATCGTCGGCTCTGCTGGTGAGCCCGTCGACTGTTTCGTCGAAGCCTGGCGAATGCACGGCGATACCAATCGATATGCCAAGCGGTCGAGCAGGATCTCCAGAATAGGGCTCCAAACAACAAGAGGCCTCGAGCATTTCCTTTGCGCGTACTGCGGCAGCACCTTCGTCTGTGCGGTCCAACCACAAGGCAAATTCGTCGCCTCCTAAGCGGGCAATTAGGTCTCCAGGTCGGGTTGCATGTGTGAGCATTTCAGACACAGCGATCAAAGCGTCATCACCCTTCTGATGCCCTAAAATATCATTCACGGGTTTAAAATTATCGAGATCAATATAAATCAATGCCCCATGAGCCCCGGTTTCTGCAGCCCGCCTGACTCTGGTCTCAAGCTCGCCACTAAAAGCACGACGGTTTAACAACCCCGTTAACGGATCGGTGCGAGATAATGTTTCGAGCTCAAGCTGATAAGAAATTTGCTGCAGGGCGACACCCATATGGACTGCGACATCATCGGTCACGACTCGTGCGTCAACCTCCCATGCCCCCTCC
This sequence comes from uncultured Alphaproteobacteria bacterium, assembly GCA_951812775.1. Taxonomy (GTDB): domain Bacteria; phylum Pseudomonadota; class Alphaproteobacteria; order MPNO01; family UBA2964; genus UBA2964. Next base: position 3,429,134 of record OX638326.1, on the reverse strand, counting down.
TCTTCATCTCGCCACAGTACTAATGCGCCATTGTCTTTTTGTTGGCAGGAAGTTGTTGCCATGAGAAGGGCCAAACCGTCGCGATTTACCTGCAATGGCTGTGCGTCTGGGTTCGCTTGTGTCAGCAACGAGACAACTGTCAAATTGTCCGGTGCATTCTGGCCAAAGGCGGCCGCTTCTACATGATTTCCATCATGGTCAATGCGTAAAATTGTACAGCCTTTAGCATCTACAGCTTGTGTAATAATGCGCGCCGCTGCCTCCAACATCGCCGACGGCTCGATTTCGTCCCGGATGGTCTGAATGATGTGGGCGATAAGGTTCTCATGGACCTGAATTCGGGCCAGCTGTTGTTCCCGATCACGAACTGCTGTCACGTTACGGCAAATGCCACGAGCTCCCCGATATACCCCCGAAGAGTCATGGACCGGACGCGCGGATACTTCGAGACACGCTAAATCTGCATTCGCGGCGCGAAACCAGATATCTATTTCAGATACGTGTGATTTCGCACGAAACAGCGATGCAGCGGCATTAGCGGCGTCCAGAAAGGTTTCTGAAGAAGACCCGACAAGCTCGTCTGCGGTATAACCCAGGGCACCAGTAGGGGAGACAAAGACAAACTGACCGTCGCTATCTGTCTCCCAACAAAAATCACCACAAACCTCCACCAGGTCTTTGTAACGCTGGCGAGATTCCGCAAGGGCGCTGCGAAAAGCACTTTCGAACGCCGTATTCCTGCTAATAACAATGATCAGGTTTTCAGCTTCAACAGGCAAAATCTGCAATTCAAAGGTACGGTGGTCTGTCTGGTCGGTTTCACCATCCAGATGATCATAGGCGATGGGAATATTCGTTGGTTTTGCGGCAAGAATGGCGTCTTTGACCGCCCCATCCATCGCAACCAGATCACCGAGATGAAGTTCGTCTTTTAAATTGTCCGCTTCCTGATTGGTGGCGAGCAACCTCCCCGCATAATCCAGAACTGCTACTGGCCCTGGATAGGCATTAAAAGCGCCTTGTTCCGAAACCAATTCAAGAATGGTCGATTTTTGCCCCCTGGCGCCGGGTAATAGTTTTGAAAGAAGTGCGTCCATCATGCGCGTCGTTTGATTTTTTTACTTGCCACAAGCGTCATGTTGATTGCCGCTTGCGTCGGGTTTTGGGATTGAGTCGGCGCAACTCTTCGACCGGAAGAATGTCAGCGTCATGATTTAATGATGCGTCAAAAACTGAGAAGCTGGGTTTTCCAAATAGATACCCTTGGCCGAACCGCACATTGCAGGCGCGCAACATCTCAGCGCACTCTTCGTCCTCAACCATTTCGGCAACTGTCGCAATGCCGAGGTCGTGACATAGCCCGGTCACTGCCTTTAAGAAGGCCCGGTTGCGTTCATTGCGCGCCGCACCAAAGTCATCGAGACACACCTTATGTCCGAAACTTCTAAGACCCTGAATAAACCGGTTGGCCGCCCCTAAATCTTCAATATTGGCAGATTCAGTAATTTCGAAAAGAAGGTTCTTTCGCACTGCTTTTGCGCGTTCCAATTGATCATGAAGCGCAGCGATAAAAGAGGTATTGGCCAATGATTGGCCCGAAACATTAATCGCAACAGAGTATTCTCGACCCTCTTTCTTCTGCACCAGGAGCCAATTCAGAACGCGGGCGCACATCGCTAAATCAAAATCGGCAATAATGCCGGTATTCTCTGCGAAGGTGATGAGTTTGTAGGGTGAGGTCTCTATTTGTTTGTCAAAACGGACCAGCGCCTCATAGTGATGAACAACGCCATCCGATAAAGACACGATGGGTTGAAAGGCAACATCAAAATTTCCATTGTCGGTAATTTCCCGAAACATGGAAAGGGTCTCACTGTTTTCCCGTGTCAGTTTTTCGAGATTTCCCGACAGGCTGGTCATATCGAAATCTTCGCCTTGTCGATCGCAAAACCGATTGACAGTGTAGAGCATGACCCGAACGGAATCCGCTTCGCTAAGCCCTCCGACATCTGCATCAATCGTGCCGGATTTGAGTGATACGCCCTGCCCCGCCGGGTCAGCGGTCCGAAATATCTCTTCTACCCGACCAGTGATCCCCGCAACATCGAAGCCGTCCTCATGCAGAAAACCGAAGGCGCCATCGTCCAACTGACCAGCCGTTTGACCAGCGGCGGAGCTCGCCTGTAGGCAGGCTCCCATGGAGCGCATGAGCGTGGCAGAACTTTCGTGGTCAAGCCGATCACGAAACTCATCCAGATCCCCCGTATGGATCATAGTAAGTTTTAATTGCTCGCCTCGGTTCTGCGCTTCCTGGATTTGCCGACTGGCAATCTCAGCAAATGCTTCCTTCTTCAATAATCCAGAATCAGCATCACGATCCGCACCGGCCGGAATATCCACAACGCTTTTTGAGGACACCAGTCGGAAAGCAAAATAGTGATGACCAGGCATATCGGGCAGATGATATCCTGTCATTACAACAGGCAAAGCGGCTCCTGATACTTCCGCCAGCTGAACCGGTACGGAATCCAGACGGATGCCGGGCGTCATATTGGCCAAATGTTCGCGAACCAGAAGCTCGTTATCCGGATGTATAAAATCAAGAAAACCTGTACCGACTAGCGCCTCGGGTTCTTTTCCAATCAAAGATTGAGTAGCGCCGGCTGCAAACGAGATATTTTGTTCAGAGTTGATTTCAACAAGAACATCAGCTGCACAGAAGGCCAATGCGACAAATCGATCACGTTCACGTCGCAGAGATTCTACGTAGCCGGATACGCCGCCCTGCTGTAAATCGGTTGCCGCCATGATAAAACTCGTGTGCGATTTTGGACGCTAATAATGGAACAGCGTGATAGTAATGAGCGGTGCTTAACGATTCGTTGTTCCACCAAAAAATACGGCCATTCACGACCCTGCGTAGAAGACCCTAGATGAACAAAAATGAAAAAATCTCACCGCAAGAGATCGAAACCTGGATATTTGATCTCGACAACACGCTTTACCCGGTAACGAAACGCCTATTGGCCCATATCGACGAGCATATGGGCGGGTTTGTTGCAAACTATCTCGGCATTAGCCGCGAAGAAGCCCATCAGGTGCAAAAGTCTTATTTCAGAAAATATGGCCTGACTCTGCGGGGATTGATGATCCATGATGGATTGGACCCTGCGCAGTATTTCGAGGAAATGACGCCGATGGATTTGAACGAAGTAGACCCAAATCCATCATTGGGCATCGATATAGCGCGCCTGCAGGGACGGAAAATCATCTACACAAATGCTTCGGCGCATCATGCCCGGTTGGTTCTTGATCGTATGGGTTTCGACAAGGATGTATTCGAAGGAATTTTCGATATTCAGGCGGCAGAATATATCCCAAAACCCGCTATTGATGGGTATCAACAATTATGTGACCGCTATTCAGTTGATCCAAAGCGTGCCGCGATGATCGACGATATCGCCCGTAACCTTGAGCCTGCCGCCAAGCTTGGCATGATGACGGTGTGGAAAAAGACCGGTGCCGAATGGGCAAAAGATGTCGATGTTGAAAATCATATCGACCATGTTGTGGTCGATATGCAAAATTGGATTCAAACCATCCTGAAAACAACAACTTCCTAATTGACCTTACGCCCTCTCAGAGTTGACAGAACCATAGCTGTAACTATGGTGCGGAAGCCAAATTCAGACAAAAACACCGAGCCAGAAACAGGTAAAGCAAGATGAGCAGCAGCGACCTTCAAGCAACAATTGATCAAGCATGGGAAGACCGGGATTCAGTATCCCCTAGCACTACCGGCGACGTTCGCGATGCCATTGAAGCCGCTCTGGACGGTCTTGATTCCGGCGAATTCAGAGTAGCGGGTAAATCCGGTTCTGGCTGGCAAGTCGAACAATGGCTGAAAAAGGCTGTTCTGCTTTCCTTCCGTCTATTTGACAATGCACCAATGCCAGGCGGCCCAACGGACCCCGTCCGGGGTGAAGCACCTTGGTTTGACAAAGTGGCCCCAAAATTCGCCGGATGGGATGATGCACAGTTTCGCGATGCCGGATTCAGGGCAGTGCCAAATTGTACCGTACGGAGAGGTTCCTATATCGCCCCCGGCGTGGTCCTGATGCCAAGCTTTGTAAATATCGGCGCTTATGTGGACTCCGGGACGATGGTGGATACGTGGGCTACAATTGGTTCATGTGCCCAGATCGGCAAAAACTGTCACATTTCAGGCGGCGTTGGGATCGGCGGCGTACTTGAGCCCCTGCAAGCTGAACCCGTCATCATTGGTGATAACTGTTTCATAGGAGCGCGATCTGAAGTCGCGGAAGGCGTCATCGTTGAAGATGGTGCGGTTTTGTCGATGGGTGTGTTCCTCGGTGCCTCGACAAAAATAATAGACCGCGCGACCGGCGAAATTCATATGGGCACCGTTCCCGCCTATTCAGTCGTTGTGCCCGGCACAATTGCCGGAAAGCCATTGCCGGACGGCACGCCTGGCCCCAACCTGTATTGTGCTGTAATCGTCAAACGGGTGGATGAAAAAACTCGGTCTCGCACATCAATCAACGACCTGTTACGAGATTGAGTAATATTGTCGACGCGCTCGAACTGGCGCAGGCGTTAATCCGCTGCCCCAGCGTAACGCCCGCTGACGAAGGGGCCCTCGGTGTTTTGCAATCGGCCCTGGAAGGCTTCGGTTTTACCTGTCACCGGATGACGTTTTCCGAAAAAGGAACGCCAGACGTCGAAAATCTGTATGCGCGCCTTGGGACCGACGGCCCCAATTTCTGCTATGCGGGCCATACAGATGTCGTTCCGGTGGGGAATGAAGCTGGATGGACAGTTGATCCATTTGGCGGCGAAGTCATCGATGGAACATTATATGGCCGAGGCGCAACCGACATGAAAGGCGGAATCGCCTGTTTTGTGTCAGGCATGTCCCGCTTTCTCGAAAAGAGATCAGCTGATTTCGATGGATCAATCAGCCTGCTGATCACCGGCGACGAAGAAGGGCCGTCAATCAACGGAACCCGCAAAGTTCTCGACTGGATGGCTGAACGCAATGAGACACTCGATGTCTGCATCGTCGGTGAACCAACCAACCCCAATAAGCTCGGTGAAATGGTCAAAATCGGTCGCCGGGGGTCAATCTCTGGCTGGCTTACAGTCCACGGCATGCAAGGGCACACCGCATACCCGCATTTAGCCGACAATCCGTTGCCGCGGATGATTGCCATGTTAGACGCAATTACCTCAGAAAAACTCGATGATGGTACCGATCATTTCCAACCTTCTAATCTGCAGCTGACGACCATCGATGTCGGGAATACTGCAACCAACATTATCCCCGGCGAAGTCACTGCAGCGTTCAATATTCGTTTTAACGACCTCCATACCAGTGAATCTCTTATGACTTGGCTGCGGGAAAAATTTAATGCCGTCGGGGGCGATTATGATGTGAAGTTTCAAATCACCGGTGAAGCGTTCCTTACGCCACCTGGCAAACTCAGTACCTTGCTTTCTGATGCTGTTGAGAAGGCAACCGGAATGAAACCCGATCTCAGCACAACTGGTGGCACATCTGACGCCCGCTTTATAAAAGATTTTTGCCCGATCGCCGAGTTCGGGCTGATCAGCCAGACCATGCATAAGGTCGATGAATGCGCGCGATTGTCCGATATGGAGAAACTAACGGATATATATGAGATGGTTTTGGACGGCTATTTCGCCGAATGATCAATTTCCAAGAGATCAGCCGTTCAATTTTTGGCGCCTGGATGTTGGCCCGTTTTGATGCAAACGGCCTCTTGTTATTCGACAATACGGTAAGGGCTTTCTGGCGATCCTACGTTGCTGCCGTTCTGGCCATCCCTGCCTACATCGCACTTGTGATGATGCGAACGCCGGAAGCGATGATCAAAGTTGGGTCATTATCGGCATTGTTTATCCAATCTTCGGGCTATGTCGCCGGCTGGTTTGCGATGCCATTTGTCATGCTTTATGTCTGCCGCATAATCGATCGTGAGGAACAGTTTTGCCGATATTTCGCAGCCTATAATTGGGCGGCTTTGCTGCAGATAACGCTGATGCTTGCAATAACGATATTGGGCAAAAGTGGCGTGCTGCCAACACCGTTCGCCAGCATCCTGAGCATCATCACCATCATCGCGATTTTAATCTATCAGGGATTTATTGCCCGAACGGCGCTTATGATCCCAGGGATGGGCGCCTTTGGTATGGTTCTTCTGGACCTTATGCTTGGACTGGTTGTTGAAAGTTGGACAACCAAACTTCTTATCGGTCACAGGTTGTTTGGCGGATAGGTCACGCCTGTCAGAAACAGACCTTCTGGTGGCGCCGTCGGACCGCCCTTCGTTCGATCACAGGCAGCAAGAGCATTACTGACATCCTCTGCGGTCCATTTGCCTTCCCCGACCAACTTTAAAGTGCCGACGAAATTACGCACCTGATGATGCAGGAATGACGGCGCACTTGCCCGAATATTTATGGCATCGCCATCCCGCGTCACATCGAGAGACGTCAACGTCTTAACCGGTGACCTCGCTTGACACATACTTGCCCGAAATGTCGAAAAATCATGTTTGCCGATCAAGCGTTGCACCGCTTCGTTCATGAGTTCAGCATTTAGCGAAACCGCGACATGCCAGGCGAAATCACGCTGTGTAGCGAGCGGGGCGCGGCGATTTATAATCCGATAAAGATAGGATCGTGCCTGCGCTGAAAATCGGGCATGGAATTCATCAGAAACGGCGGTGGCCTCAAGAACAGAAATCGGGTTGGGCCGCAAATGCGCGTTGAGGGCGTCTCGTACGGTTTGCGCATCTGTGTCGCGTTCAATATCAACATGCGCCGCCTGTCCCAATGCATGAACACCAGCATCCGTCCGGCCTGCTCCCTGAACCAAGACCGTTTCTCCGCAAAATGCGTGAACAGCCCTCTCAAGCTCTTCCTGAATTGATGGGCCGTTGTCCTGACGCTGCCAGCCGACATAATTCGTCCCATCATATTCGATGACCAGATGGTAGCGCGTCATTGTGGGGAACCTTGTCGCGATTCCAGAATGGTGCCCACTGGTAGTTCATACCCGCGCAAGAATGATTCAGCATCCGTCGCCGATTTGCCCGGTCGTTGCATGACAAGCAGTTTGATTGCGCGATCACCGCACACAATTGATCCGTTTGAATCGATAATTTCTCCAACCTGCCCTTTTCCATCGACGACTTGTGCGGACAAAATCCGAATGCGTTCGCCGTCACGTTCAAACCATGTTCCCGGCCAAGGGTTAAGGGCCCGGATTGACCGTTCAATATCGATGGCGGGCAATCGCCAATCCAGCCGTCCCTCATCGCGCGTTATTTTTGCAGCATAGGTTGTTCCATCCTGCTCCTGCGGCGAAGGTTCAATCTTGCCACTGGTCAAATCAATCAGTGTTGTACATATGGATGCTGCACCCATCTGCGCCAGCTCGTCATGCAGACTTTCCGCCGTCGTTTCCGGATCGATCTGCACCCGGTCCTGCCGTAGAATCGCCCCAGTATCGAGACCTTCATCCATCTGCATAATTGTCACCCCTGTTTCGTCATCACCCGCCATAATAGCGCGCTGTATGGGTGCCGCACCGCGCCATCGCGGCAGTAGGGAAACATGAATATTGATACAGCCGAGACGTGGGGCCTCCAAAATCGCTTTTGGAAGGATCAAACCATAGGCCATGACCACGGCGATATCTGCATTGAGGCTGGCGAAATCCGCAATAGCTTCCGGCGATTTAAAATTTTCCGGGGTTCGCACCGATATGCCCTTTTCTTTGGCAAAATTGTGAACCGGCGACGGGGTTACACGATGGCCGCGCCCGGACGGTCGGGGCGGCTGGCTGTAGACACAGATGACGTCTTGCCCCGCCTTCAAAAGATCAGAAAGGGCGGGTACCGCGATCTCAGGCGTACCCATAAAGACAAGGCGCAAGGCTGTCATACTCTCTACTTTAATGCCCCGGATTTTTTACTTTAATGCCCCGGATTTTTTGAGCTTGGTCATTTTACGAAGGATCATGTTCCGTTTCAGCATCGAAATATGATCAACGAAAAGCTTGCCGTCTAAATGATCCATTTCATGCTGGATACAGGTCGACAACAGACCTTCAGCTTCTATCTCCTGAACCTCGTTATCATAGCTAATATAGCGAACACGCACCTTGGTCGGACGCTCGACCTCCGCATACTGATCAGGAAAGGACAAACAGCCTTCATCATACACCGCCACATCATCGGAGGAGTGGACAATTTCGGGATTGGCCAAACGGATTGGCGACCGCTCGGAGTCCCCTTTTGCCGTATCAACGACAATTACCCGCTTGTGCACTGCTACCTGGGGAGCTGCAAGACCCACCCCCGGCGCGGCGTACATGGTTTCCAGCATATCATCCATCAAAGTCCTGATGTCGCTGTCGACAACCTCTACCGGTGCACAGCGCTTTTTCAGGATTGGATCGGGCGCCTTTATGATTGGAAGAAGTGCCATTCCGCTTCGCGTAACCTGTTTTACCACAAAGAGCGATTTAGGTATGCCTTAGCGCCTCATAGGTCAAGGACAGAGCCATAAATCATGTGACCGTTGATTCGCGCATTCCCGTGATATGATTTATCCTTGAAGATAATTTGGCTGCCAGTAAGTCGCGGAAAAAATTGTTATGGACATCATTTCGATCATTGCAATCTCGGTAGCCGTGATCCTCGCGATAGCCCTGATCGCGGTTATATTCCGAAATACCCAGAATAAGCCCGATCCGCAGGGTGAGTTGATTGGCCGCCTTGCACAAATGGCTGAGTCCAACGCCGCTCAGCAGGCCCAACTGGCCGAGCGACTACAAGCACAGGAACGTGCCTTAAGCAAAACACTGGAGGAGCGGCTTGCCGATCTGTCCAAGAGGATCGGAGACAATCTGCAACAAAGTACGGTTAAAACCGGCGAAACCATGACCAAGTTGCAGGAGCGGCTCGCGGTCATCGACGCCGCACAAAAGAACATCACCGAACTATCGAGCCAGGTTGTTGACCTTCAGGATGTGTTGTCCAACAAACAAGCACGTGGTGCATTCGGTGAAATCCAACTGCAGGATCTCGTCAAAAGTGCCCTGCCACCGTCAGCATTTGGTTTTCAGACCACGCTTGGAAACGGTAAGCGCGCAGACTGCGTCATTCACCTGCCAAATCCACCCGGGTCAATTGTCCTCGATGCTAAATTCCCACTGGAAAGCTATCGCGCTCTCGTCGAATCCAAGGATGATAGCGAACGCACTGCCGCTGGACGTCAGCTGATTACAGACGTCAATAAACACATCAACGATATCGCGGAACGCTACATCGTACCGGGCGAAACAGCGGAGTCCGCCTTGATGTTCCTGCCGTCCGAAGCAGTGTATGCAGAGCTGCATGCAAATTTCGCCAAAGTGATAGAGAATTCCTACGCCAAACGTGTGTGGATTGTATCACCAACGACCTTGATGGCCACCCTTAACACCGTCCGCGCGATCCTCAAAGATGCGCAGATGCAAGAGCAAGCGAGCGTGATCCAAAAGGAAGTCCTGATCATGCTAGGGGATGTATCGCGCCTCGATCAACGCGTTGAGAATCTTGAGAAGCATTTTGGACAAGCTGAAAAAGATTTGCGGGAAATTCGAATTTCGTCAGAGAAAGTCTCCAAGCGCGGCGAGCGCATCACGGAAATTGAATTGGGCGAAGCCGCAGAAGAAACCGATTTAATCGATCATATCCCAGGCGATGGCATTACGAGCATCCATCGCATTGGAAAATAGCAGGAGCGTCAAACATTCAAGCAATCCTTGGTATCTTCGTTATTTTGTTTCTGGCGTGGGTCTTCAGCGAAAACAGGCGAGCACTTCCGGTTCGGACACTCGTCGCCGGGTTAGCCCTGCAAATATGTCTGGCAATTGTTCTTCTAAAGTTGCCAATCGCCCGGGATGGATTTCTAGCGCTCAACAGCGTCGTCACAGCGCTACAGTACGCAACGCAACAAGGCACTTCATTTCTGCTCGGCTACCTGGGTGGTGGAGCCCTTCCCTTCGACGCCAAACCTGGAAGCAGCGCGTTTATTCTTGCCTTTCAGGCCCTACCCCTTGTCCTGGTTATCAGCGCTATTTCCGCATTGCTGTATCACTGGCGCATCCTGCCAGCGATCGTGCGCGGATTTGCCTGGTGCCTGAACAAGACACTTGGTGTTGGGGGTACCGCAGGTGTCAGCACCGCCGCCAACGTTTTTGTTGGCATGGTTGAAGCACCGCTTTTGGTCCGACCTTATTTGGCGAAGGCCAGCCGTAGCGATCTGTTCGTCATCATGGTCGCGGGCATGGCAACGATCGCCGGTACGGTTATGGTCCTGTACGCAACATTTCTAATCGGTGTAATCGACGACCCCATCGGTCATTTGTTAACTGCGTCAATCCTGAACGCCCCCGCGGCAATTATTATTGCCCGTTTGATGATACCGCCAACCAACGACGACAATGAGGGCACCACGTCACTTGAAAGCCAATACCAGAATTCCATGGATGCGGTCACCAAAGGAACACTGGATGGGCTGACTTTGCTTCTCAATATTTGTGCGATGCTTATCGTCGTCGTGGCATTGGTCGCACTGGTAAATGCCGGGCTTGGATGTTTTCCCGACTGGGGTGGTAGTCCGATAACGCTGCAGGGTGTTCTGGGATATCTCATGGCACCTGTCGCGTGGCTTATCGGTATTCCATGGGCCGAAGCCGGGGCTGCCGGAAGCCTTTTGGGAACCAAGGTCGTGCTCAATGAATTACTTGCCTATCTCAAAATGGCCCAGATTCCGGAAGGCGGCCTCACCAATCATAGCAAGTTAATCATGACCTATGCTCTTTGTGGTTTTGCGAACTTTCAGAGCCTCGGTATTATGATAGGTGGTTTAGGGGCAATGGCCCCCGAGCGACGGGGCGAAATTGTGGGGCTTGGCATGCACTCCATTTTGGCTGGTGTCATGGCGACTTGTCTGACCGCCGCTATGGTCGGACTAATTCTCTAACTCAGATATCAGTCCACATACGTAAAAGATTGGCGTGGGTCTTGACCAGAAGTGGTATGGTATTTTCGTCTTCGAGTTGATCAATCGCTGTTCTCAGATCATGCAAGACGGCACGATGCTCAACATTCCGCACTGCACTTTGAATCCAGGTGACAGCCGCCAAACGTTCCCCCCGGGTGACCGGCGACACCCTATGGAATACCCCCGTCGGGTAAACCACGGCGTGACCTGGTGGCAGTTTAATAAGCTGATCACCCGCACCACTTTCCAGCGTTAGCGCGCCACCGTCATAGCTATCCGGATCATTCAAAAACACAGTGATTGAAACATCGACCCTCATATTGCCCATTATCGCGGCGTCTACATGACTGCCATAGGTCATCCCGTCACTGTATCGACTTAAGGTTGGCGGAAAGATGACCTTAGGCAATGCGACACTCTGAAAGAGCGGATTGCGTTGTAAAGCAATCCCGAGAATCTGATGAACCTCCTGCTGCCCGCTGGACCCATCCTTCATCTGCAGATTATTTTTAATATTGTGAACACGTTTGCCCGCTGTTGCCGTTCCGCTTTCATATTCCACGTTCTTGGAAAGAGCCCGCAAACGCGCTGTTTCTTCTGAAGTGAGCAACTCGGGGATGCAGGTAATCATGGTCGTTGTCCCGTCTGTATATGCGCTAAATCGCGCAGCGTGCTTTAAGCGCGGCCGAAAGTGTCCCATCATCAAGATAGTCCAATTCACCGCCAACGGGTACGCCGTGTGCGAGCCGGGATATTTTTACGCCAGACTCCGTCAACCGTTCGGCGACATAATGTGCTGTTGTCTGACCATCAACGGTAGCGGAGGTCGCCAGAATAATTTCAGAAACCTTATCGGCTTCAGCGCGCGCGACCAGCTCCGCAATCGCCAGGTCTTCAGGGCCTACCCCATCCAGGGCCGATAATGTCCCGCCCAGAACATGATAAAGACCGCTAAACGATGCTGTACGTTCAAGCGCCCAAAGATCCGCGACATCTTCCACAACGCAGATAACAGAAATATCTCGTCGAGTATCAACGCAGACTGAACATGGGTCCGTGACATCGATATTGCCGCAGCGGGCGCAGCTTTTCATTGCTTCGGCTGCATCGTTCAGAGCCTGCGCCAAAGGCAGCATTAAGCTTTCACGCCGTTTGATGAGGAACAAAACCGCACGTCGTGCTGATCGCGGACCGAGCCCGGGCAACCGCGCAAAAAACTGAATAAGATGATCAATGGCGCTGACAGCCATTACCGAATTTCCCTGACATCTAGTCCGATCATCGAAATGTTAGATCGGTAGGTTGAGACCCGGCGGCAGATCAAGACCACCTGTAACTTTAGACATTTCTTCAGCAACCCGAACTTCCAGCTTCCCTTTTGCATCCGAAAAAGCCGCGACAATTAGATCTTCAACAACTTCCGCATCATTTGAATTGAAAAGAGAAGGGTCAATGTGCAAACCAAGCATCTCGCCCTTCCCATTCAACCGAACCGTAACCATGCCCCCCCCTGATGCGCCCGAGATCTCAATCTCAACAAGCTTTTCCTGCATCTCCTGCATCTTGGTCTGCATTTCCTGGGCCTGTTTCATCATCTGGCCTAGATTCTTCATGAGTCTGCCTTTTCGGTTTCGGTGTCATCATCATCTTCAACGGAGTCTATGAATTCTTCTGGAGCCCGTTCTGTAACGGCCTCTACCGTCGCCCCAGGAAAAGCTTCCAAAGCCGCCTGAACCAATGGATGGCTCGTTGCCCTACCCCGCCGCTCCGCCTCTTTTGCGTCCAGCTGTTGGCGAATTGTCGGGGCACCGACTTCTTCCGAAAGACTGACCAACCACTGATCACCAGTCCATTCGCTCAAATGCTTGCTGACCATGGTCGCGAGATCTGATGGCGCCTCAGGTTCCGCCCGCAGGACAACATGTCCCGGTTCAAACCGCACAAGATGAACATGATTGACCAATGTCGCATGCAAAATAGCTTCTCGGCGTTCTTCAAACATAACAACGAGCTGTTCGAAGTTTTGGATACCACTGCCTTGCCCCTCCGGCACGGAGGCTTGCTGGGTCTCCTGTACAGGCACGGACTCAGGATCAGGCATCGGCTCCTGCTGAGGAAGCACATCACGGGACCCCATGCCACCGGCCATTCGTGCCCCCCCATCATCTGATACAGATGCCTGCTGGGGAGGTGTTGCCGCCGTCGACGATGGTGATGGGGTAGTCGCGGGCGCTGTGGTTGCAGTATTCGTTGGCGTATCTTTTAAAGTACGGACTAAATCCGCGGGGCTCGGCAAGTCAGCCATATAGGCTAGCCTTATCAGCACCATTTCTGCTGCTTGCGCCGTTGAAGGCAGGCTCTGAACTTCACCTAAACCTTTTAACAGTAACTGCCAGGTCCGGCCCAACGTTGGTACTGACAATGATTCGGCAAGCGATAGACCGCGCTCGCGATCCATTTGCGAGATTCCCTGCCCTTCGGCTGCTGACGGCGACAACTTAATCCGGGTGAGCCAGTGCGTTAGCTGCAGTAAATCCTGCAAAACGATCACCGGGTCAGCGCCAGCATCATAAAGCTGGTTAAAAATTTTTAGGGCTTCATCGACAGTACCCTGCATCGCGGCTGCAAATAGATCATAGATAAGCCCGCCATCCGCCAGGCCCAGCATTTCACGGACGGCGTCCTCTGAAACTTCTCCACCATCAGTGGTACCGGTGTGCGCTATCGCCTGATCGAGCAACGACAAGCCATCCCGTACCGAGCCATCAGCCGCACGGGCAATCAACGCCATTGCACATTCTGCAACCTTCGCGGATTCCTGTTCCGCAACCATATTGAAATGGGCAATCAACGTCTCCGCATCGACACGGCGGAGATCAAAACGCTGGCATCGAGACAACACCGTCACGGGAACTTTGCGGGTTTCTGTTGTCGCAAAGATAAACTTTACATGCTCAGGCGGTTCTTCCAGCGTCTTCAGCAGCGCGTTAAACGCGCTGGACGACAACATATGAACCTCATCGATGATATAAATTTTAAAACGTGCATCCACGGGCCGGTAGCGGACACCGTCAATCAGCTCACGAATATCGTTTACACCGGTACGGCTTGCCGCATCCATTTCGATAACATCGACATGCCGGTCTTCTGTAATCGCCAGACAATGCGCGCACACACCGCAGGATTGCGGTGTCGGCCCTCCATTACCGTCTTCACCAACACAGTTGAGTGCCCGTGCAATAATGCGGGCCGTACTGGTTTTTCCGACGCCACGTACCCCCGTAAGGATAAAAGCGTGGGGTAATCGGTCGGCATGAATGGCATTGGTCAAGGTTCGCACCATCGCGTCCTGACCAATAAGCTCGGCAAAGGTCCGGGGCCGGTATTTCCGGGCGAGAACGCGATACGGCTGAGGTGACGGTGTATCGTCGGATGCCACGTTGTGTGCCCCTGTCTGGCCTGTGTGTTGCTCCTGATCCCCTCCGATGAGGAAATCCGGTGGGAGGCTGGACAAATGACCCGAGAAAGACTCGTTACGGCTGCTTCCTTCCGGACCTGACCGGGTTAGCGAGGAACTCGTCCATCGCCAACCTCCCAACATTATTATATCAGGAAACTTCACGCGGCCCCAAGACGCTAAACGCGTTTGCGGCAACATTGCGTCATAGTGTCCGCCATGCGAGGTTACAAATATGAAATCTCCTAATTTTTTTGGCGAAACGGGCCTCAATCGCATGGCCGAACGCCGTACCGATTCGGCCTGGCTCGAAACCCTCAGTAATGATGAGACCGCAGTCATTGTGCCGATTTGGCGAACCCGAAACCTTATCGCCCAGAATTCAGAAAATCCGAGCGCCGTCCACCTCTCAATAGCCCACCTAGAAGACATCAGTGGCAAAGATACGCACTTGATATTTCTCGGATATCGCGACGAGGTACCGCATTTTGCCATCGATTTATCTCATATCGACGAGCCTCACGATCTGCCCGCACTGAAAGAGGTCGGTGAATTTACGGATATCCGTGATATCAGTCTGGCCTTGCCGCGCGAAGATGGTGGTTTACTCGCTTATTCACGCGCGATTGCCCAATGGCACAAAACGCACAAATTCTGTGGTCGCTGTGGTCATCCCACTATTCCGAAGGATGGCGGTCATATGAGGTTATGTACCAACCTGGCCTGCAGAACCCAGCACTTTCCACGCACCGATATGGCGGTCATCATGCTCGTCAGTTCTGGCGACAAAATAATTCTCGGACGCAAGAAAGAATGGCCCGAGGACCGTTTCTCAATTTTGGCAGGCTTCGTCGAACCTGGAGAAACACTGGAAGGGGCGGTGGCCCGTGAAGTGATGGAAGAGATTGGCATTCCGATTACCAACATCCGCTATCATTCTTCTCAGCCCTGGCCCTTCCCGTCGAACCTCATGCTTGGTTTTTTCGCTGAAGCGGAAAGCGAAACGATCTCGATAGCCGATGATGAGCTTGCCGACGCACGATGGTTCACCCGGGAAGAAATGCTTGACGAGGCAAAGGCGTACGCCAAAAAACCGCACTCAGTATCGATCACGCGGCGTCTCATCGCAGAATGGGCTCTTGGAATTGGGCCCTAACCCATCAATGGGATTTCTACTTGTTCCGTTTTCGATATGAAGCCGCGGGATACGTTCCGAGAATCCGTACCTCATGCGAGAAGAACTTGAGTTCTTCCAATGCGAGCGTGAGATTCTCATCATCAGGGTGCCCCTCTACGTCAGCGTAGAACTGGGTGGCTTTAAAGCTTCCCTTCACCATGTAACTTTCAAGCTTGGTGATATTGACACCATTAGTTGCGAAGCCACCAAGCGACTTAAAGAGCGCCGCCGGAACATTCCGCACCCGGAATACGAAGCTGGTTATCAGAGGTCCTGATCCAGGGGCCTGCTTTTGCGCCCGGCGAGACAAAATGACAAAGCGTGTTGTGTTGTGATCCGCATCCTCAATATTGGCGCGGAGTGATTTCAGTCCATAAATTTCACCCGCCAGCTTTGAAGCAATGGCCGCCTCACTGGTATCGCCATGCCCAGACAGTTCCTTTGCAGCACCTGCGGTATCAGCATGCACTATGGCATCGAGCTTCATCTTTTGGATTATCGCCCGGCATTGCGCCAAAGCGTGGACGTGACTGCGCACAACGCGAATCGACTTTAGAGTCGCGCCCTTGGGCACCAGCAAATGGTGATTTACCCGCATGAAATGTTCGCGCACGACAAATAATCCGGAGTCTGGCATCAACCGATGGATGTCGGCAACGCGGCCAGCGGCAGAGTTTTCAATTGGTGTCATCGCGAACTTCGCACGGCCGCCTTGGACCGCAGCGAACATATCCTCAAAAGTCTGCGCCGGCAGCGCATGCATATCGGGATAAACCTGTTGGCAAGCGAGATGAGAATAAGCTCCAGGCAATCCCTGGAACACAATGGTGTTCGATGGTTTTTTTGAAATAGCCATGTTTCAAACTGCCGGGTTGGAGCTAGGTTCCCAATATTGCGCGCGCACGTTCAAGGTCGGCCGGAGTATCGACACCGTCCGGGACGGTGTCAACGAGTGCAACATCAATGCGCATCCCGGCTTCCAGCGCGCGGAGCTGTTCGAGCTTCTCACGCTTTTCCAAAACGCTCTCCGGCAACTCGACAAACCGTCGCAACGCCTCCCGACGATAAGCATAGATGCCAATATGGTGATAATGTGCCCCCTCACCGAAAGGAACAGTCGCACGACTGAAATACAGCGCTCGCCCAATCGCTTCTCCTTCGGCCAGTCCGACAACGGCCTTTACGGCGTTCGGGTCCTGTCGCTCTGTTTCATCGGAAATCCTTGTAACAAGAGTGGCAATATCAACCGCGGCATCTCCCAACGGTGTCAGCACGGCCCCGATAACCTCCGGATCGATTGTCGGGAGATCGCCTTGAAGATTAACGACCGCGTCGTATTCTCCGGTTGGGTCATATAGGTCTAACGCAGCAAACACCCGATCAGAGCCGCTGGGCAGATCGGGATTGGTCATTACGGCCTGACCTCCCTCTGCAATAACGGCATCCGCAATTGCCTGATCACCACACGCGACCAGCACAGGACCGACTTTCGCTGTCTCGGCACACCGCAACACATGAACGATCATTGGTAGTCCAGCAATATCAGCCAGGGGTTTGTCAGGCAGACGTGTCGAGGCCAGACGAGCAGGAATTACAATGATTGGCTTCACAAAATCGCTTTCTGCAAATGCTATTGGTTGATAGAGCTATGTCTCTTTACCGTGCCACAACTATATGCGGCAACATGCCACGTCCCCAAATGGTGCCATATAAATGGAAAATCAGGCATGTTTTACTGTACTGATCATGCTATCGAGGCCTATTAAGGCGCAGATTGATTCCTGACCCATCGAGGTTCCAACATGTCCTCATTTGAGATTAACAAAATCGCTGGCGCAATCCTTACTGTCGCCCTTGTCGCAATGGTCATCGGTATCATCGGTGATGCTTTGGTAAAACCCAAGGACCACAAGAACACGGTCGTCGTCGCTGACGCGCCTGCGCCTGTAAAGAAAGAGGAAAAGAAACTGGAACCCATCGGCCCGCTCCTGGCGAGCGCCAGTGTCGAAAAGGGCAAAAAGGTCGCGAACCTTTGCAAGGCTTGCCATACCTTTAATAAAGGCGGCAAACACAAGATCGGCCCTGCACTTTGGGAAATCGTAGACCGCGAAATGGCCGGGAGAAGCGACTACAAATATTCTTCTGGCATGAAAGCGATGAAGAAAAAATGGGGATATGAGGAACTCAATAAGTTCATGGCCAAACCACGAAAATACATCAAAGGTACGAAAATGGCCTTCGTTGGAATTAAAAAACCCAAGGATCGCGCCAATTTGATTGCCTATCTCCGCTCCCTAAGCGCATCGCCTAAAGCACTGCCCTAAAAGCAAATACCCTCTACAAGGGGAGCAGGCCGGTAAGGTTCTGTTAACTATATAATCTATAGAGTTATCCACATCTTAGCTGGGGATAACTCTATATGCTCGACACAGCTGCCCCCTCACAAATCTCCATCGCCGATCATGATATCGATGAGCGGCGGATAATCGGACGGGCTCTACGCCGTTGGGATGCACTCCGTGACACAGCACCATTCCCGGACAGGGAACTTTGCCTGAATTCCCTTAACGACGGGATGTCGGCCAGCATTATTGTTATCGCCGTCGGAAATAATGAAACCGAAGACCATGTCATTCACTGCGGAACCGACTTTCAAAACGCCTTGGCCTGCGATCCAATTGGCCAGCCTTTGAGGAAGATAATGCCGTCAACAATCGAGCGCGGCCTTGTTTTCTGGCGTGTCGCCGCTGAAATGAAGAAACTGATCGCTGATGTTGGGGCATTCACCAATGCCAGCGGCGATGAAATCCTGTATCGCAGTGTTTTCCTTCCAGTTACCGATGATGGCGGTACTGTCTCGCACCTGATTGGAGCCTTTAGCTACAAAACAGTGCATTAACCCGCAAAATTGATTTATCTGACTGATTTGAGCGGCTGACACCATAAATACCGATTGATATTGTATCACCGCGATAAAAAAATCAGGAACGCTCCTTTAAAAGTGACGTCGAAGACTAAAAGTGACGTCGAAGACATCTTTCCTTCAACGCCGTTTATGGTCAGACTCACATTATGGTTAACACGTGCCCCCAGGAATTTATCGAATTCGCCGGTTCTCTTGCTGACGCCGCCGGGCCGATTTTGCAGCAGCACTTTCGAAAGGCTGTACCCGTCGACACGAAATCTGACAAAACGCCGGTGAGCATCGCCGACCGAGATGCCGAACAGGCGATGCGCCAGCTCATGGCAAACCGATATCCTGATCATGGCATCCTCGGCGAGGAACACGGAATTGACCGCATTGATGCAGAATATCTATGGGTTCTGGATCCCATCGACGGCACCAAGGCGTATCTTGCGGGAAAACCTCTCTTCGGAACGCTGATTGCGTTGCTTCAAAATGGGGTCCCTATTTTAGGCATTATCGACCAACCCATACTGGGCGAACGATGGCTTGGGGCTACAGGCCGACGGACAACGTTTAATGGCACCGACGCCGTGACACGCCGATGCACTAACCTTGAAAATGCGAGTTTAAACGCCACATCGCCCGATATGTTTGCAGGCTCGGATAACACGCGATTTGAGACGCTAGCATCGAAGACCTCCATGACGATGTTTGGTGGTGATTGCTATGCCTATGGATTGCTAGCGAGTGGCCATATCGATTTAATTATAGAGGCGGACTTAAAACCTTACGATTTCTTTGCACTTATCCCCGTAGTTTCTGGTGCCGGCGGAAGCATGACGGACTGGACGGGAAACATACTGGATATGCAATCAGACGGCCGTATCATTGCGACGGGAGATGCCACGATTTTGCCGCAAGTCACCAGTATTTTGAACGCGTAAGCGAGGGAATTATGAACAGGATACTCTTCGCGATTTGTACGGCCGGCCTTCTTCTACACGTTTTGCCTACGGTAAGCGTCAGCGCCGAAAACCTGACGCCGCGTCATGCAATGACGTTAGGCGACAAACCGAAATACGGACCCAGTTTTAAACATCTGGATTATGTGAATCCTAACGCTCCAAAGGGTGGCGAGGTACGTCTCTATTCGATAGGCGGGTTCGACAGTTTTAATCCGTATATCATTAAAGGTGATCCCGCGACGGGTGCTAACCTGGTATTCGAAACACTGATGAGCTCACCCGCCGATGACAGTTTGAGCGAATATGGGTTCATTGCTGAGTCCGTTGAGGTACCGGCTGATCTTTCCTACGTCATCTATAACCTACGCAAAGAAGCGAAATTCCATGACGGGTCACCAATAACTGCTGACGATGTCGTTTTCAGCTTCACCTCCTTAAAAACGAAGGGGCAGCCCTTTTACCGTTACTACTACGCCAACGTAGCCAAGGCGGAGAAGCTCAACACCCATCGTGTCAAATTCAGTTTTTCCGGACCACCCAACCGTGAGTTACCGCAAATTGTTGGACAATTGCCAGTTCTATCCAAAGCCTGGTGGAGCAAAAACGACTTTTCCAAAACGACGCTCAAACCACCTCTTGGGAGCGGTCCCTACAGGATCAAATCGTTCGAGCCGGGTCGGTTTATTGTCTATGAGCGGGTGAAAAATTACTGGGGTCAGAACATACCGCTACGCGTCGGACAACATAATTTCGATACCGTGCGGTATGACTATTACCGTGACCAGGCGGTCGCTCTCGAAGCGTTCAAGGCAGGTTTATACGATTTCAGATATGAGGGTTCATCCAAGGATTGGGCAACGGGATACAACTTCCCTGCCCGCAAACGCGGTGACGTAAAAACAGCGCTTCTGAAACATTCTCGTCCTGTCGGGATGCAGGCCTTTGCCTTCAACACGCGTCGACCGCAATTCAAAAGTAAACTTGTCCGGCAGGCACTCGCTTATGCCTTCGATTTTGAATGGTCAAACCGTCAGCTTTTTTATGGTCAGTATGCCCGTACGGCGAGCTATTTTGAAAACTCCGACCTTGCCGCCACAAAACCGCCAACGGAAGAAGAGTTAAAGATTCTGGAGCCCTTGCGCGGCAAAGTGCCAGATGAAGTGTTCAACAAGGTATACCAACCCGCAAAATCTGATGGCTCCGGCAATAACCGCCGTAATTTGCGCAAGGCAGTCCGCCTTCTCAAAAAAGCGGGTTGGAAAATCGTCAACAATCAGCTTGTCGATCCAACGACCGGCAAGCCAATGGAGATCGAGTTTTTACTCGTCAGCCCTGCATTTGAGCGTGTCGTATCGCCGTATATCCGTAATCTAAAGCGGCTTGGCATAAAGGGAAGGATTCGCACAGTCGATCCTGCGCAATATCAGAACAGGGTTAGGGATTTCGATTATGACGTCATCGTTTCAACCTTCGCGCAATCTCTGTCGCCGGGCAATGAACAAAGGAATTATTGGCATAGCAAAGCAGCGACGCGCGCTGGCAGTCACAACCTGATTGGTATTCAGGACCCCGCGATCGACGCATTGGTGGAAAAAATTGTTGCAGCGAAGGATCGCAAGACCCTTGTCATTGCAAGCAGGGCACTAGATCGGGTCCTTCAGTGGAACCACTTTGTTGTGCCTCAATGGCACATTCGCGCTGACCGTATCGCCTGGTGGGACAAATTTGGTCGACCGGCCAAGCGCCCAAGTTTTGGGATTGGGTTTTTCTCCTGGTGGGTAGATCCCAAAAAAGCCGCAGCCGTCCAGCCCAAGCGCACAAAGTCTGGCTCTAAATGATCCGTCGTCTCGTTACAGGCTTCATCCTAGCCACAATCCTGACGTCCGGCGCTCAAGCAAATGACGCCTCGAAAAGCCACGGCCTGTCCGCCTTCGGAGACCTCAAATACAGCCGCGACTTCAAACATTTTGATTACGTCAATCCAGACGCGCCCAAGGGTGGAACAATACGCCTCGCTGGAATTGATTCATTCGATAGTCTCAACCCCTATATTCTGAAAGGTGTACCCGCAGCCGGGATCGGACTCATCCATGCGACGTTAATGGCACGTGCCAATGATGAACCCGATGCGCTCTATGGTCTGATTGCGGAAAACGTATCGGTCGCTCCAGACAAAAGCTCGATCACCTTTGATTTACGCAGATCTGCGAAATTCAGTGACGGTACGCCAATTACCTCTGACGACGTCGTCTTCACATTTCAGACACTGATAAAGAAGGGACACCCGCAATATCGCTTTATCTTTGCCGGTGTTTCAGATGTAAAAGCACTCGATAAAAACCGTGTCATCTTTACTTTCAAAACGGCGAATAATCGCGATTTACCGCTCCAGATCGCGGGTCTACCGGTATTGTCCAAACGATATTATGAAAAAGTAGACTTTGATAAAACGACGATGACCCCGCCACCCGGCGCGGGTCCATACCGCGTGGCAAAGGTCGAGCCCGGTCGCTCTATCGTCTATGA
Source organism: uncultured Alphaproteobacteria bacterium (assembly GCA_951812775.1). Lineage (GTDB taxonomy): Bacteria > Pseudomonadota > Alphaproteobacteria > MPNO01 > UBA2964 > UBA2964. The sequence goes on along the minus strand of OX638326.1, from coordinate 3,406,998 downwards.
ACGCGTCAAAAATTACTGGGCCGATCAACTGCCGGTCCTGCGGGGTCGGTACAATTTCAACAAAGTCCGGTTCGATTATTTTAGAGACCGGGATATCGCCTTCCAGGCTTTCTTCTCCAAATCATATGACTTCCGAGAAGAATTTACGTCGCGGAGTTGGGCCACCCAATACGACAATAAGCTGCCAATCAAGGATGGGCGCATTGTCCGCGCAACGCTCCCGGATGCGACACCTTCAGGAGTGCAGGCCTTTTTCTTCAATATGCGTCGCGAAAAATTTAAGGATCGCCGCGTCCGTGCTGCCCTGGACCTTGCTTTCGATTTTGAGTGGACCAACAAAACTTTATTTTACGGTCTTTATGATCGAACCAATAGCATGTTTGCCAATAGCGCCCTCGCTGCTGAAAAACCACCAACAGCAGATGAAATCAAATTGCTTGAACCGCTCAAAGGGAAAGTTCCGGAGGAAGTATTTTCGAAAGTCTATCAATCGCCAAAAACCGATGGTTCTGGCCGAAATCGTTCAAACTTACGTAAGGCAGCGCGGTTGCTTCGCAAAGCAGGCTGGAAGATCGCCAATAACGAACTTGTCGATAAGTCTGGAAAACCGCTAACGATAGAGTTTCTGCTGTTTGAAAGTTCCTTTCAGCGCATTATCAGCCCCTATGTCCGGAACCTGAAGCGCATCGGGATCAACGCGAGAATTCGAATTGTCGACGTCGCCAATTTTCAACATCGTATGCAGCAATACGACTTCGACGTTGTCGTTCAACGTTATGTCCAGACCAACACGCCAGGTATTGAGCAAAAAACTTATTTCAGCTCACAGATGGCGAATGTTCCTGGCTCAAGAAATCCCGCGGGGATAAAAAACCCTGCTGTCGACTACCTGATCGACAAGGTCATCAAGGCCAAATCCCGCAAGAATCTGGTCACCGCCGTACACGCGTTGGACCGTGTCCTGATGTGGAACCGATATATGGTGCCGCAATGGTATAAAGGGGTTCACAACATCGCCTACTGGAACAAGTTTGACCGGCCAAAGACCAAGCCAAAATTTGATCTCGGGATGCTTGATACCTGGTGGTACAACGCTCAAAAGGCGGCCATGATCGACGCTGGAAAAGCGCCGACCGAGTCAAAGTGACAGAACAAGAATAGATGCTCGCTTATATTATCCGTCGCCTGCTGCTGATAATTCCAACTCTGGTTGGAATTATGGTGATCAATTTCGCAATCATTCAGTTTGCGCCGGGTGGTCCCATAGAGCAGATCGTTGCCCAGCTCACCGGGACGGATGTCGGTGCAACGGCTCGTATTGGCGGCACAGGCGGAACCGAGGCGGGATCAACCGCCACCGCGTCACAACAAGCGTCGTCCGGATCTGCCGGCACCGCAAACAATGCCTATCGCGGCGCCCAAGGACTCGACCCCGAATTCATCATGCAACTTGAAAAACAATTCGGCTTCGACAAACCCCTACATGAACGTTTCCTGTTGATGATGGGCCACTATATCCAGTTTGATTTTGGAACCAGCTATTTTCGAGATGAGAAAGTAGTCGATCTCGTCCTTTCAAAATTGCCGGTCTCCCTTTCACTTGGTATCTGGACGACGTTGCTTGTCTATTTCATTTCTATCCCCCTCGGCATCCGCAAGGCCGTCAATGACGGTAGCCCTTTCGATATCTGGACCAGCGCTGTCATCATCATTGGCAACGCCATCCCCGGGTTCCTTTTTGCGGTTATGCTGGTCGTGCTATTTGCCGGCGGTAGTTATTTCGACTGGTTTCCACTAAGGGGACTTGTGTCCGAGAACTGGGATCAGCTCAGCTGGCCGATGCGAATTCTCGATTATCTCTGGCATATGGTACTGCCCATTACAGCGCTGGTTATCGGTGGTTTTGCCGCCCTCACCTTTCTCACCAAGAATTCTTTTCTGGATCAGATCAACCAACAATATGTGCTAACGGCAAAAGCCAAGGGACTGACCGAACATCGCGTATTGTACGGTCACGTCTTCCGCAATGCGATGCTGATCGTAATTGCCGGATTCCCAAGCGCGTTTGTTGGCATTCTATTTACCGGTGCCTTGCTCATTGAAATCATATTCTCGCTCGACGGCCTCGGTCTGCTTGGGTTTGAAGCGGTCATCAAACGTGACTATCCGATTATGTTTGCGTCGCTGTTCTTCTTTACCTTGCTTGGGCTGATAATGAAATTGATTGGCGATCTGACTTATACGCTGATCGATCCGCGCATTGATTTTGAGGCGCACGATGTCTAAGACCCGCATAGCAACAGAGGCGGTAGATACTGCTCCTGATGGGCGATTAACATTTCTCGGAATAAGGATAACGCCTCTTACCGCGCGACGGCTTGCCAGTTTTAAGGCCAATCGTCGTGGTTACTGGTCGTTCTGGATTTTCCTGGTGCTGTTCGTATTCAGCTTGTTCGCAGAGCTCATCGCAAACGAGAGGCCATTACTCGTTGAGTATCAGGGAAGCTATTATTTCCCGGTCCTGAAAATCTATCCTGAGACAGTGTTTGGCGGCGATTTTGAGACCGAGGCGGCGTATCGGGAGAAAGACGTTCAGGACCTCATCACACAAAAAGGCGGCAAAATTTATTGGACACCGGTCCGCTATAGCTATGGCACGGTCAATCTCAACCTGAACAAACCTGCACCCTCACCGCCCAACTTGGAAAACTTACTGGGGACAGATGATCAGGCAAGGGATGTCTTTGCGCGCGTTATATACGGTTTTCGAATATCGGTTCTGTTCGGATTAATTCTCACGATTATTTCTTCTATTGTGGGAATCGCTGCCGGTGCGATACAGGGTTATTTCGGTGGCTGGACTGATCTTCTTTTCCAACGCTTCATAGAAATCTGGTCGGGACTGCCGCGTCTCTTCCTTCTCATCATCCTCGCCAGCGTTTTTCAACCGAGTTTTTGGATGTTGTTGGGGCTTCTGCTGTTATTCGAGTGGATGGCGTTGGAAGGCGTTGTGCGCGCAGAGTTCTTAAGAGCCCGAAATTTTGACTATGTTCGGGCAGCACGATCGCTTGGCGTTGGAAATGCCACGATCATTCGCCGCCATGTCCTGCCCAACGCCATGACAGCAGCACTGACCTTTCTGCCGTTCGTCCTTATTGGCTCGATTACAGCACTTACATCGCTTGATTTCTTAGGCTTTGGGCTACCGCCGGGTTCACCCTCCCTGGGAGAGTTACTGGCACAGGGCAAAGCCAATCTGCAGGCGCCGTGGCTTGGCATAACCGCATTCCTGGTTCTCGCCGGCATGTTAAGTCTGCTGGTCTTTATTGGTGAAGCTATTCGTGATGCTTTCGATCCGAGAAAGACGATGCAGTGATGGTTGAAACAGCTGACACAGCGGCCCCACTCCTCGCGATAGACGACCTTTCGGTATCCTTCGGTACGGGAGAAAGGGAAGTCAAAGCCGTCCGAAGGGCCAGTTTCAACATAGGTAAAGGTGAAACGGTCGCACTCGTCGGGGAAAGTGGCTCCGGTAAGTCGGTGACAGCTTTATCGGCTATTCAACTTTTGCCATACCCCATGGCACATCACCCTTCAGGCAGCATCCGGTTTAATGGCGAAGAACTCGTTAGCGCTGATGAAGAGACATTGCGCCGAATTCGCGGCAACCGTATCGGGATGATCTTTCAGGAACCGATGACGTCGCTTAATCCCCTTCACACCCTCGAAAAACAAATTGGGGAAGTCCTCTTTCTTCACAAGAAACTTGACCGCACTGCCGCCCGCGAACGAATTCCGGACCTCCTGAAGCAGGTTGGGCTCAGGGACGCAGAGAACAGGCTTCAGGCCTATCCGCACCAACTCTCCGGAGGGCAACGCCAACGTGTCATGATAGCCATGGCCCTTGCCAATGATCCTGATTTGTTAATTGCCGACGAACCGACCACCGCTTTGGATGTGACCATTCAGGCGCAGATCCTGGCCTTGCTCAAAGAGCTGCAGCAAAAACGCGGCATGTCTATGCTGCTCATTACCCACGATCTGGGAATTGTACGCAAAGTCGCTGACCGGGTTTGCGTCATGACCGATGGTGAGATTGTTGAGCAGGGTGCTACGGCAAAAATTTTCGACGCTCCACAACACAGCTATACGCAGCACTTACTGGCCGCCGAGCCAAAAGGTAAACCCGCCACTGCAGAAGCCGGTGCTCCAGTGGTGGTCGCAGCACAGGACCTAAAAGTTTGGTTCCCCGTCAAACGCGGGATTCTGCGCAAAGTCGTTGGACATATAAAGGCGGTTGATGGCGTTTCGGTAGAGGTTCGTGAAGGCCACACGGTCGGCGTTGTCGGGGAAAGCGGCTCGGGCAAGACGACGCTTGCCATGGGACTTTTGAGACTGGAACGCAGCGATGGCCCGATCAGCTTTCTTGGACAAAACATTCAGGGACAAAGCTGGAAAGAATTGCGTCCCCTCCGCAGTGAAATGCAAATCGTCTTTCAGGACCCTTATGGCTCGTTGAGCCCGCGCATGTCAGTGGGGCAAATCATCGAAGAGGGTATGTTGATCCACATGCCGGAAAAGTCTGCCGATGAGCGGCGGCAAATAATTTCGGAGACTTTGGTCAAAGTCGGGCTCGACCCTGAGATGCAGGACCGCTATCCACATGAATTTTCTGGCGGCCAGCGGCAGCGTATTTCCATCGCCCGCGCGATGGTCCTCAGACCCAGACTAGTCGTTCTGGACGAGCCGACGTCGGCTCTGGATATGTCCGTTCAAGCGCAAATCGTCGACCTGCTTCGTGACCTCCAGCAAAAACACAAGCTCGCCTACCTGTTTATCAGTCACGACCTGAAAGTCGTTCGCGCGCTTGCAGATGAAGTACTTGTCATGCGAAATGGCAAAGTAGTCGAACAGGGTTCAGCGGCAGAAATATTCGACGAACCAGCGGAAGACTACACCAAAGCGCTGATCAAAGCGGCATTTGAGATAGAAACTGTCGACGGCGATGCCGTCTCAACCTAGTCGGATTTTTTGCCGCGCAGAAGCAATGATATCCGCAAAGCTATTCAAAAATTTCTCTCCGGGCTCAGTCCGATTGACCAATACGCTGCGGCAATCTCCGGGGTCTTTTACCCGAACAATAAATCCAAGATCAGCCAAGTGATCCAGAGCTCTGGTAACAGCCGGTTTCGAGATTGCCAGATCCGACGTTAATCCGCGCACCGTATGCGGGCCATCGGTGAGATAAACGGTCAACATGATTGCCATCTGCCTGGCCGACAAATCGGGTTCTTCTGTTCTAACACTGTTGGCCAATGCCTCGAACCAAAGCCTGAGCGATTGGATTTGTTCGAAGTTTCTCACCGGCGACTCCTTCGGGATTTCCAACGCCGCTTTTTCCTGGCGAAGCGTTTCTCGATTACATCATAGAGCGCCCGCATGCCCATTGCCTCACCGCCAATTGGGCGTCCAGGGCGCGCCACGGCGTTCCATGCCATGATGTCAAAATGGACCCAGGGTGTTTTCCTGGAAACAAATTCCTGGAGAAACAACGCCGCCGTAATAGCCCCGGCAAATCCGCCTTCTGATACGTTATTTATATCTGCCACTTCAGATTTGAGAAGCCGTCGATAAGCAGGAAACAGTGGCAAACGCCAGGTCGGGTCGTTGTCCTTTTCACCGGCCGCGTAGAGATCGTTGGCAAGCGTGTCGTCGTTACTAAACATCGCTGCTATTTGGGTACCTACAGCAACGCGCGCCGCGCCGGTCAGCGTTGAGAAATCAGCGATCAATGCGGGGTTCTCACGATCGGCTTCCGCCAATGCGTCACACATGACAAGACGCCCCTCCGCGTCCGTATTACCCACTTCAACGGTAATGCCCTTGCGTGTCCGAATAACGTCCGATGGGCGATAGGCATTGCCGGAGACCGAGTTTTCAACCGCCCCAATCAGAACCCGTAATCGTACGTCAAGCTTCGCGGCCATAATCATATGCGCGAGGCCAAGAACGTTGGCGGAACCACCCATATCTTTTTTCATTCGGAGCATACCGGCTGCACTCTTAAGATCGAGCCCGCCGGTATCGAAACACACCCCTTTGCCCACCAACGTTACCCTTGGCGCATCTTTCCTACCCCAGGTCATATCGATAAGACGAGGTGCCTTGCTGGCGGCACGGCCGACCGCGTGAATAGTTGGATAGTTCTTTTTGAGAAGCGCGTTGCCGGTTATCACGCTTATGCGGGCGTTATGTTTTTTTGCGAGCTTACGCGCTGCTGAAGCCAGTTCGGGTGGCCCCATATCTTCCGGCGGCACATTGATGAGATCGCGGACCAACGCTGTCGCATCTGCCGTGCGTTTAACGGCACCTCGATCACAATTTTTCGGCCATACAAGGGAGGGCAGACTCCGCGCGACCGACTTGCTCTTGTATTGCGTGAACCGATAACACCCCAACGCCCAACCCAGAGCCGCCGCGGTTGCGCCTGCTTTATCCATACGCGCGTCAATTACGTAACGACCCTCAGGTAGTTTTGAGGGCAGATCAGCATAAGACCAAAGGCCCTGATGGTCATCAACACCAACCAGAACCTGCGCCAACGATCCATCTTTTCCCGCAACCAGACTCATCGTACCAACAGCGGCACTGAAACCAGCAGATTGCACCCAGCGTTTCATGACCGCATCCTGCGTCTTCAGCCATGCCTTAAAAACGGCGGTTTCGATGGGAACGATGGGGATCGTACGGCGATCAGCCGTGGCGACGAAACGGTAACTCACGATGTATCCTTTTCCGGGACTTGGGCTCACTTCAAACGACCTTAACATGCAGAAAGACCGATTGTATAATTTCTCGAATTGGGAGGACACTGATTGTGACAATACGGTTCTTGTCATTGATTATTTTCGTGCTGTTCGCGCCTGGATGCGCCCTGCATGACGGAAATACTAATCTTGGAAAATCTCAAGCTACCACTAGAGCAGGCGCACGCCTAAGTGGTAAACTAAACGTTGATGACCTACAATCCTGACACAACTATTTGCACTCCCATCTTCCCAGGAAAATACGTTACGACGAGCTGTAATTTCCAAAAGGGCCACGGAACCCAAATAGAGTACTTCAGTCCCAATGGAAGAGCATATCTTTGGTACCCGGGAAATAGTGTAACCGTTTCAGCACGTTGGCGACTCTCGAGAAGCTATTCCCAATATAAGATCTGTTTTAAATACCCCAGTCGTTCCTATAACCCGCTTACCCACAAATACGGTGGGCGATGGGATTGTAGATACTTAGGGCCCTTTGCGAACACTGTTACAGAGATTCGGAAAGACGACATATTTGGCTTGTCTCAGGGCATTCCCCTTGTGCTGTCTAAACAGCAAACAACTTTTGATGCCTTGCTAGAACGCTTGAAATAAAACCCAGCTTCTCAAGAGGTTTTACTTTGACGGTTTTATCCCAAAATCAGCGGTCTGATACTGTTTTATTTTATACCGTTTGAAATGTTGGCAATCATCGCCTCCATATCAACGGAACCGTTTACGCGCGAGCCAATGGCAATATGGGGGCTCATAACGACATTCTTGTACGGCAGGAACGGGTCGTCATCATCTCCCGGCTCCTTGTAGTGTACATCCATTCCCACGCCGCCAATCCGGCCAGAGTCGAGGGCGGCAAGAAGGGCATCTTTCTGAACGATATCCGCCCGCGCAATATTGACGATCACGATGCCAGGCTTTGCATTCTCCAGCTGTTCGGCACCAATTAGGCCTTTGGTCGAGTCATTGAGCGGCACGTGAATACTCACAAAGTCTGACTGTTCAAATAATTCATTCAGGGAGACATAACGGGCGTTGAATTCACTTTCGAGTTCAGCGTTGAGCTGGTTCCGCTGGGTATAGATAACCTCCATATCGAAGGCGTTCGCCCAGTTAGCGACATAACGGCCAACCGACCCCAGACCGACAATGCCCAATGTGGACCCAAACATATTCTTTACGCCTGAGATACGAGCCCAGTTTGAGTTTGCCGTGTGGCGACGGTCATATTCCCGCGCCGGCCACCCCTCTGCCTGTAATGCCTCAATCGTCAAAAGCTTATTCGTCTCCACGGTCTTCTTTGCCAAGGCCATCATAAGAGAAAACGCATGTTCTCCAACAGCAACATTCACCGTGCGATGAAACGGCACAGCCGGAATATTACGTGCAGCGCAGGCAGACTCGTCGATATTGCGCATATCGGTTCGAAAGTTTTGGACAAATTTTAAATTCGGCGCCACCGCCAGCTCTTCTTCGCCGACCAAAAAGTCCTCGACCACCACCGCATCTGCCTCCGGTAATGCGGCTCGAAACTCTTCCTGGCTATTCGTCAACACGACATTGGACGGCGCGACTGCCGGATACTTTTTTCTAATTTCTTCACACCATTGTGGAAATTCAGGCATATCGACGGAATAGTAATCCGCAAAACCGGCGACCCGCTCTGGGTCACAGTCCGGATCAAGAATGACGCTCAAAGCACGAATAATATGATCGTTTTGAATGACGAGGGTAGGCATTGGTGTTGGTCTCTCCGGTTAGGAAATTCGGGGTAAATCTAGTTTGTGGCACTGTATCGGTACATCCTAAGCCGAACAACCAGAGAGAACTCTACTTCAGGCCCCTAAATAATAGGTCTGAAGCTGGCTTGGCCACATCACGGCCGCTGTGACCAACATCAGGAAGTTCTTTAAGGCGCCACCGAAACGGTACGCCTAGCTGGTCTGCGGCTTCCTTTGACCGCTGGTAAAAATAGCGTCCACGCGCTAAACGATGCAATCCTTGCGCATTCGCTTCTTCAGTCCGACGCAAACTACGATGACTTTCGTTATTGTCATTCTTGCCGAGCAAAATTGTCAGGTTTTGTCTAAACGCCCGCCGAAGAATTTTCTTATCGGCAGAGGTAGCTTTCAAGCCATAGGGAAATTCGACTGTCAAATCGGGCAGCGTATACCAGCCAGCATTGGCAGCTATAGCAGCAATCATTCTTTCAGATGGCGAGAAAAGGATCATGCGATGTACAAACTGGGAACCTGCCGAGTGCCCCAATAGATAGTACCGTCGCTGTTTGAAGCCGAATTGCGCACGGGCCTGCTCAAAAACGCGATCAATCACCAGAAAGGACCATTGCGAATAAGGTGTGGTCTCACCAGAACGTCTTTTCATATTTCCCAAATTGAATCGACGGGAACCTCGGTAATTCTCGCGATTGAATTCCGGCGCCAGGATCAGAGCGCCGTATTTATGCGCCGCCGCTGTAAAATAGTCTCTGTACCCATCAGCGTTCCGGTTCATCCCGTGCACAACGACTAACACCGGCCCGTTCGGTTTAAAGTTCGATGGCTGAAAAAAATGGACGTCCATCGAGGCCGCTACCGCCCCCCGTCCATCATTGAGCGTAAACGTGCCTCTTTCGCCGGGTGCCGTTGCGCAACCGGAAAGACAGAACGCCAGTATTGCTATCAGTAAAGGAGGCCGGATCAATGCGTGCATTTCTTTAATTTTGTTGCGGCTTAAGTTGGGCTTCACGCCGTACGATATAGACAGATGATAGGAATATTACAGCGCCACCAACCCATACCAAATATCGGGAATTATATACCAAAGTCACAAAATCGTTTCCTTGGTAAGGTGATGTTATATTTGAAAAACCATCGAATTGGAATGATTTAGCGCCCTCGTTTGAAGTCGTTTGGTCATTGGTCTCTTTAGGTGTCGCGACCTTTTTCAGATCGGCGCTGAACTTCGCTTCATTGTCGTCAGCCTCTAGCTGGCAGGCGGCTTCCTTGAGATGTTAGTCATTGTCGTGATCCGGAAACAGCTTTGGCTCGGGCGGTAAAGGAGGGGCGCATATATTCAGTTTGATCCGATCGCGTCTTGGCAGAACACCATCGAACTTCAAAAGATCACTTCCATCGAAGGTGTGGAGTTCATCTAGATTTTCCAACAGACAGCTTGCGACGTGAATTGCATCTTGCGGTTTACCAAGGCCAGAGTGCCGTCGAAGTAGCCGTCTGGCTAGATTGCCAACGTCCACGTTGACTTCGATCTTCTTGATGAACTCCGCTTCAATGAAATCCTCAAACTCCCTGTCCTTTTCTTCCTGAATTCCGGCCGACTCTCCGTCACACTTCTTTTTCCAGACCTCTGCCAAGGTAAATGCAGACGTCCAAAGCTCCACCTTACCATGTTTAGCGAGGTCTATAACGTGCCGACAGCGCTCCACACGGTCAGCATCTGCTTGCGTGATCAACTCTATCCACAGACATGCGTCCCAATAGTATTTCGGCACATCAGCCAGGTTCGTTTTCTCGCAACTTGGCTAAATATTCGTAGGCAGGAAGTCCGCCGGTGAAATCCGGATCATAAAGGTCGTTGACTTTGGAGTCTTTGGTTTCAATGAAGGCAATTCTGCCATCGGATACGCGAAGAATCTTCCCGTTTGCATCGTAATTTATGACGCCTCGAACGCGAGCGCGGCGGTGCGCCCAAACATCGCCGGCAGTGAGGCTTCGTGCAATTTCATCCCGGGCATCAGCGGAAATTCGACATTGAATTTCACGTCCGCTTCGATGCTCGCGCAGTTTAACTGCGGGTTTGTCATAAGAGGTGCTTAGATCAAGTATCCGGCCTTCTATGGAGCCATACTCCTTTCGCGCAAAAGAGCTGAATAGATACTCATATTCTTCGTCGTCTTCGCCGTTGATTGCGCCCAAAGAGCGCTCTGCCTGTTGCGGCTCAATCCTGTAGACAGCATCTTCCCCCAATTCGATTGTCGTACAACCAATTCCATTGAGGTTCCGCTGCAAAATGCGTTTTACAACTTTGCGCTTTTCGGCAGGAAAATCCGCGTCCAGTGGCTCACCGTCTTGGAGGCGAGAAAGGCCGCGCTCGATTACCGCCACATAATCACGTACTTGACCAAAGGCGGGTGCGTTGGTCCTGAGGTCAACTGGCGTTGCTTCTGCTGTAAATGGAGAGTTGGTACTCGCGGACACAAGATTCCAAACAATGTCAGACTGCCCTTGATCCGTGAGCAGAACAAAGTAGTCCATAACCTGTTGCATGGCGTCTTTTATGTCGAGAACTTCGGGATGGTCCAGGGAAGCTTCGATGGTGATTTTCTTTTGCTTCATCGCGTTACACGCCTCCGGTGCAGATTCTACGCGCCCGATTAATCCCGGCAAAGGGTTCGATTCCCTCCGTCCGCTCCCTTTGGAAACGCAGATGCCCAAGCGGGACAGATCATTGCTTCCAACAAGTATAATGGCATTGGATATCCTTCAATGCACGTCAATTCGGTTTTCTTGCATCATCCCGAATCAGCTTGACAGGATTGAGCACAGCTTCTGCGAGTTCGTCAGGCGTTGCATCAATCAAGACAACATCTTGCATTTCCGCCTTGCCCGGTTGATAGGTGGTCGGCTTCAATCGCAATTCCGGTTTGGATCGGTTCATTGCGCAGCCCTCCATTCGGCCATGGTGCGTCCGCCCTTGCTTCGGTTGCAGCCTGAGCAGAGCAATTGAAGGTTCTCGGGATGGTCCGTGCCGCCTTTTACGCGCGGAAGAATGTGATCAACTTCCATGACGCGAAACGGGAAGTGTGTTTCGCATCCGACACACACGCCTTCCTGTTTGCCGTAGAGCCTGTGCCGGTGGGTTCGGTAGTTGGGAAGCTCGCCAAGATCGGTGCGTTTTGGCGGCTCCGTCAATGCCGTTGCACCGCCCCACAGACCGCGTTCCTCAGCAATTCGCTCATCCACCAATTTGATAGCGAGCGGCGAAAGGTCGATCCCGGCCCAGTTGCGTTGCAGCCGGTCGGCAGCGACAAGCGTAGTTGCGCAACCACAGAACGGATCAAGCACCAGATCGCCGCGATTGGAACTGGCCTTGATGATGCGTTCAAGCAGTGCGAGTGGTTTTTGCGTCGGATAGCCGGTGCGTTCCGCTCCAGAGTAATTGGTTAATCCGGTTGGTGTGAAAATAATATCTTGCATCGGCTTTCCTTGGTCTGCATCCGCGTAGCGTTTCAGACTAGGCCAAAACCCCTTCGTTGGGTGGACAATCAGTTTAGCGGTATTTAATGCATCCAATCGAGCGTGAACGCCATGGATAGCCTTGTAGCCTGGGATCCAGTGCTCCTCAATATAGTCGGCATAGCCACCCTTCTTTGGCGCTGACCAAACGCGATTGCGTGATGCTACATCATAGCCATTCCATGCTTGTGCAGATTCACCGGCACCTTTTCCATGCATGGGGCCAGTCAGGTTGTCAGATCGGTAACGCCCGCGCTCGTCCGTTCGTGGGTAAGCTTTTTCAACTTGCTCATCATCAAGATTATCACGAACGACATTCCATCTCCATTTTTCACTCCTGGTGTAGAACAAAAGATAATCGGAAATCCTTCCGTAGCGGTTCGGATCATTGTGAGATACCGCACGACGCCAAGTGATAGCATTGCGAAATTGATGGCCGCCGAAAATTCCATCCATGAGAAGTTTAAGATAGTGTCCGGCAGTATCGTCACAATGCAGATAGATCGAGCCGGTCGGCTTCAGTATCCGCCGCATTTCCAGAAGCCGCACGGCCATAAATATAAGGTAGGATTGCATCGATTTGCCATACGCCTGACGTGCCGCCTCAATGATGGCGTAGGCTGCCGGGTTGCGGTCAGCCATCTCACCGTGTTCGTACACATCAACATCATCCAGTGTCCAGGTATCCTTGAACGCGGCACCCGCCGCTTTTGAGCCTATCGGGGCCTCGTAGGTACGGTTGGAGTTGAACGGCGGATCAAGGTAGATCAGGTCTACGCAGGCATCGTTCATGCCGCGCAAAACGGCCAGATTGTCGCCGGTCCAGATTGTGCCGCTGGCGAAGTTCGCGGTCATGTCACTGCCCTTGCTCCACTTTCCATTCCCGTATCTGCGATCAAAGCAACGTACCGAAGGCGCTTGCCAACCATACCCACAACCATTTGGGTCATCTGGTCAACAATGTTTTCGGACCGAACGTTATGCCTCCCCGAGAACTCATTCACATAGCGGTCAAGGTGCTTGGGACTCATCTTGTGATACACGCCATCATGACCACGTTTCAGGCCGGACCAGAAGCTTTCCAGGCCGTTGGTGTAGGCCTGATCCCGGACATACTCACCCACCGAATGCTTAACCGCTTCATGTGATCTATTTATACCCTTATAGGCACTGGCTTCGTCCATATAGACGGTCGCGCAATCGGCGGTATGACCAATGACAAACCCTTGGAGTGTTTTTGCGTCCGTCTTGTCAACAACCCTCGCTACGACCTGGTTGGTTTCGCGGTCTTTTGTTCCTGCTACGGCAGTTTTACCAACTGCACCACGACCTGCCTTGAGCTTCTTGTGGGAATGTTTGTTCTTTTCCTTACCGCCCATGTAGGTTTCATCGGCCTCAACAGGGCCGTTGAACAAAGGCTTTCCCACCTTGTGCGCTTCTCTAAGGCGATGGGCCAGGTGCCAGGCACTTTTCTGGGTAATCTCCAGGTCACGATGTAGCTTCATGCTGGACACGCCCTTGAGATTGGTTGTCACAAGATAGATGGCGATTGCCCAAACTTGGTATCCAAGTTTCGTTCCTTGCATTACATTGCCCGTTTTCAGACTGAACATCGGGCGATTGAGGCAATCCCGGCAGCGATGGGTCATCGTCTTGTGCTTGATGCCGGACTGGACGTTGAAACTACCGCAATGAGGGCAATAGGGACCATCAGGCCATATCTTCTTTGCAAACCACTTTTCGGCAGATGCATCATCCGGGAACATACGAAGAAGTTGGATCAGACTTATGCCTTCACGATCTGCCTTGCCGGGTGCGTTTTGTGCCATATCCTGCCCTCCATTGTGACTTTAATGTAAATGTTGTTCATAGTCGAGGCAAGCCTAAAATGTGACTTTCGTATATAATTTTCCAAAATAAATATGCCGTACCAGGCAAAGTAGCTCTGGCGATTTCTTATATGTTTCAACTTTTGTCGCATGAGCAGAAAAAGAAACTGCTGATATCGCCCATACAACAAAAGAGAAGGATAAAATCCGACCCATAACACCAACCCAATTGTTAACCATATTACAAGGTTATTTTTGTCTTATTGAGAGGAAGATGGGTTACCTTTGTAGTTAATTTCAAGAAAAGATATCTAAATTTTTATGGATATTTAGATTAACTTGTGAATATTAACTATATTGTGTTTTTTATTTCAAAACCTTATCTGAAAATTCTGAAATCTATGGTTAATGGCGGAGGCGCTATATCTCGACAGTGGTTGCATCATAGCTAAACAACCAGTCATATCGTTCCCGTACCTTCTCAGCCTGCCATTCGGTATCAACGTATTTTTGGGCAACGACCGGATCACCAAGTTGAGAATTATGAAACCGGTCGGCATTCTCATTTGATCCACGGATAGTCCGCGCGGTTCGGTCCTTGCGGAGCGCTTCATAGCGCTGCAATCCCGCCTCTACATCCGCTCCAAATTTCTCGACGCAGCGCGCTAACACCATGCCGTCTTCGATCGCCATTACGGCACCCTGTGCCAGCATAGGCACCATCGCATGACAGGCATCGCCGAGGAGCGTGATCTGCCCCTCCGTCCAGCGTTCCACAGGCTCTCGTTTCATAAGCGCCCATTTATAGGGGATATCGATATTCCGGATCATGGTGTGAACGTCAGAATGCCAGCCCTCAAAATCAGCAAGGCATTCTTCTTTGGTTCCTTTAGCGGTCCAGGATTCTGCAACCCAACTGTCAGTTTCCTGAATGCCGACAAAGTTAAGCAAGGCGCCATCACGCACGAAATAATGAACGATATGACCACCTGGCCCGACCCAGTTTGTTCCAACAGGGCGTACCAGCCCATCCGGCAAATCGTTGGCATCGATAATGCCCCGCCAGGCGATTAAACCCGAAAAGGATTTGTCTTGGTCACCAAACAACGCCTGTCTGATGCTGGAATGAGCACCATCCGCACCGACCAAGACATCGCCCGAGACATCATCCTGATCCTTGAGCGTGAGTGTCACACCACGATCATCCTGATCGCATCCGCTGCAAAAGGCATTTAAGTGAATAGCATCTGATTTTTCAGCGCGAACAGCATCGACCAGTAATTGATGCAGATCGGCCCGATGAAACATCAGATAGGGAAAGCCATAACGATCTACCGACTCGGCTCCGAGATCAAACAGCTTCCAGGTCTGCCCAGAATTCCACATTCGGATTTCTTTGCCGCTGGGCTCCCAGGCGATCTTCTGCATCGCGTTACCGAGACCGAGATGAGAGAGCACCCGTGTCCCATTTGCACTCATTTGAAATCCGGCGCCAACCTCCCCCAACTGCGGGACCTGCCCGAAGACGTCAACATTGATGCCCGCCCTGAGCATAGCCAATGCAGCGGTAAGGCCACCGATTCCGGCACCAGCGATCAAGATATGAGGCGATCATGAAATCCTACAAATCCTCGCATCCGGCACGGCGGCTTAGATATTCCCATATTCGCTTATGCCCAAGGGTCGCCCCTTTTGCTTTCCGAAGGGCCGCATCGATTTCGCCTTCGGACAGGAACTTCACGTCACCCATCTGCATTGCCGTTGTTTGGACCCGTGCAGTAACGACCGCGTAGATCGCGGTCGTTACCACCGTATGCAGGGATTCGGTTGCGACGGTCAGCCCGTGCCCGCGCATCAACACCAAGCGATTATCGCCAAGCGCTTCCGCAAGATCACGGCCGTGATCCATATTGACGACCAGCATATCCGTCGCGTCGCCAAACTTATCAGCGATATCCCAAACCGGTACGTCCTTACCTATGCGGGATGCATTGTGAAATACCGGTCTCAAGGGTACCTGGGTAATGCCGAAAGGCAGCAGGGCCTCAGCATGACTGTGCACACAGCCATTCACCTCCGGATGCAACTCATAAACCGCAGCGTGAATAAATCTTTCGAGATAGCCCGAGGATCCATCGGGATCAATCATCTCACCTGTCAGGTCGAATTCTCGAATGTCATCAAGTGTGACGAGTTCGGGGCTGCGAGATCGCGACAATAAAAATCGATCCGGGTTTTCAGGATGCCGCACGCTAACATGACCGTAGCCATCTACAACGCCCTGATGGGCCAGAATACGATTGCCAATCACGAGATCGCGGCGCAATTCATCTAGTTCAGACATCAACCACTACTTTCTGCGGGTATCTACTCTTAAACAACATCGATCCACGTACCGTCGGGATCCGCGGTTTGATAGCTGCCCAGAGCATTGTCGGCAAACAGTTGACGTCGTGTCTCCGACTCCTCGCTGCCTCCCAAGCGTCGTGATGCCAAAAACGTATTTTTCTCACCAATACGCTTTTCCCCGGCTTTAAAGGCTTCCATATCCTTGACCTTGAAACCAATGTGATCAGGTCCCGGGCGTTTGATTGACATGCCGGTAAATATATCAACGCTCCAGGGCATAACCGAAAGAGTCATCGTGCCATCAGTGAGATGAAAATTAGGATCACCT
This sequence comes from uncultured Alphaproteobacteria bacterium, assembly GCA_951812775.1. Classification (GTDB taxonomy): domain Bacteria; phylum Pseudomonadota; class Alphaproteobacteria; order MPNO01; family UBA2964; genus UBA2964. The sequence continues at coordinate 3,390,416 of OX638326.1, read as the reverse complement.
TCTTTGCGGTTGGTCAATTGCAGTTCAAACACTTCTGAATAAAACGCCGCGCATCTTTCCGCATTTGGTGTACGGATGGCGTAGCGGTTGAATGTACAGTTGGCCGTGCTTTCCACCCCCTCCGCATATACATCTCGAAGATTCTTGCTGTTCTTTTCGGCAAGGTCGAAAACATTGCCATCGGGGTCATGCCCTGAATAGGCGGCAAAGGGCCGAATAGCGGGGCGTTTTACACAGCCTGCCCCCTCGTAAGCACCCTTCATGCGCTCTTCAACAACCTCGATACTATCGACGACCATGCCAAAGTGATCCAGCCCGCCGACGTAACCATCGCGTCGCGGAATGATATTGAGCCCGAGATTGCCATCACTGACCACGGAAGCGCTCTCAAAATCGTTGCGGCCGGAAGTCTCCAGACCAAAAACAGATTGATAATATTTCTGCAAAAACGGGTACTGATTACTAATGATCGCCATATGATTGATGTGTGCAAACATACCCAGTCTCCCTGTATGAAATTTATTCTTCAGAGGCGCCGATATAAACGCCTTCAATATCGGTAAGGTGATAACTGTTGAGCGGAACACTCTGGAAAAGACCGAGACGTGCTTTCCCTTCATCGCCATAGCCAAGAGGTCGCGACCGCATTAGCGGGTTTTGTCCCGTCAGATCTTCAAGGTCGTCTTTGAGGGCGTCGATGCTCTCTACCTTAAAGCCAATATGATCCGGACCCAGGCGCTGCGGGTCCATCCCGTAATAATCATCCATGTTCCATTGCAGGACAGCCAAAGTCATTCGGCCATCAGACAGATAGAGGTTTGGATCGTCGTTCTTTTTGTTAAGCAGGGTCAGCTCGAACACTTCTGTATAAAACTCAGCGCAGCGTTCTGCATGGCGTGTCCGCAATGCAAAATGGCTAAATTTACGAACCGTCTCCTCCCGCTCTTCTGAATAGATATCTTTTTGCATCTTCTTTTCAGAAAGATCGAAAATATTTGTATCGGGATCATGAGCACTATAGGCCGCAAAAGGTCGAACCGGTGGTCGTTTCAGGAGCTTGATTGAGGGATCAAACTTGTCGATCCGGGACCGCGCCTCTGCCAAATCCTCGACCTCGAGACCGAAGTGATCAAGCCCACCGGTGCGTCCTTCTCGGCGCGGAATAATATTCATCCCGACATAGCCATCGCTCACAACAACTGCCCGGGCCGGACGCGGATTCTTTGCGGTCTTCAGGCCAAAGAGCGCCTCATAAAATTTTGCGTTGATCGCGTAATGATCCGTACAGATCGCGATGTGATTCAATCTCGCAAACATAGGCACCTCCCCCGAGAGTTTTCATTTTGTTTAAAAGACACTACCACAGCACTCGATCGTACCCAATGGAGCGGGGCCTATATAAACCATCTGATCCATGTGTTACCGTCAATCATAATAACCATAAATTATTTATCATTTTTCAGGGAGAGATCGATGAAAAAGACCGTGTTTACAATAGCATTGCCATTTCTAACGATAGCCATGGCAGCACCGGTTGGTGCAGACGCAATTGCCGACTTTTATAAAGATAAAACAGTTACCGCGATTTCAGGTGGAGGTGCCGGCGGCGGATTCTCCTTTGTTGCACGCGTTCTGGGCCGTCACATGGCGGGGAATATCCCGGGCAAACCAACCTGGGTCGTTAAAGCCATGCCGGGAGCGGGTGGCGCGAGATCAATCAAATACATCGTCAATGCAGCAGCTCAGGATGGCACGACCATCGGCGCTGTTTTGCCGCCTTCTATCCTGTCGCCGTTACTACGCAAAAAAGTCGGATACCGGTCAGAGACATTACAATGGATCGGTTCCGTTACAGCTCAAGCATCTGTTCTTGTCGCGTGGAAAACCTCGCCCGGGAAGACGCTGGAGAAAATCAAAAAAACTGAGGTAACCACCGGAACGTCAAGCAAGCTATCAAGTGGATATCTTTTTCCGGCCTGGATGAATGCCACCGTCGGAACCAAGTTCAAGGTTATTCCGGGGTATCGTGGCGCTGACCGGCAAAACGCTGCGATGGAGACCGGTGAAGTGAATGGGCGCAGCAGTTTCTATAACAGCTTCAAAACCACCAAACCGCACTGGCTAAAAGAAAAGACAATTATTCCATTGGTTTATATGGGCCCCCGCACCGCCGATCTAAAAGGTGTGCCGTATATGATGGATATGATGAAGACCAAGGAGCAGATAGAGATCGGCAACTTCCTGCAGACCGGCTCAAAAGTCGGTAATGGTTTCTTTGTGTCGGGTGCTGTTCCTAAAGCACGGGTAATGGCCTTGCGGGCGGCTTTTAATAAGACTGTCGCCAGTAAGGCATTTCTGGCCGAAGCCAAAAAACGCAACATGGTCGTCGCACCAGTGAAGGGGGAAGCCCTTGATGCCATTGTCGCCAAGGCAATGAAAACTTCCCCGGCAACCGTCAACCGGTTTAAGAAACTGGTCAAAATTGATAAGCTTAAACCCCGGAAGCGGAAAAAGAAGAATTAGGAAACATGCCTGAAGGCACGACTAAACTGTCAAATACGAGGGCGGATCAATTCCGCCTCCGTAATTTTGTGGAAGCGCTTATCGCTGCCGATGAGCTTGAAATCGTGGAGGCGAGAACAGAACTCGCCGACCTCACCAAATTTATGGACGGTAACGCGAAGGCCGTCCTGTTCCAAAAAGCCGGGCCCGAAGAAACCGAGATCATTGGCAATGTCGCTGCCAGCCGGTCCCGCCTGGCTCTTGCTTTTGGCGTCGCAGAACCTGATCTCCTGCCAGAACTCCTTAAGCGGATCGCGGTCAAACAGCCGGTTGAGACCCTTGCCAAAGACGATGCCCCCGTTCAGAAAATCGTCTGGACCGGTGATGATGCGGACTTCACCAAATTGCCGGTGCCGTTTCAGCATGGGCGTGACGGTGGTCCATATCTATCGGCCACCCTGGATTTCACGATCAATCCCGAAACAGGGTTAACCAACCTTGGTTGCCGCCGCATGATGCTGCGCGGCAGGCAAGAAGCGGGCGTCGATCTCAACGCTCCCAGTGACCTCCGAGCTATTTATGAGGCGGCTTCAGCGCGGGGCGAAAAATTACCGATCAGTTTTATTCTGGGCGCGCCTCCAATCGATTACGTCGCAGCTACCATGCGTATCCCGACGGATGAGACCGAGCTTTTAGCTTCCTTGCGCGGTGCGCCATTAAAATTGGTGAAAAGTATAACCAATGACATTTTAGTGCCGGCGGATGCCGAGATCGTCGTCGAAGGCTATCTCGACGAGCACGGTTATGTCGAGGACGAAGGCCCCTTCGGCGAATTCGCCGGCTATTACGGGGTAATGAAAAAGAACCCGGTCTTTCATCTAACCGCAATTACTATGCGTTCCGATCCACTTTTCCAAACAGCGACCATCAGCGGGCCGTATATCGGTCGAACGGATACTGCAGTTCTAAACACCCTGAAGTCAGAAGCCGTTGTCTGGCGCGCGCTGCAAACAGCAATTCGGGAACCCGTTGCCGTCAATGCCACCGGCGCCGGTGCCGGTATGTTCAATCTCCGCATTTCCATGCGACCCCGCGTGCCGGGCGAAGCGCAAAACGCCATCGCCGCCGCATTCGGTTGCCTGGCTAATGTAAAGAACGTATTCGTCGTCAATGACGACATCGATATTTTTGATGACGACCAGGTGGAATGGGCACTGGCCACGCGCTTTCAACCTGATCGGGACTTGGTCATCCAAAGCGGCATGCGGACGCTACCGCTCGACCCTTCGCTTTACGGCGAACGCGTGGGTTCAAAAGCAGGCTTCGATTTAACGATCGCCAATGACAAGAGAAGCTCCATCGAATTTACTGTGCCTGCACCACCGACGCTTGAGGGAAAAACTTTCGATAGCGTGCGAGCGGCTTTAGAAGATGGACCTAAAAGCTACGAACAGCTTATGGCAGCGATTGGTACGCGCGACGGGCGTGAAGTCGTTCTTGAGCTTGAAAAGGTTCGCGCCGACGGGAACCTAAGCCGGTTGAAAGAAGGCGAATACTGCCTAAGTGTTAAGAGCTGAAACAATAAAACCAATCAGGGGCGGCACCGAGCCAGATGGGTGACCAGTTCTACGACAATATACTGGCCTTTACGGATTTTCAGAACGTCGTCCAAAACGACCGCTATCGACCATTGCCGGAAGATTGGCTGATAGGCGTCGCCGATGTTGTTAACTCCACCGGTGCGTTGCAGGCCGGTCGATATAAGGCGGTAAACACCGTTGGTGCCAGCGTTATATCCGCGATCATGAATCTCGACCGGAACGCATCTTTCCCCTTTGTCTTCGGGGGTGACGGTGCCGCTTTCGCCGCACCCGAAAACCGCAGCGAAGCGGTTGCGACAGCACTCGCCGGATGCCAACGCTGGGCGGAGGAGGAAATCGACTTGCAACTGTGTGCCGCGCTCATTCCCGTTCGGGATGTTATTGGCGCTGGCAAACAGGTTACCGTCGCAAAATTTCAGGTTTCCCCCGGTGTCGCATACGCCATGTTTTCTGGTGGTGGTATCGCCTGGGCCGACGCGGCAATGAAATCAGGCGACTATTCCGTCGAACCTGCACCGCCCGGAGCCCGACCCGATCTAAATGGTCTCTCGTGCCGTTGGCGGCCGATGGAAGCCCGGAATGGTGAAATTCTGTCGCTGCTGGTTTTACCGCGGAACAATGGCACCGACGCTCAATTTGCGGCTCTGGTCGAGGATGTTCTGACTATTCTAAATCGTGAAAGCGAACGCGACGGTCACCCGGTTGCCCCGGACGGCCCGAGCTATTCGTGGCCACCACAGGGGCTGGGCATTGAAGTCAGTGCCTCCCATGGCACTAAGTCGAAGTTTAGCCGCGCCCTCGCTATCATAGGCGAACAGGCAATTCCCTGTATTTTGGAACTATTTGGCAGCCGTCTGAAAAGATTTGACCCCAAGCGATACAAGCTGGAAACCACCCAAAACACTGATTTTCGGAAATTCGATGATGGTCTTAAGCTCACCGTCGATTGCAAGACGGAGACCATTGCAACGATCGAGGAATTATTATCGGCTGCCCAAAATACGGGAACGGCATGTTATGGAATGTATCGCCAAGACAGTGCGGTGATGACCTGTATTGTCCCCTCGCCCTTTACCGACGACCACATTCATTTTGTTGACGGTGGTTCTGGGGGCTACGCGCTGGTGGCCGTTCAGCTTAAAAAAGCCATTGCGGCCGCCAACGATTAAACCTGACCTCTATACGTGGTCTTCGAGCCAATCCATAAGCATTGGCATCTGATGCACCCAGCAATCATGCGAACAATGTACCGTGCCGCCTTCCTTGGGATCATCATAGATATGTAAGGTCTTATCTTCGGCACCGATCTCGCTAAACAGCTTCTTGGCCCCTTCAACATCCATCAACTTGTCCATGGAACCATGTGTCATAATGGTCGGCACCTTGATGTTCTGGGCAACCCCTTCCATCGTAAATGCCTTGAGCTGCTCCTGAGCCTCTGCATCCGTCACGCCACCCAGCAAACGTTGGACGGTCGGGCGTAGATGTTCGTAATGCAGATACAGATCATCCAGGATCGAATAGCAGCCACACCACGAAATAAGGGCTTTGATACGATCCTCAAACGCAGCCACACGTGGTGCGTAATATCCCGCCATTGAAATTCCCATCAGAGCAACCCGATCGGGGTCGATCTCAGGTCTGGAGAAGAGATAATCAAAGCAGGCCTTTCCGGGAACTTCATAGTCAGGCCGGGTCGGAATGTTTTTCACATACATTGATGAGCCACGGCCGGGGGTGTCGACGAGCAGCATCGCGTAACCCCTTTCGCAAAGCTCACTTCCACCAAAATAAATTTCCTCCGCAAAGGCATCGGCACCACCGATAAAGAAAACGGCCGGCCATTTTTCTGTCTTGGGATTGCGAGGATGACAGAAGTAACCTTCATATACTTCATCGCCACACTGGACCTTGATCACTTCGATCTTAGGGTCGTTATATTTCGCCCCGGCCTGAAAGCATTCCTGAGACTTGATGAAACGCTCACGCTTGTCGTCATTGCGCTTGATCGTCAACAACACGTCTGACATGCGCCAATACTGGTTGGCCGCATAGTAATACTTCATTGCTGTACGTGTATGGCCTGCGGCTTCCGCTTTTTTAGCGCGCGCTTCGGTATCCTCGGCTTTATCGATCCAGGCTTTTTCGAAAGCGTCCTTGTCACCCGGTTCAATATCTTTGAGAACACGGGAAATTTCGAACACATCGCCGCCGCCATAAGCGGCCTCCGCGACAGTACGCAAAGTCTGTGAGCCCATGCCTTCGGTTGGGAACAAAAAATCGATCATAACGCCTCCAGATTAAAAATAGTTCGTTGGCCTATTTCTATCGTGGATGCGGTTCTACGTCGAGATCACGGGCGGACGTTTTTGATAAACGACATACCAAAGCGTGGCACCCACTGCCACAATGAGGAAAGGAATCGCGCCGAGGTTAACAATATCCCAGCCAAAGAAGTGCACCAGCGCTCCTGAAGACAAAGACAGCACTGGAACAAACCCGCAGATCAGGAAATTCATCGCGCCCTGGGTCTTTGCGCGCTCGGAAATTGTATCCGCCGTCGTCATCAAAGAGGTACTAGCGGTAAAAGCGAAGTTCCAGCCGACACCAAGGAGCAGCATCAAGAGCCAGAAATGCGCGACCTCCACACCGGCAAGCGCGACAGCAATACAAACGAACTGCAGGGCGAGCCCGGCGATTACCATGTTGGTCTCGCCAAACCTGTTAATTAGATGACCTGTCACGAAACCCGGCGCAAACATGCCGAATATATGCCATTCGATAACCAGAGCCGTGTCGGCGAACTGATGGTGCGCATGTGCCATCGCGATGGGTGTCGCGGTCATTAAAAAATTCATCACGCCCTGTGAAATCATCGCCGCGGTCGCCGCAACCAGAAATACCGGCTGTTTCATAATTTCCATCATCAGACGCCGGGGGCCGGCACGCTCTTGCGGCGTCAGCTTGGGAATATCAAGAAACAACAGAACCAGAATCGCCAGCACGGTTACGCCCGTCAGAATAAGACAGGCGCCAACGAATGGGACAGCAGTGACGAGATGCTGACCGATCTTGGCCGATTCCGGTCCCAGAAAACCAGAAACCACACCGCCCGCCAGAACGAGTGAGATTGCCTTGCTTTTAAAATCCTCGCTGGCAACATCAGCGGCTGCGAACCGGTAGAGCTGCGCAAATCCGGCAAACAGACCGAATAGAAATGCGCCAAAGGCAAAGAGCCAGAAGTTTGAGTGCAAAACTGCATAGGCGCTCAGAAGGCCACTGACCACGCCGATCAGCGAGCCGACCATAAAGCCAGCACGGCGTCCTACGCGCCGCATAAAGAGCGAGGCCGGAATGGTCATAACGGCTTTACCGACAATCACAAGCGACGTCGGGAGCGTTGCCAATCCTTTATGGGTGGCTATGCCATAAGCAATCAGCGGTGCCGTTGCAATCAATAGCGAGCGCCCGGTGCCAAACAAGACCTGACAGGTCGCCAATACGAGAACATTTCTTTTTTCTCTGGTCATCCAGACACCGGCCTTCGCAATGTGCTTCCAGCCAGTGTCTCACCGATGACAGAGCTTGTCCAAACAAGGCATATGAAAGAAACTTATTTAGCGGCTTTGAGATGAGGTAAATTGATCGTGACGGAGAGAGTTGATTGCATCGTTATTGGCGCCGGTGTCGTTGGCCTGGCCATCGCCCGGTCTCTGGCGATGGCGGGACGCGAGGTGATTATACTCGAGGCCGAAAGCACCTATGGCACGCACACCTCAACCCGCAACTCCGGGTGTATTCATGCCGGCATCAATTATACACCGGGCACTCTAAAGAGCCGACTGGCGTTGCGGGGCCGTGATCTTCTCTATCAATACTGCCCCGAACACGGCGTCAGCCACGAAATGACCGGTAAATTCGTTGTCGCTGTCGATGAAACCGATATTCCTGAACTCCACGCTTTAAAAGAAAAAGCCAACAAGAACAGTTTGCAGGAAATTTACGTGGCGGATGATGCAGAAATTCGCGAGATGGAGCCTAATTTAGCCTTCGCCGGAGCGCTTTATTGTCCTTTATCGGGGCTAATAGAGCCACATGAATTGATGACAGCTTATCTCGGTGACGCCGAAGATCACGGCGCTGTATTGGCGGTAAATTCGCCAGTTAAATCCGGAAGGATATTAGAGAATGGCATAGAGCTCGTCGTTGGCGGCGACCATGAGACGACCATCCAATGTTCTCTTTGTGTCAATTCAGCGGGCCATGGCGCGCAACGTGTCGCTGAGGCCATCTCAGGCGTACCGATGGAGACCATTCCCGAACAAATTTCTTACGCGCGGTTGTTATTTCGTTTTACACGGCAGACGGCCATTCAATCGGATGATCTACCCGCTCCCCAAAGACCATAAATTTTCGGTCCATGTTTGTCCGGATTTATCCGGATTAAATCGCTTTGGCCCGGATGTCGAAATCGTAGACAGCGTGGATTACACCCTCAATCCGGATCGCGTGGAGTTTTTCTACAAAGCTGTCCGGCGCTTTTTGCCGGATCTCAAGGATGGTGAACTTCAGCCAGGACACACCGGCGTGCGACCAAAACTCACGCTAGAGCAAGCAACGGCCAACGATTTTGTCATTCATGGCAAGAAAGACCACGGCATCGATGGGCTAATCAATCTGTTTGGCATTGAATCGCCAAGGCTGACCTCCTCAATGGCCATCGGTGAGTATGTTAAAGCCCTGTCGGGGGTGAACTAGCGATTATTGTTACGAAAACCCAAACAGCCTTGCTGGATTCTCCACCAAGATTCGTTTTGCCATTTCTTCTGACCCCGCCCAGTCCATCATCTGTTGCAGCAGATCAGCATCGTTAGGCATAACGCCTTTGTAGTTTGGATGTGGCCAGTTGCTGCCCCAGATCAAACGGTCCGGACGTTCTTCGATTAAGGCTTCAATAAAGGGACGTATATCGTCATAGGGAGCATCGGCGACTGATTGGCGATACCAGCTGCTGAGTTTCACCCAGCAATTTTCGGTATTCCTGACCAGATCAAGCAAGGCCTGAAATCCTTCACACACAACGCCCTGATGGCCCAATGGTCGTCCCTGATGATCGATCACAAAATTCCCGCGGAGCGTTTCCAATAACGGTGAAAGTCCGACGACCGCATCAACATTGCCAAAGTGCAGCAACACCATCCAATCGAGTTCGTAAGCCCGATCAGCCATTTTCGTCAGGTGTTCAGTGCCATACCCTGCTTTGGAAATCGTCGAGAGGCGCAATCCACAAATTCCCGAATTCCTGAAACTTTCCAGGTCAGAGTCAGAAACATCCGGTGGCACCAGCACAATACCGCGACCGTTCTTCCCAAGCTTCTGAACGGCATCAACAGTTACCCGATTGTCATTGCCATGCGCGCTCCCTTGAACAATGACAGCCCGATCAACCCCCAAAACACTCATCATCTCTTGAAAAGTTTCTATGGAACATTCTTCAGGCGTATAACCGCGCCGTTCGGAAAGTGCGAATTTATCGAACGGCCCCATGATGTGAACGTGACAATCACAAGTGCCCACAGGCGGGCGCGTCGGCGGCGGGCGCCAATTCGGATCAGGTGGCTGACAGGGATCGGTCATGACGCCATTTAAGTTCTAATTGTTCGGCTTGTCGACTGACGGACTCGAATGTTACCGTTTAAAAAAACAAATCCTAAAATGCAAAAATTATGGGGAGATTTCTAGAATGGCTATAAAATCAATATTGAGGTCAACTGCCGTACTTGCTTTGGCAATTGGCGTTCACCCGGCTACCGCGCAAGCCGATTCCGTCGCAGAATTTTTTAAAGGCCAGGTTGGCATTATGGCGGTGGGGTTCGGTCCGGGCGGCGGATATGACCGTTATTCCCGTCTTGTCGTAAATCATTTGGGAAAACATATTCCCGGCAAACCGACCTTTGTCCCACAGTTCATGCCTGGCGGTGGCAGCCTCAAAATGGCGAACTACACCTACAATATAGCGCCTAAGAACGGTATGTTTATCGGGCTGGCATCTCCCATGCTGCCCATTTTCCAACTCATCCGAAGCAAGGGATTTAAGCTCGACGTCAGGAAACTCAGCTGGCTCGGACGGCTCGCCACGCAGAAACATGTCATGATGGTGCGCAGCGATACGGGCATCAAAACACTTGATGATTTGAAAAAAACCGAAATTGTTGCCGCCGCCAGCGGTCTTGCCAGCCCGACCTATATGTTTCCAGCATTTCTCAATAGCCTTCTTGGCACCAAGTTCAAGATCATTAAAGGATACAAGGGATCGGCTGGCACTCGACTAGCCCTAGAACGTGGCGAAGCCAAAGCGCTAACGTCGGGATGGATTTCCTGGAAATCCCAAGCGCCGCAATGGATCGAAAACAAATTTATCATTCCGGTGGTTGAACTAGGGCTCAATAAGGCTCCTGACCTGCCCAAACACGTACCGCTCATTGTTGATCTTGCAAAGACTCCTGCGGATCGTGCTTTTACGGAATTCATGATGGGCCCCACGATTACCGGCCGAGCAATCTTTGGCCCTCCGGGCATTCCAAAAGCGCATCTCGACGCGCTGCGAAGCGCCTATGACAAGATGGTCAAAGATCCTGCTTTCTTGGCGGAAGCCAAAAGCCGACGGGTGGAAATTCATCCGATGAGCGGTGCAGAAATCGCCAAGCGCGTTACGAAAACGGCATCGGCTTCTGCGGCGACCGTCAAACGGGCTAAAGAAGCACTCGGCTTTAAATAAAGCTTAGACTAGCTGATACGACCCCGCTCACTTTTCCGGTGGGCGGGGTTTTCTAGTGGATTTCCTAGCAATATTAACTCCATGAAAATCACCGATATTCGCCTCGACCAATGTATCCTGCGAAAAGAGGATCCCAATTGGCGTTTTGCGCTGGGGGCGAACCCCACCACTGAAGGGGTCATCGTCTCTATCCACTCTGACGAGGGATTGACGGGCTACGGCTATGGCTCCGCTACCGCTCATATGGGGGCCACTCGAGATGGGATCACCAACACAATCGAAAAGCTGACCCCGATCATCAAGGAGCACGACCCCGCTGCCATGTCGGCAATTCGAACGGCCATTGGGAACGCCGTGTCCGGCAACAATCAGGCGAAAGCAGCAATTGATAACGCCCTGTTCGACCTGGCTGCAAAGACAAAGAAAGTACCGCTCCATGAACTGTTTGGCGGCGCACTGCGGACCGAGTTTCCCGTGTTGCGTATTCTTGCCATCAAACAACCGGAAGAAATGGCTGAACAAGCGCAGAAACTGTTCGATGAAGGTTATCGTTATTTCAAAATTAAGGTGCACGGCGAGGTCGATCTCGATATCGCTCGAGTTGCCGCGATCCGAAAACATTTAGGCGAAAATGCCAACCTCACAGTCGATGCCAACCAAGCTTATTCACCCAAGGATGCAATTACAGCAATAAATGGCATGGCAGAATATCGGTTGGACCTGGTCGAGCAGCCAGTTGCGATCGATGACTATGAAGGAATGAAGCTGGTAACGAACGCCGTGCCGGTGACCGTTGAAGCAGATGAAAGTGCGGGTTCGATTGAGCAGGTCAGCACGTTGGTGGAAAATCAAATCGTCGATGCCATCAGTCTAAAGGTTCCTAAGCTGGGTGGGCTCTGGAATACGCTTGCCGCTGCAAAAATCTGTAAATCCGGTAATGTAAAATATCGATTTGGCGCCCATGTCGGTTCGCGTCTGCTTAATGCACCGGCGATGCATTTGGCATCCACCTTGCCCGATATTTGGTATGCTAGCGAGTTTGGCGAGTTTGAAAGATTGCTCGACGATCCCTTTGAGGGGATAGATGTTAAAAATGGTGTGATAGAACTCCCAGACACTATCGGCGCCAGTGTATCACCCATATCGACTTAAAGAAGGAAACATTATGCCCTATGCCACCGTTCGCAGCGTTCAGATCAACTATAAAATTCTTGGGACCGAGGGCCCGTGGGTTGCCTTAACACCTGGAGGCCGACGGGAATATAAAGAAGTCGAGGACCTTGCGACACGCGTTGCAGCCAAAGGATATCGCGTGATGCTGCATGACCGGCGCAATGTCGGAGCCTCCGATATTTCGTTGAGCGCTGAAGATACAGAAGAAGCGGTATGGTCTGATGATCTGCACGAATTGCTGAAACAACACGATGCCCTGCCTGCCTTTGTCGGTGGATCATCGTCCGGTGCCAGAACCTCCATGCTATTCGGTGTTCGACATCCAGAAGCAACACGAGGGCTACTTCTGATGCGAGTAACTGGCGGTGCCTTCGCGGCTGGACGGTTGCCGGAAAACTATTACGACCAGTTTATTCGTGCTGCCGAAGAAGGTGGCATGGCAGCGGTCTGCGAAACCGAAGCCTATGCTGACCGTATTGCTGCCAAGGCAGAGCATCGCGACACGCTGATGGCAATGGACCCGTCTGAATTCATTGCAATTCTAAAACGCCTTCGGGAGCTTTTTGTCGCCGGTGCCAACATGTCTGTAATGGGGATGACCGACGAAGAGCTAAACGGGATTAATGCACCAACCATCATTATCCCCGGCAATGACAACACCCATGCCTCAGAATCAGCCGGGAATGCACACAAGCTTATACCGGGCAGCGAATGGCATGAACTGCCGCTGAGCTTTGAAGATGTCGATGTCGTCGGGTTCGAGGAATGGGAACCCCATTACAATGAAATCGCCGAAACCTTCGACAGTTGCATGCAGAAGGTGATTGCTGGGGAATAGCCAGAAAACAGTGACTAAAGCCCATAAAACGCCCGCGCGTTGTCATTAAGGATTTTGTCAGCAGCGGCAGCTGAAACCTTGCCATCATCGCGAAGCTTTCTGAGGGCTTCGATTTCTGCAGAAGTGTCCGCATGTCCGTAGTCGGTGCCAACAAGTAATGTATCCTCACCGGAATATTTAAGGACATATTCCAGATCATCGGTGACCTGGCAGGCCACATACATATTATTGTCGGCCATGATCGTATCGGTGAATTCGCGGCCACGACGTCCAAAGCGAATTTCCATATCGTTCAGCGCATAGGGAATCCATTGCGCACTTACCTCAACAAAACCCCAGCGGATGGTGGGCCATTTGGCCGGAATATCATCCATCAACAGATTGTGGAAAGCAGAGACCACCGGCAGTTTTGAACGCCCGAAGCCGCATTCCTTGGCGTAGATATCACGCACATTGAAGCTGTTATTGCCGGAATGAAAACAGATCGGCATGTCCAGTTCCGCTGCCATATCAAACAATGGATGGAAGTAAGGCGTGGGCACACGTCGTTCACATTCGAGCCCCCGCATAAAGATGCCGCAAGCGCCATTCTCTTTGGCAAATTCCAGCTCTTCACAGACACGATCCATCTGTTGCAATGGCGGCATGACCACCCAGCGCAGGCGATCTGGTGCCTTTGACCAGATATCAGCCAGCCAGCGGTTATAGGAGCGGCACAGCGCTAGTTCGATTTCCGGGTTTTGAGTCCAGGCTCTTAAAAACACCGTCGGATAAAGAACCTGCACATCTATTTCAAGCTCGTCCATATGATCGAGCCGCGCCTGCACATCAAGCATCTCGCGCGATTCTTTAGATGTATTGGAACCGATATTGCCTTCCTTCGGCTGCAACTTGCCATCAATAATCCAGTATTCGGTTTGCGCTCGGCCTTCGAGATCAACCTCTGCATTGCCCGATTTCTGGACAACAACCATCGGCCTCAGATGCTCAAATTCCGGGTCCATATAATTAAAGGTCGCCTCACACTCGATGACATGCGCGTCAGAATCAATCGATCCCATTTTCGCCTCCAGGAAATTTATTTGAGGATATGTTAGACCCTATTGAGACGAGGTGGAACGGTGGGCGGCCAAATTCGTATGGCTGCGTGATCGCCAGGATAGTGCGGCTTGTGCATCTCAATCCTCAGGAATAGGATTCAGGAAACTGGTCTGAGTATAAGATATTTACTGACAACCCGGGAGGCACCGCATGACACCAGCGCTGGAAGGTATCACCGTTCTGGAATTCGCCTCCTACGTGTCGGGCCCCTATGCCGGTATGATGCTGGGAGATCTCGGTGCGGAGGTCATTAAGGTCGAAGACAATAAAGCTGGCGACCCATTTCGGGGATGGGGAGCGGCGGATTATTCCGCGACGTTTGGCTCGGTCAATCGCAACAAGAAGAGCATTATTCTCGATTTAAAATCAGAAGACGGGGTCGCCGCCGCGATCGCACTGGCAACTGACGCAGACGTGCTGATCGAGAACTTTCGACCCGGGACCATGGATCGCCTGGGACTTGGGTTTGATAAACTGTCCGGGCTCAACCCAAGACTCATCTATTGCTCAGTCACAGGCTTTGGCGAAACAGGGCCCTACGCAAAACGACCGGGCTATGACACGGTGGGTCAGGCGATGGGCGGATTGCTTTCAGTTCTGACCGATCTGGATGCACCGAAAGGAATGGGTATTTCCCTGTCTGATCATCTCACCGGCATGATGGCCGCCTATGGGTGTCTCGGCGCATTGGCGGCAAGGGAAAGAACCGGCAAAGGTCAGCGCGTGGAAACATCATTGCTGAGCGCTACCCTGTCCTTTCTGGGCGAAAACGCCGCGCGCTATTTTGAGGAAGGAAAAGTGCCCGGACGTAAGACCCGTACCCAGACAGCACAGGTCCATTCCTTCGTCGCGGGAGACGGCAAACCGTTTGTCATTCACCTGTCATCGCCACCAAAATTCTGGAAGGGCCTTTGCAAAGTTGTTGGACATGAAGAATGGTTTGACGACGAGCGGTTTGCTGGGAAGGCAGATCGCCGCAACAATTACGATGAGCTGGAAACGCTGCTCGCTGAAATCTTTCTAACCAAACCGCGGGAGTACTGGTTAGATCGATTGCTGGAAGAAGACGTCCCTTCGGCACCGATTTACACGCTCGATGAAACACTGGCCGATCCACAGGTCCAGCATCTCGATATGGTTCGCGATGTTCCGCACCCAAAGGTCGGTTCGGTCAAGCTGATTGAAAGCGGTATCCGGATGTCCGACACACCGCCGGAAATTATCTCTGCAGCGCCGTTGTATGGAGAGCACACGGAGGAAATTTTAAAACGCATAGATGACCGGGCCGAGGCCACGAAATGATCGAGCCCTCCACCCATTTGCGGGATAAATATGCCATCGCTGGTGCCGGACACAGCCGTCTAGGCAAAGTCCCAGGCGTCTCGGCGCAAGGGTTACTTGAAGAAGCGATGCTCAACGCCCTTGACGATGCAGGATTAACGACCCGGGATGTTGATGGGCTGATCTGCCGCGGGCCGGACGAAATTTACACCTTTCATCAGATAATGGGTGAACGTCTTGGGATCGACGCCGGTTTCTCAACCACGCTCACCAATGGTGGTGCCAGTCAGGTCATGGGCGTCGCCCTCGCAGCCATGGCCATAGATGCGGGAATGGCAAGCTGCGCTCTGGTCGGATATGGGCGGGATAACTGGTCGCGCGTGCATGCCAATAAGGAAAACCACATGCGGGGTTCAGGGCGTCCGCAGCAAATGTATGGCATGGAATTCGGACCGGAGTTTGGCTATTACGGCGCCATTGCCGCCCACGGTTTTGGCGCACAACGCCACATGCATGATTACGGCACAACGCGGGAACAGTTCGGTGCCATATCGCTCGCTTTTCGCAAACATGCGCTGAATAACCCTGATGCAGTGATGCAAAAACCGCTGACGATGGAAGACTATCTGAACGGCCGCATGATCGTGGAACCGTTTAGTCTGTTTGACTGCTCTCTACAGACTGATGCGGCAGGGGCGGTCATTGTAACGTCGGCAGAACGGGCGAAGGATCTACGCCAGAAACCCGTCCTGATCAAAGGGTTTGGCACCGGAAACAATATCAGCGGCTGGTTCAATGGCGATAACATGACGCATACAGGGGCAATCCAGTCAGGACAAACCGCCTATGCCATGGCAGGCGTCGGCCCTGAAGATATTGATTACGCGCAAATCTACGATTGCTTCACCTATATGGTTCTGGTCCAGCTTGAGGATTACGGCTTTTGCAAAAAGGGCGAAGGTGGCGAATTTGTTGCTTCGGGCGCACTCGATCTGGACGGGGCCTTACCAACCAACACATCAGGTGGACAGCTGTCAGAGGCCCATGTCGAAGGTATGTTGCAAGTCGTCGAAGGTGTTCGGCAGTTGCAGGGAATCTATGGGCCCGAGCGGCAGGTACCAAATGCAGAGATTGGGCTGGTGTCCGGTCATGGTGGCAATACGGTATGTGAGTCGACGCTGATCCTGGGAGCAGCATGATGTCTGACGATTACGCAAAGGCCATCCCTGTCACTGGGCCAGAATCCGTACCGTATTGGGAAGGCGCAAAAAAACATCAGCTGGTGATCCAGAAATGCGGCAAATGCGGGCATCACTGGTTTCCGCCCTCTACCGTCTGTACCGGGTGTGGTAGTCGCGATATCAACTGGGTTCGGTCATCGGGTAAGGGAAAGGTCTTTAGTTTCGTGGTCTTTCATCGGCTGTACCACAAAGGATGGGACGGTGAAGTTCCCTATGTCGTTGGCATCATTGAGCTTGAGGAAGGCGCCCGTATGCTGAGTAACGTCATTGGTATCCCCGTCGAGGATGTTAAGTGCGATATGCCGGTCGAAGTCTTCTTTGAAGACGCCACCGACACCTTAACCCTGCCCAAATTCAAACCGGTTTAGCGTCCTCTTCTTTAGGATCACTGGTCAGGAACCAGAAAGTGACCGCGCTGCCGATCACACAAGCGGCGATGATGTACGACATCGGTAACGCCGTACCATCGTGAAAATATCCAACGAGGGCGCCGACCAGTGCACCGGAGCCAAAACGAACAAATCCTAACATCGCGGAGGCAGTGCCGGCTAAATGCGGAAAATACTCCATGGCCCCGCCGTGGCATTCGCATTCACCATGTTGTGCGGCATCATGAAAATTACCACCGGGATGACAATGCCAAACAGGCCAAAGGAACCGTACGTCGCACTAATCGCGAGCCCGACACCGCCAAGGAGAGCAATCGTTGTGCCAACCGCGAGCATACGCACACCGAAACGAGTAACCAGACGGCTGTTGAGATAAGAGCCAATCATTTTCGCAAAAATATTCAGCGCAAACAGAATACCGAAACCCTCTGGGGCGACGCCGAACAGATCAATGTAGATGAAGGGCGTGCCGGAAAGCTGCGCAAACATCGTCGCGAATGACAGCCCGCCGCAGATCATGTAGCCAGCTGCCTGCCGATGACAAAGAACGGTTACGTAATCCCGCAGAATCTTGCCGTCGCATCGGCGCTGCGTTCTTTTCCATCGAGCAGTGCGATCTCGACGACCACCTCACCCGCCTGGATCAGGTTAAGGATGATCTCTTTGGCTTCGGAGGTAATCGTGCTGATCCGGACACAGCCCATTGTCACGATCATCATGCTGAGACCCGGATCGCCTTTTCGAAAAATCGTTTCGCCGGTTCCAAAGGTCATCAGCCGCTCGACATCTTCGTCATCGAGGGATTCGATAAACGTATGCTCAAGAAGCAGAGACTTCTTTTCCTACACCGACGGAGGTCTTTTCTCCTTCGAGCCGTCCGGCATTGGGACTCCCCTTCACCTTGCCAGTCTGCTGTCAGAAAAACCGGTTAGTCGTCTTTGTCTTCGTTGCCCAGTGACTTCACGAGGTTGAAGACGCGCTCCCGAACCAGCTTATCTCGAATGAGATAATAAGCACGAACGAACGCAAGAGTCTCCCTACTTCGATAGATTTCGGGATCACTTTGTGTAATACCCTGCTCGTCAGGATCAACTGACGCGTCAGATGCTTCAGACTTCGGATCATGCGTCGGCAACCCTTCGAAGAAAAATGAAGGCTCAACACTCAGAATTTGACTTATTTCAAATAGCCGGCTCGCCGAAATGCGGTTGCTGCCATTCTCATATTTTTGAATTTGCTGAAACGTTAGCCCGAGCGCATCACCGAGCTTGGTTTGGCTGATTCCCAGGATCCGCCGTCGGAGGCGAACCCGGCTACCGACATGTAAATCAACCTCATGTATGCCCTTTGACTCTACTGATGATGGCATATTTTCGATAACCACACGATGCTTCCAGACTTTACCAAATTTACGCTTTTTCCTTACTTAAGACGAAAACCCTGAAAAAGCTAAATAATTTAGACTATAATTTGTATCACATGTCAACGGACATACACGTCAAAGTGAGGGTTTCTTAATACGGCAAGAACTACCGTCTTATTCAGCCCGGCAACATTATCATCGTTAAGTTGGGTCGGCGCGGAATACCAGGAGCTTAACCGCCTGTTTGCAGTCTTGAATCGCGGGATAGTTCTTATGTGACTTCGGTGGAGTTACCGAGGGCGGCCTTTTTCAAACTTCTCCGTAAAATCGAGCGGTGGGGTGTAGGGCAGTGATTTAGAGGTAAAGACCTCAATCTGCGGTTTGATATCCCCAACATCGTCAATTGAGCCAATCTTGATGTTCTTGATCCCCGGCGCGGCTGATCCCGACCCAAAGAGCTGCGATCCACAATTGCCACAAAATTCCTTGGTCATGGTACTGCCGCTATCGGCGGTATGCTGGAAGCTGTTGGTCTCTCCCTGCAAAACGTTAATGTCTTCTTCCTTGACGAAAACGTTGGTGGCGAAGGCAGAGCCCGTCGCCCGGCGGCAATCATCACAATGACATTGCGCCACTCGAACGGGGTCACCCGTCACTTCATATTGTACTGCGCCGCACAAACAGCCGCCTTTAAATCCCGTCATTTTCTTCTCCCGTCATAAAAATCGTCGCCCAATGGCACCACGCTTCCGGCCTGAGAGCAATATGTCAATGATACAACCCCTTGCACGACTCATATGCTCATGTGAAATTTAGGAAAGTAGGTTCGCCATGGCGTCAGATGAAAAACCAGTTGCCGACGACGATGTGATGTTCGAAGGGCTTGTTCGCGCATCCGGAGTCCCGATTTCAGATCAGGAGAAACAGGATATCCGTAAAGCTTATTCCTCCCTGATGGGGCTCGCGGCGCGCACTCGCAAATCGGGGCGAAGTTGGGACGTTCGAATGCTGCCGGTCTTTTCTCCCAAACCGCCGCGGGAATCCTGACCATGAATGAAGATCGCGGGGTCCCTACGATCGCCGAAGCAGCGCGTCAGATTAAGGCAGGTATATTGTCGCCTGTCGCTCTGGTGGAAGCCTGTCTCGCACGGATCGAAAAATACGACCCGACCTTAAATGCCTTTCACACGGTCTTTACCGAGGAAGCCAAGCTGGCCGCAAAAGAAGCCGAGAAAGAGATCGAATCTGGCAATTATCGCGGCCCGCTACATGGCATCCCGATCGGGCTTAAGGACGTCTTCTATCTCAAAGGCTACAAGACAACATCGAATTCCCGCGTCATGCAGGATTTTGAAGCGGATGAAGATGCAGCGGTCATCACAAAGTTGCGCGACGCTGGCGCCATTTTCATGGGACAGCTCAATACCTATGAATTCACCTTTGGCGGCAGGCCCACCTTTGATGCGCTTTATCCGCCAGCCCGCAATCCATGGGACATTTCCCGTTCAACGGGTGGCTCAAGCAGTGGGTCAGGATCTGCTGTTGCGGCGGGCATGTGCCTGGGTGCACTCGGCAGTGATGCTGGCGGCTCAATCCGTACCCCTTCAGCCTTCTGTGGCATCGCCGGAATGAAAGCGACCTTTGGCCGCGTCAGCGCATTTGGTGATTTACCGCTGTCTTTCTCATTTGATTGCGTTGGGCCCATGACCTGGACGAGCGAGGACAGCGCACTGATGCTGCAGATCCTCGCCGGATATGATGAACGGGACCCGGGTAGCGTTGAAACACCGGTGCCAGATTATGTCTCGTCTTTAAATGAAGGCGTACGCGGTCTTAAGGTAGGCATGCTCCGCCATTTTTACAGCTCAGACTATGATGCCCCCGAGGAGATTGTCAGCGCGATAGATGGCGTTGGAGAAACACTCCGAGAGTTAGGCGCAACAGTTGGCGAAGTGAACCTCTCTCCGCTGATCGACTGGCATGCCGTTGGCAGGGTTATTCTCCCCGCCGAAGCCTATGCCATCCATGAAGAGAATTTGCAGGACCGCTGGGAAGAGTTTGGTCCCCTGGCGCGCAACCGGATGATGTTGGGAAGCCTCGTACGAGCAGTTGATTATATTCAGGCCCAACGGCGGCGCACTGAATTGCTGGCAGAAATTGAAGGCGCTCTCAGTGAATATGACGTCATCATCACGACAGCGATGCTTACGCCGCAACCTCCTCTGGATGACAAAGCGCCCTTCCCGTTCCTCGATGTGCCGATGATCGCTGTACCGTTCAATCTGACACTACACCCCGTTCAAACCGTGCGAGCGGGGTTCTTTGAGGATGGCATGCCGATCGGCGCCCAAATCGTCGGGCGCAACTGGCAGGAAACGACAGTCCTGAGAGTCGCCCACAGCTTTGAAAAACAAGCAGGGTTGCTCAAACGCTTCCCCAATCTGGATTAGGCTTATTGACCAGCTGCTCTTGATCACGACCCGCGACAGGGTCAGGATAGCACCATAATTAAAGAACGCTGTTCAGGGAGGAATCGTGGGACAATTTGCCATGGGTCAGTCGGTGCCGCGAACCGAAGACCCCCGTTTGCTGCGCGGCGGTGGCCGCTATGTCGACGACATCAAATTACTCAATGAGTGCCACGCCTACATGTTGCGCTCGCCCCATGCGCATGCGCGAATCGTCAGCATTGATTGCCGCACCGCAGAGAGCATGCCTGGCGTCATTGCCATCTATACTGGTACAGATTGGGTTAATGATGGCCATGGGCAACATCCGGCGGGCCACAACCGCGTCCGTCGGGATGGGTCTCCTTTATATGTTCCCACCCGTCATGCCATCGCGCATAAAGAAGTCAAAGTCACCGGTGACATCGTCGCCATGGTGGTCGCTGAATCCGTCAATCAGGGCAAAGACGCTGCCGAACAAATTATTGTCGAATACGAGCCCCTGCCCGTCATAACAGAGAGCACCCAAGCACGCGCTGAAGGCGCACCGGTTTTGCACGAAGGCTGCAATGACAATGAGGGCTATTTCTACACGGCCGGTGACAAAGAAGCGGTAGAAGCCGCCATCGCTTCCGCCCACCACGTCACGCAGTTGAATACCAAGATTAACCGTATCACCGCCAACACAATGGAACCCTGATCCTGTATCGGCGAATACGATCACCGATTTGATCGCTATATCCTTTATGGCGGGATACAGCGCCCGCATCTTTTGCGGAAAACGCTGGCCATAGATGTGTTTGGCGTGCCGGAAACCGTCGTCAAAATGGTCACACCCGACGTAGGAGGCAGCTTCGGGATGAAAGGCGGTCATGCACCGGAAAATCACGCCTGCATGTGGGCCGCAAAAAAGATCGGACGCCCGGTCCGCTGGGTGTGTGAACGCAGCGACGGTCACGTCACGGATTATCATGATCGCGATCAGCTGACAGACGCACAACTCGCCCTCAATGAGAATGGCGAGTTCCTGGCTGTGAAAGTCAGCAACATCTGCAATATCGGCGCTTGGCTTGATCCCGGTGGAACAATTTCACCAGCCGGTCATCTTGGTGGCTTGGCCGCAACCTACAAAACACCGCTGATATATGCGGAAGCTTCTGCGGTATTCACCAATACCAGTGCCAACGGCCCGTTCCGCGGTTCCGGTCGCCCCGAAGCCTCTTATGTTATGGAGAGGCTGATCGATAATGCAGCGCGTGAAATGAATATGGACCGCGCCGAGATCCGTCGACGCAATATCGTGCCCCCGGAAGACATGCCGTTTAAAACCGGTCTGATCTACACGCTCGATTGCGGCGAATTTGGTGAAAATATGGAGAGCACCCTGAAAATGGGTGACTATGAGGGTTTCGAAGCCCGACGCGAAGCGGCCCGCAAAGGGGGTAAACTTCGCGGACTCGGGATCGCCAACTTCATCGAACAAACGGCACAGCTTGATGGCGAGACTGTCAGTATTCAGTTCGACCAGTCCGGCACCGTCACTGTTATTCCAGGTTCTGTCGATCATGGTCAGGGCCACGACACGATGTACAAGATCGTGGTCTCAGATGCCTTGGGTATTGATGAAGAAGATATACGCGTTTCCTATGGCGATACGGATGATCTGCCCTATGGCGGCGGCACCTATGCGTCAAGAACAGCGATCCTCGGCAGTTCAGCTGCCGTACGCGCGATCAACAAGATCCTGGAAAAAAGTACCCAGATTGCCGCCCATATACTGGAAGCAGCGGACGCCGATATCGAGTTTCGGGACGGCGCCTTCCATGTTGTTGGAACCGACAAACAGGTCACGATACAGGATGTTGCCAAAGCCTCCTACCGCAGCGATCTATTGCCGGAAGGCATGGAGCGTGGGCTGTTTGATACTGATACTTTTGCACCGGGCACACCGACATTTCCCAATGGCTGTCATGTTGTCGAAGTCGAGATCGAACCGGAAACCGGTGTTACCGAGATCCTGAAATATTCTGTAACCGATGACGTCGGCACGGTGATCAATGCGTTAACCCTGGAAGGCCAGATTCATGGTGGTATCGGTCAGGGCGTGGGCCAAGCGTTCACTGAAGGCATTCAGTACGACTCTGACGGTCAACTGCTCACAGGTTCATTCCTCGATTACGGAATGCCACGGGCAGACGATATGTGCCGTTTCGATCTTGCCAACAACCCCGTCCCGACAAAGCTCAATCCAGTCGGTGCCAAGGGTGCAGGCGAAGCCGGAAATGTCGGGGCCCTGGCAGCGATCATGAACGCGGTCGTTGACGCCCTCGCACCGCTGGGCATAGAGAATCTGGACATGCCGGCGACACCGGAGAAAGTCTGGCGGGCAATACAGGAAGCAACCGCCTAAAGCGTCATTCCGCCAAGATGGTCGCAGAAATCTTTTCACCGATCATGATGGTGGAAATGTTTGTATTGGCGCACGGCACCATCGGCATAATCGATGCATCACAAATGCGCAGACCCTGAACGCCATAGACCCGTCCTGCCGGGTCAGTCACTGCACCCGGATCATCTTCAGCCCCCATCCTGCACGTACAGGACGCGTGCCAATGACCCAGGACCGTCTTGCGAATCCACTGCTCAATAGTCGATTCATTCTGAAGTAAATCAGCGATCGAGGGGCCCGTGGAGATCATGTTGTTAATGATCCAGCGACGGGCCAAGGACGACGCATCCATCATCTGAGCACCAATCCAAGTCTGCACCCGATTAAACGTACTATAAACACCGACCTTGCGTGCTCGCGTTCCGTAGCTGACAGGGAAAACTTCGTGAACAGCGTCTCGAATTTCCGGCTTTTCGCAGAGTTTTGCCATGACGCGGACTCCGGCAATCATACGATCCATATCACGGCGATCAGAGCACATGTTAAAGTCGACATTGGGCTCACCAAAGATATCATCGCCGTTGAGCGTCACCTCGCCTGTTGAATAGGACTTATTGACCCAGAGCTGCATGATGCCCATGCGATCACCAATCGGATGCCACGCTGCACGATTGGTCGGCACAATATACATATCACCCGAAGGTACGCCTTCATAACCAGACGACCAGCGGACTGCAGCAATCATATGCGTTGGCAGTCCAGGCGTCAGACGCGACTCTTTTTTAAGGTAAGCCCCAAAATTAACACCAGGGTGCTCCATAAGGTGTTTGCCAACACCAGGCCGATCAACAACGACATCAATACCAAGTGCTGACAGTTCATCTGCAGGTCCGATTCCGGAACGCATGAGAAGTGGTGGCGTATGCAGCGCACCGGTACAGACGACAACTTCTTTTGCTTTCACATCAAAGGTCTCGCCGCTGCGGGTCACCCGCGCACCTATAACCTTAGTCCCCTCAAACAGCAGACGCTCAACATGCGCTCGATCCAGCAAATCAAAATTTGGCCGCGACCGGACTTCGTTTGTCAGATAAGCGGTCGAAGCTGAAACGCGTTTGCCATCGATGTTATTCATCGGGATTGGAAAATGCCCATCCTCAAAAACACCGTTCTGATCCTTCAGGTTTTTCCAACCATCCTTTTCTGCGGCCTTGATCGACGCGGCCGTAAAGCCGGGCCATTGATCTTCAAACAGGCGCCTCAGACCGATTGGTCCCTCATCGCCATGCAAGGGGCCATCAAAATCACGATCACTTTCGAGCTTCTTGAAATAGGGCAGAACACCGTCCCACCCCCACCCTTTAGCACCACGTTCTTCCCAGCCATCAAAGTCACTCGGTAGTCCGCGATTGGCGCACATACCGTTAACCGAGGAACCGCCGCCGATGACCTTTCCCTGATTATAACGCCGCTGCGGGCGTTCATCCGGTGCATTACTGGGACGGGGCAAAAACCGGGCACTTAAACCGGGCCAGGTGTAAAGCGGTGCCCCTTTGGCGGTTGCCACAAAATTGTTGTTAAGGTCCGCGGGTTCATTGCCCGGCGGGTAATCCTGCCCTGCCTCAAGCAACAAAACATTGTTAGAGGACCGTTCGGTCAGACGGCTGGCAAGCACGCTACCGGCAGATCCGCCACCAATAATTATATAATCCAGTTTTTTCCCGCCGAACTCCGCCACGACATTTTCTCCCTGACTTTATTTATTCAGGAAAGGATACACCGGTTTTCTAACCACGCAACGGGACCGCAGAACGATTATTCAGCAGCAGCTTGTGAAAATGGCGCCCTACCCTCAATAACGGGTTTGGTATCCTGAATTGTAAGGCGGCGCAGCATTCGGCGTTCATCACGGGGAAAATCTGTCCGTGCATGAATCGTACAGCGATTGTCCCATAAGACCAGATCGCCAACTTTCCATTCATGTTCGTAAACAAATGCCGGCTTCTTCTGGTGTTCGAAGAGTGTTGCAAGAATTGCGTCGCTTTCCTCCTTTGGCAATCCGACAATTTCTTCGGTCATTAGCTCACTAACAAACAACGCTGAGCGACCTGTTTCGGGATGCTTGCGAAACACCGGATGGGCATAGTGAGGGAAATTCTCGCGGTCGTATTTTTCTTTCATCTTCAGCGTCGTGCCATATTCATAAACCTGCATGGCCTTTTTGCCGTCGAGAAGCCTTTTGATCTCTTCCAGTAGTTGTTCCGCTGCCGCATAACAGTTGGAAAACAGGATATTACCGCCCCAACTCGGCAATTCCATCGCATAAAGCATCGTCGCTTTTGAGGGGAATTCGAAATAAGCCGTATCGGCATGGAAAGTCATTTCGCCATCAGGCAGTGAACCGATAGGTTTTCCATTTTCGCGAACATTGGTAACCAGCATGACGTGCTCGCCATACTCATCCAGCTCGTTCGGTTTCGGGCCCGGTCGGTTGCGGCTGCCAAGCTCGCCAAAATGCAGCGCAAAGATTTTTTGCTGTTCAAGCGTAATATCCTGCCCGCGCAACAAAAGGATGGCATGATCGTGGAAGGCTTTTTCAATTTCTTTAATTGTTCTTTGGGATAAGGGTTCGCGCAGATCGACATCTCGTATTTCTGCACCAACAGCATCGGATAGGGGTACAACTTCCATAAGCGTGATCCTTTTCTGCCAATCTGCTAAGGCCGCATTATACAGTAATCGCCGAACGCTAGAAGACTTGCTGTAAGGCGTCAGTCGCGTTACAGGGTCCGCATGGCACCCCCACTTTTAATCCTGCGCGACATTGATCTGACCTTTGGCGGGACTCCTCTTTTCGAAGGAGCAGAATTTTCTGTCTCGGAGGGCGAACGGCTATGCCTGGTTGGCCGCAATGGTTCTGGCAAATCTACATTGTTAAAGATCGCCACCGGTATCGTCGAACCCGATGACGGAAAGATTTTCCTGCAGCCCGGCACCACCGTGCGCTACCTGCCGCAGGAACCGGATATGGGTGGTTTTAAAACAACTTTAGACTATGTCGAAGACGGGTTGGCTCCGGGCGATGATCCCTATCGCGCACAGTACCTGCTGGACCAACTTACCCTGACCGGCAATGAAGACCCCGCGACGCTGTCAGGCGGTGAAATCCGGCGCTGTGCTCTGGCACGAGCACTCGCACCGGCGCCGGATATTTTACTGCTGGATGAGCCCACCAATCATCTCGACCTGCCTGTAATCGAGTGGCTCGAAAAAGAATTGGCTACCATGCGATCTGCCATTGTCATTATCAGCCATGACCGGCGGTTTCTCGAAAAACTTTCCAGAACAACAATTTGGCTTGCCCAAGGCATGACACGGCGCCTCGATCAGAACTTCAGTAAATTCGAAAGCTGGCGCGATGGCATTGTTGAGCAGGAAGAAACCGAGCGTCATAAACTTGATCGCAAGCTGATTGCAGAAACCGAATGGCTGCGCAAAGGCGTAACAGCAAGGCGCAAGCGTAATCAGGGACGTCTACGGGCGCTTTTTGCGCTACGGAAAGAACGGCGAGAGCAACGCAGAGCACCCGGTCAGGTTACTTTCACAAAAACCGAGACCACCCAATCTGGCAAGCTGGTGATGGAAGCCAAATCCATTTCCAAGGATTTTGGCAAAGGTCCCGTTGTCGGAGATTTCTCCATCCGAATTCAGCGTGGCGATCGTATTGGAATCGTCGGCCCAAATGGCGCTGGAAAAACAACGCTGCTCAACATGTTAACCGGAAGCCTCCCCCCGGATACCGGAACAATGCGCCATGGCACCAATCTCGAAATGGTCACGCTGGATCAGAAACGTGAAATGCTCGATGCCGATGCGACACTCGCCGACGCGCTGACCGGCGGTGGGGAAATTGTATCGGTTGGCGGACAGAACAAGCACGTCGTTGGCTATATGAAGGATTTTCTTTTTGCACCGGAGCAAGCACGAACCCCGGTCGGTGTTTTGTCCGGTGGGGAACGCGGTCGGCTGATGCTGGCTCGAGCTCTGGCCCGCCCGTCCAACCTGTTGATTTTGGACGAACCCACCAACGATCTTGATCTCGAGACCCTCGATTTACTTCAGGAAATGATTGCCGACTATCCGGGCACCGTCCTGCTGGTCAGCCACGACCGCGACTTTCTCGACCGAACCGTCACCTCAATCATCTGTTCTGAAGGTAAAGGAGAATGGATTGAATATGCCGGTGGTTTCAGCGACATGATTTCCCAGCGCGGTGCTGATCTTGGCGGACGCGCCTCCACACCAAAATCAACCACCGTGCCCAAACAAAGAAACAAACCTCAGTCCTCTTCGTCTTCTGGCAAGGGCAAACTGTCTTATAAAGACAAACATGCGCTGGAGACGCTACCGGTGCGGATGGAAAAGCTGCAAACTATTATAGATAAACATCAGTCAACACTGGCTGATCCAGAGCTATACAGCACCGATCCTAAAGCCTTTGAAGAGGCTGTAGCAGCGATTGAAACCGCCCAGAACGAACTGGCGGGAGCAGAGGAGCAGTGGCTTGAGCTTGAAATGCACCGTGAAGAAATCGAGGGCAGTTAGCCCCCGTCATCTCTATTCCATCGCCGCGGCGCGGATAGCATCCGGTGTAAAAGGCATCCGCCGCAATCTAAGACCGGCAGCATTGTAAACCGCGTTGGCAATGGCTCCCGCCGTCGGGCCTGAGACACCCTCTCCGGCACCGAGAAACCCCTCATTGGGCTGGTCAATCAGCACCGTATCAATTTCGGGAATATTATCGAAGCGAAGGATCGGATAAGTTTCCCAGTCTCGGCTGGTGATCCCGGTCTGATCATAGGTCACCTCTTCATAGAGGGTCCAACTCGCTGCTTGCAGAAAGCCGCCTTCATACTGGGCGGTTAACCCTGCATGATCGACAATTTGTCCGGCATCTCCAGCGAGCGCGACACGATGCATAACGACCTCTGCCTTGTCATTGACCTCTAGCTCAACAGCGACGGCGGCATAAGCCTGAATATTTTTATATTGTGCAAAAGCGATGCCACGACCTCGTCCATCTGGAACCGGATCACCCCAGCCGAGTTTGTCAGCCGCCGCCCGCAGGACGTCCTTTGCTCTTTGATCCTCTAAATGGTTCATCCGAAAGGTCACCGGGTCAATTCCGGCTTCTTCCGCCAGCTCATCCATGAAGGACTCGATTGCAAATACATTGGCAAAGGCCCCCAGCGTTCGAAGCGCTGAAGTGCGCAACGGCAAATCTCGTACCAGGTTTTTGACCAGCCGTTTGTTTTCAAATGTATAAAGCGGATCGAGATTACGATGCAGTCCCGAGTGACGCGCCATGTTGGGTTTGGGCACCAGCGGGGTCACTCCGTTCTCTCGATATTGCATCGGCAGCAATCGTGCCGGGCCGGCACCGCCGGGTTCCGGGCGGGGCCGCATGCCAAAGGTGTCGCTATAGGTTTCCTGTGACCAGGCAACCACCTTACCACCATCATCAATGCTCGCCGTCAAATCCATCGCCATACAGGATGCATAGGGCTCCCAGGCGTGCTCGTCCTCACGTGTCCATTTCAACAAGATGGGCTTGCCGGGAATGGCGAGTGCAATCAGCGCGGCATCAACAGCTGCATCATCCGCGCCGTTATGGCCGTAGCAGCCTGAACCGGGCACGTGATGAATCGTCAGATCCTCCATTTCCATGCCTAAAGCCTCAGAAAGGCTGGCACGCAGGACATAAACCCCCTGGCTGTGGCTCCAGATTGTCAACTTATCATCTTCTGCAAGGGCGACGGCCGCTGACGGGCCGATCGAACCATGCATGAGATACGGTTTTTCGTATCGCGCGTTTAGGGTGGAGACGGCGCTATCTGGTGCGGGCTTCAGGGGTTCAACAGGCTCCTTTTGCGGAAGCCCATCGACCACGGGCAGGCTAACCCGTTCATTGGACACCAGCCGTCGGAAGACATCCTGCGGTTCCAATCCTTCACCAAGATCCCAATCAGCGTTTTCCCGTAATCGCTCGGCTGCCTTAACAGCAGAAAATTCGTCTTCACTGGCAACGGCCAGAAAACTGCCATCGCGCACCAGTTGGCATCCGCTGTTGGAGGTCCGCTCAGCCACGGCATCATCCAGTGCCGCTAAGCGTGCTTTGTAATGTGGTGGACGAACAACCCGGGCATGCAACATGCCAGGCATTTTCATATCCTGTACAAAATGCGGTTGGCCGGTAACAATCTCTGTAAGACCAAGGGTTACTGTCGGCTTGCCAATAATGCCGTAGCTTGCCGGATCTTTGACAAGCGCCTCGGGATCAACATCAATGCCAAAGGGCTGATCATCGGCAAGCTCTTCGTAAGTAACGGAAAGATTTGTCCCGCGCGATTGGATCAACCCATCAGAGATCTCAAGCGTCGACACATCCACGCCGAGGGAGTCAGCAGCCAGCGACAGCAGGTGTCGGCGCGCTGTCGCTGATGCGGCCCGCACCGCATTTCCTGCTTCTTCCATCGAGTTGCTGCCCGACGTAATCCCTTCATCCGGATCGATACCGGTTTCCGTCCGCGCGATGTCGATACGGCTAATATCCACATCAAGCTCTTCCGCGGCAATCAGTGCCAAAGCCGTAGAGATACGCTGACCAATATCGACCTTACCGGTATGGATAAGAACGCGGCCGTCCTTGCCGATTGAAATCCATTTATCAAGGCCGGGGCTTTTTTCAAGACTGGCACTATCAGGCATTTCCGCCTCCCTGCACCACGCGATCAATAGCTTTTAAAACACGTAAATGAGAACCACAGCGACAGAGATGCTCATCTAGCGCTTCGCGGATTTCCGCATCATCGGGTTTGGGGTTCTTTTCCAGCAAAGCGGTGGCTGCAATTACAAGACCGGCAGTGCAGTAACCACATTGTGCGGCACCTTCTTCAATAAAGGCCCGTTGCACGGCGCTGGGTTGACCACTCTTTGCCAATCCTTCAACGGTGGTAATTTCAGCCCTATCGAATTCAGAAGCTGCCCGAACGCAGGACAGGGTATGCTCGCCATCAACCAGGACCGCACAGGCGCCGCACTGTTCCAGTCCGCAGCCAAGCTTTGCCCCAACCAGATCCAGTTGATTGCGCAAGACATAGATTAAAGGTGTTGCGGGGTCGCAATCGACTTCATGCGTCTCGCCATTCACTTTGAGAGAAATCTTCGCCATTGCTTATTTTGACACCTTATTCCGATTTGCCCTTACCCAGAAAACTACCCGGAATTATCGCCGCAAAAAACACCAGCGCCGCGACAAGGAAACCCTCCCGGAAACCCGGCATTGTCGCCTGGCCAAAGATCGCGTTGCCAAGCTGTTGCAAAGCGGCAGGCATCTGCAAGACCTCCGGAGTCCCGACCTGCCCTAAACAGCTCTGGAAAGTGCGCAGGAATTCCATGGTTGCGGAGTTTCCGGATGTTTGCGTCGCAATATAGGATTCAGCGTAATGCACTGTTCGTAAATCAACAAATGTTGCCAACAAACTCACGCCAAACGCGCCCCCGAGCTGACGCGAGAACCTCATCATACCGGCCCCCTGGCTCACCTGTTCTGGCGGTAGAGCCCGCATCGACCCGGTTGTTAGCCAGGGCAAACGCATGAACGTCAGAAGCCAAAGATTTTCTGCATGTAGTCGTTGTCCCACCCGGCTGCCTTGCGTTGGGATCGGCCAGAGCTGCACCGGATGCTCGACCAGCTCCGCAGCGGTGACGTTGTGACCGTCACCAAATACGACCGCCTGGCCCGGTCACTGAAAGACCTTCTTGAGATTGTCGAGACGATCCGGGCGCGTGGTGCCGGCTTTAGGTCTCTGGCGGAGGATATCGACACTACGACGCCGGCAGGCCGTCTGGTGTTCCACGTTTTTGCGTCTATCGCCCAATTTGAGCGAGAGCGGATTTCTGAACGGACTAGAGAAGGGTTGGCGTCAGCTCGT
The DNA here is from genome assembly GCA_951812775.1 of uncultured Alphaproteobacteria bacterium. Lineage (GTDB taxonomy): Bacteria > Pseudomonadota > Alphaproteobacteria > MPNO01 > UBA2964 > UBA2964. The sequence goes on along the minus strand of OX638326.1, from coordinate 3,359,319 downwards.
AAGCGTGGACGTATCGGCGGCAGGTCTCCTGCCCTTTCAACGGCCCAGAAGGACGAGGTGCGAAATATGCGGGACGAGGAACATCGTCCGATCTCGGAGATCGCACGGCTGTTCAAGGTGAGTGAGCGGACGGTTCGGCGAGCCTAGATGACGGACGGGCACTGAAGATCGAGGCGGTGGTCAATCCTATATTGATGTCCCTGTGAAGAATGTGGGCCTGAATACGTGGCATTCTTTCTTTGACGGAATTGAGCCAACAGATACAAAAAGTGGACCATTGTGGACCGTTGAGATTAATAGCCTTGGCGGTTTAGGATCACAGTCGGTTGCCATCGGCCAAAGGCGGGATGCCAGCGTAAACATCCGTTCTCAGAAACTTTTTAGTCGCTCTAGCAATCGTATTTTCGCTTGGCATCCAGATCATGGTGGTTTTCCGTGCGCACCAGTTGAGATGGTTTCAGCAGAAGATCCTCGTGTCATCGAGCTAACCGCTGGAGTTCGGGTTTTCCTACTGAAAACAGAAGACCATGAGTATTGGGCAGGTTGGTTAAAAACTGAAGAGATTGAACGACTGTCAGCAATCGACCAGCGCTTCGAAACCATGCTCATCGAGCCTGCTGGACATCTTACGTTCGATCCCACGATCAAACTGAACGTGGCAAGCTTGAAAGATCCTTTTGGTGTTAGGCCGCAAACCGTTGAAGAGGCAGAGGCGGACGTCCCTCACGAGCCAGCAAGCCCTAGCAAGAAGACACCATACAACGCCAAAACTGGTCGCACCGAAGAAGCTATCGCCGCAGACCTCTTCCAAGACGACTCATCGTCAGAGGATGTGAAGAAGACACAAAAGGTTATTGAGACATTTGAGCGGAATCGGAAAGCGGTTCGTGATCTAAAGCAGCTATATAAGACATGCCAGATCACGGGTGACGATTTCATCTTTTCCAAGGTCAATGACGAGCCATATTTGGAAGTGCATCACCTAGTTCCGTTGGGAGAAGGCGGTTCAGACAATCCAACAAATCTCGTGGTGATAAGCGCTCATATCCATCGGATGCTGCACTATGCCGTTGTCGAGGGCATTGATCTCGCCAAGATCGTGGATGGCAAACTAGACTTTACGATAAACGGGGAGAGCTTCACGATCACCTGGCTACCAGAGCATGCCAAAGTCATCGCGGATGCTGGAGGCACTACCGCTTGATGTGAAAGAGGTACTCCATCACCGTGCCGCCCTGCCCTCCAGCGTTACTCCTGAAGCGCACGAAAGGGATTTTCTGAAGCGAAACCGTTCCAACCTCCGAAAATAGCTCGGTTAGTTGTTCCTCAGTCAGCAAGCCGTCTTCACTATAACTGATCATGAACTGGTCGCACTGCGCAGAGTTGAAGATCATGCGAAAAGCGTCTCTGATTTTCACTTTGGAGCAAAAGTCTGAGTACTGATCCCGCCAGGGCCTAAGTCCGCTAACACCAACCGCCTCTGGAGAGTCTCCACGCGCGATGGTCTCAATGATGTGGTAGTTTGCTGCGTATTGCCGCTTCATATAAGGCGGATCAATGTAGCAGAGGTCAGCTTCAATCAACGGTGCAACCGTCTCAGCCGGTCCTTGATGAACAACGTGATCAGTTCGGTGCCCGTTGAGGAGGGTTGTTGGTCGTAGCTCAAGCGATGCTAAAGCTGAAGTCCCCCACTTGGATCGGTGATGGCCATATGTACCGGCGATATTTGCAACCCGATTACTTGCAAGAACGAGGTCGTGCCGCAGAAGTGAGTTTTCTGTTTCGGATAATGCATCCGCTTGCTGCCATTGGTTGAGTTGTGCGGTAATCGCGTCAATTCTGCCAGCGTTCTCACCACTGAAATATTTCCGAGGACCACTGCCATTTTCTGGAACGCCATCAGGCGAGTATTCTTTATGAAATACATCGTTGCGCGGCTTGAGCTTGAGCTGGTTCAGGTGAGCAAGGACACCGGCATACCCTCCAAGCCCCGTATTGGTAAATTCTGGTTCTTCGGATAGCAGAAACCTGACTCGTGCGTGATGAGCTGCGAATGTCATCATATCCGAAGCGATGACGCGGTAGTCGGCCGTCCTTAAAGCCTCGGAAACAGCGGCAGTACCGCACATAATGTCAGCGACAGTGACTCCATCCTTCACAACAGTCTTAAATGAATCCAAGAGGATCGGCAGAAGTCGGGTTTTATTTCCAATATAGCGGTATGACATGGTTCTTAAGGCACCATCTCGATCTTAATCGACTGGCTATCAAACTTGCTTAGAGCACGCATTGGCTCAAGATTCTGCGCCTCACAGATCACCTGCTTGACCCAATCAAGATCAGAGTGATTGAGGTCATAGAGGCCAGCAACAAGCCCTTCGATCTCAAGATCAAGCTTCCTATTTCTGCCGCCGTTGCGGACATGCCTTTTGACACGGCTGGCTATTTCAACGGCCTGCCGCCACGATTGAGTCCCACTCTTAGGTGCTGGAATAGGCAGTTCTTTCAGGGTCTTCGGTGTCACGTAGGGGTGAGAACGCCACTCGTTCTCACCAGATTTTCTGAGGTGATATGCAAACATTACGCGGGACGACAGAACTCCCAAGACATAGTAGAGGAAGAAGTTGAGCTCTTTTGTTAGTGGCACATAGTGGAAGACGACTTGATTGGAAGCCGCTGTTTTTTTTGTCACTGTAGCCTTGAGGCCAACACCTGTTTTTCTGACAAGCAGCCTTTCCTGAGAATAAAGCTCATGGCTCTTGTAGTTGATACCAGGCACGTTGAGTTTGATTTGGCGGGAACAAGACAGTGCGTAGCGCCCAATGTCCTCGCCAACGATTAGCGGCATAAACCCAGGTTGTTTCTTCGTGTCGGTGTCAACAATTTGCTGTGTCGCCATCTGTTCAGAATGAGCGACCAGACCACAGCCTTGGCAGGTCACCTCTCTGGGACGCGTGGGCGCGGGAGTGACGTAAGCACAGTTCCTACAAACCTTGACCAGGCCGCGTTTGGAGAGTTCTACACCTCGTCCTGAAACTACTAGGTCAGTCCAGCTCCCGCCGGACGCTTCGATTCTACTCAACAAATTCTGGTCAGACTTGCGAACATCAATGTCCCAACGGCATCCGCGGTCAGACAAGAAGCGGCTTTGCCCAACTTAATGACTGCTGTTTTTCCGCGCGTCCTGTAGGTCAAGATCGCCAGATAGCACCGCTGCACGTTGCGTCTTTGAAAGCCGGAATACCTCAACAACATGAGTAGGCTTTGGTTTGCTTTTTCGCACTAGAAGAACTGTCGTACCTCGGTAGACGCCTTTGAATATCCCCTCCCCTAGTCGCGCTATCATCTCGACGGTGTAGTTCTCAGCGATAAATGTCCTTGTGGAGGCGTGTTCAGGGGAGAAAATGGCGTCGGGAAGAATGAAGACAGCCATTCCCTCATCTTCTAAGGCTTTCAAAGACATCTCGACGAATAGAGACCAGCTATCGAACTGCCCATTTGCGAGGCTATACCCCAGTGCTCTTAGGCGTCCGGTAGAATGAAGCGTATCAGCGCCCCAAGGTGGATTGGAGATCACAGCACCGGGCTTAAAGTTTTGGCGACGTTTCTTGACAGGTGGCGATAACAGCATGTCTTCTGTTTTGATGACTGCTGACCCACCTAAACGTGTCTGAGCGGCCTGCGAAGCTTCGGCGTCAATGTCCATTCCAAAGAGTTTTGCGGCTGGAAGCTGTTCAAAAGCAGCGTCCAAAAGTTCACCATCGCCGCATGCAGGATCAACTAAGTCACCCGACCACTGTTCTCCGAGGTGCTCTTTTAAGAGAACCGCGACCCACGTTGCCAAGAACCTAGGTGTATAAACTTGCCCTTTCTCAAAGCTAACAGGAAGGCTAATCGCGGCGTCTTCAGTGCGCCTTTCTAGCTTAGTAATCAGCATGTTTATTCCCCTGCTCTGTTTGTCTCAAGGTGAGCGCTTGAGAGCCCATTCTCTTTGTATATTTGCCAAATCTTTGCGATTTGGTTCATCTCATAACTGACTAGTAGATAACTGTTATGTGTTACCTTCTACGGCCATCAATTTCCTCATTGGCGGGTATGTCGATGCCGCCAGATCGAAGACACTCATACAGCAACTCTTTTTGAGTAATTCGCCGTTTCTTAGCTTCAGCCGCGAACGCTTCCTTTATCGGTTTAGGTACGTTCGTAAATGAGAATTGGACTCGTGGTGCATCCTTCAGCGCGGAGGTCTTGGCTTTGCTTACACTGGGAAGGGGCGCAGCCAATTCTTTGAGCTTACGAGCGCCGTCCTCGACATTGAGGTCGTCATCGAGATTTACGCTGACTTTGGCCATGACCCACTCCTGTAGAAATTGATTAGGCCCCTGCCCTGCAAATCAGCCAAGACGGACTTTGCAGATTGCCTGGCCGATCCTTGTGGCGACTGACCGGTCGAGGTCATTTCCTTGAATCCGGTGCGATGCGCGCACATGGCGTTTAGGCGCGGTACTTTCTGGGCATCCAGCGCATCAGTAATCGCCTGTGTGATGTTGGTGTGCATGTCCACGTCCATCATCACGACAAGTGCTGGAATCTTCTTCTCCATGGTCTCTGCAACGCTTTGCACATGGGAGAATGTCCGCTTTGCGCCCTTGGCGTCCGCTTCATTGGCCTTTGAGGGGATCAGGATCAGGTTTGCGGCGGCAATTGCATGCATCGACATTGCCGACTTGAAGCCAGCAGTGTCCACGAAAATCGCATCATAAGCCGGATCAGCTTTTTTCAGGGCCTTGACCGTTGGGATGCGTTTTTCGTCATCCACTTCGTAGAGCCTGTCGAGACTTGTCTGATCTTTCTTGGCCCAGGCTTCCAAATGCCGTTGCGGGTCAGTGTCGATCACCGCGATCTTTGCACCATCCTCAACCATCAAACTGGCGATGGCTGTCAGGAGCGTTGTTTTCCCGGCACCACCTTTTTCCTGCACTACGCTGATAACCTGCGTCATGTTATGCCCTCAATTTTTTTTGCACACCTTATCTCTTAACAGATAACAGTCAACACATAACTATTAAGTGATAACAGGTATGGCATATCTGTTATGTGTTAAGGGGCCGTCCCTTTGCGTTCATACCACTTGCGGCAGAAGCCGACGAACGCCCCGTCAGGATGGCGAGGCGGTTCGCTCATCCACATTCGCCATTCCCGTTCAAGGAAATAGACATCCCATGTTGGGGCAGCATCACTGGCCTGTTCATATGCTGTCGAAGACAGGTGGACCGTTATGTCAGAAGCGAGGGCAGGACTGTCGCCGTAGATATCGAGAAATTCGGGTTTTGGTGAAACCTCCAACACGTCATGCAGCAGCCTGAAACTGTAGTCCGGCATATGGGACTGATCTGCATCAGCTTTGCAAATTGCCTTTACCTGCCGCTTGAACTCCTTTGATGTAGATGTGGAGCCGGTCTTATGTTGCAGCTTATTGAGGCCAATTCGCCAAACATCCTGCTTGCCACAGTGTTTCCGAGCCAATTCGTATAGACGGCGCTCCAGAGGCTTTCGGAGCTGAAAATATGCTTTGTGCAGGGTCAGAACATTCTTGTTTTCAATGGCTTTTACCAGCCAATCACCCATTTCCAGCTCTACGCTGAGAAGACGGCCTGTAGAGTCCTCCTTGACGATTTTGGCATCCGTGATGAATGAGATCGAACGCCATTCTCCAACACCATGGTCATTAATGTTTGTCTCGATCTGGGTGAACTGGAGGCGGGTAAGGGCGCGGCGCAAAGTTGCATAAGCCTGTCCAGTCGTGTGGCGGTTGGTTGCCTTCAGCAAGTCATGCGCCGAGATACGGACACGGCGACCGATTTCCTGCCCTTCATTCTTTGCCGCCATAAGCTGACTCAGGACATAAATCAGAATATCCCTGTCGAAGACGCTGGCCCGGCCTTCTTCTGCCGCTGGCGTGATCTTCACCTTCACGTTGCCCTGTTCATACTCGAAAGCGGCCATGTCTTTCTTGCGCGAATGAGGCCGCATCGGCACCCAGGGACGGCACAGGATTGACTGTTTCGAGGATGCAGGCTGCGCGACCAACGCGATGGTGGCGCTCTACCGGGCAAAGCAGAAGCGCGGCTATCATCTCGCAAGGTGAAACTTAGGACTGTGGCCCGTTCAGGCCCCCCGCTGCTGCACGGCTTGCATCCAATGCGCCAGAACGGTGCTTCTAATATATCGAATCGACCCTGAACGTGCCCGTGAATCCCCTAATTCAGAGGATCACTGAACTATTTTGGCGCTCAGGAGGCGCTCAAAATGCTGGAACTTCAAAGGTATTTATTTACATTATTAGTGCCTAGACTTCAAAATATTCATATATTTACGCCATACTAGCCCACAAAACATTGCAAGTTTCTTGATGTTTTAGCATATAAATTACATTCTAAGACTTGACATAAGGCCGTACTAAAACTTGACATAAGGCCGTAAAAACCCCATCTCTGGAGTGTTCTTGCCCACAAAGGAGAGCCTAAAAATGCCCGAACCAACCCTCAAAGTTGCCGATGATGCAACAACATCAGCCAAATCGACCAAACGCGAAAAGTTCGTCAAGCTCGCGGAAAGCCGCACCGTGAACGCGATCAAGGCTATCAGGATCATCGGGAAAGCTGGGCAACCATAACACCTATGACTACGATGATGCGGATATCTATAAGATATTAAAAGCGTTGAACGATGAAGTCGAAGCTCTGAAGAACCGTATGAAGACAGCCAAGTCTTCGGACGGCGTGGATTTTAAGCTGTAATTTGTGAGCATCTCAATGACCCAGAATGACACGACACTTCGAGACCTTTGCCTTGCACTAATGCGCGCCGACACCGAAGAAGAGGTGATCGCCATCCTCGAAGATGCGGGGTATTGGAACGATGATACCGCGTGGCGCTGGCTCGGCGACGCCGAACATAATTATTCCACGGTCGGCAATCAGCAGAGCCGCGCTGAGCAGGCCATCGTGGAAAAACTCATAAACTCCATGGATGCCCTGTTGATGAGGGAGGCCAGGTTGGCCAAGTGCCTTCCGCTCGTAGGGAGCGAACCGCAGGCCCCCGATGCCCCGACGAGCGTTGCAGAGGCGCGGCAGCGATTCTTCGGATCTCAACTGAATGATCTGGAATTTCTTTCGCGCGGCATAACGGTCGCTGCGACCGCACCAGGCACGCCGCGCGGTGGTTTCCCACGGCCATGTTTTTCGATTGCTGATCAAGGTGAAGGTCAGACCCCGGCCCGGATGCCTGAGACGATCCTGTCTCTGCTTCAAGGCAACAAGGACAAAATCAAATTCGCCTAAGGCAAGTTCAACATGGGCGGAACAGGAGTTCTAGAATTCTGCGGCCTGAACCGAAATCTTCAATTCGTACTGAGTAAGCGGCATCCCGATCTTGTAGACCCGGTCGGCGACGATCCTCTCGATGGTCATTGGAGCTTCACCATAATCCGCCGTAACGACCCGGTCGATGGGAAGGGCAGTCGATATGTCTACCTGGCACCGGCTGGCAATGACGACCATGTGGACAAGAAAGGCCTCTTGAATTTCGCTGCCGAAACTATGCCGATCTTCCCAGAACGCAACGAAGCGTATGTCAGGAAGAGCGCGTGGGGCACGATCATCAAACTCTACGAATACGATGCAATCGGTTTTCGAACCAATGTGCTTCTGAACGGCCTGATGGCACGAACGGGCATTATGCTACCGGACCTGCCGCTTCCTGTTCGCTTTCACGAATGCCGTCCCTTTAAGGGCAAACGGGCCAGTTTCGACACCACAATGCCGGGCCTGATTGCGACCCTCACCAATGACTTCGAAAGTGATAAACGCGATAACGTCGAGTGGTACAATCAGGACGTTTTCGACGTGGATGGCGAAGAGTTCATGCTTCACTACTTTCTGTTCAAGAAGAAGAAAGCTGCCGACAGCTACCGCCGTGATGAAGGTCTTGTCTTTTACTACAACGGACAAACGCACACGGTGCTAACGAAGGACTTCTTCCGCCGGAAATCCGTCAAAATGGACTATCTTTCGCCAAGCCTGCTGGTCTTCGTAGATTGCAGCAGGATCAGCACACGCGGGCACGAGCGCCTGTTTATGAATAATCGCAGCCAACTCCGCAGAAGCGAGTTCGCGGACAAGCTTGAAAAACGCTTGGAGACTGAGATCGGCAGCCACGAAGAGCTGAAGGAACTGGCAAGTGAACGCCGAAGCCGCGAAGTCTCTGCTAACACGGAAAGCAATGACTCGCTCGCCAAGGCCATCCAGAACGTTCTGGCAAAGAACAAAACCCTCGCTGCCCTTCTCGGACAAGGCCTGCGGATCAAAAATCCGCATCGCCCCGAAGATGCTGGGCAAGGCGTGGTTGGGTTTGTTGGCCGAAGATTTCCGACCAAGTTCCACATCAAATCACATGATCCTGATAGGCCTTTTGCTCGGGATGCCCCTCTCGAACAGAAGGTGCGCATCACCTTTGAGACCGATGCTGAGGATGATTATTTCCGCCGCAGCGATGAGGCCGGAACCTTTAGCCTTTTGATCGAGACTAAAGAGGGACATGTGCGCACGCAAAACGTGCGCAGACCTCGTCTCAAGAAGGGTCTCGCTCGCATGACCTACGAACTGCCGGAAGGTTTGGCAGAAGGTGACGTTCTTAATCTTATTGCCAAGATTGATGATCCAAGCCGACTGGAGCCCTTCATCAACCGCATCACCCTCAACGTTAAGCCAGAGCGTAAGACGCTTTCAGGGTCACCCGGTCAAAACACCAGCGGCGGGAATAGTAAAGGCGACGACAAAGGCGGCAAAGACACTGGCCAAGGCTCTTCAACGGAGTCGACGCTGGACATCCCCAACACGGTCCGAGTCCACGAGAAGGATTGGGAAAAACAGGACCCGCCGTTTAACAAGTTCACATCTGTGCGGATCATTCAGCGTAACGATGCCCCCGAAAATGCGGAGCTGTATGACTTCTATATCAATGTCGACAACGGCTCTTTGAATACTTTCATCAAGGAGAAACCATCAGCCGCCAATATGATGCGCGAACGGTTCTCCCTAGTCATGATGTTTGTCGCCTTATCGCTCCTGCATCAAGATCAGATCGCAAAAGGGGCAACGGATAAAGGTGAGGAATTTCCGAAAGATGACAACCCCGTCCAAGATCGCGTTGCACAAATGACATCTGCACTGGCCCCATTCCTGCTGCCCATGCTTGACGCCATGGATGACATTCAGGGCGAAGACGCCGCCCCATTGTCCGATAGCGCTGGTGAGGCAGCCTAAGCTCCGCTCTTACGGTGGACTAACACGACCTCACGCGCTCCTGGTGCGTGGGATTTCTGTTGAGCGTGCCAGCGACGGTTGGGAACATCCCGCCAGAGCCGACCATCCTCATCATCAAGCTGAGCATCCCATAGGCGATGCTCCTCCAGCCCACATTCTTCCATCACCTCCAAGTATTTCGGTAGCTGCCAGTCCGGTTTGGAGAAAGCCACCATTTGAACAATGGTTGTCTCATCCCCAGCCATCGCGGCCACCGAGGTGAAGGTAGATTTCAAGTTGTCGAAGTAAGACTGCAGGCCAGGGTTCTTGCGATCACCAAGCGTGTAGTAGCTCGATCCAGCCCCATCGAGCTTACCTGCAATCCAGAACGGCGCAGGCGCTTCCTTGCGCCCATCAACCTGCCAGCGGTGATAGAGAACATGAATCCCCGGATAAGGGGGCGAGGTCACGATCAGCTTTGGAGGACAGATATCGGTTACTGCGGTTTCACTCTCTGCGCCCGTTGTTGTTCTATGCAAGCTAATCGCTCTGGGCGGAACGGCCAGATTAAGGCCGTCGATCTGATCCCGAAATTCAAGCGCAGCCTCCAACATGAGCCTGGCCTGCTTGTACATTTGGGCCTTGAACGCTTTCACAGATGGGCGTGTCTTTCGCGAGTCCAGCGCCCATTGAGCCGTTTTCAATACTACGCATCGCGCAAGCACATGAGCTTGCTGGCGGTGCAGGCGCTCTACAGAGCTGATCGCTTGCTCGATTGCCTTACGAAGCCGCCAGAACTCGGGGCCGTCTAAGTTGCGATAGTAACCTGCATCAGCATACGCTTCATGGTGATCGCTTGTAGCGTGCATGTTGATGGTCTCATCAATGCTCTCCGTCCAGCGCTCATAGGTGCTCACGTCCTGGTCAGAGAGGATTTGGGTTTTCGCTTCACACAAGAACGATGACAGCGAACTTATATCGATGCCGAGCGCGTTGCGCCCCATGGCCATGGCTTCGACCAGTGTGGTGCCCCCGCCTGCGAATGGGTCCACCACCCAATCGCCCGGGCGAGTAAAAGCCTCTATCGCACCTCGAACAAAGCTCGGTGAGAAGCGCGCCGGGTAGCGGTAGAATTCGTGGGTCAGTCCTTTGACGCGGCTTTGATCACGCGCACCTTCAATAAGGCGTTGTGAGAATCCGAATTTAGGGACCAAATCGGGGCTAAGATCGTTCATATTACCGCCTGTATGATGCAGGTATGCCTGCCATTATGTAAGTATATGAATCAAAACAGATAATCGACGCAAGGGTCTTGGCTAAGGCCTTGAAACTACCTGGCTAATCCTGGCCGGTCTTGGAAATGAGCCAAATCAAACCGACAAGAATGATTCGGAAACTGGTCAGCCATCAACGCCATTTCTCTGAGCGACGTTGCTTTCGTCAGTTTTGGTTGCTTAGAAGCTCCTGAACAACAGTAGGTTTGCGAGCGATCAGAGCCAGGAGAACCTGCGCGGGCCCATTAGGCGTTCTGCGCCCATGTTCCCAGTTCAACAGAGTCCCTTTTGCTACACCAATGCTGCGCGCAAACTCAGCTTGGGACAGTCCTGTCTGAGCGCGGATCGCGGAAACATTGATTTCTAGAAGTTCAATTTCGTGGACAAGCGCATCCGTCCCCTGCCCCTTTGAGAAGGCTTTAGCTTCTTCCAAGCCCTGCTTGATGCTTTCAAACGCACTCATTGTCTTCTGCTCCACATACTTACGATCTCTTTGCTCAGTTCAACTGCTGCTGCTTGTTCCTTGGCCGTCAGGTTCGCTTTCTCGTTCTTGGCAAACAACCGTGATCAAGAAGATCGGCATGTGGCGACCGCCGAACACATAGATCGTTCGGAGCCCACCACTCTTGCCCCCACCGTCATGAGGGGTGCGAACCTTTCGCAGTGCGCCACCAAGGGAAGTTCCGCCCTCTGGACTGGCCGCGATCCAGTCAATCATGGCCTCGCGCTCGCTGTCCGACATTATCGACTTGGCCCGTCGCTGAAATTCGGGGAGTTCAACGACTGTCTGCATTGCAGCCATCTAAATATACGTCATTGACGTATATTTAGATGACTCCCTACATCTATCGGCGCAACCCATAACTGTTAACCCTTACCGTCTTCTGTCATCAATTTCTGCCGCATCGGGAATGTCGATCCCACCTGCTCGCAAGCACTCATACATCAGCTCTTTTTGGGTCACGCCACGTTTCTGAGCTTCTAAGGCAAAGGCTTCCTTGATCGGCTTAGGAACATTCGTGAAAGAAAACTGAACACGCGGAGCGTCCTTCAAAGCAGTAGATTTGGCTTTGCTTACGCTTGGCAACGGAGCCGCTAATCTTGCTGTGGTTCGGAAGATCGCTGTGAACCTCGTGAAGACCGAAAAATCAAAGGGTTCCATCAAGGGAAGGCGCAAGGCAGCCGGGTGGGACAACGACTACATGCAGAAAATCGTCGGCTTCTGACGTTCATGCGTTTGCCCTGGGTTGTTAGCGGTGAAAAAACGAAACCCAACCCAACACGGCCGACGATGAGCCACCAGCCAAACACCCAGAAAGCGGTGTTGGTATCGGCACCTGCCATCAGAAAACAGGAATAGGACATCATGACAAGCCCAATGATGATCGGTATACGCGGGCTGATCCGACCGGTAAGCGGAAAGATAAAGGCGAGAAGCAATCCGGCGGGCATTAACAGAAATCCCGCCTTTGTGGGGGTGAACCCCATGACAATCTGAACAAATAGCGGGATCAGATACCAAAGGCCGAAATTGCCAGCGCCCCAAACAAAGGACAGCGCGCCCCCCGATGCGAAACGCAAATTTGCAAACAATTTTAGGCTGAGCATCGGTTGAGCCGTAACGGATTCCCAGACAATAAAGCCAATTAACGCCGCAGCGGCGACAGCGAAGCAGGTAACAATCGTATCCGACCCCCAGCCTTCCCGTGATCCGTTCGAAAGCGCCGATAAAAGAGTAAACATAAAAATCGATACGAGGATTAACCCCGACCAATCCATATTTGTTTTTGGGATGTCGTGTTCGCGGGGTGGCATAAAGATCGCCGCCATAATGGTCCCGAGCCCACAAAAGAGCAGGACCAGCCAGAACACGGCACGCCAATCAAACGTATCGACCAGAATACCTCCGAAGGCCGGACCTAACGCAAGTGCTAGAACAATACCGAAGCCCAAAAACCCCACAGCGCGGCCACGCTGGTCCGGTGGAAATATCTGATAAATAACCTGCAACGCCAGCGGATGGATAAACCCTGCCCCAGCACCCTGCAGCAGACGGGCGAAAACCAGCATGTCAAAGCTGGTGCTGACAACCGCCATTACGGAACCGGTAACGAATACCGCCATAGAAACATAGTAGGTATTGCGTTTGCCAATCGCCGCAATCATCCAGGCGTTGAGCAGCATGGCGACTGTCATCGTCGCCAGAAAGCCAGCGGACAACCATTGCGCCTTATCCTGTCCGACACCAAAAGCCCCCATGATGTTGGGGATCGCGACATTGACAATTGTGGAAGACAAGATCAGCGAAATATTGCCGATCATTGCCGTTAGGGTGAGAAGCCAGCGATAGCTTGATCCGTAGCGTACGGCAAGGACATCAACGGTCGTCGATGCCAACGTTTACCTCCACCATCATGCCGGGGCGCAGCAGTTCGCTTTTCTCATTCAGATCCACACGGATACGAATACGCTGAACAATCTTGGTAAAATTGCCACTCGGGTTCGGCGTAGGTAGCAACGCAAATTCACTGGTCGCCGCATTTCCAATCTTGGAAATCTTTCCTTCAAATAAATTGTCGGGATAGGCGTCGACGCTGACCGTAACCGGGCTACCAATTTTGATATGGCGGACATCCGTTTCCTTGATATTGGCAGATACCCAGACTTTTTTAGGATCATGCACCATCAACAGACGCTGCCCTGCAGCTACGAACTCGCTTGGATTCACCAAGGTCTTGTCTACAACCCCGTCAACCGGGCTGGTAATAAGTCGATCACGTAAATTGAGCACCTGTCTTTCACGCTGCGCCGACACCTCGGTCTCTCGGCGCGATAGCATGGTCAATCGGCGATCCAGGACCAGTAACTGTTCACGATCTGCTGCAGCCTGAATAAGAGCCGCGGTTGCCGCCGCCACTTCAGCCTGCGCCTGTTGAAATGCCTGTTCCGCTTTCCGGAAGGCGTTGCGGCGTTCTTCCCAGCGTTGGCGTGAAACCACTTTGCGCGCAAACGGGAATCAAGTTCGCGCAGCTGGAGCTGTGCATCGCGTGCATCAATAGAAACCAGTGTTTGGCCGGCTTTGATTTTATTGCCTTCACCGACTTGGCGTTTGGTGACCCAACCTGATACCCGGCTGCTGACCGAAATGACATCGGCCGTAATTCGGGCATCGTCGATATAGATATTTGTGTAGCGCTAATACGCCCAATCCGCGAGCAACAACAAACCGCCAATCGCAGCGAGGCCGAGAAAGCAGTTGCGCGCGACTCTCCAGACACGACGTCGAGGAGACGCACCGGCCTGATAGTCTATGGTTGCCACTTTTTCAGTGGGACTGCCGTCCAAAACAATGCTCCCTGTAAAGTGCCCGTTTCAATTCCAACATCAAACGGTATGATCGCTACACCTATAGTACCGTATCACAGGTGAACAAACACCTGCTTCAACGACAATTTCGAAACAGGGAGAAACACAATGGCCACCAAAGATGGTTCACAGATAATTGCGATTGAAGAGCACTATCTCGACACCGATATCGATGCCAAGGTCAACAAAATGGCGGGTGGGGGCGAGGCCACCAAAAAGAAACTCCTAGATCTCGGCGAATTGCGTCTCAAAGAGATGGATGAAGCCGACATCGATATTCAGGTCCTGTCACATTGTCCACCAGGGGCGCAGGCATTTGAACCCGAAGAGGCAGAGGAACGCGCTGCCGGGGTGAACAATCGCCTTTATGAGTTCATCCAGACAAAACCTGACCGTTTTGGTGGCTTCGCCACCCTGCCAACAAAAGCACCGGAAATTGCCGCCGATGAGCTTGAACGTTGTCACAAGGAGCTTGGATTTTACGGCGCAATTGTCCATGGGCTAACAGATGGCGAATTTATCGACACACCAAAATACTGGCCGATCTTTGAACGCGCCGAAGCACTCGACATCCCCATTTATATTCACCCCGGACGCCCCCACCCCGCCGTAATCGATGCTTATTACAAAGACTATGCCGAAAAATATCGGTCGATCCTGTCCGCCGGTTGGGGCTTTACGGTCGAGACAGCTACCGCAGGTTTACGCCTGGTTCTAAGTGGTGTGTTCGACAAATTCCCCGACCTGAAAGTCATTCTCGGTCATATGGGGGAAGGCCTGCCGTTCCTGATGTGGCGTATCAACCATTCCTTCGGGGACATCATCCCGTATCAGGGTAAGGATCGCGGTTTCAGGGAAATTTTCTCCAAACATTTTCACATTACCACCAGCGGCAATTTTTCTGATTCCGCCCTGCTCTGCACGATGATGGAGATGGGATCCGACCGCATCATCTATTCAGTGGACTGGCCCTATGTTGAAAACGCACCGGGCACGGAATGGCTTGAAACCCTGGCTGTAAGCCCGGAGGACAAACAGAAAATCCTGAATGGGAATGCCAAAAAACTATTGAAGATGGACGTGTAGCGTTTAGCCGCCCGGCTTGTCTCTGGTGAGGCGCAACAGCCAAAACATCATCAGGGCGGCGATGATGAGTGGGATCATATTGAAGCTGTAGGACGCTGTAACGGCGGGTCCCACTTCTTCTGGTGTAGTCGCGCTGCCGAGGCCTGCCAGATTTGTCACCAGGCCGGCCGTCGCCGCGCCAAAGGCGGTTCCCAGCGACCGGATCGACGGCATCGCGGAAGAGGTAATGCGCTCCTCTCCTTTTTCCGCCGCAGCCATGGTGCGGGCAATCAGATGGACGTTCTGGATACCCATGCCAAACCCCATGACAAATGAAGCAAAAACCAGAACGGCCAGTAAGGGTTCTGTGGCCGTGACTGCGACCCCCGCCAAACCAGCCATCATGAGCAGGGGACCAATCCATAACGCGTAAATTTCCTTTTGCCCGGACCAACCGGAAACCGCAAAAGTGCCAACGGTCCAGCCACCGGAAATAACCAGGCTGACCAGGCTGACCCAGATAGGATCAACGCCGTGAACGACCTGCAGCAATAGAGGCAGGAGGAGTGGGACCGTGGTATGAACCATTCCCACCAGCAACATGATCCATAGCGCCAGTCCAACCGGTGAAAAAATCGACATGGCACGCGCCGGATACAGCCTGTTCTTCGAGCGCCGATCCAGTTTAAAAGCCAACCAGATCAAAAAGACGGCACCGGCGATCATCGGCGCGATAAACTGAATGTCACTGCTGCGACCCGCCAATGCGACGCAAAAAACGCCACTGCTCAAAATCAACAACCGCAATAACGGGATATGTATTTTCTTGTCTGCCTCTTCTTCATTGGGCAATTGGTCGGGCAAATAGCGTAACGCAAGAACAGCAAAGCCAAGAATGATGGGTACCATGCTCCAGAACGAACCACGCCACCAACCGATTTGAGCGAAGAGACCACCCATCACTGGCCCAAGCAGTTGGGCGATCATCCAGGTCCCTTGATAAGCGGCGAGAACCTTTTTCCGAAGGTTTTCAGCAAACAGCCCGCTAACCAGCGCCATACCCCCGCCGACCACCAGCCCGCTGGCTAATCCCTGAATGCCTCGTGAAATATTCAGGCTCAACATGTCCGGAGACAGCGCACAACCGATCGTGCCAATCAGAAAGGCCAGAGCGCTGGCACCATACCCCCACCGTACACCGAGCCACGCCCATAACGGTCCGACGCACGCCGCCCCAATAATTGAGCCAATGGTATAAAGCATTGCCGGCCAGGTGTAGTAATCCGCCCCACCAATATCAGCGACAACCGTCGGCATCACGATCGCGATGACCAGAATCTGCAAAGCATGCAGACAGACACCGAGGATCACCAGCGTCGAATAGATGCCGCGCCCATCGCGAAATAAATCACCCCAGGCCGGCTTTGGATTTCCCGCTTCGGAGTCTATCGTATCGTCATCACTCATTGGGGGTGGAACCCTGCACCTTATTTTCCGTCATGATGCCTGCGATTGCCGGTTCGGGAAAGAGGCCCAGCCAACAGGAGAACGCGATGTTTTACGATACAGAGAAAAACGATCACGGGCTTGAATATAATCCCTTTAAATCACTGGTCGTGCCCCGAGCGATAGGCTGGCTTTCAACTCTAAGCCCGGAAGGGGTCGTTAATCTGGCGCCCTTCAGCCAATGGACAATGCTCAATTTTGATCCACCGCATGTCATGATCTCGGCTGGTGCCCACCCTGACAAGAACCGGCTAAAAGACACCGTCTGGAACATCGAACAAACCGGCGAATTCGTCTTCAATATGGCGACCTATGACCTTCGCGAAGAGGTCAATCTTTCTTCGAACTTTGTCGGACCTGAGGTCGATGAGCTGGCAATGGCCGGGCTCACCTCGGCCCCTTCTGAAATGGTGAAACCTCCGAGGGTCGCTGAATCACCGGTACATATGGAATGCAAATGGTTCACCACATTGACGCTTCCCGCCAACTCTCCGGATCATAATAGCAGCCTGGTGATCGGCAAGATCGTCGGCATTCATATTGAAGACGAATATCTGACGGATGAAGGCAAGGTCGATGTCGTAAAAATCCGACCGCTCGCACGAATGGGCTATTACGATTACACCTCAGTGAACTCAATCTTTACCATGCCGCCTCTGGACGAGGGCGAGATGGCCAAGCGCCGCCGGATTGGTTTGGTAGGCGAAGGCACCGCCAAGAAAAAATAAAGGCGCCTCTTATTCCACGTCGGGTCGCTTGTATTTCAGGTTGGGGCCGCCCTTTTGCGATTCCAAGTAGGACTCCACATCTCCCAGCGGGTCCATGGCGCGGCGCAAACGTTGGCCGACCAGCTGGTCAAGCTGGATGGCTTGGGACATCGACAGGTCACGCCCCATCTGCACGGTAATCTTTGAATGTTCGAGCGGCGCCAGGTGGCGGGACCCAATATCCCGGGCAATCTCCGTAACGGTATCTTCAAGCTCCGCCAGCGGCATGGATTGGGAAATAACGCCCCACCGATCCGCTTCCTCACCGGAAATATTCTTCCCAACAAGCTGCATCAGTGTGACCTTCTTCATCGGAATGGCGCCATGCATCAATGTGCTTGTCACCAGCTGACCGAAGCTGCCCCGCAAAATTTCAGGCATACCAAACTGTGCGTCATCTGCGGCGAACACCAGATCGTGACAGTTCATGATGCCGAGCGCACCGCCCAGGCAATAGCCATGGACCTGGGCGATCATAATTCGGGGGAAACCGCGCAGAGCCTCGGCAAGCTGAATAGTAGGCGTGGGTCGATCCCAATCCAAAAGCCCCGAATCGCTCACTGAGCGCAAAAAGTGGAGATCCAGCCCGGCGCTATAAACCTTGCCCGCACCCCGCGTTATCACCACCTTGATCTCCCGATCAGCACGGATGATTTCAAGCGACTCAAAAAAAGCCGCAACCAGTTCTTCGTTTAGAGCGTTGCGTTTTTCGGGCCGGTTTAACGTAATCCGGGCAGCGCCAGCATTCTCAAGACGCTCCAGAATAAGCTCTGGCCATTCCTGTATCGTAATCCAATTGTTGGCCATGGGTTTCCCTGTAATTTATTTTTCGGGGATCGGTTTTCCATCCGGTGTGGTTCTACGACCCACCAGTTTTTCACCGGTTTTGAAATATTGTCCAGTAACCGCAAAATCTGCTTCTTCCTGATTTTCATCCGTCCATTGGGAAAGCGGATAGCCAAACCACGGAGATTGCAGGTCAAGCTCTGGCAACCCGAGGGCTGCCCAACGCTCCTTCGCGGCATTCATAAAGTCCTCACGCGGCAGCGACACAGGCAAATAAGGATGTTCGCGGACGGCATTGATCAACATCGTCGACGTCCCCTGACCATCTGGATAGGCGAACTGTCTCGGATCATCAGAGGGTGAAACAGACGGGTCGAGACGTGGCACCTTACCCCGGACAATTTCAACATCGCGATGCGGTTGCATACTGTAGGACAGCGCCCACAGAACGGCGTCCATAGAATCCGGATCAACATCGACATCAACCGCGACAAACATTTTTCCGAGCGACGCATCGAAAGCGGCCGCCGCGCGAAGCGCCTGCCAGGGCTGACCGAGTGCAGGACGATCAAGCTGAATGACAAACAGCATATTGCAGCTCGCCATTTCATGGCACGCAACTTTGGTCACCGATGGAATGTTACAAGCGTTCCGCAAATGATTGGTATAGATGCCATCGAACGCAGCCTTACGCATGACCGTGCTTTCGCTAGGCGGAAACTCGCTGACAATACCCTGATAGATTGGTTGCTCACGATGGGTGATCGCGGTGATCTCGAAAACCTTTTCCATCTTGCGGGGGCCAAGATACCCGCTGGCCTCTCCAAACGGCGCCTCAGGTTCCAGAATATCAGTACGAATAATGCCTTCCATGACAATCTCGGCATTAGCCGGGACAACGCAGTCAAAAGTCTCCGCCTGAACAACATCGATCGGTGCGCCATTCAAAGCGCCTGCGACACCAAATTCGTCAACGCCATAGGGCACCTTGGCAGCTGCTGCCATCAGAAGTGCGGGCGGCCCGCCAATGAAGAGCGCAACTTCCAAATGTTTACCCATCCGGCGGGCCTTTTCCCACTGGATCGCAAGATGCTGGGTGGAAACATCGGTGGCACAGCCTATCCGGTCCGGTGCTTTGATCATGCCGCGATAGATGCCCATATTATACGCGCCGTTCTCCGGATCTCGCGTCACCCAAACGCCCGCCGTCACAAAGGGGGCCGGGTCGAAACCAGGTGTCGACACCAGATGCGGGAAAGTATCAGCGCCCTTGCCCAGTTCAGGCGCTCTCAGAACAACCTGCTTAACAGGTGCATCATCCGCGCCGACAGGGTTGGGCGGCAAATGATTGCCATGAACACTGGCCCATTTTTGGGCAATCTCATCAGGCCCAACACCCAACGCGGCGCCATAAATCACGCGTGAGCTGCCGAGGGAGCCAAGTAAAACCGAGGCATCGTAATCAACGCCGCGCGCGTCTGTGACGTTCTTGAACCAAAAGGCTTTGCGTTCCGGTTCAGGTAAACCCCGAAACTGCAACCGCACCAGCGGTACCAGCTCAGTATCTTTGCTGACCTTATCCTCAATCACATGCAGGAGATCACGGCGGGTAAGTTCTTCAATATAATCGCGGACGTCCCGATACGGCATTCTATGAACCTGTTTGATTAACGCGTAATTTGAATGCCGCGATCTTAATGTGCCCGATGAGGCGTGTCACACCCGACCTTGCAAAGATGGCGTCAGTCGGAAAAGGGCAGCGAAAGCTTGCGTAGGCGTAGCGAGTTAGAAACGACCAGAACGCTGGAGATACTCATCGCGGCGGCGGCCAGCATTGGGTTCAGCAGCCACCCAAAGAGCGGATAGAAAACACCTGCCGCTACCGGGATCAAAGCGACGTTGTAGCCATAGGCCCACAGGAAATTATAGCGAATGGTCCGCAAGGTTCCGCGGGCCAACGCAATGGCCTTAACCACACCACGCACATCCCCGGACACCAAAACAAGATCGCCCGCCTCAACCGCGATATCTGTCCCGGTCCCGATTGCAATCCCGACATCCGCTGTCGCCAAGGCCGGCGCATCGTTTATTCCATCGCCGATGAAAGCGATCTTTTGGTTGGCCTGTTGCAGCCGTTTGATTTCAGCTGCCTTGTCCCCCGGGAGTGTTTCCGCGATGACCTGATCAATCCCCAGCTCGGCCGCGATAACACCGGCTGTCGTTCGATTGTCACCGGAAATTATACCGACCCGTAAACCAAGCTGCTTTAGCGTGCTGATCGTTTCTTTGCTTTCAGGTCTTGCGGTATCTGCAACACCCAATACAGCAACGATCAAACCGTCGATGGCAGCCAATACCGGCGTCTTGCCCTCCGCCGCCAGGTGATCTGCAATTGGAGCAGACGAGGCAAATTCAACCTCTTCCTGTTCCATCAAGATAGCCGTACCGACGACAACCTGTTTGTCGCGGACAGTCGCGATAACCCCGAACCCCGGCTTCACCGAAAAGTTGGAAACTTCGGGAATATCGAGACCTTTTTCTGCCGCAAAACGGGTAATAGCGTGCGCCAACGGGTGCTCACTTCGACTCTCTGCCGCGGCGATGATCGCCAATATCTCGTTAGGCGTCGCCAGGGACTCTCCGGTCCCCGGGTCGAAAAGATCGGTCAGTACCGGCGTCCCGTGCGTCAGCGTTCCCGTTTTATCGAACAGCACTGTATCAACCCGTGCAAGGTTTTCCAGAACACTGCCATTGCGGATGAGAATGCCGTTTTCTGCGCCGCGACCCGTTCCGACCATAATGGCCGTCGGTGTCGCCAGGCCCATTGCACAGGGACAGGCAATCAGCAAAACGGACACGGCGGCGACAAAGGCAAAATTCAAAACCGGCGTTGGTCCGACCGCCATCCAGACGGCAAAAGTCGCAACCGCAATGCCCATTGCCGCAGGCACGAAGATCGATGCAATTTTATCAGCCAACCGCTGAATAGCCGGCTTGTCGTTTTGCGCCTGTTCCACCATATCCATGATCCGACGCAGAACTGTTTCGTCGCCGACAATTGTGGCACGATAGGTGAAGGCCCCTGAGGCGTTGACCGTTCCGGCAACAACATCCGCGCCCGCCATTTTTTCGACAGGTATCGACTCGCCGGTAATCATCGACTCATCTATCTGGGTCACACCCTCAAGAACGACGCCATCCGCCGCAAGCCTTTCACCAGGGCGGACCGCTAAAACATCCCCCACCTGCAAATCATCGAGTACAACTTCCGTTTCCACACCGTCGCGGACAACGCGTGCGGTTTGTGGTTCCAAACTCATAAGCGCCTGAATTGCTTTCGAGGTGCGACCCCGTGCCAAGGCCTCGAGATAGCGACCTACCAAGATCAACGTGACGATGACCCCGGCGGCAACGAAGTAGGATTGAGCAGTGCCGGTTGGAAATTGACCGGGCACTAACAGAACCAAAATGGAGTACAAATAAGCGGCACCAGCACCAATCATGACAAGACTGTTCATACCAGGATTGAAATGGCGCAACTCTGTCCAGCCGGATCGGAAAAACCGCCACCCGGCAAAGAACACGACCGGTGTCACCAGTGCCCATTCGTACGTAGACCAGACATGTTTTGGGAAAAGCCCATACATCGCTTCGGCAACCGAATGGAATATTGGCAATTTAGCGATCGCCAGTAAGGGCAGTGTCAGTAATGCGGCAATAATGACATCCTGCCGTAGCCCGGCAATTTCCTGCAGCTGACTGTCAGCGGAATCCTCAAGATCGCAGACGCCATACCCAGCTGCCGCTATTGCTTCCCGAAAATCAGCCTCGGAAGACACAGTCTCAAGATAGCGAATTGCCGTACGGCCTGTCGCCAAATTTACGTTAGCTTCCTCTACGCCAGGGACATCGCCAATGACGGTTTCAACGCGTGACACGCAACCGGCGCAGCTCATCCCCTCGACTCGGAACACAGTTTGTACTGTCATAGCGCTATCATAACGATTGTTCCGGGCGATACGGCAATGAATTCGGTGGTCAAAAACAAAAGTGAAGGTGAGATTATCATTGTAGGTTGCGGCTTTGCCGCCGTGGCGTTGGGAATTTCACTGAAAAATGCCGGTTTCACCAATTTTACCATCCTTGAGCGCGCAGACGAAATCGGGGGCGTTTGGCGGGAAAACACCTATCCCGGCGCCGCCTGTGATTTACCTTCTCGGCTGTATTCCTTTTCGTTCGAGCAGGATTATCCCTGGTCATTACGCTATGCACCACAGAAAGAGATATTTGAATATTTAAAACACTGTATCAATAAGTACAGCCTGACACCGCATATTCGCCTTGGCATGGGAGTCGCCTCAGCAACTTATGATGACGACACATCAAAATGGAAATTGGCGATTTCTAACGGTGAAGAGGTCCTGGCAGATATCTTTGTTTCGGCTGTTGGCCTGTTCAACAACCCCTTGATCCCAAAGATCCCGGGCCAGAGGGGACACAGTTTCATTCGGCGCGCTGGGATCACAGTATTGATTTAAAAGGAAAAAATGTTGCCTCGATTGGCAGCGGTGCCAGCGCTATTCAGTATGTTCCTGAAATCGCCAAATCAGCCGGGACCGTTCATGTTTTTCAGAGAACGCCACAACACATTTTTGCCAAGGGAGACCGGGCCAATGGTCCGCAAGATCATGGCACATCGCTGCTTCAAAAATCAAGACACCGGCATGAGCGGTTAAAACTGTTTGCGCGTTTCGAAAAAAACAGCCGCCGCCGCAGTTCTGTACGAATGACTCGAGAGAGTGCTGAGGCGTTCGAAAATTATATCCGAGGCAGGGTCGATGACCCCGAACTTCTGCAAAAATTACTTCCGGACTATCCACCAGGATGTAAACGTGGCCTGCGCTCAGATGACTGGTATCCAACATTGCTCGAGCCACATGTGAATGTCGTCGATACGCCCATCGATACAATTACAGAGAACGGAATCCGAACAACTGACGGGCAGCTTCATCTCGCAGATATCATCATCTACGGTATCGGGTTTACGCCGACAAAATTTTTAACTCCGATGCAGATCAAAGGTGCAGAAGGCCAAGACCTGAATGACACATGGCGGGAAGGTGCGGAGGCTTATTTGGGTGTCTCAGTATCAGGTTTCCCAAACTTTTTTATGATGTACGGACCCAACACCAATCTTTTCGGCAGCATAATTTACATGTTGGAAAATCAGGCACGCTACATCACCAAGTGCCTAAAGACCCTTGAACGATCGCAAGCCCGCGCGATGTATGTCAAAGAGGCGACCCAGAAACGGTTTAATGAGGACATTATCGACCAGTTCTCAAAGACCGTTATGGTCCATGAAAAATGCCGCAGCTATTTCCAGACTGAGAGTGGCCGCATCACGACGAACTGGCCAGGCTTAATGCTGGCCTATCGATGGCGGACACGACGTGTTCGAAAAGCCGATTACGAATTTATGTGAGAAAAGGTCGGGACCAGCGATTTAAAGCTGGCCCCACACCCTCAAGACAACCGATTGAGATCAGCCAGCACTTCATCTGGATGATCGGCCGGTTTAACCGTCGCATAGGAGGCGGCAACTTTACCGTCCGGTCCTACTAAAACGGATACCCGGCTCGGCCGGGCAGAATCATCATCCGCTGCACCATAGGCAATGGACATTGATTTTTGCGCATCTGTAAGAAGATCATATGGAAAATCGAACTTCTCTTTGAATGCGCGATTGTCCCCCTCAGGGTCAAAACTGACACCAAGAATGACCGCGTTTTTCGCCTCGAAGTCTTGGATTCGATCACGGAACCCATTGCCTTCGATGGTTCAGCCAGGCGTGTCGGCTTTGGGATACCACCAGAGCAGAACGTATTTGCCTGCAAAGGAGGACAGAGACACAGAGGCCCCATCCTGATTGGTAAGCTCGAACGCCGGGGCTTCGCTTCCTACATCAATTACTGACATATCAGCCCTCTCGTTAAAGTAACTGTCACAAGTGACGGTCTGAGTTTAGCACGCCATTTGGCACTGTCACCCCATCAGAAAATCGGGTAGTGGGTCAGTTTGAAATATCTTTCTTGTAAGAGCCGCGCTTCGTCGGCTTGGCCGCTTCCGCAGCTTCCAACAGTTTCACAATGTCTTTCATATCCCATAGCGTATCGGAAACGCCAGCGGCCATAGCTGGTGACATACGAAGTGTTTTGTGCATCCGAACGAAATTGTAATACATCATGTGAAACGCAACAGCGTGTGCATGGTTTTCGACCTTCTTGCTGAAACCATTTGTCAGGCGGGTAAAGCGGCGCATGTGCATCCGCATGGTTAGGTTGCTGCGCTCGACATAGGATGTGCTGACCAGCTTTTTGTCAGGCTCACCCTCAATCCGGTGCTTCTTGATGCCGGTGCATTCAGCGGGGCTGTAGCGACCTTTGGAACTTTCCGGCGCGTTGCCATACATCTTGACCTGTTGCGCATAGTCAACATCGGCTCCGAACGCCCCTTCAACAGCTTCAAGATATGACTTGTGACCGTCACTGGTTAGCTGGACACGATTGGCAAGGCGGCTACGCAGATCATCCATAAACCACATTGCATATTCGGCATCGCGGCCACCGACCAGATAGGATACGATCATTTTGCTATCAGCATCAATCGCGGTCCACGTCCAAGTGTCGCCAGCATTGGCGGGAGCGGCCTTTGCGGTTTTGACGTTCTTTTGTTTGGCATAGGTGAATGACCAGATTTCATCGACTTCGACACGGGTTGTTTTCAAGTTGCGGACATTGGCCTCGTGATAGGCCGCACATGCTTTGCCAACGTCAATCAACAGCTTTGATATTGTGTTCTTGCTGACGCCTGTCATCCGCACGATCGAGCGGATGCTGTTACCCTCGCAAAGCATGTGCAAAATTCTTGATCGTTGTTCTGATGATAGCTTGTTCATAGGGATTTTATAACTGACCCTTTTTACTTAGTTAAGCACTACAGTCAGTTTAGGGATATAAAATACACTAGGTGGGTGAATCAGGGTGTTGACCTTTCATTATCCGGTAATTATGGTGATTCCGCATGAAAGTTGATTACGCAGACAAGCGCCTCGGCAGGATTGCAACAGACGAAGCGCACAAGCTGGGTCTACCGATTTCGGTAATCAACAGTGCGCGGAAGAAGATCGTTCTTTTGGAGCAAGCGCCTGATGAAAGAACAATTAGAAACTGGAGATCGTTGAATTTTAAGAAATTACGTGGCGACAGAGACAATCAAAAATCAATTCGGGTTAACGACCAATACCGCATCATTTTTACGCTCGATAATGACGAGCATCCGCCACGAATAACGATTTTGGAGATTGATGATACACATTAGAATTGGGGTAATATGAGCAATGGAAATTACATGATTGAAGTGCCGCATCCCGGTGAATTTATTGCTGATGAATTGGAAGCGCGGGACTGGTCGCAGCGAGACCTTGCCTATATTTTGGGCACAGCTGAAAACAGCGTCAACATGATCGTGACTGGCAAGCGGGGCATAAGTCCTGAAATGGCCAAGGTGCTCGGTGCCGCTTTTGATGTTAGCCCTGAGTTTTTTGCGAATTTGCAGAAGGCTTATGAAATGTCACGAGCAACAGCACCGGACCCAGGCATCGCACGTCGCGCACAGTTTCAAAACGTCTATCCTATTCGCGCTATGATTCAGCGCGGATGGTTGGAAGATACGGAAGTGCCGCTTCTTGAGGGACAGTTGATGCGGTTTTTCGGCTCCAATAGCGTTGAGAACATCCCGCATTTGGCTCACGCTGCAAAGAAAACCAATTATGACGGGACAACACCTGAACAACTCGCTTGGCTTTATCGCGTAAAGCAAATTTGTTCTGAAATGCCCACCCCGCGCTACTCCAAAAAGGCGCTGGTAAAAGCCGTTTCGGAAGATTTGCCAGCGTTAATGGGAGACCCAGAGGGCGTCCGCCATGTTCCCCGCATCTTGAATGAATGCGGTGTTCGGTTTGCTATCGTCGAGACACTGCCAAAGGCAACCATTGATGGTGTTTGTTTTTGGGATGGAGCAAAGCCGATGGTTGGCATGACCACCCGCTTTGATCGTATCGACAATTTTTGGTTCGTCCTGTTTCACGAACTCGAACACGTTTTGAATGAAGATGGAAGGGTTGGAAAATCCATTAATATTGATGTGGATTTGAAATACGACCAGTCTGACGATCAACCAGAACAGGAGCGAAAAGCTAACCTTGCCGCTGCGAATGCGTGTGTCCCCACAAAGGACTTAGAATCTTTCTATCTTCGTAAAGCCCCTTTCATCTCGCAAAGAGACGTGATCGGCTTTGCGCGTCGAATTAACCGGCATCCCGGCATTGTTGTCGGACAGCTACAGTGGAAAATGGACCGTTATAACTGGTTGGCGAAACACAAAGTGAGCGTCCGAAAATTTATTGCTCAAAGTGCAATTACAGATGGTTGGGGCATCCCGGCACCAGTCACAATTTAAGGAAATAGAAAATGGCATCTTACGACGAACAACTACAAAACGTATGGCACGAATACGAAAAAGAAAAAGGATTTATCCCCGCAACATCTAAAGACGCGGTTAGATGGGGTGTCGAGCGTGGTATGATTGAAATGCCAGAAATAGACCCGTTTGACGAACTATCCAAGGATATGTCGCGGGCTTTGCGCGAAGAGTATGGCACGGATCGCTACGGTCGTCGGTATCGCAAAAACCATGCGGGAAGGGTTACCAAGGCGGGCGTTCAGCATACTATGTGGGCAATCATGGGCAATGCTCCGCTTGACCACATGCGGAAGGCTTTCGTGCAGCGTCGGGAGCAAATTGTGGGCGACTGTGTCCAGTTAGCTACCGATGTTGAGGTTTACAACGATATGAACCCTGAACAGGAAGGCGTTCAGATTCCGTTCGATTTCACTGATGATGTGGACGAACGTTTGCTGTTCGACGGCGGCAAGGCGGCCTAGTCTTTTTTCTTCCAACGAGCCTGTGCGGCTGTTTTGGCAATTTCAGAACGTTGCGCTGGTGTTAATGCTTTGGCACGGGCTGGACCGCCTTTCTTTCCAGCTTTAGAAGCGCGTTCCCCGGTTGCCGTTTCTTCCGCATCTTCTTCTTCACTGGATGCAATATCCACCATCAGCTTTGCAAGCTGGTTGGGATCGCGGGGTCGTTTGGGCTTTTTGTCTGCCATAGACTCTATATAGGGTGGTATGCAGAAAATTGCAGAGCTAAATTTCAAACTGACCCACTACCCCAACGGGGGGATTTGACAGGAAATATTGTTAGATTTCAACAAATTGATTAGTTTTTTTGGAAAATGCCCGTAAACTTCGAAAATCTGTACTAAAGAGAATTTGTCGCAGATCAAGACGGGAAACGACCGGTCCCCTCGGCACACACCAAAGACCGACCGAGGAAGCTGGTTTGGCAGCATAGATTTGGGTGCAAAACCTGATCGAGGAAGTATTAGTTAATGGCCGCAGAACGTAAAAAAGAAATTCTCCTTGTTGAAGATACCGCGCTCCTTGCCAAGAGCTATATTCAGTATCTTCGCAACGACCCCTATACGGTCACGCATGTCGCCACCGGCAAGGAAGCCCTGAAACATCTTTCTTCAAATATGCTGGACTGCATATTGCTGGATCTGGAATTGCCCGACATGACCGGGCTCGAAATCATGGAAAAGATCGGCAGCGACGGCCTGACGGCCTGCCCTGTCCCGTTATTATGATTACGGCACATGGTTCCATAAATGTCGCCGTGGAAGCAATGCGGCTGGGCGCCTTTGATTTCATCGTCAAGCCGTTCACCGCCGACCGTCTCATTGTCACGATGCGCAATGCGCTTGACCGGCTGGCCCTGGAAGCAATTGTCGAAACTTACCGGGAAAAAATAGACCGCGAAGGCTTTCATGGCCTTATTGGTAACTCATTGAATATGCAGGCTGTTTACCGGATGATCGAAAGCGCCGCCGATTCCAAGGCGACGATCTTCGTCAAGGGCGAAAGCGGCACCGGTAAAGAGTTGTGCGCCCAGGCCATACATGAGGAAAGTCCCCGCCGGGGCGGTCCTTTCATTGCGCTAAACTGTGCGGCCATCCCAAAAAAGCTCATGGAAAGTGAGATATTCGGCCATATCAGAGGCTCGTTCTCTGGCGCCATATCAGATCGCGACGGCGCTGCCAGTGCAGCAGATGGCGGGACATTGTTTCTCGATGAAATTTGCGAGATGGACATAAACCTTCAGTCCAAATTGTTACGCTTTTTGCAAACCGAAACCTTTCAACGGGTGGGGAGTTCCGACACTGAGACCGTTGATATACGCTTTATATGCGCGACCAACCGCGACCCCCTGAAGGAAGTCCATGAAGGCCGATTCCGGGAAGACCTGTATTACCGCCTGCATGTAATTCCGCTCGAATTGCCGCCGCTCCGCGATAGAGGCGAAGATACGGTGACCCTAGCGACGTCATTTCTCAGCGAATATACCGGGCAGGAAAACAAGAAGTTTAAGAAACTGTCGATGGCCACCCGTGCGTTGCTGCTGTCGCACAGCTGGCCAGGCAACGTCCGGGAACTCCAGAATGTCATGCGGCAAGTTGTCGTTTTGAATGATGGCGAAGAAGTCACTCCCGAAATGCTGCCTATTTTATCAAAAGTCCCAGGCCGTCAAACTGCGGATGATGTGACGCCTGAGGCGCCCAGAATAGCTGAGACTGAGGACATTCCAACTCAGAGCGATCCAACTCTAGATGATGAAAATACCTTGGATGGCGACATGGAAGAGCTCGCCGACCTTATTAAACCCCTTGCCGATGTCGAACGTGATGCAATTGAGCATGCGATAAAACTTTGTGACGGCAAAGTAAGAATAGCCGCAACGTTACTGGGCATCTCCCACGCAACGCTATATCGCAAAATCAATTCGTGGAAAGACGGCAGTGCCGAATAAATTCGAGATTAGAAGAGTTTAGCTGACAGCCTCAACTGCAGCGGTTTCTTCGCGATCCAGCATTTGCAGCTTGGCATTAAGGATCGGTTCTCCTGCATACGCCTCTAAATACAGGCTAGGCATCGGAATCTTGGATATATCAAGGGTATCTAGTCTAAAATCTCCGCCCTCACAAAAACGAGGATCTGAATAAAACGTCAGGTTCACGCGCCCAACCACGGATGCCCCATCCGTGAAACGATCACATCGTATCGCAATGCGATAAAACTGTTCTGTTATCAAGCGTTGTATTCGAACCGGACCGGCACTGGTCAAACGATAAGGTCCGATGACGATAGTAAGCAGCCCTGACTCGTCCTCATGCAGCGAGTCCGAGGAATCACCCCCCCAAGACGCCCGCGCTACAGGAAAACCGTCCCTGGAACCGATCACCGCGAAGAACCTTATCCATTGCAGATGACAACACGACTCCGCCAAAACCATAACAGATTTTCGCGGGTACTTTTGCCACCTGAAGTGACTGGATCATTGCGATTCCCCCTTCTTTCATCCGGGTGCCGCCAATATGTGGCGTCGACGATGTTCCCGTCTTGTCGGAGAAAAAATTGTGCATACTCAAATCCAGTTTTCGAAGCCACCACAGCGCGATGACAAACAGTCAAAGATTAAGACAATCCAACCCGACCCTTTTCCAGAACGTAGACGAACCGGGCCAGTATTAATTGAGCAAAAAATGTGCCAACCCCGAATTCTTTCAACAACATATTGATATAGAAGGCAAAATTATCGAGATATGTGACAAAACTGTCCGCCAATGAATATCCAAGTACGCAATTGTCTCTATTTGTGACAAAATCGCCTCAAATTCGTCGGAAAATGGTTAATTTTGCGAAACCATGTCACCTGGGGAT
Organism: uncultured Alphaproteobacteria bacterium; assembly: GCA_951812775.1. GTDB lineage: Bacteria > Pseudomonadota > Alphaproteobacteria > MPNO01 > UBA2964 > UBA2964. The sequence continues at coordinate 3,329,350 of OX638326.1, read as the reverse complement.
AGCGCTCGACCTACCCGGAGGTTCAAATTTAGACTTTCAGGAACCCTTTCGGTGCCCGGTGCAGAGAAACGCCCCTGCTCTGTCACCACGATGCACTCACCGGTTTGAACCCCGGCGGTTTTGTCAGTGGTTATGACATTCGGTTGAACCACCATCATCATACCCGTCTCTAAAATCAGCTCAGGGGCGGGTTCTTCGCGTCGGCTAGGGAGTCCCAGGACAGGTGGGAAATACCCACCGCCATAGCCATGGATCAGGTCATCACAGATCGTAAAACCTTTTTGTTCGATGAGTTGTCCCGCAGCGATTAAATCCTCTGGACGATTTCCAGGTTTCGCTGCAGCACAAATAGCGTCAAAGGCTGCCATCGCCGTGTCATGCAAATCCTGATAGAGCGGCGCCGGATCGCATCCCACTGCAAAACTGCGGAGCACCTGCCCCGAGTGCTCCCAAAACGATGCCGTAATTTCAGTGAAGACAATATCGCCGGTCGCCACCGAGCGATTGGATGTCATCTGCGCCGGGACATAGAGATCAGAGTCCGCCATCGAGGTGACGCCAAAAAAATGAATTCCCGATTTACCGCCATGTGGCACGTAGGCATGCTCAACGATATCAGCGAGTTCATGTTCGGTTTGCCCTGGCCGCATTTCCTGCAGCAACGCCTCAATTGCCAAATCCGAAAGTGCCGCCCCGATCCGGAACCAATCGAGTTCCTCTTCGGATTTTACCAAACGCAATCTCGTATAATCACTATTCAGATTGACCACATCGCCAGCGAACTCCTTCAGCGCTTCGTACGGTCCGAAGGGAAGCCCCCCAATAACACTAACTTTTTTTCCAGCAGCACCACGCTTTTTTAATTCATCAATCGCTGTTCGGATCGTTACAGCGCCACCCCAGTGAACGTCAGCACCGTCAATTAATCTCTCGGCAAACGGCGTATGATTAAAATACTGAATAAACAGAGAGTCCCGCGCGCCGGGAGATAAAATTGCCCTAACTTCTGTTGTAACTGGCCACTCCGTCAGCCACGGCACCGCGGACCCACGTCCACCCGCGCCATATAGTAATAGATGCTCTACGTCATTCGCGGCCATAATTTTTTCGATCGCCGAACGCCGGCGCGATAACTCGCCGCGCGAAAATCGCGGCCACTCCTGGGCGAGAATGGCGTTTTGCTTATCGGTTAAATCTGGTGCTGGTGGCCGTTGATACATAGCGAGCTCCTCAAATTTGAGAGGCAAACGGTATCAGGCAAATGAAACGCCGAGTAGAGGCTGGACAAAATTACTCACAACGGGTGTCGGGTTCATTGCACTGCGCTATAAAAGAACCATGACTGAATTGACTCTTCCCAAAGCAAATCGAACCGTCGATCTCACAATGGATGACGGGGCGATCATTCGCCTGCGCCAGCACGGAAATACCGATGGCCCCCGATTAATTTTGGCACATGGCAATGGTTTTGCCACCGATGCCTATTTCCCTTTTTGGCGGCTTCTCGCTAACAACTATGAACTGGTTCTGTATGACCAGCGAAACCATGGACACAATCCGCGCCATGACGACATCAGCCATCACGATGTCCCCTACTTTGTCAGCGACATGGATGCTGTACTCAACGGGGTTGCAGAAAATTTTGGCAAAAAACCAACAGCGGGCTTGTTTCACTCAATCTCCGCTGTCACGTCGGTTTGGCATGCCTTGACCAAAGGGTGGCGTTGGGATGCGTTGGTGTTGTTTGATCCCCCGTTGGTTCCCAGTCCGGGACATCCCCTCAATCAAATTGCCAAAGAGTTCGAGCTGATGTTGTCAGACTGGTCGAAAACCCGACCTGACCGTTTTCCCAGCCCAGAGACCCTGGCCGAGCAGTTTGCCGGATCAAAAAGCCTTAGCCGATGGGTAGAGGGATCACACGCGCTAATGGCGCGATCCATCCTTCGGGAGGAGCCAGAAACAGGTGACTGGGTTTTATGCTGCCCGCCGGAAGGTGAATCGCAGGTCTACAAGACCAACTCTGAACTTCATCTCTGCCCGCAATTCGGAGATATTCCTGGACCACTCAAAGTCATCGCCAGCGATCCTGACGACCCGAATGTGAGATCCCCAGGTCTGGTGAACCGGGCATTACATGAGGAATTTGGACATCCGTACGAAGCGGTACCCGGCACCACACATATGGTCCAGATTGAGCAACCGGAAGCTTGCGCCAAAATCGTGACTGATTTTTTTGCCGAAATCGGGTTCGGTTCCTAAACAGCACTGTGGAGTAGAACGATGTCCAAACAACCTAACTTCCTGATGTTCATCAATGATCAGCACCGGGCAGATCACCTTGGGTGTTACGGCAATGATATTGTTCAGACGCCCAATATCGATGGCATCGCTGCCAAAGGAACGAAGTTCGATAAGTTCTATGTTTCCACTCCGATCTGTATGCCAAACCGCGCCACGTTGATGACCGGTCGCATGCCTTCCCTGCATGGCGTCCGACAGAATGGCATCCCGTTACCGCTCAACCAAACAACCTTCACGCAGCTGCTGCGCGCGGCCGGTTATCACACCGCCCTTTTCGGGAAAAGCCATTTGCAGTGTATTTCGCCGAACGCCATCGAAGTAGGTCTGCCAGTTCCTGATCCAGACAAAACCCAGCCCCCAGCGACGCTGAGCGAGGCACAGCGGGAAATGTGGCTGGACGGGGACTATGAACAGGAATTGCCACCGACCTGGAAGCAAGATCCGAATTTTGAACCCGATCTTCCCTTTTATGGCTTTGATGAAGTGTCCTTGGCGATCGGCCATAGCGATCGAGTGGTGGGCCACTATTCGCGTTGGCTGGCGGAACGCCACCCCGATCCTGACTCTCTGCGCGGGCCGGATAATGCCTTGCCATCAAACCGTGAGATCAAGGCGCCTCAGGCCTGGCGCACTGCCATACCGGAAGAGTTGTACCCAACAACCTTTGTCGCAGAAGAAACCATCAATTTCATAAAGCGCCATGGCAAATCCGGCGGTGACAAGCCTTTCTTTGCACAATGTTCGTTCCCCGACCCTCATCATCCGTTCACGCCGCCAGGTAAATATTTTGACATGTATGATCCGGCAGATGTTCCAACGCCTGCGGCCTTCTTTCATCCGGAGGAAAAACTGCCGCCCAACGTCGCCGCGCTTCATGCTGAACGCGACCAGGGTAAGGCCAACAAAACGGGGCAGCGCGGATTTGGCTGCAGTGAGGAAGAGGCCCGGGAGGCGATCACCCTCAATTACGGCTCAATTACTATGATCGATGATGCGATTGGCCGTGTCCTTTCAGCGCTCGAAGAAACGGGACAGGCCGACAATACAATCATTGTCTTCACGACTGACCATGGCGACTTCATGGGAGATCACCAACTTCTCCTCAAGGCCGCTATTCACTATCAGGGTCTTATCCGTGTGCCCTGCATTTGGTCTGATCCGACATCCGGCACTGCTGGCAACACGTCAAATGCCTTCACAGGTACGCTTGATCTCGCCAGCTCTTTTCTGGACCGTGCCGCCGTCGAAGGGTTTAACGGCCTGCAGGGACTAAGCCTCGGCCAAATTGCCGAAGGCGCGCCCGGTCATGACTCGATGATCATCGAAGAAAGCCAACGTCGAGGGTATATGGGCTTTGAACCGAATTTCCGCGCCCGAACCATTGTCGCAGACGAGTGGCGGTTGACCCTCTATTCAGATACCGATTGGGGCGAGCTCTATAATCTGGAGAACGATCCCAACGAGTTTGACAATTTATGGGATGACCCAGGCCACAGTTCCATTCGCACGGACATGCTGGAACGGCTGTCGCGGCACATGATGTATCTCTCAGATTCCAGTCCACTTTCCACGGGACATGGGCCGTGATCTCGGCTTAAAGCGCCCGGCTGACGCCGCCATCGATGTCAATCAAAGACCCGTTCATGAAGCTTGCTTTCTCAGAACAGAGATAGGCCACCATGTTGGCAATATCTTCTGGCTGGCCGATGCGTCCCAGAGGCACGCTGGCAGCAGAAGCTGCCATAATTTCTTCTTCCGTCTTGCCGGTGATTTTAATTTGTTGTTGAACCAACGTACTCCACCGATCAGTGGCGGTCGCGGCGGGATTTACACCATTGACCAACACGTTGTCCGGCCCGCATTCCTCGGCCAGAGCCTGAGTTATGTTAAGGATCGCCGCATTGATCGCTCCACCAGCGATATATTTAGCGGTCGGGAAATGACCACCTCGACCAATGACATTAACAATTCTGCCCCACTTGCGTTCGCGCATGGCACCCATCACTGCCCGAGAACATCGGACATAACCCATGAGTTTGAGATCGAAACTCGCCTGCCAGGTTTCATCATCAATATCGCCAATCTTTCCCATCGGCGCCGACCCTGCATTGTTAACGAGAATATCTATCTGGCCCAAAGCCGCATTCGTCTCAAAGACAGATCTCTCAACATCGGTGACACTCGTCATATCGCCAGCAACCGGGATAACGCGCCCGGTTCGATTGGATGCAATTTCAGCGGCGACTGATGCGAGCCGTTTTGCATCGCGCGCGACGATCGCAACATTTACGCCTTCTTCCGCCAAAGCTTCCGCGCAAGCCCGTCCGATACCCTGACTGCCGCCAGTGATGAGTGCATTCCGCCCTGCGATCCCAAGTTCCATTCATCCAACTCCTCAAATTCTGGACCTCCTGTTTAAACAGCACGGAGCCCGGATGCAAAGCTAGCGGCCACATTGTGGCATTAAACGCGCCGTGATAGTTTTCCGAGAAATTTCGATCATACGATGGAGGTATCCTATGGGAAAACAAATGCTCCCGGCTTTTGAAAAATTCGTCAGTGATCTGCGCGATATCTGGGCGGAATTTCCGGATGACGAGACCCGTATGAAACGGGCGCACGCGCTTATGGAAAGCGACCTCTTGTCAGACCCCGCCCTTCGCGAACATTGCAAAGATTGGCCGTCGACCGAGGGACGCAAGAACCTTCTATTCTATACCGACCCTGATTATGGCTTTGTCATCAACGGCGTTGTCCGGGTGCCGGGAAGAACGGGCAGTGTTCACGATCACGCAGACGGCTGGGTTCTATACGGGTTACTGGATGGCACGGAATCTCTGGAGCGCTTTAAGGCAGTCGAAAGCCGGAAAGAAGAGGGTTACGTCAAAGTCGAAATGGTCAGTGACACCCAAGGCCAGGCTGGAAAAGCCGATCTCGTACCGCCGTACGATATTCACGCCGAACAGGGCAGCGATGTCCGCTCCGTCGCCGTCATTCTACGCAGTCGGGTTCTTGTCGGTGAAGTTCTCCAGGGCCGCTATAACCGTGAGACCGGCGAATATTACGAGGGCTCTGGCCCGGACCAAATCCCCTACGAACTCTCCGCTTAAGCAATAAGGATTTTCTAACATATGGCCGACTCCCCGCTCTGGATCACCGAGGCAGATGTCACCTCGATGGTCAGTCTTCCTGATGCCATTAATGCTTTGGAGCGCGTCCTACCTCTGGAGTCTCAGGGAGACGCACAGAATATGACCAAAGGTCATCTGATGGTGGCCGAAAACGACGCCATGCATGTTTTGGGCGCCTCTGTCGCCGGGGAGGGAATCTGCGGATTCAAAAACTGGATCAATGTCCGCGGCAAATCAGAAACCATTGTCGAACTCTTCTCCATGGAAGACGGCGCCAACCTCGCAGTCATCGAGGCCACGGCGCTCGGTCAAATGCGGACCGCCGCCATGACCGGTGTTGGCACACGGCGTCTCGCACCCCAAGGCGCCGACGAAATGGGTATCATAGGTTCCGGAAATCAGGCCCTGCCTCAGGTCGCCGCCTGTCACGCCGTGCGACCGTTAAAGAGATTACGGGTTCATAGCCGCAACCCCGAAAACCGGAACAAGTTTGCCGAGGCCGTGCGAGCTGAATTCGATTTCGAGGTCATTGCCTGTGACAGTCTGGAAGATACAGCCAAGGACATGCCGATCGTTACCATTGTTACAAATTCCACTGTTCCGTTTCTGACGGCTGACATGATGGCGAAGGGGTCACATCTCAACGCCATGGGCGCGATCATCCCGGCGCGTATCGAGTTTACGGATGATGTTTTTGATCGCGCGGATGTCATCGCCGTCGATAACTTTAATTCAATCCGCAATCTTTCCGCGGAATTCATCAAACATTATGGCGATGACGATTCTGGCTGGGACAATGTTCGAAGCATTTCAGAAATTCTCCGGGACGACATTACCCGTCCGGAAGGGGCGGATATTACCCTGTTCAAGGCTATGGGAATGGGGCTATCTGATTTATCCCTTGCGATCGATATATATCAGCGTGCGCGCGCCGAAGGCCGAGGCCACGCTCTACCGGAGCGGATCAAAACCCCGCCCCGCCTGCAATAAATGTTCTGAGACCCTGTCTAGGGGTTACTCGACTTCAACTTTCTGAATGACCACATCTTCAAGCGGCACATCGCCCATGCCGCCTTTCTGGCCCGTCGTTGACCCTTCGATCTGTCTTACGACATCGAGGCCAGATGTAACCTTACCGAAGACAGCATAGCCCCAACCGCGCGGGCTTTTATCCGTATGGTTCAGGAAGTGATTGTCTGCGGTATTGATAAAGAATTGCGCGGTTGCCGAGTGCGGGTCATTGGTTCGCGCCATCGCCAGCGTACCTACAAGATTCTGCAATCCGTTATCAGCTTCATTCTGAATGGGGTCCTTCGTGTCCTTTTTCTTCAAGCCATGTTCAAAGCCACCGCCCTGAATCATAAAACCCTCAATCACACGATGAAAAATCGTTCCATCGTAAAAGCCGGCCTTTGCGTAATTCAGGAAGTTTTCAACCGAAGCCGGTGCTTCATTAGGCGCGAGTTCCACTTCGATAACACCCAAATTCGTTGTAATTTTCACGCGCTTGCTCCCTTCTGCCGCATATGCCCCAATTGTGAAGGAAACCATCGCAAAGGCAACCATAGCGGTTAAAAATCGTTTTAACATTTCAACTATTCCCGGTCAGAAATTCCTACAAAACTATATTGCTACTTACGGACGTGCGCCCGCTTTTTCAAGGATTTTGACCATTTCCGCAAAACCATGCTGCCGGGCCAGCGTCAACGGTGTGCGGCCGTCACCATCCGGTATATTGACATCTGCCCCGGCATCAATGAGCGCTTTGAGACAGGCAATATGGTTTTTTCCGCCATCACCCAGCACGATAGATTCGATCAATGCCGTCCAATTAAGATTGTTCACATGATCTAACGGCGCTTTGGCCTCTATGAGTGTCTTCACCACTTCGACATGACCCAGATGCGCCGCCGCGATCAGCGCCGTTCCATCATAGGGGCTGGTCGTTTGGCCCGGATTCCCACCCGATGCAATCGCCAACTTGAGCATCGGCACGTCGTTCGCTACCGCAGCAATCGTTATAAGGTCATAGGCTTGGGAATCTTTGGCATCGACGTCAGCACCGACCCCAATCAGCGCCGTCGCGATCAGAATATTGCGCTTATATCCGGCGACCATCAAAGGCGTCCGGCCGTGCGGATCGCGCACGTTGATATTGGCCCGTCTCTGATGCACCAGACGCGAGACAGCGGCTATATCGCCACGCGCTACCGCGGCATGCAAGCCGCGGTAATTTGCGATTTCCCGAGCGCTCGGTGCAGTCTGCGCGGCAGCCGCAAAGGAACCCGCAAAAAGGCCGATGCCGGCAATGACACCGAGCCAGCCTCGCAAACGCCTAGACCTGCTACACCTGTTACAGCCCATAAAGCGCCCGCGCATTATCTTCGAGAATTTTGGCTGCCACTTCGGCAGAAACCTTGCCATCGGAACTTAACTTCCGAAGCGCCTCAATCTCTGTTGAGGTATCGGCATGACCGTAATCCGTTCCAACGACCAGCTGGGTCTCGCCAGCATATTTCAGAACATAGTCAAGATCGTCGGTTACCTGACAAGCCACCCAAATATTGTTGTCGGCCATGATCGACTCCGACATGTCTTCGCCCCGACGGGATAGTCGCAAGCCAAGATCATTGAGGGCATAGGGAATCCATTGGGCGCTGACCTCAACAAAGCACCAGCGTAGCTTTGGAAACATTGCCGGTATCCCTTTGAACAAAAGCTGGTGGAAGGTTGCCACCGGAGGCAGCTTGGCCTTGGCGAAACCACTATCTTCACGATACATGCCTTCGAGCAGGAAACTGTTATTGCCAGCGTGGAAACAGATCGGCAGATCAAGCTCCTCTGCCATTTCATAAAGCTTAAAAAATTTTTCTGAGAACAACGGCGTATCATGTTCAATGCCGTGCATATAGACACCGCAGGCGCCATTCGTCTTGCCAAATTCCAATTCTTCCCGGCACTTATCCATATTGAGTAGATGCGGCATCACAACCCAGCGCAGACGGTCAGGTGCTTGTTTCCAGATACTGACCAGCCAGCGGTTATAGGAGCGGATTAACGCATATTCTACCTGTGGCGTCTGGGTCCATGGCCGTAGGAAAACAGTTGGATAAAGGACCTGTACATCGATTCCAAGCTCATCCATATGTTTGAGCCGCCCGTTAATATCCTCCATTTCACGGGCTTCTTTGGCGGTGTCCGCGCCGACATTGCCTTCCTTGGGCAACATCCGATTATCCAGGAACCAGAATTCACGCTGTGCGACACCCACGTTACTCAGGACGGAGTGATCAGATCGTTTCGACTGTACGACCAGAGGCCGATATTTTTCGAACTCTGGATCAAGAAAATCAAAGGTGGCTTCGCATTCCACCACATGTGCATCGGAGTCGATTGATCCCATTTTGTATCTCCCTGTTGGATCGATTTATGTATTTGCCGACAGAATACAACAATTTGTGGCGAGAGAAATCCCCGCCGTACGTTTGCGGACCACTTTCAATAAGGTATGAAGGAAACCGACATTGGAGGGTCGAGGTATTTTGCGACATGGGTAAAAGGCCAAATTTTGTTCTCATTATTACGGACCAGCATCGCGCCGATTATCTTGGCTGCGCCGGGCATCCAGTGCTCAAAACACCAAATATCGACTCCATTGCGCAGTCGGGGGTTCAGTTTAACCGGTTCTATGTGTCAAATCCTGTCTGTATGCCAAACCGGGCAACGCTGATGACCGGTCGGACACCGTCAGCGCATGGTGTCCGCCAGAACGGTATTCCGCTTCCGCTCTCCGCCAATACCTTTGTCGAGATGCTTCGCGATGCCGGGTATCGCACCGCGCTGGTTGGCAAGAGCCACCTGCAAAATTTTACGACCTTCCCGCCGGTAAATACCGAAACGGACACGCCCGAAGATTACACGGCTCCGCAAGAGGATAAAAAGGAGGCACTAAAAGGCGCCTTGATGGATGGCAATTACAAACAGGAGCGGCCGGATTTTTGGGATACCCCAGACGCCAAGCTGGATCTACCGTTTTACGGCTATGAACATGTCGATCTGTGCTTTGGACATGGCGATGAATGCGGTGGCGACTACTACTGGTGGCTCAAGGATCAGCGTCAGGATGCCGATGAATTATGCGGCCCGAAGAACGGGATGCCGCATGATTATTCTGTCCTGCAGGCCTGGCGCACGAAGGTGCCGGAGGAGCTCTATCCGACGGCCTGGATCGCCGATCACGCAGAAAAATACATCAATGATTATGCAGAGTCAGACGATGACGCACCGTTTTACATGGTGGCGTCCTTTCCCGACCCGCATCACCCGTTCACACCGCCCGGCAAGTACTGGGATATGTACAAGCCAGAGCAGATGGAAGTCCCGGAATCCTATAACGTCAATGACTGGCAACCACCGCCGCATGTGCAGGCATTGCTCGACCGACGAGATGAAGGCAAACCACCGGAAGACGGGATCATGTCATACGGCATCAATGCCCAGGAGGCTCTGGAAGCGCGCGCGCTGACCTGCGGCATGATTGCGGCTGTCGATGACGGTGTGGGGCAAATTCTGGCCGCCTTGAAAGCCAACGGATTGGATGACAATACCGTTGTTATGTTTACTAGCGATCACGGGGATCATCTCGGCGATCACTGTATGCTCCGCAAAGGACCGGCCCATTATCGCGAACTGGTGCGCGTCGCCTTCCTGTGGTCTGACCCTGAAAGCGATGTTGAGGGTGCGGATACCGAAGCGTTGTCCGGTACGATGGATATTTCCGCCACTGTTCTCGATCGCGCGAAAGTCTCTCCCTATAACGGATTGCAGGGCAAAAGCCTGCTGTCGGTTGCCGCAGATCCAAATTCCAGCGGCCCCCGCGATGCGGTGCTGATCGAAGAAGATAACCAGCGTGTTTTACCGGTTCTTGGCAAAGCCCCGAAGGCACGAACGCTGATTACCAAAGACTGGCGTCTTTCGGTCTATCACGGGCATGACTGGGGCGAACTCTATGATCTGGAAAATGATCCGGGCGAGCTGACCAATCTCTGGGACAGCGCCGATCATCGCGACATAAAAATGACTTTGATGGAACGGCTGGTGCAAGAACAGATCGCCCTCAATGACACTTCACCATCTCCGTTAGGCCGCGCGTAAGGAGTATTCAAGATGGATGCATTAGCCGAACAAATCCTCACCTTCTGGTTTGGCACGACCGACATGACCCAGCCGATGGAAAAGCGCGAGGTCTGGTTTCGGTCAACGCCCGAATTCGACCAGAGCTTAATCGATGACTATATGTCGGTTCACGAACGAGCCCTGGCCGGCGAGCTTGATCACCTCAAAGCCACGGCAGAAGAGTGCCTCGCCTTGATCATTAGCCTCGACCAGTTTCCGCGTAATATCTATCGCGGCACGCCGCAGGCCTTCGCCGCTGACCCTAAAGCACGCGAGATTACAAACTACGCGCTTGATCAGGGATATCATCTCGGAATGGGCAAGTGGCCGCGTATCTTCCTGTATCTGCCGCTCGAACATAGCGAGGAATTTGCGGACCACGAACGTGTCCTGCCGCTCTATAAAGAAGTCGCTGACGAACAATCCATCCAGTCGGCTCAAGGGCATCACGATACCATCAAGCAGTACGGCCGCTTTCCGCACCGCAATGAAGTGCTGGGCCGACAGAACACGCCCGAAGAAGACGAATATATGAAAAACCCGCCAACCTGGGGCAAAACCAAGGCCGAAGTCGAGGAAATGGAACGCCAGAAAGCCGCACAGGACGCCGCCGCCAAGTAGCGGGAATCGTTAGCCCTCTTCGAACTGATTTTTGCCGAAATAGTTATTGCGGATGCGGTTCTTGTTCCAACCGGGAATCGGCGGGTCACCTGCCGTCCCGATATCATGCAAATCGATAATCTCAATCGCATTGCCAAACGGATCCTGGAAATAGGCGTGCCGCCCGGCAAAGGAGGTGTGCCCTTCATCCTCATAGCGGACGATCTCAATATCATTCGCTTCGATATAGTTGACCGCCTGATCAAACTGTTCGCCACAGACAATAAACGCGTTGTGGATCAGACAATGGCCTGGATCATTGGGCCGCCGGTGATAGCCGATATTCGACAGGACAAAAAAATTGTCCCCAACCGCCATAAAGGCCGAGTAGGAAATCCGCCGCCACAATGTCGCGCCGACAATCGTGGTGTAAAATTCAATCGCCTCATCGAGATCAGCGACACTAATCGTAAAATGTAAAATGCCCGATGGCGTAAACGGCGCTGGGTCGACATTTTTAACATTGTCGGTGTTCTCCATCGCCGGACTTTTGAAAGTGCCCATGATTAGTTCCCCCTGATCATCTTTTGAAACGAAATGCTAGCGCAGAAGGCTGCTAGATACGACCTCGCCTTGCAAATCACATAATAATTGCACAACAATCGAAAACGCCTTTCGAACAACAGCAGGCTCCTAGTTCGATGTACTTTAAAATTTTGTCTGGTCTTATTTCCGTCATTATTTCCGCAGCATTGACGCTTGGAACAGTGTTTGCTGGCGAAAAGCCGCTTCGCATCACTCAAAACCAATCTCGAATTGTGGTCAAAATGTATCCTATTCCCGAGCAAAAAGTTCACTACTACTATCTGGGGTGGGATGACGACTATAGCACTGAAAGGTATGCCGCCTTACATTTGGACAATATTACAAAGCGGCACTTCCAATTCATTATCAGCATTCTGGTGAATAGCGAATTGTATTGGTCAAGAACCCAACCAATTGAAGAAAAAAATCTAAAAAGAATCCGTTATTTGCGAAATAAAGAAATCAGAATTACGAAACGGTCAAAGGGTGTAGACAGCCAATACGATACAAAAGCTGGCGGCGAGAACTACGTACTCTTTCTCGCAGACAAACAAAGTTGCCTATATGTTAGAAAAATCCCCGTATTTGGCGAGCATGGCGGCACCGCTACAAACAATTATGCGATCAGCGGCATTTATTGCGCACCTGTCGGAAAAACACTCACTGAAAAAGACGTTGGGGTAATTATGCAATTCAATGTGTTGCACATCGCCAAACCCATAGCGGGCCATCCCAAGTCATAGCCTCAAGAGGCTAGCGCTCAATATTAGATCCGCGTTCCGGCACGCCGAATTCGCGATGACAGATTTCAGCGAGTTTGGTGACGCCCTCACGGATTTCCTCAACTGTCGGATTGCCGAAACACAATCGCATTTTATGCGTACCCGTCGCCGGGTCAACAACCCATTCGGCACCGGGATTGATGGCAACCCCCTCGGCACTGGCAATCTCAAAAAGCTTCATTGTATCAACGCTGTCGGGCAAAGTGACCCAGACAAAGATGCCGCCGACAGGCGCCTCAACCTCAGCAGTTGTACCAAATTCTGCGGCCAGTGTTTCCATCATGGCATCGCATTTGCCCTTCAGCACACCGCGCAATTTCGTGACATGGTCTTCAAAATGATCAGGGCAATATTCGCCCAACACCATCTGTTCCAGCGCGCCAGAACCACCATCACGTTTTACAGCCAGCATGCGGGACAAAATATCCCACTCGGCAACCAGGTACCCCACCCGCAAGGCCGGGGCGATGGTTTTGGAAAACGTGCCACAAAATATCACCCGACCATCATCATCCAGCGCCCGAATTGCGCGAGGACGGCTGCCATCGAAAGTCAGGTCGGCATAACAATCATCTTCAAAGATCGGTACGTCGAATTTCCGGGCGAGGTTCAGGAATTCCAGCCGCCGTTCTTCTGACATCACGGTGCCGGTCGGGTTCTGCACCGTGGGGACGGCATAAAGATATTTCGGTTTAATCCCGTCTTTTTTGAGGTCATCAAGAATATTGCTCAGCGTATCCATGCGGATACCGCCATCATCAAGCGGCGCGCCAATTCCCCTTACACCAAGACGGTTGAACCGCTGGATCGCCCCCTGATAGGCAGCTTCTTCAAGAACGACCGTATCTCCGTCCGACAGCAGCACATCATTGACGAGATCAAGTGCCTGCAAGGATCCCGAAACCAAAAGAATATCGTCAGCCGTATCGGTCATGCCGGTCGATTTATTCAGATATTCAGCAAGAAACTCCCGCAAGGGCAAATACCCCTGCGAGCCGCTTTCGAGGCTATGGGTCGCGAGTGTCGATCCTTCACGATTCAGAACGGCTGCGGCGGCATCGATAAAATCCTGTACCGGTACGGCCGCACCGTCATTATGCCCGCCGACAAAGTTATATTTTGGAAAGCCCGACCAGCGCGCGGCGGCAGGCGGCAATCCGGGACGGAAAACCGTTGAATAATCGAAAGCCATGCTCGGCGAGCCTCTTTGGTTTAAAAAACTGGCGCCATTCTACAGGCTTCTTAGCGTCCGGCTAGCGCCTCTTCATAGAAGCTCAGATCGAGATATTTATCGATATCGGTGAGCTGCTTACCCTGAGGTGCATACTGGCTACGGATTTCCAGAACGGTCTTGAGACCTTCCCGATCCACAATCCCCATCGGAACCAGACCGGTCTCTGGCACCAGCAGTTTTTCGAGCGCGGGACCAACAGCCTTTTCAGGCATTTGCGGCATATTGGCGCCGAGAATATTGGCCGCTTCGGCCTTGTTGGCGGGATCGAGCGTCCAGTCGAGCGCATCAAGATAGCCCTGAATAAAAGAATTCATCGCCGGGCGGTTTTCATTTGCCCAACCGCGCATCGCGCCAAACATCTGACCAGGATAGTTCTTAAACGTTTGCAGGCTGCTTTCCAGGATCGTAAAGCCGCCCGCCTGCGCCTGCCCAGTAAAAGGCTCAATCAGGAGCGTTCCGGCATGCTCACCTTTTTGCACGGCTTCCCAGCGATGCGGGGTCACGCCAACCGAGACAAGCTCATAGTCATCCGGTTTGAGCCCGGCATTATCAAGCATGCGATAAAGAACAAAGGCGAACCCTGTCGCCAGCGCATCCATCGCCAGCGATTTGCCTTTGAGGTCTTCAAAACTCTCGATGCCCTTGGCTACGACAAAGGAAAGCTCGATCTGAGTCGAGCCTATAAAAACGAATAGATCAGGATCGCGATCAAGCTCGACCTCCCCGGCACCCTCCTGATAGGCGATAAAGTTATCTACCGCGCTGCAGGCGATATCAAACTCACCAGCCACCAGTTTTTGTGCCTGATACATTGAGCTTGGCGTTCGCTCAAGGTCGACAGCGACACCCCGTTCTTCGAAATGCCCCTTATCGATACCTACAAAAAGCGGCAGCAACCCAGTGCCTGGGAAACCAATCAGCCTGATGTTTGACGTCGCCATTATTCTTTTCCTCTATCCCTTGGTTCCCGCCTGCATCGCCTGCCAGATTTTGAGCGGTGTCAGCGGCATTTTTATATGTTCCACGCCATAGTCTTGTAGCGCATTCACCACGGCATTGGTAATCGCCGCGGGTGCAGGTGTCGTGCCGCCCTCGCCACCCGCCTTAACGCCAAGTGGATTGGTCGGTGACGGCACTTCGTTAAGCGCCGTTTCAAAATGCGGAAAATGATCAGCCCGTGGCATTCCATAATCCATGAAGGAACCACACAGCGGCTGACCGTCTTCATCAAAGACGCATTCTTCCCACATCGCCTGACCAACACCCTGGACGATCCCGCCATGAGTCTGACCATCGACAATCAGTGGATTAATGGCGCGGCCAACATCATCAACCGCTGCATAGCGAACAATTTGCGGTGCCCCGGTTTCCTCATCAATTTCGATCTCACAGATATGACATCCGTTGGGAAACACCGGCGTGTGCATCTCGTTATCTTCGATAACCGACAGCCCGTCTGCGAGATCTTCCGGAAACTCGACCTTTGCTGCCTCGGCCCCAAGTTCCAGTAAAGTCAGACGGCGGTCAGTGCCGGCTATGGCAAAAACCCCGTCTTTGAATTCTATGTCTGCAAGCGATGCTTCAAAGACATGCTCTGCAATCCGCTTCCCTTTTTCGATCAGAGCTTCCGACGCTTTGACAATCACCGTACCAGCCATCCGCATCGAACGACCGGAATGCGATCCACCACCAACCTTAACGATGTCTGTATCGCCAACGATGACATTGACCTGCTCGACCGGCAGCCCAAGAAATTCAGCAGCAACTTGTGCAAAGCTGGTTTCATGCCCCTGGCCACTCGGCTGCGTGCCAATAACCAGATCAAGGCGATCTTCTTCGATGCGGACATGCAGTTCTGCCTGTTCGACCGGTGTTCCGATAGAGCTTTCAACATAATGCGCAACGCCCCGGCCCAGGATTTTGCCGCGGGATCTGGCTTCAGATTTACGAGCCTCAAACCCTTCCCAGTCATTGAGATTGATGACCATATCGAGGCTTTGCTCGTACTTCCCGCTGTCATAATTCATCCCGACAGCGTTGGTGTAGGGCATCTCCTCATCGGTAACCAGGTTCTTGCGGCGCAGCTCAATCGGGTCAAAACACAGCGTCCGCGCCGTTTTTTCTACCATGCATTCAACACAGTAAATAATTTCCGGGCGTCCGGAACTGCGATAGGCGTTGGTCGGCGGTGTGTTGGAAAAAGTCGCCCGCGACCGCAGATGCGCCAGGGGAATTCGATAGGAGCCGGTGATAATTCCCGATCCTTTTGAAAGTGGCGAGAGAGATACGCATTTCGCCCCGACATTACTGATGTTGGAAGACCGCAATGCCCGGAACGTGCCATCGGCATCAAGGGCAAGTTCCATATCAACGATCAGGTCACGGCCCTGATAGTCACTAACAAACGCCTCGGATCGTTCGACCGTGAGCTTGACCGGACGGCCAACTTTTCTCGATGCCCAGGCCACGAGCGGAAACTCGACAAACAACCGGTTGCGGGTACCAAAATTGCCCCCGACATCGAGCGCATAGACGCGGACCTGATTATTTTCGACACCGAGGACAGAAGCGATCTCGCGTTTCTGGCGGACGGTACCGCCGCTCCCTGCATAGACGGTATATTTATCGGCCTCCGCATCATAGACGCCGAGAGCCGAACGCGGCTCCATGGGCACGCCGGTAACGCGCGGGATATCAAACGACATTTTGACAACATGGTCAGCCTTCTCAAAGGCTTCCTCGGTCGCCGCTTCGTCACCGAAATAGGTTTCGACAAAAACGTTATCGGGAATCTCACTATAAAGCTGCGGTGCATCTTCTGCGGCCGCAGCGCGCGTATGGGTCACAGCTGGCAGGGTTTCGTAATCGACCTCCACCGCTTCCGCCGCTTCAGCTGCCAACGCCTTCGTTTCAGCGACCACGATTGCAACGCCTTCGCCAACATACCGCCCTTTATCAGTCGGAAGGACAGTATTGATTCCGGCAAAGCTGTTATCACCGACCTTCCCGCCGGCACCATGCAACTTCATATCAAACTGGGTGGAGGGGAAAGGACTATGCGGAATTTGCCCGAGCCCATCAGCTTCGCAATCCGCACCCGTGAAGACGCCTAGAACGCCAGGCATCGCCATCGCAGCGTTGGTATCAATTCCTTTAATAGCGGCATGTGCGAAGGGGCACCGCACCATCACCGCCCAGCATTGATTGGGCAAGCTATGATCGTCGCTAAACTCGCCTTTACCTGTCAGTAGCCGGTGATCTTCCTTGCGTCGAACCGGCTGGCCTATTGCTCCATCCATCTCTTTTCTCCAAATCCATACGGCAGCGTATGGTTGCCCTTTACATGCCTGATGAACTCTTACGGGTCAACGGCAGAAACGGCGCAAATACTAGGCTTTAAGTTGTTCCGCCAACCAGTCCGCGGTCTGCGGCCTGACCTTATAAGGGCGGTTATGGCAGACATGGTTCCCATCCTCGACAATCGATACCACTTTTGGCCCGGATACATCGGAGGCAAGCTGATTTGCGGCCTCAACTGCCGTAATGCGATCCAACCCTCCCGCAATGATATAGATCGGGCAGGTGATATTTTTTGCACACTCCCTCAACGTCAATGTCTTGCCATTCTCGTGCGCTTCTTCCAGCGTTTTGGCATGGGACCGGATACGAAAAACTTCCTTGTTCATCTCTGACTTCTGATCCCAATTCTCGGCCCAGTCATAGGCACCCGAGATCGCGACGCAGGCTTTGATGCGCTTTTCGAACGACGCTGCTCGCGGTGCGTGGTAGCCGCCAAGACTGACGCCAAACATACCCACCCGATTGGAATCCAGATCATCCCGTTTCTCTATCCAGTCGATAATGGCCGCCGCCACAACTTCATAGTCACCACGTATCGGCAGATCATACTCAGCTTCTCCCTGCCCGGGGCCATCAATCGGCAATGTCGCCATACCACGCGCCAGAAAGGCCGGGGCGTATCCAAAAATTTCCTCTTTGGTCGCTTCCAAACCAGGCACCATAACCACCACCGGCGGATTTTCGACACCCACAGGTTTACGCAAATTCGCAAACAGCTCATGCCCCTCGAACGGAATTGCCACGCGTTCCCCCGGCGGCTCCATATGTGGCAAGGCAAGCCGATGACATTCCACGGCTTTCGCATGGGTAGCCCGCATGTCGTCTGGAAACTGCACGGCCATAAATTTCGCGAAATGATAGATCAGCGCTGCGGTTGTCAGATGATCGGCAGCACTTAACCCCCTCCCCGCCGCCAGCGCCTCGCGACCCATCTCTTCGTGAATTTCAGCGCGGGCCGACCAACGCGGCAGCCAATCTTCCCAATTTACCAGCCCGTCGGTAGCCTCCTGAAAATCCGCGAGAGGCACGCCACTGGTGATAAAACGCGGCGTAAAATTGCTGATCACGGTGTCGATTTGCGGCGCTCGAGCAACCATAATTTTCTCCCTGAGAAATGATATTTCTTTGGGGCGAAAGATGCCGTGCCGTTCGCCCCCTGACAAGGGCTGGACCTTAAGATACGATTTCCTTGAAAAACAACTGGGGCGGGCCGTGGCGACAACACTCATCAGCAATATCGGCGAATTCTTTACCGGCGATATTAAATCACCGACGGCGGACGTCTCATCGCTGCTTATCGAAGATGAGCAGATTAAAACGCTAAACCCGCCCGAGGATGTAGCGTGCGATACCGCGATTGATGCAGAAAGCTGCGCTGTCTTACCCGGTCTGGTGGATGGCCATATCCATCCGGTTTTTGGTGAATGGACCCCGGCGCAGGACTCAATAGGCTGGATCACCAACTATATGCATGGCGGCAGTACAACGATGATTTCCGCCAGTGAATTGCATACACCGGGACTCGATTACGAAAATCTCACAGCCGATCTTGTTACCTCCCTGGCCGAGGTTGCCAGAGCGACAACCGGTCGTATCCGGTGGGGTGGTGTAAAGGTGCATGCCGGGACCTGCCTATTGGTCCCAGGCATGAATGAAAGCCATTTTGACCGGCTGGCCGATGCTGGTGCAATTCTCACCAAATTCATCTTCTTTCCGTTGGAGGACAATAAAGAGGAAGCGATCCGCTACACCGAATGGGCACGGGGTCTGCGTACAAAGGTTCATACCGGTGGCGTCTCACGATCTGGCTCAAGCCGTGTATGCGGGTTCGAGACCTTAAAATGGCTGCAACCCGATATAGCCGCACATGTCTCGGGTGGCCCCATACCGATGTCTGACGAAGACCTTGATCTGCTGGTTGATAATACGGAATTCGCCCTCGAGATTTGTTCATCGAATAATTATCGCTCGACCTATCTGGTGACACAGCGCCTCAAAGAATTGGGTCGGCTGGATCGCATGACCATGGGAACTGATACGCCCGGCGGGACCGGCGTCATTCCACGCGGCATGCTCCGCAATATCCTGTTTCTTTCCTCGATCTGCGAAATCAGCCCCGGTGAAGCCATCGCGGTTGCCACCGGTAATACCGCCAAAGCCCACGGGCTTGATGTTGGTATATTGGAAGAGGGCGCCCCAGCTGATCTCGTGAGCGCCGGACCGGTCAAGGGTTCCGCTGGTGAAACCTTGTCTGACGCCATCGCGCATGGCGATCTGCCCGGCATATCCTTCGTGATCATTGATGGCAAAGTGATTGTCGAAACCCGCAGCGAGCAAACACCGCCGCCCATGCAAATCGCGCATTTTATAGACAGCCCGGGCTGCCCATTCTGTTGAGGAAGCAAGAAGGAAGCTAATTATGGAAGACGTCACTGGTCTTATTCGCGATTTGGTTATCGCCAACCGTATTCTCGCCCGGGAAGGCGTCGTCGACGCTTTTGGCCATATCAGCGTCCGCAATCCTAACAACCCTGAGAGTTATTTTATTTCGGTTTCCCGGGCACCGGAACTGATCACCATGGATGACATTGTCGAGTTCCGGCTTGATGGTGAACCGATAGGTGATCTGCGCGGACGGACTCCTTACGGTGAACGCGCCATCCATGGGGGCATTTACGAAGTGCGCAACGATGTGAACTCAGTTGTTCACAACCATTCGCAAGAGGTCATTCCCTTCGCCGCGACAAACACATTGATCCGGCCTCTCCTGCATATGAGCGCACCAATGGGCGCGCACGTCCCGATATGGGATATCCGCGACAAATTTGGCGAAACCAATCATCTCGTTGTCACAATGGAGCAAGGGCGCGACCTCGCCGCAACGCTGAGCGAGAATGCCGCCGCGCTGATGAAACGCCACGGCTGTGTTTGTGCCCGCAGAAACATCCAGGAGGTCGTTATGACAGCGGTCTATCTCCAGGCCACGGCCAAGATGACCATGCAAGCGAAACTTTTGGGCGGCGAAATCGACTATCTGACACCCAATGAGGTTGAGCTGTGCAATGTTAATCAGCTTGGGCCTTTGGGGCTCGACCGAGCGTGGGAATATTGGGTTATGCGTTCAGGTTATAAAGACTAGGACGCTTTTTGGCGCAGATATTCGGCCTCATTTAACGGCACACCATCAATGACGGTGGGCCCGTCACCCACGAGGGTTGTTCGGCGCATCACGCGGGGCTCGCTCTCATCCCAAGGCCGTCCGCGATGCATGACGCGACGGTTATCCCACATCACCAGATCGCCGACAGTCCATTTATGGCGATAGACAAATTGCGGCTGCGTCGTAAATTCCAGAAGTTCTTCGAGAAATTTCGTACCCACTTCCGGATCAACGCCGTAGACTTCACCGGCGTGTGAACCGAGAAACAGATTCTTGCGGCCTTTTGGATCATGCGTGCGCACGACAGGCTGGGGCACCGGTTTAAGCGACACTCCTTCTTCCGCCGTGAAGGTCTTGAAACCCGTTTTGATCCTGGACGTCATCAGGCTATGGCCCGCGACAAGTTTTTCGGCGCGCGCTTTTCTCTCGGGATCCAGCGCGTCCCACCCCGCCCGCTCATCCGCAAATTCCGTTTCACCGTCTCGGCATAGAGCAGCGAGTATTTCGATGGGATAGCGCGGAAGGAAGCGTCCGAATGCCAGAGCTGATTGGCGCGATTATATTTGGCCCGTTCTCTCTCCGGTGCCAGCAACTCACCATCAGATCCAAGGTTGGAGGCATCAGCAAATTCCGCGCGCAGACGACGCTTGCGGCCTTTCTGATATGTCACTTCCAGCTCACCGAATTGACGACTGAACGCCATGTGCTGTTCTTCATCCAGCACCTAGCCGGGAAACAGCAGGACACCATAATCATCGATAGCATCAATTATGGCGCTCACGTCTTCAGGGGCTGTTGGCTCGCGTGCATCAACACCGTTCACCACAGCAAAAAATGTGTTTCCAAGTTTCTCGATCTTCAAAGTCATATCGCACTCAACGAAATCGTCGATATCGTTATAGCAAAATTTTTGACATTCCACCCTTCCTCTTGCGGCGACAAACGCAGAAAATAGGGGAACCAAAAGTCCGGAAGGAATTCACCCGATCATGGCAACTCAGGCAAGCGGTATCGGTATCTCTTTACCCCGCTGGGAAGATCACCGTCTTCTTACCGGACAGGGCCGCTTTACCGACGACCATAATATGGAGAGGCAGCTGCACGCGGCGTTCGTGCGCTCTCCCCATGCCCATGCGACGCTCGGGGACATCGACACCGCAGCAGCAACGGCAATGGACGGTGTAGTCGCTGCCTACACCGCCGCCGATATGGAAGCTGACAACGTCAATGTTTTGCTCACGGATGTTGCCGAGCGTGGACCGCTCTACCCCAACAAAGACGGTTCGGTAATGCCAAGCCCGCCCTACTTTCCGCTCGCACGAGAGAAAGTCCGTCATGTTGGCGACGCCGTTGCTGTGGTGATTGCCGAAACGCCGGAGATCGCTGCTGAAGCAGCCGAAAAAGTCCAGGTCGGTTACACAGTTTTGCCTTCGGTGACGGATACTGCCGCGGCACGGGAAGATGGACAGCCCCAACTTTGGGATCAAGCGTCCAACAATACCTGCTTCGACTGGGTCGCGGGTAACGAAGCAGCCACTGACAAGGCGCTTGCGGCGGCGGACCACGTCGTAACCGTCGAGGTGATCGATAACCGTGTTGTCATCTGTTTCATGGAACCGCGTGGCGCCCTGACCGCCTATGACGCCGACACCCAGCGCTTTACGCTCTACATTGGATGCCAAGGTGTTCATGTTACTCGTGAGCGGTTGTCTTATACCCTCGGAGTGAAACCTGAAGACATTCGCGTCATCTCACGTGATGTCGGGGGTGGTTTTGGCTCGCGATCCTTCACCTATCCTGAATATGCCGTGGTGATGTGGGCGGCCCGCAAGCTGGGCCACCCTGTCAAATGGCTGGCCACACGATCCGAGGAGTTCGCGTCTGCCAATCAGGGCCGCGATTACATTTTGAAGGGTACGCTCGGGCTGAGTGCCGACGGCGATTTTCTGGCATTGAAAGTGTCCGGCACCTGCAGCCTTGGGGCCTATATCGCCGGCAGCTCACCGTTTACAGCGCTCCGCAACGTTACCCATATGCTGCCGGGTGTTTATAAAACGCCGAACGTGCATCTCAACCTTGCTGGAGTCTTTACCAACACCACACCCATCGCGTCCTATCGCGGTGTTGGACGCGTTGAAGCGATCTACACGCTAGAGCGACTGATAGATGAAGCTGCCCGAAAAACCGGCCTCGACCGGATTGAATTGCGGCGCCGCAATGTCGTCCCGCCCGAAGCCATGCCCTATACCAGTCCCGTCGGCTCAACCTATGACAGTGGTGAATACGAGACCAACATGACAACCGCTCTCGCCAACGCGGACTTGGACAATTTCCCTAAACGTCAGAAAGACGCGAAGCAACGTGGCAAACTGCGAGGCATCGGCGTCTGCAACTATATCGAAGGCGCGGGCGGTGTTCCCAAGGAGTATGGCAACGTCATTATCCGGGGCAATGATACGGTTCTATTCAGCATCGGCTCTGTCGCCCAGGGACAGGGACACGAAACAACCTTCCGCCAGATTGTTGCTGAACAGCTCGGTATTTCGGTCGATTGCATTGAGATGGTTGAGTCGGATTCCGACCTTTTCAAAACCGGCGTCGGCACCAATGCTTCCCGCAGTATCGTTCGCGCCGGGCCCGCGCTAGTGGAAGCGGCCGACAAGGCCATCCAGACCGGCTTAAGCACCGCGGCTGATCTGCTGGAAGCGGCCCCCGCCGACATATCCTTTGATGAGGGGCATTACACGATTACCGGCACGGATCGCCGGGTGAGTATGTTCGAGGTCGCGCGCGCTATTGACGAGACGAGTTCGGAACACAGTGCCGCCGGGGAATTTGGCGGCGACTCCCTGCATGACAGCGAAGAGGTCACCTACCCCAATGGCTGCCATGTCTGCGAGGTCGAGATTGATCCCGAAACCGGTGCGCTTGAGATCATCGCCTTTACGGTTGTTGATGATGTAGGGCGGGCGATCAACCCGATGATTGTGCATGGTCAGTCGCAAGGCGCGATTGCCCAGGGGATCGGTCAAGCGCTCTACGAGCATACGGTTTATGACTCCGAGACGGGGCAATTGCTGTCCGGCTCGTTTATGGACTACGCCCTGCCAACCGCCCGTGATCTTCCCTTCTTTGACAGCACGCTCAATGAAGTATTGAGCCCGACCAACTCCCTCGGCGCAAAAGGGGCTGGCGAGGGTGGCACAACAGGGGCACCCGCCGCGGTCATCAATGCGATCATGGATGCTTTGGCATCTATCGGCGTCAAACAGATTGATATGCCTGCGACACCACACCGGATTTGGCAGGCCATTCAAGACGCCGAGACCTAACCCGCTTCCACCCGAATAGCGCCGGGCAAGGTCAAAGTTGCTCTCAAGCCACCCGGGCGCATCACCAAGGGTAACGTCACCGCCATAGAGCGTTGCAATATCGCGAATGATCGACAGCCCGAGCCCGCTGCCAGGCGTTGTTTCATCTGCACGTTCGCCCCGGCCAAAAATTTCTTCCCGCTTCGCCGCCGGCACACCTGGCCCATCATCATCAATCTGTACCCGGATCTGCAGACCGCCACTGCCGGTTTCCGACAGCGCTTCTGCGGATAGCGAAACTTCACCCTTTGCCCATTTACAGGCGTTGTCGACCAGATTACCCAGCATTTCCTCAAGGTCGTGCTGTTCCCCGCGAAACGCCAGATTCTCAGGCGAGGCCACAATGACTTTGATCCCATCACGGGCATAAATCTTTTCCAACGTGCGGGCTACAGCTTCCAGAACAGGCCGCAAAGGCGTCTGGCCTCTCAGCAATGGTGCCTGTCCCATCGCCCGGGCGCGCGCCAGATGATGGTCAACATGACGCCGCATAAGGTGTGTCTGTTCGTCGACAATGGCGGGAGTATTTTCAGAAGGGCTGGCGCTTTCATTGCCGAGAACCGCCAGTGGAGTCTTTAAGGCATGCGCCAGGTTGCCAACATGCGAGCGGGCGCGGCCCAGCACCTCTGTCGTGTGATCGAGCAGCCCGTTAAGTTCTTCCGCAAGGGCGCTGACTTCCTTGGGAAAAGAGCCTGTAAACCGTTCGGCACGACCTTCCCGAATATCAGCAAGTGATTTGCCAATCCGTTGCAACGGCAACAAACCAAACCGCACCTGTATGAAAACCGCGAGCACCAAACCAATCCACAAAACCCCAAGCGACCAGCTCAGCGTGACATTAAAACTGTCCACCGTATCGATGAGGTCCTGCCGATCCGCGGCGACAGAAAACAGATAGGCGCCCTCCATGCCTTCGACAGTTATCTTCTTTTCGAGTAGCTGAAGTCTTTGGCCGAGCGGTCCAGCTGTCCGTGAAACCTGACGTAGAGCGGCTTTATCAACATCACTCACCGCCAGTTCGAAATCCCACATCGACCGCGACCGCGCGACGTCGGACCCATCATCCAGCTTGGTTATTTGCCAATACCAGCCAGAGTACTGACGCAGAAAACGCGGCTCGCCTAAACTTTGGCGCTGAAACAGCTCACGGTTATGGCCAACTTCCACTGCAGCCACCAGACTATCGAGCAGAAATTCCATACGTTGTTCAAACGACTGCTCCAACGGACCCCGAAACAGGTTCGACAGCAGGAAACCGCCAACAATCAACATGACAGCAACCCAAAGGCCTGCAGCGCCTATCAGGCGAACGGCGATCGATTGCTTTTTTGGCTGAGCAGACAAAAGAAGTCCCTACGCGCTATTTTCCGAGTCCGGGTCCGTAAGACGATACCCAAGTCCCCGTACAGTCTGAATCAGCCCTTTGGGCAATTTCCGCCGAAGACGGCCGACAAAGACCTCAATCGTATTGGAGTCACGATCAAAGTCCTGCTCATAGATATGTTCCGTCAGTTCGGTCCGGGACACGACTTCGTCGCGATGATGCATAAGATAAGAGATTACTTTGAACTCATGCACCGTTAGCGTCACCGGGGTACCATCAACCGATATACGACCGGCCCGCGTATCCAGTACGACACCGCCGCACGACATTTCCGAAGCGGCATGCCCTGATGCTCGTCGAATGAGAGCCCGTAAACGCGCCAGCACTTCTTCAATTCGAAATGGTTTGGTGACGTAGTCGTCCGCACCGGCATCAAAACCGGCGACTTTTTCCGACCATGCATCACGCGCCGTCAGGATGAGGACGGGCGTCATTTTTCCGTCGGCCCGCCATCTCTTGAGGACAGTTACGCCATCCAGCTCTGGCAGGCCAAGATCAAGGACAACCGCGTCATAGGGTTCCGTGTCGCTCAGAAAGTGACCTTCTTCGCCATCAAATGCCACGTCGACCGAATATTGTTCGTCGCGGAGCGCCGCGGCGAGCTGGCGATTCAAATCCTTGTCATCTTCTACAACGAGTATCCGCATCTTTAACCCTGTGCCTTACCGGCAACGCCCTCTCACAACATTGCCGTTTGCGGCATCAACAAACATCGTCACCCTTTGCCCTGAGGGACGCAGAATATTCAATCTATAAGCCAACTGGTCACCCCGCCGTATCAATCGCGCACCCAGAAACCGACCTGGGCAGGAGGCTTGCACGCCTTGAATAATAGAAGATAACGGAAGCGCGGCACCGCTTCTGACAGCGTCTCTTGCGCTATCCTGATCACGCTCGCGCCGCTTTTGATTCCGAAGTCGCCGTATGCGCTGGCGCTCCAAAACTTCCTGAGGCGGCGACTGCAGCTGAAAACCATCGCCCGGCGGTCGGCGAAAGCGGGGACCTTTTCTGCCCCGGCGACCGCGCCGCCTTTGTGCCAATTCGAAATTTTTTAATTTTTTTTCTGACGCGGTATCGATTTCATTCAGAAAAAGAACCCCACCCAAAACATTTTCCGGCTCATAAACCACGGCCCCAGCCTTTGTGCCGAATGCACAAAGGACCAGCATGGCGAGAAACGCCACATGGCTCAAACACAGGGAAATCCTTCGGTTCATGGCTCTATTATGCCCTTAACAATGCAAATCAGCGACCACCTCTTTACAGGGTCGCGCACGGCATTGTTTGCACTTTGAAACCTGAACACAGGATGAACAACACGTTCAGGTTCGGCTCAGCACAAATTTGTTCTACTCGCATCGTCACGAACTTCACATGGAGAGAGACGATGTTAAAAACAATTAGAAATTCGGTCTTCGCGATCATCGGTGTTACGGCAGTTGCGATTACCGCAATCCCCGTCAGCGCCGGTCCGTATCACAAAGGATATAAGGTCGTTAAGACGGTCAAGAAAGTGACCTATCATAATGTTGGCCACCGCCATTATCGCAAACATCACCGCAAGTACCATCGGAAACATCGCCGGGCACATCGCCGCTGGCACCGCAATCACGGTCACTATCATGGTCGGCACGTCACCCGCCACCACCATGTCACGCGCCACAAAACGGTCGTTCATCATGTACCAGCCCGGCCCCGCTACAACCGTACCTATAATAACGGGTCTATCGCCGGCGGCTTGATCGGTGCTGCGGTTGGCGGTTTGCTCGGCAGCAATATCGGCAAGGGCAGCGGTCGGACAGCTGCAATCATCGGCGGCGTACTCGTCGGCGCTGTCATCGGTGGCAATATCGGTGACTCAATGGAGCGCGCTGACCGTCTTGAGGCCAACTGGGCTTTGGAGACCGTAAAGACTGGTCAGAATGTCAGCTGGACCAACCCTGATACAGGTTCGGAATATACCGTAAAGCCGACCCGTACCTATCGTCTGTCTTCCGGTCAGTATTGCCGGGATTACACAACCTGGGGCTGGATCGACGGCTACGAAACCAAAATGCACGGTACCGCCTGCCGCACGGCAGACGGTAGCTGGAAAACCGTCAGCTAAAGCCACGTGATCTCTTTCCGCAAACAGGCCAGGAGACAGAAAACCATGTCGACATACAAAAACATCTCAGCCGCTTTGGGATTAGTGCTCGTCGCCATGGTTCATCCTGGCCTCGCCGCGGAAAAGCTGAACGGTCTCAATATCCTGATCGCAAGCCCATCCCCGGCGGCGACGTCAAACGACAGCCTCCTGCAACAGCTGGCAAGTGACATTATTACCGCCAGACTTTCCAGGGACGGTCACCACATTCGGGGCGGCACCACATCAGACAAGAACGCGAGCGCAAAGCTGCGTCGGGTTGCCCTAAAGAACAATGTCCGAGGCAAAGCTGGGCACCCGCAGATATCAATCGCCGTACGAGCGATATTTAAGATTCGTAACAAGACCTATACCCGCCATGCCAGCCTCCATCTGGAAACAGTTATCCGGAATTCTCAGCGGAATGGAATCCTGGCACGTCTCAGAGCCAGCGCTCCAACCTGGCGCGTTCCGGAAAATTGCAATGCCGATTGCGTTATCGAGAATGCGCACCAGCGGGTAAATCGACCAGCCAGGCAGATGGCGCGCGCCATAGCGCGAAAGCTGAAATCTTTTAAAATACGCCGATTGCAGCCGCGCCGCGCAAAGGTTACGACAACACTGGCGCCGCGTCCCACAAATAGCTGGTTGACGGTATCAGTCATTGGTTTTGATAACGCGACTACCCGGGAGATCGAAGACTTTCTCATCGCCATTCCGGGCAACGACGACGTCCGACGTGCCGGGTCAGCAAACGCCACCACCAGATTTGCCGTTAAACGGCACCAAAACGCACCGCCCTTAAAGCCGCTACTGCAGAAAATGCTGCAGCAGCTTGGCTCAACAGCCGACATCGACCGCAAGAAATCTCAATTCACGCTTAACGCCCGGCTACCGGGCGAAACCGGAACCCCATCGATCAACTGGTGAGAAGCAAACAGCACCCAATTACCGGGAGGATATTATGAATACGAAGAAATATATCAGAACACTCTACGTCACCGCCGCCGTACTATATGGCCTGGCATTCCTGTTCGCCGCCACTTGGAACGGCGCGAATGCACGGGATACTCAACACGCCGATCAGACGCCCTTCGAAATGTTTGCCGAGGAAATTCTTTCCGGCATTAGGGCGACAGATGCCGCTGATATCCCGGCAGTCGGTGGGTATGGTAAACCTCGTATTGCCGTCGTCCCCTTCCGCTTTGCCAAAGCCGCAACGAAGAAAAAAGATCGCATTGGCGCTGATATGGCGCGCGAATTTAATGATCGTCTGCTCGCCGCCTTGACCAAGCAAGGCGCCGGTACCTTTCGATTTGTTGCCCGTGAAACACTCAAGTCCTTTATTCGAGAGATTGACTCGATCAGCGAACTGGAACCGGACCGCGATGCGCGGGTTGCTGATCTCCTTCGCAATGCAAAGGTGGATATTCTGGTCGTCGGAACGCTGCGGAAAGATGGGCACACCGCCAGCCTCTCCTACAAAGCTATAAGCACGGAAAACGGCCTCGTCTTCGCCGCAACCCCACCCAGCCGCATTCGCCTGGCCGGCCCGACACCCGAATTCAGACCCTATCGGCAACCGGCGATCACACCGATTATTCATCGTGATCGTCCGCCCTTTACGATGAGCCGCCACGGCCGCCGCACTGTTTTTCACGTCCAGCGCATGCTCCATCGCCTCGGTTACAAACCCGGCCGTATCGACGGCATCATGAAAGCCAAACCCGTCGGGCAATCCGCGCTTATCAGCGTCACAACAGGCTTCGAGTTACCGGCCGCTTAACCCGACGGCTGGTCCGTCACATGAAGCGCCAGGTGCGGCTCGGCTGAATATTCGCCTAACCCTTTCATAGATCCTTTTGCGAGAACACGGAGACATACAATGAGCAACAGCAGCCAGGAAAATGCGATGACGGAAATCGCGCTGGCCATAGCGATGGGATTTTTCAGTGTGATGGTCCTGACCGCGATTTCCATGGGTGTTTCCGCGCCTAAAACACCGGAAAAGCAATCCGCCTCGGTCTCAACAGCCATCCTCGCGCAAAACAGTGCGTCAGCCGGCGCTGGCACAGCCAGCAAACTCACAAAGAAAGACGTTCTGGTCGTTTATGACGGGAAGCAGTACCGCGACCGATCCCTCAACGCCCTGGACTTCGCTACGCTCAAAAACGCGGAGCGCGTGGTTCTGGCAGTAACCCCGAACCTGTCAATGTCGGCAGCTATGCAGGCTCAGAAGGGGTTACCGGCAAACAAAATTGTGATCACGACACTGGATCCGAACTGGAACCGGGTATTGCAGCAGAAGACCAATGCCCGCTGACACACAACGCCATCTTTCGCGCCGAACGCTCAGTGTTCTGTTGCCGCCTTTCTTGCCACCGGTTGCAGCGCCAGCACAGTTACCGCCCATCACACACCCCAAACCCGGGACGACGTTAAGAACCTGGTCGCCAGAGAGGCAGCCCGGATGCATTTGCCGGTTTCACTGGCCCTCGCCGTTGCCCATGTCGAATCCAACTTCAACCCCCGGGCAAAAAGTCACAAGGGGGCACGTGGCGTTATGCAAATCATGCCGGCGACCGCCCGCGGTGAATATGGCATTCAAGCCCATCAACTCTGGAATCCCCGGATAAATGTCCGGCTGGGGCTGCATTTTCTAAGGCGCCTGATTGATCGCTATAATGGCAGGGTTGATCTGGCACTGTCCTATTACAATGGCGGCTCAGCCGTAGATCGGTATGGCCGCCACCGTCCGCGTGTCATTCCCTATACGCGCAAATATGTCGCAAAAGTAAAACGGCTTCAGCGCTATTACCGCCACCAGCTGCGCATTGGGAGTGTGTGACATGGATGGCCTCTATTCAATCGATGGACTCGCCGGTGGAAACGTTAGCAATGAGTTGTAGGCGACGCTTCAGGCTATCTCAGAAACGACCGATGGCGTTCAAGTTAAGTACAAACCAACCGTCTGTCGTCGCCTTACGCGATGGATCGTCTGCCGGAGCTATACCGGTCCTATCCATGAACTCTGTCATCTCATCCATATCGCGAACCAGATAGAACGCTGTTCAGGGTTCGAATTTTTTTCTGGGGACAGGGGTCTGCCACGGCGCAAGCCTATCGCCGAAAAATCAATGAGGGGCTGTCGCGACACCCGACCGCAGCGATTGAGCAACAGCCGACGACAGTTCAGGTTGAGTATCTGGATGGCGTGTTCGCCATTGCCCATACCCGAATGCCTTTTCTGTCAGCCTTGCTGGAGCTCCTGGTCTCCGCGTTGGGCTACGATGTCGTTCTCGAAACCATCAAGGACATTCTCTGCAGTTCAACGACACGGTCCCAGATTGGGAAAACCGCCAATACCCTATCAAGACGGCTTTATGCCTATCTGAACACCCACCTTCCGGCTGCAACTGCGCAACGTAAATACCGGGCGGTGACAGAATTTATGGCATCGCAGCACAATGGGATAGCGCGGGCAGATGATATCAATGACGATCTCGTCTTGGCCTTTTGGATTGAGACCTCAACTGATGACGCCGGTGATTTCAAAACCTACCGCAAAGTCGTCAGACTATTCATAAACGTCCGCGACGCCCTGATGGCCTCGCATCAGCAGGCGGCCCTGAGCCAGTCCCTGTCCATTGGGTCTGATCGGGAAAATGGCGAGATCGATCCCGGTTCCATCGATCTCGCCTTGGAGGAAATTCACGAACGCCGGGCGACGCTTGACCTGCTGGATACAGCTCCGGCAAATGAGATCAAATTTCTCAACAAGACAGAATGACACACTCTCGAGCTCCTGATCGAAAGTGGCAACACCGCGGAAGTTTTGCCGCTCTCCATAGTTCGGGCTGAAATTTTCGGTGACATTCAGGCGCACATTACCCAAGCCCTGCGTCGCGGCACCGCACCAGAGACAGCAATCAGCGCCAATCGAGCAACCGATGTTGGATATGAAGCAGGCGCCAGAAATTTTGAAAAAATTGCCGATACTCTCGAACGGGCCCTATTAGCCAGCTTTTACCATCTCGCGATGGCAGGCGCTGATGCAGCCATCTCCATCCTGCTTGAATTGCGGCCACAGATCGATCTTTCCTCCCTGGCCTCCCTCATATCAGAACCGGAATATAGTGCAGATAATGTGGTCACGCTGCACCCGGTAGAAAACGGATCGCCTTCCCTTACAGCCGTTCTGAATGATCAAACGGCCTGTCCGGCCCTCGCGGATTTTGTAGCAGACAGTAAAAAAATCGCCCGCCGGATTTCACGGAAAGGTTTTGCCAAACCGGAGACCGGATCTTCCGAGATTGAAATCCAGGGGTTCGCGACTGCTGCTGATGCCCTTCTCGATATTCGAAAATCGGTTTCCCGTTTTACCGGACAGGTGCGCCGTATTGCCGAAGCAAAAGGCGACTGGAACGCATTGGATATGACCGACCGGGAAATCTTTTTTAACCAATTCCGCCAGCTTTATGGAGTTTGCACATGACGGAAACGATGAACTTTTGGGCCGAGGCCGATTCTGCCGGCGAGGCGGTCTTTATCGCCTGTGATGCCCTCGAGACCCTACGAACACACGCGGATGCCGACATTGCTGAACCAACGATCTGCTTCAACGATCTGTACCGCTATGCCACGGACCCTGAAGCTACCGTGAAAGAGGGCTTTTCCCGGGTCCTTTCGACAAACCCCAAACTTCGGAATGATATGAGAATACTCCTGGAAAGAGTCGCCCCCCTGCAACCGATCTCGCGCGCCGCCGCCGCCAGCGGATCAACAACAACCCGTTTTGGTACGGGGTTTCAAATGACCTTGCGCGAAAGCCAGGCGGATCGTGAGCAGTTCTACGTCATCATTAAACTTCAGGATCAGTCCTGTACCCCCAATACACTTTTCGTGATCAACGACTCTGAATGGTGCGACCGGGTTCCCCTGCCAAAACCGACAGACGGCACCGTGCAGCTTTTGCTTGGATCGAATTCTACTCTGGCCACGTCGCTGCGTGACCCCAAAACCGATGTGTTCATGCGATGAGTAAAACAGCCGTCTTTATTGCAACGACCGAAGGCCCCACTCGCCTGCAGCGCCTTACAGCAGAAGCACCGGATGTGCGCTCGGTTATTTGTCTTGGTGGCCGTGCAATGGTCCTGCCGATTAGTCCCGATTACGACACATTTGTCCGGCGTCCAACCGGGGTGATCGAGGCCTGTTACGGCCATAACGCCTATCGGATGGATATTTCCGACCCCATCGGTTAAGGGTTGAGTTGGCAGCTCGGCGCCTTTGTAGGGCACGCGCTGGCCCAAGAACGCCGTCTCGCCACCAACAATGAGCCCTATAACCGTATCGTCTGGGCGTCCGGCGAAGTTAATTGCGACCTGACTGTCCAAAGCGTCAGCGATATTGGGCAAAAACTCCAGAGATCCCGCGACCTGTTCGATGTCCTAATCGCTGATGGCACCGAGATTGTCATTGCGGTCCCGGCAGCAAATCGTGCCGAAGCCGAAGCCGAATTGAACCGGATAACAGTATCGACACCGGAAAAACTCAAATTCGTTGCCGCCGAAAGCGTTCTTGAGATACTTGCAGCGTTGCGACTTAAGCGCCCGCGCAAACGGGCGAATTTGCCGATCAAATTTCCGGGCCGGAAGATTAGTCGGCGGGTGAAGAAGGTGTCAGCGGTTGCTGCTATTGCCGCGATCCTGACCACCACCTTTATCGGTATCGGCCCGGCAGTAAAAAATACGGTGATTGCAGCGGCTGTGCCCCAGGCTCTTTCGGCAGTTGCCCTGGAAACCCATGCCCCGGCGGGTGGCAATTGTGCCGAAGTCATGTTCGATATCGTTGCGCCGCAAATAACGGAGCAGAAAATCACAGAGTCGCAACCGGGCAAAACATTCAACCTGCATCGACTGGGCAACATTCAATACCGGATCAAAAACACCACCGGACGTGATCAAAAATTATGGATACTCGTCGCCCGCGACAATTTTTCAGGGACTGCTTTTCGGACCCGTACCCTAAGGAAAAGTTATGCTGTCGCCGCGAAAAAGAATCTTGATTTGGACGCGCGTCCACCGCGCCGGCTTGCCTACAAGCTTGACCAAAAACACCTGAACTTTGCCGTGCCAGCGACGGACACCGTTCGCATCCAACGGGCGACCAATCTATTTGAAATGTCAGCGGCAGCAAAAAGCAAAACCGCGCTAACCAAGCTGATCGATCAAGCCAGAACAGACGGTATCTCGGTTTTGAAAATCGCGCGGCATTTTCATCCATAAATTTCACCGGATTAGCAGAAAACCGTTCTGACCCATTCATAACCAGACACAAGCCCAAGACGAGAGGAATATAGCAATGCCCAACCAGTCAAAGATCCCATCCCGCCTCCAAAACTCTGTTCGTACCGGCTGCATCGCCGTTGCCGCAATTGCGGCGGCCGCTTGTACCGGTGATATGCCAAGCGACCCGTTAGAGGGCATCGGCTATCGCCAGGCACGTTTTAACGAAATCTCCCAAATGCGCGAGTATCGCAAATGCCGCGATGAAGGTTTTGCGCTCGATCAAAAAGCGCGGGCGACCAGTTCTCTCGGCACCTATATCGCCAGCGCCCGCGTACTGGAACGCTGCGAAACTGAGATTGGCCCGGAAAGCAGCGGTATCGCCCGCGATGAACGCATGCGGGCCTATGCCGTTTCCATTCAGAACTTTTTCAAGGGAGGTGACGTCGATCATTCCCGCGAAAACTTCGACAAATTCAAAAAACGTTTTCCGAAAAACGATTTCTATTACGCCGACGGATCCTCCTTTGTGGTGACCATAGAAGCTTTGCTGAAACGCAAGGAAAACCAGTCATTTGGAGAGTTCTCAGCGCTCAATGTCAGCGACAATCTCAAGAGTGAAATGCGTCGCATCATGTATTGGAAAAACAAGTAACAGCGCACAAAGCCACGCTCAAAACGGTTTAGGACCGAAGACATGAACAACACTCAAATCTATATCAGAAACGCCGCGAAAATCATCGCTACGGCCGTACTCTGCAGCACGCTGCTTTCTGTTCCTGTAGGGGCGGCAACGGCGCCGGATACCAGTGCAAGCTGGTCGCCGAAATCCAGCGAAAGGTTGGTCAAACTCCCGTCAACCTATCTGAAAAAAGCGATTGATCAGGATTTTGCCAAATCTTCGCTGGCAGCAGCCCTCAACGACACTGGCGAAGAAATTAAATTCAAGGTGAAAACCCTGGAAGATCTCCGTGGGGCTATCGAACGCGCCGATGGGGACCTTCGGACGGAATTGCAGCACCAGTATCTCGCCGAAAAGCGGGCATATCTCACGCTCGTCGCAAATCATCAGAAAATGCGGGAGCGTCGCGCGAAAACTAAGATTCGCGTCTACGAAAGATTGTTGCGCAAGATGCGCCGCAATAAGGGAGGACAAACGCCGCAACGAGCCGCCCTGATTGAAAAACAGCAACAGGCCCGCAGCCGATTTGAATCCGCGGCCCCGAAAGTGGATGCCAAACTGTTCAAATCCGCCCTG
The DNA here is from genome assembly GCA_951812775.1 of uncultured Alphaproteobacteria bacterium. Lineage (GTDB taxonomy): Bacteria > Pseudomonadota > Alphaproteobacteria > MPNO01 > UBA2964 > UBA2964. The sequence continues at coordinate 3,294,597 of OX638326.1, read as the reverse complement.
CTCAGCGAAAGCAAGTACGCGCGCGAATACGCCCGCAATGTCAGCGCCATCGAGAAACTCGTTCAGGCGATCAACAGTCACCCAATGAATGAGCGCGCCGACATAAACGGTAAAAGCATCGGTAAAGAAGACTTTATCCGGCAGCTTGTCGGTGAAACCGAAGCTGACCTGGCGGTGCTGGATCAGGAACGCACGGTACTTGGCTACATGGCCAAGCTCGTTGCGCTTGATGCCATGGCGCTCACCGAAACCCTCACATCTGATGACACCGACATCACCGATGGCCAGGCCGACAACAAGCACGTCTCTGAAGCCGTTGGCTTTTTTCTAGATCGATAAAGGAGAGTACACGATGAAAACCGGAATTATGCTTAAACTCCTGTCGGCGACAGCCATCGCCGGAACAGTAGCCGTCTTGTCCGTTGCCCAGGCCGGCACGCTGGAGAATATGGAGCGCGAACGGGCGATTCTCCTCGATGCTTTGTTATCAGCGGAGCTTGATCCAAAAAAACGTCAGCAAAAGATCGAGGTATCCCGTAACCGACTGATTGATCTTGAGCGGATGGTTCTGCGCGATAAATCGCTGGCAGGCAAAAACACTCCAGCGGTTCGCGCCGCATTTGAAAACTATGATTTGACCTTTCTGGTTCACGCCTCCGTCGAACATAACCGCAGCCTGATCGAACACTGGTTGCAGCAGGTCGGCGTCTCAAGCGAGAGCCTGATGAATGCCCGATTGGGAAGACGCTAAAATGCGTACTCTGAGCACCTTTTTTGACACAACCTCGCGTGCCCTCAGCTACTTTCTGGGGGCCGGGGCCGTCATCATGGCAATCGCTGTGGTGTTCACCGCCCGTCCCGCTGCTGAAATTGCAGAATGGGCCCAGAATGTCCTCGGCTGGTCCTTCGTCCTTCTTCTGAGCAGTTTGGTATTTATTGCCTTGTTCAGCTGGGTCCGAATGCTCTCCAGTGAGGGACAAAATGATACGGTCTGGTTTGAAACCGGTGTCCAGGCAGCCAATGGCGTCACCACTCTTGCCCTTACATTTACCCTGCTGGGGATCAGTTTGGGGATCGGTACCCTTTCCGGGCAGGAATTGACGCCTGAGACCATTCAACCGGTTATCCGCAAGATGACCGCCAATTTTAGCCTGGCCTTTATGACACCGTCATCGGCTTGCCGGTGTCTGCCCTGCTTCGTGGCCTGATTATTGTTTCTCACGCCCGCAACACCGCCAACGCACCGCCTCTTCAGGAAGGAGCCTGATATGAAATTCCTCGCCTTCAATTTGGCCGTAGGCCTTGCCCTCATTTTCCTGTTTACCGCCGATAAAGGCGACGTCCATAAAGCGGTCGACCGGGCGCACAATATTGCGGCTGACATTAAGAAAATGGCCTCGGAAAAAATCGGGAACCGCGTCCTTAAAAAGACCGAGACACCCGCGCCAGCGCCCGAACCGGCGCCGGACGTAGCATCCGAGCAAGTAGCCAAACCCGTACCCATCGCACCAGTCCTGCCCGCCAAGCAAACTGTTTCTGCGCCTCCGGCAGCAGCCCCCACTCCTGCCAAACCTTCCCCCAAAAAGGCGGGAGGGGCACCCTCTAACCTTGACCCTGCAGTTGCCAAACGCCGGGCGGAAGTATTGGGAGATAATCCGCCTATTGATCCTGCCCCCGTTCTAAAAAGGGCGACAAGCTTATGTCTTCTTCTGATCGGCGCCGTGAACTGCTGTCCCTCGCGGAAGAGATGGAGCTACTTTACGCGAAATCGGTGAGCCGGTAACAGGCAATGGCCACAAAAAACACAGACAGGCTATCGATCGCCCTCTCCGGCACAATCGCCGGGGCGATCATCCTGCTCTGTGTCGCGATGTTTCACAGTGTGAAGGCAGAAAAAACCACTCAGAAAAAACACTTAAAATCGCCGACCAGGATTCAGCAGCCACAATCCCCGCCTCAACAAATGGCGGTCATTCAACTACCGCCACCACCAGCTCTTCACCAACTAACGACTACACCGGCAATCAAACCAGCGGCACCCACGCAGAAGAAAACGGTCGCCGCTCTGAAACCATCACCAAAATCGGTGGTTCGGACAAAGCCAGAATCTTACAAGCCACTAAAAGCGTCGAAACCTGCTCCCCGCGTGCAGAAATTCGTAAAACCTATTGCCAAGACACAGTCCCCAGTACGGAAAAGCGTTCCTGTCAAACCACGCCGCCCCGTTCGGGCTGCGCCTGAGAAACTGAAACAAACCGCACCCTCAAAACCCGAGCAGCAAGTGGTGGCATCTGCGCAACATAAAAGTACCGGCCGGGTTTTGTTGCGCATGCTGGAACATGGCAAGGGGCCAACGATAGAGATCGCCTGGCCTCAATCCGCATCTCAGCGCAGCAAACTCTATCTAGCATTGACCCAGTGCTACGGGATGCAGGCCGCCGTTTTGCACCATAGCAAAGCACTGTTCTCGGCCAGTGATCCACCGGGTGTTTCCTGGAAACTCAATATAGATCGGTTTAGCGGATTTCTGAGATCGCCACAGGGGGCAGAGATTGCCGCAGAGAGAAATCTGTTCCAGCAAATTGCCCAGCGCCATCAATTGACGAACTGGACACCTGTCCGAGTCTTCCCGCGGACCGTTGACGCTGTTCTCCTGGGCGGGCTGGAACAGCTAATAGGAGCGCATTATGGCGCCGCGAAACGAATTCAAGCCCGCTATCAATTATACTCATCCGGATTGAAATTGCAGGATATTCAAGTCGATGGAAATTCGATCACCGGATCTGTCGCGCTCCCGTTCGCGACACGCCGCAGCTGTCGGGTATAGCTGACTATGGCACGCCATATTATGCCGGTTTCTTTAGCGTTAGCGGTGACGGCATCGCTGGGCGGTTGTGCCCAAACCACCTATACCGGCATGGATAAAAAAGAATCGGCGACACCGATTCTTGAGCGGCGGGTGGCCTTTCAAATGAAACAGGCTTTCTTCCATAACCCACCAAGCTGCGCGGCAGTGGTTTCAAAATCTGCGAAAGTACCGGCGACCATTCGGCGAGCGGTCGAAGAGTCTGTCGAGCGGCACCTTGCAACAAAATTTAGGCGCGCGATTGGCGGCGCTCCAACCCGCCGGATTGCAGACCGCATCGCGATTGATCTAGATCATCCAGGAGACCGCCGGGTATTTGCCAAACAGACAAAATGCGATGGCCTTGTCGAAATCCGGCTAGATGCGGTTGAAGACGATTATATGGTTCTTTGGACCAATCGGGCGGTCGGTATTTCTCTGCGGCTGATCCGAGCTTCAGATCAAAAGCTTTTGTGGCAGGCCCGGCACAAGGCGGGGCGCGGTGATGGCGGATTACCCTTCTCTCCCCTATCTCTTCCCGTCTCGATCACTCGGGCAGCGCGGGTGAAGGGCGATGCGGAAATATTTTATTCGATCGCTGATGATGCCGTGCGCCGCATGATGCGAACCCTCCCTGACACGCGCCACGACATCGCCCTCCATTGACGCTGCTGTCAGTCAACGATAGGACTGATCGACAATTGATCAGGGAGGATACCGATGAAAATTTGCCGATATGACGACAACCGTTTTGGCGTCGTCCGAGATGACGTTGTCTATGACATTACCGACGTCGTCGAGGCTGAATTGCCAACCTATCGCTATCCTTTGCCGATCGGCGACCAACTGGTTGCAAATTTGGAAGCCATGCGTCCAAAACTTGAACAGGCGGCAGACAATGCCGACGGCAAACCGATTTCTGAAGTCGCGTTTCGGAGCCCCGTTGCCAACCCGACAAAAATTATCGGTGTGCCCCAGAATTACGAAGAACACGCCCAGGAAACACTCGTCGATACGGAAATATCGCACGGAGCGCCACGACGCAAAATGGAAGATCAGGGACTGTTTCTCAAAGCCAATAGCGCGCTGATTGGTCCGTCAGACGGCGTCGCTGTCCGCTTTAGTGATCGCCGGACCGATCATGAAGCCGAACTAGGCGTCATCATCGGGCGCAAAGGCAGCGATATCTCCTACGACGATGCTTTGTCCTATGTTGCCGGCTATGCAATCGCCATGGATATGGTAGTCCGCGGCAAAGAAGACCGCAGCTTCCGCAAGTCGGTTGATACCTATGCGGTGCTCGGTCCCTGGCTAGTTACCGCCGATGAAATCGATGACCCTGGACAACTTGATTTCGTTTTGACCATCGACAATGAAATCCGTCAGCAAAACAACACACGCAATCTGATCCTTAATCTCCAAGGCCAAATTGTCTGGGCGTCCAAGTTTTATACATTGCATCCTGGCGACATCATCATGTCAGGCACTTGCGCCGGCGTTGGTCCTGTCAAACCCGGCGATGTGATGCATCTGGAGTTTGAAAATATCGGGGCGATGGATGTCCCGGTGCGTGCCCACGACGTTTACTAGGCCGGACCATTGCCAAAGGCTGTTAGGGTTCACGAATATGGCGGGCCGGAAGTGCTGCGCTATGAAGATGTCGATGTTGGCGAGCCTGATATAGGCGAAGTCCTTTTGCGTCACACGGCGATTGGGCTGAACTACGCCGATATTCATACAAGAAACGGGCGATATCCTTTGCCGCACTTTCCGCACGTCATTGGTGGCGAGGGTTGTGGCGTGGTTGAGGCATTGGGCGCTGATGTTACAAATGTCGCCGTCGGTGACCGCGTCGCCTATTCGAGCGGAGGCCACGCTTTGCTGCGCGGCTCTTATTGTGAATTGCGAACGATGAATGCTGAACGGCTCGTTAAATTGCCCAGCGACATCACGGATGAAACAGCCGCCGCCATGATCACCAAAGGGCTTACAGCACAATATCTGATCCACGACTCCCACCCGGTAACTGAGCAGGATGCAATTCTGGTTCACTCGGCGGCAGGCGGTGTTGGCATGATCATTGCTCAGTGGGCCCGAACTTTTGGTGCCCATGTCATCGGAGTCGTTAGCTCTGAGGAGAAAGCGGCTTTCGCCACGAACCATGGATGCCACGACGTTATCGTCAGCACGAAGGAGAACATTGCGGAACAGGCGAAAACCCTGACAAGTGGCGAAGGCGTCACAGCCGTATTTGATGCGGTGGGCGCCGACACGTTTGAGTCCTCTCTTGCGGCGTTACGCCCTCTTGGACGGCTGGTGGCTTATGGTTCCTCATCTGGTCCCGTTCCTCCCTTCGATATTTTCCGACTCAATGAGATGGGTTCGCTGTCCATTACGGCAGGAGCATTTTACTGGCATATGCGCACTGGCGACGAGATTCGGTCCCGCGCCAAGAGCCTGTTCGATGTTGTTTCCAGCGGCGCTGTCAAAATTAATATTAATCAAAGGTTTGCCCTCGCCGATGTCGCCGATGCCCATCGCGCTATGGAAGCACGATCGACCATCGGTATGACCGTCATGTCGCCTTAAAGGAAGGAGCTAGGATGAGTTTCTCCAGTTGGCGCGGTACCGTTGGTCTCATAAAGCCAACCATGCGACCAGGCTCCATGGAAGAGACCGTCAGATTGCTCCCCGAAGGTGTGGGCCTTATTCCGATCCATCAGAATGTTCAGCGGGGATCTCAGGACGAATTTGAGAACGCAATTCAGGGGTATCACGACAATGCCCTGATCCTAGCCGACCCCGGTGTCGATCTGATCCATCATTCCGGCACACCGCCTTTCATGATGCTGGGCGTCGAGGGGGAAAAGAAAATCATCCGCAAATGGGAACGCGAGATGGGTATTCCTCATTTCACCGCCAACCAGAATATCACGCGGGCCTTTCGGGCACTTGGCGCCAAGAAGATTATCGGCGTCAGCTATTCTCGCCTTCAGAACGAGCTCACACGTGATTACATGACAGAAGCCGGATTCGATGTGCTGGCGATGGAACCCCTAGAAGTACCCTTCGAGAAGGCTGGCGAGATTTCGCCTCAAGATGTCTACGCGCTGGTCCACAAAACATTCATGGAAAACCCCAAAGCAGAAGCAATCTATCTACAAGGCAATGCTTGGCGCCTCCTCGGCATCGTTGAAATGATGGAGGACGACTTTGGCATTCCTGTCATTGAAACCTGCGCGTCCCTTTGTTGGGAGATTCAGCACCGGCTGCATATTCGCGAACCTCGCGACAAGATCGGCATGCTGATGCGGGAACTTCCAAAACCGCGCTGAAGTCTATGCGGGCGTATCGGTCCGCCGGCCCGAACTATCGACAAAACCTTTGACGCTCTCGAACGGTATGTCATTCAGCCGTGCTTCCAACCAATCCGCCAGATAGTCTTTGGGGTTTTCGCCAAGCGTCACAGAGCTTGCATCCGCCACTGAATGATTTGCGCCTTCGTATACGACGATTTCTTTTGGGGCACTGATATGGTCCATCACGTCATAGCTATGCTCAACTGGTCCTGCTCCCCCGCCATAATCAATACCGGGCAGGTAATGGCCGGAACAAAGGGTCGTAAATCAATCGTCTTGGCAAACTCGTCAAACGCGTCCTCGTCATCATAGTCTGCCATCCACATATAGCGGAGTTTAAAGGAGGGCGACGCCATGTTGAAAATCGTATTGCAGCCGGGCTCGTGACAGACACCGCTGACCGCAACACCTTTGATCTGATCGCCTAACGCGGCGGCCCACTGCAGCCCCCAATAAGTGCCAAAACTCGAACCCCGTATCAGGAGCTTGCTGGAATCGATGGCCAGGTGCGCCTCAAGCCAGTCAACAACGACCTTGGCGGCATCCATATGGTTTGAATTTGTCACAAAAATTCCCAGCGCGACACTTTCCGCCTGGCCAGGGCCGTCGATGCTCAAAACCGCAATGCCGCGTTCCAGATAGGAGTCACCATACATATTAACGCCGGTCTCTTTGCTGGAATCCATCCCGGGGATATTGACGACACAGGGAAAAGTCTCACCGGGCTCAGCATTGCGGGGTAAATGCAGATAAGCGGGCAACTCTTTACCCTGAAAGGGAATGCGAACAATCTCAATTGGATGCGGCGCATGTTCAATGAACTTTGCGTAGCAATGATTCATACGTTCTTCGAGATGTTCCAGCTCGTCATTTGTCTCAAAGATCGGCCAGCGGCCGGCTGCCCAAAGGAGAGATGCGGTCAGGTAGCTTTCGCGCGCAGAGATCAGCCGTCCCGTTTTTTCAAACGTCACGGCCTTGGCCTCGCGCCGCTTCGCGGCATTGGAGAATTCGCGAACGAAATCGCCAACGCGTTTTATTTTCGACCCAACCGCGCGAAATTCGCCAGCCGCCTGAGACCCGCCGGGCGCAGCACCATAGCGAAGCCGTCCCTGATCCCACTCAACACCAACAGTGCGAATAACAGCGTCTAGAATCCAGCGCTGTTCCTGCCAACGCTTCATGCGCCCATCTGCTTTTGCTGACATATCTTTCCCCCTGAATCATTTTTCTGCGAAAACGCTACGCCCAGAAATTGCTCAGGACAAGGGAACTCCGGTCACTTCATTTGGACAGTGGCGAGGTCTTTTGTAGATATTGGCGCACCCGAAATTTCCAGAATCAGTTTGCGACGGATTGCAAAGAAGACATCTTTGAAGCCGTTGGCGGGGACAGAAAACGCACCCCGACCGCCAATCACGTCTGAAACAAAAAATTTATCGAGTCCGACCCGAAACTCGTCCAGTATCGGCAGGCCGTTTACAGTGATTCCCATCTTCACGGCTTGATCGCGTCCTTGTGCCGCCGGCAGACCATTGCGGTCCCAGCCATCACCGGACAGATCGACCACTTCACGGGTTCCTTCGAATCGGTTTGATTTGATTGAGTTAGCGCCATACAGGATTGCATTGCCAATCGCTGTACCGCCGGAGTAAAGCTCCCGCGGCAGCGTTTCGAGTTTCTTGGCAAAGGCATCGATATCCGACTTCTTCTCTATTACTGTCCAACCGATGATTGGTATCTGAAGGTTTGGCCCGCTCCATTCGACATAAGAAAGGGCGATACGTCTCAATATGCCGCTGCTAATGCCATGCCAGATATCGGGGTGGCGAAGTGCTTTGGCATAGCCCTGACGCTGGATCAGAAACTCTGCATCATCGACACTGCCCGATCCATCGGCCATTAAAATAAGTTCAAGATCAACAGGTATCTTTTTCTGAGCGATTGAGGGTACGGAGAGCAAAAAGGTGAGCGCGATAGCGGCAAAACACCCCTTCAACACAAAACCCGAGATTCCCATCAACTGACCCATCTGGCCTTAATGCCGACCGGCAGCCGACATTGAGGGTCGGATTTTATCGTCATGCACCTGCTGAATACCATCCGGCAAATGCCACTCGGAAAATCGATTGATGCGGTAGTTATGCGGCTTCCAGTTTTCCGTTACATAGTCTGAATCGGTGAAATATTCGATGGCACCGCCACAAGGTGATTTGAAATACCAGAAATAGGCCGATGAAATTGGATGACGTCCGGGGCCGACTTCTGTCTCCCAGCCTTTTTTATCAAAGGCGACGCCTCCACCGAAGACTTCGTGGATATCCCGAACCTCAAAAGCAGTGTGGTGATAGCGCTTGTTGCCATCGGCGCTCCAGATCATGAACAGATTATGATGCTGGCTTTTCGCTGCGCAGCGTAAAAATATCGCCGCCCCACCGGCGTAGCGGTCTGACAGCCAAAAGCCGAGCCGGTCCTTATAAAAACTTTCAGCGGCTTTCATATCTGGCAGCACAAACCCGATATGGCCCATGCGGATCGGGTGCGCATCCTCATAGAATGTGCTGATCTCATCGACCCTTTCCTGGCTATCAAACGAATTGATTTTGGTTCGGGCACCATCGATATTCTTGCGCGGCTTCCACAGGCGAAACCCGACGCCGATACCGTTCGGATCAATGCAATGCAGTGTGCCATCCTTGTCCTCTGTCACCTCACGGTCTTTGGAAAGTTCCCTTTTAATCTCTGCAAGATGCTTCTTGGAAGACACCCCCCAGATCATTTCACGGAAATGCATGTCCGGCGCTGCGGCGGGCGGCAGGTCCTTGGCCTTAGGCGACTTCAGCTCGACCCGGCTGCCAATTTTGGTTTCAAAGATGGAATGGCGGGGTGTTGCTTTTACTTTGCGTAACCCCCAGTCGCTATAAAACTTCTGCGCTTCCTTCATATTGGGTGCTGCAAATAGTGTCGTGTGAAGACCTGTAAAAGCCATATTGTCTCCTCGACCGGAAACCGGTCTTAACCGCAAAAGAAATTTGTTAAAGACAGGCTACGGGAGGGCGAAAACAACAGCAAGAGATGGTTTCGCTTGCCCCTATTGCGGCAAGTCACCATCCCCGTAACCGGTGCGGGCAATAAACCGTCTCAAGCCGATATCGGTGTCCCAAACCCGTTGATGCGCCTCTCTGAGATAGGGCAACGCCACTTCCCGCTGCTTCACCACATCTTCGTATTCAGGGATGAAACTCTTCATCAAATCAGCAACTTCCGCCCGCAGGTCGTCTTCATTGATGGTCTGCACCACGCGATCCTTCATCACAACCTTGCCATCTATAACAACGGTATCAATAGAACGCCCGGTCTCAGAGTAAACCAGCTGCCGCGCCGCGCTGTTATAGGGCAAATAGGCCGTGTCATTCATATCGAGCAACATCATATCCGCCTTGTAGCCGGGCTTGAGCGCTCCGAGCTGGTCATCCAGACAGGCGGATCGCGCACTGCCAAGTGTGCCATGGCGCAGGGCTTCATGTGACAGAGGCGTGCCGGGCGTCGGTTCGCTGACAGCGCCCAACATGCAATAGGCCTTCATCGCCTGGAACATGTTCTGGACGTCGCTGCCCGAACAATTGTCACAGCCAAGTCCGACCCGCATCCCGGCATCGCGCATATCACGCATCGGCGAAATGCCGCTTTTGAGCTTCATGTTGCTGTTGTAGCACAGCACGGCGCCGACATCGGCGGCCGACATCTGATCCATTTCCTCGCGGCTAATCCAAACTGAATGCGCGATATTGAGTCGATGATTGAGCATACCCGCAGCATCGAGATAGTTGATAAAGGAGCCGCCATATTCGCCATACATTTCCCGTGCCATCACCACCTGACCACGGGTTTCATAGACATGAATGTAGATGCCGAGATCGTGTCGATCGGCAAAATCAGCGCAACCCGCCAGAAGATCGAGCGAACAGCGCTGCGGTGCAAACGGACCGACAGCCCAGTGCGTCACACCCTTTGCGGGACGGCGCTTAATCTGGGATTCAAGCATATCGAGCTGTTCTTTAGGCTCGCCCGCCTGATTGCCCATCATCTCCTGAATTTCAGAGGGCAATAGATCTTTATAACGGAGCATCGCGACCGCCGGGATATCGAACACCATCGGCGAGAACACAACGCGTTCTCCGATCTCTTCATAGGCATCGAGGACGACATCAATATTTTCCTCGGTCATGGGAATCAGACCGAGCATGTCCTGTACCGTAGTGATACCACACCGCATCGACTCCAAAGCACCGACCAACGTCCTCAAACGAATTTCTTCTTTTGAACGAAATGTTCCCATTGGCAGCGTATAGAGCAGCCAGAATTCCAGCGGCAAATCTTCAAACATCCCGCGACACAGCGTGTCATGGGAATGGTAATGAGCGTTTATCAATCCGGGGACGACAAGATGGTTGCTGGCATCGACGATTTCTGCGCCGACTGTTTGGTCGGATGGAAGGTCGGTACCGATTGCAGCAATCTCAGAGCCTTCAACCAGAATATCCGCCGCTGATGGCCTGTGTACGTCCCCATCATGGTCGTATACCAACCCATCTTTAATAAGCAGCTTTTCCACCATTTGATCCTCACCCGTTTCGTTCCAGTCGACGGGACGCTATCATGCACGCCCCGCAGCTTCAAACCGCTGGAATCAAGAAGAAACCCATGTCACTAGAGAACCTCAACGAACTTCCCGCCACTGAAATCGTCCGCATGATTGGCGATGGCACCACGACGGCCGAAGCCGTTACGCAAGCCTGTCTTGATCGCATTAGCGCCCGCGAAGACACGGTAAAGGCCTGGGCCTATATTGACGCGGATTATGCATTGGCCCAGGCGCGCATCCTCGACGAAATGCCAGAGAGGAAGCCACTGCACGGTCTGCCGATTGGCGTTAAAGACGTCATCGACACCGCCGATATGCCAACCCAGATGCAATCATCGGCCTATGAGGATCACCAACCCAGAACCGATGCTGCCTGTGTTGCGATGTTGCGGGCGGCCGGCGCCGTCATTCTCGGCAAGACGGTTACCTGTGAATTTGCCGGTTCCTTCCCGGGGCCGACGACCAACCCGCATAACCCGGCACACACCCCGGGCGGGTCTTCCAGCGGTTCTGGTGCGGCCGTTGGCGATTTCATGGTTCACGGAGCGTTTGGCACTCAGACCGGCGGCTCTGTTCTTCGTCCCGCAAGTTTCTGCGGTACTGTCGGATACAAGCCGACTTACAATTTGATCAACCGTGCCGGGTTGATGTTTGCCGCTGAGAATCTCGATACCATTGGCCTATTGACCCGAACGGTGGATGACGCTGACCTACTCATGAGTGTTCTGCTCAACCGCGACCGCGCGGCAGTCATTCCAGATGATGCCAAACCAAAAATTGGTTTGTGTCATACCCATCACTGGGATCTTGCCCTGCCCGAAACCATCAGCGCCCTTGAGGATAGTGCCAAGAGGCTGGAAATGGCGGGCGCAGAAATTGTCGAAATTGATTTACCCAAGTCATTTGCCGGATTGAGCGCTGCGCGCAACGCCTTGAATGATTTTGAACGCAGCCGCGTTATGGCTGATCTGTGGCAAAATGAACGCGATCACCTTAGTGCCAATATCGCCAAACAACTCGCAAATGGTTCGGCGATGGAATTTGCGACCTATCAGAATGCCGTGGTTCTAGCGAATGACAGCCGGGCCCAACTGGACGATGTGTTTGGTGATGTTGACGTCATTCTTGCCCCGTCAGCAACTGGCGAAGCCCCAGAGGGGCTCGACTATACTGGCGACCCGCAATTTCAGGGCTGCTGGACAATTTTACACGTCCCAACAATCTCTCTCCCCACACACACTGGACCCAGAAATTTACCCGTCGGTATTCAGCTGGTTGGTCGACGCTGGCAAGATGACAAGCTGCTGAGTTGGTCTCGCTGGGTTGTGGATAAATTGGGGATTTGGCGCTAGCGCCTGAAAAAATTACTGGCTAATCTTGTGTTATCACGGATTCGTGAACGCCTTATTGCTGTCACATTTAGCGCATAATGATCCGTAATAACATTGGGCTAACAAGATCTGCAGCCTGGTGTTGGGCTACAAATTTTACTGGGGGATACGATGATTCGTAAAACTTTCCGCACATCAATTTTTGCGGCAACGTTCGCTATTACAACAGCATTTAGCGCTTTCACGACCGCTCAAGCGGGCAATTTATAGGACGAGGTCGATAAGGCTCTGGCTGCTGGCGCGATGAAAGCCGCGCAATCTTCGGCCCTCAAGAAAATTCTGAGAGCAGCGCGTAGACTCCCAGGTCTCAATGTCAAAAATGTTAAGGCAGCTGGCGGAGCAATAACCGGCGATGTCCGGTTTCTGAACATCAACTGGAACTTTCTGGCCTATAGCGGCGGTGGCGCGCAATCGACGTTTATCGCTTTCGGCCCGAAACGCATCTTCAAGTTCAAAGACATCTTCAGGAAAGCCCCCGGCATCGAACTGTTCGATACCATCAAGTTTGACGACCAGCTACTCGCCTTTGCAGCGGGTGATGTCGAGGTTGAGGCCAAAGAATTGCCCGCAAATGCGCGGGCAATTACCGACAAGCTGTTCGGTAATGGTGATTACACCATGGCTGTCCCACAGGGGTTGACCAACTTTGCGGGTTTCAATATCGGTAATGCAAAACCCCTAAATGACGCAATCAGATTCCTCGGTGGCAAGTCGACTAAGGTTTATACGACGGTCTCTATTATCGGCAATGTTCTGGATAACCTGTTAGAGGGTAAGCCCCCGGCACCTGAGATTGTTATGCAAGCCAATCTGCCGAAGTTCCGTCCGAAGATCGGCAACAAAATCAAACTGCCCGCGGATATGCAATTTTCGCTTTTGGCAACGCTGTCATTGCAGGGACGCAAAGCAAAGGATTCGCCGACCAAACGTCCTATTGTTAAGGGCGTGACGATGGGATTTGAAGGCGAGACCGATTTCAAGATCGGCAAACAAAAAGTCAACATGGTGCTGGAGACCGCGATCACCCAAGGCACGGGCGCACCCGAAGTCTCGGTAACCGCCAGCACGTTTAAAGGTATTCCCTGGAAAAAAGCCTTTGGTATTCCCTGGATGACTATCGAGGACTACCGCATGACATTCGGCGGTCAGGGCGGCACCGTCGATCTTGGCTTTGGTGGCAAAACGACAATTGGCGGTAAAACGTTTGATGTTTTTGCTTCTGGTCAAGTAGGTGCCGAGACAGCAGGCATTCCAATACCCCAAGAAGTCAGATTGGCGCTTGACGAAGGACCGAACAAAATCGCGTCCCTCGGTATTAAGGACATTGCCTCAATCTTTGTTGAGATGGGCAAGGCTGTCGGTAAGAACAAGGGCTTGAAGCTGCCGAAAGATTTCCCTGATATCGCTATTGCGGGCACCAAGAAGGGTGAAGGACCGTATATTGCCATCAAGCTTGAGGCCTCAGGCTCCGCCGGGATCGATATGGGTGGTGCGTTGCGTGTTCTTGGCACCAACCTTGCCACAGTTGATCGCGCCTTTATCCAGGCCGATGAAGGCATCGAGATTCGGGCGAAAACCGCCAAGTTGGGCGTTGGACCCATCAAGTTTCCCCAAGGGGATGTCGAACTCGTTGCCCGGGCTAGTGCCGGAGACCGTGAATTTCCCTTGCCCAAACTTATTATCAAAACACGTGGTCTGGAACTTTTTGGTTCCAAAAGTGAGTTTGAGCTAGCAATGCAGCTCAACCAATTCAAGTTGGCGGCGTTGCAGAACTTTGGAAGCCTGTTCAAATTTAACTTCCTGGCCAGCACGGGTGAGCCAATTGTGAGTTTAGAGCATCTTGCAAAGGCAGACTTTCGACTCGATGCCAGCTTGAGCTCCGATCCCGGCAAGTGGCTGAGGACGTCCGGCAAGAAGGCTGTTAAATCCGCCTTCGCCCAGGTACGCAAAGATGTCGATGCGGCGACGCGTGACATTACCAAAGCGCAAAATGAAGTCAAAAAGCTCGACGGCCAAATCGCCACAATGAAGGCGAAGGTACTCAAAGAACGGGAAGCTCCCGCCAAACAGCTTAGGGCGGCAGAAGCCGAAGTCGCAAAACTCAATCGTGACATTAGTAATATGGACGGCAAAATCCGTGGTGCAAAGAGCCAAATACACTCCTGCAATCAATCGAAACGCATTTGTGTCCTGAGCAAACCCAAAAAGACCAGCTGTGAGAAAAAGGTGTTCGGTAAATGCGTCATCCCGAAAATTTCGATGAGTTGCGTCAAACATGCAACCGTTGCGGACTTACCTGCGCGCGCGGTTTGCCAGGCCAATAACGTTAAGCCGGTTGCCGAGCTTGCCGAGTTTGAAACGGCAAAGGCCTCACTCGTCGCGTCTCGTGAGGTCGCCTCCAAGACACTCGAAGGTATTCGTAAAGGGATCACCAGCATCCCGGTTGAACTTGACCCCCGGGTCTCAAGCCTGATTGCTGCGCGAGAAACAGCAGTCGGGGTGTTAGAGGCGGCGAAACAAACGGTTAAAGGCTTTGGAGAATTCACCAATATCCTGACTCAAGGCATCAATATTGTCGGAAAGCCAGATATATTTGCGCTTGAGAAGAGTAGCTTGATGGGCAGCATGCGGGGTGCCGTTCAAGGTAAACCTGTAGTGCTGGCGATGAATTTCCGGGTTTTCGGCAAGCAGTTTGCTGAGCGTTTTGCATTCTCACTGACCGATATGAAGTTCAATACGGATCAGTTGATGGTGATCGCGCTCGGTGCAGCAACACAGGAAATTATGAAAATTGGGCGCCAAGCAAAAGTGATCCCACACGACCTGCTCGACAAGGTCAACGATATCTATACCAAGAAGCGTGCGGCAGTGAATGCTGCCCTCGATAAGGCCATTGGCGAAAATAGCGTCGGGACCAGCGAGACCACAAAAGTCGCGAGCCTCGGTGATACTATTGAAAAAACGAACGAAGACAGAAAGGCCAAGAAACGGGCCGCCAGAAAAGCACGACAGCTCGCGAAAAGAAAAGCGAGAGACTTGAGAAGACAGCAGCGTCTCGGTGCCTTGCGAGCAGCCCGTTCTCTGCAGAATGCCCAACCCATTTCGTTGAGCAAATGCCTCGACGTTCATGGGGGTCGTATCAATGATGACGGTCGTAACGTCATCGTTTGGAATTGTCATGGCGGCGCTAACCAGAAATGGTGGTACACCAAGAAGCAAGAAATCAAGGTCACCGGTGGTAAATGTCTGGATGTCCATCGCAAGGAAAATCGGAATGGTGCCAATGTTGTCATTTGGAAATGCCATGGCGGCGCAAACCAGCGTTGGCAATTCGATCGTTTCGGCCGAATCGTCGGCTTGGGTGGCCGCTGCCTATCTCTCTCTGGTGGTCGCAACAAAGACGGCACGAGTGCCATAATGTGGCAATGTCACAACGGGAAGGACCAAAAATGGGCCCCTGTTCCACAGAAAGTCCACAAAGTTTGTCTCAAGACCAATGACAACAGGCATTATGTTACCTCAGAAAATGATCGCAAAACTGTCAATGCCAACCGGACGGCCTGTGGCGGGTGGGAGACATTCTCCCTAGTCGATTTAAACGGAAACTCGATTGAGAGTGGCGATCCCGTTGCATTGTGGACCTATCACAAGCGTTACATTTCAGCCCAACCCAACGGCCGTCTGGAAGCCAACCGTACAAAACTCGGCGGGTGGGAAACGTTCAGAATTTATAAGGTTTCGGGAAGCCGCGGGAAATACATCAACTATAACGACCAAATAGCTTTATTTAGCTATCACAAGAAGTGGATGGTTGCGGAAAAAGGCGGTGGTAAAAATGCGCAGGTCAATCGACCGAAACGCGGCACATGGGAGACCTTCAGGCTTTTGCAAAAGCGTTAGAGGCGGGGACTTAGGCTGCTGCGGCGTTCGCCGCCAGCAGCCGGTCGCCTTCGACCTTGCCGCGTTTAAGCAGCCGCCGTTCATCAGCCGGAAAATTCCGGCGCGCATGCACTGAACAACGATTGTCCCAGATGACATAATCGCCGAGCCGCCATTCATGTTCATAGTCTACGCGCTCGATATAGGGGAATAGCTGCGCAAGAAGTTCGTCGCTTTCAGCCGCACTGCAGCCATCAATGGCCGCCGTCATCAAACGATCAAGATAAAGAGCGTGCCGCCCGGTCACCGGATGTTGAACGACAGCTGGTTGCCAACAGTGAGGTATATTCTCCAGGTCTTCGCGTGCGGGTTTCTCGCGCACCGTAAAATCGTAGACCTGAAGGACTTTGCGGCCCTCTACTTCCTTTTTCAGGTCAGGCGGCAACGCGTCATAGGCTTCATAACAATTGCCAAACATTGTATTGCCGCCGGATGACGGCAACTCCACCACATAGAGCCAGGTCGCTTTATCGGGCGCTTCGGTGAAGGAGTTGTCATGGTGAAACCACATCTCACCATCACCCAGGGCACCAACGGGTTTACCCGCATCATCCAGGATGTTTGAGACCTTCTGGATTTCAATATCATCATCGCCCCGGCGATCAACCGGCATGGCAATTTGCGATCTTTCCCCCAGCCAGGCCGCACTATTCTTCAGCTGCTGATTGTTCATATGCTGATCGCGAAACAGCAGCAAAACATGCTCATACCAAGCCTGCAGCAAAATCTCCGCAGTTGCGTCATCGATCGGTTGCGCGAGATCGACGCCACGGATCTCTGCCGCCATGGTCTCGCTACAGGGGATAATTTCGACTGTCATGACCTCACGGTAATACTGGAAACAAGAACCTGCAACGCGGTCTTGCCGCTCGCTTTTTGCAATGCCATTCTGCGTTCATCCAACAAACAGGAATCGCCCGAGATGGAACTCAAGCAACACGGTCGGTACGACTACTCCCCGATCACAGAACGACCCGATTATGACTGGCCGGAAGGCAAAAGACTGGCCTTTTATATCGGCATGAATATCGAGCATTTCAGCTTCGGGGAGGGACTTGGTCACACGCCGACAAATCCCGGTGTTCAACCCGATGTACGAAATTTTGCGTGGCGCGATTATGGGCTCCGGGTCGGTATCTGGCGGGTATTTGAACTGCTGGAAGAATTCGGACTTCCTGCCTGTCACCTGATGAACACGTCGATCTATGAGTATGCGCCGCAAATTCCCGCGCGCATTCGCGAACGCGGCGATGAATTTGTTGGCCATGGCATCACCAATTCGGAACAGCAGGGCGAGTACCCCGAAGACGAAGAACGCGCCTTGATCAATTCGGCAACTGAGTCCTTTAAGAAATACGAAGGTAGTGGCCCCGGCGGCTGGATGGGTCCGTGGATTTCAGAAAGTGCGTTTACACCTGATCTTCTCCAGGAAGCCGGATATCGCTTTATCATGGATTGGTCGTGCGATGATCAGCCGACCTGGATGCGCACCCGTAACGGGCGTTTGCTGATGATCCCCTATCACATTGAAATTAACGACTCGCCTGCCCAGCTTTCGCGCCGTCACACGGCGAGCCAGTTTACCGAGATGGTTTGCGGGCACTTTGATGAACAGATGCGCCAAAGCCAGAAACAACCCCTGGTCTTCTCACTTGCCCTGCACACCTTTGTTGTCGGTCAGCCGTATCGTCTGGCAGGGCTAAGAGACATCTTAACCCATATCGTTAATCACCCGGATGCCGATCGTATCTGGTTTACAAAGCCGGGAGCGATTTACGATCATGTTGCAGCGTTGCCGCCGGGCACAGTGCCTGGCGATGACGGTTAACTCGGATTAAACGCCGTGTGAGGCGGCGACCAGCGGATCCCATTCGATATCATCATCGCGGACCGCGCCGATCAGTTCGGAGATGTCTTTGATACCGCGCTCGTCGCACCATTCTTCGAGATCATCAATGATCTTGGTCAAGGCTGTCGGGTTGCGAAACCCGGCATAGCCGATCCCCACACCGGAGGCGCCCGCCAACATATATTCGACAACGTCCTCTGCTTTGGTCACACCACCGATACCGATAACCGGCACCGTGCATTCCTGTGCCACCTGATACACCATCCGCATGACAATCGGTTTGAGGGCCGGCGACACCAGCCCGCCAAATTTATTGCCAAGGGCGGGGCGGAAATTGTCGGTCCGGATTTTCAGGCTGAGGAAGGTGTTACACAGCACCAGCGCGTCCGCGCCAGCTTCTTCGGCAGCGACGGCGATCGAAACAATATCACCGGCATTGGGCGACAGCTTGGCCCAGACCGGCTTGTCGGTTGCCGCGCGAATACCGTCCATCACCATTTTGGTATGTTCGGAATGCATCGCAAAATTCCCGCCGCTCGGCGATTTGGTTGGGCAGGAAATATTGACCTCGATGACATCAACACCATCGACCGTGAGATCACGGGTCATCGCCGCAAAATCTTCCGCCGTATCAGCAGACACGCTGACGATCAGCGGTGGTTCCCACTTGTTATATTCCGGGACAATATTTTCAAGGAAGTAGTCGATGCCCTTACCAGGCAGACCAATTGACTGAATGATCCCGGCTTCGGTTTCTGCCATGCGCGGTGTCGGATTACCGAGACGCGGCTCGCGGCAGATGGTCTTAGCCACCAGCCCACCCAAACGGTTGAGATCGATGACATCGCCATAATCCCACGAGAACGCGCCGGATGCCGGCATAATCGGGTTTTGAAGGGTGATGTCCCCTATTTTTACGGAAAGATCTACCATCCGACTGCCTCCTGCATATTGAAACATGGTCCTTCGCGACAGACGCGGCGCAGCGTCTTCTCGCCATTTACTTCGAACGTCCGCATACAGATGTAACAGGCCCCTAAACCACACGCCATATTCTGCTCCATCGCAACCTGGCCGGGGACGTCATGGGCCTTGCCAAGACGCTTCATCAGGGTCAGCAAACGGTTTGAACCACAGGTGAAAAAGGCATCCGCCTTACCGTCCGCGATCAGACCTTCGAGAATTTTTTCAACGTTGTCGACATCACTGCTGTCATCCGTATCGACCACTTCAATGACATTTGCACCGAGCCCTTCAAACAGATCGCGCGACATTACTACTTCCGGGTTTCGCGCGCTGAGGATTGCCGTGACGCCGACATTATGTTCCGCCGCCAGTTGCGAGAGCGGCGCCATGGTCGCCAGACCCACCCCGCGTCCCAGCACAACAATATTCTTCCAGCCTTCTTCAAGCCAGAAACCAACACCAAGCGGTCCGACGATGTTGAATTCCTCGCCGGGATCCAGCATTGCCATGCCCTGCGTGCCACGGCCTTCTTTTTTATACAAAAATTCGAGCCGCTTATTGTCAGCATCAATGCGATAGATGCTCATCGGCCGCCGCATCCAGACCTCAGCACCGTCCGGCGTCGGACAGAGCAGGTGAAAAAACTGTCCAGCCTTAGCAGTTAGTGCTCGATCCGGCACATCAACCACCATCTTGAGATACTCGTCGTTCACATAATCGTTGGAAACGACGATTGAGATAAACTCTCCCGCAGGCTTGTCGGCATAGGGGTCTTCTTCCCCAATCCGGACAGGTTTGGCGGAGTACTTATCCTCTGGTGTCAGGTCGGTCATAGCGTTTTGGCCTTAATTGCGTCTCTGTTCGCGTAGTTTATAGCACTGATCTGTAACAAAATAAATACTTGTTCCATTTTTGGTACAACTTTTTAGACTATCGCTCTCCGAACAACATGGTGATGTTGATCCGTTGATTTTCATAGCCTTCGGTAAAATTCGGCGCATCTGAGCCATGAAACAGGCGGGAATTGAACAAAACTGCGCGATTTTGTGCATAGGGAACGGTAATCTTTTGATCTTCCCTACCCTTCAGGAATGACCGAATAGCTGCCTTGTCATCATCATAGTCGCTCACGGCCCATCCTTCCGGCGGCGAAGCCGTATAGATATCGAGACCGCCCCGTTCAGGACTCAGATCGGCACTATCTGGGGTCACCCAGAAATTCAGGCTCACTGCGGCATCATCAGCGTGAATATCTATTGGCTTGTCGCCCGCCAGCCCCTTAAAGGCCCAGGCCTGCGTCAAAGGGTGATCGCCCATAATTCCCGGAAATTTTTCTCGGACATCGTCGGCAATTTGCAACAGCAGCGGACAGGCAAGCCCGTCTTCGAGATAGGCCGCGAGAAATCCACTGATATGAGAAAAGTCGAACCAGATCGTGCTGCTCAGCAAATAGCGCCGAAATCGTGCGAGCGCGTCCGGGGTCAACAGATCATCAAACCATGCAACCCCCGGAGTGGTTTCCTTGAACGCAAGCGTCACCGCACCTGCGTCCAATTCAGAATTGACCGCGCCACCATCTACTTCCGCCGCGTCAGCCTGAAAATTCGGATAGTTGTAACTTTCGCCAAATAGAGCCAGTTGATCCGGCGACAGCTCCACAATGGCATCTACTTCACCCGGCCAGTCAATTCGCTTCATTGCAGATGCGTAGGCCCTCGCCAAAGAATCAACGCGCTCCCTGTCGCGCTTCTGCGTCGCGAGATAGCGGAACTGCTCTATGTCGTGTGACAGCTTTGCCCGAGTTGTCGAGGTCAGGGATCTATCTGGATTGCCTGCGCGGTTTTCGCCACGCCGCAAATCCATTGTTCGGGCAAAGAAATCCATCGCCCGATCACGCCGCCCCAGACGGAGCCACAACTTCCCGAGAGCGAGCTGCGCGCCATAATGCTCGGGATCAATGACGATCACGCGCGCATAAGCATCTGCCGCCTCTTCAAAGCGTCCGGCCTGTTGCAATGCCTTGGCACCGCTCCAATGCGCCGGCACATAATCAGCGTCGATTGCCATTACTTTAGAAAACTGGTCAATCGCATCATCGACACGATCACTGCTCGCCAATAGCACGCCAAGATTATGCAGGACCGCCGGGTAATCTGGCCGGTCATCAAGCACATCGCGATAGGCCGCTTCGGCATCTGCCAACCGCCCCGCACTGTGATGAGCAACAGCCTCGGCAGCGCGTCGTTCTATATCGTTTGACACGAGTTTCGTCAGCCGGACTGACGGGCGATAAGCTGGCGCATGAACTTCGCCGCTTCCGCGCCCCGCAACGCCCGCCGCCATAAATCCTGTACCGTCCGTTCATGAAGCTCCAACGCTTCCGGCGCAGATGTAATCATCGCGATCCCGCCATGAACGTTTGGCTGTTCCCCCAGTCGAAACGGACTCATCGCCAAGACCTTGCGATCTGCCTGACGGAAAATTTGAAAACTTGTATGCGGCAGGGTCCCGGGGACGATCCCGATTTGAACCGCGATCAGTTCGTCTTCCATCATCGTTACCAGATGTTCGGCCTCTGCCCGGGCTCGAGCGCGACGTTCCTTCAAAATATCTTCCGGTAAATCAAGCCGCCCGACCAAACCATTCTGCAAGAACCGTTCGATTTCCGCCCCCGAGATCAGATTAAGAATTCCCGGCTGACGCTCGAGATAGGTTTCCTTGCGTTGTTTGAGAATTGGCAAAAGTTCGCGAACCTGTTCAACCGCGCGATCCCGATCCGCCTCTTCCGCGGGAATACTTTCACTCAGACATTCCTCCAGCGTTTGATCAAAGACATCGGAGGCCAGCAAAAATGAAACCGGCCCTGCTAGAACAACAATATGCTCAGTGGTTTCTTCGATCTGCCGCAGCCGTTCAAAAAACGCCAGTGCGGACGGAATGTACTCAACCCCAACACCGAGCAAGGTCGGCACTGACACATCGAGCAAATCTGCAAGCTTTTCAAGCGTGTCGATCTTGGCGACTTCACCTTTTTCAAACCGATAAAGCGCCGTGCGGGATATTCCGATACGATTGGC
The DNA here is from genome assembly GCA_951812775.1 of uncultured Alphaproteobacteria bacterium. Lineage (GTDB taxonomy): Bacteria > Pseudomonadota > Alphaproteobacteria > MPNO01 > UBA2964 > UBA2964. The sequence continues at coordinate 3,272,529 of OX638326.1, read as the reverse complement.
GATGTCGTCAGCACTCAGCCCCGAGGCAAGACGAAAGGCTTTTAGCCGATTGCCAATATCATCGAACCGGATGCTCATGCAGCGTTGGAACTGTTTGCTGCAGCAATTGCCTGAACGATTTCCGACGGCATCAGAGGAGCTCTTGTCAGATGGACGTCGAAGTCCTTCAAAGCATCCTCGACCGCAGAAATGATCGCTGACGGTGCCGGCACCACACCGCATTCACCAACCCCCTTTACGCCGATGGGATTCAAGGGCGATGGCGATTCATGATGGATGATATCGATATTCGGCATCTCTGTAGACGAAATCAGCAGATACTCGGCGAAGTTCGTCGTGACCGGGTTGGCGGCATCATCGTAGCCCATCCATTCAAACAGCGTATTGCCGATGCCATGCGCAGTGCCACCCTGAACCTGTCCATCGACGATCATTGGATTAATGATCGTGCCGCTATCATGCGAAATCACATAGTTGAGGACCTTAACCTCACCGGTTTCAATATCCACCTCAACTTCAACGACGGCCGTACCACAGGCAAAGGCAAGATTATCGAGGACAACATGTTCTGTTGCTTCCATACCGGGTTCTATCCCGCCCGGTAGTGCATAGCCCGGCGTCCCCGCTACGGCATGCGCGACCTGGCCGAGTGTAACCTTAAGGTCAGGCACGCCCCGGACGTGTATCTCACCATTTTCAATCTCAAGATCCTCTTCCGAGGCTTCCAGCATATGTGCTGCAACTTTGAGCGCCTTTTCGCGGACTTTTTCGGCGGCGACATGCGCGGACGATCCGGCGACAACAGCAAGCCGACTGTTTGATGTACCAATTCCCAGCGAAACGGTGCTGGTATCCCCTGCGGTGACCGTGATGTTTTCCATATCACCGCCAAATTTCTCGCCGACGATCTGCGCCATCATAGTGCGTGTTCCCTGCCCGATGGCCGTGCCACCGGTATAAACATGGATCTTGCCAGAAGGACCGATGCGCACAGTGACGGCTTCGAACGGTCCGCGACCCGTGCCTTTTACATAATTCGCCAGGCCGATCCCCAGGAAACGCCCCTCGCCCCGCGCCTTTTCCTGACGCGCTCGAAACCCAGCCCAGTCGGCTTTATCCAGAGCACTCTGCTGACAAACAGGATAATCCCCTGAATCCAGAAGCACCGGCATGCCGCCGCGAGTCTTAAGCGGTTTTTCATAAGGCATTTTATCGCCCGGAATCAGATTGCGGCGCCGAACCTCGTCACGTTCGAGACCAAGCTCAGCCGCGACCCGATCCATCAGCCGTTCCATGACAAACACGCCCTGTGGATGTCCTGCGCCCCGTACCGGCGTGACCGGTACTTTATTAGTCAGCGCCAAACGGACATGCGTACTGAAGGCGGGCACCTCATAGGGTAACGGAATCGTCTCTGCCGCATTGTAAGGCAAATTTACGCCGCGAGCGGTGAAAGCACCGTGATCGTGGATGACATCGCTCTTGATCCCAAGAATTCGACCTTCCTCATCGACGGCGATTTCCGCTTCCCAGTATTGATCGCGTTCCTGGGTGGTCGTGATGAAATGCTCGCGGCGATCCTCTGCCCATTTGATCGGACGTTTAATCATTCGCGCAGCAAGACACAGAACGACATCTTCCTGATAGACCACCAGTTTCGGACCAAAACCGCCACCGACATCTGGCGTAATGACCCGCAACCGATTCTCATCATGGCCGGTCATGTCCGTGAAGGTAGTTTTGAGTGAGTGTGGCATCTGTGTCGAACTCCACAGAGTCACCTGATCGGCAGGCTCGTCGAAAGAAGCGACACAGCCGCGGCATTCGATCGAATGGGAACCGCCCCGATGAATCCACAGAGATTCTGAAAATGTGTGGGCAGCTTTGGTAAAAGCGCCTTCAACATCACCATAATCCATATTGAACTCAGCCAGCAGATTATGTTCAGCGTCGCGATGGGCAACTGGTGCGCCCGGCGCCATGGCGTCACGGCAATCCGCCGAGGCAGGCAGCGGATCATATTCGACATCCACCAATGTTGCAGCATCCTCGGCGATATATCGATCATCGGCGATAACCACTGCAATGGGTTCGCCCACATAGGTTGCTTCATCGTAAGCAAGCACCGGTCGATCCCGGTTCTGCTTGTAGGAAGGGCTTGGCATTCCGACGACGAGCCGTTCATTGATCAGAAAAGGCCGAATATCGTCCATTTTGAAGACGGCATGAACACCAGGATGAGCAAGCGCTGCATCGACATTGATGCCATTGATTGCCGCATGCGCAAACGGACTGCGCACAAAAGCAGCCTGCAACAGACCAGGGAGACAAATATCGTCGATAAAGTTTGCTTTCCCTCGCAAAAGCGAGGGGTCTTCGAGCCGTTTGGCGCGGGTTCCGAATACTTTCCAAGCCATGGGTAATACGCTTCCCTGTGTCAGAGTAAGAATTTCCGTTGAACGAAAGACCTAGCAGAATTTGGCTATTTTGTAAAAAAAGGAAGATTATTTCTTTTTTTGGAACATCTGAGGCATTCGCGACTAGACTCTTTTCAAGACGTTATAATATAACGGCAAAACTGCTTTCTTTGGGGGCAGGCTCTTAACACATTGAGACATTTATGAAATTCAAGCGAATCGCCCTTTTCGCCCTCACCCTGATCGCCACGGCCAGCACCGCAAATCCCATTTGGGCGATGCAAGGCATCGTCGTATCGATCAAACCAATTCATTCCCTGGTCGCAGCCGTCTCCAAAGGTGTTTCCGAACCGTTCCTGATTTTGCAGCAGCAATCATCGCCACACAGCTACAGTCTGCGTCCTTCTGAAGCAAAGAAGCTAAAAAACGCCAAAATCATTTTCTGGATCGGCAAAGAACTGGAACAATTTCTCGTCAAACCGGTGAGGACGCTGGGAACCAAGGCCAAAATTGTCACATTGTCCAATTCCAAAGGACTCACTCGCCACGAATTTCGCAAAGCGAGTCATTTCAATCCCGGAAAAACCCGAAGCAAAAAGCACGATCACCATCACCACGGACACGCTCACGGCAAAATCGATCAACATTTCTGGCTCGACCCCGTCAATGCCATCATTTTCACACAACGCATAGAGGCAACGCTGAGAGCCGCTGATCCCAGCAACGCGCAAACATACGCCTTGAATGCCAAACAACGCCGAATGAACCTCAGAGACCTCGTCCGTAGAACAGGCACCAGATTAAAGGCCTTACAGAAGGCCCAATTTTTCGTCTTTCATGACGCTTATCAGTATTTCGAGAAACGCTTCGGACTTTCCGCAGCAGGAGCAATCATCTTTCATCCTGATATACCGCCGAGCGCCAAACGGGTCTCCGCCATCCAAAAAAACATAAAGAACATTGGGCGGGTCTGTGTGTTCTCAGAGCCGCAATTCAACCCCAAGACTGCCAGACTGGTCACACGCGGCACTGACGCGCGGCTGGCGACCCTCGATCCGTTAGGGGCGACGATACCGCCAGGTCCCGAACTTTATGGGCAATTGATCAATAATATCGCGAACTCCGTTGAAAACTGTTTATCTTACGCACTTCGCAACTAAACGCGTGATATCAAGGGTACTTCCGCAGAGACGCGGCTTTTGATAAAACAAGAATATCAATACAAACAAACAAGACCACCGAACCGGAGCACCGGAGGAAACATGGACGGCACAGGCAGCAATACCGCCTATCAGGCAATCACCGTTACACTGGCGAGTCCGACTGTTGGCGCGGAAATCGGCAATATCGATTTGACCCGACCCCTTACCGACCTGGAACTCGCGGAGCTTAAGCGTGCGTTCACTGAACATTGCGTTCTGTTTTTCCGCGATCAGGAAATCAGCTTTGAAGATCATGTGCGTCTCGGTGAGTATTTTGGTCCCATCGGCTCACATGTCGGTACAAATACAAACAGCAAGCTGACCGAAGATCCGCGCGTTCGTAAATTCCATTTCGACGAAAACTCGCCAACAGTTTCAGGTCATATCTGGCATACCGATCAGTCCTGCGCCGAGCTGCCGCCACTCGGCAGCATCCTCTATAATCACACAGTGCCGCCCAATGGTGGTGGCGATACGATGTTCGCCAGCATGTATGCCGCCTATGAAAGTTTATCCGACCGGATGAAGAACTATCTCGAAGGGCTGACCGCCTGGCATGATGGTGTACCGACCTTTGGTCCCGGAACGCCTAATGCGACCCATCCTGTTATCGTTAAACATCCCGAAAGCGGCCGCAAATTGCTGTATGTAAATCGGGGGTTTACCAAGCGTATTAACGAGGTCTCCTCAACGGAAAGCGAGGGCATCCTCCGCTTCCTCTGGGATCACAGCGTATTACCGGAACATTGCCACCGCTTCCGGTGGGAACCGCATTCCATTGCGTTTTGGGACAATCGTTGCGCCCAGCACCGCGCAACCAACGATTATCTGCCCAATGTTCGATCAGGTTATCGCGTCCAGATCGAAGGGGTCGTGGGACCGGTTGCGGCCTAGGCGTACTGCTTTGGAATCAGCGTTATATTTCTCTCTCTTATTCGCTGATTCTGCCTGAACACAGGGGCATCCCCAGTTTCTGTGCGCAAATCGAATTTTCGAAATGATAGAGCTTTTGCGCGGGTTTCCTCACCCGTTCATCGTGCTTCAAATTTGTGAAGCCGCTATACTCCTATCAATCAAACGCGCAAAATAATCCATATGAACGCCGCAACAGACCCTAACCAAATATTTGCCGATGCCAGAACGGCACATGAAGCAGGTGACGCCCCTAAAGCAGAAGCTCTCTATAAACAGCTGCTGGACATAGCGCCAGGCCATCCTGATGTCTTACATCTATTGGGCGTTTTGTATGGGCAAATTGGACAGTTCGACGACGCGCTCATGGCGATTGGGGAAGCGATAGAAAAAGTCCCAACTGACTCCAGCTATCACTACAATTTGGGCAACGTCTTTGTCCAAATGAAGCGGTGGGGAGATGCCGGGGCAGCCTTTGGCAAATCTCTGAAACTCACGCCTCAAAATACCGATGCCGCCTTCAATCTCGGTCTATCGCTAAAACAGGCCGGGCAGATTGACGAGGCCGAAAAGGCTTTCCGGCATGTTGTCTCGCTGAATTCCAATCACGCAGAGGCCTTATCCGAGCTATCCGAAACCCTCGGAGAACGAGGAGAGCTCGACGAAGCCATATCGTTCCAAGAACGTGCAATTTCCCTCAATCCCGAAATCGCCAATTTTCATTTCAACCTTGGAATGTTGCAGCTTAAAAGCAGGAACTGGGCACAGGCACAGGCATGTTTTGACGCGACGCTGACCCGGCAACGCTGGCACGTGCCCGCCCTTGCTGGCCAGGCAATTGCACTACATGAGAATGGCGAAGACGAAAACGCTAACGCCCTTCTTGACCTCGAGAACTTAATCGAAATTCAGAAACTGACTTTTCCTGCTGACCTCCAACCCCGGGAACTGGGGGACAAGCTGGCGACCCACTCGAGCTGCGTATGGGAGCGCAGCGATACGACAACGCGCGTCGGCGCCCAGACAGGCAATCTTGCCCATGATACTGACCCGACAATCCGACGCTTTGTCACCGCCCTGACAGCGCAGATAGAAGGCTTTGTTTCTACCAAGAAAACTGACAATGCTCATCCGTTCACCGCTCAGATACCAGAGAAATGGGAATACAGTATTTGGGCAACTATCCTTGATGAGGATGGCCATCAGAACCCGCATTTACATCCTGCCGCCTGGGTTTCCGGGGTCTTTTACCTTGAAGTCCCGGACGTGATTACCTCGCCCGACAATGTCGCGCAGTCTGGCTGGATTGAATTCGGTGCCCCAGGGTATGGAGTTACATCGGTTCGAGCGCCAAATGTACGCCGCATCATGCCGGAACCGGGGAAACTGATCTTCTTTCCGTCCTATTTCTTCCATCAGACAGTGCCTCTTTCCGGCGATGCCCGTCGGATCAGTATCGCCTTTGATGTGATCCCCATAAAGTGGCGAAACTAAACGGTCCAGTGAGTTTTACCTGCCGGATTCTTCCTGTATAAACTTTTCACCGGTCAACGCCTGACCGGTTGGGAGATATATAAAGATTGAACAATGAAACCTGCTGCATTTGAATATCACGCGCCGACCACGGTTGATGAAGCGGTTACCCTCCTGGCGGAGCATGCACCAAATGACGGTCGCATTCTCGCCGGTGGCCAGAGCCTGGTACCAACCATGGCCTTCCGCCTCGCCCGTCCAACCCATTTAATTGACATCAATAATGTCGCCGATCTCGATAAGCTCGTCATTGAAGACGGTGCTTTGTGTATCGGTGCAACAGTGCGTCATGCGCAATTCCATACGCCCGCCTGTGATGGCGTGCTCGGCCACCTGCTTACAGACGTCGTCAGCAATATTGCCCATTATCCGATCCGCCAGCGCGGCACGTTCTGTGGCAGCGTTGCCCATTCCGACCCGGCATCAGAATGGTGCATGGTGTCCGCGACGCTGGATGCCACGATGGTGGCACAAAGCGCCTCCGGGGAACGGCTAATTCCGGCAGCGGAATTTTTTGAGACCGTCATGACCACGACGCTCAATGAGGATGAATTACTCCGTGAAGTCCGCATACCGTTACTTAGCGATGATACCCTGTATGGCTTTCAGGAGTTCAATCGCCGAGCCGGTGATTTCGCGATTTCAATGACATTGGTCACCTACCGCCTTGAGGGTGGTAAAATTACTGATCCGCATATCGGTGTTGGCGGTGCTGAAGACAGGCCCCGCCGTATTGCAGAGGCCGAAGCGGCACTTGCCGGTCAGGTGCCTGGCGACGACGCTTTCCGCGCGGCCGCCGATGCCGCCGCCGCTGCGATTGACCCCATGGAAGATCATGCAACAAACGCCCAGTACCGCCGCGATTTAACCGCGACGTTGGTTCGCCGGGCGCTGGAGAATGCCGCATCATGAGTGACAAAAAAGACATAACGCTCACAATCAACGGACGAGATCACAACGTTTCAGTTGACCCACGCTGGACCCTCGCCGATGTCATTCGCGATCATTGTGGCCAGACCGGAACGCACCTTGGCTGCGAACACGGTATTTGCGGTGCCTGCACGGTGCTGGTGGATGACGCGCCGGTCCGGTCCTGCCTGATGTTCGGCGTCCAGGCCGACAGCAAGAAAATCCGTACCGTCGAGGGCCTTGCCAAAGGTGAAGAATATCATCCGCTGCAAAAGGCGTTTATGGAAAACCACGCACTACAATGCGGCTATTGCACGCCCGGTTTCTTGATGCTCGCGACGGGTATTCTAGAGGCACAACCGGACATCAGTGACGATGAGCTGAATGACGTTCTATCCTCTAATCTTTGCCGCTGTACCGGCTATGCCAACATCGTCAAAGCCGTGCGCGCCGCCCGTGATGAAATGAAGGCAGCAAGCTGATGGCGACGGCAACAAACAGAATGCTCGGCCATCTCGGCGATAGCGTCGACCGGCTTGAAGATCCACCGCTGGTGACCGGAAAGGGCCGGTTTGTCGGCGATATCAATTTTCCTGACCAGCTGCATATGCGGATCGTCCGCAGCGCCTACGCCCATGGCAAGATCAAATCCGTGGACACCTCCGCCGCCGAAGCCGTTCCCGGCGTTGTTGCGGTCTGGACGACAACTGATATCGACGATGTTCCCCCGATTGATTTCCGCGAAGGGAGTGACCCAACTTTAGCGCTCTTCCGGCAATATCCTTTGGCCCGCGAACTGGTTCGTTACGTTGGTGATCCGGTTGCCGCAGTGTTTGCCGAAGACCCCTACACGGCCGAGGATGCCGCTGAGCTGGTGGTTCTTGATATTGAACCGCTACCGCCTCTGATCAATGCCGATGACACGCCGCAGGATTTCAAAGGCAAGGCCACGACAGAAGCTGCTATTGTCGAGCAAGGCTACGGCGATATCGATGAGACATTCGCGAATGCCTATAAGGTTGTTGAAGTCGATGTAAAGGTCAGCCGTCATACTGGCGTGCCGATGGAATGCCGAGGCGCGATTGGCCGTTATGATGAGGCCCGCGACGTTCTTGAAATGTATGGCGCAGCCAAGGTGCCGCATCGTAATCGCGACACGCTCTGCCGGATGCTCAATCGACCGGCGTCCGGGGTGCACCTGTTTGAAGGTCATACCGGTGGCGGGTTTGGCATTCGCGGAGAACTTTATCCGGAAGACGTTTTGGTCTGTGTCGCGGCCCTGCGCCTCGGGCGCCCTGTCAAATGGATCGAAGATCGCCAGGAACATCTTATGGCGGCCAACCATTCACGCCAGCAACGCCATATTATCCGCGCCGCAGTGGCTGAGGATGGTGAAGTTGTCGGGCTGGATGACGAGCTATACCTTGATCAGGGCGGCTATATCCGGACCCACGGCACCCGCGTCGCCAATATGACAACCGGCACACTGCCAGGCCCATACCGCTTTCCGGTATACCGGTCGATTTGTCACTTCCGCCTGACCAATAAAACACCTGCCGCGACCTATCGTTCACCCGGCAGATGCGAAAGCACTTTCGTGCGCGAGCGTTTGATGGATGCGGTCGCCGAGGCTATGAAAATGGACCCAATTGCCGTTCGCCGTCGTAATCTGATTTCGCTGGAAGAAATGCCCTATGGCCGAGCCTTGGATGTGCTGGGCGATTCCGTCGAGCACGACCCTGGCGATTACGCCGGACTGCTGGATCAGGGGCTGGCACAGATCGGCTGGGATGATCTTCAGAAAGAACTGGCCGAACGCCGTGCCAATGGCGAGATGGTCGGCGCCGGCATTTCAATGTTCTTTGAAAAATCCGGTCTTGGCCCCTCAGATGCGGCCAAAATCTTTGTCGATAATGAAGGTTTTATCGAAGTCGTCACCGGTGGTGCCTCGATCGGTCAGGGCTTTGAAACCGCGATGGCGCAGATCGCCGCCGAGGACCTTGGAACTGATTATCGCCGTATTCGTGTCGTCCATGGTCAGACCAACCGAATTGATTATGGTGTTGGCGCGCATGCCTCACGCGCGACTGTTTTGACCGGTACCGCAGTTAGCCTTACTGCACAGGCGGTGCGCGCGAAAGCACTGGATATGGCGGCGGAACTGCTTCAGACAAATGCGGATTCGCTGACCATTACCGATGGCGTCGTGCATTCAAAAGACAATCCCGGCGGACCCTCACTCACCCTTGGTGAGATTGCCGAAGCCTTGATCCCGACCTCCAAGCTTCGTGGGGATCGTGAACCCTACCTTAAAGGCGAGAAATGGTTCCATATCGATCACCAGACATACCCGTATGGCCATCATATCGCTGTCGTTACGGTCGACCCCGATACTGGCGGTGTCGAGATTGAGAAATATTTCATCGCCTATGACATTGGCCGTTCGATCAATCCAAAAATGATTGAAGGACAGCTGGTGGGCGGTCTGGCGCAAGGGGTCGGTGGTGCTCTGTTTGAAGAGTTTACCTATTCCGAAGCAGGCGACCCGCAGGCCGTCACTTTTGCGGATTACCTGATGCCGACATTACAGGAAACACCTGACCCGGAAATTCTGCTGACGGAAGATTTCCCAAGCATCCGAACGCCGCTTGGTATTAAGGGCGCGGGAGAAGCGGGCATCACCGGTGCCGCCGGGGCAATTGCCTCTGCCATCGATAATGCCATTGGCATTCCAGGGGCTGTTACGGAGACTCCGGTAACACCGCAGCGACTAAAGAAAATTTTGAGCGAACACGGCAAATAGCCGTCTCGCGCCACTGGACAATATACGAGCAAAAGGAGACATTCGTGGCAAATAAGGATTTGAGAGACTGGATTAGCGATCTTGAGGCCAATGGCCAGCTGCAGATTGTATCCGGCGCCGACCGCGAAGAAGAAATCGGCGCAATCGTCGATATCTATATGCGGCAGATGACCAACCCGGCAGTTATGTTCGATGACATCCCCGGCTATCCAAAAGACTTCCGGGTGCTCGCCAATATCCTGACATCGGTGCCCCGGATCAATCTGGCACTCGGCGAGGACGTTGATAAATCCGAAGTTGAACTCGTCGATTACTGGCGGAAATACATGAAAGACCAGCCAACCCATGCGCCCGTTGAGGTTAATGGCGGTCCATTGCTCGACAATGTGTTTGAAGGCAAGGATATCGACATTACAAAGATACCGACCCCGAAATGGCACGAGCATGATGGCGGTTATTTCATCGGCACCGCCTGCATGGTGATAATGAAAGACCCGGATTCAGGCTGGATCAACTACGGTGCCTATCGAGTCCAAGCACACGATGCCAATACCGCGTCCCTCATGACATCCAAAGGCAAGCACGGCGACATCATCCGCAACAAATACCATGATCGTGGCGAACCCTGCCCGATTGCAGTTGTTGTCGGCATGCACCCTGCCCTGTTTATGGTTGCCGGGCTGGAGATGCCCTATGGCAAAAACGAGTATGACTGCGTCGGCGGGCTGATGGGCGAAGGCGTTGAGATCATCAACATGCCAAAAACCGGCCTTCCCGTACCGGCCAATGCCGAGATCGCCTTCGAAGGATATATCCATCCTGATGACCGGATCGATGAAGGCCCACTCGGTGAATGGACGGGGTATTACGCCGGTGGCGCCACCACCCAACCCGCCATCCGGCTTGAAACCTTTATGCATCGCGACAATCCTATCCTGATGGGCGCGATCCCCGCCGTCCCACCGAATGATGACACGTTCTATCGCGGTACCTATCGCTGCGGCGCGGTATGGAACCAGCTCGAAGCGGCCGGTATTCCAGAAATCAAAGGTGTCTGGGCGCATGAAGCTGGCGGCAGCCGGATGTGGCTGACAGTCTCCATCAAGCAGATGTATGGCGGCCATTCCAAACAGGCCGGGCTCATTGCTTCGCAATGTCACGCGGGAGCCTATGCCAATCGCTGGGTCATCGTCGTCGATGACGATATCGATCCCGCAAATCTGAATGATGTGATCTGGTCGATGTGTACACGCTGCGATCCACAGGATGGCGTCGAAGTGCTCAATGGCTGCTGGAGCACCCATCTCGACCCGATGAGCTACAGCCACGAAGACCCGCGGAATTCACGGGTTGTCGTCGATGCCTGTATTCCCTATCGGCGCAAGAAAACCTTCCCGATTGTGGCGCGGAACTCCAAAGAGCTGGATGACCGGATTTACAAAAAGTTCGGCGACGTTCTGCCGCAATAGGCGATCTAACTTCCGCGCAAAACGCGCAAACAAAAACGGGGCCGCAAGGCCCCGTTTCCGTTTCAGCGTATGAAGCTGACTTAGCCTTTATAGACGCCTTCCGCCTTAGCCTGCTCAATAATATCGAGCACCTTCGGCGGTGACATTGGCAGTGATGTCGGGCGAATACCAATCGCGTCACCAATTGCGTTACCGACCGCAGCCATGGTTGGTACCACCGGCACTTCACCAACACCGCGCAATCCGAACGGATGGGCAGGATTTGGCACTTCGACCATGATCGTATCAACCATCGGTACGTCAGAAGCGACCGGCATACGATAGTCAAGGAACCCGGCATTTTGCAGCCGGCCATCTTCACCGTAGATGTATTCCTCGTTCAATGCCCAGCCAACGCCCTGAATGGCGCCGCCCTGAATCTGACCAACGACCTGATCCGGATGAATGGCTTTACCGACGTCCTGCACCACCGTATAGCGGGTGACGTCTGTCCGTCCGGTATTCTCATCAACTTTGACGTCAACAATATTGACGGCAAAGCCCGGTCCGGCGCCGGTTACGTTCATTTCCGTATGACCGGAAATCGCGCCGTGACTCATCGTGGTCTTTTTGCAGATATCGGCAATCGACAGCGGCTCAAAATCACCAACGTTGGCACTGGCTGGCCGGCACATACCATCTTCGAAGATGACACCATCTTCGGGCACGTCCCAGATCTCAGCAGCACGTTTCCGCAATTCCGCAATACATTTACGGGCGGAATCCACGATCACCATGCCAACCGAGAAGGTTGTCCGGCTACCTGCCGTCACCCGGTTAAAGCCAAGTGAGTTGGTATCAACCATCTTCACGCGAACCTGATCAACAGGTATGCCGAGTTCTTCAGCTGCCATCATGCTGATCGAAATCCGTGACCCGGCAACATCGGCCGTGCCGGTTGCAATCGTGACGGTTCCGTCCGGTGCCAGGTTCAGGGACGCAGCGGTTTCACCACCACGGTTGAACCAGAAACCGGTTGAAATGCCACGACCTTCGCCAGGCTTCACGGGCGTTTTATAATGATCGCATTCTTTGGCTTTCTTGAGAGTCTCAATAAACCCAATCGGCCCCCAGGTATCGCCATAAATTGTGGTATGGCCATCTTCGCAGGCATTTTTCAGCCGGAAGTCGATGGGGTCCATTTCGATCTTGCGGGCCATTTCATCAATGACACCTTCAACACCGAAAACGATCTGTGGCACACAGGGTGCCCGGAAAGACGCTACTTTCTGACGGTTCGACAGAACTTCGTAAGCGGTGATATCGACATTTTTAAGATCGTACCGCGTGAACATGGCGTTCGGCGCGTTAAAGTACATTGATCCCGCATAAGGACCTGACTGGAAGATCATTTCAGCCGAGGCCGCCGTGATCGTACCGTCTTTTTTACAGCCCATCTTGATCGTATAGCTGGTGCCGGATACCGGCCCCGTTCCCCGGAACACTTCAATCCGTGACAAGACGATCTTGACTGACCGCGAAGCTTTCTTAGACAGCATGATCGCCAGAGGCTCACCATAGAACCCGGTCTTGCCGCCGAAGCCGCCACCAAGTTCAGACTGCTGAACATTGATCTTGTTGCAATCAATATCGAGGATCGCTGACAGACGGTCACGATAAACAAACGGTGCCTGGGTGCAGCACCAGACTTCGATCTGTCCGTCCTCGGAATAATCCGCGATACAGCCCTGAGGTTCGATATAGCCCTGATGCATCGGCTTACTATCGTATGAGCGTTCAACGATAATGTCGGCCTCTTCAAAACCTGCATCAATATCGCCAAGCTGCGTTACCATCTTTTCGGTAACATTGGTTTGCTTGTCTTCCGCGCCTTCGACACCCTTGGTTCGCAGATAATCATGCAGGATCGGCGCATCCGGCTGCATGGCTTCTACCGGATCGATGACATGCGGCAGGACTTCATAATCCACTTCGATCAGCTTGAGAGCCTGTTTGGCAATCTTCTCGCTGGTCGCCGCGACCGCCGCTACCGGATGTCCGTCATACAAGGCTTTTTCCCGGGCCATGACATTACGGGTCATATCACCAGCGGGCGTTCCCGCCTTCTTTTCAGGGAAATCCGCAGCAGTAATCACTGACTTAACGCCAGGCAGTGCTTCCGCCTTCGATGTGTCGATTGACTTGATGTTGGCATGCGCATGCGGGCTCCGCAGGATCTTGCCAACCAGCATTCCTGGCAGGAATGCATCGGCGCCAAACTTGGCACGGCCCATAACTTTATCGAGCCCGTCATGTTTGACAGGGTTAGTGCCGACAATCTTCAGCTCAGCACTGGGATCAAATCCACTTTCTTCAAGAATAGACGCCATGATTAGCCCTTTCTCATTTCTTCGGCCGCAGCCTGTACAGAACGAATAATTTTATCATAACCGGTGCACCGGCAGAGATTGCCAGCGAGCCAGAAACGAATTTCAGTTTCAGTTGGGTCTGGATTTTTCTCGAGCAGGGCTTTTGCCGCGATCAAGATACCCGGTGTGCAGATACCACATTGCAATCCGTTGATTTCGAGGAATTTGCTCTGCAACGGATGCAGCTCTTCCGGAGACGTCGCCATCCCCTCAATGGTTTCTATTTCCTTGCCTTCGGCTTCAACAGCCAACACCAGACAAGAACAAACCAGATCGCCATCGAGACGGATACTGCAAGCGCCGCAGTCGCCTGTTGAACAACCTTCCTTGGTCCCGGTCAGCTCCAGCTCATTGCGCAGGACATCGACCAGTGACTGATCAGGTTCACAGAGAGTTTCATATTCATCTCCGTTCACCGACAATGTTATGTGACTTCTTTTCGCCATTAGTTTTCTCTCGCCCGTTCGAGTGCAATTTCAGCCGCGCGCCGTGCAATCACAGCCGCAGTTTTTATTCTGTATTCCTTGGTACCCCGCTTATCGGAGATCGGATTGCAGGCTGCGCTACAGGCTTCACCCATCTTGGTAAGCGCCGCATCATCAACCTTGGTGCCGATCAACGCGTCGGTTGCTTCCGCAACCAACAGAGGAGTCGGTGCAACCGCCCCTAGCGAGACACGCGCCGCCGTGCAGGTGCCATCATCATCCAGCGTTAGGTTCACACCCGCCCCGACCACGGCAATATCCATTTCCGTCCGTGGGGTCAGCCGCAAGTACGCGTCACCGGAATGTGGCGGGCGTTTCGGCATAGAAAAGGACACGATGAATTCGCCATCCGCCAGCGATGTTTTGCCGGGACCGGTTACAATGTCTTCAACCGGCGCTGTCCGCTCTCCACTGGGACCAGTGATATTGCAAATTGCGCCTGCAGCGATCATCGCCGGGGTACTATCTGCCGCTGGCGAGGCGTTGCACACATTGCCGCCAACGCTGGCGCGACCCTTGACCTGGATCGAGCCAATCAGCGCAACTCCATCAATGACACCAGGCCAGGTAGAGGAAAAACCTTCATGGTCCATCAAAACCATACCTGCTGTAGCGGCCCCGAACGTATAGGCACCATCAGATTCAGAGATGCCCTGGGTTCCCGGAATGTTTTTGATATCGACGATTACGCCGGGATCAATAAGCTCGGCGTGAATTTGCACCATGACATCGGTACCACCGGCAAACACTTTTCCACTGCCGCCAGCCTCGGCAAGCAGTGAAGATGCAGCATCCGGCAATTCCGGAGCCTCGTAACGCACATCATCCATTGTTACGGATCTCCCCTTCTTTTCTTCTCAATTCAAATTATAAAACAAGTTAAATGTCGGACGTGATCATGGCCTAACATTATCGCGAAAACCAGCCCCAACTGGCAGAAAACATAGACTTTTATCAGACGCGGAACACTTCACCGCGTTTGCGGCCCTGCGACATGGGCAAAAACAGCTCATCAAGCGGAATTTCGCGCTGAATCATGCCCTGTTCATGCGAATAGCTAACCAATTTAGTGAGCTGGTTTTCGTTGTCCTCTGTCATGCCATATTGCCAGGGATCAGTGCCCATTAACTCTTCCTGTTCCTCCCAGGCCTCGCGGTACCAGGCCAGCGGCACGATACGCGGATTAACCATGCGCTTCATCGCAATCGCCTTGGCTTCGTTGAAGGCGTGATAAAGATTGAGGGGCACCCAAGGGTATTTTTCGACAATTTCTCTTTTAATTCCAAGGACATGCATAATCGGAAATATGCGCGTCCGTTCAAAGAACGCGATCTCTTCCTCTTTAAAGTTTGGGAACAGACGTCCCACGCGCGGGTCCTTATCAACCAATGGCTTAATCAGGTCAGGATGCAGCACCGCATCAAGCTCACCTTCGGCCAGCATTGTCTCAACCGATTTGTCGTTGGGAAGACGGGTGAGTTTCAAATCTTCGGGCGGGTCAAACTCGATACTCTCATCAAGCTCGGAAAACCATTCCATGGACCGGTGCGGCACGCCATATTCATGCTCCAAAATACCCCGCATCCAGAGCTGGGCGCTCGACTGGAACTGTTTGACGCCCATCTTACAACCGATCAGGTCTTTTGGTTCTTTAAAACCCTTGGTCGTATTGATGAACATAAAGCCATGGCGGAAACGGCGATGCAGAAATACCGGAATGCCCTCAAACGGCATCCCCTGATCGCGCGCCACCAGATAGGACGAGCACGAGCATTCCGCGACGTCGAAGTCCTGATTGCGCAAAAACCGCCAATGGCGGGTCGTTGAATCCATCTTGGTCAGAATGTTTAGCTTTATGCCGTCAGGTTCGACGGTGCCGTCTTTGAGCGCCCGAACGATTTCGTAATCGCCCATCGCCAGCGTCAGTTCCAACTTTTGTCCCATCGTGTCTCCTCCCAACCGCTCTGTATGACGGTGCTTATCGGCACATTATTTCGAGACTCTGTCTCTATGCGTTTTTCAGAATTTCTTTCATACGCTGCGGCGTCACCGGCAACTGCGTTATGGCGCCGGGAATACCGACCGCCTGATCAATTGCCCCAGCAATCGCCGCCCCAACACCATTAATCCCACCTTCGCCGCCACCTTTAAGGCCAAGCAGATTATGCGGGCTTGGCGCGTCCTCTGTAATCATGCATTCGACCGTCGGCACGCGATCCAGGGTCGGCATCATATAATCGGCAAAGGTGACCGCCATTGGCTCACCTTCTTCGCTATAGACAAATTCTTCATACAACGCGCCGCCAATTCCCTGAATACAGCCTCCGACCAGCTGCCCTTCGAGCAGCATCTCATTAACCATGCAGCCTACATCATAGGCGACCATGAAACGTTCGACATCAATGCGGCCGGTTTCCGGATCGACTTTTACAACAGCAAAATGAATGCCATAGGGAAAGGCGGATTCTTTGGTCTTGTGAAAATCCTCTGCCGCCAAACCGTCTTCATTGCGCCGGGCGATTTCCGCCAGAGTAATGGAAGGGCCAGACGGATTGTCCGCAACAACGACCGTACCATCGACAATTTCAAGAGTGTCAGCGGGCAATTGCAGCATCTCGGCGGCCAGATCCAAGGCCTTTGACCGCAAGGTCAACGCCGTCACATTTACCGCGCTGCCTGTCATGACCGTCGCCCGTGCCGCATGCGCCCCAATGCCATAAGGGATCAGATTGGTCTGGCCGTGGATGACGGTAATGCGCTTGTAATCCACACCCAGCGCGTTGGCACAAATCTGTGCCATCGTCGTTTCAAAGCCCTGCCCAAGGGACGCCCCACCGGTCAGCACCTCGACATCGCCGTTCTCATCGACAGATATCTGTGCGCCATCGGACGGGCCCTTGCCGCTTTCTTCAACAAAGATACCAATACCGGAACCGACCATTTCACCATTAGCCCGGCGATTTGCAAGATCGGCCTCGAGATCGTCCCATTTCAGCCAGTCGAGCGCTTTATCAAGCAATTGCGGATAGTCGCCATTATCGATTTCAAGGTTCTCAACACCGGCCTCGTCAAACTCAAGTGAGAAGGGCATCTGATCGGCAGTGATCAAATTGCGCCGACGCAACTCAATCCGATCGATACCCAGTTTCACGGACAGCGTATCCATGAGCCGTTCGCGTACAAACGTGCTTTCGAACCGACCTGGCGCCCGGTAGGTCGCCGCTGGCGTTTTGTTCGTCAGCCGCAAATGGCACAACGCACGATAGGCGGGAACGTTATAAGCGCCGGTCAGCATACACATGGTCCGGTTCGGCACATTTGCGCCGTGGGTCCGAATATAACCGCCCTGATCATGAAAGAATTCGTCTTCCATGCCGAGGATCATACCGTCCTTGTCGACAGCAATTTTAACCACATGGCGCTGATTGCGGCCCTGATTGGCCGCCATCATGTGTTCCTGACGATCTTCAATCCATTTCACTGACCGCCCAAGGCGCATTGCCGCAACAAGCACCAGGACGTCTTCGGGATACAATTCGCCGCGGATACCAAATCCACCGCCGGTATGGCCCTCGTGTAGTTCGATCTTATCTTCATCACGGCCAAGCATGCGCACCAGCGTATCGCGATTACGATGCGGTACTTTGGCAGCACCATAAAGTTTCAGAATATCATTGTCGGCATCATAGACGCCGATGGCGCCTCTGGTTTCCATTGGCACGCCTGAATGACGTCCGGTGCGAAGATCAAGCTCAATTACGGTATCAGCAGCATCGAACGCCGCATCGACATCACCATAGGTATGAGTCAAAAGGCCTGCTTCAGAACTCAACCCGTCATCAAACTCACCCGGCTCTTCATCAGCCGACGAGATTACCCGTAAAGGCTCAGCGTTAATTACCACAAGGTCCGCAGCATCTTCTGCGACATAGGCGTCTTCGGCGAAGATCGCGACTACCGGATCACCGACATAGCGCACCCGGTCGGTCGCCAGAACATTCTGACGGAACGGTTTCAGCTCCTCAGAGGACTTGTCAGCGCGAAAATCAATAGGGGGCAGATCGGAAATATCATCACTCGTCCAGATTGCCACGATGCCGGGAAGAGCAGCCGCTTCTTCAGTATCTATCGAGGTAATCCTCGCGTGGGCGTAGGGGCTGCGGACGATCCGCATGTGGAGCTGATCGGGGAAGTTGATATCTGCGGCATAGTTACCCTGCCCGGCAATCAACGGGGGGTCTTCGAGCCGTGTGAGACGCTGACCGAGAAGGTCTTTTTTCTGAGTAGCCATAGATAGGTGATAGCGAATTTCGACGCCCTTGGCAAAGTCCGACAACACGATCAATGGAACCAGTGGCCTTGACTATCCTGACAGTTCGCCGTTGGCTATGGGCAACAACGAGAATCGTTTCAGGGAGAGACCAGAATGGCAGAGATTACGACCACAAATATTACCTGTGATAGCGGGTTACCGGCCTTTATCGCGATCCCCGGGGATACTTCCCGTCCGCTACCCGCCGTGGTGATCATGCATGAGCGCTACGGGTTGGTGCAGCACACACTTGATCTCGCCGCCCGGTTTGCTGAGGAAGGGTTTGTCTGCATCGCGCCGGACTGTTTTTTCCGACATCCTGATCAGGAGGCGTTGCATGCCGGCGATGACCGCTACGACATAACCGACGATGAAGCAGCAGAACATCTCGGCACCGCCATTGATGTGCTGGAAGCCATGGACGAGGTGGATAATGACTGCATCGCCGTTAAAGGCGTGTGTCAGACGGGACGCCACCCGCTGATCATCGCCGCCCGGCGCAAAGTCGCTGCCGCCCTGGTCTGGTATGGCGCGGCACAGGATCGTGAATGGGAAACCAGCGATCTCTATCATGAACCTCTGGAAGAGGTGATCGCCAAGGTCGACTGCCCGGTGCTCGGCATGTTTGGCGAGGCGGATCACATGATCTCACTCACCCATGTCAGGCGTTTTCGCAATTGTCTCGAGGAAAAAGGCAAGAGCCATTCGGTTCATGTATTCCCGGGCGCCCCTCATGGCTGGCTCAATGACACTATGCCCGGTCGCTATCGCCGCGATCAGGCCGAGGCTGCCTGGAAAGTGCAAAAGGGTTTTTTGTTGGAGGTCCTGTCACCCGCCTATGACCGAACAGCCATCATATCGCGCTTCGACTGCGTGAGTAGTAAAGACTACGATTTCAGCAAGAACGTCCGGCAGGAATAACGGGCATTTCATATTTTTACTAAACCAGCCCACTCCCCCACCCGGCTCATAATTTGAGACATGTGACTGTCCTTGCGCCAGCACCGTATGAATATCGCGGAACCGTCGCTCAAACGGATTGGCTTCGAAAATCGCATTCGTGCCACAGGCCTGGAAGACAAAGTTGGCGACATCCTGTGCCTGGTTCATTGACCAGGTAATTGCCAGCCGCAAACGGCCCCGAACATCAAACGATGGTGGCTCACCAGAGCATTGCGCTTCCCAATATTCTTCGATCATCTCGACCAGAAACGCCCGGCTCGACCGTAATTTGGCTTCGTTCTGCGAGACCTGCGACTGAATAACGGCATTCTCGCGCAGTACCGTCGACATACCGCCGCCGACCTTGGTCACAGCGAGTTCCTTGAAATCTTCAAGCATCGTCCGTGCAATACCAAGTGTCAGGCCGGAAAACATAATCCCATAGCTGGTCAGCAGCGGAATATTATAGAGCGGGCCGGGTTCAACGCGGTCCGGCTGGCTGTCGCGCCAGGTTGTGTATTCTTCCGGTACGAAAAGATCGACGACCTTATAGTTGTCACTGCCCGTTCCATTGAGCCCCATCACCTGCCAGACATCGATCATCTCAGCGCTGGATTTAGGGAAAAGCATGGTACGCATCCGCGGCTTACCATCGTCGTCTTTCAGATGATTGCCGTCTTCGTCACAGACCCGGCTATGGCCGCCAAGCCAGGTGGCATTGCGGCTGCCACTGCCAAACCGCCATTCGCCATTCGCCATTGACCTTGTAACCACCCTCGACCGGCACTGCAGAGGCTTTCGCTGGTGGGCCCCAGGCCAGCACCGCATCACGCGGGCCAAAGATATCCTTACAAACCTCGTGCGACACGTAGCCAGAACCCCAGGTGCAGCCGGTGCCCTGCCCGACACACCACGCCGTGCTGGCATCCGCCTGAGCAATCGCTTCAACCGCCTGCATTAGTGTCAGGGGATCAGCTTCCCCACCGCCAATAGAACGCGGCAAGGCCATACGGAACAGTTCCGCATCATGCAAAGCCTCCATCACCTCGGCGGTGACTTTGCCCTGCGCTTCGGTTTCGTTCGCCGCGGCGGCAATCATTTCTTGAAGACCGCGGGCCCGCGCCACCCAGTCAATATTATCGGTATCAACCATGAAACTTCCCTGTCTGTATCGCGCGCAACGGCGCGGATTGTTTTGGCTATTTTATACGAGTGTGGCTACGGGCTGTCACCCCACCGCTTCTACGGCCTATTTTTCCAGGTCAATATCCAGCGCCTGAAATATCCGGGTGTGCATATTATAGGTACCGATCAGGACGGTCAGCGCCACCATCCCTTCATCATCAAAATGCGCGGCAACCGCATCATAAATATCGTCGGGCACCTGAATGTCGCGCGACATTGAATCGGTGTAGGCCAGGATGGCCCGGTCGCGTTCATCAAACAGCTCGGAATTCTCCCAATCCTTTAGGGCATCGCATTCGGCGATTGTCATCCCTTCGGCTTCGGCCAATTCGGGAACATGTTGCTTGATGACATATTGGACCCGGTTGAAATAGCCGATCCGGATGATCACCAGCTCGCGGACACGTCCCTCAAGACCGAGTTCCCAGCGCACCATATTGATAAAATCGAACCAACCTGTTGCAGCGGGCGGGTTGTTCAACAGCATCTTGTATATATTGAGCAGCTTGCCCCGACGGCCTGCTTTCAATTTATCGACAAACTCCGCCAGCTCGGGTTTGCCTTCGGCTTCAACCAGAGAAACGCGCGCCATGTGACCTCCATAAATCAATTACGGGCCAGTCCGGCGCGCGTAATTCCCTGTTACTTTTGTGCTGCTTCTGCTTTCCGTTTCTCAAAAAGCGGCACCAGCTTGATAACATCAGCAGCGTCCATTCTTGCGAGCGGACCGTCGCTGTAACTCGACGAAACAACTTTAGCATCATCGCCAAGCAAAAACTCCGACGGCTGAATAATGCTCCGGCGGTCTTCCCACCAGGCACCAATCTGATCCGCCTGCTCACGTGTAACGCCTTGACCAACGGGGAACGAAACGTCGTCGGCCACCATTTGTGCCTCGTCACCAGTATCGATGCTGGCGGCAATAACCTTTATGCCCTCAGCTTCGAGTGTGGCTTTTTCCTTTTCAAATCCGACCAACTGCCGGCGGCAGTATGGTCACCAATGTCCCCGATAAAAGAGGATCACCTGATACTTGGCATCCCCCAGATCGGGAAGTGTTGCCGTTCCGCCGCCGACCAGGTTAAGGGTCATTTCGGGGAAGACATCACCGATCTCCAGTTTATTCGCCATAATTTTACTCCAGTTGCGAAGGAGATCATTTTCACCGGACCAATCACAATTGCAAGAGCGACAATTGCCGAACAGGACAAATAGTCCTAGTCTCATATGAGAAAGAAATTACTGGGAGGAGATATCCAATGGATCCTCGTTTTGAACAGTTCAAGGATTTGGACTGGAACTCAATGAGCTTTCCGGAAAAGCGCGATGTCTGGCTTCAGATTTCGGACATGACCGCCGAAGAGTTCGACACCATGATGGCTGGCCAGAAAGCCCGCCAGGATCAAGTGCCCAAGGTCGGCGACATGGCGCCTGACTTTGAGCTTGAGCGTCTCGACCGGACCAAAAAACGCACCGGCGAGTATGTGAAACTCTCAGATTTAAGGGGAAAGTCGGTAGCACTCTGTTTCGGCTCCTATACATGACCTCCCTTTCGTGATCAGTCCGTGCGACTGAACGAAATTTACGAAGCAAACAAAGACGATATTGAATTTTTCCTGATCTATGTATGTGAAGCACACCCTTCTGACGGCTGGCAGACGCTGCAAAATCTCGAAACCGAGATTTTCTACAAGGCGCCGACGACTCCTGACGAACGCGCTGAAATTGGCAATGCCTGTCAGATCGGGCTTGATCTCAAATACCCCATGCTCATCGACAATATGGACGATGAGGTGGAAAACAAATATGTCGCGGCCCCTATCCGGCTCTTTGTCATCGATCCTGATGGCAAGATCACCTATGCCGGAAAAGAAGGCCCGCATCTGTTTGACCCGGATGGCTGGGAAGAGGCTATCAAGGAGCAAACAGCCTAAATATCTGTATAACGTGACACGGAGGAGTCTGGCATGACCGACTCCTCCGCCACGCTTCTTTCCTCGATACCTTCGGTCGACAAAATTCTCCGGACCGAGAACGCTGAAACGCTCATTGACTCCTTTGGCCACCAACCGGTCACCGATGCCGTACGCGATGATCTTGCGCAACTCCGGCAATCCATTGCAAGAGACGGTAATGGTTCTGCAGAAGACGTATCCAAAGAGAGCATCATCGCGCGCGTGGCCGCCCGATTGGAAGCCGACCTCGCCCCATCTCTGAAACCTGTTTTTAACCTGACCGGGACCGTTCTCCATACCAATCTTGGGCGGGCTCCCCTCCCCGAAGAAGCCATTGAAGCGATTGCCGCTGTTTCACGGGGTGCCAGCAACCTTGAATATAATCTCGAGACCGGCCGACGCGGTGATCGCGATGTTCATCTGGAAGACAAGCTCGCAAGGTTGATCGGCGCCGAAGCTGTGACCATCGTCAATAATAATGCGGCCGCGGTGCTGCTGATGCTCAACGCGTTGGCTCTGCGCAAAGAAGTCATTGTTTCACGTGGCGAGCTGATCGAAATAGGTGGCGCCTTCCGCATTCCCGATATCATGTCGCGCGCGGGTGCCAAACTGCGTGAGGTTGGCACCACCAACCGAACCCACCCGAAGGATTTTGAAGAAGCGATCAGTACCAAAACCGCGATGGTGATGAAAATTCATACCAGCAACTATGAGGTCCATGGATTCACTGCGGCGGTTTCAGAATCTGACCTTGCCACCATCGCACACCAAAACAATCTGCCGTTTGTGATTGATCTTGGCAGCGGCACGATGACCGATCTCCGGCAATTTGGACTGCCGCATGAACCTACCGCCCAGGAAGCGCTCGCGGCGGGCGCTGATCTGGTGAGCTTTAGCGGTGACAAACTTCTCGGCGGCCCACAGGCAGGGATTATCGCGGGCCGTGCCGACCTTATCGCTAAAATCAAAAAGAATCCGATGAAGCGTGCCATGCGGTGTGACAAAATGACAATCGCCGCATTAGAAACAATCCTGCGTCTCTATATGGACCCCGACCGGTTAGCCGAACGCATTCCGACCCTGCGGCTGCTGGCGCGAAAACAGAACGAGATCAAAGAAACAGCGAACCGCACTGAGACCTCAATGAGCGCCGCTCTTGGCGAAAAATACGAAGTGATGCAACAAAACTGCCAAAGCCAGATCGGCAGTGGATCTCTTCCGACCGAGCGACTCGACAGTATAGCGCTGGTTATTCGTCCAACGGCCGCGAAGGGAATTGGGACCGCCCTTAAACGGCTCGCTACCGCTTTTCGTCAATTGCCCATGCCGGTGATTGGACGCATCCAGGATGATACGTTCTGGCTTGATCTCCGCTGTCTTGAGGAGAATAACGAAGAGGCGTTTAAAAACCAGTTGAACGCCCTGAACCTAAAATGATTATCGCGACGTCCGGCCACATCGATCACGGCAAAACCGTTCTTGTTAAGGCGCTGACGGGTGTCGATACCGACAGGTTGCCCGAGGAAAAAGCGCGCGGCATTTCCATCGATCTTGGCTATGCCTATCACAAGCTTGATGAGGACAATGTACTGGGGTTTGTTGACGTCCCCGGCCATGAGAAATTTGTTCGCAATATGCTCGCCGGTGTCACCGGCATTGATTACGCGCTGCTCGTCGTCGCCGCAGATGATGGTCCTATGCCGCAGACTGAAGAGCATCTCGCTATTCTCGATCTTTTAGGACTTTCCGCCGGGGCCGTTGCCATCACCAAGACTGATTGCGCGGAGTCAGAGCGCGTTCTGGAAGCCATCGAACTCACCGAGATGCTGTTGGATGGAACCAGCCTTGAAGGCGCGCCGATCTTTCCTGTGTCCGGCATTACTGGCGACGGTATCCCCGAATTACGGGCGCATCTCGAAACGGTTGCCACCGAGTTCGACAGCACTCAACGGAATGGCAATTTTCGTCTCGCCATCGACCGGCGTTTTACGGTTCCGGGCGCCGGGCTGGTTGTTACGGGCAGTGTGTTTTCGGGCAAAGTCGCGGTGGGTGATCAACTTGTTCTGTCGCCCACCGGTCATCAGGCCCGTGTACGCGGCATTCATGCCCAAAACCGTGATTCTGAAACCGGTCAGGTAGGGCAACGCTGCGCGCTCAATATCACAGGGGCCGACCTCGACAAGGAGGAAGTCCATCGGGGTTACTGGGTTTTAAACGAGGCCGTCCATGCGCCAACGCGCCGGTTTGATGCCCGCATTCGGCTTCTCAAATCTGAACCACGCGCGCTAAAACACTGGACGCCGGTTCACCTTCATATCGGTGCCGCCGATGTCAGCGCGCGTGTCGCATTGCTGGATGGCAAGACCATCGCACCGGGCGGCACCGCCATTGTCCAGCTGGTGCTTGATGAACCGGTTGGCGCGCTGCATGGCGACCGGCTTATCCTTCGCGATCAATCCGCGCGGCGTACAATGGCCGGCGGTAGTGTCATTGACCCCTTTGCCCCTGCCCGCGGCCGTTCAAAACCGGATCGTCAGGCAGCCATCGCCGCTATGGAAACCAGCGAACCACAAGCCGCTCTATCAAATTTGCTCGAAGTCCAACCCGATGGCGTCAATCTTCGACAGTTTGCGGTCAGCCGTAACCTGACCGAAGACCAGGCGACAGGCCTATGGCCGCAGATCGACATGGAAATCGCAGCAGGTGTCGATGGTGAAATCGGTATCGCGCGGTCGCGCTGGAACGCTCTTGCCGATGAAATTCTAAAAGCGCTGGCCAGCTGGCACGGCGAACGACCCGACCAACCGGGCCCCGCAGAAAACACGCTGCGCCTGTCCTTCACCCCGCGTCCGACGACAGCTGTCTTTGACGCCATCGTTGGACGACTGGCCGCTTCCAATAAGCTCGTCATTGCCAACCGCCAGCTTCGACTGCCCAGCCACCAACCGGGCATGAACGCCCAGGATAAAAAGCTCTGGTCTGAGGTTCGGCAAACGATGGAGGGGGCGGAGTTACGACCGCTATCCCTGCATGAAGTCGCCGACGAGATGGGAATCAAGGCAACCGCACTGACAGCTTTTATGCGCCGGGCGGCCTCGACCGGCTTTGTTATTCAAATCTCAAAAGCACGGTTCCTGCTGCCAGATGCCGTACAGGAGCTCGCTGCCATTGCAGAAACGCTCGCCACCGAGAGTGAGATTACCGCGGCGGAATTCCGTAACAGATCGAATATAGGACGCAATATGGCAATCGAAGTCCTGGAGTTTTTTGACAAGGCTGGCCTAACAAAACGCAATGGCAATACGCGGGAAATCGTCAAACCGGCGGCAGAAATTTTTGGAGGATAGGATTTACCAGCGGTCTGAAAGACCTTAACTATGAGGAATAATGCGGAAGGGATTCGTGAGCCGGTGCTGCGCTCGGGCTTCAAACCCGGTGAGGGGCGTTAAACGTGCCTGGTGGGTTCAACTCCCACTCTCTTCCGCCATTTCCTGGCCCCTCTCAATATAACGCCATACTTTTTCGGGGGTGGCGGGCATTTCGATATCGCCGCCCATAGGGTTCCAGCGCATCCGCCACCGCAGACATCACGGCCGGTAGTGCACCAACCGTCCCCGCCTCTCCAGCCCCTTTTACACCGAGAGGATTTAAAGCCGTTGGCACGGGATGCGTTTCCGAAACAAATGAACACAGGTCATCTGCACGCGGCATCGCGTAATCCATAAATGATCCGGTGAGGAGCTGCCCGGTCTCGGGATCATAGCGAATCTGTTCGAACAATGCCTGACCGATACCTTGCGCGACGCCGCCATGAATTTGGCCTTCGAGCAACATCGGATTGATCACCGTCCCGACATCATCAATGGTGACGTACCGATCCACCCTGATAGCACCGGTCTCCGGATCAATTTCAATTTCACAGATGTGACACCCTTGCGGAATGGTCGGCGCATCGGGAAGATACACAGCTTCTTCAGAAAACCCGCCGGCTTCGGAAACAATTTCCTTAAAAGAAAGGCTCCGATCCGTCCCGGCAACTTCAAACAGACCGTCTGTAAAAACAATGTCCTCTATCGCGGCTTCCAACTGATCGGCAGCGAGTTCACGACCATGCTGAATGATCTCCCGGGCAGCCTGATGAACTGCCGCGCCTCCGCAAACAGCCGAACGGGAATTAAAGGTACCACCGCCCACAGATGTCCTGTCACTATCGCCGGTTTTGACGGTCACGTGAACGGATTCAATACCAAGCGCTTCGCAGGCAAGTTGCCGGAATATCGTTTCATGGCCTTGCCCCTGGGGTGCCGTCCCAAGAAACACCGTCACCTCACCGTCATCGTTGAAACTAATCTCGGCAGCTTCCTTGTTGGGGCGGGCGGTCTGTTCGATCACGTTACAAATACCGAGCCCCCTGATCTTTCCGGCATCCTTTGAGGCGACCATCCGCTGTTCATACTCAGCGAAACCAGCGACCGATAAAGCTTTGTCGAGAACCCGCTCGAACTGCCCGCAATCGTAAGTCAGGCCGAGACCGGTATCATAGGGCATCGCCTTTTCCGGAACCAAATTGCGCCGTCGCAACTCCACGCGATCGAGGTCCATCTCTCGTGCCGCCTTATCAATCAACCGTTCGAGAATATAGGCTGCTTCCGGCCCACCGGCACCACGATAGGGCGCGGTTGGTATCGTGTTTGTCATGATGCCGTCCGCCTGCACAAAACAGGCGGGAATCTGATAGCAGCCGGCCAGCATCGTTAGGGCGTTAAGCGCCGAGCGAGGACCTTTAACAGATATGTAGGCCCCAAGATTGGCCCGCGCCGAAACCTGTAACGCCAGGAATCTTCCTGTTTCATCCAGTGCTAATTCGGCATCGCTGCAAAGATCGCGGCCATGGTGATCACTGAGAAAACTCTCTGAACGCGACGCTACCCATTTTACGGGTCGGCCGAGTTTCCGGGCGGCCCACAAAACCAAGACAATCTCAGCAAATAAAGCACCCCGCATACCAAAACTGCCACCCACATCGCCGGTGATCAGCCGGAAACGATCCTCGGGAATGTGGAAAATATCTTTGGCGAGTTGCGCACGAAACAGATGCGGTGAATGAACACCGCCATGGAGGATATAACGGTTGGATTCGTAACAACCGATGTAACCGCGCGGCTCCAGCGGGTTCGCTGAAACACGCTGGTTGACCAATCGCTGACGCACGATATGAGCCGCACCCGTAAACGCCGCCTTCGTAGATTGCTGGTCACCCTGTTCTTCATGAAACACTTCGTTCGCGGGACAGCCCGCCCAGACAGGATCAGCAACTGGTTCCCGAGGTTCCCGAAAATCGACGACGGGTGGCAACACTTCATACGAAACCTCGACCATCTCCACCGCATCACGTGCCGCAACGTCGGACTCTGCGATCACCAGCGCGACGGCATCTCCGACATAGAGAACCCGGTCGCGCGCCAGCGCCGGAAAAGGTAGTTTGGGTAGCGGGCTCCCGTCGCGGGTAAAGCAGACGTCCTGACACGGTATCGAACCCAAACCGTCAGCCGTATAGTCCTCACCCGTAAGGACCAGCAATACACCGGGTGCCTCTTTCGCACGGGTCAAATCTGTTTCGGTAATACGTGCATGAGCATATGGTGAACGAACGACAGCAGCGTATGCCATGCTCGGAAAAACCTGATCGTCAAGGAATTGGCCACCACCGATGAGAAGTCGTTCGTCCTCGACCCGTCTTACCGGCGCACCAGAGATAAAAGGGTGGTCGGAAGACATCTCCGTCCGTCACTTTGTCGATTTATGAAAAATCGCGAGCCAGATGCCTGCAACGACGAGGCCTGCACCAAGCATATGATACCACTGCAGAGACTCCCCTAACAAAAGGATCGCCAACCCGCCGGCAAATACCGGATAGAGATTGCCGAAATATCCGGCCTGCGCTGGCCCGGTACGGTAGGTCCCTTCATTCCAGCACGTGGTGCCGAGAAACCCTGCAAAGATACCGAGATACAGAAACAGCATCAGGCTTTCCTGCGTAAATGGCGTCGGTTTGATGGTGGTATATTCCCACCAATACATCGGCAGCATAATCGTGACGCCAACGGCGGCTAGAGCCGTCATAAACGGTATGATGTCGATGGTCGGCGGCTTGTAGCGCATCAGAAAGGCCTGCAGCGCCCAGAGAAAAACCGCCACCAGCGCCCAAATATCACCGTCCTGCACCCGGAGAGATTTTATCACCTCCCAGTCACCACGGATAATAATGAGAAAGGCGCCGCCAATCGAAAAAACCACGCCCCACCATTGTTGGCCGGTGATTCTTGACTTGAGCACGACCAGCGCCAGCAGGAGAACAAGAACCGGCAAAATGGACTGAATTAGCGACGCCTGTAGAACCGTGGTCTTTTGCAGCGCGATATAAAAAGTGCAGTTGAATCCGACGATGGTCAGGATCGAATAGATCACAATGAACTTTCGATGTTCCCAAAGCAGATGCCGTTGCGCCCAGGTCGAACGCCCAAAGATTGCCAGAAAAAATACCAGTGCAATGGACCACCGAAAGAAATTGAGCGTTAGCGGTGGAATATCCGCGCCCGCCGCGGCCCGACCGACGACGGCATTTCCCGCCCAGAACAGAATGCCTGCTGTCAGCAGAGCGTAGCCCGAGACAGCGCGTCTTGTATCGCGACCAGTTTCGCCAGGCGATGAATTCATAAAACAGCTTTCAGGTTATTCTGCGCGGCTCAGTCCGCCCCGGCCCCTTCGACCATATCAAGCGGCGCGCTATGCACCGTTCCCTCGACTTCGATCCCGCTGATATTTTCGCGGAACCCCGGCGGTGTTGGGCGGCCTTCCGGATCGGTCAGCCACAGACGCATCAGGTGACGTTTTTTCTCTGGCTCGTCAAAATCGATAAACTCTTCGCGGGTATGCAGCATCACATGATTATGCAGAAACTGGATATCTCCGACTTCGAATTCCATTGGCATATACAACTCATTAGCCAGCGTCTGAAACATATCCAGTGCTTCGATATCGGTCTCGGTAAATTGTGGCACGCCGGGCAATAGTTGTGCCTTGCGAACATGCGCGCCACCAGCACGGATTGAGAGATAACCATCCTGAAAGGCAAAAATCGGCATGCAGTAGAACGGGTCTTCGCCCTCCTTTACCTCGCCATGCTTGGTAAAATAAAAAACCTCGCATAATGCCGCTGCCAGATCCGGCCGCCGTTTCTGCATTTCGTTATAGACCGTGATCGAGCTGGCAACGAGGCTTTCGCCACCGCTTTTCGCCGGATGCATACACATCAGCCCGACATAGTCGCACTGATCGCTGTGAAAATTCATCCGTGCCGCCGTCTGATAGCCGCGGACCATCGGGTCGTCATAATCTTTGCCAAGATTTTTGACATGGCCCAGCAAATGCCCCATCGGATTTTGTGAGACGGCCCTCCCGAGATAGGTTCCCATACCAAAGAAAGCCGCACCGGCCTGCCAGGTCGACATTTCCTGTACCGGCAATCCGCGAATGAGCACGAAGCCACGTCCTTCGGTTAGCTGGTGATAGACATCCTCCAGCGCCGGGCCGGTATTGGATAACGAAAACAGCTCGCGGGTAATATCCTTGATATCAATGCCCTCGCGCTCAAGCACGGCGACCTTGTCCATCAGCTCGCCAATCTGGCGCTGCGACAGAGTATAAATCCACTGATTTGACAGCTTCGCCATATCCTGGGCATACCACCCCGCTGCATCG
Source organism: uncultured Alphaproteobacteria bacterium (assembly GCA_951812775.1). Classification (GTDB taxonomy): domain Bacteria; phylum Pseudomonadota; class Alphaproteobacteria; order MPNO01; family UBA2964; genus UBA2964. The sequence continues at coordinate 3,242,236 of OX638326.1, read as the reverse complement.
GGACACATCATGCCCGGGGCTGCAGGTTGCCGTCCTGCATTGGGCAAGGTACTGGGCAGCGCGCCATCGCCGGTTAATCCGAACATATCAAACCTCCCGGTTTAAAAGCTCATCTGGAAACACAAGTATGCGCCTGCCAGAACGCATCGTAAATAACTGTCAGCTGTCAGGTTCAAACTGATAGACGCTGATATCGTCCGACCGCTTTTCCCAGCCAACCTTGACGGCCATGCCGGGTGTCAGCGCGTCATCCTCGACATTGACCAGCTGGGCCACAATGCGCCCGCCGTCCGCAAGATCAACAGCGCCGAGTATATAGGGCACGCGATCAGCAAACCCGGGCGCCGGAACATGCACTTTGGTCCAGGCCGATAATGTGCCTTTGCCCGACACCTCACGCCATTCGTAATCCGCCTGGCCGGTTTGCACATTCACCGGACGGGGCCAGAACTGCGCCTTGCCGGAAGCGGGATCGACCTGCAGTGCCAGCTTGCCTTCCTTTGCGGCATCCCACATCGGCTGGCTGACCAATGTCGGCTCCGGCACGGGTGGCGGCGGATTTGGTTTATCGTCTGCCATTTTACGAGCCCTCCAGGATTAGACAGTTGCTGCTGCCCCAGTTGCGGAAATAGGGGATCACGCCAATACCGGTGACCAGCGCATTCTTTGCCTTCTCGACCTGACGGCCGGTGGCCTCGCCCATCAGCTGACGGATGGCTTCGGTCAGATTCACGCCACCACCACCGAGACCCGGCTGTCCCGCTGAAATCTGCCCGCCACCGGTATTCAACGGCAGCGAACCGGTCGGCGACATATCCGTGCCAAGGATAAAATCGGCGCCCTCGCCCCGGCCACAGAAACCGATCTGTTCCATCTGCAACATCATGGCGATCAGGAAATCGTCGTAGGGGTGGAACATATCAATGTCATCAGTCGACATGCCCGCCTTGGCGAATACATCCGGACCGACCGTGGCAAAGCCCGTTTCGGTCACATCTGGATTGGGATCATCCGGTTCAAAATTAGTGATCTCGGAATAGGCGGTGGGATACACCAGATTATCCAGCCCCATCGCCTTGGCGCGTTCTGTGCTGGTGATCAGCAGCCCGTTGCCGCCATCACAGCGCATCACACAATCGAGCAACCGGATCGGTTCGGCGATGACCCGGGAGTCCATATAATCCTGCACGGTGATCGGTTTGCGGAATTGCTCAATCGCATTGTCATTGACCAGCGCGCCATTGCGTTGCGTTACCGCCAGATGGCCGAGCGCTTCCAGATTAAGCCCATATTTCTGATCATAGGCATGGCTCAGCAGGCCAAAGGCGACCGGCGGTCCCTGAAACCCGATCGGCTCCATAAACTCCTGCCGATAGCCGCCGAGACGACGATGGCCAACGCCCGTGGTGCCGGTACTGTCCGCCGCAACACAGAGCGCCATCTCGCACTGGCCGGTGACGATGGCCGCCGCCGCCCGCGCCACATTACCTGCCGGGGAACAACCGCCGATATCGGTGAGTTGTAACCAGCTTGGCTGCAGCCCGAGATTATCGACCATGGTGTTGGTATAAAACGTGTTGCCGGCCTCGGCCGTCGGCATGTGGGTCGCCAGCCCGTCGATATCGGAATTCTTCAGCCCGGTTTTTTCCAGTATCTGTCCCATGACTTCGGCAGCGAATTCATAGGGCCGCTTGCCCGAACGCCGCTGATTCTGAACCTCGCCATAGGCAATGATGGCAACCGGTTTATTGCGCAGAAAATTATCCGCCACTGAAGCCTCCCAGCTGTGGTTGTGGACTTATTATGGGATCATTGTAGCGCGAGATATGGACGGGTCTACCACCGCCGGGCCAGAAACCGGACAGACCTATTTCTTGTCGGACTTGTCCTTTTTATCGGCATCACTGTTGCCGGAAGCCTTGGCGCCCTCAAACCGGTGTTTCCACCAGGCATAAAGACATTGCTTGGGCGTCGGCTCGGTCACCCCATCCAGCAAAAACGCCGCCTTGATCCGGGCCGTGACGATCAGCGCTGGCAGGCTGGACTCTTCGACCATGTCCTGATGCATCCAGGCACAGGGGTCAAAGCTCTCATAACGCACCCAGGTCGCGCCAACCGCGCCGGCCACCAGCACGACCAGCACAATCAGAAACTTCATAAACCGGGAAAATGCGCACACTGCCAAGGGAACCTCTAACCGCCTAGAATAAAGGAAATTTCCAAGGGCACATCATGTGCCCGGCCCGCCAAATCGGGCAGCCGTTATGTGCCACAAGGACGCCAGAGAGTCTAGCTGGGGGATATCCGGGAGGACATATACTAGGCACCTGCCCCAAATTTGTCGTTCCCTGATTGGCACAATTTGTGCCAGATTAACCATCATACGGGGCACAAATCGGGGAGGTTCTGATGATCAGGAAGATTGTACTTATCGCTATTGGCGCGGCTTTTTTCTCAACGACCGTGCAGGCGGGTATCTGTATCAGCGGCCGCAATCTCAAGACCAGCAAGGCAACCGAACGCGATTATGCCTATGGCCAGTCGCTGTTTTCCGACCGCACCTATAAGAACCAGTCGCCCAAACTCAGCTCCTATGTCGGCAATGCGACCTGGAACAAGGTGATCCTGCAATGCAACCGGACGCGGGATACCAACGGCATTTATGTTTTGGCGGCAACCGGCAGCAAGAAAAACAACAAGGGCAAAAAGCTGCTGCGCAAGCAGACCCTCAAGACCAAGGTGATCCGCGGCAAGAAAAAGAAATATGACGGCAAGCCGCTCTACAAGCGTGACAAACGCAACAAGCATATCAGCCTCGGTAAAATCGAATATCAGTACGGCAAAAGCGGCACCCCAAAATTTGGCTGTCGGGTAAAGACCAATATGACGCTCTATTGGAAAAACGCCGCCGGCAAGCTGATCAAGACCAAACCGCTGCGCTCTGGGTGTACAGCAACTTCGTGCGCATCGCCGAGAAGTACTGGACCATCCCCGGCGTCTTTAAACTCCGCCTGTGGATGAAGGGCCATAATGACCACAAGTTCGGCGCGGTGAAAAAGCAGCTCCGCAAACGCGATCACCTGACGATCCGCTTTGCCACCAAGTTCCTGCCGCATGGCTTTAACCAGATGTACAAATCCAACCCGCTGCAGCTCTTTAACTTCTCCACCATGACCGATGACAACACCCATGAGCACGAGGTCGGCCATGCCTTTGGCCTCGATGACGAATATGGCAGGGGCAAAAAGAATGACTGCGAGCGCGCCGACCTGACCAGGGATTACAACACCGACACCTACACAATGTGCGTAGAAAACGATAACTTTATCTCGATTGGTTGACTCGAATATGAGTCGACTTTCCTAACCGATTCGCCCGATAATTTTAGCTTGCGGCTGTTTTGGGAGCTGCTGAAAACCACCATTCCGTGATGTTGCTTACACAGAGGAGCAACTAGCTCCGGGAAGGAGGTGTTGAAGCATGGCAAACAAAATCGGTCGTAGCGCCAAAACCGGGCGCTTTACGACGGTCAAGACGGCCCAACGACGTAAAGATACTCACGTTGTTGAGACCATCAAGACCAACCGTAAGAAGGGCAAGTAGTTCTCCCTAGCAGTTGATCTACTTGCTCAGGTCTGGGGCGGTGGACTTCGGTTCGCCGCCCCTTCTATATTTGAATAGTGAATCACGACTTGGGGATTCGTCCATAACGGTTTTTTCCCTTCGCAGCTTACGCAGCGTATTAAGCCCTCACTCTTGCGCTTCTTGTTCGCGTTTCTCGTCTCCAGTTTTAAGAGATTTCGGCCTCCGGCACCAATTCCAATTGCCCTGTCATCTCTCGCATGTCTTTAGCAAGCTCGGTAATTGTCACGACACCCAATTTAAATAAGGTGTCTGCCGCCATCTCATCCAAGGAGTCTCTTGGATGCATTAATGGATTTCTATCCAGTTGTCGCATCCGATCCAACATCGAAACGACTTTAGGTGATGGAAATTCTGATTGTCGCCCCTCTCGCGTGTCTACAAGTTTTTCAAATTCTTTAGTGTAATCGAACCAACTGCGAAACTCCTTATCTTCACCACCTACCTTTTTGTAGTAATCCCCCATTACCACCTCTAACGCTCGCAAAATATGAAACCCACTCGCAGTATAGTTCTCCAATGCGAAACAACGACCTGCGTCCCTTACCTCTGTTAATGCGTTATCCGATATTAAATGGCGAATATCCGCATGGATATTTTTCTCCGCATCATGCAGAAGCGAGGAGATATCATACCCCATCTTCTGCTCAACAGAATAAATTTCGCTCCGCCCGCACTCCGCGGCAAATACGTGCTTAAATTTATCTATTCGATTGGTGACCTCAAAGAAATACCACCTGGGAATTTCATCGGAAAAGTCGAGACCTTCCTTAAAGTTCTCTCTGCTTTCGTCGACATAGAAAGTCTTTTGTATCATGCCCGAAACAGTAACTCGAAGGTTCTCGGCAACATCCAACGACAGACCAAAAGCCGATTGGCTACGCACAAACTCCGAAAGTGACCGTTCCACTTTCGTCAGAGGCACGTAAATATCTCCCAAAGTAATTGTCGTCGAATGAATTCTATTACTGAGGTCCGCAATAACCTCTCCTAGCTCGTAAAGACTAAGAACAACAAGTCGCTTCATAACCCGCTTATCCCTTACGTTTTGTGTCCGCGAGGAGAGTATCACAACCCTATCAGGAAAGTCTTCGTAATCGCGAATCAAAACCGATCCGGCCGAAAATGCCGGTTGCCCGTCACCTTGTTCTTAAAAAACCGCACGCCGGTGAGTTCCATATGGGCCAGCACCTGTTTGGCCCAGCCGGTGAAATCATCCTCGACATAATGCTGGCGTCTGGTGGGGCGGTGCTGGAAGTTCTGCGCCAGCGCATAGCGGATGTTGAACAGCAGCACCTCGCGTTCCGCCTCAATCAGGTTTGCCGCCGCCAGCTCCTGCCGGATCGCTGCCGTGCGATCATCTCCCTCACGCCGTGACGGCGTTAATTCTTTCTGGGATTCTTCCAAGTTCTGGTCCATGACCAGCATGATACCATGAGAACAAAACAGGAACAAACTCCTATACATAAAAATACCGTACCCATCCACAGTTTATGGTATTTTTACCACTTATTGAAAACTAAATTAGCGGCGCTGCTACCGGGGGTGGACACTTAGCTCAGTAAAAACGAAATCTACCCTTCTTCGGAGCTATCGGTAAGCTCTTCTTTAATTTGGTCATTTACATCGGACATGAATTTATTAACTTGATCGGTTGTTTCATCAAGATTTGGCATCAAATCTAACAGAACCGTTTCTTCAATCGGCAAACCCAATTCTTTTCTCATCGAGACAAGTACCGGAGTAAGTGACATATTCAATTCAAACGATTTTCGCGCACATAAAGCAGCCACTTCGAGATTCTTTGTAGCTAAATTGCTAGATAGTTCTCCAAGTTTCTTTTGATGGTCTTTATTTTCTTGAGAAGATACGCGAATTCCTTTTCCAGAGCTTCCAATCTGATTTGGTCCGTAGAGCGCTTTTCGTTAAAATCTTCCATTTTTTTCAATACTAGCTCACGTCCTTTGCCTGTATCTTCCATCAATTTTTGAGAGCGATTTGTCTGACCAGATATGATCTCAAGTTGCATTCTTTCGGATGTAAGATCTATTATTGCACTGGAAATGAAAGCTTCTATCTTCGCAATTCCCTCAAGTGTTTCCTGGGTTGCAACCACATACACCTTCGTTATAGCAGGTGCTTTCGTTAAAAACTCGGACATGCAATCATCGTAACTACGGTTGATGTCGCTCAACCCGGCCAAAGTCTTAGTCCCCGTAGAAACGGCTTCTATCGCTGACAGAAAAATCTCCTTTTTCAAGGAAATTTCGACATCCTTTTTGTTTAACTTGCGCTGTTCTTTGAACTGGCGACCCTGCATTCTAGCGTTGTGCCGATTGGTAAAATAAATTCCAATCAGCGGAAAAACAGCACCTACAAGCACGCCCCAAAAGGACGGCGGAATTTTAGCTATTAAATCGATAAATCCGCCCCACATAAGCGAACTCGATATCACGCCCCGGTGAACTAATCCCGCTTAATCCACTGGCAGCGCGGGATCCGCACCTTCCGGCAGTTGCACATCAAATGCCGCCAGCAAGATCGCGGTCGAGGAATAGGCCCCCATCAGCGAGATGAGATCGACGAGGGTCGGGATCTCGAAGGCTTTGGTGGCGCGGGCATAGGTGACGGAGTCGAGCTTCTTGGTCTGGAACAGCTGGCGGCCCATTTCGATCAGCACGGCATGGGTTTCCGGCAGCCCATCCGTCGGGCGGCGGTGGCGGATAACATCGATGGTTTCCATCGGCAAGCCAACGCGCTGCCCTTCGCGCTCATGGGCGCACCATTCAAATTGTGAATCATATTCCCGCGCCGTGGTGAGGATCGCGACCTCGCGTTCCTGTTCGGTATAGTCCGCGCCATGGCGCAGATAATGCGCCGCCGGGGAGGACAGGCCCGACAGCTTTTTGGAATGCAGCCGAATTCCCCCCGGCCCATAGAGCCCGGCGAGCGACTTGCCAGCGGCGGGGTCGATATGAACATGCGCGTCATAGACCGCGCGGGCGGCCTCATCCAGGGCATCGCGGTTGGGCAGCGCCACGCGCGAACGGCTTTCGAGCAGAACGTCAGGCGGAAAATCCTTGGTGTCGGTCATTTATTGTTACTCCGTCAGAAAATGAAACTGGGTCAGCTTTCAATGCCAGAGGCTTTGAGAGCGTCGCGGCCAATATTGTCGAAATGATACCAACGAATTTGCATGGTTTCCTGCAGCAATGCCAGCACGCGGGATTGCTTTTCTTCGCTGTCAGCATGTTTGGCGAGGATTTTGAGCGTCATATCACCATGGCCGCCTTCGGGAAGGTCCGCGGCTTCGCCCGCCGACCAGTGTTCCAGCGCCTGATCATCGAGACCGAGCGGTTCCCACACGCTGCGCTTCAGCGAGGCGACACTGCCGAGCGCGGCGACCATCGGGCCACGGGCGGCTTCCAGCCCGGCGACGGCGGCAAAGGCATCGAGCCAGTGCCAGGCGCGCGCCGCACGATCCCAATAGGCCAGCGCCATCTTGGTATAGACCGCGCCCTGATAGGTCAGGACAAAATCACGGTCATGGCCGAGCGCGACGGCGAAATCGACCATGCTTTCATAATGGCCCGTGCCGATGGTCGGGTCGTGGACTTCCTCAACATACATGTTGTCGATCATATATTGCCGGGCATCGAGGGCCGGGCAGTTGCCGATGATATGGCCGAACCAGCGGGGGAACTGATCAGCGAACACACAATGTTCCAGCCCGAACACGGCCGCGCCTTCCCGGCACATATGATTGTTCAGCCAGACATCGAAGGCGGTGTGGGTTTTCCAACGCGTGTCCCAGATGATCCGGGCCATCGCCTGCTCAAACGCTTCGGGTGATTGCATATCGTCGCCCCCTGATTTGTCATTATTTTCTTCAGGAGCTTAACCCGCGAGCGGCACCCTGGGAATGGCTGCCAGTTAAGGCTTTCGATCGGATGGGCTGGTGCCTGTATTTGCCGCGTTTTGCCAAGGTGATTATTTATGTCTGGCTGATGACCAGTGACGCCGGACGATCTACTATCGATCATATCATCACCCGAAAGTCGGGCGGCGACGACACCAGCGCGGGGTAACACGCATGAAAACCAGTACCGATCGTATTCTGACGACCCATGTCGGCAGCCTGCCACGGCCACTTGATCTCTTTGACCTGCTCACGGCGGAAGACCAGAACCAGCCGCATGATGCCGACGCTCTGGAAAAACGGGTCGCCGAAGCGGTTCGTGACGTTGTCGCCAAACAGGTTGCGTGCGGTGTCGATACCGTCTCCGACGGGGATATGGGGAAAATCTCCTATACGTTTTATGTACGGCATCGTCTGTCCAACATCGATCCCGGCGCCCCGCCCGGTGCGGAAATACCGAAAGAAAATGCCAATCAGGACATTATCGAACATCCGGAATTCGAAGCGCGCGTCAAAAAACAGCGCGGCGGCTGGGGGCTGCAATATGGCCGCCCCTGGGTGGTCGGCCCCATCGCCTATGTGAATGAGGAACCGCTCAAACGCGACCTCAACCATATTAAGGCGGCGATCAGTGACAGCCAGCCGACAGAGGCTTTTATGACCGCGGCGTCACCGGGCGTGCTCAGCAAATTTGTGCCGGATGATTATTACAAGAACGAAGAGACCTATATCGCGGCGATGGCTGATGCGATGAAGACCGAATATGAAGCTATCCATAATGCCGGGCTGATCCTGCAGATCGACTGCCCGGATTTTGGTTCAGCGCGGCACAACCAGTACAAAGACCTGTCAGATGATGAATTTCTCAAAATTGCCTGGCGCAATATGGAGGCGGTCAACGCGGCGACTGCCAATATTCCCGCCGATGCCATGCGGCTGCATGTCTGTTGGGGCAATTATGAGGGCCCCCATAATCACGATTTCCCGCTGGCGAAGATTTTCCCGGTTCTGATGGCAGCGCGTCCGGCCGCAATCCTGTTTGAAGGGGCAAACCCGCGCCATGAGCATGAATGGGAAGATATCAAGGGAATGGATATTCCCGATCACAAGATATTCATTCCCGGCGTTATCGACTCGACCAGCAATTTTGTCGAGCATCCCAAGCTAATCGCTCAGCGCTTGTGTAACTGGGCAGGCGTCGTTGGCAAAGAACGGGTGATGGCGGGATCGGATTGCGGGTTCGGGACCTTTGCGCGGTTGGAGCCACAGGTTACTGCCGATGTGGTCTGGTCAAAATTCAAGGCCATGTCGGAAGGGGCTGCCATCGCCACCGACCGGCTGTGGTGACACTCTAGAGATCATAGAGTGCATGCGGATTTGTTGCGACAATCTGCTCGATCTCTGCCTCGCTGAACGCGGCATTCTTCAACGTGGTCAGCGGATCAGGGTCGCCCGGCGGAAACGGTAGATCCGTTCCCAGCACCATCTTTTCAATTCCGACCAGATCGCGGAGGTAACGCAAAGCCGGGCCGTGATGCAGGATGGTGTCGTAATACATCTGGTCGAGATAGGTTGATGGTGGCCTCTCGGCGACCGTGCCGGTGAGCTTATGCGGCGCCGCGTGATGCATTCGATCAAACCGACCGATCAGCCACGGCACCGATCCGCCGCCATGGGACAACACCAGCTGTAAGTCGGGAAACCGGTCAAGCACGCCATTTGAAATCATCGAACCGACAGTCAGTGTCGTGTCATTGGTATAGGCGACAACCTGATTGAGAGCGAACTTCTTGGCGCGTTGTGGCGCAATCGGCTGGGCGGGATGCAAAAACACCGGCGCGTTTAACTCAACGCACGCCGCCCAGTATTCATCGAGATCGCACTCCCCGAGATTTTCATGATCGATATGCGTCGCGGCGATTGCCCCGACAGCGCCCGCCTGCATCGATCGTTCGAGTTCACGCGCTGCCATTGCCGCATCCTGCATCGGGCCTGATGCCATCCACGAAAACTGTTCAGAATGTTTTTCACACAGATCAGCCAGACACTCATTCATCAGACGGTGCCAGGCGAGCCCTTTATCTGCCGACATTTCATAGCCAAAAATATCGGTCCACAACGATAGAACCTGATGCCGCAGCCCAACTTTCTCCATCTCGTTGAGGCGGATATCGACATCGGTCAAGGTGTCGAAAAATGGCCTGATTTGAATCCCTGAGGCAAACTTGCAGCAATGACATCCCGGTTCCGATTCCACCAGATCAATACCAAAATCGGCGCCCCGGTCCGCCAGTGTTTCAATGACTGATGGCGGCACAAAATGAGCATGAACATCGATCGCCATATCAGGCTCCTTTTTCAGAAAGCAATTCGCGAAGGCGCATGGGTGACAGGGGCAGATCGGTGATCTTCACACCGTACTGTCGCAATGCCTGCGCCACCGCATTGCCGACCGCTCCAGCAACCGCGACGATCCCGCCTTCCCCCGCGCCCTTGAACCCCATTGGATTAAACTTAGATGGGCTGTCCTCAAGGGTAATCGCCGTTATCTCCGGCAAATCTGTCGCAAGCGGTAATAGATATTCGGCAAGGTTGGTCGTCATCAGCTGGCCATCAGCGTCATAGATGAAATGATCCAGCAAAGTACCGCCAAGTCCCTGCACCAGCCCACCGACGGCCTGCCCCTTCACCATTGCCGGGTTCAGCGCCCGGCCGATTTCTTCGATCAGCGCATAGTTGACCAATTCAATCCCGCCAGTTTCGACATCCACCGCCACCAATGCCGCATGCGCGCCGTAGGAATAAGACAGCTTGCCGTCATTGCTGAAACTCGCATCAACAGACAAAGCATCCGCGTCGCGGGTCGCGGCAAATTCTGCAAGCTCCGGCAATGTCAGCCGATCACCCTCGCCATTCACGACGCTGCCCGCTTCATAGGAGAGTCCATCGGCGGAAACATTCCAGCGCAGTGCCGCGAGTTCCAGCGCCTTCTCAATTAACGCTTCTGACGCCTTGCGGACGGCATTTCCCGCCATCACTGTGCAGCGGCTATGGAAAGTACCGCCACCGCTCTCAACCAGAGTCGTGCTGCCATGGCGCACCGAAATACCGGAAATATCTATCTCCAATATTTCTGCGCAGATTTGCGCCATACCGGTTTCCAGCCCCTGCCCGACGGATGACGCACCGGTGCGAATCTCAATAGCACCGTCAGGGGCGACTCTAATCCGCGCTGTCTCGGGCGGGCCTGCGGCGCTGCTTTCAACAAAGATCGCCAGCCCGAGCCCCATCAGCTTCCCATCAACGACTTCGCCCTGGTGGTCTTTCCAGTGGTCGTAATCGACTTCATCCAAAAGCTGCTGAAAGGCTGATCCATAGTCGCCATCGTCAAACGTTGCGTCGGGATCGCCCGGCACCAGCTCGCCGATCCGATAGGGAAGTTCTGATGGCTTCATCAGATTGCGCAAACGCAATGCCGCGGGATCGATTCCCAGATCATCGGCCATCATATCGAGCATCCGTTCGCGGCAAAAATTTGCTTCAAACCGGCCTGGCCCCCGCATGGTGCCGACGGGTGTCTTATTGGTGACAATCGCCTTCATCTCTGCTGCAAAGGCAGGAATGCGATATGGGCCGGGTAAAAACTGAACGGCCTTTGACGGCACAACGCCGCCGTTGGTGCGAACATAAGCACCAAGGTCGCCGCGCACCTCGCAGCGCATCCCGAGTATTTCACCCTCCCGCGTCGCTGCAATTTCCAGATCACAGGTAATATCGCGGGAATGATTGCACGCCATGAGATTCTCGCGGCGGTCCTCAATCCACTTTACGGGTCTGCCAATACGTTGCGCCGCGATCAGAACCAGATAGTCCTCGGGATAGAGTTCACCGCGCGCGCCAAAAGCGCCACCGACATCCATTTCAATCAGTTCGACCTGATCTTCTTCGACGCCAAATGCTGCTGCCAAATGCCGCCGGTTAAAGAACGTGACTTTAGCCGCGCCTGTCAGACGCAAAATGCCCGAAGATGGCTCACACTCTCCGATCAGCCCCCGCGTTTCCAGCGGACAGGCCGCGTGGCGATTGGTGACAAACCGCTCCCGTCTTGTATAGGACGCCTCCTTAAAAGCCTCTTCGATATCATCCCGGCCAACCGGATAGGCGGCACCGACATTTTCGCCCGCTTCTTCTTGGAGCAATACAGCACCCGCTTCTGCCTGATCGACATTCGTCACAGCCGGAAGCCTATCGAGATCAATAGCAATAGAGGCCAATGCGTCTTCCGCGACATAGCGATCTTCCGCAATAACAACCGCAACGGGTTCGCCTACATAGCGCACCTTTTCGACAGCGATAGGCTTTTGAAGAAACCGTTCAAACCCTTTGAAAGGCGCCAAACGCAACGGAATATCGGGCAGTGCCATTCCAATATCGGCGGCCGAGAAGGCGTCAATCACCCCCGGCATCTCCTTTGCCGCCGTTACATCGACGCCTTTTATCCGCGCATGAGCCTGTGGACTGCGCAGAATTGCCATATGGACCATTCCTGGCAACGAGACATCATCAATAAACTGACCGGTGCCGGTGAGAAATCGCTCGTCCTCAAGCCGGTTTACCGGTTCGCCGATATAGCGGATAGGTATTGTCTGGTTCATTGCCGGTCTCTGTCTCTCCTCACAACAAGGTAAGGCATGCTCTCCGGGCAGAGCAACGGGGGACGCCGTAAAAATTTCCAATGAGGCATTTCCCGCATCGAAAAAAAGCGCCATGATCTGGCTTGAAATTTAAAAACCAATCGAATGAGAGCGAGCAATGGATCTTCAATTAAAGGGCAAAAAAGCAATCGTAACCGGTGGCAGCGAAGGGATTGGCAAGGCCATCACCCTGGGGCTCGCCCAGGAAGGCGTTGATGTTGCCATTTGTGCCCGTCGTAAAGAACCCTTGGAGGCCGCTGCCAAAGAGATCGCAGACGCCACAGGGCAGAAAATTGTCCCAATCACCGCGGACCTGACTGATACGGATCAGGCCAACGCTTTTATCGATGGTGGCGTAGAAGCGCTCGGCGGCATTGATATTCTGGTCAACAATGCCGGTGCGGCAACCGGCGGGGTTTTGGAATATCTCTCCGATGAACAGTGGGAAGACGCGCTACAGCTCAAATTCTTTGGCTATGTCCGCTGCACCCGTGCTGCCCTGCCGCATTTCAAAAAGCAGGGCGGTGGCCGTGTCGTCAATCTGATCGGTAATGACGGCGTCAAACATTCCTATTGGGAAATCGCTCCCGGTGCCGCCAACGCCGCCGGTCAAAACCTGACAATTTCACTTGCCGGTCAATATGGCAAAGACAATATCAGCTTCGTCGCGGTCAATCCGGGTCCGGTCCGTACCGAACGCTGGGCAGGGCTCGTCCAAGGCATGGCGCGGGATATGGAGCTCAGCATCGAGGAAGCAGATCAGCTAGCCCCCCGCAGTATCCCCTTGGGGCGTATTGCCGAGACCGTCGAGGTCGCCAACCTTGTGACCTATCTGTCATCACCATTGGCGCATTTCGTCAACGGCACGATGATCGAAATCGATGGCGGCCAGCAAAAACCGATGATGGATGCCTTCCGCGACGGATAAAATTTCTACAGCCCGGCAACCTTGTCCCGAGAGAAATCGTGACCCTCTTTAACGATAAACTCCAGTAGATAGGGTGAGCCTGCTTGCGTCGTAGCGACAGCATCTTTTATCGCGGGGACAATATCCTCCGGTGCTTCTACACGGCGTGATGCCAGGTTCAGCCCCTCCGCGACCTTTGCGTAGTTACCGCCGACGTCCAGCGCGCCATATTTTTCTGTCGAGTGCACCAGAACATCCCGTTCAGCACCCATCACACCGTTATTGAAGACAATCGTCAGCGTTGCGATACCGTTCCGCGCGGCGGTTTCTATATCCAGCCCGGTCATACCAAAGGACGCATCACCCATCACATTGATACAAACTTTATCCGGTGCTGCCATTTTGGCACCCAAGTTAAGGCCTAGACCGTAACCAAGCTGTGTGGATTTCCCCCATCCCATATAGGATCCAGCTACCGTGCTTTCCCAACTCGACATCATCTGTTCACGCGGGCTACCGGAATCATGCGTGATAATCACCTGATCACGGTCGACCGTATCCATCAGATCCTGAATGACTCGATACTGGTTGATAGGAACTTCATCAGAGGTCCGACGATCTTTCCAGTCGTCAATCCAGGCTGTCTTGATTGATGCGATATCTTCCTTAAGAGACTTCGCGACACTTGCATCAACATCGCCGCGCTGGCGCTTGATCTCGGCGACCAACGCCTCAGCCACCAATTTTGCATCACCAATTACGGCGTGATCCGCTTTGTAGTCCTTGTTGATGTCGGACGGATCATTGGTCGAATGTACAATTTTTTTGCCGGGCGGCACCTTGGGCCCAAAATTGGTAATCGTCAGGCTGGAGCCAATGGCAAACACCAGATCGGCACGTTCCATAAAATCGGACAGCATCCTTGGACGTGACCGCGTACTGCCGCCAAGCGCCAATGGATGACTTTCTGGAATGGCGCTCTTTCCCGGATTGGTCATCATCACCGGTGCCGGAACGAGGTCCGCCAGTTCTGCAACGGCCTCGCTGGCATCCGCATAGAGCACTCCTTGTCCAGCCCACAGGATTGGGTTCTCAGCCGCAAGCAATATCTTCGCTGCCTCCGTGATCGCCTCAGGGTCAGGGCCAAGCGGATAGGGCCGCACAGAGTCATATTCAACCGGGCCTTCATATTCCTGATCCCAGACTTCAAGCGGAATCTCGAGGAGAACTGGGCCACCCTTGCCAGTGCGCATCGCATGATAGGCCTGACGCATCAGGTCGGGGATTGCCTGGACCGAATGCGCCCTTGCAGACCATTTTGTCACGGGCGCAAACACATCGGCAGCACTAAAGGTCGGATGCCGATACTGGCGCGATGACCCCATGCCTCCCGGTAAAATCAGGATCGGCACATTCTCACTAAAGGCCTGTGCCACGCCAGGAAAAGCGTTCTCAATACCCGGACCGGCCTGTGCGGCGAACACACCATTCACCTTTCCGCGCATGATCCGCGTATAGCCGTCTGCAATGCCGACACCAACACGCTCCTGGCGGCATAAAATCGGTCGGATACCGAGCTTTGTGCATTCTTCAATGACCGGATTTCGGGGATAGCAGGATAGAAACTCCGTTCCTTCCCGCTTTAGAATTTCTGCGATGAGGGCGGCACCATTCATCTGTATGACCTTTCTTATTCGGCAGCGACTGACCCGTAGTCGCGTTTCAACTGTTCTTTTATTGCTTCTTCAAACGATGCTCCTTCCGGTAAATCAAATCGTGTGGAGCGTGCACGATAACTCACCGGATCGAGCCCCGGCGGAGTCTTTCCGTCAGCGAAATCTTTCAGGCTTTGTAGGAGTAATTTTCTAATCTGGATTATTGCCGTGTCGCTAACACCGAGATGTTCAATGGAGCGATCTGCAATTGGCCCCATCGACTCCTGAATGCCCGCATCCTGGACACCAAGTCCTTCCATCCCGGTATAAGATTCGCCGCTCGCCTGAAGGTCGCGATCTATATTGTAGTCATTGCTTTTATTGTGGATCGGGATGTCAGTCCCCGGAAGATTCTCCGTATGAATTCCGTGATGCGTTATC
This sequence comes from uncultured Alphaproteobacteria bacterium, assembly GCA_951812775.1. Lineage (GTDB taxonomy): Bacteria > Pseudomonadota > Alphaproteobacteria > MPNO01 > UBA2964 > UBA2964. The sequence goes on along the minus strand of OX638326.1, from coordinate 3,226,978 downwards.
GTACGTTCAAGATATTCTTCTGAAAGAGGTCGATCAGGCCAATAATCGACACTGTAGAGCATCGTGTTTTCATCATCGATCGGCACCCACATATGGGCCGCCTCCGGGCTCGTAGCAAATACCTTATGAAACGGCATGCACATCAGGTTGGATGCCCAGTTTACCTCCCCTTCTTTCTGAACACGACCAGTTCCCGCCATGAAACCGAATTCCGTCGGCACGACGGCATATTGCGAGGGCACAACGCGACGGTTTGTTCCTGCCGTCCCGCGGTGGAGAAAAGCGAGATGGCTGGTATCAAAACCGCCTTCCAGCCCCTGTAGCCAGTTACATTCCTGGATGCGGCGTGTCACATAGCGATGCGAATCCGGCACCATCGTCCATTCGAGTTCGGGAAATTCCGGTTTGAGCTCGGCGGGCCCCATATAAGCCCAGACCAAGCCCCCTTGTTCATGGCAGGGATAGGCCTTGATTCTGACCTTGCGTTGCAAATTGCTGCCTTCCGGCTCACTCGGTAAATCGACACATTCGCCGTGAATATCAAACTTCCATCCGTGATAAACACAACGCAAACCACATTCTTCGTTGCGGCCAAAAAACATTGAGGCGGTGCGATGCGGACAACGTTCATCAATCAAACCCGGTCGCCCCTTGGTATCGCGAAACGCTACCAGTTTTTCGCCCAGCAACTGGACCCGAACCGGCGGACAATCCGGTTTGGCAATTTGATCGGTAAACACCACCGGAATCCAGTATCGCCGCATCAGATCACCCATCGGTGTTCCGACGTTGGTACGGGTCAGCAATTCGTTGTCTTCGTGTGAGAGCATATTATGCTTCCGGGGTGTAGACTCTTGCGCTTACTCGTTTGCGGCGACAAACGCATGAATTAATTCGTTGAACGCTTTGGGATGCTCACGATAGGAAAAATGCCCTGCTTGATTGATGACATGAAACTGGACGTCGCGCCGATGTTTGGTGATGAGGTCATAGAGAACCCAGCCCTGCTCCAATGATGCGGTGGGATCGTTCTTGCCCCAGATAATCTGTGTGGGTCGCTTTATCCCCTCATCCCGCAACTTTGCAAACATCTTGGACTTGTCGGCAGCCAATCCGGGGGAAAACTGTCTTAGCCGCAGCTCCTCGGTTTCCATCTTCTCCCAGGCCACCCGATAGTCCGGCCGGGCCGCGATTTCACAACAAATATCCAGCCAGTCGTCGGTAATGTGATTTGGGCTGTAGGAATAGTGCTCGAATATCCAGCGATGGCTTTCGCTCGATAAAAGCGGTTCCGGGGGGTTGCCCAGCACGATCGCGTTTAACTCCACGCCAGGAGAGCTGGTATTGCTATCAACGATGGTGCAACTTTTCACCAGCTCGGGATTATCGAGGGTAAGGCGACAAACGAGATAACCACCGCGTGAATGCCCCACCAGATGCGCCGGCCCCAAACCCAGCGCTCTTATCGTATCAGCCCCATGCTGAACGACCGCAGCCATACAGTAATCGTCATTGGATTTGGGAATGTCCGTAAAACCCTGACCAAGCTTATCAACGGCAAAGACCTGGTAGCGTTCGGCCAACACATCAAAGTTTGTGCTCCAGTCCCACGCGCTGTCGGCAGCGGTGGGGTGACCAAAGGCACCACCATGAAACAGGACAAGCGGCGGGCCGTTGCCTTTTTCGTAGTAGTGGGTTTTTACGCCCTCAACATCGATAAACTTTTCGTCTTCTTTGTGCATGGCCGTCCCTTGCTCTTAATCGTAATGGCCGCTCTCAATCAGCTTGAACCAGATGCGCCCAACGGTTTTGCAGGTATCATGCAGAATATCGTGCCGAAAGTCTTCAAGGCGTGCGACCCGATACCGTTTGCAATATTTTTCGGTGACTTTACGGGCCGCATCGACCTTCCACGGCTGGATAACCTGATCGAGTGTGCCGTTCATTTCCAGGACAGCGACATCGCGCAATTCATCCGCCGGATACAGAGGCAACATAATTTTCTGGAGAAATTCGGCAAAGCCCCCTGCGCGATCTTCAGCCGCCAAGAAGCCTGATTCCCAAATCCGCGTTGCCTGCTCCGTCAGTGCCGCAACATTGTAATGCATGAAGACATCTTCAACCGATTTGAAATTAGGTGCATGCAAGGATTCCTGAAACCATTCCTCCCGGAGGTCATCATCAATATGGGTCGTATAGAAATGAAAATCAGGACGGCCACGTTCCCGGACCCGCAGGCAGGACTCTTCATAGGGCCAGTCATGATTACCGGTACTCGCGCGGCTATAAAGATAAGCCGATGGATTATTCGACGTGCCCCATCCCAGCATGCCGTCAGGTGTTAAATGGCGACACAACGCCCACAGGAACGGTCCCCCAGTCGAGAAACCCCAATAGAGCAGCAATATTTCATCGCGAGACCGGGTATGGTTTTCGAGCGCGCGCGCCGCTCCCTGCCGATACCCTTCGACAATTGTGTCAGGCGTTGCGGCCAACATATGGTCATAGAGTGCGGTGCCCTCTACCGGCAAACGATAGGTATCACTGCCCGTTGGGCTGGCCTGACCCTTCAACGCATGGACCGTATAGTCATCTTTAGACCAGTAATCTTTCTGATGTCTGGTAAAGACGGGCATCCGTTCTTTGAGGGGAATATCCATCCAGCTCCCGCCCTCATCGAAAAAATGCCAACGCCCTAGGCGGGGCACGATTGCGACGGTGATACCGCGGCTGGCAAGCCACGGCGCCATCCCGGGTTTTTTCTCATAAGTATCGATAAAGCCGTTGCCGTTATCTTTGCCGCCCTCACCACAAACCAGCATGATCTCTCTTCCATTATGGAGTCGAGGGGTGTCAGGCTTAAAAGTTGTCAGTACTTGTGTGAAAGGCTTTCCGTGTCGCTCAAAATCAATGAACTCAACAGTTTTGCTAAACCCCGTAGTTTCGGGATAGGCGTCACCATTTCGGATCGCGGCAACGGTTGCCGCCGGTAAAATGCCGTTATCGTCGGGCAATACGACGATATCTTCTTCGCTCATCCTAGCCTCCCTTGTCTGGCGCCACCGTCATTTTCATTTTGTTCTGGCGTATATAGCGCTACCCTTTTCCCATAATTAACCACAGTCTGCGGATGGCGTCATGGGACCAAACGTTAAGACGCTCCCGAAACCGGGGAGAGTCATATGATCGGAATTAGCTGGCGACGCGAACAAGGCCTTGCCGATCCACTTCTGAAACGTCTTGTCGAGGAGGCGGGTCTCGAAAATGTACCGCAATGGAACAAGAAAGACGACGTCCGCACAGCCGCGCATGATGAGTGGATGGCCCTCGCGGAAGATCGCGACGGACCCGTCAACCCGACAGAAACAAAGGTCAACGACCCGGCAACTATCACCGCCGACATACAAGCTAAAGCTAAAGCGCTGGGGGCCGATCTCATCGGATGTACCGAGCTCACGCCGATAATGGTCGATCTAGATTTTGACATGCCGCATAAAAACGTCATAGGCATTGTCGTCAAAGAGGATTACGCGAACGTCCTCAAGGGTTCGCTGGCCATCGAAGCCGAAACCTTCCGGGTCTATGTCGAAGTTGCCCAGATCGCGACTGAACTTGCCGCCCATATTCGGGAATTAGGATATCCTGCCTGGGCGCATCACAATGGAATCACCCAAATCCAGGCCATCCCCACCCTCTATCATTGCGGAATCGGTGAGCTTGGCCGTCATGGCAGCCTGATCAACCCGGACATCGCGGCCAATTTTCGACCGAGCTTTGTCACGACAGATTTACCATTGGAGGTTAATCAACCGCTGGATTTTGGCGTTCAGGATTATTGTGAGAAGTGCAATCTGTGTCGCAATAACTGTCCGGGAGACGCGATCGCGACAGACCATATTGTAACGGAAGGTATCAAGCGCTGGCGGATAGATATGGAAAAGTGCTACCCGTTTTCACGCCTCCACGAGGCGTACTGCCATATCTGTGTCGATGTCTGTCCATATGTGTTCAAAGAAAATGGCGACGCAGACAAACGCCTCAAATACAAAGCCTATATGAAACAGCGGAAAGAGGACGGGTACCGGTCGCCCAATCGTCTTTAACGGCCGACAAGTTGTGGAATGGCCTCTAACGGTTCCTCGAGACGATGATGAGCTGGTTTTACCGGTTGATAACTGCCGGGGTCCTCAGCAATGACGCGTCCTTCGATACCACGCCGAGCCATACTCATGAGGCTTTTGATTAGCCCATGCCCGGTAACCGCAACACCACTACTGACCAAATTACTGTAACTTCGGGTCGCAAGATGTAGCCCGACGAGACGATATTGTCCGCGCCGTTTGACCATAATAGGTGACCCGGAATCGCCACGCGTCGCATCACACGTATGATGCATCAGCGCATCATCGCGATAAAACAGGGTAACAGAACAGCCATCGTGACGTGTCAGGAACTCGCTCCTGTCAAAACTGTATCCGGCCTGTATCAGGCTTTCGCCCTTGCGTCGGGTCTTTTTCCAAAAGGCCTGGGTAAAATCAACCAATGGAATTGGTTGATTTTAGAGCTGACAGCTCGCCGCAACTTTAGAACGGCCCAATCGCCCACCTTCTTAAGTCGCCGCTTTTTCTGGTCAACCAGCCCATTCGGCAGGAAATAAGATTCGATGGCGGCCCGTTCCTGATATTTGCCATCGCGATACCCGGCAAGAAAACTGATTTCGTAGACCGGCAACCAACGCAAAGTCTTTTCACGCCACAAACAGTGAGCCGCTGTTGCAACTCTATCCGCGGAAATCAGGACACCCGTACAATAATTTCCCGTACTGGTACTGATCCGACCAACCGCGTTCCAGGGCGCAACCGAACTATCGACAACGACACGATTATCGACGCCTTTGATCCCGGCGGGGCCGACACCAGTTGTCCGAGATTCACCGGCATCAGCGACGCTGATCTGTGCTAGCGATAAAAGGGCGGCAAATACCGCAGCCTTCCCCTGACGCATCTGAGACTCCCCAGCCCGACGGCAGTGTTAAAATCATTCTCCCCCGTATGACAAAGGGGATATCGCCTGTCAAACAAAGAAAATGTGATGAATCAGGCCGTTAGAGTTAACTGCTCACCCTATTCGACGGGGACTCGCCAGGACGATGTTGCGTGTTCCTTGCTGGTCACATCAAGCACGACGCCATTGGGATCACGATATTTGCGTTCAAATTCGGGTCCGTTGCCCACATTTTGAATTTGACCGTGATAGGTCCCGCCTGCCTCTTCAACATCCGCGCTAACACCCGGCACATCATCTACCAGGAAGCCTATGTGATGCAGGCCAATATAGTCAGGGCCCCGTTCATCAGGTGCGTTGTCGTTTGACCGCAAATGCAGAATCGCCAATGATACCACACCATCAGACAACATGATCGCCACTTTGGACTGACGGACTCGTTCCATGCCAAAGGCTTTTTCATAGAACTGCGCAGTCGTTTCCAAATCCTTCGCGCTAATGGCGATATGACGCAACTTAGCCATTTCAAACTCTCCATATTGCTTAAGTAGGTTGATTATACCCAGATTAGACTGACTATGGCATCCTTGTGCGCCAGAAGATGCTCAGACCCACAGAGATATAACCTTCAATGCCCGACACGACACACAGAGCGATCAACGATCTGCAATCCTATTGGATGCCCTTCACAGCCAACCGCCAGTTCAAAGCGGCGCCGCGCATGTTCGTCAGCGCAAAGGGGATGTATTACACCACGGAAGAAGGACGAGAAGTCCTCGATGGTGTTTCGGGCATGTGGTGTGTGAATGCGGGCCATGGTCGTGAGCAGATTACCGATGCCATCCGCCAGCAGGCGGATCAGATGGACTATGCCACAGCCTTTCAGATGGGCCATCCGCTTGCCTTCGAATTGGCCAGTCGTCTTACAAATATGCTGCCGGGCAATCTCGATCACGTTTTCTTTGCCAATTCCGGCTCAGAGGCGGTGGACACCGCCCTGAAGATCGCGCTCGCTTATCACAGAGCCCGCGGCGAAGGCACTCGAACACGGTTTATCGGGCGAGAACGCGGTTATCATGGCGTCGGATTTGGGGGCACGGCCGTTGGCGGTATCGTCAATAACCGCAAACAGTTCGGCAACATGCTGGGCGGTGTCGATCACCTTCCCCACACTCATAACCTTGAGAAGAATGCGTTTAGCAAAGGCCAGCCCGAGTGGGGTGCGGCGCTGGCAGACGAGCTGGAACGGCTGGTCGCGCTCCATGACGCTTCAACAATTGCAGCCGTCATCGTTGAACCCATGGCGGGGTCCACGGGGGTCCTGGTGCCACCCGTCGGCTATCTCGACCGACTTCGGAAAATTTGCACACGCCATGGCATCCTTTTGATTTTCGATGAAGTCATTACAGGATTTGGCCGCACTGGTGCTTCTTTTGGGGCAGAACGATTTGGCGTCCAGCCTGACCTGATGACCATGGCCAAAGGATTGACCAATGGCGCGGTCCCAATGTCAGCCGTCGCCACGACGGATACCATTTATGATGCGCTGATGGACGGACCGACCGGCATGATCGAACTATTCCACGGCTACACCTATTCCGCCCATCCGCTCGCCTGCGCCGCGGCCCTGGCGACGCTGGACGTATACGAAACCGAAAGACTGTTTGATCGTTGCGCCGAGCTGGCGCCCTATTGGGAAGAAGCCGTCCATACTCTCAGCGAGGCGAAAAACGTCATCGATATCCGAAATATTGGACTCGTCGCCGGCATTGAACTTGCGTCGCGCGACGGCGCGACGGGCGCACGGGGCTATGATTGTTTTCTCCGCTGTTACGAAAAAGGCCTGCTGTTCCGCCAGACTGGTGACATTCTCGCTCTAGCACCACCGCTCATCATCGAAAAATCCGAAATAGATCACATCGTTGATGTGCTCGGGACCGTGATCAACGAGCTCGACTGACCCGACTGATGCCTTCAGCCATTGATTGAGCCTTCACTACCGGTCGTGTAATGATGGTCATATATTGGTAACCAAACACGCCGATCCGCAGGAAAATTCGAAATCGCCTCATGACGACGGAAAATTCACTTGGAGACATCGCGCACCTTGCAGCAGCGCATATCGATGAGCAACGCCTATGGCGTCGCCATATGGAGATGTCTGAGTTCGGCGCAATCCCAAATAACGGCGTAAACCGGCAAGCATTATCGCCAACCGATGTCGCTGCCCGCGAAACACTAATCAACTGGGCTCGGTCGCGTGATTTCAAAATCAGTCAGGACGAAATAGGGAACCTCTTCATTCGCCGTCACGGTGATGGGTCAAACGCGGTTCCCGTTATGACAGGCAGCCACATGGACAGTCAGCCCTGTGGTGGCCGGTTCGATGGCATTTATGGTGTTTTGGCAGGGTTTGAAGTTCTGGAAGCCCTGGAAGATGCGAATATTGAAACCATGCGGCCGATCGATGTCGTGGCCTGGACAAATGAGGAAGGCAGTCGTTTTGACCCAGGCGGCATGGGCTCTATGGTTTTTACTGGTGTCGCCAAGGTCGATGATTTTGCACATATTCAGGACCCTGACGGGAAGTATTTTGCGCATGCATTAGAGGAAACCCTCAAAGCAACCCCGGTTGATAGTGAGCGCCCCACGCAGCATCCCGTGACAGCCTATATAGAAGCCCATATCGAACAGGGCCCCGTCTTGGAAGATACCGGCAACACGATTGGTGCCGTCATCGGTATTCAGGGATCACGGCGGTTTCAAATCAACATTACGGGTGAATCCGCCCATGCCGGAACCGCGCCGCTCAAATCACGTCGCGACGCTCTGCAAGCAGCGTTGCGTTGCCTGGCCGAGCTCAACACGGTCATGGAGGATCCGGACGATATCCTGCGCTATACCGTCGGCAAGCTGATCATCTCTCCAAATTCGCCCAATGCGGTTGCGAGCCGGGCGGAATTCTCCATCGATTTACGACACCCCGACGAGGCGGTGCTGGAGCGTTTGAGTGGCGAAATCGGCGAAGCCTGCACCAATGCCGCGCCGCCTTGCGATATTGAGGTCATGCAAACCTTTCGCAAAACCCCGGCAAGCTTTACAGCGGAAATTGTTCAGGCAGTAGAACAGTCAGCACAGGCTCTCAGTTTTCCGGCGATCCAGCTTCCATCCGGTGCTTTTCATGATGCAGGTATGATGGCGTCCTATTGCCCCTCTGCCATGATCTTTGTGCCCTGTGCGGGTGGCATCAGCCATAATGAGGCAGAATTTGCGACTGCTTCAGATCTAGCAGCTGGCGCAAAGGTTTTAGCGGCCTGTCTCGTTGATCTCGCTGCCGAATAACTGAAATGGAAAAATAAATGCCTTCTGATCAAGACGACAAATCATTGCTGGGCGGCGACCTTTCCGTCATCAATGTCGGCCTCGATAAGTTTGCTAGCGAGCTCGCGGAACACAACGTATCGGTCGTGCATCTCGACTGGAAACCACCCGCAGGTGGTGGCGCAGAGCTTGCAACACTGCTTTCCAAGATGGGTACCTAATCTCAGGAAAAGTGACAGATGGAACTCATCGAAAAAGCCAACGAAGAAGCAATCCGACGCATGCTTGGTGCGGAACCTGTCCTGATCGACGTGGTCCCCGCAGGAGAAATTGTCCCTGACCTGCAGGACAAAATGATCCTGCACGCCGGGCCACCTCTAGAGTGGGACCGCATGTGCGGGCCTATGCAGGGCGCCATCGCCGGGATCACTGTTTTTGAAGGATGGGCAAGCGATCTGGAACAGGCGGTTGATATGGCTTCATCAGGCGATATCGCCTTTGATGCCAATCATCATCACGACGCTGTCGGTCCAATGACGGGCATGACGACAGTCAGCCAACCGGTGATGGTGGTCGAAAACAAAATAATCGGAAATCGTGCCTATTGCGCCATCAATGAAGGCCTTGGCAAAGTCATGCGGTTTGGCGGAAATGACGAAGAAGTCCTCAATCGCCTCGCATGGATTCGGGATGTGCTCGGCCCGGCTATGGGCAAAGCTCTGAAAGATATGGGTGGTATTGAACTGAAACCGCTGATTGCCCGCGGATTGTCGATGGGCGACGAAATGCACCAGCGCAACGTTGCCTGCTCCGGACTGGTATTACGGGCAATCGCCTCTGCAATGGCCAGGACCAGTGATGACACAACGGCTTTGTCGGAATCTCTGGCGTTTATCAGTGCCAACGACCAGTTCCATCTCAATATCACCATGGCGATGGGCAAGGCGATCATGGACCCGGTGCGGAACATTGAGGGATCCTCGATAGTCACCGCCATGTCCCGTAATGGAACTGACTTCGGAATCCGCGTAAGCGGCACTGGCGATGAATGGTTTACGGCACCGGTCGAGATGCCGGAGGGACTATATTTTGCCGGTTATTCCGAAGCTGACGCCAACCCAGATATGGGTGATTCCACAATCGTCGAAACCATCGGGCTAGGTGGTTTTGCGATGGGGGCATCGCCTGCCGTTGCCGGATTTGTCGGCGCCGGAGCCGCGTCAGAGGCGGCCAACTATACCTACCGCATGGGGGAAATATGCGCTGCGGAGAATCCCGAATGGACCATTCCATCGCTGGATTATCTCGGAGTACCAACCGGTATAGACATTCGGTTGGTGGTCGATTCAGGCATCGCTCCAACGATCAATACAGGGATCGCGCACCGCGAGCCTGGTATCGGTCAGGTTGGTGCGGGCGTCGTCCGAGCCCCTATGGCTTGTTTTGAACAGGCTGTTAGGCGTCTGGCTGCAAATTTGGGACTTTCCTGATGGAAGTCACCCTCAATATTGTTTTTCAGGGGTTTTACAAAGACTCCGTTGCATTAATGCGCCTGTCGCGTGATCTCGCAGCATTGGACGGCGTTAATGAAGCTGGCCTGATGATGGGGTCACCCTCAAACAAGCAGATTTTGAAAGATGCGGGTCTGTTGGCCGACGAAGGAGCAGCCGCTGAAGGTGGTGACCTGATCCTCGCCATCCGTGCAAACGATTCTGCTGCTGCGCAGAAAGCCGCCGAAACCATTGAACCTCAGATCAAGAGTCAAACACGCTCGGCAGACGGCGATACAGAGTGGCGACCGCAAACTATTCGTGCAGCAGCCAAGGCTAATCCAGGTGCCAACCTCGCGCTGATATCAGTTCCCGGTGAATTTGCTGCAGCGGAAGCCCGCAAAGCAATTAGCCGCGGGCTTAATGTCATGATGTTTAGCGATAACGTCTCAATCGAAGACGAAATTAGCCTCAAGATTCAGGCCCGCGAGGAAGGCGTCCTGATGATGGGACCGGATTGTGGCACCGCCATACTGGACGGGGTACCACTCGCCTTTGCCAACCAGGTTAAGCGTGGCGATATTGGCATCGTCGGCGCCAGCGGCACCGGCATTCAGGAAGTCACCTCGCTAATTTCCAATAATGGTAGGGGTGTTTCTCACGCAATTGGCGTTGGCGGCAGAGACCTCAAAGATGAAATTGGGGGTGTATCAACTCTGATGGGAATTGATCGGCTCGATGCAGATACCGCAACCAAACACATCATCTTGATTTCAAAACCACCGGGCGAGAAAGTCCTGCCCAGAATCATGGATCGTATTGCGCAAAGCGCGAAACCTTTCACAGTCTGTTTTATCGGTGCCACCGACCTTGAACTCCCAACGAACGCAACAGCAGCCAGGACGCTGAAAGATGCGGCGCAAGCAGCTTTAGGCGGCGGCGAATTTGAACAGTCAGAATCTGTGGGAACCAGTTTGCCTGAGAGCCGAAAAGGGATCCGTGGCCTTTATTCCGGCGGCACGCTGGCGGCTGAGTCACAGCTAATTTTACTGGATGCCGGTCTACCAGTTGCTTCCAATGCGGCTGTCCCCGGCGCCGTCGGTCTATCAGAAAACAACGAAGCCCATCAAATAATTGATCTTGGCGATGACCAATATACACAGGGTCGACCTCATCCGATGATCGATCCCGAAATTCGTCATGAACCGTTGGCTGATGCCATGGCGGATAGCACCATTGGTGTGATCCTGATCGATATCGTGATCGGGTACGGCGCTCATCCAGACCCGGCCGGTCAGCTTGTGACAATGCTTGATGACCTGCGCGGTGAAAATGGCCCCGCTATCATTGCGTCCGTAACCGGCACAGAGCTGGATCCGCAAGTACGGTCCAGCCAGATCAAGGCGCTAGAAGCGGCTGACATTCATGTTGCGGAATCAAACGCAGATGCAGCACTTGCTGCCCTCAGACTGCTGGGGGTCAATAGCTAAGGGAGAGACGCGATGCCAGAAGGTAATGCCATTCCCAACAAGCTCGTCATTGCGATCGGGGGTAATGCCACACACCCCGAAGACATAAAAGGGACCGCAGACGAACAGGAGGCAATTGCGGCGAAAACAGCGCAAGCCCTCCTTCCTCTTGGTCATGCGGTCGAGCAGCTTATTATTACGCATGGTAATGGGCCGGTCGTTGGCAAGATTTTAATGCGACAGGCGCTGACCCGTGACCGCATTTCACCCATGCCGCTGGATATTTGCGTCGCCCATAGCCAGGGGGGTATTGCCTATCTGCTAATGCAGGCGATGGAGAATGCGTTACGCGAGGACGACAACCCGCGGCATGTAGCGTGCCTGCTGACCCAGGTGGAGGTCGACGAAAACGACCCTGCCTTTGACAACCCTACAAAACCCGTTGGGCCGTTCTTTAGTGAAACAGATGCCAAAGCCGTGCAGGAAGAGCTCGGCTGGTTGATGGCCGAAGACTCTGGACGCGGCTGGCGACACGTCGTCCCCTCACCAATTCCCAAACATGTCTGCGATATATCGCTGGTCGAAGTGCTAGCGCAACGGGGCACTATCGTTATTGCTGGCGGCGGCGGTGGTATTCCGGTCATTCGCGGTGCCAAGGGTGTCCGGCACGGGGTTTCGGCTGTTGTCGATAAAGACCTTACTTCCGCCCTGATGGGCAATATTCTCGGCATCGAAACGTTTATGATTTTGACTGCGATTCCCAAGGTTGCGATCAATTTTGGCAAGCCCGATCAACAATTCCTTGATCAAGTCACACTTTCAGAAATCAAAGCCTTGGAAGCAGAAGGACATTTCCCGCCCGGCAGTATGGGGCCCAAGATTGATGCCGCCATCCGATTTCTGGAAGGGGGTGGCGACCGCGTGATCATTGCCGACCTGGAACAGGCAATGGATGCTCTGAACGGCGAAACAGGAACCCATATCATTCGCGACGATGGCTGACGGGCAAAGCGCTAACGAATTTGCCATTACTTTGGCAGGTGATTTGGCGCTAAACGCCATAGATTTTCCGAAGTATGGGCGTGTCGCCGCCCTTTTTGAACGCAGTTTCTATATTGAAATGGCGGGAGACTGGATTTGCTTTGGCAATTCCGCGCTTTCGCTGGGGCCGCTCAATGCCCAAACCAATGCCCCACCCGACACCAACTGGCAGGCCAGCGGATTGCAGCTCGAAGATCGCGTAAGGATATCAGCGACCCACATTCACATCGGAAATCGCTTTGCCTTTTCCTACCGCGACGCCAAACGTTGGCAACCAGACATCACGACCCGCCTGAACAAACAAACAGTCACGGCGGGGTTGAATACATTGGCAGATCATGCGTTCAACGTGACCCCTGCTGAGGGGCTGGCCTCATTCATTTTTCCTGATGGATCAGAAAACACGACCTTACCTACCGCCGCATCTGCCATCGGGAAGATGAAAAACTTTGTCCAACGCGGGAGCAACGATCCAGCCGATATTCGAGATGCTGTTACAACCTTAATCGGTATGGGACCCGGTCTCACACCCTCAGGAGACGACTTTCTCGGCGGCATGATGATCGCATTGCGGATATTGGGTGAAGAAAACAAGAGCACCTGTCTGGCAGAAGCCATTGAGGAAGCAGCCTCTGCCACTAATGAAATCAGTCGTGCCCATCTTAGGGCCGCCGCGCAGGGTGTAGGTGCCGAACCCCTGCATGCCGCGATTAGTGATATAATCGCAGACCGAAGCCAGAATCTCAGCACCTCCCTAAAGCGTCTCGATGCCATCGGGCATTGTTCAGGGTGGGACGCCTTAACAGGTGTCGTGATTGCTCTACGAAGCTGGTTGGCGAGATAACCTATCCAGCGTCTGTTACCGCGGCGCCATCACAACGCGGATCTGATGCCCCTTCGATAACGCCATTGCTATGGCGAACAATTGCCCCGGCGTGTCCCATCATCTCATCAACCTCACCAACGACTTCAATATCGTGGCCAGCTTGGCGCAATGACTCGACCACGGCAGGATCAAAGCGCTTCTCAATCCGCAACTTGGCCGTTTCTTCTCCCCATGTCCGACCCAATAGCCAGCGCGGCGCCGCAATCGATTCTTCAAGACCCTGCTCAAAGTCAACGTAGCGAGTGTAGATTGCAGCTTGAGTTTGGGGCTGTCCTTCGCCGCCCATCGTGCCGTAGACCAAATGACGTCCATCATTGAGTATCGCCATCGCCGGATGGATGGTGTGGAAGGGACGGCGGCCCGGCATTAACGGATTGGCGCTTTCCGGATCAAGGCTAAGGCTGGTGCCACGGTTCTGCCAGACGATCCCGGTCTCTGGCAGTACAAGACCCGACCCAAATTCCCAATAAATGCTTTGGATAAGGCTGACCGAACATCCTTCACTATCCATCGCCCCAAGCCACACGGTGTCTCCCGGCTGAGAAATTTCTGGCCATGGCAATGCCGTTTCAAGATCAATTTCGGCAGCCAACTGATCGAGCATGTCATTCGACAAAAAATTTGTCGGCTCGACTGTCATGAACGTAGGGTCGGATACATATCGGTCCCGCACCCGAAAGGCTCGTTTGCCGGCCTCAACGATAGCGTGGATATGCGCGAAACCCTCGGGCTCAGATACCCCCAGACGCTCACACAACCCGAGGATCATCATTGAAGCCAATCCCTGGGTCGGGGGCGGCATGGTATAGGCTGTTCCGCTCTTTAGATTAATGGAAAGTGGTTCCACAGAGAGGGCCTTGTGACCCGCCAGATCTTCCGCCCTGAGCGGGCTTCCGGCGGCTTCAAGCTCTCTGGAGATCGATTGCGCGATGTCACCCCGATAGAAATCATCGAGCCCTGCTATGCCAAGCCGTTCGAAGGTATCCGCCAATGCGGGAAGTCTCAGCTCGTATCCTTCAGCGGGAGCGCTTCCATCAACCAGAAACGTTTCTGCAAAGCCGGAAACATCTTTCAACTCTTCCAGCTTGCCAGCCGCATTGCGGTGCAAGGTGCCCGAAACCGGCGTGCCCGTGCGCGCATGCTCGACAGCATCCTCAAACAGCCGGGAAAGTGGTATCTTTCCGCCACGCCTTTTGCTTTCCGCCAACGCCATTTGCCATCCTGAAACCGCGCCTGCGACAGTAAGCGCCGCTAGAGGACCGCGCGAGGGAATCGCCTCTAATCCCTGCAATTGATAAAACCCGATATTCGCTGACCTGGCGGCACCGCCACAAGCATCAATAGCCAGCGGTTTACCCCCATCACCAATCAGGATGAAATTGTCACCCCCCAGCGCGTTCATATGCGGATAAACGACCGTAATCGTTGCTGCGGCTGCGATCATTGCCTCAATCGCATTGCCACCCTCGCCCAGCACACGCGCACCAGCTTCCGCTGCCAGGAAATGTGGCGCGACGACCATACCGCCGGATTGGGTCCGGGCGTATTTCATGGTCTAGGAACGGTTATTCGCGATAGGTTCGACGAAGCTCAGCTCTGTATCCCAGGGGAAAAAGATCCAGGTGTCCTGACTAACCTCTGTCACGAAGCTATCAACCATTGGGCGGCCTTCGGGCTTGGCATAAACCGTCGCAAAATGAGCGTCGGGCGACATTTCCCGGACGACCTTCGCTGTCCTGCCAGTATCGACAAGGTCATCTATCAACAGAACACCTTTGCCCGAACCTTCCACCCGTTTGATGACCTCGACACCACTTTGGCTCTGATGCTCATAAGAAGACACACAGACCGTGTCGATCATGCGAATTTCGAGTTCCCGAGCAATAATGGCGGAAGGAACGAGCCCTCCCCGCGTGATCGCCACAACAGATTCCCAGGGCCCTTTATCCGCCAGCCTCCAGGCAAGAGCTTTAGCATCGCGATGGAGCTGATCCCAGGAAACAGGAAATGATTTTTGATAACGTTCTGCAGAGTCTTCCATAATGACTTTCCGGTTTTTATAGGCGCTTGTTCAGTCCTCTATTACATACAGGCAATCGGGACTGATCAACCACCATCAACAAGTCATTGGCACAACGCCTCCTCTCGTAAAGAATACGGATATGAAAAGTTCAAGCCGAACCGCAATTCGCGGGGCTGCCCTGACATTTACCGGTGATCCGTTTCTGGAGCCATCGGCATCAGCCCTGCGCTATGAAGGCGATGCCATTCTGGTCATGGAAAATGGTCTGATTTCGACCTTTGGCGATGCGCCCGCAATTTTGCCAACGCTGCCGGATGATATTGAGATCGCAACATACCCCGACAGCCTCATCCTTCCGGGCTTTATCGACTGCCATGTCCACTATCCACAGACTCAAATCATTGGTGCGGGTGGGGAAGCGCTCATCGACTGGCTGGATAAATACACCTTTGTGGCCGAGCAGACATTTGCAGATAAAAGCCACGCTTCAGAAAGTGCCGAGATATTCTGCACGGAGCTTCTTCGCAACGGTACGACGACAGCCTCGGTTTTTTGCACTGTTCACGAACAATCAGCAGACGCCCTGTTTGAAACCGCGCAAATCCACGACATGAGGATGATTGCCGGCAAAGTCCTGATGGACCGCAACGCACCGAAAACGCTACAGGATACGGCGCGAAGCGGTTACGACCAGTCAAAACACCTGATTGAGAAATGGCACGGCACAGATAGATTGCTCTACGCCATTACACCAAGATTTGCCGCCTCTTCCACACCAGATCAGCTGGAGCTGGCGGGTGCACTGTGGCGTGAACATCCGGGCACATATGTCCAATCCCACATTGCCGAAACCCATCAGGAAATAGACTGGGTTCAGGAGCTATACCCGGATCGAAAGGGCTATTTTGATGTGTATGACCATTTTGGCCTGACGGGGCCTCGCAGCATCTTCGGACATGGCATCTATCTCACCGATGAGGAATGGCAACGTTGCCATGACAGCAATACGGCAATTGCCCATTGCCCAACTTCAAACCAGTTTCTCGGCAGTGGCCTGTTTAATATCGAAAAGGCCAGAAACGCGGAACGGTCTGTACCGGTTGGGCTTGCCACCGATCTCGGTGCCGGAACCAGCTTCTCAATGCTTCAAACCATGGGAGCAGCCTATCAGGTCGCGCGGCTCGCTGGCACTGAATTGGACGCGACACAGGCGCTCTATATGGCAACGGCGGGTGCGGCAAAGGCCTTATGTCTCGAAGACAAGATCGGAACGTTGGAGGTCGGCACGGAAGCCGATGTGGCGATCATCGATCTGAAATCTAGGCCAATTATAGATTACCGTATGCAATTTGCGGAATCCATCGAAGAACAGCTCTTCGTTCTTATGACGATGGCTGATGATCGCGCTACCTGTGCTACCTACATCGCCGGAAATCTCGCCTTCGAACGTGAATAGCAGCTATTTTGAGGGCATCCCGCTGGCGATCCAGTGACCAATTGCCAGACGCTCTTCTTTGGTCATTTTAGTCGAATTGCCCAGCGGCATTGTATTGGTTGTCACTGTCGTTTTCTGAATTGCAGCCGCATGCTTTCTGATATCAGCTTCAGTTTCAAACTTGATATTTTTCGGCGGTTTGTCGATGCCGGGATAGGTTGGTTTTGCTGCGTGACAGGACGTACAACGGGTTTTCACAATCGCCTGCACCTCAGCGACCGAGACCTTACGGTTCAGACCTTCTTCTTTGGCGCCCGTAAACCCCGGTACTGATACATAACCCGCCAGCATGATGATCGACATGATGGCCACCGGTACCGGCCAGATCGCGTCAGAGCCTGAATTGCGCAAATTGAACCAGTGTCGCACCAGCGCACCGATCACGAATAACGCAATCAGAATGGCCCAGCTATGCTCGTGACCAAACGTCATTGGATAGTGGCTGCTGATCATCACAAAGACGATCGGTAGCGTCAGATAATTATTGTGGACCGAGCGCTGTTTTGCCCGCACGCCATAGGACGGGTCAGGCTCCTCACCATTCTTCCGGGCATTCACCAGATTATGTTGACCGGGAATAATCCTGATCCAGACATTGAGGACCATGATGATGCCGATCAACGCACCGACATGAACGTAGGCCGCGCGGCCGGAGAGGACCTGGCTTAACCCATAGGCGACGACAACGAGACCCAAAAACCCGATCGCGCCCGAGACCTTGGTGTATTTATTGCCCCACTCAGACATATATATGCCGTCATACAGAAACCACCCGACAACCAGCGTCGCGATACCGATTCCGACGGCTTCCATTTTGGTAATATCAGCAACATCCGGATCGATCAGAAAAGCTGCGGAGCCCAGATAATAGACAACAGCCAGGAGCAGAACACCGGTAACGCCCGTCCACCAGGCTTCCCATTTAAACCAGTGCAAATGTCGCGGCATAATTTTCGGCGCGACCATGATTTTATCGACACGATAAAAGCCGCCGCTATGAACCATCCAGAGCTGGCCTTCAACTTCTTCATCAGGCACGGTCGGTTCTCCAAGATGAGAGTCTAGCCACATGAAATAGAATGACGATCCGATCCAGGCGATACCGACAATGATGTGGGTCCAGCGCAATACCAACGCCAACCAGTCGAGAAGAATGGTCTCCATAGATCCGCTACTCCGTCACCGTGCCAAGAACCCGTATGCTTACAATACGTCCAATGTTCTTGATCGCCTCATCAATTTGACTATCGCGATCACTCTCAAGCCGCACTTCGAATGCTGCCAGAATTGTTTCCTTTGTATGGTCAAGGACGGCAATGATAAAGGGAAAGCCGAACTTTTCCTTGTAGGCATCATTAAGACGCGTAAAGCGGTCATATTCTTCGTCAGACAATCGATCCAGGCCAACACTCGACTGTTCATGGCGGGAATGATCCGTCAGGTCTCCGGCCCGTGCCGCTTTTCCCGCAAGATCAGGATGCGCCCGGATTAACGCAAGTTTCTCTTCTTCTACCGCCTCACGCATCGCCACCATCAATGCTTCGATCAAGGCATCACGGGACACAAAGGGACGCGCTGCAGCCGTGCGGGCGACCAACCAGGGCGAATGTTCAAAAACATCGCCAAGGGCGGCGATAAAATCGGCGTCCTCTCCCTTATTTAACTCAACAAGAGAAACCATATTCCTAGCTATTACCCCCTTGCGACCGGTTTTGAATATCGTCTACTGCCATCAAAACCGCTTCCGCCGTCGCAGGTGTATTGAGATTTGGTAACAGTTGATGATCACCAACCGACGCCACGGCATCGCGCAGAGCCAACCAGACTGACAACGCCAACATCAGAGGAGGTTCGCCAATGGCTTTTGACCGAAAGATCGTTGGTTCCCGGTTCGGAGCATCTTCCAGAATATGCACATTAAATTCCGGTGGCACATCGCGGCTACCGGGAATTTTATAGGTCGAGGGCCCATGAGTTCGCAGCGCGCCCTTATCATCCCACCAGAGCTCTTCCATGGTAAGCCAGCCCATGCCCTGTACAAAGGCGCCTTCGATCTGACCGAGATCAATCGCCGGATTAAGGGAACGACCACAATCCTGAAGAATGTCGGTACGCAATACACGGTTCTCACCGGTCAGCGTATCAATGACGACTTCCGAAACACACGCCCCATACGAAAAATAATAGAACGGTCGACCAGTCATCGTGTCATTGTCCCAACCGATCTTGGGCGTGCTGTAAAATCCGGTCGCTGAGAGTGACACCCTGTTTTCCCATGTCAGTTGGGCAAGCTCGGCAAAGCTCAGACTCTCATTTCGGGCGTATACCCGGTTATTGCGAAATTCAATCTCGCCGTCATCGACCTCGAAATGATCAGCCGCAACACCAGCCATGCGCGCCTTGATCTGGTTCGCCGCATCATGCGCCGCCATGCCATTGAGATCGGACCCTGACGACGCTGCGGTCGCCGATGTATTTGGTACTTTGGCGGTATTGGTGGAGGAAATCTTGACCTGATCGATATCGATCTGAAACGTCGAGGCGACGACCTGGGCAACCTTGATATAAAGCCCCTGCCCCATCTCAGTGCCACCATGATTGAGATGAACACTACCGTCAGTATAGACATGAACAAGTGCGCCGGCCTGGTTCAGTGTTGGTAAATTAAAGGAAATGCCAAACTTAACCGGCATCAGGGCAATCCCTTTTTTGAGGACACTATTCTGTCGGTTAAATTCTGCAACAGCCTGCTTGCGTGCCGGATAATCGATCTCTCGGGACAGGCTATCCACCATCTCGGCAATAATGTTGTCCTCAACCTTCTGGCCGTAATGGGTCGTGTCGCGATCTGCCGTATCATAAAAGTTTGCCCGGCGGACATCGTCGGGGTCTTTGCCGAGTTCACGCGCGATATGATCAATCACCGTTTCAATCGCGACCATCCCCTGCGGTCCACCAAACCCCCGGAACCCGGTATTCGACACAGTATTCGTCTTACACGGGTAGCCGTGAATATGAGCATTGGGCAGGTAATACGCGTTGTCGGCATGACACAGCGCCCGGATCAAAACGGAAGAAGACAAATCCGCTACGTTTCCAGCACGGCAAGCCATCAGAATATCGATTCCTTCGATCCGGCCATCGCTGTCGAACCCCGCTTGATAGCGGAACAGAAAATCGTGACGCTTACCTGTTACAACCATGTCATCATCACGGGCCAGACGGAGTTTAACGGGTCGACGCGTTTTTGCAGCCATGAGGGCCGCGAGGGCTGCAATTATCGTTGATTGGCTTTCCTTGCCGCCAAACCCGCCGCCCATCCGGCGAATTTCTGTTGTGACTGCATTGACGGGGACGCCGAGAACTGTCGCAACGCCATGTTGAACCTCCGTGGGATGCTGGGTTGAAGAATAAACCAGCATGTCCCGGTCTTCCTGAGGTACCGCCAATGCGATATGGGTTTCAAGGTAGAAATGATCCTGACCGCCGCAGCTTACTTCGCCGGATATTTGATGCCGGGCATCGGCAATCCCCTGGATGGAATTGCCGCGGCGCATGATTTGCGGCGGTGATGTAAAACTTTTCCGGCTTAGCGCTTCCTCAATAGTAAGGACAGGCTCAAGCTCGATATAGTTTACGACGACAAGCGCGGCCGCGGCGCGCGCGATATCCATGGTTTCTGCAGCAACGACGGCAATAGGGTGTCCAATATATTCCACCGGCCCTTTCGCCAGAATGGGCTCATCCTCAAAAATCGGCGCGACATCATTGCGGCCCGGAACATCGCCTGCGAGAAGAATGGCATGAACGCCAGGGAGGTCCCGCGCGGCGCTAATATCTATCGAGTCGATCTTCGCATGGGCATGCGGGCTTTTCACGAGAGCGCCATGCAACGTGCCCGGAACGTTGGGCATGTCATCAATGAAGACAGACTGCCCCGTGACGTGATTTTCGGCACTATCATGACGGACAGCGGTATGGACCGCGCCTTTTATCTGATCAAGAGAGTCAGCCGTACTCATAACGCCATCACCTCGACAGGCATGTCTTGCTGCGTGGTGTCGAGATAGAAGCGCTGCAACAGGTTACCGGCGACGCGGGCTCTGTAGCCCTGGCTCGCCCGAAAATCCGTTAGCGGCGTAAACTCCTCTGCCAGAACTGTGCCGGCAGCAATAGCTGTATCAAGCGTCCACGGCTGACCGATCAACGCTGCCTCACATGTGGGCGCGCGGGCTGGCCTCGCCGCCATACCACCCAAAGAAACCCGAGCGGAAATAACAATGCCGTTTTCGATCTTGACCGCGAAGCCCCCAACAACGGCGGAAATATCCTGATCAAAACGTTTGGATACCTTATAGGCCCGAAAAACGAGTTCCGGGGATGGTAGAGGCACGCGAATGGCTTCAAGAATTTCGTCTGGTTCCAGAGCGGTTTTTCGGTAATCGGTAAAGAATGCGTCTGCCGGAATTTCGCGTCGACCACCAGTCCCATGCACGATCATGGTTGCATCAAGTGCTATTAGACAGGGCGGGGTATCTCCTATCGGCGATGCATTGCAGATATTGCCGCCAATTGTGCCAAGATTGCGGATCTGCCGCGACCCAAGCCGGCGGACAAGTTGAGCAAACGAGGGCGCAATATCTTCCAACACAGGGAGTGCCCGCGTGTAGTTTACCGCCGCGCCAAAAGTCACCGAGACCTCATCACGCTCAATCTGATTGAGTTCAGTGACATTGGCGGTCGAAATCACCTGACCAAACGGTTGGCGATCTTTGCTCGCCCGCATGGCGAGATCCGTCCCGCCAGCCAACACAAAGGCTTCGGGATGTTGAGATTTAAGCGCCACCAGATCGCCAAGGCTCCGCGGTGCAAAGAAATCTTCATTTCCGTCAGTATAGTACTCTGATTGCTCAATAGCCGGCGGGATCACTTTTTCCGCCTTGGACCCCAAAGAAACAGCCGCATCGACAATTGGTCGATACCCCGTGCAGCGGCAGAGATTACCGGCAATTGCTTCATGGATTGAGTCGGGCGTCACCGTCTCTCCGGTCTGGGTAAAGGCATAGAGCGCCATGACGAAGCCCGGCGTGCAAAATCCACATTGCGCAGCGTGATTGTCTACAATTGCCTGCTGGACCGGGTGCGGTGGTGCATCGGGTGCGGACAGACCTTCAACAGTCAGGACACTCATCCCGTCAAGCTGTGGCACCAGCATCAAACAGGAATTTACCGTTTTGACGCGCCCCAATGCCGACTGAATGGTGATTGAACAGGCGCCGCAATCTCCTTCTGCGCAACCTTCCTTGGTACCCTTTAGGAGCCTGTTTTCACGAAGATAGTCGAGCACGGTCATCGAGGGAGAAACATCATTCTCCTCAATCAATACACCGTTCAACTGAAACCGGACTGGCATTGCGCCCCCTGTTTAGTTTCTCGCTCTTTTACTGACCCGCAGCACGATATTCCGCCAGTGCCGCATTAACCCCGCCACCCGCCGGCATCTCGATTTTATGTTGGCGCAAGGTGGCTTCAAGGGCCGCGAGGCAAGTCAGGATATTATGCTTTTGACAATTATACCCCATCGCCCCAATTCGCCAGATATTGCCATGCAATGGCCCGAAAGACGTACCGATCTCGATGCCAAAATCATGGAGCATTTCTGAACGAACTCGCTCGCCTTCTTCCCCATCAATCCCCTCAGGGATATAGACACCTGTCACGTTTGGCATCTTGTGACTTTTATCTCCGAATATTCTCAGACCAAGTCCTTCCAACCCCGCAACCATCGCCCGACTCGCCAAAGCATGTCGTCCAAAAACGTTCGACAAACCTTCCTTCAACACCACGCGGGCACATTCGCGCGCCGCATAGAGCATCGAGGTTGCCTCTGTATGGTGATTCAGCCGGGCTTCCGACCAGTAATCCATGAGCATACCAAGATCAAAATAGTTCGACGCAACCATCGGCCCGCCCGCTGCTTCAAAACCGTCAGGGCGAATACCTTTTTCAATATGTTTACGGCGATTGACGATTTCAGCCACCCGATCATTAAAGGTGATTGGTGCGATGCCAGGAGGCCCTGCCAAACATTTCTGCAGACTGACCGACACACAATCGATTTGCCATTTATCTACCGGTAAATCCATGCCGACCAGACTGGCTGTCGCATCGACGTAAGACAACGCATCATAACGCGCGCAAATTTCACCGACTTCCGACAATGGCTGTGCGACAGTAGTCGAAGTGTCCCCCTGACACAGGGCAACAACCTTGGGTCGGACACGTTTAACGGCATCTTCGATCTGTTGCGGATCAAAAACGTCCCCCCACTCCACTTCGACAATTTCAACATCGGCTGCACAGCGTTCGGCGATTTCGGTCAGTAGATGCCCAAACCGGCCAAAGACCGGCACCAAAACCTTGTCGCCTGGTTCGATCACCGAGACCATGAAAGTTTCAATGGCGGCACGCGCTGTTCCATCTATCAGGAATGTCCAACGATTTTCCGTCTGAAAGACTTTCCGATAAAGAACCATTACCTCGTTCATATATTCCGTAAAGGCCGGATCGAACTGGCCAAGCAGCGGCATCGACATCGCGTTGAGAACTCTCGGATCAACATTAACCGGTCCAGGCCCCATCATTAATCTGGGCGGTGGATTCAACTCCTCAAATAGATCGTTATCGGACATTCTTGTTCCTGTACTCTTGCTTCTAAACGCTGCGATCAAGCCGGATGCTCAGCGTGCCAATGATGGGCAATATCAGCACGGCGACAAACCCAGACATTATCATGTGAGGCTATATGATCCAGAAATCTCTGTAGTGCCATAAATCGACCCGGGCGGCCGACAAGGCGGCAATGCAATCCAACAGACATCATTTTTGGTGCATCCGCCCCTTCGGCATAGAGGCAGTCAAACGAATCCCGAAGATAGGCGAAGAACTGATCGCCCGAGTTAAAACCCTGGTTTGTTGCAAAGCGCATATCGTTTGCATCCAACGTATAAGGAACCACCAGATGGGGTCTCTCATAGCTGACATCCCAGTAAGGTAAATCATCGGCATAACTGTCTGCATCGTACAGAAACCGGGCTTCCTCAACAACGAGGTCACGCGTTTTCGGACTGGTTCGGCCGGTATACCAACCTTCCGGATGGGTGCCGGTCATCGCTGTGTGTATTTCCACCGCTTTCTGCAAATGCGCGCGCTCCGTTGCCTCATCAATGAACTGGTAGTTGATCCAGCGGTAGCCGTGGCTGGCAATCTCCCAATCGGCCTCCAGCATAGCCGCAACGGCATCAGGGTTGCGTTGCATCGCCATGGCAATGCCAAAAACCGTGACGGGCAGGTTCCGCGAGGTGAACAGGCGATGCAATCGCCAGAACCCGGCACGGCTGCCATACTCATAGATACTCTCCATGCTCATATGGCGCGTGCCCTCAAAAGCTTCAGCGCCGACGATCTCGGACAAAAACGCTTCAGATGCTGAATCGCCATGCAGGATGTTATTTTCACCACCTTCTTCGTAATTGATGACGAACTGCACAGCGACCCTCGCACCGCCCGGCCATTTCGGATCAACCAGCTTACGCCCATAACCGATCATGTCGCGTGGATAGGTCTCTTCTTTTGCCATCACTCGTTATCCGTTCTTCGTTCCTGTCGTCAATCATAACGAAGCCTGTTGCCGCGGAAAGGGTTTAACGGTAGGCAAAGACCATAAACTGAAATTCTGAATGAGGCTTCAGAGCTATGGCGAGCTTAACAACCCATATTCTTGATACGGCAAACGGTGTTCCGGCGGCTGGTGTTACCATTGAAATCATAAAGGTGAGCGGCGATAAACGTGTCACGCTCAGGACGTTGAAGACCAATGATGATGGTCGCACTAACTCGCCTGTACTAGCTGGCGACCAATATATACCAGGCGTCTATGAGCTGGTTTTCCATATTGGTGAATATTTTCGCAACCGGGATTCTAACGCCGATCCGTCGGTTTTTCTTGATGCAGTGCCGGTACGCTTCACCATCGCCTCAGAAGACGAGCACTACCACGTGCCGCTACTAGCCAGCCCTTGGAGCTATTCGACTTATCGCGGCAGCTGACCCCTTCAGGGATTGACCAAAACAAAAAGGGCCCCCGAAGGGGCCCTTTCGAGCAATCCATAATGTGGATTTAAACGCTTAGTCCTCTTCGGGAAGAACGATGTTGAGGACAATGGCAACCAGAGCGGATGTAAACAGACCCGACACCAGAAGCATTTTAAGTTCTGCAGGGAAAATCCCAATCGCTTTCGGTACAGCTGCGAGGCCAAGACCGATACCGAGAGACAGGGCCACAATCACCATATTACGACGGTTCATGTTCACCTCGCCCAACAGCTTGAGACCGGCACCGGCGATCATGCCAAACATGATAATTGCCGCACCACCAAGAACTGCATTGGGCATTGCTGCGATGACTGCCCCGACCTTGGGGATGAGTCCCGCGAGGATCAGGAAGATCGCCCCACATGTCACCACATAGCGGCTCATCATCCCGGTCAAAGCCACCAGCCCGACGTTTTGACTGTAGGAAGTGTTGGGCATGGCGCCGAAGAAACCGGCAATTGCCGTGCCCAGACCATCAGCCATCGTACCGCCACTGATTTCCTTGTCGGTTGCTTCACGATCGGCGCCGCCTTTGGTCACACCGGAAATATCACCCACTGTTTCGACCGCACTGACCAAAGTCATGAGGCACATGGCAATAATTGCCGCAGCGTTGAACTCAAGTGTGAAATGGGTGGGATCCGGCAGGGCAAACCACGCCGCTGATCCGACAGGTGCGAAATCGACCATATCCATTGGGATGGCAACGAGATAGCCGACAATCAGCCCGATCAAGACAGCAGCCGCTGACATAAAGCCCTTAAACCAGAACTTCACGCCAAGCGTTGTCACGATAACGATCGCTGCCAGTGTCAGATGGTACCAGGCGCCAAAGTCTTTTATGAATGGTCCGGCACCACCAGCGGCATATTTTACGCCGACAGGAATGAGGGCAAGTCCAATAGACATCACGACGATGCCTGTAACCAAGGGGGGTAAATATTTTCGCAATCGTCCGATAAAGGTGCCGATTAGAAAATGAAAAATGCCGCCAACAATCGTCGCACCAAAAACGGCTCCGATACCGGCGCCCTTTACGATGGGGATCATAACGGGAATGAACGCAAAGCTCGTCCCCTGAACAATTGGTAACCGCGCGCCTACCGGTCCCAGACCAATGGTTTGCAACAATGTTGCGAGACCGGCGAAGACCATCGCCATTTGAATTAGAAGTACCTTGTCGCCACCGGCAAGACCCGCGGCGCCGGCGATAATAATTGGCACCGTTACGTTACCGGCAAACATCGCCAGCACATGCTGTATGCCTAATGGAATAGCCTGCCCTAGCGGCGGCTGATAATCAGGATCCTTTAATTGTTCTGGAGTGGCGTTATCACTCATGGTGTAAACCCCCAATAATTTTTAAAACTGACAAAATTTAAATTGCCAATCAAGAACACTCGTAGAAGTTTCGATTCGTGTCAATAAAATCAATATTTTACAGAACAGCGAATTAGTAAGCAAAACTGCAGGCAGGACTCAAACTAGGATAATGGAATATTGCTCTCTTCTTTAGAAGACTGATATCCGTCAGAAAGTTCCGCGTAAATATATTCGAGTTTTTTAATACGCGTTTCGAACGTTAACCGAATATCGTCCTTCAGGCTGGCGACGAGTTGCCGAAGGTCAAAACTCTTCCAGAACTCATTTTCCCGTGCATAGGCACCACCCTGCACTTTGAACACCTGTTCGAGTATCTTTAGGTCATGCGGGATATTGAAACGATCTGCCGTGTCGGTATAGCCAAACAAGTAATAAAAATTATCGAAGCCAGTCCAGGTAATTGCTGACAGACATAGTGAACAGGGCTCATGGGTTGCAAAGAAAATACAGTCCTTCGGACCAGGTCGAGTTTCTGCAGGTAGTTCATAGAACTTCTTCAACGTGTGAACCTCGCCATGCCAAAGCGGATTCTCAATCTCATTGTTGGTATCAGCAACGATCAGCGAAAGGTCATCTTTTCGCAGAATGGCGGCACCAAACAGCTTGTTGCCCTGCGCAACACCAGCACGCGTCAGCGGCACGATGTCTTGCTCGATCACGTCGAGCAGGGATTCAACAAGCCTAATGTCGGTCGCGTTGCTCAGAGGTCAATCCCGGCCTGGCGAATGATATCCTGAACCCGACTACGCTGTTCATCGGAAATCGTCAGACGTTCAGCAAAATCGCGCCCGGTTGGTTTCGTCGCATCTATGCCAACCTTTGTCACGGTGTGGTTTTCGGGATCGGATGTAGGGTCGAGGATTGCCCCCATTGCGCCATGGATATAGGTCACATCCTGATCCGCACGGGTTCGGGTGATCACCGCCCACATCACATCTGACAGGTTGAATATATCAACATCCTCATCAACGACGATGACGGTCTTCACGTAAAACTCTGTCCCCAGGGCGGCCATGATTGCCTGCTTGGGCTGGCCTTCGGCGGTCTTTTTCATCTGAACGATTGCCATCAGAGCCCCGACCGTACAAAGCGGCACATGAACAGCGCTGACGTTGGGCAAGTTGCGGCGCAGAGCATTTAATATTTCAGCTTCCCGGCTGATCGACGAAACAAGAATATGATCGCCCGCCGTACCGGAAGCGACACTATGAAATATTGCGTCACTGCGCATCTGAATGCGTTTGGCAACGAATACGTTCTCCGTCGAACGGTAGGACGCATATCCCGTAAACTCGCCAAACGGTCCCTCCGACTCGTTTGTGTCAGCGAGAATTTCGCCTTCGATAACGATTTCAGCCCCCGCGGGGATCGAAAGATCATTGGTCTTACAGGTCGCAACTTTGTAAGGCTCACCAAACAATGCGCCGATGATTTCATACTTCCGGACATTCGGCGGATAGTGATAGGCCATTGAGCCCATATAATGGATGGGATGGATTCCGATGGTAATTGCCGCCGGCAGGGCTTCGCCTTTGGCTTCCGCACGCCGGTGAAACTCATACATGCGGCGACGCGAATGGAGAGACAAACCCAGCCGGTTTTTTCCTTTCAGCATAAGCCGATGAAACCCGACCGTATCGGTTTCTCCATCAGGGTCTCGTGCCGTGATCTGACCTGCTGTTATATAGGGTGCCGCATCAACGTGAAAATGCAGCGGAATGGGAAGTTTCATCAGATCGACATCATCGCCCTCCAACACAACGTCCTGCCACGGGGCATCGCCGACCACCTCAACTGGTTGATAGTTCTGGCATCTCTCGCGATAGGCCAATGGCAGATCATCCGGGGGAACCCCAACTGCGGCGGCTAGCAAACGCCGGTTACCGGCAGTGTTGGTGGCAACAGAATTGTTAAACCCTTCGACGTCCTCAAACAGTAACACCGGGCTTTTGCCATTGCGCTCAAATTCAAAAACGGATGACGTGATATCCAGCTCGCGGCGAACAGGGTTGGACACGCGAACAAAATCCGCAGGAAAGTCGTCTTCTGCCATCTTGAGAAAACCGCGAAGGCTTTGATCCGTCATAACGCTCTCTTTGTACTCGTCAGTAAAATCACTGAGAAAAGAGAGTAGCGGAGGCTTTTGTCGCTGTCATCGGCGGCGACACCGATTGTCGAACGTTTATTTCGAGTTTGTCCCGTCCAGCAATCCGTCTATATCGCCCATCAAATCATTGAGCTGTTCTTCCGCTTTTTCTGTTAACGGCATAGCTATCGTATCCCCGTCATCGACGTTCCGCCGGAAAAGCATATTCATAAAGCGATGTTGAAGATCCTTCATATACATGATGGAAGGTGAATTATCGAAAAACGCCATGAACCTGAAATCACTTTCCCGCAGGGACATTTCTGCCAGTCGGCGCTGGCGCATGGTATTGAACAACACCAAAATCAGGCCCAGCTGCAGGACAAAAACCAGAATGCCACCGACAACCCAATGCGCATATTCATCAAGGATCGTTACCGGCGCATTTAATATTTTAGCGCCGCTGGGCAAAGCGGCTTTTTTGAGATTAAACCGCTCTAGTTCATTATGGTCGAAGAGGAACAAATTCGGGCTTTTATCGACCACTCGCAATGACCCGGAGGGAACGCCGGACAAAATTTTACTTGCCAATCCGGCTGCCGCTCTACCCTGCTCAAAATGGCTGACAATTTTTCCGCCAAGCGCACCATGGCGGATCGGCACCTTTTGGACAGCAAATACAGGGCCTTTATAAACCGATTTAAACCCACCAGAAAATTCCTTCAAAAGTAATACAAATTCGAATTTTGGACTGTTGCAACCAATGGTTAACGAAGTGTTTACATTTCAGGATAACTGCAGGTTTTCCGGTAGATAGCTGATGTTTTGGAATAACGCCGAAGCGCGAATCAAATCAGCCGGCCGACCAAGCGACTTATACCGGAAAAAGGCTACGACCGGCTTTCATCAACCGTCGCTTGTTCTGCCTGCCGCAAGCCATCAATCAGATGTCGTGCCGCATTGTCGGACACTCCGGTTTCAGTCAAAACCATCTCACTGAGTTTAAGACTTGCCTCGGTTGTTTCGGGAACAACGTGATCGGCGCCAAGCTTGATCAACTGTGTGGCATGATCAACATCGCGTGCCCTTGCATAGATCATCAAATCAGGCCAATGCCGTCGTGCGGTTGAGACAACATGCTGCGCGGCTTGCGGCGCATCCATCGTCACAACCAGTCCCGCAGCGTTCTCGATACCCAGTTTACGAAGCATGTCCGGTTTGCTCGCATCGCCAAAATAAATGCTGCCCCCGTCTTTGCGGAACCGGGCAATCAGCGACGCGTCAATATCAACGCCAATGTGAAACTGTCGTTGTGCTTCCAAAACTGAGCCCAGAAACTGACCGACCCGGCCATACCCGACAATAATGACGTGCCCTGAAATATCTTCAGGGACGTCATGAATGGACTCACTTTCCTGCACGTCCTTGGCTTCGATAATGCGGCCCAGACGACGTGCCAGTTGCGCAACTGGGGGGGTAGCCATCATGGTCAGTGCTGCCACAACGATCATGAACTGTGCTGTATCGGTCGGCAGGAGCCCACCTGCCACCGCGAGAGCTAGAACGACAAAGGCGAATTCCCCGCCCTGCCCCAAGAGCAGGGAAATTTCAAACGACGCCGCTCGAGGCTCCCGGAATAAACGCAGAAGCCCGTACAGAACCGCGCCTTTGAGCAGGAACAACCCGACGACGGCACTGCACAACAATAACGGTGCAGCAACAACCCGTGCCAGATCAACCGACATACCAATCGAAATAAAGAAAAGACCCAGCAACAAACCTTTAAAGGGTTCGATATCGACCTTGATCTCGTGGCTAAATTCTGTTTCCGCAAGCATTAGACCTGCAAGAAATGCCCCAAGAGCCATGGAAAGCCCGGCTTTCTGCATGGCCATCGCTGTACCAATAATGACCAGAAGGACGAGCGCTAAAAACATCTCGCGCCGCGCGGCATTTCCGACAAAACGGAATAACGGTCGGATAACAATCCGGCCAATCACGAAAATCGCCGCCACGGCAATCAGGGCCTGTCCAATTGCAAGTGCCAGCCCTTCGGCAACCGACCCATCTTTCTGAACCGTAAACGCCGTTACCAAAAATAAGATCGGCAACACCGCGATATCCTGACACAGTAGAATTGAAAATCCGGTACGCCCTACCCGGGTACCCAGACGCCTGTTATCAGACAGCACTTCCATCACAATGGCTGTGGAAGACAGCGCAAACCCGGCCCCGAGGATAACCGATACCGGCAACGTGTTGTCAAACAGCATCGCGATGGCTGCGATGACTATACTGGTGAGAATGACCTGGGCTCCGCCGAGACCAAAGACCAGGCGTTTCATCGACCATAAGCGCGACACCGAAAGCTCGAGGCCAATCATAAACAACAGAAAGACGATACCGAGTTCCGCCAATGCCTGAACATTCTTGACGTCGGCAATCACAGCATAGGAAAGCCAGGGCAGAACATCGGTAAATTGTGCCAGACCGTAGGGACCAATAAACAGCCCGACAATCAGGAATCCCAAAACCGGACTTACCTTCAGACGATGCGCAACTGGAACGATAATTCCGGCGGCAACCAGAAAAACGATCAGCTCACGCAAATCGAGGGCATGCATTTCCATAATTTAACCTAACGCCTCACATGCTGCGGCAAAGGGCGCAATGGGTGGCCGATAGATACCAGCCCCCAAACCACCATGGATACCATTTTTATCCGCGATACCGAGTTCAACAACCGGCGTCATGTTAGTTTCAACAATCGCCTGAGCAGACAATCCGACCCGGGCCCCGCTCTTCGGCATTTTCGGATGCTCCGCCAACAAAAGTTTTGCCGGCAAGTCAAATATGTCATCTGGTGTATATCCCGAATGCAGTCCCTGCATATCAGGACAATAACTTTGCGCCATTGCCCCGAGCCCCAGACCTTCCGCAACCGCGCTATCACCGAAGGCGCCGACGCAGGTCTCAATTGTATGGGGTTCCCGGATATTGCCGAGAGGCGGACTGGCGGGACAGGTAAACCACTGCCCCGGTAGCCCGGCGATTTGCAACCCAAACTCATCGCCATTGCCGCCAAACGCCGTAATGACGCCACTGCCTTTGGTTCCCGCGGCGGCTGACAGAATGAGCTTGGACGCGGCCATCCAGAAATTGAGATGAAAGAACGGCCATTTTTCAATGAAGCTATCGCTGTTCGAACCACCGAATTCGGCACCAAGGCGTTCGCGTATAATGGCAACCAGTATCTTGTGCGCTTCTTGATGGCGGAGATGACCATCGTCGCCACGCGTTAACGCCTCATCGATTATTGGTAACCACTCAATTGGCGAGTTATCAGGTACGGCGGCAAGGGACGTGCCGACCTCATCATTAAGAAATTTCAGAAAATCGAGTGCTGCCTGGCTCTTATATCCATAACGCGGTACCGGGTCTGCTCCAGTACCACCCCCATTCAGCGGCGCCCGGGCGAAACGACTTGGGTCATTCAAATCAGTAAATTCTGTCAGCTTCATCGACGGCGAAACAACTGCCGCCATCGGGGTCGCAACATTGCGATCCTGAGCGGGTTCAAAGGTGATGCCCCCGGAAGCAATCAGCCGGTCGGCTTCTTCCAGCGTTGAGGCCCAGCCCTCATAGACACAGGCCACAGCCGCCGAGTTGAGAATCGGAGTGACAAGAGATTTGCCAGATTCTGCCGGTGGGCCACAATGCAACAACGTATGATCGGGCTGATTGAATGCCTCCGCCGCGGTCGTAACGCGTCGCCAGGCGGGCACAACAGCCAATAGTTTTTCGACAGCGGACATGTCAACCTGAGTCAATTTTCTGCCTCTGCTTTACGAATAAGGTCAAACAATCTGCCCGGGGAAACGGGCAACCGATCCACCACCAAACCAATGTCCTTGAATGCATCATTGATCGCATTGGCAATTGCCGCAGGTGGTCCGATTGCGCCCCCTTCCCCAAGCCCCTTCTGGCCAAACGCAGAGAACGGAGACGGTGATTCCATATGATCTATCCTCACATGCGGCATCTCGCACGCACTCGGCAACAGATACTCAGCCAGCGTATTCGCCATCGGCTGACCATATTCGTCATAGGGCATTTCTTCGAACAGGGCCGTCCCAATACCCTGTGCGGTGCCGCCATAAACCTGTCCATCAACCACCATTGGATTGATCAGAACCCCGCCATCTTCGACGATTACATAATCCAGAATTTCGACACCACCGATTTCTGAATCCACCGCCACGACACAGCCATGCGCGGCATAGGAAAATGTACCGCTGTCTGGATCAGGTCTGTAGCCTTCGGTAACTTCGAGCGCGTCAGCTGCCAGCGCGGGGGGCAAATCCTGTGGAGCCTTGTACCAGGTCCGCGCTATATCGCTGATCGCAATTGCGCCGGATGAAGACCGTACTTCACCTTCGAAAAGCGAAACCTCTTCAATCTCTGCCTGCAATAGATGTGCCCCAATCGCGAGAACACGTTTCGCCAGCACAGTACAGGATGCTGACACGGCACCGCCTGCCATGACGGCACAGCGTGATCCCCAGGTCCCGGTCGAATAGGGTGTATAGGCCGTATCGCCATGGACGATTTTTATGACATCGGTGTCGATCGTTAGGATTTCAGCTGCAACCTGTGCCAACGTCGTTTCCAGACTCTGACCATGGGACTGTACCCCCACCCTGACCTCAAGCCCGCCATCCGGCGTCAACCGGATTGCCGCCTGTTCAAACCCCGGCACCATGGGAATACCCCAGCCGGAATAGACTGACGTGCCATGCGCGGCCTGCTCACAGAAAATCGAGAACCCGACGCCAATCCGGCGACCGTCATCTTCGCCTTGTTCCTGACGGGCCCGCACCGATGGCACATCGATTGCCGTTGCGGCACGCGCCATACATTCGGGATAGTCCCCGGAATCGAATAGCTTGTTGGTGACATTGGTAAACGGCATCTGTTCCGGTCGGGGTAGGTTCTTCACGCGCATGTCATGCGGTTCAATCCCGAGCTGCCGCGCCAGGGGATCGATCAAACTCTCCAATGCAAAACAAACACCGGTTCGGGCCACACCACGATAGGGCAGGATCGGTGGTTTGTTGGTTGCTGACGACCATGTCCGGCACCGAAATCCGGGAAGGTCGTACGGGCCCGGCAGAATGCTGGCGATCTGTGCCGCCTCTAGGCAGGCGGAAAACGGATAGGCTGAGTAGGCGCCGGCATCGACAGTTGCCTCGCATTCAACGGCCAGAAGCTTACCGTCTTCCGCCGCATAGGCGGTGATTTCATAGTAATGTTCACGGCAGTTGGCATTGGCGCTCAGCTGCTCACGGCGATCCTCAATCCAGCACACCGGCTGGCCGGTATGGATCGCAATCCAGGACAGGGCAACCTCCTCGGCAAGAAGGATACCCTTATAGCCAAACCCGCCGCCAACATCTGGGGCAACGATTCGGACCTGCCTTTCATCCAGACCAAGGCATTCGGCAAGCCCGGTGCGAACGATATGCGGCATTTGGGTAGAGCTGGTCAGTGTGAGAAGTTCCAGCCGCCGATCCCACTCCGCCACCACGCCACGACCTTCAATTGGCGCCATTGACTGGCGGGCCGTGCGAAATGTCCGCGTCACCAAGGCCGCTGCTTTGGATTTTAACATCTCAATATCGGTGTCTGCCTCGACAAAGGTCTCAAGGAAAACGTTGTCGCCCCATTCTTCATGAACCAGCGGCGCATCTGCTTCTCGTGCCTGCAGCATGTCAGAGACAACCAGCAAGGCGTCGATGTCCACCTCGACCTGGCTGACCATATCTTCAGCCTCGCCGCGCGTGTCCGCAACACAGGCTGCGATCAGCTCACCGACATGCCGTACCTTCTCATCCGCCAGGATCGGCTGTAGCGACGATTTGAATCCTGCCAATCCCGAGTCAGCACGGATCGGAGAAACACCCGTCAGGTCACCGGCAACGAAAATATCTTTTTCGTTACCAGCCGGTTTGGTAACCCGCACGTTACGACCATGCGCCACGGGACTGCGGACAAACGCGATCTCGCGCATGCCAAAGCGTTTGATGTCGGCAACAAACTCACCACGCCCTCGCAGATAGCGCTCGTCCTCCTTGCGCAGCACCGATTTACGGATACCGCCTGACGCGACTGGTTTCATAGAACCATCCATTTGTTTGATCACAGTTGATCGTCGTCGCTCTCAGGGCCATTATCGGCGCACAGGAACCCCTTGTCATCATTGAGTGCAGGGCACCGCGTGGAGGCGCAAATGGCAAACCAGTTGGATATTATCATTACCGGCGGGCGGGTAATCGATCCGGCAAACAATATCGACGGCCCGAACGACGTTGGCGTGAAGGATGGCAAGATCGCCGCGGTCGGCAAAAACCTCGAGGCGAATGGCGCCGAGACCATTGATGCTGCTGGCAAGTTGGTTATTCCCGGCATGATCGACACCCACGCCCATGTCTTTGAACATGTCAGCGGACGGTTCGGTATGAATCCGGATCTGGTCGGCGTGCGGTCAGGCGTCACAACCGTGATCGATCAGGGCGGGCCGAGTTGCATGACCTTTCCGGGTTTCCGTAATTTCATCGCCAAACCCGCCAAGACAAATGTACTGGCCTTTATTTCGATCTACACGGTCGGCGGGCTGGAAGGACATTACTACCCCTATCTTTACGGTCCCGGCGGCATTGATGTCGCCGCCTGCGCCAAAGCCGCGGCCGCAAATACCGACATCGTGAAAGGGATTAAGGCCCATGCCGAACCGGGCGGTATCTCCCGCTGGGGCTTGGACACGTTAAAAATGGCAAAAGACGCGTCGCGCGACGCCGGTATTCCGGTTTACATCCATCTTGGCGAGTTGTGGCCGACCGAAGGCGGCGTCGATGTCGATATGGATGCACGGCTGCCCGAGATTGTCGCTCTGATCGAGGAAGGCGATATTTTGGCGCACCCCTTTACGCGTCACCCGGGCGGGTTTGTGAACAAGGAAGGTAAGCTGCACCCCATCGTCAACGAAGCTATCGACAAGGGTGTGCTGATCGATATCGGTCATGGCTCGCATTTCAGTTTCGACATGGCGCGTGCGGTACTGGATGCCGGGGTGCTGCCCACGACGGTCGGGGCTGATATGCATGGCTACAACACGCATGTTCCCGCCGAAGCAGGGACGCCCGATGACCATCCGGACGACGAGATGCATCTGTTCGCCGGACAGGCCCGGTTCAGCATGTGTCATGCGATGACCGAGCTGATCGCCATGGGGGTTGCCATGGAAGAGATCATCCCCATGGTGTCCACTCATTGCGCGGACATGATCGGTATGGGTGACGAGCTTGGTACCCTAGGAGTCGGTCGGACCGCTGACATCTCCGTTCTGTATGACGAAACCGGCGAATGGACATTGCACGATAATAGCAATGTTCAGGTCAAAACCGACCGCCGCCTGCGACCGGCATTCTGTATCCGCGCCGGTGAATATTTCGATGCCGATGCCTCCATCTTGCCCGAGTAATCCAGCGCATTGAGCAACACCGGTGAAAATTAGCCTGGTCACCCCGGCAGGCAGGAAATCCCGTGCCGGAAACCGCACGACGGCGGTGCGCTGGGCGAAAATTCTCCGTGACCTCGGCCATGAGGTCTCCATTGCCGAACAGGATGATGGCGACGATGCCGATATGATGGTCGCCGTGCATGCCTGGCGCTCGCATCAATCGATCAAGACGTTTTCCGACAATCATCCCGACCGGCCGTTGGTCGTGCTGCTGGCCGGCACCGATATCTATGCCTTCCGGCACAGCCACCCGAAAGAAACATTAGACTCAATGGAACGGGCGACAGCCCTTGTCTGTCTCCATGATCTGGTACATCAGGCCATCCCTAAAAAGTTCGCCAAGAAGCTGAATGTCATCTACCAGTCAGCGCCGCCGCTCCCGTCGCCGCGGCAACCGAGCAAACGCACTTTCGACATTTGCGTTATAGGCCATTTACGCGATGAGAAAGACTCGTTGCGCGCTGCCTACGCTGCCCGGCGGGTGCCGCCGAAATCTGGACTGCGCGTTATCCATCTCGGCAAGGCGCATACCCGGGAATGGGCGACCGCAGCGAAAAAGGAAGCCAAATCAAATCCGCGCTTCATCTCTCTTGGCGAGGTGCCGGGCTGGCGCGTGCGGCGTCAAATGGCCACCAGCCACGCCATGGTCATGAGCTCTGTCATGGAAGGCGGCGCCAATGTCGTTTCCGAAGCCGTCGCAGCAGGGCTACCGGTAATCGCGTCACATATCGACGGCAATGTCGGGCTGCTTGGTACTGACTATGAAGGCTATTACCCGGCAGAAGATACCGAAGCGTTGGCAACGTTGCTGCTTCGAGCCGAAAACGACCCGCAATTCTTGAAAAAATTATCCAGGCAGATCAAAAAGAAACAGGGTTTATTCAGTGCCAAGCGTGAAACGACAGCTTGGAGAGCACTACTTAAAAAATAGAACCTGCAACCAACTGGCTCGGCACTGACTGATCATAACTATCCCTTATTAAGAACCCGTCTTCACTTTTAAGAACCCGTCTTCACTTTCTTCTAACCAAAATTCTTGGGTTTCGTCGAAAAACCCAAATGGAACGGAGTTCTTCGCATTGATATTGTGAACATAAATCAAGCCCCATCCAGAACCACTAAACGCCTGATCAACGTTTATACTTGCAGCCAATATCCCACTAATTTCCGAATTATCTTTTTGCAAAAATAAATCGGTTGGTACGTGGCTGTCATTTGGGTTTACAACAAAATCGCGAAAAGCAAGAGTGGTCTCCGTAATTTCCATAGTATCCTTATCGATAACAAGTTGTAGCGACCCAAAAGAATACACAGCCTCTAATGCGGCTGGAAATTGTGAAACTCCATAAAGCCCACTATGCCCAAGTTTACAAGAATTGACAGCGATTACGCATTTATCTTCGTCACCAATGATTCCGGCTTTGCGATAACATATAAATTTCTTCGCTTTGGCATCTATAGCGGTCGTCCATCTAAGCAGTATTTCTTCATGAGGAACGGTAAAGGACGCCACGCCATCTTCGTTGCGATCAGGTTCCATATACTCTGATGGCAATTGGTTTTTTTCGGTCCCTTTTCCCACAGCTACTGCCTCAACCCAAGTAACTCCACTACTACTGGTTATTTTGAAATCGGGCCCGGCTGGCGCGGATTCAATTTCTAACCCAGATTGAAGAAGGCGGTTTGCAAGGTACATTTCCCAGAATCTTTCCAGGAATCGATCTTCGTTACCACTGGTAAATTCGGAAATAAAATTTGGGTCAGCGAGATCGACGTACTTACACCAAAGACCCTCTAAATATCCGATGACCCGTTGTCGGTGCTCCGCATCTTCCAGTTTACCATAACGGGCAGTTATAAATTTTGTAATCTCACTCATATTACATACTCGAATTAGCGCGGTCAGCTATGCTGTTCGGGCAATACAAAGTTGTTGAGCAGAACCGGCGGTTCAAGCCTCGCTAAACCCTGACCGTAATGGGTTCCAGTCGATCAGATTGCTCAAGCACCTCGCCCACGATCATTGTCCGGGCATAACCCAATTCTTTCAGCGCGGCGACACAATCACCGGCACGGTCTGCCGGGACACTGGCGAGCAGGCCGCCTGCGGTCTGCGGGTCAAAGATCAGCGGATAGCGCGGGTCCTTACCGGCTTCCTCCAGATTGGCGACGGCGCGGCGGAGACGCACGTTTTGCGGCTGCAGCGATGAGACGATTCCCGCTTTTACGGTATCTATCGCGCCATCCATCAGCGGCACCGCAGCCATCTCCAGCACAACATCCACTTCCGATGCCCTTACCATCTCGACCAAATGACCGAGCAGACCAAAGCCGGTGATATCCGTCGCGGCCTGCGATCCGTATTCAACAAGACATTGGGCACCGCGATAGTTCGACATCACCATATGGTCAAGCGCCGAGGCAATCCAGCGCCCCTTTGCCTTGTGACGCATATCGGCGGCAAACAGGGTGCCGGTGCCAATGGGCTTGGTAACGATCAACCTGTCGCCGGGACGCATGCCACCCTTGCGCATAATCCTGTCTTTATCGATGAGACCATTGACCGCGAAGCCGAGGCTGAGCTCCGGCCCTTCACTGGTGTGTCCCCCCACCAGTGAACAGTTGGTATCGTTGAGGATTTCCATCGCGCCGGTCATCATCTGGGTCAGCGTGTCTTCGACCTTTTCTTCGATGCCAAACGGAATGGTCGCGATAGCCAGCCCGGTTTGCGGCTCGCCGCCCATCGCGTAAATGTCGCCGAGGCTGTGATTGGCGGCGATCTTGCCAAAGACATAGGGGTCATCGACCATGGATCGGAAATAATCAACGGTGTGAACCATTACCTTGCCGGGTGGCACTTCGACCACGGCGGCGTCATCGGGTTCATGCAGCCCGATCAGCACATCGTCGCGGTCCGCCGGTTCCAGACTATTGAGGGCGCGGGACAAGACCGTGGCGCCAACCTTGGCGCCGCACCCGCCACAGCGCATCGCAATGGCTGAGATCTCCTTGACCACCTCGGCGCTCGCCAGCCCGTCCGGCAGGTCGGTTTTTTCGTCCTCTTCCATGTCCGGCAGGGCATTGAATTTGTCCATAAAGCGTCGGTCGATCCAGTCCTTCCAGCGCCAGACATTGGGTCCCTGAATTGAAAAACCGCCACGCGAGGCAACGGCATATTTATCGCCCGTCGACACCAGGCTGAGGAATTTTTTCTGTGGCCTGAACGGTCTCGGTTCCTTGCCGAGCAGGAGCTGCCGTAAATTACGTTCCAGCGGCTTGCCTTGACGCACCGCAAAGACACCCGATTTCGGGCGCGGATGATTGACGACCGCCGCAATATCACCGGCCGCAAAGACGTCCGGGTGAGATGTCGACTGAAGCGTATCACCGACTTTGATAAAGCCCTTCCCATCAACATCCAGACCGGCTTCGGCGGGCCAATCAGGCGCGCCGGCAGCCGTCACCCAAAGAATTTCATCCGCCTCAACTTCCTCTCCGGCGGCGGTCTGCAACTTTCCCGGAGAAACCTGAACCACGGCATCATCAGCATGTATCGTTACATCGCGATCCCGCAGGGC
This sequence comes from uncultured Alphaproteobacteria bacterium, assembly GCA_951812775.1. Lineage (GTDB taxonomy): Bacteria > Pseudomonadota > Alphaproteobacteria > MPNO01 > UBA2964 > UBA2964. The sequence continues at coordinate 3,187,469 of OX638326.1, read as the reverse complement.
TGTTTCAAAACAGGACCGCACCCGGGTATTATGGGTCGGCATAATCTCCGCCGAGTCGCTGAACAAATGATAGGAAATCTGGTTGTCGGGCTTGCCCGCTTCCTTCAAAACCTGGCGCAAGCGATGCTGAATGGCGAGCAGAATTTCAACGCCTCCTGCTCCCGCCCCCACGACAGCGATTGTCATCGCACCATCATGATTGAGGGCGCGATCCCGGAGCGCTTCCCACCTGTCGAGAAACAGGTTTATCGGTTTCACCGGCACGACGGTTTCGGTTGCACCGGGAACGAAGGCGGTATTCGGCGTTGATCCTGTATTGATAGAGACCAGATCATAGACCACCGGCGGGCGGTCATCACACAGGACATGCTTCTGGTTCACGTCAAGCCCGGTAACCGTACTGTGGTAAAACCGTGCCCCGGCAAAACGGGCCAATGCGCCGAGATCAATATGCGCCTCATCATAATCGTAATGACCAGCGACATAGCCCGGCAGCATTCCCGAATAAGGCGTGTGGGCATCACGGCAGATCAGCGTCAGGCGAATTCCCGGCACAGGATTCATGCCAAAGCGTTTAAGAACCGCAACATGGCTGTGGCCGCCCCCGATCAGGACTAAATCTTTTACAACGGGGGTATCCGATTTGTTCATTGTCTCACTGCTGCTTCAAACTGGTTTGCAACCGCAAACGGCTTCGCACGGAACGCGAAATGGCATCAACGCAAATATTAAGCAAGGCCGTAATCGCGATAAGCAGAATAGCCCGGTCAAATCGCAAATCGGCAAAAGCGCTATCGACGTAAAACCCTAACGTAGCGATTCCCAGAATCCCGAGGATCGCCGTCTCCCGCATGATGACTTCCCACCGGTAAAATAGCAGCGCCAGCATGGGCCGATAAACGCGCGGCAAGACTTCATAGGCATAGCGATTGAGACCTTTTGAGGCATCCTGACGTAACGAAACCGTTTCCGTATAGCGGCCTATCAGATGCCCAATGATCGCGCCGTTATGAATGGTCAAGGCGATGATCGCGGGCAGCATCGACGGTCCCCAGAGCTGCAACAATATAAAGGCGAGAATGTATTCCGGTGTTGAGCGGGCAACGACGAGAAATATATGACCGCAGAAACGCGACGCCTTTCCGAGCAACAACGGCGATATCAGCGGAAACAGGACAATCGTCAGGAAACCGGTAGCCACCAGGGCGATCATGGTGAGCTGCACGGTCGCGATAGTGCCCGGCACCGCCTGCTCGAATACCATTAAATATAGCCAGTCCCAAAGAGCGTCCCACCCGGCACCGCTCCGCAACGGATGCGGCACAATATCTTCGGTAAGGAAACGAACGATGTTGTCGAAGGAAAAGGAAACGCCCCACGGCAAAATCACCGCCGCACCGATTAAATAAACCGGTATGAGAGGACGCTTCATCCAGGTGCGCATGGAAGCAATAACCACATAGAACAGGATCAGAAGAGCCGAGACCTCGGAGTACCGGCCTTCCTTGAACGCCGTTTCCAAATGAAACCCCAATGTGGGCAGACCGATGAATCCCAGGACCGCACTGGACCGGATACCGCATTCCAGCCGATACATTGAATAGGATCGAAAATGTGCCCAGGCATCCGGCAATCGAACAAAGATAAAGGCGGAGAGAAGACTGGTGCCGCCCGGAATGGTCTTCAAAGGCGCCGGATCGGCTTCTTCGAGAATTTCGGCATAGACCTTGGCAATAATGCCGGCATAGGGAAGGGCGATGGCGAGCACACCGGTAAGGGGTGACAGGCCGAACAGCTGCAGGAAGATCAGCGCCCAGAACAGTTCATGCACTGCACGGATAATGGCGCAGAATGTCCGAACGATCCGGCTGAAAAACAGTAGCGCCAGAAAGAGACCCAAGACGTTCGAAAGCGCCACGCCCAGAAAGGCAAAGGCCAGGGTGTAGCCTATTGAGAGTGCGACACTGTCCGTGGCGTAAAAGTCAGGCGTTACGATACCGATCAGTAACAGCCTGAATTCCTGCCACGGATCGACGGTCGTTATCGCGACATCAGCGAAAACAAAACAAACGAACGCGATGCCAACAAAAGTGATCGTGGTGCGTGCTAACGGCGAAGGTTCGGGACGCGCAATCATGGCTCCACGTTCCGATAGAGATCATCGAGATCGCTTGGCTTCATCCCCGCAGCAGGCGCATCCAGGACGACCGCGCCATCTCGAATGCCAACCAGCCGATCTGCGAATTTAATGGCCAATGCCCGGTCATGCATTGCCAATATAACCGTCGGCTTATCAGCCGTGATGGCGGCCAAAATTTCGCGGGCTTGATGTTCATCGACCGCCGAGACCGGCTCATCAGCGATGAGAATGTCACCGGGGTGAAACAAAGCCCGCCCAACAGCTGTCCTTTGCTGTTGTCCGCCGGAGAGTTCACCGACGCTGGTGAAAAGTTTTTTTTCCAGCCGTAATCTTTCAAGAACCGGACGCACAAGGGCGACATCGACCTTGGCCGGCAGGAACAGATTGCGCAGATTTCTCCAGACAGAACGCTGGTGCAGACGCCCCATATAAACATTGTGAAAGACACTGAGCGCCTGAACCAACCCGAGTTCCTGGGGCACGAGAGCGGCGGCATCCCCTAAACGGGTATGAATTAAATTCAGGAGGGTTGTTTTTCCCGATCCGCTCTCGCCGACCAACGCAATGCGGTCGCCCGCTTCGATGGTCAGCTTGAGATCGCGAAGGACCGTCGCGCCGCTATAGCCGACGGTTTCCTCGCGAATCTCCAGCAAAGACATTGAAAAAAATAGCGGTGATTAATCAATCAGACCGAGTTTCTTTGCCGTGTCTTTGATCGGTGCGTAGTCAGTGTTCCGGGCGGCAATAAAGCCCGCCCGCGGAAACGATTTCAACAGGTCAGGATCGTTCATCGACAGCAATGCGTCCTGTATTTTTTTGCCAAAACCCTTGCCGAACTGCTTGTTTACGTCGCCACGCATGGTCCATTGGTAATCCGGATAAGGCGGGGTTTTCCAGATCAGGGTCACTTTGCTGGTATCAACCTTGCCGCTTTTTACGTCGCGGTTCCAGACCTTGTAGTTCACAGCGCCAGCCTGATAGGCCCCCGATTGCACAAGCGCAATAGTCCGGGAATGGTTGCCACTGAAGCCCACTTTTTTGAAGACCTTGTTCGGGACTTTACCGAACGCCGAGCGAATATGGAATTCCGGCATCAAACGGCCTGACGTCGAGCCTTTCGAGCCAAACGTAAAAGTCATCCCGGCGATTTTCTTGGGGAAGGATTTCGAGAATTTCAGCCCGGTGCTTTTGTGGGCGATGAAATAGGTCTCAAAAAACGGATCCTTTTTACCCTGCGCAATGGCTCTCGAGCCCTTTACCAGCTCACGGGCGCGAACACCGGACAACCCGCCAAACCAGGCGAGCTGTACCTGATTATTACGGAACGCCGTTACCGCCGCCGCATAGGACTTCACGGGGACGTATTTGACCTTGAGGCCAAGCGTGCCAGACAAATATTCAGCGACCTTGCCGAACCGCTTGCGCAGCTGGGTTTCATCCTGATCCGGAATGGCCGTGAACACAAAATCTGCAGCCATAACCGGGGTCGCAACCGGTGCCTGCATAAGCGCAAACACGCCCGCCGCGGCGAGCACTGAACGAACCATCATTTTGGCATCTCCCTCATTTAACTTACCGCCGACACCTTGCCGTGATTCGGTGTGAGGGTCCAGAGGCAGGGTGTTCACAAAATGAATTGGAAGCAGTTTTTTTGTTGACAAGAAAACGAATGGCGGAGAGTGAGGATTGTGAAAAAGCGCTTTGGTGCCTTTTCATCCTCGTTCAAATTGGTTCAAATTGATAAAGCTGCGGTACGGACCGAACTTGAAATTTTCGTCAGAGCCATCACCTATTTGATTGATAATCCATTCCTCAATTTGAGTCACGGGTTTCAGTTGCCAGGTGAAAGGCTATACTGATGCACCTGTGATAATCGCCTTGATGAGATTCTGAAGTGATGTTTCAGTTGCCAGGTGAAAGGCTATACTGATGCGATTTTAGCGCGCGGGTCAAAGTTCTTGTAAACACCAGTTTCAGTTGCCAGGTGAAAGGCTATACTGATGCACCCTGATCCCCCGATCCCGAAACATCCGACCGATCAGGGTTTCAGTTGCCAGGTGAAAGGCTATACTGATGCGAGTTGAATACAGGCCCTTAACACCAGTCCCATCGTTTCAGTTGCCAGGTGAAAGGCTATACTGATGCACCAAAAGGGAGACGAAAAAGTGGGCATCCCATATGGTTTCAGTTGCCAGGTGAAAGGCTATACTGATGCACCAGTTGGAAAACGTCTGATCAAATTGCTCTTAAGTGTTTCAGTTGCCAGGTGAAAGGCTATACTGATGCACCTGGTGTTTCCACGTCTGCTGCTCGTTATGGTATTGGTTTCAGTTGCCAGGTGAAAGGCTATACTGATGCACCTTAACACCCACCCCTTCAGTACTAAAGGTCAAAGGTTTCAGTTGCCAGGTGAAAGGCTATACTGATGCACCCGCCTGAGAACGGCCGAATTTATCCGGGCGAATTTGTTTCAGTTGCCAGGTGAAAGGCTATACTGATGCACCGTGTGATAATCGCCTTGATGAGATTCCGAACTAATGTTTCAGTTGCCAGGTGAAAGGCTATACTGATGCACCTCTTACCTCCACCTACATGGGTGATCGTCTCATCCGTTTCAGTTGCCAGGTGAAAGGCTATACTGATGCACCCTGTAGTCACACCGGAATTATGATAACTAGAATGTTTCAGTTGCCAGGTGAAAGGCTATACTGATGCACCTCAGTATATAGCTGTTCCTGAGCTCGGTGATAAAACGTTTCAGTTGCCAGGTGAAAGGCTATACTGATGCACCTCGTATGTCTGACTCCTTGGCGGTTGGTATATATTTGTTTCAGTTGCCAGGTGAAAGGCTATACTGATGCACCTACAACACTGGCTATGCTACTCCATCGTACATTAAGTTTCAGTTGCCAGGTGAAAGGCTATACTGATGCACCTACGACAGAAGCAGAGAGAGCGCCAGGACTATAGGTTTCAGTTGCCAGGTGAAAGGCTATACTGATGCACCACGTCCGTCCGCTTCTGGCTTTTCCTCTAATGTGTTTCAGTTGCCAGGTGAAAGGCTATACTGATGCACCGTTGTCCTGATATTGATTGGGTTCCTTTTGACGCTTGTTTCAGTTGCCAGGTGAAAGGCTATACTGATGCACCGCTCAATCGCTGTCGTCCTGGGTCTTGTTATTGACTGTTTCAGTTGCCAGGTGAAAGGCTATACTGATGCACCTTAATCAGGTGGCTGATTCTCATACGGACTTGGATGTTTCAGTTGCCAGGTGAAAGGCTATACTGATGCACCACCTCGGCTGGTTTTACTGATGACGATCTCAAGTTGTTTCAGTTGCCAGGTGAAAGGCTATACTGATGCACCAGTTTTGTGGCCGTAGGATACGTTACACCGACATTCGGTTTCAGTTGCCAGGTGAAAGGCTATACTGATGCACCCGGTACGCGACTACTTCTTTGTTGGTTCTCACTGTTTCAGTTGCCAGGTGAAAGGCTATACTGATGCACCCTCTTTTTACGTTCCCTTCCGCTGGATTGAAAATCTGTTTCAGTTGCCAGGTGAAAGGCTATACTGATGCACCCTTCAGTATGAATTTGGTAAGAAACTGTATAATACGTTTCAGTTGCCAGGTGAAAGGCTATACTGATGCACCTTTTATCAGGTAGCTGATTCTCACACTGATTTAGATGTTTCAGTTGCCAGGTGAAAGGCTATACTGATGCACCGAACAAAAGCAGGAGTCGAGGCAGCCAGGGCAAGGTTTCAGTTGCCAGGTGAAAGGCTATACTGATGCACCATCTTAAATTCGGTCGTCTCGGTGTCAATCTGCCGTTTCAGTTGCCAGGTGAAAGGCTATACTGATGCACCCTCCGTACCTTCACTGGTAAGACCGCTGATTGCGTTTCAGTTGCCAGGTGAAAGGCTATACTGATGCACCCTCTTTTTACGTTCCCTTCCGCTGGATTGAAAATCTGTTTCAGTTGCCAGGTGAAAGGCTATACTGATGCACCCTTCAGTATGAATTTGGTAAGAAACTGTATAATACGTTTCAGTTGCCAGGTGAAAGGCTATACTGATGCACCTTTTATCAGGTAGCTGATTCTCACACTGATTTAGATGTTTCAGTTGCCAGGTGAAAGGCTATACTGATGCACCGAACAAAAGCAGGAGTCGAGGCAGCCAGGGCAAGGTTTCAGTTGCCAGGTGAAAGGCTATACTGATGCACCATCTTAAATTCGGTCGTCTCGGTGTCAATCTGCCGTTTCAGTTGCCAGGTGAAAGGCTATACTGATGCACCCTCCGTACCTTCACTGGTAAGACCGCTGATTGCGTTTCAGTTGCCAGGTGAAAGGCTATACTGATGCACCTAAATATGCTGCTTGGGACCATCCTGTTGGGGATGTTTCAGTTGCCAGGTGAAAGGCTATACTGATGCACCTAAAAATCCATTTTCAACAGTTGACGTCTCTCAGGTTTCAGTTGCCAGGTGAAAGGCTATACTGATGCACCACACAATGTCCTCATAGACCGAACGATCCAGGCAGTTTCAGTTGCCAGGTGAAAGGCTATACTGATGCACCCTATCAATTCTCCACTATCAATGCGGGAAAAGAGTTTCAGTTGCCAGGTGAAAGGCTATACTGATGCACCTAAGTTTGAGAAAGGGATCATACCCAAAGTCAGGTTTCAGTTGCCAGGTGAAAGGCTATACTGATGCACCCTCTATCAATTCTCCACTATCAACGCTGGTAAAGAGTTTCAGTTGCCAGGTGAAAGGCTATACTGATGCACCCTGGGTCTCAAGAAAACGAGCCATGGAAGCAGCAGTTTCAGTTGCCAGGTGAAAGGCTATACTGATGCACCACCTTGGTGAGATTCGGACGTGATGGGAAGTATGCGTTTCAGTTGCCAGGTGAAAGGCTATACTGATGCACCTCTCTGCTTCTGTCATAGATGAATCTTTTACCGCGTTTCAGTTGCCAGGTGAAAGGCTATACTGATGCACCAGGGTGCTGGAGTGGGTCGTTCTTCAATCGAGCGTTTCAGTTGCCAGGTGAAAGGCTATACTGATGCACCTCTATCAATTTAGCACTATCAATGCTGGCAAGGAGTTTCAGTTGCCAGGTGAAAGGCTATACTGATGCACCCCGTTGAACCAGGAAGAAAACGGGGATGAGAAAGGTTTCAGTTGCCAGGTGAAAGGCTATACTGATGCACCTCTATCGTATGCTCCCCGATGAAATGGACTCCTTGGTTTCAGTTGCCAGGTGAAAGGCTATACTGATGCACCTGCGCTGGCTTCTTTCGTGATCTCGAAGAGATGACGTTTCAGTTGCCAGGTGAAAGGCTATACTGATGCACCGCAATGGCAATCTCGAGCTCGTCTGAGGACTACGTTTCAGTTGCCAGGTGAAAGGCTATACTGATGCACCTGTAGGCACCTCCCTTAAGAAGACCAGTATTCTGTTTCAGTTGCCAGGTGAAAGGCTATACTGATGCACCCCCCGGCCAGGCAAAGGCAAGGGACAGAAAAAAGTTTCAGTTGCCAGGTGAAAGGCTATACTGATGCACCTCGAGGTGGCACTTATTCTGATTATCATAAATCGTTTCAGTTGCCAGGTGAAAGGCTATACTGATGCACCCGTTGGCAAACTGTCTCTCGTCACTTTGTGGCTCCGTTTCAGTTGCCAGGTGAAAGGCTATACTGATGCACCCCCCTTGAAAATCCTTGATTTTCAAGGGGGTGGGGCTTGAAAAGCCGGGTACTTTTTTCGCAAACCAGGAAGTTGTGCGAAAGCACAGGCAATTTGCGAAGCAGATTGTATCTGGTAGAATTCAGTTGCGAAGCCAGATTGTATCTGGTAGACTTTAGCCGCATTGGTATAGCCTTTCATTGATGCACTGTAATCATCAAAAAGTATACTGAACGGACCTCTGTCATGACACGTCCGCCTTCTTCGTGAAGGACATGAACCGCCTCCGGGCGGTTTTTTGTTGTCCGTATTTTTTTGGCCTGTGGCATCATGCACGGTGAGCACGGTTTTACAGGCGGTCATTGCAGAAATTCACATATTCGCAGGCTCCGCATTGCGCAAGCGATGCGCTGGAGTCAGGTTTACGGCCTTTGACCAGCATGGCGCGAATCGCCTGGGCCACCGTGGCCACCTGCCGGCGCTTTTCCGCATCAATGATGACAGTGTGCAGTACCTTGCCGCTACCGACCAGAAACCCCACTGTCCCGGGCTTTTGGAAATGATCCTCGGCGAGCATGGCGTAGGCGGTCAGTTGCAACACATCACCGCGCTTTTTGTTGCTGGCGGCCAGTTTGAATTCCACTGCGTATACTGCTTCATCTGTTTCGACCACCATGTCAGCGATGCCATGCAGACCCAGGGCAGCGCTGTACATGGACAGACCATGATGCTGTTTGCCTTCCCGAAGGTGAAAACGCGACAGGTTGCGCCGTTGCCAGAGGATAGCTTCCATCCGGTGAAAATGCTCACCCTGCCTGACCCATTCGGGGTGCGCGAAAGAAGTCATTCCTGCCAGCTCCTGGTAGTAAACCACTCTCGGGCAATAACACCATTGCCGGATCAGGTTGGCCGGCACGCTAGATAACATCGCTTTCCGGCCAGTCAGTAAATTCCTCAGGGTGATGACCCACCAGGTGGCTTTGCCCGCGTCCATTGAAATTACTGTGAGTAATAAAAGCCTTGTCCGAGGCATCCAGGGCCTGTTGCAAATCCCGCTTGACAGCCTGTAACTCCGCCAGGCTCAAATGCCCCCAGAAGACCGATTTTTGTACCGGGCGCAGACCATATCCGGCCAGTTGTCTGTGTAGTCGGGTGCGCATTCTGCTATCTGAAATATCATAGCTGAGCAGATATTCCTGCCGTAACCGATTCATCGCTCACCATTTGAACAAAAAGGGTCGATACCTATTCTCCCCATAAAAGTGGCCGCACAGCTGATACACCTGACGCTGCATGATATGTTCCAGCCGGAGTTGCTTGCGACGATAACGATACCGTTTGCCACAGGTATTTTGAATTTCCCTGATCAGGGCTTTCTTAAGCGTGGCGTCCAGTGTGATCTTGGCCTCGGTGCGCTGGCGCAGCTTGATTACCGCCCGATCCACCACCCAGGCGCGGTATTCTTCCATAATGTCCAACACGAGTGCCATCTTGCCCGGGCGTTTGCTGTGCATAATGCCAAGATAAGGTTCCAGCCCGGCGTTGACAATCGCGCTCAGCAAGTAGCTGCTTAGCACCGCATAACCCAGGTTCAACATGGCGTTGTTGATTTCTACACTGCCGCGCCCTTCGCGTGTTTCAAAAGTGGAGGAAAACAACTGCGCCTCACGCAACGCCTGAAAGTAGGCGCTGGCACCGGCACCTTCAAAACCCAGTAACGTTTCGATGGTGCCGGCATGGCTTGACTGATTGGCATGCAACAGCAATGCCTCGGCAGCACTTTGCAGCGCCGGATGCCGGTGGTATTTATTCAGATGATTCAATACAGCCCGCTGATTCTTGAGCTTGGCATTGACCACTTGTCTGGCCAGCGGCAGCGTGTCCTGTTGGCAGAAGGCCATTTGCGCGGCTCGCACCGCCACCACGCCATGTTGCGACTGGCCAACAAGGGCCGAGTGTGCCACACCGCGAAAATCCAGAAAAAACAGCTTGATGCCGCGCTGACTGAATGCCTCGATTAGGTCGCTGGAAACGCTGATCCCGCGTTTGGCGATAGCAACAGTGCAGAGGCGGTTAAGTGGGTAGTGCTGCACCCGGTCATCCTGCTTGACGGCCAGCCGGTTGCCATCCAGACCAAGGAAGGTGCCATAGTCATTGATGACCAAATGTTTCATGGGAGCTGTCAGTTTTCGCCATTTTGGGTGGGCTTTTGCGGTTTGTAGACGAGCGGTTCTCCTTGTGGTGAGTCATTGTCGCATCGGGCGGTTTTGAAAGCTGTCTTCATGACAGAATTGTATTGACCCCCCTTGTAAACAAAAACCTTGCCTTTCTTTGCCGGTTTGATTTTTTTCTCGAATATTTCATTTATTTCATTACAAAAATCTTTCTTGGGTTTATTATATTTACAGATAGCGTGTTCCAAGGGATTTGCCGTCAATTTCTCGCCATCCTGTGCCAAGCGGATTTTGATGCTCGGCCGGGTTGAATCATCAATCCGGTACCAGAGCCCATCAATTGCCTCCGGCAAGGGCAGTGGTATTTTCTCGCCATCAACACAATACCAGTCGGAGGGATCGATGATTTCGCCGTCCTGATATTCGTCCCCAGACAATTTGACCACATTTTCAGATTGTGCCCAGACGGCCAGCTTTTTACTTAGTGAGCCGTCCGCCAGTCGACAGGGGATGGCAGGCTTGTTATTAGTGCCTGTCGAATTCGAGTCGTTAAGAATCTGGGCTGTACGTTTTCCATCCCAGGATTTCCTGCCAATCAGGAATTTCCCCTGCTTGCTTACAACAGGCATTGAGAACACCTTTCCGGCCTTTTGATGGGCATGCTGTTGTTGGGACTTAAAGTAACTTCGTAAGAACTCCTCAAAGGCTTGCCCTGTCTTTTCAGCCGCTTGCCATTTCTTCCGGCAATCTATCCACTCTTTTTTGGAAGGCAATGAGATCGTTTCCTTTTCTTTTTTTATCTGAAAGTTCTCGTCTTTATTTATTACACAATCAAGGTCTTCCCGCTTGCTGATCGTTTCCTTTTCTGTTCGGTAACCCAGGGTTTTATAGCAGAAATCAAAGAGATCACTTGAAGGTTGACCATTTTTCGTGTTGTGATCCCGCAACAAGCATTCGTGCAGCTTTTTCTTGTTGATGCTCAGATAGCAATATCCACTTTTTTTCACCTGCTGCATAAACCGGTTCTGTGCTGTCAGCTTTTCGTACAAATCACGGAAGCTGCTGATACAGACAATCTCCTGATTTTCCATACCACGGCATAGTCCCTCCTTCAGCAAGCCATTCAGGTTTTGCAGGGATTTTGGGGTATCACGCAACTCAAAGCTGTTTTTCCAATCAAACCCTATCCTGGCAGAAACCTGATTGTTTTCCTCCTTCAACAAAACGGGCAGGTAATGGCCGGCGTAAAAGGTGTCGCGGGTAAAGGAACGATGTGAGGAAAACCTTTCGCTGGGTTTTCGTCGATCCAGTGTTTCTTGCCTCATGTCATCCGGCTCGACCCGAATCGCCTTGAAAATGGTGCTTTCATAGACGATTTCGCCGGTTTCCTTATCCACTGGCCACAGGCCGGCATTGTCAAGCTCAAGTTTCAGACTGCCCTCATCACGGTGCGCATCTGCTGCTACAGCAAAGGCCAGTTGAGCGTCAATCAGATGAGAATAAGCGTCTTGCGCTTTGCCACTTTCTTTCGCAAAGCGTGCAATATCGTTACCTGCTGCTTTTTCGTAATCCTTGCGCAGGTCATAAATGCCGTCACCCCGGCTACTGCTCCGTGCTTCAACGCCAAAGTAATCGAATGTCAGCAGGTGGGCCTTGTCGATGCGCTTGGCCTTTTTGTAGAGTTGGTTTGCCAGCACCTCGGCGAAGTAACGCTGGGTGCCGTTGACCAGGGCGCGGTTGCGGTTATTGATGGCGCCGATTACTTTCCGGCGCAAGCAGGGGTTGTCAACCAGATACAAGGCATGGCGGAAGGCTCTTTGTTCATCCTCGTTCAAATTGATAAAGCTGCGGTACGGACCGAACTTGAAATTTTCGTCAGAGCCATCACCTATTTGATCGATAATCCATTCCTCGATTTCCCCATCGTCTTTTGAACCAAATTGTTTCCGTTTGTACGTGCCATCCAGGTTTGACAGCGAGTACTCGGCATTACCCTTTGTCTTGTTACCTTGCCTGCTAGCGCAGATCAGATTGGCCTCGTCATTCAAGGTTCCCCAGCTTGATGCGCGCGGAATGATATGGTCGATTTCCCCATTATTTTCGGTTACAGATTCTCCGGTATAGGGGCATATATTGTGACCTGCTCCCTTGATGCGTTGTTCTTTTTGATCAAATGGGGCGGGATCATCGGTTCTTTCGAGTGCTTTACCTTGTCTGGGGTTTTTCCGTTGGCCTTCTACGATCTCTTCTTTCGAAGGCTCAAACTCAAAGCGATTGGATTCGGTGATAATCGGCACATGCACGGGTTGGCCATTCTCCAATTCACACTCAATAGATGCCCATTTGTCATCGGCGATGGCGCCGCCAACAATACGCGCCATGCGCATGACCGCACCATCTATCAAACGGGTGGCAATGGCGGGCAGGCGCTGCGCTTTAGCTGTGACGTTCCCGGTTTGATCGTCAACAATCTGCATTCGCTGGGCGTTGTCTGCGCTGCAAACGGCGCAGGTGCTGGTGTTGCCACTGCGCTCGGTGAAGGCAATATTGTAAATCTGAGCTAATAAGTAGACAGCAGCCGCCGGGTTGCGCTCCAGATCTTCTCCCCGTCTTTTCTGCGCCTTTTCGTCATACAGGTCTTTTGTCAGACCAAGACAAAGCTTTTTGGCCCGCTCACAAAAAGAGTGCAGTTTAGTCGCGTCTCTTACCCTGGATTCCTTCAGAATTTTTTTTATCTCTGCAGAGCTTGGTGATTCATTTGTCCTCTTGTGATAAATCAAACCATAGACAGCCCGGATATCCAGCTTCAACCGACCCCGGCGGGCTTTCTGTTCCTTGTCCGCCCGTTCGCAATTGGGTTTTATTCTTTCATTTCTCAGTATCCAGAGAATCAGATTTTCGTCTTCTGTTTGTCCGTCTTGACAATTGACCACTTCCCGTAATTTCTGAGGCGATAACTGCAATACCCCGGCAAGGTCTGCAAGGCTCTGGTATTTTTTCTGCCTGGGTTTGTGATTGCAGTAGGTCATCAAACAATTTGCATCATCAAAGCGGCCGGTCTTTTCATAACCACGCCCTTTGCGAAAGCGATATTCGGGATGAATAAACAAACGCCCGTCTTTGGCCCTTTGTCGCTGTTTGTAGTATCGGCATACCAGATGCAGGAAGGTGCCTTGTTCAAAGATGGCGTCATTGGTGTAATTTCTTTGCGTCTTCAGGCCATCCGGCAAAACGCTTGTGTTGATAGCGCGTTCCAGAGCTTTCCTGAATTCCTGCGGGTCCTTCTCATCCCTGTTGTTTTGTTTGTATCCCTTGGCCTGGGAATAGATTTCATTCAGCTTCAATGAGTCAGTGGCTTTGACCCGATCAAGGATAAACTGCAACAGCCGGGCATCCAGCGCGGCCAGGCTTCTGCGTTGTGAGTCGTTTTTGAAATCACCCTTGCCACTATCGTCAAAGTAGCTTTTACCCTTACCGCTTTTCAGTTTTTTCAGCCGGGACTCAAAATCATCCAGATAATCCTTCACCGACGGAATATCCCCAAGCTGTTTCAGCCAGTCGCACCATTGCGGATATTTACTGTCCAGACAGGCAGGGTTCAAAATCAAACTCTGGCAACGCGGTGGATGGCGGTTGTTGTTGTCCTGATAGGGCGGGATGGTGAATCGAGGATCGGTTTCCAGCCAGAAATCGATTACGCTGCCCTGACGACATTTCCACTTTTGCCGGAGTTGTTTATATGAAAAATCTTTTCCCTCAGCCTTATCCCTGTCCTTTTCCCCGACACGCCATTCGCGCAGTATCCAGCGCTCAAAAAACTTCTCCAGCCGTTTTTCTTCCCAGAAGTCACTCTTTTTATGCCGCTTGTCATTGAAGTACTTGCGTAGCGGCTTGAGTTCCAGATTGCTCAGATGGCCGATCAGCCAAGTCAGTTTTGCTGTAGTCAATCCCTCAAACCCGCCAGATTGCAGTTGCCGGCAGAATGCTTTCAAGTAGCCGTGGGTATGGTTTGTATTTTCCAGAACCTGCTCGACTTCCATAAAATACTTGCTGCGATGGCGGTGGCCGGATTCCAGTTCTGTCTTGATTTTGTACAGGGCAAAGGCGAGATGGTGGAGGTGGGTTTTGATGTTAGGGTTGCGATCGTGATCGTCGTCAAAAAAACGCTCATCGGGCTTGCCCGTTTCCCTGGCTTTTTCTAAATCAAAATTCTTTTCTTTGAAATTTACTTTGAAATTCCAAAGTGAGTTTTTGATTTCTGTTTCTTCCGTACGGTAGTCGGGAATGCTATTCAAAATGGCTTGTGCCTGCTCAGGGCCTTGTTTGTTGAGATAATCAACCATATCAATATCGTCCGGGGTTGAAATCCCCTCCAAACCCTTAACATCTTTTTGTCTCCACTCATCTACTATCCACTTTGATAATCCGGCTGGTTTGACTTTGGCTTTATCTGACTCCGTAATAGCTTCCTTTTGTATTCTCCTAGAGCAATAGGCGCGCAGCTTTTTTGTACGCTCAATGACAACTTGCCTCTTGCGAATGCAATCCGGTTCTTTCTTGATTTCCCCAAACTGTTTTGCTATCTTGCGGTCTTGCCCTGACCATTCAGTCAGTGCACGGTCAAGATCGTAACTATCATTTTCATTTCGGTATTTTTTCAATTCCGGTTGCAAATCCTCCGGCAGTTCTTTCAGGGCATCTTGCGGGAAATCGCTCAATATTTCCTTGTCGTATTCTTCGTCCAAAAAACTAAAACCCCGCCGGTTGAGCAAGAAGCCGATGGTCGACCGGGTGTCTTTGTCCCAGTCGAGATTGAAATGCCTTTCCCAGATCAGCCGGAACAGTCGCTTGGCCATCTGCCGCCGGTCAAACCCACGCCGCTGGTGCCGCTTGGCGGTTCTGTCCTGCATCAACAGGGTGTAGCTGCTTTTTTCCAGTTGATACACCTTGCCTGTCTGCTCCTGTATTTCCTCGAGCTTGCAGCCCGCCTGATAATGCGCAGAGTAGACGCCAGTGTTAGCGGCACCAAGGTCAATGGCCAGAGGACTGATCCGAGTCGGTTGTGACATAGGGGGTGTACTCCAACTCAAAATACGTGTAGTCTAACCCAAAAGTCGTATCCTGTGATAATCATCGGCCAGTGTCAATCCCTTGAAACGGGTAGTAGCGGGGCAGGGCGCCGCGTCATCGTGTTCTGTGGAACTTTTATCCACATATCGTGTAAGAATCTGTTAACATACACTCAGGGGCGTACAAAAAACGCTCGACAAGTACTGGGAGAAGAACATGCCAAAAGGACCGCAGGGCCAACGAAGGCCAGCGGACGCAATCGGCAACGCAGTACACATTGCCCGGATTGCGACCGGAGAAATCGAAGAAACAACGCTGAAGCAACCAGCAAAGCGCAAGAGCGGTTTGGCGGGCGCGAAGGCGCGTCTGGAGAATACCACAGCAGACGAGCGGACGGCTTTAGCGAAGAAAGCAGCCGGAGCGAGGTGGGAGTGATGGCAAACCACCGCCCGGAGGCTATTGCAAACGAATTTTTGCGGAGACGTGCCGACGGCACCTGGCCACCCCAAATGATATTGCACAAGCTAACATATTTGGCTCACGGCTGGAATTTGGCTATAAACAATGAGCCGTTGGTTTCAGACAGGCCGGAGGCATGGGACGGTGGACCTGTTTTTCGTAGAATCTGGGACCACGTGAAAAAACATGGATATCACGGAATGAACTGTGAGCTTGTCAATCCAGAAACAAAAGAAGAATATGCCGCTGAGCTGACTGCGGAAGAAACTGCCGTGGTCGATCACGTTTGGACGAAATACGGTCATATGTCTCCCTGGGAATTGAGCAACATGACGCATGAGCCGGGGACGCCATGGTCAAATGCATATCTCAAGCACCGCAACGCGGCGCTTTCCAATCAAGAAATCAAACAACATTATGTGAGGCTCGCGCTTGCAGGACGAACCGCAGCCGCTGGCTGAACAGACAAAGCTAAGTGTTGAGGATATGGACACTGCTCCGGACCGCTTGAGTCCGGAGGCATCGACAAGCTATCAAACTCAAACAGCTTATGACCGGCTCCATGAGGTAGGCCTTGAGAACTTTCAGCTCAAGCAAACTGTTTCAGAACTTGAACAAAAACTAAAAACCAAAGATATTCTCGATGGCCTAATTGAGCCTTACGCAAGAAAAACGTTCATTTTCATGTGCGTCTATTGCGGTTTTGTTGGTTTGGTTTTGGTTTTGGATTCCACAAAAATAAGCGGTTTCGAAATGGACCCCACTGTTCAAGCGTATTTGGTCGGTAGTACAGCCGTGACTGTGATCGGTTTGGTCGGAATGGTATTGACGGGAATATTTGTGGGAGCACGAAAATAAATTGAGCTTTTTGCTTGCTAACATTAAATAACATAGCTATATTATAGCTATAACAACATAGCTATAATATAGCTATAACAATGTCGTGAATAAACTTGACACCAAAACCCGCACGATAATCTTGAATATGATGGTAGAGGGCAATTCGATCCGCGCCAATGCGCAATGACATTCTGACGATCCGCGAGGTCGCTGAGTACCTCAAGATCAACGCGCAGAGTTGCACAGGACCATCTGGCGCATCGCCAACGACCTGCGCGGCAGCGTCGATGGCTGGGACTTCAAGAGCTACGTGCTCGGCATGCTGTTCTACCGCTTCATCTCGGAGAACCTGACGGACTATATCAATGCGCAGGAACGCGAGGCGGGCACTCCGGACTTCGACTACACCGCTCTGAGTGATGAAGAGGCCGAAGCAGGCCGCGCCGTGACGGTCAGTGAGAAGGGCTTCTACATCCTGCCCTCGCAGCTGTTCGCCAATCTGCGCCGGCGGGCCAGGCAGGATGCCAACCTCAACGAAACCCTGAGCCGCATCTTCACCGATATCGAGGCCTCCGCCGTCGGTACCGACAGCGAAAACGACATCAAGGGCCTGTTCGACGACCTCGACGTCAATTCAGGCAAGCTCGGCTCAACGGTGACCAAGCGCAATGAAAAGCTGGTGAAGCTGTGTGAGGCCATCGGCGATCTGCCGCTCTCGGGCGGCGCGGGCGGTTTTTCGGACAACACCATCGACCTGTTCGGCGACGCCTACGAATACCTGATGCAGATGTATGCCTCCACCGCCGGCAAGTCCGGGGGCGAGTTCTACACCCCGCAGGAGGTGGCCGACCTGCTGGCCCGTATCACCGTGGCGGGCAGGACCGAGGTCAACAAGGTGTACGACCCCGCCTGCGGCTCGGGCTCGCTGCTGCTCAGCTTCGCCAGGGTGCTCGGCCAGGACAAGGTACGCCGGGGCTTCTTCGGGCAGGAGATCAACCTGACGACCTACAACCTGTGCCGCATCAATATGTTCCTGCACAACGTCAATTACGAAAAGTTCGACATTGCCCATGGCGATACGCTGACCGACCCCGCCCATCTGGATGACGAGCCTTTGGATGACGGGCTTTTTGAGGCCATCGTCTCCAATCCGCCATACTCGATCAAATGGGAGGGCAAGGATAACCCATTGCTGATCAACGATCCGCGCTTCGCCCCGGCGGGCGTACTGGCCCCCAAGAGCAAGGCCGACCTCGCCTTCACCATGCACATCCTGTCCTTGCTGGCGGTGAACGGCACGGCGGCGATCGTTGAGTTTCCCGGCGTGCTTTATCGCGGCGGCGCGGAAGCCAAAATCCGCCGGTACCTGATCGATAACAATTATATCGATGCGGTGATCAAGCTGCCGCCGGATCTGTTTTTCGGCACCCCCATCGCCACCTGCATCATCGTGCTCAGGAAATCCAAGTGCGATAACGCCACCCTGTTCATTGACGCCTCAAACGAATTCAGCCGTGAGGGGAACAGGAACAGTCTGACCCCGGCTCACCGGCAAAAGATACTGGATGCGTTTAGCGGGCGGGAGAGCATCGCGCATTTTGCGCGGCTGGTGGAGAACAGCGAGATTGCCGAGAACGACTACAACATTGCCGTTTCCGCCTATGTGGCGCCGAAGGACGAGCGCGAAGAGATCAATATCAGCGACCTCAACGCGGAGATTGCCCGTATCGTTTCGCGCCAGGCGGCATTGCGCACGGCCATTGATGGCATCGTGGCGGAGCTTGAGGGGGAGCCTGAGGGGAACGGGTATGAGCCGGATTGAGGCATTGATTGCCAAGCATTGCCCGGCGGGGGTGGCGTACAGGGCGCTAAACGAATGTGCTGCCTATTCAGATGCGCGCATTGATGCCAGTGAACTTGATGAAACCAACTTTGTCGGTGTCGACAATTTGCTTCAGAACACCGCTGGAAAAACAGATGCAAGCTATCCACCCAACACGGCGCGACTGACAGCGTATGAGGTCGGCGACATACTTCTTGGAAATATTCGACCATATCTAAAAAAAATTTGGCTCGCGAGTAATTGCGGGGGGTGTAGCGGTGACGTACTGGCCATTCGGATTGCAGACGCGTATCGCCCTGAGTTGATTCCGGAGTTTTTGTATCGACTGCTGGCTTCCGATGTTTTCTTTGCCTACAACATGCAGCACGCCAAAGGCGCGAAGATGCCGCGAGGCAGCAAAGAAGCGATTTTGAAATATTGCATCCCCGTCCCTCCCCTTGAGGTTCAGCGCGGGATTGTAAAGGTGCTGGATAGTTTTACGGAGCTTGAGGCGGAGCTTGAGGCGGAGCTTGAGGCGGAGCTTGAGGCGGAGCTTGAGGCGGAGCTTGAGGCGGAGCTTGAGGCGGAGCTTGAGGCGGAGCTTGAGGCGGAGCTTGAGGCGCGTCGGCGGCAGTATGAGTACTACCGCGACGCGCTGCTCACCTTCGATGAGCGCATGAGCGGCGCAAGCATAAGGTGGGCGACGTTGGGTGAGATTTGTCAAGTCAATCGTGGTCGCGTGATGTCGAAGGATTACCTGCGAGAGCACGCCGGGTCGTATCCAGTCTACTCCTCACAAACCGCGAATGATGGCGTTTTTGGCTTCATTGACACCTATGACTACGACTTTGAATCCATTACCTGGACGACTGACGGCGCCAATGCGGGTTCAGTGTTTTATCACCATAACAAAAAATTCAGCATCACCAATGTCTGCGGCCTGCTGAGAGTTCTTGACGGTAATCAAGTGAGTACGAAGTATCTTTATTACGCACTGAGGCAGATCACGAAGCGATACGTTAGTGATGGAATGGGCAATCCGAAACTGATGAGCAATGTCATGTCGCAAATCAAAATCCCCGTCCCTCCCCTTGACGAGCAAGCCCGCATCGTCGCCATTCTGGATAAATTCGATGCCCTGGTGAACGACCTTTCCAGCGGCCTGCCGGCGGAGATCAAGGCCCGCCGCCGACAGTATGAGCACTACCGCGACCGGTTGCTGACGTTTCGGGAAGCCGCATGAACAATCAGGCGCCGACTTGCTGGATTATCGCCGGCCCGAATGGCGCCGGCAAGACCACTTTTGCGCTGGACTATTTGTCTCGGGTGGCGGGCCATGCCCGCTTTATCAATGCCGACCTGATCGCCGCCGGGCTGTCGCCGCTCGCGCCTGAACGGGGATTGTTTGCGGCCAGCCGCCTCTTTATGCGCGAGATCGAACGGCGCATCGCGGCCCGCGAGGATTTCGCTTTTGAGACCACCCTGGCGGGGCGCGCCAATCTGCGATTGGTCAAGCGCCTGCAAGCCGATGGTTGGCGGATAGAGCTGATCTACCTGGCCTTGCCCAGTGTCGAGATGTCGAGGCTACGGGTAGCCGAACGCGTCGCGCACGGCGGGCACGGTATTCCCGCAACGGATATCGCACGGCGCTTTCCACGCAGTCTGCGCCACCTGCCTGGCGAATTCAGTCATCGTGTCGATCATTGCACGTGCTTCATGAACGAGGGTGAAAGCCCGGCGTTACTGTTCGAGCAGCATGGCAATGTCCGCAATATTGTCCATGACGACGACTATCAGCTTTTGCTTGAGGAGGCCAACCGATGAACATCGTAAAGAAAGCCGTCCCTTCGCCGGAAGGACAAAGACAACTGGAATCTCTCCGCCGGGCCGTCGCCCATGTCCTGGAGCGAAAACGGCGTCTGGGCCAATACGCCGTCATCCGGCGGAATGGCAAACCGGCCAGGGAAGGCGGGGAGGCGCCGGACCAGGCTTCAGGGCATGGATGAGGGACGCTGCATGAACGACAACCGCACACCACACCGCGTTGAACCGCTCGCGCTTTCGAATGAAAGCACGGTCGTCGCCGAATTCGCGCCCGATGACGTACGAGAGTCGGCGCATCAATCCGAGGCCGAACTGGAAGAGGCCTTCATCTCGCAATTGCGGATGCAGGCTTACGAATACTTGCCGATCACCTCGGAAGCCGATCTGGTCGCCAACCTGCGTCGCCAGTTGGAGAAGCTTAACAAGATCACCTTCTCCGATACCGAATGGGAAAGCTTTTTCACCACCTGCGTTTCGGGGGCCAGTGACGACATCTTCGACAAGACCGAGCGCATCCAGAAAGACCATATCCAGCTTCTCAAACGCGACGACGGCAGCACCAGGAACATTTACCTGATCGACAAACAGCATATTCACAAAAACGCCTTGCAGGTAATCAACCAGTATGAAGCAGAAGGGGTGCGCGCCAACCGCTACGACGTTACCATCCTGGTCAACGGCCTGCCGATGGTGCATGTGGAACTCAAGCGCCGGGGCGTGGACATCCGCGAGGCGTTCAATCAGATCAACCGTTACCAGCGCGACAGTTTCTGGGCGGGATGCGGGCTGTTCGAGTACGTCCAGCTGTTTGTCATCAGCAACGGCACGCTGACCAAGTATTACAGCAACACGGTGCGCGACGGTCATCTGACGGAACAGCGCGGCAAACGCTCGCGCCGGAAGACCTCCAACAGCTTTGCCTTCGCCAGCTGGTGGGCCGATGCCAAAAACCGCCCCATCACCGGCCTGACCGATTTCACCAAAACCTTTTTCGCCAAGCACTCGCTGTTAAATGTCCTGACCCGCTATTGCGTGTTCGACGTGGACTGCAAGCTGCTGGTGATGCGGCCCTATCAGATCGTGGCGGCGGAGCAGATTCTGCAACGCATCGCGACCAGCACCAACCACCGGCAGTTGGGCAAAACAACCGCAGGCGGCTATATCTGGCATACCACCGGCTCAGGCAAGACGCTGACCAGCTTCAAGGCGGCGCAACTGGCGCAGGAATTGCCGGAGATCGACAAGGTGCTGTTCGTGGTCGACCGCAAGGATCTGGATTACCAGACCATGCGCGAGTACGAGCGCTTTGAAAAAGGCGCGGCCAACTCCAACACCTCGACGACGGTCCTGCAAAAGCAGTTGGAAGACCCGACCGCGCGCATCATCATCACCACCATTCAGAAGCTTTCGCGCTTTGTGACAAGGAACAGGAAGCACCCGGTTTACGACGCCCATGTGGTGGTGATTTTCGACGAATGCCACCGCAGCCAGTTCGGCGACATGCATGGCAAAATCACCCGCGTGTTCAAGCGCCATCACCTGTTCGGCTTCACCGGCACGCCGATCTTCGCCGATAATGCGGGCAGCCATGGCAACCCGCTCAGGCGCACGACGGAACAGGCCTTTGGCGACAAGCTGCACACCTACACCATCGTTGACGCCATCAACGACAGGAATGTTCTGCCGTTTCGTATCGATTACTTCAATACGACCAAGGCGCGTCCAGGCATCAAGGACAAAAAGGTGTCGGCCATTGACACGGCGCGGGCATGGCT
Source organism: uncultured Alphaproteobacteria bacterium (assembly GCA_951812775.1). Taxonomy (GTDB): domain Bacteria; phylum Pseudomonadota; class Alphaproteobacteria; order MPNO01; family UBA2964; genus UBA2964. The sequence goes on along the minus strand of OX638326.1, from coordinate 3,165,668 downwards.
GGCCCCGAAGCACATCAAGCTGGTGGTGAGCTATATCCGCGAGCACTTCGACCGGAAAACCAGGCGTGACGCCTTCTACCGCCATGACGGCAAGAATCTGGCCGGGTTCAACTCGTTGTTCGCCACGGCCTCCATCGACGTGGCCAAACGCTACTACACCGAATTCGCCGAACAGGAAAAAGAGCTGCCGCCCGCACGGCGTCTCAAGGTGGGGCTGATTTACAGCTTTGCCGCCAATGAGGAAGAAGCCGATGGCCTGCTGAGCGAGGAGGAATTCGAAACCGAAGGGCTGGATCAAAGCTCGCGGGATTTTCTGGATGCCGCGATCAAGGACTACAATACCATGTTCGGCACCAGCTTCGACACCTCGGCCGACAAGTTCCAGAACTACTACAAGGATTTGTCGCAGCGTCTGAAGAACCGCGAGCTGGATATGGTGATCGTGGTCAATATGTTCCTGACCGGCTTCGATGCCACCACGCTCAACACCCTGTGGGTCGACAAGAACCTGCGCGCCCATGGGCTGATCCAGGCCTATTCGCGCACCAACCGCATCCTCAATTCGGTCAAGACCTACGGCAACATTATAACCTTCCGTAGCCTTGAACAGGAAACCGACGACGCCCTGGCCCTGTTCGGCAACAAGGACGCCAAGGGCATCGTGCTGCTGAAACCTTATGCCGAGTACGACAGGGAGTACCGGGAACGGATCGGGGAACTGGTTGAGACGTTTCCGCCCGGCGAGACCATCATCGGCAAAACGGCCCGGAAGGCTTTTGTCACGCTCTTCGGCGCAATCCTGCGGCTCAGGAATATTCTAACGGCATTCGACGATTTCGCGGACCACGAAATCCTCAGCGAGCGCGCGTTTCAGGATTACCAGAGTGTGTACCTGGATCTGCACGCCGAGTTCCGCAGCGCAACCGAGGCGGAAAAAGAGACGATCAATGACGATGTGGTGTTCGAGATCGAGCTGATCAAGCAGGTCGAAATCAACGTCGATTACATCCTGATGCTGGTCGAGAAATACCTGAAAAAGAAAGGCTCGGGTAAAAAGAAAGGCTCGGGTGAAGACAAGGAAATCCGGGCCACCATCGAACGCGCAACCAATGCCAGCCCCGGCTTGCGCAACAAGAAAGACCTCATCAAGCAGTTTGTGGACTCCGTCTCCACGAAAGCCAGGGTCGATGCGCAATGGCAGTCCTTTGTGGCCTCAAAAAAGGTCGAGGAGCTTGACCGCATCATTGCCGAGGAAGACCTCAACCCCGATGAAACGAAGGCGTTTATTGCCGACGCGTTCAGGGATGGTGCGATCCCTGTCACCGGCACCGCCATCACGAAGATTCTGCCGCCTGTCCCAAGATTCGACAAAAACAACAGCCATGCGGCTCTAAAGCAAACGGTGCTGGACAAGCTGGGCGCGTTCTTCGAGCGGTTCTTCGGCTTGATCTGAAACGGGGGAACTATATGCGCCGGGCCATCGGCAATCCGGTACCGCGCGCTCCCTTCCGTGCCCGGGTTGGCCCACCGACACGCGAAAACAATAGGGGTGTTTTTTGGGTAATGTATTTTCTATAAAATAGAATTCGTATGCAGTTTCAAATAGTTATATGAAAATTATGGCGGAGAGTGAGGGATTCGAACCCTCGGTACCCCTAAGGGCACAACGGTTTTCGAGACCGCCCCGTTCGACCACTCCGGCAACTCTCCGCCGGCGGTTTTAAAGGAGGAGGGGCGGCGCGGTCAATCTTTTAACGGAAATCAATTTAAATTTGCAGGGGATTATACCCCGCCCCAAACATCCTCCGCGACGTCAACCAGACGTGCCAGCTTGGCTTTCTGCGCGTCCTCGGTCAGCGGATTGCCCATGATTGAACTGGCGAAACCGCATTGCGGACCGACGGCCAGATTATCGAGAGAGGTGAATTTCGCAGCCTCATCGAGGCGCCGTTTCAACATCTCCGCATCTTCAATTTCCGGAGATTTTGTCGACATCACCCCGAGCACAACGACCTTGCCATCGGGCAGCAGGCGCAAAGGCTCGAACGTGCCGGCGCGTGGCGTGTCATATTCCATGAAATAACCGTCAACCTTGATCCGGTTAAACAGCGCGTCCGCCACCGGGTCATAGCCGCCTTCTGCCGCCCAGAACCCTTCGCGATTGCCGCGGCAAGTATGCAGGGTGAAGGTCACATCATCCGGTGCCCCATCGATCACCTGATTAATCCGTTTGGCATATTCGCCGAGCATCGCTTCCGGACTCGACCCCCAGCTCTTGAACACATCGTCATAATCAGAGTCACACAGGAACGGCAGGGTGACGTCATCGAGCTGAATATAGCGCGCCCCGGCTTCGACCAGCGCCGCGACCTCCTGACGACAGGCGGCAATCAGATCATCCCAGAACGGCTCCATATCAGTGTAATGATTGCCAAGAATGGCGGGATCACCGCCGGCAAAACAGTGCACGACCGACGGCGCCGGCATCGTCACCTTCGGGGTAATCAAGGTTATGGATTTCAGGAAATTAAAGGCCTCGACAACCGGGCTGGGTTTCCAGACAATTTTGCCGGTCACGGTCAGAACCGAAAAATCCTGCTGCCTGCCCTGTTCATTTTTCCAGGCGAACGGTGATGACGCCCCCTGACGGGTTGCCGAGAACCCGTCCCAGTTCATGATCATTTCCAGCCACCAGCTGCGCCGCCGGAACTCACCATCCGTCGCCGTTTTGAGACCGGCCTCTTCCTGTAAAGAGACCACATGCTCAACGCACGCGTTTTCAACCTGTCTGAGATCCTCGTTGTGGTGCGGTCCCAGATGATCCTCTGCTGTCTGGGCCCCGAGAAAATTCTCGCGCGCATCCAGCAGTTTTTGTGGCCGTAGCAGACTGCCTACATGGTCAGCCCGAAATGGCGGTTTTGTCCGTCCGGTCAAGTTACTCTCCCTGAGAAAATTCTTGTCAGCTGATGGGCGCCGCGCAGCGTTTCCGGATTTGCGGCTTGCCCTTGCCGATGGTCATCTTCATCGTTTCGTCATCCTGTAAAACCATGGTCGATTTTTTGCCGGCCCCGGATTCGCCTTTCGGGATGACATAGTCAAATCCATGGCGATCATAATTGCCGGTCATATGTTTTCCGCCCGGGGTCTTTATTTTCGGGCCTTCAATATTGAGGGGGTTGCCTGATCGGGTGCACCAGTCACCGTCGATGGCATCCGCGTGTAGGGGAAATGTCACGAATATACCCAGTATCGTCAGGGGAAATAGAAGCTTTTTTGTCATAAAAACCGGTTCCTTTGCTGCATCTGACAAGTCTACACCGACACTTCCAAACACCAATGAGACATCAATGAAGAACTCTTGGCAATGGTGGCGCTTGAATCCACCATTTTAGCACTTAAAAAATACAGGAAATCAGGGCGTTCGAAACGCTTGACACGCGGGGTGTTCGGACTATATTTCGGCCTCCCCTGAACGGACGAGGGTATTTCACAGTGAAATACCAAGGACGCCCGTTGTTTTTTGCTGTGTTGGAGCATCATGTACGCAGTGGTCAAAACCGGCGGTAAACAGTACCGCGTTGCCAAAGACGATGTCATCGTCGTGGAAAAGCTTGCCGCCGACGCGGGAAGCGCATTAGAACTCGACGAGGTTTTGATCCTCGATGACGGGAAAGAAACCGTTATCGGCACACCTCTGGTTGACGGCGCCCGCGTTGCGGCGACGGTTCTCGATCAGACCCGTAGTGACAAGATCATCGTTTTCAGGAAGAAACGTCGTAAAGACTATAAGAGAAAGAAGGGTCACAGACAGGACCTGACGGTTCTGCGGATCACCGATATTCTCGCCAAAGGACAAAAAGGCAGCGCGGCGAACGCGGCGGCGCCCAAGGCAGAAGCGGCGCCCGAGGCCGAGGCAACCGAGGCGGCACCAACGGCAGAAACCGCGGCTGAGAAAGCGCCCGCAAGGAAATAGACCCAGGAGACTGAAAAATGGCTCATAAAAAAGCAGGTGGTAGTTCCCGCAACGGTCGCGATACCGAAGGGCGCCGCCTTGGTGTGAAGAAATCCGGCGGCCAGGCCGTAATTCCGGGTAATATCATTCTCCGCCAGCGTGGCACGAAGTATCATCCCGGTGAAAATGTCGGGATCGGCCGGGATCATACGATCTTTGCAACATCCGAAGGCCGGGTAAGCTTCGCCCGCAAGGCACAGGGACGGGTTTATGTTTCGGTGGAGCCGAACGCCTGACCGACCTTCCATAGGCTGCTACGGCGGCAGGGTTTGGGGGGAATGGAATTATTCCCCCTTTTTATTTGTAGATTGAGGGCCAGCCAGACGGGCCGATATCATGAAATTTCTTGATCAAGCCAAAGTTTACCTGCGTTCCGGCGATGGCGGCGATGGCTGCGTTGGATTCCGGCGGGAAAAATATGTCGAGTTCGGGGGACCCGATGGCGGCGATGGCGGCAAGGGCGGCAATGTCGTTATCGAGGTTACCGATGGGCTGAACACGCTTATTGATTTTCGCTATCGGCAACATTTCAGGGCGGAACGCGGGATCAATGGCCGTGGCGGAAACCGCGCCGGCGCGACCGGCAAGGATGTCGTCCTGCAAGTGCCGCCCGGCACCCGGATTTATGAAGAGGACAACGAAACGCTGATCGCCGACCTTACGGAAGAAAATACGCGCATGGTCCTGTGCCGGGGCGGCATGGGGGGGCGCGGCAATGCGCACTTTAAAACCTCCACAAACCAGGCACCGCGCCGCGCCGATCCCGGTGAGGCAGGTGAGGAATTCCGGGTATGGTTGCGGCTCAAACTGATTGCCGATGTCGGACTGGTCGGGCTTCCCAATGCCGGGAAATCCACCTTTCTGTCTGTCGTATCACGCGCCAAACCGAAAATTGCGGATTATCCCTTCACCACGCTCTTCCCCAATCTCGGTGTCGTGACAATTGATGATGCTTCTTTTGTGATCGCCGACATTCCGGGAGTGATCGAGGGTGCCCATGAAGGTACCGGGCTCGGTGCCAGGTTTCTCGGTCATGTTGAACGCTGCGGGGCACTCCTGCATCTTATTGACGGAACGGAGGAAAACATCGTCACGAATTGGCGCACCGTTCGAAAAGAGCTGGCGGCCTATGGCAATGGCCTCAATGAGAAAGACGAGATTATCGCGTTAAATAAAATCGATGCGATGACGGAAGACGAAACAGCTGAAAAACAGCAGGCTCTTCTCGATGCCGGCGCCACCAATATTCTGCAGATTTCGGGGGTCGCCCGTACCGGAATCGATGATGTGTTGCGGCGCCTGCGGCCTTTCGTGGACAGCAACCGTGCTGATGGTAATGATGCTGAGGCCGAGAAGGCGTGGACGCCATGACCGAAACTCGTTTGACTTCCCTGACATCGGCCAGGCGGCTGATCGTCAAAATCGGTTCCGCACTGTTAACGACGGATAGCGGCGGTGCCCCGAACCATGATTGGCTCGCCGCTCTCACGGACGATATCGCTGCTCTAAAAGTGAAGGGGACCGAGATCATCATTGTCTCATCGGGTGCCGTGGCCGTCGGCCGACAAGCGCTGGGACTCACCGGCGGGGCCCTGTGTCTGGAAGAAAAACAGGCCGCGGCGGCGGCAGGCCAAATCGGCCTGTTTCATGCCTGGCAGGAAGCCTTTGCGCGCCATAAAATACAGACAGCGCAAATCCTGTTGACGCCCGGCGATACGGAAGAACGCCGACGTCATCTGAACGCCCGCAATACTGTCGAGACATTGCTCTCGCTCGGTGCCGTTCCCGTTATCAATGAAAATGACACGGTCGCCACCGAAGAAATTCGGTTTGGTGACAATGACCGCCTCGCCGCTCGGGTCGCACAGATGATCGGCGCTGACGGGCTGGTATTATTGTCTGACATTGACGGGCTCTATTCCGCTGACCCGCGCCATAACCGGTCACCTCACTTCATTCCCGAAGTTGCGGAGATCACACCGGAAATCGAAGCGATGGCGGGCGAAGCCGCCCCCGGCTACTCCTCCGGCGGTATGGTAACGAAGATTGAAGCGGCCAGGATTGCCACACGGGCCGGCTGCGCGGTGATTATTGCAGATGGCAAGGCGGCGCACAGCCTCGCCGCAATCGATAGCGGCAAGCGCCGCACCTGGTTCCACGCAACAGCAACACCTTCAACGGCGCGCAAACGCTGGATCGCCGGATCACTGACGCCGAGCGGTGTCCTGACAATCGATGAGGGTGCCGCCAAGGCGCTCGGTAATGGCAAGAGCCTGTTACCGGCTGGGGTCGTCTCTGTTTCAGGCGTATTTGAACGCGGTGATGCAGTTGTTATTGAAAACAGCGCAAAAGTTCGGCTCGGCTGTGGCCTGGTTGCCTATTCCTCAAAAGACGCCAAATTGATTGCGGGCCATAAAACCGGTGAAATTGAAACGTTGCTCGGCTACCGTGGCCGAGACGAAATGATGCACCGGGACGACCTGGTGATAGACGGCTAGAGAACAGGGATGGTTGATACGGCAAACGGCGAAACAAGTTTTGAGAATAGCGCCGCCCTGCATGAGGCGATGGTGGCGCTCGGCGTATCTGCGCGCAACGCTGCGCGCGCGCTATCGACCGTTCCGACCGAGTCCAAAAACAACGCGCTGATGGAAGCGGCCAAGGCGATCCGTGATGCGCGGGAAACTCTCAAAGCGGCAAATGCCAAGGACATGGCAGCAGCCGAAGAGAAAGGCATCTCCGGTGCGATGCTCGATCGATTGTTGCTGGATGACTCGCGCATCGAGAACATGGCCAGGGGGCTCGAAGACATTGCCGAGCTGGAGGATCCGGTGGGCGCGGTGATGGCTGAATGGGACCGACCAAATGGATTGGAGATCCAGCGGGTCCGGGTGCCGCTCGGCGTGATCGGTATCATCTATGAATCGCGCCCCAACGTAACCGCAGATGCCGGCGGGCTTTGTCTGAAATCCGGCAATGCAGCCATTCTGCGCGGCGGATCGGAGAGCTTTTATTCTTCATCAGCGATTCTGGACGGCCTGCGGCAAGGGTTGCACATGGCAAACCTGCCAGTTGGTGCAATACAACAAGTGCCAACGCGTGATCGGGCTGGTGTAGGTGAAATGCTGTCCATGGCGGAGCACATTGACATCATCGTGCCGCGCGGCGGTAAATCGCTCATCGAACGGGTACAGAAGGAAAGCCGCGTGCCGGTCATCGCTCATCTTGATGGCAATTGTCATATCTATGTCGATAAAGCGGCCAATGCTGAGATGGCGAGGGATGTCATCCTAAACGCCAAAATGCGGCGTCCCGGTATCTGCGGCGCGACCGAAAGCCTGGTTGTCGACCGTGACGCGGCATCGCAACTGCTGCCGCCTATTATCGAAGCCTTGGCGGATGCCGGCTGTGAGATACGGGGTGATGAGGCAACCCGGGACCTGGATTCGCGCGTCCGACCAGCGCGCGAGGAGGATTGGGACACCGAATATCTCGATGCCATTATTTCGGTAAAGCTGGTCGACGGGCTTGATGAGGCGATCAATCACGTCAATCAGCACGGGTCGCATCACACTGATTCAATCGTAACCGACGATGCCGCAGCGGCGAGCGCGTTTCTGGACCGAATTGATTCAGCGATCGTGCTGCATAACGCCTCGACGCAATTCGCAGACGGCGGAGAATTCGGCATGGGGGCCGAGATCGGCATCTCAACCGGGCGGCTGCATGCCCGCGGACCGGTCGGTGTCGAACAGCTCACCACTTTCAAATACGTGGTGCGCGGTGATGGACAGGTCCGACCCTGATAAAAACACCTTCCAACCTGCGGACGACCGCGCGGCCGGGATTAAGCGGCAGCGGGCAACGGATTGGTCTGCTTGGCGGCTCCTTTAACCCGGCACATGACGGCCATCTCCACATTTCCCGGGAAGCCTTGAAGCGCATCGATCTGGATTGTGTCTGGTGGATCGTCTCACCGCAGAACCCGCTTAAACCAGCCGGTGACATGGCACCTTTTAAGGAACGATTTACACAGGCACGTGCGAGGGCCCGGGACCCCCGTATTCATGTCACGGATATTGAGACCAAACTAAACACCCGGTTCACCATCGACAGCATGCGCCGAATTCAATCCGGTTTTCCCGAAAAACGATTCGTCTGGATCATGGGTGCTGACAATCTGATCCAGCTCCCGCAATGGAAAGACTGGCAGACACTCTTCACGACGGTTCCCATTGCGATTTTTGATCGCGCGCCCTATTCTACACAGGCGTTGTCCGGGAAGGCAGCGCAGGTGTTTGCCAGGAGCAGGCTCACAACGCAACATGCGAGAAAACTGGCCGATTACACGCCGCCCGCCTGGACGTTCTTCCAAATGCCGCTGCACCCTGCAACGGCGACCGAAATTCGCGCCAGAAAGAATACTTCCCCTTCATGATAAACCGATGGTGACCCATTGACCGACACGCTCGTTCAAGATTTCGCTGGTTCGAAACCCACTGACCCCGTATCTATCCTCGCTCTTATCCGTGAGGTTCTGGAAGATCACAAAGCCGAGGAAACCGTTGTCATCGACCTTCAGGGAAAATCGACAATCGGCGATTATATGGTCATCGCAAGCGGCAATTCATCCCGGCAAGTTGCCGCCCTGGCTGAGCATCTGGTGATATCCCTGAAGAAACAGGGATTACCCCCGACCAAACCCGAAGGGTTGCGACAAGGGGACTGGGTGTTAATTGATGCCGGAAATGTCATTGTGCATTTGTTCCGTCCCGAAGTTCGAGAATTCTATAATCTCGAGAAAATGTGGGAAGCCGATTTCACCGACTCCGACGCCGGCACAACAACGCACTGACGAAGCGTTGGAACCAGGTCATGCGGATTACCATTGTCGCTGTCGGTCGATTGCGCGCGGGACCCGAAAAAACACTTCTGGATCACTTCATCAATCGCGTGAGCTGGCCCGTAAACATTCGCGAGGTAGAAGAGAAAAAGAACCTCACCGGGGTTGCCTTGAAACGCCGCGAAGGCGAGTTAATCCTTGAGAACTGTCCAAAGGCTGCGCAGGTCATCGCCCTCGATGAACGGGGTAAAGAAATTTCCAGCCGCGCCTTCGCCAGGAAAATAAGCGACTGGCAGGATGATGGCGTTGGCGATCTATGTATTGTTATCGGAGGAGCCGACGGGTTGGATGAGGCGGTCCGGCGACGGGCAAATCTAACCATCTCCTTCGGCCGCCTCACCTGGCCGCACATGCTGGTCAGAGGCATGCTCGTCGAGCAGCTATATCGGGCACAGCAAATTATTGCCGGGCACCCTTATCATCGCGACTAGCCAAAATCGCAACATTCTGTGAAATATCAGTTATTTCTGTGCATTTATGCCGCGAAATCGCATTTTCTGGTCTATAATTTGATATATATTTCAGAAACCGATCTTCAAAGTGAGAGCCTCGCAATAGCCATGTCATCGACACCCGTCCGCCGCCCCGTTGTGTTATGCGTCCTTGATGGATGGGGCTGGCGTCCCGAAGAATCAGAGAACGCCATCGCCCTTGCCGAAACACCGGTTTTCGACAGGCTGATGGCTGATTGTCCAACGGCATTCCTGCGGACATCGGGCACCGACGTGGGCTTACCGGAGGGCCAGATGGGAAATTCAGAAGTAGGACATCTGAATCTGGGTGCCGGTCGCGTCGTCAATCAGGATATTCAACGGATTACCGCCGCCATTGAGGACGGCACCTTGACGCAAAACCCGATCCTCTGCGATCTCATCGCAAAACTCGCAGACAATGGCGGCACCTGTCATCTGATGGGGCTGATATCGCCCGGCGGAGTCCATTCGCATCAAGATCAGATCGTGGCGCTCGCCACAATCCTCAATAACGCCGGCATCAAAGTTGCCCTCCATGCCTTTTTGGACGGGCGTGATACCCCCCCCAAAAGCGCCTCTGACTTCATGCAGCAATTTTGCACTGACATTGATGAGCTTGAACTCGTTTCCGTGGCAACGGTTACCGGCAGGTTTTACGCCATGGATCGCGACAAAAGATGGGATCGCGTTTCACAAGCCTATAACACTATGGTCTCCGCCGATGGCGCGAAAGCCGACAGCCCCGTATCAGCGATCACACAAAGCTATAGCAACAACATCTCGGACGAATTTGTGTTACCGACCGTCATTGGCGACTATAGCGGCATGCAGGATGGCGATGCCGTTCTGATGGGTAATTTCCGCGCCGATCGCGCCCGCGAAATTCTAACCGCGCTTCTCGATACCGACTTCGAAGGTTTTGACCGGAATCAAACGGCGGCCCTGTCCTGCGCTTCTGGCCTGGTCGAATATTCCGGGACGTTGAATCGATGGATGACATCAATTTTTCCGCCCGAAACGCTGGACAAGATATTTGCCGAAATCGTTGCAGATAACGGTCTGAAACAGTTGCGGATCGCGGAAACCGAAAAATATGCGCATGTAACGTTTTTCTTCAATGGCGGTGTAGAAACCCCCCGCCCCGGCGAAGACCGCGCCCTCATCCCCTCGCCAAAGGTGGCGACCTATGACGAGAAACCCGAAATGTCCGCTGCCGAAGTCACCGATCGACTGGTTGAGGCTATCGGCTCTGGTAACTATGACTTCATCCTTGTGAACTATGCCAATCCGGACATGGTTGGACATACAGGCATTCTACCCGCAGCCATCAAGGCTATCGCCACCGTCGATATTTGTTTGGGTCGGCTGGAGCAGGCAGTGAGGGAGGCGGACGGCGCGCTACTGATTACCGCCGATCATGGTAATGCGGAAACGATGACGGATCCCGAAACCGGCAAGCCTTTCACATCACATACAACGAACGTCGTTCCCGCAATTCTGGTTAACGCGCCGGATGAGTATGAAACACTGCGTGACGGTGCGCTTGCCGATGTCGCTCCAACCTTGATGACTTTGATGGCACTCAAACAACCGACGCAGATGACGGGCCGTTCCCTGGTTGGCACTCCAGACACCGGCACTGACGGTGGAGGCAAGGATCCTGTATCGGCCGCCGCTTAAATCCACCGTCTTCGCTATTGCAATTTCTATTGGCGCATGGGCTGCGCCTGCGGCGTCGGCCGACCCTGGCAATTCTCTCAAAGACGTTGAAAAAAGCCTCGGAGAAACGAATTCGGGATCGCAGGCGCTCTCCCGAAAAGCCGAAATAACATCCGCTGAACTGAAAGAGTTGAGGAAACGATCCATCGCCGTCGCCGCCAAGGCGCGGGATCACGCTTTTGCCCTGATCAAGCTCGAGGAACAGTTGGAAGAGCTGGACCACCGTGCAGCGGACAAGCGACAATCGCTCACCGCCCAAAAACGTCAGCTGGGTAGTTTAATTGCGGCATTGCAGCGGATCGCCCTCCATCCGCCCGTCGCCCTGATCGCTTTGCCAGCGACACCGGCCGACACGATCAGGAGCGCATTATTGCTCCGTGGCACTGTCGCCGAGATAGAAACCAGGGCGCAGGTATTACGGGAAGACATCCGAACGCTCGTGGAAATCAGAACAGCTCTCACGGCGGCACGTCAGAAAATACAAACCGAGCAGAAAGATCTCAGTCGTGAACGACAGGCATTGGCGGCACTGATATCGAAAAAGATTCAACTCGCCAGAACCACCGGCGCGGCACAGGAAAAACTTGGCAAGAGAGCGCAGGCGTTGGGGAGCAAGGCCAAAAACTTACGAGACCTGGTCACCCGACTGACGGCTGAAACACGGCGCGAATCACAGCAGAAGACCACAAAACCGAACATTTCGGCACCTGATCGCAAAATTGTGACCACGACGCCTCGCCGTCAGAGTGAAAGCACGCCTGCGGTAAAACCACGACTGGCAGCGCTACCAAACTTCCCGCGACGCGGATTGCCTGTTGCCGGCCGGATCGCTGTATCTTTCGGCGGCAAGGATCACAATGGTCGGAAATCCCGCGGTGTTTCGATTAGAACGCGCCCAAACGCCACGGTAATTTCTCCAGGCAGCGGCAGAGTTGTCTTTGCCGGGCCTTTCCGGGGCCTGGGCAACCTTCTGATCATCGAATATGGCCGACAGTACCATTTACTTCTTGGTCGCCTGGCCAGAATTGATGTGCCCGTGGGTGAAAAAGTGCTGGCGGGCGAGCCCGTTGGCATAATACCCTCTACCGATCTGACCGGCACAACACTATATCTGGAATTGCGCCGAAATGGTCGGCCGATCAATCCCCTGCCGTGGCTCGCGGCAAGACGAGACAGGAAACGCGGATAATGGTTACACGAATTCTTGCGGCGACAGCCGTTTTCACCCTGGTTCTGTTCCCGATAAGCGGTAATGCCCAGAAAAACACGTCCGAGACATACCGTCAGCTGGATCTGTTCGGCGACGTCTTTGAACGGGTAAGGGCCGATTATGTAAAGAAGGTCGGTGATGAAAAGCTGATTGAATCCGCTATCAACGGCATGCTGACCTCTCTGGATCCCCATTCAAGCTATTTGTCGCCAAAGAGCTTCAAGGATATGCAGGTCCAGACCAAGGGCGAATTCGGTGGCCTTGGCATTGAGGTCACAATGGAAAACGGCTTCGTCAAGGTCGTCTCTCCGATCGATGACACACCGGCCTATAGAGCCGGTCTTAAATCGGGCGATTACATAACGCACCTGGACGACACGCCGGTACGCGGCCTGACCCTGAGTGAATCCGTTGAAAAAATGCGGGGTCTGATCAATTCCGACATCAAACTTACCATCCGTCGGGACGGCCGGGAACCCTTCGACGTAACGATCACGCGCGCGGTCATTAAGGTCAGGTCTGCTCGTTGGCGGACTGAAGGCGATGTCGGCTATTTACGGCTGACATCCTTTACCGAGCAATCCGATGTTGGCATCGCCAGAGGTATGAAGAAGATCAAGGAACAGCTCGGTGACAAACTAAAGGGCATTGTTCTGGATTTGCGTAACAACCCAGGCGGTCTCCTGGATCAGGCCATAAAGGTCTCGGATGCATTTCTCAATCGCGGTGAGATTGTATCTACAAGGTCACGTCGCACGGATGACGCCCAGCGTTTCAATGCCAGGAAAGGCGATTTGGCAGAAAACCTGCCGATTGTCGTTTTGATCAATGGTGGATCGGCATCGGCTTCTGAAATCGTCGCCGGCGCCCTTCAGGATCATCGCCGTGCTGTTGTCCTTGGAACACAATCCTTTGGCAAAGGCTCGGTTCAGACGATTATTCCGCTGTCAGGGCATGGCGCGATACGTCTGACAACGGCGCATTACTACACACCGTCCGGACGGTCCATTCAAGCCAGGGGCATCACGCCCGATATCGAAGTAAAGCAGGCGAAGCTTGAGACCGTTGAGCAGGGCAAACGCCGTCGGGAATCTGACCTCAAAGGCGCTCTAAAGAACCCCGATGCCCCCAGGAAAAAGGGCGAAGACGGTGAAAAAGGCGCGGACAACAAAGATGCCAAGACCGGTGAAAAGCCATTTGACTATCAACTCGACAGGGCACTTGGTCTAATTCGCGGTATCTCGCTCTATAATGTACGGGTGAGCAACTGATCCTGGACGATCCCTTGCGCCCGCTATGCATCGAAAAAACGGGAAAAGTCGTGTCAGACAAAGAGCCGCGTGATCCTGCGCGCAGCGATGTGCGCTTACCTGCGATACTTCTGTTGGTTTTGGTCGCATTGGCAGCCGGCGGCACCCTATGGCTTTTACTGTCTCCACCGCCCGGTGCCATTGATCCCGTTGCGACTAAAACGGCCCCGGCACCACCAACCGATACAGTTGCGGCCAAACCATCGACACCGAAGGTTGCGGTGAAGAAGGATGTGCAGAAGGAAGTTATAAAAACGCCACCGGTTCAAAGGGCTGAAGCCGCACCCGAACAAGAGTCTGCAACGCCTCCCGTAGAAAGTATTGCCGCCCCGATCATTCCGGCTGTTCCAAAACTACCCGCCAAACATCGGGAAAGGCCCTTACCCCCGGTGCCGGATCAGGCACTGATCGAGAAAAGCCCGGCGGGTCCTCTTCCTATCGTCGGAAGGGATGGATGGGAAGCCTGGCGGGTCTATGCCCGGCCCTTCAATGCGCCAAAATCGAAACCCAAAATAGCCATCGTCCTCTACGGTCTCGGGACAAGTGCTGCGGCTTCCCGCACCGCTATCCAGGGCTTGCCAGGCGCGATCACACTGGCTTTTTCACCCTATGCCAATCGGTTGACAGGATGGATCCGCGAAGCGCGTACCGCAGGGCACGAAGTCATGTTGATGCTTCCGATGGAACCGACCAACTATCCACAATTTGATCCGGGTCCCCAGGCCCTTCTGACAACATTGAGTGACAAGGAGAACGCAAGGCGCTTGCAATGGGTTCTGGGTCGCGGCGTTGGCTATGTCGGGGTTGTCAATTACATGGGTTCCCGTTTTACGCGCTCTCACTCCCACATGCGTATGGTTCTGTCTGCATTGCGCAAACGCGGACTGCTTTATCTAGAAAGCCACAGCGCGATGCGCAATGTTATTGGCGATCTCGCCAGGACCTTAAAACTGCCTTTCGCGGCAACCACCCTGCAGCTGGATGCCACCGCTTCCCGTCCGGCCATAGACTCTCAATTGCGGGAAACGGAACGCTTGGCCCGTCAACAGGGGCATGCTGTCGCCATGGGATTCCCGTATCCCGTAACACTCGAACGTATCGGAAACTGGGCCAAATCAATTGAAAAGCGGGGATTTAGCCTGGCACCTGTTTCGGCAATCTCAAAACGCGCTTCGAGATAGTTCACACATCATGGGTTCAAAAAGCGCTTACCGTCCCTGTGCAGCGATGGCCCTTTTTAACAAGGCCGGTAAGGTTCTCGTTGCCGAACGCAACGACAGAACGGAAGCGGCATGGCAACTGCCGCAAGGTGGAATCGACGAGGGAGAGACTGTCGAACAGGCAGCGTTGCGGGAGTTGGAGGAAGAAATCGGAACGTCCGATGCCGAAATATTGGCAATTGCTGATGAGACTGTTTGTTACGACTGGCCGACCGGTAACCCGGTCGGGCGACGCAAAAAATGGCGTGGTCAGCGTATTACGCCGGTTGCCTTGCAATTCTCAGGGGATGACCAGGATATTGACCTGGACACAGAGCATCCGGAATTCCGGGATTGGCGGTGGATTGCGCTTGAAGCAATTCCCGAGCTGATCGTGCCGTTCAAGAAACCGGTATACGAATATGCTGTCCGCGCATTCTTACCGGTTCGGGACCAAATCCGTCAGGAAAAGGCTTAAACCCTCCTGAACGAACGGACGCTAGAGCGCGTCGCCGTCCGTTTCTCCGGTCCGGATCCGGACAGCTTCGGCAACATCAAAAACAAGGATTTTACCGTCGCCAATCTTGCCGGTGTTGGCATTCTCCCGGATTGCGGTGACAACGTTTTCCGCAACGTCATCCATTACCGCAACTTCGATTTTGATCTTGGGGACAAAATGGATTTCGTATTCAGCGCCGCGGTAAATTTCGGTGTGGCCACCCTGCCGCCCGAAGCCTTTCACTTCACTGACCGTCATTCCGGTTACGCCGAGCGGCGACAGGGCACCGCGAACATCATCCAGTTTAGAGGGCTTGATTACAGCCATTATGAGTTTCATGACCGATCCTCCTAGAAGTTGTAGCCGCGTTCACCATGCGAGGTAATATCGAGACCTTCGGTCTCATCCTCTTCACTGACCCGCATAGGTGTTACAAGACGAATTACCCGGATTATGACGACACTCAAGACAATCACCCATGCCGCCGTCGCTGCAGCGCCCACGAACTGGACCCATAGCTGGTGGCTCGCCGTAACGCCCCTGGCGAGACCCAAACCGTCAAATGCCGGTAAGGCAAGAAACGCAACCAGAATTGTGCCGGTAAGCCCGCCCACGCCATGGACCGCAAAAACATCCAAAGAGTCGTCAATATGGAAGCGCTGCTTGATGACATGGACCATGGCATAGCAAATCAGACCGGCAGCAATGCCCAGAATTACAGCCCCCATTGGGCCGACAAAACCTGACGCCGGTGTAATGGTTGCCAATCCCGCGATCGTTCCGGTTACAAAGCCGATAAGGCTCGGTTTGCCGTGTTTGATCCACTCGATCATCATCCAGGTGAGAGAGGCGACCGCTGCAGAAATATGGGTCACCGCAATTGCCATGCCGGCCCCTCCATTTGCACCCAGAGCACTGCCGCCATTGAACCCAAACCAGCCGACCCAGAGCATTGAAGCGCCAATCATCACCATGCCGGGGTTATGCGGCGGATTAACCTCTTTGGGAAATCCGCGACGGCTTCCGACCATCACCGCGATAACCAGGGCTGAAACACCGGCGGTTAAATGAACAACCAGACCACCCGCAAAATCCATAACACCCATTTCGGCGAGCCAGCCACCGCCCCAAATCCAATGGGTCACCGGCACATACACCAGAAGAAGCCAGAAAATGCTAAACAACAGCATTCCCAGGAAAGTAATCCGTTCCGGATAGGCCCCAACAATCAGGGCCGGTGTGATAATGGCGAAAGTCATCTGAAACATAAAAAAGACGACCTCTGGAATTGAACCGCTTGGCGTATCGGTCCCGACACCAGCCAGGAAAGCCTTGCTCAAACCACCGATATATTGATTGGCGGCGCCACCGTCGCTAAATGCCAGGCTATATCCAACGGCGAGCCAAACCACCGAAGCTGCACAACAAATTGCGAAACAATGCATCAGAACGGAAAGTACGTTACGTGACCGAACCAGACCCGCATAGAAAAGCGCCAGGCCGGGCAATGTCATAAAGAGAACGAGTGCCGTCGCCGTCAAAACCCAGGCGGTATCAGCCCCATTCAGCTTTGCAGCCTCTTGCGCTGTTGCGGTATCCGACACCCCAAGAAACGCCGTTAAAATGAAAAGAAAATAAATAAATTTAGATGGCGCTTTACCCATCATCGCCTCCGGGATTAAATCCTTTAAATTTTGGTCAGGGCCCTGGCCAGTTTAACGCAGGAATATCGCGAATCGTACCGAAAGAAGATCCGGAGTTCGAAACGCTAAGCCTGACCCGCGGTATCCAGTGCCGCCAACAGTGCCTCTGATACTGCCAAAGCGGCAGCGGCATTTTCTTTATTATCCTCGTCAGCCTTGTCCACTGCTTCGCGATCGGCTTTGACGCGGTCTTCGATAGCAGCGCGGTCTGCAGCGTCAAGCGCTACAGCTTCATCAGCAAGAACTGTACACCGCTCAGGTGTCACCTCAGCAAATCCGCCGGACACAAAAATGCGGCGGTTAACGGAATCATTTTCATAGACGGCAATAACGCCGGTACGTAGCGTGGAAATCAACGGTGAATGCCCCGGCAACACGCCGAAATCACCTTCAGCGCCCGGGACGACAACAAGTTCCACAGGCTCCGAAAACAAAAGCTCTTCGGGTGCTACAAGTTCGAACTCGACGGTATCTGCCATATTCAGCTATTCCCTTTGGCGCAAATAAACCGTTACGCCGCTTTCGCCGCCATTTTCTTGGCCTTCTCAACAGCATCTTCAATGGTACCGACCATATAGAAGGCTGCCTCCGGCAGGTCATCATATTCTCCGGCGACGAGGCCTTTGAAGCCTTTGATCGTGTCTTTCAAACTAACCAGCACGCCGGGGAAACCGGTAAAGATTTCAGCAACATGGAATGGCTGCGACAGGAAGCGTTGAATTTTCCGCGCCCGGGCAACAACCAGCTTATCCTCTTCGGACAGCTCATCCATACCGAGAATGGCAATGATATCCTGCAGACTCTTGTAACGTTGCAGAACTTCCTGCACGCTACGGGCAACCTCGTAATGTTCATCACCGAGAAGACGCGGATCAAGAATACGGGACGTTGAATCGAGCGGATCGACCGCCGGATAAATACCCAGCTCCGCAATTTGCCGCGACAACACCGTCGTCGCATCCAGATGGGCAAACGACGTCGCCGGCGCCGGATCGGTCAAGTCATCGGCGGGAACATAAATAGCCTGCACCGAGGTGATCGAACCCTTGTTCGTCGTTGTAATCCGCTCCTGCATAGCACCCATATCGGTCGCCAGGGTGGGCTGATAGCCAACCGCCGAAGGGATACGTCCCAACAGGGCCGACACTTCAGAACCAGCCTGGGTAAAGCGGAAAATATTATCGACGAAAAGCAACACATCCTGGCCTTCGCCGTCACGGAAATACTCAGCCAGCGTCAGACCGGTCAAAGCGACCCGGGCACGCGCTCCGGGAGGCTCGTTCATCTGGCCATAGACCAAAGCCGCTTTTGAATCACCTTCCGGATCGATAACGCCGGATTCAATCATTTCGTGATAGAGATCGTTCCCCTCACGGGTACGCTCACCGACACCGGCAAAAACCGAATAACCGCCATGCGCTTTCGCGATGTTGTTGATCAGCTCCATGATGATAACGGTCTTGCCGACACCGGCACCGCCGAACAGACCGACTTTACCGCCACGAGAATAAGGTGCGAGCAGATCAACAACCTTGATACCGGTCACCAATATTTCGGTTTCCGTCGATTGCTCAACAAATTCAGGCGCTTCGCGATGGATCGGCAGGCTTTGTTTGGTTTCGATGGGTCCCCGCTCATCAACCGGGTCACCAACAACGTTCAAAATACGCCCAAGTGTTTCCGGGCCGACCGGTACCGTGATCGGCGCGCCGGTATCGACAACCTCTTTGCCCCGGACCAGACCTTCAGTGGCGTCCATGGCAATTGTGCGTACCGTCGACTCTCCGAGATGCTGCGCAACCTCAAGGACCAACGTGCCATCATCCGTCCGGCAATGCAGAGCATTCAAAATCTCCGGCAGATCGCCTTCGAACTGTACGTCGACGACGGCGCCAAGTACCTGGGTGACCTTGCCGACGCTGTTTGTATTTTCAGCCATTATTCGTCCTCGTTTCCTCTTTCCGACCCGCTACAATGCTTCGGCGCCGGAGATAATCTCGATAAGTTCCTTGGTAATAAATGCCTGACGTGTCCGGTTATAGGTAATCGTCAGATCATCAATCATTTCGCCCGCATTGCGGGTTGCGTTGTCCATGGCTGTCATGCGCGCGCCCTGTTCAGAAGCTGCATTCTCCAACAAGGCCCGAAAGAGCTGCACGGACAAATTGCGCGGCAACAAATCTTCCAGAATTTCCTGCTCATCCGGTTCAAATTCATAGGCCGCCTTTTGTGAGTCATCTTCCGCAGTTTCAGAAGAATCATCGTTGGCCGCGGCGCCGGCCCCCGCTTCGTCGCTTGCCTGAAACGGAATCAGCTGCTGCGGCGTTACAATCTGGGTCATCGCCGACTGGAAACGATTGTAAATAATCGTGCAGACGTCGAATTCACCCGCTTCAAACATTTCCAGAACACGGTCACCAACCATGGTGGCATCCGCAAAGGAAAGGTTTTTCCGACCAACATCCTCGAAAGTGTCCAATATCAGTGAACGGAAATCGCGCCGCAGAATATCGCGCCCCTTCCGGCCAACGCACAGAACCCTTACTTCTTTTCCATCATCCAGAAGACGGCGGATAATCTGTAATGCACCGCGAACAATCGACGAATTAAACCCACCGCACAATCCACGGTCAGACGTCATCACGACAAGCAGATGCACATCGTCCTTACCGTTTCCGGCAAGCAGTTCAGGCCCGCCAGCACCGGTCGGCAATCCCTCGGAAAGAGATCCCAACATCCGGTCCATGCGTTCAGAATATGGACGCGCGGCTTCGGTTTGCTCCTGAGCACGGCGCAGCTTCGCCGCCGCCACCATTTTCATGGCGGAGGTAATTTTTTGCGTCGACCTGACGCTGTCGATACGGACCCTGAGATCCTTGAGGTTAGGCATTGCCTGTCAAAACCCCTATTCCTGACTATTCACCCTCCAGCGCTCAAGCGGCGATAAAGGATTTCGCATATGTCTCAATTGCTGATTTCAGCTTGGTATCCGTCTCATCGGAAATCGCCCGTTTCTCGCGGATATCATCCAGGATATCCGTGTGATTGGCGCGAACCGCCGACATCAGACCCTCTTCAAATCGCGTGACGTCATTGACCGGCACATCATCAATAAAGCCATTCACGCCGGCATAAATCGCGACTACCTGCTCTTCCACCGGCAGCGGCTGATATTGCGGTTGCTTCAACAATTCCGTCAGGCGTTCACCACGTGCCAGCAAACGCTGGGTTGCAGCATCCAGATCGGACGCAAATTGAGCGAAGGCTGCCATTTCACGATACTGCGCCAGCTCCAGCTTGATCGACCCGGCAACCTGTTTCATGGCTTTGATCTGTGCGGCGGACCCAACACGGCTAACAGAAAGACCAACATTCACTGCCGGACGAATACCGGAATAGAACAGGTCGGTTTCAAGGAAGATCTGACCATCGGTAATCGAGATAACGTTGGTCGGAATGTAGGCCGAAACGTCACCGGCCTGGGTTTCAATAATAGGTAACGCGGTCAACGACCCACCACCCAGCTCATCATTCAGTTTGGCAGCACGCTCCAGAAGACGGGAATGCAAATAGAAAACGTCACCCGGATAGGCTTCACGGCCCGGCGGACGCCGCAGCAGAAGTGACATCTGACGATAGGCCACCGCCTGTTTGGACAGATCATCATAGACGATCAAGGAGTGCTTGCCGTTATCGCGGAACCACTCGCCCATCGCACAACCGGTGTAAGGTGCGAGATACTGCATTGGAGCCGGATCAGACGCGGTGGCGGCAACGACGATGGAATATTCCATGGCGCCATTGTCTTCGAGGGTCTTGACGATCTGCGCAACGGTCGACCGTTTCTGACCGACAGCGACATAGACGCAGTACAGTTTCCTGGAGTCGTCATCACCGGCATTTGCACCCTTCTGATTGAGGATGGCATCAACCGCAACGGCTGTCTTGCCTGTCTGGCGGTCACCGATAATCAACTCACGCTGGCCACGACCAATCGGGATCAGACTGTCAATTGCCTTAAGACCGGTCTGCATCGGTTCGGTAACCGGTTTACGGGGAATAATACCCGGCGCTTTTACATCCACCCGGGCGCGATCCGCACCCTCGATTGGCCCTTTGCCATCGATGGGATTTCCCAGACCATCGATGACACGACCCAGAAGAGCCGGTCCGACAGGAACGTCAACAATTGACCCGGTCCGTTTTACCGTATCGCCTTCCTTAATCGTCCGGTCTTCACCGAAGATAACGGCACCGACATTATCGGTCTCGAGATTGAGCGCCATGCCAACGATGCCGCCGGTAAACTCGACCAGCTCACCGGCCTGAACATTGTCCAGACCGTAAATCCGGGCGATACCGTCACCGACGGACAGGACCCGCCCTACCTCAGCGACTTCAGCATCATCGCCAAAATTTGCGATCCGATCTTTCAGAATCGACGAAATTTCTGCAGCGTGGATATCCATCACGCAGCCCCTTTCATAGCAAGTTGTAATCTTTGTAGCTTGGTACGCAGCGACGAATCGATCATCCGGGACCCAACCCGCACCACCATGCCGCCCGATAATTCAGGATCAACATCAGTCGTGACAGCAACGGTCGAGCCAATTGCCTCTTTTAACGCGGCCTCAAGCGCATTGCGCTGCCCATCACTTAGCGGTGCCGCGGAAGTAACTTCCGCCTCAACCTCGCCCCGGTGTTCGGAAACCAGCGTGCGATAGGCGCGGATAACGTCTTCAAGGGCAAATAACCGGCGATTCCGGGCAATGACCCCTACAGTATTGCACACTGTCGTAGACAACCCCGCCTTTTCGGTCAGGGCGGCCATTGCTTGGCTTTGCTCATCCCTCGAAAACAAGGGACTTCCGATCAGTCGGCACAAATCGTCCGAGTCGTCTATCATCGCCTGCAATTGGGCAAGATCGTCCGCAACCGCGTCAATAGCGTCTTGCTCAAGCGCCAGCTCAAAAAGAGCCGTCGCGTAGCGCGCTGAAAGACCTGAGGTAACTGTTTGTCCCGATGCCACTTATTCTGCCTTCGATATCCCTACGGGAGTAGGACTTAACTATTTGATAAAACCTGTAAAAGTTGGATTATTCTAAATTTCCGAAAAGCCCGATTCACACGTGCCCGCGAAGGGCGCTGTTTGCTAGCATACTCAACTGCGCCATGCAACCCATCGCGAGGGTCGGTAGTGTTCTCAGTTTGAAGTATCTTTTTTGCGAGACTTGTAAGGCCCGCGCTTTTTCGGTGCTGGCGCGTTAGCGTCGATCAGGCCCACAATCCATTCCATATCGTGCAGCGTGTCGGTAACGCCAGCGGCCATTGCCGGGGTGACTTTAGGTGTCTTGTGGGTGCGCACAAAGTTGTACTGTACAAAATACAGGGAAAGCATGTTGAGGTGATTTTCCAGCTTCTTGCTGAAACCGTTGGTCAGGCGGGTAAAACGACGCATCCCCATGCGCATCAATAGGTTCTGACGCTCAACATAGGACGTGCTCACCAGTTCTTTGATCGGTTCGCCAGTGACAGCCTCTTTCTTGATGCCGACACACTCTGCGGGGCTGTACTTCTTTTCGTGGCCTTGCTTGCCTGTTGAGCCGCCGTATTGCTTAACCAGCATCGATCAAGAGCTTTGAGACGGTGTTTATCGACACCCCCATGACCCGGCTAATCGAGCGCATGGAGCTAGCTTCAACCATCATATTAAGGATGCGTGCGCGGGTTTTGGTGTCGAGCTTGTTCATGTCAAACTTATAAAAAGTTCAGCTTTAATTATCAAGCTAAAAGTTCACTTTAAAAACCATCCATAGGGCTGGCTTTCGCCGCTACCATACGGAAACGGAGTCGCTGGGGGTTTTGTGGAGCTTGGCAAAGTGTCCAAAAATTCCAAAAACCTTGACATGGACTTTTTAGCCGCTTCCGCTTCAGGACTCAGCTTCGAAACACCCGGCATATCTTTGGCTACATCGGTCATGCGATCCTCCTTACTCCGAGTTGCGTATGCACATACGCGTTCATTCCAGCCTTGCCGAAATAATCCACGGCGAGCCCATGATAATTTCGTACAAGACTATTTAAATCGGCGTCTGCGCCAAAATCGTCAATTACTAACTTGACTTCGTCACCAACGAGCCGACTCATGGGTATCCCACGGCCATGCGAGTGCCATTTTGAGGCATTCCCCAGCGTTTCAGCGATTTCTTTAGCACGGTCTTTTTTCATATCATTATCAACTGTAGTGCCCTTTGTGTTGGTATTTAACCAATCCTTGAATTTGTACTTGGGCAACCATTCAGTGATTAACGTGATACCATGCTGAATAGCTTGTTCGATTTGAAACATCTGTGCAGGATCAAAGTTCTTGCTCACTTGCCTCTTTTAGTTCCTCAATTGCGACACGAAACTGGTCGTCAAGTGGCGGAAACATGGCAGCATTAATCAAAACACAATCGCCGCCCATATTCTTCGCCAAATCTGAATTTACATTTGCCAGAACCGAGCCTGAAAGCTGGTCTACGTTTATCGCTTCCATCTTGCTTCCGCTGCTGTTTTTGCAATCTCAGAGCGCCGGGCAGGAGATACACTGTCAACACGAGTTTTCGATCCGGCCAAGCCGCTTTTGCGCTTCGCAGGTTGTGCTAATGTTGTCTCTTGTGCCTCTCCGGTCGCGATCTGTGCTATATGCACTGCATTGCCGATCACGTCCGCTGGGCGCTTTTGGCCTTGCAGTCCTTTTGGCATTTTTCCCTCCGTCGGCAGACTCTGGGTTCCGCCTTGCGTTACCCTAATGCATTGTCCACAGGAAGTGGAGACTTTTTCAAAGGTTTCAAGCAGGCGAAACAACGCACTCGCTCACATAGTTGTGCAAAGTGGGTTAAGACACGCTTAAAGTCGTCGGAAAAACTATCTGGCATTTTTATCAATTTCAAACTGAGACACTACCCGAGGGTCAAATCGCCGCAACGGGAGGCGTTTTACAGAAAACTATAGGGGTCGACATCGATCTGGACGCGTACATTTCCGCGAATCCGAACTTTTGCCACCCAATTCCGGAGTGTCGACCGGACATTGGTTTCCCGGCGCGCCTTCAATAAAAGCCGCCAGCGATGCCGTCCGCGCAGAATAGACAGCGGGGCCGGAGCAGGACCGAGGACGGTTACACCCTCCTGGGCAGGGCTGTTTCGACCCAGGGTACGGGCGACCCGCTCCACCTCTACATGGTCATTGCCTGATATGATAAGCGCAGCCAGTCTTCCGAAGGGCGGCATTCCATACCGTTCACGTTCTTCAGCTTCTGCGGTCAGAAATTGATCGCGTGTTCCTGAAACCAGCGCTTCCATTACCGGGTCTTCAGGTCGATAGGTTTGCAGCAGCACCCGGCCCGGTCGCGCCGCGCGCCCCGCACGCCCCGAAACCTGATGCAAAAGCTGGAATGTCCGCTCCGCCGCGCGCAGATCACCGCCGGCTAATCCGAGATCGGCATCAACCACACCGACCAGCGTCAGATACGGAAAATGATGTCCCTTGGCCATGATCTGCGTGCCGATCAAGATATCAATTTCGCGATTTTGCATTTGCCTTACCAACACCGCCGCTGCCGTCGGACTTTGCATGGTATCGCTGGCCATTATTTCGCAATGCGCCTGCGGAAACCGTTCCGCCACCTCCTCCGCCAACCGTTCGACACCGGGACCACAGGCTGCCAATGTCTCCGGCACTTCGCAGGCGGGACATTCTTCAGGCGGCGACATCGAAAACCCGCAATGGTGACAGGAAAGCCTGCGTTGCAATCGATGTTCAACCAGCCATGACGTGCAGTTGGGGCATTGCAGGCGATGGCCGCAATGACGGCACAGCGTCAAGGGTGCATAACCGCGCCGATTTAGGAACAGCATGACCTGTTCCCGGGATGCCAGTGAGTGAGCGACGGCTTCCTGTAGTGTGGGCGCTAGCCAGCTTTGGCTATCCATCGGCTCAACCCGCATATCAATAGCGGCGATTTCGGGCAATGAGGCGCCACCATGCCGCTCCGATAATGAAAGACTTTTGTACCGCCCTGTCCGAACATTGACGAAAGTTTCAAGCGACGGGGTTGCTGTCGATAGAACAATCGGAAAATTACCGAGCCGCGCACGAACCACCGCCATATCGCGGGCGTTGTAACAAACGCCCTCATCCTGTTTGAAAGAACTGTCATGTTCTTCATCAACCACGATCAGTCCCAAATCGGGAAATGGCAGAAACAGGGCAGACCGGGTGCCGACGACAACACCGGCGTCACCGGATATGATTGCCCGCCAGGTTAGCCTGCGCTCAGCACCCGTTAAATCCGAATGCCATTCAAGCGGCCGGGCGCCGAAACGTTCCGTAAACCGCTTGAGCCATTGTGTCGTTAACGCAATTTCCGGCAACATCACCAATACCTGCCGTCCGGCGGCAATCGTTGCCGCAATCGCTTCAAAATAAACCTCTGTCTTGCCTGACCCGGTGACCCCATCCAGAAGAATGACCGAAAATCCTTCATCATCTTTTGCACTGGATTGCTCAACGGCCGTTATCAATGCCGTTGCCGCCGCCGCCTGGGACGGCGAAAGGATTGGTCGGGGGTGCTCCCGGTCCGGTTGATCGAGGTCGATTTGCTGTTGCAGGGTTACGGATTTCAGAAGGCCCGCCTCTGCCATGCTGCGCACGACAGAGGCGCTCACGCCGGCACTGCGTGCCAAGTCCGCCGCAACGCGTGGCGGACCTTCTGCGAGGACGGCGAGCACCCGACGGCGTGCTTCCGTCATCCTGATTCGCGAATCGCCTTCTGCTTCTGCTGTAACGGGGTTAGGTAAATACCCCGTCCGCGTCTTTGGCGGATCGAGCGCCGAAGGCACGCTCATGCTCATGCGCAGCACCGCACCCGGCGGATTCATTGTGTAAGAGGCCGTCCAGTCAACGAGCTTTCGAAGGTCCTCGGATATCGGAGGGATATCGAGCAAACCATTAATATTCTTGAGTTTCCTGGCATCTACCTCATTGCTGCCGGTACCCCAGACAACCCCTTTGAGATCGCGTTTTCCAAGCGGGACCGAGACAAAATCTCCTGACGCAACAGACAGGTCAGACGGTACAAAATAATCATATGCCCCGGCCAAAGGCAGCGGCAACAGCACACTGACCCGTTCATTCTGATAGGTCCGGCGCGGTGTGGTGTGGGGCGTAGGCATGGGTTAGACTTTAGCTCGGCTTGATGGTCGGGCCAATCACGACGAACCCTTCATTAAAAAATCCTGGGACGTCATATTACGCATAGAGGGATGAGACCGGACTATGAAATTTTTCGTCGACACTGCTGATACCGAGGAAATCCGCGACCTGGCCGCAACCGGGCTGGTTGATGGTGTGACGACCAACCCATCATTGGTCGCAAAATCCGGAAGAAAATTTCTTGATGTGGTGCAGGAGATTTGTTCCATCGTTGACGGGCCGGTAAGTGCCGAGGTAACCGCCACCGATCACGAGACCATGCTCAAGGAAGGCCAAAAGCTTGCCGCCCTGGCACCGAATATTGCCGTAAAAGTGCCGTTAACCCCGGATGGGTTAAAGACCTGCAAAGCGTTGTCTGATACCGGGACCATGGTAAATGTAACGCTGTGCTTCTCGGCCGGTCAGGCCATCCTCGCCGCCAAGGCAGGGGCCACATTCATTTCGCCCTTTGTCGGACGTCTGGATGACATCAGCTCTGACGGCATGATCCTGATTTCGGATATCTGCCGGATTTACAGCCAATATGAAAACTTCGAGACGGAAGTGCTTGTGGCCTCTATCCGAAACCCCATCCATCTGACAGAAGCTGCAAAGATGGGAGCCGATGTCGCGACACTACCGCCATCCGTATTGCGCCAGCTTTATAAACATCCGCTAACTGACGCCGGATTAACAGCTTTCCTCGCCGACTGGGAAAAAACGGGCCAGTCCATACTGGATGACTGATACATGACAAGCTCAACCCCACCGGCAGACAAATCAGCCGCTAAACCGAAATCCAAAGCCCTAAGCGGTACTGTTATTTCACCGGAAACGGTTGCTGCCTTCCTCGAGCAAAATCCCGATTTCCTGAATGATCGTCCCGAATTGCTCGCAATCCTGACTCCACCGGAACAGGATCATGGCGGCACCGTCCTCGATATGCAGAAATTTATGCTCGAGCGGCTTCAGGGTGAGCTAACCCGCTTTCAAACGAGAGAACAGAACATGCTGGATGCGGCTAAGGCCAATGCCGATGTCCAGGCACGGGTCCTCAAAGCTGCCAAAGCGCTTCTCGATGCAAAATCCTTCGAGGATCTTATAAAAATTGTGCTGAAAAAACTGCCCAGGATGTTCGATATTTCTACCGCGGCCCTTTGCATCGAATCCGGCGACCACCTGCCTGCCGGGGCCGCTGAAATCGGCATTATTGTCGTAGAACCCGGTGCCCTGGATACACTAATGGAGTCAGGCCGCACCGTCGCCCTGCGTGCGGATATCGAAGGCGATAAGGCAATCTTCGGCTCACGGGCCTCCAAGGTAAAATCAGCGGCGCTTCTACGGCTGGATCTGGGGTCCAAGGTCCCCAATGGCCTGTTGGCGCTGGGGGCCAAGTCACCGACCGGCTTTGATCCCCGTCAGGGAACCGGGTTGCTCGCTTTCTTTTCCTATGTGTTGCAAAGGACCATCCAGCGATGGTTGACCCAGGACCCGTAACGGAATTTCTCGCTGAGGGCGATACGGTAGAGGCCATTGAAGACTGGCAGCGCTGGATTTTGGATGAGCGACAATCTTCGGCCCACACGCTGGCCGCCTATTCCCGCGACCTCTCTGCGTTCCTCGAGTTTCTGGCCGACCATTTGGGAAAACCTGCGGGGCTTAACGATTTGGGCAGCCTCGCAATTGCCGATTTCAGGAGCTTTCTGGCCCACCGGATCAATCATGGCATCGGCCACAGCTCAGTCGCCCGCGCCATGTCGACATTGCGAAATTTCTTTCGGTTTCTTGATGGAACCGGGCGCGTAAGTAACGCAACAATCAAAGCCGTGCGATCCCCCAAGCCAAAACCGCCGATTCCGAAACCGATCTCAATTGAAGATGCCTTTGACGTCATCCGGGCCGCATCAAAGCTGTCAGATACGCCCTGGATATCAAAGCGGGATGTGGCCATCTTCACGCTCCTCTATGGCGGCGGTTTGCGGATCGATGAAGCTTTGAGCCTCAACCATGCGGACACACCCGACAGCGATGCGATGACGGTAACGGGCAAAGGCAACAAACAGCGCATTGTCCCCGTTTTACCCGTGGTGCGGGACGCGATCAAGGTCTATATCGACGCCTGCCCCTTCGCGGCGGAACCGGACAGGCCCCTCTTTGTCGGCGCCAGGGGCGGACGCCTGAACGCCGGTGTCGTGCAGCGTCAGATGCGCAAAGTCAGGGCTCAGCTGGGGCTCCCCGACACCGCAACACCGCATGCGCTCCGTCACAGCTTTGCAACCCACCTGCTGGGGGCGGGTGGCGATCTGAGAACCATCCAGGAGCTGCTGGGGCATTCATCTTTATCAACGACGCAACGTTACACAAACGTCGATGCAGAGCGGCTGGTCAAGGTTTATGAGAACGCGCATCCACGGGCTAAAAGCTGACGGCATGAAACGGCGCGTCGGGTCGCTGGAAATCATGGGCAACAGACGCTAAAATCACCTCATGACTGATATCGCCGTTAAGCCACTATCCAACGCCTGTGGTGCAGAGATCACAGGCATAGACCTTATCAGGCCGATCCGTGCGGAGATTGCCGCAGAGATCAATAAAGCCTGGCTGGACCATTGCGTCATTGTCATCCGGGGTCAGGAACTCGCTGATATTGACCAGGTCAACTTTGCCGAAGCGTTCGGTCCTGTGGGTGATTACCTGCGACCGAACACATTACGCAGCCAGGCGATGAAGGAACGGCATCGCTCGGTCATGTTCGTCAGCAATATTGTTGAAAACGGCGAACCGATTGGGACATTGCCCGATGGCGAAATGATGTTCCACACCGACACCGGTTATGACCGGAATCCGCACAAGGCGACGACACTCTATGCCATCGAGATTCCCGGCACCGGCGGCAACACAATTTTTTCCAACCAATACAAGGTATACGAAGCGTTACCGGAGGAACTCCGCAACAGGCTCGAAGGACGCAATGCCCATCACGCCTATGAGTTTGGTGTGATGATCAAGGACAAGGAAAAATATGATGGACCCGAACTGCGTACTGCGGTACACCCTGTCTTCCGCCCGCATACGGAGACCGGCCGGCCAACTGTCTATATCAACGAGCTGATGACGGAATCCATCGAGGGCCTTTCGGAAGAGGAAAGTCGTGCTGCCCTGGATGAGATATTCGCGCTGCAGAAAGAAAAGCGGTTCTGTTACGAGCATGTCTGGCAAAAAGGTGATCTCGTAATGTGGGACAACCGCTGCACGCTACATGCCCGTACAGATTTCCCGAGAAACGAGCGGCGTTTGCTGCGCCGCGTCACCATTGAGGATGCCGCCCCCGCATGGGCGGCTTAACCTCCCCCAGAACGACCCAAATCTTGTCCAGACGGACGAATTCTGGTTTTATGGTCGCATAATTACGCTGTACCCGAACTGTTTAAACAGTATAGGAGATTAAGTAATGACTGTTACCGTAAATCCCTTATCAGATGCCTGTGGCGCCGAAATTCTCGGCGTCGATATGAAAGCCGAGCTATCGAATGACGATGCCTCGATAATCTATCAAGCCTGGCTCGATCATCTGGTAATTGTCATTCGCAATCAGCACGAACTCACACCTGCTGATCAAAAACAGTTTTGCGGCAATTTCGGCAAGATCGGTGAATATAACCGCCCCAAGGACCGCCAGCATCCTAATCACGCCAGCGACGAAATCATGCTGGTCTCCAATGTACGGGAAGAGGGCCGCGTCATCGGCGCGCATCCCGACGGCGAAATGATGTGGCATACCGATACGCCATACCTCCGCAATCCACATAAAGCGACAACGTTATATGGTGTCGAGATTCCAAATATCGGCGGCAACACACAATTCTCAAACCAGTACAAGGTTTATGATGCGCTACCGCAGGAATTAAAGGACAAGCTAGCCGGCAAACAGGCGATGAACTGTTACGAATTTGGCACGACGGTCAAAACATTTGAAAAATATGACCGCGAGGCTGTCCCGCATCATCCCCATCCCATCTTCCGCAAACATCCGGAGACCGGCCGCACCGCCGTATATGTCTGCCCGCTCATGACCGAAGAAATCATCGATATGGATGAAGCGGAAGGCAAAGCGATTCTTGATGAAATCTACGCGATGCAGCGCCAACCGCAATTTGTATATTCTCATAAATGGGAAGTCGGCGATTTTGTCATGTGGGATAATCGCTGCCTAATGCATGCAAGAACTGATTTCCCGCGGGAACAACGCCGTCTTCTGCGGCGCGTGACGATCAGTGACGAAGCCGAAGTGTTGGCCGCCTAGCCACCTTCTACGTTTTTCTTTCTGGACATTTTTGCAACCAGCCGTTTTACACGGGCTGACGCTTCATCCTGTATTTCACGATATTTCGGATAGCGGTGGCCAATTTTCTTATTGAAGAGCCGGACCCGCGGTGAACGGCGGCTGAGAATTATCAGTCCGATTGCCAGGAACAGAATACCCTGCAGAATCGGAAGAAAGAGTCCAAGAATTCCGAGTAAGATAAAAACCCAGCCCAATGCCAAGAGAAGGTAGTGTTTGACATCCCTTTTCATGTTTATTCGCCTAGGTCCTACCACTCGGTATCGAAAACAATTCCTCTAAATATGGATAGGCTTGTTCCAGGCCGCAAGCGCCGCTTCTTTTACGGCTTCGTTGAGTGTGGGATGCGCATGACAGGTTCGGGCAATATCTTCAGCAGAGGCAGAAAACTCCATCGCCAAGGCTAATTCTGCGATCATTGTTCCAGCGTCAGGCCCGATGATATGGGCACCAAGAACCTGATCGGTACCTGAGTCCGTCAAAATTTTTACGAAACCATCATGGTCTGTTTCTGAAGCGCGTGCGCGTGAATTAGCCAAAAAGGGAAACTTCCCGGCACGATACTCGACACCGTCTTCTTTGAGTTGCTCCTCGGTACGACCAACAGAAGCCACTTCCGGGGCTGTGTAAACGACGGCAGGAATCATATTGTAATTGATATGACCAGCCTGTCCGTCCATCATCTCGACCGCAACAACACCTTCATCTTCGGCTTTATGCGCCAACATAGGACCGTGAATCACATCACCAATTGCATG
This sequence comes from uncultured Alphaproteobacteria bacterium, assembly GCA_951812775.1. Classification (GTDB taxonomy): domain Bacteria; phylum Pseudomonadota; class Alphaproteobacteria; order MPNO01; family UBA2964; genus UBA2964. The sequence continues at coordinate 3,134,303 of OX638326.1, read as the reverse complement.
AATTCCGGAGACACTCGTCTGAAACGATTTATCTACCTGAATAAAGCCGCGATCATCCAATAAAACGCCAACCTCTTCTAGTCCCAAGCCTGATGTGAATGGGCGGCGACCAATTGCTGACAGCACGACATCACACTCGATCGTCTCTGACGCACCGCCAGCCGCGGGCTCAACCGATAGGGTGACTCCTGTTTTTGACGATTTGGCCTCAGTAACCTTGGTGCCAAGGCGAAAACTCATGCCCTGCTTTTCAAGAGATTTGTGCATTTCATCCGCTACTTCACGATCCATCGCCGGAACGATCCGATCCAGAAACTCCACGACCGTGACCTTGGCACCGAGCCGTCTCCAAACCGAACCCATTTCAAGACCAATATAACCACCGCCGACGACCACCAGGTGTTTTGGCACCTTTGAGAGTGACAATGCGCCCATCGACGTGACAATTTTTTTCTCGTCAATATCAAGGCCTGGCAGCGGCGTGGACTCCGACCCCGTCGCAATGAGAATGCGTTGGGTTCTAAGTGTTTTTGAGGCTGGTGCTCCAACCTCGACAGTATCCGCCGCCGTTATTCTGGCTTCCCCGACAAACTGCTCAACTTTGTTCTTCTTGAACAGGAAAGCAATTCCCTGAGTCAGCCCGTCGACGACATCGTCCTTCCGCGCGAGCATTGTTCCAAGGTCGAGCCCTATCTTGCCAGTTTTTACGCCGTGTTTAGCTAAATCGTGCTGCGCTTCAGCGAATTTCTCAGAAGATTGCAGAAGTGCTTTGGAGGGAATACAGCCGACATTCAGGCAGGTGCCTCCCAGCGTCTCACGCTTGTCGATACACGCCACTTTCATGCCAAGCTGCGCTGCCCGAATGGCGGCAACATAACCACCGGGCCCGGCCCCGATGACCACAAGATCAAATTGTGTATCAGTCATGGCAAATTCCTGTGAAGCGATAGAGTATCAAAGCCCAAGAAGAATACGGTCCGGCTCTTCAATGCATTCTTTAACCCGCACCAGGAACGTCACTGCTTCGGATCCATCAATAATTCTGTGATCATATGAAAGTGCGAGATACATCATTGGACGAACTTCTATGGCATCACCAACCGCGATTGGGCGTGGCTGAATTTTGTGCATCCCGAGAATTCCTGACTGCGGCGGATTAAGGATTGGTGTCGACATCAGCGAGCCATAAACGCCACCATTGGTAATCGTGAAGGTGCCGCCGGTTAATTCGTCCATGGAGAGATTACCGTCCCGGGCTTTTTTCCCGAGACCGACAATTTCTTTTTCAATTTCGGCAAAGGATTTCTGATCTGCGTCCCGCAAGACCGGCACCACCAGCCCCTGTTCTGTCCCTACGGCGACGCCGAGATCGACAAAATTTCGATAAACAATATCATCACCATCAATCGTCGCATTGACCGCTGGAAGTTCTTTGAGGGCTGAAATACAGGCTTTGGCGAAGAACGACATAAATCCAAGCTTTACGCCATGCTTCTTCTGAAAATCTTCCTGGTATTTTTTCCGCGCTGCCATGACATTCGTCATATCCACCTCATTAAAGGTGGTCAGCATGGCCGCTGTATTTTGTGCTTCTTTAAGGCGTTCCGCGATCCGTTTACGCAGCCGTGTCATCGGCACCCGCTCTTCACCCCGGTCAACCGAAACGGATGATTTAACTTCCGGTGCCGCGGCCGTGGACCCAGCCGGGGTTTGTTCGTCCTCGAGGTATACCTTTACATCTGCTTTTGTCAGGCGGCCTCCTTTGCCGGTACCGGTAATTTTACTGGGATCTATTTTCCCTTCATCGACCATTTTGCGAACCGAGGGAGAAAGCGAAATATCCGTTCCTGCCGGGGTCTGCGCATGTTCTGCCACAGAAGGCACCGATTCCGGCTCGGGCGCCGTTTTTTCGGCAGCTTTAGACGCGGGCGCGGCAACACCATTTCCATCGCCGATTACACCGAGGACGGCGCCGACCGCGACTTCTGTGCCTTCCTGAACAGAAATCGATTCCAGCGTGCCCGATGCTGCTGCAGGCACCTCCAGCGTAACCTTGTCAGTTTCGAGCTCAACAATCGGCTCGTCGCGTTTGATCGTATCGCCAACAGCCTTAAACCATTTTGCCACGGTGGCTTCAGCAACCGACTCACCGAGCTGTGGAACCTTGATTTCCATGTCTTAGCCTTTCCAGGGACGAGCCCATCGCTCATCCGTCCGTTAACTCATTTAAGGTGCAATGCCTGATCCACAAGGGCGGCCTGCTCTTTCGCATGACGCTTTGCGAGACCTGTCGCCGGGGAGGCTGCTTCCACCCGCCCCGCATAGCTGGGTCGTTTGGCAACACCATCAATGTCTTCCAATATGGCTTCAATGCGCCGATCAATAAACGTCCAGGCACCCATATTGGCTGGCTCTTCCTGACACCAGACAACATCGGCGTTCTGGTAACGCTCAAGCTGCTCTTTCAAGGAGACAGCGGGGAATGGATAAAGCTGTTCAATTCGAACGATAGCAATATCGTCTATTCCGCGTTCATTTCTCTCCGCATAGAGATCGTAATAAACCTTGCCGGAACACAACACGACCCGTTTCACTTTGTCGTCAACGACGGTCTTATCGGCTTCCGGGAGAACACGATGGAAGCAGGTTCCAGGCCCCATATCCTCGAGCGTCGAAACACAGAGCTTATGCCGTAACAGGGATTTCGGTGTCATCACGATCAGAGGTTTCCGGAAATTCCGGTGAATCTGCCGCCGCAAAACGTGGAAATAATTCGACGGCGTGGTCGGCATAACCACCTGCATATTGTCTTCGCCGCAAAGCTGCAGATAGCGCTCCAAACGAGCAGAAGAATGCTCCGGACCTTGCCCTTCATAGCCGTGCGGTAAAAGTATGACGATCCCGGACATCCGTAACCATTTGCTTTCCGCCGAGGCAACAAACTGGTCGATAATCACCTGCGCGCCATTGGCAAAATCGCCAAATTGCGCTTCCCACATGACCAAGGCATCCGGCTCAACGAGACTGATCCCGTATTCAAAGCCGAGTACACCTGCTTCAGACAACGGGCTGTTATGCGCTACAAAGCGCCCTTGGCCGTCTGCAATATGTTCCAGTGGAACATAGCTCTCTTCGGTTTTCTGGTCGATGAGATAGGCATGGCGTTGCGAAAACGTGCCCCGCTGAACATCCTGCCCGGCCAGACGAACCAAATGCCCTTCCTGCACCAGGCTGCCGAATGCCAGCGCTTCCGCAGTTGACCAATCTATCCCGTCACCGCTTTCGATCGCCTTCTTACGGCTGTCGATGATACGACCCAATTTAGGGTGCATGTTGAAAGCATCTGGAATAGAGACCAGCGCGCTGCCGATTTTTTTCAGCGTATCTTCGGGCAAATCAGTCGTGCCCCGCCGTTCTTCCAACGTCGGGGCAACATTTATGTGCGACCAGTGTCCATCCAGCCAATCCGCCTTATTAGGTTTAAAGTTGGACGCCGCTTCAAAATCTTCATTGAGTTGATCCCGCAATCGGTCTGTCAGCGATTCCGCTTGCTCTTCCGTGATCGCGCCTTCAGCCAACAACTTCTTTTCGTATATTTTTCTGGTACTCGGCTGATTGGCGATGGCCTTGTACATAAGCGGTTGCGTGAAGGCCGGTTCATCTCCTTCATTGTGACCAAAACGGCGATAACACCACATATCGATCACGACATCCTTACGGAATTCCTGCCGGAACTCAGTAGCAATACGGGCAACATGAATGACGGCTTCTGGATCATCACCATTGACGTGAAAAATGGGTGACTGAACAGTTTTGGATACGTCAGATGGATAAGGCGAAGAACGCGAATCGCGCGGATTGGTGGTAAATCCGATCTGATTATTGACGATAAAATGAATTGTCCCGCCAGCGCGATACCCCCGAACATCGGAAAGAGCGAAGGTCTCAGCGACAAGCCCCTGCCCCGCAAAAGCAGCATCGCCATGCATCAAAATTCCAAGCACACGACGCCGTTCTTTGTCTTTCAATTGATGTTGCTTGGCGCGAACACGTCCGACGATAACAGGGTCAACTGCTTCGAGATGTGACGGGTTTGGCGATAGGGAAAGATGAACATTTTTGCCGTCAAAAACCAGGTTAGCGGATGTACCAAGATGATATTTCACATCGCCCGAGCCCTGTACTTCTTCAGGATTTGAGGATTGCCCCTGAAATTCAGACAGGATCGCGACATAGGGTTTCTTCAGAACATTGGCCAGAACCGACAGACGCCCCCGGTGGGGCATGCCGATAACCACTTCCTCGATACCAAGCTGGCTTCCCCGTTTAAGAATCTGCTCAAGCGCAGGAATCAAGCTTTCACCGCCATCGAGACCAAATCTCTTGGCGCCCGGATATTTGACGTTCAGAAAATTTTCAAACCCTTCGGCTTCACTAAGCCGTTCGAGGATTGCCTCCCGGCCACGCTGGGTAAATTCCGTACGGTTGTGGCTTTCCTCAATGCGTTCGCGAATCCATTGCTTTTGATCCGGCTCCTGAATGTGCATGAATTCGACACCGATTGTGCCGCAATAGGTCTGTTGCAGACGATCAAGGATTTCCCGGAGAGTCGGATTGTCGATCCCGAGCACATTGTCGATAAAAATATGCTTGTCGAGATCCGCTTCCGTAAAGCCATAGGACCGATAATCAAGCTCGGAATTTTCTTCATGCTGATAAAGGCCCAACGGGTCCATGTTTGAGGCAAGATGACCCCGGACCCGGTACGAGCGGATTAGCATCAGCGCATGTAAGGAATCTACCGTTGCCTGACGGCTGTCTTCCGAAGTGACAGAGGCAGCCTTGCCATTGGCTTTTGGTGCTTCGTCATAAGCTTCAACACCGACGACGCGTTTTCCGCGCGGCGCCCAGCTCGCTCCTCTTAGAGATTGCAATATGTTGGGGGCCTCATCCTGCAGATCGGCAAAAAATCTTTGCCATTCATCATCTACCGACGACGCATCTTCGATATAGCGGGTGTACAGGTCTTCAACGAAGGCGGCATTACCGCCTGCGAGAAACGAATTCCGTTCGAAAGTCTCTATCGACATACTTTGTCCAAGCGAATTGCCTAAACGAATTGTCTCACCATGTTTTCTCTAACCGCCAACTCATACGTCACTATGGTTAAGAGAAAATGATAATTTAGCCGGCCGATTAGCCCTTCATAATCTTTAACATCGTTTCGCCAAGGGCAGCCGGCGCATCCGCAACCGTAATCCCAGCGCTTTTCATCGCTTCCATCTTGTCGTCAGCGCCGCCCTTACCACCGGAAATAATCGCACCGGCGTGACCCATGCGACGACCCGGAGGCGCGGTTACACCAGCGATAAACCCAACAACCGGTTTCTTGACCTTCGACTGTTTCAGAAATTCGGCGGCATCTTCTTCAGCGCTACCACCAATTTCACCGATCATGACAATCCCCTGGGTTTCGTCATCACCCAGGAACATGTCCAGACAATCTATAAAGTTGGTGCCATTCACCGGGTCACCGCCGATACCGATACAAGTCGTCTGACCGAGCCCTGCAGCGGTAGTCTGGGCGACGGCTTCATAGGTCAGCGTGCCTGACCGGGAAACAATACCGATTTTGCCACGCTGATGGATATGACCAGGCATAATGCCGATCTTGCATTCATCAGGTGTAATCACGCCTGGGCAGTTCGGACCGATCAGCCGTGTTGACGACCCGGACAATGCCCGTTTTACCCGCACCATATCGACAACGGGAATACCTTCGGTGATACAGATCGCCAAAGGCATCTCTGCCTCAATTGCTTCGAGGATGGCATCAGCCGCGAAGGGCGGCGGTACATAGATCACACTGGCATTTGCGCCGGTTTTTTCTATTGCCTCTCCAACGGTATCAAATACCGGCAGATCAAGGTGTTGTTCGCCACCCTTGCCGGGTGTCACACCACCAACCATCTGTGTCCCATAGGCGATGGCCTGTTCAGAATGGAACGTGCCTTGTGCCCCGGTAAAGCCCTGGCAAATTACCTTTGTGTTTTTATCGACGAGAACAGCCATTACGCGGCCTCCTTCACGGCCTTAACAGCCTTCTCAGCAGCATCACCCAAATCGTCTGCTGCAATGATTGGCAAACCAGATTCTTCGAGAATTTTCTTACCCAACTCAACATTGGTTCCGGCCAGTCGAACAATCAGTGGAACCGTAAGGCTGACTTCACGAGCTGCCGCGACCACCCCTTCCGCAATAACATCGCAGCGCATGATGCCACCAAAGATATTGACCAGCAGACCTTCAACATTGGGATCGGAAAGGATCAATTTAAATGCCGCCGTGACCCTTTCGCGGGAAGCGCCACCGCCAACGTCGAGAAAGTTCGCAGGCTCACCACCATAGAGCTTGATGATATCCATCGTTGCCATGGCAAGGCCGGCCCCGTTGACCATGCAACCGATATTGCCATCCAGCTTGACGTAATTGAGATCGAACTTCGCGGCTTCCAACTCTGTCGGGTCTTCTTCGCTCTCGTCCCGCAATTCTGCAATGTCTTTGTGACGGAACAAGGCGTTGTCATCGAAATTCATTTTCGCATCAAGCGCGATGACATCACCAGCACCGGTAACAACCAGCGGGTTAATTTCCACAATCGACGCATCAAGCTGCTCAAACGCTGTATACATCGCCATCAGGAACTTCACCGCCGACTTGACCTGATTACCTTCAAGGCCGAGCCCAAAGACTATCTTGCGGGCGTGAAATGCCTGCATGCCACTTGCTGGATCAATCGCAACTTTGAGAATTTTCTCCGGCGTCTTGGCAGCAACTTCTTCGATTTCCATTCCGCCTTCTGTCGAGGCCATAATCGTCACACGGCTCGTCGCACGATCGATCAGCAATCCGAGATAAAGTTCGCGCACGATGTCACATCCATCTTCTACATATACACGACCAACTTCTTTACCTTCAGGGCCGGTCTGATGGGTTACCAGTGTCATACCGATCATCTCATCGGCCAGCTGCCTAACCTCATCAATAGATTTAGCAAGCTTCACACCGCCACCCTTGCCACGTCCACCGGCATGGATCTGTGCCTTGACGACCCAGACCGGGCCATCAAGCTCTTCAGCTACTTTTACAGCTTCATCAGGGGTATACGCGACACCCCCTTTGGGAACCGCGACCCCAAAGCCCCGAAGGACTTCCTTGGCCTGATATTCATGAATATTCATGCGCGACGAGCCTTTGAATTTTTGTCAGAAATTTACTTCTTTTTTGCAGCGGTTTTTTTACGAGCGGCTTTCTTCCGAGCCGGTGCCTTTTTCGCCTTTTTTTCCATGCATTTGACCACATTGACCAAACCCCGGACCGCGGCGACAGATGCCTTGAACTGTTTCTTCTCACTAGCATTGAGGTCAATCTGAATAATGCGTTCGATACCCTTGCCGCCAATGACGACCGGCACCCCAACATAAAGACCACGTACCCCATACTCGCCATTCAGATAAGCACAGCAGGGCAGAACCCGTTTTTGATCTTTAAGGTACGCCTCGGCCATTTCAATTGCCGATGAGGCCGGGGCATAGAATGCAGAACCTGTTTTAAGCAGCGCAACAATCTCAGCACCGCCGTCACGTATGCGTTGGACAATCTGGTTCAGTTTTTCCTTCGTCGTCCAACCCATCTTGATGAGATCAGGCAACGGAACACCAGCGACTGTCGAGTAACGCGGTAGCGGTACCATCGTATCGCCATGACCACCTAGAACAAATGCCGTCACATCACGAACCGAAACATTAAATTCTTCTGCGAGGAAATAACGGAAACGGGCAGAGTCGAGAATACCGGCCATGCCAACGACACGACTTGCCGGCAAGCCAGAGGCTTCACGCAGTGCCCAAACCATTGCATCGAGCGGATTGGTGATGCAGATGACAAATGCTTTTGGACACCATTGTTTGATGCCAGCGCCGACAGCTTTCATCACACTGGTATTGATACCGATCAAGTCATCGCGGCTCATGCCAGGCTTCCGCGCCACACCAGCTGTGACGATCACAACGTCAGAATCTTTAATGGCTCGATAACTTGAAGCACCCTTCATTTTTGAATCAAAGCCTTCGACAGGCGACGATTCAACAAGATCAAGCGCCTTGCCGTCAGGAATGCCTTTAACGATGTCGAACATGACGACGTCGCCAAGTTCCTTTAGTCCAGCAAGATGGGCCAACGTGCCGCCGATATTTCCGGCGCCAACGAGCGCGATTTTATTGCGTGTCATGAGTGCTCCTCAATCGATCGATTGGTTGTATTCCACGGGGTTTTTAACCATCAACGGTGTCTTTATGGTTAAAGCGCCACGACTGGCGCGGTAACTACCTGTTTTGTCTGAAAAGAGCAAGAAAAACGGGCGAAAAATCGCCAAAAAGGAGTCCATTAGCTGTGCGAAATGCGTTTGGTACCAAAATGAAGATTTTAACACCGGTTTCCAACGCCAATAACGGTGCTACCAGCTGGTATTAGCGCCGTTCCACCATATGCATCTTGATTTCGGCGATCGCCTTTGCCGGGTTAAGATGCTTAGGACAGGTTTTGGTGCAGTTCATGATCATGTGACAACGATATAAACGGAATGGATCCTCAAGATTATCCAACCGTTCACCGGTGTCTTCATCACGTGAGTCTGCAATCCATCGATAAGCTTGAAGCAACGCCGCCGGACCAAGATAGCGGTCGCCATTCCACCAATAACTCGGACAGCTGGTCGAACAGCAGAAACACAAAACGCATTCCCATAAGCCATCAAGCTTGGCGCGCTCTTCAGGACTTTGCAGCCGTTCCTTATCTGGTGGCGGCGGGCTGGTCGTTTTCAGCCAGGGTTCGATGGAGGTGTATTGCGCATAGGCGCGTTTCAAGTCGGGAACGAGGTCTTTAACGACTTCCATATGCGGCAGCGGGTAAATCTTGGCATCGCCCTTGATTTCATCAATTGCCTTGATGCAGGACAGCGTGTTCGAACCATCAACATTCATCGCGCAAGAGCCACACACACCTTCACGACAAGAACGCCGGAAGGTTAGTGTCGAATCCATCTCGTTCTTAATTTTAATCAGCGCATCAAGAACCATCGGCCCGCACGCATCCATATCCACTTCATACGTGTCGACACTGGGATTGTCCCCGCTGTCAGGATCATAACGATAGACCTGAAAGCGTTTGATATTTGTGGCACCATCTGGCGCCTTGTGGGTCTTCCCGGTTTTTACCTTTGAATTGGCGGGGAGCGCGAATTCAGCCATGTTGTATCCTCGTTGAAGCCTTCACTGTGGCATCGATATCTAAAAGAGCAGTTAGCAAAACCCGACCTTAATAAACGCGTGCTTTAGGTGGCACAGCCTCGACATCATCCGTCAGCGTTTTATTATGGACCGGTCGGTATTCAAATCGGCTCGTCCCATCATCGTTGAGCCAAGCGACTGTATGTTTCATCCAGTTCTCGTCGTCACGGTCCGGATAATCCTCGCGCGCATGGCCACCACGGCTTTCCTTACGATTAATTGCGCCATGGATGCTGACCAACGCCTGCTGCAGAAGATTATCAAACTCAAGAGTCTCAACCATATCCGAATTCCAGATCATGCCGCGATCCGCAATTTTGAGGTTGTCTTTCTGTGACCATATCTTGGCCATTTTCTCAACACCCTCGGCCATAACCTCTTCCGTCCGGAACACCGCACAATGGGTTTGCATGGCGCGCTGCATTTCCAGACGAATTTCAGCGGTTGTGATATCACCATCGCCATGACGACGATCATCCAACCAAGCTAAGGCATTATCGCCTGCATCAGCGGGCAATTCCGCCTGCTTAGCGCCAGGCGTCAGGACTTCCGCGCAACGGTCCGCTGCCGCCCTGCCAAAGACAACCAAATCAAGAAGTGAGTTTGAGCCCAGACGATTGGCGCCATGAACCGACACGCAAGCCGCTTCGCCCACAGCCATCAAGCCCGGCACGACAACGTCAGGATCATCCCCTTCCGGGATCAAGGCTTCACCCAGATAGTTAGTCGGTACACCGCCCATATTATAATGGACAGTTGGCAGAACCGGGATCGGCTCCCGTGTTACATCAACGTTCGCAAAAATACGTGCTGTTTCCGAAATGCCAGGCAAACGCTCGTTAATCACCTCTGGTTCAAGATGCTCAATATGAAGGTGGATATAGTCTTTGTCGGGACCAACTCCGCGCCCTTCATTCATTTCAATTGTCATGGAACGGCTTACGACATCGCGCGACGCCAAGTCCTTGGCATGCGGCGCATAGCGTTCCATAAAGCGCTCACCCTCCGAATTTGTCAGATATCCGCCTTCGCCGCGAACACCTTCCGTGATCAGAGCGCCCGCACCGTAAATACCTGTCGGATGGAACTGGATGAATTCCATATCCTGCAACGGCAAACCAGCGCGCAACACCATGGCGCTGCCATCACCGGTCTGCGTATGGGCACCAGTGCAAGAGAAATAGCAACGGCCATAACCCCCTGTCGCAATAATCACCGTCTGCGCTCGGAATCGATGGATTGTCCCGTCGTCTAAGTTCCATGCCATGACACCGGCAATCTTGCCGTCCACATCATGAATCAAGTCCAGTGCAAAATATTCAATAAAGAATTCCGCCTGGTTACGCAGCGATTGCTGGTACAGCGTGTGCAAAATGGCGTGTCCTGTGCGGTCAGCGGCAGCACACGTACGATGCGCTGGCGGGCCCTCACCATATTCTGTCGTCATTCCGCCGAAGGGGCGTTGATAAATCTCGCCAGAATCCGTACGGGAAAACGGTACGCCATAATGTTCAAGCTCAATGACCGATGGCATCGCTTCACGACACATATATTCAATAGCGTCCTGATCGCCGAGCCAGTCGGCACCTTTTACAGTGTCATAGAAGTGCCAACGCCAATCATCTTTCCCCATATTACCCAGCGCCGCCGAAATACCGCCCTGCGCCGCAACTGTGTGGCTACGTGTTGGAAACACCTTTGTGATGCAAGCGGTCTTTAACCCCTTAAGGGCCAAGCCAAACGTGGCTCGTAAACCCGCGCCCCCTGCACCGATAACGACAACATCATAGGTGTGATCAATAATGTCGTAAGACTTGCCGGAATTAGCCATGGAGTATCAACCTGCGAACGCAATTTTAAGGATGGCAAACAGCGAAATCGCTGCCAACGCGATCGCCGCAAACTTGACGGCAATGATGCAAGCAACTTTCAACCATTCGGTATGAACATAATCTTCGATAACAACCTGCAACCCAAGCTGCATGTGATGGAAAACCGCGACAATCATCAAGATAAGAAGCACAGAAGTTACGGGACTCGCGATCCACGCCTGCACCGCCTTAACATCGGCACCGGCCAAATGTGCAATATTGATCACCAGCCACAGCATTAAAGGGACTAGCGCTATAGCGGTTAGCCTCTGCGCCCACCAATGAGCGACACCTTCTTTCGCGGATCCAAGGCCGCGGACTTTTCCGAGATCGGTGCGTAAACTCATTATAGCACTCCCATCGAATGATAGCCGCAGATCCATGCTGAAATAGTCAGAATGATCGCAAGCGAAACCACAATCCAGCCTGAACGATAAGCCGCTGACAAATCGAGCCCCTTGCCCATATCCCAGAACAAATGCCGGATGCCGTTACAGAGATGATAAAACAGGGCGAAAGACCAGCCAAAGAGGAGCAGTCTCCCAAACCAGCTGCCAATGATCGATTGAATTGTTGTAAAGGCCTCGCCGCCCAAGGATGCCGCTACCAGCCACCAGACAAGAAGTAATGTACCCACTGCCAATGCAACACCGGTCATGCGGTGCATAATTGAAAGGGTGGAAGTCAGCTGCGGCTTGTAAACTTGGAGGTGCGGAGAAAGCGGACGCTCTCGGGTGTCCATTACACTCTTCCCGTATTGTCGTTCGATGCGCAATTGGCGTCATACCCGCGCTTCTTCGAATTGTTTAGACCTTCGCCCATCGCTAGTCAATTCTGTCTACAACATTCCGGTCTATTCCTGTCATTGTTATAACATTCTCTAACGGCATCAATATGTTGCAGTCCATTGCCGAAAACCCGCTCAGTCCATACGTCTCCGCATTGTGAGTAATCCTGTGGAAGAATTGTTTGGCAATTGGGGAAAGGTGCATTCTTTATGCACAAGAAAATGGGCGAATCACTCAAATAAACATTGCTCAAATCCGCAATCCTTTAGAACATTTCCGTACGTGAGAGCGTATGAACCATTCGGGATCTGTTTCTACAACAGGGAGGTCGCAAGACCATTGATCTTTGGCGTTGCAGGGACGGGGTGGTTCACCGGTTCAATAGTCACTCACGGCAGATTTCCCGAAAGGGAAGCTAATGTGAGACTTGGCTGGAACGCAGACCGCCATGGCGGGCAGAAAACGCATGAAGAGATCCTTGGATCAGTTTGTGCGCCGCTTGCCACCGGAGGACAGTCTGTTGCGCCGACGATCAAAGCCTGTTTTCGAACATGCGATGGTTGACGGCGAGATAGAAAGTCGGAGACGGCTGCAATCCATCCAAGGGGCATCTCCTGCTATCGGATCGTTGTGACAGAGTTACGTCCTGGGCCTCCCTATTGGGCGGATTCTGTCGCCGGAAGGTTTCGTCTCGCCGCTTAGGGACGCCGCCCGTCGGCCGCTGGAGGTCCAGCATGACTGTCTCGCCACAGTCATTTGCCCAGACGCCAGTAGCTAGTGGGATACGTCACGGACCTTTTGTTTGAGAGTGGTAGCATTGATGCACCTGGTGCAAAGATTGATGCCAATGCTGATCCGGTCGGGCGTCTTTGCCGAGGCCGCCAATCTGAACAGCCCTCTCATACGCTCTCGCGGCCAGAAGTCCTTGAAACTTCAGAGACGCCGGGTCTTCGATGGCCCGGCGTCTCGCCGTTTCAACACAGTAAAAACAAAATGAGCTCTTAAGCCGACGATGCTTCCAGTTCTTTAATCGTCTCGGTCATGCGCACTAACCGTTGTGCTTCTTCAACATGGGGCCCTTCGACGAGCTGCCCGTCTACCAACGTTACACTTTTGCCTTCAGCGAGCGCCGCTTCGTGTGCTTCGGTAATTTTATGTGCCCAGGCAATCTCCTCGTCAGATGGCCCAAAAATCTCATTTGCCCCGGCAACAGTCTTTGGATGCAATAACGTCTTGCCGTCGAATCCCATTGATCGTCCCTGTCGGCAGGAGTCTAGAAACCCTTCATCGTCCGAAAGGTCAAAGAAGGGACTGTCCAGGATGGTCAACTCATTCGCGCGGGCTGCAAGAACGCAGAGCTGGATACTCGTCAGGAGGGGCAGACGATCAGGTGTGTGCTGAGCGCGAAGGTCTTTTGTCAGATCCGCAGACCCAATTAGAAGTGCGCCAACGCGCGGATGTGCTGAAGCGATTTCATTGACATTAAGAACGCCACGCGCCGTCTCAATCATGCACCAAATTTGCATATCAGCTGGCGCGTTGGATGCTTCCATGAGTTTTACGACGGCGATGACAGCGTTCGGAGAGTCAACCTTGGGCACCACCAGCATATTGGCACCGAAGGTAGAAATCGCCTTCACATCCTTTTCGTGCCATTCAGTGCCATCGCCATTAATTCTGACACCGATTTCACGACCACCATATCCACCTTCCTCAAGCGCCTGGAGAATGTTAGCACGCGCCCGCTCTTTTGCGTCAGGCGCAACCCCGTCCTCCAAATCCATGATCAGAATATCGGCCGGGACCTCCCTGCCTTTTTGCAGAGCTCGCTCGTTTGCCCCTGGGGTATACATAGCACTGCGACGAGGACGGTTCGAATTTGTGGTTTCGGCAGACATATTAATAGCTCCTGTAATTTTTCACTGTGCACTATAAGTGGGCAAACAGCTGGCTCATAGCCTTAGTGGTTAACATTCGAAAATTCGTCCTCTTTAGGAGGCGTTCCCGAGATAGCTCAACCACATGTCCCGATAGGCAGATTCTAAGGCTCTCGCCAAATCAGCCGCATCGCACAATGGGGAGTCTGACAAACGGCGTCGCATCGTGGTCCGGTAATTCGTCATCTGTTCCATATCACCCGCCAAAGAAGATGCCACCGAGACAAATGCTTCAGCATCGTTAGTGATCAGATCGTCAAGACCAGCCGCGGACAATTGGCCAGCCGATTGCCGCGTCAACGTTCGATTTCCGGCCAAAGTCACAACCGGCACGCCCATCCAAAGGGCTTCCATGGTCGTCATGGTTCCGGAATACGGATAGGTGTCGAGGGCGATATCCATCCGATTATAGGTTTCAAGAACTTCCCGGTAACTAGTGCTGCCCTCAAAATCTATGCGAGAGGCTTCTATACCAAATTCTGAAAACCGCTTTGTGAAATCCTGACGGACTACCGGGTCTTCATACCCCTGATATCTCAAAATCAGTCGGGACCCGATTACAGTCTTGAGCAAATCCGCCCATAGTTCGATACAGGCGCTGGTAATTTTTCCGGGATTTCCAAAGCAGCCAAAGGTAACAAATTCGGACGAGGCGGCTGGAAGTGGACCAATCGCCGGAGCCTCCTCCGGTGGCTTGAAACAGGTCAAATTACGTCGGAGACGATATACCTTCTCCGAAAAATGATGATCAAACTGTTCGGGTGTGTGAACATCATCACCAATGTAGTAATCGATCGCCGTCAGACCGGTGGTTGACATATACCCCATCCAACTGGCCTGGATAGGTGCTGGTTTCCTGCCAAAGACCGTAAGTCTATTCCTGGCACTATGCCCCGAAAGATCAACGAGAATATCTATCTGATCATCTGCAATAAGATTGCACAAAGCGTCATCAGCCATATTGTCGACGGATCGCCAATTGTCAGACGCACTTTCGGTCTTGGCTGTAATACCGTCAGGTTTCGCTGTTCCGGAATAACAGAACACCTCCACAACTTTTCGGTCATGTGCCGCAATAACCGGCTGAGCAATCCGTCCAACGGGATGAGCGCGAAAATCAGCAGACACATATCCGATTTTAAGGCGACGATCCGGATCAACTGAATTTGAATAGGTTGGGGCTGATGGCGCGAGGGTAGAGGCGTGATTATCGTGCCAAGCCCGGTGTTCCGCTAACAAGCTCTCGCCATCTAAATCGGCACTACCAATCAAACTGAATAGCAGGTTCGAATGATATCGGCGATTTCCGGGACTAAGCGAAACCGCTTTGCGATAAGCTTCAATTGCCCGATCAGAGCGCCCCATCATGCGCGCCGTTCGCGCCAGCCCCGCCTGGGCCGCGGCATCGTCGGGCCAGCGTTCCGTGGCAAGCTGATAAGTTTCCAATGCCTCCCCAAGACGCTTCGCTTCCTGATAGGCCAGAGCCAAATTGCGTGTCGCATCAGCGAATCCCGGTCCGGACGCCACTGCCGCCTGAAAAGCGCTAATAGCTTGCTCGCGCTGTCGTAGAGCAAGATAGGCCGAGCCAAGCGCATTTTGGGCCTCGGGGGATTTAGGGGACAATTCCACAGCGCGTTGGGCCGCAGCCAAAGCCGCATCAGGTTGCTCCGTACCCAACAAGGCCACAGCCAGATTGGTCTGGAGTTCTGCATCATCAGGACGAAGAGTAACGGCACGGCTGGCCATAGTTGCCGCGTCGGGAGCCCGGCCTATTTCACGATAAGCCGCGGCGAGATTATTCAGGACATCGACACTATCGGAATCAATCTCAATCGCCCGCTCCAAGACACCGAGCGCGTCTTCCGGACGCCCGGCAACCAGCCAGGCAGCGCCCAAATTTCCAAGGTATTTTGCATTTCCTGGTTCGGCGATAACGGCACGTTCAAAACATCCCGCGGCTTCACGATCATCGTCCTTTTGAAAGGCAAGAACGCCCAGCAAATGATTAACCTCTGCACTGTTGGGCTCAAGTTGCTGGGCCTGACTGTAACAGCCATGCGCTTCCGCGAGCCGGCCGACTTTGTGATGCGCCATGCCAGCATCAAGAAGAACCCTTATTTCAGACATCCACTGGTTATAGGAATCTGTTCGACCGAACGCAACTTTTTGCTCGAATTGGGAGCGACGGAATTTATTTCACAGAAACGTGTTTATTTGTAACGAGCTAGTGAATTTCGTGCTTTGCGACACCCCTATAGTTTTGTAAAAACTTGTAAATGTTTGAGGTTGGAGAAGTGGTTTTGAGAGTTGGAGTGAGATGGAGTGAGATGGGACGATCCCATTCAGAACTGTCGGATCCAGGACGCCCATAAACAGGGTTTAATTGATTACATCAAGGTCAATTACCCAATTCCGTTTGGGTCCAATCCGCATGGGTTGGGTATTCCTGTACTCGCCCATACCAGCAGCAATCCGACCTGTAGTGCCGAAGGCGTAAATTTAAATATCGCGCGTCGTATCAAAGAGGCTGCGGAAGAGATGGACTCGCCCTGGATTGGCGAGCATTTGTCCTGGCTCGGCACAGCATCAACCGGATCACTAGGCTACCAGATCAACCCCCTATTCACCGACGAGATCGCGGCTGTGACAGCAATGAATGTTGCACGGCTAAAAGAATATTATGATCGACCAATCGCTTTGGAACTCGGACCGATCTATATCCGGTCCACGGGTTTTGAAAGTGAAATGCATTTTTTAGGATCAGTCGCCGATGACGTCGATGCTAAAGTAATCCTCGATATCACGCACTGGCAGATCGGCAACCGAAATCTGGGCAGGCTCACAGATTACGGATTGGCGGCAATCGACCCAGTTCGCATTGTTGAACTCCATATCGCCGGAATGCGGTTGGGATCGGATCAACGTTTTTGGCACGACGCCCACGATTGTTACCGGATGACGAAGTCCTGTCGATAACCTCGAAGCTCATTGAATATCTCCCGGCGGTTGAGGCGATAACTTTCGAACACAGCCCTGCCGCGACGGAAGAAGATTTTTTCCGCGGTCTTGGACAAATCAATGAGCTGGTCGGAAATCGCCGTCCCCAACAAGCAGCATAGTTAAATGCGAGATCGCACCGCCGAGAAAGTGCTCCGTGAGCGAGCACGGAAGTTACAGGCACTCCATATCAGACTTTTGTTTTGTCCAATAACACAGGAAAGATGGCTTACCGAAGCAGATCAGGTATTGCACGATTTCGGCTTACCAACAAAATTTCTCGACAGAATCCCTGACATTACAACCGATCAATTCAAAGCAGAGTCCCATGGGCGCCGAACTCTGGTGGAACGTAGCGTCGGAAAAACATTTCCTGAAACCCAGCAGCAACTAAACGCTATACAACAGGCACTAACCTTTGATGATTTCATCTGTTCTGAGGAATTTCTCAACCCCAAGTCAGGGCTGCCGCATAGTTCCGGTGTTGGGCTCGGATATGAAAATGTAAGTAAATATTTCTTCTGGCTAAGACAGACGATGTCTCTAAAAGCACTCGATTGCGACATCGAACTCCGCAACAAAGCCTATACAGAATTTGCAACCTGGCTGATCAACGAATATAAGCGCCCCCATGATCCTTTTTACGATGACTTCGAAGGCGGACTTTATTGGCTTCAGAGGCCGGGGCAGGAGAAACCCGTAATCCTGCTCAGCGATCAGTTTGTCGTCTACACGCTGAATGATCCAAAGACAATTGAGCAGCTTCCCCAAATTGGTTTGACAAATTTGGATGACGTAGAGCCACCGGACTGGCCAGACGAGCCCACTCTCCTGTAAACTTGGCTCCCATGGAGCCCCTCTTTTTCTTCCTTAAAGGTATTGTCGCTGGATTTGTTGTGGCCGTTCCCGTTGGCCCTGTTGCAATGATGTGTATTCAGCGAACGCTGGCAACCAATATTATATCCGGCTACACAACGGGATTTGGCGCTGCTTTTGCAGACACCCTCTATGCCATAGTCGCTGCTTATGGCATCAGCTTTATCGCGGATATTTTGTTCACCAATGATTTCTGGTTTCGGCTCATCGGCGGCATCATCCTTTGTCTTATGGCGGCGCGAATGCTCAGCGCCCCGCCAGTAGAAGCCGCCGCCCCCGACACCGGAAAATTATTTGGCGATTTTGTCTCTGCCTTAGTAATTACCGGAACCAACCCGATCACCCTCATCGCCTTTGGCGTCATATTTACGTCAATTGGCGTTGCAACCGCTGGCGAGAAACATGAATGGGCGGAGGCCCTTATTGCCGGTGTCTTCGTAGGGTCTGCTGTCTGGTGGGCAATGCTGAGCGGGTTAGCCGCGATTTGTCGCCGGTGGGTCGGCGAATTGTCCCTGACCTGGATAAGCAGAATTTCAGCGCTTGTTATTCTGACGTGCGGCGTTCTTATACTTATTGCGGCAGCAGCGCCAAACAGTCCAATCGGATCTATTATTGGGCTACCCAATCAAGCGCTTCAATAAAAATTTCTGGCTATTGCGCAGGTGCTTCGACAGCCATTGTCAGGAACTTTTCGTCGTCATCGTCGGGTTCGATCGGTTGTACACCGTAGAGATACTCGGCGATCTGCACGGCATTCAGAGCCGCCCCTTTGCGTAAATTGTCGGAGACACACCAGAACGACAGGCCATATTTGATCGTAGGATCTTTCCGAATACGGCTGACATAGACCACGTCATCCCCGGCACATTCTACCGGCGTAACATAACCTTCATTCGCACGGTGATCGATCACTGTAACGCCGGGCATTGCACGTAATAGCCCACGTGCCTGCTCAACTGTCAGCTCATTGGCAAACTCAACATTCACAGATTCTGCATGGCCGACAAAGACAGGTACGCGAACGCAAGTCGCGTTGACCTTGATATCGCGGTCGAGAATCTTGTTAGTCTCAACCCGCATTTTCCATTCTTCCTTGGTATCACCGTCATCCATAAATACGTCGATATGCGGAATAACGTTAAAGGCCATCTGCTTGGTAAACTGTTCGGGAACGGCTGTATCGTTCACGAAGATACCCCGCGTCTGGTTAAACAATTCATCCATGCCTGCTTTGCCGGCGCCGGACACAGACTGGTATGTCGACACGACGACACGGCGAATTTTTGCCGCATCATGTAGTGGCTTTAGCGCCATTACCATCTGGATGGTCGAGCAATTCGGATTGGCGATGATATTGCGTTTTGTATGCCGCTCGATTGCTTCCGGATTTACCTCGGGCACAACGAGTGGCACATCGGGATCCATTCGAAACTCCGACGTATTGTCGATGACCACGCAGCCTGCTTTCGCCGCGCGGGGGCCGTGCACTGCAGATACTTTTGAACCTGGCGAGAACAAAGCGACATCAAAACCGGTAAAATCAAAATCATCGAGCGCTTTGACTTTAAGGATATCTTTTTCACCAAAAGATACCTCGCGACCCGACGACCGTTCGGACGCTAATGCAACGATGTCATCGACCGGAAAGGCACGCTCTGAAAGCGTTTGCAATATTTCACGGCCGACATTGCCGGTCGCGCCGACAACGGCGACTTTGTACCCCATAGTCCTATTCCTGTTTAAATATCACGAGCAGAAATCCTGCTGCTCGCAGAAGCGTTGACTTACGACCCTCTGCCCGGTTTTTCAAGCGAAGATTTTACAGGTAATAAAAAAACCGGGGCCTCACCAATTTAGCAAGACCCCGGTTAAAATCTGCTTATTGGTTAAATATCAGCCACCGGGTTTAGGTTTTGGCGTCATGATTGGCATTTCAGCGGTGTTTACCGGTTTGGAAATGCTGACAGATTTGCCGTGGCCCCCGCCACAAGCATGAGCTGCTGTTACTGTTGCAACCGCGAACAGCCCTGCAACTGTAACACTTAGAAGATACTTCATGGGTAGCTCCTTTCCGGAATTATCACCTAAAAATTCTAGGGCGAATTGTCAAAATCAACAAGAGATTTTGCATTCACGATGCCGAGATTTTATCGAGCTCCGCCAGAACCGCACCGCCCATTTCCTCTGTTGAGACCATCTGCATACCATCAGACATAACATCACCAGTTCGCAAACCGGCGTTTAGGACAGCCTCCACCGCGGCTTCAACATTGTCGGCGTCTTCGCCCATATCGAAGGAATAGCGCAGCATCATGGCAAAGCTCAGCATCATCGCCAGCGGGTTGGCTCTACCCTGGCCAGCGATATCGGGCGCCGTCCCATGAACAGGTTCATAAAGTGCGTTTCGTTTGCCGCTGGAATCAGGCGCACCCAATGAAGCAGAAGGCAACATGCCCAGTGACCCGGTCGCCATCGACGCGCAATCTGACAAGATATCGCCGAACATGTTTGTCGTAACGATCACGTCAAACTGTTTGGGGTCACGTACGAGCTGCATCGCTGCGTTATCGACAAGCATATGTGACAGCTCGATATCGGGATAATCCGGTGCGATGCGAACGACTTCTTCCCGCCACATTTTCGTACTTTCGAGAACATTGGCCTTGTCGATCGAACACAGCTTCTTGCCGCGCTTCTGAGCCAATTCAAATCCGACGCGGGCTATGCGTTCTACTTCAGGGGTCGTATAAACTAGGGAGTTGTAACCGCGTTTACCACCATCCGGCAGGTCTTCAACACCACGCGGTTCGCCAAAGTAAATGCCGCCGGTCAATTCCCGGACAATCAATATGTCGAGACCAGCAACAATTTCACGTTTCAGGCTTGAGGCATCGGCCAACGCATCAAAAACAATCGCCGGCCGCAAATTGGCAAACAGACCCAGATCTTTCCGAATGCGTAACAAACCCGCTTCCGGCCGAATATCAAAATCGACATTGTCCCATTTCGGACCGCCAACAGCGCCAAGCAGAACGGCATCTGCCGCCTTGGCCGCTTCAACGGTTTCATCTTTCATCGGAACGCCATGCGCATCGATACAGCAGCCGCCGATAATATCTTCTTCAGTATCAAAGCTGACCTGGCGATTACTCTCCATCCAGTCCATCACCCGCCGGACCTCACCCATCACTTCCGGGCCGATCCCGTCACCGGGCAACATCAATACTTTTTTATTGGCAGCCATTTTACTCTTCCTTCTCTGTGCCGAAATTTCCGCGCGAAACTCTAGCACACAGCAGCCACGATTGGGAGTCCCCGACATGTTATTCTAGAAAAAAGGGCGGACCCGAAGGCCCGCCCCGATTCACATCGGATATTATCGAGCGTTATGCATAGAGCCAGGGCTCTGACGCTTTCTGTTTTTCTTCGTAAGATTCAATCGAGGTTTCTTTCTGCAAAGTCAGTCCAATGTCATCAAGTCCATTGAGCAAACAATGTTTCTTGAAAGGATCGACATCGAATGAGACTTTCTCGCCGTCTGCATTGGTAATTTCCTGATTCTCGAGATCAACCGTCATCGTGGCGTTAGCGCCGCGTTCGGCGCCTTCCATCAATTTGTCGAGCTCTTCAGGAGATACCTTGATCAGCAGGATGCCGTTCTTGGGGCTGTTATTATAGAAAATATCAGCGAAACCCGTGGAAATGACGCAACGAATACCGTAGTCCAGCAACGCCCATGGCGCATGTTCGCGTGAGGACCCGCACCCAAAGTTATGACCGGCGACAAGGATTTCCGCGTTCCTGTAAGCCGGTTTATTGAGCACAAAATCAGGGTTTTCTTCACCCGTTTCGGGGTCATAACGCAGCGGATCGAAAAGATTCTTACCCAAACCGGTTCGAGTCAGCGTTTTCAAGAAACGGGCAGGGATGATCTTGTCCGTATCACAATTGACGATTGGCAACGGCGCCGCCACGGCGGTGAGTTTTGTAAACTTATCCATTCTAGCGTCTCCTTAATCGATCAAATCGCGAACATCGGCCAAGTGACCCGCAATAGCCGCGGCTGCTGCCATCATTGGGCTAACAAGATGGGTCCGCCCGCCGGGGCCCTGACGGCCCTCAAAGTTACGGTTAGAGGTCGAAGCTGACCGCTCTCCCGGGTGCAACATGTCGCCATTCATTGCGAGGCACATAGAACAGCCCGGCTCGCGCCAATGAAAACCAGCTTCGGTAAAGATCTTATCGAGACCTTCTTCCTCAGCCTGTATTTTCACCAGACCAGATCCCGGAACCACCATCGCATAAACGGAGTCCGCAACCTTTCGGCCCTTGGCGATCTCCGCAGCGGCCCGCATATCTTCAATTCGGGAATTTGTGCAGGAGCCGATAAAGACCTTGTCGACAGCGATATCGGTCATCTTCATACCCGGTTTGAGGTCCATATACTCCAAGGACCGTTCCATCGCCGAACGACGATTTGCGTCATCTACGCTGGCTGGGTCGGGCACTTCTCCCGTAATACCGATTTCGTCTTCGGGGCTCGTTCCCCATGTAACCTGCGGTACAATCTCCGACACGTCGAGTTCGACTTCAATGTCGTAGGTTGCCCCTGGATCAGATGGCAACGTGCGCCAATGCTCTACGGCTGCTTCCCATTGGGCACCCTTCGGGCATTGCGGACGGTCTTTCAGATATTCGAAGGTTTTCTCGTCAGGCGCGACAAGACCAGCACGGGCACCGGCTTCAATGGTCATATTGCAAACCGTCATACGGCCTTCCATCGAAAGCTCTTCGATTGCCGGACCAGCATATTCAATGACATGTCCGGTACCGCCGGCAGTTCCAATCTTGCCAATGATGGCCAAGACCAGATCCTTCGCGGTGCAACCAGCTGGCAAGGAGCCATTGACAGTAATCCGCATATTCTTGGCCGGTCGCTGGATCAGCGTCTGGGTAGCGAGCACGTGCTCAACTTCGGAGGTCCCGACACCGAATGCCAAAGCACCAAAGGCGCCATGCGTCGCCGTATGGGAGTCACCGCAAACCAGTGTTACGCCCGGCTGGGTAAAACCCTGCTCGGGGCCAATGACATGAACAATACCCTGACGTTCATCATTGATTGAAATATAGGGAAGTCCGAACTCCGCAGCGTTCTTTTCCAGAACCTCGAGCTGAATCCGCGACTCATCATCTTCGATTTCATCCGTACCACCACGGCCCGGCGTTGTCGGTACGTTGTGATCCGGCACGCACAAATTGGCTTCCGGGCGTCTTGCCTTCCGGCCCGACTGACGCAACCCGTCAAAAGCCTGTGCGCTGGTAATTTCATGAATAAGCTGCCGATCTATATAGACCAGGCAAGTTCCATCATCCTGTTGGTCTACCAGATGACTTTCCCAAATCTTATCGAATAATGTCTTTGGTCCCGACACCATCGTCTCCCTCTGTCAAATTGATAGCCGTCTCCTGAAAGACGACTATATCGTTACTTGTCTTCGTCTTTGGTTTCTTCGCTGGCTGTTTCTTCAGCAGCAGTATCTTCTGCAGACGTCTCTGCTGTTGCCTCTTCAGCTGCAGCTTCCGGAGCCGTTGTTTCAACGACCTCTGGCGCTACTTCATCGGAGGCCACTGCAACATCATCAGCGCCGGCGATCTGGTCAGCGCCCACCCGGCGTTCAACCTTCTCTGCGATACGTGCTTTCTTACCGCGTAGCTCGCGCAGATAGTAAAGCTTGGCCCGGCGTACCGCGCCGCGGTGAACAACTTCGATTTTTTCGATCCGAGGCGAGTAAAGTGGAAACACACGTTCAACACCTTCGCCGTAGGAAATCTTGCGGACTGTAAAAGCGGAGCTGATCCCCGAATTCTTGCGCGCAATACAGACGCCCTCAAACACCTGGATCCGCTCGCGCGTCCCTTCAACGACCTTAACGTGAACGCGTAGCGTATCGCCAGCGCCAAATTCAGGAACGTCCCGCTCTGCGGTCAGCTTGCTGATCTCTTCTTGTTCCAGCGTTTCAATAATATTCATAGTCTTATTCCTTTATCGCCATATGACGTTCCTGATACCTGTTCCACAGGTCAGGGCGTCGTTCTTGAGTAATTCGTTCAGCAGCCTCACGCCGCCAGTTCTTAATCTTCTCGTGATGCCCACTCAACAAGAGCTCCGGCACCTTGCGACCTTGCCAATCGACGGGCCGCGTATAGTGAGGGTATTCGAGTAACCCCTCTTCAAAACTTTCATCCGACAGTGATTCTTCTTTACCAATCACGCCGGGCAACAGACGAACACAGGCATCAATCAGCGTGATCGCCGCAGGCTCACCGCCGGAAAGAACAAAATCTCCGAGGCTAACCTGCTCAAGACCGTGTGCTTCCAGCACGCGTTCATCGACACCTTCAAATCGTCCACACAGGATCGTAATTTCCGGATCCGCCGCCAGCGCCCGAACCCGATCATGGTCGAGCGGTCGCCCACGCGGCGTTAAATAAATTGGCCGGGTTTTTGAATCCGCAGCATCCAGAGCCTTGGCAACAACATCTGCCCGCATCACCATTCCAGGTCCGCCGCCAAATGGAGCGTCATCGACCGTCGCGTGTTTATCACAGGCGAATTCCCGAATATCTGTTGTCTCCAGCGACCAGAGACCCTGATCCAATGCTCTTCCTGCGAGTGAGAATCCTAACGGTCCGGGAAACATTTCAGGAAATAAGGTCAAAACTTTAGCTGTCCAGCGAGAATTGTTCATTTTGCATCCTCCCCGCTGTCCAAACCCTGATCAGGATCCTCCTTCGTCACCGGCTCCAGTAATCCGGGTGGCGGATCGATGACAAGTTTCCCGGCCTGCAGGTCAACCTGTGGGACAACATCACGGGTAAAGGGCACCAAGGTAGTCCCACCACGGCGTTTACCAATTTCGAGCATTTCGCCGGCGCCGAATTCCTGAACCGAGAGGACCTTTCCAAGCGACTCACCATCAACGGTTTCAGCCGCAAGACCAACCAGATCTTCCCAATAAAATTCGTCGTCTGCGGGCGGCGGCAATACATCACGCGACACATACAGGCGTACGCCCCGCAACGCTTTTGCTGCGTTACGGTCCATGACCTCTTTAATGCGCGCCAGGACCTGCGTCTTGGCCATGCGTTTTGCCTCTAGCTCAAACATACGTTCGCCGTCCTCGTCGGTAACCGGCCCGTAGGCCGCGACATCCATAGGTTCTTCCGTGTAGCTGTTGATCCGGATCAGACCCTGTACACCATGCGCGCCGGCAATGCGGCCAACACAGATACGGTTCGGGGCATCATCACATGCCATTTGCGGAAGACCCACGTTGCAGGACTATTCCTCCTTCTTCTCTTCTTCGTCAGCGGGAGCTTCCTCTGCCGCTGGTTCTTCTTCGGCAGGCGCTTCAGCCTCAGCAGCTGCGGCCTCCTCAGCTGCTTTCTTGGCTTCTTCCTGTTCTTTCAGACGCTCCAGCGTCTTGGCGCGTGGCTTGTCCTTCTTGGTTTGTTCGCGGCGTTCAGGCACCGGAATAATGTCGGCAGCACCCAAAAAACGTGCGACGCGATCGCTCGGCGTTGCACCGTTTGACAACCAGTGTCGCACCCGCTCCTCGTTGAATTGAATCCGGTTGGGGTCTTCGCGTTTTAGCATCGGGTTATAAATGCCGATACGTTCGATAAACCGGCCATCGCGGGGACTCCGCGAGTCGGCAACAACAATACGGTAGAAGGGCCGTTTCTTGGCACCGCCCCGGGAAAGTCTGATTTTAAGTGACATTGGCTATTGGTTTCCTTTTAGTCCTTGATTAATCGTGAATTCTCTAAGTTGATAGTGTTTAAGTTACTGTGATTACTGAATTAATATTGATTTCCGTCACTGGCCCATCATGCCGGGCATACCGTGACGCATCATGCCTTTCTGGCCGAGCTTGTTCATACGTTTCATCATTTTGCTCATTTGCTGGAACTGTTTGAGCAATCGATTGACTTCTTGAACAGTCGTTCCTGCACCAGCTGCTACGCGGCGGCGGCGCGAGCCATTAAATAGTTTTGGATTCTGTCGTTCCTTAGGCGTCATCGACAAAATGATAGCTTCCTGTCGCGCAAGTGCTTTGTCATCGACGTTGGCAGCCCCCATCTGGGCTTTAACTTTCTGCGAGCCCGGCAACATACCCATGATGCCGCCCATACCACCCATCTTGCGGACCTGACTTAACTGCTTGGCAAAATCTTCAAAGTCGAACTGCCCCTTCTGGATCTTGGCCGCCAGCTTTTCAGCTTCTTCTTCCTCGACAACCTCGCTGGCTTTCTCGACCAGCGTGACAACATCACCCATTCCGAGAATGCGTGACGCAATCCGTTCCGGGTGGAACACCTCAAGCGCATCGAGCTTTTCGCCGGTGCCCAGCAGTTTGATCGGGCAGCCTGTAACCGCACGGACCGAAAGCGCCGCGCCGCCACGCGCATCGCCATCGATCCGGGTTAGAACGATACCGGTTACATTGAGCTTCTTATGAAAAGCCTCTGCGGCATTAACCGCATCCTGACCGGTCATCGCATCGGCGACAAAAAGTGTTTCCACCGGCTTGGCAATCTTGTGAACCGATGCCGCTTCATCCATCAGATCGTCATCAATGTGAAGCCGACCGGCAGTATCGAGCAGGACGACGTCATAGCCTTCCTTGCGCGCAGTATCCATCGCCCGGTTGGTGATCATCTCCGGTGTTTCGAAGGGTACGATCAGCAATGTTGGGATATCAGCGTCGGTGCCCAACACCTGCAGCTGCTGTTGTGCTGCCGGTCGACGAACATCAAGCGATGCCATCAATGTCTTTTTGCGAAACTGGTCGCGAAGGTGAATAGCAAGTTTTGCAGTCGAAGTTGTTTTACCGGACCCTTGCAAACCAACCATCATAATGGCGACGGGCGGCGCAGCGGCGAGGTTTATCTCGACCTGATCGCCTCCGAGCATTTCCGTCAGATGGTCATTGACAATCTTGACCACCATCTGACCCGGCGTAACGCTGCGGACAACTTCTTCACCAACCGCGCGTTCCCGGACGGCGTCGATGAAGCCTTTAACGACGGGCAGCGCAACATCCGCTTCGAGCAAGGCCACACGAATTTCGCGCAAAGCTGACGTGACATCGGCTTCGGAAAGCGCGCCGCGCTTCTTCAGCTTGTCAAAGACGTCAGATAGACGTGTGCTCAGCGTGTCAAACATAGATGCTCATCAACAAATTCACTTCAATGCAAAACGCATCGGTGTGCGAACACTCGCAGACCGATGGTCACCCCTGGGCGAAAAAACCTGTACTGGCCTTGGGTTGGCGGGGAATTTACGCCCGAAATGAAGAAAGTCAAGCAAATAGCAGTGGCTCCGTCCTTGACGGCTTCAAAGGGAAATGCGCCTAATTCCAGACATGACAGAGCCAGCCATTTTTGCCGTTTTGCACTGCGCCCAACGCATCTGGGCTATTTCGTCTATCCACGGCGATGTCAATCGCTTGAACAACTTGCATACTGCTGTTGCGGATAAATTTATTCCGGGCGACAGATTGCTGTATCTGGGGAATATTTTAGGTCGTGGCGAGAACGTACGCACCACGGTCGATGTCGTGCTAACGTTCCGCCGTCTCATTCTTAGCCGACGCAATATGTTCACCCACGATGTGGTGATACTACGCGGCGCCCAGGAAGAAATGTGGCAACGGCTTTTACAGCTGCAATTTGCGGTCGACCCGTCAGACGTCCTGGAGTGGATGCTTGACCAAGGAATAGGCGCGACACTTGATGCCTATGACAGTAGCGCAGAGGATGCCAGAGCCGCCATCCGTCAGGGCCCAATGGCGATAACCCACTGGACTACAAAGCTTCGCGCTGCCTTTCAGGCAGCAGGCCATCAGGAATGGCTCAGTAGTCTCAAGCATGCTGCATATACACGTGAAGCGACGATTTTATTCGTCAGTCGGGGCATCGACCCGGAAAGACCACTAGATGCGCAAGCCGACACGTTTTGGTGGGGGGCTCGGGCGTTCGATACGGTCGACAGTTCTTATAGTGGATTTGACAAAGTAATCCGCGGTTTTGACCCAGAAGCCAAAGGGCTTGTCGAAAAGCCCTTCACGATCAGTTTGGATGCCGGATGTGGTCGAGAGGGTGCATTGCTAGCCGCTTGCATTGAAAATGACGGAACCGTTCTCGACCTTATTGAGGTATAACAGATCACAATGTTGACGACGGCAAGCGCGACCACCAGTTTACAGTTCTGACAACATCCTGATGCCGCCGCAATTGAGTAGACGAAAGGCGGCCTAAGCCCCTATAAGGCGCCTATGACTGATATTGCATTCACAAAAATGCATGGCCTCGGCAATGATTTTGTCGTCATCGATACGAGGAATGCGACACGCGACCTCTCGGCGGCGCAGGCCCAAGCTATTGCGGACCGCCATACAGGCGTTGGCTGCGATCAGTTAATCCTGCTTGAACCGACGCCCACAAGCGGTTCACTTCAGGATGCCGACGTCTTTATGCGTATTTTTAATGCCGATGGGTCCCAGGTCGATGCATGTGGCAATGCGACGAGATGCGTCGCCGATCTGCTTATGGCTGAAAACGAGCGTCCTAGCGCAAATATAGGTACCGGCGCCGGGCTTCTCACAGCGGAGCAATACCCGAACAATATGGTCGCCGTCGATATGGGCAGACCCCGCTTTAGCTGGCAGGACATTCCTTTGTCGAGCGAGCAAGACACGCTGCATCTTGATATCGAAAACTGGACCCTGGACGATCCCATGGCGGTAAACTTGGGTAACCCGCATTGTGTCTTCTTTGTTGATGATGCCACCGCTGTTCCTCTTGGCGAGGTGGGGCCGACGTTGGAACATCACGAGTTGTTTCCGGAACGCGCTAATATTGGGATCGCCGAAATCAAAAACCCTAGGGCACTGCGTTTGCGTGTATGGGAGCGCGGTGCTGGTATAACCCAGGCTTGTGGAACCGGTGCCTGCGCGGCAGCTGTATCGGCGCATCGGCGAGATTTGACCGGGCGCACCGTACTGGTCGAACTTGATGGCGGAACGCTAACAATCGATTGGCGGGCTGACGATCATGTTATCATGATCGGTCCGACTGCCATCAGCTTCACCGGCACCTTCCCTGCCGAATTGATCGAGGGCTAGGTAATGACCCAGCCGGAAATCTTGACCTTTGGATGTCGGCTAAACGCCTATGAATCGGAAATCATCCGAACACATACGGCAGCGGCAGGTATCGACGATATAGTCGTAGTCAATACCTGTGCCGTGACAGCTGAGGCAGAACGCCAGGCCCGGCAGGCGATCCGCCGTGCGCGGCGATCCAAACCCGAAGCTCGAATTGTGGTTACAGGCTGTGCTGCCCAGATAAACCCGGATCAATATGGCTCTATGGATGAGGTTGATTTTGTCCTGGGCAATGAAGAAAAACTTAAGGCAGAAAGTTGGTTAGATCTCGAAAGCGATGCAACCGAGATTCGCGTGAACGACATTATATCTGTCACAGAGACCGTAAATCATTTTATCGGCGGTTTTGAAGAACGGGCGCGCTCCTTTGTGCAAGTTCAGCAAGGCTGTGATCATCGCTGTACTTTTTGCATAATTCCGTTTGGCCGGGGCCCAAGCCGCTCGACACCCGTTGGAGAAGTAGTCCGGCAGGTCCGCGCGCTGGTAGAGACCGGATACAAGGAAATCGTTCTGACGGGTGTCGATCTAACAGATTTCGGTAAAGACCTGCCGGGAACCCCAACTCTGGGCAATCTGTGTCAACGACTTTTAGTCCAGGTGCCAGAACTGCCACGGCTTCGCCTCTCCTCCATCGACCCTGTCGAAATAGACGATGATCTTTTTATGTTGATCGGCTCCGAACCAAGGTTGCTACCGTATTTTCATCTCAGCCTGCAGGCGGGCGATAACATGATCCTGAAACGCATGAAGCGCCGCCATAACCGACAGGACGCTATCGATGTTTGCTTGCGCATTCGGGCGATGCGTCCGGACGCCACCTTTGGCGCAGACCTGATCGCCGGATTCCCAACGGAAACCAACGATATGTTTGAGAATACGATGGCCATAATTGATGAATGCGACCTCACGCATTTGCACGTATTTCCTTACTCCGAACGGACCGGGACCCCGGCAGCCAAAATGCCCGCTTTGCCCAAACAGGTCAGACGTGAAAGGGCCGCTCGTCTTAGGGAAGCTGGCGCGTCACGCCTGTCAGCAATGCTGAACTCACGTATTGGAAAATCGGCCGACGTTCTTGTCGAAAAAGACAATGCGGGACGCTGCGAACAATTTCTGCCGGTGCGATTAAATCGCGAAATCGCGTCTGGTAGTTTGATTACGTGCCAGATCACCGGCACCGACGGTTCTCAATTGAATGCGACGGTAGAATGAATGAAACTTCGAGTGGTTGGCTATCGCGATTACGATCCGGGCTCAGCCGTACCTCCGATAAATTAACAGGTGGCATTTCTGCTGCCCTTTCGCGTCGGACCCTTGATGCGGCGATGCTCGACGAACTTGAGGAAGCGCTCATCGGTGCCGATCTTGGCGTCACAACATCCGCGAAACTGTCTACTGCACTCGCCGATGAGAAGTTCGACAAAGAGGTTAGCGATACCGAAATTCGCGAAGCGTTGGCCAGCAATATTGCCGACATCCTTCGACCGGTCGCGATTCCTCTTGAAGTCGATTCCTCCCGCAAACCACATGTCATCCTTGTCGTCGGCGTAAATGGTTCCGGAAAAACGACAACCATCGGTAAGCTGGCAAAAATTTGGGCAAATTCAGGAAAATCTGTTGTCCTCGCCGCGGGAGACACCTTCCGGGCTGCAGCCGTAGAACAGTTGAAAATTTGGGGTGAACGCACGGGTTGTCCTGTTATCGCCCGCGACACTGGCTCAGATGCAGCCGGTCTCGCTTTTGATGCGTTGGAGCAGGCACGTGCGGAAAATGCCGATGTTCTTCTGATTGATACCGCCGGTCGATTGCAGAACCGCGAAGATCTGATGGGCGAGCTCTCAAAAATTATTCGGGTCCTACAGAAACTCGACCCTGAAGCACCGCACAGCTGTCTTCTCGTTCTCGACGCGACAGTGGGCCAGAACGCGCATTCTCAGGTCGAGACATTCAAGGAAATGACCGATGTCAGCGGGCTAGTAATGACCAAACTGGATGGTACTGCCCGCGGGGGCGTCGTTGTCGCACTTGCGGAGCGATTTGGTTTACCCGTGCATGCAGTCGGTGTCGGCGAAGGAGAAGACGACCTTCAGCCGTTTAACGCTGAATTTTTCGCCCGCAATTTACTTGGGCTCAACGCCTAGCCCCGATCAAAAGATCGGAACGGGTTATTACACAACAACGTCAATAAAACTGCCGCGCGGATAGTTTTGCGCTGGTTGAATGGGCACCTCACGGCTTATGCCAGCACTATTTGCCACCTGATTTGACGATTGCGTTGCGGCACTCTGGAGCTGTTGAGCACCTGCCGATTTCTGAACTTGCTGGGTCTGTTGCGGATTGTTCTGGATCGTGCTCGATTGTGCGGCCGATCCGGACACCGTCTGAAAGAGAGCGTTCCCCGGGTGAATCTGCATTTAGCTTACTCGTTTCCTCCCAATTTCGTTGCTCTTAGTACCTCCAACAGGTTAATGACGGGTTTATTGATATCGTTAACATCAAATTTTATGCAAAATTCACATCGAATTGCATACGAAACAAATTGCAGGTTAAGGATAAATTAAGTGCTTCAGCGCCACTTTATACGCGTCGTTACAA
Source organism: uncultured Alphaproteobacteria bacterium (assembly GCA_951812775.1). Classification (GTDB taxonomy): domain Bacteria; phylum Pseudomonadota; class Alphaproteobacteria; order MPNO01; family UBA2964; genus UBA2964. Next base: position 3,102,661 of record OX638326.1, on the reverse strand, counting down.
AAGTAATTGGGGTGTATTTAGAAGTGGTTAGCGATGACCGTATCGCCTGAAACAGAAATGCAAGATCTTCTCGATCTGGCGCGGGATAAATCCGTCGACGGAAAATCTCAGCTCGTCCAGATTGTCGGTGATCTGTTTTTTGAGGAAGAACGTGTTCTGAACGAACGTGAACGCGACCTCATGACAGATATTCTGCGTCAACTCATCCAGGATGTAGAAATTTCTGTCCGTAAAGCCCTTGCCAACCGAATGGCTGAAGACAGCGAAGCACCAAGCGACCTTGTAAATATTCTCGCCAATTATGAACTGGATGTTGCTCACAATATTCTCCTGAAAAGCGAAGTCCTGCAGGACCTCGAGCTGATCGAGATCATTCAACACCAGACCTTCGAACACCAACTCACCATCGCAATGCGTGACAAAGTCTCGGAGGCAGTTTCGGACGCGCTTCGAAAACATATCGTCGAGCAATATCAAATCGACCCGACGGAACTGGACCAGAAAATTGAGAGCACGATCAAATATCTGCTCGGCGAGCCTGAGCCAACTGGCGATAGTGGTGAGATTGATACGCGCTCGCTGGAGCAGGCCTCTCACCTGGCACAAAAACTCGCGGAGAAACAGGCAATTACGCCGCAAGTCCTCCTACAAACTCTACGGAGAGGTGAGGTCCGGATGTTTGAAGGCATGTTCGCTCAATTGACAGGACTACGACACAACCTCGTACGCCGTTTGGTCTTTGAGCCCGGCGGGGAAGGGCTGGCCATTGCCTGCAAGGCCATTGGAATGGTCAAACCTGATTTTGAATCGTTATTCTTGCTAAGCCGGTCAGCACGTCCTGGCGATAAAGTGGTCGATCCACGTGAGGTATCCCGCGTCATGACCTTCTTTGACCGCCTTCGTCCTGACACCGCAAAAAAGGTCGTCGGACGTTGGAAGCTCGATCCCAACTATCTGTTTGCCCTGAAACAGGTCGAAGGTGGTAGTGAAGGTAGAGCAGCAGCGGCTGAATAAAGCGCGTTTAAAATAAAAACGACCATGCCCGGTATAAACCGGGTTTTTTATGCCTGATGATTGGACCCTGTCGACCACAGGCGTTAAAACTCTACTACGATATTCCGATGCAATAAGAACAAGGGTAATTCTCATGGATGGCAAGGTGTTTGGCGGACGGGTAAAACGACTCGAAGATCCTGCCCTACTCCGCGGTCAGGGCCGCTATATCGACGATATTAGATTGACCAATATGGCCAACGCCGTCTTTGTTCGGAGTCCTTTTCCGCATGCTCGTCTGAAAGGAATCGACAAGTCCGCTGCAAAAGCTATGGAAGGCGTTTTCGCGGTCTACACCTTTGAAGACCTAAAACCCTTTCTGACGGACGACCGCCTGCCAGTTGAATTTCCGGGAGGTGTCCCAAATGCCGAGACGGCGGGGCCCGTCATTATGGTGTTTGATGAAACGATGTATGCCGGCGAATGCGTGGCGATTGTTATCGCGGAAACACGTCATATCGCAGAAGACGCTGCGGCATTGATCGAGATGGATTGGGATCCACTTCCCGCTGTTGGGGATTGCAAGAAGGCGCTTGAACCTGATGCGCCAACCGCCTCCATCCATATCGATAGTAATTTGATGATGGAAATGGTTCAGGAATATGGCGATGTGGACGCGGTATTCGATTCCGCACCCCACACTTTCCGCGAAGAGATTTGGCAACATCGGGGCAGTGCACATCCTATTGAATGCCGGGGAGCAGTCGGACGTTACGATCCGATCCAGGACATCACCACTTTGTGGTCCTCGACACAGATGCCGAACCTTGTGCAAGGGTTTATCGTCAAGCTGCTTGGCGCCAACGAAAATCAGTTACGCGTGATCACACCAGATGTTGGCGGTGGATTCGGTCCTAAATTCGTTTTCTATTCAGAGGAACTCATTGTCGCCTTGGTCGCAAAACTTTGTGGCCGTCCCGTCAAATGGATCGAAGACCGGCGCGAACATTTTATTTCGGCGGTACAAGAACGTGACCAGTATTGGGAAGCGGAGATTGCTGTCGACAGCGATGGTATGATCCAGGGTGTGCGGGGTACACTGATCCACGATCACGGCGCCTATACAATTCAGGGCATCACCCTGCCCTATAATGCTGCTGCCTGCATTCCAGGGCCCTACAAGGTTCCCCATTACCGGATGGATCAGAAACTAGCCTTTACCAATATGATGCCATGTGCGCCGGTACGTGGCGCCAGCCATCCGCAGGGAACCTTTGTGATGGAACGGTTGATGGATCGCGCCGCCGGTGAGCTCGGTATGGATCGCGCGAAAATTCGTCTCAAAAACATGATCCCCGGCGAAGAGATGCCTTACAAAAAACCTCTCAAGACTCGTGCGGGTGTCAACATTACCTATGACTCGGGTGATTTCCCCAAGGCCCAGAAAATGGCGATGGAGGCCGCAGACTATGCCAGCTTTGCCGAACGGCAAAAAGCCGCCCAGGCAGAAGGCCGCTATCTTGGCATTGGTATTTCTTTCGGTGTAAAGGGCACGGGTCGAGGCCCATTTGAAACCGCCATCGTTCGCATCGGCACCTCTGGCAAAATTTCCGTCTATACTGGCGCCGCACCGATGGGCCAAAGCACCCGCACCATGATGGCACAAGTTGTCGCGGAACAGCTTGGTGGCGACATGGAGAATGTCGAAGTTGTGGCCGGAGATACGCAACAAATCCTAATGGGAATGGGTGGCTTTGGCAGCCGTCAGGCAATCACCGCCGGGTCTTCAGGCCACATCGCGGCTATCGAAGTCCGGGAGAAAGCGCTCAAAGTCGCTGCCCACCTATTGGAAGCCTCTGAAGAGGACCTGGAAATCGATGGCAAAGATATCCGCGTCAAGGGCGTACCGGATATGTCGGTATCATTGGGACAGGTTGCCCATGCAGTTGCCGGAACGCCGGGCTATGCGCTGCCCGGAGGCATTACACCCGGCATGGAATCAACTCAGAACTTCCTGACCGATCCGCTCGCCTATTGTTACGGTGCGCATGTTTGCGAGGTCGAAGCTGACCCCGAAACCGGCGGCGTCAATATCCTCAAATACACCATCGTCCATGACTCTGGGACACTCATTAATCCTATGATTGTCACTGGACAGGTGACGGGTGGCGTGGCCCACGGTATTGGGAACGCGATGTTTGAATGGATGGGTTATGACGATGATGCCAATCCAGTGACCACAAATTTCGGCGAATATCTACTGCCTTCCGCCCCGGAAACACCAAACTTCGACATTGAGTTTTTGGAAAGCCCATCGCCTCTCAATCCTCTTGGTGTCAAAGGCGCTGGGGAAGGGTCAACCGTTCCGGCGGCAGCGGCTGTTATTTCAGCCATCGAAGATGCGCTGAGCCCGTTTAACGCTCATATTGCCGAAGCGCCGGTAACACCGGCAAGGCTCGTGGAACTGGTAAAAGAAGGTCAAGCCGACAAAGCCGCCTGATCTGCTCTACGCGTCCTCTGCCGATCCCAGCCTTTCTTTGGGCGGCACAATGTCCGTGACCAAATCACGGACCAGCGTTTTATTGGCAAGGGGCTCAACGGTAACAGTGCCGGTATTGAGCCGCGCCGTGCAGGCGTAGTTTACCTTGCCATCAACCAGGATCATGCATTCCTTACAGGCGTTTGCACTCACACAAGAATAACGGAAGGCCAAAGAGGAGTCTTGGTTCTCACGGACCCAGACCAGCGCATCAAGAACAGACGCCCCTTCTTCATGAGGGACATCAAATTCGTCATAGCGGGGTTCTTCACCAGCAGCACCGCGATAGACCTTGAGTTTGGTTTCTAGTTCTTCGCTCATATCACCGCCGCCTGTTTTTCTTCGAGTGTATAGGAAATGCGTGGCACGTCGGCCCAGCCGGTCACCATTTTACCACCAGACATTTTGATCGTCTGATTGCGCTCAAAGTCAGGAGACGCGTCGGGCAGGTCTTCTCGTTGGTGTGCGCCACGGCTTTCCGTCCGGTTTATCGCTGCCATGGTTACCGACTCCGCGCAAAGCAAGCCCGCGCGAAGCTCATACCAGTCGAGCAATGCCTGATTAAACGGTTCATCATCCGGGATAGTAATATTCCGCAGATCATCATTCTGCATTTCGCGGATACGCGCTAGAGCCTGATCAAGTTTCTCACCGGTTCGGAACAACCCGACCTTATCCCACATTAATGCCTGCAATTCCGTCATCAGCGCTGTGGCACTGCCATCTGGTTCAGCGCCTTTCTTCAATTGGGCCTTGGGCTCGGAAAGAACAGTTTTTGTCGCCGCCTCATCGATTGAAGCGCGCTTCCTGTTCTTGGCAAAGGCTGCGCCAAACTTCCCGGCACGTTCGCCAAACACGAAGGCTTCAGGGATCGCATTGCCGGAAAGCCGTGTCGCCCCGTTGGCGCCCCCGACCGCTTCACCAGCGGCGTAAAGGCCGGGAATACGGGTTCTCATTTTCTTGTCCACGCGAATACCGCCCATATGGTAATGCGCGATTGGAAAAACCTCGATGGCCTGTTTCTGGAGATCAATACCGTTCTTGGCAAGTCGGCCAATCATCGGACCAAACTTTTCCTTCATGACCTCCGAGTCGATATGATCAAAGCTCAGCCAAACGCCGCCATGCGGTGAACCGCGACCTTCTTCGACCTCTTTGTAAATTGCATAGGATGCAACATCCCGGCGCGCCGTATAGGTGCCGCCGTCCGACGCGCCGTAATTATGAATAAACTCTTCAAACTCTCCGTTAAGCAATCGACCGCCGACTTTATAACGGAACGGATCCCACATTATCGGGTCCATCCCCACCATGCGCGGTGCCAAATGGCCAATTGGAAAGAACTGTACGAATTCCATATCGATCAGCTCTGCCCCGGCCCGCAACGCCATCGCATAAGCTTCACCGCCCATATTGATAGAGGCGCTGTTCCGCATATAGAGCTTGGTCAGCCCACCGGCAGCGAGCACAACGGCCCCGGCTTCTACAAGGACCGTTTCGCCACTCTCAACATCAATGGCGACTGCGCCAACAGCTTCACCGTCCTGCACCACTATTTCAATCACCGCTAATCCGCTGGCCCGCCGGATACCGGGGCGCTGAACCACTTCGCCACGAAGCGCACGTGCCACAGCCGGACCAGTATTCAGATAATCAACGTAAACACAGCGTTTCAATCCGTGGCCCGGGGCGTGCACCTGTGTCATCCGCCCATCAACGCGCGCCCAGCCAACTTTCCACTCATCCATCTCATGGATACGGGTCACAGATTCCTCGCAGAGGATGGCGGAGAGTTCCTCGTTGCAGAGGCCATGGCCAGCTTCAATTGTATCAGCCAAATGATGCGTCCAGTGATCAGGTTCTTCGTGGCCGACAGCAGATGCCACCGTCATTTGCGCCATAATCGTCGCGCCCCCGCGACTAACCAGGCTTTTATCGGCAACTATCACATCGGCGCCCTCACGGGCTGCTGATATCGCTGCATACATACCAGCGCCACCGGCGCCCACTACAAAAACATCTGTCGAAACACGCATCATCGAATTTGATCCTTAGAAATCGCGGGCAACATAGCGCAATGGTCGCGCTACGACCAGTTCCGACACTTGCGGCAACAGTACGCACCCGGTACTTTCCCCGCGTTCTAGCCAGTAAGCAGATGAGGATTTTCCAATGGCCACAAAAATGCAGCAATTGATCGACACCGCGACCCCCTATTGGGACGCAGAGGCAGAGATCGCTCGCCGGTTTTACAAGACGGCCAAGAAGGCGGATCACGCTTTTTATCTGCGGGCCCAGCTGTGGAAAGAACTCAATCCTGTAGACGGTTTTTTTAACGGGCTTCATCGCGAACTGACGAAAGCAGCCGACATGTTCCCAAAGGTTGGAAAAACCATTGATCGGCATGACTATTATTTTCTACTCGAACAATTAGTCTCTGAATATAACCACTTCGTTATGCTCGCCGATGTACTGGAGTATGTGCAGGGCCGAGAACTATCCAAGCGCGATCTCAAACAATTGCCACAGGAGAAAAAGCTGGGCGATATCCGTCGCCGCTACGTGCAAAAGGGCGGTCCTATCGGTAGAGCTGCTGTTGGCATCACCGAGGGCGGTGGCACAGCGCTGTTCCGTGTCGGGAAAAACCTGAAAGGTAGCAAGATCAACCAGATGACGGCTAACGCCATGAAAGTGATCTGGGAAGACGAGAAGGACCATTATGACGAGAAGGACCATTATATGGTCCAGGCCGATATCGCTGCCAAGATGATTAAAAACAAAGCCGATATGAAAAAGATGCAGTCGGCAATGATTGACGTCAGCCTACAACGCGTCTGGATGCGGAACGAAATGTTTGGCGATCCGATGACTACGGCAAAGGTTGAGACCTATATCGCACGGCGACAGCGTGCCATCGCAAAACGGTCCTGAATCAGCCATAAAACCGCCGTCATTGAGTGCTAGAGAATCCCTTTAATTGAAATGGTAGTTAAGAATAGGAAAAAATTCTTTTCTCTTGTTCCTGAATTGTTTTATAATATTGATTTCACTTATTGCGGGAATATAAACATCAATGCAAATTAACCGATTACGCGGCCTGGTCGGGCTTGGGCTGGATAACGACCCGAGTGATATCTTTTCAGTCAAGAACCTGCTGAAAGAAATCGGTCATCTTGAACAGCCTGATGAAGGGTTCTCACCGTTTTTTGACAAACCGACCGAAGACGGGATTTTTAATATTCAGGGAGAGAACGGTTTAAAGATTGATGGGGTTTTAGGCCCTGATGGTCCCACGGAACGCACCCTTCTACACCAAACCAGTATCCTGCCCGAGCAGACGGAATTCGATATCAGCGATCTTGATCTCACTGGGCCAGTCGGCAACGGGCTGGAAAATAACAGCCGCGATGTGCAAGCCATCGCCAACGGGCTAAAGAAACTCGACCTTATCAAATTCGACGCGCCGCCCGTCGCCATCACAAAAGATATCGATGATGGGCTGCAGAGGTTCCAGACCACGGAGGGGCTCGACCCCGACGGCATCGCCCGGCGGGGTGGCCCGACAGTAACGGCGCTGAAATCGAAACTCATGCAGCACGCGCAAAAATTGCTGTGCTTGGCAGCTTATTGCCGCTGCGCAAGAACCCGCTCCGCATTGCCGAAGAATACGCGATGATCGATATGATGACGCATGGGCGGCTCATTGCCGGGTTCGTCGTCGGTGGGGGTTCGGAAGCGTTTAATTACAACATCACTTCCGTAAAAGCGCGTAGCCAGTTTTGGGAGGGGTGCGATCTCATTACCCGTGCCTGGACGGATGAGGGACCCTTCGAGCATGAGGGCGAGCATTATCCACTGCGCTACGTCAATATCTGGCCGAAACCGAGACAAAAACCGCATCCAGAGGTTTGGATCCCCGGGTCCTTGAGCATTGAAACGATGGAAGAGTGTGCCAAGCGGGGATACAACTATTTCCTGTCCTCGCGGGTGCACGGTTCCGCGACCAAAGCCGCCGTAAACCGTTTCTCGCAAATTGTCGAAGATCATGGCAGTACCTATCACCCCTACCGCATGGGTGTCTTGCTCTCCGTCTATGTTGCGGAAACCGACGAACAGGCTCGCGAAGAAGCTTCCGAAGGTGTCTGGTATTTCCTGCGCAACCTCCTGAAAGGCCATTTGCGGCGAGAGGGACGCACCCAAACCTTCGGCCCGGGGATTCCATCCCAAAGCAAACGGTCGTGGGAGAACTACCTCAAAAACTCTGAGCCTGGCCGTGATCTCCTCGGTGACGCGAAGGATTGGGAGACGCTTGATGCCGGCGGTTCAATTATCGCCGGCAGCCCCGAAACCGTGCGGCGCCGTTTGATGGAACTTATTGAACTTGCCGGCGTGGGGAACTTCTTGATTCAGTTTCATTTCGGCAACATGAAGCCCGAGCTTGCCCGAAAGAGCATGCATCTCTTCGCTACAGAAGTAATGCCGACATTGCGGCAACAATCGGCGGAACTGTTCGCACGGGACTTTCCCAGTCTCGATGAGCAGTTGGGAAAAGACTCATGAGTGAGCACACCGTTGATGTCTACGGCAGTAATGTTTGGGTCATTGAAGTTTTCATCTTCTCCAATTTTCGATGAGGCTCAAGTTGATGTCTACGGCAGTAATGTTTGGGTCATTGAAGAAGGCGATGGCGATCCAATTGTCTATCTCCATGGGTTTGCCGATGTGCCGGGCCTCGCAGGCGACACACCACCTTTGCAACAAGAGCTCGCAAAAAAACTTCACGTCATAGCGCTTGCCTATCCAGCCTGTTCGAAATCACAGGAGCGCGAAGAACTCGATACGATGGAGGATTTGATCTTTCATTATCTCGATGTTTTTGAGGCTCTTAAGCTTAAGGAATTTCATCTCGTCGGTTCCTGTCTGGGTGGCTGGGTCGCAGCAGAAATTGCGGTTCGTTACCCGGAGAAAATCCGGTCGCTGAGCCTTCTGGGTGCAACGGGGTTGTTTGTAAAAGGTCATCCCATCGCCGACATTTTCTGGGTAGCCCAACCCGAAGATGGGCTATATTACAATGACTTACGAACACTTCTCTTTTCCGCACCGGAGTCAAAAATCGGCAATGAGCTGTTCCCGGATGGCCGGGGCGATCTAGACGAGGAATTGCTCCGATACGGTATGTTTCGTTTCGCTTCGCGCTTTGGTTTCTCGCCGCCGTATTTGCATAACCGAAAACTACGCAATCGGTTGCGGCGATATAAAGGCCCCGCGCTGATCATATGGGGGGAAAACGACCATCTCGTTCCACAGGAACATGCTGCGGCCTATTCACAAGAACTTGGTAACGCACCAATCGAAATCATCGCCGGAACAGGCCATAGTGTGCAGGTCGAAGCGCCCGACGAATGCGCAACCCGACTGATCAAATTTATTGGCGAAAACAGCTAGATCTTGATCCCGCAAAATTCGGCCGCCATTGCCACTGACGAGAGGAGTTTATCACTCAGCGGAGTCGTGCCACCCTGAAGAGAAATCTAAACGCGTTAGCCAAACCAAAAGGAGTTCGTGAGATGGGTGTATTGCCGGGGTTTCCGACCGTTATTTTCGATTTTGGCGCGGTAGGGCAATTGGCAGGTGAGCTGGAATCCCGCGGGATCAAATGCCCCTTAGTCATCACCGATAGCGGGCTCACCGAACATGGTCTTGTCGAGACACTCCGTGAAGCAATGCAGGGCAACCCGGATCTCGCGGTCTTTGACGGCATTCCACCGAACCCTACTGTTGGTGGAATTGAAGGTGCATTGGCTGTTTATAAGGAACGGAATTGCGACGGCATCATCGCACTTGGCGGCGGCTCGGTCCTCGACACTGGTAAAGCGCTCCGCGTTGCCGCAACCCATCCTGAACCGATTATCGAATATCTGAAGGATCCCTCGAAGATTACCGCCGACGTTGCGCCCTATATTACGATCCCGACCACCGCGGGAACCGGCGCGGAGATCACGATCGGCGGCGGTATCCACCCCGCCCATGGTGAACATCAACTCGGAATCCGCAGCCCATTTGTTCAGGCCGATCTGGCAATCTGCGACCCCGAGCTGACATTGACTTTGCCCCCAATTCTCACCGCCGGCACCGGTATGGATGCGCTTGGTCATTGCGTCGAAGGGTTTCTATCCAACAACGTCAATCCCCCTACCGAAGCCATTGCTCTCGATGGCATCACCCGCGTTGTTGATTACATCGAACGTGCTGTCACTGATGGCAGTCCTGGAGGGCGGCATGGCAATATATGGGGCTGGGGCCGATCCATGTGCTTGGCCATATCTTCGCTGACAGCCCTTTGCATCACGGCGCCCTGATCACTGCTTCCGCCCCGGCGGTAATCCGCTTTTACAAGGGTAAAAGCGATGCGGATATCGACAACAAAATTGAACAAATCTGTAAAGCGATGCGGCTCCCGGCGGGCACCGATCTCGCGACTGGCATTACGGCGTTGAATACCCGTATTGGATTACCGTCTTCAGTGCGAGAACTCGGCTACCCTAATGACGATCTCGATGAGCTGTCGGGTCATGCTGAAAATATCCACTTCAACTTCACCGCACCTATCAGACCCACCCGTGACGAATACCGAGAGATTTTCGCCGACGCTTTAGGATAACAGTTCTGTATCAGATCGAGGTTTAAATCTTGATCCCAAGAAATTTAGCCGCATTCGCACCCAGAATTCGATCCTGCGCTGCTTTAGATATCTTCTTCGCCCGACGGACAAATTTCACAGGGTTCTTTTCCCCGAACGGGTAATCCGTTCCCATCATGATGTTCTTTGGGGGTACTTGTTGCGCGAGATATTCGAGCATGTCGGGATTAAAGAGAACCGTCTCATAGTTGAAGCGTTTGAGATATGAACTGAAGCTGCCCTTAAGCTGGTCGCCGATATGCCCCATCCGCTGAACGTGATCGTGGCGCCCGGTATAGAAAGGCAAATAACCTCCGCCATGGGCAATTGCGACCTTGAGTTTTGGGAATGCATCCATCACCCCATCATAGACCAGTGACCCTTGTGCCATCGCTTCCTCCAACGGTTGACCCACCGTTATCAATTGATAGTGCGGCCGCATCCTTGGGTCCGTACTGCCGGTTGGGTGGATAAAGACCGCCGCGCCCAACTTCTCCGCTTTACGCCAGAACGGCTTGAACTTTTTGTGACCAAGTTCTTCGCCATTGACGTTCGAGCCGATGATCACGCCTTTCAGTCCATTTTTTGTAACCGCACGTTCAAGTTCCTTTACCGCCAGCTTGACGTCCTGCAAGGGCACTGAGCCGATCCCGACAAGCCGGTCCGGGTGCTGTGCGACAGCCTCAGCGACAAAATCATTACTTTGCCGCTCCATTTTAAGCGCCGCTTCCGGCTTCGCCCAATAGGTACATTGCTGGAGAATGCTGGGGCTGATGACCTGAATATCGATCCCCATCTGATCCATTTCCTTGAATCGAATTTTCATATCCGACATACGATCAAGCGACGGTTTTGGAATACCGATAGCTTTACTGCCAGGCTTGGTCTTGGCGAACGCCCGGGCAAACTGCGAATGACTAAAGGTCTTTTCCAGAACTTCCGTCACTGCGATATGGGCGTGAAAGTCAACGACGACAGGTTTCTTGGCCATTCTGCTTCCTTCCGAACGAATTTTGCGAAATCCTGATTTCCATCAAACAGGATTTTCGATCAACGCGCATCTGTTAAACTTTTTTTCAATCAGAACAAAATACCGGTGCAATGACATTAACAGGGAGAACGTTATGGCTAAGGATTGTATGAGCAAAACATTGTGCGCCGATCTCGACAAGCTGGCGCAAGCCTGTCGTATCCTGGAAATGGAAGGTCATGGCGATATGACACTTGGTCATTTATCCCTGCGCGATCCCGATGGACGTGGATTCTGGATGAAACGGAATGCGGTCGGACTTGGTGAATTTCGGAACGCCGATGATTTTGTATTAGTGACATTTGACGGCAAACAGATTGCCGGGGCTGGAAATTGCCATTCCGAATGGCCGATCCATTCCGAAATTTTGAAGAAGCGCGAAGACATAAATGTCGTCGCCCATACGCACCCTTATTACACATGTGTATTTTCTGCCACGGAGGGTGACCTACGCCCTGTCACGCTGGAAGCCAGCTATTTTCCGGACCGAATCCCAATGTTTCTTGGCACCGGCGCGTTGGTTAAATCTGTCGATTTAGGGCAATCTCTGGCGAATGCGCTGGGACCGGCTTTCGCAGTTTTTATGAAAAATCACGGCGTAACATTCTGCGGGACGTTGATCGAAATGGCGACGCTGGTCGGAATCTGGCTGGAACGCGCCTGTAAAGCCCCGCTCGACGTCGCAGCTTCCGGTATCGATTGGAGCTACCCCGATGAAGAGGCTGAAGCCTTGCGCAACAGCCAAATCTGGTCAGAAGAACATTTCGACCATAGCTGGGGTTATTACAGTCGCAAATTGGCAAGTATCGAGGCGCCAGAAACCGGTCCGCCAAAACCAATTTTTGGGCGGCCGCTATAGCTGGTCCGGACGCACGTTCTTCCGAAACAAACGATCCCGCTTTAAATGCCATTCGCGGCTCATAGCTGCCGACCGGTTATCGAGTTTTTCGGCATAGAGTAATACCCAATCTCGCCCACGTGTTGATTTAGCCCCTGTACCGTCATTATGCGCAGCCAGCCTCTTTTCGAGATCATTTGTCCAACCGACATAGGTTTGCCACCCGCGCGATGTTTCGCAGCCCAAAATATAAACGAAACTATCCATGGGGATATGTCAGGGGATGTATTTCGCGGCTTGTAGCCAAAGCGTCGTATCGACCTCTGTGCCGAGGCCCTTCTCTTTCGCGCGTTCGTAAAGCCGGTATGCAACAGCTGCAAACTGAACACCATCGCCGGTCACGGGAAATAAAATAACCTGCTCGTCATTCGCGCGGGCCGGTTTTAGGCCAGCGACAACCTCGCCAAACAACGGAATGTTGTCCCAGTCGACATTTCCCGGCTTGCCCCAATTATCACTTTGACCTTCAGGAATTGCTTCGGTGCCGCCGATGGCAAATCGATTCCAGTTTGGCCCATTGCGATTACTGACGATGTAGTCAGCGCGTTCAAACGTTTCGAATTCAATTTCGGTGGCATCCTTGATTGCCGTGATCAGCATGCCCGGCTCAAGCCATTCTGTTTTCAGAACAGGATTGACGGCATTTGTTGCTGTACAGACCACGTCGGCGCCCCGAACGGCTTCTTCGGCACTATCTACAGCCCGAACCTCGATACCCAATTTTTCCGTGTAGTCAGCCGCGAAAGCTTCCCGGTTTTCTTTTGTCGGGCTGAAAATTTTAACCAGCTCAAAATCCGCCGCTGCGCAATGACATTCAATTGCGGAGGTCTGTTGCCAGCCCGAACCGATAAGCCCGAGGACTTTTGAATTCTTCTTCGCGAGATATTTCGTGCCCAGACCCGCGGTTCCACCAACCCGGTACTTCTGCATAAAGCCATCATGGACAATTGCCAAAGGCTCTGCCGTCGAGCTGTCATAGAGCTGCACAAAGCCACAGAACATCCCGCTGGGTGGGCCGGGCACACGTACCTCCCGACGCAATCCATTGATCTCAGGATAATGGATAAAGTCTGAATCGACCCGATTGCAGATCACATTCCATTTCTCAATCGCACCGTTCAGCGATGTATAAACATGGTGGAACGGTTCGGTTCCCCCCGCGACATGAGATGGGTCGCGAGGTGTCATGATGCGGAATTTTGGACCGTTGATTGCGCGTCCATGGCCAAGTTCAGCATGGCCCTGTTCCAGGGCATCCATGACATCTTCGACTGTCAGGATTTCTTCAACGGCAGGATTATCGATAAACAGCGTCATCTTTCACGAACCATTCGTTCAATATTGCGCTGGACCCGGTGGCAGGCCGAGTTGTGAGCGGCCATAGAGCGTCGCCACGGCATCCCAGTTCATACTGATATGTTTGGACGCGGCATGGATATCCCGCCAGGCGCGCTGCACCCGATTCTGGCTATGCAACCCCTGCCCGCCAACTGACTCGAACAACAGATCCACCGCTTGAACACAAAGTTTCACAGCGAAAGCGATATTGCCCTTATTGCGAACACATTGCGCCACGGTCAATTCCTGACCGGCATTTACAATGTCCATAATCTCCCCTGTATCACGTAACACCAGCGTTTCTGCCGCGTTGATACTCAAGGACGCTTCCGCTATCCGCAATTGAATACTCTGAAACTCCGCAACATTCTTGGCCGCCCCCATAGCCGCCCCGCGTGTCACGCGGTCGCGCATGCCCTTGAGATAATCTTCGAGTGCGCCACGCGCCATGCCCAGAATGGCGGCGCAAAGACAATAGGAAATAGCGGCAAAAAACGGGATCCGGAACAAACCATTTTTATTGATCTCGGCGCCCGGTGGATTACCAGACTGTGCCTGCTCATGGGTCAAAATACGATGGGCCGGCACAAAGACATCCTCTATGACCAAATCATGGCTACCGGTACCGACGAGACCAAGCACGTCCCAGTTCTTTTCGATGCGATAGTCGCATTTAGGGATTAGGGCAAAACCAACCTGGGTAGGCTCAACGCCCTCCGCCGGTGCGATCCGAACCCCGAGAAGCATCCATTGCGCGACTTCGACGCCGCTGCAAAAGGACCACTTTCCGTTTAACCTATAGCCATCACCTTCTGCCAATGCCACACCGGTTGGCGCATAGGAGGATGCCGCCAAGGCCATCGGATCGTTGCCCCAGACCTCCTCTTGCGCCTCCGGGGCAAACAAACCGATCTGCCATTGATGCTGTGCCCTGGTTGAGAACACCCAGCCGGTTGATCCGCACCCCGACGCTACCGTCATCGCCACGCGAATAAAGTCATCTATTCCGTATTCACACCCGCCAAATTTCTTTGGTTGCACGACCCGATAGAGCCCCGCTTTCAAAAAAGTCTCAATCGCTGCGGGCAGGGCGTGGCCTGCCTCTTCAGTAATCGCCTGACGCTCCCGCAAGTCCGGCACGATGGCCCGCGCCCGCTCTACCAATGTTTCGGGAGATACATCTCCGGGGGAAGTCGCCGCCTCAGCACTAGATTGCATAGCCCTTAAACCATCTTTCCAAATCGTCGCTTCAGCATAGCGGGCTTAGCTCAGCACAAACAGCCCTTATGCCGGTGCACGGATGCGGGTTTTGAGCTAACTTGTTGCCAAGAGAAGCGTCAAGGAACGCACGAAATTACGACAATCTGAGAGTATAGAAAATGAAGTTACTGCATTTTGATGATTTCAAATTGGGCGTCCTCAAGGGCGAGGCCGTGGTTGATATCACCGACATTGCCAATGAAGTGCCCCATATCGGAGCGCATGACCGAATTAACGGGCTCATCGAGAATTTCGACATTTATAGAGATCGCATTGAAGCCGCCGCAGCTAACGGTGATGGCGTACCGGTAAGCAGCGTACGCATTCGGCCGCCCCTGCCAAAACCCGGCAATATCGACTGCATGGCGGTAAACTATATGGAAGACGGCACCCGCGAAGAACCAGCACCGATTAACGCCTTCTTCAAATCGCCCAATAGCGTTATTGGCGATGGCGATACGATGGTTCTCCCGGATATTCCGGCCACAATCTTTGAAGGCGAGGCCGAGATTGCGCTGATCATTGGCAAGCGGGCCAGTAATGTTTCCGAAGCAGAAGCGATGGATTATGTCTTTGGCTATACCAATTTTATTGACGGTTCGGCTCGCGGTTTGTTGCCGCCCGGCAACACGTTTTATCAGATGAAAGGGCGCGAAACCTTTGCACCAATGGGACCCTATATCGTCACGAAGGACGAGATTGCGGATCCGCAAAAATTACATGTGCAACTGCACAACAACGGTACAGTAATGCAGAACTTCAACACCGACGACATGGCGCACAAAATCCCGCGCTGTATTTCGTGGGTAAGTTCCATACACACGCTGGAACCGGGTGATGTGCTGGCGACGGGAACCAACCATCGCGGGCTTAACCCGTTCATGGATGGCGACAAGATCGAGCTGGAAATTGAAGGGCTCGGCTGCCTGACCGTGCATATCAGAGACGACCTCAAGCGAACCTGGGACCGTGTTACGCGGCTGCAGCATGCGGGGAGCGGTGGCGAGGGCGTGCAAACACCGCAGACCGGTGGCAAATACGCGCCTGGCAACTGAATCATGGACCTTGGTCTTAAAGGCAAACGTGCCCTTGTCATGGGGTCGAGCTACGGCATGGGCAATGGTGTCGCGCGTGGTTTAGCGGCAGAGGGCACCGATATCATTCTCACCGCCCGGAGCCAGGATATATTAGAAAGCGAAGCGAAGGACATCGCCGAAACTTTTGGTGTTCGCGTGGAATCCATAACGGGTGACTTCTCCCGGGAGGAGGACGTTGATCGATTGATCGATTTTGCGCTCGACCATCTCGGCGGCATTGATATCCAATTTAACAATTGCGGTGGCCCACCGCGATTGCTACCATCTGAAGTCGATGACGCGACATGGCACGACTGGTTTGATCTGATCATGATGTCGGCGATCCGAGTGACCAACGGCATGTTGCCAGGCATGCGAGAACGTGGCTGGGGTCGTGTTCTTTCCATGACATCGTCCAACATATTCCTCGCCGCGACGGAAAATGTCCTGTCGAGTTCTTTGCGAATGTCGCTTGTCGGCTGGTCAAAATCGCTCAGCAATGAGGTCGCAAAGGATGGCGTAACGGTGAATTGCCTGGTTCCCGGACGTATTGAAACAGAGCGTGTCCATCACGGCGATATCGCCCGCGCGAAACGGGCTGGGGTTACCGCCGCGGATATCAAAGCCAAAATGATTTCAGAAGCACCGATGGGTCGTGATGGCACGGTGCAGGAGATGGCCGACGCGGCTGTTCTCCTCTGCAGTCAACAGGCGCGCTACATCACCGGTTCTACCATCAAAGTCGATGGTGGGCGTATTCCCACCAGCTGTAGAACACGATGGTTGAAATCTATGTCGATGCTGATGCCTGCCCGGTTAAGGAAGAGGTAGAACGGGTTGCGACGCGGCACGGGCTTAAAACTTACCTGGTATGCGACGGCGGCATTTGCCCGCCCCAAAATCCATTATTCCAACTCGTCGTCGTGACTCAGGGGGCTGATGCCGCCGACGACTGGATCGCTGACCATATCGGCAAGGCGGATATCTGCGTAACCAACGATATCCCACTCGCCGGGCGCTGCCTGAAACAGGGGGCTTTTGCGCTGAAACCTAACGGCGAAACCTACATGGACGATAGTATCGGCATGGCGCTGGCGACCCGGGAAATCATGCAGGGATTGCGTGAAACAGGCGAAATTACTGGTGGCCCCAGACCTTTTAGCAAAGCCGAGCAGTCGAAATTTCTCGACCGAATGGAAGTCGTGGTTCAGGAGGCGAAGCGCAGCTAGTCCCGCTTTACAGGACTCAAGCCCGGCCGATAGCTCTTATTATCAAGAAATTCCGCCATGCCTTTTTGCCGCGTACCTTCTTTATCCGCCGCGCGCAGCGCGCCCTGTTTAGCACCCAGATACTCATAGGCCATATTCATATCCATGCCCTGAACCGCTTTCATGGCCTGCTTGGTAAAGGCCAGAACGGCAGGACTTTTTTCCAATAATTCCCGGGCCAGCGTTACGGTTTCGTCCCGTAGCTTGTCAGCGGGGACGGCCAGATTAACAATCCCCATCTCAACGGCTTTTTTGCCGTCAAAGGTTCGTCCGGGAATGGCATAGAACAACGAGTCACGATGTGAGGCGAGGTCACGAAATACTTTGCTAACATTTCCACCCGGCAAGATTCCCCAATTCACCTCAGAGAGACCAAACGTTGCGTCTTCGGCAGCGATGGCAATGTCGCAAGCGGCCAGCGGTGTAAACGCACCGCCAAAGCAATAGCCGTTGGCCATCGCAATCGAGGGCTTTGAGGAAACCTGCAAATATTGCGCCCAGTGACGATGCGCCCATTGTGATTTAAAGTGTGCTTTTGGGTTATTGTCGGTCTCGCGGAAATATTCCTTAAGATCCATCCCCGCGCTCCAGCTGACACCCTCACCCGTCAGAACAATGACCCTGGCGTCTTCATTGGTCTCAAGCTCTGCCATCACTTCTTCCATCTCAAAATGGAGGGTTGGACTCATCGCGTTGCGCTTCTCCGGTCGATTAAAAGACACCCAGGCAATGCCTTCGTCATCAATCTCGAGTTTTACGCAGCTATATTCCTTGGTATCTGACATCAATCTACTCCCTGTTCGTCATATCCATTTCGTCTGATTTTTCAATGAAACAGCTACGGATATTGTGTCTCCTGTGTCAACGGGTCGCCTTTTGAATTTGTTGCGCTCTATGATCTAATCCCACAAACGTGAAATCTAGCCAGGGAACTTTTAAATGAGCCGCAAAAATACGCGGATGTATGGGCCCAACAAATTCAAACTGGGGCTGTTTGGCCAAAATTGTTCGGGTGGTTTGAGCATGTCCAAAGTGCCGGAACGCTGGGATGCGAGCTGGGACAATAATCTCGAAGCGGCCAAACTCGCCGATGACGCCGGGTTGGAATTCATCCTGCCGATTGGTCGTTGGCATGGATACAAAGGTGAAACGGACACTGAAGGCACGACCTTCGAAACGCTTACCTGGGCCTCGGGCCTACTGGCGGCAACCGAACATGTCTGTGTCTTTGGGACCGTCCATGTCGGTTTTCTCAGCCCGATTTTTGCCGCCAAGCAGATGGTCACGGCCGATCACATAGGTAAGGGCCGGTTCGGCTTAAACATGGTTTCAGGCTGGAATGCCGCCGAACATGCAATGTTCGGCGTTGATCTGCGGCCACAGGAAGAACGTTATGACTTTACAGAAGAATGGGTCACCATTCTCAAACGCGTGTGGTCAGAAGATGAGCCTTTTGATTACAAAGGAAAGTATTTCGACCTCGAAGGCGTTCTCCTAAAACCAAAACCCTGGGGCGATGATCGTCCGATGCTGGTAAGCGCGGGAAACTCACCGGCAGGCAAAGCTTTTGCAGCGCGCCACGCCGATTGCCTGTTCACCTCAATCATGGAATTCGATAAGTTTGGTCCCAGCGTTCAGGCCCTCCGGGATTCTTCAGAGGCGGAGAATGTCGGGGTGTTTGCCAGCGGCCATATGGTCACCAAACCGACCACCAAAGAAGCGGAAGAATATTACCACTATCTCGTCTATGAGATAGGCGACTGGGAAGCTGGCGAACACGCTGTCGCCATCCGCACCAAAGGGCGTGATACGCCGCTAAAGCAACTCACAACGCTAACCGAACGCATGATCAGCGGCGTCGGCACCTACCCGGTAATCGGCAGCTATGACGATGTCGTCGAACAGTACCGGAAGATGAGCGACTGCGGCGTCGATGGCATCGCGATAGGGCTGGTGAATTATGTCAGTGACTTCCCCGTGCTGCGGGACAAAATTCTGCCCCGTATGGAACGGTTAGGATTGCGGCAATCTGTTAGCGATAGTTAAAGACGAGCTTGCCACGGAAATGACGCGACTGACTGAGTTTCTGCGCTTCAATCACGTCATCCAGTGAGAACAGTTTCACCGCCGGCACTGTGACGGCGCCTACTTCGATTAGCTCCACCACCCGTTCCAGATGTGGCCGGTCCCGATAAACATTTGGCCGAAGGGAAGTAAAATCACTCGACGGCGATTCCAGTCCCTTAACCCCGGATGCGATAAAGACAGCGCGTCCGCCCGGTTTCAGGACCTCAAACGCGCCTGGCGCCACATCGCCGCCAACCGTGTCAAAAACCACATCACAGTCAGAAACGACGTCACGAAAATCCTGTGCATTATAGTCAATGACCTCGTCTGCCCCGAGACCCTTCACGTAATCAACATTGCCGGCACTCGTCGTACTGATCACATGAGCGCCTAGATGTTTGGCGAGCTGAATCCCGAAGCTGGCAACGCCACCCGCACCGCCCTGGATCAGTATCTTTTCATTAGATTTGAGATTTAGGGTGTCTTCAATCGAGATCACAGCGGTTATGCCGATCAGAGCCAGGGCCGCGATATCGATATGCGACATCCCCGCAGGCTTAGGGGCGCAAAGGGCTGCATTCATCGCAATCTTTTCGCAGTACGTGCCTTCCTGCCCGACTTCGCAAACGCCAAACACTTCATCCCCAATTGCAAAATCAGAGACGCCATCACCAACCTCACAGACCGTGCCGGAAAAATCCCGGCCCAGAACATAAGGAAAATAGGGCACCTGCTTGTAAGATCCTTCGCGGACTTTCCAGTCCGCACCGTTCACGGAAGCAGCATGAATATCGATAACAATCTCACCCTCTCCGGCAACAGGGTCTGGCAACTCGCCCAGTTTGATAACTTCAGGTCCGCCATGCTCTTCGAAATATGCCGCTTTCATAGTTCTGTCCTAACGTTGATAGGTTGTTGAGGGTTCTTTACGAGAATTTTTCGGAGGGCGCCACAAATGTCTTCGATAACATCTCTGGCGTATTTGCCATCCACAGCCGAAACAGGTGACGACGGCGTTCAATCTCGGGATAGTCCTCATAATCATAGCGAGCATGCAAGACGGCGTGATTATTCACGACCAACAAATCCCCGGCTTCGAGATCAAACTCGTGCGCAACACCCGGAGCTTCCGCAACGCGCTGCAATTCCTCGCGCGCATCGTCTTCGATCGCATTGTACTCAAATCCACCATGGTCAAGCGCACGCTGGACGACTTGCGAAATATAATAGCCTTCGACTTTGTCGCCTTTACGGCGAAAGACCGGAACGCGCTTGGTCGAAATAGTTGCAGCCGAATTGGACACCTCGAAGAACGTTCGGTTTGGCCGCTTGCGGCGTGATTTGACCGGGTGGGCGCGTCTGAGTGTCGGTTTTTCGAGCCGTTTTGCGTCGATTTGATCGGTTTAGCCGGTCGAACCGGCCGTTCCGGCGTCATGTGGGCGCACTTCGCCCCTGGAGCCAGAGGAAACGGCGCATGTTATACGCCAGATTGGTCATGCCGATCTTGGCCTCGGCCCGGGCGATGCCGATGGTCCGAACCGAGAGCGCCATCAAGCCTTTCTGATGGGCGAAGACATGCTCGACGGCGGAGCGTACCGCCGAGCGCGCCGCGTTGGCCTTGGCCAGGGTCGCCGGCATCGGCTTGCCGCGCGGCTTGCGGAAGTGGATCTGGGAGCGCTTGCCTTGGCGCGCCAGCATCTTCTCGTTACGCTTGGACCGATAGGCGGTATCCGCCCAGACCGGGCTCGCCGTGTTCTCCGGATCGATCAGACCGGCGAGCTGGCGGCCGTCATTGGCGGCGGCATCGGTGACGCGCCACTTGCGGATCAACCCGTGCCGCCGGTCCGTGGAGATGTGGTTCTTGTAGCCAAACGCCGGCACCATGATCTCCGGCCCCTTGGGGTGCCCATCCTCCAGACGCTTCACTCGGCCACGCTTCATGGTCCAGCGCGCATCCCGGTCTTTCTGGGCCAGCTTGGCCGGCTTGTCCTTCCACTCCTCTGGCACCTTGCCGGCCTTCAACGCCACCTTCTCCGGAACGCTGTTGCGCTGCCTGGGCGCCGCGACGATCGTGGCATCGACGATCTGGCCCGACAGCGCCAGGTAGCCATGGCCGCGCAGGTGTTCGTCGAAGCGATCGAACAACGCCTCGATCGCCTTGGCCTGCACCAGCAACTCACGGAACAGCCAGATCGTCTTGGCGTCCGGCACCCGGGCGTGAAGCCCCAGGCCCAGGAACCGCATGAAAGACAGCCGGTCGCGGATCTGGAACTCGGTTTGATCATCCGAGAGATTGTATAGTGCCTGCAACACCAGGATCTTGAACATCAGAACGGGGTCATAGGGAGGCCGGCCACCCTGGCGCCGGTCCGAGCGACGTAGCGCCCGGATCAAGGGCCGGCGAAACAACTCGAAATCGACCAACTCACCAAGCCGAAGCAACGGATCACCCGCCGCCGACAGCGCCGCGTAACGCTCATCAAGATCGAAAAAACCGGGCTGAGCCGACATTCCATCCTCCATCAAGCCGATGAGAGAAGTGAAGCAGATCATGGCCAAAATGACGAGGTGTTTAGAGGCGCCCAAATGGCCTTATCGTCCGGCTGCGACATATAATAGTAACCGTCATAGAGCGCTTCGAGATAATCCGGTTTGGTCTCACCGATTATATTGTGCAATGTCGCGGCACTAACCAGACGGCTCCTGCCCCCGCTTTTAGCAGGTTGCAGGCAAAACAGAGCGAAAACGTCTGTGGTATCGGTATGGAAATCCAGCTCGCCGCCACGATGATTGGTCCGAAGTTGCTTGCGCTTCAGGACGTGATCAAGCTCAGGCTTCGGCGCCGAACCCTGATCACTAATATCGATCACATGATTGATCCAATCACCCTCGCGACTTTGCGGAATAACACTGCCAAAATGCGAACAAAGCCCGAAGCTGACAAATTTGTTCTCTTCTTCGCTGTAGTGATTAACCGGAACTCCCCGGATGACTGCAAATCCACGTTCGGTCTCAAGCTCCGAAGCTAGTGCACTTAAGGTACTGCCGAGAACGGGGAGCGGAAACTCGTTTTGACTAAGCTTGTGAACGGGCCACTTTGTTTCTTTCGCAAAACGCAAAGCCGCATCAATTTCTTGGAGATTTTCGGGAGACAACGAGACAATCCACTCGTCATTGCCGACGAAATCAGAGCCCTTCCATACAGAGGAGCCCGTGGCTGGCTCAAAACCTGTCGCCATCAACCATCTCCTTAAATTCCGCTACAGGCGGATTTCCCCGAGATATACGCTGTCCTCCAACGCCGCGGTAACCGTTTTTGCATCGTGACCTTCAGCGATTATCTCAACTGTATAGCTGCCGCTATTCTCATCAAGTTTGTCGAATTTAAAGTCGCCATATATGTCGCTCACGGATTCAGCAACTTTGTTCCCGTCTTTCGACAGGATGACCGTAGCGCCTTCAACGCAATCGACAACACCATCGGCCTCAGCGGACACACTGCCGCCAATAAAGGCTTTACTGTAGCGCCAAAGATTGCGGTACCAGACGCGCGGCCGGGTTTCGAGGTCGGGCTGCATGACTTCCAGCCCTTCGTCCTCCGCCATTTTTTGCATCGACGCGTCGTCCTGCTTCACCGCTTTCATCGCACCGGTAGGGCAGGATTGCTGACCGCGGGTCTGTTGCCAGCCCTGATCAAGAAGATGGGCATCGAAGGTCCAGATTTGCGGCAGTTCAAGTTCCTCATTCCACCAAATGTGGCCATAGGGGCAAGCATCAACCAGATCCTTACGACCTTTGGCCTTTTCCGGATCAATCAGCACAATCCCGTCTCCGCGCTTGGTGGTTGACCCATCATCGCCCGCCGCCTTCATGCAGGGGGCATTGTCGCAGTGATTGCACATGGTCGGCACATAGGCGATATCCATAAAGGGTACCTCGCCACGTTCCTTTTGTTTGATATCGATCCAGCGATGACCATGCTTCGGCATCGGTGCGGAATAGCCTGGCCAGTCATTGTCGATATATTCATCCATGGCCGCGAGAGTACAGTTGTTGCAGTTGGTGCATTCAGCAACATCAATGATCAGGTTCCATTTAGACATTTTCTTCTCCCACCACCTACTCGGCTGCCGCGACACCATCGGGGTGTCCGTCAATGAAGGCCGCCGATACAAAATCAGTATTGCCATCCCATGATTCGATTTCGACCAAAGCATTGGCCCCTGCAAGAGAGTGCGTC
Organism: uncultured Alphaproteobacteria bacterium; assembly: GCA_951812775.1. GTDB lineage: Bacteria > Pseudomonadota > Alphaproteobacteria > MPNO01 > UBA2964 > UBA2964. Next base: position 3,079,273 of record OX638326.1, on the reverse strand, counting down.
GATTTCGTTTGGGTTTTGTCCGGCGTCAACAAATTGAGGCAACCGCCGCGATCCACCGATTTACCGGGTTCACCCATCGGCTCATACATCGCTGACGACTCATACCCATGGCACACGCCTCTCGGTAAGCGGGCAGTCGGCAAGGCGGCACAAATCACACAGCCCCGATCATTATACACTTTCACAAGATCATTCTTCTTTATGCCACGCGCGGCAGCATCTTCTGCATTGAGGCGGATTACCCAATAATACCAGCCATCAACCAGCACCCGATGATCAGGAATATTAAGCAGAAAGCTGTCCTTGCCATCCCCCTGGGTGTGGAAACTGTATTTGGAATGTGGTGTCAGCAATTGTAGTGGAAACTTTTCAAATCGCTCGCCGCTATGCGGGCCTTCCCAGGCCGGTTCATATTTGACAATTGGCGGTCGTTCCGGATCTACGAACCGCTTCAGGCTGTTGCATTCAAATTCCAGTTTGCCCGACTGAGTTTGCAATCCTTTGAGGAATTCTTCGGTATAATCTGAAGGCAAGGGCTGTGGCTCGGGCACATCTTTTTTGCGACCTTCCCAGAACCAGCGGAAAGACACTGGTGCACGAAACTCTTCCTTCTCGCTCGGCACAACGAAGTAGCCCTTCTTGATGAATTTCTTCCAGCTAATCTGGGACGGCAGATCTGAGGCATCAAACTGGCGTTTAACCCAGTCGATTTCATTTATCCCCTCGGAGAAATAGTTCGACAGGCCAAGCTTTTTGCTGATCTCGTTAAAGATCCAGAAATCAGATTTGGACTCGCCCAAGGGTTTGATCGCCGGCGCCTGGAATACAATGACCCGGTGATTAAGTTGCTGCTGACCATGATGACCATAGCCGCCGAGACCGGCCCATTCGCTGATATCGGGTCGTTCAAAATTTGTGCAGGCAGGCAGAATAATATCAGCAAACTTTGCCTCACCTTCGTCCCAGATAGATTGATTGACCACGAACTCAATATTCTCCGACTGGTACATTTTTACCCAGCGGTTGGTGTTGTTCATGGTCCCCAAAATGGAGCCACCATATTTATACAACATCCGGACCGGTGCATGGCCTGGCGCGGGATAGGTCATCTTGCCGAATTGATGCTCTATTGATTTACCAACCCAGGGCTGACCTTCTGTTTTTCCGTTCAAAATGGCTTCCGGCATTTTGATCCGGGGAATTTTCTGAAAAGACGCATTCATTGTCGGGAGCTGCGGCATCCGCTGATAAAGCTCAACCGGCATCGACGTATTTTCGAGATCACCCGACATGCCGCCATCCGCATAGCCCGGGAAATAGAAATTGAAGTCAACCGGACAGCCCCATTGCAGATTGCCCATATTAACGCCTGGCTTGCCAAGTCCCTGCATCGCGACAAGACACACCATGACACGCGCCCACTGGATGCCGGTCTGATTGCGGCAGGCCCCGCCATGGCCATTGCCCCAGCCACCGGGCGCGAGATAGACGCGCTTCTTTCCCCAGTCACGGGCAAGGGCGCGGACATCTTTGGCAGGCACCCCGGTTTCTGCTTCCTGCCATTCCGGTGTCTTTGCAACTCCGTCTTCATCGCCAACCAGATAGGCCTTCCAGACATCAAAACCTTCGGTACGGGTCTCGACATATTCCTTGTCGTACAGACCTTCCTGAATCCACACATAGGCAATTGCCATCGCCATCGCAACAGATGTCGTGGGCTTTGGCGCAAACCATTTGCCGGGCAGGAACTGCGCTGAAGCGTTGTAGTACGGATCGACATGAACAACGTCGATACCGAGATCCGGGTTCTTCAACCACTGGCGGCGAATGGTGCCTTCCTGTGCGCCATATGATCCGCTCGTGGTCTCGGGATCGGCGGACCAAAACACCACCAGATCACAATTCTGCAAGCAATCCTCAACAGTGCCATAAGTTTCGGACTGCCCGACGCGCAGGCTGTGTCCCCAATGATGTACAGCACCCCAATACCAACCTTCCCAGCTATCCGGGTTATGATGCAGGTGGGTCATGCCAACCGCATTGCGAAACCGGTAAAGCGCGCTCAGGTAATAGCCAATATTGCCCCAAGTATGATGCGAACCATGACTGTTAGCGATAGACCCCGGTCCGTGGACCCGCTTCTGGCGCTTGATTTCAGTCGCGACGATATCAATCGCCTCATCCCATGAAATTCTTTCATACCCCGAAATGCCACGATTTTGGGTGTTGCGCTCACCGTCGGGATCAAAATCCACCCGCTTCATCGGATACAGCAGCCGATCCGGCGAGTGCACGATTGATTTGGCGTTCTGGCCATGCGGCGCCAATGTCGTTTTACGCGGCGGGGTGAATTCCATCCCCCGTGCCTTAATGGTCCAGGGTTGCGTGTCATCGTCGGCAAGATCTATCGGTGTCAGGCGAATGATTTTTTCGTCCTTAACGTCGACAAAGACCGGTCCGCCATTTGTCATATTGACGGTGCGCTTCATGCCATCAGCAGACTCGCTCCCCCAACTCCAGCCGATGCTCTGGGTCATCATGGTGGTTTGCGCAAACCAGTTAGCGAGCCCGTCGTCGCCGTCCATCTTGAGTTTGAAGTCTTTCAGGGCGTTAATCTGATCGAGCCAGTTTATCGGCGGCATCAACAGATTGACCGCAAGGCTCTCCGTCTTGAACGACATACAGATATCAGCATCTGGGTTAATGCCGCTCTTTGAGGAAACCTTGCCGTTTTCAAATATAAAACAACGACCGACTGAATCGTCCCAGGTTTTGATCTGGGCAGACATGTTGTGTTCCTTCAAACGTTTGGCAAAGGCCGGATACCGCCAAGCGGTATATTTCAGAAGAATGTGCAGCCCGATAAGAATGAGCGACAAACGCATGATAAGCTCCTCAGTTCTCGCCGCCCCAAGAGCAAGCAGCGGCGACTAATTCAAAACGATTTCAGACCTTTATTTTCAAGATCGCAACCAGGCCGTTCCCCAGAGGTTCAGGGTGCGTTCCTCATGGGGCCATTCACGCGGTTCTTGTTCCCATGTCATCAATTCAATCTCTGCCGAGATTTCGACTTTATTGCCGTCGGGGTCCTCAACAAAGATAAACAGGTTATTGCCAGCGCCATGACGTCCCGCCCCCCAGACAATCGGAATGCGCTGCTCGGAAAAATGGTCGCCCCAGTCACGGATATCATTCCAGCAGGTGCTCTCAAAACAGAAATGATCCAGCCGCGCTTCCGCTGCTCGAAACAGACCGAGGCTGTGATGCTCTGGATCAGATCGCATGAAACATGCTGTCGGGTCTTGATCGGAAGCCAGTACCGTATCCGATTTCCGAAAGCCGATCTTACTGGTAAAGAAATCGACCTGTTTTGCCAGTTGGGTGGTCGCAAATACGATATGCTGCAACCGACCGGGCAAAGCGTCATTGCCTGAGCTGGTCTTTTTAGGAATCCCGAACACAAAAACATTGCCATCGTGATCAGAGATCGAAATCGCGCCATCCTCGAATAGAGGCGTATCAAATTGGGTGACACCACATCCTGCTGCGGAGATTTTCTCTGAAACGTCTTCTAGATGATCTACGTCCGTGACGGCATAGGAAGAGAAGCCAACCTGGGATTTTTTGCCAGGTAATATGATGAGATGACGCTCTTCGCCATGCAAAAGCCAGCCATCGCCGTGTGCCTCTTTGGTGTAGCCCATCGCTCGAACATACCAATCAGCCATCGCCCCGGGAGCTTCGCTGGTTAGAGCAAAATGATGCAGCCGTGCTGGCCAGATCAAATGGTTTTCTGACGTTGTCTTACGATCCCCGCCGAGAAATTTTATGTCTCTTTTGCCTCAGTATAGCGCTTGTGGTGCGAACCACATGATATTAACTTTTCATTTATTGATAATTATATGTAATCAAAAATGAAGCGCGACCAACTCAGAAATCTTGTCGCCGTTGGACGTACGGGGTGCGTGCGACAAGCCGCCCGCGATCTCAACCGATCACAACCGGCCATTACGAAAAGCATAAAACTGCTGGAGGCGGAGCTGGGATGTGAGCTGCTACATCGCCTCAGCCACAGCGTCATCCCGACACAATCTGGCGAAGCGCTGATCAAACGTGCGCACGTCATTGAGGCCGAGCTGGATAACGCGATCAACGAAATTGAAAACATCGAAGATGTGACAACAGGCGAGATCAATGTCAGCGCGTCCCCGACCGTTGCCATTGACCTCATGCCGCGTGCCATCCTGAATTTAAAAACCTCCAGACCAAAGGTGAGTGTGCATATTGAAGAGCTGGTCTATCCGCACGTGGTTCCGGCGGTAAGGTCAGGCGAGGTAGATGTGGCCGTCTGCCTGATGCCCGAGCGCCCAGCCGTCGGTGACCTTGAAATTAATGTTCTGGTCGAGGATGTGCTCACCCCGGCAGTGCGTGCCGATCACCCGTTGGTAAAGAAACGCGGATTACGGCTTGAGGACTTGCTGTCAGAAGAATGGGTGGTTTTTGGCCGACGTGGCGAAAGCCGGGATGTCTATGAACAAACTTTTCGCCTCAACGGCATGGAACCGCCTCGAAGCACTATCGAATGCACTTCATCTACCTGCGCGCTCGCGCTGGTGGAAAAAGGCGATTACATCGTCCTGGTGCCCAAGCAGATATTCGCTGACCGCCCACAAATGTGGCCGATCACGCCAATTGACCTGCAAACCCCGATTCAACCCTGGACCATCGCTGCAATTACGCGATCAAATGTCGTCATGTCAGCAGCCAGCAAAGTATTCCTCGAAGAACTTCATAACGCTGTAACATCACGGGCCAGATAAGTGTCACTCTCGGTTCATTGTCATTAGGCGGAGCCGCTTCATATCCTTCCTAAAGCTGGTAACGAGTATTCCATAATAATTCGACCGGCATGGGAGATGATGATGAGTAATAGCGACATCTCAGGTTATGGGCAGAACGCAGTTGTGCCGGACGAAGATCCAAGGCTTACGCATGTTGGATTTGGGACGCCGATGGGCGAGCTGATGCGGCGCTACTGGCAGCCGGTTTGTATGTCGTCAGAACTGACTGACCTCCCAAAATTCCTCAAAATCCTCGACGAAGAGATCATCGCCTATCGCGACAAGTCGGGAAAGGTCGGCATCCTCGGCGCCCATTGTTGCCATCGGGGCACCTCATTGGAATATGGCCGGATCGAGGAGAACGGCATTCGCTGCTGCTATCACGGCTGGCTCTATAACGAAGAAGGCAGGTGCCTTGACCAGCCCGGTGAGCCAGAGGAAAGCAATTACAAAGATGAAATTCGCCAGCCTTGGTATCCGGCCGAGGAATATAAGGGACTGGTCTTTGCCTATATGGGACCGCTGGACAAAAAACCCCTCTTGCCGCGTTACGATATCCTTGAAGATGAGAATGCCGAGTATCTCGCCTATCGTAATTATAGCCGTGGCGAGGTCGCTGAATGCAATTGGCTACAATTGCAGGAGAATGCCATGGACCCCGTGCACACCAATATTCTGCATGGTTGGAATCCGGGTTTGTTCGAGTTCTCTGACGTGATGGCCGTAAAACCCGAATATGACTACGCCCACAAAAAGACCCACGTGTCCTATATTCGGATACCGATCTGGATAGCGGCTTCAAACTAACCAGGACCTCGACAATTTATGTCCCCACCGCGCGTTCGGTACCGCCGACCGAGGTAACCGGCACGGATCCTGATCGCGAGACTGAACGCGCCCGCATGGTCGGCTGGTGGGTGCCGATCGATAACGAGAACACCATCGGGTTTCATGTCGAGCTGATTGATCATGAGAAAAAGATTTTTCAGCCACCAGATGCACCGGTCATCCGTGATTACGAAACCAAACAGCGCGAACCCGATGACTGGGAAGCGCAGGTCAGCCAACGCCCCATCACCCGGCACGCGCTGGAAAATTTAGCGACGTCGGATCGTGGGGTCGTCCTCTTCCGGCGACGGCTCAGCGAGGCTATCGACGCAATGGAACGCGGCGAAGACCCGCCCGGCATTGCCCGAACGCCGCAGGATCAAGTCGTTGTTATTCCATCCGGCAATGAAGTAGTTGGGCCAAGTTAGTCAGTACGCCGCGGCCACAGCATGTCGGTCTGCAAAATATTGCCGAACAAGAGAACCTAAGTGGTAGCTGCGGGATGCAGCCCGTGTTTGGTCAAAAACTCAACCATAAAACGGTCAAACAGCCAGGGTTGTTCAAGCTGGCAGGCATGCCCAGCCCCCGGCAGTGTTTTTAGCTCACAATCCGGTATGCGCTCCTGAAGGGCGAATGATCGTTGATGAGAATTATCCTCACTGCCGGTTAGGATAATCGTCGGGCATTTGATCCCCGCGTGATGGTGTTCTGACTCCTCCTCCATCATCGCTTCGAATTGATAGATAATGGTCTGGGCATCAGCCGTATCATTGCGTTCAGCAAACAAATCCGCGAAGTAATGTGCCATCGGCGTCGTGCGAAATGCGGCGCTAAAATCCTGGAACGTATACTCCCAGCGATAACCGACCCCTTTATCCTCATATTGCCCGATCCGCCCGGGGGCGAAGGGCTTGCCGGGATTGTAGCCGGTGCCTGACAAGATCAGGGCGGACGTCTTCTCGGGCCGCTGATGATACATATAGGGGGCAATCGCTGAGCCAACAGAACAGCCCACTACAATAGCCTTTTCCCCCTCGCCCACCGCATCATCGACTGCTTCCCAGCAACCCGCCGCCATGTCGTCCATCGTCAGGCCTTTATCTGCTGTCGGCGAGCGTCCGTAACCCGGAATATCGATACCGACACAACGATACCAGCTGGAGAAATGCGCCATCTGATAGAGCCAACAGGACTGATCCATCGGATTGGGATGCACAAAGGCGATCACCGGCCCCTTGCGGCCCATACGTTCGTAATAGAGTGGACCGTGAATATGCTCTGCCATTCTTTCTCTCCCGATAGGACCTATTTGAATTCAGCCTAGGCACGAACTCCCTTACCGGCAAGGTGATGCCTGGATTGGACGCAACCTACGCTTCGCGCTACCGTCAGGCGATCAATATAGAACGGGGCGGTAATGGCTGAGTTTGAGAATCAAAAGTTCGATTATGTGATTGTGGGTGGCGGCTCAGCGGGATGTGTCGTCGCAAGCCGTTTGAGCGAACGCTCCTCCAACAACGTTCTCCTGCTCGAAGCCGGAGAGGATTTTGTACCGGGCACGGAACCTGCCGAAATCCGTGACACTTTCGCCGGGTCGGCCCACAGCAACCCGCGCTTTACCTGGGTCGGGCAATCGGTTGCTTGGGGGCCGCGCCCGGGCAACGCGCCCGACAATCGCAAGCGTGTTCGCTATGCACAGGGGCGGGTGATCGGCGGTGGCTCCTCGGTCAACGGCATGATCTCCATCCGGGGCGTGCCATGGGACTATGACGGCTGGGAAGAACGCGGTGCAAAAGGCTGGGGCTGGGACGATGTCCTGCCTTATTTCAAAAAGCAGGAAACCGACGTTGATTTTGACGGGCCGCTGCATGGCAAGGACGGTCCGATGGCCGTCCGGCGATTGGCCGCTGAGCGCTGGCCGGGTTTTACCAAAGGCTTTGTTGAAGCCGCCCGCAAAGAAGGCTGGAAAGACCTGAAAGACAAAAACGGGGTTTTTGATGACGGCTATTTCCCGATCGCGGTCGCCCATCAGGAAGGCCGCCGAACTTCTACCGCAACCGCCTATCTGACGTCGGATGTGCGCGCGCGGCCCAACTTCAACATCCTTGGCGACTCCCGCGTAGAGAAAGTTCTGTTCGAGGGTACGCGGGTCACCGGCGTGCGCATACATCGACAGGGTGAGGTGTTTGATATTCAAGCCAACGAGGTTGTCGTCAGTTCTGGAGCCCTGCATTCACCGGCCATGCTGCTGCGCTCCGGGATTGGCCCGGCGGCTGAGTTGAAGGAATACGGCATCGATGTCGTGGCCGACCGTGCCGGTGTCGGCAAACATCTGATGGAACATCCAGGTGTCAATTTCGGCTGCTATATGAAACCCGACTCGCGCCTGCCCCCTGATCTGCGGCAGCCAATGTATGCCGGGATGCGCTGGTCCTCCGGTGTTGAAGGCTGCCCGGCGGGCGACATGTATATGATCCCGATGAACAAATCCTTCTGGCATGCCGTCGGGGAACGGGTCGGGCTGATGATGCTGTGGGTCAACAAATCCTATTCCACCGGTGAGGTGAAACTGAACCCCAATGATCCGATGGGCGTACCGGAGGTAGACTTCAATATGTGTTCCGATGAACGCGATCTTGAACGACTCAAGATCGGGGTGCGCATGATGGCAAAACTTTGTGAGATGCCGGAACTGCGCGACACCCTGCACGATGTCTTCCCGATCAGCTATAGCGACCGCGCCCGACGCTATGCCGTCTATAACACCGCCAACAAGTTCCAGACCTGGGTCGGCGGCCAAGCGATGGACCTGTCCGGCCCGCTACGCCGCTGGATCATCCGCAACTTCATCTCGGACGGGCTCTCGGTCAATGATGTGCTGGGAGATGACAGCGTGATGACCGAATGGATTCACAAAACCGTGCTCGGCCATTTCCACGCTTCCTGCTCAAACCGCATGGGCGCCTCCGATGATCCTGGTGCGGTAACCGACCCATCCGCGCAGGTCTACGGTGTTGAAGGGCTACGCGTCGCCGACGCCTCAATCATGCCGGCTGTGCCATGTGCAAACACCAATTTCCCGACAATTATGGTGGGCGAGAAGGTCGCCGGGACGATATTAGCAGAGGGGTAAGCCTTTATTTCTTCTTCGCTTCTGCACACATTTCTGCCCATAGAATCCAATATCTAAGGTTGGCCAAATGGGATCTAGCGACAACGCATCCGAATACAATTGCTACTGAAATGGTCCAACAAGCGGCGGCGGTTGAATCATCATCTAAGCGATAACCGAGCGAGTTCGTGAGTTGTAGAAGAAAACCCACTACCAACATCGGAAACCCAATTCGGGCATCAACACGTTGGTAAACCAATGTTCTAAGAACCGCGGCGTTAAAATTCCAATACGTTCCTGATTGACTTTTTAATTGAGCATTCGTTGTTGCAAATAAACTTAAAGCTAGGAAACAAACCCCCGCTATATCGAGGAACAATCCGATTGAGGTTAGATGATTTATCAATTTCTATTCCTTGCCTCTGTAAAAATACCCGTATTAATTATATTTGCGAATCAATCATAAATTTTAAATATGTTGTTTAATTATGAGAAAACTAACCGCAACTGGCTTTGTTTTAAGTGCCATCTGGATTATCGGGTTTGGACTGATCATTTACTCGAAATGGTCAGCGGCTGCTTCCATGACCTTAAACGAACTCGGCGATTTCTTGCTGGTCTTACTGCGCCATTAGCATTGCTGTGGCTAGTGATTGGTTATTTCCAGCAGAGTCGTGAGCTTGCACTCAACACGGAAGCATTAAAGTTGCAGCAAGAAGAGTTACGTCGCCAAGTGGAAGAGACCGCTGCTCTTGCGAAAAATGCTGGTAGGCAAGCCAAAGCTGCTGAAGAACCCGCCTCGCTAAACTCAGTGATCATAGAAAACGAAGAAAAAGAGAGACGGGAACGCTATCAACCAAACTTCGTAGCGGATGGCGGTGGACGTAGCGGTGAGAGCCAATACATGGATATATTGAATACCGGTGTGGAGGTAAACGAAGTAAGCATATTACTTAACGGTTCTGCTCAAAGCCAACCGCAACCGAGATGGCCTAACGGCATGCGACAACAAATCCGATACTCAACCTCCGACACATTTCCTTTAAACGTTTCAATCCAGTTTGAAGACAAATTGGGAGATCGGTATAAATTAGACTTTGAGATTACAGCGAACAATCAATTCAGAAGAAAGCGCGCGGCCTGAACTAAAAGCCGACACCTCCCTCAACCGTCCTTTATCGCCTCCAGAAAAACCTGACCATATTTGGTGAGTTTTGATTGTCCTACACCGGGGACCTGAGCCATGGCATCCAGGCTGAGCGGGCGGCGTAGGGTCATGTCGATCAGGGTTTTATCGTGGAACACCACATAGGGCGGGATGCCCTGTTCCTTGGCAATCGAGAGACGTAAAGCCCGAAGATCAGCGAAAAGCGCCTGATCTTCTTCGGTTTCAAGCGCCAGAGCGGGATCGGTTTTACGGCTTCTGCCTCCGCCCGCACTGCCGCCTACGGTTTTCGGATCAAGGCGAAGTTGCAGGCTTTCTTTGGTCTTTAAAAATGCCGCGCCGTCTTCGGTGATTTTCAGCCCGCCATGGTTCTGTGTGTCAACGAAGAGCAGGCCGCGCGCAACGATCTGCCGGATCAGGCTTTGCCATTCTTTGGCTGTGTGTTCGGTGCCGATGCCATAGGTGCTCAAATTGTCATGACCGAATTTCCGAATGCGCTCATTCTCCCGGCCGAGCAGCACATCAATAATATAGGCCCCGCCAAAAATCTGATTGGTGCGATAGATACAGGATAGCAATTTTTGCGCTGCCACCGTGCCATCGATGGTTTCGGGCGGGCGCAGGCAGGTATCGCAATTGCCGCACGGGCTGGCTTCATCATCAAAATAGGTGAGCAGCACCTGACGGCGGCAGGTCGCACTTTCGCAATAGCCCAAAAAGGCGCTGAGCTTTTGATGCTCTATGCGTTTCTGGTCGGGCGGGCTGTCGCCGTTCTCAATCATCTGCCGTTGCAGGGCGATATCCTGCAGGCCGTAGACCATCCAGGCAATTGCGGGCAGGCCATCACGTCCGGCACGCCCGGTTTCCTGATAATAGGATTCGATATTCTTCGGCAGATCGAGATGAGCGACAAACCGTACATCAGGTCTATCAATCCCCATGCCAAAGGCAATCGTCGCCACCATGATGATGCCTTCCTCGCGCAGGAACCGTTCCTGGTTTTGATGGCGGATTTGGGCGTCCAGCCGTGCGTGATAGGGCAGCGCGTTATAACCCTGCTGGCAGAGCCATTGCGCGGTTTCCTCGACCTTGCGGCGCGACAGGCAATAGACAATGCCGCTTTCCGATGCTTCCCGCAATTTGAGAAAGGCCAGAAACTGTCGTCTCGGATTTTCCTTATTCGCCACATCATAGGCAATGTTGGGGCGATCGAATCCGGCGATAAAGAGTTTCGGCAACTCCAGCCGCTCTATCATTTCCTGTCGCGTCGGCGTATCTGCCGTCGCGGTGACCGCAATGCAGGGCACATAGGGATAGCGTGTGCGCAGCAGGGTCAGTTCCTGATATTCCGGGCGGAAATCATGACCCCATTGCGAGATACAATGGGCTTCGTCTATGGCGAATAAGGCTAGAGGGATGTCATCGAGGACCGCAAGAAAACTGTCCATCAAGAGCCGTTCCGGCGCAACGTACACCAGGTCCAGACGCCCGGCGCACAAGTCTGCCAGGGCTTGCGATGTCTCTGTATATTCGAGGCCGGAATGGATTGCCGCAGCGCGAACACCAAGCTCGCGTAAAGCAAGGACCTGGTCCTGCATCAACGCGATCAACGGCGAAACAATAATCCCGGTCCCCGGACGGCAGATCGCCGGAATCTGATAGCACAGTGACTTGCCACTGCCCGTCGGCATCAGAACGCCGCAGCTTTCACCCGCGATTACATGATCGATAATATCCTGCTGGTGCCCGCGAAAGCTGTCATAGCCAAAAACAGAAGAGAGAAATTCCTGTGGTGAGGCGGGGATGGCATCAATATGGCTGTCAGGCAGCATATAAAGAGTGTAGCCGTTAAGGCTGGTGGCGTAAATCGCCGCTGATTCGTTTTGATCTCGACACTGCACGGCCTTTGCCAAAACCGGCTTGAGGCACTACATATCTGTATGATTTCGATAGGGTATCGACCAGATTCCAGAAATAAAAACACGCGGGGATGAAATCACCATGAGCGAAGAACCAAAATCAGGCGGGCCGGTTTCTGAGGCGTTTATTGCTGATCTGGCGGCGGCGAGCCGTATTCTGGCGGCGCGTGGCGTGATCGATGCTTTCGGACATGTCTCGCAACGCCACCCTGATGCGCCGGACCGTTATTTCATGTGCCGTGCCAAGGCGCCTGCCCTGGCAACACCGGAAGATATCATCGAGTACGATCTCGATAGCAATGCGGTGGACGCGGAAGGACAGGGCAGCTTTTTAGAGCGCTTTATCCACGGCGAGATTTATAAGGCACGGCCTGATCTCAACTCCGTCGTTCACAGCCATTCGCCCTCTGTCATTCCCTTTGGGCTGGTCGATTGCAAAATCGAAGCAATGTTTCACAACGCGGCGTTTCTGGCTGCTGGCGTGCCGGTGTTTGATATCAGCGAGAAATACGGACCGACCGACATGCTGGTTAGCGATGGTGACAAGGGCGAGACCTTTGCCGAGTGTCTAGGCGATAAGGACATCGCACTGATGCGAGCGCATGGTTCGGTCGCCTGCGGGGCGACCTTGCATCTCGCCGTTTTTCGCGCGGTTTTTACCGAGGTCAATTCACGTATCCAGCACTGGACGATGGACCTTGCAGGCGATAAGCCAATAGCCTCGCTGGATGAGGAAGAAGGCCGCCTCGCCGATGTGCCCAATAATGGTGCCTGCATGCGGGCCTGGGATTTATGGCGCCGCGAAGTGTGCGCCGAGACGAATTGGTGAGAAAGAGGAAGGAAGGTTAGCAATGAGCGATCTGGACGACCAAAAACAACAACTGGTGCAATGTATTCGTATGCTCGAACGGTCCGGAATCGTCGATTATAACGGCCATGCCAGCATCCGCCAGCCAGACGACCGTATTCTCATCAATATCGGCAATCGGATGCGCAGCACGCTGACGGTCGCTGATCTCTGTATCATTGATTTTGATGGCAATCTGCTTGAAGGCGATGGCAATCCTCCGTTGGAATTTTATCTCCATGCCGGCGTCTACAAAGCACGCCCGCAAGCCGGTGCGGTGATCCATTGTCATCCCAAATGGTCGACTGTCCTGTCGACCGCCGGGCAGGAATATCTGCCGGTCTATGCGCAAGGGTCGCTGGTCTATCCGCTGCCTGTGCTCGATTCACCGGATTCGATCAACAATGTGAAAATGGCGACCGCCCTCACCGATTGCCTTGGTGACCGACCGGCAGCCCTGATGAAGGCGCATGGCGCGGTAACGCTGGGCGAGACCATCATCAATGCCTTCGTGTTGATGAACTATCTTGAGGACAATGCCGAGCGCCAATATATGGCAGCCCAAATCGGCACACCCTACTCGTTTACCCAGGCGGAGCTTGATTTGTGCCGCGAGAAATTATGGACCGCAAGCCTGTTTCAGCGCACCTGGGATCACTTCAGCGCCAAGATGGCTGAAGGCTGAAACCGATATGGCACATCCCGACAAGTTTCTGATGGCCGGCGTAATGGGCTGGCCGGTGATGCATTCGCGTTCGCCGATGATGCATAATTACTGGATGGAGCAGCAGGTGCTGGCCGGGACCTACGTGTTTCTTGAAATCAAACCGGGTGAATTGGAGCCAGCGTTACGGGCGCTGCACCCTCTGGGGTTTGCCGGCTGCAACCTGACGATCCCGCATAAGCTCGATGCCATGACCATCGTCGATGAGGTCGATGACACGGCGAAAAAGATCGGCGCGATCAGCTGCGTTGTTGTGCGCGAAGATGGCTCGCTCTTTGGCACCAATAATGACTGGCTCGGCTTTCTGGGAAACATCAAACAGCAACAGCCAGAATGGCGTGCTGATTCCGGACCCTGCACGGTGATTGGTGCCGGCGGCGGCGGTCGCGCGGTCGTATATGCGTTGCTGAACGAAGGCGCACAGGAGGTCCGGCTAGTCAATCGCACAACGGAAAAAGCCCAAATTATTGCTGACGAATTCGGCGGGCCCATCACGGTTTATCCATGGGAAGAGCGGCACGATCTGCTTGAGGGCACATTAACAGTTGTCAACGTGACCAATCAAGGGATGGTCGGCGAAGCGCCACTCGATATAAATCTCGATCAGCTTCCGACGACTGCCATTGCCGCCGACATCATATACACGCCACTGGAGTCCCCCTTCCTGGCGGCGGCACGTGAACGCGGCAATCAAGCGATAGGCGGGCTGGGCATGCTGATCCATCAAGGGCCTGCAGCCTGGACCAGATGGTTCGGTGTCGAACCCACTGTCACGGACGAGCTACGCGAAATGATGGAGCAGAGCATTCTTTCCGACTAGGGAGGCCACTGGATGTTCAGATTGAAAGTCGACCTGCCTATCAGGCGGACCATCACCATTCTCCTTATACCCGCCGCTTTGCTTCTTATTGCGCATATCGCCTTATAATTCTGGCATTTCGAGATAACGCGCGTACCATCGAGACTTCGAGAAATGTTTGATGTCGATCTCGAGCGCAATATCCCGACCTGGTACTCAACCATTCCGCTCTTTATCGTCGCATCTCTGTTGTTGCTTATCGCCATAGGCAAAAGAGCGGAAGACGACCGTTGGAAACACGCCTAGTACGGGTTGGCGCTTGGGTTCTACTTTCTATCGCTGGATGAAATTGCCGGTTTCCACGAGACACTTAATCATTTGGGCGCCTCTAAAAACCTCGTCATTTTGGCCATGATCTGCTTCACTTCTCTCATCGGCTTGATGGAGGATGGAATGTCGGATCAGCCCGGTTTTTTCGATCTTGATGAGCGTTACGCGGCGCTGTCGGCGGCGGGTGATCCGTTGCTTCGGCTTGGTGAGTTGGTCGATTTCGAGTTGTTTCGCCGGCCCTTGATCCGGGTGCTACGTCGCTCGGACCGGCGCCAGGGTGGCTGGCCTCCCTATGACCCCGTTCTGATGTTCAATATCCTGGTGTTGCAGGCACTATACAATCTCTCGGATGATCAAACCGAGTTCCAGATCCGCGACCGGCTGTCTTTCATGCGGTTCCTGGGCCTGGGGCTTCACGCCCGGGTGCCGGACGCCAAGACGATCTGGCTGTTCCGTGAGTTGCTGGTGCAGGCCAAGGCGATCGAGGCGTTGTTCGATCGCTTCGACGAACACCTGCGCGGCCATGGCTACCTGGCGCTGTCGGGCCAGATCGTCGATGCCACGATCGTCGCGGCGCCCAGGCAGCGCAACAGCGTTCCGGAGAAGGTGGCGTTGAAGGCCGGCAAGGTGCCAGAGGAGTGGAAGGACAAGCCGGCCAAGCTGGCCCAGAAAGACCGGGATGCGCGCTGGACCATGAAGCGTGGCCGAGTGAAGCGTCTGGAGGATGGGCACCCCAAGGGGCCGGAGATCATGGTGCCGGCGTTTGGCTACAAGAACCACATCTCCACGGACCGGCGGCACGGGTTGATCCGCAAGTGGCGCGTCACCGATGCCGCCGCCAATGACGGCCGCCAGCTCGCCGGTCTGATCGATCCGGAGAACACGGCGAGCCCGGTCTGGGCGGATACCGCCTATCGGTCCAAGCGTAACGAGAAGATGCTGGCGCGCCAAGGCAAGCGCTCCCAGATCCACTTCCGCAAGCCGCGCGGCAAGCCGATGCCGGCGACCCTGGCCAAGGCCAACGCGGCGCGCTCGGCGGTACGCTCCGCCGTCGAGCATGTCTTCGCCCATCAGAAAGGCTTGATGGCGCTCTCGGTTCGGACCATCGGCATCGCCCGGGCCGAGGCCAAGATCGGCATGACCAATCTGGCGTATAACATGCGCCGTTTCCTCTGGCTCCAGGGGCGAAGTGCGCCCACATGACGCCGGAACGGCCGGTTCGACCGGCTAAACCGATCAAATCGACGCAAAACGGCTCGAAAAACCGACACTCAGACGCGCCCACCCGGTCAAATCACGCCGCAAGCGGCCAAACCGAACGTTCTTCGAGGTGTCCATTTCACGACGTTTTCCTGGGTTTACGTGGCAGCACCGATCACGCTGATTTTTATTGCCCTGTATTTGCGGTTTTTGGTTCACCTGCCGACGACCACACGATCCCTGTTTATCGTCTCGGCCGCGATCTTTCTCGGCGGTGCTCTTGGGGTTGAAATTGGCACGGACATCTATGACAGAAAAGATCTGATGGACACATTGGCCTACAATCTCTGGACGCCGGTTGAAGAAGGTATGGAGATGGGCGGCATTATCCTGTTTATCTACGCCCTGCTCCGTTATAACGCGGACCATGGCAGTGAAAATTAGCCGCCTTTCAGTCTCACACGGGAACTCTAATGAAAATCATCGTCCTTAACCTGCCGCGCGACCTGAGCGAGGACGGGCTTGCCGATCTGTTTAAAGCCCATGGCAACATCGATTCCTGTGACCTTGTCATGGATGCCAATACGGGAATATCCAAAGGATTTGGCTTCGTTGAAATGCCTGCAGAGGAAGAGGCCGAAGCAGCCATCGCTGCGCTACACGGCACAAAAATCAACAAGAGCAAGATCAGGGTGAAACCCGCCGCGGAGTAACGGCGTCACGATTTATCCCTGACCTGCCTGACCAGTTTCAGGCGGCAACCTGCCAATTTTCGATGGTCACCGGATGCATGTTATAGATTGCCTGATATTCGATCTCAAATGCCTCCTGGGTCGATATCCCCTCTGCTTCAGCGCGATCATCGGCCAAATCTGCGGCGACCTTTCGCGCGTGAATGTCGCGTTCTGCCTCGGTCCAGCAACGATAGAGCGGCCATTGCTCGGAATATTCATTGACCCATTCGCAACCGGTCATATCCGATAGCAGCAGATAAACCAAATGATCACGAGTGTCGCCCAGTAAAGTCGCACCACGGATAAAGCCCTGATCATCGGTGGAAGCCAGGAATTCCGTACCGCTCGCTTGATCGCGGATAAAGCAGCCTTGATGGCTCAGCGTAATTTCCAGAAGAAAGGCACGCTGGCTGTTCCAGGCATAAAGCTGGCTGACGGGAATTTTCCGGGTTGGTAAAAAATCTGTATGCATTTTCTTCTCCTCTTACTGGTGTGGACCGTTGCTCTTTCGGCGGGGCCACCGTTTATCCGATGAGTAGAGGATATCCTTATTATTCGTCAATTTTTGGGTTATAAGAAATCAGAGGAGAAATCTGCTCATGGCCTATACCAAGCTTCGAGACATGCTCGAACTCGCCCTTGAATTGCAGGTCAGCTCGCTTGGCCTGACCATCGACCAGCTGATGGCACGCACCGGGCGGAGCCGTAAAACCGTCGAACGCATGTTACAGGGACTCGATGAAATTGGGCTGGAAGTTGAGCTGAGCCGGCTGGAGAGTGACCATCATTTAACAAAGCGCTGGCGGCTACAGGCCGACATGCCGGGCACGCTTTTGATGCTCCAGCCCAATGAACGCGCCGCCCTTGAACGCCATCTGCAGACCATGCCGGAAGGGCTGGCCACGGTTGCTCTGACAAAATTGCTGGGAAATCAAAAACCGCTGTCCAACCATCTGGCGATTGATGAGGAAGAGCTGATCAATCGCACCGTCCATATCGGTCGGACCGGTCCCCGTACCCAGGCCAGCGAAGCCCATATGGCAATTTTTGAACGGGCTATTCAGGGGTTTGAGAAGCTGGAAATCCGTTATCGGGCTTTGGGTCAACGTCGCGCAAGTTGGCGTACCGTCGATCCTCTGGGGCTACTGTTTGGACGGTTTGGCTATCTGGTCGCGGCGCACCGCGATATCCCGGTGACCTACCGGCTGGACCTTGTCGAAGACGTGAAACCAACCGGATCGATCTTTGAAGCGCGGAACGATTGGAACCTTAAGGATTGGGCCGCTGATAGTTTTGGCATTTATCACGGCGATGAGATTCTGGAGATTCGCCTGCGCTTTACCGGTGAAACTGCCAAACGCGCCGAGAAAGTGCGGTTTCACCGCAGCCAAAAGATGCGGCGTATTCGCGGCGGGTTGATTGTCGATTTGCGCTGTCAGGGACATCGCGAGCTAATCCATGAGCTCTGCCACCCAGACTGGCTCGGTCAGGTTCAAATAGAAACGCCGGAGTCATTGCGAGAGGAGTTTAATGACTATCTGGAGCAGTTGAGAAGTGTGACTTGTTGAGAAAGTAGCGTGACGCCGAAAAGTATTTCAGGGCCTAATATTTGCGCTTCTGCCGTCTGTTGGTGGAACGACGTTTCGAAGTAGATCGGCGTTTTGATGTCGTCCGCGATTTAGTTGTTCTTGGCCGTGCGCGGGTCCGATTATTAATATTGGAGCGCTTAAGTGTCCCTCGACGATTAGTACTAGACGAGCCCCGCCCAGTAGAAGTTGAGGTAGGGGTTACTCGAGTTCCGCTGCTACTTGTATTTTTAGCCTTCTTTTTACGATTTTTGCAGTTATAGCTTCGTCCCTTAGAGGATTTTCTATCGACTGAATAATAATTTCCAAAGCAAGCGCCAAAATGAATCCGGGTGCCTAGGGGAAAAAAGTATTGATTTTCATATGCCTCACCTGGCTTGAGGGTCCGGTGCTTCTGGTAATAATGACCGTTTCTACCGTTATTACAAAGCCCACTTCTAACCCCTTTTTTATTTTTTAAGTGACACCAGACAATTTCAAGCAAGTTACCGCAATTGTTTTTAACAACCTGCCCGCGTTTGCCATTGCTTATGGTGATGCAATGCTTGGCATCCTGAGCGAATGCTGGAGACGCGCTATCCCAAATAATTGCTACAGTAAGTAAGCCAATTATGATCGGAAAGATATTCCAGTTTAAGAGCTGCCGTCCCCGCCTGAATTTGATCACCCCCGCCATTTAGGCTCCCCACGTGTTTTTTGAATAATGCCGCAACGATGAAGAATCGAGGTTCTTTCGGCCAAGATGCTAGCACGTTCTTGTTCCGTTATCGGCCTGTTCTCTGCTGTTATTGAGGGTTTTTCATATTTCTTGAAACATTTTTTTACAGCCTGCTCGAAATTTTCTTCCTTCTCCTTCTCCGTGGGTTTTACGGCATCTTTGATAATTGAAAAAATAGAAGGGAAAAAAGTGTCTTCTTTACCACCGCAAATTCTGTCGATGGTTCAATTAGCTTTCTTGACCGCTTTTTGGAGCCGTTTTTGATCTTTGATACGCAAATTATGGGTATAAGTGCCACGGCTGGAATGCACATGGTAAACGTCAGGTGCCCGTTGTCTTATCCAATAACGCTCCCCACGAGCCTTCGCATTTGCCGGACATAAGTGTTCTTCGAAACCGAATTCAGCCAAACCAGTTTCGGTGCCGCCACGATGGCATTCAATACTACGAACAATTGAAAATCGCCGTTTCCGAAGCCGATTAACATATTTCTGAAGTGATTTTCGATCAGGTTTCTGGGCTAACCCGTAGCGAGGACGCCCATTCTTATCCGGCTTTTTCTTTAGATAGACAGCAAAGCAACTATTCGGCCTAATAAGAGTCAAACCGCCAACTTTCGAACGACTGCTTTTTTGTTTAAGTTTGCGGTAAGTGTTGCCGACGGCCCGGCGCATCCCGCTTGTTCCATAAAACTTACCAAGGCCAACCAACTTACCGTTTTGGTCTTTCAGTGAATATATATAGAGGTTGATAGCATTCTTATCGTCTGTTGCCGCAAGAAGTGGTCCTCCGAATGCTCCCACGAGCAAGATTACAACGATGACGGAACGAAACAAAATATTCTCCCGAAATCACATAACAAATTCATTTTTACGCCAATAATCAGCAAAGGTCATACCGGTATGTTTTAAAAAATGGGAATTATATACGATTTTACCCAAACCGCTTGACTCAATCAGCTTTTTAGAGGAATTTTCCCCTCGTGATGACGGAAGGAGCCCGCTAGGTCGGGTCTCCCGCTGAATACAACACTCGTATCTCAGGCAATGGGTAGCTCCCGGCGCTTCGAGGAATAGGCGGGTTGACTGTCTCTTTCCGTCAATCACAAAGCCCGGCACCAGCCGGATAATGTGAAACAGGAGAGAGAGAGAGAGAGAGAGACAGCTAATGAAAAACCTTGTGAAAGTTTCCGGCTTGACCGTTCTTTTGGGGCTGAATTGGCCAGCCTACGCCGATAGTACAAAGGGCTGGTACGGCTCATTGAATTTAGGCGTGGTGCAGCCATTGGATCACGCCG
The DNA here is from genome assembly GCA_951812775.1 of uncultured Alphaproteobacteria bacterium. GTDB lineage: Bacteria > Pseudomonadota > Alphaproteobacteria > MPNO01 > UBA2964 > UBA2964. The sequence continues at coordinate 3,059,173 of OX638326.1, read as the reverse complement.
TAGACGAAACGGGCGATGGCTATTCAGGGACAGTCGAATACAGTTTTGACAAAGGTTTCGGAATCGATGGCTCGGTTGGGCGTGATTTCGGCCAATTCCGCGTTAAGGGGGAACTTTCTTGGCGCACGGGCGACATCGATTCGGCGGAAATCAAGAACGCTACCGGCGTTGTTGAGGGCGTAAACCTGGCCAGGGTGAATGGGGAGAAGGGGAACGTCAACGGAGACATCCGGTCTCTCGGTCTCATGGTCAATGCTTGGTACGACATTGACACTGGTTCTCCCTGGACCCCGTTTTTCGGTGGCGGGTTGGGGACGGCCTGAATTTCCGCAAAAATGAAGTCAGTTTCCGTCAATGGAATGACCTTCCCCCTTTCATCGGATGATTCTGATTGGGCTTTTGCCTACCAGATTGGTGCTGGCATTGGATACGCAATCAATGAAAAGGCAACAATCCAAGCCGGATATAGGTACTTCGGGACGGATAAACTGAGCTTTACTAAAGAGCGAGCCGAGCTCCACAACGTGACGGTTGGCGTTCGATATCGCTTCTAGCCGGGCTTCTTCTTGAGGTAACCCCAATTCTTCTTAGGTGGCTCGCGCATAATCGCGCGGGCCACATTCTTTGGCGTATCCGGAATCGGCTTGGGCATGGGCTTGGACGGCCGACCGACTGGCGGTTTCGATGCAACGCTTTGGACTGGTTTCTTGGCCATTGTTCTTCTCCTGTTCCCATTTTGACTCGACTCGCCGCACGCAGAACCTCCGCAGCTTAAGTCGGCAACACCGGTGATTTATCTTGCTGACAATCTGGATGAATGTGATAGGCTGGGTTGGTGTATCGACACCAAAGGGCGCGGTTTTTCTGAGACATTGCAGGCCCATAGCTGCAAACCGGCGGGTCGAGGCCAAGACACCCAGTTTTCCCACGAGCCCAAAAGCGGGCAGATCAAATCGGTCCCGTATAAAGGCAAATACATGACGCTCAGTGATCCCGACAACGAAGCCGTACCGTTCGGCTTGTTGGATTGCGTCGCCAACAAAGATACGCAGAAATTTGTCTATGACGCGGGTACGAAAGAAATCCGGGTAGAAACCAATATGTCAAAATGTGTCGTCGTCGCGCCGACGAGCCGGTCAGCGGGTCCGTTCATGTCACGTGACATGACTTATGCCGATTGCAAATCCGTTGAAAAGAAATTCAAACAATGGATTGTTTTAAATTGATCAAGCAAGGCACCTCACCGCAATTTGTACGCTTCAAATCCAGCTGTTGAGGATGACCTCACGGGCTTCAGAGATCAAAACAATTCAATAAGAACTTATGCCACAGAACTTTCTCGTTTCACCTCGGCAAGTTTGCTGTTGGGGTGGAATTGCAGATGCGCCCAGTCTTTGAAGCTGCGCCAATCTCCTCCCCAATAAAGACCTTCCGCTTTTCCGGCCTCGCCCAGTGCTTGCCAAAAGCCGTTTTTCTCCGCCTCTTTGCCCCACGCCCAACGTCGATCAATGACGTCCACCGCATAGGCGTTCGGCGTTCCATTTTTCTTCTGAGCGTTATGGAAACTGAAGCGTACCTTAGAATTTCCTTTCTCATAGATTTCCTGCTGGACGGCAACAGAGCGCCAGGCAAAAAAATCTTTGGCTTGAATTCCTGGGCTTTTAGAGCGGCAAGGACACGAACCACCTTCGGCCTCATCCGTCGGTCCAGACTCGCCAATTTCTTTTCTTCAGACCACCGGGAACTATCGCCACTCCAATCATTTTGCAAACCAGGTGCCGCGGCATTCAACTTTTTTAGCGTGCGGCCCTTTGGATCAACCCGGCCATCGGGTGCCGCCATAAAACGTTTTTGAAATCTCTTAATGCGTCGAATGGTTTTGGAACCGCAATCGCCATCAACAACCAACGGCGTTGAGGGGAAGACTGAATTAAGCAGCTTTTGAATTTTCCGAGTATCCGCTTTTCCGTTTTTGCCGACAGCACCAACTGAACCATCGATCATTACAGTCATTGTTTCTCAAAGCCTCGCCTATTGCATATTCGTGCTTAGGATATCGCACGCCAAAATTTCGTATTTGAACGATAACCTAACAAACAGATCAACTGAAAGTGGAATTTCTAAAAGTTATAAGAATTAGTTGAAGAAATGCGGACAGCCTATAGAGGCGTCAAGTTTTTCCATTTTGGTGAATTGGCCTCCTCACTATTATCCTGCGTGATACAATTTTTTCCTATGGATAAATACATCAATGCCATTTCCATAGTGTGTCCAGGTGGAACCCGTATAGCCACTGGCGAGAAAACATTGAAGGTTCGAAGATGGGAACCCGATCTCGATCCCGCTGATGATTTGCTCATCGTGGAAAACAAACGCTTCTTGCATAAAGCGGGAGAGGAAGACGAAACCGGGCGACCGGTCGCAATAGTAAAAGTTGCTTTTGTGCGTCCTTTTGTTCCCTCCGATATGAAGGCCGCCTGCGCAAATTATTTTGAAGAAGGTTGGTTCGCCTGGGAGCTAACTCAAGTGCGCCCTGTTCAATCGGACACAACAGTCCGTGCCACTACAGGAATTTATCGTATTAAACTCGCTGAATTGTTGTGAGTTAAATCTGGCGGAGGGAGAGGGATTCGAACCCTCGAGACGGTTGCCCGCCTACACGCTTTCCAAGCGTGCGCCTTCAGCCACTCGGCCACCCCTCCAGCGGCGCACAATCTAACACCGTTGAACAATATCTCAAGCATTAGGCACAATTCCGTTAACAGACAAAACTTGCAGCCAGCGTTTGGCCTTATTAGGCTCTTGTCATAAACGCGTCTGAGGAGTGATCGGGTGATTATTTGCCGGGTATTGGGCTATTTGCTGGCCATTATCGCTGTTGCCGCTGCGGGCTATGAGGCCTGGCAGGCGATTGGCAATGGTGGTTGGAGGATCATCGCGCTCGGCGAATTATGGTTCACGCTTGATGCGCAGAGCCTGAGCGTCAGCCAGGCCGGTATTCAGCGCTATGTCGCGCCATGGCTCTGGGAGCCGGTCATCACAACGATTTTGCTGTGGCCAGGCTGGGCGGTATTTGGTGGGCCGGCCCTACTGTTGATGTGGGTTGGCCGCAAGCGTAACAAGCGCGGGCAGTTCTAAGAACCGACGGACCGGTCTAGTCGCTGCCTATGCGCAACGCTTCGATAAAGGCCGTCTGGGGAATTTCCACCGAACCGAACTGGCGCATCCGTTTTTTGCCTTCCTTCTGCTTTTCCAGCAATTTTCGTTTGCGCGAAACATCGCCGCCATAACATTTGGCGGTTACATCTTTACGCATCGCGCTGATGGTCTCCCGAGCGATCACCTTGCCGCTGATCGCTGCCTGAATAGGAATCTTGAAGAGCTGACGCGGCACCAGATCCTTCAGCCGGCTACAAATGCCACGACCGCGATATTCGGACTGGGTGCGATGGACAATCATGGAAAGAGCATCCACCGGCTCTGTGTTAACCAGGATAGAGACCTTCACCAGTTCGCCTTCGCGATAATCTTCCAGCTGATAGTCAAAACTGGCATAGCCGCGTGTTACGGATTTCAGCCGATCATAAAAATCGAACACCACTTCATTCAGCGGCAACCGATAGACCGCCATGGCGCGGGTGCCGGCATAGGTCAGCTCAATCTGTTCACCTCGGCGTTCCTGACATAGTGCCAGCACCGGGCCGAGGAAATCATCGGGCACCAGGATTGTTGCCTTGATCCACGGCTCTTCAACCTTTTCGATCTTTACGACATCCGGCCAGTCAGCGGGGTTATGGATTTCTTCAATATCGCCGTTCTTCATATGGACCCGATAAATCACGGACGGCGCCGTGGTAATCAGATCGAGATCAAACTCCCGCAGCAAACGTTCCTGTACGATCTCCAGATGCAACAGGCCAAGAAAGCCGCACCGGAAACCGAAGCCGAGCGCCGCCGACGTCTCGGCTTCGTAATGAAAGCTGGAGTCATTGAGTCGCAACTTCGCGAGACTATCGCGCAGATATTCGTAGTCATCCGCATCAACCGGGAACAATCCACAAAACACCACCGGGACAGATGGCTGAAAGCCCGCCAACGGTTCGGTGACCGGTGATCTTTCCTCAACAATCGTATCACCCACCTGAGTTTCTGCGACATGTTTGATTGAGGCGGTGATAAAGCCGACTTCGCCCGGGTAGAGCGCATCCACCGATGTCCGCTTGGGTGAGAATACGCCGACGCTGTCCACCGAATGGATAGCGTCGGTCGCCATAAACTTCACTTTCATGCCGCGTTTGAGAACGCCATCCTTAATCCGCACCAGGACGATGACACCGAGATAGGCGTCATACCAGCTATCGACAAGCAAGGCTTGCAGCGGCGCGTCTTTCTCACCTTCTGGCGGTGGTAACTTCTGAACCAGTGATTCCAACACCTCTTCAATGCCTTGCCCGGTCTTGGCGGAAACATGAATGGCTTCCGATGCATCAAGCCCGATGACATCTTCAATTTGGGCCTTGATACGTTCCGGCTCGGCTGCTGGTAAATCGATCTTGTTAAGAACAGGAATAATCCCGTGATCAGCATCCAGAGCCAAATACACATTCGCCAATGTCTGTGCTTCAACGCCCTGGCTGGCATCGACCACCAGCAACGACCCCTCGCAGGCCGCCAGGGACCGGCTGACCTCATAGGTGAAGTCCACATGGCCGGGCGTATCCATCAGGTTCAGCTGATAGGTCTGGCCATCTTTGGCTTTATATTCCAACCGTACGGTTTGAGCCTTAATGGTAATGCCGCGTTCGCGCTCAATATCCATCGTGTCGAGCATTTGTTCCTTAAGCTCGCGCTCAGACACACCGCCACAAACCTGTATCAGCCGATCAGCCATGGTCGATTTGCCGTGATCAATATGCGCAACGATTGAAAAATTGCGGATGTGGGATAAGTCGCTCATAAATTTATTTCGATACTCAAAAACCCGGCCGCAATAGAGACGACAAAGCCTAAATTAAAAAAACAGTCTTACTTCTTCAGCGTCGCTGGTGAAATCAAGACGTTGAATTCCTTGCACCAGATAACAACGCTTTTGACTGGTGTGATATCGGTTCCCTTGGGCACCAGATAGACCTGACTGCCCTCGAAGGATCGCAACCTACCAAGATCAATTTTCTTTGCCGCTTTGAAGTCAGCGCTATTCATAATTTTGCCTTTGTCCGCAAGGTAGATATGAAAGCGTGGGCCAGGCCCTACTTTGAAGTCGGGCTTCAAATGAACCAGATTTCCACCCGCGTTTCCTTTGAGAAGTTCAAGAGAGCCCTGCCCGTAATGCACCGGATCCGATGGGTTGGCATGAATAAAGTTCCCCGTCGCAACCACCGTCTTTTCAGCGCGGTTTTCAACCTTTTCCATTGCTGGCGGTGGCGGAAACAGAAACGGATAAACAAAGATACCAACGGCAAAACCACCTGCGCCGCCAAAAATCAAACCAACAAGAACTGTAAGAACTATTTTTTTCATCGCAAGAAGCCTCCAGGCTTTTCTAACGGGCTATTTTTCAAAATAGGAACGCGAAATCCGTCTCACAAGAACTCTTTTAACTACGCAGCACGCCGCCGGTCTGCTTTGTCACATTGGCAACGATTTTATCCGCTACCGCGTCTATTTCTTTTTCCGTCATGGTAGAATCTTTAGGCTGCAAGGTTATTGCCAATGCCAAAGATTTCTTGCCATCTTCAACACCCTTGCCACGATAAACGTCAAACAGTTCGGCATCGGTAATCAGCGCACGGTCGACAGTCCGGATAGCGCGCAAAACGTTACCGGCAGGGACATCCTCATCGACAATAAACGCAAAATCACGCCGTACGGGTTGAAATGCCGATAATGTGAGAAGTGGTTTAGCGGCCCCGCCTTTTGATTTTCTAGGCGGAATGCTGTCGATGAATATTTCAAACACAGAAATTGACCCATCTACATCCATTGCCGTAGCAATCCGCGGGTGTAATTCCCCAAACTGGGCCAGGACATTTGGGCCGAGGCGTAAGCAACCTGACCGGCCGGGATGATACCAGTCCGGTGCATCTGTTGAGACTTGCAAATTCTCCACCGGCGCACCGACCGCGGCCAATGCCGCTAAAACGTCCGCCTTTGCATGAAATGCATCGACTGGTTCCGCTGCCACTGCCCAGTTGCGAGCCCCTGTATGACCTGCACGCGCGCCGGCCGCTACTGTCGTTTGGCCATCCGGTGTGTCATCAGAATATTGTGGGCCAACTTCAAATAAAGACGGGTTTTCAATGCCCTTCGCCTGATTGCGTGCAATGGCCGAAATCAGATTTGGAAGAGCCGATGGACGCATCGTATCAAGATCAGCGCTGATGGGATTTACCAATCGTATGGTGTCCGGGACATCCCCGAATAAGGCAACCGTCTTGGCATCCAGGAACGAATAGGTCACTGCTTCGACCAATCCGTTGCTGGCAAGGACGCGGCGGATCGTCTCAACGCGATCTTGGGCAGCGCTGCGCACCGGATTGGGCACAACGGCGGCATTGGGCAAGGGCAACGCGGGAATATCATCATAACCGTGAATACGCAGCACCTCTTCAACCAGATCAGCTTCGCCCTCGATATCGGGTCGCCAGGGTGGCACCGCACAGTTCAGGTCGTCACCCTCCACTTTCGGGTCAAAACCCAGGACAGACAGGATCTGTTCCTGTTCAGCGACGGGAACATCAATACCACCAAGCGACAGAACACGTGAGGTCCGCAAAGTCTGGCTCTGCTGCCAGTCAGGCATGTCACCTGCAATTGTCAGCTCGGACACTTCGCCGCCGCAAATTTCAAGGATCAGCCTACTTGCAATTTCTGTGCCCCACGCCAGGGACGTCGGATCAATACCCCGCTCAAAGCGATAGCGGGCATCCGATATGATGCCGAGCTTTCGACCGGTTTCGGCAATTCTGATCGGATCGAAGAGCGCTACTTCCAAGAAGACATTTGTCGTGATTTCACTACAGCCCGATGCCATGCCGCCCATGACGCCGCCAATACCCTGCGGGCCCTTTTCGTCGGCAATGACGATCATGCCGTCTTCAAGCGCATATTCCCGCTCGTCGAGTGCTTCCAGTTTCTCACCAGAACGCGCAAATCGCATGGTGAGATCACCGCTGATCTTGTCAGCATCAAACACGTGGAGGGGCCGACCCAGATCAAAGGTCGACCAGTTTGTAATATCAACCAGCGCCGAGATGGGTCGCAAGCCAATTGCCCGCAGACGATCCTGCAACCATTGCGGACTTACGCCATTCTTTACATTGCAGAACGTCCGGCCAACCACCATCGGACACGCGTCCCCAGCTTCCGCCGGAAAATCACGTCGCCACTTGATGGTGCTTTCGAAACTGCCGGCAACTTTATCCTCATTGAGCGGCTTTAGCGTACCAAGCCCTGCCGCCGCCAGATCGCGTGCGATACCGCGGACGCTGGCGCAATCGCCCCGGTTGGGTGTCAGCGCAATATCAATAATCGCGTCATCTATCCCGGCCCATTTTGCCCAACCCTCACCAACCGGCGCATCATCTGGCAGTTCGATGATACCTTCGTGGTCGTCAGACAGTCCCATCTCGCGTTCGGAACAGAGCATGCCGTTTGAGTCTTCGCCGCGAATTTTTGACGGCTTTAGGGTCATATCGGAACCAGGAATGTAGCTTCCACTTGGCGCAAACACGCCCTTCATCCCCGTACGCGCGTTGGGCGCCCCACAAGCCACCTGTTCATCGCCATTGCCGGTATCGACAACACAGAGTTGCAACCGGTCTGCATTGGGATGTTGTTTTGCTTCTTTAACATATCCGATCACAAACGGTGCGAGCGCTTCACCGCGATCATCAATGCCTTCAACTTCAAGGCCGAGCATCGACAAACGATCAGTGATCTCTTCTAAAGAGGCATCGGTTTCAAGATGTTCTTTGAGCCAGGAAAATGTAAACAGCATCGCCTACACCCCCTTGGTGACGGCAGGGATATCAAGCGCCGCAAACCCGTAATGCCGCAACCAGCGGAGATCAGATTCATAAAATGTCCGAAGGTCGGGAATGCCGTATTTGAGCATTGCGGCCCGTTCGATCCCCAGGCCAAAGGCAAAGCCCTGATACTTCGTTGAGTCGATACCGCAAGCCGCCAACACATTTGGATGCACCATGCCGCAGCCAAGTATCTCCAGCCAGTCGGCCCCGGCGCCAATCGTCAGACCACCGCCTTCTCGCGAACAACCGATATCCATTTCGGCCGATGGCTCGGTAAAGGGAAAGTAAGAGGGGCGAAAACGCGCTGGCAAATCATCAACGCCAAAGAACGCCCGGCAGAATTCGATCAGGCAACCCTTGAGATGTCCCATATGGGTCGTCTCATCAATGACCAACCCTTCGACCTGATGAAACATCGGGGAATGTGTCGCGTCATAATCTGCCCTGAAGGTGCGGCCCGGAACCACGATCCGGATTGGCGGTTGCTCAGCAACCATCGTGCGAATTTGTACCGGCGATGTATGGGTGCGCAAAACCAGCCGAGAGCCATCTTCTTTTTCAGGCAGATAGAAAGTGTCATGTTCCTGCCGCGCCGGATGCTCAGGCGGAATGTTGAGCGCGGTAAAATTATTGAAGTCGGTTTCGATATGTGGCCCCTCGGCAACTTCGAACCCCATCTCGCAAAAGATTGCGAGCATTTCATCAATGGTCTGGCTGATCGGATGAATGCATCCATCCTGATGCGGCCGAACCGGCAGTGAGACATCGATTGCTTCCTCAACCAGCATGGCATCAAGCGCCCCTGCTTCGAGGTCATCCTTGCGCGCAGCGAGCGCGTCATTCACCGCAACCTTTACAGTATTGATGGATTGACCCAAGGCTTTACGGTCTTCTGGTGCCGCCTGGCCCAACCCTTTCAAGAGCCCGGTAACACTGCCCTGTTTACCGAGTGCTGCAACGCGAATGGCTTCGAGCGCGTCGAGATCAGCTGCATTGTCTATTTCAGCAAACAGCGTGTCGCGTAAGCTGTCGAGATTTTCCGTTGTCATCCGCCAATGCCCATTACGCTACCCGCAACCAGCGGAGCGCCCCGTCATCAGGGTGTCGCCATGCTGGAATTAGCGGGTCAGCCCCAAGCCGTTGATCTTCGAGCTGGATTAGTCCGCCAGCGCGGCCTGAGCCTGTTCACAGATCGTCTTGAACGCTGCCGGTTCCTTGACCGCCAGTTCGGCAAGAACTTTACGATCCAATTCGATACCAGCGCGGTTCAAACCATTCATCAAACGGGAATAAGTCAGCCCATTCAGGCGGGCACCGGCATTGATCCGCTGAATCCACAAAACCCTAAAATTACGCTTGCGGTTACGGCGGTCGCGATAGGCATATTGCAGCCCTTTCTCGACCTTTTCCTTGGCAACCCGAAAGGCGGTGCGGTTACGACCGCGATACCCTTTGGCCTGTGCTAAAACTTTTTTGTGGCGGGCGTGCGCTGCAACGCCGCTTCTTGCGCGTGACATATCGTTTCTCCGTCAGCTCGATTATAGATAAGGCATATATTGGCGAACGAGCTTGGCATCCTGCGGTGCCAAGGTCGTCGTTCCGCGGGCTTTGCGGCGCATCTTGTATGACTTTTCTTCCAGGCAATGGCGCTTATACGCGTAATTGCGATTTATCTTGCCGGTACCAGTTTTGGAGAAGCGCTTCTTGGCGCTCGATTTCGTCTTCATCTTGGGCATTTCCAATATCCTTATAGGTGGTCGGTTGTCATTCAGACCGCCTCGGCATGCCCACTACCCTGCACCATATGGCGATGCGGATAATTCGCCGGACGATCTGTCCTTACACAATACTGCGCAAGGCCGCGGTTTATAACGGCCCTGCAGCAAGATTGCAAGTAGGTTGAAAGGATTAAGGACAGACCCAGCTCTGCCCTCTCACGCAACAGTGGCAACGCCTTAACGCGGTACCAGCACCATCACCATTTGGCGGCCGTCCATACGCGGGTATTGCTCCACCTTCGCCTGATCTTCGAGATCCTCGCGCACCCGGTTCAACACATTCATGCCGAGGTCCTGATGGGCCATCTCGCGACCCCGAAAGCGCAGGGTAACCTTTACCTTGTCGCCATCACCGAGAAACCGGTTCATTGCCCGCATTTTGACGTCGTAGTCATGCGACTCAATGCCGGGACGCATCTTGATCTCTTTGACGTCGATGGTCTTTTGTTTCTTGCGGGCTTCCGCCTTGCGTTTCTGATCCTCGTATTTCAGCTTGCCGTAATCGAGAATCTTGCAAACCGGTGGACTGGCATTCGAGGCCATCTCAACCAGATCGAGACCTGCTTGTTCAGCCTTTTCAATAGCTTCTGCAGTCGGTACGACGCCAAAAACTTCGCCATCTTCGCCAACAAGTCGGACTTCGGTTGCTTCAATAAATTCGTTTATGCGCCGGTCATCCTTCTTGGGTTGCGGCTGCTGGAAAGGTCGTCTTGCGATGGGCGTTTCTCCTTCAATAATGGGTCCGCCGACCCTGAAAACCTGCCGGATCTACCGGCGGGCGGTGCGGATTCCTCGGTGAGTCTAGCGACCGCCTCGGTCAAGGCAAGGACTTCCTGATCCTTACCCCCAAGGCGGCGAATGGCAACTGTACGCTCTTCCAGCTCCTTGGCACCAACGACAAAAATTGCCGGCACCTTGGCAAGGCTGTGCTCACGTATCTTATAATTAATCTTTTCATTCCGCGCGTCGAGTTCAGCACGCAACCCGGCAGCGCGGAGTGTCGTAACAACCTCGGCGCCATAATCATCGGCGGCGTTGGTAATTGTCGCCACGGTTACTTGTGTCGGTGCCAGCCAAAGCGGCATCCTTCCGGCACAGTTTTCAATCAAAATGCCGATAAACCGTTCAAATGATCCCAAAATAGCGCGATGCAGCATGACGGGACGGTGTTTTTGGCCGTCCTCGGCAACAAACTCGGCATCAAGCCGTTCGGGCAGCACAAAATCAACCTGCAAAGTCCCGCACTGCCAGTCGCGGCCAATCGCATCCCGTAAGACAAACTCAAGCTTGGGTCCGTAGAACGCGCCTTCACCGGGATTCAGCGAGTATTCCAGACCAGCGGCATCAACAGCATCTTTCAGCGCACCTTCAGCCTTGTCCCAGACACTGTCGTCTCCTGCACGGACTTCAGGCCGATCAGAAAATTTGACCACAACATCGGTAAAGCCAAAATCAGCATAAATCTTCAAAAGCAGGTCACAGAATTCTTTGGTTTCAGAAGTGACCTGATCTTCAGTGCAGAAAATATGGGCGTCATCCTGGGTAAAAGCGCGCACCCGCATCAGACCATGCAATGCCCCAGAGGGTTCATAGCGATGACAGGAACCAAACTCCGCCATCCGCAACGGCAGGTCCCGATAGCTCTTGATACCCTGTCGGAAAATCTGAACATGCCCCGGACAATTCATCGGCTTTACCGCCAATGTCCGCTCATCTTCCGTATCCGCCGTAAACATATGCTCGCGGAACTTTTCCCAATGACCGGATTGCTCCCACAAGGCGCGATCAAACAGGGTCGGCGTTTTGACCTCCTGATACCCGGCCTCATCAAGGCGGGCGCGCATATAGTTTTCAATCGCGCGGTACAGGGTCCAGCCCTTGGGGTGCCAGAAGGCAGAGCCAATCGCTTCTTCCTGAAAATGGAACAAATCCATCTCACGACCAAGACGGCGATGATCGCGCTTCTCAGCCTCTTCAAGCTGATGGAGATAGACACGGAGTTCCTTAGGATCGCGCCAGGCAGTGCCATAAATGCGCTGCAACATGGCGTTACGGGCGTCACCCCGCCAATAGGCACCGGCAAGTTTTAGAAGCTTGAACCCTTTGCCGACATGACCAGTCGACGGTAAATGCGGCCCCCGGCAGAGATCAAACCAGTCACCCTGACGATAAACAGAGACGTCTTCTTCAGCGGGCAGACCTTCAATCAGCTCGGCTTTATATTTCTCGCCCATGCCGGAGAATGTCTCGATAGCCTCATCCCGATCCCAGACTTCACGCACAAAGGGTTCATCGGCGGCAATGATCTCAGCCATACAGGCTTCAATCTTTTCCAGATCTTCCGGCGTAAAAGGCTCTTCCCGGGCAAAGTCGTAATAAAAGCCATGCTCAATTGATGGCCCAATGGTGACCTGCGTGCCGGGATAAAGTTTCTGAACGGCCTGCGCCATGACATGCGCGGCGTCATGTCGGATCAATTCCAGCGCACGATCGTCTTTTCTCGTGACGATACTGACGTCAGCATCAGACTCGATGGCGCACGCAATATCCCGCACCTCTCCATTCACGACGACAGCGATCGCTGCCTTGGCGAGACCCGGCCCGATATCGGCTGCTAAATCGGCACCGGAAACCGGTCCGTCAAATTTGCGGACGCTACCGTCTGGCAGGGTAAGTGAGACGCCTTCGCCCGACGCGCTCGCGGCGCGTGGAGCCTCTGCGCTCTCGTTCGCAGTGCTCATGAGGGTCTTATCATTTGGCGTTCATTCAGGCGATTACACCCGTTGTTAAAACAAAAACTCTTCCAGAAAGAGACATAGCAAGCAGCCGTTTAACGCAATCTTAACGCTGCGGCAACTGCTTCGACGGATAGTTCTGCCAAATTATCACGTCTGAAGACCTCAACTTCCGCCCCGCGGGGTTCGGTCAATGCAGGATCGGAGGCCGCCGAAAACAATACAACGGTTGGACAATTGGCGGCTGCGATCATATGGATGGGCCCGGTATCATTGCCCACAGCACCGACAGCATCGCGCGCCAGTACGGCAATATCTGCCAATGCCGTTTGTCCGCAGAGATCTCTTGCCAAAGAACAGGTGGAGACAATGTCCTGTGCCAAAGGGGCTTCGGATGCCGATCCCAGAATAACCGGCTGTATGCCTTGGTCTGCCAAGCCATGCGCCAGTGCCGCATAGCGTTTCACCGGCCAACGTTTAGCCAATCGGTGCGGCGCACCGCCAGGAATGAGCAAAACAAAGCGATCTGCCAGATCAAACCGTTTTGTATCGGCTGTTACCCAGGACAGGTCGGCCGGTGGCACCGACGATATCCCGGCCATCGCCAACTGCTCATCCTGCCGTTCTATCGAGTGCATAAAGTCCCGGTCGGGATTGGCATGGGGATGAGAACAACCACGGGCAATGCCTGACCATTCCGGACTGTACCGAGATCCAAACAATCTGAAATACCAGCTGCTGCGATCAGACGTTTGCATATCATAGACACGGCTAAACCCGCCTTGCCGCAATCGCGATTTCAATTCCAGCCATTTTGGGACCTGCCAAAGCGCCGGTCTGGTATCGATCCAGATTGCATCAAAATAGTTGCTGGGTTCGAGAAACGCCTCAAAGGCCGCTGTCGTGAGAAGGGTGATTTTGGCATCAGGATGATGTTGCCGAATGGCGGCAAAAGGACCGAGCGCCAGTACAATATCGCCGAAGGCGCCAAGTTTTATGACCAGTATGTTTTTATGCGGATCATCCACCATGACCAAACTGGTCCGATAATATCTCCTGATAAACCGTCATCGTGCGCTCACCCATTAAATCCTTGGTATAGTTTTCACGCACATTCGCAATGCCACGCCGGGCAATGAGATCGCGAGTCTCATTGTCGATCGACAAGGCTTCGCGCAGAACATTTACCAGCGCGCTGGCGTCATCAGGCGGCACAAGCCAGCCATTCTCGCCATGCGTCACGGTTTCACGGGCAGCGCCATGATCAGTCGCGATGATCGGCCGCCCCATGGCCTGCGCTTCGACGATAACCCGGCCGAAAGCCTCAGCATCGACAGACGCGGAAACCACCAGATCAGCCAACATAAAGGCGGCGGGCATATCGCGGCAGTCCCCCGGCAGATGGACGACTGATTCCAGGCCAAGCCGGACAATATCTTCCTGCAACTCTCGAACATAGGCCTCACGACCCTGCGCACTCCCCACCATGATACAGCGCAATCCGTCGCGGTTCTCGATCCGGCTCAACGCCTCGAGCATTACCTTATGCCCCTTCCAGCGGGTCAGGCGACCGGGCTGCATCACGACCGTCGCGTCATCGGGCACGCGCCAGGCCTCCGCCAGTTGAATAACCCTCTCCGGGCTTACCGCGGCAGGGTCAAACAGCTTGATATCGGCGCCTCGTGGCACAACGCGCACCTTGTCGGCGGGAACACCATAGCGGTCACAAATCTGGTCACCAATAAACTGTGAGATCGCGATGACCAGATCACCGCGCGCCATTACAGAGTTATAAAATTTTTTAAGCGGATTGCCCGCATTGTAGTTGCCATGGAATGTCGTGATAAATTTGATGCCGGTTTTTTTCGCAGCGCTCAGGGCACTCCAGGCAGGCACCCGGCTTCGCGCATGCAGAATATCGACGTCATGTTCTCTAACCAGTGACACCAGCCGAGCAATATTCCGGTAGGCCGTTATCGGGTTTTTACTCGCAGCCGGAAATTCAATGTGCAATCCACCAGCTCGCTCGACCTCGTGTTGCATCGGCCCACCGCTGGAAACCACGATCGCCCGCCAGCCGGCAGCGGTCAGCGCCTGGGTCACGTCAATCGTGCCACGTTCAACACCGCCGGTAATCAGCGACGGCAAAATTTGCATAACCACAGGGGACTCTTTGTTGGAAGAATTCCCGGTGCTAGATTGAGGTGTGGCAGACTCCATATCCTTGACTTACCGCTGGACCAGTAGGGCACGCAATGACTAATGCACCAAAAATTTTTACGCGCGACGATGGCGCGACGATTGCCTACCACAAAACAGAGGGAAGCGGACCCGGTGTAATCTTCCTTGGCGGCTTTATGTCTGACATGGATGGCACCAAGGCGGTTGCCCTCGAAGCGCACTGCCAGGCCCAAGGGCGGGCCTATCTGCGGTTCGATTATCAGGGCCACGGCCAGTCTTCCGGCGCGTTTACCGATGGCACAATCGGCAAATGGTCTGAAGACGTGATTGATGTTCTCGACAATTTAACGGACGGCCCACAAATCCTCGTTGGCTCCTCGATGGGGGGCTGGATCATGCTGCTGGCCGCACTCGCGCGACCTGAACGGGTGGCCGGGCTGGTGGGCATCGCCGCCGCCCCCGATTTCACCGAATCGCTCATGTGGAAAGGCTATACGCCAAAAATTAAGGATACGCTGCAGCGGGACCGAATTTATCACCAGCCCTCTGAATATGATGACAGCCCCTACCCCATCACCATGGATCTAATTGAGGATGGGCGAGAACGACTCTTGCTGGGCAAGACAATCAATATCAACTGCCCGGTTCATCTTTTTCAGGGAATCGAGGATGACGCGGTGCCGTGGGAACACGCACACGCCATTTCCCGTCAGCTAAAAACGAATGACGTGACCACGACCTTCATCAAAGACGGTGACCACCGCCTGTCGCGTGAGGAAGATTTGGCCAAAATATTTGCCGTGGTGGATAAGTTGGCGGGCGGCTAGTCAGCGGTCTCCGCCAAAATAGCCTGCAACCCGACTTGGTAGTTGGGATAGGCGAGCTTTACCCCTAGCGCTGATTTGATCAGCTGATTGTTTATCCGCCGGTTATCAGCATAAAAGCTGCGCGCCATGTCGCTGAGGTCGGCATCGTCGAACGGTATCGCCGGTGGCGGTTCGACACCGAGCAGTTCAGCAGCATATTCCACCACAGTGGAACTCATCGCCGCTTCATCGTCACACACGTTATAGATGGAACCCGGCCACACCCGCTTTATGGACGCGTCGAGCACTGACACGATGTCATCAACATGTATCCGCGAGAACAGATGGCCTTCTTTGATAATACGCCGCGCCCGACCGGCACGGAGCTGATCAATCGCGCTGCGCCCCGGACCGTAAATACCCGCCAGCCGGAAAACATGAACCGGCAAACCAATCGTCGAGACACAGTTGAGCCAGTCTTCTTCTGACTCAATTCGCCGAAGGCCACGCACCGTCGTTGCCCGCAACGCGGCATTTTCATCAACCGGAGCCCCCTTTGTATCGCCATAGACGCTGGTAGCAGACAGATAGCCGACCCATTGCAGGTTCGGCAGGGCCGCGAGATCATCGCGATGCAGATTGAAGACGGGATCGCCCGCCTCCCCAGGCGGCGCCGACAACAGGATGTGGGTGGTTTTTTCCAGGGCGGTCAAATCGGTGAGTGGTGCCGTGCCGTCAAAGACCTGGCAATTAATACCCTCTGCTTTCAGCGCGGCGCATTTGTCTTCGGACCGTGCTGTCGCCGAAATTGACCAGCCTGCGACCTTATATTTGGCGGCCAGACGCCGGGCGGTAAATCCAAATCCGAAGCAGAAAAGATGAGACATGTTTGTGTCAGGCGCCTATATCGATAAGGTGAATTCTATTCTCGGACTGTAACGGTTTGCAGCGATGGCAAACAACACCAAGCGAACGATAACATTGCTCAGCGCGATTTTCATCGCGGCAATCATTGTGCCATCCACCAGCCGTGGCCAACATGGAAAAGTCCTGACCCCCAAAAGCCTGGAGGCCCGGGAATATGCCGCCTGTATGGCGCTCGCCCGGACCAATCCGAAATACGCTCATGACTCCGCCCTTACCTGGCGCAAGAAGGGTGGTGGTGAAGCGGCGATCCATTGCATCGCGGTCTCGCTTCTGGGGATGGGACAATACAGCCAGGCCGCGCGGATGCTGGAAGAACTGGCAGAACAACCCAAACCAAATCGACCTGATCTGCGCGCCGGGTTGTATGGCCAGGCAGCCAATGCATGGAATATTGCCGGGAGACCCCAGACAGCCGCCAAACTCCTGACGCGGGCGATTAAGCTGCAGCCGGAGAATCTTGATCTGCGGATCGACCGCAGCATTGCCCATGCGGGATTAGGTCAATATTGGAAATCTCTCGATGATCTCAACCTCGTCGTAGAGAAGGCCCCCGACAATGCGGATGCCTTGATCTTCCGCGCCAGCGCCTGGCGCAAGGTCGGCACCCTCGATCTCGCCGAGCAGGACGTGGTCGCTGCTCTCGCGCTCAAACCGAACGACCATGACGGGTTACTGGAACGCGGCCTGATCCGCAAAGCGCAGGGCGAGATCGCTGCCGCGCGCGCCGACTGGCTCAAAGTGCTGGAGATTTCCGTCGAAGGGCCGCTAACCGAAGCTGCCCGCCGCAATCTCGAATCTATCGACGTTAGGAAGCAGCGGTGACCGTTGACCGCGCCCGTCGATAGCTTGCGGGTGGTTGCCCGATATGGCGTTTGAAAACCCGGCCAAAGGAAGCCTCGGATTGATAGCCAGCCTGTGCCGCCACATCAATGATGGGCAAATCACTTTCCACCAGTAATTGCCGCGCCAGCTGCATCCGCCAGGAGGTGAGATGGTTCAGCGGCGTATAGCTCGTCAGCTCACTAAACCGGTTGGCAAAGGCCGTGCGCGACAGCCCCGCTTCCCGGGCAAGACTCTCGACTGTCCAGGGAGTTGCCGGATCCTGATGAATGGCTTGCAGAGACTGGCAAATATGTGGATCGGCAAAACCGGCCAGGCCCTTTCGGTTCTTGCCGTCATTCGCGAGATAATGCCGGATCGCCTGGGTAAATATGATTTCTGACAGTTTGAGCGCGATGAGATCACTGCCGAGCTGATCACCACCGGCCTCCGCCCCAATGACTTTGAGCGTGTCATCGAGCCAGCCTGGCGAGACCTTGCCGTAATCCTTGATATGAATGAAGCGCGGCAGCGCATCGACCAGCACATGGCTGGCTTCGGCCTCAAAGGCAAAATAACCACAGATCAGCTGGCTCTCATGCCCGCTGCCCGCTTCGCCAACCACCAGCGCCCCTTGCCCGGTAAAGCCTGACTCCTCGACCACCTGATCGACCGTGCGCGCCTCCACCTCTTTCGGATCTGAGAGAACATGACTGGCGCCATGTGGGATAATAATGAGATCACCCTGCTCCAGTAGCAATGCCTCGGGTTCCCCATCAACATGCGCGAAACACCAGCCGCGATGGACGTAGTGGAACCGCGCAACTTTCTCAAAGGACGGCACTTCGACGCCCCACGGCGCCGTGAAAGCGGTCCGGAAATAGAGTATTCCGGAGAGCTTCATCAATCCAAGAATATCACTGAGCAAGTCCATTAGGTGTCCACTGTTCTGTCTGATTCCAACGTAACAAGATATTTGTGGCTTTAAAAGACATTTGAACGATCAGTCAATTTATATGGACGAACCGTCATTCATCATTCGGTACTTCATCCATATTTTAACGATCTGCACAGCGGGAATTTTCAGATCAACCCTCGCCGGGCAAATTACAGGACTGATTAAAAGGAACAGAATGATGAAAATACGGACACTTATTGCCAGCGTCGCGCTCGCCCTGACGACAATCGTCAGCGGTGCCCAAGCCAACGATCCGGCCAAGCTCAATGACCTCCAGATCGCCCATGTCGCCTATACGGCGGATAACATCGATATTCGCTACGCCCATCTGGCATTGGCGATTTCGACCAACCCCCAAATACATGCCTTCGCACGCACCATGATCCGTGATCATGAAGCCGTAAATACCCAGGCGCTGGCGCTTCTTAAAAAACTCAACGCGAACCCGCAGGATAATTTCCTCAGCAAACAATTGACCGCCAATTCACACAAGCTGGTCGACAAGATGAGCAAGCTGCGCGGTAAGGCTTTCGATAAATTCTACGCCAATAACGAGCTTGCCTATCACAAAGCGGTTAATGGCCTGGTCGCCAACGCGTTCATCCCGAATATCGAGAATGCGGAAGTAAAAGCGCTCTTCAAGGTGGGTCTGAAGATTTTTAAGGTGCATGAAAAACATGCCGAGATGATGGTCAAAGGACTCAAATAAAAATGCGTCCGATGAAAATGCAGCGACGTGAAGTCGTTGGGTGGATGGCAGCTGCGATTGCGGCTGCCATTCTCCCTTTCACCATTCCGGTTTTCGCCCAAATGCAACCCACTCCGACAGTTCATATTGTCGACATCCAGGATTTTGCCTTTGCCCCAAAGATGCTCAAGGTAGAGCCCGGGGATCGTATTACCTGGATCAACAAGGATATTGTGCCCCATACCGCCACGGCCAACGACAAGAGCTGGGGAACCGGAAATCTGAAACCAAATCAAAGCAGTACGATAACCGTCACCAAAGGCATGTTTGACGGGTACTTCTGTCGCTTTCACCCCAGCATGAAGGCAACGCTCGCACAATAACTTACGGCGAACGTTGTCAGACAAATTCGGCCTGATACCATACGGTGATACCGGTCTTTGTTCTCATCACCTCCTTCGCAGTTGCCCTGGTCTTTAGCCTCATGAGCTTTATGACCGTGGCGGCCGTATTGCCCGAACTCAAGGATGCTTGGGCGCTCAATAATACCGAAGCGGGGATGGTCGGTGGCGCGTTCTTTATCGGCTATGTCACGGCGGTTTTGATCCTTACCAGCCTGACCGACCGGATCGATTCCAAGCTGATCTATATCGTCTCGGCACTCATTGGCGGGACGGCGTCTATCCTGTTGGGCTTTACCGCCGATGGTTTCTGGTCCGGGGTCATTCTGCGGATTCTGACCGGGCTCGGTCTTGCCGGCACTTATATGCCAAGCCTTCGTGCACTGACCGATCAGCTTCCGGAGGCATCGCGCAATCGCGGCGTGGTCTATTACACCTCGTTCTTTGCCCTCGGCTCAGGACTTTCAATACTCGTCGGTGGTGAGATCAAGGAATGGCTCGACTGGCGCTGGGCTTTCATCATCGCTGGTGCGGGTTTTTATGCGGCTGCCACCATCATCGCGATTATATTGCCAGCCAACCCGCCGCAACAGATCGACAAGCCCGACACCCATCCACTGGATTTTCGCCCGGTGCTCAGAAACCGTGTAGCGCTCGGCTATGTCGCGGGCATCTTCGGCGCCGCTTGGGAGGTGTTTGCGCTTCGTGTCTGGGCACCGACCTTCCTGATCTTCCTGCTCCCGATTACACCAGAGGCCGGGTATCTGGTGAAACCGACCGTCATGGCGACAATCATTGCGCTGATTGGCATTCCGGCAAGCATGGTCTTGAGCGAGCTCACCACGAGTTATGATCGTCGCCGCCTCATGATAAGTGCCGCGACAAATTCACTCGTCGCCAGCGTGTTGATCGCCGGCACTGTCGAAGGAAGCTATGCGATTCTTCTCATCCTGCTCTTTATTCTTGGTGCTTTTTCCTATGGCCGAAACGCTTCGCTGGTGGCGGGAATGATGGCGGCTTCCGATCCCAAACTTAAAGGGATGTATATGGCGTTTTACGCATCGGTTGGGTTTTCCGGCGGGATTATCGCACCCCCCGCTGGTTGGCATGGCGCTTGATCTGGCCGGCGGCCGGTTTGAGGCCACCGGATGGATTGCCGGGTTCCTGGCGCTGGCCATTGGCGGCGCCATATCGGTTCTTGGATTACTGATATTGTCACGACCCGTCAGAAAATAGTTTGTCGCCCACATTGACCCGGTGACGGAAAGCGCGCGACGATCCGACCCATGACAGACACACAAGCTCCGCCGGAAGAAGAAAGCGCGCGCTGGACAGATATTTTTACCGGTCGTCTCGGCGTATACACTCTGGTCCTCGGCCTCGGGATGGGTTTGTTTGCGATCAATCAGTTCGTGGTCGCCACCATCATGCCAACCGTGCAGGAATATCTCGGCGGCATTCGATTTTACAGCTGGGCGTTCTCCCTTTTCGCTGTTGGGGCGATCGTCGGCGCCGCCAGCGCCCATGCCTTACGCGATGCGTTTGGGCTCCGCACCGCCTATGCCGGGGCGGGGCTTGTTCTGGGGCTTGGTCTGACCGGCGCGGCGCTGGCCCCCGATATGCCGACCTTTGTAGGTTGGCGGTTGTTATAGGGAATGGGCGGGGGCGCTTTAGCCTCCCAGGGCTATGGGCTGATCGCTATTGCCTACCCCCCCATTTAAGGCCCCGCATCCTGGGGGTGGTTTCCACCATCTGGGGCACCGCGACAATTATGGGACCCGGTTTTGGTGCCCTGTTCGCCGAACCTGACTTGTGGCAATGGGCGTTCCTCGGCCTGCTGCCGCTTATTGTCCTGTTTGTGACATTGGTCTGGCTGCGGGTAGATGGCGAAAAAGGCCATGGCAAGCTCTCGGCGCTGCCCTACCGGCGATTGGCGTTATTGACCCTGGCGGTTTTTCTAATCAGCGGGACGTCACTCACCGAAGAGCTCTGGCTGCGCGCCCTGTTCATTGTCATCGCGATTGTTTTTGCCATCATGACATTTTGGCTGGATGCAAAATCAGAACACAACATGTTCCCGCGCGGCGTCACCTCCCTGACGACAGAGCTGGGGGCGGTATACTGGATATTGTTCTTCGGCAGCATCGTACTCGCCATCGTCAACACCTACTCGACCTTTTATCTACAAGCGTTGTATGGCGTATCACCGTTCATCGCGGGGTATCTATTTGCAATCCAGTCGATCATGTGGACGGTGAGTGCGCTGGCGGTCGCCACGCTGCCCCGCAAATATGAATCCGAATTTCTGCTGATCGGGTTGCTGTTCATTCTGGCCGGGGCAGTCGGTGTCTGGCTCACTGTTGATAGCGGGCCCGTTACCTTGATCGCCGTCGCCATCGCGCTTACCGGCGTCGGGTTAGGCTTTATCAATAACCCGACAATTTCCCGCATCATCTCCATCGTGCCGGAAAGTGAAAAGCATATGGCCGGCGCCTCGGTACAGGCGATCCGTAATATCGGTATATCGTTTGGTGCCGCCGCGTCGGGTATGGTTGCCGCCGCTGCGGGTTTGTCACACGGAGCCGAGCGCGAGGCCATCGCCTTCTCAATGAGTTGGGTCTATGGCGTCAATTCCCTCCATCCAGAACTCCACGAGGATTTCAATACCCGAATCTGCAAACTTGGAAATCTCGGCATCAGGTCTTAATTCAATCGAAATATCATCGCCGCTGAGAACTTGGGGATGGCTTGAGACAACCTCTCGAATAATTGGAAACATTTTTTCGAGATCGGTTTTATAGGCCACCTGAAAGTTTATGGGGTAACGTTGCAGCTTGTTGTTATGGGTCCAGTTGGTGAAGGTCGTGGTGATGAATTTCTCGTTCGGCACCATGATGTCCTTGCCATCGAAAGTCTCCAATGTGGCCGACCGCATATTGAGTTCCCGCAACATCTACCGCGAAACGGTCATGCATTTGCACCGAAATGTGGCCGACCGCATATTGAGTTCCCGCAACATCCCTTTGCGGCCATCCTCAAGCTGAATGTAGTCACCAATGGTGAGGCTCCGGTCCAGTAGAATAATGATGCCGGATATAAAGTTGGAGGCAATCTGCTGTAAGCCAAACCCCAACCCGACGCCCAATGCACCACCAAAAACCGCCAGGGCCGTCAAATCAACGCCCATCACATTGAGCAACAGCAAAAAGATCAGGACAAAAAGCGCAATCTCAAAAAGCTTGGCGATGACCTCGCGGGTACCAAGCTCTAGCGTTTCCTGCGCCCGGATAACACGTTTTCCCGTCGCGCTGGACAATCGGCCAATCCAGAACAGGACGAACCCGAACAGCAAGGTCCGCAACACGGCATAAAGACTGACTTTGATGTTACCAATCGTGAGGCTAACGCTATCGAGGTGCAGGATTACGTCATCCAGCCAGCCAAAACTGTAGAGTAGAGCAATCGGCCACCCGATCCATTTCAGGAGGGCGATTGTCGTCGCATTCGTCATCAAATGCGCAGCGAGGCTGTAGATAACAAAAATAAACGCGATCCCCTGCGCGCCGGTCACCAGCCAGGCTTCATCAATCGCGCCGGCGCTCATTATCGACGCCAAACCAAGTGAAATCGCTATTGAGACCGGCAACACAAGGGCAGAGGTTCGATACAGAGCCGACCGCAAATCAAGCAGCGCCCCTTCTTGAGGCTCATCACGAAAAATGCCGACATGCCGGGCGACGTAGTTGGCGACAACCCAACCCGCGGCAACCGCGAGCACGACCACGCCAAGCTGGAGATAAAACTCGGGGCCGGAAAGTTCCAGAACGATCTCACGCCAGATCGCCTCTAGCGGTTCAACTAGCCACTCCATTGAGAATGATCTCCCTTCTGCCACTGCATCCCTGGGAAGAAGCGTTTGCAGGTTGATTTGCCGTTGGCTCCCCAGACAGAATATCGATTTTCCTATGTGAAAGGGAGACGTTTTATCGGGCGCGGCAGCTGTGACCCTATTGCTAATTTCTATCTTGAGATAATGTCAGCTTTAAGATCGACAATCGCGACACCAAGGAATCCGACGACAGATGAAACGGAAATTCAACAACATCCTGGAAACCATCGGCAATACCCCTGTCGTCAAGATCAACAATATCGCGCCGCCAAACGTTAATCTCTACGCCAAGATTGAGGCCTTTAATCCACTGGGCTCCGTCAAAGATCGATTAGCGCTGGGGGTAATCGAGGATGCTGAACGCTCCGGTGCGCTCAAGCCGGGACAGACGGTTGTTGAATCGACCAGCGGCAATACCGGTATCGGCCTCGCCATGGTATGCGCACAGAAAGGTTATCCGCTGGTCGTCACCATGACAGAAACTTTCAGTATCGAGCGGCGCAAGCTGATGCGATTTCTCGGTGCCAGAGTTATCCTGACACCGGCCGCAGAACGCAGTACCGGGATGATCAACAAGGCGGCGGAACTGGCCGAGAAGCATGGTTGGTTCATGACACGACAGTTTGAAAATGAAGCCAATCCCGACTTTCATTCAAAAACCACGGCGCAGGAGATCATAAGGGATTTCGAGGGTGACCGTTTGGATTACTGGGTGACGGGTTATGGCACAGGCGGTACCCTCAAAGGTGTCGCGCGGGAACTCGCCAAGCATCGGCCAGACACCAAGATCGTCGTCTGCGAAGCTGAGGAAGCGCCGGTTCTCTCCAGCGGCCAACCCCAGGAAATGGATGACAACGGCAACCCCGTCGGGACACACCCCGCCTATCAGCCACACCCCTTACAGGGCTGGGGACCGAATTTTATTTCGCGGCTCACCAATGACACGGCA
This sequence comes from uncultured Alphaproteobacteria bacterium, assembly GCA_951812775.1. Classification (GTDB taxonomy): domain Bacteria; phylum Pseudomonadota; class Alphaproteobacteria; order MPNO01; family UBA2964; genus UBA2964. The sequence continues at coordinate 3,035,012 of OX638326.1, read as the reverse complement.
GCGATGGGGATAATCGACGGAGTGGTGACCATTTCCGGCAAAGAAGCGATGCGCTGCAGCAGCGACCTTGCCAGCAAGGAAGGGATATTTGTCGGGATTACCGCTGGCGCGACGCTCGCAGGAGCACTTCAAGTTTGCGCCAAGGCACCTGATGGCGCGACCGTCCTATGTATGCTGCCAGACACAGGGGAACGTTATCTCAGCACACCGCTCTTTTCTGATATTGAAGAAGAGATGAACGGCGATGAACTCGACATCTCCCACTCGACCCCGAACCATCAACTCTAGGCAACGCTGGTTGTTCAGAAATACGCGCTGATGACAGGCCGGAACCGATCCATATCGATCAAAAAGGAATCGTGCCCCTGGAGTGAGTCCAGCAGTTGAAACTCGACATCGACATTGCCCGCCTTCAAACCGGCAGCCAATTCTTCCTGCTGATGCGGCGGAAACAGAAAATCAGTTTTAACGCCAATTACAAGGGCACTTTCCAGCCCGGTTCTGGATAAAGCGGTTGCGATACTGCCGCCGTGATCGCTGGCATCAAACAAATCCATCGCCCGCGACAGATACAGATAGCAGTTCGCATCAAACGCATTGATAAAACTTTTGCCATGCGCTTCGAGATAGGATTCGATCTCGAAATCGATGCCAAACGGACCCGACTTGCCGCTGCTGATATCATCGGTCGCCCGTTCGCGGCCAAAACGCTGCTCCCATTCCTTAGCGGATCGATAGGTAATCATCCCAAGCTTGCGCGCCATGAGCATTCCGGTTGCTGGCGGCGCGCCATCCTCATACAGCCCGTCTTTCCATCCGGCATCTTTGCGAATTAGCTCGCGTTGAAGTGACCTCAGCGCAATTGAAAATGGCTCACTTCGCGCCGCGGAAGAGGCAGATAAAAGACGTCTCGCCTTTCCGGGAAATAGAAGAGTAAAGGCGAGCGCAGTCATACCGCCCATCGACGATCCGACAACACTATGCAGCACATCAATGCCAAGCTTCTCGATGACGCGCTGACCTGTTCTGGCGATATCTTCAAGGCACAGAACGGGGAAATCCAACCGGTATTTGTCGCCTGTCTCGGAGTTAATCGATGCTGGTCCCGTCGACCCGAAACAGCTGCCCAAGGAATTGATGCAGATGACGAAGTAGCGATTGGTATCGATCGGTTTGCTGGGACCCACCATGTCTTCCCACCAACCGGTCGATGGATCCGTCGTCGAAGAAGCGGCATGGGCTGATGGTGACAAGCCGGTGAAGATCAGTACGGCATTATCCGCCACTTCGCTGAGCGTTCCCCATGTTTCATAGGCGATAGAGGGATCGGTTATATTGCCCCGAACCATCTCAAACTGGCCCTCTATTTTCAGATAGTGTCGCGCGTCAGCCATAGTCCTCAAATCCGCAGATTTCTTAATTGCTCAATAAGCATAGCCCGTGAGTGGTCTATCGCCAGACCGGTGGCCAGCTTTTCCCCATTTTCCATTGAGACCTGTGCCGTTGGTGCTAACGGCCCATCAAAAATCCAGATCGGCATAATGTTTTGGGGGTGGTTCGCCCGGCAGATGGTCGGCAAGTATCGGCCGCATTGATGGGCGTGATTTCATGCGGACATACCATTCTTTGGCACCCTCATGGTCCTCCCACGGCACATCGCCGAGATAATCGAGACAGGAAATATGCGCTGCTGCCGCAATATCCGCCAGCGACATGTCATTCCCCGCCAACCAATTGCGCCGTTCGCACAGCCAGGCAATATATTTGAGGTGATATTCGAGGTTTTTCTTTCCTGCGCGAATGGCTGTCGCATCCGGTGCACCGCGTTTAAGAAACCGCTTCATGATCTTTTCACCGACCAGATTTTCGCTCACCTCTACATTGAATTTGCGGTCAAACCAGGAAACCAGTCTGCGCACTTCCGCCCGTTCTGACGCGGTCCCCGGAAGCAGACAGGGGTCAGGCGCTATTTCTTCCAGATATTCACAAATTGCCGCCGAATCGCAGATTGCCTGACCATCCTCTTCGACCAGGACTGGCACGTCACCGGCAGGGTTGAGCGCCAGAAATTCAGGACGGCGATCCCACAAATTCTCGGTCTTAAGCTCGGCCTCCAGCCCTTTTTCCAGAAGAGCGATCTGAACCTTGCGGCAAAAGGGCGATAACCAGAGATGATACAAAACACGCATGCGAAGATTCTAATCCAACCCGGCCGTTAAAAACAGAGCTACCGTTGCAGCAAAATGCTGTCCGGCATAGCATCGTTGCTGAACAGGGACATATTTATGACCGGTGGGAAAAACAATGGCAGTTGAACTGACGATGGCGTTGGAGCGCTATGACCGACATGTTCCGTTCTTTATGGATATGGTCGAAAACCCCGACGGCATAAAGATCAAATCCCTCGAGGTCGGTATGGCACCGCCGCGTCGGGAAGGGATCGACCGACATCGTCGTTTTTATGAGGATGAAGAATTCGATATTTGTGAAATGTCGGTTTCCTCCTACCTGACCTCGAAGGCACAGGGCCGGCCTTATAGCGCTGTACCGGTTTTTCCGCGCCGCCTGTTCTCTCAGAACCATATGTTTGTCAGCGCGGCCGCCAACATCTCAAAACCAACTGATTTGATTGGCAGGAAGGTTTGCTGCCGCAGTTTTCAGACGACAATGTCTGTTCTCGCAAAGGGCGATCTAGCCTTCGAATATGATGTGCCGTGGCGCGAACTGGACTGGCACACAATGAGTCCGGAACTTGTTGCTTTTCCGGGACAGGAAGAAGCCGACCTGACCATGATCGATGAGCCTAGCGCGCCGGAAAGATTTATTGCTGGTGAACTCGCCATGATGATCCACCCGCACCCGCCGCCGGCCATTCTTGAAGGGCTGCGAAATGGGTCCGTTCACCGGTTGTGGCCTGATCTGCGCGAAGAATGCGGTCGTTATTTTCAGAAATACGATTATCCCATCATGCATTTGCTGGTCTTCAAAAACGAGCTGGCGGACGCGCATCCGCACCTGCCGCGCGCGCTGATAACGATGTGGGAGGACGCCAAACACCAAGCCGCAGAGTTTTATGAAGACCCGGGCTATTCTGAAATGGCTTTTGCCCGCAATGCCTTTGAGGACGAGCAGGCTATTTTTGGGGTAGATATTTGGCCAACGGATCTGGCGGCCAATCGAGCCAGTGTGGAACGCTTTATGAAATATCTTACCGATCAAACGCTGATCGAAGGCCCTACCCAGTTGAAGACCTGTTCCACGAGTCAGTATTAGACAGCTAAGCAAGAGGAGACCTTTTAATGACCGAATATTCAGTGCCAGCCTTTAAAACCTTTATCGACGATCTGCGCGATCATTTTGCTAAAGATTTGCCTGAAACAGAACATTGGGAAGGTGTCCGTGGCATTCTGAAAACATTGTGCGCTGATGAACAGATGCGCGAGAAATCAAAAGAATGGCCTGCCAAGCGGGGTGTCGAACTCCAACTGCACCACGATCCCGATCATGGGTTCTTTGTCGGCGGCTTGATTCGCCAACCGCAACATCGAGCGAACGTCCACGATCACGCCCATACCTGGACAATTTATGGCGTGCTGGATGGCGAGGAGCGGACCCATGTTTACAAACGTCTTGATGATGGCAGCGAAGCTGGCAAAGCAACACTTGAGCTCCTTGCACAGAGCGACGCACCTACCGGCCATGTCGATATTGTGCCCCCCTGGGTACCACATTCCGAATGGGGTATGGGTGAACACTCCGTGGCAATTACAGTCCGCAGCCAACGTCCTGGCGGGTATGCGCAGAACCGGTTCAATCTGGAAACTGGCGAGACAAACAACAATCACCGGGGTCTCGAACTAATCCCCACGGCGGTTTAGACACAACAACGCCAACGCCGAAATAATCGCTCCGACGGCAATCGCCAGAAACGCCGCCGTCCAACCTCCCGCGCTTTCGATCCCGCCAGCAGCATCCAGTGCGATACCTGCTGCGAGAGGCCCGAGGATGCCACCGGCATAACCAATCGTGGCATGCAGGGCCATCGCTGTGCCCCGCAAATGCTCAGGCGCCGCGGCAACCAAGCCCGCATTGGTCGGAGCATTTCGACCTGACGTAAGCATTGCAAAGACCAAGCAAAGACAAATCACAACGCCATAACTTTCGCCGCTCATATAACCGACCCCGGCACCGGCAAGGAGAGAGATCACAGAAACACCGATCAGGACACGACGTTGGTTGAAGGCAATGGCCAGTTCTCCGAAAGCCATATTGGCGGCCACCCCGGCGAAAGCGAAAATTGTCGCCCAAACTGTCGCGGTCATAATGTCGACACTGACCGCATTGTACATTTGCGAGAAAAATAGAAAGGCGACAATCCAGACGCGGAAAGCAAACATCTCCCACGCATAACCAAAATAGGAAATCATATAGCCCAATGCCTGTCGGTTTCTGAGGACCTGGCCAAAAGCGGCCAAAACCGGTGCTGATGACGGAGAGGTTCCAGAGGCGGGCAAAACAGCAACGATGATTGTGGTTCCGACAAAACAACCCAGCCCCGCCGCGGCAAAAGCCCAGCGCCAGCCAAACGCACCTGCAACTTCACCACCGATCAAAAAAGAGAATGCGGTCCCCAAGGCAAAAACGCCGGTGTAATAAGTCACACCACGGCTGCGTACTTCCTTCGGAAGCTGGTCGGTTAACGCTTTGAGACCAGGCATATAGGTTCCACCCAGTCCGGACCCTGCCAAAAAGCGGAGCATCAGGGCCACCCAGAACCCTTCGGCGAAAAAGGCGAAAGCAATCGACGCCATACCAGCGACAAGCGCTGAAATAACGACAATTCGCTTAGGATCGACGCGATCCGTCAATGCAGTAAGTACCGGTACCGACGCGACATAGCCTGCAAAATAGATTCCGCCAAGCCAGCCTGCTTCCGTGCTGGTCAAACTCCATTCAGTGATGAGCTGCGGCAACACGGCAGCCAGTGTCATAAACCCCAGAAGGTTTAGAACCAGCGCGCTACAGAAACAGAAGATCAGCGCCGCCGCCCCGCGATCAGGGCGCGGCGGGCTCAGGCGGATTGCTCCTCGTCATCAGGCTGCACCAGGACCGGGTGTTCCAGCTTATCCATCATCTCTTTGGGGACAACCTGCCAAAACCGCCGTAATTCACGATCCCAATCAACCAGCAAACGTTCGGCAAAACGAGACTGCGTTTCACGCCAATGTTCTGTAACGAGGTCGCGCAAAACCTGCTCCCAATGCGGCGACTGCATGCGGTGATAGACGACGGTATCAGGATTAATATTGCTCACAAGACTGGCGTCGGTGTCATAAACAAAGGCCATGCCACCGGTCATGCCCGCGCCAAAATTATCCCCGACCGGCCCCAGAATAGCGACTGTACCGCCGGTCATATATTCACAACCATTGGCGCCGCACCCTTCAACCACGGCATCGGATCCAGAATTACGAACTGCAAAACGTTCGCCAGCCTGACCGGCAGCAAACAACTTGCCAGCCGTCGCACCATAAAGAACCGTGTTGCCGACAATGGCATTCTCATTGGTATTGAGCGGACTCGCCGTTACCGGACGAACCACGATCATGCCACCCGACAGGCCCTTGCCAACATAATCATTGGCATCGCCGAGGACCTGAAGTTTCAGCCCCTGAACCGCGAAGGCCCCGAGGGACTGACCACCCGAACCACGCAGCCTAACGGTAATATGTCCAGGTTGTAGCCCATCCATACCAAAGCGCCGTGTGATCGCCGACGAAATACGCGTCCCAATGGCGCGCTGTGTATTGCGAATATTATAGGCGAGTTGCATTTTCTCACCGCCCTCCAGCGCTGGGGCCGCATCCTTGATCATCTGGGCATCAAGTGAATCTGGAACTTCATTCCGCTCGCCGCGCCGCTCTGAGCGGTTTCCCCCACCCGGATCCGCCTGAACCAGAAGAGGGTTGAGATCAAGATCGTCGAGATGTGGATTACCACGCCGGACCTGCATCAACAGATCCGTACGGCCGATAATTTCATTCAGCGTCCGCACACCGAGGAAGGCCAGAATTTCACGGACCTCTTCCGCAACGAAACTGAACAGATTGACGACTTTCTCGGGCGTGCCGGTGAATTTCTCGCGCAACGCATCGTCTTGCGTGCACACACCAACGGGACAGGTATTGGAATGACACTGACGCACCATGATGCAGCCCATCGCCACCAGAGACGTCGTGCCAATACCATATTCATCTGCCCCCAAAAGAGCGGCGATGACGACGTCCCGGCCGGTCTTGAGTCCGCCATCCGTCCGCAACAGGACATTGTCCCGCAATCCATTCAGGGTCAGGACCTGATGAACTTCTGCGAGACCCATCTCCCACGGAAGCCCGGCATATTTGATCGATGTTTGCGGGCTGGCACCGGTACCGCCCGAATGACCCGACACCAGGATGACATCGGCTTTCGCCTTGGCAACGCCCGCTGCAATCGTGCCGATACCGGATTGCGCCACAAGCTTCACACAGACTTTGGCTTCGGGGTTGATCTGCTTCAGGTCATAAATGAGCTGCGACAAATCCTCGATGGAATAAATATCGTGATGCGGTGGCGGAGAGATTAACGTGACGCCAGCCGTCGAATGTCTGAGCCGGGCAATCATCTCGGATACCTTCATTCCCGGTAACTGACCACCTTCGCCGGGCTTCGCACCCTGGGCAATTTTAATCTCGATCTCTCGGCAGTTATTGAGATATTGCGCTGTCACCCCAAAGCGCCCGGAGGCAACCTGTTTAATCGCCGACGACGCATTGTCACCGTTGGGCTTCGGCTTAAAGCGCGCGGGGTCTTCGCCACCTTCGCCAGAATCAGACTTGGCGCCGATACGGTTCATGGCAATAGAAAGCGTCTCATGCGCCTCGGGACCGAGAGCACCCAGAGAAATTCCTGGCGCAACCAGCCGCTTGCGAAGCTCGGTAATGGACTCGACTTCCTCAAGTTCAACCCCATCACCGCTCGGCGAGAATTCCATTAAATCCCGCAAACTGACCGGTGCCTGACGTTGAACAGATTCCGAATATTTTTTGTAACCCGCGTAAGAATCCGTGTCGCACGCATTCTGCAACATATGGATCATTTCGCCCTGGAATGAATGTGCTTCGCCGCTGCGGCGATAACGATAAAGGCCCCCAATCGGCAAAGTCGTGACGTCTTCTGAGAACGCCTTACGATGCAGGCGCAACGAACTATGCTGAATACCGGAGAGTCCGATCCCTGAGATCCGGGACGTCATACCGGGAAAGAACTCGGACACCAGCGTACGGCTCAGCCCGATGGCCTCAAATTTATAGGCACCACGATAGGGAGAGATCACGGAAATGCCCATCTTGGACATAATCTTCAACAGGCCTTGATTGACGGCCTCACAATAGCGCTGCACACATTCGGTCAACGACAGATCGCCAAACAACCCGCGACGATGACGATCCGCAATGGCCTCTTGTGTCAGATAGGCATTTACGGTCGTTGCACCGGCACCGATAAGTACAGCGAAATAATGCGTATCGAGACACTCGGCTGAACGAACATTGATCGAGGTAAAGGTTCGTAGGGATTCTCGAACCAAATGACTATGGACGCCACTGGTGGCCAGGATCATCGGAATGGGCGCTTTGTCAGACGCGATGTTTTTGTCAGAAAGAATGACATGCACGGCGCCACCGCGAACAGCGTTCTCTGCTTCGGTCCGGATACGATCCATCGCTTCACGAAGAGCGTTGTCACCGCCATTGGCATCGAAGGTACAATCAATTTCAAAGGCGGTATCACCCATATGGGCCCGCAACGCGTCAAACTCGGCATTGGCCAGGACTGGTGAACTCAGTTGGAGCAGTCGAGTCTGACTTTCATCCATGGCAAAAATATTGCCAAGATTCCCAAGCCGCGTGTTGAGCGTCATGACCCGATATTCGCGCAGACTATCAATCGGCGGATTGGTCACCTGGCTAAAGGACTGCCGGAAAAAATGATGCAAGCCGCGATAATTTTCAGAAAGTACCGCAATAGGCGTATCGTCGCCCATGGAGCCAACGGCTTCCTTTGCATCCTCGACCATGGGCTGAACAAGAAGCTCAAGCTCTTCCAGCGTGTGACCCGAACAGAGTTGACGACGACGCAACTCGTCGCGATCAAATTCACCCGGCTCGTCGCTTTCTGTCCGGATCAGACTGTCCATTTGCGTAATGTTGGCGGTCCACTCTTCAAATGGCGCTTCGCCCGCCATCAGCTCGCGCAATTCACCATCGTTATAGAACCGGCCTTCGTCGAGCTGTACGGCAATCGTCTGCCCAGGACCAACGCGGCCCTTCTCGACAATGCGGAATTCATCCATGGTCACCATGCCGGTTTCAGAACCAACCACCAAAAGACCATCTTCACGAATTGAATAGCGGAGCGGCCGCAAACCATTGCGATCCATACCAGCCACGACCCAGGTGCCATCCGTTGCGCAAATCGCCGCCGGACCGTCCCACGGTTCGATGACGCAATTACAATAGCTGAAGAACGCCGCATGATGTTCGGGGACGTTAGGCTTCGCGGACCAGGCATCGGGAATAACCATCATCTTGACTAACGGTGCTGACCGGCCACCACGCGCCAAGAGTTCGTAGGCGGCATCGAGGGCCGCTGAATCTGAACTCCCGGCCTGAATAATTGGTTTGATATCTTCGATCAACTCGCCAAATAAATCGGATTCAAGCCGCGTCTCATGGCTTTTCATCCAATTGATATTACCTGACAGCGTGTTGATTTCGCCGTTGTGGGCGAGCATGCGGAAGGGTTGGGCCAGCTTCCAGGTCGGGAAAGTATTGGTTGAATACCGCTGGTGATAGATCGCAAAGCGTGATTCAAATCTTTCATCCAGGAGATCGGGATAAAAGTCAGTTACCTGCTCCGCGAGGAACATACCTTTATAGATGATCGAACGGCAGCTCAAAGAGCAAATGTAGAAATCGGGAATATTCTCTTCAATGACCTGATTTTCAATTCGACGTCGGATGACATAAAGGTCACGTTCAAAATCTTCATCTGATTTGCCAACCTGGCCGGCTATCATGATCTGTTCGATTTCCGGCCGCGTTGCATTCGCCTTTTGGCCAATGATGTCGATATTGAGAGGCACCTGTCGCCAGCCATAGATCGAATAGCCAAACTGCAGGATCTGCGCTTCCACAATACTCCGGCAACGTTCCTGGCCCGCCATGTCGGTGCGGGGCAAGAAGATCATGCCAACCGCAATAGGTCCGGGGGACGGCGTGTGACCGGTCCTGATTATGTGCTCGTGGAAATAATCCTGCGGGATTTCAACATGGATACCAGCGCCATCGCCGGTTTTGCCGTCAGCATCAACAGCGCCACGATGCCACAATGCCTTGAGCGCGGCGATACCGGCTTCGACAACTTCGCGACGACGTTTACCATCAATTGAAACGACCATGCCAACGCCACAGGCATCATGCTCATCAGCGGGGTCATAAAGACCTTCACGATGCAAACGGGCAGCGTTTTCCCGCCAGGCTGCTATTTCAAGTTCGCCTTTATTGGGTTTTTGATTTGTCATGCGGCAGCCTCTTCGCCTATCGGGCGCCGTGCTTTCAGATAACTGTCCATCGCGGCGGCAGCATCGCGACCATCCCGAATGGCCCAGACCACCAAAGAGGCGCCGCGAACGATATCACCTGCGGCAAATACACCGTCGAGATTGGTCATTTTGTTGCGGAAATTAATTTTTAGCGTGCCCCAACGGGTAACACCCAGTTCGGGGACACCAAACATGTTTGGCAGATCTTCGGGATCAAAACCCAGCGCCTTGATAACCAGATCACCTTCGACATTAAAACTGGAGCCTTCGATAACCTCTGGCGTTTGACGCCCTGAGGCATCGGCAACACCGAGATGAATACGTGCCGCACGGACGGCAGATACGACCTCATCGCCGAGAAAGGCTTCAGGTTGGGCGCGCAAGGTAAACTGGACACCCTCCTCTTCAGCGTATTGAACCTCACGTCGAGACCCCGGCATGTTTGCCATATCCCGTCGGTACAGACACACAACCGATTCCGCTCCTTGGCGTACCGCGGTGCGAACGCAATCCATTGCAGTGTCGCCGGCACCAAGAACAACGATCTTTTTATTGGCGGCACTTAAAGAGCCATCATCAAACTCTGACACGCTGTCGCCGAGGCCTTTACGGTTGGAGGCAATCAGAAAATCCAGTGCCGGGACAATATTGCCGAGCCCAACACCAGGCGCCTGCAGATCACGTGCCTTATATACGCCGGTAGCGACAAGAATAGCGTCATGTCGGTCACGCAATTCCTGAAAGCTGACATCCTGACCAACATCAACATTGTAGTGCATCTTGATTCCGGCCTGTTCGAGGAGTTCAACCCGGCGGGTAACGATCGACTTGTCGAGCTTAAAATTGGGAATTCCATAAACCAGCAATCCACCAGCCCGGTCATAACGGTCATAGACATGGACCTGGTACCCCTTGCGGCGCAACACATCAGCAGCAGCGAGGGCAGCTGGCCCGGCGCCAATTATGCCAACCGATTGATCAATCTCCCGAACCGGCTTGGGTGGTTTTACCCAGCCATTTTCGAAGGCGGTTTCTGTTATATAGCTTTCAACGGCACCGATCGTGACAGTTCCATGACCGGCCTGTTCGATAACGCAATTTCCCTCGCAGAGGCGGTCCTGTGGACAAATTCGGCCACAAATTTCAGGAAATGTATTGGTGGCGGAAGAAAGCTCATAAGCCTCCTCCACACGATCTTCGGCGGTAAGCATCAACCAGTCGGGAATATTATTGTGAAGCGGACAATGGACTTGGCAGAACGGAATACCGCATTGAGAGCACCTACTGGCCTGTTCTTCAGCCTGATCTTCGTCAAAACGCCGATAAATCTCGCCAAAGTCTGTACTCCGCTCCTCGGAAGGACGTTTTTCGGGTGTTTTTCGCTCTATATCTACAAATCTGAGCATTTTATGTCCATTTTCTTGCCAAATTAAGGGTAATTTCCGCTTTACCCGTCACAAAACCGCCCTCGCAAATGCGATAGGATATTCTCAAAACTGATCGAAATCCCCCGGGCTCTCCGAAGGAGGATGGTCTATATAAGGTAATTTTTACCGGTTGGCGAGTAAAAACGGCATATAGGTCAATATATGTTACCTAGTTTGTGGATATGGGGGAATTTAGGAATCTCTTCGACTCAATCGATTCCGCTGTTTTTTCAATTATAGTACCGAAACAGGACTAATTCTTCCTTTTCCCCGACTCCGCAACTCTGTGTATGCTGTAGCCCAACACTTCAAGGGTTCTAAATTTTGACTCTCTTTCAAATTATTGTCCTCGCTGTCATCCAGGGAATAACCGAATTCCTGCCTGTGAGTTCCTCTGGTCACCTGGCACTGACCCCTGTCTTGCTTGACTGGAAGGATCAGGGATTGACGATCGATGTCGCGGTTCACGTCGGCACGTTGGGGGCCGTTATTGCTTACTTATGGCGTGAAGTCTGGATGATGTTATGCGGCCTCGTAAAGCTAGCGACCGGTCGCGTAGATGAAGGCGCCAAACTTGCTGGTCTGGTCGTCATCGCCAGTATTCCCGTTGTCATCGCGGGACTTGCCGTCAAAGCCTACTTTGGTGAAGGACTCAGAACACCGCTGGTTATTGGTTGGGCCTTTATTGTTGGTGGCGTCTTGCTCTATCTCGGCGATCGTTACGGGCTCCGCATCAAACGCATGACGCATGTCACCGTCAGCAATGCGCTGCTGATTGGCCTGGCTCAAGCGCTCGCCGTGATTCCGGGTTCAAGCAGAGCCGGCACAACAATTACGATGGCGCGGCTACTCGGTTTTGAAAGACGTGACGCCGCACGATTTTCCATGTTGCTATCGATACTGGCTATTGCCGGAGCTGGTCTGCTGCAGGGAATGGACGTCGTGCAAAGCGGCGACGATGCGTTTCAGGCCGATGTCCTTATTGCAGCGGGGCTCGCCTTCATCACTGCCTTGCTCGCAATCGTCGTTATGATGGGTTGGCTACAACGGCAAAGCTTTACACCCTTTGTGCTCTACCGGATTGTGCTTGGAATTGTGATTCTCTGGTTAGCCGCCTAACGGGCAGCGAAACGTTAAGCTGCCTGCACCGTTCGGTCTTTGTCTTTTGTACGTCGATAACGATGTAGATAAGTTGGCAAAACCGCATTCAGCGATGTCCCTGTAAGAGCCAGGTCCTTTAGGCCCAGCGCCTCATCAGCAACAACATTGTCCTGCTTCAATTGCCGCACCTGATCTCGGGTCAGCATGGGCTTGGGCAGAAAAAACGGAACCCGAAGATGCTCCAGAAAAAAGGCTTTCGCTGAAGCTGCCCAAAATGGTGCTGGCACCAGGAATCGATCCCGGCCAATTTCGGCCAACATGATTTCCATCAATTCGTTAAAAGTATGGACTGCGGGTCCCCCCAACTCATAACAGCGTCCTGCTGTCCCTTCATCGGCCAGACAAGCGGATACCGCGGACGCAACATCACCGACATAAACCGGTTGAAACTTGGTGTTGGGGCCAATAACCGGAAGCGCTGGGGACAGGCGTGCCAAAGCGGCAAATCGGTTAAAGAAATCATCTTCAGGACCAAATACGATAGACGGACGCAGAATAGTTGCACCGCCAAATGCCGCATTTACCGCTTTTTCGCCGAGTGCTTTGCTACAGGCATATTCTGACTCTGAACCTTCGTCGGCCCCAATTGCCGACAAGTGAATGAGCCTTTTTACACCAGCTGCTTTAGCAGCTTCAGCGACAGTGCGCGCACCCTCGACATGCAAGGTATCGAAGTTTTGTGGCCCGCGTTTATATAGAACGCCCACCAGATTAATGACAGCATCAGCCCCCAAAACGGCGGCGGCAACCGAGTCAGCATTGCGAATATTCGCGGCGACTGGCACGATTTGACCAACATCACCCATCGGTTTGCAGCGCATGGCTTCCTCTGGCCTGCGACAAGCAACTCTTACCCGAACACCCTGTTGCGCCAGGGCACGCACAACATAACGGCCAACAAAACCAGCGCCGCCAAAAACCGTTACCACATTGTGTTTCATGATCTCCTCCGCGGGTTACACCGCAAACCAGGTTGAACCTGATCGAACTAAGATTGCTATAGGCACTATATAGCGTCACAGCGCACCATACCAAAGTCTAATCACCAACTCGTAACGGAAGGCTTAAATCTGTTGACATTGTTACGCCCTATGGAATACCCACTCCACGTCGGTGCCCAGGTGGCGGAACTGGTAGACGCGCAGGTTTCAGGTACCTGTGGCCGCAAGGCCGTGGAAGTTCGAGTCTTCTCCTGGGCACCATTTATTCCAACCACCATTCGATAGAAGGGTGACCCGGCCGTCATGACGATTGATCTTCACGAAGGTGATCTCCCTAGCGGGCTAAATCTCGGCAGTTGCGTTGCCATTGATACCGAAACGATGGGATTGCGGCCAGAACGCGACCGGCTTTGCCTGATGCAGCTATCTGCTGGCGACGGAAACGCGCATATCGTCCGCTTTTCGCAAGACCAATATGATGCGCCAAATCTTAAAGAAATGATCAGCGACCCTGCCGTCACCAAGTTGTTTCATTTCGGCCGCTTCGATATTGCGGTCATCCAGCAATATCTAGGCGTCACCTGTACGCTTGTCTATTGCACAAAAATCGCATCAAAACTGGTACGCACCTACACTGATCGGCACGGTCTCAAAGATTTGTGCCGGGAGCTTCTCGACATCTCAATTTCCAAAGAGCAGCAATCGTCGGATTGGGGGGCAGAAAGTTTGAGCGAAGCCCAGCTTAGTTACGCGGCATCAGATGTTCTGTATCTGCATCAATTACGTGAGAAGCTAAACGAAATGCTCGCCCGCGAAGGGCGAACCGAGCTGGCTGAAGCTTGCTTCAGATTTCTGACGGATCGTGCCAAGCTCGATCTCGCTGGATGGCCTGAAATCGATATATTTGCGCATTAACCTCTAACGTGGGAATCGGTCGCTACCCGCGACAGCGCTAAGAAGCTATCCGCCGATTCAATTTTTGAGGTAGACTGGTCATATGGGCAATGAAACCCCAAATACAGACAACCCAAGAGACTCGAAAGTTCGAAGGCAATGGCGTCAAATTTAAAAGAAAAGACTAAACTCTCAGACCTTGAGGTCGCCAGAAACGTCTTTAGAGATGAAGCCGCCGGGCTCGCCAAGTTTGCAGATACTCTAGATGACTCGTTCGTCAAAGCGCTTGATATCATGGCTTCCGCAACGGGCCGCGTCATTGTCAGTGGGATGGGTAAAAGTGGTCACATCGCAAACAAGATCGCCGCAACATTAGCGTCCACTGGCACCCCCGCTCAGTATGTAAATGCCGGAGAGGCCAGCCACGGTGATCTTGGCATGATTACCAAGCAGGATGTTTTGCTGGCTTTATCCAATTCGGGCGAAACGCCCGAACTTTCAGACATGGTGGCCCATACAAAGATCAATGAAATTCCGCTTATCTCGATTACCGGTCGGGCTGGCAGCTCATTGGACAAAGCCGGTGATGTCTCGCTCGTATTGCCCAATATTAAAGAGGCCTGTCCGTTAAATCTGGCACCAACGACATCAACGACCGTCATGTTGGCAATCGGTGACGCGCTCGCCGTCGCCCTGCTCGAACGACAGGGATTCTCTCCGGAGAATTTCAACGCTTTGCATCCGGGTGGTCAGTTAGGCCGATGTTTTGTCAAAGTTTCAGATGTCATGCATCGTGGAGACGCCATCCCACTTGTCGACGTCGAAACTCCGATGGCAGACACTCTGCTTATCATGACCCAAAAAAGTTTTGGTTGCGCTGGCATTACGGACACTAGCGGAAATCTCGTCGGCATCGTCACGGATGGCGACCTGCGGCGGCATATGGATAAAGAGCTCCTGGACCAACGGGCCAGCGATGTTATGACCGGCGCTCCCAAGACAGTTCAACCGGATGAACTGGCGGCGGCCGCACTTAAATTAATGAACCGGGATGAACGGCCTGTAACCGCCCTTTTTGTGGTCGAGAACGGCAAACCGGCAGGTATTCTGCATATTCATGATTTGCTTCGTGCAGGTATCGTTTAAAGTTCCGGTGTCATGAACACCTCAGCAAGCCAAAGCCAGCCCACAAAATCCGACAGTGAACGTATAGCAGAGTCGTTTGCAGGCGGGGGAAACATTGATCTTTCCGGCAGTGGTTATTCGAGATTTGTCCTGCTTATGCGAATTGCGTTGCCGCTATCAGCCGCTGCAATCGTCGGGTTGGTCATAGCCTGGCCACAACCGATCAAAAAACCAAAAGGCTTCACGGTTGGCGTGTCCAAAGTCACAATTCATGACACGGGTGGCCAACAGATCGTCAATCCAAGGTTCTCCAGTACAGACTCGAAACAACGTCCATTTAACCTCACGGCGGATACCGCATTCCAACAGAAGAACAATCCTCATCTCGTTGATCTCGCCTTTCCGAAAGCAGACCTAACCGCGCAATCTGGAACTTGGATGGCACTATCAGCAGAAACCGGTATGTTTAACCGTCAATCTGAGATACTGGACCTCAAAGGGGCGATTAGTCTGTTTCACGATTCCGGATACGAGCTGAAAACAACTGTTGCCCAGATCAATATGGCAGCAGGTACCGCTAAAGGGGACGTGTCTATTTCTGGACACGGGCCAAGGGGGACCGTGAAAGGATCGGGGTTCCGAATTCTTGAGCGCGGCAAAACCATGATTTTTACAGGCAAAAGTAAAATGGTCCTGTATCCGACATCAAAACAGCTCAAGCTGAGACAGCGCCAATGACCAGCTGCTTCAAATTCATACTGCTCGCTGCAACGGTTTGCCTGCTACAGAACACGGCTTTCGCGCAAGGAGGGCTCGGTCTTCCAAATCAAAATCGCAACACACCAATTGAGATTGACGCCGACAATGGCATCGAATGGCAGCAGGAGGCGCAAACCTATATTGCGCGGGGAAATGCAAAAGCCAAACAGGGCGACACGGTCGTCCACGCCGATCAACTGACAGCATATTACGAAAAGCTAAAGGATGGTAGCACACAAATCTGGCGGCTTGATGCGGATGGCAATGTGCGCATCGTATCCCCGCGACAAACCGCCTATGGAACCAAAGGGGTATATGATGTCGCAAAGGGAATTTTCGTCCTGACGGGCAAACCGCGTTTGATAACAGACACTGAAAATATATCTGCAAGCCGCAGCCTGGAATTTTGGGAAAAGAAATCTATCGCTGTTGCGCGTGGCGATGCTGTTGCCATCAAAGAAGATAAACGCTTGCGGGCTGATGTCTTAACTGCCCATTTCAAGAAAACGAAAGCCGGGAAGAACGAGGTCACCCGCGTTGACGCCTACGAAAATGTCCTTGTCTCCTCCCCGAAGGAAATCATCCGCGGCAAACGGGGGGTATATAATACAAAGACAGGCATCGTCGTTCTGCGCGGCGGTGTAAAAATTACCCGAGGCCCAGACCAATTAAACGGGGATGCTGCAGAAGTTGACCTTAACACCGGGGTCAGCCGTTTATTGAGTAGTGGCCCGGGCCGAGTGCGAGGCGTCTTTGGCCCAAAGAACCTGAGGCCAAAATCGGAGAGACAAAAACTGAAACGTTAACTAAATTCGTTAATAGTCACGGCGAATTAAAGCGTTTAGTGTGAGTAACATGACGTCAGAGTTAGTACCCCGAAAGCCCTCCAACGGCGAAAGCAATACTTCAACACCGCAACTGGTTGCCGATAATCGTGGGCTGATCGCTCGAAATCTTGGCAAATCCTACAAACAGCGGCCTGTCCTACGTGAGGTGTCTTTGTCGGTTCAACGTGGCGAAGTCGTCGGATTGCTTGGCCCAAATGGCGCCGGCAAGACAACGTCATTCTATATTGTTACCGGGCTTATAGCGCCAGATTACGGAACCATTTCGCTTGACGGAAATAACATAACAGGCCTGCCGATGTATCGCCGGGCCCGTTTGGGAATTGGCTATCTGCCGCAGGAGGCCTCTATTTTCCGGGGACTATCCGTTGAAAACAATATTCGGGCCATTCTGGAAGTTGCCGTTGATCACCCCGACAAACGCGAAACGCGGCTCGATGATCTGCTGGCAGAATTCTCGATTTCGCACCTTCGCCGAACCCCTGCTTTGGCACTTTCAGGGGGAGAGAGACGCCGCGTAGAAATAGCCCGTGCTCTCGCCTCTGATCCCAGCTTTATTCTGTTGGATGAACCGCTCGCCGGTATTGATCCGATCGCCGTGAATGATATCCGGGATCTGGTTTCGCATTTAAAGGATCGCGGTATCGGTGTTCTTATTACGGATCATAACGTTCGCGAGACTCTGGACATCGTCGACCGGGCCTATATTCTTCACGATGGTAGAGTTCTTATGGAAGGCGCGCCTGACGAGATTGTTACCCACAAAGACGTAAGGCGTGTTTACCTTGGTGAAAGGTTCAGCCTGTAAGACGGGTATGAACACGACTAAGTGTATGTAAGGTAACGATTATGGCCATGGTCCCTCGGTTGGATTTGCGTCAGGTCCAGTCTCTGGTCATGACGCCACAGTTGCAGCAGGCGATTAAGCTGTTGCAGTTGTCCAACCTTGAACTATCGGAATATGTCGAACGGGAACTGGAGCAGAACCCGCTTCTCGAACGTGAAGACACCGACGGCCATAATGACGGTGCTGAACCCCAGGAAGATCGAAACGCCGAAACAGATTCGGAAACAACCGCGCCCGAGGCAGGCGGCGACGAAGTAAATGTCTCTCCGGGCGACGCGTTCGATAACGACAGTACGTTTAGTGACGCACCAGCAGAACCCGACTCACAACAACTCGTAGAGAACGAGTCTATTTCACTTGAGCATGATGCCGGATTAGACGCAGATTATGAAAATGTTTGGTCCGGTGACACGGGTGCTGATGCCGCCTCTGCGGTGGAGACCGACACCCTTAACTGGCAGGTTCAAGGTGCCGGAGGATTCGATTCCGAGAATCCGGCGCTCGAGAATGCTCCAGCAGATGAAATCTCCCTACGGGACCATCTTCTGGAACAAATCAATGTCGACCTAACCGACCCTGTCGACCGAATGATTGCTGTCTATATGGTCGACTCCTTAGATGATGCTGGGTATTTCACGATTTCCACTGGCGACATCGCGGTAATGCTGGGCAGTCCACTTGATCGCGTCGAAAGCACACTCGAAGCCGTACAACGGTTTGACCCCGTCGGCGTCTTTGCCCGGGATTTATCTGAATGTCTGGCGCTCCAACTCCGGGAGTTAGATCGCTACGATCCGGCAATGCAGGCGCTTGTGGAGAATCTCGATATTCTGGCCAAGAGAGAATTTAAGACGCTGCGGCGTTTGTGCGGTGTCGACAATGAAGACATCGCGGAAATGGTCAATGAGATTCAGGCGCTGAATCCAAAACCGGCAATGGCATTTGACCATTCCGTTGCGCAGGCAGTCACCCCGGATGTTTCCGTTCGCCGCGGCAAGGATGGCAGCTGGTTTATTGAAGTTAATAGTGACACGTTACCGCGCGTGCTGGTCAATAACCGCTATTACATCGAGATCAACAACCAGTCTCTGCGCGAAAAGGACAAGGTCTATATCGCGGAATGTTATCAATCCGCCAACTGGCTCGTTAAAGCCCTGCACCAGCGAGCCCAGACAATTATGAAAGTCGCCGCAGAGATTGTACGACATCAGGAAGAGTTTCTCGAAAAGGGTGTCCAATATCTGAGACCTCTCGTTCTTCGGGAGATCAGCGAAGCGCTGGATATTCACGAGAGTACCGTCAGCCGGGTCACCAAAAACAAGTATATCGCAACACCTCGCGGCATCTTTGAGCTCAAATATTTCTTCACCTTTGCCTTAGGCGATAATTCTGACGGTAAATCTGCGTCGGCTGAAGCCGTTCGCTTCCAGATCAAAAACCTGATTGAAGCGGAATCTGTGGATAATGTCCTTTCAGATGACAAAATCGTCACTATCTTAAAAAATGAAGGCGTTGATATCGCGAGGCGTACAGTTGCCAAGTACAGGGAAGCCATGCATATCCCGTCTTCGGTGCAGCGTCGCCGGGAAAAATCGCTCCATGCGTAAGGCGATAAACTGGTAGTAAAGCTATTAGTTGACTTTCGCAGGGCAGCCGTTCTATTTTCCCGGCTGGCGGCGAGACCCGAACGACACAAAGACCTTTAATCAGGATTGATAAGCCGAACTACGACAGACCGCTAAACAAAGGTTTCCAATGGAAGTCACCGTAACGGGCAAACAACTCGATGTTGGCGATGCCCTGAAGCAGCATATAGAAACCCGTCTGACCGACGCGGTTGAAAAGTATTTCGATCAGGCAATTGACGCCACCGTTGGCCTGTCGAAAGAAGGCGGTGGAAAACAGTTCCGCACAGACATTGTTGTCCATATCGCCCGCAATATGAAAATGCATGGCCGCGCGGCAACCGAAGACCCCTATGCGTCCTTCGAAAGCGCTTTGGAGCGGATCGCCAAACAGCTGCGACGGTACAAAAGGCGTCTCGGCGATCACCGAAAAAACGCAACTGATGTCGCCTCCTTTGAAGCTCAAAAATATGTCATTGAGAATAATCCCGACGAAGACGGGACCGGAAACGCCAATGATCAACCAATCATTATCGCGGAAATGTCGACTGCCATCCTGAATCTAACGGTAAGCGAAGCTGTTATGCATATGGATGTCCAGAACAGTTCAGCGCTGGTCTTTCAAAATAAGGCCCATGGCGGCATCAACGTCGTTTACCGGCGTGAAGATGGCAATATTGGCTGGGTCGACCCTACCCCTACCGCAAACACTCCATCATAGAGAACGCTAAAGGCGACCGAGGATCAAACCCAATGGAAATTTGTGATCTCCTGACCAACGAATGTATCCTGTCGACCGTTCGCGCCACCAGTAAGAAGCGGGCCCTGCAGGAACTGGCCTCTCATGCCTCAAAGATCAGCGGGCAAAATGACAGAGCCATTTTCGATGTGTTGCTGGAACGCGAGCGTTTGGGAAGTACCGGCATTGGCCGCGGCGTCGCGATTCCTCACGGCAAACTGCCGGAACTTGATCGCCTGTATGGCATTTTTGCGAAGCTGGAACAGCCGATAGATTTCGAGGCCGTCGACGACCAGACGGTTGATATGGTCTTTCTATTGCTGGCACCGGAAAATGCCGGCGCGGATCATTTGAAAGCCCTCGCACGTATTTCACGCATGTTCCGTGATCCAGACATGTGCAAGAAATTGCGCGCCGCGAAGGATGATAGCGGACTTTGCGAATTGCTACTCGGCCACTCTACCGTTGGCGCCGCCTGATCCAGCCAGTAGGCGCTTTATACGGAAACGTTTTTTGTCTCGACATCAATGGTTTGATTGTCTGAGCCCTGAGTCGCCGAAGCGCCGGTATTAATTTTTATCACTTTCTTGCACACTTCAACTTTTGGCCGCACCAGATCGATATGGAGCAATCCGTTCGTAAGAGAAGCGCCCGTTACCTCTATCCCTTCCGCCAAGACAAAAGAACGCTGAAACTGACGGGCGGCAATACCACGGTGCAGGTAAACCCGCTGATCATCGTCACGCTGTTTGCCTTTGATAACAAGCTGACGATCTTCGATAACAACGCTTAACTCATCATCATTGAAACTGGCGACCGCGAGGCTTATGCGCAAACCGTCTTCCGCGAGCTGTTCAATATTGTAGGGAGGATATCCATCAGATGATGCCTTTGCAGTACGATCCAACAGATTTTCAAGTTCATCAAAGCCCAACAAGAACGGGCTATTAAATAGGGACATACGGGTCATTATACCTCTCCAAATGAGCAGGTGATGGTCTAACGGGTCGACAAATCCTCTGGCAACACCACGCTTGTCCGGCCCCGTAAGGGCACCGGGCGGCCTCTTATATGGGGAAGAGTGCCAAAAAGGACAAGAAAAAGTCGTGATCAACCAGCAAAGTTTTAGCCCATAAAAAGACCCGCTTGCTGTAGTCTAGGCGGCGCCTTCTGCTACAAAGTGATTGCAATGAAAGATTTTTGGCTTTTACCACAACTCATTCGATCCTGGATCTGGAAACCAGAGATCGCCAATTTACAGTATTGGCCGCGCGTCGGTTTACAATGCGCGCGTACCGTTTGGGTTGTCATTTCTGACATCAGCCGAGGCGATTTAAACCTCCGGGCGATGAGCCTTGTCTATACGACAATCTTGCCGATTGTCCCGTTGCTCGCGGTTAGCTTTTCGGTTCTCAAAGGCTTCGGCGTTCACGAACAACTCGAAACCGCGATGATGCGGTCTCTTTTGAATTTTGGCGCCGAAGGCATGGCGGTTGGCGAGAAAATTATTGAGATCGTCGGCAACGTCAAAGCGGGGGTATTGGGATCACTCGGTCTCGCCTTGCTGCTCTACACCGTGATCTCGTTGATGCAGAAGATTGAAGACGCTTTCAACTACATCTGGCATGTCCCGCAAATCAGGCCATTGGTGCAGCGGTTCTCCGGATATCTGACCGTCATCATTATCGGGCCGGTCCTGGTTTTTACCTCTTTGGGCATAAGCGCATCGCTGATGAACCACCGGATCGTCACGTCATTATCGTCGGTTGAGCCGATCGGGGCGGTCATTCATACTGCCGGCTCGCTAGTCCCGATCTTATTGGTGATCGCAGCCTTCACCTTCATTTATGTATTTATGCCCAACACCAAGGTAAGGGTGTTGTCGGCAATAACCGGTGCCGCCATCGCCAACCTGTTATGGCATTTTGCCAGCTGGGCTTTTACCGCTTTCGTTGTTTCTTCAGCACAATATACCGCCATCTATTCAGCCTTTGCCGCTCTGATCTTTTTTATGTTGTGGCTCTATATCGCCTGGCTTGTCCTCTTGGTCGGCGCGAGTGTTGCCTTCTATCACCAGCATCCGGACCGGGTTACGTTCCTCCGCAGCAATCCCATTCTCAGCGCGAGAATGAAAGAACGGGCAGGCCTCATCATTCTGGCAGAAATTGCCGCTGATTATGCCACGGAGCGTGATCGGCCGACGACGACACAGCTTGCACATCGAACCGACCTGCGGAACGAAACAGCAGCAGAGTTAATTCACCTGCTCGCGGAGAAAAACATCATCGTCGCCACCGGCGACAGTCCGCAACAATGGTTGCCGATCTCGTCGAACAGGCTGCGCCACAGGCACAGGCCGCCGAATAGGCAGCAACCCGACAGGATCAAAGTTTAAGGCCGCTGGGCTTCCCATCCATAATCGACATATTCTCAGTCGACATGGTTTTCCTTGAGGGTGATCGCGTTGAAGCCCTCTTCCGTGCTATACCAAGGGCCACGCCACCATTTTGCACAGACGGCACCACCGGTAATAAAGGTAGTTTTGCGCCAGCGGATTATTTCCTGGGCATGTAAGTGACCCTGCAGCACCAGCAACAGGTTGTGATCGCGAAAAAGATTCAGAACCCCGCGATTATTGACCATAACGCGATTGGGTTTGCCGCCTTCGAGCGCCCCGCGCGTTGCGCCATAAAACGCTGTCAGCAATGGAATATGGCTGACCATAACAATCGGCATCTCTTTGGGCGTTTTCAATAGTTCTTCGCGTAACCATTCCATTTGTGACAGGTCGATGAGCCCCTGGTAATGCAACTTGCCGTGGATGACATTGATTGAGTCCAGAACAAACACCCGATACCCCATCGCATCAAAGGTGTAGAACGTCCGGTCCAGCTTTAACCGGTTGCGAAATTCGGCGCTTGGTTTGGAGCCGTCTGCCGGATTGGCGGCGACCAGATCATGATTGCCAATTGTCGCGTGCACATCACCATCAATGGCATTGTGCATTTTCATATAAACATCCCAGCGCGGGGCAACCTGCTCGGGCAATGAGGTGAACCCGTCAGTGATCAGATCACCGCCAGCAATAACCAGATCAGGTTTCTGCGCATTGATCGTTCGCGCGGCCTTTGCCATGGCCACCGGCGTACCCCATTCAGTCCGGGCGTGAACATCAGTGAAAAAAGCAAACCTCAACTGGCCTTTGGCCGCACCAGCCGCCGCCCAGCTTAATTTGCGAGACCAGGGTGTCGCCAACGATACAACGCCCGCGCCAAGCCCTCCTAACAGGGTACGACGGTTAAACATGGCTCAGCCCTCCTTCGAGCGGCATCAGAATTTCTGAGATGACGTTATCCATTGTCCGCGACTTTGTCATTCCTGCGTCGGCCATAAAACAGGCTCACGCCCAAAAGCGCGATAACTGTACCGGCGATGCCCCAGGCGACCTGCTGCCGCGTCGCAATAGTAATAAGAGATTTACTCACCGGACTTTCGTAATCTGTTTCAGCATTGTGCGCAGCATTCAGTAACACGCGCTTTTCAGGAGAAATCTGGAACCAGGATAGGGCTAGGGTCTTGGTATAATATTTTTCGAGAATGCGCGTTTCACGCCAGGCGATGAGAACCGCCCTTTTATACCGATTACTCTCGGAAACCCGTCCGTTGTAATCAAGAAACCGGTTGAGATATTTCTCGCGCCGGAACAGATGGACGCCTGCCTCATGGATAAACCGCTCATTGATAACGGTATAGTTTTCAAAAAAGTCTGGATAATCCTTCACCGCGCGATAGCGATCCAGAACCTGTGCTGACCGCTTTGCCTGTGTAGCATCCAGTTGCTTTAACCGGTCAATCGTAAACCGGGACCGAAAATGACCAATCTCGGGATCGTGGTGCAAATAGCCATATTCTGCTATCTGGCTGGATTTACCACGCACATGCGCCGCACCGGGAATCTTGTCTATATAAAGATCAATCACCGCTGGCGTATTCAACAGACACATACCAAACACAAAGACCGCCAACGCAAGAGTCCGGCATAACAGGACGCCGCCCCGAACGCTGAAGCCGCGCTGGATGATTTCCGGTTTCAACCCGCACCCGATGGCAATCTGCATCAAGCCCACCGCGACACTATTGAGAAGAATATCGCGCATATCCCAGACCCGATGCGGCGTCAGCCACCGGATCGCCTCATCGAGTGCCCCGACAATAAAACCAAGACTGAACGCGATCAGATAGATGTTGGTATCGCGAATGCGATGGCTCAACGCGCGATAAAGAAGCAGACTCAACAGGCCATATTCAAAAAAATGCAGTGTCTCTACCGCGTTCTCGCGGAGATTATACTCATATGTACAAAAGACGACCGCAACGGCGCCGAGCCACAAATGCGAGGCAACGCTGGTGCCCCCCGGCGGATCAAAAACCGGATGACGCCAAACGCAGCGACGGCAAAGATGGCAACTACAATGACAGTAAAGATCGAGTCATCGACATATTGGTCAATATATTCGGTAACGCGGCGGCCAAACGGTACCGTCGCAAAGATCGCCAGCGCGCACAAAACAACATACAGCCAGGAAATCCAAATCGATTCACGGGGTGGTTTAGTGAGCATCAGCCGACGGGAAAATTCCTGTACAAATTTGCCAATAGTCTAACCAGCTAGGCCCGCCGCCGTCCAACAATCAAATAGCTATAAACCCAAAAAGGGCCCTGCCATTACAGCAGGACCCTTTTCTATTTGGTGGAGCCAATCGGAATCGAACCGACGACCTCTTGAATGCCATTCAAGCGCTCTCCCAACTGAGCTATGGCCCCAAATTCTAGTCCGGTAGGCCGAATTCGACCCGTTTACCCGCCGCCAGTGCGGCACTGACGCGGAACCTACTGAAACTGAGGTCCCGGACGCAAGACCTAATTGACAATTTCCGCGTGAAAGAACGACCCAGCGGGTCAACTAGCGGGGTCGTCCGGTTTTTCCGGACCACTATCAATCACTTCAAGCACGTCATCATCGCCCCCTAGATCGGTAACATCCTCAATCATATCGTCATCGTCGTCATCTTCAAAGATATCTAACGCAGGATCATCGGGAAGCTCTTCATCATCATCCGTGGCCAATGCTTCTTCCTCTTCAGGAGCCGCCTTGGTCGGTTCAGGCGTCGGGGTCGCTGCCGCCGCTTTAGCGCGTGAACCGCGCCCAGAAGTGACCGGCACAAATTCAGTTTCACAACTTGGGCAAACGATCAGGCTGCGGAGCATATCATAGAACTTCGCACCGCAGCTTAAGCATGTCCGTTTTTCACCCTATTCAGGCTTCGCCAAATCAACCTCCGTCGATCAGAAAAAATTTATGAATTGCCAATGCCACGATCCGCAGAACCTGTCAAAAGCAAATTTACACCCTGCTTATTCTATTGTGATGGGTGTTTGATGTGCTACAGACAGCCCGACGAACAAATAGCGTGGCGCCAGAGAGTAATATCGGGCCAATTGCTGAGAAAGGATTAGGTCATGACGGGGCTGGTCTCCGCATCGGTGAAAGGCTTGCAGGGCACCATTGGCGTGCCCGGCGACAAGTCCATTTCGCATCGCGCCCTGATGATCGGCGGCATGGCTGTCGGCGAGACGACGATCCGTGGCTTGTTGCTGGGCGACGATGTCCTTTGTACCGCTGCGGCCCTCGAAGCCATGGGTGTCACCATCGACCGTGATTCAGATGAGCTGTGGCGTGTTCATGGGGTTGGCGTTGGCGGGCTGAAGGAGCCGAACAATGTCCTCGACCTTAGGAATTCTGGAACCGGCGCACGATTGCTCATGGGTCTCGTTGCGACGCATCCAATTCAGGTTCAGTTCACAGGGGATGACTCGCTGCGCACCAGACCGATGGGGCGGATCGCAACCCCGCTCAGCCAGATGGGAACCCAGGTCATCGCCCGCGACGGCGATAAAATGCCCCTGACAGTTATCGGTGCAAGGATGGCCATTCCGATTCAATACGCTCTACCGGTGCCATCGGCGCAAATCAAATCCGCTGTCCTGTTGGCCGGGTTGAATACACCGGGCGAAACCAGCGTTATTGAAACCCGCCCGAGCCGCGATCATACCGAACTGATGCTGCGCCATTTTGGGGCCACCATTTCCGTGGAAGACGAAGCCGCTGATCGGCGGGTCATTACGCTGACCGGCCAACCCGAGCTCGAAAGCAAAGAAGTCATTGTTCTTGGTGACCCGTCATCGGCGGCCTTTCCTCTCGTCGCCGCTCTAATCACGCCGGGATCTGAGGTCACCATACAGAATGTCGGACTCAATCCGTTGCGCATTGGCCTGATCGACACGTTGCGCGAGATGGGCGCCCAAATCGAGGTCACCGACGCCCGCGATCAGGCGGGGGAACCTGTCGCCGACCTCGTCGTCAAAACAAGCCAGATCAAGGGCGTTGTCGTGCCACCCGAACGGGCGCCATCCATGATTGATGAATATCCGATCCTGGCTGTCGCGGCCGCTGCGGCTGACGGCATCACCCGAATGCAGGGGCTGGCGGAATTGCGGGTTAAGGAAAGTGACCGGCTGGCGGCTATCGCCGATGGGCTGGTCGCCTGTGGTGTCGCTGTGGAGATCGATGGTGACGATCTGATTATCACCGGGGATCCAGACCAAATTCCTGGCGGCGTCACCGTTGAATCTCGCATGGATCATCGGATCGCCATGTCGTTTCTGGTCCTGGGCATGACCGCCAAGAACCCGATCGCTATCGATGATGCGCATCACATCGCGACGAGCTTCCCATCCTTTTTGACCCTGATGAACGAGATTGGCGGAAAAATCGAGGAAAATTCGTGACAACACCGGTAATAGCGATAGACGGCACCGCTGCCAGTGGCAAAGGCACCCTCGCCCGCCGTCTCGCACGGCAATTGGGCTATGCCTATCTCGATACCGGGCTGCTCTACCGGGCAACCGCTTTAATGACGTTGACCCTCTTTCCGGAACAAAACGACATCAGCGAAGAAATGGCCCTGAAAGCAGTAAATGCCATCACTGCTGAAACCATGGAAAACCCTACGCTGCGCGACGAGGAAACGACCCAGCGCGCAAGTAAGGTCGCTGCCATACCAGCTGTCCGAACGGCGTTAATAGAACAGCAACGGAAATTTGCAAAAACCCCGCCTGATGGCGCTGATGGCGCGATTCTGGATGGTCGCGACATTGGCACCGTCATATGCCCTGATGCAGACCATAAAATTTATGTGGACGCGGATGTCAAAGTACGCGCAGAGAGGCGGGTTAAAGAGTTGCTAGAACGGGGCGATGAGGCTATACATGCGTGCGTTCTGCAGGATATGCGGGAGCGAGACGCCCGGGATAGTTCCCGAAGTGTCGCGCCACTGGTAGCGGCTGACGATGCTTTCATCATGGATACCACCAGGATGGACGCCGATGTCGCATTTGCTACCGCATTAGAGTTCATCAGTAAGCGGAACGAGTCCAAGGCGTAACAAGAGCGCAAGGGTAGGGAAGCGGTCCATTGGGGACCAACCCGTGTGCGACCTTGGAACAAGGCCCTGATCACAGGGCTAATGGAAGGAAATGGTTTATATCACGAATGGCAATTGAGTTAGGGAATCCCGACGCAGACGTCGCAATGTCCGATGAAGATTTTGCTGGCATGCTCGAGGAAACTTTCGGTGAGGGCGAGCTCTCCGAAGGTACAGTCGTTAAGGGCACGGTTATCGCAATTGAAGGCGACTCCGTTCTGATCGATGTAGGTTTGAAATCCGAAGGACGCGTAGCGCTTCGGGAATTTGGCGCCCCAAGGGCAGCCGCAGAAATTTCATCGGGCGATATCGTCGACGTATTTCTGGAAAGAATGGAAGACAGCCAGGGCGAAGCCATGCTGTCGCGCGAAAAGGCGCGGCGCGAAGAAGCCTGGACCCTGCTGGAAAAAGCTTTCAACGATCAGGAACGTGTTACGGGATCGATCTTTGGCCGCGTCAAAGGCGGATTTACCGTCGATCTTTCTGGCGCCATCGCCTTTCTGCCAGGCAGCCAGGTCGATGTTCGACCGGTCCGCGACATTAACCCTCTCATGGGCACCCCACAGCCATTCCAGATTCTCAAGATGGATCGTCGGCGCGGCAATATTGTTGTCTCCCGTCGCGCCGTTCTGGAAGAATCCCGCGCTGAACAGCGCAACGAGCTACTCGCCGGTCTGACCGAAGGTCAGGTCATTGAGGGCATCGTCAAGAACCTCACCGATTATGGTGCGTTTGTTGATCTCGGCGGCGTTGATGGTCTGTTGCATGTCACAGACATGGCATGGCGCCGTATCAACCACCCGAGCGAAGTTCTGACAGTTGGCCAGACAGTCAACGTCCAGGTCATCCGCTTCAATGCCGAAACACAGCGTATTTCACTCGGTATGAAACAGCTTGAAGCTGACCCCTGGGACAGCATCGAGACCAAATATCCGCTCGAGGGTGTCTTCACGGGCCGGGTCAGCAACATCACCGATTATGGTGCTTTTGTTGAGCTGGAACCGGGCGTTGAAGGTCTTGTCCATGTTTCGGAAATGAGCTGGACCAAGAAAAACGTACATCCTGGCAAGATCATTTCGACCAGTCAGGAAGTCGAAGTCATGGTTCTCGACGTTGATCAAAGCAAACGTCGGATTTCGCTGGGTATCAAACAGACCCAGGAAAACCCCTGGACCGACTTTGAATCGAGCTTCACCGTTGGTACGAAGATTGAGAGTGAAATCAAAAATATCACCGAGTTTGGCCTGTTTGTCGGCCTGCCTGGCAAAATCGATGGCATGATCCATTTGTCCGACCTGTCATGGGAGAAATCCGGCGAAGAGGCCGTTGTGGATTACAACAAGGGCGACATGGTGAAAGCCAAGGTCCTCGACATCGATATTGAAAAAGAGCGTATCTCGCTCGGCATCAAACAGCTTACGGATGACCCGTTTGAATCTGCTGCCGGTGACATCAAAAAAGGTGATGTCGTTACCTGTACTGTTAGCGGCGTTACGGATGGTGGCCTCGAAGTCACCGTTTCCAGCGGCCTGCATGGCTTCATCCGGCGGGCTGATCTGTCACGCGAACGGAGCGAACAGCGTCCTGATCGCTTCGCGGTTGGGGATCGTATCGATGCCCAGGTCACTAATATTGATCGGCGTGAACATAAGTTGTCGCTGTCGGTTAAAGCACATGAAATCAAGGAAGAGAAAGAAGCCATGGCCCATTACGGATCTTCGGATTCCGGTGCCAGCCTGGGTGACATTCTCGGTGCGGCGATCAAGAAAGCAGGTGCAGACGAGACCGATGATGCGTCTGACGCCGAAGCTGAACCAGTAGCGAAAGCCGCGGCAGAAGAGCCAGCTGAAGAAGCAGCCCCGGAAGCGGAAGCTGCTGAAGAAGCTCCTGCCGAGGAAGCCGCCTCTGAGGAAAGCGAAGAAACCGAGAAGAAAGACTGAGACCCCCTTCTCGTTCAACAATAGGTCGGGTTCGACCCGATCCGGAAATTGGCTATGGATGCTGATTACCTTATCGACCGCCGCAGATTAAAGCGGCGCGTCACCTTCTGGCGAACGGCTGCCATTGTCGCGATAGTGGCAGCCGTTACCGTCGGCATCTACAAATTTACCGGCGCTGAAACTGGTGATTATATCGCCCGGTTAAAAATCGAAAACGTCATCCACAATGATCTCAAACGGCTCGCGGCCATTGATGAAATCCGCAAGGACGATGATGTTAAGGCGCTGATTGTTCGCATCAATTCGCCTGGCGGAACAGTCGTCGGGGGTGAGGCCCTATACAAAGCACTCAACCGGGTTCGCAAGGAAAAACCTGTCATCGCGGTGATGGACGAACTCGCGACATCGGCGGGTTATATGGTTGCCGTCGCGGCCGATCACATCATCGCCCATGAAGGGACTGTCACCGGGTCAATTGGCGTCTTATTCCAGACCGCAGAAGTTACGGACCTGCTGAGCAAGCTGGGGATCAAGTTTGAAGCCATAAAGAGTGCCCCCCTCAAAGCAGAACCATCGCCCTTTTCAAAAATAACGCCAAAAGTTCGCGCGGCGACCAAGTTTCTTGTCGATGATATGTACGCGATGTTCGTCAATATGGTGGCCACCGGTCGTAATATGAAGCCAGAGAAAGTCCGCGACCTTGCGGATGGTCGCGTCTACACCGGTCGCATGGCGCTCAAGAACGGGCTGATTGATGCCATAGGCGGTGAACGTCAGGCGAAAAGCTGGCTGACCGCTGAAAAGAAAATCAAAAAATCACTGCCTATACGCGATATTCGCATCCGTCGTGAGGTCGAAGATTGGCTCGACTACGCATCCTCTCTAGTACAAAAAACGTCGCTTTCAGAAAGACTTACCCTTGACGGGCTAGTATCTGTCTGGCACCCTTGGTTGCAGTAATGGTTCCATCAAACAGCCCCCCCCCCCGGGGGGGGGGTCGCTGTTTCTGGCAAACCGGAGGCGGGTTGCAATGACCAAGTCAGAGTTAATTATACGTTTGGCGGAAAAAAATCCGCATTTGTATCAGCGCGATGTTGAACGCATTGTATCGACAGTGTTTGACGAAGTGTCCGCCGCATTGTCGCGCGGTGATCGCGTCGAGCTTCGCGGCTTTGGGGCTTTTTCTGTAAAGAACCGTGATTCACGCTCAGGGCGAAACCCACGTACAGGCGAAACCGTATTTGTCGCACGCAAATCGGTACCATTTTTTAAAGTGGGAAAAGATTTACGGATCCGTCTCAACACGCCGCAAGTATGATATTTGCTCGCCGACCTTATGTCTGGCGGCTTGAAACCTGATTTGCGGAACTTTTAATGCGTTCAACCCTTCGCATAGTTGTTCGTCTGTTTCTTGCCATTATTATCGGCATCGTCGCAATTTTTGCTGTCGCGAACCGAACGCCGACCAAAGTTGATTTATCGCCACTTCCTTTCACACCAGAAGCACCGCTCTTTGTTGTTATCCTGGGCGCGATGGCGGTCGGGCTCATAATTGGGGCGGGTCTATCGTCTCTTGCGCGGCAAAGACTAAAATGGCAGGCTCGAAGCCAGCGTAAACGGGCCGATGCTCTTGAAAAAGCTGCTGACGACGAGCCAGCAAAGACCCAGATTCCTCGGGCTGGTGCGACAGACACTGGCCGACGATTGCTATTAAACCAAGACTAACCAGACGCCCCGTTGCCGCAGGGCAGGCGGATGCGTATATAAGGTTCTGAAACCCTTTGCCCTAAATCAGATGTAAGCCATGCCAATTTTGACACCAGACGAGCGAATTTTTTGCGCTATTGATACCACGAACCTTGAGCAAGCTGTTGAGCTAGCCCAAGAATTAAAAGGTGCCGTTGGTGGATTCAAACTCGGCAAAGAATTCTTCACCGCAAATGGTCCGGGCGGCGTTGCGAAGATTTCAGAGCTTGGTCAACGTATTTTTCTCGATCTGAAATTCCACGACATTCCCAATACGGTCGCTGGTGCCATAAAAGCGGCCAGAAGCCTGAATTGTTATATGCTGACCATCCATGCGTCGGGTGGCGCGGCGATGGTCCGGGCAGCGGTTGAAGCAAAAGGCGAAGAAGAAGAACCCCGAATCCTCGCTGTTACCATCCTGACATCACTCACTGCCGACGATCTTGTTCAGCTGGGACAAAAACTGCCCGTCGCAGACCAGGTTCTGCGGCTTGGCAAGCTAGCCCACGAAAGCGGTGCGGATGGCCTGGTCGCCTCGCCCCAGGAAGTTGCGGCATTGCGGGCCGCGCGTGGGGAAGACTGTCTTTTGGTTGTTCCGGGTATTCGCCCGGCCTGGGCATCAACGGATGATCAAAAACGCATTATGACGCCAGGCGATGCGGTTAAGGCGGGGGCCGATTTCCTGGTTATCGGACGACCAATTACGCAATCAAAAGACCCCAAGGTTGCGGCGAAGCTCATTACCGACGAAATTGCCGACGCCCTAATAAGGTAGTCACTGAGAAAATTATGACAGTTCAGGCAAAAATCTGCGGCATCA
Organism: uncultured Alphaproteobacteria bacterium; assembly: GCA_951812775.1. GTDB lineage: Bacteria > Pseudomonadota > Alphaproteobacteria > MPNO01 > UBA2964 > UBA2964. The sequence continues at coordinate 3,002,956 of OX638326.1, read as the reverse complement.
ACACGCCAGATGCGATGCAAGCGGCGATTGATGGCGGGGCGTCCTATGTTGGTTTGGTGTTTTACCCGCCATCACCGCGGGCGGTAACCGGCGCTGACGCGCGTGCGTTGGCCAAGATGGTGCCCGCATCAGTCAAAAAGGTCGGACTGTTTGTCGATATTGATGATGACCAACTCTCGAATATTTTGAAGCAGGTGCCATTGGATATCCTCCAGCTCCATGGCAAAGAAACGCCGGATCGGGTTGCGGCCCTCAAGACGACGACCGGGCTACCAGTAATGAAAGCGATTCATATTGAAGCCAGCGAAGATTTCTCTGCAATCGATCAATATAGCGACATCGCCGATCAGATTCTTTTTGACGCCAAGGCCCCGAAGGATATGAAGAATGCCTTACCCGGCGGCAATGCAATTTCCTTTGACTGGGGTTTGTTTGCTAATCGTCCCTGGCAGGAAAATTGGATGCTATCGGGTGGATTAAACACCGACAATATCGCTGACGCCGCCCGTATCAGCGGTACGCGCGCCGTGGATGTTTCCTCTGGCGTCGAGTCAGCGCCGGGGACGAAAGATACAAAATTGATTGCAGCGTTTCTTGAAACCGTTCTTGCCTTGCCGTAATGGCAAGGCATAACCCGGTAACGATGTCGCACGACCAACTACTCTGCTAGACTCCGGCCCAATTATGACGACAAGTTCTGACAAAAAGCCCAATAGCTTCAAGGCGCTACCCGACAAAGATGGCCATTTCGGCATTTATGGTGGCCGCTATGTGGCTGAAACGCTTATGCCGCTCATCCTGTCGGTCGAAAAAGCCTACGACGAGGCCCGAGCGGATCCCGCTTTTCAGGCGGAACTTGATGAATATCTGAAACACTATATCGGACGCCCCAGCCCGCTCTATCACGCGAAGCGGTTAAGCGAACATTTGAGGGGGGCCAAAATATATTTTAAACGGGATGAGCTGAACCACACGGGTGCTCACAAGATCAACAATACGATGGGCCAAATCCTTTTGGCGCGCCGTATGGGCAAGGAACGAATCATTGCCGAGACCGGCGCAGGTCAACATGGTGTCGCAACCGCTACCGTCTGCGCGTTGTTCGGCATGCAATGCGTGGTCTATATGGGGGAAACGGATATCGCCCGTCAGGCGCCCAACGTCTTTCGTATGAAGCTGCTGGGGGCAGAAGTTGTTCCTGTCACGTCTGGTTCCGGAACGCTTAAAGATGCGATGAACGAGGCCTTGCGCGACTGGGTCTCAAATGTTGATGACACCTATTACATCATAGGTACAGTCGCTGGACCTCATCCCTACCCCGCTATGGTCCGCAACTTCCAGAAAATCATTGGTGAGGAAGTTCGGCAGCAGATGATGGATGCCGAGGGACGGCTGCCAGATTCGCTCGTCGCCTGTATCGGTGGCGGATCGAACGCCATTGGTCTGTTTTATGATTTCCTGGATGATGAAGATGTCACCATTTACGCCATCGAAGCTGCAGGCAAAGGCATCGACACTGGCGAACATGCCGCATCTCTCAGCGCGGGTGGACCGGGTGTCCTGCATGGCAATCGGACATATCTGCTGCAGGACGAGGACGGCCAGATTACGGAAGCGCATTCCATATCTGCCGGGCTGGATTATCCGGGCATTGGTTCGGAACATTCCTGGCTCCACGATTCCGGTCGGGTGAATTATGTACCGATAACGGATGATGAGGCTCTTGAAGCCTTTCAGCTATGTACGCGTCTGGAAGGCATCATCCCCGCGCTTGAACCCTCACATGCGCTTGCCCATGTCAGCAAAATTGCACCGACGCTGCCTAACGATCATTTGCTGGTGATGAATATGTGCGGTCGCGGCGACAAAGATGTCTTTACCGTCGCTGAAGCGCTCGGAGTATCGCTATGAGCCGCAGGGAGGGTCGACTCAAGGCAAGATTTGAGAATCTGGCGGCAGAAGGCCGTGCCGGTCTGGTTACATTTATTACTGCCGGTGACCCCAACCGCGACATATCCAGCGCGATCATCAAAGACTTGCCGGATGCCGGCGCCGACATCATTGAGCTCGGCATGCCCTTTACCGATCCAATGGCCGATGGTCCGGCAATCCAGGCATCATCGCTGCGCGCCCTCGAAGCGGGCCAGAATATGAACGTGACTTTGGAAATGGTCCGGTCATTCCGCGAGAACGATGACGACACGCCTATCGTGCTGATGGGGTATTACAACCCGATCTATATTTATGGCGTTGATCGCTTTACGGAAGACGCTGCAAATGCGGGTGTTGACGGGCTTATCATCGTTGACGTGCCACCGGAAGAAGATGCGGAACTTCGTGATCCGGCCAACAAGGCAGGGATTGATTTTGTCCGCCTAACCACCCCGACCAGTGACGAAAAGCGCCTGCCAGCCCTGATGGGCGGCGCCAGCGGCTTTATCTATTATGTCTCCATCGCAGGGATCACCGGGACCAAATCTGCAGCAACCACCAGCGTTGCCGATGCCGTCGCCAGAATTCGGAAGTTCAGTGATTTACCGATCGCGGTTGGCTTTGGCATCAAGACGCCGGAACAGGCGGCAGAAATCGCTCGGGTCGCGGATGCCGCCGTTGTCGGCTCGGCAATTGTGCAGGTTATCGCGGATAATGCCGAAAAACTTGGTGATTCACAGGACTCTCCTGATTTGCTAGACTCCGTGCTAGGTTTTGTTAGTGAACTTGCACAAGGTGTGAGGACCGCGCGGTCATGAATTGGCTTACGAATTACGTTCGTCCGAAAATCCGGGCCCTCGTTGAAAAAAACGATGTCCCCGACAATCTTTGGCATCAATGCCCCAGCTGCGAGCAGATGATTTTCCATCGCGAGCTGGAAGCCTTTTTGCGGGTATGCAGCCATTGCGGGCATCATATGCGCCTATCAACCGAAGAACGGTTGGCATTGTTGTTTGATGACGGCGAGTATCAAAGGGTTGAACTTCCCAAACTGACGGGTGATCCCCTTAAATTTAAGGACCTCAAGCGCTACACGGATCGGCTTAAGGACTCCCGAAGCAAAACCGGCGAAGAAGACGCGATGATCGTCGCGCATGGCGAAATGGGCGGCAGAAACGTCGTCGTCGCGATTATGAATTTTGCCTTTATGGGTGGCTCAATGGGTCTTGCCCTCGGTAAGTCTTTACTGACTGCCGCCCGGTTGGCAGTCCTTCAGGAAGCTCCTCTGATCTGCTTTACCTCCTCCGGTGGCGCCCGTATGCAGGAAGGGATTTTATCTCTTATGCAAATGCCACGGACAATCATCGCCGTTGATGAGGTCAAGGAAGCAAAGCTGCCCTATATAACGGTGCTGACAGACCCAACAACCGGCGGCGTCACAGCGTCTTTTGCCATGCTCGGCGATATCGCTATTGCAGAACCTGGCGCGGTAATCGGGTTTACCGGGGCACGGGTCATTGAAGAAACCATTCGCGAGAAATTACCCGAAGGCTTCCAGAGGGCTGAATATCTGCTCGAACACGGTATGATCGATCGCGTTGTACATCGCCGTCAGCTTCGGGACGAGCTCATCCGGATTTCGAACCTGCTGTTGGATAGTCGCGCGGCGGCAGATGTTGTGCCGATCAAATCCGCGTCCAGTAAAAAACAGGCTGATACGCCGGACGCCAGCAACGACAAATCTTCAACTGAAGAGCGCCCCGCTGCAGAGTGATCTTGTCCTCGATCGGCTAAGTGCGCTCCACCCCAAAGCAATAGATCTGTCCCTCGGTCGGACAGAAAAGTTATTGGCGACAGTTGGTAACCCTGAGCGGACTCTTGCCAATGTCATCCACATCGCCGGTACGAACGGAAAGGGCTCCACCCTCGCCTTTCTAAGAGCCATATTTGAGGCGGCAGGGCTGAAGGTAAATTGCTACACCTCGCCACATCTTATTCGGTTCGCCGAACGTATTTCACTTGCGGGAAGTCCAATCGATGAAGCAACCCTGATCGACGTCCTCGAGGAATGCGAGACGGCAAATGCCGGACAACCGATCACCCTGTTTGAAATCACCACCGTCGCCGCGTTTCTCGCCTTCTCGCGCCAGCCTGCCGAAGTCACGCTGATTGAAACCGGTCTGGGAGGACGCTTCGATTCCACTAATGTTTTTAAGAAACCTGCCCTTACCATCATTACACCTGTTTCGATGGATCACATGAGCTGGCTCGGCGACACACTTGCTGAGATCACCTTTGAGAAAGCCGGAATACTCAAGCCGGATGTTCCCGCCGTGATCGCCCCGCAAGAATCTGAAGCGGATGAGGTGATCCAGAGTCGCGCAAAGGAAATCGATGCAATGACTCTAAACTATGGAAATTACTGGGGTTTTTCCGTAAAAGGTGAGGGTTTTTCGGTTAGCATCGACGGTTCAGACCTCGCAATGCCCCCACCGTCTTTAACCGGTGATCACCAGATCACCAATGCAGCGACAGCGGTCGTCGCCGCCAGGCAACTGACCTCACTGACCGTTTCAGACGATGCTATCCGCAACGGAATACAAAACGCGCAATGGCCTGGCAGGCTTCAGCGTCTCGACGGTGCACTGGCAAACCTGCTACCCGCCGACTGGTCGCTGTGGCTTGATGGCGGTCACAACCTGGCAGCCTCAGAGGCTATTGCCGCCGTCGCCAGAAGCTGGTCGGACAAGCCCCTGCATTTGATCTTTGGGTTTCTGAATAGCCGCGACCCGCAAGAGTTTCTTGCGCCCCTCGCACCTCATATCGATACGTTACAGGCCGTTCCCATTCCCGGCGAGGAGGCCAGCCTCACGGCAACAGAGACAGCGAACGCTGCCTGGCAGCACGGCATCAACGCCGAAGAATCCACGGGTTTTGAAGAAGCGCTTCACCGAATTGCGGATCAGGCTAAACGACCGGGCCGTATCCTTATCTGCGGATCGCTTTATCTCGCCGGCTCAGTACTCGCCTACGAAGAAGCCCCGCTAAAGGACGGGGCTTCCTAAAGAACTTAACAAGTCGATCGGGGATTAGATCGATTCGTTGATCCACTCGACCAGTTTGCTTTTAGGCAGAGCGCCAACCTTGGTCGCTGCGACCTCACCATCCTTGAAAATCATTAATGTCGGAATACCGCGAACACCAAGCTTGGTTGGCGTTTCGGGATTATCGTCGATATTGATTTTTGCGATGGTCAGCTTTCCATCCATTTCCGCTGCAATCTCTTCCAATGACGGGCCGATCTGCTTACAGGGGCCACACCATTCGGCCCAAAAGTCGACAAGAACCGGTCCATCGGCCTTCAGAACATCAGAATCGAATGAACCATCCGAGATCGGTTTGGTAGTCATTTTGTTTCCTTTCAGACTTCAATCATTGGGAAATACCCACTTGGCATCAAACTAGGAACCGAAATCCAAACCGTCAAGCAGTCTGATCGAGGAAAGATCCCTCGAGCAAATCTGCCGGCATTTTCATGAGATGTGGCGCGTCTGTCCACAGCAGGGCGCAATCAATCGCACGGTCAGGAAACGCTTTCGACAGGACCGCCCGATAGGCGGCCATCTGACGTAAATAAACTGGTGAAACATCCGCCGCATCGTCAGGCGGCGGCCGGTTTGACTTGTAATCAATGATTTGAATGCGATCTTGCCGGACAATCAGCCTGTCGACCTGACCCACAACAACGTGAGAACCAAGATTGCCAGAAATCGGCACTTCTGCCCGTGAATCCGGGCCAAACAGATCGGCAAATTCGGAATCAGAGAGCACAGCCAGAACCTCTTCTACGTAGGATGTCTGATCTTCCGGTGACAAATCATGAACCGGACGTGCCAAGTACTGTGCCGCCGCAGTAGCCCGATCAGCTTCTGCCACCTCGGGCAACAGCTGAAGGAGATGGTGAATTATCAGACCGCGGCGGAAAGAGTCCTCTTTGCCTTTTGCCACCGGCGATCTTGTCGCGGGCTCTAGGTCATCGGGTCGGGACGGCGCCAGCGGACGTGGCGGGACACGTTCCGGCGGCGGCGGACGCATCACCCACTCTGGTAGTTCCCCAACAGGGGCGACGACGGAAAGTTTTTTCGCGGACTTGTCTTCTTCAACCGTCTGCGGATTTTCCAGTCGCCAACCTGTCCCCGACCACCCGGGACAGGCGATCTTTGTCAGATCAAAATCAAACTCTTCGCCATCAGCCTGCATTGCCGTTTCGATCAACTCGTACCAATTGCCTTTGACAGCGCTGCATCTGGTATGCCATCCACAAACATAGAGCCGGTCTTCCGCCCGTGTCATGGCCACATAAAGGAGGCGACGATATTCGCGATCCCGCGTTTCCAGGGCTGTCGCCAAAGCCGCCTCACATTGCGTTTCAGCAAACCGACGGCGGGGCGGCCAAAGGAACAGCCCGTCCGCATTCCACAAAAACCGAGGTGCCTGGCTCGGTACCTGTAAACTATCCGGCAGAAACACGACCGGTGCCTGTAGCCCCTTCGAGCCATGCACCGTCATCACCCGGACCTCATCTCGGGTCGCCTGCTCAAGGTCACGTTTAACCTCAACATCCCCGGTATCAAGCCAACGCAAAAATCCCTGCAAGGACGGCACCTGATTGCGCTCAAATTCAAAGGCTAATGACAAAAATTCGTCGATCGGGTCGTTAGCGTCGGCACCTAGACGGCTCAGGAGTTTCTTTCGGCCACCGCGATTGCCTAGAATATCTGCAAAGAGTTCGAACGGCGGTGTGAAATCCGCCCGTGCCAGTAGTTCGGAAAGTTCATCTGCGGCATCTGTGAATTTAGAATTTTCTTGCCGACGCCGACGCAGGACAGACCACAAGTTCTCATCACCGCGATCATAGGCAAGATCAAACAGCTCCTCCTCCGAAAAGCCGATCATCGGTCCCTTCAGGACCGTTGCGAGATTAAGCTCGTCTTCCGGCAGTAACAAAAATTCACCCAGTGCGATCAAATCACGCACCGCGAACTGTTCACTCAGCACCATTCGGTCAACACCGGCAACGGCGATGTCATTTCTTTTCAGCGCCCGAACGAGTTTCTCGACAAAAGCGCCACGGCGACGCATCAATACCATGATGTCGCCGGGGCGGATCGGCCGGTTCTTGCTTTGCAAATTTTCCTTCCGATCAATCCAGTCGCGAATTTGGGCCGCGATTCCATCGGCAAGGCGTGTTTGCGGATCTTGTCCCCACCTTGCTACGACGGGTGGCGACCATGGTTGCAACTCTTCTACTTCTTCCGGAACCACCGGTGGCCACAGCTCTACCAGCCCGGCCTGCCCGATTCGAAAAGCCTCATGATGCAACGTGTTGTCAGGATCAACGACGCCCGGGCGGGCGTCCTCCTGTGCAAAAACCGTATCGACCATTTGAAGAACAGAGGCTGCTGACCGAAAGGAAATATCGAGGGAAACGTCTTCCCAGGATTTACCGATTTCCGCCGCGCGCGCGCGGAAATAACTGCGCATGCGCTCAAACGCTTCAGGATCCGCCCGCTGGAAGCTGTAGATTGACTGCTTGGGATCTCCAACGGCGAATAAAGTCCGCTCCAAATCATGCGCGCCTTCACCAGCAAAGAATTCCTCTGCAAGAGCCGCGACAATTTCCCACTGCTCTGGATTGGTATCTTGTGCTTCGTCGATCAGAATGTGATCGATACCGCCGTCAAGCTTGAACATCACCCAGGATGCACCGCCTTCGGCTTCCAGCAGGGCACGGGCTTCAAGAATTAAGTCGTCGTAATCCAGTCGCCCACGCTCTCGCTTGCACCGCGCATAGGCGGTTAAAAGCGATTGCGCCAGGAGCAGCATCGCCGCCGTCGCCCGGGCGGTGATGATACTGCGGATTTGCAAGAGCACTGTCTCCAGTCGCGCCGCTTCTTTGGCGAGTGTCTCTGGGGCGCTGGGTTCTATTGCTGCGGCATCCTTGTTTATGAGCTTTGCCCGCCGCGGACCTTTTTGGGTGAAAAAGACCGACACATAGGACATCAAATGCTGCGCGCGATCTGCACGTTCCGCAGCGAGCCACTCCGCAATGACTGCACCACGCTCTTTGTCGGTTTTGCTACCTTGCAGCATGGCGGCGGCCGCCGCCTGCAGGGCGAAACCATCAAACTCGCTTTCGACACTAGCCGCATCGCGGATGGTCTCCTCGGTTTGTTCCGGATGGACACCGAGTTTGTCAAAAACCGTTTCTGTCAAAGAATCGAGACCACCATAACGGGTGATAAGCCGATTGAGCCGACCGCGCTCAGAAAATAGATCCTTTAGGAGGTCAAGGAATTCGTCTTCGTGAACAAAACTGGTCACCTCCGCCAGGGCGCTGGCGAGGGGCGATCCATCTGAATAACGCGCTCTGGTCAGAATACGCGCTTGCGCCCCATGTTGAATTTCGTTCGCCTCACGTTCATCCATCACCTGGAAGTGGGGGGCCAACCCTGCCTCAAGAGGGAAACGCCCCAATAACGACTCACAGAACGCATGAACGGTCTGAATTTTCATACCGCCAGGCACTTCAAGGACCTGTGCGAATAATGTTCGGGCGCGCCGTAAAACCGGATCGGCCACGGATTTTCCCGTTAGCTCGGTTATTTCCCTCTGCAATTCTTCGTCACTCGCAATTGCCCAGCTCGCGAGAGATCGGTTGATCCGGTTCGCCATTTCTGCGGCCGCCGCTTTGGTAAAGGTCAGGCACAAGATGCGATGGGGTGGTGTTCCCGCAAGAAGCAACGCAAGAACCCGGTCTGTCAGAACCTTGGTTTTACCGGTTCCCGCAGACGCCGAAACCCAAACGGATCGCGACGGGTCCGCCGCCTGCCGCTGCGACATTCCCGGATCAGGGCGCAATTGAGTATTCATTCGCCCCCACCTTCGATTGAGGACCACTCCAATACCCGCGCGAGATGGACATAATCCGACCAGCTCGGCGCATGCGAGGAGTCAGGCTGTGACAGATAGGGTGTATCAGGATCAGCATAGCGCGCGACAAGCTCAGTGAGACCGAGCAAAGCCGATTGGGCCAGGGCATCGATGTCCTTGCCTGCTGGTTTGCGCTCGCCCGCCGGATCGCCGCCGCTGAGCCGCCAGAATTCCAGTGATGATACAGGTGCCGGGTTGGTGCCCGTGAACCCGCCTGCCTGAGCTATTGCCGCTTCAAGTGGCAATTGCGGGGCAAAACCGAGCGAAATATCAGTTCCACTGGGCGGACCACCCGTTTTGTAGTCGATAATACTGATCGTCCCATCATGAAGTTCATCAACCCGGTCCGCCTTCGCGATCAGGGTAAATTCTGTATCACCGCTTCCGACTTCAAGCTGGCCACTAACTTCGGTGTGGGTCTTTCGTACCTCCTGGCGATAAACGGATTCCATTTGCGCGAACCATTCGGTGATCCGCTCATATCGTGGCCACCAAAACGCCCATACACCGGGGAGCGCCAGAGCGTCACCAAAGGCAGCTATTCCGGTTTCGCGAAGGACTTGCAAAACATTTGCCGGCATATTCTCCGGATATTCCCGCACGAACCGGTCCAGCGCGTCATGGATCATCGTACCGCGCTCAGCGGCACCGGGATATGCATCAATGACATCCAACGGCCGCAATTTTAGAATGTGCCGAGCATAAATTGCATAAGGGTCACGCATCCAGGTTTCGACCTGAGTCACAGAAAGCTGGCGGGGACGCGCACTGACCGGTGGCTTCGGTGCCGGTGCCTCACAAGGCTGAATAGTAACCGGCACATCTAGAGCGGTTTGCCAGCCCAACCAGCGCCCGGACCCCATAGCCACATCCCTCGCGAGTCGTCCTGCCTCGCCGCCGCCGTCCAGAACATTGTCCAACCGCAACAGCCATCTGGCGGGCACGGTGGGAGTCCCCTCCACCCGTTCTGCCCGTGTCACGATCACCTGCTCTGCGCAGAACGCCTGCACAAAATCATGCGCGCTGAGACCAATGCGGCGCTCAGCTGGCGGCAGACCAAAGGCCTCGCGCATGGGACGGCTCATCCAGGGGTCCGCTTTGGGTTCACTGGGCCAAACCGTCTCATTCACCCCGCCAAGACAGATGAGATCGGCACTTTGCATTCGAGCTTCGAGGAGACCCCAGATATGCAAGCGCGGATGGGTTCCGAAGCGCGGACGTACGATGTGACTTGCCATTAAGACGTCGAGCAAAGCCGGGTAGTCGTACCCCGGGACAGCGGGGAAAGTGGCGCCGGATTCCCGCAACTCGGAAATGAAAGAGGCTGCTGCTTCGCCATCCTCCCCTTTCCACATCCGCTCCGAACCGGAACTATCTCCGGTCGCGGCGAGCGCTTCCGCGCAGCTGATGTGGGCATCGATCAACTGGTCCAGCGGCACGCTGTCATCGGATACCATCAATTCCGCAAAGACAGCTGCACTGGACCGGATAGAACCAATCCAGTCTCGCAACTGGCGGGCTTCGTCCTGGTAGAAAGAACCCTCGCCGCTCAAACTTTCCAAGACCGTTTCAATACCGTCAAAACCGGGGCCGGGGCGCGGACCTCGCAGAACCAGTCTTTCCAGCAGTCGGACCTGAGCCCGGAAAGCTGCCACGTCCATTCCGCCGCCAGCTAACGGGTGTTTCAACAAGGATAAAAGCTGGGTAGGCGCGACCTGATCGGCAAAACATGTCGCCATTAGCTGTAGGTATGTCCCGACCGGTGTCGAAGAAAGGGGCTGACCTGCAGAGTCATCAATTTCAATCTCCCAACGCCGCAACTCCGCTGCAACCCGCCTCGCAAGCGTCCGGTCATGCGTAATCAGCGCCGCCGTGCGATCCGGCGTTTCCAGTGCCTCGCGCAATGCCAGAGCTATAACACCGGCTTCCTCCTGAGAAGTCGGACAGGTCACAAAGCTGACTTGCTCCAACGCGTTTGAGAAATCGATTTCCAATTTGTCCATGGCAGCGTCCGGCGGCGCTGTTGCTGCCCGGATCAGTTTGACCCTGTCATCGCTGCAGAGCGATGGCACAATGCCTGACCAGGGTTCTACGGCGTCGCTATCGAGCCCGATGCGGCGTATCAAACGGGCCATGCCATATTGTGGATGGGTCGCGGGCAAATCGACGACGCCCAGCGCTTCCAAAGTCGGATCGAATCCGGGGAGAATGACGGCCCCCTTTGGAAGGTGCGCAATCATATCCAGCATTGAAGCAGTTGCCGGGATACTACCGGTAGACCCCGCCGCATAGACCGGGCCTGCGGGTGGCGCGTCCTGCCATTTTTTAACCTGTGCCTCACTGAGCAGATTGCGGCGAATAGCGGGGTCTTCACACCCCAACACCGCCAGAACGCCTGGCCATTTCTCTGTCACAATACGTAAAAAATCGAGGGTGATCTGCCAATGGGCGGCATAATCGGTATCGACGAGATCGGACAGCCCGTCGAAACTCAGCTGTTCCGTCTCAACCTGATCCAGCAGGGAAATCAGCGCCGCAGCCAAGCGAGCCGCATTTGCCGGACTAGGCGCCTCACCCAGACGCTGCCGTTCGGCCTCCAGAATTAGCCGGCTGAGGGCAAATTGCCGTTGCATATCAGGAATCGCCGGCGGTATTTCCAATGCTGCTCCCGCCCTCGGTTCATCTTCCGACAACAATATCTCATCAGATTGTTCCGCTTCACCCAGCGGTACCAGCGTCGGCAGTAATAACGCCTTACCATCGCTTTGGCGCAGAAAAGCTTCTGTCAGTGCCCGGCAGGCCCGTCGGGTTGGCAGGAAAACTTGTATGTCACTAAGCGCAAACGCATCGCCCCTATGGCGATCAAGAAGACCGGCGGCCAGCGAATCCAAAAACGGGGCGCCGGGTGGTATGGAATAGACGGTTGGGTTACCCGCCATCAGTTTCCTTACCACTCGAGGCCGATTCACCGAGAACGCGCTCTGCTTCCGTTAGCCCAGCGGGCGTTCCGATATGATGCCAGGCACCGTCGTGAACAAGTCCAAACAACCGACCGGCCGCTTCCGCTTGATCATACAGCTTTGTCAGTGAAAAGGGCCACGCGGGGGCATCCACGAACAAGCGGGGATGCAATAGTTGAACGCCCGTAAAGACCAGAGAAGCGTAGGGAGTGTCGCCGCGGCGAGTCAGGGTACCTTCTTTGTCCACCTCATAATCACCGACACCATCATACCCCGTCGCCTGTGCCACTGGGTGTAATAACAGGAGAGCGTCCATATCCTCATCCCGCCAGAAATCTGCCAGCCGACTGAGCGCCGGTTGCGGACCATCCTCCCAGGCAATATCAGCATTCGCCACATAGAACGGGTTTTCTCCCAGTGTCGGCAGAGCAGCATTCACACCGCCGCCGGTCTCTAAAAGAAGATCCCTTTCCCATGAAAAGGTAATCTTAGGGTCTGAACGCGTGGCCAGATGCTCTTCAATCATATGGCCCAAATAGTGCAGATTGACCGTGGCCGAACGGACATCCACTGCCTGCAATTGATCGAGGGCACGATCCAGCAATGTTTTCCCACCCAGCGGCACGAGAGGTTTGGGCAAACTCTCGGTGATTGGCCGCATTCGCAATCCGAGACCAGCCGCCAGGACCATGCCATGTGTCGGGGATTGCGTCATGATGGGCAAAGCCCTTCCGGCACAGCGCGAAACGTCACCGGTATATGGTCATCCAGCCAGTCTTTTATCGGGGCGAGACAGGGATGCTGACAGGCAGTCTCAAGCAAACGCCAGACACACGGAATATGGTCGAGATAGATCGGTTTACCGTCGCGTACACAGAGGCGCGTAAAGATGCCAATGACTTTGGCATGACGTTGTGCGCCAAGCATCGCCATTGATTTCAAAAATTCATCAGGATCCAACTCAGGAAATGCAGCGATATAGCGTGCTTTGACCGCCGCGACAGTTTCCCGAGAAACATCGCGTCGGGCATCTTCAATCAGGGACACAAGATCATAGGTAACGGGTCCAATCACGGCATCCTGGAAGTCCAGTAAACCACACGCAGCAATGTTTTCCCGACCATCGAGCCGCATTAGATTGTCGACATGATAATCACGTAAAACCAGTGTCTCGGGCATTTCCTTCGTGTCAGCGAGGATAGCACGCCATCGCGCCTGATAATCCTGCAACGCCGCCGCCGATAATTCCTTCCCCGTCGCAGCAGGGATAAACCAGTCGTTCAACAAGGAAACCTCGGACAGGAGTTTATCGATATCATAGGACGGTAAATCAGGAGGGATCGCCTCGACGGCTGACTTGCTGTGCAAGTCAATCAACAAATCCGTCGCCAATAGGTAAAGCGGGGTTTCTTCTTCACCGGCAGCCAGCAAACGGGTGAAGGTGGAATCGCCAAAATCCTCCAACAGGATAAATCCCGCCTCCCGATCCTCTGCAAAAATTTGTGGTGCACTATAGCCAAGCCCTGTCATGTGGCGTGCAATTTTAAGAAAGGGGCGGATATCCTCTTGAGGCGGTGGTGCATCCATCAGCATGGCGTTCCGGCCCTCATCATTGAGACGATGATATTGCCTGAAAGACGCGTCAGCGGTTAGCGGCGTTCGGCAAGCGTCCCCCCACCCTTCTCTGGCAAGAAACTTATCGATGAGATCCTGTCGATCAACCATCTGGTGTGAGCTCCAAGTCCTGATCCCGCCAGGCGCCACATTTCTCGATCTGCACTATTCGATCCCTGTCATGATCACCAGCCTGCAAGGTCAAATGCAACCGGTCTTCTGGCAAATAGGCACCAAGCCTTTCCGGCCATTCTATTAAAGAAACGTCTTCGGCGAAGAAATCTTCGACACCCAGTTCAAGCACATCGCCAGGACTATCGATCCGATAAAGATCAATGTGAAAAAGGGAAAATGGCGGAAAATCATATTGCTGAACCAGCGTAAAAGTCGGGCTGGGAATATCATCGACATCCACAGTATGTGTGGCAGCCAGTGCTCGAATAACGCCGCGTGCGATCACCGTCTTGCCGGTTCCGAGCTCACCTGACAAAGCGATGACGTCACCCGGTTTAAGCAACCCCGCCAAACGATTGGCCAAACTTTCCGTCGCCGCTAAATCGGCAAGTTTTAGGGTTAAAAGAACTGTCTGATCATTGGCCATATCTATGGCTCTGCTTGTACCGGTAAATGCCGAATCCCGCAACAAGCAGCGGATCGGCCAGATTAGTCAGTCCAGGCTATACGGACGTCTCTGGGGGTGGCGCCAACGGGGCGGCACGCGATGGCAAGGTACAGATAACCCGGGTGCCAACATCGGATTCGAGGGCAACTGTTCCGCCATGCATTTCAACAAAACTCTTTACCAACGACAGCCCTAAGCCGGAACCAGAACGCCGCGCTTCGGCGCTGGAACCGCGCTCAAACTTTGCAAAGACCCGGTCACGATCCTCCGGGGTGATTCCGATTCCACTATCACTCGTTGTCAGTACGATCTCATCGCCTTGGCGGCGCGCCGAAACAACAACTTCGCCATTGTCGGGTGTGAATTTGACGGCGTTCGACAAAATATTAATTCGACAAAATATTAAAGAGTGCTTGTTTGAGCCGCCGTTCATCGGCAACCATAGCCCCAATATCGGGTGGGCAATCACATTCGATCGCTAATTTTTTCTGTCGAGCCCGTTCATGAACCAGTCCCAGCGCACTATTCAAAAAGCTATTGATGTTGATTGAATCGAGTTCCAGGCTCATATGGCCCGCCTCGATTGTTGCCAGATCAAGAATGTCATTAATCAACAGCAGCAATCGGTTGGAGGATTCCAGAATACCCGTGGTGTATTCGGACTGACGGTCATTGAGATCACCAAAATATTCACCGCCAAGAATTTCGGTAAACCCGATGATCGTGTTCAACGGAGTCCGCAGCTCATAGGAAACGTTGGCGATAAACTCTGACTTGAGTTGATCGGCTGTTTCCAGAGCCTCGTTCCGTTCGCGCAAGGCCCGTTCCATATTGATCGCCGCGGACACATCCAGAAAACTCAATAGGACCGCGCCGTCCGGCAATGGCATAGTTGCATAATCGAAGACGCTCTCATCAACACGTTCCATCCGTCCACTATGGGAATTTCGATCGGTGAGAATGCCAATCAGCTGTTCCTTACTGGTATGAAATTCGTCAGCCTCTCCGATAAGGTCAGAAATATGATTGGCGATTTCTGCGATATGCGGTTCGTTAGCCAGCTCATGTGCCGGAATTTGCCACATGCTGCCAAAGGCGGGGTTGGAAAGACGCAATCGACCATTCGCACCAATCACCGCCACGCCTTCAAACAGATTGTCGAGGGTCTCTCTCTGAACAGCGATGAGAGTGTTGTAATTGCGCTCCAATGCCAGCGTATCGGTGACATCCTCCCAAAGCAGCAACAACCCGCCAAAAGGATGCGGGATTGCAACTGACCGAAGGGTAGTCCCGTCCGGCAAATGAATCATCTCTTCGACGGGTTCAATCAGAGTGGTAAAGAGACGTAGCTGTTCATTCTTGAAGGCCGGGAAATCAGCATACTCCGGAAGTCGCCGGTTTTCACGCAGCTCCTCCAGCACTTCACCCATTCGCGGCGACGCGCGGAGCATAACTTGGTCGAGACCCCATAGCCGAAGAAAAGCATTATTGAAAAATTGAAGCGACTGGTCGGCATCGTAAATAGCGATCGCCGTACCGAAATTCTGTAAAATCACTTCCTGACCGGCAATATGACGGGATAACTCTGCCTGGACCTCTTCGAGTTGGGTCAAATCCAGAGCAAACCCGGCCGTAGCCCCGTTAGGCATCAAAGGGATCTCTACTAACTCCACAAAGTGACGATGGGCCAGCCCGCCATCACGACATGTTGCCGTTCGCTTTGCGGCGCATTCTGCGACGCCGCGCGTTCAGCAAGCGCCTGGCCGCTTTGCATTCCAGGGTTGGGCGAAATTTCAGGTAGTTGATCGGGAGGCAAACTAGCATCTGCATCCACCGCATCGCGATAGGATTGATTGACATATTTGAGGTGTCGCTGCTCATCCCGCAGCCATACGGGTATCGGTAAAGCGTCAAGGAGTTCATACACCTGAGCGGCATCCGTCGATAGCCTCTCAACACGCGCAGCCTCTACCGTCCGATCTGAAACCAAAAGCAGGGCCGCCCCCGACGAATTCGCGAAAACGTTCGCGTCAAATCTGAAGCGGATACCGTTAACAAAAAAGGTCGGCGATCTTGACGTAACGAGCGTACCGCTTCAGCGAGCGCTTCGGCATCCTCTACCTGCAGTAAGTCAACGAAAGCCGCATACTGATTGTCCTCAGAATTTTCAATATTAAGTGCCGACGCAAAGCCGGGCGATACGATCTCAGTGTCTTTGTCAAAGGGCCAAAGGATCGCGTGTTCCTGGCGCAGCCAGGACGCAGCGTCCCGTAAAGCCAGTTCAGCAACTAAAGAGTCATTCTGCGTCGTTAGATTTCGGACCCTGTGCGAGTAAAACAAGGCCAATGCCGCGGCGGCGATAAAAGCTACCGCGAATATGGCGACCAATGGCGAAGGCACCGACGATGCAGATATGGGGTCAGCTTGTGCCAGCGCCGGGCATATGCCGCCACACAGGATCACAACTGCGCCGGAGATTGTCCGGCGAAAGCGCTCAACTCGCATCCCCTGTAACACCCTTCAGGTGATCGCGATCAGGGGCTCCAGCCGTTTGGCCGGAGCCCGAAGCGTTTAATACCGGTAATGATCCGGTTTGTAGGGCCCGTCCTGAGGAAGCCCAAGATATTTCGCCTGCTCATCACTCAACTGGGTGAGTTTTACACCCAGCTTGGATAGGTGTAGCGACGCTACCTTTTCATCAAGATGTTTGGGCAGTACGTAAACCTTGTTCTCGTAACTGTCGCTGTTGTTCCAGAGTTCAATCTGGGCCAACGTCTGATTGGTAAAGGACGCGCTCATGACAAAACTCGGATGGCCCGTCGCGCAGCCGAGATTCACTAACCGGCCTTCGGCAAGCACAATAATACGTTTTCCATCCGGGAACTCGACTTCATCAACCTGCGGCTTAACGTTGTGCCACTGATAATTTCGGAGAGACTCGACCTGAATCTCGCTATCAAAATGGCCAATGTTGCAAACGATCGCCCGGTCTTTCATATCCCGCATATGATCGAGCGTAATGACGTCAATGTTACCAGTCGTCGTAACAAAGATATCGCCCATTGATGCCGCTTCCTCCATCGTCGTGACTTCATAACCTTCCATCGCCGCCTGTAAGGCGCATATTGGATCGATTTCAGTTACGAGCACACGGGCGCCGCTTACCTTTAGGGATTCCGCTGATCCTTTGCCGACATCGCCATACCCCGCAACGACAGCAATCTTGCCTGCCAGCATTACGTCGGTCGCCCGCCGGATTCCGTCAACCAGACTTTCCCGACAGCCATACAGGTTATCGAATTTCGATTTGGTTACCGAGTCATTCACGTTGATGGCGGGTACCGCCAGGGAACCATTCTTCTCCATCTCATAGAGCCGGTGAACACCCGTCGTCGTTTCCTCGGAAAGACCGCGGATATCAGCCAGCAATTCAGGGCGCTTTTCGTGAATAACCGCGGTTGCATCGCCACCGTCATCAAGGATCATGTTCGGTTTCCAGCCATCGGGGCCTTCCAGAGTCTGATCAATACACCACCAGAATTCCTCATCGGTTTCGCCTTTCCAGGCAAATACTGGAATGCCCGCCTCAGCAACGGCGGCGGCGGCCTGATCCTGTGTCGAGAAAATGTTGCAGGAGCTCCATCGAATGGAAGCGCCCAGCGCCGTCAGTGTTTCCATCAGCACCGCTGTCTGAATAGTCATATGCAGACAACCAACAATGCGCGCGCCTTTCAGTGGCTGAGAATCGCCGTATTCCTCCCGAAGCGCCATAAGACCTGGCATTTCGGTTTCAGCAATATTAATTTCTTTACGGCCCCATTCTGCAAGGCCCATATCAGCGACCTTGTAATCGTTCGCAGCGCTCATCAAAAACTCCTAGATTAACAGACGGCTTTATTCGCTTCTCTTTGGGAAAAATACGAATTTACCAGACACAGTGGATTGGCGCGCCGTATAGCAGCCAAATGCGCTAAATTGCAAGAGTTTTGCCAAATGAGCACTTCTATTCCTCTCCAAACTTGCTTTCGACAAGTTTGATCAAATCGGAGAGGCCGCTCTCCGCTTCCTCACCTTCCGCTGTAATCAGGATCTCTGTGCCGGGTCCTGCGGCCAGCATCATAAGACCCATAATCGACAAGGCCGATACTTTAAGCCCGGACGCTTCAACCGTAATATCTGCTTTAAACTGCTCTGCACGTTGCGCAAATTTAGCAGCAGCACGAGCATGCAAACCGCGTTGATTTACAATCAGAACTGATTTTTGAAACACAGGCTTTCCGATAAATTCCTAGTTCGAATGATATCCTGGAGGAGCGAAGGATTACCCTTTTCGATCGGCCAACAGTTTAGACGCGACGCTTATATATTTTTTACCGGCTTCCTGTGCCTCCGTCACCGCTTCCGCCAAAGACCGTGATTGCCGCGCGCGCGCGAGCTGAATGAGCATCGGTAAATTAACACCAGCAATGACTTCCACATTGCCTGTATCTTCGCCCATAACCGATATTGCCAGATTGGACGGGGTGCCGCCGAACATATCGGTCAGCAGGATGACACCGTCGCCATTTTCGACAAATTTAACGGCATTGAGGATATCCACCCGCCGTATCTCCATATCATCATCGGGCTGTATGCATATCGTCGCGACATGTTCCTGCTCGCCAACGATATGCACCATCGCGTTCAGGAATTCGTCGGCGAGTTGACCATGGGTAACGAGGACAATTCCAATCATAAGACGTTCAACTCTTTTCGCTATGGGCATCGGCATCACGCAATTCGCGATGCATCACGCCAGCATGTTGGCCGTTTTTGCTGAGCCATGCCACTAGTCTTTCCGCCACAAAAACCGAACGGTGCTGACCACCCGTACAGCCAACGGCGATTGTAAGATAACTCTTGCCTTCATTCTGAAATCGCGGCAACAGTGGCGCCAGCAATCCCGTCAAAGACTGGAAGAAATCCGAAAAACCGGGATCCGCAGACACATAATTCGCGACGCGGTTGTCCAATCCAGTCAATGGTCTTAAAGCCTCGTCATAATGTGGGTTCGCTAAAAATCGGGCATCAAACACCAGATCAGCTTCGCGGGGTATGCCATGGCGGTAGGAGAAAGACATAACAAAGACGGCAAACGAGGCTTCCATATCGAGGGCAAAATGCCCTTTCAGCAAACGACGCAAATCATTGAGTGAGAGCTGTGACGTATCAATGACCAAATCTGCGCGGTCCCGTAACGGTACAACCGACCGTCTTTCATGTTTGATCCCGTCTATCACGGGTCGATCTGCGGCCAGTGGATGTCGACGACGGGTCTCTGTAAAACGGCGTTGCAATACTTCGTCATCGCAATCCAGAAACACCATTCTCACGTCAAGATCGGCCCGCGCGATAAGCGCATCGATTTCCTGCAAAAACTGCTCCACCCCAAAATCCCGGCTCCGAACGTCAATGCCGATGGCGAGCGGTCGACGACTGCCCAGCGCCGGAACGACGAGGCTAGATAATAATGTAAGAGGTAAATTATCGACCGCCTCATAGCCGAGGTCTTCCAGAATCTTTAATGTTGTAGAGCGACCAGCACCGGAGATTCCGGTCACCAGAAATACCGGTATCCGTCCTGACGTTTCCCTAGAATCGGCGGTGATGCCGGAATCGGGATCACTTTTTGCAGGTATGGTCATATTCGCGGGCTACTATTGCGCTTTGTCAATCGGACAGCAAGAGGTCAAACGACACTCCCTATCTGCTTTTATCGTTATCTGCTTTTATCGTTCAATTTTTCGGCCAGTAACCGTATTTTTGCCGGGCACGATGGTTCAAATGCCCAAAGTCGGTATAGCGGCAATTCGTAGCCTCCAACCTCGCAGAACGTCTCTTCAGGTAGCCGTGGAATTTCATCTCTTCGCACAAGATCGATCACCAGTTGTAGCAAGACAGATTCACGACAAGGCATATCGATGATACCGCAACCGCGCACTTCGAGTTTACCACGCAGTATTTCAGGCGCGCTGGCTTTTAAGCCGTCCTCCCCAAACGTTAGCGAGACATGGTCGTCAGCCACAAGGCTCGCCCCACCATCGATAAGACGCAGAGCGAGATCCGACTTCCCGGCGCCGGAATCACCGCGCAGCAGAACACCGACATCCCCGATCAACACGCAAGTCGCATGGACGCGGAGGGTGCCGTCGTCGTCAGTCATGAAAGGGGAAACCGCACGATGAAACGGGCACCAAGAACCTTGCCATGCAGATCTGTGCGATTTTCCGCCTCAATCCTGCCCTGATGCACAGTCACTATTTGGCGCGAAATGCTGAGCCCTAGCCCGGAATGGGTCCCGAACTGTTCTGAATCCGGACGTTCGCTATAAAACCGGTCAAATATTTTTTCCAAACTGCCGGGCGGTATGCCGGGGCCCTCATCTTCAACCGTCGCAACAACCCAGTCGCGATCACGCCCGATACGCACCATGACAAGACCATCAGCCGGACTAAATGAAAACGCATTGGTAATCAGGTTTTGCAAGACCTGAACAATCCGTCCCTCGTTCCCGACAACAGTAAATGGTCCGTTCGAAGATTCTTCAAAAGCAATCCGCCGTTCGCCGTGGCTGCCGGATGTCCGATGCACTTCAACTAGAGCGGCCAATAACCTGTTGAGATCAGTCTCCTCAGATTCATCGCGCGACAATTCAGCATCCAGTCGCGAGGCATCTGAAATATCCGAAATGAGACGATCAAGGCGTGTTACGTCGTCCTGAATGATGTCCATCAACCGACGTTGCTGATCCATATCCTTAAGGCGCGCCGCGGTCTCTACGGCGCTTCGAAGCGAGGTCAGCGGGTTCTTCATCTCATGGGCGACATCGGCGGCAAAACTCTCGATGGCGTCGAGGCGTTGAGAAAGAGCATCCGTCATCGCGTTCAGATCCGCGGCCAGATCACCGATCTCATCATTTCGTCCCCTGAATTCCGGTATCGATCTAACCTGCCCTGGCGCACTCCGCACTTTGTCCGCAGCCGCCGCTAAACGACGTAGCGGCCTAACAATCGTGCTCCCAAGATAGACCGACAATAAAACAGTCACGCCCAAGGCCACGGCGAAAATAGTCAGGATATCGATCCGAACCGAGCGAACGGCTTCTTCAATTGTGGTGCCATCTCGGGCAACAAACACCGCGCCAATCACCTGTTTGAAACGTTGTACCGGCACCGCCACGCCGATCACCAGACGATCCGCCTCATCAACTCTCAAGGCCGATGCCGGCTCTCCCTCGAGGGCGCGCGCCACCTCCTCATAATCCGCCGCACGTTGATCCGCCCGCTCCTCATAGAGGGGCAAACCGCGGCCCGGCAACCACCCAACAATTTTGTTATAGGTGCGATCAAATATGCCCCCAATCAGCGAACCCGCATCAGGCGGTGGCAGTTCGCTTACTACAACCGAGGCGCCTTGATGCCCAAACAAGGTCCGGCTATCAGCAACCAGGAGGCCATCCTGGTCAAACAGCCGTGTCCTGTTTTTGGTTGGTGTTACCAGACGGCGCAGCATTGTCGATGCAATAGCGCCCTGCAGCTCAGTGGTACCGTTGGCACGGGTGCCATACGCCCCTTCGGCAAGAGCTTCAGCAAATATCTCACCCTGGGTTTTGAGAGCCTGCACTTCGGAAGCAATCAAATTCTGCTCGTAGCGCCCAAGATACAAAAGACCTGCCAACAGAATTGCCAGCGCCAGTACATTGACCACCAGAATGCGGCGTGTGAGCGGTGACAAAAATCCGCGACGCCCGGCCCGGACGGTCTCCGAGACATCCGAGTTTACTCCACCCGCTTCGGTCGATAGGCGCCCCGATTTTCTGGCGCTGAGATTTAGTCTCAGCGCCAAGGGAAATCACTCGTCGCGGTAACGGTACCCAATACCGTAAAGTGTTTCGATGTAATCGAACTTGTCATCGACAGCTTTGAACTTCTTGCGAAGCCGTTTGATATGACTATCGATTGTTCGATCATCGACATAGATGTGTTCCCCATAGGCCGCGTCCATTAATTGATCGCGATTTTTAACGAGGCCGGGACGCGCGGCCAGCACTTTTACGATTAGAAATTCAGTCACCGTTAGATTAACGGGTTCAGCCCGCCAGGTGCAAAGATGACGTGAGGTGTCGAGAATGAGATCGCCACGCACAATTGGTGGTTCAGCGTCATCATCGTCACCGATTGAATCCATCCGGTCGCGGCGCCGCAGCAAAGCCTGAATGCGTTCCAGCAACAGTCTCTGCGAGAACGGCTTTTTGACGTAATCATCAGCGCCCATCCTGAGGCCGAGAATCTCGTCAACTTCATCGTCCTTCGAAGTCAAAAAGATAACTGGCAAGTCGCTTTGTTTGCGGAGCCTTTGTAATAGCTCCATCCCGTCCATTCGCGGCATCTTGATATCAAGGATCGCAAGATCAACCGGGCGAGCACTCAAGCCGCGGAGCGCAGCATCGCCGTCCGTAAAACTCTGAACGTCGAACCCTTCCGCTTCCAGTGCCATTGTCACCGACGTCAGAATGTTCCGGTCATCATCTACCAGCGCTATCGTATGACCCACAGGCACCCCCCCAATATTTACGTGTCTTTCCAGCGTATCCATTTTATAGCTCCCAAAATTCAACGATACTGCGGGATATCGGCGAATTCGGGCGGAAATAAGGCAGGAAAAAGGCCATAACACGGTCATTTTTCGCTGCCATGATCATATTAGGCCCAATCCTAAACAATTAGGCAATTTTAAAGCGCTATAATAAGGATCAATATAGCGATCCAGGATAATGCGATGTCGAACAAAGTATCTCATAGCGACCAGGAAACCGAGTTAGGTACACAGGCCAGGCTATTGGCCCGCTCTGTCGACAGGGGATATCTTGCGACGACCATGCAGGATGACCAATGGCCATATGCGTCACTCGTAATGGTGGCTACCGCCTATGATGGCAGCCCGCTTTTGCTCATATCAGAGCTGGCAGAACACACCCAAAATATTCTCAAAGACCAACGATGCGGGCTTTTGATCGATGGAACAGCGGGCCTCGATACACCGTTGACCGGCTCACGTATTACGCTGATCGGAAATCTCTATAAATCGAATGATTCCAGTTCTTTAAAACGTTATATCCGACGCCACCCGGATGCCGAGCTATACGCGGGCTTTGCCGATTTCGCGCTATACCAAATGGCCGTTGAGCGGGTTCATATGGTGGCGGGGTTCGGCGTAATTCACTGGATTGACGGTGACGCTTTCTGTTGGAACGCCCAAGAGGCCGCTGAGCTGGAAGAAGCCGAGTTCGATATTATAGAGCATATGAATGATGATCATGACGATGCGGTAGCGCTCTACGCAACCTCTCTTCTGGGGTTGGAACCCGGTGACTGGCGCATGACTGGAGTAGATCCAGAAGGGTGCGATTTACGTGCAGCCGGCACAGTCGCCCGTATTGATTTTGAGCGATTCGCTGGCAATGCGGAACAGGCCCGCGCGGAACTCGTCAAACTCGTCAAAAAAGCCCGGAAAACAGCGAATTTCTGACTCTTATCCCCGCTTTGTCCACAGTTGTAGTAGCCTCTTTGTGAGGTTATGTTTGATACGACGTTAGGATTGCGCTATAGAGCGCAAATCCAGTTAAAAATCGCCGGCAAGCCATGTCGGCGATAACAGTTTCAGGAGAGTGATGTGGCGGATATTGGACCTTATATAAGCAGCTTCGGCGATATAAGCAGCTTCGGCGTCAATAATCAGGGACTGACGGGAAATTCGTCCGTTCACTGGAATCAGACCGCACCGCAACTATATGAGGCGGGATTGCGACGCAACGAAGGTGTTCTGTCCATTGACGGCGCCTTTGTCACAAAAACCGGTGAATATACCGGGCGCTCGCCCAAAGATAAGTTCATGATTGAGGATCCCTCCATCCAGGACGACGTCTGGTGGGGGCCCGTTAATCAGCCATTGGGCGCAGACAAATTCACTGCTGTTCATGCGCGGATGATGGATTATCTCAAAGACAAGGAAGTTTTTGTCCAGGACTGCTATTGCGGTGCTGACCCCGCTTATCGTCTGCCGGTTCGGATCATCACCGAGAATGCCTGGCACAGCCTGTTCGCGCGGAACATGTTCCTGCAACCAGCCAATGAAGAACTGGCCGGATTCCAGCCGGAATGGACAGTCATTCAGGCGCCGGACTTCCACTCAAATCCTGAAACCGATGGCACCAATAGTGAAGTCTGCATCCTGGTCAATATCCCGTCCAAGACAGTCCTCGTCGGCGGCAGTCATTATACCGGTGAAATTAAGAAGAGCATCTTCGGCGTCATGAACTGGATTTTGCCGGCGCTCGGCGTCATGACCATGCATTGCTCCGCCAATGTCGGCGCCAGTGGCGATGTCGCGATCTTTTTCGGTCTGTCCGGTACTGGCAAAACCACTCTTTCATCGGATTCTACACGCACGATGATTGGCGATGACGAGCATGGTTGGTCAGACAATGGTGTCTTCAATTTTGAAGGCGGCTGCTACGCCAAGACCATCAACCTGTCCGCTGAAGCCGAGCCGGAAATCTATGCCGCCTCGCGACGGTTCGGAACGGTTTTGGAAAATGTCGTTCTCGACCCGGTAACCCGGATGCCTGATTTCGATGATGGATCACTGGCAGAGAATGCCCGGTCGTCCTATCCCATCGATTTCCTCGACAATGTCAGTGACACCGGCATGGGTGGCCATCCCGACAACATCGTAATGTTGACCGCCGATGCGTTTGGCGTTTTGCCGCCAATCAGCAAGATGACAGCCGAGCAGGCGATGTATCACTTTTTGTCAGGTTATACGGCGAAAGTCGCCGGTACCGAGCGTGGTATGACATCTGGTGCGGAAGCGACTTTCTCGACCTGTTTTGGGGCACCGTTCCTGCCACGTCACCCAACGGTTTATGCCAAGATTCTCGGCGAACGGATTGCCAAGCACAAATCCAACTGCTGGCTGGTCAATACCGGCTGGAGTGGTGGTGCTTATGGCGTCGGCGAACGGATGAAAATCGCGCATACCCGCGCCATGGTCCGCGCCGCGCTGGATGGCAAGCTGGCAACAACCGGCGTTGCCGAAGACCCGAATTTCGGTCTTCTGGTACCGGAAGGCTGCCCCGACGTGCCCAGTGATGTTCTTGCCCCGCGCAACACCTGGAGCGACAAGGGTGAATATGACAACACCGCCCAGCATCTCGCCAAACAGTTTGAAGAGAACTTCAAGCAGTTCGAATCCCATGTTGGCGACGAGGTCAATAAGGCGGGCATTCACGCTGCGGCCTAACTGACCGGCTTACATATTTGAGAAAATAGACGGGTGATTTTCCCGTCTATTTTTTTGTCAAAATTCTTTGGCCAGCATTAAGTTTTATCACGCTGCGACGCATTTATAAGAATCACAGGACCCAGACCAGCTATAATAATTGTCAGCGCGGCGAGGGCAGATTCTTCGAGCAGCTCATCTTTGGCAAACTGATAAACATAGGTCGACAAAGTTTCATAGTTGAAGGGACGCAGAAGAAGCGTCATCGGCAACTCCTTCATCACATCGACAAAGACCAGAATACCGCTGGCCATCAATGATTTGCGCAATAGAGGTGGCGCCAGATAAGCCATGCTGCCGGTAAAGCTCCGTCCCAGGACAAAACTCGCGCTCATAATATTGGGGGACAGCCGGTTAATACCCGAAGTGACGGCTCCATGGCCGACCGCCTGAAAACGAACAACATAGGCCAGGACGAGTAGCCCCACCCCGCCGATCAAGAGACCGTTCGACGCGCCGAGATACGCTGCGACCCTGTCGACTCCGCCGGCAAAGGACACAACACCAATGGCCAGAATGGCGCCCGGGAAAGCATAGCCTAACGCCGAAATTGTGGTCAGCACCTTTAAAATGGGATGTTTTCGATAAGTCGTCGCGAGAATCATAACCGTGGCAATCGCCATGACCGCGATGGCCGCAATAAGGGAAACAGTAAGCGAATTGAACGTCGCCGCGGCGAGCGCGTCCAGGTTGGTGATTGCCAGCCCTTTGAGAACAAAACTCAGCAACACACTCGCGGGAATGACAAAGCCAAGCACGATTGGCAACAAACACAAGAGAATGCAGAGCGCCGCCTTTGCGCCCGTGACAGGGGTGGCGGATTTGGTGGTTGCACGCCCAGCTGTATCGTTAAAGCGCTGACGTCGTCGGGCAATGCGTTCGATGACCACCAGCGCGAGAACAAAAATGAAGGCCATGCCAGCAATCTGGGCGGCTGCGGTCAGGTTGTTCATGCCAAGCCAGACATTGAAAATGCCCAATGTCAGGGTTTCCACAGCAAAGAACTCAACCGTTCCGAAATCCGAGAGAACCTCCATCAATACCAAGGCCAATCCCGCGATAATGGCAGGGCGGGCCAGGGGTAAATCGACAGTAAAAGGGATGTTCCGGTTATTGAGATGGGCAACTTCGAAATAGGAGGCCGGGGTCAGACGGAAGGCTGTCCGAGCCATCAGATAGATGTAAGGGTATAGGACCGAGGCCATTACCAGGATGGCGCCACCCATGGATCGAATTTCGGGAAACCAGTAATCTCGAGCCGAACTCCAGCCGAAAAGGTCTCGCAATAGGGTCTGAACCGGCCCGGCATATTCAAGGAGGTCTGTATAGGTATAGGCGATGATATAGGCCGGTACGGTTGCCGGTAACAATAGAGCCCATTCGAGGATCTTCGCCCCCGGGAAACTGAACCGGGCAACGATCCAGGCGGTCGTGATACCGAACAACAGACCAAGCACGCCCACACCGAACATCAGCCAGAGCGTATTGGCGACATAGCGGGGAAAGACCGTCGACATCAGATGCGACCACAACCCGCCGCTATCCCCGCTCGCGGTTATGACAAGAGCGCCAAACGGGCCGATGAGAATCAGCGCAAAAACAAGCGTGGTCAGGGACCAGCCATTAACCGGGTCCCGTGCAATCCGTGTTTGCTTGAACAGGTTAGCGGTCACAAGGAGGTGTTACCTGTGAGCCTACCACCCGACACGATCAATGATGCGTTGGGCCACGGGTGCAAGCTTGGCAATGGTCGCGATGGGAAGACTGTCATCTTTAAATTGGCCAAGCTGTTTCACCTCTGTGCTCGCATGAACGACCGGGTTGGCAGGATATTCGTAATTCACCTCGGCATAAAGAGATTGTGCCTGTTTGGCGCTCAGATATTCCATAAGCGAAATCGTCAGCTTGCGGTTCTTGGAATGCTTGGCCAGTCCAACGCCGGAAATATTGACGTGGTTACCCCGGTCTCTCTGGTTTGTGAAAACAATCCGGATGGCATCCGCCCATTTGCGGTGCGCCGGGTTCTTTTTGTTCTTCTTCATTTTGAAATAGTAATAATGGTTCATGATCGCGACATCACAGATCCCTTGCGAAATGGCTTTCGCCTGCGCACGGTCGTTGCCCTGCGGCTTACGGGCCAGGTTTGATACGAGCCCACGTGCCCATTTTTCCGCCGCGGCTTCTCCATGCGCTGCAACCAAAGACGCTAAAAGAGCCCGGTTATAAACATGGCTACCCTTGCGGGTGCAGATACGTCCCTTCCATTTTGGATCGGCAAGGTCTTCGATACGGCTCACCTCACCAGGCTTTACTCTGCTTTTTGAAACCGCAACAACACGAATTCTTTTTGAGAGGCCGAACCACAAACCCTTTGGATCTCTCAGATGTGCAGGAATATTTTTATTCAGACGCGGGGTCGATACTTTGGCAAACAACCCTTTTTCGGCATATTGCTGAAGCCGGGCGATATCAACCGTAAGAATAATATCGGCCGGGCTGCGGGGACCTTCCGCGATTAGGCGCTGGATCAATCCTTTCGACGCAAAAACGATATTGATTTTGGTTCCGGTCTGTTTTTTAAAATCTGCGAGAAGCGGGTTCAGCAAAAAGGCCTGACGATGCGAGTAAATATTGAGTTCCTGCGACATCACCGGTGCCGATCCGCAAGCAGCAATCAATCCACCGGCAATCACAAAACTTCTCATGCCTATTCTAACAGGATGTAAAATTCCGGAAATACAAAACACCATCTTCCTCTTCCTTAAATTTACGGGCAAATCTGGCGCGAAGAAAGTCGCCTCAATAGCTGGGAACGTTAATAATGAGAATGATTATCAATGTCAACACAATTGAGAATGATTATTAATTGCGTCGATAATAATTATCATTAACATAGAGAAACCCCGAAAAACTGCCATATTTAGAATTTTTATTCCACAACAAGGCTTATTTACAAGCCGATGATACCGACCTAAAATGAGAATGATTTGCAATAGCAGATTCACAGTCTTCAGCAATTCTAAACTATGCAGGCTGATCGATTGATCGGCCATTTGAGGAATTTAGATAAAGTTTGATGCTCACGCTTGAGAAGCTCAGCCTTCGGATTGCCGAAGATCAAATTATCCACGACGTCTCGTTTGAGGTGATGGATGGTGAGCTGGTCTGTCTATTGGGCCCCAGCGGCTGCGGAAAAACCACAACGCTGCGTTTGATTGCCGGATTTGAAAAACCGGAAGCAGGCACGATCACGCTAAATGGACAAATCGTGTCCCGCCCTGGACAGGCTGTTGCCCCACAAAAGCGCGACGTCGGTTTTCTGTTCCAGGACTATGCGCTATTTCCCCACCTGACCGTCGCCGAGAATATCGCCTATGGTCTGTCAGGTAGAACCAGACAGCAGGTCAAAGAACGGACCTGGGAAATGCTGCGCCAAATCCGCATGGAAGATCACGCCGACAAATATCCGCATGAACTTTCCGGCGGAGAACAGCAGCGTGTTGCGCTTGCCCGGGCAAGAGCCCCGCGACCAAGACTGCTTCTCCTCGATGAACCCTTCTCCGGCCTCGACACCTCCTTGCGCGCCAAGCTACGGCGCGAAACCCGGGATGTCCTGAAAGATCGCGGCGTCACAGCCATCATGGTAACGCATGATCCGGAAGAAGCCATGCTGATGGCGGACCGCATTGTTCTCATGCGCGACGGCCACGTTGTGCAGACCGGCACGCCGGAGGAACTCTATGGCAATCCGGTGGATGCCTTTACGGCAAAGTTTTTTGGCGAGGTAAATCATCTCGACGGCATTGCGGAGGGAGACTGGATTACCACTGAAGCCGGTCGTATCCCGAATACGGAATATGCCGATGGAACCGAGGTCGACGTTCTTGTCCGACCGGAAGCCGTGACCCTTGGATCGGAACAGTTCGACAAAGCCCTGCCGCAAGAGGTTCGGGTTTGTGCAGTTGATTATGCTGGCGGGACCAGCCATGTCCGGTTGGGCTTCGGTGAAGAAGAGGAAAACGCACCGCATATTCACGCGTGTTATCCCGGGCCGTTTGCCGCGTCGATAGGCGACCGGTTACGCCTCAATATCGATCAGGCGCAAACCTTCACCTTCCCGAAACAAACACCCGACCAATAGCCTCACGCCTTAGACACCATCAGCGATATCGTTTAGTACTGGTCGTTCCCTTCCGTTTGCCATTGATGCGAGCGGCTGCAACTGATCAGAAATATTGATGACCTTCGCTTCCGACCTGTCCGCAAAGTTCGACGCCATACCGGCCCCTGCCCGGGCCACTTTCTGGATCACTATGGCCGGATTCTGCTTTACCGTCTCAATGATGGCTGTGCGGAAAGTTTCGGTTGATATGCATGTCTTTGAATCCGTCATGTTCCGCAGCCTGTTTGGTATTGCCTTTATGTTGCCCTGGCTCCTCCGCAAAGGGTTCGCCGGGATCAGAACCAAGCGGCTCGGCCTGTTCGCCATTCGCGGCACGGGTGCCTATTTCGTAACCTATTTCTATTTTTCCGCCGCTGCCCTTATCCCGCTGGCCGATTTGACATCCATCACCTTTACCCGACCAATCCTGGGAACCATTGCGGCCATCATCTTTCTGAAAGAAGTCGCGGGTGGTCGGCGATGGTCGGCCATCGGTATCGGTTTTATCGGCATGCTAATTATCGTGCGACCGGGCTTTGTCGAGGTGAATTTGGGTGTCCTGCTTGTCCTGTGCGGCGTGATGTTCCAGACCTGCAATACCATCATCGTCAAGAAGCTGACGGAAACAGAACATCCTGACACCATCGTTCTGTATCACACGCTGTTTATTCTGCCACTTTCTATAATTCCGGCGATATATTTCTGGCAGACGCCAACGCCGGAGCAATGGATGTGGCTGGCGATTATTGGGGCGGCAGGAATCCTCACTCAGCGGGCTATGACCCGGGCCTTTGTCGCTGCAGATGCCTCTTTCGTGCTTGCCATGAGCTATCTGCGCCTGCCGATTGCCGCTTTTGTCGGCTTCGCCTTCTTTGGTGAAGTGCCGGTCATTTGGGTATGGATTGGCGCCAGCATCATCTGTGCGTCTTCGGCCTATATCGCCCATCGTGAATCCGTTCTGGCGCAAGCCAAACAAGCTGAAGACGCCGCATGACCAGGCTGACCGATGCGATATCCTCCTGGCCGGCAGTTGTTCAATGCACCTTTTGGATTCTGATCTCCGGCACGCTGATGGTGGTACAGCTCGGCATTGTCCGAATGATCGCCAATGACATCAACGTATTTGAAATCGTGTTTTTCCGCGCTTTGTTCAGCTGCCTGTTTATCGCGCCGCTGATCATGAGCAACCCGACCGTGCTGTTGCGCCCGAACCGGCCGGTCATCATGGGGTTCTGCGGCATGCTCGCCTTTGCGGCCAGCGTGTTTTTCTATTTTGCCGCAAAGTACATGCCGATCGCCGATATCACCGCGATCCATTTCTCGCGCCCGATCTTTGCCGCCATCCTCGCGGCAATCGTATTGAAAGAAGCAATCAAAGGCGCGCGAGCCGTCGCCATTCTCGGTGGCTTTATCGGGGCGGCGATCATCATCCGGCCCGGCATGGTCGAGTTTAATATCGGCATCTTCTTTGTGCTCGGCGTGGTGTGTGTGCAGACCTGGAATCCCATCAACCGGCGTCTGCTGTCCCAAAGCGAGCACCCTGATACCGTCGCCGTATGGACTCAACTTATCGTTCTTCCGCTGGCGATGATTCCGGCGTTCTTTTTCTGGACCACACCCACCCTGGAACTGCTCGGCTGGATGGCCGCCATTGGCCTACTGGAGATGCTGAACCAGCGTGTTCTCGCCCGCGCCTATGTTCAGGGTGAAACCGTAGTGGTGCTCGCCCTACACTATACCCGCCTGCCGCTGGCCGCCATCGTTGGCTATCTGATGTTTGGCGAAGTCGCGGAAATCTGGATCTGGGTTGGCGGCGCGGTCATTGCTTGTGCCGCCCTCTATCTCGCGCATCATGAGCGGCTGTCTGAAAGAAAGAAATCATCCTGATTTTCTGCTCAACCCGACAAACTAATTAATACTGAACGAGCACCCCATTTCTGAGGGACCGGCTGTTGGTTAACACTCTGTAAAGACAATCAGACCAGACTGGCCCGCTGAGTTCTATGACAGGGGATTTCAGTCGATGGTCAAAATTATGACGGCCCAGGAAGCCGCCGAATTTCTGCGGATCAAGTCCGACACGCTCTATAGCCTTATCGAGAAAGACAATCTGCCCGCCAGCAAGATCGGCAACCAGTGGCGCTTTATTGAAGATGACTTGGTCAACTGGTTAAGGTCCAAAACACGCTCAACTGCTATCTCGGCAAAAGACGAATGCTGTGGTGAAGAAAAAGCGTTGGCGGAGATACACCAAAAATTCATGGACGCCACGTTTGACGCCGTGTTTCTTTCCAGAAATCGCAGGATCATCGAATGTAATGACATCACGCTCGACCTCTATGGTTATAACAAAGAGCAACTGATTGGCGAGCCAACGACCAAATTGTTCGCGACGCAATTCCACGACGGTGCCTCCTGGGCCAAAACAGCAGATCGAACCGGCATTTTGCAGACCGTTTGCCTGCGCGCCGATGGCACAGCCTTTCCCGTAGAAATTTCCGTAAAGACGGTTTTCTACGACCAACACATTACGCGCGACCAAAAATGTCTGAGAATAACTGCCGTTCGTAATATTGCCGACTTCGGACAGCAATACTGGACGGACAAGGTTCGCAGCGTGCTGCGTGAATACAAAGTCCAGTCAATGTCCCCAGGAATCGCGAGCGATATACGCCCCGAACATTAGAAGACACCGTGAGAACCAGCCAGCACTTCTAGCGGGAACTAAATAGGACGATGCCCGACCCTTGGCAGCGGTCTGAAAATTGAGTACGCCTTGTATCACCGAATATAAGCGCCACAGCGCACAGGATACAAGGAAACACCATGACACCGCTCAAGCTTAGTATTGCCTCCACCGATTACGATCACTTTCGCGACTTTCGCACCGGCGAGGTGCGTGCCCCGGGGATCGATCACACCTGGTCCATCCTGCGCCACCACGAGGTGTTTGCTCGGTTTACCGCCAGTCGGGATTGGGATGTCGCCGAGCTGAGCTTTGCCAAATTCATGGCGCAGGTCACCCGTGACGACGCCGACATCATTGGCTTGCCGGTGGTGTGCTCACGGCTGTTTCGTTTCTCATCCTTTTATGTGAACAAGAATGCCGGGATCAAAACCGTTGAGGACCTCAAGGGCAAACGCATTGGTTCGCCGGAATGAGCGCATTCCGCCGCCGTTTATATGCGGGGTTGGATGCACAATGATTGCGGCGTCAAACTCCAGGATGTGCATTGGTATCAGGCTGGCGCCAACGCGCCGGGCCGGGTCGAAAAGGTCGAATTGACCCTGCCGGAAGGGGTTGAGCTGACACGGGTTTCGGACAAATCACTTTCCGAATTGCTGGCCGCCGGTGAAATCGACTGTGCCATAATCGCCCGCCCGCCAACCTGTTTCCTCGAGGGCCACCCCGATGTGGAACGTCTCTATCCAAACTATCTCGAAATGGAAAAGGACTATTATTCAGAACATAAAATCTGGCCGATCATGCATATCATGGTGATGCAGAACAAAGTTCTGGAAGAGAATCCCTGGGTCGCCCGCAACCTGCTCAACGCGTTTAACGAGTCCAAAGACAATAGCGTTGAGCGCATGCTCGACCCCGCCGTCTCCCGCTATCCGCTGGCCTGGGTCCCGACCTATGCCCGTGAGATGCAGGCCATGTTTGGCGATGATCCCTACCCGTTTGGCATTGAGGAAAACCGCGCCACCTGGGAACAGATGCTGCTCTATACCTATCAGCAGGGCATCGCACACAAGCACGTAACGCCAGAAGATATTTTCCCACAGGGCATCATGACCGACGTGGTGGTGTAACGGATTCTCACGATGGCGCGTGAGCTCTATTTTATTTCCGGCTCGCCGCCCTGCTGGTCGGTGATGCTGGCGCTGGAAGTTAAAGGGCTAGCCTATACGCCGCGCCGTCTTGATAACACCAAGCGCGAACAGAAGAGTCCGGACTATCTGGCGATCAACCCGCGTGGTCAGGTGCCGACGCTGGTGGAAGACGACATCATCGTTTGTGAAACCCTTGCCATCCTGTCCTATCTGGATGCAGCAATACCGGCGCCACCGCTGTTTGGCAGTTCACCTGTTGAAACGGCCCGTGTCTGGCAAACCATCTGCGACTGTGATGCGAATTTGCGGGGCCCGGTTGGCGAGATCTCGCGCCCGCTGTTTCGCGGCAAGGCGACTGAGGTCGCGGACAAAATTAAACAGGCGGCGGAGACAGTCCGAAACGAACTGGCCCTCTATGAAACAGCTCTGAAGGATAATGACTGGCTGGCCGGGGAGACGTTGAGCGCCGCCGATCTGATGGTGTTTCCGGTCATCATGCAGCTGCTACATGCAGTGGGGCGAGATGATGCCGCGCCGTTACAGCTCGCGATCCATCCCGTGACGGAGTACTTCCCGAACATTGACCGCTGGACAAAACGCCTCGAATCCCTGCCCGGATATGACAACGCCTATCCGCCGCACTGGAAGTAATTCCTCTTAACAACCCTACGCGCCAAGCTAGAAGACACCTGTTTCTTGTGTAAGATAACGCGTAGGTCGTTTAGGTTTTGGTCGTGGGAGGCCTCAAAATGCGCTCTATTTCGTTTTTACTTCTGATTGTTTTGGCTTTAACCGGATGTAAGACGGCGACCGGCCCTAGTTATAAAGAGGTCAAGACAACACTTTCCACCGTCTTTCCGGCAAAAAGTCGGGTGATAATTTACAGAGAAGACAAATTAGCGGAAAGCGCGATAGTGCCCGCTGTAAGAATAAATGACCGGAATCACGTAGAACTTCGCAGCGGGGGCTTTACCATGGTGGATATTACGCCCGGCAAAAATCAGCTATCTATCGGATTGCCGTCTGACCATTTTTCAAATCAATTCATAAAGCCCGAAAATCGTGATAAATTTGCAGTCGAAGTCACCCTCGAAAAGGATCAGGAGTATTATTTTTGCGTGGGCTGCCACTTCGACGGTGCCTCCAGAGCAGCAGGCGGGTTTGTAGGCACATTGTTATTTGGCCCAGGACTTGGATCAATCGTAGCGTCGAACCGACAAACATCAGTGGATAAGAGCAATCCGCACTTTCAACAGCTCGATATAAATTTTATCGAGACTAAATTTCTTTTGTCGATTGTCCCTGTCGATAAACAAACTGCGATGAAAGAACTCCCGAAGCTGCGCTTCGTTCAACCAGCGCATAAAAACTAGCCGCTAAAAATCCATCATCTGGATCAGCGGTCGCAGATCGGTGGCGTCGGCGACATTGGTCCAGGCGTCAATCACCTCGCCGCACCGTTCGGCGCCGAGCACCGGTTCGCCCTGCGCCCGGAACTTGGCGGCGATGTCATCATCCGTCATCGGGTTGGCGGGATGACCGGGCGGGTTGATGCTTTCTACTTCGTGCGTCGTGCCGTCTATCATCTTCGCAACCACGCGCACCATCATCGTGTCCGGTAAACGTGCCTCTATCTCATCATCGACGGTGACGGTTATCTTGTTAAGCAGCGGTCGCAGCGCCGGATCCCGCACCTGTGCTTCGTCAAAGGACGCCACAGTCAGTGGACCCTCGATCATCGATTTAGCGAGAATATAAGGCAGGCTGTGATCCGCCGTTTCCCGGGTTTGCGGGTCCCATTTTTCCGGTTCGCTGCCGATCTCGTGTTTGCAGAACGCATCGCAAAAGACCTCGATATCCTCAATTTTGTCGATGTCTTCCGCTGCGATCTTTTCCTTGAGATCCATGCCGGCCCACACCACCGGCTGGCCATTGGTTTCCAGCGGCCAGTATTTCACCAGCGCCTTAGGGAAATCAAAACTGCCGCCATGGGTTGGAAAGGCAGACATTTCAAACGGGCCGGTCACATTATCGAAAAGGCCACAGCGCCCCTCGAAGGCATTGCCCGGTCCAATCATCCCTTCCGAAGCGAGCGTGGCGGCAAAGACGCCATTGCGCGCCGCAAAAGCGGTTGCGACATTTTTCCACGGTGTCAGCTCGCCAGACCGGGTGACCCGCAGCGGCACCGTCGAGGTCGCCGTCATCCCGATAGCGTTCGCGGTCTGCTCAACCGACAGCCCGAGCAGATTACAGATACCGGCCGTCGCCGAAATACCGACGGCAAACCCCTGATCCCAGCCAAGGTGCCGCATGTTTGAATATTCGCTGAGCCGAATAAAAATCTCATAGGTCACGAGGACAGAAGCCAAAAAATCCTTGCCGGCAATCGGCATCGCGCCCGCCATCGCAAAATGGGAGCCAAGCCCGTCGCTGGGATAGCCGCCGGGATAACGATCATTGAAATCATAATTGCGGATCATGCAGGCATTGATAAAACCGGCGATTTCCACCGGCAGAGTCGAGTCCTGAAACAATGTCCGCCCCGCAAACATGCCGGGTGTTTGTCCGGCTGCGAGGCGCCTGCCGATGGCCGCCGGTTCACAATCATGTGCGCCGAGCGCACAGCCCAGCGCGTCAATCAGATGCTGGCCGCCGAGATGGGCTATCTCATCACCGAGATGATCAAATGTGAGATCCGTTGCGAAACGCGCGATTTGTTCTGTGAGCTGATCCATCATGTTTCCTTTATTCCGGCATAATCAGCCGGGAACATATTCGCTGCGAAAGGAAGAGAGCGGCAAGGGCGGTTCCTCTTCACTGCCATCGATCCACATATCAAAAACGATTTCTTTGGTTGGTGTTACCTCGATCAGCCGGGCCCGGCACATGCCACCACGATTGTCATTGGTCGGCACACCATCAATCGTGCAGACACCACCAAAATTCATGAAGGTGTTGCCGGTATAGGGCAGGCGATAGGCACCACCCTGATAACAGCCATACAACCCTTCACCCGGCCCATCGCCATCGCCAAATGACCAGACCTGCTCAACCGTCATCGCCTCTTCATCGACCTCAAATTCCACCACCCGGCTGTAATTCTCTTCCGCCGGACGCGGATCGTCAAAAGGCAGAGCGCGGTGATTACCATTGTCAAAACACAAAATATTGCCGAACGGTGTCACCGAGCAATCATGCTGGTGATATTGCCATTCGACGTCGCCGACCGGCTGCAACAGCTTGTCAGACCATGGCGCGCGCCAGTTACCGGGATCGCCGAGGATCCATTTAATATCGCCGTTCGCCCGGGAAAATTTAAGGATGCAATCCTGAGTGCGGAGCGACAGCATGATCGTATCGTCGCGCGCATCATAAAAAACCGCGGTGGTGTGACACCAGTCATTGCTGTCAGGAAAACCCAGCTTGCGCCAATAGCCAGAGCAGCTGCCATAACACAGCCGGTACGGATCAAGCATATCGAGCAGATGCCATTTATGGTTGATCTCGCCCTTGGGCGTCACTTCGAGCACGACATCACCAACGACGTTGGCCGGACCGCGCGGCGCGTCGGGATCAGTATCGTTTTCCGGCCAATCCGGCAGCTCGCGCATTTCAGCGCTCAACAGCAACAGATTACCATTGGGAAAAATATTCACCCGGTGATGGGTCAACGGCACATCAATCTCAACAGAGTTCGGTGGCGGCTTTTTGTCCTGCCATTTTCCCGCGACATGCCACTGCCGGACGACCTGGCCCGAGCGCAGAACTTCCTTAATCTGCCCCGCGCCGGTGAGCGAAAACATCAGGTTTCCGTTGGGCAGCGCACAGCTATCCTGCGCCGCGGTGTCGAATTTCATGTTGAGCGGAAAGTTCCCCTCGCGATCCACACCGATAATCCAGCCGACCTTGTTACGGCCAATATCGGGACCGCCCGGGCGGACATTAAACACCATCATGCCGGGCTCGCGGCGTTCCGGCACACAAACGTCGATTCGATGCGGGGGCAGAGTTCCTGTACTCATTTACACTGTTCCAATGCTGATGCGTCCCCCACAGGATATCACAGCATTCTTCCCGGACCAGAGGGCGACCGGTTCTGTCTGGATCGGGTTTTCCTGTGTGAGATGGAAGCACCCATTTTTATGGCGTTCTGCTAGTAGCCAGAAGCGAACACTAGAGGTTTTTTTGACATTCGCTTTTTATCAACCGGCGGAGCCAACGATGTGCTGGGTCTTCGGTGAATCGTTCGTGCCAGATTTGTGAGAAGGTAAACGGCGGTGCCTGAAGCTCACTTGGCAGTTCCAAAATGATCAAGTCATCGGTCAGGACTTTTCGGGCCAGCCGGTCGGGGACCGTGATAACCAAATCGGTGGGAGCAATTACGGCGCTGATTGTAAGGAAGTGCATAATCCTAAGTGCAATTGTCCTTTCAAGGCCGTGCTCTTTCAAAACGCTATCAATCCGGCTGCCACCCTTTCCGGTAATGCTCATCAAGGCATGCGGTGCCGCAGCATAGTCTTTGAGGTCCATACTGCGTCCAGACAGAGGGTGTCCTTTGCGCATCAAGCAGACCTGCCGGTCGGTCGACAGGGCTTGTGCCGCAACATTGTCCAAAACGGGACCATCGTCGACAACGCCAAAGCCGAGCGAGATTTTTCCTTGGTACATCTCGGCAATGCCCCTCTCGGACAGGTTTTCCAATTCGATCTGAATCTGCGGGGCTAAGTTTAAGATCTGGCCGAGAACCGTAGGCATTATCATTTGAGCGAGATAATCCGGCGCCATGATGCGAAACCGGTCTTGCGCCTTTGACGGATCAAATACCTGCGGTTTGAACACTCCCGACACGCGTGCCAAGGCATCTTGAACCGGCCCGCGCAGCGCCTCACCACGGGGCGTTAAGACCATGCCCCTGCCCGAGCGCACAAGCAACGGATCCTTAAGCGCATGCTGCAGGCGATTTAATGCCCGACTCATGGCTGGTTGCGAGAGGTTCACTTGGTTTGCCGCCTTAGTGACGCTCTCGGTTTCCAGCAAAGCTTCAAGCGCTTTCAATAGATTCAGATCAACGTCACTTATATTCTTATAGTGCATGTTTCTTATATAAAACATGCATTAAAGTTATTCAATTGGCATCCGTATGTTTGGGGCATCGAAACCGAACACACAGGGGAAATCATCATGTTTGTTATTTCAGGCGTCACCGGAAACACTGGTTCCGTCGTTGCCCAAACGCTCATTGACCAAGGGCAACCGGTGCGGGTTATCGTCCGTACCGAAGAGAAAGGCATCGCGTGGAAAGCGAAAGGAGCCGAGATCGCGGTTGCTGACATTTTAGATATCGCAGCCATGACAAAAGCGTTGGACGGCGCCAGCGGAGCCTACTTTTTGCTGCCTCCCGATCTTGAAAATGATGACTTCATCGGCGACAGCATCAAACGTGCAGAGGCAATAGTCGCTGCAGCCACCGTCGCCCGGCTGCCGCATGCGGTTATCCTTTCGTCCGTCGGCGCCCAGCACGAAGAGCGCGTTGGCCCGATCACCACTATCAGCCACCTGGAAAGACTTTTCGTGAAGGCACACATCCCCCTTACCGCAGTTCGCCCCGGGTATTTTCTGGAAAACATTCAGGATGTCCTTCCAGCCGCCATTCACGAAGGGGTATATCCAAGCATGATCCTTCCTCTTAATCGGAAGATCGACATGGTTGCCACCGGTGACATCGGCTTGACTGTCGCCCATGCCCTCCTAGACCCGTCCTCGACCCCGCATCGAGTGATCGAACTGAGGCGAGCGGACCAATATTCCGCCGAGGACATCGCGAAGGAGCTTTCAAGAGCACTTGATCGCGATGTTGTTGCGGTCGCGGTCCCGCAGGAAGTCTGGGTGGATCAACTGAAGCAAAGCGGTTTGTCTCAGCAGTCTGCTGAGGCTCTCGCCGAGATGCATGAGAACATAAACAATGGGCGCATCGATTTTCTCGATCCGGGTGCGCGGAAAGCATCTGTTGACCTGAGCACTTTCATCGCCAATTTGGCTGTCTAGATCAGTTGACGATGACCATCCTCAAACTTGGCAATATTGAACATCCTACACGTATTTAAGGAGACTTTTGAAAAATGAAGCAGATAACCGGTATCAATCACGTGGAAATTCGGGTTAGGAGCCTTGCGGTGACGCGGGAATTTTATGAAAAGCTCGGTTTCGAGTTTATCG
This sequence comes from uncultured Alphaproteobacteria bacterium, assembly GCA_951812775.1. Lineage (GTDB taxonomy): Bacteria > Pseudomonadota > Alphaproteobacteria > MPNO01 > UBA2964 > UBA2964. The sequence goes on along the minus strand of OX638326.1, from coordinate 2,963,241 downwards.
AAGGTCCGGTCGGACCCGAGCCGGTTGCGGTTATGATCCACCCGTGCGGCATCAACATGAACTTCATATTGAATGCTTCGAAGAACGCTGACAGCGACAATGTCTTAATGGACCGGCCGACGAAGCAGGCTGGCTACACACATGTGGCATTGGAAGTTAGCGATCTAGAAAGTGTCGAGCGACAGCTGGGTGAACTGGAAATTCCAATTACTGGCGATGTTGAACTGCCAACAGGCGCACGGTTCATCTTTGTTCGAGATCCGGATCGTAACGTCATTGAATTTCACAGACCAGCACCTAGCTGACCAAAGATGGCAGACGGGGCGTTTGCCGCCATACTTTGACGTGTCTTGATCAAACTTATCAACCGTCTCATTGCTGCATAGAAGGAATGAACGTGTCTACTCCGGGTCAGAAGCAGACCTGACGATACACCCTAATGCGCTTCATCCCAGCTGGCGCCGGAGCCGGTATCACAGATCAGGGGCACGGACAGGCTGGCGGCTGACTCCATGGTTTTCTTGACCACCTCCTCGGTTTTCGCCAGCTCCTTTTCAGGCACCTCGAAGATCAATTCATCGTGCACCTGCAGCAACATCTGCGCCTTGAGTTTGGCAGCCTTGAGCGCGCCTGGCATAAGGATCATCGCTCGTTTGATGATATCGGCAGCCGAGCCCTGCAACGGCGCGTTAATCGCCGCGCGCTCCATGAAGTTCCGCCGGGCCGGGTTCTTGTCCTGAATGCCCGGCACATGCACGCGACGACCGTAGATGGTTTGGACATAGCCGTTTTCGCGGGCGAATTCCTTGGCTTCATCCATATAGCCTTTTACGCCGGGATAGCGCTCAAAATAGGCTTCGATGTAAGACTTGGCGTCGCCCTGCGCGATGCCCAGCTGGCGCGCCAGACCAAACGGGCTGATGCCGTAGATAATGCCGAAATTGATTGCCTTGGCGCGGTTTCGTGTCGGGCCATCAAGCTCGTCAATCGGAATGCCGAACACTTCGCTGGCGGTCATCGCATGAATATCGGCGCCGTCCTTGAACGCCGTCTTGAGCGCATCGATATCGGCGACATGTGCCAGCAACCTCAGCTCGATCTGGGAATAATCCGCTGACAGCAGCATATTGCCTTTATCGGCGACAAAGGCAGTTCTGATCTTGCGGCCTTCCTCGGTACGGATCGGAATGTTTTGCAGGTTGGGATCATTTGACGACAGCCGCCCGGTCGAGGCAATAGCCTGCGCATAGGACGTATGCACCCGTCCGGTTCTGGCATCGATCTGCCCCATCAGCGCATCGGTATAGGTGCTTTTGAGTTTGCTGAGCTGGCGCCATTCAAGAACTTTCACCGGCAGATCATGGCCCTGCGCCGCCAGCCCTTCCAGAATATCGGCACCCGTTCCATACGCACCGGTCTTTCCCTTCTTGCCGCCGGGCAGCCCCATCTCATCAAACAGCACTTCGCCAAGCTGTTTGGGCGAGCCAATATTAAATTCATGGCCCGCCAGTTCATGGATGTCATCGCCAAGGGTCCCGATACGTTTTTCAAAATCATCGGACAGAGATTTCAGAACTTTCACATCGACCTTGATGCCGGCGCTTTCCATATCTTCCAGCACGTCGATCAACGGACGCTCGATCCGTTCATAGACCGTTGCCATACGTTCAAAAACCAGACGCGGTTTTAAAATCCGGTGCAGCCCAAGCGTTACATCAGCATCTTCAGCGGCATAATCCAACGCCGCATCAAGCGCGGCCTCGGCAAAGCTGATCTGCTTTTTGCCGCTGCCAGCAACCTCGCTATATTTGATATTGGTTCTGTCGAGATGCAGTCGCGTCAGGTCATCGAGATTGTGATTATGAGAGCCGCCATCGAGGACATAGGATAACAGCATCGTGTCATCGACCGGCGCCATATCAACGCCATAGCGCGCAAAAACCTCGCTGTCATATTTTGCGTTATGCGCAACCTTGAGCGTGCCGCGATCTTCAAGCATTGGCTTAAGCAACTTGAGCGCTTTCTTGAGGGCGATCTGCTTGGGCGCGCCATCCGCGCCAGGGTCTTCAGAATCGCCGCCAAGATCAAGTGAGCCCTGGCTTTTCGGCGCGACATGGCCAACAGGAATATAACAGGCTTTGGCACCCGCCACCGGTTTGGCAACGGACAGCGACACACCGACCAGCTCAGCATTCAGGGAATCCAGCGAATTTGTTTCAGTATCGACCGCAACAGTCCCCTGCTCCAGGGCGGCGGCGATCCAGTCCTTCAACGACTTTTCATCCTGCACCAGCGCATACCCGGCCTCATCCCGACCATCATCGGCAACGGGGACAGGCGCATCGTCCGGCACATCATGACCGGCAGCGGCCAGCCGTGCCTTGACCTTGGCGAGGGTTGATTTGAAACCTTGCTCTTCGAGAAACGCGACGAGTTTTTCGGGATCAGGGTCCTGAATTGTGAAGCTATCATAACTTTGCTCAACCGGTGCATCACAGGCCAGCGTCACCAGATCCCGCGAGATACGCGCCTGATCGGCAAATTCGATCAGATTCTCACGGCGCTTGTTCTGTTTAATCTCGCCGGCACGTTCCAGCAGCGTATCAAGATCGCCATATTCTTCGAGCAGTTGCGCGGCGGTTTTTACGCCAATGCCGGGCACGCCGGGGACATTATCAACTGAGTCGCCGGCCAACGACTGCACATCAATCACCTTGTCAGGCTTTACGCCGAATTTCTTTTCGACCTCTTCATAGCTGATCTGCGTGCCCTTCATCGGATCCTGCATCGAAATATTATCATCGATCAGCTGCATCAGATCCTTATCCGATGAAACGATTGTCACGCGATGGCCATCAGCCGCCGCCTGTTTTGCATAGGTCGCGATCAGATCATCAGCCTCATAGCCCTCCATCTCGGCCTGCGGCAATCCAAAGGCTTCGACTGATTCCCTGATGAGGGCAAATTGCGGAATCAGGTCATCCGGCGGTGGCGGACGATGCGCCTTATATTCGGGATAGATGTCCGACCGAAACGTCTTGCGGGCAGTATCAAAAATAACCGCGAGATAATCAGACTCAGAATCCTCGACCAGCTTGGTCAGCATCGAGGTAAAGCCATAAACCGCGTTAACCTGTGTCCCGTCAGGCCGCGTCATCTGCGGCAGAGCGTGATAGGCCCGGAAGATATAACCCGATCCATCGATCAGAAATAAATGCTTGGAGTCTTTTGCCGCCGCCATGTTCTCATCCCTTAATCTGGAGCCTAAAACATGCCGCAAGGGGGCTGGGGAGTCGAGGGAGAGTCGCGATTCAGTTAGCAGATATCCACAGAAATCTGCAGCGTCTGACTGGTACTTCTTATCCTCGGCTCGGAAAGTAGTTTTGCGGTGCCGCGATAGCGACCAGGCGACCAGTCTTTCCCGCCCTTTCGCTTGCGCCCGATAAACATCATTCGCCATGCCTGATTGCGGGTGATCGCAATATCGCGGGTAATGAACACGCTGCCATCCGGCTTGTTGATTGTGAGCAGCATCCTGCTGTCTTTTGCAGCACCGAAAACCGCGGCCCAGAAAACCAACGCGGGCGCGTTTCGCGCAATCCTCCGCGGGCTACTTGCGTTGTTTTTTATTTGGGCGCCGGTTGGAACCTCGGCCGCAAACCCGGCGGCATAAAGTCGTGAACGCTGATAGCGGAACTTCGTGGCGGTTCGGAATTACAACTTGCCCTTTGCCCCGCATTCTTTACCGACTATTCGACCGTTCAGCGGATCAACGAGCTGACCATGTCGGCGCAATGACAGATGGACATGCGGGAAGGCCGTCTTTCCGGACATGCCGACCTCACCGAGAGCAACGCCACGTGCCACGTGATCACCGCGTTTAACGCCAACACTGCTCTGCCGCAGATGACAATACTGGCTTTCCCAACCATCGGCATGACGAACCACGACGCCATTGCCGCATTCCCGGCCTTTTATCTGGTCAGGTAAGAATGAAAGCCCGTGTTCAGGCAGCGTATTACGCAATCGTAGAACGGTTCCCACCGCTATGGCGCGGACCGCAACACCGGATCGCATCGTCTGGAGGTCGCGAATAGCAAAGTCTGTACCTTTGTGGCCATCATAGCTGCGCGGACCGCAAGCGCTGTCGGTGACGCCGGGCCCGGGCTGTTGATCGGGATAGTTCATAATCCAGCAGGTCTCGCCAAGCGTACAGTCTAATGGCAAGTCGAAATCACCGGCACCCACCGTCGCAGGCAAACCGCAAAATAAAAGCAATATAAAAAGAACCCGCACCGGACGAACGGTGCCCTGCCAGATTTCCAGGTTAAGTCTAATGGCCGCCCGAGACTTTCGTACCCGGCTTGAGAACATACATCCGGTCGCAATAGCCGCATTCGACCTTGCCATCAACCAGTGTGAGATAAACCCGCGGGTGGCCCAGCGCACCGCCGCCGCCATCACAGGCAACCGTAAGCTCTTCTACTTCAATGGTTTCAGGCTGTTCTGGGGCTGTTCCAGCCATATCCTAATCCTCATGGTCTGCACGACGGGCTGCACGCAGTTCATTGACCGCGAAGGCCGCGCGATGATACCCAATGTGCCGCAAAGTGCAAAGAATCTTGCATAATTGATTGCCGCCCGCCGAACAGGATATTTCGCCCGATGACTGCCGCACCCCAGCCCCCAGCCGATGAAATGCCCACCCTCGCGGTTGAAACAAAGAATCTGACAAAGATCTATACGCCGTCATATGGCCCGACAGTCCGCGCACTCGACAACGTCAACCTGCAGGTGCCGCGCGGCTCGGTATTTGGCCTACTGGGACCAAATGGCGCCGGTAAATCAACCTTGATCAATATTCTCGCCGGGCTGGTGATCAAGACATCCGGCAGCGCCCGGATCTGGGATTTTGATATCAAGGCGCAAATGCGCCGCGCACGGTCAGCCATCGGTGTTGTGCCACAGGAGGTTAATCTCGATGCGTTTTTCTGCCCGCGCGAGGTGCTGGAGCTGCAGGCCGGTCTCTATGGTGTCCCCAAGAAAGAACGCCGGACCATGGAAATCCTTGAGGCGGTGGGGCTCGCCGACAAGGCAGATGCCTATGCGCGGTCCTTATCCGGCGGTATGAAACGCCGCCTGTTGATCGCCAAGGCACTGGTACACACCCCTCCCGTGGTCGTCCTTGATGAACCAACGGCGGGTGTGGATGTCGAATTACGCCGACAGCTTTGGGCCTATATGCGTATCCTCAACGAGGCCGGCACGACCATCCTTCTGACAACACATTATCTCGAAGAAGCAGAAGAAATGTGTGACACCATCGCAATTATCGATCATGGCAAGCTGATCGCCTGCGAAGCGACACCGGATTTGATTGGACGGCTTGATCAGCGGACCTTGACGATCACCCTGACATCTCAGATTGAAACCTTGCCGGACTCCCTGGCCGCCCATGCGGCGAGCCTGACATCCCCCAATGAGCTTTCCTTCTGCTTCTCTCCCAGCAAGACAACTGTTGGGGAAATCCTGAACGCCATTCAATCAGCAGGACTGACCGTTGCCGATCTCGCAACGGAGGACGCCGATCTCGAAGACGTCTTTGTCAGGCTGACCGGGATGGATGAAGAAGAAAGCCGCAACGCTGCCCTTGATCCACCCTCTGAAGCGGTGGCCGTGGCGCGCAGCAATCCGCCGCTCTGACGCGCAATGCGGGTCGCTGTATTCTCGCTGTTGTTCCTTTGTATCGGATGCGCATCGCCGATCGTCAAACCGATGGGACCCGTGACCGAAACACCAACCGCAACCGACAAAGTGCTGACGGCAGCGGATGGCGCACAACTGCCTTTACACATCTGGCTAGCCGAAACCCCAGGAAAGAATCCCCGCGCGGTGATCATCGCCCTGCATGGCTTTAATGACTACTCCAATGCGTTTTATTTGCTGGCGCCGTGGTGGGCAAAACAGGGCGTCACCACCTACGCCTACGACCAGCGGGGATTTGGTGGTGCCCCGCATCGTGGTTTCTGGCCAGGTACGCAAACGCTGACCGCTGATCTCCGCGCGGCGGTTCACGCGATCCGAGCCCGTCATCCCGAAATACCGATCTATGTTCTTGGCGTTAGCATGGGGGGGCGGTTGTCATGGCCGCGCTCGCTGATGGCCCGATAGAAGGCATTAGCGGCGCCGTCCTCGCCGCGCCGGCGGTTTGGGGTCGGGCCCATATGAATATCTTTCAGCGCGCCGCCCTGTGGCTGGCCTTTCACGCCATGCCGGATATGAAGCTCACCGGGCGCGAGCTCAAAATTCGCCCCAGCGATAACATCAAGATGCTGCGCAAGATTTCAAAAGACCGGCAGATGATCCGCGAAACCCGTGTCGATTCCATAAAGGGACTTGTCGATCTGATGGATAGCGCTTTCGCCGCCGCCCCAAAGATTGGCCATACACCGGTCCTTATCGCCTATGGGCTAAAAGACGAAATTGTGCCGAAGGACCCCAGCCTCACCGTGATGCGACGGCTTAATCCCCGACAGGCCACTCGCGCTCTGTATGATACGGCCTGGCACATGCTGCTGCGCGATCGTAAAGCCGAGATTATCTGGCGCGACATTGTCGCCTGGATGACAGATCGTAAAGCCGCCTTGCCCTCCGGGGCTGACAAACAAGCGATTAAGACAATTGCGCCAAGGGGGCGGCTGGAGTAGTCTCCGCCCCAGCGCACCCGTAGCTCAGCTGGATAGAGCGCTGCCCTCCGAAGGCAGAGGTCACAGGTTCGAATCCTGTCGGGTGCGCCAGTTTATCTGGGGTTTATTGCCCTAAAGCTAAAACCCTAAATTCAAAAAGTAATCACGGCAAAGTGGCCAATCACGCCACTGCACCGTGCTTTTGCATGTCTCAATCCCGAAAGTCTAATTTCAGAAGGAGGACTAACATGAAATGGTTTCTACGCGTTTTGGTATGGTTCGTCGGCTTATTCAGCGTCGCCTTAATCACTGAAATAATAAACAATGAGGGATTTGCCTTGGGTGCGCTGCCAACAATAGCGCTGTACGGGGTAGGATTTTATTTGGTTCGGTGGATTGACCGAAAGCTATTCCACAAGCCCAAGAACTGAGCAGTTGAATTTTTTAATCCGTTTCTGACGCTAGGTAATCTTCACCCTGTATAACACCAGTTAATTCAGCAGATGTTTCATGCAAGATATCTAGGTACGGTCGAAACGCGTATATTCTATTCCTCTCAACATCACGAATTGAGGCCACAATGCCCTCCCGTTCCAAGTTTTGAACAAGTGTATTTGCGGTAGGATAGCTTACGTTCATCATATCTTCTACGTAACGCACCGTTATATATGGCTGAGCAAAGAGCTTATCGATTAACGGAATCATTTTGGCGCTTCGTGAGATATTTGTGAATTCTGATCTCAATTTCTCATGCAGATTTGTAATTTTCCGTGCTGACTGCAAAGCCGATTTAGATGTTGCTGTTACGCCTCGGAGAAAAAAGATTATCCAATCTTCCCAGTTACCATGATCTCTCGTTTCCTGGAGGAGATGATAGTACTCCTCGCGATGCTGCTTAAAATAAAGGCTGAGGTATAAGAGCGGCTGGGATAAAATTTCCTCGCTACACAATAGGAATGTAACGATCATTCTACCTAATCTGCCATTGCCATCCCAAAATGGATGTATTGTCTCAAATTGGGCGTGGGCGAGGGCACATTTTATCAAGGGCGGAATATCGGATGCCTTATGAATGAAAAGTTCCCATTGCTTAAGAGCGGTTTCCATATGGGGGACAGGCGGTGGAACATACGTCGCATCCTGAATTGTGCATCCTGGGGGTCCAATCCAGTTTTGATTTGTACGAAACTGTCCTGGGGCCCGTTCCGCGCCCCGTCCTTCCGCTAGCAACCGTTCATGGAGACCCTTGATGAGCCGTAAACTTACAGGCAGTTTAGGCAACTGGTCCAAACCCCATCGCATTGCCGTGAGGTAGTTTACTATTTCCGTTAGATCATCTGTACGTTGCAGATCATCCGCTGCAGCTTCGAATACCAATACGTCTTCGAGAGAGGCCTGCGTTCCCTCGATTTGTGAGCTTAAAACCGCCTCTTGACGTATAAACGCATAAACGAATAGGTCTGGGTTAGGCAGAATTGACGTAGCACCGTCCAGCCTTGCCAAAGCCCTATCTGCTGACGACAACTCCACCTGTATCTTGCCAGACGTTTTGATCGGCGGATCAGGAGGAAGGGGGTTTGGGTGAAATGCCCGAACGCCATCACTAGATACAGCGTAGTGGCCTGCTCGTTGCGACAAGATCATGTGGCTGAATTGCTTGTTAAAGAGTATTTGTATTATCCGCTAGCTATTAAAAAAAACAACGGTTTTCTTTAATAAGAAGAATCTTGTTAAAATAACCTTTCATTAGCCACGAACTAGCAGTCTCACCTCAACAGCCCACTACCCCATAGACACTCTCACCTAGTCCCCAATAGGCATCATAGATATGGCGATAGGCGAGGTCGCATTTGGTAGTGTATATGTCGTTCGTATAAGGGTCGGGAAGCTTATCGAGCTCTATTTCGATCTGTTGGCGTACCACTGCTTTTGATTGCTGTTTTGATCGCCAATCGATAACGAGCTTTTCGGTTTTGAGAATTTGTAGAAACTCTCGTGCCACGGACTTCACTTCTGCTTCTTGAGCCTTAGTCAGATCCGGTTCAGGCTTTGTGAGTAAGTCAAACAGCGCAAGCTCTTCATCCGTCAAACCCTCTCAACAGCACGTTGCTCTTCCTTATTTAAACTATGTACGAAGTCGATGAGCTCCGCGAAAAGCTCCTCAACGTTTTTGCTACCTTCACTATATTCTCTAATTAGCTTGCGAAACTTCTCCAGAAAATCCATGCGGTTCTTATTCAGCCGAACCATCGAATTCTGTTTTCCTTCGATTAGCGCCTTGAGTTTCTCTGCTTCAGTTCGTTTACGGCCATTCTCAAATCGCTTCCGCAAATTCTCGAAATCAACCTTGCTTAAATCAACAAGCGTTTCCGTAGGCGTCTTATGCTCACTCAGATGACGCCCGGTTACAATATATGCCGCCGGTTGCGCGCGTCATCGACCGTCACGCGACCCGTTTTAATCGACGTGAACATATGCTCAAACACCTTGCCGAGCTTGCCGCTATCGTCTTCCAGGAAATAGCTGTGGCCCTTTGGCGTGTCATACCGATTATTGAAATTATCGCAATCAATGGCATAGACGTTGGTCGGCACGGCGCGCATATCTTCCGGATCGGTATGGCCCAGCCGCCGGGACGCAACCTTGTTCTTGAGATTCGAGATTTTACTGGAGCGCAGCGCAAGATCATCGGACGCGAAATAGACTGATACGTTACGCGACGCATCGGTGATCAATCGCCCGGTGCCGTCCTCTTCAAGCGCTTCATTGACGATATCGGCAGCCATTAGGAACGTGTTGCGGAACAGCAGCGGCACCCCGCTGGCAAGGTCATACTTGTCCCATTTGTTCATGGTTTCGCGCAGCACCCGGTTGCCCATCGAATGGGCCAGAACGTTGATGCGTTTCAGGCACGGGGCTTCTTCCGGCTCCTGTGACCGCCAGTCCATAAAGCGTTGTAACACCCGTGAGAATGCGAAGGCGCTTTGGTCAGCAGCCTTCTGGTCATCCCAGTAATCCTTGATGATGCCGAAGTCATTGTCACACGGCCAGATCAGCGGCACGACTTCCACCAGATATTCCTCGCGCGCATCAAACGTCAATTGTAGCGCTTCAACCCGTGGGAAAATATGATCTTCCGGCAGGTTGGAAAAACCATGGATAAAGAGAAGGATTTGTTTAGACGGCGAGTCTTTCAGCCGTTTCATAAAGCTCCCGGACCCGATCTCGGAGTATTTTCGCGCCCCGCTACGCTCACAGTAAAACACCGAGTTGGCGGGCGCGTTTTTATCAAGATCAAACTGAAACGGTTTGGATTTCTTCGTCGTCTTGATAGAGCCCTTCGGCTCACGATTCGTAATAAACAGCATGGATACCTCCCCTTAACCTGCACAGCTCAAAATCGCTCCGCGTTGTAACAGGAAGCCTAATAGCAATTCACAACGTTGAATAGCGGTGACAATTTTTAGCCCCCGCAGAAATCAACAACCCTATTTCTTATCAACCCCCTGATAGGCCTGCTTGCCCCAGACTTCCTTGACCTTGGCATCGCGGCCGCAGGAGCGGCGATAGAAGTTATAGCGGATCGGATTCTTTTTATAATAGTTCTGGTGATAGCCCTCAGCGGGATAGAATTTCGTAGCCTTCAGAATAGGCGTTCTGATCGGGCGATTGAGGACGCCTGATTTCTTGAGGGCCGCCAACGACATCTCGGCAATCTTTTCCTGTTCTGGGGATTTAAAGAATATGGTCGGCGCATAGCTCTGCCCACGATCGCAGAACTGCCCACCGCTGTCGGTCGGATCCACCGTCCGCCAGAACACCTCGACCAGCTGTTTATAGGTTACGATTTTGGGATCGTACTTGATCTCCACCGCTTCATAGTGACCGCTGCGACCGGCCGTCACCTGCCGATAGGTCGGGTTCAGGAGGATACCGCCGGTATAGCCCGATGTCGTTTCAACGACGCCTTTGACATGATCAAAATCTTTCTCAACACACCAGAAGCAACCGCCAGCAAAGATCGCTGTCTTGAAACCCTTTTTCATATCATCAGCCGCCTGAACCGCGCCTGCCGATAAAATCAATGCTGCGAGAAAGCCTGCTGTTAAGAATTTTTTGCCCATTATATTCTCCTGGTGTCGGTGAATGCCCGAATTTCCCCTAGAAAGTGGGGTACCCGGCCACAAAGCGCAATATCCCCGTCATAACGGTTTTGTGAGGTCATTTCGCCCAGTACCGCCTGGCCTTTGTGTCTCCGCCTCGGTCTCTATAGACTGCCCGCCACAGGCTGAGTTCAACCCCATCCGTTCAGGAGTTTCTTAAATGACTTATAAGGTCGCCCTGCCCGATCTGGTTTCCAATTCCTACTTCCCGGCGATTGCCGCGGTCGAGCTCGGGTATTTCAAGGAAGAAGGTATTGATGCCGAGATTGAACTGATCTTTCCGGTACCGGAGTCTTTTGCCGCTTTACGCGATGGGCGCTGCGATTTCGTCGCGGGCTCAGCGCACGCGCCGCTCTGGGCGTTTCCACGCTGGGAAGGCTCAAAAGTTCTCTGCGCTCTATCACAAGGCATGTACTGGTTTCTCGTCCTGCGTCACGACATCGACGTCAAAAAAGGCAATGTCAACGGCCTTAAGGGATTGCGACTGGGGGCGGCCCCCGGCGTTGATGTCGGGCTGCGGCAATTGCTGATTGCTGCGGGGATCGATGCCGAAGCCGAAAACATCACCATTGGATTGCCGCCGGGTGGCATTCCCGAAGGAAAGTCATTTGGTGTCGTCGCGGCTCAGGCGCTGATTGATGGCGAGATTGACGGGTTCTGGGCCAATGGCATGGGGGCCGAGGTCGCGATCACCAGCGGCATCGCCAAATGCATTATCGATGTGCGGCGGGGTGACGGTCCGCCCGCGGCGTTCAACTTTACCCAGCCGGCCCTGGTCACCACCCAGAAGCTGGTTGATGAACAGCCAGATGTCGCGGCGGGTGCAGTGCGCGCCATTGTTAAAACACTAAACGCGCTCAAGGCCGATGCCTCGCTCGCCACCAAGGTTGCTGAAGGGCTGTTTCCTGAAAAGGAAACCGGCCTGATCGCGACATTGATTGAACGGGACCAGCCCTATTACGACGCCAATATCAGCACTGATCTGGTCAACGGCATGAATGCCTTCGCCAGCAACGCCGGGCTGCTCGAAGGCGGACCGGTGGCCTATGACGATATTATCACCAGCCAATTCCGCGATCTCTGGAACGGGTAGGGTTTTCGCCCTACTCAGCGGCGGCGGCGCCTGGGATGAACTGAGCCGTCCAGTGGCCTTTCTGCCGTAAAACGTCGCGCCAGTAATCTTCAAAGTCGGGCACGACGCCCGCAGCAACGGACGGGCGCGCCATCAAGGCATTGCGCCACGCCTCAACCAGCGGGAATTCTTCAATCAGCCCCAGCGGGTGGATACGATCAAAGAAGGTAAAACGCATCAGGGCAGGTGCATACGACGCATCAGTTAGCGAGAAATCTGGGCCATTAAAATAGGGGCCGTCATTGCCACGTTTTTCCAGTGCGCCTTCAAGCTTGCCAAAAATACCGCGAACTTCATCACATCTCTTAGCGAGATCATCAGCGTCTTCCGCATCGGTGAGATGGGTGATCTTGCTGCATACCGGCACATAGTCGTTCCACGCCCGGTTATAGGCACGGTCCAGCGGGTCGGCTGGATGCAGCTGCGGCTCCGTGACCTCGTCGAGATATTCGGCAATCGCATTTGATTCGAACAACGCCCGATCCTCATCAACGATCAGCACTGGCACTTTCGAATGCGGCGATATTGCCAGGAACCAGTCAGGCCGGTTATCGCGGTCGATATATTCGATGTCATAATCGATGTTCTTTTCCTGCAGAACGATCGCGGCGCGATGAACCCAGGGGCAAGTTTTAAAACTGCAAAGTTTGAACTTGGTAGCCATTGGAGTCTCCAAATTTGATTTAGCAGATCGTCACACAGGCGCGTTACGGATTCAATTGCAGAATCAATGGAGGCAATCGCCCTTGCGCAATTTGCAGGTCAATGCCGATAATGTGGCAACAGGACAAATAGGGAGGCTGATATGTGCGCAAGCCCGGTGATACAGAAACTTGAAACGGCAACCAGTGAAATGAGTGCGGAAGAATGGGAAATGCGTGTTGATCTCGCGGCCTGTTACCGGCTGGTCTCGCACTACGATATGGATGATTTGTTTGCGACCCATATCTCAGCGCGTGCACCAGGAGCGGCAGAGCATTTTCTGCTCAATCCTTACGGCATGCATTTCAGTGAGATCACCGCGTCCAGCTTGGTGAAAGTGGATCTTGATGGCAATATCGTCCAGGACACCGAGCATGTGATTAATCCTGCCGGGTTCGTGATCCATTCTGCCATTCACGCTGCCCGCCATGACGCTAAATGCGTCATGCACACCCACACCGTTGCCGGTATGGCCATCGCCACCATGGAGGAAGGGCTGCAACCCTGGTTCCAGAAAGCCACGCGCTATTACAACACCGTCGCCTATCATGATTTCGAAGGGGTCGCCGACGATCTCGACGAGCGCGACCGGCTGGTGCAAGACCTCGGCGACAAGGATTATCTCGTTTTGCGCAATCATGGTTTGCTGGTCTGTGGCCCCACCATCGGACAAACATTTAAAGAAATGTTCGCGATGGAAAAGGCCTGCAAAACCCAGCTCGCCATTATGCAGGCTGGCGGTAAGGTCATTGAAATTTCCGAAAACCTGCTGCAGCACACCCAGCAGCAATTCGCCCGCAATCGCACCGTTACCAAAGAGCGGCCCAGCGGCTGGGACTCAATGAAAAAAATGCTCGACCGGATTAATCCCGGCTACGACACGTAGGAATCAATTTATTTAGCTTACCCAGCCCACTCCCCCACCCGGCCACCCTGAGGATACTGGCGTTGGGTAGCCGGGCGGGGGAATGGGTCGGTGTGACACCGCGAATACGATGCTGTGCGTTACCGCGCTTTCAGACCAAGCTGTTTAGCAATCGTCTCCGCCGCCAGCCTGTAACCCGCCTCGCTGTAATGCGTGCTGGCGGCGTAGGCGAGGTCCCGGGAATTTTTATGACCATCAAATACCGGTTCAAGATCGATGATTCTGACACCGACTTTTTTAGCTAGGGCCAGCATCTCTTTTTTGCGTTCTGATGCTGCCTTTACGGCAGGCGCATCCGGGGCGAAAAAACGTGGAGGGTACGGTAAGTAGACAAATACCAGCTCGCCGACCCAACCCGAAATCAAAGTTTGCGCCTTGGTCAAAATCCCGCCATACGCAGCCACCAAATCATCACCTGATATCCCCTGTGCAGCCTTGGGCGGGGCGATACGGTAGCGCAAATTCTGAAGCCGCAAGATTCGAAAAACAGTGCTCTCTCACCAATTGGTTTTCTGAGAGAGACTCGCGATGAGGCCGGACAATGATTTGTCGATTTCCGCCTGTCGATCCGTCAATGATTGTGAAAACCCGCCTTCCCCCAGATAGCGCTGCAGGATCGGGTTACGGCGTTCATTGCGCAAATTTTCAATGTCATTGTTGTAGAAGAACCACAACACTGTCTTTGGTTTGAAACCGGCGCCATATTCCCGCAGCCCTGCCAGCATAAAAAGTGGACCATTGCCGCCGCCACCGAGATTGACCAACGCCCCGGTTTTCCCGCGCAAGATATCGATCATACTTTTACCGCGCGGCACACAATTGCCCAGCGTGAAGGAATCGCCGAGGGTAACAATGTCAACGGATTGACTGTCCCAAACGGTATCGGGGTTATTGAAGCCATAGCGGTCCGCCGGATAGCGAAAGAACGATCCACCCTCATTACAAACAACATTGACCACACCGGAAGTACCGCCGAGCGACAGGAGGTCCTTGCCATCCTTGCCTTTTAAAGCCGACCCTAGCGCATCACCACGGGCGCGAAACAAGGTTTCCGGCGGCACATATAAAGTTGCTTTTTCACCCGCCTTGCGCAGATCAGCCACAACCTCGAGCTTGCTGCGCGCATCGTACTTGTGCCCAGATTTCTGAGCGATCACCTCCAGCGATTTGGAGCCGAGATACCAGAGATAGATTTCCGCCATATAGGCGGCGCCAAGAACCGGCAAGCCAATGACCAGAAGATAGCCAAAAAGTCGTCGCATAAAATTATCGACCGTTACTTGCCTTTAAACTCCGGTGGCCTTTTTTCCATAAAGGCCGTGCGTCCTTCTTTAAAGTCTTCGCTCAGCATGCAATTTTCGACCAGCTGATCGCACAGCGCGATGTCGCGACCATCAGGGTCTTTTGCCGCTTCGGCAACGATAACCTTGGTGGCGTGAATGGTCAACGGTGCATTGGCAGCTATGGTCGATGCCAGTTCATGCACGACCTCTTCCAACTTGTCCCCCGGCACCAGCTGATTGATCAGCCCCATGGCCAACGCCTCTTCGCCGGAAAAACGGCGTCCGGTAAAGACGATCTCCTTGGTTTTCGCCGGGCCCACCAGATCGACTATTTTTTTCATGTTCTTAAAAGGGTACCCCAATGCCAATTTCGCGGCTGGCACGCCAAATTGCGACCCTTCCGCCGCAACGCGGATATCGGCATGCAGCGCAGTGCCGACACCAGCGCCCATGCAAAATCCACGGATCATGGCGATCAGTGGTTTCTGGATATTGTTGAAGGCCTCGTTCACCCGCGCCGACAACGCGTCATAGACTTCCCGCTGTTCAGGCGTCGCACGCTTTTCAGCAAACTCCGAAATATCTGAACCCGAAACAAAGGCTTTATCTTCCGCCCCTTGCATGACGATAACCCGTACATCGGGATCATTTTCGAAATCTTCGATGATCTCCAGAATTGCCTCGCGCATCGCAAAACCGATGGCATTGCGGCGCGCCGGATTGTTAAAGGTCATCCACCCGATGCCGTCTTTCTTTTCGGCTTTCATTTTCTCGGTGGCGAGTTTCAGTTCAGTCATCGGGGTTCCTCAAAATACTATTATGCGTTTGCCTTTTGCGCGGCGTTCTTGCCCGCTTCACGGCTAAACACGGCGTTGCGTGTCTGGCCGGTACAGGATGGGTAGTTATGGAAGAATAACCCGACAATGTCACCCGAGGCATAGAGACCAGGGATGGGTTGCTCGGTAATGTCCAGCACTTCGCAACTGGTATTAATCCGCACGCCACCAAACGAAAAAGTCACACCACCGGTCACCGTATAGGCGCGAAATGGCGGCTCATCGATCGGGTTCGCCCAGTTTGATTTTGGTAGCGGCAGGCCTTTGGTTCCGCGGCCATCGAGCATGCCCGGGTTAAAAGGAATATCTGTCTGACAGGCGGCATTGAACTCTTCTATCGTCGCTTCCATGGCTGTCGGTTCGATTCCTATTTTAGTCGCCAGCTCGGGAATCGTATCGGCTTCTTCATAGACGTCGGTATACTCCGCCCCGAGCCGGAACAGGTTGATCCCTTTTTGGTCATAAATTTGATGCGCCAAACCGCCGGGCTGTGCCAGCACCGCGCACCCGGTCTTCGCATAGGTATAAGAGTGATTGTTTTCACCCTCATCATAAAATCGCTCCGCTAGATTGTTGACAGTAATACCTTGCGTGTAGTCGTAACGATTGCAGGTATTGCTGTGACCGTCCTGTCGCAAGGGCGTACCGCCATCCGGCGCAAACGCATCGATCAGCGTTGCATGCGCACCCTGCCAATGCCCGGCCGGTTTCACCCCAAGATCAAGCAAGGCGCGCAAAATTTCGCCAGTATTGTGTTTGGAGCCGCGGACTTTCATGAGATCGGCATTGGTGCCGAGATAGCGCGCGCGCATTTCAGCATTGGCCTGAAACCCGCCTGAACAGACGATAACGGCACCTGCCTTAAGTTCGTAATCCTCATCATCAGAGGCGACACACACGCCATCAATCCCTCTAAAATCGCCGATGAAAGAAGTGACACGCGACCGGTAACGCAGATCCACATCGAGATTGAGCGCGATTTGTCGCCAGCGCAGGAGCTGCCCCAAACCACCGCCCACCGTGTGGACAATGATGCCAGGTTCGAAATAAAACTTGCCGTCAATCTCCCGCCGTTTCTCAGGCTCGAACTCGATACCGGACTCAAACATCCAGCGCACCGCCGCGTTCGACTGGCTGACCATGAACTCGGCTAGGTCAGGATCAATTCGACCCTGCGTGACCCGATTCAAATCGCCTTTAAAAATTTCCTCGGTATAGGCCGGAATATGGAAACGCGCGAACTCTTCGGCATCCCAGTCTGGCACGAGATCTCGAATATCGTCGGGCCCGGAATAGACAAACCGAAATCCGGTATGGGAGTAACGGGCATTGCCGCCGAACTCTTCTTCGGGTGCTTTCTCAAGCATCAACACATGTTCGGCACCGTTTTGGCGTGCAGAGACCGCTGCCTCAAAGGCCGCACTCCCGCCGCCAACAATCGCGACATCACATTTTTCGGTACGCAATGCTTCCGGGCTCCGCTAGCGATTAGGCGTCGACTTTTTCCTGCACGCGTTTAACACCGCGGTCGCGGTCGGCTTGATATTCGACTTCCTGAAAGCCATGGACCGAGAGATCAAAATTATTGCCTTCGGGATCACAGCCTCGGGTTTCGGCATAGGGCCGGTTGCGGGGCCGTTGCCCCGGCGCTTTGACGCCGAACGCTTCCATACGCTTGGCAATCTCTTCCTGATGATCAATCTCAAAACCAAAGTGATTGAGCCCGTTGGGTTTGCCTTCGGCCTTTTGCGGCAACAAGGCGACATTGATGTATCCATCCGTCAAATAGGTCGCACCGCTTTTTGAACTGTGCAGGATTTTCATGTCGAAAACCTGCTTGTAAAATTCGGCCAGTTTGGGCGGATCCATAGAAACCATCGCGATGTGCTTGATTTTAGCCATTAGAGCCTCCTGTTTCTGATCTTGGCGCTTACAACCAAAATCTTTGTGGTTACCTTACGCCGGAACCAGCTGTTCCAGAACCCATTTCGCAACATCAAAGAGCGCATCATCTTTACCGTAGCGCCCCATAATCTGGATCGCGACGGGCATTTTATTGGGGCCCTTATGCGTGGGCAGCGCGTAGCTGGGAACATGCAGTAAATTCCACATGCCAATATGGGTATGATCCCCAGTACTGTTGCGATCCGGTGGGGCTTCCCCTGCCGTGCAGGGCGCAATGATGGCATCGAAGTTTTCAAACAAAGCATCGAGATTGCGGCGCCGATCTGCCCCAACCTTCATCGCATGTTTGTACTCGTCATATTCCCAGCCAAAACCCTTGGCGACACCCTTTTGGAGCTGCGGACTCAGCAGATCGCGATGGTTGAACCATTCATGGGCAGTGGCCCGAGCCCGCTCATAGCTGGAGATCACATCGCGGGCTCCAACCAGCTCGTCAAAACTGTCAGGCAAAACAAGATCCGTAACGATAGCGCCTTTTGCTCCCAAAACGTCACGCGCAATCGCGATAGCTTCTTCGGTTTCGGGTTTCACAATATTCCAGAGATGGGTTTTGCAAATGGCAATGCGTGGCGCTGTGACAGAGGGCCGTTCAAGATTCACCGGCCGCCCGAGCAAGGATGCGTGGATAAGCTCAACATCCTCCATGGCACGGGTCAAAAAACCCAGCGTGTCCAATGACTGAGCCGCCGGCCAAACGCCATGCAGACCATATGTATCGAAAGTCGGCTTAAACCCGATGACGCCGCAATGCGCCGCTGGCCGATGGATCGACCCTGCGGTTTGCGTCCCGAAAGCAGCGGGCACCATGAAATCTCCCACAGCCGCGCCGGAACCGCTGCTCGACCCACCCGGAGTACAGTCAAGATTATGCGGGTTGGCGGTCGGCGGTGGCGCCATACCCGCGAACTCCACGGTCACGGTCTTACCGAGGATGACGGCACCTGCCGCTCGCAACAGTGCGACACAGGACGCATCATATCCCGGCATATTGCCTTCATAGATTGGCGACCCCATCCCGGTCGGCATGTCATGGGTGGCAATGATATCTTTGACGCCAAAGGGCACACCGTGAAGCGGGCCTATACGTTCTGGCGCCTTGTCGCAGGCCCGTGCCTGCGCCAGGGCCAACTCCGGATCAATGAACGCCCAGGCTTGCACATCACCATCACGCGCCTCGATCCGGTCAAGGCAGTCACGGACGAGTTTTTCAGAGGTTATGTCACCGCGTTCAATGGCTGCGGCGGCATCGGCGAAAGAAAGTTCGTTCAACATGCAATGACTCGACATCAAAAGCTGACCTTGCGCAAGCTCTTGACACAAAAAAGGCAATCCAGCCCGCGCCGGATTGCCTCTTGGAAACGATAGGTGGCGTGCTCTATTCGAGCCGGTTAATGCCGTCAAACGCCGCCGTTTTGTAGCATTCCGCCAGAGTCGGATAGTTGAACACCGTATCAACAAAATAATCGACTGTGCCCTCATGCGCCATAACAGCCTGACCAATATGAATAAGTTCAGCGGCCTGTTCGCCGATGATCGACACGCCCAGCAGTTTGCGCGTTTCCATGTGAAACATGATTTTCAGCATGCCGGTATGGTCGCCGATAATCTGTCCGCGGGCGATCTCGCGGTAAAAGGCTTTGCCGACCTCATAGGGGACATTTTCTTTCGTGAGTTGCTCCTCGGTCTTTCCGACCACCGAAATTTCCGGGATCGTATAAATACCGTAGGGAAACAGATCAGCGACACTATGCGAGTCATGATTAAAGGCATGACAGGCAGCCAGGCGCCCCTGTTCCATTGAGGTAGAGGCAAGACTGGGGAAACCGATGACATCGCCAACGGCATAAATATGCGGGGTCGCGGTTTGATGGTTATCATCAACAATCAGTCGGCTCCGATCATCGGCTTCGAGCTTTGCCACCGAAAGATTTAGCTCGGACGTCGCGCCCGTTCGGCCAATACTGTAGAGCGCTTTTTGGGTAACAATCTGTTTGCCACTTTCCAGAACGATCCTCACCCGGCGTCCTTTTTCGCTGTCGCACACTTCGAGACTCTGAACTTCTTCATCAAGCCGGAAGGTCACCCGGTTTTGGCGCATTTGATAAACCAGCGTGTCAATAATTTCGGAATCGACGAAGTCCAGCAGCCGGGGTCGTTTATCAATCACCGTTACCCGCACACCCAACGTCGACAAGATGGTGGTGTATTCCAGGCCGATTACACCAGCGCCAACAACTGCCAGTGATTTTGGTAATTCTTCCAGTTCGAGAATATCGTCGCTGGTGAAAATACATTGCCCATCAAAAGGAATTTTCGGGTCTTTGGTGGTCTCAGTGCCGACCGCGATGACAATCCGGTCCGATGTAATGTCACGCTGCCCGCGGCCATCGAAAAAGGTCAGGCGAACGGTATGTTCATCAACAAATGAAGCGCGTGCCCCCAATACTGCAATTCCATTCCGATGCAGCTGGTTATTTGTGACATCAATTTCATTGCGGATGACATGACCGGTGCGGAACAAAATATCTTTCATCGTGATGTCATTTTTAACGGAATAGGATGAACCGTAGACATTTCGTTCGCGATGGCCGGAAAGATGGACGGCCGCTTCCCGTAGCGTTTTTGACGGAATGGTCCCGGTGTTTATACAAACGCCGCCAACCACGGTTTTTTGCTCAATGACCACCGTGCGCTTGCCAAGCTTGGCAGACTGGATAGCGGCGCGTTGACCAGATGGGCCTGATCCGATGACCAGCATATCGAAATCATAAAGCGGCGGAGAAACAATGCTGGCAGTGTCCGAAGAGTCGCTTGGCGAGAAATGTTCCACGTTTGAACCTGCTGATGTCATGAAATTTGCTCTTTCGAACGGCAGTCTGGGCGCAATATGGTAAATATTTGTTAAACATTCTTGATAGTTACGCGGTCTTTTAAAAAATAAATGTCTTTGAAATTTAACGGTTTTCCGCCAAGATGCCGCGCTCCCAGGCTGCCGGATGAGCTGGTAGCGAACGATTTGGTACAAGCGAGGGCTGTGTGTTCCGTTTTCTGAACGGCTTACGGCTGCTGTTATGCTGCGCAATTGCCAGCATGGTCCTTCCTGCGCCCGCGCTTTACGCCGCGCCAATTGGTTTCATCGGATATGACATTGAGAACGCGATAACCAATCAGCCGGTCAATCCGGCGGCGTTAGAATTTTTTGGCCATACCAACAGCTATAGTGGAACGGTTACTGAGACCGGCCTGACGGCGGTTACTGCATTCGGTACAGGGGGCCCTTGTCAATTATAGCGGTGGAACCGGTACATTGACCGATGGCAATATCAGCGGCGGTTCGCAGAACACTCAGTTTTTTATCATTTCGAGCGACCCTGGCGGTGGCCCGGTGCCGGTTGGGTTAACGATCCCCTCTTTTTGGATGGGTTTTATAAACTCGGTACGCTGGAGTTTTATGGCACCAACAATTCCGCGAGCTCGCTGCCGGGTTGTTTGGATGGCGTCGACGTCGAAGTTTTTGCCGGCACAACGGCGTCATTCTCACCAACAACGCCCTTCGGTCCAAATAATTCTCAAGGTATCCCGGTCAATGATCGGGTGAATTTCGCGGCCTCGGCGATTGATGGGTTAGAAACCGATCGGATTATTCTCAGCAATTTCACATCAACGGCAAACGACATCTTTATTGTTACGGAAATTCTCGCCGATGGTGAATTCATCAAAGGTCTGCCAGCGCCCGGCCCCTTAGCGGTTTTTTGCGCGGCTCTGGCTTTCCTGGCCTTGAGACGGTTCCAAAAAACGACGCGCTAAGACCCGCCCCTCGTTCAAATTCGGCGACACCACTATTTTCCACTTCAAGGCCTTGTGAATCAGGCATGAGTTTGTCAAAGTCGCGCCGCAAATTCGAAGAAACAAAAATGCGGACCGTAGTAAGAAAATGAGCGTTTTCGATATTCAGGGCGATGCCCGACGAGCGATGGATGTCATTCTCGGTGGCGGCATCGCGATTATCCCGAGCTATGTAGGGTACGTCATTCTTGGTGCCACCACAGAAGCCATCAATAAGACCATCAAGGTCAAGGAGCGCGGGCCATCAAAACTGAACGCCGTGATCGGCTGTGCGTCCATGCATGCCGCATTACATGTGCTAGAGGGTCGCAATCGCGAGATCGTCCGAACCATAACGCAAGGCTATGACCTTCCAATGGGCACGGTGGCGCCAACTGATCTCAACCATCAAATGATGAAAAACCTGGACCCGGAAGTTCTTGAGCGGACGACGCTTGGCGGCACACTTGCCATGTTGCTGAATGCCGGACCGCTGATGGACACCATGGCGCAGCTCAGCTTTGAAGCCGGCCAGCTGGTCGTCGGTTCCTCCGCAAATCTGTCATTACACGGTACAAAATTCCGTGCGCAGGATATCGAGCAACAGGTGCTGGACGCGGCGGATATCGTGATCGATTACGGGCTGATGCGATGGGCCAATTACGGGCGTTCCTCGACGATGGTCAATGTGCATGATTTCAGCGTCGTGCGGTATGGTAGCTGCCTGGACCTGATCAATGATGTGTTACAGCGGCATTATGATTTCACCTTGCCGCCAGAACCGGAACGTTAAACCGGCTTACGCCAAACCCAGATATCACCAGAACCGGTTCACCATATTCCGTCCGGATTTGCTCGGTACTGATGGACCGCTCCTCAAGGCCAACGTCGTTTGCGATATCGCGAACATAGGCGCGGCCATGAGAGTCCCGCCCGGATGCCGTTAATTCATAACCAACAGACTGTTGATCGTCCGGTTGTGCCTCCAGCGAAAAAATCACTAACCCTCCTGGCTTGAGGGCATCAAAGACTCCTCCAAACAATGCCTCAAGGTCACCAAAATAGATAAACACATCGGCCCCGAGCGCCAGATCATAGCGCCGCTTGGTCTTCGCCAGATAGGTGATGATGTCTGATTTGGTGAGCGTTTTATATACGCGACGCTTGCGCGCCAGTTTTATCATTTCACCTGACAGATCGTCAGCATCGATCCGCTTGGCAATGTCTTTGACCGCAACGCCGCTTAAACCGGTGCCGCATCCAAGATCAAGTATTTTCAGATTGCTGTCCGCTTCGGGAAAATGGTCTTTTGCCGTTTCGGCGAGAAGGGTGGGCGCCTGATAGTCGAGTTCTTCGGTAAGCTGGTCGTCAAAGTCCGGTGCGAACCGATCAAACAGCGTCGTAACATAACCATCACTGGAGCGCTCCGGGGCTTCGGCGACGCCCATTGCCGCCAACATGTGCAGCTCTTCCGGTTCTCCGGGTTCCAGATCGAGATATCGTTGGTACCAGTTCGCTGCCTCATCGCGTTCTTCCAAGGCAGCGTAAGATTCCGCGATTCCCCAGATTGCATCCAGATGATCAGCGTCTATTGATAGTGCCTGCTCATAGCAGGTAATCACCTTTGAATAGAGCGCATCGTCACTCGCTTCTTCTGCGGCGGTGCAATGATCCTCAACTTCCTGTTCGTCAGCCTTTTAGGTGAATTTTGCAGCGCGTTTTCTATGCCCGCGTAATTCTGCCACCGCCGCCCGACCCCGCAAAGCATCGACGCTTTTCTTGTTTTCCTGCAGCACTTCGCTGAACAGCGCATCTACATCCCCCGCCTGACCATCAGTGAGAAACCGTTGCGCCCAGCTGATCTTGGCATCGGCTGACGCTAACTTGGGTAAATTTTGAAGAGTTTTGTCCGGCAAGGGTTCAAGACTAATTGCAATCGATCTGATTGCACGTCTTACACTAAATCCTACGCCGTCAGAACCGAATTAACGCTACCAGCGACGATTATTGCCCCGGCTGTTATCGCGATTGTTTCCCCAACTGGAATTATGGCGTCTGCGGGAATCATTGCGACTATAGCGTCTGCGTGAATCATTGCGCCGACCGCGATCTCTTGTTGTCCGGCGACGATTATTCCTCTTGTTGCTCTTGCCCCGTTTGTTTTTACCGCTCTTGCCCTGCTTGCAGCGGTGGCGGTGGCGGCCACGCCCCGTCGAACAGGGGGAAGGCACCACAAATGTCTGAGCATCTCGATCAATGTGCAAAATGGTAGGAGCGACATAGACAGTCGCCGCAGTGAGTCCAAGTGCGCAAGCGCTGCACGGCGTGTTAGCTTAACTTCACCAGTGTCATCTGGTTTCTCTGGCGCTTCGATTTCCGACATCTCAACCCTACCAGCCACATCTTTGCCGGTAGAATCTGCTCAAAAAATTATAACAATGGGTAAACCTTAACCGGAAACCCGGTTTGCGCGGGTTTACTTACTCTTCTTCTTTTTATTCCGTTTGCACCGGCGTCTACGTCTCCCGCGTCCACTTGAACAGGGCGACGGTACGACAAAGGCGTGAGCGCTGCGGTCAATATGCATAATCGTCGGGGCGACATAGGCGGCAGCCGCAGTCAGTCCAAGGCGCGATAATGCAGCGCGACGGGACAGTTTGACTTCCGGGATATCTTCCAGGCCCGCTTCAATTTCCTGCTTAACTTCTTTATCAGACATGACACACCATCTGTATGACTTCACTAAACTCAAAATTCTCTACACGCCGTAGCGCACAGTAAAACAAAAACTCGTTATTTATCAAGGGCATACGTTCACATCGCGAGGGCAGCAATTAAATGCACTCCTACCCATAAACTTAATTAAAGAGGTTTTTGCCCGCTTTCGGGCAGATAGGGGAGCAGACGACATAAAACAGTCCTTCTTCGGTACACATACTCAACCGACTCTCCCAATATGTGGATTTTGCCGGAATTTATGCAAGAATGCAAATTCTTAATATGATCATCAGGGCGGCACCTGCAGACAACATGTTACCTCTTAACCTTCCTTATGCACCTGTAAATGACGGTCGCCGAGACCGGTTTAACAATCAAACGCCTGTAACGCGGGCGCTGACCCGAGGGGTCTATCGACTATTTGCCGATATGGGATATGGGCCGGTGACTGAATTTCGTCTACCGAATGGCCGCCGTGTCGACATTATGGCGCTCGGGAGTGGCGGTGACTTCACCGTCGTGGAAGTTAAAAGCTCTGTTCAGGATTTCCGCAGCGATGCGAAATGGCCGGAATATTTACCGTATTGCGACCGGTTTTATTTTGCCGTCCCCGAGCATTTTCCGATTGATATTCTGCCGGATGATTGCGGCATTTTAGTCGCGGATTCATTCGCGGCTGTCATCGAGCGCGAAGCACCAGAGCGGTCGCTAAATGCAACCAGGCGCCGTCATCAGCTACAACGTTTTGCGCTGACCGAGAGCGAAAGACTTCAGCGTCTGTCCGACCCTCGAACATAATTTTACGTTAAGACTATTGCGCCATCCGTTCGATGGTACCTGTCGTGCTATGACCTTCCTCAAGATCAACCAACAATATCTCGCCGCCATAGGACTGGACAAACTCTACCCCCACAACCTCTTCAACCGTGTAGTCGGCGCCCTTGGCGAGAATTTCCGGGCGCAGCGCCTCGATTAATTTTACCGGCGTATCTTCTGCAAATAGTACTACCAGATCAACACTGGCCAGGGACGCCATTACAGTAGCGCGAGAGGCTTCATTCTGAACCGGACGTGACTCGCCCTTGAGACGCTTCACCGACTCATCTGAATTGAGGCCTACCACCAGCCGATCGCAGGCCGCTCGCGATTTCGCCAGAATGGAAACATGACCCGGATGGATCAGATCGAAACAGCCATTGGTAAACCCGACCCGGTCCCCGTGCTCCCGCCAGGCCGCAACCTGGGAGACAGCCTCTTCAAGCGTCATTACTTTCTGCGCACCAGAAATCTGTAAATCCTGCCGGCGAAGCGATCCAGCTATTTCGGAAATGTCAGCAACAGCGGTACCTGTTTTGCCTACAACAATGCCCGCCGCGACGTTGGCGAGCAGCGCCGCATCAGTCAGGGAACTCCCCGCTGCCAGTGCTGCCGCCAGGGACGCAACAACTGTATCTCCCGCCCCCGAAACATCGAATACTTCTCGCGCTTCCGCAGACAGGTGCTCAACACCAGCCCGTGATACCAGCGTCATCCCTTCGGCGCTTCGCGTTACCAGGACATTCTCTATGCCGTATTCACTTGCGATAAATTTCGCCGCCGCCGCTGCACTGTCATCATCAAAGATATCTTTCCGACTGGCCTCGCAAAGTTCCCGCCTGTTAGGTGTTATCAGGGTCGCCCCGCTATAGCGCCGATAATCATCGCCCTTGGGATCAACAATTACAGGACAGTTGGCATCCTTGGCGGCACCTATCAGCTTTATAATACTGTCGGCGGACAAAACACCTTTGTCGTAATCAGACAGGACAAGCGCTCCCGCAGACGGAAGAGCGGCCGTTACCTGTGCGGTAAGTCGATCACTAATATCTGAATAGACGTCGCTGGTTTCTTCCCGATCAACCCTCAGAAGCTGTTGCGGACCGGCGACAAACCTCTCTTTGACTGTCGTTTGTCTTGCCGCATCTACGATAAGATCGGCATCTATGCGGTCATAGCCACCCAGCAATGCCCCAACTTCATCCGCCGCTTCATCGGCACCAACGACGCTGATAAAATCTACTGAGGCACCAAGAACAGCGAGGTTCCGGGCGACGTTCCCGGCACCACCGACCATCGCATTCTCGCTAACAACCCGACAGACAGGAACCGGAGCCTCGGGCGAAATCCGCGAGACATCACCATAAATGAACCTGTCGAGCATAATGTCGCCCACGCAGACGACCCGGGCCGGCGTCAACTTTTCAATTAAATCGAGAAGCTGCCTGCTATCACTCATTTACCGCACCGTTGCTCCAATACGTCGCACAGCATGTGACCCAGAACGATATGCATCTCCTGAATTCGCCCAGTTACGTCCGATGGCACGACGAGTAGAGGGTCCGCCAGCCCAACTAACTTGCCACCATCCTTGCCCGCAAAAGCAGCGGGCGTAATCCCGATTTCATTTGCTGCCTGCAAGGCATTCAGAACATTTGGACTGTTACCAGATGTGGTGATCCCGATCGCCAGATCACCTTTTCGGCCAAGCGCTCGGAGTTGAGATTCGAAAATTGTGTCATAGCCAAAATCATTTCCACCCGCGGTTAACGTCGAGCTATCAGTTGTCAGAGCTATCGCGGCCAAAGGCGCTCGATTGACTTTATATCGGACGATGAGTTCAGCCGCGAGGTGTTGGGCATCCGCGGCGCTGCCCCCATTGCCAAAGAACATTATCTTGTTGCCATCGTTGAGCGTTTTTTCGGCGACGGCGCACAATGCCATGAAGGGCTCGGCCAGAGCCTCGCGTGTTGCCTGCATGACCGCTTCATGTTCGGCAAATTCGTGATTAAAAAAAGATTTCAGGTCCATAATGTCCTTTCCGTGAAACAAATTCGCCATGATTGCAAGCTGGATTTGCGACCCGAATCCAAAACTTGCGCGACGCCAAGATAACCGATTAATGGCTCCAGGGTTTAAAATGTTTGCTTAGCGCCAGCCCCTGCCGCTGATAGGATGAGCCCGATTCCGCGCCATAAAGCTGATCAGGTG
Organism: uncultured Alphaproteobacteria bacterium; assembly: GCA_951812775.1. Classification (GTDB taxonomy): domain Bacteria; phylum Pseudomonadota; class Alphaproteobacteria; order MPNO01; family UBA2964; genus UBA2964. Next base: position 2,935,979 of record OX638326.1, on the reverse strand, counting down.
TGTCCGTGAGGTGTTCATATTTCAGACGCCCGACAAGCTGACCATCCTCGATAATAAAGGGCACCCCATAAGAACGTACTTCCAGAACCGCCCGCGTGCCGACAGCTTCAACATCGGCATGCCCAAAGCCGGGATCAAAAAAGCCCGCATAATGCGCCCGGAACTCACCGGTAAACGCGTCATAGGGAACCATCTCTGCGGCATGGTCGACCGGCACGGAAACCGCTTCCTTAGATGCCAAAATATAAAAATCATCGGGATTTAAAATCACGCTATGGCCCTCGTCCCGATATATCGGATCCCAATAATCCACCGGGTCATAATGACCAATCTTATCGACATCGATAAGCGGCGCATGTGGCTTCGCCCGAAATCCAACCAAGTCGGTATCACCGATCCCAGCGAGATCGACCGATAAAGGTACGCCCCGGAACAGGGTACTCGCCTCGCGTTCGGTCAAATCACGATCAAGAACGGGTTGATCCTTTAATAGTCTCTTGAGTTCCGCCTCTCTTACATCGGGCGTCCCGCGACTTAAACGAAGTTGGTTCAGACGTGTGCCTGTGCGCACAATAACGCTGAAGGTTCGGGGAAAAATCTCGGCGTAAAGCGGGCCGTGATATCCCTTTGTCACGACATCAAAATCCGGCGCCTGATCTGTTATCAGCCGGGTGAATACGTCGAGCCTCCCTGTCGAGCTCTTAGGGTTGGCGACACCGGAAAGCCCGTCACTCAATGCCAGAGATTCCAGCAACGGCACGAGGTAAACACAGCCAGTTTCCAGCAACGCGCCATTTGTGAGATCAACCTCATGCAAGCCAAAATTTTCGATCTGCTCGTGAACGGTTCGGTTAGGTCCCGGCAGGAAACTGGCGCGCATCCGATAGGCGGTCCTCCCGAGCCGTAAATCGAGGCTCGCCGGTTGCACCTGTTGCGAGCCAATCGATTGTTCTGCAAGGATCTCGCCGTCGCGAATAAGTGCCGTCAAAGACTGGTACGGTAAAACACCGGTATCCCGGTGGGCACTTTGTCCCTCGGCATTCAATGGATGGCTCTGCTCATTCATGGTTTGGCGCAGTCACTTTGTCTTTAAAACCAAGGCCATTTTGGTCGGTTTCGATGGCAATCAAAATCCCTTTCTTTCCACAAATTATCCACAGCTATGCTCCAGATATACGGCCTATAAATGGTTGATTTCTATGACTAAAACCAGTTATCCCCGAATTATGTTTTATCCCCAGCCCAGGAAGCGAATCAATCATCGGGTGTTCCGGCGCCATTTCGAACCGCCAGCTCGTCAATTGCTGTGAGCATTTCCGCTTCAAGCCGCAGGAAATGCGCCTCCCACGTCCAGTTTTCTTCGACAAACTTCCGCGCTGCAATACCAATGGCTGTTGCCCGATCAGGTTCCGCAAATAATTGAAGAATTTCTTTCGCCATATCTTCGGGCTCGTCTGCCAGGACCACATGTGCGCCAGGTTCAGCCCCGATGCCTTCATTCGCCACCGTGGTTGCGACAATGGGTTTGCCCATGGCCATGAACTCGACCATCTTGTTTTGCATCCCCGCGCCAGCCTGCACTGGATCAATGCAAAGCGCTGCCTTGGAAATATAGTCTGCGGGGTTTTCAACCTCCCCTGTCACGATGATGCCATTCATCTCGCCGAGCGCGATCACCTCTGGTCGGGGATCGCGGCCAACGATCATCAATGTTGCTCTCGGTTCCGCTTGCTTTACCAGTGGCCAGACATGGGCGGCGAACCAAGCGATGGCATGAACATTGGTATAGGTCCACAAGACACCATTGAAGACCATCGAACAAGGATCGGGCGTTACCTCTTCGCGCGGCGCAAAACGCGAAATATCCGTGCCATGTGGCCCAAAGAAAACATTGTTGATTTCAGGGAGGTTCTTCTCCTGGCAAATGCCGCGAATTTCAGCGACGTCCTGTTCACCGATAAGAACTGTGCGGGAAAAGTCTGACCACACGCGCACTTCATAGTTTCGGACTAATCGGCTTTCAACAGCGTAAAGAAGTTTCTCTTTGAGGTTGCGGTAATGTGCCACCATTCGGCGAGTATTAAGAGATTGCGATAGCTGCATCGCAACAAAGGTCGGTTTGGCGGGATAGATATCGCGCATCGTCTCAGCACTACGGATGTAATAGCTGTAGCCAATATCAACGTCGGAAATTCCTTTCCGGATATCTGCGCGCTGAGCGCTGTTAATGAACCAGCCAACCTGCAAGGGAAACCCCTGAAGCAGTCCCCGCAGAGCACCCAAGGCACTCCGCAACAGCCCATGGGGTTTTAAATGAACAGTCCGACAATGTTGTTCGAGCCATTGTTTTTGCTGCTCTGTCATAGGCTCGCCGATATCGAGGCCATACAGATCAATGTCATGACCTCGGGCAGACAAGAAGGAAATCAAATGTACGACGGTCATTTGATCTGCCCGCGTCATCGGTAGGGGCGTGCGGGAATAGGCGATGGCGATAGAAAATGTACGTGGTGCAGGTTCAACCTGCATCTCGCCCGGCAAATTTCCGGAAGCTGGTGTTGGGTTTTTCGCCATCGTGCTCGCCGATGCCTAGAGCAATGCCATGTTGATCACTGAAAGCGATGGATCGAGTGTATTGGTCACGGCCTTCATCGGCTTGCCAATCACCACGAGACCGGGGTCACTGACATCACTAATATCTTCAACGAGCAGCCGTGACAGATGCGGCAAATGTTCTTCGACAAAACGCAGGTTTGCCCCGATTAGCGTGCGACCTTTGAGGTCGGGATCAAAAATGCGGAGATCATACCCTTTGCCAATTAGTGTTTCGGCAAGATCAATCAGCGGACTTTCGCGCAAATCATCAGTGTCCGATTTAAATGACAGGCCAAGGAGCAGAATCGTCGTCCCAGGTGCGGCCTGAGCCATAACCCGGTCGGCGAGGAATGATTTATGCGCCGCATTGGAGGGCAATGCCGAGGCAATCACCGGAATCTGAATACCGCGCGAACTTGCCAGCGCGTTTACGGCGCGCAAATCTTTTGGCAGACAGGAACCGCCAAACGGTCCACCCGGTCGGAAATAGGCCGGCGAAATATTGAGCCGCGTATCAGCCAGGAAGGCATCAATAACATGTTGTGGATCAACAGACAGGTCGAGGGCAATACGGCCAACCTCATTGCCAAACGCGACTTTCAAAGCATGAAAGGAGTTGTCGGTTAGCTTGACCATTTCAGCCGCGGTAAACGGCATCTCAAAAATCGGCGCCTCTATCCCAGCATAGAGCCCGCGCAGTTTCTGCGAGACCCCTGCTTCCCGTTCACCGATGACAATTTTCGCCGGCGCATAATAATCAGCAATAGCGGTCGATTCCCGCAAGAATTCCGGATTGAAGGCGATTTCATAGCGCTCGCCGGGGGCTCCAGCCAATGCCGTCAGCGCTGGAATGATCTTACCTTCCATGGTGCCGGGTGGCATGGTACTGCGAAAAACGATCAACGGCGCTTTATCGCGGGCGGGCATCGCTGCCAATGTTTCGCCGATTTCCTGCGCCACCGACAACATGGTGGCCGTCCTTGATCAGACAAGCCGCCGCCGTAACACCAACATACCCAAGACCGCAGATAATTACTTTCATACTCAACCTCGCAATCTAGGCGCCTTTTAACAAGCTGAGAGCCTGTCGAACAGCCCTGAAAGCGCTTCGGGTTCCAGGGGTGTTGCCACATCGGACCAGCTTAACCAGAGAGCTACAAAACGCTGATCCCCATTCTGCACCGGAGAAACAGAAATTTTATGGGCGGGCATTTCAACACCAAATCGCGGCCAGTACCCGTCATTGTCCGGCCGGGACAGCTCACCAATCAGCGCTTCAACTGTGATTGTTACACCTTCTTGGCTAAAAGATAGCGGACCCGATTCCTTAATATCCCATGCCTGTGGAATCAGAAAACTGCTTGCGCTCTCGGTAGCGAAATTCCCCTGCATAAGGTCGCAGATGAGTAAAGACTCGCCTGGCCAAAGAGCGATATAGCGCCGCGTCTCCACACCAATATGCGCATAGCCGTCGTGGCGCCCGGCACACCAGATAGGCGCAAATTCGGCTAAGTCATCAGACCTGAGTTCCGCAGCTCTGCCACGACGACCAACGCGAAACGATTTCCAGAATTCTATCGGTTCGACACCCGACAGATGGGGACCATTGTGCGATGCGGCAGAACGCGAAACATTGCGAAGCTCACCCGCCGTGTAGGTGGGAATGGCAGGATCAACAATCAGGCGATGTCTATTGACCGACGCTTCGATGGACAAAAAGTCAGCATGGGCATGACCGGGGTTGTCATCGGGACCACAAAGACCGCAATCGAAAATCACCGCATCGCCACCCCGGCCCAGACGGACATAGCCGGCATCCCGCAATCGAACTGTCTCCGCTGTTCCAGCGAGATCAACAATTTGATCGGCCGGCGGTGCTTCGCCAATCCAGGAATCATTGAACAGGGCAACTTCCCCGTCAGGATGACTCATCACCGGCAACGCGCCCTCCATATCTGCTTTGGTTTTAGCAAGCAGATTTGACAGTTCATCATCAAAAACGCCGCTAGCGCACAGAACTTCAAAATCGAGAATGGAAAGAACATGGTACATCGGACAGCGTTCGGCGTGCCCACCATCGGGTAATATATTTTGCGCCACGGACTTTCGAAGCGCTTTCGGCAGAAACCCAAATGACGCAGGCAAACCGCCAACCGCTGCAGAGAAGACTGTCAGCGCAACATAATTCTTAAGCAGGTGATTATATTGCAGATCGCGTTCCAGATTTGCCCGAATAAAGGCAGCGCATAAACGGGTATGGTCGAGGATCCGCGCTTCAGCTTCTTCGGAAGACGACGCCCCCGCCTGCCTAAAGAGTGCAAGGCCAGACAACAGGTTGGTCAGGCGATGGCTCGCCGTATAGGCGTTCCAGACATCGCGAAAAACTCCTGGAGCCGACCACGGGTTCTGGTCTTCCAAACCGTCAAGGATTTGGCAAACGATGTCGAGATCGCCTTCTTTACCTTCAGCGAGCAGCGGCACGACATATCCCATATAAGCGAGGTTCATACGGCGAAGGGGGTTGTTCCCTTCATGAAATTCACCGCGCCAGAAAATATTCTCGACAGACCCAAAATCAAAATCCTGATTAAGCAGGCTGAATTTTCCGACACGCACGCCGCTGGGGTCATAGCCATGGACTGTGTGCTGCAGCAGCAAAACCGCCTCGGCAATCTTCCGTAGTTCAGGACGACAAACATCCGGTACCGGCAAAGCGTCAGCCGCCCGATCGATGCGTTTTCGCGTCGCTGCGGGAAACATCCCCATACGCGCGCGTTCACCCCGACACACAAAGCGATAAAACCATTGCTCCGCGCTGAGATACTTAACAGTGCGCCACAGGCGAGAGAGATTCATCGAAAACGATCTTACAGAGAAACAGGGGCGCCGGTGCGCAGCGATTCACCAATCGCAATCGTCGCAAGGCTTACCTCGACGATCTCGCCTTCATCGACCGGAGCGGTGGCGCCTGTTGCGGTCGCCGCGACAAACGCTTCAAGTTCTCCCTTGTGCCCCTTGTCCTGATCAAGCCCGGCACCACTTTTCTTTTCGCTACCATCGGCCACAACGGTGATTGACCGGAAATTATCGATCATGATCACGACACCACCGGCATAGGCTTCAAAGAGTTCCTTTGAAAAAGCGGTGTCGCCTTTCGCCGTATATGCAATTGTTGCCAGACTACCATCATTGAAATTGAGCGTCGCCGTCAGGTCATCACAGGCGCCGCGCGTTGCAGAGGCCGCCGCCGCCTGAACCGAACTAATCGGAGAACCGATTAAGAACCGGGCGAGATCAACAAAGTGACACATCTCGCCGAGGATGCGGCCGTTACCTTCCTCTGGCGCATTCTGCCAACTTTCTTTTGGCAATTGACCGGCATTAACACGCAGGAGCACAACGCGGGGCGCGGGTAGCGCCGCCAGCCGGTCGCGCATCTGGATCGCCATCGGGGCGAACCGGCGATTAAAGCCGACCTGAAAAAAAGCATCCGATCCGTTGCGTGCTTCGATCACGGCATTTAGCTGCTCCCGATCAAGCGCCAACGGTTTTTCAACCAGCACATTCTTTCCGGCTGCAAGGGCAGCGGCCGTTAGACCGGCATGGCTCGAATGGGGCGTCGTGATTAAGACGGCATTGATTTCATCATTTTCAAATACCGCGGCTTCGTCAGCAGCGGAGAACTCAAACCCGAACGTTTCCTGGCTGTGTTCCGCCGAAATGCCTCGCTGTGTTGCAATTGTATGCAAACGACAGTTTTTCATATTCTTGAGACGCGGCAACAGCATGGTCCGCGCAAATGACCCGGCACCAACGACACCCAAAACACAATCGCCCGATTTCTTGGCTCCAGACACCGTGATAGGAATCCGTAACCCGGAAACCGGATTCTTTTCTTCTTTTGTATAGTTCAGAACCACCCCGAGATGAGGCTCGGTATTGTCTGTGACCATCGCGTAAGCCTCTTCGGCTTTGTCAAAATCAAAGCGATGGGTAATTAGCGGCTCGACGGCAAGCCGGTGATCGCTGGCGCGCGACATGCGACGCACCACCTCTTCGAGATTACGGGTTTCCGTCCAGGGTACCCAACCCAACGGATACTTCATGCCGCGGCCTTCGAAATCCGGGTCGTACCGGCCAGGGCCATAAGATCGCGACACCACGACCGACAACTCTTTATGCATGAACTCGCGGTAAGGCACTTCGGTGCCGGTAATGCCAACAAGACTGACCCTGGCCCGATCCCGCGCGATATTCGCCGCAAGATTAAAGGGTTCGCTCGAATCCGTAGCCGCGGCGATCAGCACGCCATCGCAGCCTCGCCCATCGGTAAAATCCATAACAGCTTCGGTCGGATCACCATTGCCAATATCCCAGGTCAATTCTGCGCGGCCATAACGCGCCAGCTCAAGACGTCCGGCATTATAGTCAAAGACGGCAACCCGGATGCCCGCCAGCTCCAATAGTTGGGCTGCAAGCTGGCCAACCAGGCCAGCGCCAATAACCGCCGCACAATCGCCGAACTCCAGCTCCATGTTCCGCACACCATGCAGGGCAATTGATCCCAACGTGCCAAAGCAGGCTTCCTCATCATTGACGTCTGCGGGCACCGGCGAGGCGAGATTGATCGGCACAACGTTAAAGTCTGCATGATTGGCAAGTCCGGCACCTGCAACCGCGATCCGCTGACCGACACGGAACTTTCCTTCAGCGCCATCGCCAACTGCAATGACATCGCCGCAGGCGGAATACCCCAACGGTAACGGCTCATCGAGCCTTGCCAATACAGCGCGGATCGTTGAGGCAATGCCGTCACGTTTGGTTTTATCGAAAACCTTGCGCACCAGATCAGGACGCGCCTTTGCTTTGGCCGCCAGACTCTTCTTGGCAAACTGCACGACCATGCGTTCAGTGCCGGCAGATATAAGAGAAGACCGATTGCGAACCAGGACATGACCCGACCGGACTTTGGGATCGGGAACTTCCTTGAGAGCCAGCTTTCCTGACCGGGCACTTTGAACGATCTGTTTCATACTCTTACACCTTTACACACTGCATCACGCTAAATCACGCTGGCGTTTGCCGCTTTACAAATACTGCATCTTCCTGCCGAACACGTCCGGTTTTTTTTGAGGTCAGCGTTCCCAGCGGCCCGGCATACTCCATGCCGCGATCTGCCAGATACCGGTAGATATCATCAAAGCCACCCGCCCCGTCATCCGGCCGGTCCGCAACAAAGCTCTCTGACGGTTCCAGTAGAGAGCTGTTCTGGCTGTTTTTGGTAATATGAAAAGTTGCTTCACTGGCTTTATCGCTAGCCGCACAGGCCTCTACGGAGACGCGTGAGTCCGCCTGATACAAGCCGGCCATTTTGTCTGCGAGATCAGAGATCGGTTCAACCCCGATAATTTTAGCCTCAGGCCAAAGCCGATAGGCGAGATGCAGAAACTGGCCGATATTGATGCCGACATCGATAACCGCCGCGGGGCGCTGATCAATGATCCAGGGCTTGAGATATTCATATTTTGGCCAGGCGCCATGGGAGCGTGGAAAGCGACAGAACAACTTGGCCGCCAAAAGCAGCTTTTCTATTTTTCGGAAGCTGAAAGAGGGGTCGGTATTCAGACGAAAACTCATGACGCCACCGCCTGTCCTGACAGATCGGCTGTCGGTGCCGAATCAAGCGCCCGGCACCAGGCTTCTATCGCCATCAGCGGAAACAGTGTCATCGCCGCATCAATCCTTCCCGCCAAAAAATCCTCGCGCAAATTTGTTACGGCGTTAGCGTCAAACAGGCCACGTTCCTCAATCGCCGCTGCGGCCGTAAGCTCTTCCATCAACGGTCGCGCCGGTCCTTTTAACCAACTTCGCACCGGAACACCAAACCCTTGTTTGGAACGGGTCAACACGCCATCTGGCACCCGCCCCTCTTGCGAGGCCCGCAAGATCTTTTTGGTTTGGCGGCTATCGATAAGCTGCTGCAACGGCAGGCCGCGAGCAAAATCGATAAGTTGCGGGTCGCAGAGCGGCACCCGGACTTCAACACCGGCCTGCATCGCCATCTTGTCGGTATAATTGAGATTATGATCCGGCATAAAGCCGTTGAGCTCCAAATCAAGCAAACGCTCAACTGGATGGCGGCCTTCCGTCGCCGCATATGACTGTTTGAAGGGTGCCGGGATGCCATCAGCTGGAACCTCTGATCGCAAGGAAGAGTCAATCAGACTTAAACGCCGGTCAGCCCCCACAGCGGAAAAACTCATCGCATCCGCCAACATGGCTTCCTCATCCAGCCGCAGAAGATCGCCGGTCCGTCTAATACGTCGCCCGATGATAGAACTTGGCGGAAACAACCCAGCTACGGCGCCAATAATATGTCGCAGCCCCGGAACCTTGTTGAAGGCGGCATAGGCCAGGGCCGCTGTATGCCGTCCATATCCGGTGAACAGGTCATCACCGCCAACGCCGGACAACAGAACCTTGATACCGTTTTCACGGGCCGCACAGGCGAGAAACAAAGTCTGGAGCGCAGAGAAATCTGCCGTTGGCTCATCCAACGCCCACACCATATCCTGCAAAGAATCAATCAGATCAGCATCGGTCGGCACCTTGATCAGCTTAACCCCGAAACTTTCCGCGACGGACGCTGCAAAGTTTTCGTCGTCGCCAAAATTATCGGCACCTGTATCTGGTGCCTCAACAGTTGCGCAGAACGTCGTGATATTTGAGGGCGCCGTAACGCGGCACATCGAGGCGACTATTGCGCTGGAATCAACACCGCCAGACAGCAGGGCGCCGACCTCAACGTCGGCGACCATCTGTTCTGTCACAATTTCATCAATGAGGGATTGCAGATCGTCCGACGTCGCTGTATCGGAAGCATTCGCGACCGGCGTTCTGTAATATTGATCAATGCGGACACCGTTCGCATCAACCGTCAGCGTACATCCCGGACGAAGCTTGCGGACCTGCCGCAGCATTGTCGCTTCCCCCGCCGTCCATAAAAATCCGAGATGATCGGCGACAGCAACCGGATCAATCTCACGCGACAGATCAGGGCAAAGAACAAGGGATTTCAATTCGCTGGCAAACAAAAACCCGTTGGCGAGATCGGCATAGTAAAGGGGCTTAACACCGAGATGATCTCGGGCAATAAACAGCCACCGCTCTTTTTTGTCCCAGATCGCGAAGGCAAAGATGCCATGCAGTTTGCTTAAACAATCCGGGCCTTCACGCATAAAAAGGTGAAGCAGAACCTCGGTATCGCTGCTCGTCCGGAAGGTAACACCCGCGGTTTCGAGCGACGTTCTCAGCGCGCGATAGTTATAAATTTCACCATTGAAGGTCAGCGTATAGCGGCCATCGGGGCTTGCCATGGGTTGAGCCGCAGCATTCGACAAATCAATAATCGATAATCTGGCATGGCCAAGGGCGACCCCGGCCTCCGCATCGACAACGCGACCATCGCCATCAGGCCCGCGATGACGCAAGGATGCGACCATGGCGTCAATCAGCTGCTCAGGCCAGGGGCCGAGAAATCCGGCAATACCGCACATTGGCTTTACTGTGGCTCTAGTTAAATAATTCGGTTCGGAGAATACAGAAAAAGTTGTTTTCTTTCAATATCTTGCGTGACTACTCAAGAAGGTCTTTATGTTTCTGGTAAAGCGGTGAATTTGGGTCCCGCATTTCCTTCACCTTGAGAACGATCTGATATTCGAAAAACATCTTGAGCAGGCAATAGCGCAACCCCATCCGGCCATCCAGAAAACCTGCTTTCAGGACATACATATAGATAAAGAGAAACATCGGGCGGAATGGCAAATAGCGCTGGGCAAAATTCTTTAGCGCCCGGCGCCGTTGCGGACCGCGTTCAAAAAAATTTCCGCCAAGCTTTTCACCACCCGATTTTAAACTCTCGCGCATAATCTCCACCGCCTCAAGCGAGGTGTAGTGATTGTGACGATCAAAAAACCGCTCGATCCCTTTATCATCATCATGCAGCAAATGATCTCTCAGATACCCTGCCGGACCATCAACAATCATATGTTCGTGGACGATGCGATCTTCGTAACGGCCATGCCCCGCCTGAATCAGCCGCAGGTTATAATCCGGATAGACGCCGCTATGGCGCATCCAGGTGCCGCAAAATACCGTCTTGCGGGCGATGTGATATCCAACCGGCCCGTCGAGTGTTTTGACGGCCTCTTTAATTTCTTCGGCAAGGAGGTCCGTCACGCGTTCATCGGCATCCAGCAGCAGCACCCAGGGATTCAACGTTATCCAGCGCCCAGTTCTTATGGACCGCAAATGTATCAAATACCCGCTTCACAATTTTCGCGCCCGCCTTCTCGGCAATCGCGATCATGTCATCCGTGCTATGCGAGTCGTAGACAATGATTTCATTGGCCCACGCCGCTGACGCGATACATTCTTCCAGGTTCCGCTCTTCATTTTTTGTCGGGATGAGAACGGATAAGGGCTCTTTTTCGAAAGACGACATGAAAACTCAGTTATACTATGTGTCGAAACATCTTAGACTATTGTAATGGCTGATATAATAGATACCGGCCAACTTGTAGAGTATTTGTTTATGCCCCTCCGAGCGTCGTTCATACGAGTCGTATCATGAAAGTACTACGACTGATCGGCGGGCTGGACCCCGGCCATGGGGGCCCTGCCGTCTCCTCAATGAACAGCATCATCGCAACCCAGCGCGCCGGTACCGATATAACCTTCGCAATTCCGTTGGAACCGTCAGGCCGCGCCGCCATCGAACCAGCGATTGCCCAGCTCGAGCAGGAAGGGGTTTCTGTCATCACTTTCGACTGTGCTACCGCTTGCGAGAAACTTTCCCAGGCTGGGGCATACACCCGAAGCTCGCAAGATGGATCCGGCAAAACCGGCAGGACTTCGATATTGTTCACTGTCACGGCGCCTGGCAGATGGTGACGCTGCTGACCTCTCTATCCGCTAGCAGCGGACCCGCGACAGCGCTAACCCCGCATGAAAGCCTGACGAATTTTGATATTGCTCAATCGCCCAATGCGGTGACCAAATTTCTAAAACCGAATCTGAAGGCGCGGTTCTTGAAAAAATTTGATCTGTTCGTGATGTCTTCAGGCCTCGAGGCGCGTGACAGTCTTCCAATGGAGATCGCTTCCTCACCGCGGACAACTATCATTTCACATCCGGTTTATGACGATACGTTGCGTACCCTGTCAGCTCGACCGCAATCCGCGGACGGCAGCCCCCTACGTCTTGGGTATCTCGGACGACTTCATCCAAAAAAGAATTTAAGATTGCTGATTGAGGCGCTCGCAAGGCTAAAAGACGGTGTTACCTTGACTGTCGCAGGCACCGGCCCTGAGGAACAATCACTAAAATCCCTGGCAGAAAGACTGGGTGTAAACGACAGAATTACATGGCTCGGTTTTATTCAGGACAAGGAAGCGTTTTTTGAACAGATCAACCTTTTGGTCATGCCGTCAGAATATGAATGCTTTGGTATGGCGGCGGAAGCCCTTGTCGATGGTATTCCTGCCATTGTCTCAAGAGAAACCGGGATCGCTGAAATTGTCGAACAGCATGGCGGGGGCAAAATTATTGAGCCAACAACGGATCATATTGTCGACGCCATCACCGCCTACATGGAGAATCCGCAAGACAGGAATGCGTTGTCCGAGGCTGCCATCCAATGCGCAGAACAGGCTTTGTCCTTTAAAAAACATGGGGAAGCGACTGTTGAGGCCTATCAAAACCTGATGGACCGAACAGAAAAACACTAGATATAACAGCCGGTTCGCGTTAGTGACTCGGCTAGAATTGTGTAACTATCGAGCCCTGAACCCTTCATTAGACCCGTTGTAAAATGACCGAGGACAACCAGCTGGAATATCGCAAGCGAATTCACGACCGCTATCTCACCGCGGGATCTGCCGATATTCCCTTTGCAAATCCCGACGAGGCGCCGGGTGGCCTGCTCGACATGTTGCGGTCGGTTATCCAAAAGCATTTTCCGCCCGCCAAGGATGCAAAAATTCTCGACCTTGGCTGTGGCGCAGGGTTGTTGGTGCATTGCGCCGCTCAGGCCGACTATACGAACATGGCAGGCGTCGATATATCGCCGCAACAGGTTGAAGCTGCTGACCGTCTGGGCATCGCAAATATTCGCCAGGGCGATGCGATGGGAGCGCTTCTCGCGCTGGAACCGGAATCACACGACGTGATCGTCTGCTTTGATATTTTGGAGCATATGACTCGTGATGAGTTAATTGCCTTGATTGATGGTGTCCGCGCCGCCTTAAAACCCGGCGGGCGATGGATCATCCATACGGCAAATGCCGAGGCACCGTTTTATGGTCGGGTTCGTTATGGTGACCTCACCCACGAACAGGCCTTTACGCGAACCTCACTGCCCCAGGTATTACTCGCCAGTGATTTCTCCAGTGTTTCCTGTTTCGAAGATCCTCCGATTCCCGGTCGACTGGGCGGCACTGTCCGCTGGCTGCTCTGGAAGCTTGTCCGCCTACCCGCCTTGTTGTGGCTTATCGCGGAATCTGGCAGCGATGGTAAAAACGCAATCCTTTCCCAGAATTTGCTGGCCGTTGCCAAGAAATAGCACAGCCCTATGTGTGGACTAGCCGCCCTATTTGCCTACGGCGTAAACGCGCCACCCATTGATCGTGCCCAGCTGGATGCGATCCATGATCGGCAGGCACCGCGAGGTCCGGACTCTGAAGGTATCTGGATATCCGATGATAGCCGGATTGCCATGGCGCATCGACGTTTGTCGATTATTGATTTATCGGATGCCGGAGCCCAGCCCATGACATCGGAAGATGGTGCGTATCGCATCGTCTTTAATGGAGAGATTTATAACTTTCGTGCCCTTCGACAGCAGCTGATCGAAGACGGTGTCCCCCTGACATCCAATTCGGATACGGAAGTCCTGCTTCATCTCTATATCAAGCGAGGGCCAGCAATGGTCGACGAATTGCGCGGTATGTTCGCCTTCGCAATCTGGGATGAGAAGCGACAGGGCATGTTCATGGCGCGCGATGCGTACGGCATCAAACCGCTCTATTACGCAGATGATGGTAAAACGCTACGGATTGCCTCTCAGGTCAAAGCTCTCGTCGCGGGCGGTGGTATCGACACCTCACCTGCACCTGCCGGTCACGTTGGTTTCTTTCTGCTGGGCTACGTTCCCGAACCCCATACCTTATATAAAGGTATCGAAGCTGTTCCAGCTGGTGGCAGCTTGTGGGCGGATACGTCTGGGCGCGGTGCACCGCACAAATGGTTTGATCTGACCAAGGAACTCTCAGAAGTCGATCCAGCGCCCTATAGCGCCGAAGAAGTACGGGCGGCGCTGGTCGATAGCATGCAACATCACCTTGTCGCCGATGTACCTGTCGGGGTTTTTCTCTCTGCCGGTCTCGACTCCGCCAGTCTCGTCGCGCTGGCCTCCGAAGCCCAGGGTACGAATTTAAGAACCGTCACCCTTGGGTTTCAGCAATTCAGAAATACGGAGAATGACGAGGCCCCGCTGGCAGAGGTTCTCGCCAAACATTATGAAACCAACCATGAGACCCGCTGGATCGAAACCCAGGACTTCCAGGACAATGCTGATCGTCTCATGGGCGCCATGGACCAACCCAGTATCGACGGTGCAAACACCTATTTTGTCAGCAAAGTCACTCGAGAGGCCGGACTGAAAGTCGCGCTTTCGGGTGTCGGCGGCGATGAGCTTTTTGCGGGCTATCAGAATTTTCAACAAGTGCCCAGCCTGACGCGGGCGCTCGGACTATTCCGGTTCCTGCCCGGTGTCGGGAAAGCCATCCGCGTAATGAGCACACCGATAATCAGGAAGCTGACATCGCCAAAATATGCCGGACTGTTTGAATATGGCAGCCGGTTGGGCGATGCCTATCTTCTCCGACGTGGTCTTTTTATGCCATGGGAATTGCCAGAAGTTCTCGACCCTGATCTCGTTCGGCAAGGCCTCGAAACACTCGCCATTACACAGCAACTCTCGGAGACAGTCGGTAAAATTAGTTCATCCCGTGTTTCAATGACGGCATTGGAGTCGGCCTGGTATATGCGCAACCAGTTGTTACGGGATGCAGACTGGGCGAGCATGGCGCACTCTTTGGAGATCAGAACGCCGTTGGTGGATATCACCCTGCTCCGCACCCTTGCACCCATAATCGCCGGACGACGCCCCCCGACCAAAAATGATATGGCGACGTCATTGGCGAAACCCTTGCCAGATGAAATTCTTCATCGTCCAAAGACGGGTTTTAGTATTCCGGTCAGAGATTGGGTGGGCGGTGAAAAACAAACGACAAGAGGCGGCGATTACCGCAATTGGGTGCGCTGTATTTATGAGCAGCAATGGAACGAGACCGCCCAATGAGCGACATTTTAATTTGTGGGAAAACCAGCTGTGTCTGACGTAAAAAAACTTCTGATCTATCGCATGGGCAGTCTTGGTGACACCGTCGTTGCCTTGCCGGTTTTTCATATGCTGGCAGAAAAATATGCCAATGCCGAACGCCGCGACTTTGGCGCCCTGAACCAGCTGCGGCACCAAATCCGCGACTGGGGGCCGGATTTGGTGATTTATCTTAATGAGCCACGCGGCAACCTCGTCCAGTTCCGGGATATAATATTTTTAAAAATGTGTGGCGCCCGGCAGATATTAGGCGTGCCAGCAACAGCCGATCTCCGTACCCACCGCCAAAATTCCGAATTAGGTCTATGGGAGCCCGAAGCCTCTCGGTTGGCGCGATGCGTCGCCGAAGTCGGTGATGTCGACCTGGACAGCGCAGAAAGCTGGTCCCTGAATTTTACCACCGCCGAAGAAGAAGGCGCGCGGAAGGCACTGTCCGAGTGGCGTGGTAAAGACAATTTCATCGCGTTTAGTATCGGCGCAAAAATCGATTTTAAGAGCTGGGGAGATAATCGCTGGGCTGATCTGCTAGCGAACATTTCCCGCGCCAACCCTCAACTCGGGTTGGCGTTTCTCGGTGGCCCCAATGACGGTGAACGATCAAAACAAGCTGCAAAGGGATGGACCGGACCAACTCTTGATCTCTGTGGCAAGCTGACTCCGCGTGAGAGTGCAGTTGTCATGAAAGAAGCCCGTGTGTTTTGGGTCATGACAGTGGCCCCATGCATCTGGCCGCCAGCGTTGAGACGCCATCTGTTTGCGTTTTCGGCACCCATGCCAAACCCGGTATCTGGTTTCCCTGTGGCTCACAACACCGGATCCTTTATCCGGGCCTGCAATGGTCTGGCGGCACGCCGACGGCAATGCGGGAGGCTGCTGGGGAGACCAATATAACCTTGATTCCCAACGACGACGTCGAAGACGCTTTTAATTCACTCTTGAAGTGACCGAAGATATAATTCAAACGCAGGCGCGATTTGTTTCGCCAAGGACGGTAACACCCGGTATTCTGTAGAGTACTGTCGTCACTTTTTGTCTGATATTTGTTAAAGCAGGCGACTTTAAGTAAGCGTTGTTAATATGAACCGTAAAATCCGCCTGGCTTATCTTGTCAGTCACCCGATCCAGTATCAGGCGCCGCTTTTGCGCCAAATCGCTGCGGATCCCGATATTGATCTAACGGTTTTCTTTTGCAGTGATATCTCGACGCGCAAACATGTCGATGAAGGCTTTGGCCAGGTCATCGAATGGGACACACCGCTCCTTGAGGGATACAAACACGTCTTTCTCAAATCCTATGGCGATGAGGGACCCCCAACGGCAATCCGGCCTCTTAACAGCGGCCTGCCGAAAGCCCTTAAAGAGGGCCAATTCGACGCCCTTTGGGTGCACGGCTATATGCGGCTTTACCACATGATCGCGATGTTACGCGCGCGAATGATGGGTCTGGTCGTCCTCAATCGTGATGAAGCCTGGGAATACAGCGCGGCACGCGGCCCGCTCAAGAATTTCATAAAACATTTCTTCTTTTTTGCCCTGCGGCGAATTTGCCAGGGTTGGCTGGTCATCGGGTCTGCCAATAAAGAATATTATCTCGCCCATGGCATGAAGGAGGAAAATATCTTCCCGATGCCCTATACCGTTGATAATCAATATTTCCGCGATCAAGCCGTTAAAGTCGGTGCCCACCAGGACGCTTTACGAGAAGAACTCAACCTCGAGCCGGGAAGACCTGTTGTTCTATATGCCTCCAAATTCATGGAACGCAAACGGCCTGCCGATCTGGTTGAAGCGATTGCGCGCTTGAACAAAGAACCGAAAAACCACCGCCCCTATCTCGTGATGGTTGGCGATGGAGAACAGCGTGAGCGCCTTGAACAACAGGTCGAAGCCCTTGGTATTGAAGAGGCTGTACGATTTACCGGTTTTCGAAATCAATCGGAATTGCCTTCCTTTTACAGCCTCTGTGATGTTTTCGTCCTACCGTCCTTTCTCGAACCCTGGGGATTGGTGGTCAATGAGGTTATGACGGCGGGCCGGGCTGTTGTCGCCAGTGACCAGGTCGGGTCGGTTTTTGACCTCATTCGGGATGGCGAGAATGGCTACGTATTTCCGGCCGGTGATGTTGACGCCCTTACTGACTCATTAAGCAAGATCGTATCCGACCCCGAACTATCCAAAAAAATGGGGAATAGGAGTCTGGAAATTATCGAGAACTGGGGCTTCCGGGAGGATATTGAGGGGCTCAAAAATGGCCTCAACTATTTCCTGTCGAAAGACCAAAGGTGACAGGGACCAACGCCCCCCCCCCCCCCCCTCCTCAATCGCCGCCGCCCAATCTACAGGAACAGGCAGGTATCCATCGACGGCTGATCCAGGGCGTCGCCGGAAAAGCCGTTGGGACGGCGATAATTCTTGGCGAACAAATTCTGCTCGTCCCGGTGTTCCTCCTGTTCTGGAGCCCGACCCAGTACGGGGATTGGCTTGTATTGCTGTCCACTGAAGGGTTTATCGGGCTGCTCGATATCGGACTAAGCGCCTATTATGGCAATGCGCTGCAACAAGCACCTGCACGCGGAGAACAGGCCGAATTTTCAACGCTGCTGAAACAAGGCACTTTCTTCTACGCAACATTGATTACGCTGGGTTTGATCATCGTTTTAGGCATCGGATATTCGGTATCCTGGCCAGACCTCCTTAATCTAAAGACCCTTTCAGCGTTATCGGCGGCACAGGTTTTCTGTTTCCTGTCAGCCTATTTTCTCCTGATGTTGCCCTTCGGGTTTATAAGCTCGGTTTACCGCGCCCATGGTGAATTTGTGATCAGCGTGATGGTCAGCAATCTGATGCGTATTGGCCTGATTGTCAGCATTGCGACGATACTTTCCTTTGGTGTTGCTGCCAATATTCTCGCGCTGGTCTACGCCGCCATCGCGCTCGTCACCTGGCTGGGTGTCATCATTCATCAAAGGCGCCGATACCCTGCATTGCACTACGGCATTGCGTTGCCGGACAAAGCAGCCTTTCGCAAGGCCCTGTCGATTGGCCCCGCTTATGCGATCGTGCCGGCCGCGATGGCCCTGACGATCCACGGGACGGTTTTGCTTATTTCAGCGCTGGCGTCCTCCGGCGCGACGATTGCCGCCTACAACACCATCCGTACACTCACCAGCTTGGCAAAACATGTCACGGCGGAATTTATGCAAGTGCTCGGCGTGGAGGGTGCCCGTCAATTCGCCCAGGAAGACTGGGATGCCCTTTCCCGTCTTTACAAATTTGTATCTCGGGTTTCCGGATGTTGTTGTGGGTTTCTCGGCGGATTGATCGCCGTTATCGGCCCCCCTTCTTCGGGCTGTGGACTATCGGCAAGCTCGCTTTCTCCGGCGATATTTTCTGGCCACCCCTCGCACCCACTGTCTGCGCCGGACCATCATTAGCCGGGGCCGCCTGGGGCAATTCTTATTGCTGAGACCTGCGTGCTATCGATTATTGTACCGTTCCATGCAGCACGCATCGTCAAAGAAAATCCTGTGCGGCAAATCTTTCTGGGACAGGCATTAGCCATTTCAGCCTTTATCATCAGCGCCATATCTGCCTGGGTTGCCCTCTTCATCGTGGGCAGCGACACTCTAATTAGTATTCTAGCGGCGGGAGTGATCTGGGCGCTTCTAATTGCACCCGCCGTTTATTTTTGGGCTTTAGAGAAAGCGAACGCGACTGGATCAAATCACGGGCGCTACGTCTTTTCCGAGGCCACTGAAGCCACTTTAGAAACGCTGACATCGTGGCCACGGGCTTTGGCAAGCTCGCAACATAGCGCCGTCAATGTGTCGCCATATCCGTCCCAGCCACCTATGTTTTGTGCCTGCAGAATACCCTTGGCGCCCATCTCATCGCATAAATATCGCTCTTCAGAAAATTGTGCCATTTTGGCCGCCAAGCCCTCCACATCACCCGGCGCCAGAATAAACCCTTCTTCACCGTCGGTGAAAAGGTCTTCACTGCCGGTACTGATGCTGGCGATCACCGGACAACCACAGGCCATCGCTTCAGCCTGCACCAACGCCATACCTTCCTGAATGCTGGGCAACACCAGGACACTGGCCCGCGACATATGGCGGACGACCTCGGGCTGAAATTGTGGGCCCAGGACTTCAATGTTTTTCACTGGAAAGCGTTCAAGCAAGGCTGTCGTTTCACGTGTTGCGTTGCCAACGATACGGAGCTTCGCCCCCGGAATAGCCGCGCTCCACAAAACTCCGTTCGGCAAACCCTGACGGCATAACAATCGCATCGGCGAGATCATATTCCTGCTGCTCGCGTTCAATCATCCGCTCAGAAATTGGCTGATAAGGCAGATCGAGCATCGCATATTCCGCCCGCAATAATTCATTCTGATAATGGACCTGGCGGGTGACAATAATTTAAAGCGTTGGGCCGCCTCCAAGGGTGTTTGATACTAGGGAAATGTATGGAGCGCCGTTGCCTCAACGGGATAGCGGCGCAAAAAACGTCGCGCCAATCCGGAATAAATCCTCTTGAGCGCCCCGCGTTTCTGAAGTTGCAACGCGACTTCAAATGAATGAAAGCGGCTGATGGTCGCGACGGTTGTTGCTAGCTGTTCGGCCATAATGCCAACTGGTAAATCAAATTGATCGGACCGTACAGTACTGAATATCATCGAAATAGTTGATATTTATACGTTTTGTAGAAGTATCTGTGAAAATGCCGGTGAACAAAAAAATAAGATCATCGAACATTTCGCCAATAAATTCCTATATAAAGCCTGTATAATAAGTTTTGAATACAGTCATGGTGGCAACTTAAGTCCTCCAAGATCAGGTATAGACTCAGCCTATAGATGTACGCGAAATCTCCACTTCCCGGTCTGATCTTTTTCTGTGTGTCTGCAGCCACAATTCTTCTGTTGAACTCGATTCCTGCAGCGGCCGGTAAATACGACACTGTTCATATCGTCTACACGATGACTTTGATCGTCTGCTTTACGCCGATGACATTGTATCTGTTCAAACCGACAGACCGACTTCCGTTTTTCCAACTGATTTGTCTGGTCTATGCCATTCACTACACGCTGTATCCGTTCTATACGATTCAGCACACAGTCATCTTTGACTACCTCACCTACAAAGATTTGATGAAGCCAGCGATAGTTACCTTTTTCGGTGTGCTCGCGCTGGTGGTTGGATATTACACGCGGCCCATCAATCTCGTCCTGCAATACATTCCGCACATGCAATTAGACTGGGAACCCAAGAGTGCCCGGAAAATCTCTCTGATATTTTTCTTTGTCGGTTTTTTTGGTCTCCTCGGGATGAAGACCGGTTTGGATACCTCAAGCGCTGGTCAGCTCATCAACTTCCTCGCCAACTTTTCCATTGTCGGCATTCTCGCCTTTTACATTCTGCAAATGCGGAAACAGATGCCGAGACCGTTCTCGATAATGATCTGGTGCTTTTTTGTACCCGCCTATCTCGGACTGTCGATTTCAGGCGGAAACTCAGGTCCGATCGCGAGCTTTGGTCTTGCCGTCATCATGACCTATATCGATGAAAAAAAGAAAATACCCTGGATCGTTATTCTTCTCGCAATTATGGCGCTGTTCCCGTTCATGTACGCCAAATTCGAATTCCGGGACCAGGTATGGGACGCCCATAGCGCCAAGGTCGAGCAGGAAGGGCTTGGAGACGCCGCCGAGAATAGTGCTAAATTTGGCAAGATTGCTGCCCAGGCCGTTACTGCCGATCCCGAGGTCTTAAAATTTGCCCTCTAGGCACTCGGTGTTCGCCTGGATATCTCATACATGTTCGCGCATGTCATGGACATGACACCGAAGCGCGTCGATTACCTGTACGGGCTCAGCTATAAAGATTTGATATGGAAATTGGTGCCGCGTGTCATCTTGCCGGACAAACCCGACCCCAAGTTGGGTCAGCTGTTTGGCCACATGTATCAAATTTTGGCAATCGACGATACGACGACGTCAATTAACTTTCCACAACTTGTGGAACTATACGTTAATTTCGGCATCATCGGCGTGGTGCTGGGTATGTTTATTATATCCTAGGTCTATTGGGTCATTTGCTACTTCATGAATGGGCGCCATGTAGGTGACTGGCTTGCTGTGTTCTCGGTATCGATTTTCTCTGGCCTGTTCCGCGTGGAATCAAACTTCTCCCTGGTTGTCGCAGGAATTATTTACCACGTTATTCTGTATTACGTTGTTGGCTTCTTTATTCGCACGCAGACCAAGCGCAGCACGCGTCGGCCGCGCGCCCGCGCCCTGAATTATTAGCTGGACTAACTCGACGATAAACGTTCGTCAAAGTAAGCAATCGTTTTTTGCAGCCCTTCTCTCAGCTGAATCGTCGGTTCCCAGCCGAGCTTGTCACGCGCGACGCTTATGTCCGGTTGGCGCTGGACGGGATCATCCGCCGGCAGGGGTTTTGAAATAATCTCTGACTTGGAGCCCGTTAATTCGATCACGGCATCTGCTAGTTCCCGGATCGTAAACTCATTGGGATTACCGATATTCACCGGTCCGGTGAAATCGTCATCAGTATTCATGATCCGAATAAACGCTTCAACAAGATCATCGACGTAGCAGAATGAACGGGTCTGCTCGCCATTGCCATAAATTGTCACGGGATCATTTCGTAAGGCCTGGACAATAAAATTCGATACAACGCGACCGTCATTGGGGTGCATACGCGGACCGTAAGTGTTGAAAATGCGGGCAACCTTGATCATCAGGTTATGCTGGCGGCGATAATCGAAAAATAAAGTTTCCGCGCACCTTTTGCCCTCGTCATAACAAGCGCGCGGACCAATCGGATTTACACGCCCCCAATAACTCTCGACCTGAGGATGGACTTCCGGGTCGCCATATACTTCGCTGGTCGACGCCTGAAAAATTTTCGCCCTAACCCTTTTGGCAAGGCCAAGCATATTGATGGCACCGTGCACGCTGGTCTTGGTGGTTTGGACAGGGTCAAACTGATAGTGCACCGGTGAGGCGGGGCAGGCGAGATTATAAATCTCATCGGTCTCAATATAGAGCGGAAAGGTCACATCGTGCCGCATTAACTCAAAATGCGGGTTTTGCATCAGGTGGGCGACATTATCCTTGGAGCCAGTAAAATAATTGTCGATACAAAGAACATCGTAATTTGCATCGAGAAGCCGTTCACACAAATGCGAACCAATAAAACCCGCTCCGCCTGTAATAAGAACCCGTTTATCAGAGACCATATTTTGTTACCATACTACGCTAAATGTTGGACCATTCCCCGAACCCGCCATGATGTTTAGCATCAATAATAGCCGTTGGTCGATCAGGATTGTTTTGCACTTCGCGGTGCCCCTTCAGGAATTCCCGTTCTGGGCCTTAATATCTCCTGCGCCCTGAGTCGCAAATTATGAAGCGCGACAGCAGGCTCTGCACACAATGCCCATTCGCGCCACAAAATTGGCAACATATAAGGGTCACCGGGGAAGAGAGCCTGGAAGCGCCGCACAACGGTCAAGAATGATTTATGATGCCATCGCGATAGTGGAATCAGGAGTGTCTCGGGAATTGATGACCGGGGGAAACCCAAGGCAACCAACAAAGAAAAGAAAGCACGTGTGGGCACCAGAAAGTTCCCTTCCACGGCCAGGTCAATGACTTTTTGCCAATCGAGGTTCGTCGTCGCCCGTATCAAGACCATCGCATCGATCACTTTGCGGATACTGAAAAGGTCGAACTTATCCTTTGCAGCGTTCGTCACACACAAAAGCAATGCATGTTCACGCGACGGCACCCGGACGGCAGACCCGCCTGCATCCACAAGCCTCGCAGCTGCAAACACCCTCTCTGTCGTCAGGGAGCAATAGGCGGGGTAACAATCTGGATGCACATGAATATCGAGATCGCAGCTGCCGTCATGGCGAACGAATGGCATAAAACTGGCATCAGAAATTGCGCCCCAGCGATTCAACGGCCCCGCACGGAATTCAAACCCATGCCCGACCAGAAGGTCTATTGTGGGCTGTAGATCACGACTGCGAATTAGACAATCGAGATCGCCCTGTTGCCGTAAAATCGGGTCGGGATAAAAACTATGCCCATTGGCGAAGCCCTTCAGAAAAACAACATCAATATCTGACTCCGACAAGATCTTTGCCCAGTGACGTTGCTGTGACAGTGAGAATTTTGCAAGCAACCGATTCTCGGCAACCCGTCGCGGATCAAGAATCGGCTGGTCCAATTTGATTTGGGCTTCTTCCAGAATATAGGCAGCAAGAGTCGGTGAAATCAGATTTGCCAACTCATCTACCGCGTCAACAAGGCCCTCGAGCTTATTGGGCAATGTCGTGTCTTCAGTAAGTGAAAAAAGCGGCCAGAGGTTGAGGAGTTTTTCTTTAAGACCAAACGACATGATCGTCGCTCCGAGGTCAGGTTTGTAGAAACCGGCGCTCTTGCCCTTCGAGCACCAGACAGGTCAACCGCCCGCTGTAATAGGCACCGGTATCAATGGCGATTCGATTGGGTAAAAATTCGGGCATATCAACAATTGAATGGCCGTGAACAACGCAATGGCCGTGGTGTGCTTTCGAACGTAGAAATTCTTCTCGAATCCATAGCAAGTCTTCGCTGCCCTGTTCCTCGAGAGGGACTCCCGGCGCAACGCCTGCATGCACAAACAGGTAATCCTTTTCAACATGATAGAGTTCTAGTTTGCGCAAAAATTCGAGATGGGCCGGTGGTAATTTCACCTGAAAGTCCCTTTGCATACTGCGTAACTTCTCGTCACCGGTCTTGTCGGTCGGCATTCCAACTGAATAGCTGAGCAGAGTCGAATCTCCACCATTGCTAAGCCACATGCCGGCAATCGCAATATCTTCGAGAAAGGCGACCATCATCTGTTCGTGATTTCCAGACAGGTAAACAGGATTCAGGTCGGCAAGCGGGTCACTGACCAGTAAATCGATAACCGCACGAGAAGCATCACCCCGGTCGACATAATCGCCAAGATAAATTACTGACTTGCGAAGTGCGGGAACCGTCGCAGCGTCTTCCAGAATTTGCCGATGAATATCCTGCAAAAGATCGACGCGCCCATGAATATCACCGATAACATAGATGCGGGCGGCTTCTGGTGCTGACGGAGGCTGGACGTCTTGCCGTCCCTTACCGAACAGTTTTCTAAACATGCCCTTACTATGCCGCGCGTGTGCAAATTACACCAGCATTATGAAGGGGTTATTACGGCATTGTTGTCGCAGACACGCTCAGTTCCTCACGCAAATCCCGATTATCAACGAGATTCAGAAGGGCTGATAATACGCGTCTCGCAAATACCGTATCGGCATCAACCATCATTTGGGCTGCTGCCTCATCCATGTCTATTTCAGATCGCCAGAAACGTTGGCTGATCAAAGCAACAAACGCATTGGCGACGGCTACAACCTGCGCGATGACGAGAACCTCGTCTTCATCGTGTGTTGCGGGGTCACAGTCCGCCCATCGGCGCTGAACCTGTTGCAAAACACTAATAACCGGACCATCAAACTCAACCGCTTCTAAGAGTTCGGCGCTTTTTAATAGACCACCCCTGACGAGTCTGACCTCGTCATCTCCAAGGGCGCCGGCCCGGGTTAACAGTTCCTCGGGTACAACTATCTTTCCAATATTCAGGAGTCGGCCCGCTGTTCTGGCCGTCCGAACAGAATTATCATCAAGCCCCATTTCACTAGCGAACGCCTCTGCCGTCGCGGCCACACACGCCGAATGGTTGCTGGCAAAAGGGTCACGCTGATCCAATATTGCAACAGGTGTATCAGTGAGTTGTTCGAGGATACGTTCGCGGCGCTCCCGCTCCTTTACCACGGCCGTGATATCTTCTTCGACGACCATAACACCTGGCGCTGCATCAAGTGCCGCCGCCACTGGAATATGTTCTGCTTGCCAGATTCGAAGATCACCATTTGATCCAGATCGACGCACCTGACTCTTAGGTGTTCCGGTTTTAAGCACCTCCTCATTGAGATGTTCATAGCTGATCGCATCTGCAGGACCCAAAACGCTGGCCAGACTCTTGCCGAGAAGGTCCCCTTCAGAGATACCGGTGCTGTCCGAAACGATTTTATTGGCGAACTTATAGCGGTTCTCGTGATCCATGATAAACATGGAGGTCGGCTGAGTATCAGTGATGAGTTTCAAAAATCTGGTCTGGGCTTCAAATCGCTCCGCCATCTTTTGAGCGTCTGCCGCATTGCGCGCTGAACGCACCGAAGCACCGTGACGCCACACCGCCAGGACTACAGCCGCTATCCCGATCAATCCCAAACACAGGATAATAACAAGTCGATTTAAGCGGGCGTCATTCGCTCCGAGGGCCTCCTGACGATCAATTTTATACAGGATCGCCCACGGCATCTTCGCAACCAAACGCCCCGTAACCAAAACGTCATTGCCATGATAGTCACGGCGCAACTCAAATCCGCCAGGTTTTTCAATTGCGAACTGACTGGCAAGGCCATTTGTATCTGCCGCAAAATTTCGTGAAAGCGGCGCATCACCAGACATGGTGGGAAAAAGATAAGGGAATTATATACTTGACTAACCAGGCGTATTGTCCTAATGTATGGGACATAGGAGAATGATATGGCAAACAACGCACCTGGTTGTCGCAACAATTGCAGCGCCCTCTCGATCCGTGAGAGCCAGCCCAGCAACCCCTATACGGCTGACATTTGCATCTACATTTGGCCCGTGTGCTGGTGTTGAAAAACCTGAACGATGCGATACAACGACGAGCAGATTACGCAAATATTCCGCTTGTGCTTCAATTGCCGGAGACGACTTCTCTGCCTTCGACGCCGTTGCCATCTGTGTCAGATAAAGCTGCAATGCAGCATTCTGAGACAATTGCACCATGGCATTTATCTGTGTATCCAGCCAATGGTCTACGGCTTGCGTCCGCGTATCCGCAATAATGGTCAAACGGGTTTGCCAGATTTGCATCTCGCGTCCACGTTCACTTTCAGCGAACCGCAAAATATCAATTATTCCGGCAACAAAAATTGCCAAGAAAACGATACCGGCAACACCCAAACGAAATTTCGTTCTCGACTCTACGGTATGGCTCAGCGAAAAACTATTCCACGGCACATTCCCCTCCACCGCATAGATTGATGACCCTGCACGAACAGGGTTAACAGCAGACATCATTGTCGATGTCAGGTTAGCGCTCTGTTAACGCAACAAAGATAGTTTGTGTGAACTGACGACATTGGCGGTATCGCTCATATTGATGGGTATTCTATGTTGAAACTAACGCACTTTCTGAGAGGACCAGTGTCCCCGAGACCTTGGATTTATGCTCTGGTGGTTCTGGATTTTGTCGGACTTCAGAGCGGAACGGCGTTGGGACAGTACAGCTATCGCCCTGCCCTTTTTGGCAGCCAGGAAACGCCGTCTCCTCAAATTTCTCTATTTCCAAAGTGGAAGGGGCCGCTCGCCCGGTATTTCAATGAACGTCATTTGGCGAACAAGCCCTGTGAAGCGTCCTTCTTTAGCCGCTGTCATTTGCAGGCATGGACCTCGTTTCTTAAAGACATTTCCAAGAAATCGCGACTGGAACAGATTCATGCCGTAAATGCCGAAATGAACAGGACTCGTTATATTCTCGACCCCCGAAATTATGGCGTGCCTGATTACTGGGCGACACCGCAACAGTTTCTCCGGCGTAACGGTGACTGCGAAGATTATGCCATTACCAAGTATCTTTCTCTTCGAG
Organism: uncultured Alphaproteobacteria bacterium; assembly: GCA_951812775.1. Classification (GTDB taxonomy): domain Bacteria; phylum Pseudomonadota; class Alphaproteobacteria; order MPNO01; family UBA2964; genus UBA2964. The sequence continues at coordinate 2,909,126 of OX638326.1, read as the reverse complement.
CGTTGGGGGTGCCACCTTCAGATATGAGAATTTTAGTCCTGCAGGATCTCAATTTGCGGTTAGCGCATGCAATTCTGATCGTTTATCACAACGGCCGAGCGTTAATCTTGGATAATCAGATCAAAAATGTCGTCGATATGTCTGTAGTCCGCCATTACAAACCCATCTATTCCATCAACGAAAATTACTGGTGGCTCCACCGGAGCTAAGGCCAGTGTAAATTACCTTAAGTTTCTTTACCACACGCGCGATCAACGATTATAATCTCTTTGGTTGGACCCATAGGCGGCTCTGGTTTTCCGCTGTTTAATACCTTGTTTAAATGGGTAAATCGCTTTCTTCTGTTCAAAGACGCTGAAAGCCTTTTCCATCGGACAAGGGATTTGCGAAAGTTGATTGTCCATATCCATGCAATTCCCCAGAATTAGTCTCGGCATCGACGACCAGAGAGTCATCACAGGCGCTTTGCGCATTCTCGATTTGCTCATTGTTGCTGGTACGGGATATGTGGCCTACGGGATCTATCATGGGTTTTCGGCGCACATGCCCGACCATTACCTGATCGCCATTGCGCTTGGCGTCTTACTTGCCGCCAACTTTATGCACTTCGGCAAGCTATACAAATTTCTTGATCTTCAGAAACTAGCGGCACAATTAGGGGCTCTCACCGCCTGTTGGGGTGCTGTTATGGTCACCCTCGTTTTTATCGCCTATTTTGGCAAAGTTTCTAATAACTTCTCGCGGGCCTGGGCAACTTACTGGTTTGTTGCGGCTTTTATTTCTTTATCGACCGTACGACTGTTTGCGTCAGTTCTTATCAAAGAGCTCCGTGAATAAGGCCAACTTACCTATAACGTCATTGTTGTAGGTGCCGGTGAACTCGGGGATCGGCTGGTCGAACACCTGGATAATCGCAAAGGGTCCGGCATCAAGGTCTTGGGAGTCTTTGATGACCGCAAAACAAGAGTATCTGACATGATCGGGCCCTATAAAAACATGGGGACAATTGATGATCTCTTGTTGTTTGTTCGAAACAAAAGAGTCGATCAGATTGCCATCGCACTTCCCTGGACAGCGGAAGAACGTCTGGATGAGATTTTGCGCCAGCTTCACACGGTCGCTGCAGATATTACGCTTTGTCCGGAAAATGCGGCCTTCAAGATTCCGAATTTGGGATTTGATAATATTGCCGGCTTACCGATGCTCACAGTCTTTAAGCCACCCCTCGCAGGCTGGAACAGGATTTTAAAGGGCATTGAAGATAGATTGTTCGGATTGATTATTCTTTCAGTTATCTGGCCAGTTTTGTTGGCGGTTGCGCTGGCAATCAAACTCAACAGCCCTGGACCAATCCTTTTTCGCCAAAAAAGATACGGCTTCAATAACAACGAAATTACTGTCCTGAAATTTCGCAGCATGTATTGGCAACCCGACGCGTCGACCAAAAATATCAAGCAGGCTCAACAGGATGATCCGCGTGTCACGAGGGCGGGCAAGTTCATCCGGCGAACCAGCCTTGATGAATTGCCACAAATCTTCAATGTCTTACGGGGCGAAATGTCGCTAGTGGGTCCGAGACCGCACGCCATAGCCCACAATGAGGAATATGCACAGATTATCGACGAGGACCTGATCCGCCATAAAGTAAAGCCGGGAATAACAGGATGGGCACAAGTTAATGGACTGCGCGGTGAAACTGCCAATCCGGATCAAATGCGCGAAAGAGTGCGGCACGATTTGTACTATATCGAGAACTGGTCTCTCGGCTTCGATCTCAAAATTCTGACCATGACTCTTTTTACCGGGTTTCTGAACGAAAACGCCTACTAGGCACGAAGTAGGAATAACGTCTATGGTCAACAGACTGACAAGACCTGAAATAGTAACAGCGGTATAGGGCAATTGGCGCATTCCGACGGCAAACTATCCCGGCTTGTATTTTGGGTATTCCTTTTACTCCTCGCTTGGCTTCCCCTCTCGTTAGGGTCAAACCGACCCTGGTCATGGACACTATTTAGCTTCTCTATTGGCGTCTTGCTGGCTCTTTGGGCCATCGCCGCTCTACGGCAGCCTTCTATGGTAAAACTTTCAGGGAAGGTGTTTTTCTTTCCCGGCTTATTGTTCGGCGGCGTCATCGTTTGGGCGGTAGTACAGGCCAATTCGTTTGTACCTGCACAATGGCACGACCCGCTTTGGCAAGACGCTGCAGGGGCACTCGGGCGCACCCTGGAAGGTGCCATTACCACTGACCCCGCAACAGCAATCGAGAGGGCGATACGGCTTATGGCCTATGCGGGAATTTTCTGGCTGTCGGCTCAGTTCGGTCGAGACCCCGCGAACGCGCGTCAGATTTTGTGGTGTATCGCTATAATTGGCATCGCCTATGCGATGTATGGCCTGTCTGTATATACAGCGGGTAACAAGACAATTCTGATGTACGAAAAATGGTCAAACCATGGAGATTTAACCAGTACATTCGTTGGCCGTGCGGCATATGGTGCCTATGCCGGAATGGGTCTTCTGACAATTCTTGCCTTAATTTTACATTCAACCTCTCAGGCGGCGCGTTCGGCGGCAAAAAAGGGGCAACGGTTGATAGAAGCCATCCCACCGTCAATCTATTGCCTGGTCTGCGGCAGTATCGTCGTTGCGACTGCGCTGATGCTGACCCGTTCCCGTGGCGCCGTTATGGTGACTGCGATCGGTGCCGCTGTGATGTTATTCATCCTTATCGGGCGCACAAAAAATCGACGTCGCTCATTGATAGGAATTACATTACTGGTTTTTGGCGCCGGCATTTCGATTTTGGAAATAAGCGGGCGAGGAATGCTCGGACGTGCGCTACATCTGGCCCAACAAGGCAGCGACCGTGGCCCGGTTCATGATCTAGCCTGGCGAATGATTGAGACAGCACCGTTTACCGGCCACGGGCTTGGTTCATTTTCACAGCTATTCTACCAATTCCGCGATTCAACTGTTCCCTGGTTCGCTCCGAGGTACGACAAGGTGCACAGCGTCTATATCGAGCTCATTGTTGATCTTGGATATATTGGATTTGGGGTCCTTATGCTGGCTCTGCTTTTCATCGTTTTCCGACTTTTTATTAGTATCAAAGTCAGAAGGCGTCATTCGATTTTTAGCGTATTGGGGCTGGGTGTAACAATTATGCTTGGCATTCAAAATACACTCGATTTTACCCTTCAAATACCAGCAATTGCAGCAACCTATGCCGCTATCTTAGGGGTTGCCTTCGCCCAATCCTGGCCTAGCCAGAACCAGGCAATTGACAGGAAATAGTTCTTTTATAGATCGCCTGGTGGTGGGAGCCTGAGAAATTGCCGGTAAAGCTCCTGAACAAGCTTCGGGTCTTTTTTTGCAATATCAAGAAGCCAGGGAAGACCGAATTGCTTTCGAGCAAATATGGTTAGCTGTCGCGGTTGATGTTTTAAGTTTAGACGAATGTCCTCTCGAAATTTTGGGCGCAATCTTGGAGCCAATATACGCTGAGCTCTAAATCCCAACTGGACACGTGTGACAATGATCTTCGGTTCCTGCGGTGCCGTGATGTAGGACATTTCGAGGAGATCATTCACAACTGGTGAGCTACGATTAGCGCGAAAATGCGCCTGCGCAAACTGAACCCAGGAGTACGGTTTTCTAGGTGTCAGAAAAAGGCCCTTCCGAAAGGCCACTAAACTCTTTGTTAGAAAGGACTTTCGAAGGTCAGCCGTGAACTTTGGGTTATCCGACAGTACGAGATACATTGCCGCAATTTCTAAATGGGTACGGCCGCTTTCAAACCATCGAAGAGACGCCTGACGTCCTGAAATTGCAACGCTTAGCTTTTGTGGCGAGACTTCTTTCCCCCGCCCCAGGTCAAAAAATACAGAGTCTCCTCCCTGCATCGCGCCATAAGCAATCATGCGGGGAGCGCTGACATAAGCAATTAAAATTCCGAAAAAGAGCGTTCCAATGGCGGTGAAGGTTCTGCGTCTTCCGGCCATATCAGCAGTGCCCTATCCTAATCTGAATAGTATTTAGGGGTGTCTCCATAGTAGTAGCCGGAGCCACTGGTATATCCCTCATTCCCCTGCTTCTTGAGGTCAACCTGGGACATCACGAGACCAGCAATCCTGGCGCCGGATTCTCCCAATTGCCGCAAAGAGGTCGAAACAAAATCGCGGCGGGTCTTTTGCCAACGGACAACAAAAATTGTCCGATCCGCCTCTCGTACCAGAACGAGCGCGTCCGAAACTGCCAACAACGGCGGGGAATCAATTACAACCAAATCATAGCTCGAGGAGAGCTGTTGCAGGAGACCGTACATCTGCGGCGAGCCAAGAAGGTCTGTTGGATGAGGCACCCGCGCACCGGCCGTGATAAAATGCAGCCCGGTTGATGGCTCCATATCAATGACTTCGCTCAATTCCACCTGACCCGAAAGATAGTTGCTCACCCCGACATCATTTGAAACACCGAGTGTCTGATGCAAGCCGGCACGGCGGAGATCACAATCAACGACGATGACGCGCTGCCCCGCACGCGCCGCCATACTCCCCAGACAAAGCGAGATGCTGGTCTTGCCTTCGCTGGGGACAGAGGAGGTAACCAAAACAACCTTCGGCACCTGTTCGACACCGGTCAGCAAGAGAGAAGTCCTGACGCTTCCTATGGCCTCGCCGAATTGTGAATTCGGTTTCTTGGCAGCTACCGTATGAGGATACTCATGTCTATCCTGACGCGAGAGCTTGGGAACACTCCCGAGGGTGGGATAGCCGGTCATTTCTTCCAACTGTTTCGTGGTTCTGAAACCATTATCCAGAAGCTCAAGGATAATTGCTAATGCGACACCGATTGCCCCGGCAAAGAAAAGAGCAATGGTGTAAATGACGCTTTTTTGAGGGTAATAAGGCGAGCCGGGAACCACAGCACGCGAAATTACCTTCGCATCGGCCTGCTGCAGATTGTCATCAACGACTGCCGTCTCTTTGAAACGGGAAATAATTGTCTCATAGAGTTGTTTATTTGCCTGAACCTCGGTCTGCAGAGCCCTGATTGAAACAGCAGCTTCGTTTTGCTTTTCAATGCCAGATTCAAGACGCTTAAGCTCCGCTTTGAAATTTTGTTCGCGGACTCGGGCAATCTGTAATTCGTTCTTGAGGTTAACGACGATTTTTTTGACCTCGCCGGAAATCTTGTCTTGCAGGTCTTTTAGCTCGTTGCGGGCCAGTACCAAAGACGGATGAGCCTCGCGCAGATGTGTCTTGAGTTCACCAAGTTTTCGAACGACCTGTGTTTCCTGCTCGCGGAGCCGCTGGATCAAAGGAGAGGCGAGAACCGCGGCAGCCGTTTCGATACCACCGCCCGATTTCAATAATTGCCGGACCTGGGCGTAGCGCGCCTGCGCTTCGGAGCGCTGATTTCGTGCCGCCACCAGATCGGTATTAATTTTAGCGATCTGTTCCTGCAATAGGCTTGCGCCCTTCAAATCAGCAATACCAGATTTTCTGCGGAACGCTTCCAGCTTTTTCTCTGAATCAATAACCCGCTGTTTCAGTTCAGTCGCCCGTTGAGCAAGCCATTTGGTGGCCTTTTCAGTGACGCTGCCCTTACTTTGGATTTGGTCGAGGATGTAGACTTCTGCCGTCGCATTGGCCGCTTTAGCCGCCATTTCCGGCGAGGGCGATGAATATTCGATTTCCACCAACAGAGCGCGTTGCGAAGGCCTAACAGTGAGACCACCCCAAAAGGCATCAATCAGTTCTTCGCGCAGCTCAGCGCGTTTTTCTTCCGGCGAGTATCCCGCCCACCGATCATCTGATTTCAGCTCTGCGACGGCCTTTAGGTCAGGGTCTTCTACTTTTACACCAAACCAGCCGCCGACGGTCGCCTTCAGGACATCAAGCGTACTGGCTTTAGGCGGCGCAAGGTCATGATTAAAATTCGGATCATTGTAGAGATCAAGCCGGTCAACAACTTTACCAATCAGGTCGCGGGATTGGATAACGGCGGCTTGGGTTTCATTGGTGTAGTAGTCAGGCGTGATACCCTGGGCCACACTTTTAATGTCGACCACATTTTGGCGTGCCCCTTCGATTAACATCGTTACGCCAGCAGAATACAATGGAACCAAACGACTGGCATGCAGAACGGCTATCCCAAGGCCGATGACCATAAGGCCAGCAATCATGTACTTACGGCGCAGCAACGCAAAAAACAGACGTCAAGGATCAAACGCTTGTTCCTCAACGTTGGGCGCTGCTGGCGGCATTTAATTGCCGCTCATATGGTTGGGCCCTCCATCAGGAAAGCGCGTCACCGTTGCCATAGCAGTTAATCCTGTTACTCACACAATCCAAAAATGTCACGAAAAATATCGCTGACATTCTGGTACTCCTAAATCCTACCCAAGCACTACTTGGAACATTACATATATAGTTAGGCAATGAACGGTAAATGGCTTGACAATGTATGAGATAAATCATATATTTAGGTTCAAAGGAGGGCTTCCGATGAACCTGATCTCCATTTTCGAAATGTTTCCTGACCAGCAAGCTTGCATCACACATTTGGAGGCGATTCGGTGGGCTTGTGAGGCGTCGTGTCCCTACTGTGGCGGTATACGGGTTGCTCGCAAGAAGGAAGGCGCAAAGGTTGGCCGCTGGAATTGTCACGATTGCCGAAACAGTTTCAATGTGCTTCAAGGAACGATCTTTCAAGGGACTCAGATCCCCTTGCAAAAATGGTTTCTTGGCATTGCGTTAATGATCAATGCCAAGAAAAGCCTGTCCAGTCATCAAATGGCCCGCGACCTTGAAATGAATCAGGGTTCGTGTTGGTCTATGCAGCAGCGTATCCGTGCGGCCATGGCAAGCGAAGAACGGCATCTGCTAGAAGGTATCGTCGAAGTTGACGAAACCTATATCGGCGGAAAGCCGCGTCGGAACAAACGTGATGACGATAACCCGCCGAAGCGCGGACGTGGGACGAAGAAATCAGCCGTTATCGGAGCCGTTGAACGCGGCGGGAACGTCGTTGCCCGCGTAGCCAACGACCTGAGTGGGCGAGGCGTTCTGAGTTTTATTCGAGGTGCAGTAGATATCAAGGAAACGATTTTGGTGACTGACGAATATCGCGCCTACAACGCGGTTGACAGAATAATGGTGCGACTTAGCATCAACCATAGTGAGCAATATGTCGATGGTGACGTGCACACCAACACAATTGAAGGGTTCTGGTCACATCTGAAACGCGCTTGGGGCGGTCAGCATCACCATTATTCCAAGCCATGGATGCCTCTCTACATCGCCGAGGCGTGTTGGAAATATAACAGACGAGATTGCAAGAAAGGGTTTGATGCCCTTTTGCGAACTGCACTCGGCTATGTTTAAAAAGGGGATTACATGACGGTCTTGAAAGAAACTCAGCCTGCAATTCCAAACTCTGGACTAATGGTCAGATTCGATAATGAAATCCCAGAAAGGCTCGCGAAGTTTATTGAAGTTATGGCGGATAGTTATTCCACGCTTCCGGCCTTCGGGGAAACTTCTTCGGAGCACATCCTGAACTTCCTTTCTGGCGAAGTGTTCAAGAAGCTCACGGTACATCCGTCTGGCTTTCTCACCTCCGAACTGGAGGCTGCAAGCGGGACAGATGGCGTTGAAGCATCTCCATTGCGTATGATGACCTCTGCTGCTACCTTGCAGCGACGGCATTTGAGAATTTTGTTCTTACCAGACAAACCGAACCGGCTTCGTTACGCATGTGAACATGGCTATAAATTTGCTTTTGGTCCGTTCCTTCATTGACATTTTTTCTTTAATTTGGCCCCATAAAGAAGCCGCTCTCTATCCCGGATTTTTTTCCTGGAGATGTGTTCCAACTTCTCATCCGCTATCACCGACCAAATACCACCCCAAAGAATTTGTTTTACTTGTCCAGAGACGGCTTCTTCATTAACAGCATCCTCATGCCGGTTTAGTAAAATGAACTCCTGCTCAATATCTTTACATTGCAGTGCGTTTAGCTCGGTTACATCGATATTGTGTAAATCCGGGAAGGTTTTGGTTGCACAACCTGTCGCAACCGTCAGAACAATTATCGCCTGCGCTAAAGCAACCCAAGCTTGTCGCATTTTCTTGTTCCTCTCACTGTAATGCCGTGGAGGGAGATGCTAGGGAAGGCCAAGCGGAGTGTCAAGCCATTTACCGTTCATTGCTTTTTCTTTAGCCATTTTATGCCTCTGAACCTAATCCACGGAACCGCTCTGCAATCATTTTCGCTGCTTCACGACTGTTGGAATACTGCAAGGTAAAACAAGGGACAAGGGACGCCAACCGGTTCATGGAATGTATGAGGTTTGAAATGTCCAAATGAGGGGCATAAACCTGCGCTAGAAGTGATTTTACGAGATGCGGTCTCTGCGCTTCTTCAAAAATTGAATCCCCAGTATCCCGTCGATCCAAAGCGATCAGAGCCTTGATCGGCGCTTCTTCACCGAATCCGGCAGCCTCCCGGTCTCCAAGCCGCAAATAGGCCGCCTCGTCATCCTGCAACTCCGAAAATGCTTCGATGTATTCTTCAAATCCGGCACCACAATCAGGCGGCAGCGGCAACCTCATTTTTGGCATCAAGCCAAGACATTGCCCAATGGGCTGAGAGTCATCATCCCAGCGAATGGCAATGCGATCATCTCCAAAAAACCGGTATCCGGCTGAGGCCAGTTGCAGGGAGGTTGTGCTTTTTCCGGAAAATGAATCACCAATCAGAACAACAAGTCCATCGCCAACAAGGGCCGTCGAGGCGTGCAGGCAAATGGTATCCGGCTGGCGGGCGATATAGGCGCCGATCAGAGAGCCTGCGAAACCGTTTGCGGCGTTTAGCGCGTCCTCAAATTCCATGTCATTGCCACCGGGACCTGTTAACCGAATGACAAGGGAGCCATCTTTATTTTCAACGATGTCAATGTCGTGCGGCTGTTCGGGGGCGGCGCCCAAGCCTCGCATCGGCCAACCACCCAGAAAAAGAGGAAGATGTGCCAGGACGGCTTCGGCGTTCCGCACGGAAACCAAATACTCTTCAGGTCCAAACTGCCATGATGTCGGAACAGGACCTCCGGCATTCCCCGCTTGTTGTCCAGGATCTGTCATTCACTAAGGGCCGTCTATGGAGTTAGGTCGTTGGTTTCGCGCGGCGCCCTCTTTGCCAGGATGCGCTGCAAGGTCCGACGGTGCATTTTTAGTCGCCGGGCTGTTTCGGAAACATTCCGGTCACACTGTTCATAGACCCGTTGAATATGTTCCCAGCGCACTCGATCAGCAGACATGGGGTTCTCAGGTGGTGGTGGCAAATCGCTCCCTTGTGCGAGAAGGGCGGCGGCGACCTGGTCCGCATCGGCCGGTTTTGCCAGATAGTCCACGGCCCCGGCTTTAACGGCGGCCACCGCCGTCGCAATATTGCCATAGCCGGTCAGGATGACGATCCGGGACTCTGGAACGGCTTCGCGGATAATCGGCACGATATCGAGGCCACTGCCATCTTCCAACCGCAAGTCGAGCACCGCATAATCTGGCGCTTCCAGTTTGGCCACTGCCATTCCCTCAGCGACACTCTCCACAGCCGTAACCAGAAACCCGCGCCGTTCCATCGCTTTCGCCAACCGCTCGCGAAAGGGTCGGTCATCATCAACGATTAATAACTTTTTGTTGGCGGCGTCCGGATCGGGACTGTTTTCCAAATTGCTCATTATTCAACCATATCACTATCGACGCCTTCGATGACCGACCGGGGCCAGCGAATTTCAACCACTGCACCACCTTCCTGTCTGTTCCCGAACGAAAGCTGCGCACCGGTTCGGGCCAATAGGGTTTGAGCGATAAATATGCCAAGACCCATGTGATCTTCCTGCGTCATTCGAAGAGATATATAGGGCTCTCCAATTCGGTCCAACACAAAAGGCGGAAAACCAGGTCCGTCATCCATAATTGTGACGGATACCTGATCGGCAGACCATGCCGTTGATATCACGACCTCTGACTTTGCAAATTGGATAGCGTTTTGTGCGAGAGTACCAACACCGTGGATAATTTCGGGTGCCGAACGAATTCGGGGCTCTTCAGAGATATCATTTTCCGGCAGGGGGGTCGTCTTAAATACCACAGAAAGAGTTTCAAGTTGATGTCGGCTAACAGCATTTTCAACGACCGCGCTCACCGGTACGGCTGAAAAAGGGGCGTCATCCTCTTCCGGATTATGAGCGAGTTCTGCCAGAATATCGCGGCAGCGGTTAGTCTCAGCACTTAAAAGGGCAACATCTTCCGCGATCGGACTATCCGGATCCAGATCGTGCGATAATTCCCGACTGACGACAGCGATAGTGCCCAAAGGGCTGCCCAATTCGTGCGCGGCAGCAGCGGCAATCGTTCCCATCGCCGAAAGACGCTGTTCTCGAGCAAGCGCCTGTTGTGTCGCAAACAGACCATCTGATAATTCACGCGCCGCCTGGGCAACGCGCCAGGTATAGGCGGCAAAAAACAATATGCCGATGGCCAGCGCCGTCCAGACACCAAGCAAATAGAGGGTCGGTAATTCCGGCGGCGTTCCGCGCCACGGAAGTGGCATGTGCCTGACGGACAGAACCGTAATAGCGACAAGGGCAAGGGCGCTCAGAATAATTGTGCTTCTGAGGGTCAACACTGTCGCAGAAATCGCCACGGGCGCCAAAAGTAAAAAGGCAAATGGATTGCCAAGTCCGCCAGTCAAGAAGAGGAGGACCGCGAGCTGCGCGATGTCAAAAGCCAGATAGCCCGCCGCACATGTTTCCGAAATCCGACCGGAACCGCCGCCGAACTGCGCAGCCAGGTTAACGATGGCAGAAGCAATGACAGCCGCCATAGTCGGCACAATCGGCAGGCCGAACCCCAAGCCGTAATGAACAACCAGCAGAGCGGCAACCTGCCCGGCGATGGCCACCCAGCGTATAAGGACAAGTGTCCGAAGCTGAACCCTGCTGCTTTCACTGATCACCGGCACCGATGCCATCTATGGGGTCCTCTCTTGAATTCAGATCCAAACAATTAAACCGTTTTACCCTAAAAATCATCGGATAGAGATCAAAGAGGAATATTTTACAGCAGGAATAGCGCCCGCCGGGCACATGCATGATATAGAAGCATGATGAGTACTTTCGCCATCCGCACTGAAAGCCTGACCAAGACATTTGACGATGTAACAGCCGTCAATGCTATCTCGATAGAAGTCACGGCAGGCACCATCACTGCCCTGCTGGGTGGCAATGGCGCCGGGAAAACCACGACCATTGCAATGCTGCTCGGTCTTCTTAAACCGACTAGCGGCAAAATCGAAGTGCTTGGGGAAGATATGGTCAGGTCCCGCCATCGTGTCCTTGGTCGGATGAATTTTGGTTCGCCTTACGTTGATTTGCCGAAACGGTTGACCGTCCGGGAAAACCTCAGAGTGTTTGCCGGGCTCTATGGCTTGCGGCATCCCCGCGACCGAATCGAAGAATTGTCAACCGCACTTGCACTGGAAGAGTTCATTGATCGTCCGACCGGGCAATTATCCTCTGGACAGCGAACACGCGTCGCCCTGGCTAAAGCGCTTATTAACGCTCCTTCCCTTCTCTTACTGGACGAACCGACCGCGTCGCTCGATCCCGATACCGGAGACTGGATCAGATCTTACCTTGAGGAATATGCCCGAGAGACGGGCGCCACTATTTTGCTGGCCTCGCATAATATGCATGAAGTGGACAGGCTTTGTTCAGATGTGTTGATGATGAAACAGGGTCAGGTCGTCGACCGCGGGCCCCCTGCAGGCCTCGTCAAGAAATATGGACGAAAGACACTCGAACAGGTTTTTCTCGATATCGCGCGACGGGATGATGACGAGATTGATCGGAGCGCGGCGCAATGAATGAATTCCAGCAAGTTCCGCAACATATCGATCAACCATTCGCACTGCGCCGGATTGGGGCCATGGGTCTTCGATATCTGTATCTCCTCAGAAGCTCGTGGACCCGGGTTGTTGAGTTGGCGTACTGGCCCCTTATGCAGATGATTCTCTGGGGTTTTATGACCCAGTTTCTTTTGACTTCGGAATCGCCGGTCATCAAAGCCGCTGGCATGCTGATTGCCGCTGTTCTGCTCTGGGATGTGATGTTTCGCAGTAACATTGGCGTCGCAGTGTCCTTCCTCGAAGAAATGTGGTCGCGCAATCTCGCCCAGCTCTTCGCGAGCCCGTTGCGCCCTTATGAATGGGCGTTGTCTTTGCTGTTTATAAGCCTGGTCAGAACCATCATTGGCGTTATCCCGGCGGCGGTGTTGGCTATCCCGCTTTACAACTATTCAATATTTGAAATGGGCCTGCCACTGGTCGCTTTCTTTATGAATCTGATGGTCTTCGGGGGCGCGGTTGGGCTTGCTGTGTCAGCGCTGGTGCTCCGTTTCGGCATGGGCGCAGAGAGCCTCGCCTGGGTCGGTATTTTTCTCGTCGCGCCAATTAGCGGCATTTATTATCCGATCGCCATTTTACCCGACTGGCTACAACCCGTCGCCTGGGCGCTACCGTCAGCACATGTCTTTGAGGGCATGCGGGCGGTATTAATCGAGGGCATTTTTCGGATGGACCTCTTCATAAATGCGGTCATGTTGAATGTCCTTTTTCTGACAGCCGGGTTTGCGATTTTTCTGTATGTGTTCAGGCTTGCCCGCATCAAAGGTATGTTGCTGCAAATGGGCGAGTAAACCGGTCTCAGAACACGCCGAGATCGAGACCCGCCGCCATCGCCGCCGCCATCTCTTCACATTGCCCGGTGAATTCAGGCTGCCAAGACCCTTTACAGATTAGGGGGTACTGAATTGCCCGCCAGCGTAAACCAGTCGTGATTGTTTCGACGCCGCGGCGTGTTCCCGTTCCATCCTGTCCAGCCCTGATATAGAGGCAGTAGGGAAGTCCCTGTTTTTCTTCCAAACAGGGGTCGTAGATTCGGTCAAAGAAATCCTTTAGCGCACCGCTCATATAGCCAAGGTTTTCCGTAGTTCCGAGGATGATTGCCTGAGCATCGAGGACATCCTCTGCTGTCGTCTCAAAGGGTCCCTTGGCAACAACATCAATATTATTCTGACCAGTTGATCGCGCACCGGCGATCACTGATTCCAGTAATGACTGGGTGTTTTCTGAGGGCGCGTGGGCAACAATGAGAAGCTGCTTTTTTGACATATCAACAGAAAGACAGCCGATTAAGCAGCATGCTTTAGATACATGATAACGGCTGCAATCATGGTCATCATCAGAAGCACAGAGAGGCCCAACAACCATGAGGTCCGATGTGCGTCAGCCCGCAAGACGCGGGCCCTGCCATCGCCAATCCAACTGCGCGAGACTGTTTCCTCGCCAAATTCCTGGGGACCGCCCAGAGCGATTCCAAAGGCACCGGCTATTGCCCCTTCACCGCGGAAACCTCCATGGATGGCCCGTGCTCCAAGATCCCGTATCCACCCTGCAAAAGCTTTGAATGGGTTGGCGTGCGGCACAAATATCGCCGCAACGCTATATACCGGGCCAGCTATTAGAGCGGCGGGCAAACACAATATGTCGTCAAGACGGCGGGCGACGAAACCAAAATCAAGGTGTTGCGATGAATTGCGCCCGATGACATCAGCAATGGCCCCAACCACACGATAAAGAATGACGGCCGACAGTCCCAACAAGAGGTACCAAAATAATACCCCGAAGAGCCCTTCAGTTAGGCGCGCTGCGCTGCCGCCGATTGCGGCGTGCGCAATTCCATGACTATCCAGATTGGTCGTATCAGAGCGTACTAAATTACTAGAGATATCTGAAGCTCTCTCATTGTAAGCACCACGGCGCCGCCCCACACGGGCAAAGCGATAACCAGAAGCACAAATGCCCCACGAAAACGACGGGTGTTTCTTCCCCGGTTTTCACGATTTAAACGGTCGTCGAACCAACTCGTAATGCCCCTGATCAATTTAAGCGGCAGAGCAAAGACGAAGCGAAATTCCGGTAGATACCCGGATACGGCATCAATGAGGACAACCGCCAGCAAAACGATAAACGGGATTGGAGAGTCCATACGCGGTACTACTTTCCTATTCTCGAACGCCTGCGGCGCGAAGAATTTTTACTGTCTGTGGCTTGCGGTTCCATTCCGCCCACATCAGGGCCGTCCGTCCGGTGTAATCGCGCCGGGTTGCATCGGCTTTGTTCTGTAGAAGAATTCGAATGATTTCGTTCCTGCCCTGGCCGGCAGCAATCATAAGCGGCGTGATTCCACGACGATTCTCAATATTGATATCAACACGCCGCTCTATCAGCGTTTCGACGGCGTCGATATGCCCACGATCTGCAGCATAATAAAGCGCAGTATTTCCGAGCTTATCTTTGTGATCCAGAGACACCCGAATTTCAGCGAGGTAATCAATAATATCTGGGTTGCCAAAAATGCCAGCATAAATGATCGGCGTCCGGCCATCAAAATCCTCAATTTCTGGCCTTTCCCCACGTTTGATCGCAATTTTGACATTTTCCAAATCATTTGCCTTGATTGCAGCAAAAACAGGGTTGTCGCCAAAAAGTTGAATCTCTGCAAGGGCAGATCCTGGCATGACCGCAAAGATAAGATGTAACAATAATATGATTGGGGCGAATTTCATGGCGGCAATATGATAGTTAAGATGATCGTTAAGTTACTCTAAATCAGGCTACAATCCCAGCATGCAACAATTGACCGTTAGTTTACTGGCGAATTGACCTCACAGCCGCTATATCATCAAAACATTCTATTTGAAGAGAAAAGCTCATGAACTTAACCGCTTTTCGAACGGCATCGCTGGCCGCGATTGCGATATTGGCCGCTGTTTTAATCGCTTGGCAATTCGGGTTGTTTTCCCCAGACGGCAGACGTGTCGGCTCGAGTGGCATCGCCAAGATCGGTGGTCCCTTTGAACTGATCGACCATAACGGAAAATCCCGCAAAAGCGCCGAATTTCGCGGCAAATTTATGCTGATTTATTTTGGCTACAGCTGTTGCCCGGATGTCTGTCCTACGGCATTGCAGATCATGAGCACGGCCCTGCAGACTCTGGGTGACCGTGCTAAAGCGGTGCAACCGATTTTTATCACCGTCGACCCGAAACGAGATACCCCGGCCCACCTGAAAGAGTACGTGCAGAATTTCTATCCTGGCATGATCGGTCTCACGGGTGACGAAAAATTGATCAAAGATGCAGCCAAAAAATACCGGATTTACTACGCGAAAGCATTGCAGGATAAATCCAAACCAGACGCCGATGATTATCTGATGGATCACTCCTCCATCGTGTTTTTTATGGATCAAAAGGGGAAGTACGTTACACATTTCTCGCACCAGACGAATGCGGATGCGATGGCCAAAGTGATCGCTAAGGAGATCTGATTCTCGATGGAAAATGAGCGTCCTAAGCCGTTCTGGAAACAAAAAACTCTTTCGGAGATGAGTCAGAATGAATGGGAATCGCTGTGCGATGGCTGCGCCCGTTGCTGTCTCTTAAAACTGGAAGACATCGATACCGGCGAGATTGCTTTCACAGATATTGCCTGCAAGTTGTTGGATTCGGGAACCTGTAGGTGTTCCAACTACCCGAACCGCCAAAAAGAAGTTCCGGATTGTGTTGTTCTTAAACCGGAGAATATTGACGATTTAACCTGGATGCCGTCGAGCTGCGCCTACCGCCTGATTGCAGAAGGAAAAGATCTTGCATGGTGGCACCCGCTGGTATCGGGGACTCCCGAGACTGTCCACGAAGCGGGAATCTCTGTGCGCGGCAGGGTAGTTCCTGAATTGCGGGGTAATGACCCCGAGAATCGTATCGTTACCTGGCCAGCATGAACAATAAACCCTAGCGTGCGCTCTGGCGCATATTGACCAAAGTTACACCGCCAAGGATCAGGGCGATTGCCATCCAGATATAAAGGCTGTGTTGCTCGCCGAGCAAAGCAATCCCGAAAAACACGCCGAACACTACGGACAAGAAACTGGACTGACTCATATAGGTTGGACCAGCAATTCGTATCAGCTCAAAAACGCCATAAAAATTGAAGCCTGCCAGAACAAAATGGAGCATCATCGATAATTCGGCGCTTGAGAAGGGCGGTGCAAGCATATGAAATTCACCAATCGCCAATGAAATTGGAAGTGCCATTGCGGCGGCTGCCAACAGTGTCCCTGCCGCCAATTGCAGGGAATCTATATCAGGTGGCCGGTTTGAGTCTGACAGAAATACGTAGGCTAATCCGTGCAGCAACGGCGTTCCAAAACCGATAATGACCCAAATTGCCAGCGATGGGTCAGGCAAAGACGCTTTGGGAATAACAATGACCAGAACGCCGATGAAGCCGAGAAAAATTCCCAGGAGCCGCAACCAAGCCAGTTTCTCGACCCGCGCTATCAAACTTACCAAATGCGTAAATATAGGGGTGAACGCCATAACCACCGCCATGACGCCGACCGGCAACTTACCCTGCGCCGCATAGAGAATAATGTTGGCGAAGGTGAAACGTAATGCCGCCGCGCGAAAATAATAGACCAGATGACGCTTTGTTAGGGGAGGTCGGCTGCCGCGCAGGAATCCAATAAACAAAACGACCAACCCTGAACCAAGGCAAAACCAAAACACGTAAGCGGTGGGATGAATACCATTCGTGACGGTGTTTTTAATCAGAACGAAAAAGAAACCCCACAATCCGCCAATCATCAGCAAAAGAGCGATAGGAAGAAGCTTGTTAGAGGGGCCGGTCTGGTTCATCGAGCCTGCTATAAAGCAAACTTGCTGCAAACGATAGCGGCGGCGGTATTTTATGGTTTCGAAATTATACGGGGGACAGGGCTAAGGGCGGGGCAGGCCGCGAACCGGCGTTCCTTCTAAAGCGTCCTGCATAAACCGCCGCCACAAGATAGCCGGCAGTGAACCGCCAGATACTTTATTCATCGGTGACGAACTGTCGTTTCCGAGCCACACACCGGTAACCAATTCTGCAGTAAATCCAATGAACCAGGCATCACGAAACCCCTGACTGGTCCCGGTTTTTCCAGCCGCTGGCCGACCTAGACGCGCCCGGCTGCCGGTCCCGGTCGTCACGACAGCGCTTAACATATCCTGCATCCCGCCAACGGTTTCCGCGCCCACAAGCTTGCCCGCACCGACAGCGCTACGTCGATATAAGAGCTGATTGGCGCCATCGCGGATTTCAATGATTCCATAAGGCCAAGCCGGATAGCCACGATTGGCAAAAACGGCATAAGCCGCCGTCATATCCAGAAGACTTGCTTCGCCTGCCCCCAGCGCGATTGAAGGGTGTCCCTTGAGTTTGGATGTAATGCCAAGCCGCTCCGCAGCCTTCACGACTCTCTGGCGGCCAACTTTTTCTGAAACCTTGACCGCTGCGGTGTTTACCGATTTTGCCAAAGCCTGCCGCAACGTAATCCGACCCAGATAACGTCCTGAATAGTTCCGGGGCCGCCACCCTTTTATCGACACCGGACTATCGACAACAAAATCGTCGGGACGCATACCGGCTTCCAGCGCTGCAAGATAAACAAACAGTTTAAAGGCTGAACCCGGCTGCCGCTGTGCCTGCGTCGCTCGATTGAACTGGCTGGCAACATAGCGACGCCCGCCGACCATTGCGCGGATAGCCCCGTTAGGGGCCAGCGAAACCAAAGCCGCCTGACCAACATTTCGCCTGCCACCAGTGCGCGCCAAAATATTTGTGACCCGGGTTTCCGCAATCTTTTGCAGACGAGGTGCCAATGTTGATTTGATCACGAGATCCCGATCCGTCCGGCCAACAAATCCAGCAGCCCGTTCCAAAAGCCAGTCCGTAAAATATCTTGCACCACTTCCCGTAGAGCGACCGGCAAACCGCAATTTCTCCTTTGCAGCAGCGGCGGCATCGCGCTTTGTCAGAAATTCAGCAGCCACCATATTGGCCAGGACCTGATCGGCCCTTTTCAAACCGAGCTTCCTATTTCGAAAGGGTGAATATCGGGTCGGCGCTTTCAGTAACCCCGCCAGGATCGCCGCCTCGCGTAATGACACCTTTCGGATGGATTTACCGAAGTACCGTCGCGCCGCAGCCCCAACCCCATAAGTACCCGCCCCGAGATATACCCGATTGAGATAAATCGTAAAAATTTGCTTTTTGGTAAACCGAGCTTCCAGCCAGAAAGCCAATAACAGCTCCTGAATTTTTCGGCCCATTGATCGCTCTGGGGTTAAAAACAGGTTTTTTGCAAGCTGTTGCGTCAGGGTGCTGCCGCCCTGACGGACCTTTCCGGCCCTTATATTGGTGAATGCAGCGCGTGCGATCCCAAATACATCGATACCAAAATGGTCAAAAAAACGGCGATCCTCCGTCGCGATGACGGCCTGAATGAGATAGGGCGGAACCTCATTGTACCGCACGGCACCCGCATGGAGATCGCCGTAGGTCGCCACTACAGAATTGTCGGAGGCGAGTATTGTTACGCTAGGTCGACGGGACGGTGTTTCGAGTTTTTCAAGATCTGGCAGATCCCAACCATAATAGGCAAGCACACCAGAAACGATAAGGCCTGACCAAATTGCAAGAATGGCGGTCCAACGGACAACCGCACCCCACCGGGACCGGGGTGCCGGCGCTGGTTTCGGGCCGACAGGCCGCGCTTCCAGCTTTTCAGAACCCGCTTTTCGCGAGGCAGCCTTTTTGCTTCCTTGCTTGCCTCGAGGGGATTTTTTGTTGGTGGGTTTTTTCGCCATTTGCCTATTCTGGATACGCCACCGATTCATAAAAAGCGATTTTGATGTGACACCGATGGTTTGATAGGTCAATTTACCCGCAATTACAGGAATCGGCAGGCATCATCGAACAATGGGGTTATTTACAAGAACAGCTAAACACGTAGCACCATTGCCATGCGCTAATGTTCGAACCGCGACCGCCGCTGATGCCCCTGAAGTCGTCAGGCTGGCGCAATCCCTCAGTATCGCAGATGGCGGACGGCCGTCGCGCCTGACCGAAGAAAGCTATCGGCGAGACGGGTTTGGCGACAATCCTGCCTTTTCGGCCCTCGTCGCGGAAATCGACGGCAGGATAGTCGGGTATGCGCTGTATTTCCCTGGCTATGATACGGATCGAGCCACGCGCGGCGTATATCTGTCAGATCTCTATGTGGATCAGGCGTGGCGGCGGCGCGGCGTTGGGCGGGCATTAATGAGCGCAACGGCAAACGCCTGTAAAAGCCTGGGCGGCGAATGGATGTTCTGGTCTGTTCTCAAACGCAACAAAAATGCGCGGAAATTTTACAAGACGATGGCCCCGGAGCTTTCCGATGTCGTGCTATGCGCCGCACTCGGTGAAAGTTTCCGCCGTCTATCGGAATAGGGGCGCAATCTTAAGCGTCGAGATTAACAACCTTAAGCGCGTTGGACTGGATAAATTCGCGCCTTGGATCAACGACATCACCCATTAACGTTGAGAAAACTTCTTCCGCCGCGTCGCGATGATCGATTTTAACCTGCAAAAGCGCCCGAACTTCAGGATCAAGTGTCGTTTCCCAAAGCTGTTCGGGGTTCATCTCCCCTAACCCTTTATATCGCTGGATGGAGACACCTTTGCGACCATTTTCCATAACCGCCTCGACCAGACCGAGAGGCCCCAGGATATGCTGCTCCTGCTCCTTGACCTTAAAAGTTGCCGGTCGCCCATAAATTCTCTGTAAATCCGGGACCATTTCATCGAGACGGCGGGCTTCGGCAGAACGCACCAGGGCCCCGTCAATGACGTGACGTTCGGTTACACCACGCAGGGTCCGGGCAAAAGCAAACCCGCCACCGTCAAGAATTTCCGCTCGCCAGCCACGCTCGTTTTCTGCCGTGAGCCCATCGAGACGCCGTGCAATAGCATCGGCAATCTGGTTCACCAGCTCCTCAGATTCTAACAATTCCGGATTAAACGCCCCCAATATTGCAGCCTGTTCAGCCACCATCGGGTTAGAAAGTTTCTGCAGAATCGGTGTCATTAACCGCTTTGCCCGCAAAGCGCCTTCAACGGTATCCCGTAAATCGGCTCCCCCAATTTCAGCGCCATCCTGAACGACGAGCAGGCAATCCCGCAGGCCAGCATCAATCAAATAATCTTCCAGCTTGGGATCATCTTTCAGATAAATTTCTTCGGAGCCCTTCTTGGCCCGGTAAAGCGGTGGCTGAGCGATGTATAGATAGCCCCGCTCCACCAGTTCGGGCATTTGCCGGAAAAAGAACGTTAGCAATAAAGTACGGATATGACTGCCATCAACATCCGCGTCTGTCATGATGATGATCTTGTGATACCGGGCTTTTTCGACATCAAAATCTTCGCGCCCGATACCGGTGCCAAGCGCCGCTATCAATGTCCCGATTTCCGCCGAAGAAAGCATTTTGTCAAACCGAGCGCGTTCAACATTCAAAATTTTACCCCGAAGCGGCAAAATCGCCTGGGTGCGCCGGTTACGCCCCTGTTTCGCTGACCCTCCCGCTGAATCACCCTCAACGATAAAGATTTCAGACTGCGCCGGATCGCGTTCCTGACAATCAGCGAGCTTGCCAGGCAGGCTCGAAATATCGAGGGCGCCCTTGCGCCGGGTCAGGTCGCGCGCTTTGCGGGCGGTTTCACGAGCGGCAGCGGCTTCTACGGCCTTTGAGACGATCCGCTTGGCTTCGTTCGGATGTTCTTCAAACCATTGGCTGAGTTTCTCCCCGACCAGGCTTTCGACAACCGGACGAACCTCAGAAGAAACCAGCTTGTCTTTGGTTTGCGACGAGAATTTAGGGTCAGGAACCATTACCGAGAGGACACAGGTTAACCCCTCACGCATGTCATCCCCGGAGAGAGTGACCTTTTCCTTTTTCGCGATACCGGTCTCATTGGCGTAGGCATTGATCGTCCGCGTCAGAGCGCCACGAAGGCCCGCCAGATGCGTTCCGCCATCTCCCTGCGGAATGGTGTTGGTAAAACACAAAGTTGTCTCGTGATAGCTGTCAGACCATTCAAGCGCGACTTCCATCGCGATATCATCCTGCTCCCCCTGGATGGCAATCGGTTCGTCAAAAAGCGGGGTTTTTCCGCGATCGACATAGCTTACAAAGGCCGCGAGGCCACCCTCGTAATGCATTTCGATTATGTTGGGTTCAACCCCCCGCGAGTCATTGGCAACCAATGTCACGCCGGAGTTCAGGAAGGCGAGCTCGCGAAGCCGGTGTTCGAGCTTGGCAAAATCGAACTCAATATTGGTGAAAGTCTCAGGCGAGGCCAGAAACGTCACCTGGCTGCCGGTCGGGCCGTCCCAATCGGCAACCTTTTCCAATGGTTTCACCGGCACACCATCTTCAAAACGCATGGTCCATTCAGCACCATCGCGCCAGATTTTCAACTCTAGCCATGAAGAAAGGGCATTCACCACTGAAACGCCAACGCCATGCAAACCGCCAGAGACTTTGTAGGAACTCTGATCAAACTTTCCGCCAGCATGGAGGTGAGTCATGATGACCTCCGCCGCTGAAACGCCTTCTTCCTCATGAATTTGGACCGGAATCCCGCGCCCGTTATCCCGGATGGAGACAGACCCATCGCCATTGAGCGTCACTTCGACGCGATCACAAATGCCGGCCAGCGCTTCGTCAATGCCATTATCCACCACCTCGTAAACCATGTGATGCAATCCGGACCCATCATCCGTGTCCCCGATATACATGCCAGGTCGTTTGCGAACGGCGTCGAGGCCGCGCAGAACCTGGATGGAATCTGCACCATATTCGGGATTGGTGTCTTCGGCGGGAACGTCAGCAGGAGGTGCCATAGTTAAACCATTTCTTCTTAAGTTTTATGCGGCATGGTCATCGAGGGAACATTCCGTTACCTCTGCGTTAGCCACGGTAAAATGTTGGGCCGCCCCCGAAAGGGGCGTAAATAGAGCAGGATCGGTACCTGTCATCCATGCCTGAGCCCCCAGCGCCTGAATCTCTGCAAACAGAGCCTCGCGCCGTTCTTCATCAAGATGGGCAGCGATTTCATCCAGCAGCAATATGGGGACCGCCCCTCGTTCAAGCGACTGCAGTCGGGCATTCGCCAGCACAATGCTGATTAAGAGTGCTTTTTGTTCACCAGTGGAGCATTGGCCTGCAGGGGCATTCTTTAAGATATGCGTCACTGCAAGATCACTGCGCTGCGGGCCGACCGCTGTGCCGCGACCAGACCGATCCATATTGCGGGATTCCAGCAAGGCAGCGCGATATTGATCTTCTGCTTCGACGGCAGGCATTGTATTCAGCCAGCCATCAAGAACGCCGTCCAGCGCAAGAGAGGCTGACGGAAAGGGGCCGACACCCATCGCGCAGGCTGGGTTTAATCGATCAATCAACGCGATCCGGGCAGCAGCAATAGCGACGCCTTTTTCAACGATTGTTTCTTCGAGCACATCCAGCCAGGCCGGGTCGGCAGCTGTATCTTGTGTTGCTTCGCGCTGTAACAAGCTGGATCTCTCCCGCATAGCACGCTCAAAGGCTTTAAGCCGACCGGCATGCGCCGGATCAAATCCAAAAACCAAACGATCGAGAAAACGGCGGCGACCGGAAGCGCCTTCCGTAAAGAGTCGCTGCATATCAGGTGTTAACCATAAGGCAGACAATCGTTCACCCAACGCCGCCTGACCACGCGCTGGCGCGCCGTTGATCCGCACTGCGCGCCGTGGAGCCTCAATAGCCATCTCTTCCGAAACGCCCGTTCCAACCTCATAAACGCCATCAAGACCGTCAACCGTTGCCGCAACACCCCAGCACTGACCAGGATCGGAACTGCCAGTCTGGCGCCGCGCTATATCTGCCAACCGCGCCGCCCGCAGACCTCGGCCCGGTACCAGAAAGGAAATCGCTTCAAGCAGGTTGGTCTTACCCGCTCCGTTTGCACCGGTAAGGGTAATCATCGGTGCATCGATGCTAAGGCGTAAAGTTGCGTAACAGCGAAAATCGGTGAGAACCAGGCGCTGCACCGCCATTGACGCAGCATGAACATCATTTTGGAGAACAGGTTGCGATATAGACAGGGGGTCCCGCCTTTAAACACGCATTGGCATCAGAACGTAGAGCGCCTTCTCGTCTTCGAGATCTTTCACAATTGTCGGCGAGGCCGCGTCTGAAAGCGCAAAGCGCACCTTGTCGCCCTGAATTTGCTGGGTGATATCGAGCAGATATCGAGAATTGAAGCCGATCTCAAGATCCCCATCATCATATTCGACTTCCATCTCCTCTGTGGCACTGCCAGCATCGGGGCTAGTCGCCGAAAGAACCAGACTATTGGCCCCCAGGCTCAGCTTGATCGCCCGGGATTTTTCCGTCGAGATTGTGGAAACCAGATCAACAGCCCGTTCAAACCGATTGCAGCTAACCTCAAGAAACTTGTCATTTGCCTCGGGAATTACCCGGTCATAATCAGGAAACGTGCCATCAATCAGTTTGGAACTCAGGACAATCTGATCCACTGTAAAACGGATTTTTGTATCGGACATCATGACAGCGATATCATCTTCCGATTCATCGATAAGTTTCCGCAGTTCGTTGACCGTCTTGCGCGGCACGATGACACCGGGAATCCCCTCCGCGCCTGATGGCACCGGAATTTCCATCCGAGCCAGGCGATGGCCGTCTGTCGCAACAGCACGCAAAACATTTCCGCCATCATCACCTTCAGCAGCGTGAAGATAAATCCCGTTGAGATAGTAGCGTGTTTCTTCGGTTGAAATCGCGAAGCGGGTCCGGTCAATCAGGGTCCGCAGCGCCGCGGCCTCCAGCGTAAAACTGTGCGGCATATCGTCATCAGTCATCGCTGGAAAGTCTTCACTGGCCAATGTCGCCAGCTTGAGGGTTGAACGCCCGGAGCGCATCGCCATCTGGCCTTCTTCCGACCCGCCACCAAGTTCAATCTGAGATCCCTCTTCCAGCTTGCGAACAATATCGAAGAGCGTATGAGCAGGCACCGTCGTTGCGCCCTGCTGCCCCACATCGGCAGATACCTTTTCGACCACCGCGATATCCATATCGGTTGCCGATAATTCGACAGCGCCATCATCGGCGCGCATCAGAATATTCGACAAAATGGGGATGGTATTCCGGCGCTCTACGACGCTCTGGACATGGGTTAAAGCCTTTAATAAAGCACCGCGATCAATCGTAAACTTCATGGCGTCACATGGTTCTCGCTAGAATAAAAAACACCGGTCTATCTCAGCTGCCTGCAACAGCTTGCAGACCGCTGAAATTATAGCACTTCAGCCGGATGGCCGCACGGGTTTAGATGCCCAAAATGAACCGGATTAAAAGCGCAAAAAACGGCAGAAAACTGCGGCTATCCCTCTAGCATGCGCCGCAGGAGATCAACATCCTCGCAGAATGCCGAATCTGTTTGCCGTAACTCTTCGACCTTCTTGACCGCATGCATCACTGTTGTGTGGTCCCGACCACCGAATTTACGGCCAATTTCAGGGAGCGACCGTGACGTCAATTGCTTCGATAAATACATCGCGACCTGTCGCGGACGCGCCACCGCACGAGCACGGCGGGCAGAATGCATATCCGCAATTCGGATATTGAAATGTTCCGAAACACGCTTTTGGATTTCTTCAATCGTTACACGCCGGTCATTCGCCCGCAGGATGTCGTGCAAGACCTCCTGACAGGTCTCAAGGGTAATTTCGCGCCCAACCAGCTCAGCATGCGCAACGACCCTGTTAAGAGCGCCCTCAAGTTCGCGCACATTTGACGTAATACGGTGCGACAGGAACTCTTTGACCTTTACCGGGATGTCGACGCCAAGGCGCTCAGCCTTCACATCAAGAATACCGAGCCGCAGCTCGAAACTCGTAGCATGGATGTCGGCCACCAGCCCCCAACCGAGCCGCGAGCGCAGACGCTCTTCCATGCCCTCCAGATCAGAGGGTGACTTGTCAGCAGAAATAACGACTTGCCGGTTGTTATCAACCAGATCATTGAACGTGTGGAAGAATTCTTCCTGGGTCGCTTCCTTGCCATTGATGAACTGGACGTCATCAATCATCAGCAAATCAACGGACCGAAACTGCTCCTTGAACGCAACCGTGTCCTTGAACCGAAGGGCACGGATGAAATGGAACATGAATTTTTCAGCGGACAGGTAAACCACCCGACGTTCCGGGAACTTCGCCCGGGTATGGTTGGCAATCGCATGCATAAGATGCGTTTTGCCGAGTCCAACGCCGCCATAAAGAAACAGGGGATTAAAAGCAGCATCCTCTGAATCCGCAACCCGGCGTGCAGCAGCATAGGCGAGTTCATTCGGTTTCCCGACCACGAAATTTGAAAATGTGAACCGGGGATCAAGAGGGGCGCTGATTTCAGGCCGCGCATCCGATGACCCATTAGCTGGCGCCAATCCAACAGGCTCGTTGGGGCGTTGATCAGCCGCAGGTTTCTCAACAGGGCGATTTATCGGTCGGGTTGTTGGCGTCTGTACAAAGACATTGATGACATCAACGTCAGAATTTTCCCCAACCCACAATTCACGCAGGCGGTCACCATAATGGCTGACGACCCAATCCCGCATAAAACGCGTGGGCACGGCGATCTTCGCCGTTCCGTCAATAACCGAAACCAGCGTAAGCGGTTTCAACCAGCTACGGTAAGACGCATCGCCAACTTCCGATCTTAACAGCCCGCGTACTCTTGCCCACTGAGCCGTAATCTTCGGATCAAGCCTTGGTCCCGGCATCCTTTTGTCCCCAGTCCCCCCAACAATCCACGAAATAGCGGATCGCGTTATTTTTACAGTTCAACCAGAAGCGGAAATCTTCGATACCAGCATCGGCGGTAATGAAATGTTTCCGTTTTTTATAGTGCTTCAAGCCTCGCTGCTTTTATTTGGGCGCCAACCCAGAACCAGGATTAGATTGAAAACGAAATACTAGTTTTATTTAATCAAGCTAATCCATTACTTAAATTGACAGAAAAATGACGTTTTTTACTTAAATGTCTTTGTATCCATCGCGTCGTGTTCAGCAAATCTAATTGGCGCCGGAACGGATAGCAAGCGGCTCTCGTAACAAAAATGTAAAAAAAATTATTGACAAATAAACGACTCGCGAATCACGTCATGGAGTCAAGGACTTGCAAGAAAATCCTAAATTTTTCGCGGTATTGACGCCTGCTAAATCAGCAAAAAACAAAATTGCCAAATAAAAAAACCGCATCGGGTTCACCAGATGCGGTTTCCATTTACGTCTCGTCTGAGAAGAAAATATCAGGTCAGAGCGTTAACCCGAGCCGACAAACGCGATACTTTGCGCGAAGCGGTATTCTTTTGCATGATCCCTTTAGAGACACCACGCATCAATTGCGGCTCGGCAACCTTAAATGCTGCTTCAGCGGCAGCACGATCACCAGCATCAATCGCCATCTCAACATCTTTAACGGCGCTGCGAATGCGGCTGCGCCGGTCACGGTTGCGCTCAGTCCGACGTTCGATCTGACGGACGCGCTTCTTTGCTGAACTTGTATTAGCCATATCTTTCAATCCTGCTCACTTGCAGCGGTCCGGGTTTGTATAGCGCGACACCTTTCCCGTCAAGCATTTAGCGGGTTTATCTGAAGGTTTATTCGACGGCTATGACTTGCTGAAATCCGGCTTTCGCTTTTCAACGAAGGCGGCCATGCCTTCGCGTTGATCCGGCGTCCCAAAAGAGGCCTGGAACATACGTCTCTCATAGCGCACACCCTCTGCCAGCGTCGTCTCATAGGCCCGGTTGACGACGTCCTTGACCATCATGGTGGCGGGGCGGGACATGGCAGCAATTTTTTGCGCCGTAGACACTGCTTCCTCAACCAGTTCCGCAGCCGGAATGATCCGGCTGACCAATCCGGCCCTTTCAGCCTCATCCGCCCCCATCATCCGTCCTGTCAGGCACATCTCCATCGATTTCGATTTCCCCACCAGACGCGTCAGCCTCTGTGATCCACCTGCACCGGGCCAGACGCCGATCTTAATTTCGGGTTGACCAAACTGCGCCGTATCCGCCGCGAGTATAAAATCGCACATCATCGCAATTTCGCATCCGCCGCCGAGAGCAAATCCCGCAACGGCAGCAATCACTGGCTTGCGGCAGGCGGCAACCTGTTCCCAGCCATCGGTAATAAAATCTTCCACATAGGTGTCCGGCCAGTTTTTGGACCGCATTTCCTTGATATCAGCGCCAGCCGCAAAAGCTTTCTCCGAGCCGGTCAGCACAATCGCGCCGACATCATCATTCTTCTCCATGGATTTCAGCACGTCAGCCAGTTCACCAACAAGCGTCGTAGACAGCGCATTCAACGCATCAGGCCGGTTGAAGGTGATCAGCCCAACATTGTCACGAATTTCTACGATAATTGTTTCATAACTCATCGAGTATCATCCTTGTTACTGTGGAATCTAATTAGGCGTCAGGGAAAACTGAGCCGTCAATGCGTCTTTGCCTGAAATAACGGCCAATCGCAGTCTCTCACCCTCTCGCACCCAGCTGGAAGCCCCTTCTGCCTTCCAGCCAAGCTGAGGAAGCGTACGGGCATAAAACGCGAGGACCTTCTTCGCTTGCGCCGCATCACCGGACAGACCTCTTGCAGACACTTCTGCGATCCTGCCCTGAGGTGTCGAAAAAACCAGCGCCGATCCTTTGACTTCTGCGAGACCGGCCATCAGCGGCAGGTCGTCAATGACCGAGAGAAACCCCTCTGCCGTCGCCGGTTTTCCTCCACTGAATACAAAAAGCGTCGATAGCAACGCTAAAACAGGGAGCGAAACCAAATATCCTTGTGATGAAAAAGTTCTGGTCATGGGCGCGATTTACCTCACCGTTGGCAGCTTGCACAGAAGAAAGTCGATCTGCTGGCCTGCACGATCCGTTTTACGGGCTTTGTACAAGTTGGGCATGCTTCGCCTTCGCGTCCATAGACTTTAAAATTGTGCTGAAAATATCCCATCTCACCCGTCGCGGTCACATGGTCGCGCAAGGTGGAGCCCCCCGCCTCAATAGCGTCACGTAATACCTGCTTTGTCGAAGTGACGAGGCGTGCAGCCCGCGCAGGGCCAATCGTATGCGCGCTGCGACGTGGCGATACGCCAGCCATAAAAAGCCCCTCGCAGACATAAATATTGCCGAGCCCTGCGACGATCCGCTGATCCAGTAACGCAGACTTTATAGGTGTTTTGCGGCCTCTCAGCCGTTCGGCAAGGGCAATTTCATTAAACTCATTGCCCAGTGGCTCGGGCCCGATCGAGGCGAGTAACGGGTGCATAGACAAGGTTTCTTCGCTCGACAGGTCCATAAGGCCAAAACGGCGGGGGTCCGAAAACCGAACGACTGTGCCATTTCCCACTGAAAAGGCGATATGCTCATGTTTTCGGGCGGCGACCTCTACCTCTGTTCCCTTCTCGATGACCATTCGACCGGACATGCCGAGATGCGCCAGCACAACTGTCCCGTCATCCAGGTGGATCAAAAGGTATTTTGCGCGCCGGTCGAGCTGGGTAATCGTCCGCCCCGTTAGAGCATCGGCAAATCTTTCCGGCAGCGGGCGCCGAAGATCGGTACGCCGGACAACTACCTGATTGATTCTGCGCCCTTCCATCACTTTCGCGAGCCCGCGGCGGACAGTTTCTACCTCTGGAAGCTCAGGCATCTTTGCATAAATCCCTTCAGGTTTCGCATTCCCTGCGACACTCGGAAGCTAGCGCGAAATTCCCGGCTAGGCTATTGTCGTTGAATGGGAAATAGTTCCACGAATGGCGTTGACGGCGACGGCGAGACCAATTTTGGCTTTCGACGGGTGCCACGGGAGGAGCACGCAGGGCTGGTTTCTGGCGTCTTTGAATCCGTCGCAGACAGATATGACGTCATGAATGACCTGATGAGCGGCGGTCTGCACCGCCTCTGGAAACAGGCCTTGATCGACTGGATCAACCCACGCGCCGGGTTGCGCCTGGCCGACATTGCGGGGGGTACCGGTGACGTTTCCTTTCGATATCTTGAGCAAATCGAAAACACTCCAGATTCCGAAGATTCCGCCAGCCAGGTAACGATATGTGATCCGAACACGGCGATGCTTGAGGTCGCGCGGGCGAAGGCTCTGGACAAGGGCCACATACAGGGTATCGAGTTTGTCGAGGCGCCAGCCGAAAACCTGCCTCTTGCGGACCGTTCTGCTGACATATGTACAATCTCTTTTGGCCTTCGAAATGTCACCGATCGAGAGGCGGGTCTGTCAGAAATGCACCGCGTTCTTGATTATGGCGGACATTTCCTTTGTCTCGAATTTTCACCGTCAGTCGCCCCAATTCTGGCGCCGCTGTACGATACCTACTCCAAGAATGTCCTGCCATGGCTGGGCGAACACATTGCGGGTGACAGGGAAGCCTATGAGTATCTGGTAGAAAGTATCCGCCGGTTTCCGGCGCCAGACGCTTTAACCACCGAAATGCAAAATGCGGGCTTTGGCAATATCCAACATCGAATAATGTCGGGCGGCATTGTCGCCATCCATTCAGGCTGGCGCCTTTAAACCCGATGTTCCGCACTTTTCGAAATCTCGGTCGGGTCACGGGGATCGTTCGAACGGTCGCCAGACATGATGCTCTTTTTTTGCTCGACGAGAATAACGCGCCATTTTTTGCGAAGTTTGGCATTGCGTTGGCGACCCTTGGTGTCAGGCCGATGCCCGACATCGCCGACAAGCGAAAAGGCGAAAAGCTAGCCCTGGCGCTACAAACGCTGGGACCAGGCTTCATAAAACTTGGACAAGCGCTATCAGTTCGCTCAGATCTGGTTGGCGACGAAATCGCCGATGACCTTGCAACCTTACAGGACAGTTTGCCGCCTTTCGAAACAGCGCTGGCGCGGCAATTAATTGAAGACGAGTTTGGAAAACCGCTCGATGACATCTTTTCTTCATTTGAGGATGAAGCGATAGCTGCAGCATCGATTGCGCAAGTCCATTTTGCGATAACAACAGACGACCAACCTGTCGCTGTGAAAATTTTAAGGCCGGGTATTGAGGTCGCCTTTGAACGCGAATTAGAGCTTTTGCACTGGCTCGCCGAAAACGTTGAACGGCACATTCCCAAGGCACGCCGCTTGCGGCCTGTCGAAGTGATCGACACGTTGTCAGAAACTGTTGCGATGGAAATGGATCTGCGGCTTGAGGCTGCTGCAGGTGATGAATTGCGGGCCAGCTTTGAGGGTGATGAACGGTTTAAAGTGCCTGGAATGGATTGGTCCAGAACCGGTAAACGGGTTCTGACGTCGGAACGGGTTTCCGGAGTTCCAATTGATGAAGTTACAACGCTTGAAAACGCCGGACACGACATTGAAACACTGGTCGCAAATATGGCCCGGGCTTTCTTTCTCCAGGTATTTCGCGACGGATTTTTTCACGCTGATCTCCACCCGGGCAACCTGCTGGTTGATGAAGATGGCGCCATTCAGGCGGTTGACTTCGGTATCATGGGTCGATTGGACAAACAAACACGCTACTACCTCGCTGAAATGATGATCGGCTTCCTGACCGCAGATTACGCGAAAGTTGCGGCCGTTCATTTCCGCGCCGGATATGTTCCTTCCTCGCAATCAGAAGAAGCGTTTGCCCAAGCTGCGCGCTCAATCGCCGAACCTATTTTAGGACTTCCGCTCAAGGATATTTCACTGGCCCGTCTTTTGGCGCAACTCTTCACCGTAACTGAGCGGTTTGAGATGCAAACCCAACCCCAATTGCTGCTCCTACAAAAAACCATGCTGGTCGCCGAAGGTGTCGGGCGGCGGCTTCATCCAGAGACCAATATGTGGGAGATGGCGCGACCACTCATTGAAGACTGGATGGAAAATGCTCTGTCACCTGAAGCCAAAGCCGCAGAAGCGATGTCAGAAGCAGGCAAGTTAATTGAACGGTTGCCAGCGCTCATAACGGATATGAGTGACAGCGTATCAACACTTTCCCGTGATGGTCTCAAGCTGCACCCCGACACGGTCAATGCAATGTCGAGGGGGAGACGTCCGGCACGCTGGCCTTGGTGGGCAGGCGCCGCAATAATTGTAGGCGTCCTGATAGCCGCCGGCTCAAGGATGGCACCTTAAGCGGGCAAATTGCTCGGCAGTCCAAATTCCCATTTGATTTATAGGTATATTTCGGCGCAGACTTATTATGCACCGTAGCGTTAACTCTATGCTGCAACGGCATGGAGAAAAAGAAAACGGAAACAAATTCCAAAATCGAACAATTCAAAAGGGAGAGTACTATATGAGGTTTGGAAAATCAGTTTCAATGATCGCAGCATGTGCGACGCTCGCTGGTTTTAGCAGCGTCGGCAATGCAAATGACGTCGCAAAATTTTATAAGGGTAAACAGGTAAGTATCGTCGTCGCAGCGCGCGCCGGCGGCGGACACCACAAATATTCGCTGTTTATCGCGCGCTTTATGAAAAAACATACGCCCGGCAACCCAACCTTTATTACGCAAAATATGGGCGGTGCGGGCGGCACCAAGGCGGCAAATTATCTGTATAACCGAGCGGCAAAAGACGGAACGGCTATCGGTATTCTGCTTTCCGATACCCCCTTCGCCTCCCGTATGCGGACAACTGGTGTAAAATATGTCGCCAACAATTTCCATTATCTTGGCGGCGTGGACAAACCTCAGGGTGCCTTTGTCGTTCTCAAGCGTGCTGGCATCAAGACGATGGAGGACGCCAAGAAAAAGTCCGTCGTATTTGCGTCGACTGGCAAGGGGTCGCAGACCTACATCCTGCCCAAACTCGCCAACAGCATGATCGGCACCAAGTTCAAGATCGTGACAGGCTATCGCGGCATGGCTGGCGTCTATAAAGCGCTAGATGGCAAAGAAGCGGATGGATTTCAGTCTGGCTGGTCTTCGGTTCAACTCATCCGGCCACATTGGCTCGCCGATGACCGCATCGTCGTCCTCGCCGCAAACTCATTATCGCGACTGAAAGATGCGCCAAACGCGCCAACTTTCCGGGATCTGGTCAAGAATCCTCTCGACAGAAAGATTGTTGAGCTAATCAGTAATAATGACGTTATCGGTCGCGCCTGGATTGCCCCTCCTGGTATTCCAAAAGACCGTCTGAAAGCGCTACGCACCGCCTTCAAGAAAATGGCGACGGACCCGGAAGCCATAGCCGCGGCCAAGAAACGTAAAATGGATTGGAATTACGTCGATTGGAAACCACAACAAGCTCATGCAAAAGGTATAACGAATGCTGATGACAAACTGTTCAAACGCGTTCGGGCGCTCATCAATCAGAAATAAGGTATTTTGAATGCGTGTGGAAAAAGCGGTCCTTCGGGACCGCTTTTTTCGTCCGTACTGTTTAGTTGGTCGTCGCGCTCTTATCGTCTTCCAATGTCTTGTCGGCTTCCGGCTCGATGCCATCCACCGCCTCTGCCGCCGCAGACAGAACCTTTGCTTCGAGTGACAGGCGAGACCGCAAGGAAACCTGCTTTTTCAAAGCGGGTCTACTGAGCACAACATCACTTACAAGATTGAATGGTTCAATACCGAGACCGGTCAAATAGGTCGTATCCCACTTAAAACCAATCAGCTCTATAACCAGCTTGCCGTTACTTGATTGTCCTTCGATGATAATGGCACCACCTACCTGGGTCAGCTGCTGGCGCCGCAAGACATTACTCAAGTCTCCAGACAAATAGCCGCCGGCAACATATTTACCCCAGCAAGGCCATCGGCGAGCAAGGCACTGTCTTCGGGCCGCCGTAAGGCTGCGACGCGCTTACCGGATACGCGCTGATCACCTGGAACAACGCGGGTAAATCCATCCATAACCTTGCCGTCAGCCGGCCCAAAATCGAGGGCAATCATCGCGTTCCGGGGCTTGTAGTCAGAGGCTACCGCCAACCTGGTAATCGACGTTTTGGTTAGGTCTCTCGTTGCCAGCGTTGAAACTCTACTCACAACCTGGAACAAGTCAGATGGCTTCAACACCTCTTTCTGATCCCGCAAAGTGCGCATCAAACTCACGGCGCGCTGGACAACGTCGCTCGGCTCCGAGTTGCCAACCGAAAGATACCGGGGAATGGCGGCGTTTAACTGTGTCGCAGAAACCGCGCCCTTCTTTACAAGGGGAGCGGCCGTCGGTGACGCCTTATCCATAGCCGGCGCCAACGCCGATAATTGACTTGTTTGCGCCATCGGAGCGGAAGATAAAGTCACAGATAAGCTTATCACGGCACCATATAGTGCGATTTTTTGAAGAGTGCAGACGGGCGTTCGAACCATAATTTTCACCGGATAGCTTTCTCACTACGCTTTACTGCCCGTAGGGGGCACCAGTAACTAAGCAAAAACCATGCCAAAGTATTTTTGTGTTTTAATTGAGACAGTTAACGAGTTTCTGGATAATGGTCCGTTAGCCAATTGTTCAATCCTGATACAGGATTGGTACCAATCTGTGATTCATCGATACGGTAGAGTTCAACGAATTACGACCAATCAGGATTATCAAAGAACCAGCGAATTGTTGCCGTTTGAGCGCTAACTTACTAGGTTACTGTCGAATTCACAGAATTTTGCATGGGACTCACCAATATGCTGCAAGACAAGCGCATCTTGTTGATAATTTCCGGTGGCATTGCCGCCTATAAATGCCTTGAGCTGATCCGGCGTCTGCGTGAGCAAGGTGCGGCTGTGCGTTGTGTTCTCACAAAATCTGCTACCGAGTTCGTTACACCTTTGTCTGTCGCGGCCCTATCTGGCGACAAGGTCTATAGCGACCTGTTCTCCCTAACCGACGAGCATGAGATGGGGCATATCCAACTATCCCGGGATGCTGATCTGCTGGTCGTTGTTCCCGCAACCGCCAATATTCTCGCCCGTATGGCCCTGGGTATTGCCGACGATTTGGCCACCACCGTTTTGCTGGCGACCGACACAAAGGTTATGGCCGCCCCGTCAATGAATGTTCGAATGTGGGAACATGAAGCAACGGTCAGCAACCTGCATAGATTGCGCCAGCGGGGCATTGAAATTTTGGGTCCGGATTCGGGAGACATGGCCTGCGGCGAATATGGCGAGGGGCGCATGGTCGAACCCGCAGATATTCTCGCCGCCATTCAGGCGCATTTTGTCGATGGCGGACGTCTTGCTGGTTTACGCGCACTTGTTACGAGCGGTCCAACACACGAGCCAATTGATCCAGTTCGCTACATCGCGAACCGATCCTCGGGTAAACAGGGACACGCCATTGCTTCGGCGTTGGCAAAATTAGGCGCTGACACAACACTCGTTAGCGGCCCGACTCGGGAGCTGGATCCAGGTGGCGTCAATGTCATTCACGTTGAAACCGCGCGCGAAATGTTAACCGCCTGCGAAGAGGCACTCCCGACAGACATCGCTGTTTGTGCCGCTGCTGTCTCGGACTGGCGGGTAAAACAGGCGGTCGATCAAAAGATTAAAAAGGATGGCGCCGCGCCTTCACTATCGCTTACGGAAAATCCCGATATTTTGCAAACGCTCTCCCAGCCCGGCAATGATCGGCCAAGACTCGTCGTCGGGTTCGCCGCGGAGACGGGAGATGTGCTTGAAAAGGCGCCGCCCAAACGCGCCCGCAAAGGGTGTGACTGGATCGTCGCCAACGACGTTTCACCCGGTACGGAAACATTCGGGGGGAATACCAATCAGGTGCACCTGATTACCGAAAGCAGCAGCGAAAGCTGGCCACAAATGTCCAAGCAAGACGTTGCCGTTACACTGGCTCGGCGGATCGCTGATCAGTTTCATCCACCAGCTGCAGCAGAGTAGAGGTCTTGATATGGTTTCGGTCGCCGTAAAGCGTTTGCCCCACAATGCCGATTTACCGCTTCCGGCCTATGAGAGCGCAGCCGCTGCGGGGATGGATTTACCCGCCGCCGTAGAACAGGATCTGATCCTAGCACCGGGAGAACGAACTTTAGTTCCAACCGGTTTAGCGATTGCCCTGCCCGAAGGATATGAAGCGCAAGTTCGCCCACGGTCAGGTCTGGCTGCCCGGAACGGCGTAACCGTTCTCAATACGCCCGGTACCGTAGATGCGGATTACCGTGGCGAGGTAAAGGTCATCCTTGCCAATTTGGGAAATGAGAATTTCACAATCGAGCGCGGAATGCGTATCGCCCAAATGGTAATAGCACCAGTCGTACAGGCATCTCTGCAGGAAGCTGACGAATTGCCCGAAACAGCACGTGGTGAAGGCGGTTTTGGTTCTACCGGTACCGCGACTTAAGCAGACCAGCGAAATATGGATTTCACGGACCAACAGCTTCAGCGCTATGCCCGCCATATAGTGTTGCCCGAAGTCGGCGGCATAGGACAGGAAAAGCTGCTTTCGGCCAAGGTTCTGGTCATTGGCGCCGGGGGCTTAGGCGCTCCCCTGCTTCTCTACCTCGCTGCCGCCGGCATTGGCACGCTCGGGGTCGTTGATGACGACGACGTCGATATGTCTAATTTGCAGCGCCAGGTTATCCACGCGACCGATAATATCGGCACACCAAAAGTAGATAGCGCAGCAGTGGCCGTTTCTGCCGTTAATCCCGATGTTCAATTCCAGCCCCATCATGTCCGATTGACAGCAGACAATGTATTCAGCCTGATCGAAGATTACGATTTCATCGCCGACGGATCGGACAACTTTGAAACCCGGTTTCTGGTCAATGACGCCTGCCATCTCGCTGGCAAGACATTAGTGTCGGGTGCCATTCTGCGTTTCGAGGGACAGGTCGCGACGTTCAAATCCCATCTGGGAGATGATTACCCATGTTACCGCTGTCTGTATCGTGAGCCGCCACCTGCGGGCATGGTGCCGAGCTGCTCAGAAGGCGGCGTGCTGGGGGCACTCGCAGGGACAGTGGGCTCCATGCAAGCCACTGAAGTTCTAAAAGAAGTTATGGAGATCGGGACCAGCCTTTCGGGCAGTCTACTACTTTACGACGCGCTAGAGACGGACTTTCGAAAAATTTCGCTCAAGAGGGATGCCAATTGTCCCCTCTGTGGTGATCATCCGACCATTTCTGATCTCTCGATCCATACGGCTGCCTGATCATGACAACCCGACGCCGTTTATCATTGATCGTTTTTTCCGGCGATTTTGATCGAGTGCATTACGCTTTCGCCATGGCGAGTGCTGCCGCCGCAACAGATCGGCCTGTCACACTCTTTTTTTCGGGAAGGGCGCTGCGATTTTTTCTGGCGGAAGCCAATGATGGCACACCAGGGTGGGAGGCGCTTGATCCAGCCGAGAGCGGTCAGACGCCTATAGAGCGCAATGAGGAACTCGGCCGAGACGGAATCGGCACTATTGAGGAACTGGCACTGGCCTGTGTGGAACTTGATGTTGCCCTTTACCGCTGCGATATGGGTGTTAAAGCGAACAAGCTCGACATAGAAATGTTCCGTACCGACATCCCGACCCGGAGTGGCGGGCTTGTCAGTTTCCTGTCGGAAGCTGAAAAAGAAGACAGTCAAATCGTCTTTATTTAGGGGGGCACGCTTGACGCCCGTCGGTCACCGTCCGTACGCTAACTTATATAAACAATCAAAACGCAGGGAGGATCGGCAATGTCACGCACATTTCGAAAGCGATTAGAGGACGCGGTCAACGAACGGCACTGCGCTGATCATCCAATGACAGAAAAATGGGCGCGCGGCGAAGTCAGCAAGCGCTGCATGATGGGTTGGGCGGCTGAACAGTGGCACTGGGTCAGCAAGATGAATACACCGACCTTTTATATCTGCAAAGACGCACCCGACGACGTCATTCATGCAGAGATCGACAATTTTCATGAAGAGATGGATCCGGACCATTCGCATCTCGACATCATGCTGAACTTTGCCAAGGTCAATGGCGGCAGCCCGACGAAAATCAAAAAAGGCGACGGTTTGCCATCGACACGTTCCTGGGTGCGATTCCTGACCGACGCGGCACGAGACAACCCTTGGTTTTGCGGCATGTCGGCATTGCGAATTGGCACGGAGTCACAATCGCCCAGACTATATTCAAAGCTCCTACCGGCCTTAAGAGACGTCTATAAGTTCAAGGAAGACGAGATCGAGCATTTTTGGCTTCATTCGGAGGTCGACATCGAACATGGTGGCATCGCCTACGACCTGATCGTCAAACATTGCAAATCTCGTGAGCAGCAGGATCTTTGTGTTCATTTTGCCCGCGAAAGCGCCAAAATGCGCTGGTTCCATTTCGACGGCATTTTTCTTCATTATGAAATGGGGTACGAGCTGCAACCCGGGAAATAGGCTCTATCGCGGTTCAGCGAGAGGTGTAATATGAGCGGCACCGCTAACATCTGGTTAACCTATTTTACCCAGGGTCATTGCGACATTTAGATTCAGTTCGGTCGCTCACAATGGCTCAAACAAAACGATCAGATGGCGCAGCGCGGTTAAATTCTCAGCCGACGCGGAATAAGGGAAAGGCCCGTAGCGGCACTACTCTTCGGCCTGTCTCCGATCAAGCGACCCCAAAAGCGAGCCGCATTCTTGTCGCCGAAGATAATCCGACCAATCAAAAGGTTCTTACCTGTCTGTTGCAGCCAACAGGCTGTCAGCTTGATTTTGTTGAAAATGGTCTCGACGCCATCGCCGCCGTTGCCCGGTCGTCATACGATTTAGTTCTTATGGACATGCGGATGCCGAAAATGGACGGGGTCACAACAACCTATCGAATCCGTTCGCTCCCCGAACCGGCAGCGTCGGTGCCCATTATTGCGCTAACCGCAGATGTCGTCGCTGGCGCGAAAGAAAAGTTTCAGGCAGCCGGTATGAACGGGTTTATCGCAAAACCTATCGACAGAGAACTACTCTTCAAAACGATCGAAGATCATACAGGATCAGCCATCGCCGCTTCCTAGCTGGCCTTCAAACAACTGACTTTTCAATTCAGCGCTAAATCGAATCCGGTGGCGGCTGGCCCTCCAGGAAGGCGATGATATTCGTCACAACCTTCTCACCCATGGCCTCTCGTCCTTCATGAGTGCCCGACCCAAGATGGGGCAACAGAACGACGTTTTCCAGCGCAAGGAGTTTGGCGTTGATTATTGGCTCTTCTTCATAAACATCCAATCCGGCACCCGCAATTGCACCACTCGACAGCCGATCCGCCAAAGCCTCTTCATCAATGATCCCGCCCCGCGCTGTATTGACGATAATGGCGTGCGGTTGCAAAAGATCCAGACGATCAGCGTTTAACAAATGATAGGTTTCCGGGGTTTTGGGGCAATTGATGGAAATAAAATCCATCCGCGTCAGCATGTCGTCAAGATTCGCCCAATAGGTCGCCCCCAAGTTGGCCTCAATGTCTTCCCGGATCGGTCGCCGATTGTGATAGTGAATCTCCATATCAAATCCGCGCGCGCGCTTTGCAACTGCCTGCCCGATACGTCCCATGCCAACGATGCCCAGTTTTTTGCCGGTCACGCGGCGGCCAACCATAAAAGTAGGTGTCCAGCCTTGCCATTGCCCTGATCGCGCCAGGCGCGCGCCTTCTTCCAGACGGCGCGGCGTCGCCAACAAAAGAGCCAAGGTCAGATCCGCCGTATCATCGGTCAGAACACCAGGTGTATTCGTTACGATTAGGTTCCGCGCTGCGGTCACTTCCAAATCGATGTGATCGACACCCGCGCCAAAATTGGCGATTAATTCTATAGAGTCGGGTAATGCGTTAATTAAAGTGGCATCGATTTTGTCGGTAACCGTCGGCACCAGAAATTGCGCGCCGTCGCACAGCTTGATGATCTGCTCAGCGTTTAGCTCGATATCATCTAAATTGAGCCGTGCCTCAAACAACTCTCGCATTTTCATTTCGGTTTGCGCCGGGAGGCGGCGAGTAACGGCAACAACTGGTTTACGCATCTGATTCCAGATTAAGTTTCATGACAAAAATAAAGCCAATGGCTGTACGATTGACCGAGTGAAATTGTGACGTATCTTGCCGTTCAATGCTGGAGCGGTCCACATCCAACACCTATACTAATCATGAGTTCGTCATAGCGCTATCTGGACAAATGAATTTGGCGATATCATCTAGTTTCTGTCGTTTCCTGACGATTGTGCTCCTGCTGATTATGGTCGCGGGCCAAGCACTCGCACAAACAGGTTTACCGCTGCCGCGTTTCGTATCGCTGCGCGCCAGCGAAGTTAACATGCGAACGGGACCAGGGGTGCGCTATCCAATTGAGTGGAAACTTGTATATCGGCATATGCCGGTCGAGATCATCGCCGAGTTCGAAAACTGGCGGAAAATCCGGGAATGGCAGGGCGGCGTCAGCTGGGTTCACAAGTCGATGTTATCTGGCCAGCGATGGGTCATTGTCCGCAAGGGAAATCAGGTGCTGCGGCGCAACGCCAAACCCGAGGCCCCCGCGATCGCACGTATCGAAAAAAAGGTCATTGGCAAAATAGAAGAATGCGACAAGAGATGGTGCAAAATTGATTTTTCGGGGTTCACCGGATGGATGCGTCACCATCAGATATGGGGCGTCTACCCGAACGAAACCGTGAAATAGGGCTTTGCTTTAATCCAGGTCCGCTGCGAGGACAGCACGGATATCATCAGGCATTCCGGCCATATGGCGATATTCCGGATGACCTATCGCCAAGACAATATCGGTGCTCTCTTCCTGAAACAATTTTGCTTGGTCGTCGTCAAAGGGAAACCTTAAGAACTGCACGGAGGATGCTTTACCATCAGCAGTTGTTCTGTCGACATCCACTTCGGCAACGCCCTGAATAATGTCGCCATTCAAGGTCAAGGTAATGGTTTCTTCAAATCCACCAAGTTTTGCGAGCAATGCCGCGCGCCGGTCCGGATCGCCGACTTCAATCATTACCGTTGCGACAAGCTCGCGCCCTTTGGGGATCAATGGATTGTAGGCCTCGAGCTCTCCCGCAATCTGGTCTTCGCCGCCTTTTTCGATATAGAGCATTTCATGGATCTGGAACCACATTGTATCGTAGCTCTCGAAATAGAAGGTACAGGAGGGGCCCAACTCAATACGACGGCTCTTTTTTGCCGCGGCGAGTGATTTAGCACGTTCGCGCCGAACCCCGGCATATTCATCCATTGGCATTATGTCTTCGCGGCGAATTTCTTTTTTCATAACCGGTTATTCCTTCAGAACCCGTAAGCCTTCGCCAAAATTTCGATCGGATGCGGTGCTACATCCGGCACCGTCCCTTCGCCCTTCTCAGCCTGCAGGCGTTCCATCCCCTGCAATATATGCAAACCCGCAAGCGGGCATTCCGATACGACAGCTCCCGATGCTTGCTCCAACGCATCCCGTGCTACGGGCTTGCCGACCTTCATACCAGTTTCAAAATTCTCTTTCATCATGCCCCAAGAGCCGCCATGTCCGGAGCAACGCTCGACGACGCTAACATTCGTATCGGGCAATAACCGCAACATATCGGCCGCTTTGGGACCCATGTTCTGCGCCCGGGCGTGACAAGCCAAATGCACGGTCACGCCACCGGCTGCCGGTTCAAGCCCCTCTGCAAGTCCTTCGTTCTTGGCAATATCGACCACATATTCTGTAATATCGCGGGTCGCTGCGGAAAGACGTTTAATGTTGTCATTGTCGGGCAAAATAAGCGGCCACTCAAACTTGAGCATCAAGGCGCAGCTGGGAACCAGCGCAATAATGTCATATCCCTTATCAACCCAGGGCAGGAGTTCTGCTGCCACAGCCTCGGCGTTCTCAGCGACAGCTGCAATATCACCATGCTCGAGTTTGGGCATACCACAGCAGCTTGGATAGACGACTTCGGTCTCCACGCCATTCTTCGCTAACACATTCCGCGCGGCTTGGCCGATATCGGGATTGTTGTAATTCACAAAGCAGGTCGCATAGAGCACAGCTTTCCGGCCAGCTGCCGGGGCATCCATATTGATTGCCGGGACATCTTTTTTTGCCCGTGCTGTAAATGTCTTGCCGTGGAATTTGGGCAGCACGGCATTCTTGTCGATGCCGGTCACCGCCTGCATCGCCGGACGGGTAAGTGCGTTACCGACACCTGTTCCCCAATTTGCGAGGCCGGCAACCGGCGCGGCAAGTTTCCCATTCCGGTCGGTTTTCGATACCTCTTTTTGAACAAAGGGGATGTCACCATTGCGATTTTCAATCGCCCTGTAGCGCAACATCAAATGCGGAAAGTCGAGATTAAATTCATGCGGTGGCACATAGGGACATTTGGTCATGAAACACATGTCGCACAAAGTGCAGGCATCGACGACAGGCTTGAAGCCATCACTGGACACCGAGTCCATCTCACCGGTTTCAGAATCATCGATCAGGTCAAAGAGTTTGGGGAATGAATCACAGAGATTGAAACATCGGCGGCAGCCATGACAAATATCAAAGACACGCCGTAACTCCTGATCCAAAATCTCACTGTCGAAAAATTCCGGATCATTCCAGTCGATCGGATGACGAATTGGGGCTTCAAGACTTCCTTCAGACATGCGGTCCCTGCCTTTGGCCATTGGCCACAACAAACCTGTTCAGGAAAATAGGCTTTTCCTGTGTGGTAAAACTGGATGTAGGAAAATCAGACGGAGAGCAGCTGCTCTCCGTCTGTAATCTCAGATACTCAATCGAGCTCGTCAAACGCCTTCTGGAAACGACCAGCGTGGGATTTTTCCGCTTTGGCCAGCGTTTCAAACCAGCTGGCAATTTCATCGAAACCTTCATCACGGGCTTCGCGCGCCATTCCGGGATACATATCTGTGTATTCGTGAGTTTCACCAGCAACAGCCGCCTTCAAGTTGTTCGCTGTAGTGCCAATGGGCTCACCGGTTGCCGGATCACCGGTTTCTTCAAGATATTCAAGATGGCCGTGGGCATGACCGGTTTCGCCTTCGGCGGTTGACCGGAAAACAGCGGCAACGTCGTTATACCCTTCGACATCGGCCTTTTGTGCAAAATAAAGATAGCGGCGGTTTGCCTGGGATTCC
Organism: uncultured Alphaproteobacteria bacterium; assembly: GCA_951812775.1. GTDB lineage: Bacteria > Pseudomonadota > Alphaproteobacteria > MPNO01 > UBA2964 > UBA2964. Next base: position 2,867,006 of record OX638326.1, on the reverse strand, counting down.
CCGGCAAAAGCAGCTTTCAGATTGTCTTCAGTTTTTGTCCCTTTTAACGCTGGCATCGGTCTCTCTCCTCTTCCCTTTGATAGTATGCAGCCCCTTATCCGGCACCGCTGATTAGAAAACTGACGAAATTGTCTAACGATAAAATACTATATTATTTTTTCTTATTCAACTGTTTTTATTAATTCTAAACTAGTTTAGACCTATGTATTGCTAGTCGATGTGGCAACCCGAACCACGACATCAACCCGATTGAGTTCTGTCCCTTCCGGAATATCCGGCAGATGAGAAATTGTCACCTGATTGTCAGGAATGTCTTCAATCTCACCAGAATCTTCAAAAAAGAAATGATGATGGCTTGCCAGGTTTGTATCGAAATAAGCACGGCCCGGCTCGACGATCACCTCACGTAACAATCCCGCCGCCGTAAATTGGTGCAATGTGTTGTAAATAGTCGCCAGGGACACCGGAATACGTGCCTTCTTGGCTTCACGATGCAACTCTTCAGCAGTGACATGTCGATTGCCTTCATCAAAGAGAAGGCGAGCAAGGGCCATGCGTTGCCGCGTGGGACGAAGCCCCGCACTATGCAGAAGCTCGATCACATATGTAAAGGGTCTATCATTCATTCCTGAAATATAGGCCATATTTTGCAGATTGGAACTGTTAAAAAGAGAAGAGTTTAAAAAATTTACTCGACCGGCTTAAAACAGCGGTTTTTTAAGCGTCTTTTTCACGATGGCGCAACAAATCAGGCACGCCAACGACGTTATAGCCGGAATCGACATGCATGATTTCACCGGTAATCCCTGCGGAAAGATCACTCAATAGATAAAGACCCGCGCCGCCAACGTCTTCGAGCTGCGTATTTTTCCGTAATGGTGAATATTCTTCATTCCATTTATAGACCTGACGGGCACCACCAACGGCGCTACCCGCCAAAGTGCGCATCGGACCGGCGGAAATTGCGTTCACCCGAATATTTTCGGCCCCGAGATCGACCGCCAGATATTTTACGCTTGCCTCCAGGGCTGCCTTGGCGACACCCATCACGTTGTAATTAGGCATGACGCGCTCGGCACCGGGATAGGTGAGGGTAATAAGACTGCCGCCATTTGACATCAAAGCCGCCGCACGTTGGGCAATGGTCGTAAAAGAAAAACACGAGATATCGAGCGTTAGCTTGAAGTTGTCGCGGGTCGTATCAACGTAGCGGCCGGACAGCTCATCTTTATCGGAATAAGCCACCGAGTGGACCACAAAATCCAGCCCGCCCCATTCTTTCTCAATAGTTGAAAAAACTGAATCGATACTATCATCGTCACTAACGTCACACGGCAGAACAATTTTGGAGCCAACGGAGTCCGCAAGTGGCCCGACCCGCTTGGCAAAGCCCTCTCCTTGGTAGGTAAAAGCCAATTCAGCACCGTGGTCAGCGACGGCGCTGGCGATTCCCCAGGCAATGGAGTGATCATTTGCAACACCGAGAACCAGCCCGCGTTTTCCCTGCATCAAACTTGAATCAGACATGATCTTTTCCGTTTTCAAGCGGCCTGCAAGGATTTGAATGCAAGAGACGCATTTGTGCCACCAAATCCAAAACTGTTGGAAAGCGCACAATTGATTTCGACATTGTCCTGGCGCTCTGTAACAAGCGGCATATCACCGACTTCAGGATCAACATTTTCTACATTGGCGGACGCGGAGATAAAGCTGTTCTCCATCATCAACAAAGTATAGATCGCCTCGTGAACGCCGGTCGCTCCGAGAGAATGGCCAGCCAGGGATTTGGTTGAATTAAAGGCCGGAATTCTATTCCGTTCACCAAACACTGTGCGGAGGGCGGCTAATTCTTTTACGTCACCAACCGGCGTTGAGGTGCCGTGTGTATTGACGTAGTCAACCGAATCCACGCCCTGCAACGCCATATTCATACAACGGACAGCCCCTTCACCTGAGGGCTGTACCATATCAAACCCGTCAGATGTCGCACCATAACCCGCGACTTCAGCATAAATTTTTGCACCCCGGGCCTTCGCATGCTCGAGCTCTTCCAAAACAACCACGCCGCCACCGCCAGCAATCACAAAGCCGTCACGATTTTCGTCAAAGGGACGGGAAGCTTTGTCAGGCGTATCATTATATCCACCTGAAAGAGCTGGCATCGCATCGAACAGCACTGTCATCGTCCAGTCGAGCTCTTCACCACCCCCCGCAAAGACAACATCCTGTTTTCCAAGCTGGATAAGTTCGGCTGCATTGCCGATACAATGAGCACTGGTCGCACAGGCAGAGCTAATTGAATAGTTCACGCCTTTAATCTTAAAGGCGGTCGCCAAAACCGCCGAATTGGTGCTCGACATGGTTCGAGGCACCATAAAGGGCCCGACTTTTTTGGCGCTTTTTTCGCGCGCCGTATCAAAGGCAACCAACAGGTTTTTTGTCGAGGGGCCACCAGATCCCATGATCAAACCAGTGCGATCATGGGAAACTTCCGTCTCTTCCAGCCCTGAATCCTCGATGGCCTGATTCATCGCGACGTAATTATAGGCAACACCATCCCCCATAAAGCGGCGGTGCTTACGATCAACAAAACTATCCAGATCAATGTTGGGCGCACCATGGACATGACTGCGAAAACCCCGTTCCGCATATTCCGGAGCAAATGAAATTCCCGATTTCCCCTCGCGGAGAGAGGCAGTTACTTCATCTTTGGTATTCCCGATGCTCGAGACAATCCCAAGTCCGGTTATCGCTACTCGCTTCATAGCATCCTCACATTTGATCGGTAGAGGTAAACACCCCTACGCGTAAATCCTGTGCCTCGTACACCGCTTGACCATCGACGTCCAGTGTCCCGTTGGCGATACTGATGGCAAATCCTCTGCGCAAAACTCGCTTAACATCGATCCGATAGGTCACAAGCTTTGCATCGGGCGTTACCTGACCATTAAATTTCAAACCACCCAGCCCTAGGGCACGACCCCGTCCGGGTACGCCCAGCCAGCCAAGATGGAATCCGACGAGTTGCCACAATGCATCCAGTCCAAGACACCCGGGCATGACAGGGTCGCCCTCAAAATGACACGGGAAAAACCATAAATCCGGCTTGATGTCGAATTCAGCAACGACTTCTCCTTTGCCGAATTCTCCACCATCTTCAGAAATTTGAGTGATCCGATCAAACATCAACATCGGCGGCAAGGGTAATTGTGCATTACCATCACCGAATAACTTCCCATGCCCGCAATCGATCAGGTCATCATAAGTAAAACTACTGCGCTCCATGACACTCATTGGCAGCCGCGGTCCTTCTAAACATGCCCAATTGGGATACCGTCCGGCTCGCCTTTATTGAAAAACGGTCGTGACGGGATTACCGACATATCGGGTGCTACCCCTTCTACCTAGTCTTTATATGAAGCGTTTTCGAAATGACCAGCCCTGGGCGCGATTTTTTTCGATAAACTTCGAATTTCGATACAAAAAGGGCGGTGCCCGCAATTTGCCGACACCGCCCGAATTGGTGTGATCACCGGCAATAAACCGGCGACCGATCAATTTTATTCTGCGGAAGCCTCTTCTTTTGGCTTGCCGCTGATTTCTTCACCAGTTTCCTGATCGACAACTTTCATGCTGAGTTTTACCTTACCGCGGTCATCAACAGCGAGGACTTTGACCTTCACCTGGTCTCCTTCATTGACAATGTCCGTCACTTTACCAACGCGCTGCGGGGCAAGTTCACTGATATGAACCAGCCCGTCTTTCGCACCAAGGAAGTTCACAAAGGCGCCGAAATCGACGACCTTTACGACTTTACCGTCATAAATGGTCCCAACCTCGGGTTCAGCAACGATACCTTTGATCCAGTCAATGGCCGCCGTTCCGGCTTCCGCCGTAAACGCAGCTACCTTGATCGTGCCATCATCATCGATATCAATCTTGGCGCCAGTTACCTCGCAAATTTCGCGAATAACCTTGCCACCGGTTCCGATAACGTCACGGATCTTGTCCTTCGGAACAGACATCGTGGTGATCCGCGGTGCATTGTCGCTAACATCGTCACGCGCCGTGTCCAGCGCTTTAGACATTTCACCGAGAATATGCTGGCGACCTTCACACGCCTGATCGAGAGCAACTTTCATGATCTCTTCAGTAATGCCAGTAATTTTGATGTCCATCTGCAATGACGTCACACCCTCAGAGGTGCCGGCAACTTTAAAGTCCATATCACCAAGATGATCTTCATCGCCGAGAATATCGGAAAGAACCGCGAAACCACGATCTTCCTTAATCAATCCCATGGCAATACCGGCGACAGGGCGCGTGATCGGTACGCCCGCATCCATTAACGACAATGAGGTGCCGCAAACAGTTGCCATCGAAGAGGAACCGTTTGATTCGGTGATTTCAGACACAATCCGCATCGTATATGGGAAGTCTTCCTTGCTCGGAAGCACGGCCCGAACGGCCCGCCAGGCGAGCTTGCCATGACCGATTTCGCGACGTCCCGGAGAACGCAGGAAGCTGGTTTCACCGACGGAATATGGCGGGAAGTTATAATGCAGCATGAAGTTCTCACGATACTCGCCTTCTAGAGCATCAATGATCTGTTCATCCTGTCCCGTGCCAAGTGTTGCTACACATAAAGCCTGTGTCTCACCACGGGTAAAGAGTGCACTCCCGTGCGACCTTGGCAGAATGCCAACTTCCGCAACAATCGGGCGAACTGTCTTGGTATCCCGGCCATCAATCCGATTGCCAGTATCAAGAATGTTGCCGCGGACCACATCTTTTTCGAGATCCTTGAGCAGACCACCGAGGAGTTTTTCGGAATCCTCATCAACATCCAGCGCTTCAACTGCTGCCGCTTTTGCTGCTGAAATCTTTTCAACGCGCGCCTGTTTAACAGTTTCGGAATAAGCCTCCCGAATACCCGCTTCAGCAACGTCTTTGAGCTTGGCGGCGAGTTCAGCCTTTTCAGGGGCTGGTTCGGGAACATCCCACGGCTCCTTGGCACACTCTTCTGCAAGTTCAATGATTGCCTGGATAACAGGCTGAAACTCACGATGGGCAAACATAACAGCGCCCAGCATGGTTTCTTCAGAAAGTTCACTGGCTTCGGATTCCACCATCAGTACCGCATCAGGGGTTCCCGCAACGACCATATTGAGATCAGATTTCTCAATATCTTCGGGTAGGGGGTTCAAGGCATATTCGCCGTCGATATAGCCAACGCGCGCGCCGCCAATCGGACCCATAAAGGGCATGCCCGAAATAGTGAGCGCCGCAGAGGCGCCAACCAACGAGACAACATCCGGATCATTTTCCAGATCATGGCTCAAAACTGTACAGATAACCTGTGTCTCGTTCTGAAAGCCTTTGGCAAACAACGGCCGAATTGGCCGATCAATCAGGCGTGACGTCAGCGTTTCCTTTTCGTTAGGGCGCCCTTCACGCTTAAAAAAGCCTCCGGGAATTTTACCCGCAGCAAATGTTTTTTCCTGGTAGTTGACGGTAAGCGGGAAAAAGTCGATTCCCGGCTTGGGCGCTTTTTGCGCAACAGCCGTGCACAACACCATGGTATCGCCATAGGTCACCATAACGGCGCCATCGGCCTGGCGGGCAACTTTGCCCGTTTCAAAGACGAGCTTGCGCCCGCCCCACATCACTTCTTTTCGATGTACGGAAAACATGTATTCCATTCCTTCCTTGCTGATTGACGACGCCGGATGCGCGCCAACCTTGAAGCAGCAGCCCATTTGCCCTGCTTCCTGCCGTTCCGCAACTAGTTCACGGAATCGACGTAGCCATCCGACCCATGCCGGATGAACCTAACGGGTATCTACGCTGCCCTTAGCGACGCAGACCCAAACGCTTAATCAAATCCTGATACCGCGCTGTATTTTTGCGATTTAAATAGTCCAGCAAACTACGGCGTTGACCGACCATGATCAGAAGGCCGCGACGTGAATGATGGTCTTTTTTATGTTCCTTAAGGTGTTCAGTAAGGTTGTTGATCCGTTCTGTCAGAATCGAAACCTGGACTTCCGGCGACCCTGTGTCGCCGTCACTTTGCTGGAACTCTTTTATGAGCTCAGTCTTGCGCTCTTGCGTAATCGACATCGATTTCTCCTATGTCTAAATGTTTAAGACCCGTACCGCACGAATTTCTCCATCGGTAAACCGGGCCAGCGCCACGGGCTGACCATCAGCCATGGCACAAAGCACATCCCCTTCAACCAGCGACCCGGTTTCTACAAAGGAACGTCCTTCTGGATCCTGCACTCGCACCGGTCGCCCATGTCTTAGGTGATCGGCCTGAGCTGCGTTCAAGGCCAGGGCCGGGATGTCGTCCAGCGCGGTCTCGACTGCAAGCAGGTAGGCAGAAGGCGGCGCACTATGCACCAGAGCTTCAAGAGATTCCAGCGAAATCGAAGCCGTTTCTGAAAAGGGTCCGCAGCTTATTCTGCGCAGTTCAGATATATGTCCAACTGTGCCCAAACGACGGGCGATATCCCGTGCCAGGCTCCGCATATAGGTGCCCTTGCCACTCATAACTTCAAAGACAGCGTGATCATCGTCAGGCATGGAAACCAACGAAAATTCTTCTATGTGCACCTGGCGTTTCGCAATGGAAACCTCTTTTCCTTTACGTGCCAGCTCATAGGCCCGCTTGCCCTCCAACTTGATGGCGGAATAGTCCGGTGGCACCTGTTCAATATCGCCAACGAATTCAGGTAAAACAGTCATTATATCGGCTTCTGTCGGGCGATGATCACTTGACACCGTGATTTCTCCCTCCAGGTCGTCAGTGGTCCGTTCTTCTCCCCAACACACCGTAAACCTGTAGCGTTTTATGCCATTCATGACATAAGAAACTGTTTTGGTGGCTTCTCCGAGAGCAATCGGCAGGACTCCGGTGGCAAGAGGATCCAATGTTCCGCCATGCCCGGCTTTAGCCGCATCAAGAAGACGTCGAACCTGTGACGTTACTTGTGCTGATGTTCGTCCGGAAGGCTTATCAATTGAAATCCAACCATGAATAGGTTGGCCGCGTCTTTTTCGCGCCATTATTCGCTTTCGTCGGCTTCACTATCTGCATCAACGCCAGACAGATCGCGTGAAATTTCTGCAGAGCGCAGCAGCGCGTCTATTTTTGCCCCCTCATCAAAAGCCTCATCGGCGACGAAGCTGATAGCAGGCATGTAACGCATTGTCGTTGAAGCTCCGATTTGACGGCGTAAAAAGGGAGCCGCCCTTTTCAGAGCTTCCACAATTTTGGGAACTTCTTTTCCGCCGAGCGGCATAACAAATGCGGTGGCATTCTTGAGGTCAGGACTAACCCGCACTTCAGAAACAGTGATTGAGACGCCCTCAAGGTCAGAGTCTCGCAATTCCCCCCGCATCAGAATTTCGACCAACGCGTGACGAATAAGTTCACCGACCCGCAACTGACGCTGCGAACGTTCGCGGCCCGCGCGTTGTCCGCTATTCCGTCGATTTGCCATAACGACTCCGGCACCAAAAAACTGGCGCTATATCCTAGAGTGAGCGTGCGACCTCTTCGACATCAAAACATTCGATAATGTCACCAGTCTTGATGTCCTGATAATTTTCGAAGGCCATGCCGCATTCCATACCGTCCCGCACTTCACGGACTTCATCCTTGAAGCGTTTCAATGTCCCGAGACTACCTTCGTGAATAACAACATCGTCGCGCAGAAGTCGTACCGCTGACCCCTGCTTAACCATACCCTCGGTAACCTTGCAGCCGGCAATCTTGCCGATCTTGCTGATGTTGAACACTTCGAGAATCTCGGCATTGCCAAGGAAGGTCTCTTTGCTCTCAGGCGCCAACATGCCACTCATCATATCCTTGATATCATCAAGAAAATTATAGATGACCGAATAATATCGGATGTCGACATTCTCCTTACGCGCAAAATCGCGCGCCTGCGCATTCGCACGAACATTGAAGCCGACAATAAAGGCATTAGACGCCTGAGCGAGGCTAACGTCAGATTCGTTGATGCCGCCAACTCCGGAATGAAGGACACGGGCAGTGACCTCTTCAGTGCCAATTTTTTCAAGACTGCCGATGATCGCTTCGACCGACCCATGAGTGTCGGCTTTAATGAGGATCGGCAGTTCCTGAAACTGACCAGCTTCGATCTCAAGGAACATTTGCTCGAGAGTGCCCCGTGGCGCCGCAGCAGATTTCTGGGCGCGGTTTCGACGTGAGCGAAACTCCGTAATCTCACGCGCACGCTGTTCATTCTCAACAACAGCAAATTCGTCACCAGCTGAGGGAGCACCACTCAGCCCCATCACTTCAACCGGTTGTGACGGACCGCCTTTTTTGATGGAATTTCCATCATGATCAGATATTGCCCGAACGCGCCCCCATTCCGCCCCGGCGACCACGATATCGCCGACGGCAAGCGCGCCTCGCTGGATCAGCATCGTTGCGACTGCACCGCGACCGGTCTCGAGGTTTGCTTCTACAACAACACCTTCCGCCGGACGATCAGGGTTGGCGCGTAATTCAAGGATTTCTGCCTGCAGTAGTACAGCTTCAAGGAGCTTATCCAGATTTGTTTTTTCCGTCGCCGAGACTTCAATAGCGAGGATGTCGCCACCCATTTCCTCGACCACCAATTCATGCTGCAGCAACTCATTTCGAACACGCGTCGCATCAGCATTCGGGCGATCAATTTTGTTGATCGCGACAATGATCGGCACTTCGGCAGCCTTGGCGTGATCAATCGCCTCAATTGTTTGTGGCATAATGCCATCGTCAGCAGCGACGACGAGGATAACGATATCCGTAACATTAGCGCCCCGCGCTCGCATCGCCGTAAATGCCGCATGACCTGGCGTATCGATAAAGGTGATTTTGTCTCCAGCGGGAATTTCCACCTGATAAGCACCGATATGCTGGGTGATCCCGCCGGCCTCGCCACTGACAACATCGCTGGACCGCAATGCATCAAGTAGTGACGTTTTACCGTGATCGACGTGACCCATGACCGTCACAACAGGGGCGCGCGGTTGTAATGTATCTTCCGCGTCGTCTTCGCCTTTGAGACCAATTTCGACATCTGACTCACTGACGCGCCGCATATTGTGACCAAATTCAGCGACAATAAGTTCTGCCGTATCAGCATCGATTGTCTGCTGAAGCGTCGCCATGACACCAAGCTTCATAAGACTGCGGATGACATCGACCCCACGTTCCGTCATGCGGTTCGCAAGCTCTTGCACTGTGATCGTTTCGGGCACAACGACGTCCCGCACTATCTTGACGGCTTCCTGTGGTTGCGCCCGCAAATTACGGCGTTCGCGTTCACGTGCCCGTCGCACCGAAGCAAGGCTCCGAACACGTTCGTCATCATTGAGGGCCTGGGCAACTGTTAACTTGCCAGCTCGGCGCCGAGGTTCTGTCCTCCTCGCAGCCGGGCGTTTCTCCGCAGGTCGCGTTGGACGTTTTGTGCGGGCACCCTGTTCCTTCTCTTCCGCTTCAACAGTTGCAGGATCGACAGCCGCTTCCCGGCTCGCAATACGTTCCTGTGCATTCTCAGCCTGCTCGGCGGCCCGCTTCGCGGCGGCTTCTTCCTCTTGCTTGCGTTGCTCTTCTTCTTCACGCCGCAAACGGTCCTCTTCCTGGCATTTTTCTTCTTCAGCCTTTCGCGCTTCCTCTTCAGTGCGCGCCGCGGCTCGGCGTGCTTCTGCACCCTCCGCCGTCCGCTCAAGAATTTTATTGGCGCTGGTGTCGCCGCCACGAGCACCTTCCAGCGCCTTTGCCCGGGCAGCCGCTTCCTGCTCAGTCAGCGTACGCAAAACTGTTGGCCGCTTCGAGGACTCTTCAGTATCAGGCTTTTCCACTTCTTCCGGCGCGGCTTCACTGGCAGCTTTTTCCGCAGCTTGGCGTTTGACTTCTTCCATGGAGCCACCGGCACCTTGGGTAAAGGTCCTTTTGCGACGAACCTCGACAGCAACTGATTTAGTCCGACCATGCGAAAAGCTCTGGCGTACCTGACCAGCATCAACTGTTTTCTTGAGTTCGAGTCGGCCCGGACGCGCTTTTAGAACGCCCTTTTTGCCTTCATTTTCATCGCTCATATTTCCAAAACCTTCATATCGTTTCCGCAAGGCGGAAACCCGCCAACCGTTCAGACTCACGTAATATACGAGCGCCAAGCGCTTTTTGCGCCACCGCTACATACACCGTTCTTTCACGCCCGAAAATGCTTCCGAGCTCTGCACCTGTAAACACTTTAATAACCGGCGCGCCTTTGGCTGCCGCGACAACCTTACTTGTACCGTCATCTGCGCCATCACGCGCGCAAAAAATCACCGATGCCGAACGCTCCTTTAAAAGAGCAATCACTTTTTGAAAACCGCCGACAGCTTCCCCTGCCCGCCTCGCCATGCCGAGTAATTCAAGACAACGCTTGTGGAGCTGCTCCTCAATGGCGTCGGCGAGATCATCTCGTACCGTAACCGGGGCTCCCGCAGCCTTTGAAAATAACCGCTTTGCGCAAGCGGTATTCACGGTTTCGCGAGAGGAAGAAAGCCAGAGCCCACGACCAGGCAGGCGCTCTGCAAGATCAGGGACGATGCTCTGGTCAGGCGCTACGACAAAACGGACGAGCTCGTCTGTGGGTTTGCAGTCATAGGTGACGAAACAGCGGCGATCGCGAGAAGGCTTACTTGGTCTCGCGGTTGAGGCTGTTTGCTGTGCGCTTTGCGTCGAATACATGATCTGTAAGACCTCATCGCCGCGTGCCTAAGCATTAGCAGCCGGCTCTTCGCCGGATGCATCATCTGCTGAAGTTTCGGAATCGTCGGAAGCGTCACTGGGTTCTTCTTCATCTTCGAACCAGTGCGCCCGCGCCGCCATAATGATCTGATTTGCCTCATCTTCTGAAATCTGGAATTCGCGGAGCAGTCCATCCTCTGCCGCACACAATTCATCACCGGCGAGGTCTGCAAGATCATCCCGTGTTTTGATGCCAGCTTCGCCAAACGTCACAATCATTGCACCGGTCAACCCCTCTACCTCGAGCAAATCGTCCGCGACACCCAACTCGCTCCGGCGATTGGCATATTCCTCTTCTTTTTCTGTGAGATGTATGTGCGCTCTGTTACGCAGTTCTTCCGAAAGCTCTTCATCAAACCCTTCGATTGCCAACAAATCTTCAATCGGCACAAAGGCAACCTCTTCAACAGATGAGAAACCTTCCGTGACCAAAAGATGGGCAAGAACGTCATCGACTTCCAACGCATCAATAAACATTTGCGACCGCGCTCGGAATTCTTCCTGACGACGTTCGGACTCCTCTTCCTCAGTCAGGATTACGATGTCCCAGCCAGTCAGCTGTGACGCAAGGCGAACATTCTGACCGCGACGGCCGATCGCCAGGCTTAGCTGATCGTCGGGAACGACGACTTCAATACGGTTTGCTTCTTCATCGAGAACAACTTTGGCAACTTCTGCAGGCGCCAATCCATTCACAATGAATGTCGCCGGGTCAGGAGAATGTTGAATGATATCGATCTTCTCGCCCTGCAACTCACCAACAACGGCCTGCACACGACTGCCCCGCATGCCAACGCAAGCGCCAACCGGGTCAATGCTCGAATCATTGGAGGTTACGGCAATCTTGGCGCGGCTGCCTGGGTCACGGGCAACAGCATTCATTTCAATAATGCCATCATAAATTTCGGGGACTTCCTGTTTGAATAGTCCGGCCATAAATTGCGGGTGAGTACGCGATAGGAAGATTTGCGGGCCCCGCATCTCTTCGCGAACATCATAAATATAGGCGCGCACGCGATCACCGGGGCGGAACGTCTCCCGCGGAATTATTTCATCGCGCCGAAGGACAGCCTCGCCTCGACCGAGATCAACTGTCACATTGCCAAACTCTGCCCGTTTGACGATACCGTTTACGATCTCACCAACACGATCCTTATATTCATTATACTGTCTGGCACGCTCTGCTTCGCGCACCTTCTGAACAATAACCTGCTTTGCCGTTTGGGCGGCAATCCGGCCAAAATCAACGAGAGGCAGCGCTTCGGATAAAAAGTCGCCGACCTCTGCATCGGGATTCAAACGTTTCGCTTCCTCTACCGAAATCTGCATAGCGTCATTTTCGACGGGGTCCGCAACTTCCATATAGCGCGCTAGATTTATTTCGCCGTATTTGCGGTCAATTTCAGCACGGACATCATTTTCATGACCATAACGCGACCGGGCGGCTTTCTGAATTGCCTGCTCCATCGCTTCAACAACTTCTTCAGATTCAATGCCCTTGTCCCGTGCAACCGCTTCAGCGACTTGCAACAACTCGCCTCGGTCATACCCGGCGCCGACAATTGTATCGTTTTCCAAATCCATCTTAATGCTCCGTCTGGGCAGCTGCACTAGCTTCACGCCGCGCCACTTCAATTAACTCATCTGTTATAACGAGCGATGCCCGTCGTATCTCGTCAAAGGGAAGGGCGGCACTTTCGCCATCACATTCCATTTGAATATTCACGCCATCTACACCGGCGATGCGCCCGCGAAACTTCTTCCGCCCATCTAGCGCCTGTTTGGTTTCAACCATCGCTTCAAATCCGGCAAATCTTTCGTAATCCGAGACCTTAACAAGTGGGCGATCTATCCCGGGTGAGCTGACCTCCAGATTATAGCGGCCAGAAACCGGGTCTTCGACATCCAGCAGCGTCGAAACGATGCGGCTAACCGTGGCACAATCATCTACAGTAATCGGACGACGATCACGACGTTCGATCATGATCTGTAATGTCTTTCTACGATCATCCAGAAACTGAACGCGCACGAGGTCAAACCCCGCATCAACGACCGAAGGGTTAATCATCGTCTGAATCTTTTCTGTACCGCTCACGCTAACCTATTTAATAGCCTGTTGTGGCTCTCAAAATTCCGGACGGCGCTAATAAAAAAAGTGGGCCGGTGGCCCACTCCCAAAAAACCGTCTCTCGTAAGAAACCACAGGAATGTAATTGGCAGCTATATATCGTGATTTAGCTCATTTCCGCAAGCCTTTTGGCAGGAGAGATCAGCCCTGCCGATCAAACATAAAATACGTACATTGACGCCCCGCTTCATTTGCTTTCTTTTCATATCGGGTTGGCGGCCAGTCTTCCGGTCTAATACGCCAATCCCGCGGCTGGCGGGCGCGCCATTCAAACGCCTCACAGGCCAGCAAATATTGCAAAATCCATTCTTTGTAACTTGGGTCATCTGTCGCAATTCGCAGTTCAGCGCCAATCCGCATAAGGTGGGTCAGGAACGGAATCGTTAAAGGGCCGATTATTCGGCGCTTGTGATGCCGTTTTTTGGGCCACGGGTCCGGGAACAGAATAAATGTCCTACCGATAGATTGGTCTGGCATTGCCCGTAGTAAAATTCTCGCATCGTCCCGGAAAATCCTGACATTTTTTATGTCGTGTTTTTCGATATCCGCCAGCAGTCGCGCAACGCCATTGATAAAGGGCTCGCAACCGATAAACCCGACAGAGGGATTTTCAATGGCCTGCCGTACCAGATGCTCCCCTGACCCAAATCCGATTTCGAGCCAGATGTTCCGCATATCCGGTGCAAAGAATGTTGCGGGATCGACAGATTCTTCTGATGCCGGAACAGCAATCTCTAGAGTTGGCAGCAGATTATCGACCAGCAGCTGCCGAGATTTTCGCAATGGGCGGCCGATCCGCCGCCCATGTAATGTGCGCTGTACGGTCAGTCGAACGCTGCCTTCAACTCTGCGGCGATATCGGTTTTCTCCCAAGAGAACCCACCATCATCGTCGGGATTGCGACCGAAATGACCATATGCCGCCGTCCGCGCATAAATTGGCCGACTCAATTGCAGATGTTCGCGAATTCCTCTTGGAGATAGATCTACGACATCCTGAATGACCGCTGAAAGTTTTTCTTCATCGACATTACCTGTCCCATAGGTATCGACATAGACCGATAGTGGCTTCGCGACGCCAATGGCGTAAGACAGCTGAATTACGCAACGTTCTGCTAGTTCTGCGGCTACGACATTTTTGGCGACATAGCGCGCTGCGTAAGCAGCGGATCGGTCGACCTTCGTTGAATCCTTTCCGGAGAAGGCACCGCCACCATGCGGTGCCGCCCCACCATAGGTATCGACAATAATTTTTCGACCGGTCAGGCCGCAGTCACCGTCGGGCCCACCAACAGCAAAGCGGCCTGTTGGATTGACATAAAATTCCGCCTCGTCACACATCCAGCCATCAGGCAAAGAGCTGAGGACATGCGGGCGAACAATCTCTCGAACCTGTTCAGTTGTAAGGTCTTCTGCATGCTGTGTCGATACCACGACGGAGGTCGCCTTAACCGGCTTCCCATCAACATATTGTAGTGTGACCTGGCTTTTTGAATCGGGGCCAAGACCTTTATCGGCGCCGGAATGTCTTGCAGCGGCCATAGACTGTAAAATGGAGTGGGAAAACTGAATTGGCGCCGGCATCAAAGCTTCGGTCTCGGTACAGGCATAGCCAAACATTATCCCCTGGTCGCCTGCGCCCTCATCTTTGTTACCACTTGCATCAACTCCCTGCGCGATATCAGACGATTGCTGATGCAGGTGAATTTCAACAGCCGCATCTTTCCAATGGAATCCGTCCTGCTTGTAGCCGATATCCTTCACCGCGTCGCGGACCACCTGTTCCAGGAGATCTTTGGTAATTGAGTCCGGTCCTCTGACCTCGCCACCGAGAACAACACGATTAGTGGTACACAAAGTTTCACAAGCAACCCTTGATAATGGGTCGGCGGCTAAAAAGGTGTCCAATACCGCATCGGAAATTCGATCGGAAACTTTATCCGGGTGGCCTTCTGAAACAGATTCACTGGTAAAAAGATATGTGCCCTTTGGCAATTTCTCACCCTCCTGTCAGGGTTAATATATAGCTCGCGGGCCGGAGCGCCCGAAGCTTCAATACAAATAAACGAGCGCCACGCTGTAGGATTTCAGCGTGACAACAAAATTGTCTGGCGAGTTTTTGTGGCAAATCCTCCTTACAGTCAAGGGGCAGAGGAAAGGATTCGGAAACGGTATGTCGAAATAAACAGCCTGTTTCCGAATTCCCTATAATTTTCAGTCGGTATTAGACTGGTCAGCAGCGATAGATTTTGTCAGTTCGAAGACCCGCTTCCTGACGCGCGGGTCAGTAATGCGATAATAAGCGCGGACCAGCTCAAGGGTTTCGCGCTTGGCCAACGGATCGCACTGGAATTCTTCTGAATCAGCGGAGGGCGCATCTCCGGTATCTGTCATTGCACCGGCGGATGCAGCTTCTGACGACATTTCTTCAAAAAAGAATGATACCGGCACATCCAGAATGCGGCTTATTTCGAACAACCGGCTTGACCCAATCCGGTTGGCGCCCCGTTCATATTTTTGCACCTGCTGAAATGTCAGCCCTAAAGCATCCCCGAGCTTCTCCTGGCTCATATCCAAGAGTGTTCGTCTCATCCGGACACGACTGCCAACATGAATGTCAACTGGATGAGGTCCGCTTCGACGTCCACGACGCTCCGGAGGATCTACTGCTAAATTCATTACCATTCTAACACCCTAGTTTATTTATTTGTGTCTTTCAATTTAGGACTATTCTTCGCAATCCATTTATATGTTGATGCCAAAACCCAATTTCAACCAATCCGGGTTTCTTTTTATCACGATTACCCCTTAAAACACGCTTTAGGTGGTAATCGTGTGCATTGCAAATCATGTAATATTTTTGAAATAAAATCGATACTTATTTGTTTACTTCTACCCCGTTCTTTGCGCCCGCCAAATCAATATCATTAAGACCAAAATGGCGAGAAACAGTGTCGGCCAATCCCCATATCTACTATAGCTCGTTGGAGCAGTTGTCGGCTTGGGCAGTCGGGAGTCCACAACCCCCTGATCATTTAAAAAAAGTTGTTTGATTACTCTGCCATATGGATCAATGACGCCAGATATCCCGGTATTTGCAGCACGAACCAGTGGTAACCCTTGCTCCACGGCCCGCAGGCGAGCCATTGCAAAATGTTGATAGGGGCCCGAACTCGTCCCAAACCAAGCGTCATTTGTAATATTGAGAAGCCAGTCGGGACGGCTTTTCGCTGCTACAACCTTGTCTGGAAAAATCACTTCATAACAAATCAAAGGACTGAAAGACGGCAATGTTGGCACTTTCAAAGTCCGCGGTCCCAACCCGGCCGAGAAATCTGTTCGCCCGGCTGTGACTTTTTTGAGCCCAAAAAAATCTACCAATAAGCGCCTCAAGGGAATGTATTCGCCAAACGGCACCAGATGAAATTTGTCGTGGGTTTTTTCAATTGCCCCCGCCGCAGACAGAGCATGTAGACTGTTCCATAGCTGAAAAGGACGGACGCCGCGGTCACTCGTTCGTATTGACCCAGTTAAGAGCAGACCATTTTGCGGAATTACGGAGGCCATTTTCTGGCGTCGGGCCGAGTCCCGCGATACCACGAAAGGCACGGCCGTCTCGGGCCAAATCAGATGCGTTGGCGCCACGACAGCTGGCCGAGCAGACAGCGATAAATATGTCTCTAAATGTTCATCCCGGAGAGATCTTAGCCATTTTAGTTTTTGCGGAATATTGGGCTGAACAATGCGTAGCCGAATATCCGCATGGTAGGTCAAAGGGTCATACAGGCCTGGTCGAAAAATGCCCGGCAAAAAGACAATCAACAAACAAACCATCGTAGGGACGAAACGGCGCCATTGAAGCTCGGGGGTTTTATGGAAAGGCAACACCATAAAGGTTGCGCCGAGTACCGTTATAAAACCCAGCCCCAGGACACCAGCAAATGAGGCCAATTGCAAAGCGACATCAGAGACAACCCATGCGGAACCGATTGGATTCCATGGAAAACCCGTAAACAATTGTCCACGTAGCCATTCCATCAGGGTCCAGCCAGCCGCCAAGACGACGATCCGCGGAACGCCGCTGCGAACCTTTCTAGCTAACGCCGTTGAGACCCCGATATAGAGGCCAATCACAGCCGGGATACAAAGAACGGCAAACGGGATGAGCCAGGCGAACCTGAGATCGACCACGAGCGAATAGGCGATCCAATACAATCCGGCGGCAAAATGTCCTAGACCAAACCACCACCCAACCCAAAAAGCCTGGCGCCAATTCGAGGTACCGTCCAACAGCCAAAGCAGGCACGGGAAAGAAATAAACAAGAGCGGCACTGCGTGAATTGGAGGAAGTGCAGCTGTTGCAAGGATGCCGAAACCCACCGCAGCGGCTCTCCGCGACCAACCCTCCAATCCGCTTATTTTGAGTCCCCAACGGGATACTAAACTCGCCAAACCCGAAGGCTGGTCAGAGGTGGAAGCCGTCATTTACTTGCATCGATAGCGGGCGGCGGCTGACAAACGCGCAAGCGCCGAATGCGCCTCGGGTCTGCATCCAGGACTTCAAATTCAAAACCTGACCCATGCCGCACAACTTCACCCCGCACGGGTACCCTGCCTGCTAGGAAAAACACCAGACCGCCGAGGGTATCGATGTCTTCCTCGCGCTCATCATCTGTTAAAATCTCGCCCAGACGGTCTTCAAAATCCTTAATCGGCACTCGGGCGTCCGCCACCAGAGTCCCATCGCCGCGTTGCGTAATTCGGGGTGTGTCATCGTCATCGTGTTCATCTTCGATCTCACCGACGATTTCTTCAACGAGGTCTTCAATGGTAACCATACCATCAATGCCGCCAAATTCATCAACGACGAGCGCCAAATGCACGCGGCTCACCCGCATCTGCAATAACAGTTCAAGAACAGGCATGGACGGTGCAACAAACAGTACCGAGCGCACAATCTCTTCGAGTTTCACTTTTTGTTCGTTGTTCCAACAGGCGAGCACATCCTTGATGTGCACCATGCCGGCAATATCGTCGAGGGATCCGCGATAGACCGGAATGCGCGAATGCGCTTCTTCACTCATAATTCTTACGAGCTCAGAAAGAGATATATCCATATCGACGGCCACGATGTCCGCGCGCGGCACCATGATGTCATATACTGTGAGACCATGCAGATCAAGAATATTTCGAAGCAGCGTGAGCTCGTCACTGGATGCGGGAAGTTCGCCGGTTTCTTCCTGCTCAATCAGTTCTTCAAGAGTTCCGCGCAGATCACCACCATTGCGCATGCCAAATATCCGGCGGAACCAGCCCTCGATACCCCCGTTTGCGCCATCAGTGTTTCCGGACGGGTTTTGTGGAGCAGAATTATCAGCGTTTGTTTTCATCGGTTGAAGCGCCTGGCCTGTATTTGTTCTGTTGAATACGGGTCACTGATCCCCAGTACTGCAAGCGCTTTTGTTTCGAGTTCTTCCATCTCAACAGCCTCATCTTCGGCTAAATGATCATACCCCAAAAGGTGAAGCGTCCCGTGAACAACCATATGCGCCAAGAGATCACCGACCGGACGACCTTCATCCACGGCCTCCCGTTGTACAACGCCCGAGGCAATAACAATATCGCCAAGAAGCTTCACACCGTCTCCAAGAGAGTCGGGGGCATCACCTGGAAAGGCCAGAACATTTGTCGGTCTGTCCTGGTGTCGCCAGTCCTTATTCAACGATTGAATAAATATATCATCTGCCAAAACAACACTTACTTCAGTATGCGCAGACATGACGCCTGCCGCACCAAAAGCTGCCATCGCCGCGGAACGACAGCGCTCCGCCGCATCCGGAACCAGACGCATCCACGCGGAACAGCGCGGATCAACAACAACAGAAAGCGGATCGGCTGGGGGAACGACCATGTCACAATTACCTGACATTTTATTGTGACCGTCTCGATTTATCATCTTTGTCATAGGCTTCGACAATCTGTGTCACCAATCGATGACGCACGACGTCGGCACTATTAAAACGGACCACGCTTACACCCTTTATATGATTAAGCGTATCAACGGCATGTGTTAGACCTGATGTCGTTCCCGACGGCAAATCAATCTGGCTGGGATCACCGGTGATTGCCATCCTTGAGCCCTCGCCAATTCGCGTCAAAAACATCTTCATCTGTGTCTTCGTAGCGTTCTGCGCTTCATCCAGAATTACATAGGCGTGCGACAATGTTCGACCGCGCATAAACGCCAGGGGTGCCACCTCAATCTCACCGGAATTGAGCCGGTTCAGCACTTGATCTGCAGGCAACATATCATGCAGAGCACCATAGAGAGGCGCCAAATAGGGGTCGATTTTTTCTCGTAAATCGCCTGGCAAAAAGCCTAACCGTTCGCCCGCCTCAACCGCAGGCCGCGATAGTATGATGCGATCCACTTCGCCAGAAATGAGCATCGAGGCAGCGGTAGCAACGGCAAGATAAGTTTTCCCCGTCCCGGCCGGGCCAATGCCAAAGACCATCTGCTGCTGTGCCAGCGCTTCCATATAGGTAAGCTGGCCAGTCGATCTTGCCGTAAGCATCCCCTTTGGCGTTCGGATGGAATATTCTGAACCCATCCTTGTACTCCCGCCTTTGTTCGACCTGGCGTCTCCCGCCAGACGGATGGCCGCATCTACCTCTGCCGGGTTGACCGGCAGATTCTTTTCCAACCTGCGATACAGGGCATTGAGCGTCTTCGCACCAAAGGCAACGCCGCTCTCCTCTCCCGCCAAAGACACCCGGTTTCCCCGCGACGAAATTCTAATCCCGAAACTTTCTTCGATTCTAGCGAGATGCCGGTCATGCTCTCCAAACAGCAAGGGCAACAGCCTATTATCCGCAAAGCGCAGAACAGTCGAATTTTCGGAATTTGCTTCCGAAGAATTGTGGCGATCACCTAATGTAATATCGGGACTCAAGCGCGTGCGGACTCCCTTTGCGTTGATTCTGCCGCCACCCCATCGTCAAGCGTGCCGGTAAGGGAGTTAGCGAAAGCATCCGTAATATGGATAGGCACAGTTTTTCCGAAATATCTGTCAGCCGCCTCTTCTGTCGGACAAGTAACATGCACTGCTTGCATACAGGGGCTACGGCCGGCAATTTGATTGGGAAGCTTGCCCCTTCTTTCAAAAAGCACTGGTATGGCAGCACCAATCGTTTGTTTATTGAAAGCAAGCTGCTGTTCATTCAGCAAGGCTTGCAAAGCTGCTAGCCGATCTGACTTCACCTCTTCTGGAATTTGATCGTCCATATCTGATGCAGGTGTACCTGGTCGTTTGCTGTATTTGAAAGAATATGCCTGAGCGTATTCAACGTTCTTGATTAACGCCATCGTCGCGTCAAAATCGGCATCGGTTTCACCAGGGTGACCAACAATAAAGTCTGATGACAATGCGATATCAGGTCTTACTGCTCGCAGGGCATCGATTGTTTTCAGGTAATCATCCGCCCCGTGCTTGCGATTCATACGCGCAAGAATGGAATCCGACCCCGATTGAATCGGCAGGTGGAGATACGGCATAAGCTGCGGGACCTCCCCATGGACGGCTATTAGATCTGGTGTCATGTCCCGTGGGTGTGACGTTGTATACCGGATCCGCTCAAGTCCGTTAATGACGGAGAGTTTTCGGATAAGCCCCGCAAGACCGTCATCATCTCCGTGATAGGCATTTACGTTTTGTCCAAGCAGCGTAATCTCGATCACACCATCGCTTACCAGCTGTTGTGCTTCATTTAAAACCGCGTCGACGGGACGGGAAAATTCAGCGCCGCGTGTGTAAGGCACGACGCAAAAGGCACAAAACTTATCGCAACCTTCCTGGATCGTTAGAAAGGCTGAGGGTCCTGAAACCTGCGCTGCAGGCATAAAATCAAACTTAGATTCAGCGGGAAAATCAGTATCGATAACGCGGGAACGGCCGGATCGGTCTCTTTCTGCCACGGCACCAGCAACCAGTTTGGGTAATCGATGATAACTCTGCGGTCCGACAACGAGGTCAACATAGGGCGCGCGCCGCATAATTTCGTCGCCTTCGGCCTGCGCCACACATCCAGCAACGGCAATCATGGTGCCGTCCTCTTCCGAGTCCCGTAGCCTGCCGAGCTCTGAATAAACTTTTTCCGCCGCCTTTTCCCGAATATGGCAGGTGTTCAATATAACCAAGTCGGCATCGTCAGCCGTTTCCGTGGAAACATAGCCTTCCGGTGCCATAACATCCGCCATACGCGCAGAGTCGTAGACGTTCATCTGACAGCCGTAGCTTTTGATAAAAACCTTTTTCGCCAAGGAGCAATCCGAAAATGTGCGTTGCACTCTTTTCACCAGCACTTAATCACTGGAGGATATACTGTCGCAACGTAGTTCGACACTATCACCGTATCGCCATTAGTCAAGAAAAGGCGGGGCGCCCTTGATGCAGATCATCCCTGTCTTCCGCCGTCTCCGGAAGAGGTGCAATCGGCTGGTTAGAGCGGCTGGCGCCCGCAGCAACCCTTCGGTGACAATATTGCGCCATCTCTTTTCGTGTTTTGAACCGATCACTCAAAGCGGGCTCATGGAAGGTGACATCAATTGTCACGAGTCCCAGGCCAACAAGGGTAAACACATGGGACACCATGGTCATGTCGCCATACCAGGCAAAATGCGGCAAAAGAAAACGACAGAGCGGGATGCCATCAAGTTGGGAATACGAAATTGATACAGGTTGGAGTGTAAGCGGCTCTGAACGCCCACGCTGTTCAGCGACCGAAAAAAGCGCACTTTTAAATGGCAGCACGTGTAAACCATCAGCACTGGTTCCTTCCGGAAACAGGATCAGACTGTCTCCATTAGACAGGCGATCGGAAATTTCATCACGCTGTGCCGCAGCTCGTGGTCCTCGCCGTTGAACAAATATTGTCTTATTCAGTTTCGCCAACTGACCAAAGAGCGGCCATTTCGACACCTCTGCTTTAGCGATAAATGACGCGTTAAGCAGAGAACCAAGAACCGTAATGTCCATGTAGCTTACATGGTTGGAAACAAACAGCGTTGGTTTGGCTGCCGAAGGCTGGCCGCGAACCTGAATACGAAAGCCAAAAATACGCGCGCAAAGACGATGATAAAATAACGGCGTAACTTTGGATACCTTCGTACCGGAAAGGACAGCCAGAGCCTGAATAGGTAACAGAAAAACCGTCAATGCCAGATAGGCAAAAAGCCGAAGGACTGCCCGGCTCGGTGAG
Organism: uncultured Alphaproteobacteria bacterium; assembly: GCA_951812775.1. Lineage (GTDB taxonomy): Bacteria > Pseudomonadota > Alphaproteobacteria > MPNO01 > UBA2964 > UBA2964. The sequence goes on along the minus strand of OX638326.1, from coordinate 2,844,799 downwards.
CTCAACCCGTTATCGATCGGGTGACCAGTGTGCAGAACGTTCATAATGCTTGAAATACTTCTCTGTTATGAGCCTGGTTTTAACGATGATGGATACATCCGTCGTATTAAATTGTGGGTCGATCACGGCGCCGTCACCGACAAAACCGCCGAGCCGAAGATAACCCTTGATCAGGGGCGGAAGCGATTTCCATGCCGGACGAATTTCGATGGCGGCTTTTGGCATACGGTTTAGATCGACATAGCGATCCGCAACAGCCCGCGGTCTAATTTCGGTGGGCGCGAGATGAAAATGATGAAGATATGAAAGGAGGCGTTTCAATTTATCGACATCAATCCCCGGTACACTCGCACACCCGAAAAGCACTTCTATCTGATAGTGTTGAGCATAGGTTGCAATGGCCTGCCAAAGCAGTTGCATTGTCGGACGCGTGCGGTGATCAACATCAACACAAGACCGGCCAAGCTCCATGATCTCCCCTTCAACATCCAACAACGGCCCGAGATCAAACTCGCTTGCCGAGTAGAATCCGTTGCAACGCATAGCGACACTACGCCGTAAAATCCGGTAAGTACCAACGACACCACAGGGCAAATCGGTACGATCCTTACAAAATACGAGCAAATGATCACAGACATCATCAAATTGGTCGAAGTCTGACCGCAGAAATTCCATTTCAGGGGACGGGACGGCGTCCATCTCCTCATAGAAAACCCTGTACCGCAGTGATTGCGCAGCGGCAATTTCTTCCCGAGATTCTGCCAACCGGACGATCAGGTTGCCGGAGGTTATCGGTGCAATTGAATCGAAATTTGCGGTTAAGGTGTCCATGACCACCTCCGAGTTAATTTTTCGATCATCGTGTATACCAAATCACCCGGTGATCGGCGCGAAATTAAGAATGGTTTTTGTGAACAGGTATATCCCTGTGGAAACTCAGGTCTCGTTTTCGGTATCCGGTGCTTCTTCACCTGACCCAAATGGAACGCCGTAAAGTTCCAATCTTTCACCGACAAGCTTATATCCCAGTTCACGCGCAATTCGCCTTTTAATGCTCTCAAGTTCTTCATTCTCGAACTCCAGAACGTGACCAGTTTTCATGTCAATTAGATGATGGTGATGTGAACCTTCTGCGGCAACTTCGTAACGGGCACGTCCATCACCAAAATCATGGCGATCAATGATATTCGCAATATCAAATAATCTCAGTGTCCGATAAACCGTCGCTATACTAATTTTAGGATCGATTTCTGACGCCCGCTTGTAGACGTCTTCGACATCAGGGTGATCAGTAGAATCCGACAAGACGCGCGCAATGACACGGCGCTGCTCTGTCATCTTCATGCCCTTTTCAATGCAGGCGCTTTCTATACTCGACATCGAGGGAGTCACATTAGAGGCGGTATTTTCATTTGCCATAGTACTACTATAGCGAATGCCGCCAAAAAAGGGACCGCGTTGTCGAATTTATTTTTGGAGACAAAAACCGTTGGCCATCGTGTCGGACAATCCTATGTTAGGATACCAAGTAACCTAAGCTCGACTTTTGCCACGCAAACTTTGAAATGGCCGTAACCACCGAACACTTCCTTGATATCACCACGGAGGTCTGTCCGATGACCTTCGTCAAAACACGGTTACTGATTGAGAAAATGAAGACCGGCGATACAGCCGATATACGGCTGGTCGGCGAAGAGCCATTGCAAAACGTCCCCGCCTCAGTCACGGAGCTTGGGCACATCGTCTTGTCCCTGGAGCCCGAGGAAAATCAAAACAATGCAGGCTTGAAAGACGTGCATCACTTAAGAATAAAAAAGGCCTGAAATTCGGGGGTTACACTAAATCAGGGAGAGCGCAGCGCATTGTAAGGGCGTTGGTTTTGCTGCCATCTGCATTCTCATAATAATTAAGGCGGTACCCGACTTTGGTTAAACCGTGTGCCGCATAGAGGCGCAGGGCCGCTTTGTTGTCCTCAGCAACCTCAAGAAAAAACCATCGCGCCCGCTCGGCAATAGCACGGGCCATCGCGGCCTTAAGAAGCTGCGCGCCCGCACCGTTGGCGCGGTATTCGGAAGCTACGCCTAAAGACAGCAATTCACATTCATCCGCCGCAACGCGCACCAATGCGAACCCCACAATCGAGCTATAGTTTGGTCGGCGCGCAACCAGACCGAATGTTCCCGGCATGTCCAACACTTGACGCAGCATGGATGGTCCCCAGGCATCAAAAAAACAAGTCGCATGAATCTTCGCGACAATATCTATATCGGCAGTCCTGAGAGTTTCTATATTGCTTTGCGACGTCATGGGCGCAACCTACCCGCCGCCTCAGGAATCTTGGCGGCTGGTGGGTGAATATACAGGGGCTCAGCTGGCACAGGATTCCGTATCCGGCGCGCCGCGATCTCTGCGATTTCTCCAGCATCCGGCCGTTCAACATCTCCAAGTAGATTGACGTTCTTTCTCTGATCGCTGTCCAGTTTCGTCAATATTCTGTCCGCAGCGTCACCGCAAATATGCATGCCATCCACGATCAAATCAGCTACTGCAGTTGGCAATTCAGCCGAGGGCTCCCCTTGAGCGATACCTTGATTGTCAAACGTTTGAACATAAATGTCCGAGCGTTTTGTTTCGAGGGCAACAAGAATAACGTCAGAGGGCTTGGTCGGATGCAAACGGGCAGCGGAAGTAGCAACAGCTTCCAGCGTGGTAACACCGTGCACCGGGATATTTAGCGCGAGCCCTAAACCCCTAGCTGCCGCCAAACCCGCGCGCAAACCTGTAAAGGAGCCGGGACCTATCGACACTGCAATCAACTCAAGCTGATCGTATCCAATCCCGGCCACCGTCACGACGCCCTGTATCATTGGAACCAGTTTTTCGACATGTCCCCGGGTCATAACCTCATGCTCTCGACTAAGGACGGTTTTATCCCAAACCGCCACAGAGCACGCACCAAGTGCCGAATCTATTCCGAGAACCTTCATCTTCCGATTCGCGCCGTTTGCAAGAAGAATAGGGTGGTGTTTGTTCTTGGAAAGATGTCTTGCCAATGGATTTGATTGAAATAGCAGCGCCGGATTTTGATGTTGATATCACACTGGCCTACGCGACACCTCAAAACTTTACCGGCGAACCAGTTTACCAGAATGCGGTTTGTTATTTGCATGAAGACGCCGCGGTAGCCCTGACCCGCGCAATAGAGACCGCGACTAATCTTGGCTATCGGATGAGGATTTACGATGCGTTCCGGCCAAGCGAGGCACAGTGGGTTCTGTGGAACCATACACCGGACCCGGACTTTCTCGCCGACCCCCGACGTGGTTCTCCACATTCCAGAGGTGTTGCCGTCGATCTCACGCTTGCCACGCCCGACGGCGAAATAATTGATATGGGGACGGGTTTTGACGCGTTCACACCAAAATCGCATCACGGCAACAAGGATATTTCGACATCTGCACAACAAAACCGGTTAATCCTTCTCGGAATTATGACCCAGGCAGGGTGGGATTTTTATCGCAATGAGTGGTGGCATTACCAGCTTTTCGATTCGCGCCGCTATCCTCTGGTCAGCGATGCGGAAATACCCAAGCATATGATGCCATCCAAATGAGAGGCGAAGTCACAAAAGACTATCGAATCTGGCGCAAAAACCTGTTATAAAAGTGTCGTAATTACGATTTGGGTTGGTTGGCGACGATGTTTACCTCCGCAGTTCGCGGTAAGCGTTATTTTATTTGGATTTTTTTCGCTCTATTTGCAGCTCTCGCGCCGGCGGGCGTTTTCGCTGCCGATTCAGCGGTTATCGTCATGTATCATCGGTTTGGTGAAAGTCGGTATCCCTCTACAAATACGACCGTCGAACAACTTGCCACTCATTTAAAGGAATTAAAGGACGGCAACTATGTCGTCAAACCTGTACCCGAGATATTGGCAGCCATTCGCTCAGGCGCCGAACTGCCTGACAAAACTGTTGGTATCACGATCGATGACGCGTTTTTATCGGTCTACAAAACGGGCTGGCCGATGCTTCGCGAGGCAAGGTTTCCATTCACGCTTTTCGTGGCCACGAAACCGCTTGATCGCGGGACCGGTGGCTATATGTCATGGGACCAGCTCCGTGAAATGCAAAATGCCGGAGTGACAATTGGTAGCCAGACCGCAACCCATCTGCATATGCCACACGCCTCTGAAAAACAAAACATGGCCGACCTCCAGGCATCTAACGCACGGTTCGAGAAAGAGCTAGGGTTTGTACCCAAGATCATTGCCTACCCGTATGGTGAATACAGCTTGGCAGTGGGGAAGGTTACCCGCGAGGCCGGATTTGAAGCGGGCTTTGGTCAACATTCCGGTGCCATCTACAAAGGCTCGGATTTCAATTATTTACCACGCTTTGCGTTCAACGAAGCCTTCGGTGACATACAGCGGTTCCGATTGGCCGTAAGGGCTTTACCTTTCAAAGTGAGCGACCTGACACCACCCGACCCCTACCTAAAGGGCCAGATGAACCCGCCGCCATTCGGATTCACGGTCGAGGGTGACGCCGTAAAACGCCTTTCCAGAATAGCCTGTTACGCAACGCGTCAGGGTAAAGTTAATGTGGAGAGGTTAGGGGAAAGGCGTATTGAAGTCAGGGCGGCGGAAGCCTTTCCACCGGGCCGGACTCGGATGAACTGCACCTTACTTGAAAAGAACGGTCGTTGGCGCTGGCTAGGAATGCAATATCTGGTCCCTAAACGAGGACGACATTAAGCGTCGGGGCCAACCTTCTTAGTCAAGCCGTCAAGCGTTTCGCCCAATTTATCGAGAAGCTTAGTATCATCGAAGGCGCTGAACTGATTTGTCCGAATGAGATTTTTGATCGCCGCAATATAGTCTGCCCCTCGCTCTGAATAACTTGAAAGCGTTTCAGCGAGCTTCATTCCATCAATGGATTTATCCGTCACCTTACGCATAGCGGCACGCCGATCACGAAATTCACGATACGACGAATGGGTATTGAGGTTGCGGGCGTAGGCCTTCACGCCATCAAGCAAATGATTAAAGGCGCGGACCTTGAATTTTTTTCCTTCTTCACGCTTTTTTGGCACCATGCCGGTTGAGCTACGCCAGGTCCGCTGGCCAAATAGTGCGTTTCCTTCCCTGGCAAACCGCGACGTACCCCAGCCACTTTCTTCGGCCGACTGCGCCAAGGCGAGAGAGGGTGGAATGATATCAACCCGCTTCAAAAGCTCATCAATATCAGGTTTCTCCAATCCATAGTTGTCGGCAATCTTTTCAAGGCGTTCCTGATCTTCAATTGTCAGCATTTTCCCTGACAATTGTTTTTGCTTCAGCGCCTGAATCTCCGCGCGCGTCTGCAATATCAGTTCATTGACATGAAGTACTAAAGGCAAAGTCATCATAATGAAGACGTTTTTGCGCTCCGCGGGCTTCCGGAGTTTGGGCAAATCTTTGGGAACAGCCGCCAGAAAAAGTCTTGGCACCTGGCGGTGTGAGCGCACCGTATCGAGCCGGTACCCCATTCGATCAAATAACTTTTTGAGTTTGTCTGTGGGTGTGATCGAAAAGACGCCAATTGGCTTTGCGGCTGACCGTTTTGTCGTGAAACCGGATTGATCTTTTTCGGACTTCGTCAACGGCCTTAAAGCGGCCTGTTCGGTACCAGATATTTGCTCAGCGGTTTTTTGTGGCGTCGCAGGAGGCTGCGAGAGTACCAACGCATAAAGGGTTACTACGCTAAGCCCGGTAAACACTAATGCAGCGCGCTCAAAACTCAGAGCGCGCCAAACACTCGACCATACTGCTTTAGACATATGCTCATCCCTCCGGCAATACCGGTTCCCCCAACCGGGCGTCAGAAAATTATGTTTCTTCAATCTAAACCGAGGTGCCGACCCAAGGTTTGGTTAACGGATGAAGCGATCCGTTAACGGCAATAAATCGTTTAAGAAACTGTTAAGATCAAGCCCCATTTCAGCTCCCGATTCGGCAAATCCCTCAAGGCATTGATTTGCCCGAAAAGAAATCGGTCATTTCGGGTGCGGAATTATATAAAATCAGGCCAATCCGATGTCTGAAGAATTCGAAAATGGCGCATTTATGATTAATTTTATAGCCAAATTGGCTAGGTGAGCGCGTCGACCTGTTCGAGAGTCAGGTTGCCGGGAACCACCGTAATTGGCACAGGAAATTGTCCGGAGAACTTGCCCGCCAGTGACGTTACGAGAGGCCCGGGGCCCTTCTTGCTGGTACCTGCACCAAGAACAAGAATCCGAATATTCGGTTCTTCATGAATGAGCTTTTCAAGCTCATCAACAGGTGTACCCTCTCTCACATATAGAACAGGCATATCGCCCGTAATTTCATTCACGTCCGAAGCGAGGTCGTTCAAAATTCTTTCGGCTTCTTCCCGGCGTTCTTCACGCATTTTTTCACCGACTGCCATCCAGTGCTGAAAGTCAGCCGGCTCCATCACGTAGAACAGCGCGACCCGGCCACCGGTATTCCTGGCGCGCTGACAAGCAAAACGGAGCGCGACCTTCATTTCTTCAGAAGCATCAACGACGACCAGAAAAAGCCGATGGTCTGTTTCGGTAACGGCCTCATTAGCGGAGGACATGTTTTCCGCGGACCCCTCACTATGTTCCGTTTGAGTATCGGAATCGGACATCTGCCTACGCCTTTCTGAATATTACGCCGCCCAGCCACCCGGCGAACAAGGCGATAAGAATCGCCACAATACCGTACAACGCCGAATGTTCATGAGCATAATTATAAATCGCCGCCTCAACGCCCGCTTTCTGAACGGAGAGCTTGGTACGGCTTACGGAAACCGGCTTACCCGAATCAAAATGGTAAATTTCTGCAGTATAGGAACCGGTAGGCACATTCGATGGAAACTTTAAGTCCGCCCGAAATAATTTTGCCGACCGAATTGAAACCTGACCGGGCTTGCCGCTGTAAAGCGCCTCCCGTTTCTTGAGATCGATCAAACCGGTTCGAAATTCAGCGGCTAAACTTTCATCCGCGAGACCGACCGGCTTCAACCGCAATCTTTCTGAGCCGATCTGCAGACGACGAAGCGTTTCCTCTGAGGCAATCTGAGAAAGCGGTCGTGAGCTGGCGACAAAATTGTAGCCAGGCACCCCGTCAAACGTTACCGCTGCACGATTTATCCAGATCCCCGCAACGCGTTCTTTTCGGCGAACAATTTCCTGCCGAAGAGGTCCTCGTACAACAACAACGACGTCGCCCTTTCGATCAATCGCGCCGAACAACAGCAAATTGGTTCCGGTGAAATCGGTCTTAATCTCAATTTGATTGCTGGATAAATCGACGACCAACGATGACGACGAAAAAGCCACGGCAGGTGCCGGCGCCAACAGCAAGCCAAGAATTATAAAGTGCCTGAAAATCTTCATCAGTGTCCTCCCGATACAGCGAAGGAGAACAAATGCGCCGGCGTCACGATAAGATCGAACCCAACTTTGCAGCCGACAGCCAGGACCAGAATACCGAGCAACGCCCGAAGCTGTTCAGATTTGAGCTTTGATCCAAAGGCTGTACCAAGCTGTGCACCGACGACGCTACTGATGACAAGGATCAGCGCCAGCAGGACATCTACAGTCTGGTTATTTACGGATTGCAAGAAGGTGACATTGGCGGTGACAAAGATAATCTGAAAAAGCGACGTACCGACAACGACCGACGTCGGCATGCCGAGCAGATAGATCATCGCCGGCACCATGATGAACCCACCGCCGACGCCCATGATTGCCGATAGAATTCCGACAAAGATGCCAATCGAGAGCGGCAAAAGCGCGCTAATATAAAGTTTGGACCGGCGGAACCGCATCTTGAAGGGCAAGCCATGCATCCAGGTGTGTTTGTGAAGTTTCTTGAAAGGTGCTGGATTGGAAGATCTACTGCGCAGCCAGGAACGGGCACCCTCCGCCACCATCAACCCGCCAACAATGCCAAGGAAAGTCACAAAACATAGCGAAATAACGATATCGATATAGCCAAGCGCCCGAAGTTTGGTGAATATCCAGACGCCAAAGCTGGACCCCAGAAAACCGCCGAGGAGCAGAATAAAGCCCATTTTGAAATCCACATTGCCGCGGCGCCAATGCGCCAGCGCACCCGAAACGGATGCCGCGACAACCTGGTTTGCTTCTGTTCCAACAGCGACTGCAGGGGGAACCCCGATAAAAATCAGGAGGGGGGTCATCAGGAAGCCGCCGCCAACACCAAACATACCGGAAAGCATGCCGACGCCACCGCCCAGCGCTAACAGCAAGAGAACGTTGATCGACATTTCAGCGATGGGAAAATACAAATCCATCGGCGGCCAAATACAGTTTAAATAATGAATAAAACGAGGGTTCGGATCGTCAGGGGCAGCTTTTTGCGCCTTACCACCCCAAACTGCAAGGAAATTCGCGGCTTTACCGAGAAAACGCCCCAAAAGTTATCTGGTGCAGGATTTTCAGGAGCTAATTCTGCAAAAATCCAACAATTTCGTAGGCTTCGTCCCGAATAGGCTGCGCAATCGCGCGGGCACGTTCCGCTCCATCAGATAAGACGCCGTCAATATAATCAGGATCCGCGGAAAGACGCTGCATTTCCGCGCCAATGGGTCCTAGTTTCTCAACAGCCAAATCGACCAGTGCCTTTTTAAATTCGGAGAACTGCTGACCACCAAAACTCTCCTGAACTTGCGAAACGGGCTGATCAGCCAGGGCGCCGTATATTTCCAGCAAGTTAAATGCTTCCGGCCTTGAAGCGCGATCACCGCCATCCGGCGACCCATCCGGTACAGGCGCCGGGTCTGTCCGCGCCTTGCGAATTTTTAAGGCAATTGTATCGGCGTCATCATTCAAATTGAGTCGCGAATAATCCGAGGCATCCGACTTGCTCATTTTATTGCTGCCGTCACGCAAACTCATGACGCGTGCCGCGGATTCCAGAATAAGTGGCTCGACGATCGGAAAGACTTCCGCGCCGAAGTCATTATTGAATTTCTGCGCAATATCACGCGCCAGCTCCAGATGCTGCTTTTGATCTTCACCCACCGGCACGTGCGTCGCTTTGTAAGTCAAAATATCAGCGGCCATCAGATTAGGATAGACATAGAGACCGACACTGGCGTTTTCCCGATGTTTGCCGGCTTTCTCCTTGAACTGAGTCATTCGGTTCAGCCAACCCATACGCGCGACACAATTAAAAACCCATGCAATCTCGGCATGCTGAGGCACGCGGCTCTGGTTGAAAACGATATGGGCGGTCGGATCAATCCCCGACGCCAGGAAAGCCGCGGTTACTTCACGGGTGTTGTTTTTTAACTCCTCGGGATCCTGCCATACTGTGATCGCGTGCATATCGACGACACAGTAAAGACATTCATTGCCATCCTGCAGTCGTGCAAAATTTCGGATCGCACCAAGGTAGTTCCCCAAATGCAAATTGCCGGTCGGCTGAACCCCTGAAAATACGCGCGCCATAGATATCCCTTTCTATTGGCCCTTCTGTCGGGGCCGCGTTATCCCGCCATTAAAGGGCGGGGTCAAGCCGTTGGCGTTCCGTCACCCGTCTTCTTGCGCCCCAGCAGAGATTTGACGTCACCGATGGTTGCCGCGCGGAACAAGACAGCCAACGCAAAATATACGCCCAGACCACCAACAACGAGAATTGCCAAGACGATCACTTTACCGGCTTGTCCATCAGCGTATAAATTTTCCAAAAATATCAACGCGCCCCACAGAGCTGCCGTCATCCCGAGTGCCGCGGCTAAAAGGCGCATTGTCCTCTGGCGCAACCTTGCATCGGTCTGGAATTGGTCCCGACGACGCAGACATGTTGCCAGCAGGAACGCATTGATCCAGGCTGAAATTGCGGTCGCCAGGGCAATCCCGACATGGGCAAGAAACTGGATCAAGGTGAGGTTGAGCACGACATTTATTGCGACGCAAACAATAGCAATCCTAACCGGCGTTGCCGTGTCTTGCCTTGCGAAAAAGCCAGATGCCAGAACTTTGATCAGAACATAGGCCGGCAGCCCAATCGCATAAGCCATGAGTGCCTGTGCTGTCGCCAAAGATGTCGCGGCATCAAAAGCGCCACGCTCGAACAACACACTGACAATCGGATGCGCAATTATCAGCAACGCTGCCGCGCCAGGGATCGTGAACAGTAAAGCGATTTCGATTGCCCGGTTCATGCTGTTGAGCGCTTCACCATCTTCACCGGCCCGTAGTTGCCGCGACAGAAGCGGCAATAGGGCCGTGCCGATGGCAACGCCCACAACCCCTAACGGCAGTTGATTCACTCTGTCAGCGTAATACAAAAAAGAAATCGCCCCGGTCGGCAAAAGCGATGCGATCACGATATCGACCAGCAAATTTATTTGCACAACGCCGGCACCGATCGCGCCCGGCACCATCAAACGCAATAATCGGCGTACCGGCGGAGAAAGCCTTGGTCGCGGAAGGTGCAGCGCAATTCCTTCACGACGGCAGGCGTAAACCAGCCACAAAAACTGGGCGACACCGGCGACGGCAACACCCCAGGCAAGCGAATGTCCGGGGCTGGGCAAATAAGGTGTGGCAAGCAACATCGCGCCGATCAGAACGAGATTTAAGATCACCGGTGTTGCTGCAGCGGCCGCAAATCGACCCAAAGAATTCAGGACGCCGCCCAGCAATGACACCAGCGAAACAAACAACAGATACGGAAATGTTATCCTTGTCAGCTCAACAGCCAGAGAAAATTTTTCGGGATCGTCAGCAAAACCTGGGGCAAAAACATACATAAGCCATGGCATGGCAATCTGCAGAGCCGTGACAAAAACGATCAGGAAAGAAACCATTACCGACAAAACGGCTGCGGCAAACTGTGCTGCCGGCCCCAAGCCATCATCGGTTAATTTTGCAGCAAACAGGGGGACAAACGCAGCATTAAAGGCCCCTTCGGCAAAAAGGCGCCGAAAAAAATTCGGCATCTTAAAGGCAATAAAGAATGCGTCTGCAATCGGGCCCGCCCCAAGAAAGGCCGCAACCAGAATGTCACGGACAAAGCCCAGTACCCGGCTCAACATTGTAAAGCCGCCAACCGTTAGAATGGATCGCAAGAGCACCATGGAAGCGACCTTTAGAGGAATTTTAGGGCAAGAGGAAGGCAAACCCGCAACACGGAGTCACTACAATTATGATGCAACCTCAACGGATTGAATGTCTTCGCCAACCGCTTGGTTTTCCGTAATGACCTCAAGTACCGTTTTTCGAATTTGATCAAGCTTTCCTTCGTGGGTTACCTGCATGCCAAACGTATCCTTTACATAAAATACGTCGACCGCCCGTTCGCCATAGGTCGTAATCAAGGCACTGGATATTTGCAGACCGAGCTGTGTCAGGGTTCGCGTGACCTCGTGGAGCAACCCTGCGCGATCCCGCGCATTAATTTCAACAAGTGAATGAGTCCGACTTGCCGAATTATTAATGAGCACACGGGGAGGCACCGTGAATACGTTTGTGCGCGTTGCGTGCAATGGCGTTTTATCGAGTTCCTCAGCAAGATTTAACTCACCGGAGAGCGTTCTTCGGATACGGGCCTCGAGTCGATCAATCGAGGCCTTTTCGTCAAACGCTTTGCCGTGAGCGTCCTGAACAGAAAAAATATCCAGCGCCATGCCATTGGTCGTCGTGAAAATCTTGGCATCGACAATGTTCGCACCGGATACGGCCATTGCACCGGCGATCCGCGAAAACAGACCCGGGTGGTCAGCAGTAAAAATTGTAAATTCCGTGACGTCGTTATCGTCGTCAATTCGGACATCTAACGCGAGTTCCTCTTCGCTTTCCTGGGCGCGGCGAATGATGTTCGCATGACGCAAGTGAACTTCTGTATCAATCGACAGCCAGTACGATGGATAGCCAAGCGCAATAAAATTCTCTCGTTCGGCTTCCTCCCAGTCCGCAAGTCTTTCGCGGATGACTGCTTTAGCGCCTTCGATGCGGGCGCCACGACCCGTAGCATTATGCCCGCCCGATAGCTCAGCCTCTGTTGCGAAGTAAAGTTCTCGCAGAAGCGCCGCCTTCCAGTTATTCCAGACGCTGGGTCCAACCGCCCGTATATCAGCGATGGTCAGCAGGAGAAGAAGTCTTAGCCGTTCAAGGGATTGCACTGTATCCGCAAAATCCCGAATACTTTTTGGGTCAGTTAAATCGCGATGGAACGCGATCCGACTCATCAAAAGATGCTGCCGCACCAGCCAAGCAACAGTCTCCGTTTCCTCCGCAGAAAGTCCCAGCCTTGGGCATAATGTTTCCGCCACCTCTGCGCCAAGAACCGAATGATCACCGCCTCGGCCTTTGGCAATGTCGTGTAAAAACAGGGAGACAAACAATGCGCGCCGCGAACTGATTTTATGAATTACATCACTGGCAACCGGCATGTCGTCACGATAAGTCCCCTGCTCAATTCCGTGCAAAATGCCTATGGCGAAGATCGTGTGCTCATCGACGGTATAGACGTGATACATGTCGTGCTGCATCTGGGCGACAACGCGTCCGAAATCAGGAACAAACCGACCGAACACGCTAGCCTCATTGAGGCGCCGCAAGGTAACTTCGGCGCCCTTTGAGGAGGTCAGCATTTCCAGAAACAACCGGTTGGCTTCCGGATCGTCACGAATTGTATCAACCAGACGAAGATGTCGGGTAACAAGTCTTAATGCCTTGGGGTGAATATCAATGTCGCGCTGTTGAGCGGCATGAAACAGTTGCAGCATACGGCTCGGCTTTTCGGCAAATTCCTTGCCCGACGCCACTGATAATCGACCAGCCTCGATAGGAAAGCCCTCTATGTCACGGCGCAACCAGTCCCAGTTCATGAAGGACAAAGGCAAACTGCGACGCTCTTCCGATTCCAGGGCAGCGCAGAAAATTCGCGTCAGATCGCCGACTTCTTTGGCCGTCAGATAATAATGCTTCATAAAGCGTTCGATACCGCTGGTCCCGGCATGATCTTTATAGCCAAGGCGCTCACCAATCCCGGTTTGCAGATCGAAGGTCAGCCGGTCTTCCGCTCGCCCGGTGAGATAGTGCAGGTGGCAACGCACCGTCCATAGAAATACTTCTGCACGCGCAAAGCGTTGCGCCTCCCGCGCAGTCAACACGCCTTCTGCGACGAGGTCTTCAACCGCGTCCACCTGATATAAATATTTGGCAATCCAGAAAAGCGTCTGCAGATCCCGCAATCCACCCTTGCCATCCTTTATGTTTGGTTCGAGCACATATCGTGAGTCACCCATGCGCCGGTGGCGCGCATCTCTTTCATCAAGCTTTGCCTCTACGAAGGCAAGGGCGGTATCAGCAACAACTTCCTTGCGGAACTGGCGACGCAATTGATTGAAGAGCCGTTTGTTTCCATCAACGAACCGAGCCTCGAGAATAGATGTTCTGATGGTAATATCGCTGTGGGAAAGCCGGATACAATCGTCAATGGTTCGCGTCGCGTGCCCTACTTTCAGACCGAGGTCCCACATCAGATACAGCATCGACTCAATAATTTGCTCGACCCGAGGTGTCAGCCGATATGGCAGCAGGAACAACAAATCGATATCGGAAAATGGCGCCATCTCACCGCGCCCGTAACCACCGACTGCCGCGATGCAAATCCTTTCTGACTCCGTCGCTTCCGCGGTTGGATAAACATGCGTCGTGGTTACATCAAAGGCAAAATGCAGAATCCGGTCGATAAGAAAGGCATTCGCCCGAACCGTCGCCTCACCGAGCCGATTATCATTCTCGAAGCGCCGCTTTATTTCTTCCCGGCCGTTATTCAAGGCGTCTCGAATAATATCCATTAACAGGGAACGCACGACATGCGATGGCGCTTCATCTTCCAGCTGGGCCGCCAGAGATTTCCGCATCAACCGGATATCGACGATGTCACGCTGTTTTAAAATAGTCGCCATGATTGACGGTCACATTGCTCTTGCTGGTTTCGTTATCACTAGCACAGTCAATCGTCGCAATCGAACGGATTGTCGCTTTTTCACCGGATTAATCTTTGTCGGAAGCCATCGATTTAAGCTGATACAAAAACTCCAGGGCTTCACGCGGGGTCATGGCATCAGGATTGGTCTCAGAGAGCATTTCGGCCAGCTTGTCTGGCTCGTTTTGTGATCCGGAAAGTGGCCGCGCTGCCTGAAATAATGGCAGGTCATCAGCCAGCCGCGCTGTTGCACCGGCCTGCTCGCCGGATTGCAAGGCGGACAACACTTCCTCCGCCCGATCTATCACGCTGGCCGGAAGACCCGCGAGTTTACCAACGTGAATGCCATAGGACCGGTCAGCAGAGCCTGCGCCAACCTCATGCAGGAACACAACATCGTTCTGCCATTCCTTAACCAGCATGGTATGGCATCTCAAAGCCGATAGCCGCGAGGCAAGCGCCGTCAACTCATGATAGTGCGTAGCAAAGAGTGCCCGGCTTTTATTGAACTCATGAATATGTTCGAGCGCCGCCCAGGCAATTGACAGCCCGTCAAAGGTCGCTGTGCCACGGCCAATTTCATCGAGTATCACCAAAGAGCGTTCGCTTGCCTGATTAAGAATTGTCGCGGTTTCGACCATCTCGACCATAAAGGTGGAGCGCCCCCTGGCGAGATCATCCGCCGCCCCAACGCGGCTAAAAACGCGATCAACGACACCGATATGCGCAGCTTTTGCAGGAACAAAAGATCCCATCTGGGCCAGGATAACAATCAAGGCATTTTGCCGCAGAAACGTGCTTTTGCCTGCCATGTTGGGGCCGGTCAACAACCAGAGGCGATTTGCCTGCGCCAGGTCGCAATCATTGGGCACAAATTCCGTCGCGCTACTATCTTTTAAGGCTTTTTCCACGACCGGGTGGCGTCCGGCCGATATTTCAAACTTCAGCCCATTATCGATAAGGGGTCGGACATACCGGTTCTCCAGTGCCATATCCGCCAGGGCGGCAAAGACATCGAGCCGGGCCAGGGACTGGGCGGCAGCGGCAATCTCTTTGTCCCGCCCGATCACCTCAGATGCCATATCCTGAAAAAGTTCTTGCTCAAGCGCTAATGCCTGATCCGCCGCCTTGCTGATGCGCCCCGCCAATTCACCAAGTTCCACGGTGCTGAAACGCATTGCGCTGACGAGAGTTTGACGGTGAATAAAGGGCGAGTCATCGCCGACGGGAACCTTGTCAGCATGTGACGGCGTGACCTCAATATAATAACCCAGCACATTATTGTGACGGATTTTTAGAGATGGCACGCCGGTCTCATCGCAATATTTGGCCTGAAGCCCAGCGATGAGCTGCCGACTTTCATCGCGCAAGGTAATCAACTCATCAAGCTCAGGTGCGTAGCCCAGCGCGATAAATCCGCCATCGCGAGTAAGGAGCGGCAAATCCGGCACAAGGGCGCGCTCAAGTCGACTAACAAGTGTCGAATGTTCACCGAGCTGGGTGGCGGCTTCGGCAATTGCGCCAGGCAGGTCCGACCAATTGTGCTCCTGTAATATTGTCTGAAGTTTCGCCGCGACTTTCAGCCCTTCGCGAATAGCCGCAAGGTCTCTCGGACCTCCGCGCCCAAGCGATATTCTGGAAAGCGCCCGTTCAATATCTGCACTCACCGCCAACTGTTCCCGCACGCGGTCCCGAAGGCTCGCATCTTCACAAAACAGCTGGACGGCATCGAGCCTGGCATTGATGGCATCGACGCCGGTTAACGGCGCAGAAAGCCATGCACTGAGCAATCTACCACCAGCTCCTGTAATGGTGCGATCAATAACCGATAATAGCGATCCCGCCCGGTCCCCCGACAAAGTGCGGGACATCTCCAGATTGCGGCGGGTCGCCATATCTATTTCGAGAACAGCTCCACCTGAAACCTGCCTGGGGCTATCGAGATGCGGCAGGCGGCCTTTTTGCGTCAGCTCCACATAGGAAATCAGAGCGCCGCAAGCCGCAACTTCCGGCCGCGAAAAATTTCCAAAGCTATCGAGTGACGTGACGCCGAATATACTCTCCAGCCTTTTTCGACCCGCCTCGCTGTCAAACTTGCTCGACGGTAACGGTACCAACGCGTCTTTCCAGTCTTTGAACAGCTCGAACAGGTCTTCCGATTGAAGCAATCGATCCGGTACCAGCAGTTCTCCTGGTTCTATTCGTGCCAGGGCCGCCCCAAGTGCGCCGGCCTCTGTCGTCTGAACAGCAAATCCCCCTGTGGAAATATCGAGCCAGGACAATGCCAACGCGCCCTGCGCCTCCGCCAATGCCGCCAGATAATTGTTCTGTGTTGCATCAAGCAGCGTTTCTTCGGTAATTGTTCCTGGCGTAACGACCCGTACAACGTCACGCGCAACAACCGACTTCGAGCCACGTTTTTTGGCTTCTGCAGGGCTTTCGGTCTGTTCACAAACCGCGACGCGGAACCCCTTCTTAATCAAGCGGGCAAGATAGGTCTCGGCAGCATGTACCGGTACACCGCACATCGGAATGTCTTCGCCTTCATGTTTGCCGCGATGTGTCAGGGTGATATCGAGCGCCGCCGAGGCCTGTACCGCGTCATCAAAGAAGAGCTCATAGAAGTCACCCATGCGGTAAAACAACAGGCAATCGGGGTGATCATTCTTGATTTCGAGATACTGCGCCATCATTGGCGTCACGGCAGCAGGCGTCGACGTCTTTTTAGACGCTTTTTTTGCCGTTCCTGTCTGCCCGCCATCAGCCATAGGGTCAGTCTATCATTCGCCTGAACACAGACAAACCACACTGATCAGAGATTCAGACCTTATAGACAGAATGAATCACGGGGCGCCGTAACATAATCGTTGCTTGCCTAAATCATTGAAAACCATCAAGTTATGCCCCGGAATTTTAGGGGTAGGGGGAGTCTATGGTCCGTAAGGCAAAGAAGGCAGCAGTCCGCAAATCGGCAACCAAGAAATCTGCGGCGAAATCAAAAGCAAGCAATGGAACTGGTCAGAATCGGATCAGCAACCTTGAACGCGAAGCGTTAGCGCTCCACGCAGGGCCGCCACCTGGCAAATTATCGATCGCCCCACTCAAGACCATCACCACCCAGCGGGATTTATCACTCGCCTATTCCCCCGGCGTTGCAGCACCCTGCCTAAAGATCGCTGAGGATGAAGGCACCACCTACGACTACACAAATAAAGGCAATATGGTCGCCGTTATTTCCAACGGTACGGCCGTTCTTGGCCTTGGCGATCTCGGCGCCATGGGGGCCAAACCCGTCATGGAAGGCAAATGTGTTCTGTTCAAGACTTTTGCAGATATCGACGCCGTTGATCTGGAAGTCGATACGCGGGATGTCGACGAATTTGTCAACTGTGTCCGGTTTCTAGGGCCTGGCTTTGGCGGCATTAATCTCGAAGACATCAAAGCCCCGGAATGTTTTATTATTGAGCAACGCCTCAAGGAAATCATGGACATTCCGGTGTTCCATGACGATCAGCACGGCACAGCCGTGATCGCAGCAGCAGGCTTAATCAACGCGCTGGATCTTACAGGACGCAATCTCAAGAAAACCAAGATGGTCGTCAACGGTGCCGGTGCGGCTGCAATCGCCTGCCTTGAGTTGTTCGTCGCAATGGGCTTCACCAAAAAGAACTTCACTCTGTGTGATTCGAGGGGTGTCGTTTATCGCGGTCGCAAAGCCGGTATGAACCAATGGAAATCAGCCCACGCCATAGACACTGACGCCCGTACGCTTGAAGAAGCGATGCAAGGATCAGACGTATTCTTTGGCGTTTCTGTCGCGGGAGCGGTCACCAAAAAGATGGTGAAATCCATGGGCAAACAACCGATTATTTTCGCCCTTGCCAACCCAGACCCCGAAATTACACCAGAAGATGTCAAATCGGTTCGCAAAGACGCCATCGTGGCAACCGGTCGATCTGATTATCCAAACCAGATCAATAATGTGCTCGGCTTCCCATATATTTTCCGCGGGGCCCTCGACGTACGGGCCCGGCGCATTAATGACGAGATGAAGGTTGCCGCCGCTGAGGCTTTAGCAGCTCTAGCTCGTGAAGATGTGCCTGATGAGGTAAGCGGCGCTTATTCCGGCCAACATTTACAATTTGGGCCTGACTATCTGATTCCGACACCGTTTGATCCGCGTCTTATTTCTGCCGTACCGCCCGCCGTCGCAGCGGCGGCCATCAAAACCGGCGTTGCGCGGAAAAAAATATCCAACATGAACACCTATCGCGCAGCGCTCGAAGCACGGCTTGATCCAACCGTCGGCAGCCTCAACGAAATATTTGAGCAGGTTAAGAAACAGCCCAAGCGAGTTGTGTTTGCCGAAGGCGAAGAAAAAAAGGTCATTCGGGCCGCCCAGGTATTCCGTAATTCGGGCTATGGAACGCCCGTTCTCATCGGACGCGATGACGTGGTCGCGGAGAAAATGTCGGCGCTTGGTTTTGAAGGCAGCGAGGCAATCGAAGCCCATAATGCCCGTCTGTCCAAGCGCAACAAGCATTATACGGATTATCTCTATAAGCGCCTCGCGCGCAGTGGCGCCCTTTATCGTGACTGCCAGCGTATGGTCAATCGGGATCGCAACATTTTTGCCGCCTGCATGGTCGCCTGTGGCGACGCCGATGCAATGGTCACCGGCCTCACCCGTAACTCACCAACCTGCTGGAATGATCTGGCACGCGCCATTGATATTGAAAAAGACCAGCAGCTGTTTGGGCTAACGGTGGTGTCCGCCCGCGACAGAACTGTGTTTATCGCGGACACTTTGGTACATGAGCGACCTTCGGCGGAACAGCTGGCGGACTTCGCCATTCAGTCCGCTGCCAAAGCCCGACAGCTGGGCCATGAACCACGGGTTGCCCTTCTGTCTCATACGAGTTTTGGCGGTCGATCCAGCGATATCACCGGCGAGATTAAACGCGCCGTTGAAATTCTCGATTCTGAAGAACGTGACTTTGCCTATGAAGGGGAAATGACGGTCAGTGTCGCGCTGGATCAGGACATGAAGACTCTCTACCCGTTCAGCCGTCTCAAAGGACCTGCGAACGTCCTGATTATGCCAGGACTGTTCTCGGCGGCAATCTCTTCCAGGCTGCTACAAAAATTGGGTGGCGGCACTGTCATCGGCCCATTGCTTGTCGGGCTTAGCAAGCCAGCGCAAATTGCGCGGCTGGATGCAACAGTTTCAGATATCGTCACTGATGCCGTTCTCGCCGCACATCAGGCGCAAACCCCTAAAAAGAAGGCGCGTCGGCGTAAATAGTGTCGAGCGCCGCTTGGTGGGTGGTTGCAGATTCCTGATTAAAGCAAACGAAGATAACGGTCTCGATGCCCGGAAATTTTCGCAACGTCTCGGCCACGGTTGAAACGGCGATTTCTGCTGCCAGCTTTAACGGAAACCGGTAGACCCCTATGCTAATTGCCGGGAATGCAATTGTCTTCAATCGATGCTCGCCAGCGATTTCAAGACAGCGCCGATAACAGTTGGCCAGCAACACCTCCTCATTGACCGTTCCGTTTCGCCAAACGGGACCGACGGCGTGAATCACATAGCGCGCTTTCAGTTCGTAGCCCGCTGTCATTTTCGCATTTCCGGTCGCGCATCCACCGAGGGTGCGGCATTCCTCCAAGAGTTTGGGACCGGCAGCCCGGTGAATAGCACCATCAACGCCACCACCTCCGAGCAGCGTTTCATTTGCGGCGTTCACAATGGCATCGACATCGAGCAGCGTAATATCGCCCTCAACGATCTGTAATCTATCTGTCAAAATCAAATTTTCCTTTTCCGCTTAACCGCGGTTCATCGCCTGCCCATTCTAAATGCAGGCCTCGTATGTTACCTCGTTAATGCGACAGTTTTGTGAAATAATCCCGTTAGTTCGGTGACAGTAATTTTCCGTGCAAATAGCCCTGTAGAAATTTATGAGTAACCCCTCAGTCGCGCCAGACATCCAATCCATCCTCGTTTATGTCGGTGGCGTCTCATCGGAGATGCCCTGATGAAGCTGCCCTTTGTCAGGGCTCTGCGCTCAAGTTTTCCGAATGCCCACATCGTCTGGTGTGCCGGGAAACATAAAAGCGCGTTTGCCAAAGAGCTGAAAACAATTGTCGCCGGACTAATTGATGCGGTGATCGAAGCAACGGAAACGCTAATCAACTGACCCCCGGGCAGGGAGCAAGCGGTCATAATACCTATTTATTACGACGATTAGTAATAATGCCGGAACAGCCAACAGCGTTGTCGCTGCAAAAAATGCAACCCAACCAATTTGATCAGCTAACCAACCTGAGGGCGCCGCTAATAAAATGCGGCTTATAGCCATGAGCGAGGTAAACAATGCAAATTGTGTGGCCGTGAACGTGACATTACAAAGCCTCGACAAGAAGGCGACAAAGGCAGCTGACCCTAACCCTCCAGTAAAGTTATCTGCACCAATTGCAATAGTCAGCCAAGTCAAGTCTTTGCCCTGCACTGCCAAATAGGCAAACAACAGGTTCGTCACCGCTTGAAGAATGCCTCCAACCACAAGGCCCCAGATAACACCTTTTCGAAGAATCAAAAATCCACCGACAACAATCCCAGCTGCCGCCATACAAATACCAAATACTTTGGTAACCGCAGCGACTTCGACACCGGTAAATCCTAGTTCCAGATAAAACGGATAAGCCATCGCACCAGCAAAAGCGTCCCCATATTTGTAAAGCAAAATAAAAATGATCGCCCAAACAGCCCCAGCCTTTGTACGTCGCCAAAACTCCAAAAAAGGTCGGACGATGGTTTCTTCAAGCGTTCCAACAAAACGCGCCAAACTTGAAGATTTCTGTTCGCTGCTTAATTTCGTGGGGAAATGATTTTTTGGGTCATCCGCAATAAACACCGCAAAAATTCCGATCAGAACAAACGCTGCCATGATTGCATAAATCCAAAACCAGTCGAAATAGTCAGACAAAGCGACGGCCCCAGCGCCAGCGATCAAAAGGCCGACCCTATAGCCAAGTTGGGTGCTGCCAGAGCCTGCTCCCTGTTCTGTTTCGCTCTGATCAAGAATTTCTATTCGATACGCGTCGATCACAATATCCTGAGTCGCCGAGAAAAAGGCCACGACAATTGCCATAACGGCCATATAAGTCAGACTTTCCTTAGGGTCACTCCAACCAAGTGCGATTATCGAGAACATCAAACAAACTTGAATTGGCAGAAGCCAGCCGCGACGCTGTCCCATTCGCCTGCACAAAAAAGGAAGGCGAACATGGTCCACAATAGGTGCCCAAATAGCCTTAAAAGCGTAGGGCCAAGCAACGGCCACAAATAGACCTATTTCCGTTTTTGAAATCCCTTCACCCTTAAGCCACCATGACAAAGTTGAAAAACCCAGCAATAGGGGTAAACCGCTCGAAAAACCCATCAACAAGATGACGAGATGGCGACGATCCCTGAACACCTCAAGTTCACTTTTCCAGCGTTTTAAATACTTGCACGTAGTCATTTCATAATCCTGCCCGGTCATACGGACGAAAGCCATCGCAATATGTCGCCGCATCAGGCAAATCACCACCGCGAGTCAATCCAAGCACACTGTCACTGCGAAACGCTGGATTGAGTCTTGGGGCTTCGAGGCATCTAAGCCCAAACCAAACCAACGGCCACGGAACTGACAGAAAAATTCGTCGCTTCCCGACGGCCTCAGCTACATGGGTTGCGAGCTCTCGCATTGACCAGGGTGTTTTATCCGCCGCGATGTGTAGTTCCGCTGGAATTGCGTCCCGCTCAACAAGATTGGATATAAGTTGGGAAAGGTCCTCTATATGACACATATAAAGACGATGCAGGTTGCCAGCCAACACGGGCACGACAGGCAACCTCTTCGTTGCCGCTTCTATCGCACCATGGAGTCCGGAACCAGCCCCGCCCCAAACAAGACCCGGTCTAATGACAGCACCACCGATCTCAAGGGACAGCCCTTCGCATTTAAGCTTCTCCTGCCCGTAATTAGACCGACAGCCGGGGTGGGCGCTCATTGAGGATATAAATATTATTTTTTCAACGCCCGCCGACGTCGCTGCTTCAATTAGCTTTTTGGTTCCCTCAACATTGATTTGAAAATAGTCACCCTCTGCTTTCGGTGAAAAATCCCAGGCACAGTGAACCAACGCATCAACACCGGCAAAAACATTTGGATCAACAGGCTCACCCAACGCGAAATGTTGCGCGTCAGGCCCTAAGAACTCTGGCCGACGAACCAAAGGCGTGACCTTCCATCCTGCTGTTTCCAAAGCATTGGAAATTTCCCCACCAAGATATCCGTTTGCCCCTGTAACAGCGCAATTCTTCATGGGTCTGTTTCCGCCAATCGCGCCACTTCATCGACAATTCTCGCGGCATTCGCCATCGCCGAATAAGTGACTGTACTCGCAGGAATTGGCGGCAGCACACTCGCATCCACGGCATGCACTCTGGTCAAACCTACGGGCCGCCCAAGGGTGTCGGTCTCGTCACCTGAAGGCGCAGCACTCATCGGCAAGCTCGCTCCGAGGTGTCGACTTGCGCCAGGCGGCGGTACCATGATCTGGCCAGGGACAGGCATGCCACCAAAGGCCTGCCAGGAACGCGCAATAGATTGTTGCGCCTTGCGGGCAATTTTATGGGCTTGCGCGCTGGGCTCACCGGCAAGCTGTACTTTACCTGACCGTGCGAGCGACAACTTCACAGACCCGGAATCATCAGAATGCAGAAACCCTTGAACAATCATGGCGTGACGCGCGAGAAAATTAACAAAGAACGGCGCCACCTTATTTACCAATGCGAGCTTTTCTTTGAGCGCATTCATAAAGATGTCGTTGTACCCATAGAATTGCAGATGCACCAAACGGTCACACAAAGCCGGATCATCGATCTCTACAAAAATCTGGGAAAGGCGATTGGTTTTCTCCGTTGCCGCGTCTTTTGTGCCGCGAAAACGCATTAAAGGAAACACAAAGTGCTGCGTGTCTCGCAACTTTATCGGTCTCGCTTCAGTAGGCCGAGAGCGGGCAATAATTGCGGTGGTCGATACCGCGCCAGCTGCAATAAATACGCGGTCGAAATTCACCTCAAACGGCGTGCTATCATCAAGCCCCTGCCCTGAACCGAGACGCCCTGACCATTCTCCATGACCCGATCAACAATTTTTTCGGCCTGGTATATAAACCGTTCTCTAGCCTGCAATTCCTCGATCACAAAGGCCGCGTTAAAAATCGCACGGTGCGGGCAACCAATCATGCAATGACCGCAAGACACACATCCTTCCGGCGAAGCAGAATATTTATTTGCGACAGCCAGCCGCGCCCGGCCAAAAGAAATACCCCGCGCCTTCAGTCTGCTTTGTTGCGGGGCGAGCGCTTGGAGCAAGGCACCGCCTTGCAGGCCAAGATCAAAACTCGGTGCAGAAAAATCTTCTCCGAAATGAGAGCCGAGCCCGTCATTTTCGCCGCAAACGTCAATGATCTCTTTGAGTGATTTGTAGTATGGCGCCAAATCGCCGCCAGTAACCGGCCAACCGCCTGTATCCCGCGCGGTAAGGGGCAAAGAGGCAGCCCCCCAAACGTTACTTAATCCCCCAAGTGCAAGCGATGTACGGATATCAGCGCCCTCAACGCTCTCCAGTAATTGATAGTCCGTATCGCGGTAAACAAAATCAGATCCGAGAAAGAATTTTTCAGTGTCGTCGGAATTTGCGCGTTGAGAGTTTTTGGTTCGGCGGGCCGCAGCGCTGACGAGCCGCACGTCATCCTGATCTTTGTGCCAATCGGCAATATCACCAGCGACCTCAGGTTCCGGTGTCAGCCCGCCATCAAGGACCGTTACATCAAACCCTGCCCGCCACAGAAAACATGCCGCCGCACGCCCCGGCTGGACCGGACCCAACAACGCAAACCGTATCAGCGCTCACCGCATGCCTTCGGAGTGCTTACCCTTTGCCAACAAGAAGAAGCTAATGATAAGCGTATCTGTGAGTCAGGGCGAGGTTCAATTCCGGGATTACAAACCGCTGGCAGCCAGTAAATCGGCAAGTGGCGTTTCGGGTCGGGCACCATAATGACTTATGACCTCCGCTGCCGCCAATGAGCCGATGGCGCCACAATTCGGGAGTTCAAACCCGCGGGTGAGGCCATACAAGAAGCCTGCCGCGTACAAATCTCCTGCACCTGTTGTATCGACGACTTTATCAACTGGCTGGGCATCTACCGCATGCATCGCGCCTTTTTCAACAACGACACAGCCATTCGCCCCCTGAGTCAGGGCCGCAATCTCACAATGTCCGGCCGTCAGTTTTACCGCCTCATCAAAACTCTCTACCTCAAATAAGGAGGTGATCTCCGCTTCATTGGCAAACAAGATATCAACATGCCCTGATATCAGGTGCATGAATTCTGCGCGATGACGCTCGACGCAAAAGGCATCAGACAATGACAAGGCGACTTTACGATCAGCTGCATGCGCTAGCTCCGCTGCTTTCACAAAGGCCTTTTTCGCCTCAGGTGGATCAAAAAGATAACCTTCAAGATATGTGATCTCGGCGGCGGCAATCGCTTCTTGCTCTATATCGTCAGCGCCCAACTCGACAGAAATCCCGAGGCAGGTTTGCATTGTGCGCTCAGCATCCGACGTGACGAAAATCAGGCACCGCGCCGTCGGCGGGCCGTCACCACTCAGCTGCGTACGATAATCAACGCCTGTTTTCATTAAGTCATCGCGAAACACGCGGCCGAGCCCGTCGTCTTTTACCTTACCTATATAGGCGCCGGTGCCACCCAATGAAGCAATACCCGCCAGTGTGTTGGCCGCCGAACCACCGGAAGTTTCGACCTTCGCCCCCATCGCCGCGTAGAGCTCTTCGCCACGCTCTCCGTCAATCAGTGTCATGACGCCTTTATCAAGGCCGAGCTCCTGAAGAAGCGTTTCCGGCGCTGCAGAAATTACGTCAACAATGGCGTTTCCGACGCCGATTACATTATAGCGTGCATTGGTCATTTATTTTCCTTTTGGCAATAGGCACGGCGAGTATAGCCACCGCGCAAAATCCGCCAAGGGCGAATTCCATTTTCATTCCTGTTTGTCGCCCGGCCGCGTTATAATAGACAAATGATATTTTCATTTTTTAAAGCGATAGGGCAAACACCCGATCCAGATTTTCGCAGCGTAATGAGCCGATCTCTCCTCTACGCTTTTGGCATATTTATTTTGCTGCTCTCCTTCACCTGGTGGCTGATCGTATCAACCCGGTTTTTTGGTATTGAGTGGCTGGAATGGATTGTCGATTTTGTTGGTGGAGCGACCGCGGTAATAGTCGCTTTTCTGCTATTCCCCGGAGCGATGATCTTTGTGGTTTCGTTAATGCTAGAGAGAATCGCTCGAGCCGTTGAGAAAAAACATTATCCTGACTTGCCCCCACCCCGCTCGCAATCTGTTTCCGAGGCCGCGCTAATTGGGATGCGATACGCCGGAATTGCCGTCGCCTTAAATCTGCTTTTTCTGCCGTTATTCTTTGTTCCTGTCATAAATATTTTCGTATTCATCGGGCTCAATGGATATTTGCTCGGCAGAGAATATTTCGAGCTGGTGGCCCTGAGGCGGTTGGATCCTGAGAACGTGCGGAAATTGTGGAATGAATACAGAAGCCGTCTTTGCCTGGCGGGTATGATTATCACATCACTTCTTACGATTCCGGTGGTAAACTGGTTTATGCCGGTTGTTGCAGCGGCCTATATGCTCCATATCTTTGAAAGTATTCCCTATAAAAATGCCACAATTAGCGGCAAGACTTCACCGCCCACGGCAATTGAGTAAGTCTCTACGTCGGAAAGGATTAAACGAATGTTCACCAAGGACCCAAATGACCAAGCCGAGAACGGTGGCGCAGCAGAACCCGCTGGACCTCCCGGCGAAGGTGATGCACCCATTATGCCGTCGCGTTCGGAAGGGGCACGGCCTCCCATTGTCAGACGGGCGCGGGAATTTTCGGCCACTCCGGCCGAAGATCGTTCCGTTGGAAGTTATGGTGATAGCAAGAAACTTATCGTCGGGCGCGAAATCGCGCTGAATGGCGAAATCAGCGCCTGTGAAAAACTCGTTGTCGAAGGCCGTGTTGAAGCCAACATGAAAGATTGTCGCGAGATCGAAGTTGCTGAATCCGGGACCTTCAAGGGTGAGGCGGAAATCGAAATCGCAGAAATCAGCGGCGCGTTCGAAGGAAATATAACCGCCAGCAATCTGCTGATTATCAGACCAACCGGCCGGGTTCTTGGAAAGGTCCGCGCCAGGCAATTGGAGGTAGAACGCGGCGGGGAAATTTCCGGTGAAATAGAGATACTTCCGGAAACCGACGAATCCTGAGATCGGCTGTTCTGAAATAAATAGGTTTTGATAGGCGTATGCGTTTTATTCTTATCGCTGCAGTGCTGACATTGTCTGCCTGTGTCGCCACGGAGCAAACACCCGACCCATCTAATCCGGAGGTTTCGGAAACTCCCGCTGACGGGGCATCTACACAAACAGCAGTGCGCACTTCAAAAGGCCGTCCTAAGGCGCGACGGCCACTTTCAGAGATCAGGTTAATTGGCCAAAGCAAAAGAGGGCTAACGCAGCTCCTTGGCGTCCCAAGCTTTAAGCGCCGTGATCCTCCAGCAGAAATCTGGCGCTACCGGGATCAGACATGTCTGTTGGATTTTTATTTATACCCGTTCAAACAAGCCGGGACAGGGGCACCCGTGAAGGTCTCCTTTGTGGAAGCGCGCACCCCACGAGGACCCAGTACGCCCGTTGCCACCTGCCTCAAAACAATTCATGGCAAATTTATTGCAAGAAAAACGAGCTAAGTCGTAACGGTCGTCTTGCCTTTGAATTGGCATAGATCAGCGACAATACATTCAGGGCATTCCGGCTTTCTCGCCTTGCAGACATATCGTCCATGCAGGATCAGCCAATGGTGAGCGTGTCGCATATAGGTCTCAGGTGTTCGCTTCAAAAGCCCCTGCTCAACCACATCAACGTTTTTACCTGGCGCAATACCCGTGCGGTTCCCGATACGAAAAATATGTGTATCGACAGCAATCGTTGGTTTGCCAAAAGCAATATTGAGAACGACGTTAGCCGTCTTGCGGCCAACACCCGGTAGCTTGACCAGGGCATCGCGATCCTGTGGCACCTCGCTGTTATGTTCTTCGATTAAACGCTCGCTCAATCCGATGACATTTTTGGCTTTGGTACGATACAGACCGATTGTTTTTATATGGCTGGTGAGTTTCTTTTCACCGAGCTTCACCATTTTTTCCGGCGTATCGACAATCTTGAAGAGCTCTTTGGTGGCCCGGTTGACCCCGACATCGGTCGCCTGGGCCGACAACACAACGGCCACCAGCAATGTATACACATTGACATAGTTCAGCTCGCCTTGCGGCTCGGGATCCGCTTCCGCCAGCCGACGATAAAACTCTTCGATATTCGCTCGTTTCATTACCATGTGTCTCTTTTACCCCAATCCGGCGATCGGTTCATCCTGTTAACCATACCCCTGTTTGTTAACCTTGATTGTTGTTGCGCGACCCGAGAGTCTCAGTAAGCTAAAAGCCATGAACAGGGATGCACAAACACTCACGGATGAGTTTGATTTAGACCCATCACCGCCCATCCGATTCGACGCGGTCCTGCAACTCCATACCAGCCTCGGCCCACAGGGGTTTCTCCTCTTGATGGCCGTTGTGGGGGTCATCAGCTTCTCTGCCGGAGTCGCCTTTATCATGGTTGGTGCCTGGCCAGTCTTTGGCTTTCTCGGCCTCGATGTTGTTCTGGTCTATGTCGCTTTCAAATTCAATTATCGCGACGCCCGGCGTTATGAAACCGTCAGGCTGACAGACAACAAGCTCATCGTCGAACGGGTAAGCCCGACCGGGCGGCGACAAAAATGGTCTTTCCAAACCTACTGGCTAAAGGCGGACTTGGAAGACCCGCCTACGCCTGAAAGTGCGCTGATGCTCAGGAGTCATGGCAAGGTTTTGGAAATTGGCAGCTTCCTCGCACCCCATGAGAAACAAGACCTTGCTTCTGCCTTGCGCCACGAACTTGGAAAATTACAGCGTGATCCGCTGCCACAATAATCGCCGGCGATATCAGCGATTAGAATTCTGCGGCGCAGCCTCAACAGCGATTAAGGTTAACATATTAACCGTCGCACTATTTGACAGCATGGCGCCCGCCTTTTTCCACAAGTTGTTGATTTTATTGAGTTAACCTGACTGGCATATTGATTGCGTAACAGTTTGTTAAGAAACATCAGGAGGAAGCAGTTCATAAGGATTGCACTGATGCACCACCAAACGTCACGTCTTCAATTTATTTGCAAACGCGCATTGGTCGTCGCGGGACTCACCCTGTTGATCATGGCCGCAGGAATAAACTGGACGCAGGCCGGAACGGGGATGAATTAGGTTCTGGGAGCCAACCCGCTTTTCACATTTTTCCTGAGGGATGGCGATTGTATTCCAGCTGGCCCGCGAAACAGAAGACGTTGCGGACAGTGGTTTTTCACCATCAAAGAGCTTGTAGTCGCATTCAGAAAAAATAGTGGTCAGCTCATCTGACGGCTCGTCACCGACTTCGCACATAATCACCAGCCGGGTTTCCTTCAGTGTTTTGAGCCGGCCCCGGAACACTTCCACCGCCGCGCCTTCGACATCACACTTGATGAGATTGGGACGTGGCTGATTGTCCATTAGCCAGTCCAGCGTAAATGTCGGAACCGTATATTCCTCCATCACACCACCGGTCTGACTGTGGCCATATTCGGCCAGCGAATTGGATGCTCTGGAGCGTGCTGCCAAATTGAACTGCCGCAGACCCACCCCGCTTGCGACTGCGACCGGCACTATTGTAACCGGTGCGCTATTGGCCGGTTGCACAGAGCGCGACCGCCGCAAGATCTGGAGCAGCCAGCTATCGGGTTCAAACGCCACAACCGCGCCATCTGATCCGGATTTGGCCGCTGCGCCAATGTCAGCAATCCGACATTGGCGCCAATATCCCAGACAATGTCCCCGGGTTGAACGAGCTCTTTTACATTCCGTAGAAGTGGCGGGTCGGCTTTTTCCATCGACTTGAAAAGAAATTTCAAACCCGTAGCCGGCGTTACATAGATTGGGGCGTGGTTAAAATCACGGGGAAGCCGCCGCCGATACACCCAGGAGCGCGTGATGTTCTCGACAAAATTCCGGAGCGTCAACGATAAGGACATAATACTCAAACTCTGCCGACCGACATTGATGTGAACAGCCAAAACAATAAACAACAGCGAAAAACGCCAATATTAAAAACACGCTAGCAGATTTAGAGCCCGCGATAAATTCCTGTTAATCCGACCGGCCCTGGTCAACTGCGCAATATCCGGGTGGGCGAAAACGAAAATGGCCCCTATTTTCTAGACCATGGGACAGAACAGCAATCAACAAATCAGAGACTACCAACGCGTCGAGCGCGCCATCCAGTTTCTGCATAAAAATTTCCGCGAGCATCCTTCGCTGGAACAGATAGCGGAAGCGGTGAATCTTAGCCCATACCATTTTCAACGGCTCTTTACCCGCTGGGCAGGCGTAAGCCCGGCGAGGTTTATGCAATCGCTCAGTCTTGAAGAAGCAAAAAAAGCCCTGGGTCGGAGCGAGAACGTTCTCGAGGCCAGTTTCGAGGCCGGTCTTTCAGGGCCCGGCAGACTGCATGATCTCTTTGTAAACTTTGAGGCGATGACACCCGGTGAATTTAAAGCGCAGGGAAAAGGGCTCATTGTTCGTTATGGAACACATGTTGGACCATATGGTGCATTCGTTATCGCTATGACGGAGCGTGGCATTAGCGGATTGCAATTTATCGAAGAGGGAAACGCCGCGGCGGCGCTGGAGGCGATTAGCACCCAGATGCCTGCGGCTGACTTCGTCGCCGCCCAGGAAGAAACCGGAGAACTCGCTCAAGCCGTCTTTAGTCCACAAAACGAAGACAGAAGAGTCCCGATCTCCGTTGTGGGAACAAATTTTCAGATCAAAGTCTGGCGGGCTCTTTTATCTGTGCCTGCTGGTGCTCTTGCGAGTTATGGCACGGTCGCCAAAGCCATTGGGCAACCAAAAGCCGCTCGCGCAGTTGGCAGCGCCATCGGGGCAAACCCGATTGCCTATCTCATTCCGTGCCATCGCGCGATAAGAGCGACCGGCCTGTTGGATACAAAATATAGGTGGGGGCCGTCCCGCAAGCTTGCGATGATCGGCCGCGAGGCAACAATGGCGGAGAGTTTTTCCGAATTCTAGCCGAGCTGCAAAACATCAAGCATGGTGTAAAGACCGTGACCTTTATCCTTTGCCCACAGAGCCGCCTGTACGGCGCCACGAGCAAATATCTGCCTGGACCCCGCCCTGTGGGTAAGCTCGATGCGTTCGCCATCCGCCGCAAATATGACGGAATGTTCACCAGCGACATCGCCACCTCTCAACGTGGCAAATCCAATGGTTCCGCGTTCGCGTGGGTCCATAATGCCTTCACGTGACAAGACACCAGACTCATCCAAAGATGTGCCGCGGCCCGCCGCAGCCGCGCGACCGAGTCCGAGCGCGGTACCGGAGGGGGCGTCGACCTTGTGGCGATGATGCATTTCGACAACTTCGATATCAAAATCTTCATCAAGGATGGAGGCGACCTGCCGGGTCAGCGCGAAAAGGATATTGACGCCCATGCTCATATTTGGCGCATAGACAATTGTTGTGTTTTTGCCTGCGACCGCCAAAGCGTCTTCATCCTCTTTGGTCAGTCCGGTCGTGCCGATGATATGGATGCAACCGGCATCCACCGCGCGCGCCGCATGGGCGACCGTTGCATCAGGCACGGAGAATTCAATCACGGCATCCGCCTGACTAAACAAAGCCGCCGCATCATCGACGATTGTCACGCCAAGGTTTCCACAACCCGCGACTTCGCCGGCGTCCTTGCCAATGGCATCACTTTCCGGTCTTTCACTTGCCGCGGAAACGACGCAACCGTCGGTTTCCGTTACCTGCCGGATAACAGCGCCACCCATGCGCCCCGACGCGCCTACAACACCAATTTTCAAATCCGCCATTACCATTCCTTTAGTTTGAGGGGCGCACGATACATCGCCATCACCCAAGGTCAAAACCCCGGATCAGCCATAACTGTTTTATGAGTTTTAGGGACGCCGTCTATCAGACGTCAATCGGTTAGATCGTCCCACAGCTCACGCGCCTTCGCGAAAAACCCTTCGGACTCAGGACTCGTCGATTTGCCACCGCTCTTACCGCTTGATTTAAGGGACGATTGAAAATCCTTGAGCTTTTCTTTTTGCTCTTTTGTCAGATTAACCGGCGTTTCCACCTGCAGATCAATATACATATCGCCACGACCTTTGCCGTGCAGGCCACTCATCCCCTTGCCCCGCAACCGGAGCCGCTGACCTGATTGCGCCCCGACAGGAATTGTCACCTTGGCGCGGCTGCCATCAATGGAAGGCACTTCGACAGAGCCACCGAGGGCGGCCGTCGTCATCGGAATGGGTACAGCGCAGAAAATATCTGCGCCTTCGCGTTGAAACAATGGATGCGCCCCGACGGCGATAAAAATATACAAATCACCTGCTGGTGCACCGCGGCCACCTGCTTCGCCCTCACCGGAAAGACGGATGCGCATGCCGTCTTCAACACCGGCGGGGATTGTTACCTCTAATGTCTTTTCTTTGCGAACCGCGCCTGTGCCGCTGCAATCGCCGCAGGGCGATGCGATAACCCGACCCTCGCCCTGACAGACTGGACAGGTTCGCTCAATTGTAAGGAAACCCTGCTTGGCGCGGACCTTGCCATGGCCCTGGCAGGTGCCGCAGGTTGTTGGTTGCGTCCCTTTTTGAGCACCTGACCCATTGCAGGTTTCGCAGTTGACAGACGTTGGCACCCGAATACGGGTCTCGCGACCACGATGTGCGTCATCAAGGGAGATCTCTAGATTGTAACGCAGGTCCGAACCGCGAGACGCCCTGCCGCTGGAACGTTGGCGACCGGTAAAGTCGCCAAACATTTCATCAAAGATGTCAGCAAATCCACCGCCGCCAAAGCCGCCCTCGCCATTTCCTTCAAACGCCGCATGGCCGAATTGATCATAGGCCGCCCGTTTCTGGTCGTCCTTTAAGACGTCATAGGCTTCGTTGGCTTCCTTGAATTTTTGCGCAGCCGCTTCATCTCCCTGATTGCGGTCAGGGTGATACTGCATCGCCTTTTTGCGATAGGCTTTCTTGATCTCATCGGCTGATGAACCCTGGGAAACCCCCAGAACATCATAAAAATCCTGTTTAGCCATTAGGCGAACTCCGGCACGATTACGACGGGTTTAAAATCTCGCCTATGCGGATTTGTCTTTCTTGTCGTCATCAACCTCTTCGAAGTCAGCATCAACAACCGTCGGATCGTCCGCAGCAGGACCAGCATCATCGGCGCCACCCGCATCGGTAAAGCCTTCACCGGCTGCCGCCGCTCCTTCCTGCTCAGCCTTATACATAGCCTCGCCAAGTTTCATGGAAGATTGCGAAAGGGCTTCAATCTTGGCCTTAATAGCCTCGATGTCTTCGCCGTCCATCACTTCACGAAGGGCGGCAATATCGGCTTCAACCTGGGTTTTGTCCGCCTCATCAATTTTGTCGCCATGCTCAGTAAGATTTTTCTCAGTGGCATAGACCAAGCCATCAGCCTGATTGTGCACCTCAACTTTTTCCTTACGAGCCTGATCGTCGGCCGCATGGCTTTCGGCATCTTTGACCATCGTTTCGATCTCGTCTTCGCTGAGACCGCCCGAGGCCTGGATACGGATCTGCTGTTCCTTGCCGGTCGCTTTGTCTTTAGCGCCGACATTCACAATACCGTTGGCATCAATATCAAAGGTTACTTCAATCTGCGGCACGCCACGC
Source organism: uncultured Alphaproteobacteria bacterium (assembly GCA_951812775.1). Classification (GTDB taxonomy): domain Bacteria; phylum Pseudomonadota; class Alphaproteobacteria; order MPNO01; family UBA2964; genus UBA2964. The sequence goes on along the minus strand of OX638326.1, from coordinate 2,811,779 downwards.
GGTGCGGCTGGAATGCCCATCAGATCAAATTGGCCGAGAATTTTGTTATCGGCCGCCATTTCGCGTTCACCCTGGAACACGCGAATGGTCACCGCATTCTGATTATCTTCAGCCGTCGAGAAAGTCTGGCTCTTCTTTGTCGGGATCGTGGTATTGCGATCAATCAACCGCGTGAACACGCCGCCCAGCGTTTCGATACCCAGCGACAATGGCGTCACATCCAGAAGCAGAACATCCTTAACATCGCCGGTCAGAACACCGGCCTGAATGGCAGCGCCAATCGCAACCACTTCATCGGGATTAACCCCGCGATGAGGTTCGCGACCAAAGAAAGATTTCACGGCTTCGATAACCTTGGGCATGCGGGTCATACCACCAACCAGAATGACCTCATCAATCTCACCGGCCGAAAGACCTGCATCTTTCAAAGCGCCCTTGCAGGGTTCAATCGTCCGCGCGACGAGATCTTCAACCAGCGCCTCAAGCTTGGCACGAGTGAGCTTGATATTGAGATGCTTCGGACCGCTGGCATCTGCCGTCACAAACGGCAGGTTTACTTCGGTCTGCGTCGCAGATGACAGCTCGATCTTCGCTTTTTCTGCGGCTTCCTTCAGGCGCTGCAGGGCGAGCTTGTCTTCCCGCAAATCAATCGTCTGTTCTTTTTTAAACTCTTCAGCGAGATAATCGATGATCTTGGCATCAAAATCCTCACCGCCGAGGAAGGTATCGCCATTGGTCGACTTAACCTCAAAGACACCGTCACCGATTTCAAGGACCGAGACGTCAAACGTACCGCCGCCGAGATCATAGACAGCAATTGTGCCGGTTTCTTTTTTGTCCAGGCCATAAGCCAGAGCAGCAGCGGTTGGCTCATTGATAATGCGCAACACATCCAGCCCGGCGATCCGACCAGCATCTTTCGTCGCTTGCCGCTGTGAATCATTGAAATAAGCCGGCACCGTAATAACAGCTTCCGTAACCTCTTCACCAAGATGCGCTTCGGCATCTTCCTTCAACTTCATCAAAATAAAGGCGGAAATTTCGCTTGGCGAATACTGCTTTTCGCGGGAGCTTACCCACGCATCACCATTATCGGCCTTAACGATAGAATAAGGCACAAGGTCCTTGTCCTTCGATGTCATCGGATCATCAAAGGTGCGGCCGATAAGGCGCTTGATGGCAAACAGTGTATTCTCAGGGTTTGTTACGCCCTGGCGTTTCGCCGCCTGACCAACCAGACGTTCGCCGTCTTCCGTAAACGCCACCATGGACGGTGTCGTCCGACCGCCTTCACTGTTTTCAATTACGCGCGCTTCGCTGCCTTCCATAACAGCAACACAGGAATTGGTGGTTCCCAAATCAATACCGATAACTTTGGCCATTGTGCCCTCTTTTTTCGTGGCGAACCTCGCCAGCCCGAATATCCGGCGCGAGCAAGATCCCCAAATGATGGTGTTTCAAAAAACCGTGCCGAGATTTGATACACGGCGATGGCTTATGAGGCCTATATAGGCATGAAATATAGGGGTCGCAAGCACTCTTGAGCGGTGTTTTTACATGTTTTTCTGTATTTTGGGGAATTTTTTGCGGCTTATTGCAATTAAAGTCCCCCATGCGACCGGAGTCGCGCCGTAATTCGATATGGATAGAGCCAAAAAATCCCGACGACCAAGACCCTCATTTCCTGTTTGAGAGCAACTCGGTGCCCCGCAAAGCGAACTGATAAAACTGTCGGGTAACACGACTTCGAAGCCCCGTACCGCGCAGCGATATGAAGGTCGGGGCGTTTGGGGGATATTCCGTTTTCCGGCATAGCTTTGATCAATCGCTGTAGCGGAGCGTTTAGTAGAATAAACAACGAGATTCACACCATATCTCATGAATAACGCTAAAACTCTTTCCCAAATCACTGAAATACCTGTTAGATACCGGTACTACTCACTTATGAGCGGCTCCAATGACAGTGCAATTTTTCGCGGAAACACAAGGAATTGCCCGGTAATACGCTTGGTTAGGGTGGGGAAATGACTACTTGATAATGATTTGCGGCAATAAAGACGTTCAACGAATTTTCTGAAGCAAAAATATCAGGCTGTCGTATCAACACTATGACCTTCTCCCTCATCCGGAGAATCAATGGCTTTTGACACACCGACCTTGGCGGCGCGTAACAGGCGATCATGGATCATAAATCCATCTTCGACGACCTGCATGACCATGCCGGGCTCGGTATCCGCGGTTGGCACCTCAAAAAGCGCCTCATGCTGATCGTGATCAAATTTTTCGCCCATCGGAGAAATCCGCTTGATTCCGTGTCGTTTCAGCACGCTAAGAAGTTCACGGCTGGTAAGCTCAATACCCTCAAGAAAGGATTTGCCTTGATCATCGCCGTCACGCAGCCCGTCCGGCGTCGCATCCAGAGCACGCTGCAAATTATCGGCAACTGTCAGCATATCGCGGGCAAAATTGGCCGCCGCGTATTTGGCGGTGTCTTCACGCTCACGCTTGGCACGGCGAATGGTATTTTCATTATCGGCAAGGGCGCGCAGCAGCTTGTCCTTTAAATCGGCGATTTCAGCCTCCGGGCCGCCATCCGTCCAAGGAGACTCTGCTTCGGATTTTTCAGTGTCTTCAGCAGCTGTCTCTGCTGTCTGATCTTCTTCAGTCTCAGACATTGCTTCTGCCAACGGGTCTTTTTCAACACCGTTTTCTTCTGAGCCATTTTGTTGGTCGTTGTCTTTCGTATCCACCATTCAGTCCTATGTTTAGCCGAGCAGTTTACCAACCACCCGTGCCGTGTAATCAACAATCGGGATTATGCGGGCGTAGTTTATGCGCGCCGGGCCGATTACCCCAACAGCGCCAACAATTTCACCCCGTGTTCCTGTAAACGGTGCAGCGATCATGGCGCAACCCGCGACATTAAAAAGAGTGTTCTCGGCCCCAAGAAAAATCTGCACCCCATCACCAGTCTGGGTCAGATCCAGAAGCTTGGCCATAAGATCGCGCGTATCAAGCGCATCAAACAAGGCGCGCACTCGTTCGAGATCCGCCACAGCGCTTACGTCATCAAGCAGCCGGGCGTGCCCTTTTACAATGAGTACACCGTCATCGTCGCCGCCCGCCCATGTTGCAATACCCGCCTCAACCAGACCTCGCGTCAATTCATCGATTTCCGCACGATGCTCCGAGATCTCCTGCTCAATCATCTGGCCAGCATCTTCGAGGGTGCGGCCCGCGAGACGCGCATTCAGATAGTTGGCAGCCTGGACCAATGCCGAGGGCGGCGTTCCAATCGGCATGTCAATAACCCGGTTCTCGACAAACCCGTCTTCCGCCACCATGACCACCAGCGCCCGGCCATCCCCGAGGCTGACAAATTCAATATGTTTAAGAGCGCGATCACTTTTCGGTGCAACGACGATACCGGCACAGCGCGACAGACCAGAAAGAGCGCCGGAAGCTTCTTCGAGCACATCGTTGACTGTCTTGCCGGCAGAGGTGCATTGAGCCTCAATGGTCAAGCGTTCCTCATCGCTAAGACTCCCGACCTCCATGAGACCATCAACAAATAGCCGCAAGCCTAAATCGGTCGGCAACCGGCCCGCTGATGTGTGTTTCGAATAGAGAAGCCCGAGCTCCTCCAAATCAGCCATCACATTGCGAACACTGGCCGCAGATAGCGGATCAACCAACCGTCGGGACAGGGTGCGTGAGCCTGCAGCTTCGCCGTCATCCAAATAGGAAGAAACAATTTCTGAAAAAACTGTTCGCGAGCGGTCGTTGAGTTCGCTAATTATGCTTTTTGGAGCGGGTTTCATCTTACTATCTTGGCCATATTTGGCCGTTTCCCAATGTTAGGGGAATGTAGTGATGCTGATTTTCAGCGTCAATAAGCTGCATCAGACTATGTGATGGTGGACGGCGGCAGCGCTGCAGGATAGCTTGCGCCGCATCATCCCTGATTTGGGTCCAAACAGGAGTATTACCAAGATGAGTAGTCGCCCTTCCGCCCGTTCCTTTGATGAAATGCGCGCCGTCAGTCTCGAGCCCGGTTTCAGCCCCTATGCTGAAGGTTCCTGCCTGGCGAAATTTGGTAATACGCATGTTTTATGCACGGCGTCCGTTGAAGAGAATGTTCCACCCTTCCTGCGAAATACCGGGACAGGCTGGGTCACCGCGGAATATGGCATGCTGCCACGATCCACCCATACACGGACGGGACGGGAAGCAGCGCGCGGCAAACAAAGCGGGCGGACCCAGGAAATTCAGCGACTGATTGGCCGGTCCCTGCGAGCGGTAACAGACCTGTCGGCAACGGGAGAACGGCAGGTCCGGCTTGATTGTGACGTCATACAGGCCGATGGCGGCACCCGCACCGCCTCAATTACAGGCGCCTGGGTCGCGTTGCATATCGCCTTTGCAAAATTGGTTGCTGATGGCCAGTTAAAGCAAATCCCGATGAGCGATTCTGTTGCTGCTGTTTCCTGTGGCATTTATGACGGCACGGCTGTTTTGGATCTTGATTACCCGGAAGACTCAAATGCTCAGGCCGATGCTAATTTCGTGTTGACCGGAAATGGCGGCATTGTGGAAGTGCAGGGCACCGCGGAAGAGGACCCCTTTAGCCGCGACCTTCTCAACCGGCAGCTTGATCTTGCGTTCAAAGGTGTTGAGGAACTAACCGCTTTGCAAAAAGCAGCCGTCAACGCAGGATAAGACAAACCGTGGCAGATCATCGCCTATTTATCGAACCCAAGCTGATCATTGCCAGCCACAACCAGGGCAAGGTGCGTGAGATCGACGAGTTAATCCGCCCCTATAATATAGAGGTAATCTCAGCGGGGGCTTTGGGCCTTGATGAGCCGGAAGAGACCGGCACCACCTTTATTGCAAATGCCGAGTTGAAAGCGCGGGCGGCGGCAAAAGCCGCAAACCTCCCGGCTCTAGCAGACGATTCCGGTCTCGTTGTTCCCGCTCTCAATGGCGATCCGGGCATTTTTTCTGCCCGCTGGGCGAGACCAGAAAAAGATTTTGATATGGCAATGGGTTTGGTTGAGAACGGTCTGCGAGACAGCGATGACCGGGCCGCCTACTTTGTCGCCGCGCTGGCGCTTTGTTGGCCGGATGGTCACTGCGAAATTTTTGAGGGGCGCGTTAACGGAGAGCTCGTCTGGCCACCGCGGGGAGAATTGGGGTTTGGCTATGATCCCATGTTCGTGCCCGAAGGAGGTAATCACACTTTTGGAGAAATGAACCCGAATGCCAAGCACGCCATCAGCCATCGCGCCGATGCTTTCGCCCAATTAACCCGCGCCTGTTTTGCACGCCAATAAACAAGATAGGCGCGATGTAGACGAGGCATTGGCCCTTTACGTTCATTGGCCATTCTGTCTGTCACGCTGCCCCTATTGTGATTTTAACGCCCATGTTCGGGAAACCATTGATCAAACGCGGTGGCGCGACGCCCTACTCAAAGAACTTTCCTATTGGGCAGGAGAAACACCTAACAGAACTCTGACGAGTATTTTCTTTGGCGGTGGCACGCCGTCCCTCATGGATCCGGCAACCACTGGCGCGGTCATAGAAAACGCAGCCAAACATTGGGCGTTCGATGACGACATCGAAATTACGCTGGAAGCAAACCCGACTTCTGTTGAGGCCGCCAAATTTGTTGATTTACGCGCTACCGGCGTCAACCGCGTTTCAATCGGTGTGCAGACCCTGGACAACGACGCTTTGGCATTCCTGGGCCGCGAGCATACGCACGAACAAGCCCTCAACACCATCAAGCTTGCTGAGAAAACGTTCCCCCGCTATTCATTTGATCTGATCTATGCTCGGCCAGGACATACTGTTGACGGCTGGGCCAGCGAACTAAGGGGTGCGCTTGCCCTCGTCGGGGATCATTTGTCGCTCTATCAGTTGATGATCGAAAAAGGTACGCCGTTTTTTGCGGATGAACGCTCAGGCGTCTTTGACTTGCCGGATGAGGACAGTGCGGCAGCCCTGTTCGACATCACTCAGGACATCTGTGATCAACAGGGGATACCCGCCTACGAAATTTCCAATCACGCGCGACCCAACTCAGAATGCCGCCATAATATAACCTATTGGGAGGGCGGCGATTATATCGGGGTTGGGCCCGGCGCCCACGGGCGGGTTACCCTTGACGACACGGTTTATGCAACGGAACAGATACCGGGACCCGTAAACTGGCTGGACGCGGTCGAAACGTCGGGGCACGCAACCCGCCAGCGCTCACCGGTTGATGCGGAAACGCGCGTTGAAGAATTATTTATGATGGGACTAAGACTAACCAAGGGCATAACACGTAAAGTTTTCTGGGAGCGCACCGGCATGGAACTCGAAGACGCGCTTGAGCCCCGACGTCTGCGCCCCCTCTTGGCAGCAAACTATCTGGTCTTGGACAATCAGGGCTTGCGAACGACGGTAGAAGGCCGGCTCAAACTAAACGCGATACTGGCCGCGCTATTGACCTAGAGGTCTGATTTCAACGTCTTTCTTTGGTTCGGATACTGCCGGATTCCGCTCTTGGGCGGTCTCAAAGGACTCTGGGGACGGGCTAACAATTTTCACGCCATCCGGCTGAACCTCTATCACCGCGAAACGATGCTCAACCAGCCCATCCCGGCGAAGTCTGAACAAACCAACGCTCCCGGCAAATCCGTTCTCGACCGTCAACTGATCCATGCCAAACCCGCCTGCTCCCTGACCGCCCTTTACGGCGGCGAGGGCTGTCACATCGTATGCCAGCGCGGCAAGGGCATGCGGCGGCACTTTGTATACAGCCGCAAAACGCTTCGCAAAATCAGCATAGGCTGCTGGTGACGGACCCACATACCACGCACCGGCAAGAGATGGTTCTCGGCGCAATGATCGTGACGACCAGTCATCAATCCCAAGAATTCGGACCTTTCTGGTATCTATTTCGTAATAAGGCAGGAGGGGCGCCGTTGCTTTGAGAGCCTCTCCCGCTTCGAGCAGCAACACAGCCTCAAACGGCACATCACCCAGGGTCTCCTTCTTTTCTAACCGCTTTAAGGCGCACCGGGATTCGTCGTCATCCTGTTGGGACAAACGCTGTCTTTCCGCGAGAAGAGCTGCGCGGCGTTCCCGATAATCACCGAGCAGTTTGACAGCTTCGGTCGCCGAATTCGGGCCCCGACCGTAACGCGCGGATCTGACAAGAACACCTCCGGCTTCCGCCACCGCCCTGGCATAATCAGCAGCTATCCGGTCCCCGAAGGGCCCGTTGGGAATTAGGGCCGCAAAGCGCTGAACACCTTGAGACACTGCATATGAAACGACACGACGGACGCGGTCTTTAGGTAAAAACCCAAAAACAAAGACCCCTTTGGCGGCCGCCGTTCGGTCGTTGGTAAAGGCGATGAGATTGACAGCTGCCTTGGAGGCCAGCGGTGCCACAGCGCGTGCGGATCGACCAAAAACCGGGCCAACCAACAGCTGTGCACCCATTTCAATTGCTCGTTGCGCAGCGTCAACAGCGCCTTCCGCTGTTCCTTTTGTGTCCTGTGGGAGTAACACAAAATTATCATCAGCGACCTCAAACATCGCCAACTGGGCAGCCTGCAGCAGAGAATTCCCGAATTTGGCATGCCGCCCGGAAAGCGGCAAAAGCAGCCCCACCGGGACCTGGTTACGAATTCCCTTCGGAGGGGTCAGCGTTACTTTCGGCGGGGGCGGCAAAGCGGCAACAGAGGGATTGGGTGCCAGGCTTGGTGAAGGTGTCGCCTTTTGCACAGGCGTCTTGTCGGTTTGTTTTGGAGTCGGGGCAGTATTTACTGGCTGGGCTTGCGTCGATTGTGGCGCATTCCTAACGTTAGGGGGCTCGCAAGCCGCGAGCCCGATACAGAGAGTGCCCAGCCATGCGGCAGCCGAAAAACGGCGCAGGCCCCTATAGTGAAGCGAAGCGCTATAATGCAGAAAACGAAATGGGTTCACGCAATACATCCGGTGATCTTCCAAACAAGGCGACCCCCACCGGCCCAACCAAGGGCGAGCCTATCGCCGAGATACCGGGAAGTAAACTCTCTGCAACACATATTGAGCCCGGCCTCCATATAGTAGCGACACCAATCGGTAATCTTGGCGATATCACCCTCCGCGCCATCGCCGTTTTACGGGCTGCGAACGCTGTCGCCTGCGAAGACACGCGAGTCACCGGAAAGCTAAAAACCGAATTCGGATTCACAGCTCAACTGGTTCCTTATCACGAACATAATGCCGAGCGGACAACGCCAACCCTGATTGAACGCCTGAATTCGGGCGAGATTGTGGCGTTGGTTTCTGACGCCGGCACACCTCTTGTTTCTGATCCCGGTTACCGCCTCGTCAACGCAGCGCTCGAAAATGATATAAATGTGATTCCGATTCCTGGACCTTCCGCACCTCTCGCAGCGCTGAGTGTATCGGGTTTGCCTACCGACCGTTTTGTGTTTGAAGGGTTTTTGCCAAACAAGGTCTCGGCGCGACGCAAGGCTTTGGAGCAGGCCGTACCTGTGAAAGCGACATTGGTCTTTTTTGAATCACCAAAACGATTAGCAAATTCACTATCAGATATGGCTGAGCTGCTCGGCAACCGAAAAGCCGTCATCGCCCGCGAAGTTACCAAACGGTTTGAAGAAATGACTCGCGGAACATTGTCAGAGCTGGCGGCACAATTTGACGAACGGCCGGGGCTAAAGGGCGAAGTGACAATCATCGTTGGGCCACCGGAAGGAAACAAGGAGCCCTCAGAAAAGGAGATTGATGTATTGCTCATCGAGGCGCTTGCCGATTTAAGCGTGAAAGACGCCGCCAGCGCCATCGCAGACAAGACCGGTTTACAACGTCGCCCCCTGTATCAGCGGGCCCTGACATTGCAATCAAAAGGCGGAGCAACAAGCGAGTGAGTTCTGGCCCGAGCAAAAGTGACAGACAAAAGAGTGAAGCCGCCGGGCGAGGGGCGGAGAATCTCGCTGTTTTTTCTTTGAGATTAAAGTTTTATCGCATTCTTGAGCGCCGCTACCGTTCGCCTGCAGGTGAAATAGACATTATCGCCATCCGGGGCGGTATGTTGGTTTTCATTGAAGTTAAGTCACGCCCTACATTAGAAAAAGCAATGGAGTCGGTTTCACTCCGTCAACGGCAACGGATCAGCCGCGCCGCCGAGGCCTTTTTGCAAAGGCGTCCAGATTTGCAAACCCTTACGATTCGTTTTGATGTGTTGCTTATTGTTCCCAAAAGATTGCCGCACCATATAAAGGACGCTTGGCGCGATTCATGAGCATGTGCAGAATGGGTTGGGGTTGTTGGAATGAGTTTGATGGCTACCAAATCTGAACTTCGCGTTTTTGGATATATGTTGCTCCTGGTCGCAGCAGCACCACTCCTTGCAGGGTGTGTCGGTGCAGCAGTAGGGGCAGGCACCTCAGTTGCAACGACAGCATCAGAGGAGCGGGGTCTCAACGACGCCGCGCGTGATCTTGCCATTCGAGCCAAAATAAATGGTTTGTGGCTCGATCATAGCGACGCTCTTCTCACCAGCGCAGACATCTCCATTTCTGAGGGGCGCGTTCTGCTCACCGGTACGGTGCCAACACAGCAAATGCGCGTTGACGCTGTGCGGCTTGCCTGGAAAGCCGCTGGCGTCAAAGAGGTCATAAACGAAATACAGGTCGCATCGTCGCACGGGACTTCTGGCTTCGCGCGCGATGGCTGGATTTCAACCAAACTTAAAACCCGACTCACGCTCGACAACCAGGTCGTCTCGATAAACTATTCAATCGATACTGTCGGCGGAACGGTATATCTGATGGGCATCGCCCGGAACGCCGCAGAGCTCGAGCGGGTCCGGAACCACGCACGGCAAATAAAATATGTCCGACGGGTCGTCAGCCACGTGATCATGAAAAACGATCCGCGGCGACGTGCGAACCAGTCCAAAACAAAATGACCGCCGACATTCAAAACCAATGGAGCAATGCCCTCCAGGAGGTTGGCGATCAAGATGACGATTCCATAGATATTGGGGAGGTGGGGCTTTTGCTAGCAGCGCTTGATCAACCCGATGCCGACCTCTCCTTTTACCGTGACCATCTAGCGAAAATTGCTGACGATGTCGCCACGCTGGTGCCGGGGACAGCAACTCACAATGTGGCAAAGCGAACACAGGCTCTGTCAGACGTCATCACCGAAGACCGGGGTTATACAGGCGATAGTGATACTTACGACGATCCTTTGAACGCCAATCTCATAAAAGTCATTGATCGCCGAAAAGGGTTGCCGGTGGCGCTGGCAATTATCTATCTCGATGTCGCCCATCAACTGGGCTGGGATGCGACGGGAATTAATTTTCCCGGCCACTTTATGATCCGGCTCGAACGCGGCACGGTGCGCAGTATCGTTGATCCCTTCAATGGCGGAATCGAACGTAATGTTGCTGATCTCCGCGCCTTGTTAAAACAGGTCGCGGGTTTGGAGGCGGAGTTGCAGCCGGATCATTATGCGCCCGTCACGCGCCGCGATACGCTCATCAGACTTCTCAATAATATTAAACGCCGCGCTCTTTCCGGGAATGATCCGGAAAGAGCGGCACAAATTATGGACCGTATGCTGTTAATTGCGCCGGCGCGCTTGCCCTTGTTACAGGAAGCGGGCGTGTTTTATTCGCGAATTGGAAATTTGCGCCGGGCAGCCGGTGTTCTGGAGGGTTTTCTGGCGCAATCCACAAATGAATCCGAACGCCATGAAGCGGCGGCACTATTGCATAAGGTTCGTGCGCGGCTTAACCAGAACCAACTGAAATAAGTAGAGCCGAGAAAAAATGAGCCTAGCCGTCGCGATCCAGATGGACCCGATAGAAACCATCGATATAAGTGCCGACAGCACTTTTATGCTGGCAATGGAAGCGCAGGCACGCGGACATACGCTCTATCACTACCTGCCGTCCGATTTGGCGTTCCGGGATGGCAAACTTTTCGCCCGCAGCCGAGCGATTGAAGTTCGCCGGGAAGTTGGCAACCATTTCTCCGCGGGCGAAGAAGAGATCATTGATCTGTCGGCCGTCGACGTGGTTTTGATGCGACAAGATCCGCCCTTTGACATGGCTTATATCACGGCAACGCATCTACTCGAACATATCCATCCTGACACGCTGGTTGTGAATGATCCGGCGGCAGTTAGAAATGCACCCGAAAAACTTTTCGTGATGCATTTTGATGGGGTTTTGCCGCCGACCATAATTACTTCAGATGTAACCGCAATCCACGCCTTCCGCGATGAACACAAGGACATCATCGTTAAGCCCTTGTTCGGTAATGGCGGAGTCGATGTATTTCATATGACACCCGAAGACGAAAATATGGGTGCGCTGCTAGAGATGTTTACCGATAAATATCGCGAGCCCATCATTATCCAGCGCTACCTGCCCGAAGTCCGGCAAGGCGATAAACGGATCATCCTGGTGGATGGTGTTCCTGCCGGGGGCGTGTCGCGGATACCGGCGGATGGCGATGCCCGTGCCAACTTTCATGCCGGCGGCTCAGCACTCAAAACATCGCTGACATCGCGAGAGCAGGAAATTTGTGAAGCGATCGGGCCGGCCCTTAAAGAAAAGGGGTTGCTCTTTGTCGGGATAGATGTGATCGGGGATTATTTGACCGAGATTAACGTTACCTCACCAACCGGCATCCAGGAAATCAACGCTCTCGACGATATTCATATCGAAAAGTTGATTTGGGATGCGATTGAGACCCGCTGCTAACAAAACAGACGAATTAGTTAAGAAAATAAGAATCGATTCACAAACTCAGGGTCAAGCTGATCGTCACCACACTTTACTTCACGGTTTATAACAACAAAACCAACAGGTTGTGACCGTTTCCCGTTATCCGTGCTCCAGCTACTCAAAGACTCGACATACGCGACATTTTGTGGCACAAGAAGTTATGGTCACTTCATAGTGTGTCCACTACCTTATCTTGTGGTTCAGCCTTCAAGTGCCCATAAAAATGAAGCGGCGTCGTTTGCAGGCTACACCGCTTCTACTCAATAAAGTCTGCGAAAAGCCAGTGATTCCATTGCAGACTTCGAACGTGTCAAACGCGGTTGACACGGAGCAATCCTTAATACCGTGTCATTGATTCGTTCGTCAAGGTGGGGGTCACGCCCAAAGTTTGAGGAAAGTTGCTATGAAAAAGGCTAAGCTAAACAAACTTATTGAAGCCATTTGCCAAGAGCTTGAACCAACCGAAGAACAAAAGCAGGCTGCCGAAAGCCATTATAACGCTGTTGGGAAATGGTTATCAGATTCCCAAAGCCCATTTTTAGATGGCGCGTCTGTATATGCGCAGGGTTCAATTGCATTGGGAACAATCATTAAGCCAATAGGAAAACAAGAATACGATGTCGACTTAGTCTGCCGTTGCCCAGCATTTCCTGCGTGCTCGACGCCGGCCGAATTAAAGAACCTGGTCGGAGCGCGATTAAAAGAAAATGCCGTATATCGTAACATGCTTGAGGAGAAGTCTCGATGTTGGCGCCTGAATTACGCTGGTGAGTTTCACATGGACTGCACCCCATCAATCCGAGATCCAGCACATGCTTCAAACGGAGAATTGATCCCTGACAAACCTTTAAAAATTTGGAAGCCCACAAATCCAAAGGGTTATCGAGATTGGTTTGAAAAAATGGCGGCGATAGATTTTAAGATAAAAACCTTTCCGGACTTTAGCATCTCCAAGATGCAGGCAGATGTCGAACCGTTCCCAAATCTTACTAAAGTAACAGGCGTGCTGAGACGAACTATCCAAATTATTAAGCGCCATCGCGACATATACTTCGAGGACGAAAACGCTGATTTAGCTCCTATTTCAATCATTATCACAACTTTAGCCGCGCGGAGTTATGAGTTTTACGCTCTCCGTGAACACGCGACCGAGTTTGACTTGCTAACTACCACTGTTTCATCCATGAATCGGTTCATTGAGCCCAACTCTGAAAATGGAAAAACTCCGTGGCGAATTCCAAATCCGACTGATTCTGATGAAAACTTCGCAGAACGGTGGAATCAAGATGAACGCCTTGCGACGGCATATTTCGATTGGCAAAAACGTCTAGCTGGAGATTTAAAAGCGCTAGAAACAGCGGAAGGTCCCGACTCCATCTACAAGAATACCAGCAAAGCATTTGGATATAAGGTAGCCGCGCGTATTCTGCCCCTTTCCGACAAGGACAGTATGGAAGTTTGGTTGCGCAAGCGAAACGCTCAATTGAGGCGCAAGTCTTCATAGACCGCCTTGCGAATCGATGTCTGGCTTCGTAAGCGAAACGCACAACTCAAGAGCAGGGCGTCATAACCTCCTTGCTCTTTAAACAAGGAAGCTAAAATGGCTAATTCTCTCCTAACCCCAACATCAGACAGGGTAACGGTTGCGCGAGAAAGCAGCAAAATATCCGTTGGGTCTGCAGGTTTTCTGGTTAGCCCGAGTATGAACGCTAAACCGCTCAGGAAAAACACATTCTATGGCGCGGAGTAAAAAATCACCGCATCAGAAACAATTTCTACATTTGCGAAATCGTTTTGGTTCCGGGGATCAAAGCAGAATAAAGGCCGGTGAACTTGTGTGGGAACTTTCTCTCCAGCCGAGCCCTCTGTGCCGAATTTATAGGATTCAAATTAGATACAGCAGCGGCGGATTGCCAAGTATTTTTGTTTTAGACCCCGATTTATCTCGCCTCGCTGCGGGCCGCCAGATCCCCCATTTATATTCTTAAGAAAACTTTCAATTGTGTCTATGGCTACCAAATTCGGGAGAGTGGCATGATGGAATGTTGATCTCAGAAACAATCGTTGGATGGGCCGCTTTGTGGCTATTTTATTTCGAAGAATGGTTGGTCTCTAACGTTTGGGCGGGCGGGGGAGAACACCCGCAAGAGGGGAACTAACAATGCATAAGCATATTCTTTCAATTGATGGTGGCGGGCTAAAGGGGGCATTCGCGGCTTCATTCCTAGCGAACATTGAAAGCCTTACAGGCAAGAATATTGCTAGTTGTTTCGACCTGATTGGCGGCACATCAACCGGTGGTATAGTTGCGGTTGGTTTGGGGTTGGGTATTCCTGCTTCGGAAATTGTCTCAATATACAAAAAGTCAGGTCCAATAATTTTTTCTTCTTATGGGTTTCAATCGAAATTAAAGCAAATATTTCGACCAAAATACAATGCGAAAAAATTGCAGGATGCGATCAACAGCACTTTTGGCGAACGCCAACTCGGAGAGAGCACCACACGGCTATTAATTCCGGCGTATAACGGCACAACAAATTCTGTCCATATATTTAAGACTTCCCATCACCCTCGATTCGAACTCGATTTTCGGGAAAGAGCTGCAGACGTATGTTTAGCAACTGCAGCGGCACCAACGTATTTCCCAACTCACAAAATCAAGAAAATTGGGGGGCTCATCGACGGAGGGATATGGGCCAATAACCCGGTGAGTTTTTTAGTCGTCGAGGGCCTATCCACGCTGAATTGGTCACCCAGCGAATTAAAAGTGCTAAGCATTGGTACAGCAGACGCAGGGCCAAAATATAAGAGCGGTTTCGGTGCAGTAACCGGCCTGAGGTCGCTCATCTCACTTTTCATGAGCGGACAATCTGCAGGATCAAATGGTGTAGCCAAATTACTGATACAAGAAGAGACGTCCGTCGAAAAACGCTTGTTCCGCATTACAGGCGGCACGGAGGCATCAAATTATGAAATGGACGACCCTGGTATTGTAGACGACCTAATAGCGTACGGCGACAGTGAGGCGCGCCACTTTATTGAAAAATATCGGCAAGTCTTCTTGCATGAACCCAGAGAACCGTTCGAGCCGTTTCATAGCGTTTTTCGAGCCGTTTCATAGCGTTTGATGACTTATTTCTCAACGAGAATTTCCTGGGCTTTCGCTGCCGTGCTGTCGTCAATTACGGCGAAACGGGCAATGTCTTCGTCGGTTAGATAGTCCGTCAGCATCGCTTTAAAGGACGGGCGCTCTTTTATCCGGATATACCAGTCCGAAACACGGGGCGCTGTATCAGCCCACACCGGCAGAAGCTTCAAGGCATCAAGCTGGTTTATATAGGGCGTCGCCGCGACGTCGGCTAAAGAATATCGTTCGCCCGCGAGAAAATCATTTTTCGCCAATGCGCTTTCTGCATCCTTTACAAATTTATCAAATGTCCGAACAGCATTGGCAACAATCGGGGCGTCCAGCCCGTCGCGATATACCGCTTCCTGCCTGGCGCGGCGCGCGGGATCGGGCATCGCCGCAAAATGCGCCTTTTGTTCTTCGGGGGATTTTTTCAAAAAAGCGGGTCGGAATGCAGTGGCATGTGTAAGCGTGCCGGTCGCCGGGTGAATTGGATCATCAATTCTCTTAAGCCACAGACGCATGCGTGCCCTGTTTAAGGGGTCCTCGGGCTGCAACGAGGGCCCGGCCGCATCAATTTCATCGACGTACTGCATGATGACCGAGGACTCGACGATGATTTCGTCTGCATCGATCAGTGTCGGAATGACAGCATTGGGATTTAACTTGAGATAATCCGGCGCAAACTGCTCACCTTTTCCGAGATCGACATTTCGGCTTTCAAAAGTCAGGCCTTTTTCCGCGAGGGTCACTCGCGCCTTTATGCCACAAACCGACGTCGTGCCATCGTAAAGAACAAGCATACGGAACCACCTCCAGAACAGGCGAAACAAACGCGCCACAGATCAATTGATTAATAGTGTATCGCCAAAAATGTGGCATAACAAACGCTTGCCCAAAAAGGAACAAAATGAGAACATCCTGTTCTCAGACAAAACAGGAGACCAATATGCCCGAGGGTAGCAACACAATCGTATTAAGTGTAAAAGAGCCCGAACATGACACAACCATCGGGCGCGGTTTTATGACTTCAAGGGTTCGAACCGTTGCCTTTGCAGGAATTGATGTGCTGCCTATCGACGTACAGGTTCAGATGGGCGCCGGGCTGCCGTCCTTCACCATCGTCGGCCTCCCTGACAAGGCGGTTGGCGAATCCCGCGAACGCGTCCGTTCGGCGCTGGCGGCCATCGGCCTCGCTTTGCCGCCGAAACGCATCACCGTAAATCTCTCCCCGGCTGACCTGGCCAAGGAAGGCAGTCATTTCGATTTGCCGATCGCTTTAGGTCTGTTGTCAGCAATGGGGGTTCTGAGTGACGATGAATTAGTCGGCTATACGGCTCTAGGCGAACTCGCTCTTGATGGCGCGATTACGCCGGTAACCGGGGTTCTGCCCGCAGCGATCGGGGCATCCGCCGCCGACACCGGGCTGATTTGTCCTGAAGAATGTGGTGGGGAGGCCGCCTGGGCCGGCGAGATTTCGATCATTGCCGCGCCTAATCTTCTGTCACTTATCAACCACCTCAAAGGAACCCGGCTGCTGGCAGCGCCGGAACCAAAGCTCGCGCCCGCCGAGGAAACCGTTCCGGACCTTCGCGATATTAAAGGCCAGGAAACCGCAAAACGGGCCCTCGAGGTCGCCGCAGCCGGTGGCCATAACCTGCTTATGATGGGGCCACCGGGGGCCGGAAAGTCAATGCTGGCGGCACGACTGCCCGGAATATTACCGCCGCTTGATCCTGCGGAAGCGCTTGAAGTAAGCATGATCCACTCAGTGTCGGGGACTCTGGGCGGTGGTCGCCTCCTGAGAATGCGCCCGTTTCGCGATCCGCATCATTCGGCCTCCCTCGCCGCCATGGTTGGGGGCGGTCGCAAGGCTCAACCCGGCGAGGTATCTCTGGCCCATCTCGGCGTCCTGTTTCTCGATGAGTTACCGGAATTTACCCGTCAAACGCTGGAGGCGTTGCGCCAACCACTTGAATCTGGATTTGCCGTGCTCGCCCGGGCGAACGCCCATCAAACTTACCCGGCGCGCTTCCAGCTTATCGCAGCGATGAACCCCTGTCGTTGCGGGTATCTGGATGACGCGACTCAGGCCTGCTCGCGCGCGCCGCGTTGTGCACAGGATTATCAGGCCAAAATATCAGGACCACTTTTTGATCGAATTGATATTCATGTCGATGTTCCCGCCGTCAAACCAGCGGACCTGTCTTTGCCGCCGCCGCCGGAAGGTTCAGCGGAGGTTGCCGAGAGAGTGGCTTCGGCGCGAACCATCCAGCGGGAACGCTATTCCACGCTCGGAGACAGCAATTCGAAAATTCGGACAAATGCGGACGCTGATGGCGAATTACTGGAAAAAGTCGCGGCTCCGGACGAGGCAGGGCGCGCTTTGTTGACCGCGGCCGCCGACCGGCTTCGCCTATCCGCCCGCGGTTATCATCGGGTTTTAAGGGTTGCCCGGACTCTCGCCGACCTGATGGAAGAAGAAACCGTCACCCGTTTACATATTGCGGAGGCGCTATCCTGGCGCCGCACACAACCAGGACGGTGAAGACAAATTCAACGATCAATTTATATAGTGGTAACGGCGAGAAAATCCGACCCCCAGAGACTCCAAGGGTCGGAAATTAATTATCCACCAGGTGCTTCGTTACAACCAGATGGAGCAAAGGCGTTTTTATAGTTCGCTAAAAGATCTTTCTCTTCAGCAGTGCCCTGCGCTTTTGTTCCCGTCGTATGTACGTGAACATGGGTTGCGCCCATAATTTTGATACATTGGGCTTTGTGATGACCATCACCTATACGGTCCCCCAAATCTCCTTCACCAATATATATTGGTACCCAGTGATTGTTAGCGTTTAGCTTAGTGTAGATGTAGTTTCCGTATCGGCCCCTGCCAAATGAAGAGGGTAGCTTGTGGACGTGGTACTTGTAGGCACTCCCAGACACCCCGTTCCAATTGCAAGTTTTCGTTAAAGTAGTATTAGTCATGAGAATTAGGTCCTTTGGCCTATTCTGTTAATGACCCCATTGACCATACAAAAGCGATTCGGTAGGATTCTGAGTCGGAATCACTTGATATCCTGCGTGTGGGATCAAATACCACGCGGGTTACGACACCGGGCCACGGATACCAGCCGTGGCCTTCGTCGGTTTAGATCAACCCCAAGTGTTGTGTGAGTCACTGATTCGAGTCAAACACTAGTGGTAGTTGTGCCCAACATCCTCAAGATATAGCGTTTCCGCATAAGGCCAATTAGCGATAAAAAAGGGTAGCTAACGAGTATTGCCGCCCTAACACCCGTATCCAGGCTTGCCACGATCTGTAACGTCGGAGCCGGTATAGACGCGCTCGATATTGTCCCAATAGGCTGCGGTCTCACACATCCGGCAGGGCAGCGATGTCGTATAGAGAACACAGCCAGATAGATCATGCGTCCGCAGCGTTCGACCGGCGTCCCGCAAGGCTTCCATCTCCGCATGTGCCGTAGGCATTTCCGCGCCCGGATTTTTCGGCGTCGGCGGCAAGATCTAATGCCTGCTGCATAAAAGATGCGGGTGTCAATGTGTCAGGCTGTTTAATGGGGTCAGCCATTTCACCGGACTATGACGTTCGTTCCCAGGTTCCATCCGGGGGCACATCGCCACCTTCGAGCATTGGTCCGAGCGGCCTGCCGCCAAGAATATGGACATGGAGATGAAAGACTTCCTGATGAGCGTGGTGACCGTGATTGGCCATGATGCGATAGCCGCCCTCGACCAGACCAAGCGTCCGCGCAGTGTCACCCACCGCACGCCACAAACCGGCAATTTCTTCGGCGCTGGCATTTGCCGTGAAATCATCCATCGATACGTAAGGGCCCTTGGGTATCACCAAAACATGCGTTGGCGCCTGAGGGTTTATGTCGTGAAAGGCAAATGCATATTCCGTCTCCAGGACTTTTTTGCTCGGAAGTTCACCCCGCAGAATTTTTGCAAAAATATTATTGTTATCGTAATCAGCCATAACGGGCTCCCAACAAAATTTCAGAAACCTATTTGTCGCGCGAAGCCTTTTCAGCAATGCCCGACGTGCCTTCACGGCGCGCAAGCTCGGTCCAGACATCGTCCGGTGAAACGCCACTCGCAGCCCAAACGACCAGCAGATGATATAACAGATCTGCGCTCTCACCGACGAGTTGCTCATCATTACCGGCTGTCGCTGCAATCACCGTTTCTACAGCTTCTTCGCCGAGCTTTTGTGCCATCTTGGGCATGCCGGCACGCATCAACGAGGCAGTGTAAGATTCTCCTGCGTCTTCATCTTTGCGCGATTCAATTACAGAATAAAGCCGCTGCAAAACTTCAATGTCACTACTCGCATCAGTCATTCGACCGCCTCGCTAATTGAAACAGTGTCATACCAGAACCGGCCGCACCGCAACACCGGCTGCATTCATATGGGCCTTTGCTTCCGCGATGGTAAAGGTGCCGAAATGAAAAATGGAGGCGGCAAGCACGGCTGTCGCGTGGCCGTCTCGAACACCTTCCACCAGATGATCAAGGGTTCCGACGCCACCGGAAGCAATTACCGGAATAGGCACGCAGTCGGCAACGGCGCGTGTCAGCTCAATATCAACCCCCGATTTGGTGCCGTCCTGATCCATTGACGTCAGCAATAGTTCGCCAGCGCCGAGGCGTGCCATCCACGCCGCCCATTCAACGGCATTGATCCCCGTTGGTTTTCGGCCACCATGGGTAAATATTTCCCATTCTTTAGGGCCTGTTTTCTTGGCATCGATAGCAACGACGATACATTGCGAGCCAAATTTCTCCGCCGCTTCACCGACAAATTCCGGACGGGATACGGCGGCGGAGTTAATCGAAACCTTATCTGCGCCGGTAATGAGAAGCTTGCGGATATCATCTGTTGTCCGGACACCACCGCCGACAGTGAGCGGCATGAAACACTGCTCAGCTGTTCGAGCCACAACGTCAAACAGCGTGTCGCGGTTTTCGTGTGACGCCGTAATGTCGAGAAAGCAGAGCTCGTCAGCACCAGCTTCATCATACAGTCTGGCCTGCTCGACGGGATCTCCCGCATCAATCAAATCAACAAAATTGACGCCCTTTACCGTCCGCCCGTCCTTTACATCCAGACAGGGAATGACACGCATTTTAAGCATCAGGCGCTGCCTTCCGCTTTGGTGTCACGCAACATGCCAATCGCCTCGGCTGGTTCAATGCGCCCGTCATAAAGCGCGCGACCACAAATAACCCCCTCGATTCCCGCAGCAGATTTTTCCTTGAGTTCTTTCAGATCATTCAGCGAGGAAACGCCACCCGACGCAATGACCGGTGTGGTAAGGGCGAATGCCAAATCAACTGTCGCCTCAACATTTACGCCACCCATAGCACCGTCTCGATTGATATCGGTATAGAGAATTGCCGCCGCACCGCTATCCTCGAAACGTAACGCAAGATCAAGAACGCGAACATCGGAGTCCCTGGTCCAGCCTTCGACTGCGACGCGGCCATCCCGAGCGTCTATCGCGATGACAATTTTTCCAGGATAATCCGCGCAAGCCTTGGAGACAAAATCGGGATCAGACAGCGCCGCCGTACCCAAAACAATGCGGCTCACTCCGATGTCGATCCAGTGGTCGAGAATTTCCCGGTTTCGGATTCCACCGCCGAGCTGTACCGGCATATCAACCGACGACACGACCTTCGCCACAGTGTCTGCATTAACGGGCTGACCCTCTATCGCGCCATTGAGATCAACAAGATGCAGCCATTCAAAGCCTGCCGCCTGGAATTCCTGTGCCTGTTGAACCGGATCGGGGTTAAAAATCGTTGCCTGACCCATATCGCCTCGCAACAATCTGACACAAAGTCCGTCTTTAAGATCAATTGCCGGAAATAGAATCATTTAGAGCGCCCTTTTTTCCCTGAACCGTTTTTCAGGGCTTTAGTGTAATAGTGTCCGACAATTGTCTTCCCGTTGACAACTGCGTAGTTGGGATTGATCCCCCAGCGTTCATACCCTAGCGATTCGTAGAGTTGAATGGCCGCTTCCTGGGTTTCCCGAACATCAAGGTTGATAAAGCGAACGCCATGTTGGCGCGCAGCCTTTTCACAGGCGACGGTCAAATCACGGGCAAGACCATGACCACGGGCCCAGGGCGCAACAAAATTCGTCGTGATTGTGGCGATACTGTTCTGGGCTTCATTGTTCCGAGGCGGACGAACCAGTTGTGCCGAACCAACAATACGGCCTTCAAATCGGCCGACAAACAATTCCCGCTCGGGCACAAGAAGCACGCCACGCCAGTAACGCTCCAATAAATCGCGGGGCGGCGGTTTCAGCCAGCCAAATCCGCCGCCGTCCAATATCGCTGATTCTGCGGCATCGCATAAATCGGAAACGTCGCTATCCGCAAGCTCGAACGCCTGATCAACGGAAAGGCTGGAAGCCGATTCATTCATTTTAATGTCGTCCTACCAAAACACAGCATGTCATGGCCGCCACGTAAGAAAGTTTTTTAGCAATGCAAGCCCGGTGGCCTGACTTTTTTCGGGATGAAACTGGGTTCCAATCAAATTATCGCGGCCAACAATTGCCGTAATCGAAACCCCATATTCGGTCGTCGCCAAAACTTCAGTCTGATCGGTACACTGCATTGCAAAACTGTGAACGAAATAAGCATGCATCCCATCGCCGATATTCCGCAACACAGGATGATCTGTTCCCAACAGCTGTAACTCGTTCCACCCCATATGAGGAATTTTTAATGACGCGTTTGCAGCTTCAATCGGCAGAACATCACCGGCAATCCAGCCAAGGCCCGAATGCTCGCCATGCTCAATGCCGCGCGCCGCCATGAGTTGCATGCCGACGCAAATTCCGAGGAACGGGCGACCATTGGAAATCACCGCCTCATTCAATGCCTCAATCATGCCATCGAGTTTCGCCAGACCCGCTGCGCAATCACCGAACGCGCCTACACCGGGCAGAACAATAAAGTCTCCCTGTTTAACCAGTGCCGCATCGCCTGTAACACAGACTTGGTGTTGGGCACCAATATCTGAAGCGACAAGCTCTAGCGCTTTCGCGGCGGATCGCAAATTCCCCGACCCGTAATCAACCACAACGATTTTCATAATCGTGAACCCAGACCGGACCGCTTTACGTTCCAGCCAACTCTCGTAGATCAAACCAACGCCGCAGCGCGGCATCAACACGGGGGGCCGCGACAACCCCTGCCAGACTATGGCCCCGGCGGCGCAAGGAAGCGCTTAACCAATCATTCGCCCCAAACCCAATAAAGATGGAGTACGCCAGACTGCCAAGACCCCGCAATACATCGGACGCCCCGATGAGCTGATACAATCCCTCCAGGACCAACCATCCGGCAAAGATAGAGACGGCAACAAACCACATGCGATGCCAAAGAGCCCAAAACACCGTAAACAGAAATGCAAATATCGCAAAGCCGTCTTTCACCATCAACGGATCGGGATCAGCGTGGCCTGTTTCAGGGGCGACATGAACCATATAGATGCGCATAATTAACCGCCGAGCGTTCCTTTGGTCGAGGGCACCGCATCCGCTGCACGCGCATCAATTGTCGTTGCGGACCGCAACGATCTGGCCAACCCCTTAAAACAGGATTCGACAATATGGTGATTATTCTCGCCATACAGATTTTCAACATGCAGCGTTATGCCAGCGGCCTGCGCAAATGCCTGAAACCACTCTTTAAAGAGTTCCGTATCCATATCCCCAAGCCTGGGTTTTGAAAAATCGACCCGCCAGATCAGATAAGGGCGCGCCGAAATATCAAGCGCAATCCGCGACAATGTTTCGTCCATTGGTACATAGGCCGAACCAAATCGGGTTATGCCAGCGCGGCCTCCCAAGGCTTGATCAACAGCTTGTCCAATAACAATGCCGGTATCTTCCGTTGTGTGATGAAAATCGATGTGCAGATCTCCCTCTGCCCGAACATAGAGATCCATCAAGCTATGCCGCGAAAGCTGCTCCAGCATATGGTCCAGAAATCCAATTCCTGTGGAAACATCATAGGTGCCAGTACCATCAAGATTTACACGAACCTCGATAGATGTTTCCTTGGTTTTTCGGGTAACACTTGCTTCACGCATGAGAATTTCCTTTTACACAGCGGCGTCGTTTTAACAGGGCCGCACGGATACAGCCAGCTTTTCAGTTATCATCACAATACCGCGCTTATGCGTTTTTTATTGCGAAATTTACCAATTTTGGCAATTGTTGCGTGTCGGGCCTTGGGATGGCACCAATAATTGCGGGCTGACGCCTGCGCGGCCGATGCGTGAGCGTTTCCTAAACGATGGTGAATTCGCCTTTAGAGTTCGGTGATCCCCCGGATTCTGTCTATATTGTCGTCAATGGTCTTATCGTCTTCGCTACAACACATGCGGCAACCAATGGCGCCGAACGCGTGGCTGGACAAGGCGCCATATTTAGGGCTGCGGAAGCAATGGGCGGGCCGAATCAACCGGTTATGGCGCATGCCCGTGGTCAGGCGGCGGTTCAAATTATGTCTTCGGCAGAGGTTCTCACTGCGGTTTCATCGAACCAAAGCGCCCCAGCGGTTGAACAACCGCCAGCCCAGCGACAGATTACCGATCAACGTGCTGGCCGAGCACCGGTTAACATCGCCGCCCCAGCCGCTACGCCACAGCCCATCGCCATGACCCTGGCCAAACAACCTGTCCGTTTCTCTGCTGTCCGGCCCGACATTGTCCGTCAAATGGGTAGCGATTCGATAACTATCGAACGATTTCCTTTCCTCGTAGGAAGAGAATCTTCCCACACATCAGAAACCATGAGTCCGCCCGTCGCACTGGCTATTTCCGATGACCTCCAGCTTTCGCGGCGACATTTCATGATCGACCAGAACGACGACGGCATTATCGTTCGCGATTGTGGCAGCCATAACGGCACGATTGTAAATAGCGTAATGCTGGGTGGCAGCAGTATTGGCTTCCGAGCCGTTCTGGTTCCCGGTGAAAACGAAATTATTGCGGGAACTTTGATCTCCCCCTTCCGTTTTTCCTGCTGGATTTAGCGCAGAAAGTCTGGTGCCCGTCTTGACCAACGTGCCGCAACAACCACATGATGGAAAGACAGCCCTTGATCCGCATACAGATTCAGCATAATTGAGCTCCCGAAGGAATAGTAGATTATGGCGAGCAACGAACCGGATACCTGGCACGGCACGACAATCTTGTCGGTACGCAAAAATGGCAAAGTCGTCATTGCTGGTGATGGACAGGTCAGCCTGGGCCCAACGGTTATTAAAGCAACCGCCCGTAAGGTGCGGCCATTGGGCCATGGCTCCGTAATTGCGGGGTTTGCCGGCGCCACCGCTGACGCCTTTACTCTTTTTGAGCGCCTGGAAGCCAAACTCGAGCAACACCCGGGCCAGCTCACCCGCGCCTGCGTCGATCTCGCCAAGGATTGGCGAACTGATCGCTATCTCCGGCGGCTGGAAGCCATGATGGCGGTCGCCGATAAAGACGTCTCTCTGGTCATGACCGGAACAGGCGATGTTCTTGAACCCGACAAGGGTCTCATCGGAATCGGCTCCGGTGGCTCCTATGCATTGTCTGCAGCGTTAGCACTGCGCGACATTGAAGGGCTGGAAGCAGAGGATATAGCCCGCAAAGCGATGGAAATTGCCGCTGGAATTTGTGTCTATACCAATACAAACGTAACAATCGAAAGTTTGCCACAAGGTGACTAGTTTCAGCCCCCGTGAAATTGTATCCGAGCTCGACCGCTTTATTGTCGGCCAGGGCGACGCAAAACGCGCCGTTGCCATAGCATTACGGAACCGCTGGCGTCGCCAGCAGCTTGAAGACGATCTCCGAGAAGAGGTTTTGCCAAAAAACATTTTGATGATCGGACCCACCGGTGTCGGCAAAACGGAAATCGCCAGGCGCCTCGCGCGACTGGCACAAGCGCCTTTTGTAAAAGTCGAAGCGACGAAGTTTACCGAGGTCGGCTATGTCGGGCGGGACGTGGAGCAGATCGTGCGCGACCTGATGGAAGTCGCTATCCATGAGACCCGCGAACGGATGCGGAAAGACGTTACCGCCAAGGCAGAACTTGCGGCAGAAGAACGCGTCATCGAGGCGCTGGTTGGCGAAAACGCCGGTGAGGAAACAAAGCAGAAGTTCCGCAAAATGCTCCGCGAAGGATCGCTGGACGACCGCGAAATCGAACTCGAGCTCACAGATACAAGCGGCGGCGGTCTTCCGACCTTTGAGGTTCCCGGTATGCCCGGCGCACAGATGGGGATGTTGAACTTGAATGATATGCTGGGCAAAGCATTTGGCGGCCAGACCAAATCCCGCAAACTCACGGTCTCTGAATCACATGATGTTCTGGTGGCGGAAGAAAGCGACAAGCTGCTCGACGAGGAATCAATCCTGCGCGAGGCAACAGAGTCTGTCGAACAAAACGGCATCGTTTTTCTCGACGAGGTCGACAAGATCTGCGCCAACAGTGATCGCCATGGTGCCGATGTCAGCCGGGAAGGGGTGCAGCGCGACCTGCTCCCGCTAATCGAAGGAACGACGGTTTCAACCAAGCACGGACCGATAAAAACCGATCATATTCTTTTTATCGCTTCAGGCGCATTTCATATCGCCAAGCCGTCTGATTTGCTTCCCGAACTACAAGGGCGGTTACCGATCCGCGTCGAACTAAAAGCTTTGGAAGTCGAAGATTTAAAAGCCATTCTGGTAGAACCCGAAGCAAGCCTCATCCGCCAGTATATCGCCTTGATTGGCACCGAGGATATAACGCTGGAATTTACCGATGAGGCGATTGGCGAGATTGCCGCTGTCGCTGCCGAGGTAAATCGCGCCGTCGAAAATATCGGCGCGCGCCGATTGCAGACAGTGCTCGAAAGATTGCTGGACGATATCAGCTTCACCGCGACCGACCGGGGTGGCGAGACCGTCGTCATCGAAGCGGAAACGGTTCGCGAGCGGGTCAGCGACCTTGCCAAGAACGCCGATCTCAGCAAGTTTATTCTGTAATTATCGCAGGCGCCTTAACAGCACGTAAAGCGCGCCTGAACCACCATCGCGTGGTTGCGCGGTCGCAAAGGCCAGGACCCGGGAGCGAACTGCAGGTGTGTTAAGCCAGTTCGGCGTTTGATTTCGCAACACGCCGCCGCCTTCACTGATCCGACCGCGACCGGTGATAATAATAACGCAGCGTTTACCGGCAGCCTGTGTATCCGAAATAAATTCAATAAGCGCCCGATGCGCTTCATCCTGAGTCATACCATGCAGATCAAGGCGCGCCTGTGGCCGCAACTGACCCCGCTTCAATCGATCAAGGGTTCGGCCATCGACATCGCCGGAACGGCCCGCGGCCAGGGGGGCGTAAGATTTAGATTTTCGGGAAACAGCTCGCGCTCGCGGGGCCAGACTTTTTGGAGCGGGCGGGTTTTCCGTCGGCCCGGGCTCAACGACCTCTTTGGCCATTCTCAAGGGCGTATCAGGTTGCCGCTTAACGTCCTTCATCACCGACAGAAACAGCGCCTCATCGTCGGGCTTTAAAGCCGAACGCTTCGCTTTCCTGCCAATTCCTTTTTGACCACTTTTCGCCATGTGGCGACATTACGCGATGATACGTTTAGCCGCCAACCTACAATGAGATGCGGGCGCTCTCACCACGCACACAATTTTATCCCCTTAATTTATGACTAAAGGTGTGAAGCAGCTATACGCTGGTGTTGAGCTATTTGGTTAGTTTGAACATCAGCAAAAGGGTGGACTGCAACGGGAAAAAGTTATCATCAGAAACGATATAAATGATCGTTTCACCTTTTTCGTTTTTGTAAGCGGCGGCGCCTTCGAAATTCTCATCCAATAGCGGGGGCTCAAGACGCCCGATTTCCTGACCGCGCAGAGTAGCGCCGGGTTTAATCTCGTTGGCGGATATTAACGACAGCCGGGAAGCGAACCCGCCGAGAAAGGTAAATCGGCGCTCAAGCATAACGACATCCCCGGAAGGCAAGACTGCCGCACCGGTGGGCTGAAACAGCTCCGTTTGCACATAGTCAAAGGGACGCCAGCGGTTTTTTTGCCGCACCCATCCAGAAAGCAGGTTTCCGTCTTCGGGAAAGTTTACGGCCATGCCCGACAGACCACCAAATTTTTCATGTTCAGACCGAAGCTTTAACCCACCGCGATATTCGAGTTTCCCAACAAATTTAGTCGTGGCGTTTTCGGTTGAAAGGGGGATTCGTGATGTTTCCAGATGGAGCGGCGCTGAGTTGCCAGGCGACATCCAGACAACCATTAAAGACATCACGAAACATGGCAAGAATTTCATGAGGCAGGCACTGCGTCTCTAGGTAACAATAAATAGTATTCGCCGTTTTGTTTCATATGCCCGGCATTTAGCGCGGCCGCTTTTCCGTGCCCAAAGAAAATATCGCCACGAACCACCCCTTTAATCGCACCGCCAGTATCTTGCGCCACAAGGAGCCGCCGGAACGATTTTTCCGCGTTCAGAGGATCTTTCGTATCGAGCCAAACCGGTGTGCCATATCGAATGAATCTGGGGTCAATAGCAAGACTTCGACCCGGCGTTAAAGCAACACCCTGGGCGCCGATCGGCCCGGCACCCCTTAACCGCCGAAAAAATACATAGCGTTTATTGCGGTTCATTATCGCAGGGGCCCGTGACGGATTATTGGACAACCAGGCGCGAATTGACTGCATGGAAATTTTTTCGCGCTCTATGGCGCCTTGTTTAATTAAAACCCTGCCAATCGCCGTATAGGGTTGCCCATTATGCCCCGCAAACCCGACCCGCAGGATTTTATTGTCCGGAGTTCGGATACGACCGGATCCCTGGATATGCAAAAAGAAGGCATCGATGGGATCCGCGATCCAGGCAATTGGTTTAGCCTGACCTTTTATCGCACCGCTCTCAATTTGCCGTCGTGTCAGGTAGGGACCAGATCCTTTTCTCAAATCTTTCGGTTTCCCATAAATCGGTGTTTGAAATTTTCCGTATCGCACCAAGGCGCCACTGATTTCAGGTTCATAGTATCCGGTGAATATGCCTTCGGATTTCGCCGATACTTGATCTCTTACAAGATAGGGC
Organism: uncultured Alphaproteobacteria bacterium; assembly: GCA_951812775.1. GTDB lineage: Bacteria > Pseudomonadota > Alphaproteobacteria > MPNO01 > UBA2964 > UBA2964. Next base: position 2,783,684 of record OX638326.1, on the reverse strand, counting down.
CGGAACATTTCTTCAAAGAAACGTTTCGCATAATCTGAATCGCCAACTCTGCGACGTTCCAAATTTCGGCAAGCTTTGTGCCAGACCTCTATCCGTCCAAACAACCTATTGTGGGAATTATCCGCAGAAGATTTTTTTAGCAATTTCCCGCAACTGCGCATAAACGGTTTCAGCGCGGCCGCGTGATTGTCGTTGGACCAGCCGGGAAGATTATCAAACGTAACCGGGGTGAGATTTAAAATCTGGTTTGATTGAGTGGCTACGCGATCTACACAGCCGGCCAAGCCACCGGCAACAATAAATGCAAACGCAAACTTTGTGCGGCGCCTAGTTTGGGCTTCTGGTTTCAACCAGTGTCCAATTCGGGTCACGGGCCCGCATATTGCGTGCAAAAGTCCACAAATCCGTAACATCGGTAACCCGGTTCTCATCGCCATCGATTGCGACACCCTCTTTGTCTCGCGTGACGTTGACCTGTTCCGAAACCACTTTAACTGTAACGAATGCAGTACGCCCATCAATGCGGGCTTCGATAATATCCGTTTTTTTGATGCCAATAACTGTTGTCTCGAGAGTTTCCCCGGCCTTTTCGCGCTCATCGATAGCCATTGAAAAGTTATCGAAGACCTCATCATTCAATAGACCGCGCAATATTTTCGTGTCGCCTTCCGCAAAAGCCTGAACGACCATTTCAAATGCCGCTGAAGCGCCGTCGGCAAAACTTGCGGGATCAAAGGACGGATCTGCAATTTTAACCTCGGTAAGACCGGCAGCAACCGGATCGTCCGGATCAATTTCATCAAACGAAGAGGCCGGCGTTTCCGAATCTCTTTCTCTACCCGGCAACTCCACAATGTTGTCGTCAGGCTGAGATTCACGACGACTCTCTGATGCTGCGTCAGGGGGGCGTTTTTGATGCCCTGTACGGCGCCCCAATACGCTGCGCAACCGTAAAACAAGAAAAGCCGCGATCATCGCGAATAAAATAATATCGAGTGCTTGAAACCCGTCGCCCATGTTAGTTTGCCGATCAACCTTTTGCCGGAAAGTGGCTGTTATATGACAGCAGGCATAAACTTAACAGTTTATCCTGCGACTTTTGATCACATAAGACCATTAGAACTAGAAACTAGGGTCTTCTAACCTAAATCGCAAGCATGGCTATCTTTATTCCTCTCGCCTTTATCATAATTCCGGTGATCGAAATTGCCGTCTTCATCCATCTTGGTGGGGAAATAGGGTTATGGAGCACCATTCTGCTCATAATCCTGACCGCCATTATAGGGACCTGGCTGCTGAGAGCTCAGGGTCTCGCAACCCTGCAACGCGCCCAGGCGAGTCTTGAACGACAAGTTTTCCCGATTGCCGAGGTTTTTGACGGGCTGTGTTTAATAGTAGCCGGGGTTTTGCTCTTAACGCCCGGATTTGTAACAGATGCGGTTGGATTTTCACTATTTCTGCCATTAATTCGAACAGTATTGCGGATCTGGATTTGGACGCTCCTGGCGCGATCAGGAAATTCTAAAGTCTGGGTGAATGCAGAACATTCAGAATCACCTTCTGATGGCCAGACGGATACGATCGACGGCGAATTTCGTGACATAACCCCACAAAAACCAGATTCAAAAACAACATTACCGCCGCATGACAAGGACCCGCTGTAAAGATTAAAGACTACATTTTGCGGGATCTGTTTCAGGCGTTTCCTTGTTTAAACGGTAAAACCATGTTAGCGACCCCCAAACTTATTCGCCGGAGAATCCAATGGCTGAAGTACCCCCCGACGCTCCTGATCAGGACGCAACAATCGAAGATATTGATGAAGAGATGATGCAGCCTCAGATAGGCATCGAAACCCAATATATTAAAGATCTCTCTTTTGAAAATCCTGGGGGGCCGAATGCGCCGGAAATAGTCGCGCAATCTCCTGAGGTAGGGGTAGAAGTCACAACGAGTGCCCGGGCTCTAGACGATGGAAAATATGAAGTCGCCCTTGTGGTTCGTGGTGAGGCCAAAACACCGGAAACCACTGTTTTTATCGTGGAGCTTACCTATGCAGGGGTTTTAACAATTTCAGATGTTCCGGAAGATGCCATTGGGCCCATCCTGCTCATTGAGGGCGCGCGCCTGCTATTCCCATTCGCACGCAACATTGTTGCGGATGTATCGCGCGATGGCGGGTTTCCGCCTTTGTTCATTAACCCGATTGATTTTGTCCAGCTATATCGAGATCAACACATGGCGGATGGCGCCGCCAATGGGGTTGGGAACGCATAACGCTCCTGTATTCCGGTTTTATTTTTCCCACATCGGGTCATTAAGTCGCGCAACAAATTCAGCATGTGCAGCCAGTTCTTTTGCGGTCGGCTGATGCGGACGCGGCGCCCGCGCCACGCGTTCAATTGCTTCGGTGCTGACACTGTCTGATGCTGCTGCACCCAGTATAAGGCCGGGCTGACGGCCGCCGATTAATTCCAGGTAAACTTCTGCCAACAACTCGGCGTCAAGCAAAGCGCCATGCAATGTGCGGGCCGAGTTATCAATACTAAATCGCCGACACAAAGCATCAAGACTCGCAGGAGATCCGGGATACTTCTTTCGGGCCATAGTGACGGTATCAATCACCCGATTGTTCGGCACCGGATCCCGCTTAATTCGCGCGAGCTCAGCGTTTATAAATCCCATATCAAAAGACGCATTGTGAATAACCAGCGCCGCATCGCCGATAAATTCTAAAAATTCATCAGCAACATCCGGAAAAACGGGCTTGTCAGAAAGAAACTCATCGCTCAGGCCGTGGATAGCTTCTGCCGCTGCGGGCATTGTCATTCCGGGATTTATATATTGGTGATAGGTCTCTCCGGTCGACATGTGATTGACCAGTTCGATGCAGCCAATTTCAACGAGGCGATCACCATCGTCAGGCGACAAGCCCGTTGTTTCAGTATCGAGAACTATTTCCCGCATCGCGGCAGCTTCCCTAATTACGCAACCATCTGACGATTTCAACGAGCTGGTCAGATGTATGTCTCTTATTCAGACCTGTTTGAACAACAATGTCAGCTTTTTTCCGCTTTTCAAGATCGGGTATTTGCCGGGCTAGAGTCGCCTGAAACCGCTCCAATGTCATGCCAGGGCGCGAAAGCACACGCTGTTCCTGGATAAATTTTGGGGCAGATACGACAAGGGTTAGATCGCAGAGCTTGTCGGTTTCTACTTCAAAAAGGAGTGGAACGTCGAGAACAGCTCCAAAGTGTCGGCGACCACGACAGGCCTTGATAAAATTTTTCTGTTCGGCGCGTACGAGGGGATGAATTAATTGCTCAAGACGCTTGAGAGCATCAGCATTCCCGAAAACCTGTTTGCCAAGAGCTGCACGGTCTACTGTCCGGTCGACCACGACATTCTTAAATTCCGCACTAACGATAGGTACCGCGGCACCACCTTTCGCAAGCAGCTTGTGGACCAGCGCATCAGAATCACATATGGGCAGCCCAAGCCGCCGCAACATATTTGACGCCGTTGTTTTTCCCATACCGATTGAACCGGTAAGTCCTATGACAGTTGTCATTTCAAACGCCGGCCTTTTTCAAAACATGCGCCCTTAGGGCTTCTGTTACTTCCGGATCCCGATCAAACCAGGCGGCGAATCCGGGTCGCGCCTGATGAAGCAACATACCGAGACCATCGGTCACTGGGTTTCCACGTTTCCTGGCAGCCGCCAACAAGTCGGTTTCAAGCGGGCTGTAAACAATGTCGTTGACGATAGCCGATAAAGGCAAATCATTAAGTTCAATCTCCAGCGAAGGCTGTCCACTCATTCCGAGCGTTGTTGTGTTCACTAAAAGCATGGAATCAGCGAGTGCTTCTGCACGTTGCGCCCAAGACACCACATCAATATCACCGCCAATTTCTTCACTCATCCGTTCTGCGCGCTCTTTGGTTCTGTTGATAAGGCGAATGGAGCCTACAGCATAATCTTGCAGAGCAACGATAATTGAACGAGCGGCGCCCCCAGCCCCAAGAATAGTGACGGGTTTATCCTTGATGACGCGGAGCCGAGTGCCGAAGGACAGAGATTCAATGAATCCGTATCCATCAGTATTTCGGCCCTCAAGTGAACCATCTTCCAAAACGACGATCATATTAACAGCTCCGATCCGACCAGCGTCCGGATCAACACGATCAACGATATCCAACGCCGCTTCCTTGTGTGGAACTGTTATATTCGCACCAACAAAGCCCAACTTGGGAAGCGCCGATAATGCGTCGCGCAAATCTGCTGGCGGCACAGCGAGCGGTATATAGCTACCATCAATCTGATAATGATCTAACCAATATCCATGGAGGCATGGCGACAAGGAGTGATCTACTGGCCACCCAACGATACCAGCAATCCTTGCCTTTCCAGAAATACTCATTTAGCCATTACCCCCTGCAATCGAAGATAATCGAGAAGGGGCAATAACGGCAAACCAAGGATGGTAAAATGATCTCCCGTGATTTTGGAGAATAATTGAATGCCACGATCTTCGACACGATAACAGCCCGGGCTTTCAAGTAAATCGTTCCCAAGCTCGTCAACATAATGAGAAAGGAAATCATCCGAAAACTTGCGCATTCGAAGCAAGGCGGTATCCGTATGATGCCAGAGCCTTTGATTGTCTCGAAATACAACGACGGAGCTAATCAGGCTATGTTCCTTCCCACAAAGATCACGCAGTTGTTCTTCCGCCGTCGTCAGATCAACCGGCTTGCTAAAAATATTATTTTCGCATTCCAGAATTTGATCCGCGCCAATAACAACCGCACCGGGTAACTTTCGCGAAACGTACCTGGCTTTGTGTTCAGCAAGGGCTTCCGCGATAAAAGCAGCATCTGATCCTTCGGCCAGTAATGACGCCTTTATCTCATCTTCATCGATGATCGCCGGAAGTATTTCGAATAAAACACCCGCAGCCTCGAGCATCGTTTTGCGCGTTTCACTGCCAGAGGCAAGAATGACGGACTCCATGGATAAAGACCTTAATCGTTTTCGTTTGCTGGAGGAATTGTTGGGGTGCCGGCGCGCGTCTCATTGTGGGCGCTAAAGTGCTCCATAATTTCAGAAGCTGATTCCTCTATTGATTTCCGACTGACATCGATGACTGCACCAGGTCGCTCTTCAATTGCGGCAAGAACACGATCCATTCCGGCTTTATTCTGAATTTGGCTATGTTCGAGCGTGTTTACTTCGAGATTTTCGAACTGAACCAAACAAGCCCGCGCAAGATTATGCGTGGTTTCACCGGTTGAATCCGACACCAGATGCAGGTGAAAGGTCCTGTTCAAAAGTCTCTCCCAACTTTCGTCACAATGGGGATAATCAGACACTTATACAGAGTGCTTACAGACGAACTTGCTCTATCCCATTTTCATAAACAGAAGTTCATCCTGTGCATATTAAATTCACAGGGTGGCAGAACCTTGATTTTCCACAAATTAAAATTACCCACATCTGCAGATTGTTCGAACAGGGTTGTAAAATTCATGAGATTCTTGCAACTAACGGCGCAAAAATAATTTCATCCACATTTAATTCCTCATCAATGCACTGTTCGGCGTTCATCGGCGTTCAGTGGATAAATCCAGAAATAAATACAATCCCCGCTTTCCAGCGTACTACTACAACTACAATTCTTTTATATATAGAATATTAGTAGTAGGTAAGTGTGACCATCCTGAGTATCCTGATTTTCAGATCGTGCCTCAATCAAACAAACCACTCATGGAAACGCTTAACGGTTTGCCTACAGGGCGACCACCTATTTGGCTCATGCGTCAGGCTGGCAGATACCTGCCTGAATATCGGGAAGTCCGGAAAGATGCCGGTACATTTCTGGATCTTTGTTACACACCGGACCTGGCGGCAGAAGTAACTTTGCAACCCATACGCCGTTACGGGTTTGATGCAGCAATAATTTTCTCTGACATTCTGGTAATTCCGGATGCGCTGGGACAACCGGTTTCCTTCAGGGAAGGGGTAGGTCCGGTGCTGGAGGAAATTAAAGCGGTTACCGAGCTCACCTCTCTGGATGAAAATCGGTTAAGTGAGCATTTATATCCGGTTTATACGGCACTTCGAACTGTACGCACTGAACTACCCGGCGACACAACACTTATCGGTTTTGCAGGCGCACCGTGGACGGTTGCAACCTATATGGTTGAAGGCGGTACCAGCCGTGATTTTGCAAAGACAAAGTGCTGGGCATTTTCCGCGCCCGGGGAGTTTGGTCAGCTCATTGATATTTTGGTTTCCTCAATAACAAATCATCTTATTTCCCAGGTCGAAGCTGGTGCAGATGTTCTGCAGATTTTTGATAGCTGGGCTGGAATGCTTCCAGAAACCGCTTTTGATCAATGGTGTGTCGATCCAATAACCCGCATCGTTTCGGGCGTAAAAGAAAAACAGCCTGAAATTCCGATTATCGTGTTTCCACGGCTTGCCGGTCACCGCTATTTGAAAGTGGCGGAGATTGAGGGTGTCGCGGCGGTAAGTCTGGATCAGACAGTTTCGCTTGAGTGGGTTCAGAAAAATTTACAGAACAAGGTGGTTGTTCAGGGTAATCTTGATCCGATTTATCTATTGGCCGGGGGTGATGCGATGCGCGCCGAGGCCGAACGCATTTTGAAATCCCTGTCACCAGGACCGTTCATTTTTAATCTCGGTCACGGTGTATTGCCTCCGACACCTTTGGACAATGTTTCCGAGCTTTGTGAGATAGTCACCGGTTGGCAGGGATGAGCGTCTAATGCCTCGAACGGCAATCGTGGTTTATAATTTAGGCGGCCCTGATAGTCCAAACGCGGTTCAGCCATTCTTATTTAATCTTTTTAATGACCCGCTGATTTTACGCCAGATTGCCCCTGTGCGATGGCTTTTAGCGAAGTTGATATCTTCCCGTCGCGCCCCTGTCGCGAAAGAGATTTATGCAAGGATCGGCGGACGATCATCAATTTTGCCGCAGACACAGGCTCAGGCTGAAGCGCTTGAGAATAATCTCAAAAATGATGGTGAGTGCCGGGTATTCATCGCAATGCGCTATTGGCATCCGTTCGCCGAAGAATGTCTTGAAGAAGTTATCAATTACGCACCGGATAAAATTATCTTGGTGCCGCTATATCCACAATTTTCAACGACGACGACAGAATCATTCTTGCGGATCTGGGGGGCTCTTGCTCGAGCCAAAGAACTGAAAATACCGACAACTTCCTTATGTTGCTATCCAACCGAAAAAGGATTCGTTGATACGATTGCGGAATTGGCGCGCGCCAGTATAGAGGAGGCAGGCGGGATATTGGCTAATCCAAGGGTTCTGTTTTCGGCACACGGTATTCCTGAAAAGTTTGTTGAGGCAGGCGATCCTTATCAGTCGCATGTAGAAATGACCGTTGGAGCCATCACGGAAAAGCTGGCGATCCCTGATCTGGATTATGTGATTTGTTATCAGAGTCGGGTGGGGCCGGTAGAGTGGTTAAAGCCATATACTGACGAATTAATAATTGAGGTCGCTTCCCAGGGGCGTCCGATTATTGTCGTTCCGGTTGCTTTTGTATCAGAACATTCCGAAACTTTGGTTGAGCTTGATCTGGAATATCGCGATCTCGCGATAGAGGGCGGTGCGACAACGTATATTCGAACACCAACAGTGGGAATCCAGGATAAATTTATCGCAGGGCTGGCAGGTGTTATTCGAAATCTTGCTGGTAAGAGCGGAAATGTGGCTGCAATGGGTTTAAGAATTTGCGACGAGTCCTGTAATTCCTGCCCATTGAATTCGGAGAAAGTCTAGATATGGACTGGCTCGCGCCATTATATCCCTGGGTCAAGGCACTCCATATCATCTCCGTAATTTCCTGGATGGCGGGCATGCTCTATCTGCCGCGTCTGTTTATTTACCATTGTAACGCCGAGGTGGGATCGGATAAATCCGAAACGTTTAAAATTATGGAACGGCGCCTTCTTCGGGCGATTATTAATCCTGCGATGGTTGCAAGTTTTGTCTTTGGTGGCGCCTTGCTCGCGACACCCGGTATTGTCGATTGGGCGAGCTGGTGGGTTTACGCCAAGATCATTCTTGTGTTGGCGTTAGCCGGAATCCATGGGTTGTTTTCCCAATGGCGAAAAGCATTCGAAGCTGATCAAAATAAAATTTCAACAAAGACATTTCGAATAGTAAACGAAGTCCCGACAATTTTGATGATCGCGATCGTTATCCTGGTGGTTGTAAGGCCCGGCGGTTAATTTTTGGGTGTATGTTGGTCGAGGATCTATGATTGACAGCTAAATTGTGATGGGCTACTGATGCGACGTTGGTTTTCTCGCTTGCAACGCGAGCAACATTTCCAAAATCGCACATGACAAAATCGCACATGATGAGACAGGCCACCGCTGCCCAAGTGTTATTTCAAATCGCGTAACAAATCCCAAAAAGACCTGATTTAAAACGACGAAACAGTATAAAAACCATGAATTTACAAGAACTTAAGAAAAAATCTCCGGCTGATCTTTTGGCCTTTGCCGAAGAGCTGGAGATTGAAAATGTTTCGACGATGCGCAAACAGGAGATGATGTTTGCAATTCTGAAGCGCTTGGCAGGGAATGAAATCGTAATTTCGGGGGATGGTGTACTCGAGGTCTTGCAGGATGGGTTTGGATTTTTGCGGGCGCCGGAAGCAAATTATTTGCCGGGGCCGGACGATATTTTCGTATCCCCCAGTCAAATCCGACGTTTTAGCCTGCGTACCGGCGATACGGTAGAGGGAGAAATTCAGTCTCCCAAAGACGGTGAGCGGTATTTTGCGCTCCTCAAGGTCAACAAGATCAATTTTGATGATCCGGAGAAAGTCCGTCACAGAATTAATTTTGACAATCTGACGCCGCTATACCCGGAAGAGAAATTTATCCTCGATCACGACAATCCGAAAACAAGGGATATGACGACCCGGATTGTGGATCTGACCGCCCCTCTCGGTAAAGGACAGCGTGCCTTGATTGTAGCGCCGCCGCGGACTGGTAAAACGATGATGCTGCAGTCGATAGCGCACGCGATTACCGAAAGCAATAAAGGCGTTTATTTAATCGTACTGCTTATCGATGAGCGGCCGGAAGAAGTGACAGATATGCAACGATCTGTTGATGGTGAGGTTATCAGCTCGACATTTGATGAGCCGGCAACACGTCATGTTCAGGTGGCGGATATGGTCATCGAGAAAGCCAAGCGGCTTGTAGAGCACGGTCTGGATGTTGTCATTTTGCTTGATTCGATCACGCGGCTGGCGCGCGCTTACAACACTGTTGTGCCGTCCTCCGGCAAGGTTCTCACCGGTGGTGTCGACTCCAATGCCCTGCAGCGCCCTAAACGCTTCTTTGGGGCGGCCAGAAATATCGAAGGGGGGGGGTCGCTTTCAATTATCGCGACAGCGCTCATCGATACCGGCTCGCGTATGGATGAGGTGATCTTCGAAGAATTCAAGGGAACCGGTAACAGTGAAATTGTCCTGGATCGGAAACTTGCTGATAAGCGAACCTTCCCGTCCATGGATCTTGCAAAATCCGGGACCCGGAAAGAAGAGCTTCTTATCGAGAAGGGCGATCTTTCCAAGATGTGGGTATTGCGACGTATTCTCAATCCAATGGGGACCGTGGATGCGATGGAATTCCTGATCGAGAAGATGAAGGCGACCAAAAACAACGCCGACTTCTTCGATTCGATGAATCAGTAACCATTGGGATCTGGAGCCGCAGCCGGTTAATTCTTACGGAATCAAGACCGTTGAACCGGTGGTTTTTCGCTGTTCCAGATCGCGGTGAGCTTTCGCGGCATCTTTAAGGGCATAGTGCTGGTTTACCTGAATTTTAACGGCGCCCTTGCGGACCACGCTGAACAGTTCGCGTGCAAGCGATGTCAGCTCCTCGGTTGTCGCTATGTAATGATTAAGCATGGGCCGGGTCATGAAAAGCGACCCCTTCTGTAACAGCGTCAGAGGGGCCACGGGTGGAACAGGTCCGGATGCGTTGCCGAAGGTAATCCACATGCCGCGGGACCGCAGACAATCAAGAGAACCGGGATAGGTGTTTTTACCAACGCCATCGTAAACAACCGGGACACCCTCACCTTTGGTAAGTCTTTGTACCTGCTGAACGAAATCCTTCTCGGTATAGATGATGGGATGATCACATCCATTCGCGCGCGCCAGAGATGCTTTTTTGCGGGAACCTGTCGTGCCGATGACGGTCGCACCAAGATGTTTGGCCCACTGACAAAGAATAAGCCCGACGCCGCCGGCGGCAGCGTGGATTAGTACCGTGTCGCCTTTCGCGGGCTTGTAAATTCGTTTCAAGAGCATCGCCGCGGTGAGCCCCTTGAGCATCATTGATGCCGCTTGCTCGTCAGAGATTCCATTTGGTATTTTTATGGCGCGCTCGGCGGGGAATATGCGTTGTTCAGCATAAGAGCCCGGCGGGTCAGAACAATAGGCAACGCGGTCACCCACTTTAGGTTTGGTAACGCCGCGCCCAACGGCTTCAACGATGCCTGCTCCCTCGACGCCGGGCGTAAAGGGGGTGGAAATCGGATAAAGCCCTTTGCGGTGATAGGTGTCGATAAAATTCAGCCCGACGGCCGTATTCCGAATGAGGAGCTCGCCCTTCTTTGGTTTACCGACTTCTGTTTCTTGCCATTTAAGTACGGAGGCTGGTCCCGCTTTATGAATTCGGATGGCGTGGGTCATCTCTTTTCGATCTGTTGAGGGAAAATGAGTGTTGCCAGGGCCCCGGCTCTGGCAACACTCGGATGGTTTGGTTTTAGCTTAGGGCAGATTTGAAAAGGTCCGCGGTGCGGCCGTTTGCCAAATCAGCGGATGCCTGGTCATAATTACCGCCACCCGGACGGGCGAAGGCATGGTCCACCCCGGCATATGTATGCAGGGTAACCTTATCGTTTTTGGAAAATGCCTCTGCAATGGCGGCCTGTGATTCAGGGGGACAAAACCCGTCATTTTCAGCGACGTGGAACATGGCCGGATTTTTGATGTGCTCTGCATAGGGCAAATAATCATCGATCTGAACGGGGTAATATCCAACAGAGGCGTCGATGTCTGACATGCAGGCCATTGAATAGGCGAGGCTTCCGCCAAGGCAATATCCCACACAGCCGACTTTGCCGGAGCAATCATCAAGTCCTCTTAAATGAGAAACCGTGGCTTGGAGGTCGGCCTGTCCCTTTTCGAATTCAGGGAGAAATTTGTTCATATACTCAAACGCCTGGTTCCATTCAGCTTCGGTTTTATCCGTGAGTTGGAGGCCTGGCTCGATCCGCCAGAAAAGGTCCGGACAGGCGGCGATGTAACCTTGTGCGGCGAAGCTGTCACAAAGGTCGCGCATGACTTGGTTGACGCCAAATATTTCCTGGATGACCATCAGTGCCGGTCCCGTGCCAGACTCAGGTTTTGCGATATAGGCACCAAAGTCCCCGTCTGCGCCGGTTATCGTAATGTCAGCCATTTAAGTTCTCTCCCTGGTCCAATATTGGCGATGTTCGTTGAAATGGATTTGTAGCTTAACGCGGTGATCGTCTCGTGTCATTTAAAAGGCGGTGAGTCAGCGCGGTGGCCAGGGAGTGTGATAATTCTGGTCGTTGTGCTCTATCGTATTTATAAAACTCAGGGCAATTTCTTTATCGGTGGCGCGCGGCGTTGTGGTTATCGTTTTCAGAAGGTCATCCCGCGCACAGAATTTTGTATAGCCGAGTGCCTGATATACGGGTTGTTCGGGCAATGACGTGCCGTAAATTATTGCGGCATTGGATTCTCTCAAAGAAGGCGGCAGTGCTTCTGCCAAGGGTAATCCTTGTGAGGCGTTATTACCGATGGCGACAAGATCAACCGCAGTGTCGATGTCTGTTAAGGTTTTCCGCAATATGTCGAGATCGACTTTATCCCAGTTTAATTCTTCGCGATCAGACTCTGCTTTGGTCAACGTGGTCGGGTATTCATTTGGAAATGCATAGGTGCCGTCATGATTGATCAGGCGGGCCCATTTTACCGGTGGCTCGGTGATAAATGCATCAAGTGTAACCTCGTTGTCGAGGATAAGAACGGTATAGAATTCGGGAAAAAGGTGGTGAATTTGATCTGAAATGCTCATGGCTTACTTTCGTAATACCAGCCAGGCGAAAATGATTTTTGGTCACTTTCAAGGTCAAGCAGGAAGGATTTGGTTTCGGTACCTCCCGCACCTGTATAGCCGGTTAGATGACCGTTTGCGCCAACGATGCGATGGCAGGGAATGATAATCGGGATGGGGTTGCGGCCGCAGGCGCTGCCGACGGCACGTGGTGATGAAGAAAGGTTTTTCGCAACCTCGCCATATGTCAGGGCAATTCCATAGGGTATTTGACATATTTCATGCCAGACACTTTTCTGAAATTCCGTTCCTGCGGGGTTGAGGGGAACCGAGAACATTTTTAGGTCGCCGGTAAAATATTCCTTTAGCTCGTTGCCCGCAGCCTTGAGTAAAGTTGTATCGCTCTCGGTTTCAGCCTTGCACCACGCAAGCTTGACGATGGCGCCATCGTCCTCCATGAGGGTCAACGGGCCAAGCGGCGATTCTAACGTAAGGGCGGAGATTTCTTCAGTCATGCACTTTTTGTTAAAAAGGTCGTCAGCGCTTCGGGTTCGGTTATCGGGAGGGAGCAGGTTGTTCCTACACAAACGTACGCCGTGGCAGCGCCGTTGGATTGTCCTTTGCCGAATGCCGGGTGAGATTCCGGAAGAGAGTCGCCCGGCGCAATGACGGAGACGATTTTGTTCATGGCGACGGGACTGTAAACCGCACGAAGGAGCGACTGACAATCCCCGCTATAGCGATCGCCGACAATTGCGATTTGCATGCCCCGCTGCAGGATCTCGGCCGCATTCATCAACGCCGCAAATGGGAAAAAATTCCCGGAAAGTTCGCCGGAAAATGCTGTGACGGTTCTGTCAGCGCGGTCCCGATATGTCGCATTGCCTGTCAGATAATATAGCCGGGCAAGATTGGCGATCATTACGCTGTTTCCGGCAGGCGTTGCATTGTCGGCTGCAGATTTGGTTCGGACAATCAAGGCTTCCGCATCGTCGGCAGTGAAAAAATATCCGCCGTCATCCGGGTCCCGGAAATGGTTGTCGACAACCTGAACCCACGCTTTTGCCGCAGCGAGATACTCCGGCTTTCCGGTGACTTCATGGAGAGAAATTCCCGCACGGATCATGCCGGTGTAATCATCCAGTGTTGCGGCATGATTAACTTTGCCGTCGCGACAGGCGTGATGCAGCTTCTCATCATCAGCCATGGTCGTCGTGATAAATTCAAAGGCGCTTTGTGCCGCTTCGATCCAATGCGCTTCACAAAACACCGCGCCGGCATGTGCCATCGCGGCGATCATCAGACCATTCCAGTCCGCGAGCACCTTGTCGTCCCATCCCGGACGAATTCTCTTATTGCGAACCGTCAGTAATCGGTCACGGCAATCTGCGAGAATGTCCTCTTCTTCTTTTGAGTAGGGCCGATCATTGTTTGTCCGGTTGAGAATGGTTTTGCCTTCCCAGTTGCCGGCCGCCCTTACGTCATAGGCTTCTAAAAAAAGCGGTGCGTTCTGTTCGAGGATTGCTTCTATTTCCGAGAGATTCCAGACATAGAATTTCCCTTCTTCGCCCTCGCTATCCGCATCGAGCGTTGCCGCAAATCCACCGCCTTCGGCAATCATCTCCCGCAATACCCAGTCAATGGTTTCATAGGCACGGAGCTTAAAAAGCGGCTCGCTTGTGTCCTGCCAAGCCCAGGTCAGCAGGTCGAGAAGCTGGGCGTTGTCGTAAAGCATTTTTTCAAAATGTGGCGCCAGCCATATGGCATCGGTTGAATAGCGCGCGAACCCGCCACCAAGATGATCGTATATGCCGCCTTGACACATTTTCTCCAGCGAGAGCAAAACGATTTGTTTGAGATCTTCGTGTCCGCATCGTTTGTAGGTTCGCCACAAGAGTTCCAGGATCGTCGGGTTGGGGAATTTTGGCGCGGTGCCGATGCCACCGTTTACAGTGTCATATTCCAGCGCAAGGCGTTGGGCAGCGCGTTCAACGATTTCCAGGTCAATTTCACCGCCACTTTCCGACGTCGCCATTTCGGAAAGTGAAGCTCTTAGCGTCGAGACGTTCTGACTGATGGCATCCTGCTTATCGGTCCAATACCCATGGATGGTGTTCAAGACATCCGGAAACCCTGGTCGCCCATACCTGGATTCCGGAGGAAAATAAGTGCCACCCCAAAATGGCTCCCCATCCGGTGTCAGGAACATTGTCAAGGGCCAGCCGCCCTGTTGCCCCAGCAGTTGAAGGGCGTGTTGATATATTGTGTCGAGATCAGGCCGCTCCTCACGATCAACTTTTACGGTGATGAACAATTCATTCATCTGATCGGCAATCGCCTTGTTTTCAAAACTTTCATGCGCCATCACATGACACCAGTGGCAGGCGGCGTAACCCACCGAGAGCAGTATCGGTTTGTTCCTCGATTTTGCTTCTTCCAGCGCTTCCGGTCCCCAGGGGCGCCAATCAACGGGGTTATCGGCATGTTGCAGGAGGTAGGGGCTTGTTTGGTCGGCGAGGCGGTTTTTGGCCATTAAATTGCTCACTGAGAGGCACACATAGTCTTTTCCACCGTAGAGCAGCCCCCTGTGAGACGCAATTAATCTTACCCTGTTGTGATGTTTCTCTTGTCGTGGCGTGATCCCTGCGCGATTTTGACGGTATGAGCAGTGAGACGATTTTTGCACCTTCGAGTGGCCGTGGGGCGGCAGGGCTCGCTGTGATCCGCATTTCCGGGCCTGCGAGCGCTGATATTCTTCGGACGTTGACCGGAAAACCATTACCGTCACCTCGCTACGCAACCCGGGCTTCTTTATGTGATCCACAAGATTACGAAGCTTTGGATGACGGGTTGGTGTTGTGGTTTCCGGGCCCGGCGAGTTTTACGGGCGAGGATATCGTTGAGCTCCATCTTCACGGCGGGCGAGCCACGGTAGAGGCGGTCTGTGACGCTTTGGGCAGGTTTGAAAATTGTCGATTTGCGGAACCGGGAGAATTCAGTCGGAGAGCGTTTGATAATGAAAAGCTCGACCTCACGGAAATCGAAGGTCTTGCAGATTTAATTGCGGCGGAGACGGAAGCTCAGCGAAAACAGGCATTGCAACAATTGTCGGGTGGTATTGGCGAGATTTACGAGGCATGGCGGGATGAGTTACTGCGCCTTTTGGCGCATGCCGAGGCGGCTATAGACTTTGCCGAGGAGGATCTTCCCGAGAATCTACTGGAACAAACGAAACACAATATACTGGGTATTTCGAATAGCATAACCCGCTATATAGAGGATAATAGGCGTGGTGAGCGTCTCCGTGACGGTTTTCACATCGCCATCGCCGGCCCACCAAACGCTGGAAAATCGAGTCTGCTCAATGAGCTTGCGCGGCGTGACGTTGCTATTGTTTCAGAACAAGCAGGAACAACCCGCGACGTTATCGAGGTGCGCCTCGATCTTGGTGGTTTCCCGGTTACAATCGCTGATACGGCTGGAATTGGGTCGACTTCCGATATTGTGGAAGCGGAGGGCGTGCGCCGCGCAAAAGACCGCGCGCAAATATCGGATTTAACAATTTATGTTTTTGATGCAACTGCCGGTGAGGCGGACGAAGAAATTTTAGCGGCTGTTAAGGAAGAAGATGTTGTCGTGTTTAACAAGGTCGATCTTGTGGGGGGCGACGGCGTCGTGCCGGACTTGGGCGGGGCTTGGTCAATCTCGATTTCTGTTAGGACCGGCTATCAAATAGATCACCTGATAAACCACTTGACGAAACAGGCAGGGGAAGCGCTGACCGTTACCGCTGGGTTGCCGCCATTGACCAGGCTGCGTCACCGAGAGGCGCTTCAGGATTGCCAGCTGGCGCTTGGCCGGGCCCTGGGCGCCGGTGAAGCTGAGCTTATGACCGAAGACCTGCGCCTTTCAACACGCGCTTTGGGACGAATTACGGGCAGGGTTGATGTGGAAGACGTTCTGGATTTGATATTTTCCGAGTTTTGTATCGGGAAGTGATGGTAAGGCGCTGTTTCACGTGAAACATTGTGGCGCTGGTTTCCTTTGACATAATCGGCCCGCACTTCTAAACAGCCGCTATGGATAAGTATGATGTCATTGTAATCGGGGGCGGGCACGCTGGCTGTGAGGCGGCGGCGGCGTCGGCGCGTCTCGGCGCCTCGACGCTCCTGCTCACTCATAAAATCGAAACAATTGGCGAAATGTCCTGTAATCCGGCGATTGGCGGGCTTGCCAAGGGCCATCTTGTGCGTGAAATCGATGCGCTTGACGGGGTGATGGGTCGGGTAATTGACAAAGGCGGTATTCAGTTTCGGATCTTGAATAAGAGCCGTGGCCCCGCGGTACGTGGCCCGCGTGCCCAGGCTGACCGCAAACTTTATCGCGAAGCCATGCAAGAAGAGTTACGAGGGCGGGAGAATCTTTCCATCCGGTCTGGCGCAGTTGAGGATCTTGTATCTGGGCCCGATGGCGCGGTTTCCGGCGTTTGTCTGCTGGATGGTTCCGAAATCAGCTGCGCACAAGTAATTTTGACAACCGGTACGTTTCTGCGCGGTGAGATTCATATCGGAACAGAAAGACGGCCTGCCGGCCGGGTTGGTGAAGCGCCGTGCCTCGGTCTTTCGGAAACCCTGGGCCAGGCGGGGTTTGAGCTGGGGCGGCTAAAAACCGGCACGCCGCCAAGACTTGATGGTCGGACAATTGATTGGCAAGGTCTTGTCATTCAAAAAGGCGATCCGGAACCTGTTCCTTTCTCATTTATGACGGATCGCATTACGACGCCGCAGATTAATTGTCATATTACCGGCACGACAGTTGCGAGCCACGACATCATTCGCGCCAATCTTGATCGTGCCCCGATATATTCCGGGCAGATCGAGGGAGCCGGCCCGCGCTATTGTCCTTCAATTGAGGACAAGGTTGTCCGATTTGCCGAAAAAGAGCGCCATCAGATATTTTTGGAACCGGAAGGGCTCGATGATCATACTGTTTATCCCAATGGGATATCGACCAGCTTGCCCGAAGATGTTCAGCGGGATTTTCTGAAAACCATACCTGGACTTGCGGCGGCCGAGGTTATCCGACCAGGATATGCAATTGAGTATGACTATGTGGATCCGCGGGAACTTAAGCCAACGTTGGAGACCCGTAAAATACCCGGCCTGTTTTTTGCCGGGCAAATCAATGGCACGACGGGCTATGAAGAGGCTGCTGCACAGGGGCTAATGGCCGGCTTAAACGCAGCTCTGGCCTGTGACGGCGCAGAACCCTTTATTCTCGATCGCGCAGAGGCCTATATCGGGGTTCTCATCGATGATCTGATATCCCGGGGCACATCGGAGCCCTATCGGATGTTTACGTCACGGGCGGAATACAGGTTGCAGCTTCGGTCCGATAACGCGGATCAACGCCTGACGCCGAAGGGAATAGCACTTGGCTGCGTTTCATCCGAACGCGCCAGGAAGTACGGGAAAAAGGCGGAAGCACTGGAGGCCGCACGTTTAAGGCTGTCGGACATTACCGCGACGCCTAAAGAACTGGCTGAACATGGTGTGACGGTGACACAGGATGGTGCGAAGCGCAGTGTGACCCGTCTTTTGGCCTATCCGGACGTAACAATTGCCCGTTTGACGCAATTGTGGCCCGAATTGAGCGAGTTAAGGGATGACGTGATTGAGCAGATGGAGATTGAGGCGCGATATGCGACATATCTGGAACGACAAAACGCAGATATAGAAGCATTTCGGCGAGATGAAGCGCTTGAAATTCCGCCCGATCTGGACCTTGACGCGGTCGGGGGTCTTTCAAATGAAGTGCGCGAAAAACTGAAGGCGGCGCGCCCTGCCAATTTTGGAGCCGCAGCGCGGATTTCCGGGGTTACGCCGGCTGCCTTGACCGCTTTGCTGCGATATGTGCGCCGTCGCGATCACGCAGCAGCCTGGCTTGGCCACATGACAATATGCCCGCTAACAGCGGAAGATTTCGCGGAATACAGCAATGTTTCACGTGAAACATTGGAGAGATTGAAGCTCTATGCTGATTTGCTCGTAAAGTGGCAGAAGTCTATTAATCTCGTTGGCGGAGACACTCTTGACGATTTATGGCGGCGGCATTTTTGGGACTCCGCACAGTTGGCAGCGCTGGTCCCGGCAGATGTTGAGGTCATTACCGATCTGGGCAGTGGGGCGGGTTTCCCCGGGCTGGTGCTTGCAATTGTGCTGGACGCAGAAGTGCATCTGGTGGAATCTTCGGGGAAGAAAATCGCGTTCTTACGCGAAGCAGCTCGAATTAGCGGTGCGCGCGTTTGTTTGCATCAGGACCGCATCGAAGAACTTTCACTGCCGAAAAACGATCTAATCACTGCCCGCGCCCTGGCGCCGCTCGATAAGCTGCTTGATTTTGCAGCCCCAATCCTGAAGCCGGATGGGATTTGCCTGTTTTTGAAAGGCGGTCGCGCTGAGGAGGAATTGACCAGGGCGCTGAAAAAATGGACTATGAAGGTGGAGCGCATTCAAAGCGCTACAGATCCTGACGGAGCCATTCTTTCTATTCGGGAAATTACGCGTGACGGATAATTCAAGTCCTGAATCCAGTGTTGCCGAAGTTGGGCCGGTTTCAAAAACGGGCAGCCGGAGAGGCCGCATCCTTGCTGTCGCCAATCAAAAAGGCGGCGTTGGCAAGACAACGACGGCGATAAATCTATCCACGGCCCTTGCAGCGGTTGGGCGACGGGTCATTCTGTTTGACCTGGATCCGCAAGGCAATGCCTCAACCGGGGTTGGCGTGGATCGCAATGCGGCGAAAACAGGTAGCTACGAGGTTTTGATCGATGGCGCTGCAATTGCTGACGCGATTGTGGAGACGGAGGTTCCGAACCTCTCGCTGGTGCCGGCATCCATCGACTTGTCCGGCGCCGAGCTTGAGCTTGTTGAAATTGAGAACCGCGAATTTCGTTTGCGGTCAGCGTTTGACGGGCTCGCGGATGATTACGGCTATATTTTAATTGATTGCCCGCCAGCTCTCGGATTGCTTACCCTGAATGCGCTGGTGGCGTCGGATGGTGTGCTGGTTCCATTACAGTGTGAATATCTGGCATTGGAAGGGCTGAGCCAGTTGGTACGAACGATAGAACGCGTAAGGGATGGGTTTAATCCCGGTCTTGCCATTCAGGGAATTGTTCTGACGATGTTTGATGCCCGCAATAATCTCAGCAATTTAGTCGCTGATGACGTCCGGGGATATTTCGGGGAGGTGGTGTACAAAACACACATCCCCAGAAATGTAAGGGTTTCCGAAGCGCCGTCACACGGGAAACCCGTTTTGCTTTACGATTTTCAATGTACGGGTGCCCAGGCCTATATGCACCTCGCCGGCGAAGTATTGCGTCGTGAAGAGGGAGTTAATCAATGAGCCCGCCCAAATCGCGCGGCCCCCGGCTTGGCCGCGGCCTTTCAGCGCTGTTGGGAAATGAGACGGTAGAAATACCGAAAGAAAAAACAAAAACCGGTATTAATACCGAAGACAAGGGGTTTTCGGTGATGCCCGTCGAATTTCTGGTGCAGGGCCCGCTTCAGCCGCGGACAAATTTTGCGCAGGAAGAAATCGATGCGCTGGCAAAATCGATCAAGGAACGCGGAATATTACAGCCGATTTTGGTTCGTCCGAGTCCGGCAAACGCAGATGAATACGAAATCATTGCCGGTGAACGGCGATGGCGGGCTGCACAGGCCGCCCAACTTCATGAAGTTCCCGTCATCATCAGAGAGCTGAATGACGAAGAAGTTCTCGAAGTGGCTCTTATTGAGAATATCCAGCGCGCGGATTTGAATGCGCTTGAAGAAGCGTTGGGATATCGACGACTGATTGATGATTTCGATCATACTCAGGACAGTCTGGCGACGGTGTTGGGAAAGAGCCGAAGCCACATAGCCAATAGATTGCGATTATTGGTTTTGCCCGATGGCGTAAAAAAATTGCTGACGGAAGGCACCATTACGGCTGGTCATGCCAGAGCTTTGATCGGGGCGGTGAATTCTAGAGAAATTGCCGCCGAAATCGTCAAAAAGGGACTGAATGTCCGGCAGGTCGAGCAACTCATAAAAACATCGAAGACTGATTCGCAGCCGAAAGCGCCGAGAAAGAAAGAAAAAGACCCTGATACATTGGCGCTTGAGCGCTCCCTTACAGATATTCTGGGCCTCAATGTCGAAATCGATTTCAGCGATAGCGGTGGACGGGTCGTCGTACGATATAAAAACCTTGATCAGCTTGATGATATCATCCGGCGGCTGAGCGACGGCGACGGGCATGTTGGCTAACGTCTTTTCCGACCAAGCACCCGGGCGATGGCCCCCAGTCGCAATAACGTTTGATCGCAAATCGTATCAACGGGCATGCCGGTGGTTTTGCATTGCACTTCCGCTGCCAGCAAGGATTCAATCGCCGACCCCAAACGTTGAGTTGGCCAGGTACGAACCTGACCCCGAAAAATATCAGCCTGTTTAAAAAACACCGGCGGTCGGAGCGATTTCATCGCTGTTTCAACGGAACTCCCCTCATCGATCGAGCCCGACACCAGTTGCAATCTCTGAAAGTGTCTCGCAACGGCCCGTAAAATACTGATGGCGGCCAGGCCTTCCCTGCGCCCCCGATCCATTAAACGGGTCAGTCGATCAATATTGCCGGTCGCCGCGGCAAGGGCGATATCGTCAAGGGTCATCGACGCGCTATCGCCGATACATGCGATGGCATCATCCAAAGAGACCTCTCCGCCCTCGCCGATATATAAACGCAATTTTTCCAACTCGGACCGGCTGACCATTCGATCGCTGCCTAAATTGTCCAGCAGGAAAGCCATGGCGTCTTGTGACACCCGTATATTGGAACCGCCCAACGTCTCCGAAATCACGTCCCGGAGTGCTTTGCCTTCATCCGCATAGCACGGGACCGCAGCGGCACAGTCAGCCCCTTCAAACGCCTTGCGCAATTTTGAGCGAGGCGTCAGATTGCCTGCTTCAATAATTACCAGCGCGTCGCCGGCCGGTGTCTCACAAAAATCGGACAGAGGGCCGGCGATAACATCAGTCGCGTCGCGGACGCGAACTACTCGTCTGCCGCCGGTAAAAGCTATCGCCGCCGCTTCATCTGCAAGCCTCGCTGCGTCCTCGCGAATCTCACCAACGGAAATCTCTGCAATTCGAAAGGGATCTTTTGGATCTTCGACAATTAGTCCTGTGAGCAAATTGGCGCGCTCCCGTACCAGGCCCCCGTCGGGTCCATAAAGTAAAATCGCGCGAACCGTTTCCGGCGGAGAAGCAATAAACCGGTTTGCTTTATCCGCTGGAATTCTCATTAACGTTGCCGCCGGGGGGCTGGCTCCGGAACCGTAAAAACAGAGGGGTTGCGGAGCGCCGTGGCAACCCGCAAACGAATTTCTTCCGCGAGAGACCGCAAAGCACGATTGCGGGCATCGTTCTCCGCACTCAAGGTCGCAAAATCGGAATCGAGAAGGTTATAACTATTGGTCGACAGCACCCTGCCCTTGAAAACCCCGTTTTTGCCGGCGGTATGGGTTAGAACGAAATCAGCAGTGATCGAAAGGTTCTCCCTGGTCGCTGACTCATCTTTCCGAATATTGATGTTGCTCCTGGATTCTCCCAGCTCAATTGCGAGGGTATAGCGCGCACCACGGCTGTTTGCCCCGGGCGCCATACGCTCAAGCAAAAAATTTCGAAGTTTCTGTCCGCTGCGATCCTTTATTCGGGCAATCGCAACGGAAGCAAGGGCTTTGGAACTCGCTCCCCCGGCGTGACTGTAAAGAGGCCGAAAGCCACAGGCTGTCAGCGTTATGCCCAGCAAAAAAACGACGGCTGAAACCACCGCTCCCTTGGATATCAATCGGCTTGGCAGGCAATGCGCCTTAACTGTGCACAACGTTGATAATCCTGTTGGGGACATAAATAATCCTGTTCACGGTTTTACCTTCAAGAGCGGCGGCCACCGCGGGATCTGCAAGGGCCGATGCCTCCGCCGTCGCCTGATCGACATCATGCGCCAGTTCAATCGTGGTTTTCAACCTGCCCTTGATCTGAACGGCAATTGTGACGGTCTCCTGAACCATTAATGTTTCGTCCGGTTGCGGCCATGATGTCTCATATAGCGGCGTTTCCCGGCCGAGCTGTTGCCAAAGCTCCTCGGCAAGATGAGGCATCATCGGGCCGATCAACTGAACCATGGTTTCCAGCCCTTCCCGTCGCACCCAGCGGACCGATGGCTCTGATCCTTTCAAATCCGAAAGCGCGTTGACGAGTTCATGGATACGTGCCACCGACCTGTTGAAATGAAACCCTTCCAGATCTTGCGTGACGCCGTGAATTGTTTGATGCACCTGCTGTCTTACGGCACGTAAATCCTTGTCGAAGGACTCCGGTTCCCGGGTTTTTTCTTCGGTGGCGTTTTCCGCTACCAGCCGCCACAAACGGTTTACAAATCTCCAGGACCCCGCAATCCCGGAATCGGTCCATTCCAGATCACGCTCGGGAGGGCTGTCGGAAAGCATGAACCACCGAGCCGTATCCGCGCCGTAGGTTTCAATAATGTCTTCCGGGTCGACGACATTTTTCCTTGACTTGCTCATCTTCTCCGAACGGCCAACCACGACCGGTGACCCGTCATCTATATTTTGTAGCTCGCCGCTGTCGCCGGTTTCGATTTGAGCCGGCAGGAGCCATTCGCCATTTTCGGAGCGATATGTTTCGTGGCAAACCATGCCTTGCGTAAAGAGCCCGGCAAAAGGCTCATCGATATCCAAATAACCGCCTTTTTTCATCGCCCGTGTAAAAAACCTGGCATAGAGGAGATGCAGGATAGCATGTTCGATGCCGCCGATATATTGATCGACCGGCATCCAGTATTTTATAGACTCTGCGTCTACCGGTTCGTCGGCCCGCGGGCTGCAAAATCGCGAAAAATACCACGATGATTCAACGAAGGTATCTAACGTGTCGGTCTCGCGCTCCGCGGCGGCACCGCATTTTGGGCAGTCAACATGTTTCCAGGTCGGGTGCCGGTCAATCGGGTTCCCGGGTTGGTCAAAATCAATATCGTCCGGCAGGCATATCGGTAAATCATCTTCCGGGACAGGTACCGAGCCGCAATCCCTGCAATTGATGATGGGGATCGGACAGCCCCAATATCGTTGGCGGGAAACGCCCCAATCCCGCAAGCGATAATTGATCTCGCGCCGGCCAATGCCGAGACTTTCCAGCCTGGCAGCAACGCCTTCCTTCGCGTCAGCAAGGTCCAGACCATTTATGAACCCCGAATTGGCGTGCAGGCCGTCTTCGGTATAGGCAACAGCGTCAATCTTGAATTCTTCCGGATTTGTGTCCGGTGGAATGACAACCGGAATGACGTCAAGACCGTATTTCCGGGCGAAATCCAGATCTCGCTGATCATGTGCCGGGCAACCGTATATCGCGCCGGTGCCATAATCCATTAAAACGAAGGTTGCGACGAAAACGGGTATCGTCTTTCCTTCGACAAGCGGAT
Organism: uncultured Alphaproteobacteria bacterium; assembly: GCA_951812775.1. GTDB lineage: Bacteria > Pseudomonadota > Alphaproteobacteria > MPNO01 > UBA2964 > UBA2964. The sequence goes on along the minus strand of OX638326.1, from coordinate 2,759,968 downwards.
GCTTGGCCCGGATACCCGTGTCATATCCTTTCTTTTCGGCCTTTTCCAAGGCCGCTTCCGTGGTGCCGACAGAGCGGCATTCCTTAATAAATGCTGCCAGGGCGCCGTCATTTTCCGCTAACGTAGCGGAAAGCGGATGATCGGCCGAAATGGCACAAAAGGTTGCGCCAAAAATCGTATCGTGCCGTGTCGTAAAGATCCGGAGCCTGTCATCCCGGCCTTCAAGATCAAACCAGATCTTCATGCCTTCCGAGCGGCCGATCCAGTTTTCCTGCATCACGCGGACTTTCGAAGGCCAGCGCTCCAGCAGCTTCAGGTCCTCCAGCAACTCTTCCGAAAAGTCGGTTATCCGGAAAAACCACTGGTCGAGTTCGCGCCGTTCGACCGGTGCCCCGGACCGCCACCCAAGGCCGTCAATAACCTGCTCGTTTGCCAGTACGGTGTCGTCGACGGGGTCCCAATTCACCCAACGCCGCCGCCGGTATACGAGATCATGCTCCAGAAACCTGAGAAACATCTTTTGTTCATTTTGATAATAGCCCGGATGACAGGTGGCGAGTTCGCGCGACCAATCAAGCGCGAGCCCCATTTTTTGGAGCTGGGATCGCATTGTCGCGATATTTTCATATGTCCATTTCCCCGGATGAACACCTTGCTCCATGGCTGCGTTCTCCGCCGGCATGCCGAAGGCGTCCCAACCCATCGGGTGTAAGACATTGAACCCCTGTGCCCGCTTGTAGCGGGCGACCACGTCCCCCATCGTGTAATTACGCACATGTCCCATATGGATACGCCCCGAGGGGTAGGGAAACATTTCAAGGACATAATATTTAGGCTTATCCGGATCGATCTTGACGCTAAAGCAACCGGTGTCATCCCAGCGTTGCTGCCACCTGGTCTCGGTTTCCCTGACGTTGTATCTGGCTGTCGCGGATGAGTCGCTCGTCATCATAAAGACGTCTTGTAAAATGGGTCGCTCATAAATTGAGCATCAGGGCGGCAGACTTTCCCACGCCCGTGCAAGAGCCGCAAGATCAGAGACGCCTGACAATTTAAAAAGCCTGTAGGGCGCGAACAGAACCCTAATTTGCCCTGGAGGCGCCGATCCGAAGCTGCCGGGCGCGGGTCAAAATCTGGTTTTCCAGGTTCACCGCCGTGTCTTTTGACACCGCTCCGCTGCGCCAGCCGTTACCGGCAGCGCTTTGTTGCCGAAAAACCGAAACCCGAATGCCATCCGCCCGTAATTGCCGGTCCAGGATATAAACACTCAACTTATACCGCTCATTCGGGGATTCCGGCGGTGAGTACCAGTCCGTGATAATCACGCCGCCGAAGGGATCGGCGGAAGAAAGCGGCATAAACGAAATCGTGTCCAGGGAAGCGCGCCACAGGTAGCTGTTAACGGCAATTCCGGAGCCCCCGCCCCGTTGCTTTGATTTGCCCGGATTAAATAGATCCAGCCCGCCCTCGCCGAAAACCGTTGCTTCTTTACCCCTTAATTCGGATTCCCATATATATTCATCCTGACGCTCAGGGTTTTCTACAAGATAATCTTCCGTGACCTCTATGCCGCAGGCACTTATCAAAAGGGCGGCGCTGCACAGGCCGATGATCCGCATGGATTTTGTGAACATTAAGGTCCTGTCCCATTAATTCAGTAATCGGGCAACCGTTGGTATGGACGGAGGCGCCTCTCCTATACGGCAGTTTATTCATTTGTCGCGGAAATTTCAACAGGCAGCCACCGATATTGCGGATTTGTATCGATTTGGAGACAAAACCCAACCCAAATGATTGTCCGTTTTCAAAAGTAGCCAAAGTAGCCGAGCTCTCGATTTTGGCGTCAATCTGTAAATGACTGAAATTACTCGCAAACGTCATGTGATATTTATGTCACAGCGTTGCGGTTTTATCGCATAGCGGGGTCTGAACTCTTGACCTGTTGACTGTTGAAAGGCTATTACGGGCTGCGTGATGTACCGCCCTCCCCGGGAAGGCATGCGTCCGTTTTTTAAAAGTAACCTACCTCAACCTTTTTGGAGGGGAATATGAAAAAGCAACTTATGACCACGACGGCACTTGTCGCGGCAGGCGTAATTGCCTCGTCCGGTGCTGCTCTTGGTGCCGGCAAGCCGATACTTAAACTCGGTGGCTGGTTTGAAGGTATTGTCGGCATCGCCGACCAGGATGAAGATGTTGTCGGCAATCGTGTCGGCCTTGACGTCCAGCAGGACTCTGAAGTTTTCTTCAAAGGTTCTGTAAAGCTCGATAACGGCATCAAGATCACGACCCGTGTTGAATTGGAAGGTCAAAGCTCCAACTCAGGCGATACGATTGATGAAGCCTACATGGGCATCAAAGGCAAATTCGGTGAAATCCGGATTGGTTCAGAAGACAACGCGGCTCACCTTATGACCACCCGTTATATGGGTTCATGGGCGACCAACGTTGGCCAGAACACTAACTTTGATATCGGTGACTGGGTCGAGCGTCCTCCGGGACATAAAGGCAGCACGGTTAACCGTCTTGACCTTGGTGAAGGCGATTCAGAAAAGCTGACCTATTTCACCCCTCGTTTTGGTGGTTTCCAGGTCGGTGTTTCCTATATGCCGAGCTTCAAGGAAGGTAACAACGGTACACCTGAATTGACATCAACTGCTAACCACACCGGTTTTGCAATTGCTGCAAAATTCGACAGGAAGTGGGACAGCTTCGGTCTGGGCGCCGCAGTCGGTTATGCTTCCGTTAAACCGGCCGCCGGTGCGAACAACCACTCAGACCCGAAGGGTCTTGCCGCAGGTCTGAAATTGACCTTTGGCAAGGTCACCATTGCCAGTGGTTACCATCGTGAAATGAACCTGAATCCTGACGGCGCCACCGCGAACGATGGTCAGACCGCGTTTGATTTCGGTATCAAGTTTGACGGCGGCAAGAACAAGTTCAGTCTCGGTTATGTGACTGCTGAACATGATGCAACAACCAAGGCTGGTAAAGATGAAGTTCAGGGTGCGATGCTGTCATATCGTCGGGGGCTTGGCCCGGGCGTTCAGTATCGCCTCAATTTTATGTGGGGTGATTGGGAAGGTGAAGACGTCGGTTCCGGTGATGACAATAATGGCTATGCCATCACGACATCCGTCCGTCTTGCATTCTAGGACGACCGACGTGTAGCCTTACGGCTATAGATTTATCCCTGAAAAGGGAAATCGGGAGAGGGGCGGCATCTGCCGCCCCTCTTTTTTGTCGGTTGTTTGAAGAAACCCGCTACGAATTGCCGCACGTCCGTAGGGAGTGCTAAATATAACTCCTGTAACCAAGTCGAATATTGATGTCTTCTATCTCAGCCAATCTCATGGATATCCGGGCCCGTATTGCCGCTGCGGAGAAAGACGGTGGCCGCAAGGAAGGTGACGCTTCGCTGGTGGCGGTCAGTAAATTCCATCCGGCATCGGCCGTTGAAGAGGCGATTGCTGCCGGGCAAGTAATATTTGGCGAAAACCGCGTTCAGGAGGCTGCCCGTAAATTCCCTGATTTAGTTGCAGGCAATCCCGGAATCAATCTTCGTCTCATTGGACCTTTGCAGACCAATAAGGTTCGGGAGGCGCTCCGGCTCTTTGACGTAATTGAAACGATCGACCGTCCAAAATTGGCGGAAGCCCTGGCGAAAGAAATGGAACGATCGGGAGATCGACCTGATTTGCTCATTCAGGTGAATACCGGGGAAGAGCCGCAGAAGGCCGGCGTTTTGCCGGCCGGGCTGGATGAATTTATGAGTTTGTGTTGTGCCAGGCTTGGCCTGCCGGTTATCGGGTTGATGTGTATTCCCCCAATCGATGATGAGCCCGCGATGCATTTCGGGCTATTGGCGGAAATGGCCCGACGGCACGGTCTGGAAACACTTAGCATGGGAATGAGCGCGGATTTTGAAACCGCAATCAGATTGGGCGCGACCCATGTCCGCGTCGGGACGGCTATTTTTGGCAGCAGGCCGACGACCCCTGACGCCTGAAACGAGTAGAAAGCCTACGCTTGAACGCAGAGCAGGCCGGCGTTGGTCCATTCGCTCAATATCTGCGACAGATCGGCCAAGTCAAAGGCAACACATCCTTCTGTCGGCGCGTAACCGGGCTTCGCGATATGCAGGAAAACAGCACTCCCCGCCCCCGCAATAACGGGTCGGTCGTTATATCCCACTACGGCGACCAAATCGTACAGGGAATCAGTCCGCCAAAGCTTCTCATGGTGCGCCTTGGAAGGGAGCGTGATCTTCTGGTTGTAGCTCGGATCGTTGGGGTCGTCAGACCATCCGTCGAGATTGGTAATCTCGGAAACCGGCAAAATCGTGTCCGGCCGGTCCAGGCGGTCAGCCCGAAAATAGACGTGTCGCAACGAGAACCTGCCCGCAGGCGTCACGCCATCGCCCTCGGAAATTTTCTGCGAAATACCTGCCGTGCCGAGCGCACACCGGTATCTGCGGCCATTCCAGTCGGCGGTGCCTGATGGGTAAACGATTAAATCCACTTGGGCGTTATACCTGGTCCTTTGCGTCGGTCAATCAATCAATGCGCTTCGCTGTCGTCAACCGGCGTCGGAGTCACCCTTTGGGCGTTCATCGCATTATATCTTTCCGGAGCGCTTTCCATCGCTTTGGCCACCATGGCAGGCGACGCTCCACGCGGCAACATACAGGGGTGCGGCTTAAGGAATGGCGTTACAGGCGATGCCGGGGCGGGCGAATGTTGTGGTGTTTGCCCGGCAATTTTTGCCGGCACACGCAATCGTTACTCCCTATGGACCTTGCCGAGCCTTAAAGCGGGGTTGTGTTTGGCATGAAATTTCCCATCTAATAGGGCGCGTCAATATGAGCATGAGCGCAAAACGTCACTCAGGCGCCGGGCAGGAGCATGATAATGGCAAGCGGAAGAAACATACTCCTCGTAGAAGATGATGAGGCGCTTCGGGAATCGCTCGTTGAGCAGCTGAAACTTCATGAAGAATTTGAAACCTATGCGGTTTCATCCGGCGCCGACGCCCTGGCACAGATCAAGGAGCAGCATTTTGACCTGCTTATTCTTGATGTAGGTCTTCCTGATATGGATGGCCGGGAACTGTGCCGGTTGCTGCGACGCGCCGATGTAAACGCGCCGGTCATAATGTTGACGGGTGCGGATACCGAGGCAGATACAATTCTCGGTCTTGATTCCGGTGCCAATGACTATATTACAAAGCCATTTCGCCTTGGGGTTTTGCTGGCGCGACTCCGGGCGCAATTGCGCCAGCATGAGCGTAGCGAGGACGCTGTTTTTAACCTCGGCCCCTATAGCTTTCGACCCGCGGCCAGGTTGCTGCTGGAGCCGGACGAAAACAAGAAGATCCGGCTGACGGAAAAGGAAACCTCGATCCTCAAATATCTGTTCCGGGCAGGCGATGCCGTTATCGGGCGCGATGAGCTGTTGAATGAGGTCTGGGGTTATAATTCAGGCGTCACAACGCATACTTTGGAAACCCATGTATACCGGCTGCGCCAAAAATTAGAGGCGGACCCCTCCAACGCGCAAATTCTAGTGACCGAGCCTGGTGGCTATCGCTTGATACCGTGAAGTGCGCGCTTATGACCTGGTGCGCATCGTATTTCGAATGATTCCGAGCCCCTCGATGCGGGCTTCACAAACGTCCCCGTCTTTTAGCCATTTCGGCTCTTCCATTCCCATCGCAACGCCGAAGGGAGTGCCGGTGGCGATTAGATCGCCGGGCAAAAGAGTAATGCCCTTCGTCAAATAGGCGATCAGGGCCGGAATTCTGAATATAAGATTTGAGGTGTTCGAGGTTTGTCGTAGATCGCCATTTACGGTCAGGCTCAAATCGAGGTCGTGTGGGTCATGTATCTCGTCTTTCGTCACGATAGCCGGACCGTAGGGGCAGAATGTATCCAAGGATTTACCGATGTCCCATTGTCCCGCACCGCCGAGCTGAAGGTCACGCGCGGACACGTCATTCACGACGGTATATCCCAGCACATAATCCAGCGCATTGTCTTCGGAAACGCGTGTCGCCCGGTTTCCGATTATGACGCCGAGCTCCACCTCATAATCCATGTCATGGCAGGTGTCCTCATACCAATGGACATCATCATACGGTCCGGTTACCGACGTCGAATATTTGGTGAAAATCACAGGTTCTGTCGGCACCGCCATTTTGGCTTCCCGGCAATGGTCCAGATAGTTGAGACCAATTCCGATGACTTTAGCTGGATGCCGGACAGGTGCATTCAGCTCGACGGCCTCCAGCGCAAAATCGGGTGTCGACCAATCCTCAATCGCTTTGTTTATCTGATCAAGAGCGCTGCTGCCGCCTTGGGCGATTGCCGCAAGGTCGCCGGATTCCCCTGCCGGTAGACCGGCAGCCTGCAAGTCCAGAACCCGGTCGTTCTTAAGGGCGCCAGGGCGTCTGGCGCCATCCGCTGTGAAGGTAACAAGCCGTGCCATCAATTTCCCCGATCATGTGTAATTGTTTGCGCCTATTGCAATTGGGCGAGAAATACACTGTGTGGAGGGTTTCGTCTACAGGCGGAAATTTCTCCCGTGGCAATGTTGGCTGTCGCACATTATATCAATGTAATACAGGTTAAGGTGGCGTAGTTGGCGCTTTTGGGATAGTGGCCATGCAACAGGATTTCAGCGTGCGGTTCTGGGGTGTTAGAGGGTCAATCGCGTGCTCTGGCCCTGAAACGCAGCGCTACGGCGGCAACACCGCCTGCATTGAAATGTGGTGTGGTGACCGGCTTCTTGTTTTTGACGCCGGCACAGGTGCACGTCCCCTGGGGCTGTCCCTGAGCGAAAGGATCAAGTCGCCTTTTAGGTTCGACCATTTTTTCTCTCATACCCATTGGGATCATATCGCCGGCCTTCCTTTCTTTTGCCCGGCCTACGGGGACGGCAACGAAATCAATGTGTGGGCGGGACATCTGATGCCGGATGCCGACATCGAAGCGGTATTAAGACAGGCAATGACGGAGCCGCTCTTCCCCGTTCCGCTCGACGTTTTTCACGCAGATATTTCCTTTAAGGATTTTACAGGCGGTGAAACACTTGAGATTGGCGACGGCATTTCTATTCGGACGGCGGTTCTAAATCACCCGAACGGTGCGACGGGCTACCGCGTTGAATTTGGCGGCCGCGCCGCCTGTTATGTAACGGATACCGAACATGTCCCCGGCCGGCCTGATGAAAATGTGTCGGGACTTATTAAAGATGCCGATCTTGTGATTTACGACAGCACCTATTCGGATGACGAGTTTTCCGCCTATGAAGGTTGGGGTCACTCAACCTGGCAAGAAGGCGTGCGGCTCGCCGGGAAAGCCGGGGTTAAGAAACTAGCGATTTTCCACCATGATCCGGGGCGGAGTGACGACGCTCTTGATGCCATTGGACAAAAAGCGGCAGACATGTTCGCCGGGGCCTTTATCGCGCGCGAAGGCACAACTGTTTCGCCATGACCGCCGATACACCATCCTCCTCTGCTGCGGATTCTGCTATCAACAGCCAGGATGCGGATCATTCCGGCGAGATTGAGTATCGGCATTTGCCGGAACGCGTGAAGCGGGCAATCCGGCACCGGCAGGACGCCGGTGAAATCTTAATCGGCCGGGTGCAGCTGGCAGTGGTCAGCCTCTTCGGGACTTTGCAGCTCAGCGACATAGGATGACAGGTAATCCCCGGGCGGTAACTGGATAATGACAAAAACGATCAAGCTGATAGCGAGCAGGGTCGGGATCATGACCGGAAGACGATGAATTAAATAACCGAACATGATCGCCTCATTGCTTTTCGACCCAGAAGGACGCCGGCCTGCTTATGCCGAAATGCGCCCCGGGGTTCCGGTTGTAAACGGCATCCTTTGGCACGTTGCGGCGGCGATTGTTGGCAATGACCGGCTGCGGGACGCCGGCGACAACGCCGATCGAGAAAACCTGATCCGCGTGAATCGCGAGCATTTCGTGCCATATTTTCTCACGTTCCGCGGTGTCACCGGTGGTGCGCCGGCTCCTGTAGAGCGACATCAGCCGTTTTGCTTCTGGTCTTGCCGGGGCTTCGCCAACCGCACCGCCTGATTGAAAATATTGACCCCACTTTGGCCATTGCAGTTGCTGCTGCGAGGTCGGGGCGAGCTCTTGCGGGCTGATATCCGCAAATGGCGGCGCCCGAAGGGAAACAATTCGGTGAGAACCGGATTTGGCCGCCGCTTGGAAACTTCCTCCAGCAGCAAATCACGTCTCGCTTGGCGCTGGCTGTCATCGATGGTCGGTCATTGTCATCCGGCATTTCAGGGAAATGCCCGTCTTTGGATCGTATCGGCGGGAGTTGAATAAAGTTGGCATTACCGATATTTACGCCCGGTACGGCTTTGCCGCCTGGACACCTCGAAGAACGTTCGGTTTGGCCGCTTGCGGCGTGATTTGACCGGGTGGGCGCGTCTGAGTGTCGGTTTTTCGAGCCGTTTTGCGTCGATTTGATCGGTTTAGCCGGTCGAACCGGCCGTTCCGGCGTCATGTGGGCGCACTTCGCCCCTGGAGCCAGAGGAAACGGCGCATGTTATACGCCAGATTGGTCATGCCGATCTTGGCCTCGGCCCGGGCGATGCCGATGGTCCGAACCGAGAGCGCCATCAAGCCTTTCTGATGGGCGAAGACATGCTCGACGGCGGAGCGTACCGCCGAGCGCGCCGCGTTGGCCTTGGCCAGGGTCGCCGGCATCGGCTTGCCGCGCGGCTTGCGGAAGTGGATCTGGGAGCGCTTGCCTTGGCGCGCCAGCATCTTCTCGTTACGCTTGGACCGATAGGCGGTATCCGCCCAGACCGGGCTCGCCGTGTTCTCCGGATCGATCAGACCGGCGAGCTGGCGGCCGTCATTGGCGGCGGCATCGGTGACGCGCCACTTGCGGATCAACCCGTGCCGCCGGTCCGTGGAGATGTGGTTCTTGTAGCCAAACGCCGGCACCATGATCTCCGGCCCCTTGGGGTGCCCATCCTCCAGACGCTTCACTCGGCCACGCTTCATGGTCCAGCGCGCATCCCGGTCTTTCTGGGCCAGCTTGGCCGGCTTGTCCTTCCACTCCTCTGGCACCTTGCCGGCCTTCAACGCCACCTTCTCCGGAACGCTGTTGCGCTGCCTGGGCGCCGCGACGATCGTGGCATCGACGATCTGGCCCGACAGCGCCAGGTAGCCATGGCCGCGCAGGTGTTCGTCGAAGCGATCGAACAACGCCTCGATCGCCTTGGCCTGCACCAGCAACTCACGGAACAGCCAGATCGTCTTGGCGTCCGGCACCCGGGCGTGAAGCCCCAGGCCCAGGAACCGCATGAAAGACAGCCGGTCGCGGATCTGGAACTCGGTTTGATCATCCGAGAGATTGTATAGTGCCTGCAACACCAGGATCTTGAACATCAGAACGGGGTCATAGGGAGGCCGGCCACCCTGGCGCCGGTCCGAGCGACGTAGCGCCCGGATCAAGGGCCGGCGAAACAACTCGAAATCGACCAACTCACCAAGCCGAAGCAACGGATCACCCGCCGCCGACAGTGCCGCGTAACGCTCATCAAGATCGAAAAAACCGGGCTGATCCGACATTCCATCCTCCATCAAGCCGATGAGAGAAGTGAAGCAGATCATGGCCAAAATGACGAGGTTTTTAGAGGCGCCCGCCTGATATGATCGTAACGTCAAAGCCCGCAGCCTCCATGGCGCGGCCAAGCGTTGCGGCGCGCTTGAGGTGCCCGATACCGAGCAGGTGCTGCACATAAAACAGCGCCTTGGGGGCCCGTGAGGAAGATGCGCTCTCAGCCGTCATCCGCGATCAGGCTGATATTGAGGTGGTCAATTTCCACGCTGCCATCAGGTTTCATTGAGAATAATTGAACCGCCTCCCAGTCCATTTTTTCCGGTGGCGGGTTAATCATGTTCCAGCCGGTGGCCAGCGACACCATGGCGCGGATAATCCCCTGATGCGCGACGGCGCCGGTGGATTCCCCGGTCGTGCATATGTGAGACACCCACTTACCGACGCGGTCCCGTACGTCGCGGGGGCTTTCGCCGCCATCGGGTCGCAGGTCGATGCCCATCTTTTGGCGTCGGATAAACTCATCGCCATATTTCTCTCTGAGGTCGGCTCCGGTTTGGCCTTCCCAGTCCCCCCAGTCCATTTCGATAATGGCGGGTTCGGTTTCCACCGTTAGACCGAGAAGCTCGGCTGTTTGTCGGGCGCGTGTCAGGGGGCTGGCGAACCATTTAAACTTTGAAAATTCAGCCGGTACTTTCCAGCCTTGTACCCGTTTCCGGCCGTCGGGGCTCAGGGGAATATCAGCCTGTCCCTGTAATCTTTTTTGTTCGTTCCAGACAGTAGGGCCGTGCCGAATGAGGGCAAGCGATGTCATCGTCGTTTTCCTTTTTTGGATTCAATGAGAATAGCCTCTGGAGTTTTTGCAGCTTGTTCGAGCGAATGGTCCTTTTCTGCGGTTAGTTTCGCGGCCTCCCCCATCGCCAGGCATCGATTGGAATCTGCGAGCAGCAGCTCGATGGCATTGGTGAAGTCTTTTATATTGCCCTCTTTGGTTAGAATACCGGTTTTTCCGTCACGAATAATTTGGCCAACGCCCCCCGAATTTCCGGCGATAACCGGCCAACCCGCCGCTTGAGCTTCCAAAATCGCCATGCCATACGCTTCATTGATAGCCGGCCATAGAAATATGTCCGAAGCAGAAAGTGCCGTTGCGACCCCTTTCCCTGACATGGCGCCCAAAAATTTTACCCGTTTAGTCCCCGGGGCGCGAATTTTTTTATTGTCTGGCGTGCGGTGCCCTCCCCGACAACCAACAATTGGTATGATTGTGCAGATGTTCTAATTGATAGTCCTGGCGGTGAGTTGGCGGTTGTTAAAATTGGCAGGAACGCGCTCGTCGGTGAAATCGCAATTCTGTGTGATGTCCCCAGGACGGCGACTTTGCGCGCCGACGAAGAAGTGACAACTCCGGCAATTTCCAAGGATCTGTTTTTTCAGATGGTACGGGGATTGAGATTATGCGGGAGCTCGCGCAAAGGCTTGAGCAAACCGACGCGCGGTTGCGGGAGGCGCGTAGCGCGTAATTGCGGAGGCTAAATAAAAACGGCGCCCCGGAAGCAACCGGAAACCGGGACGCCGTACTTCATTGGTCGCAAGAGATTATGCAGCTGCGCCGAACAACTGTTTCGTGCCACCTGTCCTGATCTCAATGGTGCGGGGTTTTAGGTCCTCGGGCACTTCTCGCTCCAGGTTAATATGAAGCAGTCCGTTCGTTAGATCGGCCCCCACAACACGGATATGGTCGGCCAGCCGGAACGTGCGTTCAAATGCCCGTCCGGCAATGCCGCGGTAAAGATTAGGTGCCATCGTCTTCCGCTTCCTGCGCTTTACTGCGTACGACCAGCGTATCTTCCCTGGCCGTCACCTCGAGGTCGTCTTCGCTAAACCCGGCAACCGCCATCGAAATCCGATAATGATTGTCATCGGCCTTTTCGATGTTGCAGGGCGGGTAGCTGTCACGGCGGTCTGCTGTTTGCATCGCCGTGTCCAGAAGTCGGGGAATGCCGTCGAACCCGACCGAGGAACGGAAAAGCGGGGAAAAATCAAATGTCGTCATAGTGATATCCTCCTTTGAGCAATATCTGTCATGTGAGCAATATCTGTCATGGGCCCGCCGGATGGCCAGGCCCGGTTGAAAAGTCCGAAGGCCCGGTCATCGGCACCTTCAGAGTCGATATAGGGTTTGATCCTGGAGATTCAAGATATTTTTGTGATCTGTAAGATATTGAAAAACAGAGATTTTCTAAATATCCGGATCATCTAAATATCCAGATCAATGGTCACGGGTACATGGTCAGAGGGTTTCTCCCAACCCCGCGCCTCACGGAAGACAGACGCGTCTTTGAGTTTGTCTTTCAAAGAGGGGGTAATCCACATGTGATCAAGACGGCGTCCGCGATCGCTTCCCGGCCATGTGCGATTGCGATAACTCCACCAGCTGTAGAGGAGCTCCTCCGGCGGGATAATCTCTCGGACCGCATCTATCCATTTATGGACCGTCATAATTTTGTTGAGACCGTCCACCTCAACGGGTGTGTGGCTAACGATTTTGCGCAATTGTTGATGAGACCAGACGTCATTTTCCAGAGGCGCGATGTTTAAATCGCCGACCAGAATTCGCCTGGCCTGGCGCTTGCTGCCAAACCAATCAGCCATTTCCTCGATGAAGTTAAGCTTGTGCGCGAATTTGTCGTTCTCCACCGGGTCGGGAATGTCGCCGCCGGCAGGCACATAAAAATTATGCAGTTCCGTCCTATCAGGCAATTTGGCCGCAAGGTGGCGGCAGTCGTCCTTGTCGCACCATAGTCGCTTTTTAATCGCAACCAGCGGAACCCGCGACAGGATAGCGACACCGTTATAACTTTTCATGCCGCGAAACAGGATGTGCTCAAAGCCAAGCTTCCGCACGTCAGCCGCCGGAAATAAACTATCTTCGACTTTGGTTTCCTGCAGGCAAACAACATCCGGCTGTAGAGCCTTGGCGATTTTTCCCAATGTTGGCATGCGTAGGCGCAACGAGTTGATATTCCATGTAGCTATGCGCATATCGTTTCCTGTTTACGTTTATTTGTCGGCCGCATGGTCATGGGCGGCATTGCCAAATGCTTCAAAGAGCCTGTTGGCGAGATCGTGTTCCTGTGGTTTCCATTCGGCGTGCCACTGGACGCCGACCGTAAAGCGTTCAGCGTCGGGCATGTGGATCGCTTCTATCACGCCGTCCGGGGACATTGCCTCGATTACAAAACCCTCTGCCAATTTGTCGACGCTCTGGGCATGCAGCGAATTAACCATTGTTTCCGTCTCACCCAGAAGCTGATGCAAGAAGCCATTCGGCGTTAGGGAAATCGAATGTCGAGGCTCATAGCGCTCTTCCATTATGTCGGTATCCCGGCGCATCCGATGGTCGTTTTTGCCAGGGAGGACGTGCACGCGATAGTGAAGAGAGCCCCCCATTGCGACGTTAATCTCCTGAAGGCCACGGCATATGCCAAAGATCGGGATTCCGCGATCAACACAGCCTCGTATGAGTGGTAAAACGGTTTTGTCCCGGTCAGGGTCTATAATCTCGTCGTCGGGAAAGTCCGGTCCGCCATAGTGATGGGGTTCGACATTGGCGCGCCCGCCGGTAAGGAGCAGGCCATCAATTGAATCGAGAATTGTGTCAAAACGGGTCGCATCACCAAACGCCGGGATAAGAATTGGCGCGGTATCGGAAATTTCCATCGAGGCCCGCGCGTATTTCTCGGCTGTCATGAACAGCGCCGACATTTCTTTTGTGGCGGGCGTATAGTTTACCGGTACGCCGATGATGGGCTTTTTCAATTTGCTGGACATTCTTTCTTGGCTATCACGAGAGTGTCGGGGCTGCAACTCGATGGCTATTCCGGTCGTGTCCCGGTTTGAAATTTCTTTTTCACGTTTCTTGTAAGGTCCTCGTTTCTTAGGTGCTGGCGCTCTCGCATCGATCAAGCCAACAATCCATTCCATATCCCGCACAACATCACTAACGCCCGCTTTCATTGCAGGGGTAACGCGAAGCGTCTTGTGGAGACGGCAAAAGTTGTAATGGCAAAAATACAGCGACAGCATGTGAAGGTGATTGTCTACCTTCTTTGAGAACGCATTTGTCAGGCGGGTGAAGCGACGGTTGCCCATGCGGATATTCAGGTTCAGGCGCTCGACGTATGACGTGGAGATATGCGCTTCGTCCGGTTCACCTTCAACAGGATTTTTCTTAATGCCCGTGCAATTTTAAACACCGTATAATTCTGCCAGATCGTAATCCCGCATTACCCTGATGTTGCGGATCAGGTATCTTTGTAGGGGTTAACCCTGAATATTGGGGGGAAGTGTGCTTGGGATGGCAGGAAAACGACGAGAAAGTATCCGGTAAACAGAACGGAAAAGAAAATGCCGCCAGTTAGTGCCACAGAGATTATTAATGCAATCCTTGATGCGTTCCGGCAAGCGGGCGCCACGGCGTATTACGCCTCGGATATGGCACAAACGCACTCGCGCAAGTTTGTCGTCGAGTATCACGGAGAAACATTTCCTGTCTGGATATATATATGGTCCCTAACGCACGGAGGGCGAACCATGCTGCCGGACGAATACCGGATCCAAATGACATCCGTAACATCACCGTTGCAGAATAATCCAGGGGGTTATACGGCGCTTCTCGGGTACTACCCGGATTTAGGGATGTTCGCGGGGTTCGATCTTGAAAAGCACCGCACATTTACGACGGGCTCTCCGTCAATTCAGATTGATATAAACGCAATACAGGCTGCCTTGCAGAATGGGGGGTCTTTTCACACGAAAACCAATGATGAGATAGCCGTTGGCATCCGCCCGGACTTGTTACTGAGCTACATAATGAATTCTGCGGCGCTTCATGAATATGGTGCGGAGGCCGAGGTATCTGGTTTACTGGACAGGGCGGTTGCTGCACAGCCAATTGACCCTCAGGACATTGGCGATTTAGCAGAAGACCGGCAAAGAATTGTTACTGAGGTTAGCAAATATTCACGGGACGCGAACTTCCGAAAGGTTGTGCTGAACGCCTATGAGAACAGGTGTGCCGTGACGCGGGGACAGTTACGATTGGTGGATGCTGCACATATTCTTCCAGTCGCCGCGGAAAATAGTAGTGACCATGTAAGTAATGGCATTGCATTATCACCAACTCTCCATAGGGCCTATGATAATTGTCTGATATATCTGGGCGAAGACTTGGTAATGAGAATAAACCAAGAAAAGGCGGACGAGCTCGTAAGCCGCGGATTGGATGGTGGACTAAAACAGTTTTGTTCGTTCTTGGACACACAAATACATTTGCCATTTGATGCAGGACAGCGGCCCAACGAAGAGTATATTCGGCGGGCAAATCGGTATAGAAGGATACCAGGATACATTTAGAGCGGTGTGCGCCACCCGCTCGTATTCGTAGCCGTGCGTGATCTGTTCTTTATCCCCCACCAGTATTTCATGCTGGCAGTTGCTGCCGAGGTATTTCTGTTGATGTTTCATGGAAGACGGGAACCGGGCCTAATAAGGCTTTCTCAGAGGCTTGGGCAGCAATAATCCCAGAAAGAATTCCACGGGATTTTATTACTTTGACCAGCCATAGGCGACGTGCCCGGCTGGGTGGCGAAGTATACAGAAAAGCAGAGAAGGAGAAGGGATAGGTAGACAGGTAAAGCCAGCATCACCAAGCAAACGCGGGCATGAGCATTCAGAATAGCGCGATCGAGTAATAATGTTGACAACTGTTGTCAACACCTAATAAAGTGTCATCTGGCAGGTTGGCTGGAAGACGTAAATGTTCGGATCTGAAGTGAAAAACCGGAGACTATCACGGCGGATGAGTCTTGCTGACCTATCCGCTGCGACAGGTATTGATCGTGGATTGTTATCGAAAATGGAGGGAGGGAGTCGACGCCCCACTATTGAACAGATACGTTCACTTGCTGAATCGCTGGACCTATCGGAAGAAATTCTGCTGGCCGAGGCAGGAATGCTCCCGCCAGATGTGCGCGATGCCCTCGCTTCTGTCGCCTCTGTAATTACTGCCTCTGCCCGCCAATCCATTGAAACCGATATCTCTCTACCAC
This sequence comes from uncultured Alphaproteobacteria bacterium, assembly GCA_951812775.1. GTDB lineage: Bacteria > Pseudomonadota > Alphaproteobacteria > MPNO01 > UBA2964 > UBA2964. The sequence continues at coordinate 2,744,241 of OX638326.1, read as the reverse complement.
AATCACCCAGAGAAGATATTGCTCATATCCTGGCGGAATCTGTAAAAAGGCCGTGCCGTTCAGTTAAAGCCCCCCTATCAGGCGATCTCAAGGGTAGCAAGGGATCAGCTGCCTACCGGGCACATTCCTACCACACGAAAGTTCCGCCAGAGACAATCATTCCATTCATAGAGCATTTCACGCGCCCTGGCGACGTAGTGCTAGATCCCTTCTGTGGAAGCGGGATGACGGGTGTAGCGGCACTTTCCACTGGTCGTTACGCAATTATCAGCGACCTTTCGCCTGCTGCGGTCCATATTGCCCGTAACTACACAACCCCTTGTAATTCAAAAGATCTGCTGGCTGCCATTGATGACCTCCGGGAGCAAATGCGGCCGACTATGGCCTGGCTGTATGAGATTTCTGAACCTGATCAGGACAGGGAACGCACTGAATATGTGGTTTGGAGCGATGTCTACGCCTGCCCGCATTGCAATGCCGAGTGGGCATATTGGGATGCCGCACGAGGCAGTGACGGCCATATAGTTGGTAAGTACTTCCCATGCCCAGAATGCGGCGTAGAAGTGAGCAAGCCGGGCTGTACTTGGATTGGCGAGCGTCCTGTTGAAGTTAATCTATCTATAGATGGTCAAAGAGGGCGCGTCATTCGCTCACCGAACTCCGCGGACCTGGCGCTAATTTCTGAATCTGACAACAAACCGATCCCATACTGGCAGCCCAATTTGCCGTTTGGTGACTGGCGCGAAATGTGGCGCGCCTCCCATAGCATGATGGGTATAAATACGGCTGCCGATTTTTATTCCAGGCGTAACCTTCATGCTCTGGCGGCTCTTCGTCATGCAATCATGCTGATTGATAATGACCGCATTAGAAATGCGCTGCTATTCGCTTTCACGGCAATAGCAAACCGGGCTTCCCGCCGATATCAATGGAATGCGAAACGCCCCACGAATGTGATGGCCGGTACATTGTATGTTTCTTCCCTACGCTATGAATGGAATGTGTGGAGCCTGTTTGAACGCAAGGCCAGGGATATAGTGCGCTACTATGAACAGTTCCCCAAGGAAGACTCCCTTGTGGATGCCATTTGTGCGGACGCCACGGACCTTCACCATGTGCCTGATGGTTCTGTTGACTTGGTGTATATGGACCCGCCCTTTGGGGCCAACATCTTTTACGCAGACGTCTCTCTTCTTTGGGAAGCGTGGCTGGGACAGGAAACTGACTGTAATTCTGAGATTGTTGTAAATAAACACATAAAGTGCGGCGATGGTGGCAAGTCGGTATCGGACTATCAGTCTCTGATGACTAATGCCTTTTCCGAGGTCCGGCGCGTTCTTAAGCCCAATGGCCATGCGGTCCTGGTATTTTCTAATACAGCCGACCAGATATGGGAATCAATCCGGTCGGCTATTGTTGATTCTGGCTTGAAAGTAGAAGCCACCGGCATCCTGGACAAGGGGCAGAGATCCATCAAAGGTGTGCAAGCTGACCTTGGACAGCAGCGCGTTACGCGATTGGACCTCGTGCTCACACTCTCAAGGAACAAGAAACTAAAAATAAATGATGCTGGCAGCAACGAATTAGACCTATCGTCACTTATCTGTGAAATTTTTCGGGAAGATCCATCCAGTTCTCTTCCGACAGACCGCCTCTATAGTCGGGTAGTAGAAGCACTCATACGCGACGGTTGTTCTGTTGCTGGCGTTAGCATGGCTGTGGTGGAGGAGGTGTGTCTGCAGATTGGCCGCAAGACTGTGGATGGCCACTGGAGCCTACCATATGCCCCACAATACATTGATATAAATTCACCACATGGCTGTATCGCCAATGAATATACCGACGAACCGTTCGATGTTCTTGATAATAGGCCCAACAACGTGAAACGAGTAGCGACGCCGCTGACTATTGCGGCACCAGGGTCCCGCAACACAGCGTTTTATAATGCACACTCCTACATGACCAAGGTGCCCCCTGAAGCCATAGTACCGTTCATCAAGCACTACACCCGTCCTGGCGATATAGTCCTCGATATGTTCGCCGGCTCTGGTATGACGGGGGTCGCTGCGGCTTTAAGTGGACGGCATGCCGTGCTTCGAGACATTGCCGTGATTTCTTCCCATATGGCGTTCAACCATACACGCCCTTGCGATCCTGCACTGCTTCATAAAATCTTCAGTGAGCTATACGATGAGCTAAAACCAGAGTTCCAGGAAATATATAAGGTACATGGCAATCGCAAAGAGGGTGACGGATATGCACATTACACGCTTTGGAGCGAGCGATATAAATGCCCGGAATGCCAAAAGGCTTTCACCTTATATGATGCCATTGATACATCGACTGGGCGTGTTGGTACTACTATCCCATGCCCCATCTGCCATTCTGAATTGAAACGGCAACGTCTCCGTTCCATGGGATCGGTGCCGGTCTTGATCAACTATCAAAATTCGAAAAGAGGGGGGCGGTCCAAGAGAAAGCCCACAAGAAACGACTTGGCACATATGGCTTCCTTCTCACGTGATGCGGTGAAAGAGTGGTACCCGCGCGCGCCTATTGGGCCAGAACGGGATATGTTCAACATATCAGCGCTCCATTTGCGAGGCATTTCCGAAGTCGCCGATTTCTATACAGACCGTAATCTGTATGCACTGTCACGCCTCTTTGCGGCCATCCGGAGTGTAGAAGACAAACGTGTTCGACAGGTTCTTACTTTCGCTTTCACAAACACCGCCTGGCACGGTACCCGCATGCGGCGATTTAATGCACGCGGTGGTCAGCGCCCGCTGACAGGGACTCTATACATTCCGCAGATTTCGTCTGAGGTAAATGTCCTGGAGGTGATACGTAATAAGGTCCGACAGCTGGCTCGATATTATGAAGCTTTTCCGCAATCCCTACAGGTAGCCCCGCCAGTGATAACACTCGGCTCAGCTGTCAATCTCGCCGGAATACCAGACGACTCCGTTGATTATGTATTTACTGATCCTCCATTTGGTTCGAACATTTTTTATGCAGATTGCAACCTCATCACAGAATCCTGGCTGGGTGGAATCACCAGGGTCGAAGATGAGGCTGTTGTGAATCGAACGCTGTCTGTCGAGCACGGTGGCAAAACGCTCAGTGAATATGGGGAGCTACTTACGAAGGCCCTATCTGAGGCGTATCGGGTTCTTAAGCCTAAAGGGTGGATGACGATGGTATTCCACAACACAGACCCGAAGGTATGGGCCACAATTCAGGCCGCTGCGCAATCGGCGGGCTTTGATCTCGTCGGGGCCGGCAGCCTGGACCGTAAGCAAATGTCTCATAAGGGATACAAGGGCCGGTCAGGTAAAGAAAATGTTGCCCATTTTGACGTCGTGATGTCGCTACGGAAAACGAACCTTAATAAAAATATGCGTAAATGGGATGCTGCCCCGACTGAATATATAGAGGGGAAGGTAGAGACTCTGCTCAAAACGGCCCCGAAAAAAGGACGCGAACAGTGGATTCACTCTGAACTCATCCAAACCCTCGTCTCGGACGGCTATGACTTGAGTTCTATAAGTTTCTCGGACGTAACACGGCTTATCTCGCCCGTTTCACCTTCTGCGCATTCTTATGATACTGCTTGATATATCTGATCACTCATCGAACATGATGCCGTAAACATCTGGTTTTTGTGTTGCGCTGCCGGCCAGGTCTGAAAGGCCCTTGTTCATGAGATATTCCATTAGCCGGAACGGTTCATCTACATCCGGATAGAATGCTGTCAGCAGGCTCCGCAGCTTACCGTCTACATCCACACTGCCAACATTCCACTTGGTATCAGCACTATCAATGCGGCCTGGTGCAGTCCCTTTCTTAATGGTATGGGCCATAGCGAATTTTGCGGCATCCGGCTCAGAGGTAAACTGCCCGTCAATAACCAGACGCTGAAGCGCGTCGTTATTGTCCCGGGTAATACCGATGGTTTTCTTGTCTGTAGCCATCTCTAATCCCTTCTTCTGGTCAGTTCAGTGTGTCTTGCACTGCGTCGGTCCAACAACCATTCAGCTTTTAACTTACCCTTTAACCCGTTGCGCGCCAGACCTGCGGGCAACTCATCCTCATAGACCAGAAGCATTACCTGTTGCGTCATATCCGGCAAAGCGCGAACAATGCTGGTGGTGTGCCCTGTATCAAGGCGCCCGAAGGGCGAATCTATAATGATTGGTCCCTGCAATGGGGCATTATTCTGCAGCGCGCCTGCGAGGCACAAAGCGACGACATGCTCTGCGCCAGCGGACCGCACGGGTATGTCTTGGCCATCCTCGTGGAGAATCGTTAAACCATAGCTATCGTTAATACTTAGTGCCGCGTACTCGGGCTCCGTGGTTAGCGCCTTGAAATGGCGCGTCGCGTCGGCTTCTACACGCCGCCGCAATTGTTCTCTATATTCCGCTACAGAATCATCTAAGAGGTCATAAATTTGTGCATAAAAGCTCCGCCGATTACGCTCCCTTTGAAGGTTCGTTCCAACCAGCTTTTCGACCCGCTTTTGAATATTGTCAGCATTGACTTTGTTTGCTACGAGATCATCCTGGCATTTGTTCAGGACTCTCTCTGTCACATAAATCTCTTTCACCGTCTTTTCGTGGTCGCTTTTATCCTTGCGTAACGTGGCTTCGTCCACCGTCTCTAATTGCCTCTTGATTTCCGCGATCTCGTCCTTCTTTGAGGCAATATCTACCGCGACTTTTGGTCGTGTCCCGGTTTGAAATTTCTTTTTCACGTTTCTTGTAAGGTCCTCGTTTCTTAGGTGCTGGCGCTCTCGCATCGATCAAGCTAACAATCCATTCCATATCCCGCACAACATCACTAACGCCCGCTTTCATTGCAGGGGTAACGCGAAGCGTCTTGTGGAGACGGCAAAAGTTGTAATGGCAAAAATACAGCGACAGCATGTGAAGGTGATTGTCTACCTTCTTTGAGAACGCATTTGTCAGGCGGGTGAAGCGACGGTTGCCCATGCGGATATTCAGGTTCAGGCGCTCGACGTATGACGTGGAGATATGCGCTTCGTCCGGTTCACCTTCAACAGGATTTTTCTTAATGCCCGTGCAATCGGCAGGTGAATAACGGCCCTTGGCGCTCGCTGGCGCTTCGCCGTAAATCTTGACCAACGGCGCATAGTCTACATCGGCACCAAAAGCGCCCTCTACAGCTTCCAGATAAGCTTTGTGACCATCTGTGGTGAGTTGCACCCGATTAGCCAAGCGCTGCGCTACATCGTCCATAAACCCGGCTGCATAGCGTCCGTCACGACCCCCGACCAGATAGGAGATAATCATTTTGCTATCCGCGTCGATTGCGGTCCACGTCCAGACATCGCCAGCACCGTCAACAGGGGGTTTCATTTCCTTGACGTTCTTTTGTTTTGCACCAACGAATGACCAGATTTCATCGCATTGAACACGTTCAGCAGCTACGCCGCGAACCGTGTTGTCGTGATATTCGGCACAAGCGTTACCGGCGTCGACCAGAAGCCTGGAAACCGTATTTATTGAGACGCCCGTGATGCGTGAGACGGAGCGCATGGACATTCCCTCGACCAGCATGGAGAGGATTTGTGCGCGTTTTGATGTGTCGAGTATGTTTGCCATACCCAATTCATAGTGAACTTAATCTACAATAGCAAGCATTAAGTTCATTTTAATTTAGCTTTTTCTGAAATCCTCTGAAATCCTCTGAAATCCAATGCAGAAACCAACCAAGTGATTTTACCGCCCAACCAACGCCCCATCGCTGCGCCAACCCCAGTAAAAGTATCACTTCAAGTATGAAAAGAAGTACAAACAACCAAGACCCGTCAATTGCCTGGATTATAATGGCATCAAGCAACAACGCAGCTAGGCCAACCCAATAAAATCGCTCTTCCTTGCGCTCCTCTTTTTCTGTGTCCAAATCCGTTTCAAGCCGATGAATATTACTCATCAAAGCTGTGTGCTTTTCAGAATTTGGATCGTCTGATTCGAAAAATAATCCTGTTGGTTCAGCGCTAAGAGACGGCAGCTCTTCTGGCTTCTCGCCGTCTGTCATTCCTCCATCCGCCGTGCAAGCTCTGCCTGCTGCGATGAGACGGCAACTCTTCTGGCTGCTCGCCGTCTGTCATACTCATCAATCATATCCTGAGTGGAAATTTGTATTTGTTTTGCCCCCGGAACATATTTCCGTATCCAGGCGCTCGATTCGGAATGCGTAGTCGAAACAAGGTGGAATGGCGGTTTGTCTTTCAATGCATTCCAGGCACTGTCCAGGGTGACTGCTTCGCGAGTTTCTGAAATATCGCCCGCACCCCAGAAAATATCCGGCAATGGCTTTGACCCAAACGCTTTGCACCTGTGATAAAGGGACGGGAGCACAGGGCCGTAGTCCCATGCCTCAAAACTTTCGGAAACAAGCCGATCATTACCCTGACCGACATGATTCATGTCGGCCATGTAAATAATTTTTTGAAGTTGGAGATTTGAGAGTGTCCAGCCACTCCTGTCGCAAAGGTATTTTGCAGCATCTGTTGGTGAAACTGACATCACGCCCACCTTTTCGCGGCGGCTTTTTTCGCAATCTCGCGGCGTTCCTGACCGGTCAATTTCTGCGCCCGAGCTTTCGCTCCGGCCTGTCCTGAGCGGACTCGACCCGATTTCTTGTTGTCTTCCATTTCGCCTGTTGCAATTTTTGCAACCATCACAGTCGCACCGATTGCATCCGCAGGCCTACGCTGTCCATCTGGACCTTTGGCCATGAGTCATCTCCCTGTGAGTCGGCACGATAGACGCGCAAACCCCTTTGAGCAAGTTTTTACTGTATGCTGTAAAGGTGGATAGAGAGTTAGTCATTTTCAATACCCTCGAATTTCAAACTGAGACACGACCGCTATTCCTGAACGTCCTCGGGAAACGCCCAGTCGGGGGGTGTAAAAACAAAAACTTCTTTGGCGATGGGTTTATTGATGATGGGCGAGAGCAGTGTGACTGTCGTCCTGACGCCTTGAGGGTCGGTAACGGTCCACCCACGAAAGCCATCTGCGCTTTCATTTAGAATGAGCGTCAGGGATCCGCTGTCTTCTTCGCCACGCCGCGCAACCTGAATGCGCAATGTGCGGTTTCCTTTATCCGGTTTCTGGATGGTGAGCCCGTCAGAGAAACTGAACCTGTTCCGAACCAGAAAAGAAGCGGGTGTGGCACTCAGTGGGACCTGGCTGATGTCCTTTAGGTCTTCATCGACATAGAACAACCAGGTTCCATCGGCATAAACCTGCAAATTTGTCGGTTTGTCATAATCAATACGCAATTGGCCTGGTCGTTCAATGTAGATATTGCCCCGGGCGTAACTGCCGCCGGAAGAGGCCTGTACAAAGGCCGCTTTCAGGGTGCGAATTGAATTCAGAAATTTTTCCGCAGCCACGACCGACTTATCCTGCAGGTATAGGTTTTTCGGCGGTTCTTGGGCATAGAGCGTCGATGTTGCCCCGAACGCCAGGCCGAGATGGACCGCTGCGGCCAGTATTGGTTCAAGGAGAGTTTTATTCTTCAACGTTCGGACCATGTTCGGACCATTGACCAACTCTATCCACATCAATATGGCACGGATAAGACAGCATGCCGATCCTTGCGGTTTGGAGAGTGCTATTCTTCCCGATTGTCGATGTCCCGCGCGAGCACGTCGCGTTTTCCTGCATGGTTCGCAGCGCTGATAACGCCTTCGGCTTCCATTTGATCAACAATACGTGCGGCGCGATTATAGCCGATTGAAAGATGTCTCTGTACAAAACTTGTCGACGCTTTGCGCTCTCGACAAACCAACGCAACGGCTTCGTCATATAGCGCGTCGCCTTCACTATTATCACTGCCGCCCCCCCCTGTCGCACTGCCTGGCTCTTCCTGCGTAACCTCTTCAATATATTCAGGCATGCCCTGCGCTTTGAGGGTTGTAACGACCCGCTCGACTTCTTCGTCCGTCACCAAGGGCCCGTGAACGCGGGAAATGCGGCCGCCCCCCGCCATGAAGAGCATATCCCCCTGTCCGAGCAGTTGCTCCGCTCCGGCCTCTCCAAGAATAGTACGGCTGTCAATTTTTGAAGTGACCTGGAAGCTTATACGGGTTGGGAAGTTCGCTTTAATGGTGCCGGTAATGACATCGACTGACGGACGCTGGGTTGCCATGATCAGATGAATACCGGCGGCCCGCGCCATCTGCGCAATACGTTGAACCGAAGCCTCAACTTCTTTCCCGGCGACCAGCATCAGGTCCGCCATTTCATCGACAATAACGACGATGAAGGGCAGCGGATTCATATCCAATGGTTGATCTTCGTAAATTGGTTCGCCGGTTTCGGAATCAAATCCCGTTTGAACCGTGCGCGTGAGAGCGTCGCCATTTTTGCGGGCTTCTTCGAGTCGCGCGTTATAGCCCGCGATATTTCGCACACCCATTGTCGACATAGCGCGATAACGCTGTTCCATTTCACGGACAGTCCATCGCAGCGCGACGACTGCTTTCTTGGGGTCCGTGACAACGGGACAAAGCAAATGCGGGATACCGTCATAGACTGAAAGCTCAAGCATCTTGGGGTCTATCATGACCAGACGGCAATGCTCGGGGGAGAGCCGGTACAATAGCGAAATAATCATCGTGTTGATCGCAACGGATTTGCCTGATCCTGTTGTTCCGGCGATTAACAGATGCGGCATACGCGCCAGATCAGCGATCGTGGGTGCCCCGCCAATGTCCTTGCCAAGGGCCAGGGATAGCTTCGATGGGTTCTTCTCCAGTGTTTCTGATTCGAGGAGTTCTCGGAGCGAAACGATTTCACGATTGGCGTTTGGCAGCTCAATGCCCATTGCGTTGCGGCCTTGAACAACGGCTACCCGCGCGGAGATGGCGCTCATCGAGCGCGCAATATCATCTGCCAGGCCAATAACACGCGAAGACTTGATTCCGGGCGCCGGTTCGAACTCATAAAGGGTCACGACCGGTCCGGGGCGAACCTTGACGACGTCGCCCTGCACACCAAAATCTTCCAGCACGGACTCAAGTAATCGGGCGTTTTCCGCAAGAGCTTCTTCATCAGACTTGCTCGATTTGTCTTCGGTGATAATCGTTTCCAGCAGGTCTGGATCCGGTAACTCATATTCCCCGGAGGTCCCTAAATCGAGTTTGGTCTGACGTGCGGCCTCGGCTTTCTTGCCCGGCTTCGCTTTCGTTATGCGGGGGGCGACAATTTCCTTTTTGGCTTCGCGGCTTGCGACGACGAGACGGGGTTCCCGTTTTTTGCCGCCCGTCCCGGTTTCGCGATTATCGCCGATCTCGGGATCGCCCTCGTTGCCACCGAATAGCTTTGGCTCGAGCCGCTGACGGGCCGCGGTGTGGCCTTTCCTCGCTACGTTGAATGACCACTTGCCGGCCTGCAAACTCGCGCGACCGCCGGCGGCACTTGCGGCCGCTCCGTGGTGGCCGAGCCATCGAAGAGTGTTGCCAAACTGCCGCCATTCGTGAGCGGAAAACCCGAACGCTGCGACCAAGGCGCCGAGCGCAAGAAAGGCTGAAATTGCGGCGACGATGCCTGCGCCATAGGGCATTGGGTTTGCGCTCCACCCTGCCGTGCTGGCAAGTGCAATGTCACCGATGACACCGCCATAACCCGCTTTAAGCTCCCAGCCGGCACCGGTCTCCAGCCCGGAAAGCGCAATTGATGCGGTAAGCATTGCCAGTGGCAGAAAGGTCAAACGAAGCCATAAACGGCCAAGACCGCGATGGGTGATAATGCGCCGGCCCCAGGCCAGGGCAACGATTGGTAAAACCCAGCTCGCCAGGCCGATTGACTGCATGAAAAGATCGGCAATCCAGGCGCCGGTTGTTCCCAAAACGTTGGCCGCCGCGGCACCGGAAGCTGTATTTAGAGAGGGGTCGTTGGGGTTATAGCTGAAAAACGCCACAGATAGCCCAACGGCCGATAAAAATATTGCTATGGCGAGGGTTTCAATCGCCCGTTTTTGCAGAAACTCCGTGACACTTGGTGGCAATATTGAGCCTTTTCGCGTCAGGTTGCGGGAATTGGTGGCCATGGGTGCCTCCTTGTCAAAGAGTCGCGACCAGGCGATCCAGCGCCTGACCGGTTGTTTCTAAATCATGGGCGAGCGCACACCGTATATAGGCAGCGCCGGGATTATTGCCATCCTGTCCTGTCCTGGCGAAATAAGCGCCGGGTATGACCCGAAGTGCTGCCTGCCGCCACAATTTCAAGGCGGCTGCTTCGCTATCGCCGACATTGAGCCACAGGTAAAAGCCGCCATCCGGTCTGTAATAGCCGTGAAACCCCGAAAGTTTTTGGTCTGCGAGGTCAAACTTGCTTCGATAAAGTTCACGGTTGCCGGCGACATGTTCCTCGTCCTGCCAGAGAGCAGTGGCAACGGCCAATAACGGCATGGGGGGCGGTGCGCCGCCATAGTCCCTTACCTGTTTAAAACGAGCCATAATTTGTGGATCGCCTGCAACAAACCCTGAGCGTAAACCCGGCACGCTGGACCGCTTTGAGAGCGAATTCATTATAAGGATATGATCGAGCGAACCGCCGAGCGCCGCGCAGGCTTCGATACCTCCGGGCGGCGGGTTGTCGTTGTAAATTTCGCTGTAACACTCGTCAAAAATCACAACGAAGTCATGTTTGCGGGCCAGTTCAATAATTGATCGCAGCTTTTCAACGGACGCGGCTGTGCCCTGCGGGTTTGCGGGGGTGCAGTAATATGCCAGGGCCGTCTGATCCAGTGTTTCTGGATCCAGCGCGTGAAAATCCGGAAGAAAGTCGGTCTCCGGAACCGCTGGCACAAATACGGATTGCGCCCCGGCGAGCGCGGCGGCACCGAGATACACCTGATAAAACGGGTTGGGCATTAAAACCAACGGCTGCTGATCGGATACCTTTTCCGGAATGACGGTAAGCGCGATCATAAAAAGCGCTTCGCGCGTGCCGGACACCGGAATAATCGCCTTATCCGGCTCAAACATGTTGGCCGGCAGATTATATCGTTGGGTTAACCATTGCCCGACCGCGTCCCGGAACGCCGGTGTTCCCCGGACGGGCGGATATTTTCCCCACAGATCACCGCTTTCAGCAAGAACCCGATGGAGAATCTCAGGTGCCGGATGTTGTGGCTCGCCAAGAGCAAGCGATAACGGCGCGTCCTCGGTTTGAGGCGTGCTGGAATCCAGTAATGCCCGTAAGCGGTCAAACGGGTAATCACCGATTCGGTCGAGCCGATCGTTGATCATAAGTGCACTTCTTCGGTTGCCGCTGATAAGAAGCGACGTAAACTACTGTAAAACTACTGTAAAAACAGTAGAATCCTACAGCCAACTCCTGACTCGATACAAGCGGAATGCGTTTAGCTCGGGATTTTGTATATTCAGCGTGTTGTGAACAAATTTTGGCAAAAGAAAACCGGAGCTCCGTGAAGAGCTCCGGTAGTTTTGGTGACTTGGCAGGACGATCTCCAGAAGGGGAAAAGTCGTCCCTGCACTATGCCTCCAGGGGTGGTCTTTCAGGCTTTGCCCTACTGTATCGTTTCGCCGTGCAGACCAAGATCAAGCCCGTCACGTTCGGTTTCTTCATCAACCCGAATGCCGATTATCAGATCGATAACCTTTAAGATGATTGCGGTAGCAATGGCGCACCAAATGACTGTGGCAACGATACCCCATGCCTGGGTTGCAACCTGTCCGGCATTACCTTCCAGCAGCCCGGCTGTGCCGCCGATTGCCTTGTTGGCAAATACCCCGGTAAGCAGGGCGCCAACGATACCGCCGATGCCATGGATACCAAACACGTCAAGCGCATCATCGTACCCCGCAGTGCGCTTAAGCCAGGTTGAGCCCCAATAACAGGCCAGACCGGAGCCAATGCCAATGAATAGTGCTCCCATTGGATCGACAAACCCTGCCGCGGGCGTAATCGTCACCAATCCGCCGATTGCACCGGAGATTATACCCAAAATACTGGGTTTTCCGCGGAGACCCCACTCGACGAACATCCAGGTCAATGCGGCCGCAGCGGTCGCTATCTGTGTGACAGCCATGGCCATCGCCGCTGAACCGTTCGCAGCAACGGCGGATCCGGCGTTAAAGCCAAACCAGCCAACCCACAACAATGCTGCGCCGATGACAGACAGAACCAGATTGTGCGGCGCCAGCGATTCTGTGCCAAGGCCTTTGCGTTTTCCAATCATGATTGCAGCGACAAGGCCAGCGACACCGGCATTGATGTGGACGACCGTACCGCCTGCGAAATCAAGAACACCATCTTCGCTTAGGAAGCCGCCGCCCCATACCCAATGGGTAATCGGCGCATATACGATCAACATCCAAATGCCCGTAAACCAGAGTATGGCACTGAACTTCATGCGGTCGGCAAACGCCCCGACGATCAAGGCCGGTGTGATGATGGCGAATGTCATCTGGAAAACCATGAACAGTGAGTCTGGAATGGTTCCATTGACTGCACCGACCGTGAGATCATTCAGGAAGGCTTTCCCAAAACCGCCGACGTAGGCATTTCCGGTGTCAAAAGCGAGGCTATATCCGATGACCATCCAAAGAATGCTCATCAGACAGCAGATGGCAAAACACTGCATCAAGAGCGACAGAACGTTTTTCTTGCGGACCATGCCGCCATAAAAAAGTGCCAAACCGGGAATGGTCATGAGCAATACAAGTGCTGTAGCTGTGAGCATCCATGCAGTGTCACCGGAATCTATTTTGGGGGCAGCGGTCTGCGCCAGTGCTGATGTGGTAAATACCCCTGTTGTAATTGCTGCTGATAGTCCCAGCAGCGGTTTTTTATAGAGCGTCATTGTCTGTTTCTCCTGTGCGGATTCGAACCGCCTTTTCCATGTCGAATACAAATATTTTTCCATCACCGATCTGGCCGGTAGAGGCGGCGTTGCGGATAGCCTCAATCGTTTGGTCGGCTACGTCGTCTGAAACGGCGACCTCAATCCGGATTTTCGGCAGAAAACTGATTTCGTATTCCGCCCCCCGATAGATTTCAGTCTGGCCTTTCTGGCGACCGAAACCCCGTGCTTCGCTAACAGTGAGGCCCTGCACACCGATTTCTGTTAGGGCCGTTCGAACTTCATCCAGCTTGAACGGCTTAATAACGGCTTCAATAAGTTTCATTCTCAATGCTCTTTCTGTTTAGAAGCTTCTGGATACGGAGAAGAGGACGGCTTCTTCATTGCCGTCGCCTGCCGGGCTTATATCCGTGTCTGAGTAGGTGACGGACATGTCAAAGCCAAACAGGCTGTAACCAACCGAGAGGTTGTACTCGGTGTAATCCGGTGAGCCGAAGGTGGCGTTGTTCTCGATGTTCTGGCGCGCGACATAGCCCGACAGGGTCACGCCGGTTTTGCCAATCGGAACATCGACGGCAAGCTTTGGATAGGTCGCTGTGCCGCTATCGCCAAAGTTCTCGGGCGACCAGTTTATGCTGGCCGATATCGCTGCAAAGCCAAAGTCGTACGACAACGCAGCCTGGGCTTCGACAAAGTCGTAATTCAGGTTACTCGCTGCCCCGGGAAAAGAATAATAGATAAAGCCGACATCCCATCCGAGCCCGGTATCTCCAACCGTGCCTTTTAGACCGCCGTAGTAATCAATTTCTATCGAGGCACCATCAACGCCGGCCCCTTCGTTAAAATCGACATTTGATCCCCATACGCCGATATAGGCTGTAACAGGTTTGGCAAGCTCGATTTCATAGTCAAAGCCACCCTGGAGCGCCGGGGCGTCATCATTTTGGGAAATACCACGGAAATAATATTCACTAACCAGACCGACATTTGCCGAGAATGTCCCTGGAATTTTGGATTGCTCCGCCGATACGTTAAACGGCAGAAACAAGCTGGTTGCGAGAATCGTTGCTCCTATACCCCTAACCAATTTATTCATTTGTTTTCCTCTCTAATGGCGAATTACCGCCTGAAAATTGGGCTGTAAGTCTCTGTGCGGCCACGATAGCCGCCTAATCTCCCTAACATGGCAAAGACCGTGCCAAATCGGCAGCAATCCTGACGTAAAGAGAAAAAAATAAATAAAAACCGTAGGTTATCGAGCATTCTAATGCTTGTCTGCGGTCACACCGTCATCACAAAACCACCAATAACGAGTAAAAAGTAGTCATAATAGTTTATCTGTATAAAATTTAATCATTATGTGGATTTCGAAATTTTAAATACTGTCTGGACATAAAGACCGAATGGGCGGCAATGTATCGGCATGCCTTTGACAGCAGGAAATGCACCCGAGCAAAGACACGATGTGCTGATCATTGGTGGCGGCATTGCTGGTCTGACCCTCGCGGCTGCATTGGGCAATGCCGGGATCTCGACGGTGGTGATAGAACCACTTGCGCCGGAAAAAATGCTTGATACCGGCTTTGATGGCCGAACTACGACCATTGCAGCCGGTTCCCGGACGGCGCTCGATTCCATTGGCGCCTGGCAGGAAATGCAGCCAAAAGCTCAAGAAATATTGGAAATCAGAGTGTCAGACGGACATTCGCCGCTATTTCTGCACTATGATCACCTCGACATTGGTGGCGGTCCGCTTGGTTATATTGTCGAGAACCGCATAATCCGACAGGCCCTTCTCGGATGTTTGGAACAACTTCCGTCTGTCAATTTGCTCTTCGGTCAAAGGGTCCAGGACCTAAATAGAGAAGGGCCATACGCGACAGCGCATCTTGCCACTCGAGAAACGGTATCAGCGCGGCTGGCGATCGCTACGGATGGTCGTGGCTCTCCCACCCGGACCGCCGCCAATATTAATGTCAAACAATGGCGTTACCCGCAGACAGGAATTGTGTGCACCGTCAAACATCAAGGTGATCATCGTGGCGTGGCGCAGGAACATTTTTTGCCCGCGGGACCCTTCGCCATTTTGCCAATGACAGAAAACCGTTCCTCTATCGTATGGACGGAGAAAACCGAGCTGGCGCCGACATTGCTTGCGTTGCCGTCGGCTGAATTTGCCGCGGAATTAAAATTAAGATTTGGAGATTATCTCGGCGAACTGGAAATTGTTGGCCCGGTTTTTTCCTACCCACTTGGTTTGCTGCATGCGGAAAATTATATAGCGCCGCGGCTTGCTCTTGCGGGCGATGCTGCTCACGCTATCCATCCAATTGCGGGACAGGGTCTCAATATCGGTATCCGTGATGCGGCCGCCCTTGCCGAAACCGTTGTCGATGCTCTCCGGGTTGGTCTTGACCCTGGTTCAACGACAGTATTGGAAAATTACGAACGATGGCGGCGCTTCGACAATACGATGATGATCGCGGCGACCGATGGGTTAAATCGTCTTTTCTCCAACGATATCGCACCCATAAAACTTGCTCGTGATGTCGGACTCTCGATGGTCAATCGCACCCCGCCCCTTAAACGCCTCTTCATGCGTCATGCGATGGGCGTTCTCGGCGATTTGCCGCGCCTGATCCGTGGCGAGCCTATTTAAGATTCTCTATGGCCTGTACCAGGCCTCTGTGCCCTTCTCCCGCAAGCTGTCGAGAAACCGACGGTGGTCAGGGGCTTGAAATAATAGCTGCTGTCGTTGTTTGTCCATCGTCGTGCAGAACTCTGCGTAATCTTCGTCGGAGACGGCAGTTTCAAGCGGGTATTCATTTTCATCAACAAAGTTTTTGCCAAACAGGACGTATAGATAACTCCACTCGGTAAAAAGTGGATTGGTTGTTTCGATATCCAGTTCTGTCGGAAGTTTGTGTTTCCACAATTCCAGGCGATCCTTTACCCGATCAGGTACGGCGTTTTCGCCGCGGGCGGTTTTCCAGAACTCTCCGTCCTGGTTTGAAATCGCGTAATGCATCGCAATAAAATCGCGAATGTCTTCATACATATCTGTAACAAGATGATTATATCTTTTGATCAGTGCCGGATCACAATTCCGATCGGGCAGATGATCCAAAAATCGCCGGATCGCCACTTGGATTAAATGAATACTGGTTGATTCCAGGGGTTCGATAAACCCTGCCGAAAGGCCAACACCAAGGCAGTTTTTCACCCAGCTATGACGAGCTCGACCGATGGCCATGGGGATCACCCTTGGTTCCGCATCCTTCGCATCTTCGCCGAGATAGGTCAGAAATTCATCAATCGCTTCTTCGTCCGAACGGAACTGACTGGAAAAGACATAGCCTGTCCCCCGTCGTGAATAGAGCGGTACATTCCACGACCAACCCGCCCCCAGAGCGGTGCTCGTTGTATAAGGTTCAAGCGGGGCCCCCTCACGATGGGGGATTTGCAGCGCCAATGCGCGATCACAGAGCAGGTGGTCACCATAGGGGATAAAGTCTTCACCCATAGCCTGCCGCAAAATGAGGCTCCGAAAACCAGAACAATCGATAACGAATTCAACTGGGTGAGTGCCGCGTTCCTTAAGCTCGAGAGCGGCAACAAAGCCTTTTTCGTCAAGCGTCACATCGGTTACATCGTCGCTAACATAGGTCACGCCAAGCGACCTACAGTATTCCTTGAGGTACTCCCCCATAAGAGAGGCATCAAGATGGAAGCTGTAATTTGCCAGCCCCTCAAACGGATCGGAATCGAGCACTTTGGGCGCACGGTTGGCGTCCATCAGGGTAGGTAAAACACTCATAGAGTGGGCGAATGAAGGTTGTCTCACACCACGCACTGCGCGCCGATGATAATGATAAGCAGGATGAATGCCGAAGATCGGTTGGGGAGCGTCAAACGGATGGTAATAGTCGCCATCGCTACCATCGGCGTTAATGTTCCACCCTTTAAACCTTACAGCCCCTTTGAAGGTCGCATCGCAATGATTGAGAAAATCCTGCTCGTCTAATCTCATTTGAGCAAACGTTACAAAGGTGCTCAACGTCGTGGCTTCGCCCACACCTATAATCGGCAAATTAGGTGACTCGATGACAGTGACCTCAGTGTCCGGCCCGTCATTGCGGCGATTTAGCGATGTCACCAACAAACTGGCGGCAAGCCAGCCAGCGCTGCCGCCACCAACAATGGTAAAGCGGGTTATTCGGTCATTCGTTGTCACTGCAACTCACCGGAAAATACTAAAATCAAGGATCACGACTCAACCCTGAACGCTCAAGCGCGGTCAAATAACCTTGCCAGCGTTCGTTTTGTGCATGACCGAGTTCATAAAGATATTGCCAGGAAAAAATCCCGGTATCGTGGAGATCGTCAAAAATCAGGCGGATTGCGTAGTTTCCTACTGGTTCAATCTCCATTACCCCGACATGACGTCGGCCAGCGACAATCTTCTTTTGACTGGCCCCATGCCCTTGTACTTCTGCGGAGGGGCTCTCCACTCTCAAAAGTTCAGCGGGATAGGAAAATGCCGAGCCATCATCAAATGAGATATCCAGCTGCTTCTCCGCTTTTTTGAGCTTAATTTGTGTGGGTCTCGGAGGCATCGCCTTAGCTCTGGTCTGCGCCGCCATCAAGTTGTCGCGCTTCGTCAGCGAGCATAATCGGTATGCCATCGCGGATGGGATAGGCCAGGCTGGCGGCGTCACTGATGAGCTCCTGAGCCTCTTCATCATAACGCAAAGGCTGTTTTGTAACTGGGCAAACCAAAATATCGAGCAATTTTGGATCAACAGATGTCTTCGTTGTCATGCCGTATTCCTTAGTGCAGGTTTAATGGCTAATTCCGCTGGCGCCGCCATTTTCCATTAGCGCCATTTCCAGCAATGTTATCACAATTTCCGCGCGCGCCGATAATGACTGCGCTTCCAGCAAAGCTTGCCGTTCGTTTGGGCCGAACGGACAAGTCATGGCAAGCGAGGTAATTAGTTTGTCATTTCGGGTTGCGGTTACAGCGTCCCAGCTGGCTTCGATATTTTGCAGTGTGAAATACTCTTTTACGGCTGATAACAGTCGATCCCGGTCAATTTCTGCTTCTGGCTCATCACTGACGTCATTCCGAAAGCGTCGATAATCGGCCAGCACACGACGATATCCGTCCTTACCGGTCATCTCTTCTGCAATATCAAAGCGGCAAATACCGGAAAGTGTGAGCATGTAACGCCCGTCATCAGATTCGGCAAAACTCGTTATGCGGCCGGCGCAGCCCGTTTTATATAAGTGGGGTTCGTCTTCGTCGGTGCTGTCGGCGCCATGATTATCTTCCGGATCGGGGATTCGGGGCTGCAACATGCCTATGATGCGTTGTTCATCAGCCAGAGCATCACGGACCATCGCAAGATAGCGAGGCTCAAATATATTCAAAGGCAGCTTTCCCGTTGGCAGGAGTAAAACGCCCGTCAGTGGAAAAATCGGAATTACCCGGGGGAGGTCTTCAAATCCAGGGTCGAAGACGCTTCGGGTCATGAAAACAGGATCGAAGACAGTTTTTTGCGTCCCTCCATGGTCACGGGATCTGTTGGTCCAATGGCCTCGAAAAACTTAAGGAGTTCCAACCGTGCCGCATCGTCATTCCAGCTCCGGTCCTGGCGTATAATTTCAATTAACGCGTCAATTGCTTCTTCGGTCTGGCCGCCGGCGTATAACGCGAGCGCAAGATTATAGCGTGCTTCGTGATCTTTTGGATTGGCGTCAACGGCCGCTTGCAGAGGGGCCAGATCGCCCGCTTGTGACGCCTTTTCCGAGAGTTCCAGCGCACTAAGGACGCTTGCGAACGCTGTATCCCCTCGTTCTTCGTCACTTAACGTATCGATAAGTTCCTGGGCACCTGCGAGGTTGTCCGTTTCGATGCAGCAGCGCGCCAAACCCGCCTTGGCGGCAATATTGTCGGGAGCATGTTGGACTACCTGTGAATAGACAGCGCCGGCCTGTTCATATTGACCCGCTTCCATTAGGGCTTCCGCCTGCTCCAAGGCCCCGTCTATCGGCGACTTTTCTTCCGTCCCGGCATTTTGCGTTAGTTTATCGACGAACTCTCGGAGCTGACTTTCCGGAAGCGCACCCTGAAAGGCGTCAACGGGTTTACCCTGGTAAAAAGCATAAACGGCAGGAATGGACTGAATGCGAAGTTGCTGGGCAAGGTTTTGGTTTTGATCGATATCGATCTTGACCATTTTAACCGCGCCATTGGCTTCCGTGACGACTTTCTCGAGAAGCGGACCGAGCTGTTTGCAGGGGCCGCACCACGGTGCCCAGAAATCTACGATGACCGGAACCTCTTGCGAGGTTTCGATGACATCCTGCACAAAAGCTGCTTCAGATGATTCTTTAATCAGATCACCAGCGGGGGCTGGCGGGGGGGCATTGGGATCGAGTATCGGCTCCATGGGATGTCGCTTTGATCGTTTCGTTCAGGTTTTAAATGCCTAACGGTATTCTGCGTTAGTGTACATGGCGAATTTTACCGATAAAGACAAGGTTCGGAAGGGTGTCATACGGCTCTATTCTTTTTGGGTCGCCGGACCAAGGTTCAAAATAATCGGTACATGATCGCAATCAACCAAAAACCGGTGCAAGTCGTCGGGAGATAATCCGATCGTCGCCGTGTTGATCAGAGGGTGGTAATTCACCTGTGACGCTTGCATCATTTCCTCATCAAGGATGATGGTTACGCGCTCGTCCTCAGGCCCGTTGCGTTTATAGCGCCAAAAGGTGTTACCGAGCCGGGCGTGACGCCCAGTTTTTCCGTCAAAAGATCGGGTTGACCAAAGGAAAGCCGACGTGAGGGCAGCAAATCAGCCAACGCTTTCATATCCATGCGCCGCCATTCCAGACAAACGACCAGAAAAAGAGCGCCCCCTTTTGCCTTGAGAAACAGGCTCTTGCAATGAACGCCTGGTAACTCCCCTCTGAGTTCCTTGGCTTCTTCGACTGTGAAGACTGCCGGGTGGGTGTACTCCGTATAGGTAATTTTGAGCGTATCGAAGCGCGCGCGAAGCGTTTCGGGTGTTGCATGCTGAGTCATGGCATGCACCCTATAGAAAAGGCCCTATAAAATTCAATATCGACGGTGCAAGCAAGCACTTGCAAAGCTGGCGTGTCTGATTATTATCGCGCCTCCGGATGCGGGCGTAGCTCAGGGGTAGAGCGCAACCTTGCCAAGGTTGATGTCGTGAGTTCGAATCTCATCGCCCGCTCCATTTTCTCATAGGCGGAATGATTATCTCAACCGATTTGATTTAAGGCCCAGGTTACGCTTTGACGATTCCCTATGTGACGGTTGAGATGGCTGAAACGTGACGCCGATCTCTTTCCTGTTTTGTGGCCGCACCACCGTCAAGTAGATGTACAATATCTTGGATCAATATTAAGGAATTCCATTGTGCAGGATGATCTGAATCCTTGGATATCAAGGATACAACATGAGTTATTGTACTCTATTAGCAATATTAAGATAAATTCTTATCCGTTTCCGCATGCTATTTCGAGCAATGTTTTCGAGTCAGAAAGTTATGAGTTTATCCAAGATCGGCTGCCTGCGACTGATCTTTATGATTTCGGCGACCCTCAATTGAAACAAGAGAATAAAGAGATGAACAGGGGCTTTGTTCGTTTTGATGTGGATGGTGGAAAAAACCTTCCGAGCGATCTCAAAACTTTTTGGAATAACTTTTTAAGCGAAGATTTTTCCCATAGTTTGATTGAAGCATTTTGTAAGATATATGATCCTTGGATTGATCACCGTTCGTTTTTTGACAAACTTCTTCAAAACCCCGTTAAGTTTAGGGGGGCGCCCATTGGGCGATGGCTTCTGACTCGTGATCTATCTGGGTACGCTGTTGATCCTCATCCGGATACGCCGCGAAAAATTCTGACAGCTTTGTTCTAACTGCCATCGAAGGCAAACGAGAGTTCCAACGGCACAACTTTATTAATTCCGAAACACAATGACCCGCTATCACACAAGGCTTCGCGCTACGAAATTTCTGATTTTGTCCCTGTTCGCCGAGCAACGTTTTCGCAAAATTCCATGATCACATTTTTGCGTTCCAACAATTCATATCATTGCGTCCCGCCTGTTCCAGACGATCAATTTCGGCAGCGCGATATTTTAGTTTTCAATGTCATTGATCAGGAACATTAATGTTGGGTTTTATTAGCAGACACATATGGAAAAGGCTTGAGAACTTTGCGGTCGCAATTCTCCAGGCTCGGGTTGTTGAGTGGGCCGACGTTATTCCGCCTTTAGAAACTCAAATCAACGGACAAAATTTCTTGGCGCATGCGCCGAACGGTACGACGAGAAAACGCTGGTTGAGGCTTTCCGAAAAATCGAAGGAACCCGAAACAATTCGATGGGTTGAACAGCGCCTGAATTCTAATTCAGTATTTGTAGATATTGGCGCAAACACTGGCAATTATTCTATTCTTGCTGCCATAACTCATCCGGGTATTGATATATATATGCATTTGAACCAGAGCCGAACTCATTCATTTCGCTAGTCAATACTGCTGATCTCAATAATCTCCAGCTCAAATGCTTTCTGGTCCCATTGTCTGATCAGTCCGGCTTGGGTCAGCTACAACTGTCTGGGCATCTCTTCAAAGCGGGGCGCTCCGACCACCAATTTGTGGCAACGGCCGAAGACTCTAATACAGAAAAAAACGACCGGAAAGCCATTGGGATCGCGAGCTCTACACTCGATCATCTTGTAGCTCAGGGGGATGTCGCGATGCCTACCGCCATAAAAATAGACGTGGATGGCATTGAGCTGCGTGTACTTCGTGGAATGTCAAAAGTGCTGACTAACCCAACTGTAACAAATATTGTTTGCGAGTTGCCGACCGGTCCTGAAAATGAGAACGCAGTTCGAGAAATGCTCTCAGAATACGGGTTTCAAAATGATCCCGAATTTTCTACCGCAACACGGAACCTATATTTGGTACGTAGCCCTTAAACGCTTTTGCTAGCTTTTTCTTTAACCGGCGTTTCAATTATTTTACCTGCTTTCATTGAGAAAACTCGATCCGCCAGTTCGACGTTTTTGCCCTGATGGGTAACCATTAAGACAATGTGATTTTCTTTTATTTTCGCGAGAGCGTTTAAAATCTCCTGTTCTGAGACCTCGTCAAGACTATTGGTGGCCTCGTCGAGAACAAGAATTGGGGATTTCCGTGCTAATACCTGTGCTAAAATCAGCCGTTGGATTTGACCACCAGATAGACCAGCGCCCTGCTGTCCAATCATCGTGTCGTACCCGTCCTTCAGTCGCATGATAAACTCGTGGGCATTCGCCGTTTTGGCCGCGGTAATCATGTCAGTTTCAGACATAGACGACTGATCTCCGCGGATCACTTCATGCACCCGCATGCTCGTTATTCGATATTGTTGGGGAACAATGCTTACAAGGTTGCGAAGCTGTTTGATCGATATTTGGTCGATAGAAATATCGTTGATCTTGATAGCGCCACTATTGATTGGGTACATCTTTGTTAGGGCGGCAAGTAAAGTTGATTTCCCTGTTCCCGACTCGCCGGTGATTGCAATTATTTCTCCTTTGGCCGCAACAAATGAAACATTTGCAAGAATGTTTTCTCCTTTTCCATAACCCATCGATACAGATTGGAACTCGAGTTTCTCAGCGATCAATAGATCATCATTATCGGTGCCGAGTTCCTCCATATTACTTTTTTGGAGGTCGTACATGTCGTGAACGCGGGCGATGCCAGGCTGCTTCGAAACAAAGGTGTTAAGTGATTTTGCACTCTGCATCGCACTTGGTATGGCGCGGTAAAAAAGTATCAAAAATCCTACTATTAAAGATACATCGAAGAACTTTACATAGTGATTCACCAGAAACGCCAAAACAACGAGAACCAAAGCAACTATTTGAATGAGAGTTGGCTCCCAATGCGCATAGATATCAGATCTAACGGAGTGTTTTGCAGATTCGAGAACGTTAGAACGAATCTTGTTCACGTATAGATTTTGTAAATTAAGTAGTTTGATTTGTCTGATGGAGTAAAACACGTCATTAACGTTTTGCATGACGTCATATGAAGCGTCTCGGGCCTTTTTTGAAAACCGGTTGACCTGAATTGCAATTAAATACTTAACCGGCGCAAATAAAATAATCACAAAAAGCAGGCCTGCGGTGAACGATAAGGTAATTTGAATCATAAGCGCTAAAGTTATTAATAAAAATAGCGCTCCAGAGACTGCGGAAAGTAACGCTGTAAAGCCTGCTCTAACGTGAAGGCAGTCATTTGCAATAACCTGGCTCAGCCAACCCGCCTTAAATTGATCAAGGAAGCTAAAACGAGCTTGGATAATGTTGCCAGCGATCCGGGTTCGGAGATGGGCGCCAATCCGGGCCTGCGCTATTGATTGAATGGTTTGATCGATACCGATAATGAACTGACGAACAATCATCGCTGCAACGATAAGTAAGATTGGGATTGCCTTGTTTTCGTCGTCTATCTGAAAAAAACGCACGCCAACTTTAAATAAATCGGGAAGCTGCTGCTCGCTGCCCAAGAGTGTGACGCCGAATGATACAAAGGCAATGCCAATTGCCCCTTCAAACAAGATCCGGGCAAAAGTGATAAGGCTTGAGCTATAAAAGAACAACTTATGAGGCCCAAGCATATTGTGGAGCTGGAGAACGGTTCTCAATCCTGATTTTAATTGTCTCATTTTTTACTTGTCTGTGGATCTCTTCACTTGGCCAGCAGCGTTTCAGAAATTATCCCGAGTAGTATAGGGTTCATTTGTTCGTCAGCGCTGACCGCTGGATTTCTGGGTCGAGAGCCGTCATCACATAGTGGAGCGGTCACTAAGTAAATCGTTGCGTTCTCGGTTTACCTGTATCGCGCGCCAGAAGCCTTAACTTCCCATTCACTTAGCAGCTTCTTATCGTAGTCGCGCATTCACCCAGTCGCGAGCCAAAAGCGATAATACGCGAACTTGTTGCGACCAGCGTTGTTTGCGAGCGTCGGCAAGAAGGCGTTCAGTGTCTTCCAGCCCTTGTTTATGTTTAGGGTCTTCCTTTCCCGGGGTGAACAAAAAACGGTCTCCGGTCTGTGCAACCTGTTTGAATCCTGCAGCTGAAAGCAGTGAGTGTAGAGAGTTGGCAGCAAAGTAGAACTTGTGAGCTATATGAAGGTCACCAAGGAGGTGGGTTTCCGGGTTCCGGGCACGCACAGTATCTAGTGCGGGAACCTCAATATAAAGCAGCCCATTTGGCTCCAAGAGGTCCGCCCGAGCACTATTTAAGAAGGCGAGAGGCTGATTGATGTGTTCAATCACGTGCGAAAGAAGCACGAACCCATAGCGGCCTCCCTCTTCATGGCGTTTTAAACCCTTGCTTTCAGCAAAGGTAACATAATCGGGGTTAGCGTCGTGGCCAAAAACGTCTAGTCCGGCCTCGCAAAAGCTTGAAGTCTTAGCACCTGTGCCGCAGCCAAAATCCAAAACCTTCGTGCTGGGGGAAAGATGTGGCTCTGCAAAGTCGTATATTGCGGCCGACTGGGATAGCTGTTGGGCGTATTGAAACTCCAAGTCACCGTTAGCACGCTTGATCGCATGGAAGTCATTCTTGTAATACCGGTTGATCGATTCATCCGTCATGTATGGGTTGAGTCTTAGAGTTCCGCACTGTCGGCACATGACGGTGTTGAAACGGTTGTGGTGTCGCGTCGTCGTTGCGACAGGCTCACTATCCTCACAGCCACACCAGCAATCATAATTTTCAAAGTCATACTCGCAGTTAAGCTCTGGCTTGCGTGACCGATATCTCAGAAAACAATTTTTGTGTGAATAGATCATATTTAGCAATCGGTCCCGCAGTTTTCCTTTCTATGCCCCCGCGGGCCACCGTTAAACGGTCGCATGCACGTTGTGCGAAATTCTACATCGAGCAAGGTCCGAACTAAATAATTGGACGTGTGAGTGCGCTCTATCGGCCACCCTTGATCTAGCTGGCAGAGAATTTCACCTGAGATTAAAGCACCGCACATAAAAATGACACAGGTGAATCTTACCGCCTACTCCATTTTCTCAGATAAATGCTGGCATGACCTCTTCTGCAAAAGCGCGCATTTGTGGCGGGCTCATCTGTGCGCCTGCCAGCAAAATATATTCGACACCGCCATCTCTGAGATGTGTCAGGTGTCCGATAATTTCTTCAGGTGTGCCGATTAATGTTCCCTGTTCTGCGGCTTTTCTCAGGTCGGGGTCAGACGCCATACTTGTCTTGTAGGATGTGTCACTCGACTTTGCTGCCTTGTTCATATGGTCAAGTGCCGCCATACGTTTATCGATAGCAATGGCACGTTCTTCTTCGTTGCGGATGATGTGCATGCCGCGCGCTACGGCGACGTTCATGGGATTGAATGAACCTCCCGATGCCTCAATGGCTTTCCGGTAGATGGCAAATCGCTCCAGCGTGACATCGAAGGTTGCGAACTGATCCAGCAGCAGCGAATAACCCTTATCTGCGGCGTAGCGCAGCGAGTCCGGTCGACCGGCTGCCAGCCACAACGGCG
The DNA here is from genome assembly GCA_951812775.1 of uncultured Alphaproteobacteria bacterium. Taxonomy (GTDB): domain Bacteria; phylum Pseudomonadota; class Alphaproteobacteria; order MPNO01; family UBA2964; genus UBA2964. The sequence continues at coordinate 2,718,757 of OX638326.1, read as the reverse complement.
GCTGCGGTTTTTGTACCGGTGGTGGCTCAACGACAATGTTTTCAAAATTCCAGCGGTCGCTATGAAAGGAAAACCGTTCATTTGACGAAAGGGACTGTTTGATCAAACCCATCGATTCTTCAAATCGTTCCGTTGATTCGCTTATTGGAATACAGAACCCGTCAAACTCGTTGGGTCGATAGCCCTTACCGACGCCGAAATCAAACCGACCGTTTGATAGGACGTCGACCGTCGCCGCCTGTTCTGCAAGCAGGACCGGATTGTGCCAGGGAATTACGATGACACCTGTGCCGAGACGGATGGTGGAGGTTTTTGCTGCTAAATAGGTTAGCAGGTTCATCGAGGCGGATACTTGCGCCTCGCCGGTGAAATGATGTTCGACAAGAAAGATGCTGTGATAGCCGAGAGCTTCCGCCTCTATGATGGCGTCGATAAAAGCGCCGTACGAATGGCTGTCTTCGGATTGATCAAGAAGCAGCCTTTCGGATTGGGCCTGTGACGATGCGGCCGCAGCAGTGGCGCCACCAAATAAACCGAACTTCATTTATGTTGCTCCTGACCTGACGGCAAAGTTGGCAGGTCCGAAAATTTATGTCGACAGAATTTCATGAAGTGCCACCTTGACGCTGGATTTCATCGGTAGCAAGCGCGAGTATGCCATCATAAGCAGGAGAATTTACAAATGACGATCAAAAACCTGACTGGTGCCGACGTTGCGTTTCCCTCCTTCGATGTCGGCGGGGGAACGGATGGAGATATCTTTTCGTTTTCCAGCCATCAGAGAGCCCGGGAGGCGTTGGAGTTTGGACTCGGTATTGCGGACTCCCATTTCAATATTTTTGTGTTGGGTGAACCGCGAAGCGGTCGGCTGAGCTCTTCCGTTGAGTTTATCGAGGCGGCTGCCCGCTCTATGAAACCTGCCCCAGACCGGATTTATCTAAATAACTTCCAACGCAACGCTGAGCCCCAGCCTTATTCGCTGCCCGCAGGCGTTGGCTATGAATTCTCAAAAGCAATAGCGGCGATGATAGAGCAGCTCTCCTTGGAGATGCGGAACGCTTTTAACAGCGATGACATGAAAGCGCAGATGGAAGAGGCGGCTGCAGTTAGTGGCGGCGGAATTCAGGCCGATGTTGATGCGTTACGCGAAACCGCGAGATATCATGGTTTGGATATATTGCAGACAGATGAAGGAATGGCCATTGCGGCAATTGATGAAGAGAGGAAACCTGTTCCTCCCGCCCAAATGTCTGCCGAGCAACAGCAAGCTGCAAATCAGCACGGCCCGGAACTCGCCCAGAAATTAACGAAAATTATGGAAGCTGCTTCGGAAAACCAGGTGGCGCTACAACAATCTGTCGATGAGATGGCGCGCGGCCTACTTGATCAGATTTGCACACCTGTTCTGGATAGGGTCGCCGAACAGTATGGCAGCTATCCGGGGCTTGCCGCCTGGTTCGTTGAATTGCGTGCCGATATCGCGGAGAACTACCGGGTTTTTCTTGCCGAAGACCCGTCAGAACTGCCGGCTGACATGCAACCGGCAAAGCGCTATGCGGTTAACCTGATTTCGGACCAGCGCTCGATAACCGGCGCCCCCGTTATCCTTGAACCTAATCCTACCTACCAGAATTTGTTCGGTCATTTGCAATATCGTCAAAGTGAGAAAGGCTACGCTACCGATTTTACAATGATTCAGCCGGGGTCTCTACACCGCGCAAATGGCGGTGTTTTGGTTTTGCGCGCAGATATGATTGCGGAAACGCCCGGTGTTTGGGGGTATCTGAAGGCAGCATTGCGCGATGGTGAAATAAGAATTGAAGAACCACACCGTGCCAATAGTTTGCCGGTCGCGGGCGCTGTCCGACCGGCTGCGGTCCCCTTGTCGATAAAGGTTGTGATGATTGCGGCGCCCAAATGGTATTACACATTTTTTGCGTCAGATCCGGAATTCCAGACCTATTTTAAAATCAAAGCTGATATTGACGCTGACATGGAGACCAGCGCAAAAAATATTGCGGAATATTCGGCGCTCATTCGGGAATTTGCGAAACAGGATGGAGCGTCGGGAATAGAGGACGAGGCTGTTGCGATACTCCTCGGGCTGGCTTCTCGCTGGGCGGCGAACAGGGAGCGCCTGTCTTCAAAATTCGAGCAAATAAATGATGTCATCGTCGAAGCCAATCGGATGCCAAGAAAGAAGAGGGCACAAATCTCTAAAGACGCTGTCTTGCAGGCACTGGCAAATCATCAAAATCGGGTATCCCGGATTCCCAGCCGAATGCTCGATTCAATTGCCGAAGAGACGGTGATGATTGCGACGACGGGGTCCGCCGTCGGCCAGGTCAATGCTCTGACTGTCCGCGATATGGGCGATACCAGTTTTGGAATGCCGAGCCGTGTGACGGCGCGCGCTTCTGTCGGGCGTCATGGCGTCGTTAACATCGAACGCGATGTTGCCCTTGGCGGACCTATTCAGCAAAAGGGCGTGATGGTTTTGCAGGGCTTTCTCGCAGGCATGTTTGCCCGAAAATTTCCGCTGTCCTTTAACTGCTCTGTCACCTTCGAGCAAAGTTATGGGGGCGTTGAGGGCGACAGCGCGTCGTTGGCTGAACTCATGGCAATTCTGTCGGATTTGTCGGGGGTTCCTTTACGACAGGATTTAGCGATCACCGGTTCTGTTAATCAGGTCGGAGACGCACAAGCCATTGGCGGCGCCAACCAAAAAATAGAAGGGTTTTTCCGGACGTGTCTAAGTCAGGGGCCATTAACCGGTACGCAGGGCGTCATTATTCCAGTATCCAATGAGCCAAATGTCATTCTTTTACCCGAAATATCTGACGCCGTTGGCGAAGGTAACTTCCATATCCACAGCGTGAGCAGCGTTGATGATGCCATCGAACTGTTTACGGGCAAACCGGCGCAGGACATTTACAAGCTAGTGACAATTCAGCTTGAAGCGTTTGATCAGGCGCTAACAGAACGGGCTTAGGGCGAGTTTCAGAGCTTTAAAGCTCTTTATTGTGCCGTTTTTACGCATTCAAGGGTGAAAACTGTTACATTTTGCGCCATACGGGGACGTATGGCGTTCCTAACCCTCTGAAATCGTTATATTCGCATAGTTGGCACAGTAATTGCCTCTTTTGGGATGGAATTTGCGCTTAGTTGCTGCGCTCATTCTCTTCCCCAACTTCAGGCGGCCTCATGGGCCGCCTTCTTTATGTGTAGTGTTCAAACCAACAATCTATTTAAGACCGTCAGCCCGAAAACAGAAATTAACCCAAACGCCGCGACGAAACGCAGGTTGGGACCATAGGCGAGGCCTTCCAGTGAAACGTTGAACATATTGCTGGCAACTGCGACAGAAACCGCAGAAAGCCCGGTCATAGATGAAAAGGCCCAACCAATCAGGGTCGCCTCCATAATGATCAGGTGGGAAACGCCGGTTTCAATGGATCCAAACAGAACCAGCACCAGCGTTGCGGTGACGACCTGATGGACCCCTACGAAGGCCAGAATCGTGATTGTTGCGATAATGGTCGTAATGACGCCCCAGTCGGGAAGCTGCAGTGCTGCGATGGTTTGATCAAAACCTGTTGCGCTAATCGCGAGGATGAGCGCTTTCCCAAGTAGAATTGCGGCGGTCAGCAACACAACTTCACTATGAACCGCGCCGATGCCTTTGCTGGATTGTTGGAGGGCAGCGCTCAATTGTGCACGTCCCTGCAGTGACAATCCGATGAGACACAAGACCGGTATGCCGGTCACGAGACATTGCAAGGTGGAGAGCGATGTTGTTGCATTCAACACGAGGACGATGGCTGCTGCTAGAGCGACTGGTGGCAGGACGGGCACCAAGGCACCAATGGCGCCAACCAGTCCGGCCAGGCCTACATTGCGTGTGTAGAGGAGATGCGCGGTAACGAAGGCGACAATTACGAATGCCAGACCCAAACTCATGATTTGCCACAAAGTCACCTCGGGCAAATGCTCATAGCATAGCGCCATAGCTAGCCAAAACGGTGACCATAGGCAGCAAAGACACATGCCACGCTGACAGGCTTCCGCAGCTGATTTGCGGGTAGCATCACCGCTATCGCGCCCGACGATTGGCGCGAAGATCGACATAACTCCGACATTGAGAACACTGCCGAGAAACTGACTGCCAGCCATTAGGCCACTATTGCGTTCCTGCGGTCCAAGCCGTTCGACGGAATGACGAGCCTTGCTGATTTCGGGTCTTTGATCCGCAGTTGTCCGCAATAAAACAACGGTGCCAAAAAATGCAGCGAAAATGACGGAGTGTTCCATACCCTGCCGAAGAGCTGTCCATCCGTCGAAAATAGTGGCGAGTATCATCGCGGTGGCGGCAAGGCAAAATATAAGGATTTGCATCCGGCGCCGAATTTTACCAATGACCAGAACGATGTAGAGCGCCAACACGATACCGCTTGCGATTTGCAAAACTGGGTGATTCCATGCAATTCGGATAACAGCCGCTGACCACAAAAGGGCCAGTAATATCTGATTTGTTGGGAGGCTTTGAAGCCGCAGCATGTTGCGCTCAACTGGAAAATAGAGTGCGCTTGTTTATCAGCTTCGGCTTTATCTTAAAAGCAGCGTCGAAAAACTCGTTTCTGTTTTAGATCCGCAAAACCGATGCGTAGACTAGAAACCCTCCTAGGGAGAACAGAGAGAGCGTCATTGCCCCTATGAAAACGAACAGACCGTTGCCTTTAGTAACAAGCGGGTTATGTCGGCGGTCTGCTTTCAAACGGGGTTTACTGCGGCGCTCCTTGCCGCCGTTAATCGCGAAGTAAAAACGCCAGCGAAGCATCGGGACACTCATGCGTATATTAACCGGTGGCTTGATACCGGGTGTTCCAGGCAATGCTGCGGCAATTGCCTTTTTCTGGTCCTCTGACAGCTGTTCGGAAATGGGGGCAGGTAACCGATCAAAGAATGGATCGCTCTGTGAATCTTGAAAAATTGAGCCTTCAGGCATTATCGACCTCTTTTTCGAATTGTCACAAAACATTTGGTTGAAACTTGTTAACCATGATTTCATCTATGATTTGTTAAAACGTGTCTCATGTAGGAGAAGACTCTTGACCGCCATACAAAAACGAAAGGCCGGACTCATGCTTCAACGCAGCGAAGACGCAAAAACAAATGTTATCCGTAAGATTGCTTCTGCCGCACGGCGGAAGGCTAAAAAATCTGCGAAAGCGGATGTCGGCACATTCGTCTCGGCGTTTTACGAAAATACCGCACCAGAAGATATGTTGCGCGCGGTTCCCGACGACTTGTTGGCCGCAGCCCTTTCTGCCTGGGAGTTGTTGCAAAAACGAACGGCCCGTAAACCATCAATTCGTGTCTTTAACCCGAGCGCTAAAAATAGTGGCTGGGACACTGATCACACGGTTATTCAGATCGTCAATGACGATATGGCGTTTTTGGTTGATTCCGTTACCGCGGCCCTAAATCAGCTCGATGCAACCATTCATGTCGTTGTACATCCCCTGATCCGAGTCAAACGTGACAAGACCGGACGGCTCCAAAAGGTTTGCCGGAATAATAAGGCCGCCAAGACCTCTGCAGACACCAAGACCGAATCAGTAATCCATATCGAGATCAACGAGCACGCCGGTGCTGATAAATTACGTGCGATTTCGAAACAGCTCGAACATGTTCTTTCCGACGTCCGGTACGCCGTAGAAGACTGGCGAACCATGCGGGTTAAGGTTGCGGAAGCGATCGCTGATTTGCAGCCTGATGACGTTTCTCTCTCGCGAGCAGAGATAGAGGAAACAAAATCCTTTCTGCGCTGGATAGATGACAATCACTTCACTTTTCTCGGATATCGGGAATACGGGATTACCTCGAAAGGAAAGAAGTCCGGTCTGAAAACGCATCAAAAGAGCGGTCTGGGTATCCTTCGCTCTTTGAGAACAAAGATTTTTGAAGGGCTCTCCAATGGCTCTGAGCTGCCGCCGGACATTGCCGATTTTCTTAAGAAGCCGACGGCTTTGATGGTAAGCAAAGCGAACACCCGTTCGACAGTTCACCGCCCGGTTCATCTCGATACCATCGGGATCAAGATGTTTGATCAACAGGGTAACGTTGTTGGCGAGCGCTTGTTTGTCGGCCTCTTCACATCGGATCTTTACAATCACACTGTAAACGAAATTCCCGTCTTAAGGGGGAAAGTCGACACCATTGTCGAGAATGCAGGGTTTGAACCGTCTAGCCATGACGCGAAAGCGCTTATGCATATTTTACAATCCCTGCCGCGTGATGAGCTTTTGCAGGTCGACGTCGACGATCTGTTGGTAACATCGCTTGGTATTCTGCGTCTCCGTGAGCGTCAGAGGGTTGCCCTTTTTGTGCATCGTGATCCATTTGGCCGCCATCTTTCCTGTTTGGTGTTTGTACCTCGGGATCGTTACAACACCGCGCTCCGGCGAAAATTACAGGAAATTCTGGAAGCCGGATTTGCCGGCCCGGTTACCGCTTACTACACACAGGTCACGGATTCCGCCTTGGCGCGTATCCAGTTTATTGTCAAAACAACACCCGGCAGTGCGCCTCCGCAAAGTGATCAGGAAATCGAAGAACATCTGGCGCACGCTACACGTGACTGGTCAGATGGGCTGGCGAATGCCTTGATCGCCGCACATGGTGAAGCTGAGGGCACACGACTACACGGTGTTTATCGTGATGCGTTTCCTGTTGCCTATCGCGAAAACTTCAGTCCCGAGGAAGCTATCGCTGATGTTGCGCATGCCGAAGAAACACTTTCTAACAGTTCTGCGGTCCTCGATCTGTATCGCTCAGACGATGCGAAAGAACATGAGGTACGCTTTAAGTTATTTCATCGGGATACACCCCTTCCATTGTCAGATGTTTTGCCGGTCCTTGAGAATATGGGCCTCCGGGTTATTGACGAAGTTCCCCATCAGCTGACGCCTAGTGGAACAGGCGAAACTCTTTGGCTTCATGGTTTTGGTTTGGTCACGCGTTCCGGGGCGCCCGTCGATATTGGCAAAGTAAAGACACTCTTTGAAGAGGCCTTCCATCACGTTTGGAACAATGAGATGGAAGATGACGGGTTCAACAAGCTGGTGCTTGGGGCCGGACTTGAATGGCGCCAGATCGTCATGCTGCGGGGATATTGCAAATATCTGCTGCAGGCAGCTATTCCCTATAGCCAAGCCTACCTGGAAGATACCTTGGCGAACCAGGTCGATATCACGGCCATGATTGTCGAGTTGTTTGAGTGCCGATTTGACCCTGCGATTGCGGCGAAGTCTGGCAAGAAGATCAAGACGCTGGAGGATAGACTTGCTGCAGCACTGGATCAGGTCGTCTCTCTCGATGAAGACCGAATTCTTCGGCGCTATGTGAATATTATTCAATCCACTCTGCGGACGAATTTCTATCAGCCGACGGAAGAGGGCTCAGCGAAGCCCTATGTGTCATTCAAGATTGATAGTGGCAATGTTGATGATTTGCCTCTGCCGCGCCCGGCGATAGAAGTTTTCGTTCATTCGCCGCGTGTCGATGCCGTGCATTTGCGAGGTGGCAAGGTCGCTCGGGGTGGCATTCGCTGGTCGGATAGGAAAGAGGATTTCCGGACAGAAACTCTCGGCCTGATGAAATCGCAGATGACCAAGAACGCGGTCATCGTGCCGGTTGGCGCCAAAGGCGGATTTATTGTCAAACAGCCGCCTGAAAGCGGTGGCCGCGAAGCCTTCCTGGAAGAAGGAATCGCTTGTTACAAGACGTTTATGCGCGGCCTTCTCGATATCACCGACAACCTTAGAAACGATAAGGTGGTACCGCCAAAAGATGTTGTGCGGCACGACGACGATGATCCGTATCTGGTTGTCGCGGCAGATAAAGGGACTGCGACGTTCTCCGATATCGCCAACGGTGTTTCCCAGGAATATGGTTTCTGGCTGGATGATGCTTTTGCGTCCGGCGGGTCGGTTGGATATGACCATAAAGCCATGGGCATTACCGCCCGCGGGGCCTGGGAGTCCGTTAAGCGGCATTTCCGGGAGATGGGCATCGACGCGATGACAACGCCTTTCACCAGTGTTGGTGTCGGTGATATGTCGGGCGATGTGTTTGGCAACGGTATGATTTGTTCACCGTTCACAAAACTGGTCGGTGCTTTCAACCATCTGCATATTCTGGTCGACCCAGACCCCAATCCAGCGGCCAGCTTTAAAGAACGAAAGCGACTTTTCGATAAAGGGCGTTCCTCCTGGACGGACTATAACGCCAAGCTGATTTCTGCGGGTGGTGGCATCTTCGAACGCGCTGCCAAGTCGATCAAGGTGACGCCGCAAATGCGGAAGGCTTTTGATCTTTCGGCCGGAGATACCGTTACGCCGAATGAGCTCATTCATGCCATGTTGACGGCCGAAGTCGATCTTCTGTGGTTCGGTGGTATCGGGACCTACATTAAGTCTCGCAACGAGAACAATATCGAAGTTGGTGATCGCGCAAATGATTCCCTAAGAATCAATGGTGGCGAGGTACGGGCCAGGATTGTTGGTGAGGGAGCGAACCTCGGGGCGACCCAGCTTGGTCGTATTGAATACGCGCAATCGGGGGGTCGTATAAATACCGACTTTATCGATAACTCTGCTGGTGTTGGTTGCTCAGACCACGAGGTGAACATCAAGATTCTTCTCGGTATGGCAACGCGTTCCGGCAAGTTGACGTACGCGCAGCGCAATAAAGTCCTCGCCGATATGACGAATGACGTTTCTGATCTGGTTCTGATGGATAACTATCGTCAGAGTATGGCGCTGACCAATGCCCAGCACCAAAGCCTGGCTTTGGCGGACGAACATTTGCGCTTTATGCACGCTTTGGAACGGAGCGGCGATCTTGATCGTGAGGTTGAGTTCCTTCCGTCAGATGAAGATTTGGAAACGCGCCTTTCCGCCGGAGCCGGTCTGACGCGTCCCGAACTTTCGGTCCTTTTGGCATACGCCAAAATAGCGCTGTTCGACGGTGTACTGGAAAGTTCTCTGCCCGATGATCCTTATCTTGAGAATACGTTGGGGCTGTATTTCCCGAAATTGATTCAGAAACGTTTCTCCAATCTGGTAGGAAAACACCGGTTGCGGCGTGAAATAATTGCGACCTATGTGGCTAATACTGTCGTTAATCGAACAGGCCCCAGCTTTATCAACACTATTGCTGAACGTACGGGCGAATCCTCTGCCTCCATCGCCCGGGCGTATCTTGCCTGTCGTCAGGTATTTGGTCTCGCGGCGTTGTGGAGCGGTGTCGAAGCGCTAGATAACTCTGTCCCGGCCGATGTTCAGACCGAAATGCAGCTGGAAATCCTTGATTTGATTACGCGCGGCACAATTTGGTTTACGCGTAAAGAAACCCGCGGCGACGAGATTGGCAACGTCGTCAACGCTTTCCAACCGGCTGTTGCACGGCTTGATAAGGGTCTGGATTCAATTTTATCTCCCGCTCTTAAAAAAGCGCGGGATGAAAAGGCGAACCAGTATATTTCACGGAAAGCGCCAAAGGCCCTTGCTCATCGCATTGCCAACCTGGATGCGCTGGCACCGGCCTGCGACATTGTTCGTATCGCAGCGGGCGGCCACTTTGAACCTGAAGCGGTTGCCAAGGTATTTTATGGTATTGGCGATCGGTTTGGTTTCGATTGGCTGTGCGCTTCGGCAAAGGGTATCGCGCGCGGAGATGAGTGGCAGAAAAGCGCGACTGCCGGCATTGTTGACGATCTATACTCTACCCAGACACGTCTCGTAACACGGATTATGGATGTGTCGGGGGGTGCGGACCTTGCGCCTGCAATTATTGATGCCTGGTCGGAAGCCAACGGCCATGCAGTGGATCAAGCGACGAATATGATTACCGAGATTAAAGCGGGGCCATCTGTAAATTTGGCCAAGCTGAGTGTTGTGAATCGACAGCTTGGCGCGTTGGTCGCTGGATAAACTTAAAGACCAGTCCAAAACAGAAACGCCGTCGGCATTGCCGGCGGCGTTTTTTCTCGTACTGTGTCTGGGCACTATAGAAGAAAAAGGGCCCGAAGATGGAATATGATTTTGTTGCGCTACCCGATCGCAAACCCCTGAAATGGCCCGGCGGGCATCGTCTTGCCCTCATTATAACAATTAATCTTGAGTATTGGGAGCAGACTCGCGATCAGACGGAACCACTTTATGCAGGCGGTCCCGCAAGCATACCATTTCCAGTCCCGGGAAATGTGCCAGATTACGTAAACTGGACGTGGCGTGAATATGGCCAACGTGTTGGCGTATGGCGCATGCTGGATCGGTTCGACAAGGCTGGCATTCCGGCATCCTGCACAATGAATGCCAAAATGGCGTTGGAGCGACCAAGAATAATTGACGCCGTGAATGAACGAGGTTGGGAACTAGTGCCCCACAATTGGGCGCAAAATGATATCCTGACCTTTTATGCTCATGAACCTGAAAAAGAACGAGAAGTCATCAACCGAACACTTGAGGTTTACGAGAATGTTGTGGGCCGTCCAGCGAGAGGTTGGCTGTCATCCTCCTTGCGGCCGACAGCCAATACGGTGGACTTTCTCAAAGAGGCAGGGCTTACGTTCTTCTGCGACTTTCTAAATGATGACCAGCCGTATCTGATTCGGACCGATCATGGCCCGATCGTTTGCGTACCATATTCCAATGACGTCAATGATTTTAACATGTTTGCCCGTGGCGGCATGACCCTTGAGCAGGGGCTGACTGCCTTAAAGGAACAGTTTGATGTCTTGTATGAGGAGGGGGAGTCCAGCATGCGGATCATGAATTTTGGGTTGCATCCGCACGTGATTGGGCAGCCGTACCGCATTCGTGCGCTAGGCGATTTTCTGGATTATGTGAAGGGGTTTGACGGGGTCTGGTTTCCGGCCCGCGAAGAGATTGCCGATTGGTATCTCGAACATCACCAGGAACATATCGGCTAGAAAAGTATCTTTAAGCGCCGGTGAAGTTTTCGCGTTTGCTTACCGATATCGTTTTGTCTTGGGGATTAAAACGGGCGCGGGCGATAGTCGACAAATCGACTCCCGTTACGCGAATGAAGCGTGCTCCGGCCGGATAACTAATCGAATGAATCTTGAAATCGTCAAAAATGCCGGCGTCACCCCGTTCCAGCCGATACTCTTTGGCTTTCTCTATGTCCGCGACGCCTTCGGTGGTGCCGTCATCGAGGCGCTTCCATTCAGTCATATCAGTATAGCCGACAGCCTGGCCATATATTGCCCATGAAGCACCGTGATCGTGTGGCCCGCCGTCATAGGCATCACCCATAATGTGGGCCACAATTTGAAATCCAAGTTGATCGTCTTCGTATAGAAGAGAAGTTCCTGGCGAAACGTCGGGGCCACAATGGGCACCCACAAAGTCGTCTTCCCTTAAAAGGTCACAGAGCTGACGTCTAACTTTTTCCCTTCCACCTGGACCAGGATCGCTTGAAAGCGTTGCGTGGCAGTCTGCGGCGAACTCATCGAGTGTGTAAGACATTGCGTTGTACTCAGGCGGGCGTCATGCGTTTCATTACCTGGCGCTCAGGGTCGTAAGCGTACCGCTCAATGGTATCAAGGTCGGTACCAGTCACACGTACCCAACGTGCAGGTTCAGGATGCGCCGTTGAGTGAATAACGCCGGTATCAAACAATGCCGCCTTTCCTGGCATGAGTGGGAAGGTATTGTCTTCGGAAAGTTCAGCGTGACCGTCCTGGCTACCATCGTCGGTTCGATTCCAAACCGTCATATTGGTGAGTCCGGTGGCTTGTCCATAGACGGCCCAGGAAGCGCCGTGATCATGAGGTTTACCTTTTCGATTCCCCGCGTCGGTACCGTGCGCCATCACATAAAAGTCAAACTCCTTGTCATGATAAAGGAGTGATTTCCCTGATCCCTGGGCGGATAGGTGCTCTGCTACAAAATCCTGATTGATCAGCAGCTTTTCGAGGTGGACCCTTATTTCGTCTCGTCCTGCGCTTCCGGAATCTTTGGCCATTGCCGCGTGAGCATCGGCACAAAACTGATCAAGGGTGTAGGTCATTGCGGCCTCTCGAATTTGGTTGAACGCTTACTATAAACCTCTAATGGCGGAAATGGCGAATACCGGTGAGCATCATCGCCAGATCATTTTCATCGGCAGCAGGAATCACTTCGTCATCGCGAATGGATCCGCCGGGCTGAATGACGGCGGTCACCCCGGCTTCTGCGGCCGTGAGCAATCCGTCAGCAAAGGGGAAGAAGGCATCTGAGGCGACGACAGAGCCTTTAGTCAAAGGTTCGCTTTCGCCTGCCGCTTCGGCAGCGTCCATCGCCTTTTGTGCCGCGATGCGGCAGGAATCGACCCGGCTCATTTGACCGGCACCAATGCCAACCGTTGCGCCATCCTTCGCATAGACAATGGCGTTTGATTTCACGTGCTTGCAGACCGTGAACGCAAAGATCAAATCGGATAGTTCTTGCGCAGAAGGACTGCGTTTGGTCACGGATTTAAGATCGGCTTCCGTCACATGCGCGGCATCCCGGCCCTGCAGAAGATAGCCGCCGGCTAACATCTTGAGTGTTGTTCCCGGCGCGTCTGCAGCGGGCATGCCACCCGTTGCGAGAACACGAAGATTCTTTTTCGCCGCCAGAACCTCTTGTGCGCCTTCGGAAATTTCCGGGGCGATGATGACCTCCAGAAAAAGCGCGGCCATCTGTTCGGCAGCTTCAGCGTCAAGTTCCCGGTTGATGGCGATAATGCCACCAAACGCACTGACCGGATCACATTTTAGGGCCTTGCTGTAGGCGTCGGAAATTGAACTGCCAATGGCCACTCCGCAAGGGTTTGCATGTTTGATGATCGCGACCGCAGGGTCGCTGAATTCCGCGACGAGTTCAAAGGCGGCATCCGTATCATTGAGATTATTATAGCTAAGCTCTTTGCCCTGTATTTGCGTAGCCGTTGCCACTCCGGCCCGGTCATCAGCAGTGCGATAAAAGGCCGCCGACTGGTGCGGGTTTTCGCCGTAACGCATGATCTGAGATCGCGTCCCTGAAAGCGTGTGCCGCTGAGGAAACTCATCGCCGGTTTGTTGGGCGAACCAGGTGCCAATTGCCGCATCATAGGCGGCGGTTTTGGCATAGGCTGTTGCCGCCAGTTTTCGCCGGAGGTCCGGTGTTATCGCACCGTTATTTTCCGACATAGCAGCGATGACCGCGTCATAATCGCTGGGGTCGGTAACCACGGTAATGCTCTCGTGATTTTTGGCTGCCGCGCGGATCAGCGAGGGGCCGCCGATATCGATATTTTCGATACAGGTGTCAAAGTCAGCACCCCCCGCGACAGTTTCCTCGAAGGGATACAGGTTGACCACGATCATATCGATCGGGTCGATGCTGTGCTCTTCCATTGCTGCCAAATGTGAGGTTTCACTGCGCTTCGCAAGAATTCCACCATGAATTTTCGGATGAAGCGTTTTGACTCTGCCATTCATGATTTCCGGGAAACCGGTATGATCGCTGACTTCCTTTACGGTGATGCCGGCATTGGAAAGAGCCTTGGCGGATCCTCCGGTCGAAAGTATTTCGACTCCGTTATCTGATAAGAACCTGCCTAGCTTTTTGAGGTCTGCCTTGTCCGAAACAGAAATTAGTGCTCGGGAAATTTTTTGCGATTGTAGGTCTGTCATCCGTCTCTTTTGGTCGTTGTTATGAGGCGACGGCTCTTATGGGGCCGCCTGCTTCTGGCTGATATTCAGGGACATAAGCGCGAATGAGGGCAATTATTTCGTCGATATTGTCTTTGTTCGCGGCTGCTGTAATTTCGTCTATTTGTTGCGAAAGGGTCTGGAGATTGATGGTCCGGGGGGCGGCTAACATGATGCCGGCATAGTCGGTTGCTTCGGGCGGTTCGGAATCGTGCAGTATCTCTTCAAAAAGTTTTTCGCCGGGGCGAAGGCCGGTAAATTCTATTTTGATATCTTCGTCTGGCTGAAGTCCCGCGAGCAATATCATTTGGCGTGCCAAGTCGACGATTTTAACAGGGTCGCCCATATCAAGGACGTAAACCCTACCTGCGGCGCTGTCCTGTTTTTCGCCTAAAACGGTTGCTTCAAGTACCAGCTCAACGGCTTCGCGAACGGTCATGAAGTAGCGGTTCATCTCGGGGTGCGTTACCGTTAAGGGGCCGCCATTGGCCAGCTGGTGCTGAAAGAGCGGGACAACTGATCCCGTTGATCCCAGTACATTGCCAAAGCGGACCGTGACGAAACGCGTTGTTGTTGACTCCTCCAGGTCAAGGGCCTGGCAATAAGTTTCAGTTATTCGCTTGCTGGCGCCCATGACATTGGTTGGGTTTACCGCCTTGTCCGTAGAGATCAAAACCATGGTGCTTACGCCCGCAGCGCAACAACAATCCGCAATATTGCGCGTCCCATCAATATTGGTCATCACACCTTCGGAGGGATGTGCTTCGACGATAGGCACATGTTTTAAAGCAGCAGCATGAAATACGAGCTCCGGTGCCTCCTGTTCAAAGATGCGGCTTACCCGATCTTTGTCGCGCACATTTGCAATAACGGAATTTCGATCCAAATTTGGATATTTTTCTTTGACCTCCAAATCAATGGAATAAAGCGCATATTCCGACGCATCCAGCAGACATAGGCGGGAGGGCGCGAACGACGCCAATTGTCGTGAGAGTTCTCCACCGATGGTGCCACCGGCACCGGTCACCAGAACGCGCCGGCCTTCTACCAGGTCTCGCATGCTTGCCCGGTCGAGAACATGTTGTGCTCTTCCCAAAACGTCTTCAATCGCGATTGGCCGAATGGGGGTGCTTTCGTCAACATCGTTCTGAAAATCGGTTAGACGCGGAAGCCGCGCCAATGAAACACCGAGCGTATCTGCGTGGGCGATGAGCTTTTGCATCGACGATTTTTCAATGTCATCTTTGGTAACGATAATACGTTGGGGCGGTTTACCAGCACTCGAAAGCGCTTCGTAGACGGTCGGTAGACTGTCAATTGTCCCAAGGATGTGAACGCCATGGATATTGCGGCCAACGCGCTCCGAATTTTCGCCAACAATACCGATAATGCGGTAGGCCGCAGCAGGGTTCCGCACGATAGTTCGAATGAATATTTCGGCACCGTCGGCAGCGCCGACTAACAAAACAGGAACTTTGGGCGATGCTTCCAGGCCTTGCATTTTCTTGTTGGCCTGCCGGTCTTTGAACTGGCGATATAGAAACCTGGGTGCTCCGAGAAGGGCCGCAAGAACAAACCAGTTGATCATAGGTGTCGATCTTGGAATCCATTCGAGCCTGTTGAGCATAAACATCAACGGCACGAACACGAGTATGGCAAGGGTTACGGCTTTTAAAATTACCATTAAATCGTTCAGCGACGCGTAACGCCATATTCCGCCATAAAGATTCAATGTCCAAAAGCAAGTACCGGCAACAAGAGCGAAGACGCCCGCAGCAAAGACAACGAAGCTGATGTCGTAGATAAACATGTCTCGGCCCATGCGCAGGAACATCGCAATAGGCAAGGACAGAAAGGCCATGATCAAATCATGACCAAAGGCAATCTTTTGACGTAGTTTACTCATGAAATTCCAGAGTCGGTTTGTAAGACCTGTATCGGAAGTTACCGCACCATACCATAAGGCATGCACCGACAAAGCCTTTGTGACGAATCATGCGGCTTCGAGTCGATAAATTCGAAAGCGTAATTCGATGTGTTGCCTTAGCCACTATCTTTGTGGGCTATATACCAGTCCGCTGTTCGCCTCAGACCCTCTTCGGCAGAGAAAGGCGGTGTCCACCCCAAGAGATTGCGGGTTGGTTGGTCATCGATCGCGAGACTCCCGAGGAGCCGATTGGCCATGTCTTTTTTGCCTATTGCTTTCAGCATGGCGCGCAAAATCGCCGCCGGTACCTTTATTGACCCTGTTGGTTTGTTTAAGGCCGTTCGAATTTGTTGAATCAGAGAAGCCGTTGAAAAATCTTCGCCATCTCGAACCAAAAAGATTTGCCCCTTCGCCTCCTTGTGTTCCAGTGCCGAGATCAGCGCCGCAACCAAATTTTCAATATAGATGAGACTACGGCGGTTCTGCGTGATGGCCCCAAACGGCAGGGGTACGCTGCGATTTGCTACAGACATTAAGGACAGGAAATTGGCCCGCACGCCGGGGCCATAGACCAGAGGGGTTCGGATGATGACGAATTCCATATTGCTCTGGGCGCAAATGTCCTTGAGATGTTCTTCTGCCTCGGATTTTGAAAGACCATAAGCATCCTCCGGCGCAGGTATATCTGCTGCTGTATAGGGTTGATCAGTAGTTTGTTCGCCGTTGACCTTTATTGAACTCAAAAAAATCAACCGCTGTACACCCGCTTCAATGGCGGCCTGTGATAAGGCTTTTGTGCCCTCGACATTTATGCGCCGGTATTCGTCAAGCGGGTCATTCGATTGATCATCCATGACATGCGCGCGGGCAGCGAGATGAATGACAAAATCGATGTCTTCTAGAGCAGATCGGAGAGCGGCAACATCTGTTAAATCACAGACCCGGTGTACTTTGGATACATGAGCAAGGTCCTGTGATGACCGGCTGGTCGCCGCAACAGAATACCCGGCTCCCTGTAAAGCAGGGCAAAGTGCCCGCCCGACAAATCCGCTGGCACCGGTCACGAGAACTCGTTTCAGCTGATTGGCTCCGTTTTAGCGACGCGTTCGGCTGCAAGTTCTCCTTCTTTTGCTACGGCGGCTTCCAAAGCAACCATCATAGCTTTTGCCTGAAAAGCTCTGCTATGCATCGGCGCTGCGGCAAGGGAATGTTTGCTCGTCTCGTTTCGGTACTCTGAATTATCGAGAAACTTTTCAACTGCTTTTGTGAGGGCGTCTGGATTATCCGGCGGTGCGATCAATCCGGCTTTCGCCTTCTCGACGATTGCTGTCGCTTCCCCGTTTGGGGCGGCGATAAGGATCGGCAAGCCCATTCCCATCGCTTCGAAGATTTTTGACGGTATTACTTCGGCAAACACCTGCGTGTCTTTCAAGTGAACCAGTGCAACATCACAAAGGCTCCAGACGGCGGGCATGCGATCTTTTGGTTGCGAAGGGATGAAGACGACATTTGTCAGCTTGCGATTCCGCGCTACTTGGATGAGCTTTTCCCGTGCAGCTCCGGGCCCGGCGAATAGAAATATGAGTTCGGTCCGGTCTTTAAGAAGTGCAGCCGCTTCTATTACATTTTCGAGGCCATGGGCCGTTCCATGGGTACCCACATACCCAACGACGAATTTGTCTTCCAAGCCCCACTCCTCGGCGAGAGGCTTATCCCGGTCTTGGGGGGCGTAGCGCGGCAAATCGACACCATTTATAACGACGGCAATTTTGTCGCCATTGATACCGCGTTCGATGAGGTTTTTCTTAAATGCGTTCGTCAGCGCTACGACGACCGAAGAGCGCCGATACAAAAACAGTTCGAGTTTCTCGACCAATCGCATGGCGAGGCCAGGTTTCATGGCGCCGACGGCTACAATCGATGCTGGCCATAAATCCCCCAGTTCAAATACAAACGGAATGCGTCGTAAAGTACCAATGAGCCAGCCGCCGACGGCGGCGAAAAATTGAGGAGAAGTAGAGACAACAACGTCGGGACGACGTTCTAAAAGCCCGAACCAAACGGCCGTGAACATGTAACTCACAAAATCCAATATTCGACGGGCAACACCTTCGTTGGCAGCGATATAGGTTTTAATTCGGACAACCCGTATCCCTTCGATGGATTCGATGTGTCGCCAGCGATTGCGATAGCCCTCATATAATTTCCCAAAGGGAAAATTAGGAGCTTGGGTTATCACCGTTACTTCGTGGCCGTCGCGAACCCAATAACAGGCACGCTCAAAAACGCGTGTTGCCGCCGCGTTTGTTTCAGGCGGAAAATTTTCTGTAAGAAACAGGATCTTCAACGGCGTGCTCTCGTGCAAATAGTCAGGGTGCCGATTGTTTCGTTCGGCGGGTTTGATGTCGACGGAGTAGGAAGGTTAGGACGATGAAAAATGGCGACATGATAAGAATTACTTTTATCAGGTTACCGAAGTATTCGGCGAAATGTTGTTCAAAGGTGGCGAGCCAGGGCAGTAACGCGACCATAAATATTACCCGAACGGGCTGACCCGATATTCCAAGAATTGTAGCCAAGCAGAGAATAACGGCCAGGGTTATTTGCGCAGCTACTATTCCCAAAATTCCGCCATTTAAGAGCGGCTCACCCAACAACGTGATCGACTCGCTATGTTGGAGCTTTACCGCGCCGGTTTGGCCACAATAGTTTTCCGCGTATTCAGACCCTCTAGACAAAACCGGCTTTTCGGGCCAGAGAATTCGCGGGACAATTGCGATCACGAAATAGAATGGGTTTGAAGTCTCCGCTGATTGGGAGTTCATGTAAATCTTGTTAAGACAATGACCAGATGTTGTCTGACGGAATACAAGCTTGGATGTCAATTTCGCGGCGGCGTACTCGGTGACAGCAGGAATCGATTCTACCTCTTTTACTTCTCCCCTTGGGATGATTGTCAGCAAGATTGCAATTGGAAGGACGAGTGCGGTCATCCCAATTACCGTCAGGAACTGCCTGGGTCTAGGATTGAATCTCAGCACAAAAACGAGCGCCGTCACAATGGCAATATATACGGCGGTAGCTGCGAGACCTGAAACGATCATTGCGAAAAGCGAAACAGTCATCGCAAAGGCGGCAAGTAATCTTAAATTGGGTTTCTCTCGAGCTGCAAAATAGGCTAACGACGTTGTTGAAACAGACATCAACGGTGTTAACGCGTGTCGAAATTCTGATCCTAATCCAGAAGAGAAGAATACTTGTCCGAAATGCGTCCACCTGTTGATCAGGAATAGAATGGCGACCCCAACAACCAGTACAATCAAAATATTAACCAGATGTTTGGGAGAACCTACATTTGTTGTCGCCTTTTCACGCTTAACTGGTCTCTGGCAATCCTGTCTGACCATCAGTGATAAGAGCAGAAAACAGAATGCGCTAAACTGTAGAATTAAAATTTCGGCGCGGCTCTCTGTAAAAGTAATGGCGTTCTCATGACTTATACGAGGAGCCCTCGTTCCAAAATATGCAAGTGGCTCAGGAAAAATTATTCCGTACAGCGCGGGCCCCAGGCTGTAAAATATCAAGGTGACGGCACCAAGAAGACACAATGGGGAAAGTATGAAATAGCGGCTGGCGTTATTTGCAATCTCCATGAACAAGACGATCAATCCAAGCGCGAGCAACATACGGATAACCGTCGCGAGATTCTCCACTTGAAACAGCAGTAGCCCGGTAGCGCAGAGCCAAGTTACCAGAAAACCTGCGACAAGAATCAGAGTTGTTTGTTTCTTGGCGGTGTTCACTGTTTCTGTAAGACAGAAGGAAACCGGCTTCTGATCAAAACGACCTGGGTGAAATACATTGGCCTCTCTGAAAAGGCTGCTGGCTCAACCAGGAACCGAACGCCTTGTTTTTAATTCGATGCGACAGTTGTTGCCGTATTTTCAAGGATCGAAATCAATCGGTCGACATGCCCTTGCCAGTGGAATTTCTCTTTTACGCGCTTCTCGCCATTTTCTGCCATCCATCGATAAAGGTCGGGCCGGTTCAATAATTCTTCGACGCGGTTTGCGAGGGACGTGACGTTCGACGGGGTGTAATAAAGCGCCGTTGGCCCGCAAATTTCCTGATTGATCAGAGTGTTGGCCGCAATGACCGGTAACTTTGCTGCCATCGCTTCCACTAACGGAAACCCAAACGTTTCTGAAATTGAGGGGAAGACGAAAATATCGGCGTTGTGATAAACGCCTGGCAGATATTTGTAGACGATGGATCCAAGTTCTGCTTGCCCGCTGTTTTCTGCCGATTGTAGCTTTGCCAACTCACTAACGCTTGACGGCCACAGGTGAAACTCATTGCTTGCCATGGTAATGCGGGCGTGTGCGTCGATGCCCCTTTGATGCAGTTGCAGGACTGCGTCTGATAATGTGGAGGGGTCTTTGTGCGGGTAATAGACAGAGACATAAAGCAATTTGACGGCGTCTTTTTTCGGCGCAACGATTTCCTGTCGGGTTTCGAAATAGCTGTGATCAATGCCATAGGAATTTACAACGAAACGGTCCGCAATATCAGGTGTCCACGAAGCCACCCAATTGCGGAGTGTCTCTGAAGGAAACATGATTGTTGAAGCCGCTCTCATCGACCGGAACATAAAATTCCGCCTCAGCCGCGTTTGAATTTTAATGCGATTGCCCAGGAATGGGAAAACGTTCCGTAGATAAAATGGATTGAAGAGCCCCCCTTCACGTATCAAAAGGAGTTGCGGCACAGGACAATGATAGAGAGCGAAGTTGGCTGATGAAAATAAGATGTCCGGATGGAAAGATTTCACATATTGGCGCCACGCGGTTTGTTCCCAGAGAAGACGTTTGAGCGGGGAAAACTGGCTGACGTCCCCTGTGACGATTGTTTTTTGCCCTTGGACCAACTCTGGAGGACCAACGATTGTCGCATCAACGGGCAGGTCGGCGAACGAACGGGCAAGGTTCTGTGTATAGGTGGCGATACCGCCCCGTCTTGCAGACAGGGCATTTACTAAAACTTTCAATTTTCCAATCCGACGATGATTACGCGTTTTCTGTCGATGTTTGAGAGGGGGTTAGGCTGCCTTCCGCATTGATTGCGGCAATTAACTCATCCAAATGTTTTTCTCTACTGTATCTGTCATGGCAATGTCCCATAGCGGCACGACTGACCTGACAATACGTTTCCGGGTCACTTGTTGCTTCGGTAATTGCGTCGACAATTTGTAGTGGCGAGCTCGGATCTACAAGAATACCCGCTTGTCCTTCATCCAGCATATCGGGAATTGTTCGCCAGCGACTTCCAACGACAACCGCACCCATCGCCATCGCCTCAATAATAGCGACCGGTTGGCCCTCATTGTTATATTGGGTCGGCAGAACCATGAAGTGGGCTTCTTGGAGCGAGCGAATCTTTTCTTCGCCGACGACAACGCTGTCCCACGAAACAACATCTTCAATATCCAGCGCTTTGAGCTGCGTTTTAAAATCGGCTTCTGCTTCGTCTGAGTTATGAAAAAGCTGCCTGTCAGACGCGATCAGGAATTGGCCGCAGAAACGGCAACGGATGTTAAGTTTCTTGACATGCTTCAGGATAGCGATTGCTTGCAATAAATCACGATATCCTTTGGAGTCGATCAGGTTTGATAAATACAGGATATTGATCGGCTCGCCACTGCCGGCGGCCGGTAAGACTTTGGCCGTGGACGGTAGCGCTTCTTTTGGCAATGGGCAGCCATTTGAAACAACAATTATTTTGTCGGCGCTATTCGGTACGAAATCGAACATGGGCGCCAGCCGGTCTCCCAATACAATAATGCAATCGGCACCGCTGAGTGTTTTTCGAACAATTGACTGACGGAAACTGCCTAAACTGTCATAAAAGGTGTCATAATTCCCGCCCTTGAGATGGAGAACAATCCGATACCGCCCTATCTTGGCGAAGGCAATGAACCAAAGGTCCCGGAGAAACCCGTTCCAGGATTGAGCGATCATTAGATAAAAGTTTCTGTGACGCAAAAAGGGTAAAATTGTGACTTTGCACAAGGAAGCCATTAGGGCGATAAGGCGGTCCAATGAAAAGCCGCCATCGCGGCGACTTGTCGCACCACCATTAATATCCAGCAGCCAGTGTGGCAGGGAGCGCACAACAAACTCATCCCTTAACATTTCAAAAGAAATGCTTTGGCCGGTCATCGGCGGTGGCAAGGGACCAACCAAAATTGCTCCATTCGGACCGCCTTTATGATTTTTTTGTTTTTTGCCGGCCATTTTTTTTCACACAGTAAATTGTCTTGTTGCAGAACGGGATAAGGAGCGGATTCCTTGTTTTGGGCAACCAATTCATTAGGTTGAACAAATTAAGTCCATTTCCGATTCCCGGCAACGCCGTCGGCAAGAAAGGCATATAGCCCACAACGTCGATCTCAACATTTTCCTGGCGTAGCATAAAGCTGATCTCGGAGGGTGATAAATATGCCACGCGTTGTCCGCCCCTCAAGGCTACAGAGATCTTGTTGCTGAGGGTTGCCAAAATCCCCGTGGGATTAAAAATACTCATAATGTCGAAGCACAATAATCCACCGGGCTTTAAAATACGCAGCATATCAAGAATGGCCCGTTTTGGATTAGGCGCGTACCAAAGCATGGATAGAGCATAGATACGATCAAAATACTCGTCGTCAAAGGGCAAATGTTCGCC
The DNA here is from genome assembly GCA_951812775.1 of uncultured Alphaproteobacteria bacterium. GTDB lineage: Bacteria > Pseudomonadota > Alphaproteobacteria > MPNO01 > UBA2964 > UBA2964. Next base: position 2,696,363 of record OX638326.1, on the reverse strand, counting down.
TGTTGCCCGAATCAAATGAGGCTGAACCCGTTTGGGCGGCGTCAGGTTCTTTCGAACTGACTTTAACAATGTCGAAGAAATATCGACGAGGCAAAACTCCACAGCAGGGCCATCGTCTGACAGATATTGCTCCATGGCGTATTGAGCGATCTCGCCTGTTCCTGATCCGCATTCAAGAATTTTTGTTGAGCCTTCAAGGGCGAGACATTCAATGAATTGTTTTTGATATCGAACATGATATCGCAATGATCCCCAAAATTTCGAACGATCAATCCATTGTTGCCCATAAGATTCGGCGTAACCCAATTCTGCGCTGTTATCATCCGGCATTAATTCAGCTTAATTCCAGAACCGTGCGATAAACCTCGACGGTCTTGTTTACGGTGATTTCAGCTCGGTAATTTTGTTTGATATAGGCCAACGCGGCCCTCGTTTTTTGCGCACGCTCGTCATCCGTCAGAGCAAATACGGACTCCAGAGTGTCCTGAAGAGAGTTCTCCACAACCCAACCACGTTCATTGTTAATAAGGCCGATGTTGTTCGCTTCCTTGCTAACGATGACCGCGCAATCGCTGGCTATTGCTTCAAGAAGTGCATTCGACATTCCTTCATATAAGGACGGCAGAACGAATATATCTGAGGCTTGATAGATAGCAGGCATGTTATTTACGGGGGGCAAAATCTGTATGCGCTCCTGCAAGGCGTGTTGTTGAATGGTTGTTTGGATCGCGTCCTGCAATGGTCCGTCGCCCAGAAAAACGAAATGCCAACCCGCCAGCAAATCCCTTTTCTCAAGGCCGGCGATTGCTTCTATCAGCGCGGCATGATTCTTTTGCCGTGTAAAACGGCCGACTGTAAGTACAACACGTCCTGGAGGCCAACCTGGAGGGCGCGTTGTTACCTGTGTGAAAAAGGCCTCGTCCACCCCATTTGGGATGGTTGTTACGCAGTCGGTGGGGATACCGAGGTCAGTCTTTAACTGATCGCGCGTAATGTCAGAGTTGCATATGATATGATTTGAGCGCCGCCACAATAATCGCTCCAATCGTTTTTCGTTGGGTGAATAACTCGGTCGGTATTCAGCACGTACAGAAGTCACAATGGGTGGCTTGTGTCCCGATAGGAACGTCGCGAAACGGACGGCGTGATTCGCGACGTTGAGTGTCGTGTGAACTATATCAGGCTTGAAATCGGCAATTGAGCCGCGAATCCCGCAGACAATTTTGGGGATAAGGAATACGCCGTGCCGGGACCGCGAAAGGCCGAGCGCCCTGAACCATAATGGGGCTTCCAGGATCTCTTGATAGTGAATTTTATCGGCGCTGTTGAAAATGAGGAGGCCAACGTCGAACTCTGACCTGTCCAATCCAATGGCGAGCTGGCTCATCTGGCGTTCGGCACCGCCGGCGGGCAAACCGGCTATAACGAGGAGAATGCGGCGGCGTGCGCTTTGATTCATTTCCCTTTTGCCGCGATCAAAATTTCTTCTGATTGACGGGCGACGCGATCATAGGAAAAGTGTTCCTGAATACTGGACCGCGCGGCGGCGCCCAAATCGGCGCGATGCTCTGGAGACTCAATCAGGCTCTTGATCTTTGATCGAAGATCGCTGGCGTCACCGTCACGGAACGTCTGACCTGCCCCTTTTTCAGCACGCCATTTCCCGATGGGCATATCAGTCATCAGAACGGGTTTTCCGCAAGCGGCGGCTTCCAGGCAACTCAAAGATGCTGCCCTTGCAAATACGCAGATATCGGCCGCGGAAAAGTAGGTCGCCAGATCAGATGTTGTAACAAACGGCAGAACATGAAACTGACTTTCGACTTGATGTTCGTTTATCGCTCGGACCACTTTTTCCCGATAATCATCCGGTCCCGCGCCAACGAGGATAAGGTGAAGCCGCGGGTTGTCGGCCATCAGAGGTGCCATGGCATCGGTCAGCAAGTCAGCGCCCTTATCGGGGGTAATTTTGCCGGTTTGCATTACGATCAGAGCGTCGTCGGGCAATCCGCATTGGTGCAGAAACTTCTCTCGGGCATCTGGTTTTGGCGCCAAAAGATCCGTATCTATTCCGAGCGGCAGAAGCTCTATTCTGTCAAGCGTAATACATTGTTTTTTATATAGAAAATCGCAACATTCCTGCGCGACACCCAGAAACCGATATGTCGCTGGCATCAAGCGCGACCGTGTCAAATATCTCAGCGCCATATAGTAGAGTTTGGCCGCGACACCCTCCCGGACCGAGGAGAACGTCATATGGTTGTCCATTACGAGCGCGGTTTGATTGCGGCGACACCATGCAGCGATCGTAAAGGAGGCCGGGCACCCTGTTCCGTGAACAAATACGGCATCTGGTTCCAGTGCTGAAAGCTGTTTGGTCAACCCAGCCATCCAAACTCTTCCCTGAAACTCCCCCCGAATGGGAAGCCGATGTACTTTGACTCCTTCGATTGTTTCGGAGCCGGTGCCCCGCATGCGTGGCCCTAAAAACGGTTCAAATGTTTTGCTGTAGCTCGGGACATTGGCATAACGGTCAGACGTGAGAATGTAGACATCGTGTCCGTGACGAGCATTCCATTTGGGGAGCAGGAATTCCTGATAGCCCATGGTGGGCATGAGATAGTCTACGACATGGACGATTTTCATCGTGTTTTGCCGTTGTTACCCATTCGACCAGTTTTTCAGGGCCGTGGCGATTTTAGGTGCGGCGTCGCCCTTACCATAAGGGTAGGCTTCCTGCCCCGGTGGAGAGTCGAGACTTTCTTCAATGATTCTTGCGACGCTGGCCACTGATGTGGGTGGTGCCAGCCGGGCCCAGCCAAGCTCAACCAACTCACCCCAAAGAGCGTCTTCTCTGAGAATCACCGAATTAACATTGTGAAAATATGCTTCTTTGGGAACACCACCAGAATCGCTTGCGATCACTCGAGCATTGGCCGTCAAATGCGCCATATCGGGATAATTGACCGGCTCAATGAGCTGAAGCGATCCCTTTGCAGCCTCTTCCAAATCAAATTTTTTTAACGCAGCTAAGGTTCTGGGATGGATCGGAAGAATGACAGGGATGGTTTTTGCGACATTCGCCAATGCATCGATTAGAATCTGCAGGACTTCTTTGTTGTCTGTATTCTCTGCACGATGAATTGTCGCCAGGACATAACCGTTTTTGACTAAATTCTCTGTCGCAAGAATTCGACTATCGTTCTTTGCGCGTTCCCTGAAACGGATGGCGACGTCGTACATTACATCACCGACGACAAAAATATGTTCTTGGTCAATACCTTCCTGCTGCATTTCGGTCGCTGCACTTTGAGATGGCGCGAAGAGCAGGGTGGATAATCTGTCGGCAGCGACTCTATTAATCTCTTCCGGCATTCTGAAATCATCTGCACGAATGCCCGCTTCAATATGGGCAATAGGGGTATTTAATTTAGCGGCCGCGATTGCAGCGGATAATGTAGAGTTAGTGTCACCATAGATCACCACCATCTGGGGTCTGTGATTCTCAAAATCCTTTTCCAGTGCCACCAGCATTTTTGCAGTTTGGGCACCGTGGTGACCGGACCCAACCTCAAGGTTGGTATCAGGTGTTGGAATCCCAAGGTCATCAAAGAAAGACTGCGACATTGCGCGGTCGTAATGCTGACCGGTATGGACAATCCGTGAATTTAAACCTTGGTCCGACATTGCGCGAACGACCGGATCCAGTTTGATGAATTGGGGTCGCGCGCCGACGACGTGCGTATAAAAATCTTTACTCAATGTGAAAACGGTCAGCTATCCAAGATGATTTCTTGAGGGTTCCGTTGATCTCGGAATATGACGTACTGCAGCTCTTACAGATCAGATCCTCGGGGAGTCGTTCCCCGCAATCACACATCCAGCCGATCCGCTCTGCCGGGTTGCCAACGACCAATGCGTTATTTGGGACATCTTTAGTGATAACCGCGCCGGCTCCTACAAAGGCATAGGCGCCGAGGTCATGACCGCAGACGATTGTTGCATTCGCCCCAATGCTGGCGCCCTCATGGACGACGGTTTCTCTAAACTCGTCGCGGCGAGGGACATTCGCTCGAGGATTATTGACATTGGTAAAAACGCAGCTTGGCCCGCAAAATACGTCATCCTTCAACGTTACGCCTTCATAAATTGAAACGTTGTTCTGGATTTTGCAGCCCTTTCCGATATTGACGCGCGGCCCGATCATGACGTTTTGCCCGATCGTACAATTCTCGCCGATACTGGTTTCACCCAAAATATGGCTAAAGTGCCAAATACGTGTCCCCGCTCCTATCGTAGCTCCATCGTCAATAACGGCGGTCTCATGAATAGACCCCCCATCGGGCTGTTGAAGGTTTGCAGAAGATTTCTGTAACGACATTTCCGCTCTTTCCAATGTATCCAGCACCGCCAATGCTTCAACGCCATCTGTCCGCGGTGTGCTACGTGTTTTCACGCAGTCCAAAAAATGCTCGCATTCATTTCGAAGGGGTTCCGCTGCCTCAAGGGGTACTGGTAGGGCATCCGCTGGCTTTGCTTCCGGAATACCGTTGCCCCAGGTGACGTCATGCGGATAAAGGCGTAGCTTGTCTTCCCAATCCAACCGGTCATCGAACACTGCCATCTGCCGTTCGCCAACCACGACCAGCTTTTGTTCCTTAAAGGGGTGCAGCCAGGAAACGAATACGAATCCGCGGATGCCGCTGGAGAATGTCAGTTCAGTTAAAGTGACGTCCGCAACGGATTGATCGAGGAAGGCGCCGCCAGAGGCACGTACAAACTCGGGCTGTTCGCCAACGAGCCCTTGTATGATCGAAATATCATGCGGGGCGAAAGACCAAAGGACGTTTTCTTCGCGTCGCAGCTTGCCCATATTGAGGCGGTTAGAGGAGATGTATCGAAGCGAACCCAGTTCACCGCCGACAATTAATTCCCGTAATTTCAAGACAGCGGGGTGATACCACAGCAAATGACCAACCATGAGAATTCGGCCGGTTTCTTTTGCAAGTTCGACCAGCTTCGCGCCATCAGTAGCGTGAAGACATAGCGGCTTCTCAACCATAACATCTTTGCCCTCCCGCAAGGCGTCTTGGACCAGGTCGAAATGGGTCATTGCTGGTGTCGCGATCACAACCGCATCAATTTCTGGGTTTTCTAATACCTCTGCGGCGTCGGAGACGAGCTGGACACCCGAATATTGTTCGGCCATTTGCGTGTGGATTTTCGGGCTGGCATCGCTGATCGTGTGCAATGCACCAAGGGCATGCATGTTTCTGACCAGATTGCGCCCCCAGTAACCGGCACCGATGACGGCTATTTTGGACGGGTTCGTCAAATAGCTGACTTTGTCTTGGAGCAAGCATCGCAAACCGCATCGATGACGAAAGAAACCTGTTCGTCATCGAGATAGGGATGTACCGGCAAACTCAAGATACGATCACTTGCGTTCTCAGAAACCGGAAAATCACCAACACTATGGCCATGACTGGCATATGCGGTCTGAAGATGAAGCGGCTTGGGATAGTATATTGCTGTCGGTACGCCTGCTTCCTTCAAGATTGCGGCGACTTGGTCACGATTCTCTACGAGGATCGAATATTGTGCCCATGCGCTGACCGCATTTGCCGGAACAACGGGCGTTGCAACGACGTTGTGAAGGCCGTCTGTATAAGCTTTTGCCATTCGATTTCTGGCGGCAATTTCTTCGTCAAAAATAGGCAGCTTCGCGAGGAGTACTGCAGCCTGCAGTGTATCCAAGCGAGCATTTAAACCGTGTCGGACATTGTCGTACTTGTCCGTCCCTTTGCCATGCATCCGGATGGAGGTAAACGCATTGGCAATCTCGTCATCGTCCGTAAATACCGCACCGCCATCGCCGTAGCAGCCTAATGGTTTGGCCGGGAAGAAGGATGTCGCTGAAATTCCTGCAAGACCGCCGACCGGCTTTTGGTTCAAACTTCCACCATAGGATTGAGCGGCATCAGCGATGACAAATAAATTGTGCTGTGCGGCAAGGTCGTTAATTGAAGCATAGTTTGCGGGGAGGCCGAATAGATCGACCGCGATTACACCTTTGGGCGTTAAATCACTTTCTTTGTTGACCCGATCAATTTGTGCAGCAAGTGCTTTGCTACAAATATTGAAACTATCCGGCTCGATATCTGCAAAAACCGGTGTAGCCCCGAGCAGTTCGACGACCTCCGCTGTTGCGACAAAGGTAAAAGGTGTCGTGAAAATCGCATCTCCGGGGCCGATGTTTTGAGCCATCAGCGCCAGTAAAAGCGCATCGGTTCCGCTTGAGCAGGTTACAGCGTGTTTCATGCCGGCCCGACGTGCTAAAATTTCTTCAAGTTCCTGAACTTCTGGCCCCAGAATATAGCGGTGATGGGACAGCACGGCGGCCATTCGACTTTCAAGGTCGGGCGCAATCTTTTCCTTTTGGGCGGCGAGGTCTAGAAATGAAATTGGCTGCATTTTTCTACGTTTCGGGCGATACGGTTTCTATCTCGAAAGAACCGATTTGAATCAAGGGGTATTGATCGTTTTTATAAATTTAGTATCTGTTTCGCCCTGTTCCGCCAATCATAGTCCACCGCCAATTTAGCGGCAGTCTCTGAATACCGGGTGCGATTAGATTCGATTTCAAGCATTGAAAGGGCCTGGATCCATTCTGTAGCGTCGTCAGGTTCGACAATCACTGCCGTTTGATTATTGAGAACTTCTCGCAACACCGGCAGGTCACTGGCAATGATCGCTCTTTTCATCGCCATATACTCAAACATCTTGAGCGGGCTCATCCACTGAGCGGTGTCGGGTTTTCCACCGCTCACCGCGACGCTTTTTTGGTAAGGCATCAACAAGACATCGGCGATCGCTAATCTTTCTGCTAGATCGCCGTTTGGCACAAATCCCCAAAATTCTACGTTGTTTAGTCCTCGTTGAATTGCCTGGCTTGTGTAGTTTTGGACATCTTCATCTGTTCCACCCGCTATCACGAATTTCCAATCAGCTAATGATTGAGCGCAAGTGAGAATGAGTTCAATCCCCCGTCCCGCATAAAGATGACCTGCATACCCTGCGACCAGCTGTTCCGGATTCCGTCCTGCCTTCTGCTTGGCGGACTGGGCATCTTTGATGTTTTCGAAGCGGTCAAGATCTACACCGTCGTGGGCGACGACGACATCAATGTCAGCTGTTTCAGGAAAGGTTTCGAACATCACTTCACGCAAGGCATTTGAAATGACGACGAGTCGTCGGAAGTCTTTAGAATTAAAAAGAATGCTCCAATATTTTCTTTCAAATCCTTGTGGCGGTGCATGGCATTCATAAATGGTGGGAATTTTTAGTCTTGTGGTGAGGGCAGCGGCACCGATTGATCTGCTCAAAACGCGTTTTGCGCCTTTCCTCCGCGCAAGAAATGCGGCTCGCAAATTAAACTTGTGTATACCCAATCGACCACCGGCTGGAAATCTGATGATTTCAGGATTAGTCGCGAGTCCATAGAACGATTTAATTTCTTGCGCCGAATAGTTTGCAGCCCCCCGAGCGGTAACAGCAAGAAGGTCGGGATCCAGCTCCAACAATGCCTGAGCCATCTTCATTGTGTGAATAGCATTTGCCGCATTGCCCGGAATACGGCTTGGCACGATATAGGCGATGTCTACCAAGAACCGACTTCGTATTCCTCGGGGACCTTTGCAAAGGATTGTTTTGCCCGCTTTAATAAAAATGTCGCAAGGTTGCTCAGGTCGGTGTCCCTACTCCGTTCTTCGGTAGAATAGGAGTCGGTCCGACCCAGCAGGCCAGAATACAAATTAATCTCCGTCGTATTTTCGACAATCGCTGCGTATAGGCGTTCCAATGCAGCCTCATTATGCTTGTGCTTATTGAGCAAATTGGAAATTGTTTCTGGTAACTCGGTTAAATCCCGGCAACGAACCGCCATTGAATCCGGCAGGAGTGTGACCATGTTGGGTCCTAAAGTGACAACGGGCCGTTCCAGAATGCTAGCTTCGAGACCTGAGGACCCAGTCAGTAAAGTGACCAATGAGGATTTTGCAATAAGATCCCGGAGATTAAGCTCCGGAGCGGCGAGACGAACACGCGGAATGTTCAGGAATTTTTTATACATGCCCAAAGACCGTTTCCCGACCATCCAGGGATGCTCCTTGATGACCAGTATCATGTCGGAGGGGAGGCTAAGAGCGATAGCTCTTACAACTTCAACCTGATTCAAATATGGGCGTCCATAAAGTGTCAGTGAAATCTCCGGCTCCGTATGGAGCGGAAATACAGCGTAACGCCTCTCGGCAAGATCCGCCGAGGTAACATAGTGGTCCCGCAGCATTCTTTGGGTTCTACGGGCGAGAATAGGGTTGCGTACCGCCCCAAACCAAAGGGGTCGAATAAGTCCGGGGCAATGGTTGTCTGCCGCGGCACCACTGGATCGGTATTCTGATAACGAGCGTGAGAAACGAAGGGCTGCTGTAAGGGGATTGCGGGGTATGGAAATCTTTCGGGCCGGGTTGCTTGAAGGAGAAACGACACCTTCATACTTAGCAGTAACGCTTCGCGCATTTTGGATGAGTTGTTTCGCCTGGGCCATTCCGGTGGTGCTGATCGAAGCAGCGTTGGCATATGTTTTGGCAACTTCTGGAGCCGGGTCTCTATGACTATCAGACAATAGAATCCGATTTTCGATTCGGGATGTTCTTAAATTAAGGAATCGAATGCCGCGTGCACGCGCGAACAAAAACCCCAAATACTCCAACAGACTGTTGCATACAAACCCGACGACCAAATCAGGTTTGATGGTATCGAATGCTTTTTCCATCGCGATGCAAGCTCTTTCGAGGATGCAGAGCAGTTGGTCATCTGAAAAACGACGGCGATAATCCTGGGTATATGTGCAGTCTGGGCCCATCAGGAGGCGGCGGTCTGCGACGATAGCGCCAAAAACACCGGGTCCAGCTCCATCAGTCCATGACAATTGTTTTTCAAAGAGCGATAGACGATCAAGGTCAGGTGGCCTGTTTGGGTTGGCTGTGATCTCCCATTCTTTAACGAGGAAATGCCCCGCAGATTCAAAGCCTGGATTATTTTTCAGCCATTGATGATATGACCAGCGATCTGCGACGGTGAATCCTGTCAGTTCGATATCCGTGTGTTGACCAAGAGTTGTTGCCAATCCATCGAACATGCTCAGCCCATTTGACTGAGTTGTGAAAAATATTCTCAAATTGTGTACCGATCAGGATCGAAATGTTGAAGGTTTTCGCGTATCCAGCTTGCCGTTATCTCCAAGCCATCTTTAAATTTTACCTGAGGCGCCCATCCGGTTAATGACTTAAGACGGTCGGCGTCGGCTAACAGACGATTGACCTCACTTTTTTCTGGTCTTTTTCGTTCCACATGAGATTTAATTTCAACCTCATTTTCGCAAACCTGCATAAGCAATCTTGCGGTCTGTTCGATTGACCACTCCTCTCCAGTGCCGATATTCACGACTTGCCCCTCTGCCTCCTTGCAAGACCCCAAGGCAATGAGCCCTCCCGCAGTATCGGTAACAAAATTAAAATCCCGGGTTGGGGTCAGCGCCCCTAATGTCAATTCTTTGCAACCAAACAGAAGCTGCGCGGCAATTGTTGGTATTACTGCTCGGGCAGTTTGGCGTGGCCCGAACGTATTGAAAGGTCGGGCGGTGACAACAGGCATATCGAAAGACCGATAAAAACTTTCTGCGATCATATCTGCACCAATTTTGGATGCTGAATAGGGTGATTGACCGGACAGTGGGTGGTCTTCCGAAATCGGAACGAATTGTGCAGTGCCGTATACCTCTGATGTCGAGGTATGGATAATTCTCTCCAGACTATCCGATTGCCTACCGGCCTGCAGGACATTCAAGGCCCCGACGACGTTCGTGTCTACGTAGGCCCTCGTCGCTTTATAGCTATAGGGGATAGCGATCAGACTTGAGAGGTGAAAAATGATTTCGCAACGCTGACAAGCATCTGCGACGCATCCATCGTCGCGGATGTCTCCAGATACAATTTCAATGTTTTTGAGAGATTGTTGGGAGATGTCGGACAGCCATCCAATACTGTTCCAGGAATTGTAAAATGTGAACGCCCTAACATTGGCGCCCTCGGAGACCAGTCGCTCGACTAAATGGCTGCCGATAAATCCGTCGGCCCCTGTCACGAGCACTTGGCGGCCATTCCAGAATTTATCCATCATTTTTTTCCAATTGTCTGATTTCCTGTTCCGCACGTTCCAGGTCGTGAGGATTTCCGACATCCGCCCAATATTCATGAATAGGGAACACGCTTACAGCATTGGGCATTTTAAGTACTGCATCGACCAGGTCAGGCATGTCGCAAGGCACTTTGCGCGGCATCAGATTTAAGGCCTTCGGCGAAAGAACATAAATACCGGCATTGCACAAAAATCCTTGAGAAGGTTTTTCCGAGATTTTCTTTACGCATGCGCCGTCGGTTTCTAGAACGCCATAGGGAATTTCGATTTGATACTCGGTCGCAGCAATTGTCATGATTGATTGCTGCTCATGATGATATTGGAACAGATTCTTAAAGCTCGGACTTGTAAGAACATCACCGTTCATTACGAGAATTGGTGCTTTGGGCAGCTCGGGCAGTAAAGAAAGGGCGCCGGCGGTGCCCATCTTCTTTTTCTCGTGGAGATAACCGATACAGGTATCGAACCCGGAGCCATCGCCAAAGTGATCTTCTATCATATGTCCCAGGTAATTCACGGATATATAGATTTGTGGAACACCGGCGCGGACTATATCGCGAACCTGCCTTTCGATCATCGGCATGCCGCCGACTTCGATCAATGGTTTTGGCAGATTGTCAGTTAAGGGTTGAAGACGTTTTCCTTCGCCCCCCGCCATAATGACTGCTGCTGCAAACCCTTCGCCGCCACCAGTTACGGCTTCTGGCTGTATATCCCGTAAATGGACAATGTCCACAAACTTACCTGCGGAGTCGACGAGGGGAATTGCTTCCAGTGCCTGCTGTAATAAGAGGTCTGCAATATGTTTCGGTGTAGAACCGAACGGTGCTGTCAAAGGAGCTTTGTTCATTGCTCTTTCGATAGCGCTATCGAGCCCGTTTCCGGCGAGGATCGCGCGTCGAATATCACCGTCAGTTACTGTACCGCATAACAATCCGTCATCGTCGACGACGACCGCGATACCGCGTCTTCCGGCTTCGATCACCCGCACGGCATCCGTTATTCTTGCGGAATATTTTAGGGGCTGTATCTTCATGGTTCTTCCGGAGAAACCGAGTTGCTCTGCGAAGAAGAAATATCGCAATTTGGTAACTGAATTTTCTCTGCCGATTTTGACGATTCTTTCGCGGCTACAACGACCTCCAGAGCGTGAACGGCATCATCTAGACTACACATCGGCAAAATCGAATGATCTTCCAGCCGCTTTAAGAAATGAGACATTTGCGATAGGAAAAGATTGTTCCGTTCAAATTTTTCGTTTTCGGCGGCAAACAATTCTTTTCCTTGGTTGTCGCTACGAAAGATTTTACCAGTTAAGTAGTCCCATTCGAAGTTGGCTTTTTCGGTAACCACTTCGAAATTTCGCCGATAGGCCGGGCTGAGCATATCCAGCTGTAATTGGCCCGCACCGCCTGCTTTAAGCGATAGGAAAAGATTTACGAGATCTTCTGCAGTCATCTCGTGATCGCTGATCTGACGCATATCTGCAAAAACAGACTCTACTCGTCCACCCAGCCAAATTGCCAAATCGATCTCATGGATTAGGTCGAGCAGAGCGCCGCCGCCTCTTTCAGCATGTGCCGAGTATGAGGCGCGGTAGTCCACCGTTGGACGCCATTGATCCAGCCTGTGTCCTACAACGCCGCGGAAAGCTAATAATTTTCCCTCTGCATTGTTTGTTAAATGATTTGCGAGTGTTCGAAGTGATGTGGATGCTCTCAGCTGACAGCCGATCTCGCAAACCAGATCATTTTTTTCAATAGTTTCTTTTAGAGTGCTCGCGCCCTTTAAACTCGCAGATAGCGGTTTTTCGATAAATACGTCTTTATTTAATTCTGCGGCAATTTGTGCATGCCGTATATGTTCGGTCGTTTCCGACGCAATAACGACGGCATCAGCATCAGCAATACCGCTTTGAAGGTTTTCACGGGGCGCAACATTCAAGAGGCGGGCAGTCTCATGCAACATTTCACTGCGTTGTCTCCACAAGCTAACGTCCGCACCAAGCGCAATTAGATTCTTGACGTGGCGTTGACCAGCAGAACCAGCGCCGCAAACAAGGATTCTTGGTGCTATCGGAACCACCCTTCCCTGGCTTTACCTTCCAAGACCATTCGTTTTCGAATTAATTTGGTTCCAAGAGAAACGGATGCAATTTCCTCCGCTATTTTGACTCCAGCGTCTCCGACGCCGTAAGGGCTTTCGCAATTACGACATTTGTTCCGAAACACATCGTCTTCGAGGCAACGGCGAACGGCACCTAGCACCGAAGGCGTTTCGTAGTCGGCATCAATTACGTTCTCGGCGCGCAAACGCCCCTCTTGCCGAGAGCCAATATTGACTGTGGGACAACCAAATGCCGGGGTCTCTTTGATACCAGAGGAAGAGTTGCCGACGCAGACAACTTTACAATCGGATTGGCGTGCCAAGGCAAGCACCCCGTGATAGTTGTATCGACCCAATGATCGGTAAATTTGAATGTTGTCGATATTCTCCTGATTGAGTTTTTCGAGTTCCATAATGATGGAACGACCGCCAGCATCGTTATTTGGGTATGTCGCAATGATTTGAGTGCCATCGCCTGCTAGTTCTCTGAGGGCTGTAAAAACTGGTTGAATCTGTTCCGCCGCAAGATCGAATTCTGTCGTAACAGAATGCTGTGTAAACAGGACTATAGGTCTCGTCAGGTCCAGCGAGTACTCTGCAACCAGTTCCTCGCTTGTCGCAAAATTATTTTTTGCAATTAAATCTATTGCCGGAAATCCGACAGTGTGAACTCGCCATTCTTCTTCACCCATTGCCAGCAACCGATTGCTCGCTTGCTGGTTCGTAGTGAAATGCAAATGAGCAAGTTTCGTCATCGCATGGCGTACAGAGTCGTCGAGAGCGCCGCCTTCGGTTAGGTCGCCCCCCTCAATGTGAGCCGTCGGTACGTTCATTTGTGTTCCGGCAATGATGGCAGCAAACCCCTCAAATCGATCAGCATAAACGACAAGAATATCAGGACGTATTTCCGCTAGCGCTTTTCCCATCGACATAACGCCACTACCAATAGCTTGCGTTGTCGCGTCAAGATTGTCGGCTTCCATGTCAATTTTGACTTCGGCGTGAATGGTAAACCCATCGTCCTTTATTTCCTGCAATGTTCGCCCAAAATGTTGATCCAAATGTGCTCCGGAAACGATGAGGCGATACTCAAGGGAGGGGTGGTCGTCGATCGCCTTCAAGATTGGAAATTGGAGCCCATATTCGGCTCGATTTCCCGTGAAGACGGCGACTATTCGTTTAGTCATTGTTTCCTCGGATTAGTATTTTCATACCCATTGCTAATGAAGTTTTCGCCTGCCAGCCAAAAGCGGATTTCGTTTCGCTTGAATCGAGAATTAGACAGTCCGTTCCGCGTTTGGGTTGAGTTTCGGAGCTTGTGATCGTCCGATCAGATTGCCCGGACAGTTCGAGCGCTGTTCTTGCGATATCACCGGCTGTTGTTGCCATACCGGTACCTAAATTAAACGTGCCCGACCTCTCCCCCATGGCCATCGCTTTAAGCGCTTCGATCAAATCTTCAATCCATAAATAGTCGCGCGCTGGATAAGTATTTCGAACGGCTAGAGGTCCTGTTCCCGGGATTTGTGAGAGAACGTCATAGAAGATCGTGCCGACTTTGACGGGGGGGCCATAAATGTTGCTAATTCTTGCGACCAGCCCGCCCGCTGAAGTCACCAATTTTTCGACCGACAGTTTTGCGCGGTTGTAGACGTTGTCTCGATAAACCGCCGCATGTGTATCACGGGGCGTCTTTTCATTCGCGCCATATACAGACCCTGATGAAACGTACAGAAACCTTTTGTGGTCTTTTTCCAGCAAGCTCGTCGCCCGTTTTCCAACTACCTCAATATATCGCCGGCCGATTTTTTCAACGGCACTGATGTCTGAGCGCTCTGCAAGATGAATAAGTGTTTGGTCTTTTGTTGACGGTGTTTCGGCATACTGTTCGACCAGTATATGACGGGCCCCATTCGGTACAGTGCAGGGTTGTCGTGAAACCGCGGTTACAGCTATGCCCTCTTTGACCAAGCAGCGGAGGAGAGATTGGCCGATAAACCCCGAAGCCCCGGTTACGATAACGGACCCGGTCATGCGAAGTCGGTAATGTCCTCAGACTGAACGTGGACGTCGGCGGAGAGATTTCTGGTTGCTGTTTTTCCTAGGACGTCATCTAGCCGCGTCGCTAGAATTTGTCCCGTTCCCGGACGTTTTACCCAAGTATTATCCTTGCTAAATGTTTCGCCGGCTCTGATTGGAGCAATGGTCACAACGGTCGCATAGGCAAATTCGATGACGGGTTGCTCGTCTGCTAGAATTGTTTTTGTACCACCACGGGCTTGCCAAATTGCCTCTGAGCCAACGATCATGTCATTTAGCTCATTCGGTTCAATTGAAATTCCCGTATCGGGGCCTGGCCAGTCCCGCGATATCGTAAAATGTTTCTCCAGGACAGAAGCACCGATTGATACCGCTCCCAGGCACGTCCAAATATTCATTGAATGATCTGACAGTCCAATAGGAATTTCCGGGAACTCTTCTATTAATTGGCTGACGGCGCCAAGCCGGACATTCTCATAAGGTGTCGGATACATCGACGTGCAATGCATTAGGGCGAGAGGCGTGTCGTGTTTCTTGATGGCTGTGACAGAATTCCGGACAGATGCAAGGTCGTTCATCCCGGTGGAAAGGATCATTGGTTTGCCGAAGCGGGCAATATGGTCAAGCAAGGGAATGTTGTTGCATTCCCCAGAGCCAATTTTAAAGGCTGGGACGCCCATGTCATTTAGGCGATCCGCAGCTTCGCGTGAAAAAGGAGTGGAGAGATATAGGATATTCTTTTCATGGCAATAAGCCTGTACGTCATGCTCTTCGCTTTCGGTCAATTCACAACGTTTGATGATATCCCATAATTTCTCTGAGGAAATTTCACCGGGTGTCATATCGGTCGGAACCATTTCCTGCTCAGTAATGTGGCATTGAAATTTTACGACCTCCGATCCTGCGGCGACCACCGCATCTACGAGTTGGATTGCTTTTTCAACATCGCCCTCATGGTTGATGCCGACTTCCGCGATCACAAATGGCGGATGGTCTGGTCCGACTTTGCGGCCCGCAATGTCAATCTCACAACTCATAAAAATTATCCTCTATCCGATTCCTCACCAGGCGGTGAAACCACCGTCAACGATATAGTTTTGTCCGGTACAATAGCTTGACGCGTCCGATAGCAAGAACAAAACCATGCCAACGAGCTCTTCACGGTTTGCCATTCTTCCCATCGGCGTTCGGTTTGCATAAGCGTCGGAAAAAGATTTGTCATGATCATTGAAAACGCCACCCGGCGTTACGGTATTTACGCGAACGCCATCTTTGGCCCACCATGTTGCCGCCCAACGCGCCAAGCCGATTACCCCTGCTTTTGACGCAGAATATCCCGGGAAACTCTTGAAGGGTTGATCTTCGTATATTCGGTGGTCGGGTCCAACAACACCGTAGATTGAGGAGACCATAACGAGGCTGCCTCCTCCAGATTCTTTTATGGCACGGCCACCCTCGCGGGTTACCAAAAATGTTCCGGTCAAATTTACATCGATGGTTTTTTGCCATACATCCAATGGGTATGACTCAAATGGTGAAAACGCTTCTCCTTCCGCGAGCAGGCTCTCCCCAGTAGCGGCGGCGTTCATTACGATACCATCTAAACCGTCGAGTGTTTCTACGGCTTGATTGACGCTGGCAATGACGTCATCCTCTACCGAAACATCCATTATGATGCCAGCTGCCCCGATCCTGTCAGCAAGCTCTATGACGTTGGAACCAGGCTGGTCTGCAATCGCTAGATTTGTTCCCGCTTCAGCAAGTGCGTTGGCGTAGGTTTTACCTAGGACACCTGTGGCGCCAACTAAAAGAATGCGCTTGTTGTGTAGAGTGATACCGGTTGAATCTGTCATGGGGTTGCTTCGATTTTTTCCTGCATCAGCATCTCGATAATTCGAAAATCAATCTCGGAATCGATATCGAAACATTTCTCTTGTCCAATATCATATCCCTCAGCGTGGCCATCTAGGAGGTGATTGCTTTGCCGCAAGTACTCAGGCGCAAGAACGTAAATTGAAGCAACATGTTCATAGACGGCCGGGGCTGCCTGGCGGACGACGACGGTATCCCCGGCTGTTTTAGACATTTTTAGTGCTTGTTCCTCATCAGGTTCGACAAGGTTGAAATATGGGTTCTTTCGCGCATTACAGACGGAGAAAACGGCGTCGACTTGCCGTCGGCGACTTTGCCAGAATTGATTGATTGCTGCAGAAATATCAGAGACGTCTCTTAACGGATTGGTGCAGTCCAAATCTACAAAGGCGTCATAGGTTTCTGAATAATGAGCTTCGCATGCTGCAAGTGCATGCTGCCAAACTTGAAATTTCCCAATAGTTGGACCTGCAAGCTCTTCCGGGCGGGCAAATGGCACATCCGCGCCCGCATTTTGCGCTATTGTCGCTATTTCTTCAGAATCTGTAGATACGATCACCCGATTGATTTCAGGCGTTGCGAGCGCTTGTTCGATTGACCACACAATCAGTGGTTTGCTGAGGAGCGGGCGGATATTTTTTCCTGGAAGCCCCTCACTTCCGCCTCGTGCCCCAATTGTACACAATACCTTCATCGGTCATTTCCGAAATATACTGTTACGGTGCGAAAGCCCGTTTTCACTAATCTATGAAGAGCAGGCATCTTTAATTTTAGGTGAAACGGTAAGGGCACCTCGATGGTTTAAGTGGTCGTGGTCATTAAATAAATCGTCGTTTTCAACTAGGTCCAAGAGATCGATGAATTTTACTTTCTGCTCACGGGCAAATTTCTGAAACCAGATTTCGACAGCTTTATACCCTGCTCGTGCACGAATTAATTTGCGTCTTTCATGTGATTTGGGGAATCTCACAAGGCATAGTTGTCCGCCTTTCGCTTTGACGAAGTTTGCGATCGCCAAATAGGATTTTGCAATTCTGGATTGGTATATATTCTTGATAGGGTCGCAAACCGACGATGGATTATCCTCTGCCCCATTTATAGTGCCACTTAGCGTTTGTGCGCCGTCAGGTTGAAAGGCGAACTTTGGCTTGAAGTATCCTTTCCCAAAATATGTTCTCCAATAAAGCAGCCATTGCGTTCGATGTACGGGGCTGAACATTCTGACCCAACGAAGGTTTTCGTAGGTAGCCGTCCGCGATTTTGCCGCCCTATTGACCCGGTGTTTACAAAATTGGTGGATGTCTGCCTGTAAAATTACATGCTGCATTTTTCTGCTAGAAAAATATATCCGCAGCTTTTGTTCCGCAATTTCAATAGTCTCACTTGGGTAAGCAATATTTGAGTATCCCTTTTGTCCGGTGAATCCCAGGGCAACGATAGAATCTCCAATAGCAACATTCTGCTGTGTGGATGTCCGAAAAAATTCAATATGTTTTAGAAAGATATCGTTTGGTTCGACTTTGGTGCGTATCAACCACTCTGTTGTTGCGCCTGCTAAACCAACAAAGGCGGTGAACGTAACCCCCCAAATGCAAACCCATTTTCTAAAACTGGAAGTAGATAAATTCACTTTGATCAGATTTTAAGAGCAGAATACTTACGACAACCATCAACGCACAAACGATCGCAAATGCGGATGACGGCTTCCACACAAGCCGGTTTTCAATATATCCGAATAGCTTTTGGCGTACAGGTTCATGACCAAGGGCACGGTTGTATTTTCCCATGATTTGCTGCGTATTCGGACAGAAAAAGACAATGAAGATGATGCTCAAAACACCAAAGGTTGCCATCCCTAACTTGATCGTTTGGGTGTTAGGGATCCCTGACAAGAAAATAAAATGCCATACATGGCCAAACTGCAACATAGCGTCACGGGGCAATTGAAAACCGGTTTGCCCAGCCATAGCGGCTAACATTGTTTTCACTGCAGTTAGATTTTCTGCGCGGAAAAAAACCCATGCGATGGTAACAGCAACATAAGTCGTTCCCCAGCAACAAAGTTTTCGTATCGAATTTGGCAATTTTGTAGCTACAGATATAAGCAAGGTTGATCGAGTGTAAATAAATCGCCAACCGTGATTGATGATTAGATACAGCCCGTGCAACGCACCCCATGCGAGATATGTCCATCCCGCTCCGTGCCACAGTCCCCCCAAGACCATCACAATCATTAGATTGTTGTAGCGGCGGAATTTGCCGACTCTATTTCCCCCCAGCGGGATATATAAATAATCGCGCAAAAACCGCGATAAAGTAATGTGCCAACGCCGCCAGAAATCGATGATATTTGTCGATTGATAGGGGGAGCTAAAATTGATTGGCAGATTGACGTTAATCATACGACCGATGCCGATCACCATATCTGAATAAGCAGAAAAATCAAAGTAAATTTCGAGCCCGAATGCCGTGGTGGTAATCCAGGCTTCCGAGAAGCTTAGCACCTGCCCTGCGGCGGCGGAGTCAAAGCCAGGATTGGCGAGTGCCCCCATCGTGTCAGCGATGATCACTTTCTTAAATAGGCCGATACCAAATATCGTGAGACCGACCGCAAAATTTTCTGCCGAAATTGAAAAGCGATTTGATCCAATTAGCTGCGGAATAATTTCTTTGTGATGGACGATGGGTCCCGCGATAAGTTGGGGGAAAAAGGTTACAAAAAAAGCGTATTCGACAAAATTTCGCCCTGCAGTTTTGCCAGCGTAGCAATCCACCAAATAGGCGATTTGCTGAAATGTAAAAAATGAAATTCCGAGGGGGAGGATGACCTTTAACGCAGTCACCTGCCCGCCATATAACAGCGCGATCGTTTCCAAGAAAAAGTTGGCGTATTTGAAGTATCCAAGCACACCGATGTTGGCAGATATAACAGCGACTAAAAGATATTTCTTTTTCGGAGAAGAGAGTTGGTCAAACGCTAACGCCCGCCCCGCCGTATAGTTGACCAATATCGAAGCGGCGAGCAGAACGACAAATTCCGGTATATGCCACCCGTAAAAGAGGAAAGAGGTGGACGTCATCCATACGAGTGCGCTTTGTCGTCCCCAAATTCGATTGCAAACTAAGAAGCCTGCAACAGAAATTGGCAGAAAAACAAAAAGGAAAATATATGAATTAAACAGCATTTATTGTCGTTGGCGGTCTCGGCATTATTTCCGAGACTCCAAGGAAATTTTGAATTCCCGGCATATTTCCTGACTTGGCAGGGATGTCCCTTATTTCAGTTACGAAATGGGATGACGTTCCAAATTAGTCGCTGCTAACGGCGGTACGAACATCGCAGTTTTTCTGGCAGAGAAGGAATAAGAATGCTGAAAGGGTTTATCGAGCAAACTCATCAATTTCCATCGTGTATCAATACGTTGATCTATAACGATGTGTACTTTTTCGGTGGCAGATATCAGAACATTTAAACAATCAGCGTCAAACGGCTTTTGTTTTAACCCGACGGGTAATTCAGCGTATTCACCGGTAAATTCTAGCCCATCAAATAACCCGGTTCTTACTTGAGGTCCGTCGACATAAATCAAATCGTAACTAGCTTGCGACGTAGCAGTGTAAAAAATTCCAGGGGCGGAATATCCAGTTTGAATATTCTGATATATTTTTATGTCGACATCGGAGGGGATGAAGTTGATCCTGGAAAGGAGAATTTCCGGAATTATGGGTTTGACTAGTTCATCCAGATATTGAGCGCTTTCATCCAAACTGGTGATTTGCCCTTGATGATCACAGGATTGATATAGTTTTTCCATCGCATAGGAAAATACTAAGGAGCTTACGCCGGCGCCGCATTCGAGAATATGCCTTGGTTTTATTCGAAGAGTCTGGTCGTATAAAAAAAGCGCATCAGAGTAACGCCCGTTAGGGACGTCGGCGTCGAGCTTAACGGCGCTAATCATTTCGCGGATAGAATTATACAGTTCTGGTTCTATGTCTTTTAGCGTTCTTTGAGCGTATTTCCATCGATGTGTCCTCATCCATCTTTGATAAAAATACCTGTTTGAATAATACAGAGCAGAAATCATTGCCGATTTCCGATACTCGAAACTGGCGATCGCGCGGCTAGCGAATCTGTTCAATTTGCCTACTCACTGTCAAAATGTTTGTCGCAGCCCACGAAGTCATTGGGTGAAAGAAGCACCTATGTATCCGGCGTGTGATAAGGGTTTCCTTGCCGACAATACCATAAGATTTCTGCTTTGGTTGGGAACCAATATCGGCCCGTTTGGTAGCTGCCAAAATTTGCCATGCGGATTTCCCCGCCAATAACACGGTGGAAAAAATTAAGGAGGGGCTCCAAGGCATAGGAATTCATGTAGCATTTGGTATCGGGGCGCCACAATCGCCGGTCTTTCTTTCGTTCTGGAAGCGCAGCAAACGTACATAAGATTATAATCTTGGGGTTATGTGATTTGACGGCCTCTAACAGTTCTTCGTAGCCGGAGATATGTTCAACAACCTCGTTGATGGCAATCACATCAAATTGCTCATCAGGCAGGCCGTCGGTGATGACATCGCGTTGTACGAATTCACCTTCGGTATAAACCTTGGCCCCATACTGAATGGTTCCTTTCGCCTGATCGAGGCCCGTATATTTTGCCCGACCTTTTAATTCAGGGTCTTCTTGCAACATATGCATCAAGGCACCGGGGCCACAACCGATATCGAGGATAGAGAAAGAGTCTTGCGAAAGTTGGTCGTCGTTTCGCAGCCACTCCAGTAGTAATTTCTTGGCCGGGCTTTTGATTTGGCTTTTTATGAACTTGTCGTAACGGGAATCAGGTGCCGCCTGAAACGCGGTATATTCGGTATTTCGATCCTTGTTGAGTCCAGTGATCGCAGGCAGACGGAATAGGATCCACCGTTTAATTGAGAGTGGAATCATTGTTCCATACGCTTTTCGTTGTTTCGGAAAACGAGTTTTTCAAGGTCGCTGAGACGCCTATTTGCGAAAATGTTGTTGGTGTAGGGTCGCCAAGCGCAAAAACTATTGAACGTCGCTATGTACGCTAGTCTTTTGTGACCGGGCGCGAATCGGCTTCCTGAATGTAAGCAGTTATAGGTGTCGATCAGAAACGAGGTCCCCGACGGCCCATATACCGGTTTGGCGGATTTTAAAATTTGATGTTTCTCAAGGTCCTGATCGGATTTGTGGACAGGAAATTGCGGAACCACCGCCGTCCGGCAAATTGATTTGGGGATGTAGGAGAAGGGACCATCATCATTTGTGCTGACGTCGGTTAGATAGATAAACAGCTTTACGGTTTTACTGTCGGCCAAGTCGTAATGCCAGCGTTGAGAAGCTGAAGGATTTTGAGGGCCATTATCCGCGACCGTTAGTGCTAGTTCCAGCATCGTCAAATGCGGTGTTTGACCAAACAATTGGGTCACAATTTGAATTACAGGTTGTTGCATCGCAAAACGGACGAAGATGGAATCTGCGTCAAAGTCCTCGCGTTGCATTAAATGGTGCCAGTAAATTTTGCTGTTTTGTTGCGTGGCACTCGGAATTTCTTCTGGAAGGTGGGCATTGGCCGCTGCCTGTAATTCCTCGAATAGATTGCCATCAATAAAATTTTCTGCAGCGCAGTACCCGGACGTCTCAACTGCATTTACGGCTTCAACCATTTCAGGGGACAGTTGCATAGAGCGCCGCATTCTTTGGCGGGTAAAATATTCTAGTGGGTGCAGCATACACATCGCCGGTTTCCGAAGTCTTTTTACTTTTCTGGAAACCGGACGCAGTTTATTCGAGGTATACTCTTTGAGCAGCGGGATCGTTATCTTTCTGCCGAATGCGTTCATTTTCATGATTTCATGGCCGCGATGTATTGTAGTAAAGCTGCAAGGGATTCCACTGCTTGTTAGAGCCAACCTGGCCGCAATTTTACTTTACTCTTTCGTCTGAACGATAATGTTTCGTTGCATTGGGACTCGGAGTTTTCCCCGACGCAAATGACCTAATACCGGTCGTGCAAGCCCTGCCCAATAAATTCTCAAGGTACGAAAAATTTTCTCCAACATTTGTTCGGGACGGCGATTACTCCCCACCGCCCCCGCTTTCTGCAATGCGTTCGTCATTAAATGGAGTACCGCTAAGCCCTGCTTTTCATAATATTCGATGCCGTTTTTTAGATGTAAATGGTATTTTGCCAGGGTTAGCGTATCAAATTCCGCTGTAAGCATCGATGTCAGGGTATTGGGCGCGTATGTTGAAAACCCCCTTACCGGCATGACGTTAGTATCCAACGCCGTCGCGTTTTCCAAACTTTGAGCCGCTTTTCGAACTTGTCTGTTTCGATAATGTGAGAGTGGTTTTAAATACGGTCCGGCAAGTTTGTCGACTTGTACGGTGTAGGCATGAAAATCAATGTAACCAATTGGATTTAAAGACGAGGCTAGCTTCCAAAGCGCCACCGCTTCCGGGCAAATGTCGGGCCGGTTGCGGGCAAACCACCAATAAAAATTTACTGCCGCCGAATTTCCACCCTGGGTTCCAAGTGCAAATCCGTCCGGATTTACCATCGGTGCCATTACGATATTAAAATTTGATCGAAGAGCCGTACTGTCGTCTGTCCCTAACCATTTGAGAATAGCTTCGGTCGCCAACGTATCTGCCTCGGCTTGATGAAACCCCGAGGTGATCAGAATGGTTTCCTGATCTTTAGCGTTTCCGATTTCATAGGCAATCAGTTCTCTTTCTTGCAGTGTGCGCCCATATATTATTTTTTTGGCGCTGGCTGAAACGGCCGCTTCCTCCAAATCGGCCATGATTTTCTCAGGGTCGCGGATATAGGTGTTCGCTACAAATAACTGTTCACCTGATGTCAGCGCTACTTTAATAGCGTATTGGGAATTGGCGCCAAATCTCGCTGGAACTTCTGCGGGCGTGTAAGGGCCATCTTGATGCTGGGCCGCATAGAGCAGCGGTCCTTCTCGCGTAAGGGTGTCCCACGACCCTCCCTCGATCTGAATTTCAATTTCCTTTGTGTCCTGACCGGTATTCTCGATACCAAAAGAGAAATGGACATTATAATCATGTGTTGTCCAATCGGCGCATGTTGGTGGTTCATGTCCAATGCGGATCGAAACACAGTCGCCATCTATAGTCCAAGAGCCAATTGCGGTGCCAAGGACATCGTCAATTATACGAATCACGATGAGCGTTTCCGGAAAAGATTTCCAAGCAATTGTTTGGGTTGGGCTGATATGGATCGAAAATTGTTGCGCCCAATCCAATCACCAACGGGAGCCCTGCTTGCAACGTCTGGAAATTTATTGCGCCATTTGTCGGGGTTTCTTGTTCCAATATGAAATAGATAAATGCCTGAGTTCTTGTGCGTGTTGGCACTTTCGTAAACAACCTCCAACCCGTTGCTATTAAATAACTCGTGCATCGTATCTGGTGTGAACCGCCAATAGTCTTGGAAGCTGTCCGTTTTATGCTCAACCTGTGCGAACGGGACGACAGTTATTAAGCAATCGCGTGTCATTGCGCACAGGTTTTTGAAACTTTTCTGGGTATCAAAAATGTGTTCGAGCGTCGTATGGTTGAAGACAGTATCGAATTTGTTCACCAGAAATTCTGGCAAGCTTTGACAAAGATCGAGCTCTATCTCGTTGGTATCACCTGATGAACCACGAGTGCCTCCAAAATTGGTAATCGAGTAGCTTTTGGCATTACAAAAATAGTCTCGATATTTTCCACCTTGTTTATCACTGTCTTCCCAGGCGGAGACAGTGACGACAGAGCCGTAGAACAGCGGTGCGACGCGCCGCAATTCTTCGTTTGACCAAATTCGGGGTAATCTGAACTTTCGGTCCATCTACTTCGAATTTACCTGAGTGCGAATCGGATAGATTGGATTGGCTCTGCTAATCCGTGAAGTCATCGTACTGTAACAATGGTGTCGGCAATTATTTGACCTGCTTGCCCCCCAAATGGTCCTGCCTCCTGATCCACGATATTTGCTCGTCCGTACGCATCCAGAGTCGGGTCCTCTAGATACGTGACGACATGCTCTATTAGCTGATCAGGGCTATAGGCGAGTCGTGTCCCACCAGAATCAATGATTCTTTGATTATGACTTTCTCGCGCATCGGAAAAAATGTCGAAGCGTGGTGTTGGATCAAATTTGTACAATGGCGTGGTGTCCTCATAACAAACGTTGACCAAAGGCTTGTCTAATAATGCCCCCTCGATATTCATCGTCGAAAACATATTTACCAGTACGTCGGCTGATCGCAGCAATCGACTTACCGTTTCCATCTCTGCATTAGACATCGCGTATCGCTGGGTTTGCGCAGCAATCGTCGGTTTGTCTATTTTGAGAAAGCGGTATTTGCGCTCTAGATCGTCATATAGATCGAGTAGCGGCTGATAAACGAACTCATCTTGAACGTTTTTTCGATAGTGTATTGGATGCAAACGTACAACGAGCTGACAATTTTCAATGTGTCCGTCGGCAATAGCTTCAGCTAATGTCACAGCTATGTTGGGGTTCCAAGGGTAAGAATTGGGAGATTTTGTTGCAAGAACGACGAGGCGTTTGCTGGAGTCGAGGCCGAAACCCGACAACAAATTTTCTCTGTTAAAATCGGGGTCTTGACGGTGATAAATATCGAAATGGGCAACACCGGTCACGCTTATGTCTTCTGGGCGATAATCCAATAGGCGACATATGTCCGCCTTCATTCGATTTGTCCAGGCGATGACTCTATTGGCATAGTACGCCGGATACATGCCGGACGTTATATTGTCCCAGCTGAGAATAACGGTGACGATTGATATTCCCTTTCGTTTCGACGCATGGGCGAGATGCATATCAAAACCAAAAATGCCATGACTGGTTAGAACAACTAGGTCGCAACCAGTTTGTTCAATAACTTTCTCGAAAGCGCGTGTTCGGTTGACGGCCTTTTCAATGGCTGGAATGGACCGGCGACAACAGCGACCAAGGCGTAAAACCACACTAAGGCTTTTGATAGCCCTTAATACAAACCGTCCCCATCTTGATTTTGTTTCAGCAAGCATCCGCCGAAATATTTCTTCCGGAGTCGTTACATATTCTCCCCGCAGATAAAATCGGAGGGTTCCCGAATATCGTTGCAACCGACTGGCTTTATTGGGGGGTGGTGCCACGACAATATTTACTGCTTCGGGAACGATGGATCTAATGTGCTCCGTCTCCTCCTTATGAGCGATTACTGTAATTTGATGCCCCTGATCTAAAAGACGCGGCAAAACATCCGATTGCAGGAGGTAACGGATAGAAAATCCGTTATTAACGGCGAGACATATTTTCCGGCAACCAAGTTTCATTTACTGAACACAATCTTCCAAATAATGCTTAAATAATATCTCGCATAAAGTTAGGTCGTCCGGTTCATCAATTTCAAACGATTGCCATGTCTCCGTTTCATAAATTGCGATTTTTCCCCCCAACCTGTTGTTGTTCTCTCTGAGAATTTGTGGACGAAAAATATAAATTGATCCGTCTTCCACCCAGCTGTCGATACGACGGTTTTGACGCGTTTGGCGACTTTTGAAGTCATAGTTGAGGCTTTCAAAACGGCCTTCTTTGTTGCCCCAAACATTAAAGTCATCGAGGCGAGCACCCGAAAACAATGAGTCTGCTTCGGTATTAGCAAAGGTTTGCAACGCATTCTCCACATCGTCGGTCTTGCGCAATGGCGACGTTGCTTGAAGAAATACAACAATTTCTGGATCTGAAGACAATTGATCAATTGCGTGTATTAAAGCTGATTCGGAACTTGATTCGTCTCCCGAAAGTTCTGCGGGGCGTCGAATCGGCGAAGCGCCCACAGATTCGGTGAAGTTTAGAATCTTGCCGTCATCGGATGTCACAAAGACGTTCTCTATCTGAGGGCTAGAAAGCGCGTGAAAAATGCTCCACCCCAACAATGGGCGACCAGCAAAAGGGACTAAATTTTTGTTTGGTATTCCCTTTGATCCGCCTCGTGCGGGGATGATAGCGATGGCATTCAATTGCTGGTCAGTCAAAGAAAAGCCCTGGGGTCGCGTTTGAGAATGTTGACGGCGGTGTCGACCAGTATGCGCCCGTCTATAGTTGAGGCGTCGCTGAGACCTAACGCTTTTGTCGTTATGTCGTCCTTTACGGCGTTTCGGACGCGATCAAATCCCTGAGCCTCTGAATATTTATTGAGGGCGACAAAGTGTGCGGTACCATTGTCCTGAACGGCGTATGCTACCGGATTATCCTCGTACAGGTACGGTATGTCCGCGATAGCTTCTGCTACATGCATTAACGAGCAAACAGAGAAATTCACCCCAAGTAATAATACGAGCCCTCCCTTATCATAAAATTTTCGGAGAGGACTGCCTTCTCCTTCGGGGTCGTGCAGAGGATGTGTTTGAGTAAGGTCCGCTGCTAGCGGCCCCCGTGCCGCAACAGATCTAACGGGGTGAGAACTTCTATAGACATCCGGAAATTTAAGGAATGCGTCAACAAGTTGTCCACGATTGCGTGGCGGCGTTGTAGCGGGGTCAAAGGGGCGCATGGTTTTGCGAATTTTCTCGATATGAGATTCTGGCGGCGAGGGGTTTAGCCAACCGGCTGGGTCCGTTAGTTGTCCTGTGTTTGTTGAAACAACCAATGTCCCCTTGTCTCCGAGCACCGCGAATAATCCGCCGAGAATATCGAGCGCTCCGTTAACAATATATCCAAATTTACTCATGGAGGCATGAACCATGACGAGATCGCCGGACTTGATGCCTATATCGATAAATGCCGATTGAAAATCGGCTTTACTCAATATCGCAGGATCTCCCATCAGATTGATTGCTGAAATGGCACGTTTGGATTTCGAATTCTTTTTGGGGACTGGCGTTTCACAAGCCGTTTGCTGTCCATCCACCATCAACAAAAAGATCTGTGCCGGTTACGTATCTTGATGCATCCGAAGCAAGAAAGACTGTTGGACCTACCAGATCTGTTGGTTCTCCCCAGCGTGGAAGCATCATGTGCGAAAGACGTTCCTGATGTTTTTCAGGAGCTTCATAGCTGGCACGCGTCATGTCTGTACGAATGTAGCCTGGGCAAAGATTGTTGACCCTAATATTGAGATGACCCCAATCTCTCGCCAAAAATTTGGTTAAAGCTCGCAAGCCGCCTTTTGCCGCCCCATATGCGGGATTTTCAGGAAAGCCAAAGACGCTCCCGAGGCTGGTGACATTAATTATCGAACCGCCGCCCGAAGATTTCATGGCGGGAAAAACGCTTTGGCATAACCCAAAAGCACTATCGAGATTGACATCCAACGTTTGGCGCCAATCATTTTGGGAATAGTCTTCAGATTTTGCACCGATGGATATACCGGCGCAGTTGACTAAAATATTAATCTGATCGAAACGTGTCAGAGCAGTTTCAACAAAGGTTTGGCGCCCATCTTCGCTAGAAATATCAGCTTGAATAATATTCTCAGATTCGGTCGGGAGAATGTCTACGCCCAAAACTGTGGCACCGGCATCTTGCAATCCAATTGCGATTGCTTGGCCGTTGCCCTTCGCAGCACCGGTTATGATCGCCACCCGACCGGTTAAATCAAATTCGCTAGTCATTCTTTGCGGAACTCATAGGGCGTTGGGGCGATGGGCCGGGTCGCCGCCGTTTCAGCATCAGCAACATTCCAACTTTTGATCTGGTCAACGATATCAACATCGACTCTATTACCCCATTCCGAAAGCAGCTGGCCGGTAAGCTCCCCAGGTTTGCCGTCACCGATGGGCCTGCTATCCAAGCTGACAACGGGGATCATGCAAAAGGGGGTTGCCGTCATAAAAGCTTCATCGGCTTGCATGATATCAAATGGTTCGAGATTGCTTTCGACGCATTCGATGTTCATTTCCCGAGCTAAATCCATAATGTAGTCTCGGCTGATCCCCCGAAGTATGTTGCGGGGTTCAGGCGTGAAAAGACGCCCGTCACGGACAATGAAAAAATTCGCTCCGGTACCTTCAGTTATGAACCCGTCCGGATCTGTCATTAAAGCCCAGTTGTTATCGCCCTTTACCTGTGAAACCTGCAGATTTGCCATCATATAAAACAATCTGCTTCGATTCTTTACTTTGGGCTCCATCAGATATGCGGGAATCGCTTGTTGCGCCGGAATAACGGCGTTTACGCCCGTTTCAAATAAGGGTGCCATCGGGGACACGGTCCACCGGAGTGGAAAATCCGCGATGATGACTTTCGGTCCGGTTGATTGGCCCTGGACGCGTCCCGCATAAATTCCCGGCAAACCGCGCGTGACGTTTATCATCATACGATGTTCGTCATCTGTATCTAGAAGCCCCTCGTTCTGCTGAGCTACTTCATAAACAGCATCAATCATTTCTGCTTTTGTCATGGGGATGTCTATTGCTACCCAAGCAGCGGATGCATAAAGCCGATCAATGTGTTCCTGGAGTTTGAAATGTTCGCGGTTAAAGGAACGGGTCATTTCAAAGACCATGTCCCCAAACATTAAGGCAGAGTCATAGATCGATAAACGAGCCTCTGATTCTGGTGCGAGTTCACCGTTTATTGAGACGAGACGTTCTGGCTGGGTCATGACTGAATCAAGATTTACTGTGCAAAATATCGCAATTTCTTTGCGATCGGTTGTTCGTCATCTAAGAAAATCTTTTTCCCGTCACCGAGAGTGTCGCTCACTTTGCGGATATCGCGGACCAGTCGTTTGAATCCGGCGGGTTCTAGGGATGCCGCTTGATCCGAACCATACATTGTACGGTCAAGCGTGATATGACGTTCCACGGCGCTAGCACCTTCCGCCACGGCAAGTATTGATGGCATCAGTCCACGTTCATGTCCGCTATATCCGACATCTGTCTTATAGCGCTCTTTAAGTGTTTGAATGACCTTAACGTTGCAGTCTTCGTCATCACATGGATAGGTGGAGACGCAGTGTAGCAATGTAAATGGGCAATCTGCTTTCTGAAAAGTTTTTACCGCAGTGTCGATATCGTCAATCGTTGCCATTCCCGTAGAGATGAAAGTATGGCGTTTTTCACTGGCGACACATTCGAGAAACGGAATGTGTGTTAGCATCGCGGAAGCAATTTTATTGTGAGGAAAATTGTATTTTCGCATTTCCTCTTGCGATGGAATATCCCAGGCAGATGCAAACCAGTCGATCTCTGCAGATCTGCAATAACCATCAATTTCGTCATAATCACTTTCGGTAAACTCCAAACCTCTTTTTTGCTCTTCAAAAGTAGTTCCCCATGGAGATTCCCGTTCGCCGGCACGTTCTTTTGCCGTGTATACGATTTCAAGAGTGCGTTTCTGGAATTTGACAGCATCTGCCCCCGCTTCCACCGCGACATCTATGAGCGATTTGGCGGTGTCTAGCGAGCCGTTATGATTTATGCCGATTTCGGCGATGACGTAGACCATTTTCTGTTATTTCTCTCTTATTGCAGCAGCAGGTTTGAGAATTCTCGTAGCACGCCGCCACCGCCAACCGACGAAAAAACATGCTTTGAGATATTGAGGATTGATGGGTGTGCGTCTGCGGGCGCCATTGGCCACCCAACTAATTTCATAGCGCCCAGGTCATTGACGTCGTTTCCAATATAACCGCATCGGGTGGCATCTATTTTGTCCTCGGCAAGCAGATCTCGAAGTGCAGACTCCTTATCGGCGCTACCTTGAATGACCGTTATTCCGAGCTTTTGTCCTCGTGCAGTAACAACTTGATTGGTTTCAGTCGACAAAATGATAACTCGAAGCCCTGCGTTCTTGAGCATATCGCATCCCAAGCCGTCGGCTCGATTGCAAAATACTGCTTCGCGACCGTCTTCCAATACGAGGACGCGGTTGTCGGTAAGGACACCATCAAAATCGAGAACCAAGAGGTCGAGATATTCTAGATTTGGATGCATGAAAAAGGCTTTTTACATTGCGCCCTTGCGGGCAGTCTTTTTATACAGGGATACGACAAAATTTCAGCGCAAACCGTACCATTTTACCGATCATATCATTGCGTTCGTATGGTAACGGTGGTCTAGCGAAGGCAACGGCTTCTTCTAACAAGGCGTTCCAATCATTGTCATTCAAAGGACATTCATCTTTGGTCCGGTGCATAAACCAAATCGCAAATTCATGGAACCCATACATGCTGAGAAGGAGAATGAATTTTACGAATGTTGCAGCGTTCTCTCGTAAAATTGGATCTCGAAAATCACGTAAATAAACCGCATCGGCTGCGAATTGCGGCGTGACCTGTGATTGCGAACGGGGAATTCTGTTGAAGAAAGTTTGCAAGTAGTGTGCGTTATTTCTAGCCAAGCCGATAAGGTTTTGCATTTGATTTATATGATACAGACGAAAACCATTTGCATTCATCAGGTTGTCGATTTCACCAAAAAGCGGCTGATCTTCGTAAATATCAATGAACTCTACTTCGACTTCTGCGGACAGAAGGCTATCCCATTCCGTCGCTTCTAAAGATTGAAGAATATCCAGTTCGGCACCTTGTACGTCGAGTTTCAGTAATTCCGGTGCTGACAAATCTTGTTCCGCTAAGAAATCCGGCAATGACAAACAATTGATGGTTCGTTCTTCATCGACACGCCAATAACTCTTTGGGCGTGGAAGCCATTCGCTTAATGATCTTGAGGGTGCGTATATAGATGAGCCTGTTTTGGTCGCGAGGACATGGAGAGTTGCAGGACCCGAAACTTTTCCCAAAGCAACTGGGTGCCAGTGTACATTTTCTGGCGTGCTTTTTTCTTGTCGGGCGCACTCTTCTCCATCGGGTTCAATGGCATCGATTTTCATTAAATCGAGATATGGAATCCAATGAGGGCGTAGTCCTTTTCGTGCGCCGACGTCAATAGCACGGAGTGGTGATGTCTTCAGGAGGCTGGATGTTATGGAATCTACGGGAATCTCTATGCGCCCCACATATGTTGAATTGACACTGCATCGGAGTCGGTTCGTCGCAACATCGTGTAGCCACGAAGCTGCGCATCCTGTGATACAACTCTGATCCAGCCAAGTCCGTCTGGACAATGTTCGTGGAAATCTTCAAAAATTTCACTTATCTGGACGGTTCTCTGGGTCATCGGCGGGAGTTCAATTTTGCCGATGATCTGTTCCCCTTCGCCATTGTGTAAAAAGATCTTACAGCTTGTTGATCGGCAGTGCTCTGGCATCGCAGACGAATTTATTAGCGTACACAATGTTTGGCATCGATCATTTTCGACTACGCGTGACATAACATGCGTTCGAGATTTTATAGAGTTTTGAGTTATATAGGTGCCCGTTCGCTTGCCGATGTAGAACGGTACATTGACGAGGCTCTGGCCCTGCAATTCCGTGAAGGCAATATCACCTGAAGATGTCGTTTCAACAAAAAGCAATGGGGTCGCATTGCACCATTCTTTGCCGTCGACACGCAATATTACAAGGCCTCCGCTCAGAAGATCGGCTGAAGAGCCAAAAGAGTCTAAGACATCCAAAATTGTTGTTTCGCCAAAATTGTAATCTGCAGATACGCAATCTACTTTCTGCCCGGCGCTATCGTAACCAGTTAATTCCAGCTGTTGGTACGATTGCACTGGGTCAACATCTAACAGCGCAAGCCCAACACGTAAGCCGTAAGTGAATGAAGAAATTGGGATTGGCAGCTGGGCGGGTTTTACGTCGTAGCCAATTGGATTTTCTTCAGCTGTAAAAGGGCGAGTGACAAGACGGGAATAGCCGTGATTAAAAGCGATAGTGTCACCGCCATCTTCGCGATCTGAAGTACACACCCAATCTGCTGCGGGCCCTAATCCTTCGCCATCGAATGCTAAATATACCCAGTCTCTTTCATCTTGAGACATCTCATCAGGGAAAAGTTCTGCCGCAGATAAAAAGCGATCTGGGGCATCGGGTGAAAGTGTCACCGATTTGGTTGCTGTTGGTTGGTGTTTGCCAAGAGGGCGTAGTGACACGGTAACTGTGGCGGAGTCTCTTGGTTGACTAACATGACCTAGATCACGCCAACTATTTTCGTCGTCCCAAAAACCTCTTTTCAAAGTGGGCCGGAACAAAATGTCTGAGTTCTTTCCCATTCTCCACAAAATTTCATTTCTGTTACTGTGTCCGCGATTGAGCTCAAGACCGTGAATACTATCGACGCTTCTCTTCGTCCAAATATCGGTTGTAACCCGGAATCGATTGGGTGTTTGAAGTAGCTTGGGATGATAAACGATACATTTAAATGCGCCTCGCTTAAATCCCGCCGGTGCGATTTCATCTGTCCGAATGGTCTTGTGCGCACCCGGACCGAGCCATGTGGTATCGGCGATACATGTGCCGTCATCAGATGTTAATTCATAGAAGACCTCAACGGGATATTTGATCAGGTAATAGGTTTCCAAATAGTTGAAGATCGAAATAGCGGTTTGGCTTTCGCCACCAATTGTTTCTGTCCACGAATTTCTATTGGGTAGTTTCGGCGTTGACGGAATGACAGGAATACGTTTGGCCAAACGCCATACAAAGTTTGTCGCAGATATAAACTCCTCAGTTTTTGTTCCGAGTACGACAATGCCGTCACGCTCCTTTAAATTCTCCTCAGAACAAAGATCAACAGTTTGATTTGCGACGGTCCTCCCGATCATCGACAAGTCAAAACTGATTATGGATACAAACTTTTGATTTATGGCGGCTTCCATCTCTCGTACGATTTGATCAGAGGTATCCTGATCAACTAGCGCACTAAGTGATCCCAAACCTAATTTTTTCACCCACGTAGCAGCCTCAGCGTGCCGATGTTGCTCAAGATATTCGGACGAAGACTGACGCCTAAGTACGCGTCGGGCAGTTCGGCGTAGCGTTGTTGATAGATTCATTGCGCGGGTATTCCTGTCACCCTTGGCTCATCGCATTTGAACACCCTGTATCGGGTATTTCCAGGCCTCTGCCGATTGAGGAAATAACCGCGTTCAACTCGTCAGAATAATTTTCGTTTATCGCAGCAAATTTATCCAAAAACGCTTTTGCTCCAGAGCGAGCCGAACTCCAAACATTGGCGTCGCAAACAAATTTTGTTAGATTTTGAGCGGCTTCTTCGGGTGTCAGGCAGCCAATACCTGATGCCAAAAGATAATTTTCTGCCCAACGCAAGTCCTTTTCCATACGGCCAGGAACCAATCTTACGACGCTCGGTAGACCGTATCGCAGACTTTCGAGAATTCCGGTAGCGTTAATGTCCCAATATACGGCGTCTACCGTTTCAAAAAACGAAGATGCCTTTCTGTTTCTATAATCATGGATTTCAATATTCAGATGGCTGAGAGACGATAACTCATCCTTAAAGGGGTCAAACTCAAACATGTCGCTTCGAAAGGTGATGATAAACCGGCTAAACATGTTGGGCACTGACCGGATGATCTTTGCGACATCTGATCGCAATTGCGGAATATTGCCGTCCGAAGCGTTTGTACCGGTTCGAAGGTCCAATGTTCTCGCCTTTGACATAGGTATCAAAAGGGTTCTGTCTGCAGGGTTAGCGGGGCGAGCGAAACGGCGTCCTGACACGTTTAATTCTGAAAGAGAGGGGGATGCTAACGGCACAATGCGGGTTTTTCGCATTTCGGCTGGTAGTGTTTCCGGATATTTTGACCAACCCCAGCTTATAAAATGTGTAGCCGCCGTAAATTCAATTGCATGAATATTGCTCACAGAAGCTTCGTAGCCATACAGGCCGCCGTGTTGAAAGAAAATAACTGGTTTGCCTAGATCCCGACATGCAGAAATAGCATAAGTCCGTTCGTCTCGAAAATCGTACTCGGTAACCAGGCAGCCTGTCGCATCGGCCCTCTCAACAAATTTTCGGTATTGAGAAAGGTTTTCCTCGGCAAATTCTATGCGGTTACAAGGAAATTGCTTCGCCAGAAGTTCTCCTGATTTCCGCAATCCTGTGCAATCTGCCCCCCAATTTTTGAACTCCGTGGTGAGTATTTCTGTGAATAATTCGCCTATGCGCTTTCGGATAGATTTTGCTTTGCCTAACGGATACATCTTCACAAAATCCGGGATGCCCCTCGTCGGAATATTTCCCAAAGACTTTTGCTTTGCATCTGGTCCGGCATGAAGCCATTCGGAAGTTTTTTGAATATGTGCGGGCAATTTGGGGCTAGCGAGTCTGCCAAGAAACCAACGATGAAAATGACGTAAACTGAATGTTTGCGAGATTTGAGGGTCGTGACCATTGGCCAAAGTACGCAAGAGAGCCCATTGCCCAGATTGGACGTTATCAAAGCGAAAAAAATCACCGCTGCTATAGGCATTGTTACATATGATATCTACTGTTTTTGGCCAAAGTTCAAAACCTTCGGCGGGCCATTTCGCGTCAATGAGGCGCAACATTTTCTCCAATGTATCGCCTACCCGTCGATGTACGATATCAAAGTGAATTAAACGCAAGCTGGCCTTATTGAAGCCAAAGACTTCTCTTTGAATGGCGTCGGTCAATTCAATTGAAATACGAAAAACAGCCTCACAGATTTTTCTGTTGCGCTCCAAATCACGCCATAGGTCAGGCAGATAGGTGATCCGACCGTCGGGAAGATTTGTTTCCAGAATTGTTGAGGCCGGGACCACAGCATTTCTTGGAGCCGTTGCTGAAAACCGGCCGCCAGCGTCAGGTGTAAATAAGTAATGGTTCACTGAAGGACAGAACCGGTCAGGATTCAACAACCGCTCTGCTTAGGAGGGCTTGCTCTTCTTTCTTCCAGAGATCGCTATATCCGCAATCCCGATACTCGTCAAAATACGGTCCGCCGATGGTAAAATGGAGGTTTGAGAGTTGGTCCACCGGTAAGGGGGGGCATAATCTACCAAGTGATTCCAACGATGCGGAATTTCTCCGATGAGATCGTCGGACTCGAGCCAATTAAATCAATGAAGGTCTAACCCTGAGGTTTCGTTTACATAGTCAGGTGTTAACGCCTTGCATCGAGCGCAGTTGAGAAGCATAACGCTCGACCAATTCTTCTTCTCGTAGGTGGTTTGTTTTTCTCCTGGAAACTTTGTTGTTTCCAAGGGAACATGGTCATGTTTGACGACCATGACCGCATATTTATCGTCCCGTAACTTCCAGAGATTGGCGATATCGTCGACCATCAACTTGTCACAATCCATAAAGAGGGCCCAACCTTCATATTCACACAAATATGGAACCAGAAAGCGTGAAAACGAAAAATCAGTCGATTGAAGAGGGTGGCGCTCTCGCCACATTTGCTCATCGAACTGGCTCAACATTAAGGGGGTAATACTCACTGGGGAAGATGAGTTTGAGTGAATGCTTTGACTCAATGTGTGGAATGCAACGGTTTCTCGTCGATCATGGCCGATAAAAACTCGGATCAGCATTTCTCACTTTCCTCTTTGCTCGGTCTTGCGCATATAGCTTTGCAATTTCTTAGGCGCTGAGTCGCATATTTTTGAAATACTTTTTCTGGCACTGTTGTTAGAGATTTATAGTTCGATACTTAAAGTATCCCGCGACTATTTCTGGGGAACCGTTCGCCTTTGGAAACGTACATGCCATCAGAAATTAGTAATCTTGGCGCCTATTGCAGGACGACCAAAGTTACAATGCGCTAAGCCAGCGGTAAAAAAACGAGCTACGTTTTTAGAGAGCGCTGGCGACAGTTGAATAATTCAGACTATCGGTCGTGTTTCTGTGTTTCTGTAGCTCTTTGGCCTGGTGCTTATTGTGCTTTGCGTAACCACCCGTTTTGATCAAGTGATCATCATCTAGCCCGTTACCAAAAAGATTGGAAAGATGACGCAGGCCTGATGTGACCTCTTCCAACAATACTTCGGTCGACATGGATGTCATGTTCATCACGACATCCTGACGTTCGGTGACAGTTGATAAGAAGTGGTCCGGGTCGACAATAAAGTCATTTTCGATTGCATGCTTCCACATGCCGGTGGACGGCAATGGCAAAAGAAATCCCGCGCTGGGATAAACACCAGTGTCTTCACACATCTTCACGGTTTCAGTGATCGTCTCTTTGGTTTCCTGAGGAAATCCAAATACCAGGCTGGTGTTACTTGCAATTCCGACATCACGGAGTATTCCAACCTGTTCGGCAAAATAGCTTGCTTTTACACGTTTGTTCATTGCTTCAAGAATTTCGTCACTTCCCGATTCAAGGGAATAGCCCAACGCAACACATCCGGCCTGATAGAATTTCTCAGCAACGGTTTCTCGCCATTCCCGGTCAACATCTTGCCGGCCAAACAAATCAGAGCGTACGGCACCACCCCAATGGACGCCCAGGTCGGCTTCGATTAATGCGTCAACAAACTTTTCGGCGGGACCGATCTTGTGGAAAGATAACTCATCCCAAAAATTAATATAATTGACGCCATATTTATCCTGATTGCGGCGGATTTCACCGATTATAGATTCTGGTTCACAAACTTCACCAAGCGATTTTCCGTCTCTTAAGGTCTCCAGAATTTGAATGATCGTTATGTCGCCTTCGCCCATGACAACGATGTCAGTAGGCGTGTTAGAGAACAAAATCTCTGGGATCGAACCGCCAACTGCATTGCCAACAATTATTTTACAATGGGGGTGGTACTGCTTTGCCGTTGTTACAAACCACTTGATCCATTTGTAATGCGTGACGATGGCCCCAAGTGCGATAACGTCGTATTCATTCTTTTCAATGAATTTTTCTACCTCTTGATCTGAATAACCATTGATATCTTGGATATCGATATCAATGGTTATTCAGATCAAGAGGTATGTATCGGTGCGGCGCTTCGTGCCGGAGACAGGGATTTACAAATAAAAATTTCATGACAGCCGCCTAAACCTTTTGCGATAATTCGATGTTGTATGTATTTTAAATTCGTTATCCGTTGAAGTGATCAAACGTGCGAGCGAATTTCCGACGCGCCATATCCCGATCTTTTTCATGACGACACTAACTGGTGACAATACAACATTGTCACCGCATAGCCATTTTGGAAGTACCAGTAACTCTCTAATTTTAATTACCTTTATGACATTTAGAAAGTAAATTATTGCTAGTGCCCGATGGCGTTCCGGGGTCTCAACTTTTATCGTTGGTAGTGCCTGTAGTGCATTGGCATAAGATCCAAAGTCTTCTAGTCGACGAACTGCCATTGGCTCGGAGTACGGGGCATTTGGACCGCAAAATATCGCGGGGACACCAAGAATTGTCATTTCTAGATAGGCTGTGGATCGCCAGATAATTGCTGCGTCTATTAGTTCAGCAATTTCATTTGCGAGAAGTTGGTTCGGGGGAAGAACCACGACGTTCTCTGGTAGACGAATTGAGGTGGATAAACCGTGAAGAGTTTCATTCGCGG
Source organism: uncultured Alphaproteobacteria bacterium (assembly GCA_951812775.1). Lineage (GTDB taxonomy): Bacteria > Pseudomonadota > Alphaproteobacteria > MPNO01 > UBA2964 > UBA2964. The sequence continues at coordinate 2,658,630 of OX638326.1, read as the reverse complement.
CCTTGGCTCCTTTTAAAAAAGCCTCGGCCACATGGGGTTTTAGGAGCAACAAGCCATCAATTTTCTCGAAGGCGTCAATTGTTTTCCTAATCCAATCGATCATACCGTCAAATTCCGTGGTATGATCAACAATTGGCCGGTCATAAAACAAGTGGGCAAATAAGCAATAGATTGGCAAGCCGGCCGCTTTGGTTGCGTTAATACGGGTTATGATCTCTGGCTCGTCAAAATTGCCAATCAACCTTCTCACCCGCTTGCTGTCTACGATCGATTGCCCCGTTTTGATAATTGTATCGCGGGTACTGGCTTTGATGGTTTTATACCACTCATCAAATTCTTCTTTCTCAGCGTAGTAAGCGAGTGGGTACACCAGATCAGCGGGGCGCATCATAATGTGCGGGGTCGACATGCGGCCAATTGTATAACCTGTATAGGCGGGACCAATAAGTTTCAGCTGCACGAGTCCAGCAATTGACGGTTGACAAAAATAAGAGACAAAAACGGCGTTGGGAACAATATGTGATTCAATTAGTGCGATTGTAATTCGCTTGCCACTTCGTGCCGCGTCTTCAATCTTAATACAAAGCCGTAGGACGGCTTCAATTGAAGATTTCAAATCCTCTAGAAGGGTTATGATTTCCTGTGCCTGGAAATTGACATCGTATTTTTTACTAAAATTACTAAGCGAGCTTGATAACAAATCGTAGAAATTGATATCTCTTAAAATAATTTTTCGTGCGTTGATATCGATCTGCCAATTACCCAGCCCTACATCGTTGTCCGGATGGTTCCCTGCAATAATTCCTGACTCCCGCCGGAAAACCCGTAATGCACCCGAAATTCCTGACTCGTCAGGCCCTAGTAGAGGTTCGAAAAACGGGTGGTCCGAATATATCGCTTTTCCGTGCCAGCCATCGCCAATTAGCCCTGTGGCGAGGCTCGATAATGCAGCGTTCAGTTGAACATTTGTGGATGAATTAGCTATCAGGAACCAGTTCTCTGAATCAGCACTGTTATTATTGCTGACCATTTCAGGGAATGCGTAACGATGCCAGCTGGTGCGGCTCGTTAAAATGATATGCTGCAGACGTGACCTGAACCTCTCAATAATAGAAATCATGAGAGGGCCTCATCCAGGGTCGTTCCGAGAGTGGCATTGTCTTTTCTGAGAAGAGTGGAGGGCCGTCGCCCTGAACATAGGATTTCGAAAGCATTACTGCCCTCGTTTAGGATTAGATCAAGAGTCGAAGCATATGGAATAAACGGCGGATTTTGTTGGGTGTATTCGGGATGTTCGTATTCGTGGACATAAACGGCAATATCTCGCTCGGTAAAAGCATTGAGATCATCCAACAGGTAGTCGACCGCCCCGGGGGTCGTGAGATATCGATCAGCATTCACTGCTTCACAAATAGACGCCAATAGCGAACCCCTTTTGCCTTCAATTCCATTCATTGCAGAGGAACGCACGGACTTCAGATCTAAACCGAGTATTTCGACGAATTGATCAATGATGGTGAAATTGAGATTTGCAAGCAAAGGTGTGGTTTTGCAGCTCGATAGTGCCTTAGAAACGAGAGGGAAATAGGTCTCAAAATATTGAGCATTGTGATAATTGAATTCAATTGCCCGATTGTGTCGTTGCACAAATCCCAAATCATCGATGCAAACATCGCAAATAGGTTGGTCGTAAAGTCCTCTTTTTTTTACAGGGACAGTTAACCATTGCAGGCCTTCCTGCGACTTAATCCGATTTCTCTGAACCCAGGACCGCCTCGGAAACTGGACACTATCTAGAAAAATGGTGATGTCAGATTGCGCGAGAATATCGAAGTACCCTAGCCAAGGCATGAAGGTTGGCTGAACGATAGACGCGATAGTCATCGACGCTGCAAACCTTCCGCTGCGTCTGTCATAATGGCGAGTCCTGCTCCATCGAACCCGTACTGGTTCCCGTTATAAAACATGAAACGTTTTTCTTGATACTGGAACACACAAGCATATTCGATCATTTCTGAATCCCAGCCGGTCTCCGAAACGTCAATTCCTGCATCCTCATCCATGCGCAGCCAAGAGATACCATCACGTGATTCCGCATATCCAATTCGATAGTTCTCGGTAGCGCAGGCGAACCACATCTTGTACATCCCGTCTTCAAATCTGACACAAGGGCGCGCCAACCGGCTTTCATCAGGGGATCTGAAATCTATACAAACGTCGCCTTCGCGCTTCCATTCAATCGCGTCCTGTGAGAATGCCGTTTTAATTTTGTAATATGGTGTTGCCTTGGAATCCCAGCCGACGCCCGAAACATAATATAATCGCCAGCCGTCCTTCTGTTTTATGACCCAGGGAGCAGTATTGAGATAGGGATCTGTTTTCGTGCGTTCTAATATTGGCGCTTTCGACCAACGACTAAATGTTAGTCCACCATCATCACTAATCGCCAACCCACCATAAAGATGAACGGCGACCGTCGAGCCTGGATTCCAGCCGATATAATAGAGATACGTCTTGTCTTCCATTTGGATAACGCAGGAAGGGGTGACGCCGTTGTCATCGAAGCAACCGAGCAAGCCAGGCGATAGTACAGGCTCGTCGCATGTTTCTACGATTACGGGTGTTTTCGAAACATCGATTACAACATAACCAATGTGAGATCGATTTTCTTGATCGCGCCCCGAGAAATAAACCCTAAAGAGGCCATCTCCTAACTCTAAAACAGTTGGAACCATGGCGTGAGTTTGCCACCACCAGATAGACGGATCAGGTTCGATAAATAACCCAAGTTTTTGCCAACGTTTTTGCATTTTTTAGGGGGTAGAGAAAAAGTCTGCGACAATTAGGGGCGCGCGAGAGTTCCCTCGAATATTCGTTTTAATGTAGTACAGAACCGCGGAAATATTGTTGGCTGCCTCAGCGCTTGAGCTCAGAATTAATGAGGTCCTCAAGAAGCTTGTGAACCGAGATGCCGCGTTCTTTGGCGACTTCGTAGAGTCTCTCCTGCGTTGCAGGCATGACACCTTCAACTTGCCCATAGTACCGCGTGCGGGCGGTTCCCCCTCTTAGTCCCTTGTGTTCGATATCGATGTTCATTCTTGGAGCACCGTCTTGTGGCGAAAAGCTGATCAAATAAAAACAATTTCCAAGAACGTAACTGAGTTCGATATCGGCAGCATTTATTGGCAGAGCAGTTAGAGGTGCTTCCACATCCCAAAGCTGATTATTGTTTGTAGCGACGGCGCCATAGGTTGTGTTTCGCAAATGAGGGGCGATCCCTTCATCTCCAAAAAGAACTCTGCCTCCGACTTTACAGACCCTTTCCATCTCGAGAATCGCTTGATCAATGTCGCCGAAAAGATTGATACCGCCAAAATGCATGACTGCGTCGAAGTGTCTGGATTGGTAAGGTAAGTCGAGTGCGCTAGAAACCGAAAACAGCGCTGTGTCATGAGTGAAGTTTTCACTGGCAGAAAGAACCATCGCTTTGCTTAAATCCTGAGCGTGGATATCCCCTGACGATCCAACTAACTCTGAAATTAACGTTAAGTCTTCCCCAAAACCGCACCCTGTGACTAAGACTTTTTGCCCTTCGGTAAGTCGTAGGCGCTCAATCAAATTTTTCCGGAAAGCCGTTTCATCCTCTTCAAATGTCGCAAATAACCAATCCAGAAAGTTCCGGTAAACTTCCAACGCATGATCACTGTCATACATTTCTTTGTGTGCTTCATCGGCCCTATCTAAGGGCATAAAATCAACAACGCGGCATTTGTCATCAATAAATGGAAATATTTCTTTAGCATTGTTGACCAATCCCTTGTCCCGCTTGATCCGAAGCGGATTCCCGTCGGATGTGTCCCGGAATGCGGCATAAATTTCAGTTGCAGAATTAGATTTGGTCATAGATGGGATTTGAAATAGATCAGCGAGTCATCAGCTATGTTTTTAGGCGAAAATATTGTCTTTTGAGAGCTTTGGCGCGGCGGTCGTCAGCAGAGTATATTTCAGACCCTTTGGCGACGACGACGCTCCCATCGGCAATATCCTGGGTAACGTTTGCCCCCATACCGACGAAAACATCATCACCCACTTCACAGAAATCACGAAAGGAGGCATTTACGCCAACGAAACAGCGTTGGCCAAACTCACAATGACCTGAAACAGTAATTTGAGATGAAAGGTAAGTATGGTCGCCGATCACTGTACCATGGCCAATGTGATTTCCGCTCCAAAGCATGACATTGTTGCCTAGCTTTACCCGTGGCTGGATTGTTTGATCCTCCAGGATGAAGCAGTTATCCCCGGTAATGAGGTCGGGCCAGGTTGTTGCCTTGGATGAAATATAGGAAACCAGTTGATACCCTTTTTCTTTCAATGTTCTATATCTTGCTTCGCGTACCTGATTCAGTTCGCGATATGAAAGTGCGACAAACATTCGAAAATCTTCTGGAGGGAATTTTTCAGTGACGTCACTGAGGGCAACTAGTGGCAATCCCTCAAAATTTTCTGCTTGTGCGAATTCATCATCTACAACGAAGCCTGCTACGTCGTAGGCGCTGTCATGTTCGAAATAAAATCGCGCAAGTGATGCCATTTCTCCGATGCCAAACAGGACGACCTGGGCGTCACTCATCGCGACTTGTCTCCCTAATCATCTGCCATTGTAGCGCTTCATCCTTATCCGCGCTGTCAATCAATTTCTGTCCAAGAACGACCGGCATAAAGCGTGCTCTTATGCCGACCGCGGGGCGCGCGATTCTGATATCGGTTTCCGAAATAATATGACCTGCTGGCAATGACTTGGAAAGATATAGTCCTTCGCGGCGGCCCGCTTCGCGCTCTTGCTGCAACAAGTCTTTAACGGGTTGTCCGAGCGCGGACGCCGCTTCGCGAATATTCTTGATTAACGCCTCAAATTCATTGGGTTCCATTGCATAAAAATGGTCTGGGCCTTCTGAATTTCGGTCTAGCGTTATGTGTCGCTCATACACAGTGGCGCCTGCGCCAATAGACGCAATGGCCGCGGCGATACCCATCGAGTGGTCGGAGAATCCGACAGGACATCCAAATGCCGATTGCATCAATGCCATTGCCCGTAAGTTAAGATCCTCCGCTGGTGCTGGATATACAGCGGCGCATTGCAGGAGGGCGATCGACGTGTTGCCTGCCGCTTCGCAAACGGCAATTGCATCGACCACATCACTTAAATCACACATGCCGGTTGAAATGATCAACGGTTGTCCCGATTTAGCCATTTCGAATACAAGTCCAAGGTTGGTAGTTTCAGAAGACGCGATTTTAAAGGCGCTTACCTTGTGGTCCCTGAGCGTTCTAATTGAGGAAAGGTCGAACGCTGATGCCATAAAAGTAATTCTCTGTTCCACGCAATGTTCTTGAAGCGGCTGGATCCAGTCTGAGGAAAGCTCATTCGCTTTAAATATTGGGTAGAGTTCATGATCTTTCGGATATAGTTCTTCTGCTGAAAATAATTGGAATTTTGCGGCGTTAGCTCCAGCTTCGCAGGCGACATCTATTAGACGTTTTGCTGTATCGAGAGACTGATTAAAATTCGATCCAATTTCTGCAATAATATATGGATCTTCATCAGTGGCGATTTCTTGAGAGTCAATTTTAAAGCTGGAATTTAGCAAAGCACATAATCTTTCGTAGCTGCATTCGTGGCGTTTCTGAAGAGAGCGTTGATCACTCTTTCTGCTCCCAACCCATCAAATAGGTTCTTTCCGTTGATGCTAAATCTCTGCCTTTCAGCAACATCAGCACATAGAGTTTCAATTGATCGCGCAATCAAATCTGCAGATGTGTTTTCTGAGATTCCTATATGATTTGCCGTTTCTGCATTGGCGAAATTCGAATTGGTGTTGCTATGGCTTTCATCTATCGAAATTTGAATTGAGGGCGTTCCGGTGACGGCGAGTTCGTACTTGGTCAGACCGGTATTTGATACAGCAATGTCGCACCAAACCATTTGTGTATGAAGAGATGCTGGAGAATCGATCAACTCGATTTTGTGACGATCGGTTTCCTCAACTAATTTTTGAATGGTTGACGTCTGCTTCGCGCTAAAACCCGGGCCGACAATCACTTGAACAGATTTTTTCTCTGGAATTAGTTTAAGGGCTTTCAGGCATCGTTCTGTCAGATTACAGAAATCAGTGCCGCCAAACGTTACGAGAAGTCGACGAGCATCTTTAGAAATCTTCCGTTTAGTACGCGCGGCGGATACGTATTCAGAACTAAAAATAAAATACTTGGCCCCGGCTAATTGGTTGGTAACACGGGGGGCTTCGCCTACATAGGGTGTGATGAGGAAGTCCAAGATCCCTTCATCACCTGCAAAAAGGCTATGTTCCTTTATACCGTCGAGCGCTACACATCGTCGGCCAGACTGCTGTAACACATCAATTTGTTGCAGTGTTTCAATGCGATTTAAGATTCGAGCTCGACAGGAAAAGTCAAATATTATGGTCTGCTCGTTTTTCGACCTGGCCATTAATAATTCTGATAGATTTTGACACGGCGAATTCATTGGGAGGCCGTGACACTCATATCCTTCCCCACTCACTAAACGCTTTAAATCAGAGGAGTTACCCTCAAGCAGAAATTCGCTTCCGATGCCCTTTGATCGCAGGGCATTTGCAAACGCAATACATCGCTTGAGGTGGCCAAGTCCGACATCCGGGCCAGCGACAGTATAGAACAGACAGTTATCAATGCTCATGAACAAGATTCGGGCAGGGTCGCATACGGACCGCTGACCTGTTTACTCATTCGATTAATTGACATCCATTCCGAATGAGCTTCGACTAAAGCCTCGATATCTTCCAAGGTAAAATGAGGGTGCGATGGATAACCCGCACTAATAATTTTTTCTATTAGTTTGAAGTCCTCTTGTGTATCTAACGTCCATCGATGGTCACTTAAATTTTTTCGATGGGGCAAAGAGCCAACCCGCAAACCATTTTCGCCGCGGATGATATAAGGTGTTACATGCTCCTTATCAAAATCTGATTTGGCGTTCTGATAGGCTAGTCGCAAAGCGTCCATCGAAAACACCTCGCACCCCATACCGTTGGGCAAAGTTGGTGGCGAGCCATTCGATACATAGTCAAACTGTGTCTGGTTCGTTTTGAGCCATAGGATAAATTTATCGATTGTCGCCGGATCAATTAGTGGAGAATCAGCTGTGACGCGAACGACGACTGACGCCTTGGTCGCAACAGCTGCTCCATAATATCGTGATAATACATCCTGTTCGTCGCCCCTAAAATTATCAACCGAAAGAGAATTGCATAGCTCTATAATGGGGTCGTCGGATTTGTTTTTTGTCGTTGCGATGATAAGGCGGTCGGCCGCCTGGCAGCGTTTTAAACGCTCTATCAGATATTCCAACAATGGCGTGCCACGTACCTGAAGCAGTACTTTCCCTGGCAAGCGAGAGGATGTCATTCTTGCTTGGACAATAATTACGGAGCTCAAGGGAGAATTCCTGGGAAAGGTCTTTCACTTACTTCAAAAATTGCGGAAGGCACTCAATTTCCGAATAAAATTTTCCGCATCGTTTCGACGACGCGGACAACACCCTCATTTTGCATCCCTGGAAATAGAGGGAGCGATAATGTTCTTTTGTAATACTGGTCCGCGCCAGGTAATGAAATCTCACCATACCGTTCAACATAATACGGTTGTTTATGTACGGGTATGTAATGGACTTGGGATCCTATATTTTCCTTCTTAAGCCCATCCATAAAAGCGTTTCGAGACATTTCAGCGGCTGAAAAATCTATTAGAACGCTATACAGGTGCCAAGCGCTGGCGCAGTTGGCGGTTCTGGTGATGGGTTTTACCAATGGCGAAAGTTCAGATAACAATGTGTCATAAAGTTCGGCTAATTCACGCCGTCGTTGGATGCGTGAATCCAGCTTGGAAAGTTGGCTTTTTGCAAGCGCACATGAAAGGGAATTGAGCCGATAATTTGGTGCTAGCGTGTTCGTCTCGTAGTACCAAGCGTTCGGATCGCCCTGATCATCAATCGCCATTTCTGGAAATACATGTTTGGCAGGGTCATGCACGAGACCATGATTTCGAAGCTCTCTTAGTCTGCTGGCGCTCGCCTCATCATTGAGCGTGAGCGCACCTCCTTCACCGGCAGCAATCGATTTGACTGGATTAAACGAAAAAACACACATCTGCGAATGCTGACAATCTCCAATCCTCGAATTGGTATGTCCTGACGAGGGAGGTTTTTCAGCGCCCAGTGCATGGCAGGCATCCTCCAAAATCCTGATATTGTGACTTTCCGCTACGGTATGAATATTCTCCATCGAAGCGGTTTGGCCGGTGAGATGGACCGGGATTACAACAGCCGGTTTCACCGACGTCGCACGAGTGAGGGTTTCTTCAAGATGGTCGGCTGTCATCAACCCCGACTCAGGGCACACATCCGAAAATAGAACTTCGGCGCCACAGAAGCGAGCAGCATTGGCAGTTGCGACAAATGTGACTGAAGGAACAATAACGGTATCGTCCGCCCCGACACCCATTGCCAGTAATGCGAGGTGAAGCGCGGCCGTTCCGCTTGAACACGCAATCGCAAAATCCGCACCGACATAGTTTGCAAGGGAGTCTTCAAAGGCAGCAACAGCTGGCCCGGTTGTAAGGAAGTCGCTCTTGAGGACGTCAGTGACAGCGTCGATATCAGCTTCATCAACAGAATGACAGCTATACGGAAGAAATTCCTTAGTCATCATTAGAAAGGGTAATGTCGCTTAAAATTTCTTTTAACTCAGCGTCATCGAATTGCTCTGGATTTGTATCGCTTTCGTAGACAAATTCAGGATCTACTGGGGTTCCCGGTCGTTCTGATTCCGGGGTCCAGGTGTTGAAAGCTGAATGAACGATATAACGGTCGTCAATTTCCAAAGTTGTTCGGGCGTCTTCTTTGGAAATCAGTACTTCGTGCAGTTTCTCCCCGGGCCGAATGCCTACGACCTTTTGTTTGATGTCTGGCGCGATTGCATTCGCCAATTGCCCGATATTCATACTTGGGATTTTCGGGACGAAAATCTCGCCACGTTGCATTATCGCTAAACTGGAAAGAACAAAATTTACACCTTGTTCAAGAGTGATCCAAAATCGGGTCATCCGTGAATCGGTGATGGGGATTGTATCTGCTTTTTCTCGGACCAGTTTCGCAAAAAACGGAACGATACTTCCGCGGGACCCGATTACATTTCCGTATCGCACGACGGAAAATCGTGTGCCGTCGGTACCGCTCAGATTATTAGCTGCGATAAAAATTTTGTCTGCGGCCAGTTTGCTTGCGCCGTATAAATTAGTTGGGTTTGTTGCCTTGTCCGTTGATAAGGCTATGACCTTGTCGACATCTGCCCGGATGGCGGCTTGCACAATGTTTTCAGCGCCTAACACATTTGTATGTATGCATTCGAAGGGATTGTATTCAGCGGCGGGAACATGTTTTAAGGCTGCTGAGTGGATTACTATTTCTACATCTCGCATAGCCATTTCAAGACGGGGCAGGTCACGGATATCACCAATAAAAAACCGTAACTGCGGAAACCTTTCGTGCGGAAATTTATGTGCTAATTCATACTGTTTGAGTTCGTCCCGAGAAAAAATTATCACTTTTTTGGGTTTGAAACTCGTTAGGACAGTTTCAACGAATGCTTTGCCAAAAGAACCAGTTCCGCCAGTAACCAGAATATTCTTCCCATCCAGTTGGGGTTGCGGATCGAAAAAATTATTCATCGTCTGTCTCGGCCTTACTCAGAAGTTAAAGTTGGTCTTAGAGTGTGAAACTTCACTCTCGTTTAGTGAGTGAGAGTGTCTTGCAATTTACCCACGCTACCGCAGTCCGGGTGAAATAGCTCCACCCGGAGGAAAAGGTTTTTGGGCCAATATTCACTACTGGTAGGTAGCGACGGTTTCTATCGGCACTTTTACTTTCACTTCGCGCCCGAGCAGATCGAGCAGAATTACGACGCGATCATCATCGGATTGGCATTCAAACAGGCCTACGCGCTCGTAAAGGGGGCCATCCATAACCTGTACGACATCCCCTTTGTTGAAATGCGCTTCCCGGCGAATATCGATCAATCCCACGTCACTCTCCCGTTCCCTGATGCTTTCAATTACTTCATCTGGAACGGCGGCGGGTCGGTTGCCTTGGCAAACCAATTGAGAAACACCGATTGTTGAGCGAATGTTCAACCAACGGGATCGTTCGGTATCCATTTGAAGAAACATGTAGCGGGGAAATAGCGGCGCTGGCACCCAATCAGTTTTTCGGGCGTGGCGTCGACGCTTTAGATAGCGAGGCAAGTACACCTCAAAACCCTGTCGCTTTAAATGAAACAACGCTTTGTTTTCTGCCAGTGCTTGAGTTTGGACGACATACCAATGCATCCAATTACTCCGCCAACTGGGGTTTGCTGCGGGACACTTTCAAAAGTGGCGGCGTCAGCACTCGTTCCCGCGGCATCGATTCAACCAATGTATCGAATGCGCGTTGTGCTTCTTTTAGTTCGGTTATGATGACCGCGCTGACGGATCCAAGGTCTTTCAACCTACCGGCCAACGGCACCCCAGCGTAATCTGGCTGATTAAGCTTTGGGTCGACGATGCCGATCAATTCGATCCCGAAATCTTTGGCGCAGAGCGTCGCTATTTCGGCGAGATCGGTTGCGCCTATTAAGGCAACGCGGTTCCAGCCTGAATTCTGACATTCTTCAAATAGCGTCGAACACTGGTTTCGGGCGCCGCGAAAAAAATTGAAGGAATAGGAAAGATAATCCGCTGTTAATCGGCTTTTCTCCGCAAATCCTGTCGGGGTGAGGTAATATGCATACCGGTTAGCCGACGCTTCATTAACTTTGATCCACCCCTTCTTTATACAGCGTTTGAGATAGGCATTGGCGAGGCCGAGGGCGACGCCTAATTCGTGCGCAATCAATCTTTGGGTATGGGTGCTATTTTGTTCAACAACAGATAACAGGCCCAGCGTAATTTCGGCCTCACTGTTGCTTTCAGAAGTTGATTTTCCGGAGCTCGCCACACCGATTCCCTTTATTCACGCTGCGAACATACTTCGTTCAAACCATGAACGTCAAGAGGTCTTCTACAGCCGAATCATGTATGTAATTCAATATATTGTAAAGGACTTTCTATATTTTCACAGATATAGATATAGATATAGATATAGACTGACGTCCCAAAAGCGTTTTTTTTGTGAACACCTTGATCTGGTCTGTCTGTTATACCTTCAGAAATCTTATAGAAAACTCCCGGCGTCCTTTAAATCGGCAGGATTATCAACATCGAGCCACTGGCCGGCCACGTAGAGGACATTGATTACAACCCCTCTTGCCAGCAACCTTTGGAAAAGTTCGATCAGACTGGCTTGTTCAATCGAGCCATCGGCGCTCATATTGCCGATTTCCTCTTGCACGGCCAAAGCGCCTTCTGCGCTCAAATGGGCTACACCAATCCACTCCCCGTCAATCTCATCGGCATTAGGTTCGTGCCCAATTTTTTTGACCGAAACCGTATCGTCCTCAAGATAACCCGTCTTGAACGGCGCGGAACCGCTTACCAGATCGCGAGTTCGGGATAACGGATCAGGATCACGTTCCTGCCACAACGCATCGACTGCAAGGACGATGTCACCCTCTGCTTTAGAAATTTGATCAAGGATATGTTGACGAAACAACACGTCACCATAAGCAAGTATGGTCTCTCCCTGGAGCGCATCGGCAGCGCAAGCTAATGTCGACGCCTCGCCGGTTTTATCATACTGATCATTGTCTATTGTTTTGACACTGGGCAGATTGACCATTTTTTTTCGATATCCGCGAATGACCGTTACGTCGCGTATTCCGCCACCATTCAGCGTTTCAACAAGACGGCTTAAGAGAGGTTTTCCTCTGACATCCAACATACACTTTGGTCGGTCGGCGGTCAGTTCGCCAAGCGCTTCGCCACGCGAAGCGGCAAGAACAATAGCCTTCGGCGCGCCCGACGTTGTTGGTAGGTAAATTTTTTCGGCGTTGGATAATTCTGCATTGCCTGCCAAATCAAACACATCACTTACGGTCGCCACTTCATTTTCAACCGTCGCAATCGTTTGATCGCGAAGAATTCTTGCCGAAACTTCTCGCATCGCCGATATCGATGCTCGCAGGTTGTGGTTTGCCCAAATGACCAGAGAAACTCTCGCATCCCGCCACTTTTCAGTTGGGGTGTCGTAATAGGTTGTCGGAACTATGACGACTGGGCATCTGTCATCCCATTCAGACAGGAATTCCAGAATCTCATCCGGTTCCCGCATTTTCGAATGAATCAGGAGGCCATCCGCACCGGCATTGTAGTAGGCGTTTGCGCGCTTCAATGCTTCAGCCATACCCTGGCCGGAAATCAGGGCTTCAAGCCGAGCGACAACGCTAAAATCATCGTTTAGTTGGCTATCTTTGCCGGCTTTAATTTTTCCACAAAATTCATCCATGTCCGCAAGCGGCTGGCCCTCACCAATGAATGAATTGGTCTTGGGAAACAATTTGTCCTCAATACAAATTCCGGCGATCCCTCTTTGACCGAGCTTGCGAACAACTCGACGAACGTTATTAAAATTGCCATAGCCGGTATCACCATCTACCAGAATCGGAATCGAGGTCGCATCCGACATAAACTCGAGGACCTCCAACACCTGTGTCCAGGACGCCTCGTTGCTGTCCCGGACACCAAGTGCTGCGGAAATTGTCAATCCGCTCGCCCATATACCATCAAACCCTGCTTCTTCCACAATCTTGGCGGAAAGGCCATCATGGGCTTCCATGATGAATTCAGTCTCAGATGATGTTAGCAATGACCGCAGTCGGCCTGCCTTGGAATTTGGATTAATCGGTTTAGTTGGCTTATCGCTAGGCGTCGGGAATGGCGTGACGGACAATGACCTGCTCCTTACTGCTCTAATCGGGGAACCTATGCAACTGAACATCATTTTTCAATAACATTAAATTCTCAAGTAACCCAATTGTTGCCATTGATTGACAGAAGGTTGAAATGCGGAGTAGAGGAGTTCGCTCGTTGTGGAGTAGTAAATGTCTGAGTTAAAGAGAATCGCCGTCGTTGGCTTGGGATATGTCGGTTTGCCGTTGGCGGTCCACCTGGCACGCCACTTTTCGGTAATAGGTCTTGATATCGATTCTAGCCGGGTTGAAGAACTGCAGGCTGGACTGGATCGAACCAATGAAATTGATGCTAATTCATTGAGTGCGTCCACACTGGAACTTACGGATCAGGTCTCTGGCATCGAGAATGCTGAAATTTTTATTGTCACTGTTCCAACGCCGGTTGATCAAAATAATGAACCCGATCTCGCTGCTGTGCGCGGTGCGAGCAAGCTCGTCGGTGGCGTCTTAAAGAAGGGTGACATCGTCGTTTGCGAATCCACAGTTTATCCCGGCGTTACTGAAGATGTAGCTGGGCCCGAATTGGAAGCGGCATCCGGTCTCACCTGCGGGACGGATTTTTTTCTTGGCTATTCTCCCGAACGCATTAACCCCGGCGATAAAGAGCATACAGTCGATAAGATTACCAAGGTGGTTGCCGGCCAAAATACAGAAGTTACCCAGGTCCTCTCCGAGATTTATGGTCGTCTCACGTCGGGCGGCATATTTGTGGCGCGCGATATACGAACGGCAGAAGCCGCAAAGGTTATCGAAAACACTCAGCGGGATATCAATATAGCCTTCATCAATGAAGTAACGACAATTTTTCAAAAAATGGACCTCTCCGTTTATGATGTGCTGGAAGCGGCTGGAACGAAATGGAATTTCCTCAATTTTGCGCCAGGCCTCGTCGGGGGGCATTGTATTGGCGTTGACCCATTTTACCTTGCACATTCAGCTACCGCCCATGGACTGAATCCTGAAATCATCCTCGCCGGTCGCCGGATAAATGACGGAATGGGCAAGTATGTTGCAAATAGCGTTGTCGAAGAACTCGCGAAAAAGGATAAGGGCGTCGGCGCGAAAATTTTGATCCTTGGGTTAACCTTCAAAGAGAATGTTCCTGACCTCAGGAATTCGCGGGTGATCGATATTGTTCGTGAACTTGAAACCCAGGGTTTTATGGTCGATGTCCATGACGCCCTTGCGGACGCAACTGAAGCAAGCGAAATATTTGGCATATCGTTAATGCCCACGCTGGACGATGCGGGGGGGTACGACTGCGTTGTCGGTGCTGTTCCACATCAACCCTATGTTGACTTTGATGATTCTCGATTTGAGAGTTTGCTAACCGGGGATGGCCTGGTCGCTGATGTTAAGGGAATGTGGCGTTCTCTTGAACTACCGGATTCGATTGCTCGTTGGCAGCTGTAAAAAGCAAATTCGCTTGCACTTCGTTGGACTAGTTTTCGTCCGCGAGACGGGAAATCGCCCACTTGATCTGACCGTTTCCATTTTGTGTTGCGGCGGAAATGACAACTTGCTCCGCGCGTTTGACCTCGCCGGGAATCCCCAGATAAACACTTTCCTGCAACGAAATGACTCCTCCTGAAGCTCTAAAGCGCCAGCCAGACCCACTTGGGGTTCGCATCAAAACAGAGTTTGCCTGGCGCACGAGAGACGCCTGAATAGACGGATGTAAATGGAATCGCGCGACGAATTTTTGGCTATCGTTTCCGGTAATTGTGTCCTCACCACGAATATCACCACCATTTGCTGAGAGATATACGCGACGAGAGTGGTCAGCTGTATTGCGACCGCCATATCCAATCAAGGCGGCATCTATCCAAATATTTCCATCGGCTTCCCGGCGTTCCGCTGAAACGAATTTCGGTCTTCCACCAACCCCATTGGTCTCTAACAACTCTGCTGAGTTAACATCCTCAACTGTTACAGTTGAATGCGCGGCCGTCGTCCGTTGGGCGTCCAGCCATGACTCCGTTCCTCCGAAATGGGCGCCACAATTTGTAATGATACGTTCTTTGCCGACACTCATTTCAAAACTTAGCGCGCCGGCATGGGCTTGTTGGTCATACCCCGCGCGCGGTGGTGCTCCGACATCCATCAGGAGCAACGTTCGATTGGCCGCGAGGCGTTCAAAGCCACTATGTGGTGCGGAATCGAGCGGTTTGCCGCGCGCTTCCGATCTCGTTAGGACAACATCGATTAGCCATCCTTCCTCTTCATCGCTGCCATTGAACAAGGCCAGTCCACCATCGCCATGGCGAAAGAAACGGACCATTGGTGCGATTTTGTCTATAGCGGTTTGGAGAGTGTGGGATATTTCTTCCTTGGCATCCCGTAATGCCGCCCTGATATCGATCAGATGTTTTAACAATGAAAGTTCGATCGCAGGACTACGGGAAACGTGACCACCATCCCCCAGGAACTGGGTATCAATCTCATGATCGAGCCGCGTGAGCCATTTCGAAAATTGCGCCGTATTCTTGTCAGATAATCCAATTAAAATGAGCCCTTTATATGCCAGAATTCGATCAATTCCGGTGGGGGTAAGCTTTGCGACATGCTGTAGGTAGCGGCCCTGCTGATGAACACTCTGATCGAGCTTATTGAGAAAACGGGCATCTGCGCCCACTGCTAGAAATTCACGATGTCCCAGCCAATTGGCAAGCCGAATGCCAGTAACTGAAGGTCGCCATGAAATTTTTTGCCAGCGGCTTCCGTGGCTGTCGATCCAGCGCGCAATTAAATCCCGGGCCCTTGCTCTGGCTTCATCATTTCCAACAGCGCGTAGGTCCCGTAACCAATTGAACTCCGAGACGCTGGTAAGCCAGGCATCGCTGACGCTCGTGGCCAGCCAGGGTTTATCCGCATCGCGGATAACAGTTCCGAGGCATTCAAAATCACCTTCGACCGTTACGGCTCCACGATTCGCGTTGCCTGGCCAATTGTCGGTCGGGAGAAATTTTGGGGTTTCTTCACCTGCTTTTTCCAACAAGCGTCGATAAAGATTGGATTTAAAAACGGCTGTGCTGAACACATAGAGAATTTTTCGCAAGCTAAGCCGGCGAATCTTGTGTTCAAGAAATCTGAAGGCGCGATTAGCGTTCATCTATTTGAAATTTTAAATTTTCGCTAGGGAAAATAACCGAGCTAGTGCGTCGAAGCCACACAGTATTATTCATTACCCGCGTAATCGCTGAATTTTCTCTTTATATCCTCCATCGCTGTTGCCGCCTCCGAACACAGCTGTGCCCGCAACCAAAACATCAGCCCCTGCCGATATGGCCTGTTTGGCCGTTTCAGGGTTAATACCGCCATCGACCTCCAGATCAATGTCCCGGCCTGATTTATCAATCATCTGCCTTATTTCGCTGATTTTTGCGAGTTGCCCTTCTATAAAACCCTGGCCACCAAATCCTGGATTGACCGTCATCACCAATACCAAATCGACGATACCAAGAATGTGACAAATAGAAGATGCCGGCGTTGACGGGTTGAGCGATACGCCAGCTTTTTTACCCAGACTCTTAATATACTGAAGCGTCCGATGAATATGGGGTCCAGCTTCTATGTGAGCGGTAATTATATCAGCGTCGGCAGCCACAAAATCATCAACATACGGATCCACAGGTGAAATCATCAAATGGACGTCAAAGGGGATATCCGTGACATCGCGGACGGCTTTAACAACCGTCGGTCCAATCGTGATGTTCGGCACGAAATGACCATCCATCACATCAACATGTACCCAGTCGGCACCTGCCTTGGCGATAGCATCGATATCGGCGCCCAATGACGCAAAATTGGCGGAGAGAATAGAGGGGGCAATTCTGACAGGCTTTTGCACTGCGGCCTACTTATCTGAAGTTAACAGGAACTAGTGTTGAAAGTTTAATCTAGCTCAAACTTGTCCTTATAGTCTTCTGCCAATTCGGGATCCTGATCTTCTTTTACCAAAAAACAATTCCCGCAAACTAGAACCTCAATCCCTGTACTTATGAAGCATCGAAAGGCATCTTCTGGCGTACAGACGATTGGCTCTCCGCGCACATTGAAGCTGGTATTGACCAAAATCGGACAGCCGGTCTTCTCCTTGAAGTCTTTGATCAAGGCATAGTAGCGGGGATTGGTTTCTTCATGGACTGTCTGGACCCGCGCAGAATAATCCACATGGGTAATTGCCGGAATTGAGGAGCGTGGCACATTCAGTTTATCGATACCGAAAAGCGCTTGTTCTTCTTCAGACATTTCTCGGCGATGTTGCTCTGCAACGTCAGCGACCAACAACATATATGGGCTATCGCTATCAAGCTCGAACCAGTCCGCGACGTCTTCGCGCAGGACAGAAGGCGCGAATGGGCGGAAGGATTCGCGATATTTTACGCGTAGATTTAAAGTCTTTTGCATCGCGGGGTCGCGTGGATCCCCGAGAATAGATCGGCCGCCGAGTGAACGAGGGCCAAATTCCATGCGGCCCTGGAACCAGCCAATTGCCTTGCCGTTGGCTAAGGCATCCGCTGTGCTTGTGATCATTTCGTCTTCGGACAACACTTTGAATTTAGCGCCACTTTCGGTGAGCCTGGTTTCGATCTGCTCCTGACTGAACTCAGGGCCGAGATACGAGCCCTTCATGCCGTCCATAACGCCATTCAGCTTCCTGAGTTGTCCCTGGAAATGATGATAGGCGACCTGTGCGGCACCAAGCGCACCACCTGCGTCGCCAGCGGCGGGCTGGATCCATATATTCTCAAACGCATTGTCGCGTAGAAGTTTGCCATTCGCGACGCAGTTCAAAGCAACGCCACCGGCCAAACACAGATTTTTCTCGCCCGTATCTTTAGCAACAGATCGTCCTAGCCGGAGAACGATTTCTTCGGTAACGGCTTGGATCGATGCAGCAAGATCCATTTCACGTTGGGTAAGTAGTGTTTCTGGATCGCGCGGTGGTGCATCAAACAATGCATCGAACTTCTCATTCGTCATCCGAAGTCCGGTGCAATAATCGAAATAGCTCAGATCAAGCCTGAACGACCCGTCCTCTTTTACATCGACAACATTGTCTAAAATTTTCTGCGCATATTTAGGCTCGCCATAAGGAGCAAGTCCCATGACCTTGTACTCGCCGGAATTGACGCGAAAACCCGTATAATAGGTAAAGGCGGAATATAAGAGACCAAGGGAATGCGGGAAATGGATTTCGCGGGTCATTTCCACCGTATTGCCGTTGCCCATCCCAAGGGATGTCGTGGCCCACTCGCCAACGCCGTCCATGGTCAGGATGGCCGCACTTGCAAACGGCGATGGATAAAACGCGCTGGCGGCGTGACTTTGGTGATGTTCGGCAAAGAGTAACCGGTTGTCCCAATTATAATCTGGCGCACTTTCACGCAGCTTGTCGCGCAGCATGCTTTTTTGAAAGAGCTTTTCCTTGAGCCAGATCGGCATTGCCTTGCGAAAGGATTCGAAACCGCGTGGCGCGAACGCGACATAGGTTTCGATAAGTCTTTCAAATTTCAGGAATGGCTTGTCATAGAACGCGATGTAATCAACATCCGATAAGGAGACCCCTGCTTCTTCGAGGCAGTAATCCAACGCGAGCTTGGGAAAATCAGAATCCTGTTTTTTTCGGGAAAACCGTTCTTCCTGCGCCGCAGCGATAACCTGTCCGTCGTCGATCAGCGCAGCGGCACTGTCGTGATAAAAGGCTGAAATACCGACAATACGCATAACTGCTCCAGCCTAGAAAATTGTATAGATGAAGGGCGCAACGGCAGAACCCTGAGTCAGGACGACAAGTCCGCCAAACACCAGCATCATAAGAATGATTGGAAGCAGCCAAAACTTTTTGCGGACCCGCATAAACATCCAGAGTTCTTTAAGAAATGACATAGCAACCTTTAGAATTGGTGTGGCATTGTGTCGGGTTCCGGTCCTGGTGGGGCTCGGTCAATCCAGTATGTTGTCGCCTCTTTATCAAGTTGGCGTCTCAATGGATCTTTCCCTAGTGCTCTCATAATAAGGGCCGTCGGTGTCACAGCGATAAAAAACACTAACCCCATAATCACCGGGTTAACGATCTTGTGCAGCAAAAGCCCAAACTACATCCAGGCTCGATTGAGCGGCGCGAGAGCTTTAGGAATAACAAACGCGGCTATGAGGAAGATTGCGGCAACCGCAAAAGCCCACCACCAGACAGTATCGCCCCATATCAATGACCATGAGCCGATGAGCAGGAATACCACGGTGAAGACAATGCCAAACGCGCGATCTGACGAACCTTGGATGGTTTCGTTGCGATCAAAAGATTCGTGTGTTTTACCGCTATCGGCCATTGGTCGAGCCTACTGTACACGCCCGTTAAAAATACTGCCTGTTTGTACGGCAAATATCCTTTTACTTCAATGAGTTTGCTGCTTACGCGTTACCTGCGGGTTGAGATCATCCGGGACGGTGCAAACAGGCGATAAAAAATCCATCCATTCCGCCATAATCCGCCATATGGCAAGGAAGAGTGCGTAGATCGCCTTTGTCTGAGAGGGTCGATTTTGGCAGACCGAATTCCGTCGGATCAATTGGCAGACGCTTGATGTCGCCATGCTTTGCCATGATCGCCTGAACAACGTCGGGGCCTTCTTCGGGTTGCAGCGAACAGACGCTGTAAACCAGTACCCCACCGGGCATTAAATTTTCCATCGTCTGCTCCAACATCTTTTTTTGAAGCTCGGCCAACCGCAATACATCATCGGGCCGTTTAGTACGCCCAATATCTGGGTGTCGTCGCATTGTTCCTGTCGCCGTGCACGGTGCATCGATCAATACACCGTCAATTGTGTTGGGCGGGGAATATGTCGCTGCGTCAGCTGTAACGACGGTGGCTGTTAAATTCAGACGCTTGAGGTTCTCGCGCAGAACAGCGAGCCTTTTCTTGGAGCGGTCGACGGCAGTCACTGTTGCTCCACTGGCGGCGAGTTGCGCGGTTTTGCCACCAGGCGCTGCACAGAGATCAAGAATCCGGTGGTTTTCTTTGCCTTCCAAAGCCGCCAGCAAGATTTTGGCTGGCAAGGCGGCGGCACTATCCTGAACCCACCAGGTTCCTTCGTCATACCCTGGCAGTGAACCGACCATTCCGCCGCTCTGTAACTTCAGCGACCCCGTCGGCAACAGCTCAGCCTCCATGGTTTTTGCCAATGTCATCGCGTCGGATTTGACTGTCAGAACAAGGGGGGGCTCATGCAGATGGGCTTCGGCAATCTGTCGGCAGGTTTGGTCGCCATAGGCGCTCTGCCAGCTTTCCCAAAGCCATTTTGGTGTATTGAGAAGCGCTGCGTCCAGCTCGGCAAACTTTTCAGCTCCTTCTTTTGCGATGCGCCGAAGCACAGCATTGACGAGGCCTTTTTGACCAGGGTTGCGGGTCTGTTCACATAAAGTCACCGAAGTATCGACGACCGCGTGGGCAGGTGTTTCCAACAAGATGATCTGGGCAACGCCAATGCGTAGAATATCCCGCACCGCTCGCGCCTTTTGGGGCAGGGGACGCTTTAGATAGCTGCGCAGCAACGCGTCGATCTGCCCCAGCCGCCGGAAGGTGGAAGCAACAAGCAGACGCACAAAGGCGCGGTCGCGCTGTTCCATTTCATTATATGGTTTGCTGGCTGCCATAACTTCTTCCAGCCCGTGCCGGGAACTGAGAACCTGATTGAGGATGGTGATGGCGTTGTTGCGGGCGACGAGGCCGGGCGCGTTTTTTGTTTCTGGCATGGCCGCACCCTAAAGCAATAGGGCGACAGGTGGAATCCATTCATTGCGGAATTGTGGCTGGATCGTCTCAAATCATCCCACATCAACCCCAAGGGCCAGCGGTGTCTCCCCCACCGGCCATTTGTCGCAAGCGCTGGACGCGGTTTGCGGTGTTGGGGTGGGTGGAAAACAAATTGTCCATCGATTGCCCGTTCAGGGGATTGATAATGAACATATGCGCCGTCGCCGGATTGGCCTCGGCCTCATCGTTTTCAATCGCCGTTGCGCCCTGTTCCAGCTTATCGAGCGCTGATGCGAGCCATAGCGGGTGGCCACAAATTTCCGCACCGGCGGCATCGGCAGCATATTCCCGCGTCCGC
Organism: uncultured Alphaproteobacteria bacterium; assembly: GCA_951812775.1. Taxonomy (GTDB): domain Bacteria; phylum Pseudomonadota; class Alphaproteobacteria; order MPNO01; family UBA2964; genus UBA2964. The sequence goes on along the minus strand of OX638326.1, from coordinate 2,637,506 downwards.
GAGATCGCCATCTGCACAAGCGCCGCAGCAATGGGCGCGAGGATCATAATGAGAAGGGTGCCGACCATCCCCAACGGATTGTTTCGGCTATTGCCGCCAAAAAACATGGCAAAGGTCGCCAGCATCGAAATTGCTCCGGCGATGGTGGCGGTGATTGTCATGATCAGCGTGTCACGATTACGCACATGGGCAAGTTCATGCGCCATGACGCCAGCGACCTCCTCATGGCTGAGAATCCGTAAAAGGCCTGTCGTCGCGGCCACTGCGGCATTCTCAGGATTCCGCCCGGTTGCAAAGGCGTTCGGCTGATCGTTCTCCATAATATAGACCTTGGGCATCGGCATATTGGCGCGATCTGCAAGCTGGGCCACGAGGCGGTAATAGGAAGGCGCCGAGCGTTCATCGACTTCGCGCGCGCCATACATCCGCAACACCATCTTGTCGGAATTCCAATAGGCGAAAGCGTTCATCCCGAGCGCAAAAATGAAGGCGATCGCCATGCCGGCCTCGCCACCAAGCATGAAGCCGATGGCCAGGAACAGGCCGGTCATGGCCGCTAACAGGATCGCTGTGCGAAGATAGCTCATTGTCGTTTGATAAAACCGTTTATTGTCATGGTTCACTATATGTGGGATTTGAACGACGTTTCGGCAAGTATAGTGCGCCGTTAATTTACGGAGCAAACCAGTCACCTGATCGGTAAATAAAGCAAAAACGTGATAGCCTAGACCCATGCCCTCCACCGAAAGCGGTAGCGCCCGTATCTTTGACAATATAAGTGCCCTGGCGATTGCACAGGCCATCACGATGGTAACGGGCTTCGTTTCGACTGCCTGGGTTGCCCGGGCGCTTGGCCCGGAAGGCTATGGCATTATCGGATTTGGGACGGCGTTTATATCCTGTTTCGCGCTGCTGGTTATTCTGGGTACGGATTATTACGGCACACGTGAAATCGCACAAAACCCTGATGAAGCCAGTGAGATATCGGCCCGGATCATTGGGCTCAGGGCTTTGCTCGGCATTGTCTCGCTGGCGGCGTATTTTATAACGATCTATCTCATTGACCGTCCCGAGCCTGTCAAAATTGTTATGGCCATCCAGGCAATCGGCCCGATTTTTACCGTGATCGCCGTTGATTTTATTTTTGAGGGCAAGCAGCGCATGCGAGCCGTCGCTTTGCGAACGGCAGGATCATCCTTGCTCGCTGTCGTCGGTGTTCTGCTCTTTGTCAGAGGGCAGGAGGATCTTTATGTCGCCGCGGCAATCCCTATGGTTGCGACGGCGATTGGAACATCGTGGCTGGCGGGATTGGCGCATCGACAGATCGTACCGATCAAAATCAGTTTTGATCGCGATAGAATGTCCGAGATGCTTCGCGCCTGTTTGCCGATGGCGTTGAGCGCGATGTTGGGCACGCTATTTCTGAACATTGGTATAGTGATGCTCGGCTTCATGCGCAGCGAGGTTGAGACCGGAATTTATACCGGCATGTCGCGGCTTTACTTGATTGTCTTCGGCCTCGGCTGGCTTGTGACCGCGGCATTCCGACCTGCTCTTGCGGCGGCCTTTTCCAATGCTGAGGACATGTCGGCACAATATTCCGCCAATGTGACAGCGGTGGTTTTGTTTGGCTTTCCGATAATTGCCGGTGTCATATTCTTCCCCGGCGAAGTGATCACCCTTATCTTTGGCACCCATTTTGTTGCCGGCGTTGAGACGCTGGTAATTCTGCAGGCTGCAGCAATTATAGGCTTTGCCGGCATTGCGGCCAGTGCAGCGATGCTGGCCTGGTATGATCAGGTCGCTCATATGTGGTGTCATGCGGCCGCGGTGGTTGTGAATATCGCGCTCAACATGTTTCTGATCCCACGCTTTGGTATGGAAGGCGCAGCCTGGGCAACGCTGATTTCGCAGGTCGCGATGCTCGCCTGTTACGTGCTCCGGTTGCAGCTCAAATTTTCCATCAGCGTTTGGCGGCCGGTGGTCATTCTAGCCCCATGCGCGGTGCTGGCCTTCTGGCTGGCCAACCAACTCGCCGCAAAGATGGCCATCCTGCCAGCTACCCTGACGCTCTTTATCGGGCTCGCCATTGGCTGCGTGCTCTATATCGGGTTGGCGCTTATCTGCCGTATTGTTACCTGGGCAGATATCACCAAACTGTTCTCTGAACGCATCAGCTTGAAAAGAGGCGGCGCATGACTGGCGATAAAATCAAGTCCGATATTAAAAAACCGATAGACACGGGAACCTCAAAACCCTCGACCGATCCGTCCGATGCCAAACCCGCCAAGGAACATGGTGGCCAAGACGGCCCCGATCCCACGCGTTTCGGCGACTGGGAAAAAGGCGGCCGCTGCGTCGATTTTTGAGGGCTTTTGGGGCCTCTACCCCACCCGGTTGTCTTTTAGATCATCCACCACGGCAGGATCGGCCAGCGTTGAGGTGTCGCCCAGCTCATTGATCTCATTGGCGGCGATTTTGCGCAGGATACGGCGCATGATCTTGCCGGAGCGTGTCTTGGGCAGGCCCGGCGCCCATTGGATAGCGTCCGGGCTGGCAATCGGGCCAATTTCCTTGCGCACCCACTGCACCAGCTCGCCTTTGAGATCGTCATTAGATTCCTCGCCCGCCATCAGCGTGACATAGGCGTAAATGCCCTGTCCCTTGATGTCGTGCGGGAAACCGACCACGGCGGATTCGGCGACCTTGGGATGGGCGACCAGCGCGCTTTCGACTTCGGCGGTACCGATCCTGTGACCGGAAACGTTGAGTACGTCATCGACACGACCGGTGATCCAGTAATAGCCATCTTCATCGCGGCGGCAGCCATCGCCCGTGAAGTAATTGCCTTTATAGGTCGAGAAATAGGTCTCAATAAAACGGTCATGATCATGGAAGACGGTCCGCATCTGGCCGGGCCAGCTATCGGTCAGAATAAGGTTGCCCGAGGCGGCGCCTTCCAGCGTCTTGCCATCCGCATCAACCAGAGCCGGTTTAACGCCAAAGAATGGCCGCGTCGCGGAGCCGGGTTTAAGCGCGGTCGCACCGGGCAGCGGCGTGATGAGAATGCCGCCGGTCTCGGTTTGCCACCAGGTATCGACGATCGGGCAGCGCCCTTCGCCAACCACATTGTAATACCACAGCCATGCTTCCGGATTGATCGGCTCGCCAACCGAGCCCAGCAGGCGGATCGATTTACGACTGGTCTTTTCCACCGGACCATTGCCTTCGCGCATCAATGCCCGCAACGCCGTCGGCGCGGTGTAGAAAATATTCACATCATGCTTGTCGCAAACTTCCCAGCAGCGGGCGGAATCCGGATAGGTCGGTACGCCTTCAAACATCACGGTGGTTGCGCCGTTGGCGAGCGGACCATAGAGGATATAGGAGTGACCCGTGATCCAGCCGACATCGGCGGTGCACCAATAGACATCGCCATCGTGATAATCGAAGACATATTGATGCGTCATCGAGGCATAGACCATATAGCCGCCAGTGGTGTGCAGTACGCCCTTTGGTTTCCCGGTTGAGCCCGAGGTATAGAGAATAAACAGCGGGTCTTCGGCTGACATTTCTTCTGGCGGGCAGTCAGGTGACGCATCGGCCATGATGTCGTGATACCAGTGATCACGGCCCTCGACCCAGTTGATGTCGGCACCCGTGCGGTTCACAACAATACAGGTTGTCACATCAGGGCATTTTTCCAATGCCGCATCTGTATTGGCTTTAAGCGGGATCGGCCGTCCGCCGCGCACACCTTCATCGGAGGTAATGACGACGTCGGATTCACAATCCTGAATTCGACCGGCAATCGAGTCCGGTGAAAATCCGCCGAAGATGACGGAATGGATGGCACCAATTCGCGCACAGGCGAGTACTGCTACGGCGATTTCGGGGATCATTGGTAGATAGATCGTCACCCGGTCGCCCTTTTTGACGCCGAGATTTTTCATGGCGTTGGTAAACTTGCTGACTTCGACATGCAGCTCGTTATAGGTGATCTTCTTATCGTCTTTGGGGTCGTCACCTTCCCAGATGATGGCGACTTGATCGCCGCGGGTGGACAGGTGGCGGTCTATACAGTTGGCGCAGGCGTTTAGTGTGCCGTCGTAATACCATTTGATATGCACGTCATCGTGCGCGTAGGAGACATCCTTGATCATGGTATAAGGCTTGATCCAGTTGATGCGTTTGCCCTGTTCTTCCCAAAACCCTTCCGGGTCATCAATCGAGTGCTGATACATCTCGAGATATTTGTCGTTATCGACAAAGGCATTCTTGGCGACCTCTTCGGGTACCGGAAAAAGTGTTTGGTCGGACATTTGTCTGATCTCCCCTGGATTCTTTTGACGGCGATGCCGCCGCGAATTTCTATAGGCGGATTATTGTCGGAGTCGCAGCTACAGGCAAGACAGGCCTGTCAATCAAGTGGAATAGATCCCTGTTTCAATTGTTTATGTAGTGCCCACCCCACTTGCACCCTCCCGTCTCCCCACGGGAGGGCCTTTTTTGGCCGTCAGGAATCAAGCATAATTTTTCCGTCTTCAACCCGTATTTTGATCGGGGCGAGCGACCGGCCGAGGCACGGCCCAGCAACACACATGCCGTCTTCGATTTCAAAAAAAGCGCCGTGGGTTGCACAGAGAATGTAATCTTTTTCGACCGTCAGGAACGCATCCGGTTTCCAATCGAGGGTCGTCCCCTGATGGGGGCAGAGATTCATATAGGCGAATATGTCTTCGCCCTTGCGAACAACAAACAGCCGTTCGCGTCTGCCAACGCGGAAACCCTTGCTGCCGGGATCTTCGATATCTGAAACAGCGCATAATACTGTGTCAGTTCCAAGATCTTCGATGATCTCCGGATTTTCCATCTCGTTCTGGGTCATGGTTTAACACCTGCCATTTTGCAGATCGTTTTCCATTCGTCCTTGCCGACCGGCACCACGGACAGACGCGATTGTTTTACCAGGGCGAGATTTTCCAATTCAGGCACCGTTTTGATATCGGCCAGCGTCACCGGGTTTTTGACCGGGTATAGCGCTTTGAGATCAACCATACCAAACCGACCAAAGTCATCTGTGTGGTCGGGATAATGTTCTTTCACCACCTCGACGATGCCAACAATCGTCTTCTCTTTGACCGAATGATAGAAGAACCCCTTATCGCCGATTTTCATCGCCTTCATATTATTGTTGGCCTGGTAATTGCGAACACCGTCCCAGTGTTCGACGCCCTTTTTTACGTGGTCATCCCATGACCAGGCACCGGGTTCCGATTTAAACAGCCAGTACTGCATCTTGGTCTCCGTTCTGGAAAACTGAATTAGCGTCGGGTGGGGGCTTCACTCTGGAAAGGTCTCGCCAAAAGTCCCTCGATGGCGGCATCTACTGTTACGGTGCCGCTGACAATCGCGGCGACAGCCTCAGTGATCGGCATTTCAATACCGAGACGCTTGGCCAGGGTTGAAACGGCGGCGGCTGACGTTACACCTTCGGCAACCGAATTTCGAGACGCTAAAACCTTCTCGAGCGTTTTACCCTTGCCGAGAGCTTCGCCCAGCGAATAGTTGCGTGACTGGCTGCTGCTGCAGGTTAGTGTTAGATCGCCGAGACCAGACAGCCCCATCATGGTTTCTGCCTTGCCGCCTTTGGCGACGCAAAGACGCGTCATCTCCGCAAGCCCGCGCGTGATGAGCGCCGCGCGGGCATTGTCCCCAAAGCCCCGCCCTTCGGTCACACCGCAGGCGATGGCCAGCACATTTTTGACCGCCCCGCCGATTTCGGCACCGATGACGTCGTCACTCACATAGGGGCGCATTTTTTGCGTCCCCAGCGCTTCGGTTAACTCTTCACCAACGACCTTATCGCGGGTTGCCAGAGTAATCGCCGTAGGGAGGCCGCTCGCGACCTCTGCAGCAAAGGTTGGCCCCGACAGAACGACAACTGGTCTGCCCGGTAATGTATCGGCGACAACCTCGGACATCAGCGCGGCAGAGTTTTGTTCGATACCTTTGGCGCAGACGACAACCGGGATATCCCGGGCCAGCGTTTCCGATAGCAGGCTGGCAAGCCCGCGCATAAATTGAGCTGGCACGACGAGCAAGACCGCATCAGTTGCTGCGGCTTCTTCGAGAACCGAAGTCGCCCGAATGCCTGGATCAAGCTTGATTCCCGGCAAATAGGTCTCGTTCTCATGGTTCTTGTTTATTGATTTTGCGACTTCTGGCTCGAACGACCACAGCACGGTTTCGCAACCAGCCTGTCTGATCGATTGGGCCAACGCCGTGCCCCAGGCGCCGGCACCGATAATGCCGATATAGGAAATTGTCATTCTGTATCCTGCATACCCATTTGTCGCTCGATGGCGATGACATCTGTTGGTCGTTCAAAGGGTTCCGGTGCCGGGTCGTTTGCTGTTCGGGCCTTGCCGATTGTCGCAAAGAACTCCTCCAGGCCACCGGGAGCGATTACCCACATCATCACCATCATTAAATATTTCATGTTTGACGTTATAGCCCAAAAAGCATGAGGTGCCAGGAGTCAACTCGTGGCGGGTGCCGTCAACCAGCACGTGGCCTTTACCGCGATGGCAAATCTGCAATTCGATCTGCTTATCATGAGAATGTTCCCTGATATGACACCCCGGCGCGACGGTCTGGAATCCCATTGAAAGCCCGTCGAAACCAGTGTCGGCGTGCAGCAGTTTGGGATCCGCATGACCGTTTGCCGGTTTAGGCTGCCGGTAACTTTTTCCGTCATCCGGCTGCATAACAACAGCACAGCCGTTCGCCTTTTCGTTCGTACTTGCCGTTTTTCCAGCTTTCCTCAATTCATGATCAGTCTAGTCGGCAATCTGCGTCATCAAAAGACTTCGTTCACATATCGTTGTGGTTCCGATCAAGTGATGGACGGTGATTGCTCCAAAGGCATAGCATCCTTTCATGCGGGCATTGTTCTGGTCTCTCTTTATTTTTGGTTCGATTGCCAATGGTGGCTCGGTTGCGCAGAAGCTGATCGATATACCTGGTGGTACATTCGTAATGGGCGATGTTGGTGGCGACGCCAATGAGGCGCCCCGAACCGTATCCGTGGCGCCATTTCGACTTATGCGTTTGGAAGTCACCAACGACCAGTTTTCAGAATTCACCAAGGCGACTGGCTATATCACTGACCGCGAGAAAGAGCGCTGGGGTTGGGTTTGGCCTGGTGGCCGCTGGACCTGTGTTGATGGTGCGGATTGGCGACATCCGCAAGGACCAAACAGTTCAATAAGGAATCTGGGGAATCATCCTGTGGTTCAGGTTTCCGCGAATGATGCCGAGCAATATTGCCGATGGCGGAAAATGCGTCTGCCGAGCGAAGAAGAGTGGGAATTCGCGGCGCGTGGTACCGATGGCCGACGTTACCCCTGGGGAAATGCACGACCGACCCAGTCGGCGCCTTTTCGAACAAACCTTGGACGGATTAAGTGCTGTGCCCCTGAGGATGCGGATGGTTATCTAAGAATGTCTCCTGTTGGAAAATATCCGACGAATGCCTCACCGTTTGGGGTGCTTGATATGGCAGGCAATGTCTGGGAATGGACCTCTGATAAATTTCCGGGTGTGCCCTATGAACGGGTCATTCGGGGTGGCGGATGGGGGAATAATCCTTATTGCCTGCGAGTTAGTTACCGGCATGGCAATCGCCCGCATTACGGGCTCGATATGGTCGGCTTTCGTTGCGCGGCTGCGGCGGGCTGAAATTGACCTGGATTACAAGGAGGCTTTGCGTCTCAGAAGAGTCAGGCCCAGAAGGCTTCCCAGAAAAATAAGGCTGGTTTCGGGTTCAGGAATATCGTCACTCACTGTCGCGGGGATGAGAGCGCTGTATGTAACATTGTCGATGCCGAGTAAGTCGCCTTCTGCACGCAGCAGGCGAACAGATTTGATGTCAGCGGTATCACGGGTGAAGCCAACAAACGTTGAAAATGTCGCGCCAACTGGACCGGTTTGAAATTCTGCATCGACACCAGTGGTCACGCGCTCAAGCTCATTGCCGAAAATGTCATAAGCAACAAGAGCGTTGCCCGCAAAATTCGGATCAAATATTCCGACGCCAAATTCCTGAACCAGGCCGTTAAACCCAATGACATAATTTACCGTGTCGTGGCCGTAATATTGGCCCACGAAAATACCGGCATGTTGGGTAAACCCTTCGGGATGTACCACAACATTGCCCGGAACAAATTCCGGATAGGGGAAGCCCTCAAATTCAGCGTGAATGGTTACATCCGCTGTTGTCGGCGTTTGCGTTCCGAGAGTAAAACTTTCGAAATCTATGATAGTTGTTGGCTGGGTAAATCCGCCAGTGCCTGCAAAAGGCACCGCGTTCGATGGAGACACGCTGAAACAGGCAGCAAAAAATGCTGCAAATAGGCCCAAATACATGGAGCGCATCGTCTGTTTGGTGGTCGTGCCGATCATCATCTTGCTTTCAATATCGTCAGCCGGTTAACAATTCGTTCTCCGCTGATGACCAAATAAATGGCAAGAATTATGCCAAGATATGTGTTTCGTTTTTTATCAACGATCTAGAGGGTTAAAGGCACGTTAAAGGCCTCTAATCATTTTATTTTGTAACGAAATGCGTCGAAATCCTGAAAAGCTGTATCAGGCTTTGACTCCCGCGAAAGGTGCTGTTGAAGCATCGGGATCGAGCGGCCATCGTGGACGAGGCGCGAAATCCAGTTGGTCAATTAATCCGAGTTTAAACCGTTCTATGCCGGCCCAGGCAATCATTGCAGCATTATCCGTGCACAAACTGTGTGGCGGGGCGATGAATCGTAAATTTTCCGAGTCAGCAAATTCAGTGAGCGTGTTTCTAATCGCTGTATTCGCAGCAACGCCGCCTGATACGACGATTGTATCCCCGGAGGGATAAAGTGCTCTGAACCGCGTAACAGCGTTTGATACCCGGTTGCCGACAACCTCTGCGACAGCGGTCTGAAACTCTGCGCAGAGGTCGGCGGTATCCGCATCTTTTATAGTCCCTGCGGGTAGCTTTTCGATGCTTGTCCGGACCGCCGTTTTGAGGCCAGAAAACGAAAAATCACAACCTTTCCGACCTTTGAGAGGACGCGGCAACGAAAATCTGCCCGGTTTGCCGTTGTTGGCGGCTTTTTCAACAGCGGGTCCGCCCGGATAGCTGAGGCCCAGCATTTTTGCGGTTTTGTCGAAAGCTTCGCCGATCGCGTCATCAATCGTTGTCCCAAGTCGACGATATTGTCCAACGCCTTCAACAGCGAGGAGTTGTGTATGGCCACCCGATACGAGAAGCAGCAAATAGGGAAACGCGATGTCGTCCGTCAAGCGGGCGGTTAGAGCGTGTCCCTCCAGATGATTTACCGCGAGAAAGGGCAAATTTCGTGCCGCGGCAATGGCCTTTGCCGTCATGACTCCGACGATCACGCCACCGATCAAGCCGGGTCCGCCGGTCACCGCAACGGCATTCAGGTCAGCGTAGTCTGTGCCTGCTTTGGTCATGGCATCGGCTATAATATGGTCGAGCGCACTAACATGCGCGCGCGCCGCAATTTCAGGGACAATGCCGCCATAGGGTGCATGTTCTTCGAGCTGTGATCGCACGATATTGGACAGAATCCTGGCGTCGCCGGTAACAACGGCTGCCGCTGTTTCATCACAACTAGTTTCAATGCCGAGAATTTTCATCGTGCGGCAGTCTATCGCACAGATCACGAAGGACTTCCACAAATCGGTGCCACGCGGTACAGCTTTAGCATGAAGGATAAAATCAGAATAGCCACGCGCGGCAGCCCGCTCGCCCTGGCGCAGGCTCACATGGTGCGAGACATTTTGGCGGCGGCACATCCTGAATTGGCGGCTGAGGATGCCATTGAAGTTCTGCCCATGCGGACCACCGGTGATAAAATTCAAGTTGGGTCCCTGGCATCGGCCGGCGGCAAGGGCTTGTTTACGAAAGAGATTGAAGAAGCGCTTCTGGACAACACCGCCGATATTGCGGTCCATTCCATGAAAGATGTCCCCACAGTATTGCCTACTGGGCTCGCTCTAAAAGCTTTATTGCCGCGCGAGGATCCACGTGATGCGCTGATAGCTCACGATAGTTCGATAAAATGTTTGGCGGATTTGCCGGTAGGCGCGCGTGTCGGGACCGCTTCGTTACGGCGTAAGGCGCTTCTCCTCAGCGCGCGTCCTGATGTCCGGATCGAAATTTTGCGGGGCAACGTGCAAACCCGTTTAGACAAAGTCAAAGCGGGCGAATTTGAGGCAACGTTCCTGGCGGTCGCCGGGCTGAAAAGACTTGGTCTGTCTGATAACGTTACTGCTATTCTTGAGCCCGATGACATGCTGCCGGCGGTTTGCCAGGGCGCCATTGGCATTGAATGTCGGGAAGATGACATGCCGACGTGTGAATTTTTGGCGAAGATAAATCACGCAGAAACGGAAATCCGAACGCAGGCGGAGCGGGCGTTTTTAGAGCTGCTCGACGGTTCGTGCCGGACTCCCATCGGTGGATTGGCGACAATCGACGAAACATCGCTTTCCTTTCGGGGTCTTATCGTCCGGCCTGACGGCAGTGAAGTTCATGCTGCGCAGAGGGATGGTGGCGTAGAAGACGCGATCCAGATCGGCATTGCGGTGGGCGAGGACCTTCGTGCCCGTGCCGGGTCCGGCTTTTTTGACGAGAACGATTGAGAGCGTAGAAGATGCGAATCCTGATTACCAGGCATGCATTGGCGGCTGCTAAACTGGCCAAAACACTGGAAGCAGATGGGTTTGCGACAGAACGCGAACCGTTGCTCGAAATCCATTTCGATTTCAAGCCCGTGCCGATTGATGGTGTACAGGCCTTTATCGTTACCAGCTCAAGCGGGGCCACGGCTCTTGCCCAGGGAACACAAGACAGGGAAATGCCTACATTTGCTGTGGGCGGCGCGACGGCAGCGGTTCTGGAGAACGAAGGATTTAGAAACATCCGGACCGGTGGCGGCAGTGTTGAAACGCTTATTGATCCGATTGTAGCGGGTTTGTCGGCTGACGCGGGTGACCTGGTCCATATTTCCGGGAAGCATGTTGCGGGTGACCTCGCCGCGGCATTAACCGCAAAAGGATTCTCAGTTCGACGGGAAATTCTGTACAGGGCAGAAACCCCTAGCGCATTGTCAGCGGCCACAATTAAATCGCTAACCAGTCATAATATTGACGTGGTACTGTTTTTCTCTCCGCGGACGGCAGAGACATTTGCTAAACTTGCAACAGAGGCGGGTCTTGCCGAAAAATTTGAGACGGTATCGGCGGTTTGCTTGTCTAAGGCGGTAGCGGAGCCGATCCTTGAACTGGGTTGGCAACGAATAGAGATTGCGGAGCAACCGGATCAGACGGCGTTGATTGAGACGCTGTGGAAATTGAGAGTAGAGCAGAGCAGGTCCCCTGTGACAGAAAAAGATCAGCCAGAGAGCACCAAACAAACGACCCCGTCGCTCGGTGCGTCTTCCAAGTCCGCGCCGGTTGAAAAATCAACGTCAGCCGGGACAACGGTGATCGTCAAAAACGGGGCACCTTGGAAGTTCGTTTCGATCCTGTTTCTTTTTCTCGTGCTGGCCGTCGCCTATATTGCCTGGCCGCTTTGGGCGCCAACACTTCCTAACTTTGTACGCTCTCTGTTAGCACCGGTGATGGAGGCTGGCCGTACTGCGGCGGTAACGGGGAGAGTCGATGCGCTTACTAAACGAATGACTGCGGTTGAAAAGGAGCTTGCCAGTGTCAGGGCAGAGTTGGCCAAGAAAAAAGATGTTGTGACAGCCACCGCATTTAGCGCCTCCAATGATGAGATAAAAAAGATCAATGCTGGACAAAAGGTTCTGGCGTCGGACGTTAAATCCTTATCCAGCAAATATGCCGATCTCGACAAAAAGATCGTGGCGCTGACCTCTCTGCCAACAGGGTCAGATGCAACGAAAGCCATTGAGGCCTTGCAGTCAAATTCAAGGAGCAAGATCTCCTCTTTGGAAAAGGAAAACACCGTCTTGCAGGCGATGATTAAGGACCTTGGGGGTCGCATTGCGGCGTTGGAAGTCCAGCCCCGAAACATTACCGGACCCGGAAAAAGTAATGCCCTGTTGCTCGCCGTCGGGCAGCTGCGTGACACGGCGCGAACCGCCAACGAATTTGCGGCACCGTATGCCGCCGTCGAAGCGCTCGCAGGTGGTTCAGTCGCGCATAAATCGGCGCTCGCGACATTAAAAAAACATGCCGCAAAAGGCGTTCCAGATTTACCAATTTTGCAGCGCCGTTTTGACCGCTTGTCAGGGGATATCGTGCGGGCCAGCTATACACCCGCGGGCGATGGCTGGATTGATCAAACACTCTTCAAAATTTCCAAACTGGTGACATTTCGCCGTACCGGCGAAGCCGGTGCCCGCAAAGATGACATCGCCGGATTGGTTGCACGGGTAGAGCTAAGATTAGCAGCCGGTGATCTGAAAACAGCGACAGAGATTGTCCAAAAGTTTACCGGTGGCCCGCAGAAGGTGTCACAGGACTGGTTGCGCGCCGCTAAAGCCCGCCTCGCAGTTGACGTGGCTATGACCCAGCTATTTCAGAACGCGTTGCAGGGCGTCGGTGTTTCAAAGACCTCCGGCGGATGATCCGCACAATTATCTTTGTCGCCCTGGCGGCGCTGGTTGTTGTGGGGGCCGTTTGGCTGGCTGAACATCCAGGTTCCGTTTCGTTGGCCTGGGGTGATATTCGCGGTTATATCGAAATGCCTGCGGTGCTTGGCGGGCTGGTTGTTTTTGCGATCATGATCGCACTGCTTTATCGCCTGTGGTGGAGTGCCAGGCGAGTCCCGAAGGCGATTTCCAATTCGCGGCAGCGTGGCAAGAAAGAGCGGGGGTATAAGGCGCTGACACAGGGAATGGTGGCAGTTGCCGCAGGCGATGCGAATGAGGCGCGGCGCCAGGCTCAGAAAGCTGATATTTTGCTTGGCGAGCCGCCGTTGACAATGTTGCTCTCGGCACAGGCCGCCCAGCTCAATGGCGATGAAGCGGCAGCGTCACGTTATTTCAATGCGATGCTTAAGCGGCCCGAAACAGCCTTCCTTGGATTGCGAGGCCTGTTGATGCAGGCTGAACGGGATGGCGATACCAGCGCAGCGCTGGCGTACGCGGATCGGGCCAAGACACTTCAGCCAAAAACACCCTGGGTTCTGACCAAACTGTTTGATCTGCAGGTTCGCAAGGGCCAGTGGCAGGCGGCGTTAAAGACGCTTGATCAGGCAATCAAACTCAATGCCGTTAAACAGGATGATGGTCAGGGGCTGCGATCCGCGATTCTGCTCGGCTGCAGTATTGAAGCGGAAACTGCAGGCAATAAATCGGCAGCGCTCTCCTTTGCTGAAAAAGCCCTGAAGCAGAATCCAAATCATTTGCCCGCAATCGTGCGACGCGCGACGTTAATGAGCGAAGCCGGGAAAACCCGAACGCTGCCAAAACTCATAAAGGAAGCCTGGGCAACAGCACCACATCCGATGCTGGTTTCGCTATATGTCGGAGGGGGTGATGCTCTCGACGCTTTAACACGCGTCAAAAAATTTGAAGAGCTTCGTGAGGTCAATCCGGGTCATCCAGAAAGCAGCATCGCTTTGGCGCGGGCGTTGATTGATGCAAAAATTTGGGGTGCTGCGCGATCCCATCTGACGGCTTTGGGCGTCGGACCTGGAGATAATCCGCCATCGCGGGTTTGCCGCCTTATGGCAGAACTGGAAGAAGGCGAGACGGGGGACATAGACGCTGTTCGCAGTTGGTTGGTTCGGGCCGCGAGTGCGGCGCCTGATCCGGCCTGGATCTGTGCTGATTGTGGTGCAGCGCATATCAACTGGACGCCTTTATGCAGCCGGTGTGATGCGCAGGGGGCGCTCGACTGGCGAATCCCCGAACATGCAAATGCTTTGCCAAAGCCCGAAATGGCAGCATTGCCCGTGGAAGATATCGGCGAGACGGTTGCCGAAGATGTGTCAGACGACGTGCTGAAACAGGAATTGCTGCCGCCGGATAGTGCGGAGTTGGCGCCGCCGCCAGAAGATAATCCGCCCGCGGTTAATCAATCTCGTTGACGGTACGGGTCTTCGCGGAGTAAGTAGCCCGCCCAGCGGATATGAATTCCTTCGTTAAGGAATTATCTGTTATAACAGCGTCGGCGCCGCCTTAGCTCAGTTGGTAGAGCATCGCATTCGTAATGCGGGGGTCGCGTGTTCGAGTCACGCAGGCGGCACCATTTTACCGAAACGTCGCGCCGACGGCGCGGCGTAAGTTCGGTAAAATCCCCCGGAGGGAACGTCCCGGCATTTTCACTCGATGCGAAAATTCTTCTTTGCAGAAAGCGCCGTTTGGCCGTTCTGTTTTAAACGCGTCGCTTTCAAGTCAAGGGTTTGACGATTGTGACATGTCCCATCTTTCGACCTGCGCGGACCTCTTGTTTGCCATAAAGATGCAAATGTGCGTTGGGCGTGTTGAGGTATTCAGGCGTCTTTTCGATGTCATCGCCGATCAGATTAATCATCTCTGCATCGGCCCAACGTTCTGGGCTGGCCAGCGGTAATCCACAGATCGCACGGACGAGTTGCTGGAACTGGTCCGTCTGGCAGGCGTTGATGGTCCAGTGACCGGAATTATGCGGGCGCGGTGCCAACTCATTGACCAGAACGTCGTCGGAGGTGGTTAGAAACATTTCAATTGCCAGCACGCCCTCTATATCGAGGCTATCGGCAATTTTGTTTGCGATTGAGATCGCGGCTTTGCGGCTTTCGTCAGGGATGGTGGCCGGGGCGTGGGTGACCGACAGGATGTGGTTCTCGTGACTGTTCTCGACTATATCAAATGCTTCGATCTGCCCCTCTGCATTTCGGGCAACGACCACTGACATTTCCTTTTCAAACTCGACGATTTCCTCAAGCACGGCACTGCCGGGTGCATCATCAGCGCCGAACAATTCTGCCCAAATACTTTCCGCATTCTGGAAATGCTCTTTATCTTGCAGGCGAAACTGCCCCTTGCCGTCATATCCGGCGAAGGCGGTTTTCAGGATTCCGGTGCGCCAGCCGTTTTGGTACGCCTGTTGAATCTGATTGGGTGACGTAATTGCCAGCCAGCCGGTCGTCGCAATGCCGATCTCGTTGAGAAAGGATTTTTCTGCGACCCGATCTTGGCAAATTTCGAAAACGCGCACGCCAGGACGCAAGGGGGCGTGGGCGGCGACACACTTTAGGGCATCAGCGGGGACATGCTCAATTTCACAGGTGATTACGTCGACGGATTTTGCAAATTCATCCAGAGCCGCCTTGTCGTCAAATGGATTGCAGCTATGCCACTTACTGACTTCTGCTGCCGGTGATTGTGGGTCCGGACAATATATGTGGCAGTGATACCCCATGCGCGCTGCTGCTATGGCGGCCATGCGCCCCAACTGACCTCCACCCATTATGCCTATGATACTGCCGCGTGGCAGGCCGAGAGCACTCGATTCCAATTCCTCGGGCATTGTGGTTATTCCGGAAAATCGGGCACGGCTTCGGACTGCCGCCGTCGCCAGTCAGCCAACCGTTCTGCGAGTTCGGTGTCTGTGACCGCCAAAATTTGTGCAGCCAGCAATCCCGCATTGATGGCGCCTGGCTTGCCGATCGCCAATGTGCCAACCGGGATTCCGCCCGGCATTTGAACGATTGAAAGAAGGCTGTCCTGTCCTTTCAAAGAGTGACTTTCGATTGGTACCCCGAGCACAGGCAGAGTTGTCATTGCTGCCGCCATCCCCGGTAAATGCGCCGCCCCACCGGCGCCGGCAATGATGACGGCCAGCCCGCGGTCCCGTGCAGAGCGCACATAGTCATAGAGCCGGTCTGGCGTACGATGTGCGGAGACTACACGGCTTTCATGGGGCACGTTAAGTTCCGTCAGGATGTTTGCTGCATGCTCCATCGTCGGCCAATCGGAAGTGCTTCCCATTATGATGCCGACGCGTGCAGCACCATCTGCGGACGCGTCATTTTGAGGAATTTCGGACAATTGAGACCTCTTCGGTAGATTGATCCCTTGATTTATACGGCTCATTTATTGTTGAGGAAATTGATAAATATAAATTTTTTGGTTTTGACCATTAGCCAAACGCCTTTCACATATTGCCCTCTGCAATTGTTGAACCTTCAGAGGACAAATTTTGTGGTGCTTCCAATGGCGTTGCTGAGAAAAGAATGAGATTATCCTCTCAACGATAGATTAACTGGGAGTAAGATTATGAGGAATACGCTGGATGGCGGCGAAGCCATTGTCGAGGCCTGCCGCAAGCTTGAGTGCAAATATATTTTGTCATCGCCGGGCACCGAATGGGCGCCGGTATGGGAGGCCATGGCCAACCAGAAACAGTCAGGCAATAGTGGCCCTGTGCTGATGGATGTCTGGCATGAGACGCTCGCGGTCGATATTGCCATGGGCTACACGATGGTAACTGGCGAAATGCAAATGGTGCTGCTGCATGCCGGTGCCGGGTTGCTGCAGGGCAATATGGGTATCCACGGTGCCTTCTGTGCAGGCGTGCCGATGGTGGTGATTTCAGGCGAGTCGATGACCTATGGCGAACAGCCGGGCTTTGATCCGGGGTCCCAGTGGATCAACAATCTCAGTATTGTCGGTGGCACAACCCGGCTGGCCGAACCGATTGTGAAATATTCCAACGTCGCGGGCAGTCCCTACACGGTTTATGAAAGCATCATCCGGGCCGGTGAAATTGCCCAGCGTGCCCCGACCGGCCCGACATATCTGTCGGTCTCTACTGAAACACTGATGGATGAATGGAACGCGCCCGAAAATGCGCGCACGGTTCCTGCCGCGCCTCGGGTGCTGACGGCACCAGAGGACATCGAGAAGCTCGCCGATAGCCTGGCGAATGCCAAAATGCCAGTGGTTCTTACGGAAGCGGCAGGGCAGGACCCGGCCGCTTATCAGGCGCTGCTTGATCTTTGTGAAGAACTTGCTTTGCCGGTTGTAGAAAACCCGGGCGCGCTATTTTCGAACTTTCCGAAGGGTCATCCCCTGCACCAGGGGCATAACTTCAAACAATTCTGGGAAGAGGTTGATCTGGTGATGGTCATACGGATGCGTGCGCCCTGGTATCCGCCGAGCGACCGCCCGCCAAATGCCGCTATCGCGATCATTGATGAGGATCCGCATCAGATTTCGATGGTTTATCAGAGCCATCAGGCGGATATGTATCTCGAAGGCAATGTTGCGCAAACCTTGCGCGACCTGGCCACCGCGATGCAGAAGCGAGGTGTCGATGCGGGCGTCGTTGAAGCACGACGAACAGCCTGCACCGAACGGCATGATGCGCTAATGGCCCAGCGCGCCGCTGAACATGCCGAGGCCCGCAAAAGCGATCCGATTGAACCGGTCTGGCTCTGCGCCTGTCTTGGCGAGGTGATGCCGAAGGGCACGACTTATGTTGATGAGGTCACAACTCATACTGGTTTGCTCCGCCAACACATTATGTGGAATGAATCCCAGGCCATCTTCAGCCGCCAAGGTGGGCTCGGGCAGGGACTAGGACTTGCGCTTGGTGTTAAACTTGCGAAGCCAGAATCCCCTGTCGTGACGATCATTGGTGACGGGGCATTTCTCTACAATCCCGTGCTGCAAAGCCTCGGGGCCTCGCGAGATTTCGAGTTACCGATCATGGCGGTGATCTTCAACAATACAAAATATTCCGCGATGCAGGGCATGCATCTGAAGATGTATCCCAAGGGTATTGCCATAGATACTGACGTGTTCCACGGCACGCATATTAATGCGCCAGACTTTACCAAAGTCGTAGAAGCGTTTGGCGCTTACGGAGAACGGGTTGAAGATCCGGAAGAAGTCCAGCAAGCCTTGAAAAACGGCCTTCAGGCCATGGAAAAAGGTCGCAGCGTGATCATCGACGTGGCGATTAAGGATTTTCAACGTCCGGGTTAAAAAGACTATCGTGTTTAAATGAGACGGCCCCCTGCATTGAAAACGGTGCGGGGGAAATAGGCTGGGGATAGTTTTTCGATTTTCGAAATTTCCGGCTTGCCAAATCATTCCGCTTGCGGGAAGATTCGCATAATAATGCGATTTACGAGACCCCCCCGAAGTGTGGCTTCAAACGGGGGATGCATGCAGCTATCTCGCCGAGGCGCTGGCGATCCGGGTTTGGACGCCGGCGCCTTTTAATTTGCACTTCGATATATACATTTTGGTAATAGAATCAGAATCGGGTCAAGCAACTCTTTGTGTAATTGGTGGATATTCATTCAGATCAAGTGAATTGTGGGGAGAAACCGGACAATTCTAAAATAAGCTGGGCATAAACTGCGTTTTAAAATCGACATTGATTAATCAGATCAAACGTTTTTTTCTTTGGATAGCCAAGTTTCGACTAAAAAGGTGGCCATCGTACCAGCAAGGTTTACAGCTAGAGCTGCATGGCGTGGAGCAGGTTTAATAGGTTTACCCCCTTGAGCATGTGCGTCACCGATCCTGTTGCGTAATGTACCGAGGTTTTGAACTACAGTATGGCATCCGCCCAAAATTGCTCTGAAGGTTTCTTCGGTATGTTGAGACGGTGCGATGTTTAACATTCGTGCTGTTTTGCCATAAAGTTTTGGTAGATCGTCGTCACTATAATGTTCTTGTCCTTCGTCTAGAATTCGTTTGCATACGCTTTCTAAAAGTGTGCGGGCTGAGGTAATCGCCCCTTCAGGATCACCGTGCCGCCGGTCCAATGCCTTCTTCCAAACTTGGTGGACTCCTTCAGCGTCAAACGAAACAAGCGTATTAGAAATCTCGGAATCTGCCGGTGATTGATCACAGTTTTCTAAATAGTCCAGAAGAGGCGCGAAGTTTCTTATATACGTCTAATTCAAACTCTTTGTTTTGGGAAAGAGCGATGAGCATCTTTTGCAAGTATAGAGCACGCTCGAGTCTGGACTCAGGCATTGAATCACTATTCATGTAGTCGGTCGCATTCAATTACAACAACTGGCGCTAATATTAGAACTTTATATTAATAAGAGCAGATTCGATCTCTAGTTATAATTGTAGGGTCTATCTTTATATCTCAATTCCCAACGCAATCCAGATCAGTCGCAGAGCCAGCAAGGTGCAGATGGTTTTGAAGATCACCCGAAAGTTTCGTTCTTTCATATGGTTGAGCGCTTTACTGCCGACGTAGCTGGCGGCAATGGCGGCAGCCACCATGCACAGCATTAGGGGCAAATAGGCAGCCAGGGCAAAACCGAGAAATCCGAAGGCGACGAGTTTAAGGACATGCACGATGGCCATCAAAGTCGAAAAGGACGCGACATGATTGCGTCGGTCCGGCGCTTCGCTTGCGACAAAGGGAGCGACCAGCGTGCCGGTGGCACTGACAAAAACGCCCAGGAAAGTTGCAAAGAATCCGACGATGGCGAAGCGGTTTCGTTGACCGCCGATCTGATTCACTGAGGGCATCCACAGGAAGATCAGCACCGAAAGACCAAGCAAACCTTGCAGTACCGCGACCGGCAAAGAGATAAAGATGTTCGCGCCGAGAATGCCGCCGAGAATGCCGCCTAAAATAAAGGGAAGCAGAACCGGCCGCATGATGTATTTCCACATAAAGACAATGCGGCTCATATTGCCGCCCATCTGTACGACGGTGTGAAGCGGGATTGAGATGACCGGCGGGAAGATAGAGGCGAGCGCAACCATCATCAGTAACCCGCCTGCAGCACCGGTGGCGATCCCAACGAAGGCGGTAAAGGCGGCGAAGAGAGTTAAGCCCCAGAACAGCCACATGCTGACATCGGGGACGCCGAGAAACCCTGGTTCCATTACTTGTTCCCGATATTTGGCGCTTCAGGACGGTATTGTTGACGGGTCGATGCAAACTTATTGGTTGTCCCCTGTATACCCTGTTTGGCGTGCGTCGCGCTACTGCCGGTCGTACCAAAAAAGTTCGCGCCCCGCAGCGGATACTGTTTCGCGACGGACAATCCGGGCCTTGCTTTCCATGGCTGCAACAAACGTCTCCACGGAATATTCATTGAAGATATCATCGCGCAATGTCAGCATTTTCTGGATCGTTGGGTCGTCTTTTCGGACAAATTCGATCACACCCTGTGGCGCTAGGGAGACAATCCAGTTGACGACCGCAGGCAAAGGAACATTCCTGCCGATAGCGAGGTGATGTTCAAAAGCCAGTGCAATAACGGCGTTTACGTTTTGACCCCTTGCTGCAAGGCTCTTTCGTTCATTGTGATTCCAGCCCTGCCCCGGACTTGGGTTGGCGGAATCCTGAAACAGTGGCAAAAACGACAAGTTCTTGGCCTTTGCTCGGGAAAAAGCTTGCTCCAGAGCACCGTGATCCGCATCGAGCCCAATAACAGATTGCGCACCCGCTTCGAGGACGGCTTGCGAATACTCCCCGGTGTTACAGCCGAGATCAATTAATAGCGATGGCGACGTTTCATTTGCGAAGTCAGACACAAAGGCCCGTTTTCGGGCCGCTTCCGGGTCGGCGTAACTATTGTCTGTTGCGTAGTCGTGCCATGTCGTGTCTCGGATGTCTTTTGGCGTTAACCCGGCGACCCAGGTCCGCAATTGGTTTAGCAAAGCAGTATAGCGTGAAGGGGGTAGGCCGCGTGCCTTTGCTTCTAAAGCAGATTTGAGAGCTTTGTTCGAATTCGAGGCTGCGACGCGGCCCGGGAGAATGACATGGCCCAGCATGCGCAAGGATAGGTGATGCCGCCACTTAACCAGTTTAGCGAGGTCACCGCATGTAATCCCTTCCGGCTGGCCGCGATACCATTGCTGAAAGGGAATGCCAAAGCTGGCCTGCAAGAGCAAAGGATTCAGGAACTGTTCGCAGAACTGTCGGTGAGCATCCCAATGTTCGTTCTCCCGATAGCGTCGGAAAGACAGAAAGTCGACAAACACCGGCTTGCTACCAATAAACTGGATATTGTAGGGAGTCGCATCTGACAAAGCGATGTTGTGTTTTAGAAGTGCAATCTGGATATCCAAATGTAAAAGAGCGGCCGCTTTGAGGGCGCTAAAAGACCATTCGTAAGGATAAGACCAAAAATCAATTACGGGGTGTTCGAGAACATAGCCGTCGCTGGGGGCATCGGGCCCTAGAACGCTTACATTGACTTCTTCACCACTGATGATCGATCCATTTTCGATCAAAGGGGCCAGCGCGCCGCTATCGCGGACGAACTCATAGTCAGGGACAGCAACGGGCTGGACAGAGCGGAACACTTTGCCGTTCACATGATGGATTTGTCCTGAGGGATCGCGAAACGAAGCGGGGTCACGCGTCATAATTATTCGTTTCTAATATTGGGTTTCAATCTTTTGGATCGGTAGCATCTTCATCAGTCGATTTCCCGCGAATCATCGTCCAAAATTTATGTAGATAGGAACGAAAGAAAAAGCCAGCAGCGGCGATCGTGCCAATTATACCCTGAATTATCAGACTACCTGTTCCAGGATCAAGGTAAGCATAAGCTGGACGTATCGAAATCAGGGTAATCGCCACGAGAACAATACTCAAATCGACGAAGCTCTTCATAAACCACTCCAAAACATTCCAGTGCGACCAGCGAAAGTTGATCTTCAAAGCCCGACCGGAAACTCACGGTGAGAGTATTATTAAGCCTGAACTAAATCAAACCTTGTAACAGCTATATGATTGTCGGGCCCATGCCGGACTTGCCGGAAGTGTAGTGGGTCTTTAAAACCATGGCACCGCGCGGCGTGATGTTTCTGCGCATTGCAACTTGCCCGGTTTTAGTCCTCTCATGGCTCAGTTTGATCGTCCCCAGAATATTCGCCTCGGAATTGTCTTAATGATGATCGGCCTCGCGCTGTTTGCCGGGGGCGAAGCCATCGTTAAAACACTCGCGGCAAAATATGAAATCACCCAGGTCGTCTGGGCGCGTTACGTATTCCATGCGCTGGTAACATTCGTTCTTTTCTTCCGCTCTGGCATATTTCGGCTCGCCAAAACCTCCCGGCCCTGGCTGCATATTTCACGCTCAGCCCTGATGCTGTTTGCAACCTGCCTGTTCTTTTTTGCGTTACGCTATCTGCCGCTCGCCGATGCGGTGGCTATTCTGTTTATTGCACCGATTATGATCACAGCCTTTTCGATTCCTATTCTGAAAGAACGGGTCGGCTGGCGCCGGTGGGCGGCGATTTTTGTTGGATTTATTGGGGCGATGATCATTATACGCCCCGGCGGTGTCGCCACACATTGGGCGACGTTGCTCCCCTTCGGTTCGGCCATTGCCTATGCGATCTATCAGATCCTCACCCGAATTGCGTCGCGTACAGACAGTACCCAAACGAGCCTGTTTTGGACCTCTGTATTTGGGGTCAGCGTGACCTCATTCTTTGTACCGCTTGTCTGGATTACGCCGACACCATTTGAGTGGATTCTGATGATGGGTCTCGGCGGTATGTATGGCATTGGCCACTATCTCTTGATTCGGGGGCTCGAAATTGCGCCAGCATCCCGCCTCTCACCCTTCCTCTATACCCAGATCATTTGGGCAACATTATTCGGGTTTATCTTTTTCGGGCAGTTCCCGGACATGATGACAATTGGCGGTACCGCCGTCGTCATCGCCAGCGGGCTCTATATCTGGTGGCGCGAAACCAAACAGGCGTCGGAAGACACTAGCGACTAAAGATTGGAACGAAAGCCGCCGCCACGGCCATACTCGTTTGGCCAGGGATAGTCGTATCCAATCTCCCGCGCGATGTGGCGTGTCAGATAAGGGTCATACATGTGGCCCCGTCCCACAACACAGAAGTCTGCCCTGTCATTGCTGATGATGTCGTTCATCTGCTCACCAGTTTCGATATTGCCGACGGCCATGGTCGCCATTCCGGTTTCGGCACGGATGCGTTCAGCAAAGGGCACCTGGAATAAGGACGTGTCGGGGGGCCGTTTATTGGTGACCATACCGCTGGAAACATCCATGGCGTCGGCCCCCGCAGCCTGAAACATTTTGGCGATCTCAACGGCGTCTTCGATTTCATGGCCGCCTTCCTCCCAGTCCACGGCTGAAATCCGGACGACGATGGGCTTGTGATCGGGCCAGGCCTTTCGAACCTCAGCAAACACTTCGAGCGGCAGCCGCATCCGGTTTTCCAGCGGGCCACCATATTCATCATTGCGGTGATTGCTGAGCGGTGAAATGAAACTCGACATTAAATAGCCATGCGCACAGTGAAAATTTAGAACGTCGAACTCCGCTTCTTCAGCGCGCTCGGTCGCGCGTTTATAAAGGCCCGGTAGCGTTTCGATTTCTTCATCGGTAATTATGCGCGGGGTACGAGCGCGCTCGGATATCGGAAGGGCGGTTGGTGCGACAATATCGAAACCATATTCCATCTGCGCATCAGTGCCACGTTGCCAACTCAGTCCGGTATCACCTTTGCGCCCGGCATGTCCGAGCTGCAAGCCGATCTTTGCGTCGGTATTCTCATGGGCAAAATTGACCACTCGCTTCCAGGGCTCGGTATGTTTGTTATCCCAAATGCCGGCATCACGGATCGATATCCGTCCATCTGGGTGAACCGCTGTCATTTCCGCGAAAATCAGTCCGGCACCGCCAATCGCGCGGCTGCCAAGGTGAACAACATGCCAATCACCAACAACGCCATCTTCTGCGGAGTACATGCAAAGCGGTGACATAACGACGCGATTTATCATCTCCATTTCGCGCAGGCGAAACGGCGTAAACATTGGGGGAATATCGGTCTCGGGCACGGGATTTGTCGCCATGCGATTATCTCATGATTTCAGGGTTGGGATTGAAGACACCTGCCGCCGGATACTAGTTCGGCCACTTCAGGTCATAGCCCAATTCGCGGGCTGCATGGCGGACGAAGTATGGATCAAACAAATGACCCTTCCCAACACAGCACAGATCGGCACGGCCCTCTTCAATCACACCGTTGATCTGTTCGGCGACCGCGAGGTTGCCGACTGTCATTGTTGGCATGTCAGCTTCGCGGCGGATCTGTTCGCTAAAGGGTGTTTGGAACAGACCCGGTGTGACCGGACGGCGCTCGCTCGTGACATTGCCACTGGAGACATCAATGATATCGAGACCAGCGGCTTTGAACATTTTTGCGATCTCAACTCCGTCTTCGATCTGATTGCCGTCATCATTCCAGTCGATCGCAGAAATGCGAGCCGAAATAGGTTTCTCCTCCGGCCAGACAGCGCGCACCGCGCGAAACACCTCCAAAGGCAAATTCATCCTGTTTTCCAGGGAACCGCCATACGCATCAGTGCGCGTGTGGACGAAATCAACAACACGCTTCCAACCGTCGACATGTTTGTCGTCATACATATCGGCATCGCCAGGTGAGATACGGCCTTCGCGGGAAACCTGTGTCATCTCGGTCATGACCAACCCGGCGCCCCCCATAGCGCGGCTACAAAGATGAACAACATGAAAGTCAGTGGGTGTGCCATCGAGGTCGTCGGCGAAATACATGCACATTGGTGACATCACCACGCGGTTACTCACGGTTAAGTCACGCAACGTGAACGGCGTAAACATTGGTGGTGTTTCGGAATTTGGCGCGTCTGACATTCGTATCTCCAGTGAAGCAGGTTGCTGGCGAGCTTACACGGGTTTGATATCGCGGCAAGGGTACGCTGGTGCCCTTGGAGCGGGCGGAGTAGACTTGGCGAAACGTCCTAACATCGCGCTTACCTGTTATTGCGCGCGAGAATGACCCAGGAAAGATTTAATGGCCGCTCCCGCCGGAGATTCATCCGCAATTGCGTCGCCCGCTGTAATGGCGACAGCTTTTATGGTGCTTGCCGGGGCATTATTTGCGTTCATGCATGGCACGGTTCGGCTGGTTTCGTTCGATCTGCATCCTTTCGTCATCGCCTTTTATCGCAACCTGTTTGGCTTCCTGGTGCTGGTGCCTTTGTTAATGCAGGGCGGTGCCAAGATGTTCATGACAAAACGTCTGGGGTTTCACAGCATTCGCGCCTGCATTAACTCGATGTCGATGCTGTGCTGGTTTATGGCTCTGTCGCTTATCCCGCTTGCAGATGCCACGGCGCTAAATCTTACCGGTCCCTTATTTGTAACGCTGGGCGCCATGGTGGCTTTTGGGGAAAGGGTCAGAATCTGGCGCTGGACGGCGCTGATCCTGGGCGCAATCGGGGCATTAATGGTCATTCGTCCCGGATTTGAAGCGGTAAATATCGGTGCGCTCCTGGCGATTGCCGCGACCGCATTGGCGGCGATTTCCAAACTTTTTGCCAAGAGCCTGACCAGGACAGAGGACCCGGCAACCATCGCTGCCTATGTCCAGTTTCTGATGACACCCATTACCCTCGTTGTCGCCCTGTTCTACTGGCAGTGGCCGACATTTGAGCAATTATTGGGTCTGGTAGCGATCGGCGCCCTTGGCAGCCTTGGACACTTGTTTACGGCCAAAGCCTATGCGATTGCCGATTTGAGTTTTGCTGAGCCTATCGTGTTTACTCGTATGATTTGGGCGACGATATTTGGCTATGTAGCGTTTTCTGAAATTCCCGATATCTGGACCTGGGCTGGCGCGGTTACGATTGTCCTGGCGACCACCATCATTTCCTACCGTGAACGGGTGAATAAGAAGGCAGCGACCGAAACAAGCAAATAATGAATTTATTAGTTGTAATTCCAAAAAATAAATCGATTTTTTGCGCGTGATTCTTTTGAATCGTGTTATGAGCTAAAGACTGGAATTTTTTTGAATGATTGGTCTTTTGCGAAATGACCTCGTTGGTTGCAATTCAGTGTCGGGATGGTGTTGTCATAGGTGCGGATAGTTCCGCCACTTTTGATGACGGTCAGATTCGAACCATAGAACAAAACACAGCGAAAAAGATTAAAATAGTTGGTGATCGCGTAATTGTTGCCTGCGCCGGCTATGTTAGTCATGCTCAACGATACTGCGATGTAGTGACACGACTCTATAAAGAAAAACAATTCAAAGATAAGAATGCCTTAGAAATTGCTAGCTTGCTGTCGAGCGAAGGCGTAAATGAATTCGCAAAAACTATGATACCGCAAAATTTGGCTCATATAGCAAATTTGGCTCATATAGCGATGTCTGCATTTGTTGCTTATCCAGCCGAAAACTCCACAGCTCTTTGTGAGTTGCCCGGATCAGTCGGTTTTCAGCCTGAAATTAAGCAGCTAGATGATTTGTGGTTTGCATCTGCCGGAAGTGGGCAGGCAATTACAGACCCGTTTCTTGCCCTATTTAGGGAAATTTTCTGGGGAGACGGTCCACCAAAATTACAGGGCGGAATCTTCACTGCGTTGTGGGCTCTACGGCATGCTTGTGAGGTGAATCCTGGAGGGATTAAGGGGCCAGAGCGAATAGCTGTTTTACGCAGAAACAAGGGGCAGTTTGAGGCAAAGTTACTATCAGAAAGTGAGTTGGCTGAACACGAAAATATGGTTCAGGAAGTAACTGCATATTTCTCATCCTTCAAGGATCAACTTGAAGGAAAAATCGAAGCAAGTGATGTGCCGAAAGCACCAAAGTCTTAGTCGTTAAAAACACTGTTAACGCGCATATTAGGATAGGCTTTGTAAATCGAACCAACTAGTTGGCTAAATGATAGTCCACAAATCCATTCGGAAATTGTTGACATGTAATCTTGGGTTTCTTTCGGAAAGGTTTTTAAAAGCTTGGTTCCAGCCTTCTGTCCTTCAGCGCTTACGGAGTATCTACGAAGGCCAGACGCCATATCTGGATTTTCAATTTTTACAAAACCTAGTTTTTCAAGATGCTCTAACTCACGGTATACGTTTTGATCGAAAGGACCATAATCATATGGCGTAAATTCAAACTGTTTTCCGCCAATTGAGGCGGAGATGTTCTCATCCAACAAGAAAAATAACTTTTGAACTTGAACGGGAGCAAATTCTGCACCGTTACTTGATGCTAAAGCGCTGAGAACGAGCTTAGTTCTCGCCGACAAATTCTCGGGCATATGAATACTTTTTTGCAAACCGAATCCCTTTACCTAATACCATAAACCGAATCGGTAAACAACTAAAAAAGAGAACAAAGAATTTAATAATGAAGCAGGCATTTTTGCGACAAACAAAAATTTACTTTGTGATTGATTGCCGGTGGTCGCGAGGCGCACTATAGGATTGATCAAGATTACCTGAGGAAGAAATGGCTAACAACAAAAACTATGGCGGCAGAGGATATCCCGATCTGCATGACCATATCGAAACGCTTAGAGAAGCCGGGTTGCTCTACGAGATTGATGCGCTGGTCAATAAAGATACCGAGCTAAAACCGCTGGTCCGCTGGCAATTTCGCGGTGGTATTCCTGAATCACAGCGCAAAGCCTTCCTTTTCAACAATGTCACTGACAGTCGCGGCAACAAATACGACATTCCGCTGGTCGTTGGTGCCATGGCGACGACACCCGAAATCTATGGCATCGGCATGGGGGTGCCGGTTTCTGAGATCGGGGCACATTGGAAGCAGGCCCTCGCGGCGCCGGTAATGCCGGTTGAGATTCAGGATGCGCCCTGCCAGGAAGTCGTTTTAACCGGTTCTGATCTTGATGGTGAGGGTAAGGGACTTGATGCTTTGCCGGTGCCAATCTCAACGCCCGGTTTTGATGTCGCGCCCTATTTGACTGCAACAAGCTGTATCTCACGTGACCCGGATACCGGCGTGCAGAATATGGGGACTTATCGCGGTGGCATAAAAGCGTCTGACCGCATCGGTTTGAAGATGTTTGCCAATCTTCGTCAGGGAGGTCACGCCCATTGGGACAAGTATAAGGCACGCGGTGGAAAAATGCCGATGGCGATCATGGTGGGATGTCCACCGGCACTTGCCTATGTCAGTCCACAGAAAATTCGCGAAGGCGTTGATGAGATCGCCGTTGCCGGTGCGCTCGCCGGTGCGCCTATTCGCGTTGTTAAGGCAAAGACGGTTGACCTGATGGTCCCTGCGGATGCGGACATCATCATCGAGGGGTTGCTGGATACTGAAATGCTGGAGCCGGAAGCGCCCTTCGGTGAGAGTCACGGCCATATTAATCTCGAAGAATTTAACTTTGTTTTTGAGGTTACCGCGATCACCCGCCGAAAGGACGCCATCATGGCGTCAATTATTTCGCAGGTAACGCCATCGGAATCGAGCGTCATCAAGCGGGTCGCGATGGAACCGAAATTCCTCAACCATCTGACCGATCATCTTGGTATCAAGGGTCTAAAACATGTCTCCTTGCATGAGCCGCTGACCAATATCCGGCGGTTGGCGTTTCTGGTTTTTGAACGTGGGGTCCCAACGACTGAAATCTGGCGGGCGCTTTATGGCACGGCCAGTTTTGATTCTGCCTGCGGCAAGTATGTGATTGCGGTCAACGAGGATATTGATCCTGAACAGGGGGATGCCGTGTTTTGGGCTTTAGCCTATCGCGCCAATCCGGCCCTGGACGTTGAGATCCTGAAATATCGTGATCGTGGGCATGGTCCGGCGTTGGAACGGGGCGATGGTTTCGACGGAACCATGCTCATCAATGCGACACTCAAATCGGATATGCCGCCAATTGCCTTGCCGACGAAAGAGTTTATGGAGGGCGCCAAGGATTTGTGGGAGAGCCTTGATCTGCCACCGCTAAAGCCAGAGAGCCCTTGGCACGGTTATTCGCTTGGGGATTGGTCTGAAGAATGGGAAGAGATGGCGCAGCGGGCGGTTGACGGGCGCTATATGGAAAATGGCCGTCGCAGCGCCCAGTTGCGGCGAAATGATGTTGCACCAAACACCTCAATCCGCGATGTTCCCCGTACATAAGAAAATGAATAGAGAAGGGTTATGAGCCAAGAATTACAGGAAGCCTTAAACCTCGCCGGTGATGCGGTAACCACCGATAGCGACGGCACGGTTCGGCTGGTTGGTTCGGAATGTGGTGACTGCAACAAGAATGTGTTTCCACCGACCGCTGTGTGTCCAGAATGCATGTCGGAGAATTTGGCGCCAATCAAGTTGAGCGCTGAAGGAAAGCTTTATTCCTGGTCCGTTGTTCACGCTGCACCTAAAGGCTGGAATCTTCCTTTCATTGCCGCTTATGTTGACCTGCCGGAGGAAGTCCGTGTGTTTGCCCATATCGTTGATGTCGATCCGGACAGTTTGGAAATGGAAATGCCGGTCGTTGCGCGTATAGCGGCCCTTGGAACGGAGGAGTCCGGCGCGCCGTTTGAGAGCTATGCTTTTACCCCTGTGCAAAAGGGAAACAGTTGATGCGGGATGTTGCAATCGTCGGTGCCGGGATGGTGCCGTTTGGCAAGTATCAGGAAAAGACTCTCGCCGATATTGCCTGGCCGGCGGTGAAACAGGCAGTTGAAGATGCCGGTATAAAAAAGACCGATATCGAAGCAACCTATTGCGGGACGGCGCTTGGCGGCATGATGGCCGGCCAGCGTATTCTGAAAAAACTCGGTATTACCGGCCTGCCGATTATCAATATTGAGAATGCCTGCTCTTCCAGCTCAACGGCTTTTCGGGAAGCCTGGATTACGGTGGCTGCGGGTGTCTATGACGCGGTACTGGTGATCGGCGTTGAGAAACTGACCAAGTTTGGCGGCGGGACATTACCTCTAGAGAAAGAGGACTGGGAAGTGTCGCATGGCCTTGTCATGCCAGCGCTTTACGCGATGCGGGCACGACGCTACATGCATGAATATGGGTTGACCGAAAATGATATCGCTGATGTGTCGGTCAAGGCGCGCAAACATGGCGTCTGGAATGAAGATGCGCAATTTCGAAAAGAGGTAACACGTGAAGAGGTTCTTGCCTCGCGCCCGGTGGCTGACCCGCTGAAGTTGTTCCATTGTTGCCCGTCAGGAGATGGTGCGGCCGCCGTGGTGATTTGTTCAGCAGAAAAAGCCAAACAATATTCGGCATCGCCGATTCGCGTCATTGGCTCGGAAATCAATTCCGGGAAATACATGACCGGCTATCGTGATATGACCTCGCCCGAAATAACCCTGCGGGGCGCCAAGGAACTTTATGAAGAGGCCGGGATCGGACCTGAAGACGTTGATTTGGCGGAAGTCCACGACGCCTTCGCGATTGCCGAACTGCTTTATTACGAAGCGCTTGGGTTTTGCGCCAAGGGGGATGCGGCGAAACTTCTCGCAGATGGGGAAACATCCGTTGGTGGTAAAATTCCGGTCAATCCTAGTGGTGGGTTGTTGTCCAAGGGACACCCGATCGGGTCGACCGGCGTTGCGCAGATTGTTGAGATCGTCCGCCAGCTCCGTGGGCAGTGTGGCCAACGCCAGGTTGAAGGCGCGAAGGTCGGTCTAACCCATTGCACTGGGGGTGGTGTTTCTGGATTTGACCATGGCGTTTGTTCGATCCACCTCTTCGCACGCTAAAGGCTATAGAAAGAACATCTCATGGGAGCAAAGCTGTTTGGTGCTGCGGTAAAGCGGTTGGAAGATCCTGATCTGCTGACCGGCAAAGGCCAGTATACGGATGATATTCGCGTGGAAGGTGCGTGGCATGCCGTCTTTATCCGCAGCCCGCACCCCCATGCGCGGTTCTCCAAAATCGATGCGTCAGCGGCAGAGGCGATGGAGGGTGTTCACGGCGTATTTACGCTCGCTGATTTCCCAAAGGATGTTCAGGAAAACAAGCTGCTGCTTTTGCTGCCCAACCCGGCAATAACGCAGCCGATGATGCCCTATCTGCTGGCGAAAGATGAGGTTCATTTTGCTGGTGAGCCGGTCGCTTGTGTGGTCGCAGATACGCGGTATCTCGCAGAAGATGCTGCGGCTATGGTTGAGATTGATTGGGAAATTTTACCAGCGGCCTCCGACGCCCATGACGCTGTGCAACCTGGCGCGTTGCTCAGCCATACCGGTGCGGTCGATAATGTCTCGGCGCGTTTCGTCAATGAATATGGCGATGCGGACGCGGCTTTTGCCAGCGCGGCCCATTCCGTTTCTGTGTCAATTCGCCATCATCGTGGCGGTGGCCATTCGCTTGAAGGGCGCGGCGCGCTTGCGCTGCATGATCATGATGAAGGCCGGACCATGTTGTGGTCCGCGACCCAGGCGCCGCATCAGGTCAAACGCAATATCATCGGGGTTCTCGACTGGAACGAAAATGAAATCGATGTGATTGCCCCCGATGTTGGCGGTGGTTTCGGACCAAAGGCGATGTTCTATGCCGAAGAAGCCGTTATCCCGTTTCTTGCCCGCAAGCTAGATCGTCCCCTTAAATGGATTGAGGACCGGCGTGAGCATTTCCTGTCGGCGAGTCAGGAGCGTGATCAATATTGGGATATGGAAGCTGCCTTCGACGGGGAGGGTAAACTGCTCGGCATTCGTGGAACCATGATCCATGACACCGGGGCCTATCTCCCCTGGGGGATCGTGACGCCGTTGATCGCATCGACGACAGTACCCGGTCCGTATGTATTGCCGAGCTTTAAGCTGGAAACCATCGTCGCGCTTACCAATAAGGTTCAGGTGACGCCAGTGCGTGGCGCGGGTCGTCCCCAGGCCGTGTTTGCCATGGAACGGTTGATGGATAAGGCGGCTGAAAAGATCGGTATCGACCCCGCTGAACTTCGGGCGCGCAATCTCATTCCGGCTGAGGAAATGCCCTATAAGGTCGGTCTGGTCTTCCGGGACGGTAAACCCGTGATCTATGACAGTGGCGACTATCCGCGTTGTCAGTCCGAGGCGTTGGAGAAAATAGACTATGCCGGGTTTGCCGAACGCCAAAAGACGGCGCTCGCCGAAGGCCGCTATATTGGCATCGGGATCGGCAATTATGTCGAGGGTACCGGGCTCGGCCCCTTTGAAGGAGCAACGGTCCGGGTAGCGCCGTCCGGCAAGATTTTTCTGATGACCGGCGCGGCACCGCAGGGGCAAGGACACCGCACGACAATGGCGCAGCTTTGTGCCGAAAAATTTGGTGTCGATATTGCCGATGTCGAAGTCCATCTCGCCGATACAACTAAAATCGCGCATGGCGTTGGCACGTTCGCCAGCCGCATTGCCGCCAATGCTGGACCTTCGGTTCACATGGCAGCATTGGATGTTCGAGAGAAGGCGATCAAAATAGCCGCCTATTTGCTGGAG
Organism: uncultured Alphaproteobacteria bacterium; assembly: GCA_951812775.1. Taxonomy (GTDB): domain Bacteria; phylum Pseudomonadota; class Alphaproteobacteria; order MPNO01; family UBA2964; genus UBA2964. The sequence continues at coordinate 2,605,270 of OX638326.1, read as the reverse complement.
GCTGCCGAAGAAGATATTGAGCTCGAAGATGGCAAGGCATTTGTTCGGGGTGTGCCCGAGATGAGCCGCACGCTTGGCGAAATTGCCTATGCTGTCGCGGGTTCCCCCGGATTTGCCATGCCGCCAGGATTTGAGCCAGGGCTGGAGGCGACACATTACTTCTCACCCTCGCAATCCGCCTATTGCAACGGGACGCATATCGCCGAGGTCGAAGTCGATATCGAAACCGGCCATGTGGATATTTTGCGCTACGTTATTGCGCATGACTCTGGAAGTCTGATCAATCCCATGATTGTTGACGGCCAGGTCCAGGGTGGTTTGGCGCATGGGATTGGTAATGCCCTCTTCGAAGAACAGTTTTTTGACGACGATGCCAATCCGCTGACGACAAATTTTGCGGAATATCTTATTCCGGGCGCAGGCGAGGTTCCGGATGCGAAAACCATTCATGTGGAATCGCCTTCACCGCTGAATCCACTCGGTGTGAAGGGCGCTGGCGAGGGCGGCACGATACCCGCGGCAGCGTCGATCATAGCGGCGGTCGAGAATGCGCTGAAACCATTCGGGGCGGATTTGATGAATGTCCCCGTATCGCCATCGCGGATTGTTGATGTGGTACGCGCCGCGCAATCTCCGCAAGCAGCAGAATAATCAAGAGAATGACTGAGAATACTCAAGAAGGGCTGCGGCCCGGCCCGCTGAACGGCATAAAAGTGCTGGATTTGACACAGTTTTTGGCCGGCCCGTTTAGCACACAGATATTTGCTGACCTCGGTGCGCAGGTGATCAAGCTGGAAGCACCGGCTGGTGACTGGTCGCGGACCTTGCCGCCTCATTTTGTTGGCGACGATAGCTGCTATTACCTGTCGATCAATCGCAACAAGGAAGCTGTTGCCATTGATATGAAAGCGCCCGAAGGTCTGGCGCTGGTGAAACGGCTCGCTGAGAAATGCGATATCGTGATGGAGAATTTTCGGCCCGGCGTTCTCGAACGGCTGGGGCTGACCTATGATGACCTTTCTTCCCGAAACGCAGGTCTTATCTGGGCATCGATCAGTGGCTTTGGCCAAACCGGCCCTTATCGCGAACGGCCTGCCTATGACATGATCGTGCAGGCGATGTCGGGCGGGATGAGTCTTACCGGCGAGGTAGGGCGGTCCGCGGTCCGCGCCGGCATGCCTATCGGTGACCTGACCGCCGGTATGTATGCCGCGATTGGGTCCCTGGCAGCGTTGGAAGAACGGCGCCGGACCGGGAAGGGCAAGTTTGTCGATATATCCATGCTCGATTGCCAGGTTGCGTTGTTGACCTATCAGGCGGCGTATTATCTACATTCTGATGAAGTACCGGGACGGCAGGGACGCGGCCATGAGTCTATCCCGACATATCGTTCCTTCGCCAGTGCAAATGATACCGAGCTGGTGATCTGTGCCAATACAGAACGTATGTGGCAAGGCCTATGCGATGTGTTGGGGCTTCAGGGATTGACGGAGGATGACCGTTTCCTGACCAACGAACACCGCCACCAAAACCGCGAGCAGCTTTGGCCTCTTCTCGAACAGGCATTTGCTGCGAAAGAAGCGAAAGAATGGGTCCCGTCCCTGTTAGAGGCCGGAGTGCCTGTTGGTGAGGTGAATACGTTGGCAGATGCGCTGTCCGACGAACAGGTTCTCCACCGTCAAATGGTACTCGATCTTGATGGTGGTGATGATCGGCGCGCGCGGGTGGCGGGGAACCCGATCAATTTTATGGGCGAGGAAAAAGCACCGCACCACTATCCGCCAAAACTTGGAGAGCACAGCCGAAAAGTGTTTGGCGAGGTGCTTGGCCTGAGCGAAGCGGAATTGGACAAGTACCATGCCGACGGCATCATCCTTGAGCCCGGCGACAAAAACGCGAAATAGAAGACATAGGAAGCGGAGCAAAGAATGAGTGACGGATATTCAGTAACCCATGACGGCGCCATCGCATGGTTGACCTTTGAACGACCCGAAAAAGGCAATCTTTTGACCTTGTCGATGTTGGTCGAAATCGCCGAGGATATCCGCGCTGCCGGGGCCGATCCCGCGATCAATGCAATGGTTGTCCGGGGTGCGGGCGATGACTTCTGCAAAGGCCGCGATCCAGACGGCGCGCCCGAAGGCAAACCGACGACAGCTTTGGAAATGCGGGAGGCTTTGATCGAACCGATCCTCGGTGTTTATTCCGCAATTCGCGATGCAGAAGTGCCGGTGATTACTGGTGTTCAGGGGCTGGCCAATGGGCTGGGTTGCGGCATCACAGCGATCTCTGACGTGTCGATCGCGGCAGACAATGCGCGTTTTGCAATGCCTGAAATGCGGGCCAACCTGCCGCCGACATTGGCAATGCTGGCGCATTTGGATCGTATTCCGCCCAAATCCCTTTTAGGCATGGTGTATTCGACCGACACGATTGATGTGAACCGCGCCGTTTCGATTGGGCTGGTTAGCGAAATCGCGCCCCTTGCTGACTTGGATGCTGCGGTAGAAGGTTTGCTCGAGAAGCTTGCGGGTTATGAGCGGGCATCGGTGGTGACCTGCAAAGCCTATCTTAAAGGTGCCAAGAAAGCGGACTACCCCACGGCCAACGATCTCGCAGGCAATTTACTGTCTGTCGTTTTATCGTCGCGTAAATAAGACTTCCCGCTAATCGCTTTCCGTCTCGGAGGTGAGGCCGGGCACCCAAAGCACGTCAGAATTTCCGCCATCATTTTGATTGCGCGCGGCAACGAAAAGTAAATCCGACAATCGGTTGAGATATTGCAACGCGAAACGATTTACAGGCTCGCCCTCTGCCAGGGCAGTCGCGGAACGTTCTGCCCGTCTTGCGCTCGCGCGGGCCAGATGAATTCGCGATGCTGCCTCGGAACCGCTTGGCAGAATAAACGATGTCAGGGGCGAGAGCGCATCGTTTAACCCGTCAATCTCGGATTCCAGCCGTCTAACCTGATTTTCCTGAATTCTTAATTTTCCATCTGCCGCGTCATCGCCGGGTGACGAGAGATCGGCACCAAGATCAAACAGATCGTTTTGAATACGGGAAAGAATTTTAAATAGAGAATGATCTTCTGCCAGACAGGTACGGGCCAGTCCGATAAAGCTATTGGCTTCGTCGACATCGCCAATCGCATTGATCCGCGTGGATGTTTTGGACAGTCGCGTGCCATCCCCAAGCGATGTCTCACCCTTGTCCCCGCCTCGGGTGTATATCTTGTCGAGCTTTACCATATTTGCCTTTCGATGGATTGCTAGCGCACAAGCGTGAGTGTCTCGCCTGAAACGGCATAGCGTTTTAATCTACTTAGAAAATTGACGCCCAGGAGAGATTCACTCATCGGGGCCTGATTGACCAGTGCTGGAATATTGCGAACAGAAATTGGCCCGATGCGAATTTCCCGCAACCGGATGGGGGCAGCGCGTCCAATACCATTGGCTGTTCTGGTTTTGAGCGTGAAGGACAGCTTTGTTAGATCGAGTCCAATGCGTTGGGCAGCCTCTGGGCTCAACACAATGGAGGTTGCGCCGGTATCGACCAGAAAGGGAATCTTGGTACCATCAACGACCGCGCGAAGATGAAAGTGACCATCCGAGCCAGCCCGAATTACGACCGTGCCGGGCGCTATTTCGACAGCGCGTCCTGGCATCAACTCAGCTGTCATCCGTGATCCGAGATTGCTGAAATCTTCACGCAAGCTGTATCCCGCAACCAGTAGAACACCGAGACCGATCCAGATGGCACCGTATTTTAGCCACACCCGGCCGGGCGTACTGCCCAACCGGTACATGAATCCAGACCCGACAAAGACCAGAACCATGAGCAGGGCGACCAGGTGAATTTGATCGTCACGATGATCGAGCGCCCCAGGTCTTTCTCCCGACAACCAAAGAATCAACGCGATCAGGCCGGTTACACAGAGACCGAGTATCAGCCAGCCAGTTTTGCCCATTACTTGAAAACTCCTTACGTTGCGTAACCTTATAGCACGTGATGTAAGCACTGGTGTTAGCGCCATGGCAACTCTGCTAAACTATCGCTGCGCCGACGGCTTGTCGGCGTTTTGTATTTCACCTGTACTGTATTTAAGACGTGGATCTCGTATTTCAAATCGCCAGCATCATTGCCCCGCTCTTTGTGATTGCGGGAATTGGCTATCTGTGGGGACGTTCCGGCAAGCCATTTGATACGACTATCGTCGGGATGCTCACGCTTAATTTTGGCGTACCAGCATTAATATTTTCCACGCTCACGAAGCTCGAAATTTCTTTGGGTGAGTTTGGCGAGATGATCGGTATTTTTACGCTGGTGCTTGTCCTCAATCTGGCGATTGGCGCCTTTATTTTAAGGATGTTCAAGTTAGAAGTCGGCGCGTTTTTGCCGGCAATATCTTTTCCAAATAATGGCAATATGGGTCTGCCGCTCTGTTTATTCGCCTTCGGTGATACCGGATTGGCGCTCGGCATCAGTGTTTTTGTGATCATGTCGACGGCCAATGCTACCATCGGCTTCGCCTTTGCATCTGGAAAGTGGTCTCTTGCGTCCACTCTAAAGACACCACTGGTTTGGGTCATTGCAACAGCCATAATTTTTATGGTGTTGAACCTGCAGCCACCAGGATGGGTTGCTAACACGGCACACATCATTGGTGGCATGTCCATTCCGCTTATGCTCATTGCGCTTGGTGTTTCTCTGTCCCGGCTGGAAGTCAGAGATTTTAAAGTAAGCGTTTGGTTAGGCCTCGTTCGATTGTTGGTTGGATTTGGACTTGGCGTTTTGCTCGCATGGCTATTTGGGCTGGAAGGGGCAGCACGTGGCGTCTTAATTCTTCAATGTACGATGCCGCCTGCCGTGATGAACTATATTCTCGCTGCCCGGTTTGAGCGACAGGCGAGCGGCGTGGCCGGCGTTGTTGTCGTTTCGACCTTTATGTCGCTGGCCACATTGCCATTGCTTATGCTCTTTGTGTTGACGGGGTAGCGCATGAACATTGTTGCAGAGCTCGCCGCTATCGTCCTTCCGGTTTTCTTTTGCGCCGGTTTAGGTCTTCTGTGGACACGTTTGGGTCGGGAATTTGACTCTGATCTCGTTTCAACACTGGTCTATAAAATCGCGGTTCCCTGTCTGATCATCGCGACCTTTAGCAAAGTCCGGCTGGAAATTTCGGTGATCACCGAAATCGCCCTCGCGGCTACAGTGATTTATCTGCTAACGGCTGCTATCGCGACGATTGTCCTGCGAATTTTTCGTCTCTCTTTTCCCGCCTATCTGCCATCAATGATATTTCCGCTGGTCGGTAGTATGGGCCTGCCGGTTTGCCTCTTCGCCTTTGGAGAAAAAGGGCTGGCATTGGCACTCGTTTATTTCACGCTGGGGGCCGTTGGTACTTTTGCCATTGAGGCCGCGATTGCGTCGGGACGTGCTGATCTTAAAAAATTGCTGCAGGAACCTGCCCTGTGGGCCGCGGTGATCGCTGTTGGCATGGTTTCCTGGGAAATTTCTCTACCAAAATGGATGTATGACTCGACAAAACTGCTTGGCGGTATGGCATTCCCGCTGCAGCTGATCGCGCTTGGCTGCTCGCTGGGCCGGTTTAAAGTGTCGTCTCTGCCGCGTGGGATCGGGCTTGGCCTGTTCCGGCTGGCGATCGGTTTTGCCATCGGGTTTGGTGTCGCCGAGTATTTTGAACTCGAAGGCATGGTCCGCGCCATCGTCATTCTGCAAAGCAGTATGCCGGTTGCTGTCTCCAACTATCTTTTTGCCGTGATTTACAAACGCGAGCCGGAAGAGGTCGCCAGCATGGTACTGATCTCGACGGCGATGTCAGTCATCACATTGCCGCTGCTATTGCTGTATCTGCTTTAAACGTTAGTGCGTTACCGAGCCACCATCGACGCATAGAACCTGGCCGGTAATAAAATCGGAATCCTCTGATAGTAAAAAGACAGCCGTCCCAATCAGGTCTTCCGGTTCTTCGGGTCGTTTAATACAGCGGCCGCCGATGTTGGCGTCGAAGTGCTCTTGCGAGAATTGACCTTCATTCATCACCGCTTCGCTTTGGGTCAGGCCAGGGGCGATGGCGTTGATGCATATATTGTCTTCGCCAACTTCCCGGGCCATGGCTCGGCTCAATGCGATGATTGCACCTTTTGAGGTCACGTAATGCAGTTGCATTGGTGTTCCCTTGAACACAGTGCCGGAGGCGATGTTCACGATCTTGCCGTATTCCTGTTGGCGCATGATAGGAACGACGGCGCGGGAAACCTGCCATACACCACGGATATTGACCCGCATGACGGCATCAAATTCGTCAATGTCAATTTCTTCAAACCGTCGCCGGGCCAGCTTGCCAAAAAGGGCTGCGTTGTTGATGAGCGCGTCTATGCGCCCAAATTGTTCCATGGTCTGGCTGACCATGTCGCCGATCTGGGAATCGTCTGTGACATCGGCAATGATGCCGGTTGCAGCTCCACCTTTGCCGGTGATCTCTTCAACTAGCGGGGCTGGATCCATAACGTCATTCACAACAACGTTCGCACCTTCTTCGGCGAGGCCGCGGGCATAAGCGGCACCAATTCCCTGTGCTGCGCTGGTGACAATAACTGTTTTGCCGTCGAGCTGTCCCATTGGAATTCTCCCTGTTTGAATTTGTTGCGGTCATTGTTGGAACCACACAAGACCCCGTCAAGAGGCACACAAATCTTCGGAGTGTCTTCTATGGAGTGTCTTCTATGGAATGTCTGCGTTATTTTTTCGGTATGATTTGTATCGAGTTTGATCATGAAAAATAAATTTACCCGCTATGCCATTATCTGGTTTTTACTTGTGGCAACGGTTTTCGTCGCCGATGAATTTATCCGCGATGTTCTGCTTACCGGTGATGAGCCTCGTGCCGTTACGCCGCGTGGATCACTGACCGACTTGGAGACCAGTACGGTCAAGCTGTTCGAGGCAACGGCACCATCGGTCGTCTACATTTTTACCCAAGGAGGATCTTCCTCTGGTCAACAAAGTGATGGCAGTGGCGCGGGCTCGGGTTTTATCTGGGACCATGCGGGACATGTCGTGACCAACCATCACGTTATCGCAGGTGCAAGTGAAATCGCTGTGCGCCTGGAAAACGGCGAAGTGGTCGAAGCAAAGTTCGTCGGTTCGACGCCGGATTATGATCTCGCGGTTATTCGTCTGACCGGCACAAGATCGGGCCGCGACCCAATCCCCCTCGGCGATTCTGCTTCGCTGAAGGTTGGGCAATCCGTTTTCGCTATTGGCAACCCGTTTGGTCTAAGTCGGACTTTAACCTCGGGCATAATTAGTGCTTTGAACAGGCGTCTGCCGACATCTGACAACCGCGAAGTTGATGGCGTCATTCAGACAGATGCGGCGATTAACCCCGGTAATTCGGGAGGGCCGTTGGTTGATTCTGCGGGGCGTCTTATCGGCGTCAATACCGCGATCATTTCCGGGTCAGGATCGTCTGCCGGTATCGGATTTGCTGTGCCTGTCGATGTTGTTAACCGAATTGTGCCGCAATTGATTAAGAATGGTTGGGTGCCGCGTCCGGGCATCGGAATCACTGTATTGCCGGAGGAGGTCGCCGCGCGGCTGGGCGTGAATGGATTGATTATTGCCGATGTTCTCCCCGGAACCTCTGCCGCAAAGGCAGGACTGATGGGGGTGATTAATGGTCGACGGATCAGTGACGTCATTACCGAGGTAAACAGTGTGCCGGTGAAGACTCTGGCTGAGTTTGCCACCGAGCTGCGCAAGGTTGGCATCGGAAGGAACGTTGATTTGACTGTGATGCGGAACTCAGTGGCGCGGCGGGTTCTCGTTCGGGTTATGGATATTTCTTGAAGATATGAAGGCGGCTGGTTGTGGAGTCGGTTGATTTTACGAGGGGCAGGCCTAAAATCGCCAAAAGCTAGGTTGAGGCTAGTTGGTCCGATAAAAAGGAGAGAAGCATGTTTCCGCGCAATTTTTGGTATGTCGCCGCCTGGGATACGGAGATCCGTCGCCAGGAGCTTCTTCGCCGTACCATCTGCAATGAGCCCATTGTCTTTTATCGCCGAACGGATGGTACGCCGGTCGCTCTGGAAGATCGCTGTTGTCACCGGCATATGCCGCTGTCAGACGGTGTGTTGAAGGGGGACAATGTTGAATGTCTGTATCATGGGCTGACCTATGATCCCTCCGGCACCTGTATCCATATCCCGAGCCAGACAACAATTCCGCCGGAAGCCAAGGTACATAGCTATCCGGTTTTTGAGAAATATCACTGGATCTGGATTTGGATGGGCGATCCCAAACTCGCTAACCCTGATGACATCGAAGATTTTCACTGGCTCGATGACCCCGACTGGCGGGCCAAGGGCGAAAAGCTTGATTTGCCGGGCAATTACCAGCTTTTGACGGATAACCTGCTAGACCTTACGCATTTGCAGTTCGTGCATCCAACGACGCTGGGAACGGATGCCATAGCCTCTAACCCTATCAAGACTGAGCGCGACGGCGATCTGATCCGTGTGACGCGGGAAATTCCCGATAGTCCAGCCCCGCCATTTCTCCAAAAGGCAGGTGGATTTACGCCTGAGGAACATATAGATCGCTGGCAGATAATTGAATTTACGCCGCCGGCTTTTGTCCGCCTTGATGTTGGCGGTGCCCGTGCAGGCACAGGTGCGTTCGATGGTGATCGTTCACATGGTGTTTCGATGCGAAACCTGAACGCGATTACACCTGAGACAGATACCACGACGCATTATTTCTGGGCGCAGGCCCATAACTTCCAGATCGATGATCCGACGGTTACCGAGCTTGTCTTCCGCCAGGTCCATACTGCATTTCTGGAAGACCTCGCCGTCATTGGTTCCCAGCAGGGCAATCTCGAAGCCTTTGGTGATGAATTGCCCGACCAGATTGATTTCAATCAGGATGCCGGTGGCATTCAGGCACGGCGGGTAATTGACCGAATCCTGGAAGAAGAATCCAACAGATCTACTATCCGCGCAACTGCCTAGTGGGCTGCCGTGGCGCGCGGTACTTTCTTTCTGATCGTCGGCCCCAGCGGGGCTGGTAAGGATAGTCTGATCCGCGGTGCTGAATTAGCGCTTTCTGATAAGGAGAGTTACGTCTTTGCCGGGCGGGTGATCACACGTAAGGCAGAGTCTGATCGCGAAGCGCATGAATCGGTGTCATCGGCAGAATTTGCCAAACGCGAGAAGGCGAAAGCTTTCATGCTTACCTGGCGGGTTTATGATACGGATTACGGCATACCTGCCTCTTACAATGATTTTCTTAATGCCGGGCACCACGTCGTGGCGGGCTGTGGTGGGAGAGGCCGTCGCGCATTTCAGACCGGCCTGTGTCATTCAGGTGACGGCGCCCCCACCGGTGCTCGAGTACCGACTCAATGCCCGAGGCGACATAGATAACCTTGAAGAACGGCTGGCCCGAACGGTCATGTTACCGGACGGAATCGCGGTCAATCATTTGCTCAATACCAAAGATATTGAGACCGGTGTCGGACGACTAGCTGGGATGTTGGAAAACCTGGCGAAAGCCTAATCCCCAAATTGTGGACAAGAAAAAACCGGGTACCCTAAGATACCCGGTTTGATTTCTTTAAATGTTGTTGGCGTTAGCGACGATCACCAAACAGTTGCAGCAACATGATGAATAGGTTGATGAAATCGAGATACAGCCGCAACGCGCCGGAAATGGCGAGTTTGCCGCTGGTTTCTTCGTCATGATACTCATCATATTCGTTCTTGATGTTCTGTGTGTCGTAAGCGGTCAACCCAACAAACACCAGCACGCCGATCACCGAAATGGCGAAATGCAGAGCGGAGCTTTGCAGGAAGATGTTCACCAGCGAGGCCACGATGATGCCGATCAATCCCATGATCAGGAATGACCCAAACTTGGAAAGATCCTTCTTCGTCGTGTAGCCATAAAGGCTCATCGCAGCAAAAGTACCTGCTGAAATGAAGAACACACGGGCGATACTTTGTCCGGTGAAAGCCATGAATATGGTTGCCATTGAGACACCCATCAATCCGGCATAAATCCAGAAAGTGGTTTGCGCTGCGGAAAACGACATTGAGTGCAGTTTGGCGCTCAGGAAAAATACCAGTCCCAACGGGGCCAGCATAACCACCCACTTCAACGGTGTGTTGAAGAGCGTGTTGCCGAGTTGTGTCAGGCTCGTAATCTGCCCGGCATCATTCACATTGACCGACATTTGCGCGATAACCAGCGCAATAATGCCCGTCAGGGCCAGGCCCGAAGCCATGTAGTTGTAGACCCGCAACATATAGGCGCGAAGACCCTCATCATATGCTGCCTGGTCAACGGCGGTACCGGTAAATACTGCCTTGCGTTCAGTTCCGAATTCCATATCAATCCTCATATAAATGGCGGAAATACAATCGCTGTAAGTATGGTGATTGATAGCCAGAAATCAAGACTTACCGTAAGGCGTCCTGCAATATTAACCTGCTGTTAACCTTACTCATTTCGGAGCAAGGGCGCGGGTTTTTGCCCTAAAGAGCGCCAGGTGCCCAAAAGGGCGATGCCAATCATGAAAATAGTCGCGCCGATTGCGGTTGTTGCCACCGAGCCAGTGACCGGAAGCCATTCGGCGCGCATAACATGCTTTAACACCGCCCAACCCGCGAAAGTTCCCAATGCCGTTGCGATCAACGCAGTTGAAAGTGCCAGCAAACCGTATTCCAGAAGCAGCGTTGCAAGAATATCGCGCCTTTTGGCTCCGAGAACTTTAAGGACCACAGAATCGTATATTCGCCGTTGATGTCCCGCGGCAACAGCCCCGGCAAGGACCAATGTCCCTGCGAGGATAGTGATCCCGGCAGTCATTTGGACGGCAGCAGCGATCTTATCCATCAACTCGCTGACGGCTTTTAAGACGTCCCGCACCCTGACAACGCTAATATTGGCGAAGTTGGCGGCCACTGCATTCTCCACCGCATTTTCGTATTTCGGATCAAGGCGGATGGCAGCAATATGGGTTTGCGGGGCGTGCTGTATGACCCCCGGTGAAAACACCATGACGAAATTCACGCGGAGTGTGCGCCAGTCGACAGCCCGCAGATTGGCTATCTTCGCCGTGATCGGTCGACCCAGAACATTCACGGTAATTGTGTCGCCAATAGTCAGCCCCATTCCCGCGGCGGCACCTGCATCAAATGAAACCAGTGGCGGGCCGCTATAGTTGTGGGGCCACCACACACCTTCGCGAATTTTGGCGCCTTCTGGCGGGGTGGTCGACCAGGTGAGGCCACGATCATTGCGCAAGACCCAGGCGGCACTTGGTGCTGCCTTGACCTGGGAGGCAGGAATACCTTTGACGTGGGTTACGCGCCCGCGCAGCATCGGTACCCGGTTGATGTTCTTAATCGTGCCGGCGCGCCGCACGGTCTGTTCAAACTTGTCGATCTGATTTGGTTGAATATCAACAAAGTAAAACCCTGGTGCTTTGCTTGGCATGGTCTCGGTGATTTGCCGCGCGAGATTGCTTTGTACGACAACAACGGCCACCAGAACGGTCAGGCCGAGTCCCATCGAAAGAACGACATTTGCGGTTTGGCTGCCCGGTCTATGAAGATTGGCGAGGGCCAATCGTACTCGCGTGGATTTAATGCCGCCGCATAAGGCAGCCAGCTTCATCATCAGTTTGCCGGCACCGTAAAATAAGGCAAAGGCGATGGCTGAACCGACCACAAACCCGGTGGCAATTCTCTGGTCATGGGCGGTGATAATGGCCAAAGCAGCAAGGGCGCCAACGCACAGCATGACGAGGAGACCGGTCTGCCAGCTCACCTTGCTGTTTGCTGGCACCACCAGGTCGCGAAACAGGCTGCCCGGCGCAATAGCGCAGGCTCGGGCCAGTGGCCATAGTGAAAATGCTGCCGATACCAGAACGCCGTAACAGGTCGCCAGCAATAAGGGTTCAGGATAAAAGCCAATTTTCAGGGGGACCGGCAAAAGTTCAGCCAGGGCAGCGGAGACCGCAACCGGGAGTGCGGCACCAATCAGGAGACCCAGTAGAATAGCTGCCCCCGTCATGAAAGCGATTTCTGTTAACCAGATACGAAAAATCAGCCGCCGTTCGGCGCCGATACATTTGAGCGTGGCAATGATTGTGGTTTTTCCGTTGAGATAACCGCGCACGGCATTTCCTGCGCCGACACCACCGATCAGCAATGCCGTCAGCCCGACCAGTGTGAGGAATTGCGCCGTTCGGTTGATGAAACGTTCGGCGCTGGGCGCGGCAGTTGTCCGATCCCGGATGCGCCACCCTGCTTCGGGAAACTTGGTGGTCAGGTCATTTCTGAACTCAGTAAGTGGTGTGTTTGTCGGCAACCGGAGTCGATATTCGTAAGATATCTGCGTCCCCGGCTGTACCAGACCCGTTGCCGACAGGCTTTTGGCATCGACCGTAAACCGGGGACCCCGGGTAATGGACCGAATGCCGCCCACGCGGTCCGGTTCTGACTGGATAACGGCATTTAGCCGAAAACTGGCTGAACCGACCGTGACCATATCGCCAATTTCGAGGCCGAGCCGTTCCAGAACACGCGGTTCGACAACAGCACCCCAGGCGTTGTCTCGATAGGCCAATGCTTCCTTGAGGACCACCGCTCGATCAAGCTTAAGGCTGCTGAACAGCGGATACAGACCATCCACAGATTTGAGATTGACCAACATCCGGGATTTTCGGTCATATCGGTTCGCCATCGATCGCATAGAGGTGACGCGGGTGACATCCGCCCGTTCATTGAGCCATTTCAATTGCGCCGGTGTTGCCGGGCGATGTGCAAGCCGCAGCGCAACATCGCCGCCCAGTAAGACCCTTCCATCAGCGGCGAGTCCGGCGACGATTGAAGACGATATAGAACCAATTCCGGCAATCGCGGTGACACCGAGGACAAGGCAGCCGAGAAAAATCTTAAAGCTGCTTATCCCGCCTCGCAAATCGCGGAGGGCGAGACGAATAGGCAGGGTTAGCGTCACGGCGCTGCTCCGGTCACAACCTGCCCATCAGCAATGCGCACTTCGCGACCACATCTTTTTCCAATAACCGCATCGTGGGTAATAAGCAGGAGCGTTGTCTTGTATTTTTCGGTGAGGGAAAAAAGTAAATCGATCACCGCGTCGCTGGTTTCCTGGTCGAGATTGCCCGTTGGTTCGTCGGCGAGAAGCAATTTCGGTTTGGCGGCGAAAGCCCGGGCCAGGGCGACGCGTTGTTGTTCCCCGCCGGAAAGTTGACCGGGATAATGATCTATACGATGGCCAAGCCCGACCGCTTCGAGGCCTTCCCGAGCCTGTTCAAACGCGTCACGGCGTCCGGCAAATTCGAACGGTATGGCGACATTCTCAAGCGCCGACATCGTTGGGACGAGATGAAAATTCTGAAAGACAATTCCCATCGTGTCGCGGCGAAATACCGCGAGGCCATCTTCATCGAGGGTGTTTAGATCGACATTGTCGATGTGGACCTTTCCGGAGCTGGCTGTTTCCAACCCGGCGATAACCATCAACATCGTCGTTTTTCCAGATCCTGATGGGCCGATAATACTGACGGTCTCTCCATCATCCACCGACAAATCTATACCACGCAGGATATTGACCGCGTCCGCTGGACCCTCCAGCTTAAGGTGTATGTTTTCAAGCTGGATCATGGGAACCCATATTGTTGCCTAATGTCATGTATATGTGCCGGAATGAAACTATGAATAGTCGCTTTGTATCAAAGAGATATGCCGTGTTGCTAAAATATTTCAAGCCCATAACAGTTGTTCTGTTCATTTCACTGTTTTTTATGTCCGGGCCTGAAGGGGCTAATGCGGCGTCAACAACAAGGATACTGGTCCTTGGTGACAGTCTAACCGCCGGTTATGGATTACCGGCAGACCAGGCATTTCCGGCGCGGTTGGAGGTTAAGCTGCGTGCTGCCGGTCATGACGTAAAGGTTTTAAATGGGGGTGTTTCCGGTGATACCAGCGCTGGTGGGCGTGCGCGGTTGAGTTGGGCACTGGCGGATAAACCGCATTTTACCATTATTGAACTTGGCGCAAATGACGGGCTGCGTGGTCTCGACCCCGGTGCTATGCGGGAAAATCTTGATGATATTATTTCCAGGCTGAAGGCGGCAGGTATCGGCGTGTTGCTGACAGGCATGCGGGCGCCGCCAAATATAGGGCCAGCCTATGGAAAACGTTTTAATCGGGTTTTTCCCGATCTCGCCCAAAAGCACAATGTCCTGCTTTATCCGTTTTTCCTCGAAGACGTTGCGGCAATCCCGAAACTCAATCAACGAGATGGGATTCATCCCAACCCGGCGGGCGTCGCAGTGATAGTTGACCGCATCATGCCGTTCGTTGTCCGCTTGTTAAAAGAAAACAAGAAAACGGGGACCCTGGAAAAGTGAACACCCAGGATATTCAGTCGGATGCTTTTTCTCTTGCCCATGCCAGCGGTGGCGATTGGCAAGAGCTGACCGAGGCCTGCCTCCTTAGTCTTGGGAAAGCCGCTAAAGGTGGGAATCTCGGTTTTGTTTATGTTTCCGATTTACTGGATGAGAATCTGCATCTCATCCTCAAACGGTTGAAGGAAGCGACCCGCATCCATGATTGGGGGGGAACGATCGGTTTCGGGGTTTGTGTTTCCGCTACAGAGTTTTTCGATATGCCAGCGATGGCCATAATGGTTGGCACCGTGCCACAGGACAGCTTCTGTATTTTGCCAACAATCGGGCCCGATGATCGTGATCTGCCGAAAGAGGTTCTGGACTGGTCGCGCACGCATAATCCGGTTTTAGGGATTGTCCATGCCGACCCACGCGTGCCCGAACTGGAAAAAATATTTTCGCGCATTGAAGGTCAGACACATTGCTTTCTGGTTGGCGGTATGACGGCGTCACGCGGTGCTCAGGATCAAATTGCTGGTGAGGTTACAGATGGGGGTGTCTCAGGCATTTTACTTGCCGGTGCGCTGGGCGCAGTTACTGGATTAACGCAAGGCTGTTCACCAATTGGTCCGGCACATTCTGTAACCAGAGGCCGAGATAATATCGTTCTTGCGCTTGACGGGAAGCCTGCCTTTGAAGTGTTCAAGGAGGATATCGGTGAATTGTTGGCGCGTGACCTGAGCAAGATTAATGGTTATGTCCATGCCGCTATTCCAAGAACCGGGTCGGATACGGCGGATTATCTCGTGCGCAACCTGTTAGGCATCTATCCTGAAAAAGGTTGGGTATCAATCGCTGAACGGGTTGGTGCCGACGATCAGGTCATGTTTGTACGCCGCGATGGAGCGACGGCCAATGCCGATCTTAAACGGATGGTCGCTGACGTAAAAAAGCGGGCCGATGGGACGCCGAGAGCGGCCTTTTATTTTTCCTGTATTGCGCGTGGTCCGAATCTGTTCGGCCCGGGGTCGGTGGAGCTGAAGACAATCGCCAAAATACTTGGTGAAGATGTGCCGCTGATTGGTTTCTTCGCCAATGGCGAAATTTCAAACAACCGGCTCTATGGGTATACAGGCGTCTTGTCGTTAATCCTGTGATACGTCTGTTTGTCGCCCTCTCTCTTCCTGACGATCTGCGCCAACGGCTGGGTACGTTGTGCAATGGTGTCCGTGAAGCCCGCTGGGTTCAGGAAGAAAATCTGCATCTCACCTTGCGTTTTATAGGTGAGATCGAAGAACCAGAGGTCGGTTACATCATGGCAGCTTTATCCTCGGTACAGTTGGGGCGCTTCGATCTCACATTATCAGGTGTCGGACATTTTGAATCGCGCAATAAAATAAGATCGCTATGGGCCGGAATACAGAACAGCCCGGCGCTCGATCTGTTACAGCAACGTATTGAAACAGTTCTGACCCGTCATGGTGTCGCCCCCGATGGCCGAAACTTCTCGCCGCATATAACGTTGGCACGGTTAAAACAGGCGCCGCCTGCCTATGTCCGCAATTGGCTCGAAGGGAACAGCTATTTTCAGGCGACCCCTTTTACGCTTGATCATTTTACGCTTTTTGAGAGTTACCGGGCTCACACCGGCGCGATATATACACCGCTGCAAGAATTTCCGTTGAACGATGAGGTCACTGCATGACCGCTATTTATCGGGGGATGGATCAGGAGACGCTGGATCTTGAATACAATGCGCGGGCGACCGTTGACGATTTTGATGGGCTGATCGCTCAATATGTTGCTCGCAGCGCACAGGCTCGTGAGACGTTGGACTGTCGCGAGGACGTGTCGTATGGCGAACACTCTGATGAGGTCGTCGATATCTTTCCTGCCGGGCGAAACTCGCCGGTCTTTATATATATACATGGTGGCTATTGGCGTCTGCTCAGCCAAAAGGAGTCCGCGTCAATGGCACCGGGGATGGTGGCCAATGGGGTTTCACTCGTCACCGTAAACTATTCTCTCGCACCAGTCGGGAAGGTCCGCGGCTTCGCCTGCCGACCAGTGTGTTTCACTCGTCACCGTAAACTATTCTCTCGCACCAGCAGCGTCTTTAGATCTTATTGTCGATCAATGCCGACGGGCGCTGGCATGGACCTATAGGAATGCGACGACGTTTGGTGGCGATCCGAATAATATATATATGTGTGCGGGTCGTCTGCGGGCGGCCACCTAACCGGGGCGCTGGTGGCAGGGGCGTGGCAGGAGACTCTAGGACTGCCCGGGGATCTCGTTAAGGGAGCGGTGCCGCTGAGCGGATTGTATGATCTGGAGCCCATCCGTCATTCAAACATCAATGAGTGGATGAAACTGGATAACGGATCGGTGAGGCGGAACAGCCCTTTACACCATCTACCAGAAACCGGGTGCCCCATGGTGATCTCTTATAGCGAATCAGAGACTTCTGAATTTAAACGCCAAAGTGCCGAATATGCTGAAGCATGGCAGTCCAAAGGGTGGTCGTGCGATTTATTTGAAGCCGCCGGGCGTAATCACTTTGATTTAATATTCGATCTCGACAACCCTGAAACCCAACTCGGTCGGGCGGTTTTTGATTTGATCGATCTTTAGATCAGACCAGCCAGCTCGGTACTGGCAGGTTCTTTTCACTAAGAAAATCCGGATTGTATAGCTTTGATTGATAGCGTTGCCCACCATCACACAGGATGGTGACGATGGTATGACCAGGCCCCATCTCTTTGGCCATGCGGACGGCCGCGGCAACATTGATGCCAGTTGAGCCACCGTGGCACAGACCTTCCTGCCTGATCAGATCGAACAGGATGGGCAGCGCTTCGGAATCAGGAATACGACAGGCGTCATCGACTCTGGCTTCGGCGACATTTCCCGTGATACGCCCCTGACCAATCCCTTCGGTGATCGATCCGCCTTCTGAGGTTAATTCACCGGTTTTGAAAAAGCTGTACATGGCCGCCCCTTCGGGGTCCGCAGCCGCGACGGTAATGTTCTTATTATGATCCTTCAGAAATGTACTGAGTCCGGCAATGGTACCGCCCGTCCCGATAGCGCAAGTGAAACCATCAAGGCGACCACCGGTTTGCTCCCAGATTTCAGGCCCCGTGGTTTCATAATGCGCGCGCGCATTTGCTGTATTATCCCACTGGTTGGCCCAAAGTGCGCCGTTAATCTCCGTCTTGGCCAACTCCTTGGCAAGCCGCCCGGAAACATGAACGTAGTTTTCAGAGTCACGATAGGGTTTGGCTGGGACCAGTTTGAGTTCTGCCCCAGCGAGACGCAGCATGTCTTTCTTTTCCTGACTCTGGGTCTCAGGCATTACAATGACGGTTCGATATCCGCGGGCATTGCCGACTAACGCCAGGCCGATACCGGTATTCCCTGCTGTCCCTTCGACGACCACGCCGCCCGGTTGTAGGGTTTCGCGTTCTTCAGCATCCTTAATAATATAGAGGGCAGCACGATCTTTGACCGAACCACCGGGATTTAGAAACTCGGCCTTGCCGAGTATTTCGCATCCTGTTTGTTCCGACAGGGCATTTAGGCGTATGAGTGGGGTGTTCCCAATTGAGTCTGAAAACCCATCTCGGATGGTTTTATTCGGTTTTGCTTGACCCATGTCAATATGACCAATTGCCAGCAATCTCCTCATCGGAGGTACTGTTGTTTTGTCGCGCAACATTGGCATTGTCATTGGCCTCTTGATAGCGAACAGAGATTTCGCTAAATGCGGTGGACCAGTCTCTGGCATCAACACCATCTGAAACCTCAAAGGTATCAATCCCACAGCGCTTCATAAAGGCAAGTTGGTCGCGTAAGACATTTCCGACGGCGCGCAACTCTCCAGTAAAGCCATATTTGTCTCTCAAGAGCCGGGCATATGAATAGGCCCGGCCATCGGTAAATTTCGGAAAATCGAGGCAGATAACGTCGAAGCGCTTTATGTCCGCTTCGATCAATCCGGGTGGTTGGTCGGACATCAGGATAATCCCAAGTTTGTCGCTGCGAGCGATCAAAGTGTCGCGATCCCGCAGCCATTGCTCAACGGAAACAATGTTTTTGTCAGTTCCGGTGCTGTCAGCTTTGTCATCAAGATGGTGCCAGCTCTCGTCGATAAGCCGGTTACTTACGAGTAGGGCCATAGAGATTCTCCTTAAAAGGGGTGGCACCAACGCGCCGCCATGTGTTTGCAAATGTCTTGCCTGTTTCGCGGACGCCTTCGAAAGTGGAGATGACAGTTTCAACCGCATCGACGATCTCGTCATAGGAAAAAGACGGTCCGATACTTTCGCCAATCGCTGCATTGTCCGCTGGGTCACCGCCGAGGGTGATCTGGTAATATTCTTCGCCTCGGCGGTCGACACCGAGAATGCCAATATCGCCGACATGATGATGGCCGCAGGCGTTGATGCAGCCGGAAATGTTGATCCGAATTTGGCCGATTCGCGCCAGTTGTTCCGGGTCGGAAAATCGTTCATTGATTTTTTGCGCCACTGGAATGGAGCGCGCATTCGCGAGATTGCAATAATCGAGTCCGGGGCAGGCGATGATGTCACTGGCCAGACCAATATTGGCAGTCGCGAGCATAGCGGCATCAAGCTGTTGCCAGACGGAATGTAAATCAGCCAGCCGGACATGTCCGAGGACGACATTCTGTTTATGGGTTACCCGGAGCTCATCAAAGCTATAGAGCTCTGCAAGTTCAGCGATAACGTCCATCTGATCTGCAGTGGCGTCCCCCGGAGCTTTGCCGACGGGTTTCAATGAAATATTGACGATGCCGTACCCCGGTTGTTTATGGGGCAAGATATTGCTCGCGCACCAGCGATCAAATTCGCGATCCGAACGCCGTGCGGTGTCATAAGCCGACTCTTGTTCGGTAATCAGCTCATAGAGAGCTGGCCTAAAATAGGCACGAATACGGTTGATCTCATCCCTGTGCAGGTCGAGCGCTCCGCCGCGAATGCGTTCCCATTCTTCTTCAACGAGTGCTGCAAACTTGTCGCGTCCTATCTCATTGACGAGAAATTTGATGCGCGCCTTGTAGATATTGTCGCGCCGGCCGAGCATGTTGTAGACGCGCAGAATGGCCTCAAGATAGGACAGCAAATCCTGTTTGGGCAAAAAGTCCTTTATCGTTTGGGCGATAACCGGTGTTCTGCCCTGGCCGCCCCCAACCAGAACTCCAAACCCCAACTCACCCCGGGTATTCTGGCGCATCTGCAGCCCGATATCATGAAACCTGACGGCGGCCCGGTCGATCGGTGCTCCCGAAACCGCAATTTTGAATTTACGGGGCAGGAAGGAGAATTCGGGATGCAGTGTCGACCACTGGCGGATTATTTCCGCGTAGATGCGAGAGTCCTCAAGCTCATCAGTTGCAACGCCGGCGTAGGGATCGGCTGTGACATTGCGGATGCAGTTGCCGCTGGTCTGGATAGCGTGCATTTCGACTGATGCCATGTCGGCGAGCAGATCGGGGACATCTTCCAGATTTGGCCAGTTATACTGAATATTCTGGCGTGTCGTAAAATGGCCGTAGCCGCGATCATAACGGCGCGCAATATGGGCCAGCATACGCATCTGTTTTGACGATAACGTACCGTATGGGATTGCAACGCGCAGCATATAGGCGTGGAGCTGCAGATAAAGACCGTTCATCAGTCGGAGTGGGCGAAACTCCTCTTCCGTCAGTTCGCCTGACAGTCGCCGGGCGACCTGATCACGGAATTGATCGACGCGCTCACGGACAATGGTATGGTCAAACTCATCATATCTATACATCGGACTTAACCTATTTTGAAAAACCCGCTGGCACGGTTGGACCATTCGCACGGATTTGTTCGCGTTTGCTGAGGGGATTCGGACCAGGGGAGCCGATTGCGATAGGGATGGTATACGGGCCGACGATGATGCCTTTCACAAGGGCTTCCTGTGCGACGTTGTTTAGTCTCCTCAGCTCGTCGTCATTTTCGATAAGACGTGCGCCGGCAATGTCTTCGTCCCAATTACCACTCGCAACCAGATAAACAACATTACCGCCGACAAGCATGTTCGCGGTCATGACGCGGGTTTCAAATTTTTGCTTATTCTTTTTGCTCATGACGCTGCCGCGAGAAGCTGCTGTTCCTTGCGCCGTTTCGAATCTGAGATCTGGTATTGATCTACGACGTCTCCAATCATCAGCATTGCCGGAGACCGGATTGCATTTTCCGCCAAAAGTCTTTCAAGCTCTGCAAGCTGCCCGACCACAATACGCTCGGTGGCAAGTGTTCCGTTTTCGATGACTGCGACAGGTGTATCGCCGTGCATGCCAGCCTTTATTAACGCGTTGCTAAGTTGGTTTGCGGTACCAAGCCCCATATAGACAGCGAGGGTTGCGCCGGTTGCAACGAGGGCGTGCCAGTTATGTGTGGCCAGCTCGTTCGTCGAGGTGCCGGTCAGGAGAGTAACAGACTGTGTTGCGTTACGATGGGTGAGAGGGATACCCGCGCTGGCAGCGCAACCAAGTGATGCGGTGATACCCGGAATAACTTCTACCGAAATACCCTGCGCTTGCAAAAATTCCGGTTCCTCACCGCCACGACCAAATACAAAGGGATCGCCTCCTTTTAACCGAACGACATGCTTTCCGAGTGAAGCATGATGTGCCAGTAAGATATTGATTTCGTTCTGGTTATGGCTGTGCTTGCCAAAAGCCTTTCCGATATTAATCTGCTCAGCATCCCTGCGGGCGTAATCGAGAATATTGGGGCCAATCAGCCGATCATGAATAATCACGTCGGCATCCTGTAAATGTTGCAGGGCACGCAAGGTTAGGAGATCAGCATCACCTGGCCCTGCCCCGACGATGGCGACATGACCGTCTTGTTCGGTGAAGACGCTTTTAAGGAAGTTCTGCTTGTTCTGGTTCAGGATATTTTTGTTGCCGGTGAGCGTCGCAGTTCGCCAACCGCGAAAATATCGTGCCCAGAAACGTTGGCGTTCACGGACAGAAGCTAGATGACTTCTTACGGTGGTGCGGAGTTTTTCTGCGTTGCGAATCAAGTTACCGAGGCTGGATGGGAGAAGCACCTCGATTGCTGATCGTATCTCACGCGCGAGCACCGGCGCCGCACCACCGGTTGAGACGGCCACGATCATAGGGTCCCGGTCAACAACAGCCGGAAAAATGAAATCTGATATGTCAGGGTTATCGACAACATTGATCGGGATGGAGGCTTTCGCGGCTGTCGCAGCTACCATTTCATCGATTTCGCGGACGCCCGTAGCAGAAATAATTATAGCCTGATTTGAAATGTCTGTTGTCTCGAACCGCCTTAGATGTAGAGAGATTTTTCCAACCTTTTTTAAGTCGTGAATTGTCGGTGAAGCCTTTGGCGCTATGACAGTGATGTCTGCTCCGGCACGTAGCAACATTGCTACCTTTCTTGCAGCGACATCGCCGCCGCCGATGACCAGGCAGGATTGACGGCGTATTCTTCGGAACATTGGTAGGTAGCGCATAATTTTTCCGACGCGGTATCACAGATGAATCGTCAATTAGGTCTGTATTTATCCGTTAGCAAGAACGGAATCGCTATTTATCGAAATAAATTTCTATACGTTCACCAAAAACATCAGAATTCGATATGAAATTTTTGAATTTTCAGATATATAAGAAAAAATTTGTATATGAGGGTGTGGATATGGACTCAATTGATATCAAGATTCTCGACTGTTTACAGGTTGATGCAACGCTCTCAGTCAGTGAGGTGGCAAAACAGGTAGGCTTGTCGACGTCCCCCTGCTGGAACCGAATTCAGCGTCTAGAACAGGCGGGCATCATTCGCGGGCGGGTTGCGTTGCTTGATGCGGAATCCTTGAACGTCCGTGTCACGGCGTTTGTATCCATCAGAACGAATCAGCATAGCGCCACCTGGTTTGAGAAATTCTCCAAGGCCGTTTCTTCATTTCCCGAAGTTGTTGAGTTTTACCGGATGAGTGGTGATGTCGATTATCTGCTCCGAGTGGTCGTGCCCGATATTGCCTCTTATGACGAGTTCTATAAGCGGTTAATCGAACATGTCGACCTGACGGATGTGAGCTCCAGCTTTGCGATGGAAGAGATCAAATATACGACAGCATTGCCGCTGGACTACGCCGTCGCTTAAACGCCAAATCGGTTGAGCACGGATTCTACCGACCTCAAATAATCACCACCGAACAGACGTAGATGGACCAGAAGCGGGTAAAGATTATAGAGATCCCGGCGGACCTCCCAGAATCCGTCTCGGAGCGGAGTTATATTTTCGTAGGTCTCAAAGAACGGCTCGCGAAACGTGCCGAACAGCGTCGCGAAGGCAAGGTCCATTTCCGCGTCACCAAAATAAATCGCGGGATCGATAAATCCCGTTACGCGTCCGTCTTTGACCAATAGGTTGCCGCCCCACATATCGCCATGCAGCAATGATGGCGCGGCGGGTTCTTCTATCCATTGATCGAGACGGCCAGCGAGCTTTTCAATCCGTCCCATCGTTTCAATCGGGAGTCGGTCTTCTTTGACGGCCTGTCGCGCCATATACAGCAATCGATTGTCGCGAAAGAATTCAAACCAGCTTGTCATTTCCGGGTTGGGTTGGGCGAGGGGGCCGATCAGCGTGTCGCACTCAAAGCCGAATTTCGGTCGGGTAATGTTGTGGAGCGCGGACAGATGTCGAGCGGCAGCGTGTTCGGCACGATCATCGATCGGATCACCGCTATCGATCCAATCGATGATTAGCAGATTCTTGTCGGCAAAGTGCACCGTCGGAACCGGTGCCGGCTGTCTTAATAACCAAAGGGTCGCCGGTTTCCATCTCCGCCAAATAGACATGCGCAACATTTCCGCCATGAAGTTCCTGCAGCGATGCTGGAATCTTGCCAATAGCATCAGCAATTTGATTTTTGAGTTGCTTGGTCATGAAGGAATGTCTAATTCCTCGCGCAGTTTCAGCAGCAACCCCCTACTTGCGCTCATAATCATATCGAGGACTTTTTCAAAGCCATCCGACCCTCCGTAATAGGGGTCAGGAACATCTTCTAAATCCAGATTTGGCGCAAATTCCATCAGCAATCTAATCTGTGCCGCACTGTTTTCTGGCGCTTGATCCAGCATTTGATCCAGATGTGATCGGTCGAGTGCGATCAAATTATCAAATTCATGATAGTCCCGATTGTTGATTTGTCTGGCGCGGATATCGCTGAGATCAATGCCTCTGTTCTGGGCAGCCTCTTGCGACCGTGGATCAGGGCTCTCACCTGTATGAAAAGCGATCATGCCGGCGGAATCGACCCTTACCTTATGAGTGAGGCCGGCATCTTCAACCAATTGGCGGAATATTCCCTCCGCTGTGGGAGACCGACAAATATTTCCGGTGCACACAAATAAAACACTAATCTGGTCTTTCTTCGCAGTCATACTCGACAGCCCCCTTCCCAGACGATCATACTGTCGTCTGATCTTTCGAACGAGCCCGGATTCCATCGGACCTTTTACAGAATGAATAAGCGCGCCTTTTCAAAACTTCTAACCGAAATTCGGGCCTGCACCCATTGCGCAGCGCATCTGCCCGCGGGGCCACGACCCGTCGTCAAAGCCAAACAGACAGCGCGCATTATGATAATTGGCCAGGCACCAGGAACCAAAGTACATGCCTCCGGCGTGCCATGGGATGACGCGAGCGGCAATCGGCTGCGGGACTGGCTCGATCTCGATAAAGAAACATTTTATGACGAGGGACAAATTGCCATCGTGCCGATGGGGTTCTGTTTTCCGGGAACGAATCCCAAAGGGGGTGATTTTCCTCCGCGGCCTGAATGCGCACCGCTTTGGCATGAAAAACTGCGAGACGGTCTGGACTCGGTGGAGCTTACCTTGCTGGTCGGCCAATACGCCCAGAAATACTATCTCGGAAAACAGGGTAAGAAGACGATGACCGAAACCGTCAGATGTTTCTCCGACTATCTGCCGGCATTTCTTTCGACGCCGCATCCAAGCTGGCGGACAGGTATTTGGCAAAAAAAGAATCCGTGGTTTGAAGAAGACGTTATTCCCGAACTGCGTCGCCGCGTCCACGATCTGTTGAAAAAGGGATAACGGAATGTCGCAATTATCGCGTGCCGTTAGCCTCTTTGAAGCGCTTCCCAGCTCAGCCCGGGGAATTTCCTGGATGATTTTCGCGACGTTTAATTATGCCGCGACCTACGCCATCGTGCGTCATCTCTCGACAGATTTTACGATTTTTCAGCTGGTCTTTTTCCGATCTCTGTGTGGCGTAATTCTGATGGCGCCGTGGCTGCTCAAAACCGGTTTTGGTATTCTCAAGACAGACCATTTTGGATACTATGCTGTCCGGTCTTCGTTGAATTACGGCGGAATGCTTTTGCTGGTATTTGCGCTCGCAACACTGCCATTGCAGGACGTGACCGGCCTCATGTTTACCTCTCCCCTTTTCACGGTGCTGTTCGTGGCGCTGATATTAGGAGAAGGCGCGGGGCCGCGACGATGGGCGGCCCTTATCATCGGATTTTTGGGGGCGATGGTTATTATCCGCCCGGGTTTTCAGGAGCTTAGCTGGGGCGCCCTTGGTGTCATTGGCACGAGCTGTGCGTACGCCCTGATAAATGTGTCGACCAAGAAATTGGCTAAGGTCGATAGCTCAAACAAAATCGTTTATTATGACTTTTTGCTGATGACCGCTCTCGGTATTGGTCCGGCGATCTGGTTCTGGAACGAGGTGCGTGCCGAGCATCTGGTCTGGATTCTCTCTATGGGCATATTTAGCGCTCTGGCCCGCCAGGGCATCATTCGCGCGCTTGCGGTCGGTGAGGCATCGGTTGTGATGCCGTTCAACTTCCTCAAACTCCCATTTACCGTTTGTCTCGGCTTCGTGTTTTTTGCGGAGAACCCTGATCTTTGGACAGGTATCGGTGCGGCAGTGATCTTTGGCAGTAGCTACTATATCGCCCGGCGTGAAGCTGCATTGAAGGCTGTTGAAGCCGCCAAACCAACGCCTACAGTATAGGAAAAAAGCAGACGTGGTTGTTAGCTGCGCGGTCCTTTTGCTTCATCCCGCGCGATATAAACCGTCGCAACAATGATGATCAGGGCGCTGGCGAAAGTCCAATAGTCTGGGACTTCGCCAAAGATCGAATAGCCCAGAAGGCCGGCATAGATCAGTCGGATATATTCCATCGGCCCCACGGCATTTGCTTCGCCGACCGAGAAGGCGCGAATAAAACCCGTCATGCCAATGGTCGTCATGACGCCGATTCCGGCAAGAAGAAGCCATTCGATCCCTACCGGGGTCTGCCACAGAATGATCGTCGGGATCAGGAAGATGATGGCGCCGCCCGCATGGTAGTAAAACAGGATGCGATTGGGGGGCTCGGTTGACGCCATCATCCGGATAATGACGTTTGCGATAGCAAAAGTGCAGGCGCTGATGAGGGCGATCAGCGTGACTGGATCAAATCCGGCATGCCCCGGTCGCACCATGATCAGCACTCCAATGAATCCGACAAATGTTGCGGCCCAGCGACGCGCCGATACCAGCTCCGATAAGAGCAGGACGGCGATAATTGTTGTGAACAATGGACGCGAAAAGGCGATGGCGGTGGCATCTGCGAGATAGAGATGGATAACGGAATAGAAACCGCCTACCTGCGCGATGCAGGCAATAACAAGGCGTACCATATGAATGCCAAGTCGCTTGGTTTTGAGACCTGAAATACCCATCCGAAAAAAGAGCGGCGACAGGATAAGAATGCCGATTGAATAGCGGCAAAACGCTAGTTCCATCGGCCCAAACTTTTTACCCAGCAGTTTAACGAGGACGTCATTCAGCGCGAAAGCGAGTGTCCCCATGGTGAGCCACAATATGCCGCGAAGATTACCGGAGAGACCAGCCCACCAATTCTGGAATTTGTTTGTGCCAGTTTGATTTTCTGTCATGACGCCGCCGCTGCCTTGCGGGCCTCATCACGCGCAATATAAATCGCACTGGCGACAATCAGTGTGGCACCTACACCGGTCCAAATGGACGGGATTTCGCTAAACAGAAAATAGCCAAAGAGGGCGGCATATATAAGACGAATGTATTCGATTGGTCCGACCGCGTTCGCTTCCCCGACGGAAAAGGCCCGAACAAAACAGGTCATGCCGAGTGTCGTGAGGACGGCGATTGAAATCAAAAGAAGCCATTCAATTCCCACGGGCATGGTCCAGAACCAGATGGCGGGTCCAGTGAACACCAGGATGCCGCCAATATGGTAATAGAACAGAATGCGGTTCGGCGGTTCGGTATCGGACATAACGCGTATCAGGACATTTGCAGTCGCAAAGGCCAACGCAGATCCCACCCCGATCAAAGCGATTGGATTGATCGTATCTGCGCCTGGCTGGATCATGATGACAACGCCGATAAATCCGACAATTGTCGCCATCCATCGACGGCCACTGACGACCTCCGAGACGACAATGACCGCGACCACCGTTGTAAATAGCGGTTTCGAGAAAAAGATGGCAGTTGCGTCGGCGAGCGGCATGTTGATTACGGTAATGAAAATCCCAAGCTGCGCAACCATGGCGAGCGACATTCTGAGAATATGGGTCCCAATGCATTTGGTCTTGAGTTCTTCCAGTCCCATCCGCATGAAAACAGGCGTTAGCATGATCATGCCGATGCCATAACGGAATAATGCGAGCTCTGTTGGATCGAATTTCCGGCCAAGCTGTTTAACGATCACGTCGGTGACGGAAAACAGAAACGCGCCGATACTCAGCCACAGGATTCCCCTGATATTTCCGGGCATTTTGAGCCAGGCACCGGTCAATCGGCTGGTTCTTGAAGGGGATGTCACGATGTTTACGGGGCTCCTGATAGCGTCCTTTCGCGACGCGAACTCACCTAATGCCTGATAATGATTGCGGATACAACTGAATCAGACGTTAAAACAGGGGGTGCCGAGCTATGGCGAGTTTGACTCCCTATCGGGATAGGGTTTTGATGACGCGCTGGGTCCGACACTGGGAACGAATTTTGTGAAGCCGCCACCGTTAGACATCCTCACCCCGACGACTATTGCTGAAGCGTTGGCATTGCTGTCGGCGCATGGCGAAGCGGCTCGGCCGCTGGCTGGGGGTCAAAGCCTGGTGCCACTTCTGAATTTTCGTCTTAGCCGCCCGGAAGTCCTGATTGATTTGAACAGGATCGCCAAGCTCTCTTTTATAGAAGAAAGGCCCGACCATATCGCCATCGGTGTCATGACTCGCGAACGCGCGATAGAAGAAAGCGAACTGATTGCATCGCAGGCACCGTTGCTGCAGGAAGCAACAACACAGATCGCCCATTTACCCATTCGCAGCCGTGGCACAATAGGCGGCAGCCTGTCCAATGCCGATCCGGCTGCAGAGTATCCCGCTGTTGCGCTGGCGCTGGAGTTTGAACTCATTGCACAAAGCGAACGCGGTGAGCGCCGGATCAAGGCGGCGGACTTCTTTGAGGATGTGCTGACAACAGCGCTTAAGCCTGACGAGTTGCTGACGAAAATTATTGTTCCCAAATCGCCGGGACAGAGCAGTTCCGCATTTGTTGAAATTGCCCGGCGCCATGGCGACTTTGCGCTCGCCGGGGTTGCCGCACAGATTACTTTTTCCGCGGGCAAACCCACAGATGTGCGTCTTGCGGTGTGTGGTGCCGGATCGACTGCTTCACGATTGTCGGCGGCAGAGGAAATTGTCCTGCGCGATGGCGCAGGTGTTGAGGCGATCAAAGGAGCGTCAGCTGCGGCAGCGGCCGCTGTTGATCCAATGGCGGATTTACATGCCAGTGCCGATTATCGCCGACGGCTTGTTGGCGTGATGACGAAGCGTGCTTTGCAAAAAGTTGTGCAGCGCGCTGGAGTTTCGGCATGACGACGTCTCGCACCATTTCGCTCACGATTAATGGCGAAGTTTTGTCGGGTGAAGCGGCACCTAGAATGCTGTTGGCGGATTTTCTGCGCGATGTTCTTGGCAAAACCGGTACACATGTCGGGTGCGAGCATGGGGTCTGCGGCGCCTGCACCGTAATTGTCGATGGGCAGGCAGCCCGATCCTGTCTGATGTTTGCGGTTCAGGCGGAGGGCGCCGACCTAAAAACGGTTGAGGGTTTGGCCAACGGCGAAGAATTGCATCCGTTGCAAAAACTGTTCTCCGAACATCGCGCGTTGCAGTGTGGCTATTGCACGCCCGGCATGTTGATGACGGCGATAGATCTGGTCGAGAGTAACGACTCCCTCAGCGAGGAAGATATTAAGGTTGGGATGTCGGCCGCTTTATGCCGTTGCACGGGTTATGAGGGCATTATCAAAGCCGTCACTGCCTATGCTGAGCAGGTTCATGGCAAACCCGTTTCGCGGGAGGACAATAATGGCTGATACCATGCCGTCTTATATTGGCCGTTCAGTCGTTCGTCGCGAAGACAACCGACTTGTCAGAGGGGCGGGAACTTTTGTCGGTGATATGAAGTTGGACGGCATGGTCCATGTCGCCATCGTTCGCAGTCAATTGCCACATGCCATTATCAACGGCGTTAATCTCAACGCGGCACGTGCGGTCGACGGTGTTGAGCTTGCCTTGAATGGTGATGATCTCAAGGACGTGCTGCCTCCGATCAGCGGTATGCAGGTTACCGCGCCAAAGACCTGGCGCGATGGCATGGACCCACGCATTGAAATTCCCGATCAAACCCTCGTGCCATATGACAAGGTGCGGTATGTCGGCGAGCCCTATGCACTGGTTGTGGCGCGCGACCGTTATATTGCCGAGGATGCGGCTGAACTCATCGATGGCGATTTCGAGACTTTGCCGCCGATTGCCAATGCCGAAGCGGCCCTCGACGCCGAGTCGCTCGTCCACGATCACTTGCCAGGCAATATTGCTGCGACGCTGCATGCAAGAAAGGGCGATGGCGAGGCGGCGCTCGAGGCCGCCCCGCGCCGTTTAAAGCGGCGTTATTTTCATCATCGCTATGCCGCGATGCCAATGGAATGCCGTGGCGTGGTTGCCGAATATGATTCCAGAACCGACAGCATTACGGTGTGGTCATCAACGCAGGTCGTTCATTGGGTGCGCCGCGAAGTTGCGAACGCCCTCGATATGGCTGAAGAACGCGTTCGCGTGGTTGCCCCGGATGTGGGCGGTGGTTTTGGCGGCAAGGGACATGTTTACCCGGAAGACATATTGGTCGCCTACCTTGCCAAACGGTTAGATCGTCCCGTCAAGTGGCTGGAAGATCGGCATGAGCATTTGCTTAACGCGGCCCATTCGCGTGACAATCTTTTCGATATTGAAGTGGGTTTTGACGATGATGGCAAAATCAGTGTTGTAAAGAACTACTTCCTGGTTGATTCCGGTGCCTATTCGCCGGTCGGGGCAGCGATTGCTGGCAACTCCATCGCGCATTTTATGGGCCCTTATGACATTCCGCATTATGAGGCGGATTGTAAGGTTATGATGACCAATCGAACTCCTAACGCGCCCTATCGTGGTGCTGGACGACCGGAAGTCGCCCTGGCAATGGAGCGCTCGATAGATCTCATCGCGAATGAACTCGGACTTGATCCTGCGGAGGTGCGGTTCCGCAATATGATCCAACCTGAACAGATGCCTTATGCGGTGGGGCTGCCATACCGCGATGGTGTCATGATTGAATATGATAGTGGCGATTATCCCGAAGCATTGCGCAAAGCCCTCGACGGAATCGGCGGACTCGAAGCCTTTCGCGAACGTCAGAAGGCCGCCCTGGCCGAGGGTCGCTATCTTGGACTTGGTCTCGGCTGCTATGTCGAAGGTACAGGTATTGGGCCATTTGAGGGGGCCACGGTCAAAATTGATTCCTCTGGCAAGGTGATGGTCGCTACTGGCGCTTGTCCTCAGGGGCAGGGGCACGAGACCGCTTTTGCCCAGGTAGCTGCAGACATTTGGGGCGTTGATATTGATGATGTCGTTGTGACAGTAGCCGACACCTCTCATGTGACCATGGGCTATGGAACGATTGCCAGTAGGAGTGCGGTGACGGGATCAGGCGCTATTCAGGAATCGAGTGATAAGGTGAAGGAAAAAGTCTTCGCCATCGCTGCCAATGTTCTAGAGACCTCCGAAGCTGATCTGGAATTGCGGGATGGTTCAGTGGGCGTTAAAGGCGTGCCGGATATGTCGATGACTCTGAAAGAGGTCGCGCGTGCCGCTTTGCCGGGCTGGATACATCAACGGCCCGAGGGTATCGAAGCCGGGCTGGAAGGTACGGCCTATTATGAACCGCCGACCGTGACATGGGCCTATGCGGCCACCGCCGCGATTGTTGAGATTGATGCCGAGACCGGTGCAGTACAGATTGAGAATTATGTTGAGGTTCATGATGCCGGGACCTTAATCAACCCGGCTATTGCGGATGGCCAGGTGAAAGGCGGTCTGGTGCAGGGCATCGGCGGTGGTCTTTTCGAGGAACCCTCCTATGACGAACATGGTCAGCTCATGACCGGCAGCTTTATGGATTACCTCTTGCCTACCGCCTCCGACGTGCCGCCAATCAATGTCATCCACAGTGAAACACCTTCACCGCGCAATGCATTTGGGTTCAAAGGACTGGGCGAGGGCGGCGCAATTGCGCCACCGGTGGTAATCGCCAATGCCGTGTGCGATGCGCTCAAACCTTTTGGCGCTGAGTTAAACAATACGCCTGTACGTGCCGAGGATATCCTGAACATTCTCGAGAGTGGTGCCGTGGCGGCGGAATAGGCGTGATCAGTTAAAGCTCAGACCGCCATCGGGTTCAAAAATCTGACCGGTCATATAGGCGGCTTCTTCTGAACAAAGAAACAGCATCGGTTTGGCGAGGTCTTCGATGGTTGTCATGCGTGGCAGACATTGTCGCTGGGCGAACATCTCGAACACCTCGTCCGTGGCGGAGGGTCGGTCTACTTCCGTTTTTGTGATGCCGGGCCAGAACGTATTGACGGTAATATTGTCTGGTCCAAGTTCCCGCGCCATTGAACGTGTCATGCCAATCATCGCCGATTTTGAAGTGATGTAATGTAGGTAGTTGGCTGAGCCGAGCTGGACCGTGCCAGAGGTGACATTGACGATACGGCCCCATTTGGCTTCTCGCATAGCCGGAACAACCGCGCGGGCACAAAAGTAACTTCCATTGATATTTACATCCATAGCACTTTGCCATTCATTGAGCGGCAGCTCCCAAAACGGCGCCATGGTGATGCGCGAAAACACCGCCGCATTGTTAATCAGCACATCAATTCTGCCAAACTGCTTTAGGACTTCGTCCGTCATGGCGGTGACCGACTCCATCGAGGCGACATCTGTTTGAATTGCCAGAGCGGTGGCACCGGTTGCCTCGACCTCACGCTGGACGGCTTCGCCATTTTCGCCGTTGAGTTCAGCTATAATCGGGATAGCGCCTTGCGCCGCAAAATGATGCGCATAACCCCGTCCGATGCCCTGTCCGCCGCCGGTTATTATAATTACCCGACCCTTCAAGCTCTCATATTTCGCTGTGACCCTTACATCGATTGTCATTTTACGCTCTCCCCGAGAAAATTTGCCGTGAGGTTTCTGAAAGCATCTCTGATTTCCGCGGCATGCGCAAAACTTTGCGGTCACTTTCTGGCCGTGATATCTTTCTGGCCGTGATATGAAGTTTCCTTCCCGCTGACGTTTTATTGGAGTGGAAAATGGATACTGTATCCACGACAGGTGCCCTGACGATTACGCCGCTGACCGCGCATGTTGGCGCAGAAATTTCGGGTATCGATATTAGCCAGCCGCAGGATGCGACGACTGTAGAAGTCCTCAACGAAGCGTTTAACCAGTATGTCGCGCTGGTATTTCGCGATCAAAACCTTGGCAAACAACAGCAGTTGGACTTCGCCAGCAATTTTGGCCCGCTGGGTATTCGCCGCAATGCGCCCAAGGACATTCGCGCTGGCAAGGACGCGACCAACGGCCATGTCATGCTTGTGACGAACATTCCGGAGGAAATCGGCGGTAAGGAAGGGTCATACGGCGATGGCGAAATGTGGTTCCACGCCGATAGCTGCTATTACGAAATCCCCAACCGGGCGACCTTCCTCTATTCGGTTGAGCTTCCGAACGAGGGCGGCAATACAAGAATGAATAGTATGTATGCCGGGCTGGAGAATGTGCCGCCGGCGATACTGGAAAAAATTGACGGCCGGCGGGTACTTCAGATTCACGACCACAAACGCCGCGAGCGGCTTGATCTCGACAACATCGTCGTTGAGGACCTGCGCCATTGCTGGCAGCCAATTATCCTCACCCATTCGAAAACCAGGAAACGGGCTCTCTATGTGAACCGGCTTATGTCTGCACAGATAGAAGGGTTGGAGCGCGCCGAGAGTGACGACATCCTGGATCAGCTATTTGAGATCACCGAACAAGAAGAAATATTTTACGAACATGAATGGCAGATTGGCGATTTGCTGATGTGGGACAACCACGCCTCCATTCATATGCGGACGGACTTCCCACGGGACCAACGCCGACTTCTGCGCCGTTGCACCATTGGCGGCGATGGACCGCTTTCTTTTTAGGAAAATTACCGCTTAGGCGTTATTTTGCTAGCCGTCGCCCCCTTCCCGGCCACCCACAGGATACTTGCAATGGGTGGCCGGGAGGGGGCGACGGTTGGTTTCGTCAATATTCTAAAAGGGCTCGTCGCCAAGCGTTGAAGTTCGGTGGATGCGGCGAATATCGCCGATGTCATATCCGCCGCTGGCGCGGTGATTAACGCTGCGATTGTCCCACATAACGAGATCGTCGATTTGCCATTTATGTCGGTAGATAAATTCAGATTTCACCTGCTGGTCGAATAATTCATCAAGCAATGGTTGCGCCTTGGCGTCGTCCATACCTTCTATGCCGATGGTGAACCGCAAAGAGACGTATAGAGATTTGCGCCCCGTTACCGGATGAGTTCTGACCATCGGATGTGCTTGGTCGGGAATACTATTCTGTTTTTTATAATATTCAGTGCCGCCCGGCCGCGTAACTTCGACACGTGGATTCTTGAGCTTGCTGATCGCGTGAAGACCGCGGAGATTTTCGATCTGCTTTTTGGTTTCATTGGGCAGCGCATCATAGGCGGCATGCATATCGGCAAATTCTGTATCGCCGCCCTCGCTTGGCAATTTCCGCGCATATAAAAATGTCGCGAGTCCGGGTGTTTTGTTGGGGGATAAGTCCGAATGCCAGTAATCGCCCGCAGCGACGACACCGACCGGCTTCCCGTCGCTCATTTCATTGGTGAGGACCACGACCTCAGGGCAATCCGGAATGCGATGTTCTTCGGCATAGAGTTTCTGGACCGGGCCGAAATGCTTGCTGAAAGCCAGTTGATGGTGCGGTTCGATTTGCTGATCATGAAAAATCAGAACCTGATGATCGACAAAGGCTTGCTTAAGTACTTCAAGGTCATCCTCAGAGAGCTGTTCTTTGAGGTCGATATCCGCGACTTCGGCACCGAATGTTCCGGAGAGTTTCTGAATTTTCATCGCTTCGAACCTGTCATTTCGATTTCGCAGATGATTTCACATCCTGCTATAACCGTGATATTTTCCCGCCATAAAATATCGCTAAAGAGGGCTTCCGTCATGTCTATAACTGTTGAACCGCTTTCCGGCGCTTGTGGCGCCGAGATCAAAGGTGTCGATTTACGCGAACCAATTGATGATACGACCATGAAAGAAATTGAAAATGCCTTTCATGAGCATGTCGTAGTTGTCTTTCGGGATCAGGACATAACTGAAGACGAACAGATGGCCTTCGCGAATACTTTTGGTGGTCTTGGTGAACGCCAGCGTTCTCCTAACGGGTCTACGCCTGGTGGGAGTTACGATACGCCGTTTATGTTTGTCACCAATATCAAGGATGAAAAAACCGGTGAGCCAATTGGTGCGTTTGGCGACGGTGAGATGTGGTTTCACCATGACACCAGCTATTACGAAAACCCTCATAAGGCGACGCTGCTTTATTCGATTACGCTGCCGAGCTGGGGCGGTAATACGTGTTTCTCCAATATGTATAAAGCCTATGACAATGTGCCGGAGGAACTGAAACAAAAGCTCGACGGCCGCAAGGTTCTTCAAATTCATGACTACAAGCGCCGCGAACGGATCGATATCTACAACACCGATATTTCCGGCATGTTGCAATATGAGCAGCCGATTTTTGTGACCCACCCGGCAACGGGTCGAAAAGCGCTCTATATCAGCCGCCTGATGTCAGCCCGTATCGAAGGGTTAGCGCCCGACGAAAATGAGGAAATTCTCGAGCAGCTGTTCGATATTTCAGAAGATCCTTCGGTCGTGTTTGAGCATGAATGGAAACTCGGCGACATGGTGATGTGGGACAATTATGCCTCCATCCATATGCGCAAAGACTTCCCGCGTGACGAGCCGCGTCTGATGCGACGTCTGACGCTCAAGGGGTACGGGTCTTTGAATTGAGCCCTGACGGAAATAATTTTTACCGGGCCGCCCTTCTTTTTAGTTAGAGAATAGGAAGTCAGTATGTCTGGATCGGAAAAAATCAAATCGGAGTTTCTCGTCAACAAAGCGAAGGAGAATCCCTTTGTCAGTGGGGGATTGCGGACTTACCGGGAATATCGGGATTTTGGGATAGCCGATATAACCGAGGGCAAGGTGCATGTGCATATGATCAAAACGACCGCGCCATGTCCCGAAGGCGGCAGTGGCCTGCACTATCATGATCTTGAATTCCAGATGGTTTATTGTCTGAAAGGCAGTTCCACGGTTTATTTTGAGGGCCACGGTGAGCAGCATTTTGAAGAGGGTGATTGCTGGGTCCAGCCACCTTGTATCAAACATAATGTCCTGAATTATTCGGAGGACTATTTGCTGATGGAAATGACGATTCCGGCGGAATATGAAACCATTCAGTGTGGCGATGAAGACTGATTAAAGCTCGCGATCCATTCTTTGGACTTTGCGGAGTTCAGGGAAGGCCGCCCAGCAAATTGCGGCAACGACAAAGCAGCCAATACCGCCGAACAGAACAGCCGGTACCGCGCCGATTGCGGCGGCCATCATGCCGACTCGAAACTCGCCAATTTCATTTGAAGCGCCAGTGAACACTGAGTTGACGGCACTAACGCGGCCTCGCATTTCGTCAGGTGTAGCGATCTGAACCAGAGTCACCCGAATATAGACGCTGATCATGTCGCCGATTCCGACAATGATTATCGCCACCATTGAAAGCCAAAATACCGTAGAGAGCCCAAATAGGATCGTCGCAGCCCCGAACACAAGAATGCTGACATAGAGTATTTTGCCCACCGAATGGGTCATGTTGACCTGAGTAAGGGCAAGCCCTGTCGCCAGCGACCCGACAGCAATTGCGCTCCGCATAAGCCCGGCACCGGCGGCCCCTACATCAAGAATATCCTTGGCAAATACGGGGAGCAGGGCTGTTACGCCGCCAAGCAAGACGACAAAGAGATCTAGGGTAATCGCACCAAAGATAATCTTTTTGTCATATACATAGAGCAGCCCGCTGAGCAGGATTTTCCAGCTGGTAGGTTGGCGGTCGCCGCGCAATGTCTTGGTGCGGATCAGCCATGTCGAGAAGGCGCCTATTGCCATACCAGTTGCCGCCGATCCATAGACAACTTCCGGTCCCAAAAGATAGACGATGCCGCCGAGTGCCGGACCTGCCATCTGAGCGACCTTATTGGTGCTGGTATGCCAGGCAACGGCATTGGGAAACAGTGCGGGAGGGACCAGGTTGGGCACCAGAGAGTTCGCGGCAGGCTGATAAAAGGCGCGGCCCGTTCCAAAAAGAATCAGGATGCAAAAGACCGGCCAGACTTCCGATTTGTCACCAAGGGACCACCATAGAAACATCATGCAGGGGGTCATGATCACGCCGTAGCACACCACCATGACCAACCTGCGGTCAAACAGGTCGGCGACATAGCCGGTAAGCAATGCAAATCCGATGGCTGGCGCAAAGGTCGCCAACCCCATATAGGCGAGGTTCTTTACGTCACCGGTAACGTCATAGACTTGATACCCGATAGCGACCAGGACTATATGGAGTGATATCCAGCCGAAGATTTTGCCAAAAATCAGCAGCCGCATATCGCGATAGCGTAGCGCCGCCATGCCCGTGGTCGGCGCGGTGTCTGGTTTGTCTTGCGGTGTGCTGGGTTGTCCAGACGGTGTCTGGTCGGTCAAAACTGTTCCGGTTTCGAGGTCTTGGAGTCTGATTGGCTCCCAAGTGGACACCTCGAAGAACGTTCGGTTTGGCCGCTTGCGGCGTGATTTGACCGGGTGGGCGCGTCTGAGTGTCGGTTTTTTCGAGCCGTTTTGCGTCGATTTGATCGGTTTAGCCGGTCGAACCGGCCGTTCCGGCGTCATGTGGGCGCACTTCGCCCCTGGAGCCAGAGGAAACGGCGCATGTTATACGCCAGATTGGTCATGCCGATCTTGGCCTCGGCCCGGGCGATGCCGATGGTCCGAACCGAGAGCGCCATCAAGCCTTTCTGATGGGCGAAGACATGCTCGACGGCGGAGCGTACCGCCGAGCGCGCCGCGTTGGCCTTGGCCAGGGTCGCCGGCATCGGCTTGCCGCGCGGCTTGCGGAAGTGGATCTGGGAGCGCTTGCCTTGGCGCGCCAGCATCTTCTCGTTACGCTTGGACCGAT
The DNA here is from genome assembly GCA_951812775.1 of uncultured Alphaproteobacteria bacterium. Classification (GTDB taxonomy): domain Bacteria; phylum Pseudomonadota; class Alphaproteobacteria; order MPNO01; family UBA2964; genus UBA2964. The sequence goes on along the minus strand of OX638326.1, from coordinate 2,568,023 downwards.
AGGCGGTATCCGCCCAGACCGGGCTCGCCGTGTTCTCCGGATCGATCAGACCGGCGAGCTGGCGGCCGTCATTGGCGGCGGCATCGGTGACGCGCCACTTGCGGATCAACCCGTGCCGCCGGTCCGTGGAGATGTGGTTCTTGTAGCCAAACGCCGGCACCATGATCTCCGGCCCCTTGGGGTGCCCATCCTCCAGACGCTTCACTCGGCCACGCTTCATGGTCCAGCGCGCATCCCGGTCTTTCTGGGCCAGCTTGGCCGGCTTGTCCTTCCACTCCTCTGGCACCTTGCCGGCCTTCAACGCCACCTTCTCCGGAACGCTGTTGCGCTGCCTGGGCGCCGCGACGATCGTGGCATCGACGATCTGGCCCGACAGCGCCAGGTAGCCATGGCCGCGCAGGTGTTCGTCGAAGCGATCGAACAACGCCTCGATCGCCTTGGCCTGCACCAGCAACTCACGGAACAGCCAGATCGTCTTGGCGTCCGGCACCCGGGCGTGAAGCCCCAGGCCCAGGAACCGCATGAAAGACAGCCGGTCGCGGATCTGGAACTCGGTTTGATCATCCGAGAGATTGTATAGTGCCTGCAACACCAGGATCTTGAACATCAGAACGGGGTCATAGGGAGGCCGGCCACCCTGGCGCCGGTCCGAGCGACGTAGCGCCCGGATCAAGGGCCGGCGAAACAACTCGAAATCGACCAACTCACCAAGCCGAAGCAACGGATCACCCGCCGCCGACAGTGCCGCGTAACGCTCATCAAGATCGAAAAAACCGGGCTGATCCGACATTCCATCCTCCATCAAGCCGATGAGAGAAGTGAAGCAGATCATGGCCAAAATGACGAGGTTTTTAGAGGCGCCCAAGTGGTTAAGTAGTTTCGTTCAGCGTATCACCCTATCGCTGATCCGCCAAAATCATATCCGCCGCTTTTTCTGCAATCATGATCGTCGGCGCGTTCGTATTACCGCCCACCAATGTCGGCATGATTGACGCATCAACGACCCGTAAACTTTCTGCGCCGCGCACCTTAAGCGCTCCATCGAGAACAGCTTCGTCGTCGGTACCCATACGGCAGGTACCGCCCGGGTGATATACCGTCCCTGCGGCATTGGCGATGAAGTCATCAATTTCGTCGTCAGTCTGGACATCGGGGCCTGGCCAGATTTCGCCGAGGCTGTATTGAGTAAAGGCTGGCTGAGATAACAGATCGCGTGCAATTTTGAATCCAGAGCGCATCACATGTCGGTCATATTCTGCGGACAGATAGTTTGGTTCCATCACTGGTGGCATTTCAGGGTCACTGCTTCGTAGCCGTATTTCTCCCCGGCTTTCCGGCCGCAGTTGGCAGGCATGGCACATAAAGGCATCCGGTCTCGTGTGATCTGTCGCTGGTTTGGCGAATGGCTTTCGATGAATTGACATCAAATTTCCGGGGCTGAAATGAATCTGAATATCTGGCATCTCCAGATCAGGAGAAGTTTTTAGGAAAGCGCCACCGGCCAATGGAAATCCTGCGGCCGGGCCGCTGCGCAACAGAACGGCGCGGATGACGGCAGCTATACCGCGCTCGAACTTGCTCAGCTCGTCGGTAATGGTTCTGATTTTTGACTGATGCATGACCCGAATGGAGAGGTGATCCTGAAGATTCTTTCCGACCTCTGGCCGATTGATCACCGTTTTAATGCCATGCTCATTCAAAGCAGTGGCGTCCCCGATGCCTGAGAGCATCAGCAACTGTGGCGAATTGATCGCACCGCCCGCTAGGATAACTTCACAATGCGCGATAGCTGATTTTTGGTAGTTTTTTTGCTTGTAGGTGACGCCGGTTGCCTTGGTGCCATCAAAAGTAACGCATTGCGTTTTGGCGTCCGTCTCAATGACGAGGTTACGACGTGATTTCGCGGGCCGCAGATAGGCGACAGCTGTGCTTGAGCGTCGGGCGTTTCTGATCGTGAACTGGAAGCGACCGACCCCTTCCTGGTCGGCACCATTAAAATCGTCATTCGGTTTGTGTCCGGCCTGTTCCCCTGCCGAGACAAAGGCATCATACAGCGTGTGATTCTGGCCACCTTCGGTAACGTTTAACGGGCCATTTGTGCCATGAAACGCGTTCTCGCCCCGTTCATTGTGTTCGGCTTTTCTGAAATAGGGCAGGACATCGTCATAGGACCAGCCGGTTAGGCCGCGTTGTGCCCAGAGGTCGTAATCGCGGGCATGACCCCGAATATAAACCATACCGTTTAGGGAGGACGATCCGCCGAGGGTTTTGCCACGGGTCCAGGCAATTTTGCGACCGGCAAGATTCGCCTGTGGCTCGGTTTCATAACACCAGTCATATTTTGGGTCATTGATGACCCGGGCCGGTCCAACGGGTAAATGGATGAGCGGGTTTCGATCAGCCGGGCCGGCCTCCAGCAGCAAAACCCGATTCTTCGGATCGGCACTTAACCGATTTGCCAAAACGCATCCAGCGGATCCCGCACCGACGATGATGAAATCAAATTCCTGCGGATTTTCTGCCATGACCAATCCCCCTATTCAGGACCAATCAGTATTACGCTATCGCGACGGATAGTCACCCGTCTGAGAAGCTAATTCAGGCTGCCGCGCGCGAGGATACGTTGAAGGCCCCGCAGGTTCTTTGTGAGATATTTGAATGTAAAAACCTTTGCGCCCGAAATCTTGATATGCGCGGGATTAATGAACAATACATCGCCGTGAAAATTGCGGGTAAACACGAAGGTCTGGAATCCGAGACTATCCATTCTTTTGAGGATGCGTTGTACCGGCTCAATGAGTTTGGGGTCCATAAAATCATGAAACTCGATCAAGATCTGTTTGATGGACAGTAATGTCTCGTCATCGGTGGCGTTGAACATCTGTATTTCCGCGCTTTCGATATCGATCTTTGCAAGATCAATGACATCTGCACCGATATGGTCAAAGAAACTTTTTAGAGTGATGCCGGGGACATCTATGGTTTCACCTTGATCGGTATTGTTGCTTGATCGGATGAGTCCCCAGCGATCTTCATCATCCACGACTGAAAAGTTTTGCGGTTTATTTTCGCCACATATGGCGAAATGGTGTCTTTTCAGAAGATCGGTTTCCTCAATTCTCGCAAAATTTTCCGGCAAGGCTTCAACGGCGTGAAATCGGCAGCCGATTTCGTTCGCGACCTCGTGGCCGAATAATGCCGTTGAGGCGCCCAAATCCAGAGCAATCGAGCTTTCATTCAGAGCCGGGGCGTAAAAAGTATGGCCATAAGCTGACCAGAGGTCGGTATTGGTGAATTCTAACATACCAGTCTTTTAGCTCATTCGTTGCTTTGACGCAGACGCCTACAGAACTCCCGCTACCGCGGAAAATTATTTCGATTCCCCGCTCGCCTCCTGCCGCTCTTTATGCGCCATATATACCGTTGCTGCGAAGATGATGGTACCGCCGATCCATACCCATATATCGGGAAACTCTGCAAATAACACGAGCCCCATAAACGCGGCGAAGGGGAGGCGCGTATACTCGAATGGCAAGACAATCGTCGCGTCCGCTGATCGGTATGCCCGAGTCATTGCTCTTTGCGTTAAAGTTCCTGCAAAACCCATCAATAAAAGAAGACCTAGCTGTTCCCAGGTTGGTGTTACCCAAACGTAGAGCGCTGGACCCAGCGATACAGTTGTGAAAACAAACATCTGCCACATTACGATCGTATCTGCGGCATCGGTTCGGGTTAACGACTTAATCGCCATCGAATTGATGACCATTGCGATTACACAAACGAGCGCAAGAATTTGACCCCAGGAAATCGGACTAATGCCCGGCCGAACGATTATATAAGCGCCGATCAAACCGAATATCACAGCTGTCCATCTATGACCGCGTGAGGCTTCGCCGAGAAAAATGATGGCGCATACCGACGCTAATAACGGTCGCGTAAAGGTGATCGCCGCGACATCGCCCATTGGGATGAAGATCAGGGCACCAAACATCAAATAAAGAGAAGCCACACCTGAAAGTCCCCGAACCATATGCATCCCGAACCGGCTCGTTCTCAGGCCGGCAAAGTTTTTGCTCCAAAATAACGGAACGAGAAACAACAAACCAAATAAACTGCGGAAAAAGACGACTTCGAAAAGATGGACGTCGTCTTTCAGGCCGCGGGCAATTGCGACCATGACGGACCACGTGGCGGCGCTCAGCATCATCCAGGTGGCGCCTTCCACGGCGCTTGGATACCTGTTTCGCAGCTGGCTTATATAGGTGCGAAACATGGTATTCCGTTATGCGTTATAGGGGTTAAAGAATAGATGACTAACCTAAGGCAGTACCTTGGCTTCGGCGTTTCGTTGGGTTTCTGCACGAACGACATAGATGCTGGCGGCAAATATGACTGTACCGCCTACCCATGTCCAGCCATCGAGCACTTCATTGAATATGAAAAATCCAAATATTACCGCGATCAACAAACGCGTAAATTCAAACGGTAAAACCACTGTGGCATCTGCGGCGGCAAAGGCACGAGCAACGCAGCGTTGAAACGCAGTGGCCAATCCGCCCAACAGAATCAGCCACAAGAATTGGACATAGTTCGGTGTTTGCCAGTACAGAATTGCGGGAATTGCCGAACCGACGGTCATGACTAAAAGCGTGTACGCGACGATACGATCCGGCGGTTCGGTTCTCGTCATCAATTTGACGGAGATCGTTGTAAATGGGTGCGGCCAACTTGACGCCCCGGGAACGAGTTGGCCTAGTAGGTTGCAAAGGAGTGGACCACGTTGAGTAAAAAACTTTGGCAGCCTGATCCTGCACGAATTGCGGCCAGCAATCTGACAAAATTCATCGCTACTGTTGAAGCGCGATGGGGTGTCTCATGCCCCGATTATGCTGCTCTACATCAATGGTCGGTTGATCAATCAGAAAACTTTTGGCTAACCCTGTGGGATTTTGCGGGTGTATTGGGTGATCGTCCTGACGACATTGTGTTGCGGAATCCTAACCAAATGCCGGGGGCGGTTTTTTTCCCCAACGCACGGCTGAATTTTGCTGAAAACCTTTTGCGCAACAGGGGTGATATCCCTGCATTGATTTTTCGCGGTGAAACAGGCGTTAAGCGGACCCTGACCGGTGAAGATCTCTATAATCTTGTTTCTCGATTGACCCAGGCAATGCGGGAAGCCGGTATCCAAGCGGGTGATCGGGTCGCAGGTTATCTGCCGAACCTACCAGAATCGATTGCTGCCATGCTGGCGACAGCCAACCTCGGCGCGGTTTGGTCTTCTTGCTCTCCCGATTTTGGGACCCAGGGCGTTCTTGATCGTTTTGGACAGATCGAGCCTAAACTCCTCTTTGCCGCCGATCAGTATTTTTACAATGGCCGCGCAATTGATTGCACCGAACGCATCGATGAAGTGTGTAAGAAATTACCGACGGTCCAATCTGTGGTCATCATCCCTTATGACACAGAAAACCCTGTGGCGGTGAAAGGGTCAGCCAAGGTTGGGCTCGCTCAATTTATTGAAGAGTACGACGCGGTAGAAATCGACTTCGAGCGGTTCGAATTTAATCACCCGCTCTACATCCTGTTTTCATCGGGCACCACCGGTGTGCCCAAATGTATCGTGCATGGCGCTGGTGGAACGCTGATCCAGCATTTAAAAGATCATCTTCTTCAGACTGATGTAAAACCGGGCGACCGCGTCTTTTATTTCACCACACTTGGCTGGATGATGTGGAACTGGCTGGTATCGGGACTCGCCGCCGAAGCGACTCTTCTGCTCTATGATGGTTCACCATTTTATCCAGACGGAAACAGTCTGTTTGAATTTGCGGATAAGTCCCAGATGACGCATTTGGGCACATCAGCAAAGTTCATCGATGCCGCAAAAAATGCCAATTTAATACCGGGCGAAATCCACGACTTGTCCAGCATTCGGACGTTGATGTCGACGGGATCACCACTGGTGCCGGAGAGTTTTGACTATATCTATCAGAATATAAAATCCGATATTTGTGTCTCATCGATCTCGGGGGGCACCGATATCGTTGGCTGCTTTGTTGGCGGTAACCCAATAGGACCAGTTTGGCGAGGCGAAATTCAGGCTGTTTGTCTTGGGATGGATGTTGCTGTTTACGACGATGGCGGCCAGTCGATTGTTGGTGAGTTGGGTGAGCTGGTGTGTTTGAAACCCTTTCCGTCGATGCCAGTTGGTTTCTGGAATGACGCGAAAGATGAGCGTTACCGGGCAGCCTATTTTGAACGTTTTCCATGCGTATGGTGTCACGGCGATTGGGTCGCGCTGACCGAAAATGGCGGCATGATTATTCAGGGCCGCTCCGATGCCACCCTTAATCCGGGCGGCGTCAGGATCGGGACAGCTGAAATTTACAGCCAGGTCGAACAGTTGGAGGCCGTAGAAGAGGCCATCGCTGTTGGGCAGGATTGGGAAGGGGATGCCCGGATAATTTTGTTCCTGCGATTGCGCGATGGACATTCGCTTGATGACGTGCTGATCGATCAGGTGAAAACTCAGATTCGAGCGAATCTGACACCACGCCACGTTCCTTCAAAGATTCTAGCGGTACCGGATATACCCAGAACAAAATCAGGTAAAATCACGGAACTCGCTGTGCGCGACGTTATTCATGGTCGGGTTGTGCGGAACACCGAAGCGCTGGCTAATCCCGGTGCCTTGGATCATTTCCGCGATCTGATTGAACTGCGCAGTTAGTTGCGCTGAATTTGCCCGCTCCATAAACTTCCCAATTCTGATGAGAGGAGGGCATACATGACGGATGATCATTGGCGGCTTGAGGAGTTTCGTCGGTTGCTCGATATCAGCGAACAGGCGGTGGTATTTACGGGCGCCGGGATCAGTACGGAATCGGGTATACCCGATTTTCGGAGTCCGGGGGGCGTTTGGACGAAGTACAGCCCTATTCTTTATAACGATTATATTTCTTCGGAAGAGTCACGACGCGAGTCATGGCGCCGAAAATTTGACGATTCCTACGGGTTTGAGGGAGCGGAACCAAATCGAGGGCACCGAGCTGTCGAAAAACTCGTGCGCGATGGCAAGGTGTCTGCGGTCATTACGCAAAACACCGATGGTCTTCATCTGGCTTCAGGTATACCTGAAGAAAAGATTGTCGAACTGCATGGCAATAGCACTTATGCGTCTTGCCTGGCCTGCGGGTTGCGGCACGATTTTGAGCCTATTCGGCAGGCCTTTCTGGGAGATGGAACGATCCTTGATTGCGATGCCTGTGGCGGGCTGCTCAAGGCGGCAACCATATCATTTGGCCAACCGATGCTAGAGGGTCCCATGCGCAGGGCGCAGGAAGAAACGCTGGCGTGCGATCTGTTCCTTGCAATTGGTTCCTCCCTGCAAGTTTATCCGGCAGCTGGATTTCCCCAAACGGCAGCGCAAAAAGGTGCTGCTTTGGTGATTCTTAATCGCGAGCCCACGGACCTCGATAAATTTGCCGATTTGGTGCTCAATATGGAAATCGGACCCACTTTAGGTGATGCCGTCGGCGTGAATTGATCAATTAGTTAACGGGTTGTTAACGATCCCCATTCATTAATGTTTGCTTAATGCCGAAACCTTCGGAGTTCTGGGATCACCTAGCCTATGGGTGGCCAAAAAAAGTTTCTGAAGAACAAAAACTCAGGGCGAAAATCACCGCTCTTGAGGCAGAACAGGCGCGCGCGGAAGAAAAAATAAAACGCCTTGAAGCGCAGCATAATCAATCGGAACAGCGACTGCGGGAAGCCATTGATGCGATGTCCGAAGGGTTCGCCCTATTTGATGCTGATGATCGGTTATAGATTTTCAATAAAAGATATGTCGAGGATGTTTGGGCTTCCGGGTCAAAAGGGCTGCAAATAGGACAAACTTTCGATGAGCTTGTTGATGCGGCACTTCAGTCGGGGTTGTGGGATGGTGCAGACCTGCCTTGAGAACAAATCGCAGAAAAGGCCCGAGAACGGCACAATAATTTGCCGTCGGTTTCTGAAATTCTCTATCCCTCTGGTCGTTGGAAGCGGCAGACCAAAAAACGTACCCGCGAAGGCGGTGTGGTTGGCGTTTATGCAGATCTGACAGAGATTAAGGCCCGAGAAGAACGTTTACGGTATAGCGAAAACCTGCATCGCGAGCTTCTTGAAGCTCTTCCTGACGCTGTCATTATTCACATCGAAGAAAAAGTTGTTTTTGTAAATGCCGCCGCGCTTCGCTTGTTTGGTGCATCCTCATCTGATGAGCTTATCGGGAAAGATTCGTTAAGCTTTATCCCGGAAGAAGACCGTCAGCTGCAAATAGACAGACGGGAAGCTGTTCTCAAACACAAAACCCAACTGGACCCGGCCGAGCAACGGCGTATCCGGCTTGATGGCTCTATCGTTGACGTCGAAACTGTCGCGACCTTTATCGAATGGGAGGGCGTTCCGGCTTTCCTGGGAGTGGTCCGGGACATTTCAGCCCGCAAGCGCGCAGAGGAGGCATACGCTGAGACTGAAAGATGCTTCAGCGCGATAACAGACAACATGCCCGGTGCGGTATTCCAACGTGTAATGGAGCCTGACGGGAAATTATCCTTCAGTTACGCCAGCGCTGATATTGAGGAAATTACGGGTATTTCCGCGCAAGAAATTTGTGACGACCTTTCTCCGTTTATCGATCTCATTCTGCCTGATTTTCGCGACGACTATTACCGCTCCATCCGGGAGTCTGCTGAAAAACTGGAACCCCTTACAATGGACGTACCACTCTCCAAAAGGGGTGGCGGCGCTGTCTGGCTTCGGTTGATGGGGCGTCCGCACAGGCGCGAAGACGGTGCCATCGTCTGGGATGGTGTTGTGATGGATGTTACGGAAGAGCATCAGATCGCCGATCGTGCGCGCCAGGCACATCAATGGTTATTGCAAGCAATCGATACAATGCCCAACGGCTTTATGCTTTGGGACAAAGATGACCGGTTGGTTTTGTGGAATCACCGGGTAATGACTTACCACCCTGACCCGTCTGTCATTGCGGAGGGTGTCGCATTTGAGGAGATCATCGGTGGCATCGCAGCAGAAATTGGCAGCCGCGTTGGAGAAAATAGTGCGGAAGATTGGTTGGCTCAGCGCCGATATCGGCATCAGGCGGCCAATGGTTCCTATGAGTGTCAGGGGAGTGCAAATCGTTGGTATTCAGTGACCGAACACCGCACGCAGGAAGGGTTTACCGTCACCTTGACCGAAGACGTCACCAACCGCCGCGAAAATGAAAACCGGCTGCGGGAAAGTGATGAAAGGTATCGCGCTCTCGTCAATCTACTCCCTGATGCAGTTTATGTTCACAAGGGTGGCCATATTGTGTTGTCCAATGAAGCTGCTCTAAATCTGTTTGGCGCTGAAGCGCCAGAAGATCTGATGGGCAAAGAAGCCCTCGATCTTACGCATCCGAAATTTCATGAAATAGTCCAAAAACGCCGCAGCGTTGTGGTTGGGGAAGGCACGCGGACTGTCTTCATGCGCCAAAAACGCCTCCGCCTTGATGGGTCGTGGTTTTGGGCCGAGGTGGCTGCTGCAGCAATTGACTGGGAAGGAGAGCGCGGCGGTATTGTCGTCATGCGTGACGTGACCGAACAGATTGAAGCGGAAGAGGTGCTCATCAGAAGCAAGGAAGAAGCGGACATTGCGAACCGGACGAAGACGGAATTTCTTGCCAATATCAGCCATGAATTGCGTACCCCTCTAAACGCAATCATTGGCTTTTCTGATCTCATGCAGAGAGAGATGTTTGGGCCGCTTGGGAATCAACAATATAACGACTATGTAAGCGATATTTATCAAAGTGGCAGTCACTTACACGACGTCATCAACGATATTCTCGATCTGTCAAAAATTGAGGCCGGAAAACTCGATCTGTCGGAAGAAGAGGTTAATCTCGAACTCTGTGTCGAGCGGTGTTTGCGCGTTGTTGCGCCACGTGCCGATGAAGGCGGTTTGAAGCTGGAGTCGACGATCGAAGAAACACTGCCCCTTCTCCGCGCCGATGAGAGAAAGATCAAACAGATTGTCATTAATCTTCTAAGCAATGCTGTGAAGTTTACGGAGCGCAGTGGTGCTATTTCAATTTCAGCACGTTTTGAGCAATCGGAAAATGTTGTGTTGACCGTTCGTGACACGGGTATTGGCATTGCCAAAGAAGATCTTGTGCAAGCCTTGATGCCGTTCGGGCAGGTAGACAGTACTCTCAGCCGTCGTCATGAAGGGACTGGCCTTGGGCTGCCGCTGACAAAATCGCTCGTTGAACGGCATGGCGGCACGCTGACCGTCGATAGTACTGTTGGCGTGGGGACTTCGATCATCGTAAGTTTTCCCGCCTGGCGCGCGGTAGAGCGACCTTCCGCCGCTGAATAACTTTTTAGGGCGTTCGTAGAAACGCTAAATTCAGGCCGTTTAAAATTCTGAACAATCGATCATAGGCCGTGTCAAAAGCTTCCGGCGTCATATCCGTGCGGAGGACAGTAAGGATATTCAACAACTCTTGTCGCGTTTGACTGCCATTCATCAGCTCCAGAACGGAACATTCCTCGCTCGAAACTGGAAAAGAGAGCTTGAGCCCCTCCAACTCGGCGTTGAGTTGACCCGATTGGCGGAGTGCCGTAGCTGCCTGTTTTGGATCAAGTCCAACCAAGATTGGTGCTAGATCCAATTCAGCTGCATCAGCAACCGATTTCCCTTTACGAGTACTTTTCGTGGCATAGAAAATATGTGTTTTCAGGCTGCCGGTTAGCTGTTCCGCAAAGGCGCAACGCTCTATCCAGGGGAGGGCATTCAACCGTTCTGTGATTTTTGGATCACTCAGGTGGAGCGTGGGATCATAGGCAAACGGGGCGATAAAACTCACGACTTTCATATCGGCGCCGGTAACGAGCTCGTTCACCTCCTGCACGGTATAGGCTCGATCCTGGCTGTGTAGTAAAAGGTCATACAGCCCGGCATCGCCCTCGTTAAGGTGATCGCCTACCAGCGGGTTGCGTCGCAACCAGTTTGTTTGGGGCAGATCTTTAAGAACGGCTTGCGCTATTTTCACACGATCACCGGGCGTTTCGCTGGATTTCCCTAACGACCGCAGCATGGACTGGGCTTGATATACGCCGGTGCGGCCGTACGGGGCATACACCATAAGTCCCATGCCGCCGTCGTTTGCGAGGACGTCACGCAATGCCTGCAATCCTGCGGCGGGATCAGACAAATGATGGAGGACGCCACAGCAATCGATATAATCATAGGGACCGGGCGCAATCGATGAAACGTCGAGCAGCGAACCAGATAAAAATCGAATGTTTTTAAGACTGCGTGCTTTTGCCCTGGCCTCTGCAATGCTTCGTGATGTGGCAGAGAGGTCAAGATAGGTGACGTCGCCAGGACCACCTGTATCAGCCAGTTGCTGTGCCAGCATTATGGCGGCGTCACCCGTACCGCCCCCGGCGACCAGCGCCCGAAAGGGCTTGGAGAAATCCCGCCGACCTCCAAATACATAATGATTGAGCTCGTCCAGTTGGCTGGGCGATCCTGTAATCAGGCGCTGCGTTTCATCCGCAGGGTCACGTGGTGGGTATGGAAAGTTTTCGTATTGTTCGCTCAGCGCCTCAGCGCCGTCAGAAGTCGCCATGAGTGTTTTCCTGAGAGGGGTTGCGCTGGCTGGTCTGGATTCCGATAGTTATAGACAGAAAGGGTGGTTCAGAATGCGCGGATATTTTGGCATCGGTGTCGAAGGGGTTTCGAAGCCGATGAATGCGGGAAACTTGTTTCGGACAGCACATGGGTTTGGCGCAGGGTTTGTCTTTACCATTGATGCAAAATTCGACCCCGACCTTATGAAATCAGATACTTCGGATATGGCCGGGCAGGTCCCTTTTTATAGCTTTGGCAATGTCGAGTCGATGCGGCTGCCTGATCGCTGTGCTTTGGTCGGTATTGAATTAACTGATGATGCGATTGAGTTGCCGAGTTTCCGGCATCCGCGCAACGCTGCGTACGTGTTGGGAATGGAACGCGGCAGCCTGTCTTCCCGGCTTCAGGAATGTTGTGATCATATTGTCAAAATTCCGACACAATTTTCGCTGAATCTTGCAACTGCTGGCGCTATTGTTATGTATGACAGAGTGAAAACGTTGGGTCGATTTGGTTCCAGACCGGTCGTTCCGGGCGGGCCGATTGAACCGGTTCCGGAGCATGCGTTTGGTGATCCGGTGTGGAAAAAGAAAGAGCGCCGTCGGCAAAAGCTGGCGGCGGTTGATGACGGACAGAAAAATTTATAGAGACGATTTTAGGGAAATAAGACCGTGCGAAACAAATCAATCTCGACATTGGCAGTTTTCCTGATCGGATTCACCGTTGTGACGACCAGCTCTGTAAAGAGTGCTGGCGTGAAACCCGCCAACGTCTTTAAAGACTGGTCGGTTCACATTACAGGCAAGAATAAGAAAAAGATTTGTTATCTCCACGGCGAACCCAAGAAGTCCGCTGGCAAATACAAGCGCCGAGGGCCCACCTATTTGCAGGTCACGCATCGACGCGCTGATCGTGCGCACAATGAGGTTTCGATTACGGCAGGGTATAGCTACAAGAAGGGCAGCGCCGTCAGCGTTAAAATCGATAAAAAGAATTCTTTTTCGATGTTTACGGATGGCGCAACGGCGTGGTCGCGAGATGCGCGTGACGACGCCTCCCTTGTTGCTGCAATGCGGGCCGGGACGACGATGGTTATCACCGGGACATCGAAACGCGGTACCGTAACCACGGATAGATATTCACTTGCCGGATTTACGGCGGCGCATAAAGCCATCAATCGCGCCTGCGGCAAAAAGTAAAAATTTTCTGCAGAAGATTGCCTGATGGCGTCGATCGCGCTAGGTCGGGCTCATAATCTGATTTGTGTACCAGGGAGATAAAGATGAGCACAGCGTTTGACGCTAACACCGCCTATAGCATGAAAGATAAAGTTGTTATCGTAACCGGTGGCGGGACCGGTATTGGTAAGGTCTACAGCCAGCGCCTGGCAGAAGGCGGCGCCAAAGTTGTCCTGGCGGACATTGCTGCAGACGAGTCCAATGAGGTTGCGGCAAAGATTCGTGATGATGGCGGGCAAGCGCTTTCTGTCCCGACAGATGTGACGGATGAAGCCGCAACCCAAGCGATGGCGGAAGCGGCGGTATCAGAATTTGGCGGCATTGATGGTCTGGTCAATAACGCGTCGCTCATGAGTGTTTTGCCGCGGGGAGACTGGTTTGAGATTTCAGCCGATCGCTGGGACTCAGTCATGGCGGTCAATCTGAAAGGCATCTTTCTATGCAGTCGCGCTGTTTATCCTCATATGCAAAAACGCGGTGGCGGCAGTATCGTCAATATTTCCTCCGGTCGTATTTGGGAGGGCAATCCCAATCGGCTTGATTATACAACCTCCAAGGCAGGCGTTATCGGACTGACTAGAGCGTTGGCGCGCGAGGTTGGCGACGACAAGATCAGTGTCAATGCGATTACGCCAGGCTTTACATTGAGTGAAACCCAAATGGCCTCATCTTCATCGAATTATCTTGGCGGCAAGGACGAAGGCAAATGTTTCAAACGGCCGCAAACGCCGGACGATCTGGTTGGCGCAGTCATCTTCCTGTTGAGCGGTGCTGCGGGCTTTATCACCGGCCAAACGGTTAACGTAGATGGCGGCATGTATATGCACTAGTATGGCCATGCAGATACCGGCCCTCCCGCGTATCATATTATTGGAACCTTTATGGCGGAATCCCCAGAAACGACCGGCTCCAGCAAGCCCGGTATGAAGAAGAACGTCGCGCTGTTGGCGATGTGTCAGGCGCTTTTCAACAGTTCAACTGGTGTTGTTCTATCGGTTTCGGCTCTGGTCGGGCTGGCGCTTGCATCGAACAAATCTCTGGCGACATTGCCACAGGCATTGCAATGGGAAGCAACAGCGGCGTTCTCCATTCCGCTTGCGATGATGATGCGCCGGTTCGGCCGCCGCACCGGCTTTATCTTTGGCGCTATGATGGGATCTTTGGGCGCTATTATTGCCGCCGCAGCTATCTTTCGTGGATCATTTGAACTTTACCTTGTCGCCATCATCTTCTTTGGCGCCTATACAATTTCTGGCCAAACCTACCGGTTTGCCGCTGCAGATGTCGCCGATGAGAAATGGCACAGTGTTGCGATATCGCTCGTTATTGGTGGCGGTGTGCTTGCTGCTTTTGTCGGTCCTGAGATTTCCAAATGGACACATGATGTGTCGAGTCTGTGGCTTGGGAACGAGACCTTTGCCAAGGCGATTGAATTTATTTGCGGTCCGGGGATAGCGGCCACGGCGACAGTTGAGCCGGGACAGAATCCGCCATACCAGTTTGCCAGTACCTTTGTGGTCCTCGCTTTTTTGCCCATTTTTCTGATCTTTATGGTCTCCCTGGTTGGGTTTCCCAAACAGGAAGAGCAGAAGTTTGAAAATTCAGGACGTCCTCTGGGCGAGGTCGTGCGGCAGCCGGGCTATGTCGTGGCGGTGCTGTGTGCGGTGATCGGATGGGGTGTCATGGTTCTGATGATGGCGGCAACACCGCTCGCCATGGTCAAGGAATACGGACACACATTTGTAGATACTGCCTTTATTGCGCAATGGCATATGTTTGGCATGTTCGCGCCGTCCTTCTTTACCGGTTCGCTGATCAAGAAATTTGGTGTGCTGAATATACTGCTTGCCGGTCTCGTTCTGTCGAGTGCCGCAGCATTGATCGGGATGTCTGGCGGATCGATGCAGCACTTCTGGTTTGCCAACGTATGTGTCGGTTGCGGCTGGAACTTCCTGTTTGTTGGAGCAACGCATCTGTTGACCAAAATGTATCGACCGGAAGAAAAAGCCAAAGCTCAGGGCATGAATGACTTTCTGGTCTTTCAGTCGGTAGCGGCCTTCTCATTGTCTGCTGGTTTGTTGCAAAACAGTGTGGGCTGGACAACGGTCTGTATGTTGTTGCTGCCCTGTGTGGCGATTGTCTTTATTGCCGTGCTTTATCTGAAATTTATGACCGGCGCGGCCCCGCCGGGGATTGGCCGCCCGGCAACGCCGGCCGCTGCCGAATAAAGAATGTTTCCGCGGGCGCACCGGCGCTTTATATAATGCCGCTATGCCCCATAGTCAGGATACGATCATACAGGAAACACCGCTTGCGCCCGTCGCGCCGGCGACGACCGGATTGGTGAACCTGATTGGCCTCAGCCGTCAGGAACTTGAGGAAACCGTCACCGATCTCGGTCTACCTAAATTTCGCGCCAAACAGATTTGGCACTGGTTGTATCATCGGGGGGCGAAGTCGTTTGATGAAATGACAACGCTCTCCAAGAAAGTACGGGAACAGCTGGCGGCGATTTCTGTGATTGGCCGCCCTGGTGTGGTCAATGAACAGCTTTCCCAAGACAGCACTCGGAAATGGCTGCTTGGCGTGCCGGGCGGTGGTGAGGTTGAAACTGTCTATATCCCCGAGAAAGATCGTGGCGCGCTATGCATTTCGTCCCAGGTTGGTTGCGCGCTAAGTTGCAAGTTCTGCCATACCGGTACGCAACCTTTGATGCGCAACCTGACAGCCGCCGATATTGTCGGGCAGACGCTGGTGGCCCGCGATACTTATGGGGAGTGGCCAAGTCCACGTGGCGGACGGCTCCTGTCTAACATCGTCATGATGGGGATGGGTGAACCGCTCTTGAACTTCGACAATGTCGCGAAAGCTCTGACCATTATTATGGATCAGGAAGGCATTTCTATTTCCAAACGCCGGATAACATTATCAACGGCAGGTTATGTACCCAATATGCAGCGCTGCGGTGAAGAGCTGAATGTAAACCTTGCCGTGTCATTGCACGCTGTCCGCGATGACCTGCGCGACGAGATTGTACCGATCAACAAGAAATTTCCGATCAAGGAACTGCTTGATGCTTGCCGTGCCTATCCGGGGTCCAATAATGCCCGGCGCATCACTTTTGAATATGTGATGTTGAAGGATGTAAATGATTCAGAGGCTGACGCCCGTGAGCTGGTGCGTTTGATGAAGGGCATTCCGGCCAAGATCAACCTCATCCCGTTCAATGCCTGGCCGGGAGCACCTTTTGAATGCTCTGATGGCGCGACGATCAACCGTTTTGCGGAAATCGTCAATGATGCCGGCTATTCAGCGCCGGTCCGGGTGCCGCGGGGACGAGATATTCTGGCGGCTTGTGGGCAGCTCAAATCCGCCAGCGAACGCGCCAAACGGAAATCACGTGAGGCAACTGAAGCCGTGACATGAGTGAAGCGGGGTTTCGTCTCGGAATCTCGTTTATGGTCAGCCTTGTGATGCTCTGGCCGCTTTGGCGTATCTTTGTCCGCACCGGGAAATCCCCGGCATGGGCCTTTCTGGTTTTTGTCCCCATCATCGGTTGGCTAACAATTTATCTGATCCTGGCGCTATCTCGCTGGCCGGCTTTCCCCACTAATCATCAGGAGAAAGCATAGTACAGGAGATGCCGATTACCTTGTGGACTATGATTGTGCTGGCTGCTGCTGTTGTCATCCCGGTTTGGACGGCCACGGTGATCATGCGGAAAGCAGGCTTCTCACCATGGTGGGGGCTGTTAAACGCCATTCCCGTTGTTAGTCTGGTTTTGGTGTGGGTGTTCGCTTTTGTCGATTGGCCAAATGCGGATGATTGAAAAACCGAGAATCAGTCATCGAACGACTCTGTTTAACTCGGCCAAATTTACTTTGGCTCTTTCTTAGTTGGACCACACATTTCCTGAATCAGTTTCCAGTCCGCGGGGGGCATTGCCGCAGTGCCTGACTCGCTGACTTGTTTGGACAGGCGCGCGGCACGCTCTGTACTCAAAGGATGCGTCGAAAAGAGTTTTAAGGAATCGGGTAGTCCCGGCAGTTCTTTGCTAAATCTCCTAAACACGGAAATCAGGCCGGTGGTTTTGATGTTTGCTGATTTCAGGATGTGTAACGCGGCATCATCGGCTTCCCGCTCGGCGTCGCGGGAATAGGCTGTGCGCAACATAAGCCCTGTCGCTGTCCCCAATAACCCCTGGCCGCCGCCGGCCAGTAACAGATCGAGCGTGCCGGTTAGCCCAATATGGCGGATCATGCTCTTTGTCGGGTGGCGGTGGATAACATGCCCAAGCTCATGCGCCATAACGGCGGCGAATTCTTCAGGATTGTTGGCAAACTCTATAAATCCTTTGAACACAACCAGCCGGCCGCCAGGTGCCGCCAGGGCGTTGATCATCTTGGCATTCACGACAGTGATTTTGAGCGGACCCGAATAGTCTGTTGCCGCCGCGAGCCGGTCACGGAAGCGGGTCATGGCTGCGTGTCCGCTTTTTGCTGTGCAGCGTTTTACCGGATTTTTCTCGAGGGCTCCGACAAGATCGATCACCTGTTCAACGGCGGCCTTTCCCATCGCCTGGCTGATTGAGGCAGGCATCATCGGTGCTAACAGATTTGGTAAAATGGCGGCAGCGGCAAAAATGGCTAACCCGACGGAAACGAACGTAGTCGCCAGAATGATAACGAGTTTACGGCGACCGCCTTTGTCCTTACCGGCCTTATCAATGTCTGGACAGGAGCCTCGGATGGCGGCGATGAGGGCGGGGTCTTCGAGTTCCAATCGGGCTGCATTGTCGCCCTGTAGGGCCAACCGCGCTTTGCCGTCCGCGTTGGGGGATTGCGCCCACCACAGCTGTTTGAGCGGCCAGGCAAGTTTGATATCCGGAGTGTCTATCCCGTGTATATCCAGCCTGTCGGGAAGCAGAGATATGGTGACCGCGTGGCGGGCTGATGTTTGCCCGTCAAAATACCAGCCTTGCGTTGCCAATATTACAGCCCCACTTCAATTCCGGCACCGCCACCAACGTCAAGCGCGTCGGCCAGACCTTCGCCCCGTTTGGAGGCTTCCTGCGCGTTTTGAACAAAGGCGTCGAGGTCTATCTCACCGTGCATTTCCAACTTACTTGCAAAAAGGCCAAGCAGACGATGTGTGATCATCATGACCGCAATAATTGGGGGCAATATTATAATGCCGACGAAACCCACCAGAGCGATCCAAGGATTTCCAATTGGGTTCTCTGGAAAATCAAATTTTAAATCGCCTGATAGTAAAATTTGAAAAACGGTTGGGCCTAATATCAGGAAGACGAATAGTACTGACAGAATGATCATCAATAAAGAATAGGGAATATATATTTTTGCATAATCTATGAACTTAACTGGCACGGCGAACTTTATGGCACCCAAGCTGGTTTTGGAGGCCATGTAGCGGACCATAAACGCCATAAACCAAAGAACTGAAATTCCTAACGTAAAATAGGCAAGAATTACGCAAAGGAGCCACTTCCAAAATATATCCATGGTTCGGGCATCGAGATTGAAATTCTCCTGACCCAGATGCGTATTGCTGACTTGGTATTTTTGTAGTCGAACTATCATGTACGGAATAGCAAGTCCGAGTGTAACGATGCTCAGTAATACGAGCCCCAAAAACTGTAGACCATAAAATTTAGCATTTCCGGCTTGGGCAAATCGAATGCTTCTCCATTGTGTTCTTGAAAGTTGATATCGTCGTGCGCGAAAAACCGCGTAACCGAACAAGTAGAAGAACAGTATGTAATAGGTGATTTGAAAGCTGACTATTGCAATGGTGCTTCCCGTGGTTTGGAGATAAAAGTTCCCCACATTGACCACGATACCCAGCGGAACCAGCACTGCCAGCACGATCAAGAATCCAAGAAACAGCTCCTTGCCGGTACCGGTATACTCCAGCCTTTCACCAAACAGGGACTGGCTGTTCCAGATATATTTTCGGACACGGGTTTTGGCCCAGAAGCGGTAAAATCCGAGCGTGATGATGGTCAGGATTGTGTTTTTAAAAACCAGCCACCCAAGCGCTTTGGCCTCGCCGGAATATTCGAGCGGGTGCTGCACAGGGGGTGCTGGCGTTTCGTCTGGGGCCATTGTTCCGGCATTTGGCTGATCGGTCATTAATTTTGCTCCCCGTGAACCTAAGCGGCTTTGTGTTTCAATAATTCTTACGGATATCAAAGGGATTTGCAATCTGGGGTAGCGGGTACTGCTAGCTCTTGTGGTCGTCCCGCTATTCCCTATACTGCGCGCGCTTTTCCAATAGATAGCTGAGTAGAGGGCCGGACGATGGCGGCGATCAATAAAAGAGACGTGAACAAGGTGGTGCTGGCTTATTCCGGCGGATTAGACACGTCAGTTATCCTACGCTGGCTGCAGGAAGAATATGACTGTGAAGTCGTTACCTTTACAGCTGATCTGGGGCAGGGTGAGGAGGTTGAGCCGGCGCGGGCCAAGGCCGAAGCGGCGAGCGTCAAAGAGATTTATATCGAGGATCTCCGGGAAGAATTTGTCCGGGATTTTGTCTTTCCCATGTTCCGGGCTAATGCGGTTTATGAAGGGGTTTACCTGCTCGGTACCTCGATCGCGCGGCCACTGATTGCCAAGCGGCAAATCGAGATCGCTGCCGAAACCGGCGCTGATGCGGTCAGCCATGGCGCTACCGGCAAAGGCAATGATCAGGTCCGGTTTGAGCTGGGCTATTATGCGTTGAACCCGGAGATTCACGTTATTGCGCCGTGGCGCGAATGGGATCTCGACGGTCGGCAAAGACTGCTGGAATATGCCCGGTCACATCAGATCGATATTCCGCGCGACAAGGAAGACGAGCCGCCTTACTCGACGGACGCGAATCTGCTGCATATCTCTTATGAAGGTCGGGCGCTCGAAGATCCTTGGGTCGAGCCGAGTGACGCGATGTTTACTCGCAGTGTGTCACCCGAAAACGCGCCGGACACGCCGACTTGTATAGAGGTTGAGTTTGACGCCGGTGATCCCGTGGCGATTGATGGCGAGAAGCTGTCGCCTGCGGCAATGCTCACCAGACTTAATGATCTGGGTGGTGCCAATGGAATTGGCCGGCTTGATCTGGTCGAGAACCGTTATGTCGGAATGAAATCGCGCGGCGTATATGAAACGCCTGGCGGCACGGTTCTGCTGACCGCGCATCGCGGGATCGAAAGCATTACGCTGGATCGTGGAGCGGCGCATTTGAAAGACGAGTTGATGCCGCGCTATGCCGAGCTGGTCTATAACGGTTTCTGGTTCTCCCCCGAACGCGAGATGATCCAGAGTGCGGTGGATGAAAGCCAGCAGAGTGTGACTGGTACTGTCCGGCTGAAGCTTTACAAGGGATCGGTATCTGTCGTCGGGCGGAAATCACCGAACAGCCTCTATTCTGAATCGCATGTCACGTTTGAGGCGGACACGGTCTACGACCAGCGGGATGCGCAAGGCTTTATCAAGCTCAACGCGCTGCGGCTAAAATTGCTGCAGGCGGCGCAAAAACGTTTCACCAGTTGACGGGCCCGGTTCCGCTGCAGGACAATTCGTCTTTACAGCGGCGGAAACGGAAAGACGCATGATCGGATTTGAGCAGGACGGAAGAGTAGGGCGCTTGTTTTTGCAGCGCGCGTCGCACGGTAACGCCTTTACTTCGGATATGCTGGGACGGACGGCGGAAATTATCGAAACCGCCCCCGGTGAAAGCGATGTCATTGTTATCCATGCTGTAGGGGATGATTTCTCTTTGGGATGGGACCGCGAGGAGCCGAAACATCCAGGCGGCCCCTATGTCGGGTTTAGCGAAATTAGTCGGGTGAATGCGGCGTTTCCGGCGTTTCCGGGCATTGTCGTGACCGTCATCAAGGGCCGCGCTTTTGGGTTTGGCCTTGGTTTGGCCATGCGCTCTGATATTGCGATCGCGGCAGAGGATGCCCGATTCATACTTGATGAAGTCAGTCTTGGGTTCCACCAATGTTTTTGATGGAAGTCATCCATGAACATTTGGCGCCGAAGCGGGCGCTCGATCTGATACTTTCCAGCCGTGAGTTCGACGCTGATGAAGCGCTTGATATCGGTTTACTGTCTCGCATCGTCCCCGCTGACCGGCTTGAGGCAGAAGTCGATGAATTTGTGACGACACTCGGAAGCCGGAATGCGGATGTCCTTAAGAGCTGCAAAGCCTATCTCCACGCGATCAAGCAAATGCCCGCCGCGGCACGTCCCAACAACGCGTTGGTTGAACAGGCACGCTTTGCGCTGGATCATCACTAATGTCTGAGGCCTCGCTCACCTGGCCGGACGGAAACGACCGAGTTCCCTACTGGATCTATACCGATCAGGGGAATTATGAGCGTGAGCTGGAGAAAATATTTTACGGCCCGGTATGGAATTATGTCGGGCTTGAATGCGAAATCCCCAACGCTGGTGACTTTAAAAGAACCCAGATCGGCGACCAGTCAATCATCGTGGTGCGCGATCAGGACGGCGGCGTCAACGCGCTGGTCAATCGCTGCGCCCATCGCGGGGTAAAAATCTGCGAGCAGGATAAGGGCTCTTTTGCTGAGATTATGTGTCCCTACCATCAATGGACCTATGATCTTAAAGGCGATTTGCTCGGTGTGCCGTTTAACCGGGGGGTCAAAGGCAAAGGTGGGATGCCAGAAGACTTCTCCATGGCCGAAAACGGGTTGGATAAGCTGAAGGTTCATGTCCGGAATGGCGGTATTTTCGCGACCATGTCCGACGAGACCCCGTCCTTTGAAGAATATATGGGGCAACCTATTCTCGGCTATTACGACCGCGAGTTCGACGGTCGCACACTGAAGTTACTTGGCCATTCGCGCCAGCGTATCGGCGCCAACTGGAAGCTGATGCTGGAGAACATCAAGGACACGCACCATGCCAGCCTGTTGCATGTTTTCTTTGTGACCTTCGGCCTTTTTCGTGTTGATAACGATTCAACGGTCGAGATGGATGACACCGGGCTGCATACCGCGCTCAGCTCCATCCGGGGGAAGCAGGAGCTCAATGATGGCACGGCCCAGATGCGTTCGTTCGATTCCGATCTGAAACTCAGTGACCCCAACCTGCTTGATGTGGTGCGCGAGTTTCCCGGCGACCGGACGGTCGTCATGCAGACGATTTGGCCTAACGTAATTTTACAACAGCAATCCAACACCTTGGCGACGCGGCAGATCGTGCCCAAGGGCCCGAATGCCTGTGAACTTCACTGGACGTTCTTTGGCTATGAAGATGATGACGAAGAAATGACCGCACGCCGCTTGCGCCAAGCCAATCTAATGGGGCCATCGGGGCTGGTTTCAATTGATGATGGGCAAATATTGGAGCGCACGCAGGAGGGCATCCTCGCACATCCTGACGCTGAAGGTGTGGTGGAGCTCGGCGGGCGTGATACGGATGACACTGACCACATGGTGACGGAAGTTGCGCTTCGGGCGTTTTACAAAGGCTATCGCAACGTGATGGGGCTATGACGATATCGCCCGAACGTCGTAGCGAGGTTACTGATCTGATCAACGCCTATGCGCTGGCAATTGACGATGGCGAGCTTGAGCGCTGGCCGGGTTTTTTCGCCGCCGACTGCGTCTATAAAATTGTTTCGAAGGAAAATTTCGACTCCGGATTGCCTCTGGCGCTGCTGCTTTGTGATTCACAGGGCATGCTGGCGGATCGCATGGAGGCCTTTTCAAAACTCAACGTGTTTGGCCCCCGCAGCTGGCGGCACATGTTGGGGGCAGTACACGCAACGGGCTCAGAGGATGAGATTTCGGCGCGAACAAATTTCGTGATTTTTGAAACACTGGCCGGGAAAGATACCCATATTCTGTGCGCCGGTGAGTATCGTGATGTGATCGTCTCGGAAAAGGATGCGCTCAAATTTCGCGAACGGCTCTGCGTGTATGATACGACGATGATCCCCAATTCCATCGTGCGGCCTATCTGATATCGTCAGATAAACCTATGTCCCATTTTGATGTCATTATTATCGGCGCGGGTGCGGCGGGCCTGATGTGCGCGGCGGAAGCCCATCGCCGGGGCCGCCGTGTGTTGCTGCTCGAACAGTCGGAAGAGGTTGGGCGCAAGATTTTTATTTCCGGCGGCGGGCGTTGTAACTTCACCAATCTCTATGCGTCGCCGGAAAATTTCCTGTCGGCCAATCCGCGCTTCTGCATTTCGGCTTTGTCCCGCTATACCCAGCATGATTTTATCGCGCTGGTCGATAAATATGAGATCGAGTGGCATGAGCGCGACCATGGCCAGCTCTTCTGTCTCGGTCCCGCGCGGCAGATTATTGTGATGTTGTTGGAAGAAGCCAAAGGGACTGACATCCAGACCGCCATCACTGTTGAGAAAATCGCCCAAGAAACGACAGGCGCCTTCACGGTGGATACCGACCGGGGCCAGTTCACATCGGAAGCATTGGTTATCGCGACGGGTGGACCTTCGATCCCCAAGATGGGCTCCAGCACCTTCGGCTATCAGATGGCCAAACAGTTTGGTCTGAACCTTATTGAGCCGCGACCGGGACTGGTACCGCTGACATTTGATGCGGAAACGCTGGCGCGGCTTGAGGGGCTGTCTGGCATTTCGGTATACGCTACAGTGACCCTCGGCAAGACCAGTTTCACAGAGGCATTGCTATTTACCCATCACGGGCTGAGCGGGCCGGTGATCTTGCAGATATCTTCATACTGGCACCCTGGGGACACCATCACGGTCAACCTGTTGCCCGGTATTGATCTGTTTGATCACCTGAAAGAAGCCAAACAAAACGAGCCCAAAAAGGATGGCGTTACCATCCTGGCGACCCTGCTGCCCAACCGGCTCGCCCAGCGCATGACCAGCTGGACCGAGAGCAACGGACGGCTTGCCGAAACCTCAGACAAGGTGCTGCAACGGCTGGTCGATCACATTAATCGCTGGCAGGTGACACCCGACGGCTCACAAGGGTTGCGCACCGCAGAGGTCACCGTCGGCGGTGTCGATACAAATGAGCTGTCGTCCCAAACCATGGAAACCCGCAAAGTCCCTGGCCTCTATTTCATCGGCGAATGCGTCGACGTCACCGGCCATCTCGGCGGCTTCAACTTCCAGTGGGCCTGGGCGTCTGGCCATGCCGCCGGGCAGGTGGTTTAGACCTAACCCTCGCTCTGCGTAATAGTTGTCCGCAGCGTACCTACCTGTGGTGAGACGATATCAACGACATCGCCGGGTTTAAGGAATTTGTCGGGCAGCGGGTTGCCGTCATCGCCGGTGCTTGAAGAATCTGCTGCCGTGCCGGCACCGGTGCCGCCGCTGATCATGTCGCCGGGATAAAGCGTGAAATCGCGTGATAGATATTCAAGATACTCGCCATAGGAAAACGCCATATCGCCGGAGCGGAATTTCTGGCGCACCTCACCGTTCACCGATGTTTCGAGATCGACATCCGTAATGCCGACCTCGCCGACCACGATGCAGGGGCCGATTGAGCAGCTATTGTCGAAATTTTTTTGCATGGCGAATTTCATTGGCCCGCCCTCGGGAGACATTCGAATGCTCCAATCGCCGAGCAGGGTGACACCCCAGACGAAATCCTCCATGTCGCTTTCTTTGAGATTCTTGCCGCTCTTGCCCAGCACGACGGCGACCTCGCCCTCGTAATCAAGATAGGACGCACGCGCCGGGTAGGGCAGGTTGGCGTTATGACCGGCGGATTCCCGGTCCACTTTCCAAAAACCCCAGAAGCCGCGACGTTTTACATAATCCGTCGGATCGCCCTTGATCGGGTTGTCTTCGCCGCGCTCGACGCGGCGTTTTGCCATGGAAATAGCGTGTTCAGCAAAATTGCCCCCGGCGCAAGCAACCCGCCCGCTGGTGACCCGCGGCGCATGCAGCGTTGTACCGTCGGCGGCACAGATAATGTCGTCCCCCGCCTCGCCGAGATTATCGACCGCCTTCTGCACGTCATCGAGTGCGGCCTTTCCGCCTTCAATCAATGTCGCCATGTCGGCCAGTGCGCTTGCATTCGAACCGCCCTGTTTGCCGATGGCGCCTGCGATATCGATAATTTGATCATCTTTAAGAACACCGGTGCGTTTGTCGGCACCATAGACAACAATTTTCATCGTCTTCCTCACCTGTAGGGATTTGTTGAAAGACAGGGTAGTAGGCCGCCAATGGTACTGACAAGGTCAGGGCTGAGATTCTGTCGAATGACCTAGCCGTCGATGGGTTAATGGCGACGTTTTTTCTTTATTCTGAATTGCTTGTGGCAGCCGCTACAGCTCTTTCCTAACTGACGGAAAGCGCGCTTGAGATCATCGATATTGTTGGCGGATTGTGCGGCATTGCGGGCTGCTGCAATCATGTCCTCTGATGCCTTTTTAAAGCCCACGGGGTTTTTCCATATTTCGGGAGACGCCTCGCTCATACCGTGACCTGTGCCTGCCGGAAAAAACGACGGAATTTTCACCCCGTGCTGTTCAATGATTCTGGCGTTTGCGCGGACAGCGTTTTGGTCTAGTGGTGATTTACCGCGTGCCATGGCGCCCAGCTTTTTCATCGCTTTGCCAATTGATTTCATGGCGTCCATTCGCTCTTTGACGATGCCTTTGGCGCCTTGATGCGAAGCTACCGGTGACAATGTCGTAACAAAAATCAGGAGCAGGAGTGTTGTCATGAGAGCGAAGGGTTTAAGGCGATACATGGAATACTCCTATTTCGACATGTGATGGTGTTTGTTTAGCGTATCATGCCTCTGTTGTATTTCGAGAGGCCATTGGCTTTTGATATAGGAAAGAACCGCCCAAATTTCACTGTCGGTAAGTTTGTCTTTGAAGGCGGGCATGGTTGTTGGTGGCAAATTCTTGCTGCCGCCGCTGCGGCTGAATTTTGTAATATCGAATAACATCTTGTCCGGATGATGCCAGGTATGGCCTGTCGCATCGTGCGGTGGTGCGGGAAAGGTCCCATCGGGCAGGGGCTGACGCCAGTTCGGCGTTTGCCCTTCGAGGTTTTTGCCATGACAGACGGCACATTGTTGCGCGTAGAGTGTTTTGCCCAGGGCAACCTGTTTCTGGTTTGTGATGTCGATCCCCGCCCGGGCGGTATTGTCCCGGTTTAAATCAAAAAAGGTGACGATTGCGATCCCGATGGCGGCAATCGCTGTGAAGCTCAGGAGGTGTTTGTTCATCTTCATGTCTGATGACCGCTGGCGAGATCATCCAGAATTGGGCAGTCTGCTCGGTCATCACCATGACAGGATGAGATCAAATGGCTGAGTGTGTTTCGAAGCGTTTGCAGCTCAGCAATTTTTTGATCGATCTCAGCGATATGTCCATTCGCCAGGTTTTTGACATCGGCACTGGCCCGTTTTTTGTCTTCGTATAAAGAGAGCAGGGTCCGGCAATCATCTATGGAAAATCCCAATCCCCGAGCGCGTTGCAGAAAGGCCAGCTTGTGCAGATCAGGGGCCGAGTAGTGACGGTAGCCATTGTCTCGACGTTTGGGGGAGACGAGACCAATTTCTTCATAGTAACGAACTGTCTTAACGGGAAGTCCGGCTTCCGCCGCCGCCTGACCGATATTCATGAAAACCTCGTTGCACGATTTGAAATTATTTATAAACCTTCCAGTAACAGGAAGGTCAAGAAGTCTCCTTGAACCAAGTTTTGATGATGGTGCCATTCTGGTCCCGGCGTTGCATTTTCTGGATATGATTGCTGTGATCTGTTCTCCTGCTGATTGACAGTTTCGTCCCACCAGAAAGGCGGTCCTTCCATGAGCAAAGCGAGACAACGCGAACGGGCTAAAGCCCGTGCCGGGAAACCCGCAAAAAAGCGGGAAGCCAATCCTGCGACGATGAATCAGAACAGCTGGCCCGGACAGGCGAAAGCGGCCGGCAAAGGCGGCAAGTCTATAAACGCACAAGGTGTCGATGGTTCGTTTTCGCGCACCCAGCGCGGATCAGCGCGCTCGGGCTAGTAGGCTAGTCGCAGCAATTATCGCCTTGCTGGATCGGCGGGCAGGGCACCGTTCCATAAGAACAATAGACACAGCAATCGCCTGGCTTCGGTTTAAGAACCGCACCACATCCCTTGCAGTCATAGAACCACTGACAGGCATCGGTCGGTATGGTCTCAGTCTCGACATGGCCGCATCCCGGACAGCTGATTACCGATATCAGAATGGGCGTGTCTGACGCGTTTTCTATAAAGCATACCCCGTAATAGCCGCAAAGATCACGAGAGCGGGGAGCAGGATATAATCCAAAAAGCCAATATAGGCAGAGAGCCCTAAAGCCCCAAAGACAATTACCAGTAACGGCGTAAAGCAGCAGATCGCTGCAATTACCGTGCCGACAATGCCAGTTTTGAGCAATGTTTTAGAACCCGTACAGCTTGGTTGGGTTGGGGCCGAGAATCTTTTCTATCGAACTCGCGGCGATCTTGGGATCTTCGCTGAGCATGCGCAGTGCCTCGATCTGGGCTGATGTATCCGTGTGGCCATAATCAGTGCCGATCAGGAAATTATCGTCGCCGACCTGGTCGATCAGATATGGGATGTCATCCGCCATCTCAAGCGTGACCCAGATGTTATTATCCTTGAGCGGATTGTCGCCAAGTTTCTTGCCTTTGCGCGACAGCCTGCTCTCGACATCCTGCAACGCGTAGGGCAACCACGAGGCGGCGGCTTCGATGAACGCCCAGCGCAGATTGGGATATTTTTTCGGCAGCTCTTTCTCCATTAGATAGTGGAACTGCGAAATCATCGCCATCTTGAAGCGCCCAAAATTATGGCCCTCATGAAAGACATTGTTCTGATAGCTGGCATTAGCGGAATGAAACGCGATGGCGAGATCGACTTCTTCAGCCGCTTTAAACAGCGGATCAAAATAGCTGTCGCCGACATAGCGGTCGCATTCATACGGGCGGATAAAGACCGCACAGGCGCCATGTGCCTTGGCGAATTTCAGCTCATCACGTACTAGATGCATTGACCAGGTGGGTACACAGGCCGCCCAGCGCAGCCGGCCGCCGCCCATCTCCCAGATATCGGCAAGCCATCGATTATAGGCGCGGTATTGTGCGGCCTGTTGCAGGGGATCATTTGCACAAGGGACAAGAAAAATCGTTGGATAGAGGACCTGTAAATCAATATTCAGCTCATCCATATGATGCAGCCGCGCATCGACACTCCCCATTTCGCGTGATGTTTCATCCATCGATAGCGTATCGGCATTATCTTTGGTCTGGATGTGGTCACCGCTGAGCCAATAGGTATTGTCGGGGGAGGGGTCTTCGCCGGTTTTATTCAGAACAATCGGCGCGAAATGTTTTTCGTCCTCTGCGAGATAACTCCAGGTTTTCTCGGATTCAATTACATGGGCATCAGAATCAATTGTCGGCATATCGTCCTCCCGCCGGTCTTATTCGTCTTTGAGATTTTTTAGCATGCTGTCGATCCACGCGCCATCGTCGGTCAGTGTTTCCGGTTCGGCACGGGCAACAGCTCTAGCCTGGGTATTACATTTCATGACATCGGGGGTCTCGGCATCGACGGGCTGACAGGCCATTTCCATCCGTATGCCGTTCGGGTCATAAAAATAAATACCAATCAGCCCCGGCAGTTGGGGCGTCGGGCCGTTATAGTCAATGCCGTTATCCTTGAAGCGTTGCTTAATCTCGTAGAAGCGTTTCTCCGTTACCACGAAAGCGACATGTTGCATACCGCCAATCGCATTGCGGTTAGCGGCTGGTTCCGCTCCTTTGGGAATTTCAAAAAAGGCCAGCAGGCTGTCATTCCCCATATCAAAGAAATAATGGCGAATTTCCTCATAAGGTGGATTGCCCCGATTATTCGGGCCGGTTCCGAGCCCCACCGGGACTTTCATAGCGTGGACCAGTGGCATACCGAGGATGTCGACAAAAAACCCTGTGGTCGCCTTCATATCCTCAGTGGTGAGCGCCACGGGTCATTACGGAGTTGTCATCTGTATTCATGGTCATTCTCGTGCTGGTTAACGGGCGAAGCGCGGAAATAGTTTTTCGGCCGTGCCACGATTAATGGCGGAAAAAATCGCTTCATCAAAGCCGGTATAGGCATCAAACCCGGCCGTCTCGGCTTCGGCCACATCTTCTGAAATATAGGGATAGTCCGATCCGAACATAATCCGCGACGGATCAGCAACGCTCGACAACCCATCAAGGACGGCGGCATCGCCGGATAGCGCGGTGTCGAAATAAAACTGTTTCACATACTCCATCGCGCCCTTGGGATAGTTGTCCTGAAAAGGAGTCTGGGTATCGAAGATGGTAATTCGGTGCGTCAGAAACGGCAGGGTGCCACCGGAATGCGACAGGATAAACGGGATATCCGGCAGCCGTTCCAGGACGCCGTTGAAAATAAGGTTGGTCGCGACCCGGGTGGTTTCGAACGGATAATCAATGATCATGCGCGGAATAGACCAGCCCTCTGCCTCGGTACCTGGCGGATAGCACGGGTGGATAAAGGTGACCGCCTTGCGCCTGTTAAGTTCTTCATAAATCGGCTCGAACTCGGGATGGCCGATATATTTTTCATCGACACTGGTCAGCAGGGTAATGCCATCGAGCTTTAAATCATCGAGCACCCGTTCCATTTCCCTGAGCGACGCATCGATATCGGGCAAAGGTAAAAAAGCGAATCCCCCGAACCGTCCGGGATAGTCAACGGCCAGCCGGGCCAGGTAATCGTTGCACGGCCGCGCCAGATCGCGTGTCACCGCGATATCGCCAAAATAAATGCCCGGTGACGTAAAGGACATGATGCTGGTCGCGGTGTTGGTGGCGTCCATCAGTGCGAGTGATTTTTCTGGTGTCCAGTCAGGAAACCCGCGATAGGCGGTGCCGGAAATACCAACGGCGCGTTGTGCGTCCTTATAAAATTCCGGCAGGACATGATGATGAACGTCGATACGCGATACGGGCATGATGGAACTCTGTAATTTCGGTGAGTCAGGATTCCACGTCGTCGACTATTGGTAAACCGGCACGGTGTAAAAATGGCTGCCAGTTGTTTTACCACGGCAAATTTGCATAGACTCCGGTTTGGAACGAAGAATTCCGGAGTAGAGTATGGCCTCGGAGTCAGACGCATCGCGCACGGAACGGCTGCGCCAACTGCCGTTGATCGGTAAGGGCACTGAAATGGGTGCCTTTATGCGTGGCTTTTGGCACCCAATCGCTCGCTCGCACCGGGTTGAAAAAGGCAAGTCCTACGGTGTCACGTTCTTTGATGAAGAGTTCACGCTGTATCGTGGTGAAAGCGGACAGGTTTATCTTACCGCGGGCCGCTGCCCGCACCGTGGGACACTTCTGCATACCGGCTGGGTTGAAGGCGATAATTTACGTTGTCTCTATCATGGCTGGAAATATGACACCGATGGGAAGTGTCTGGAGCGCCCGGCGGAACCCGAAGATCAGCCACCAGAGGATGTCTGCATAAAAACCTATCCGGCGCGAGATTATAGTGGTCTCGTCTTTGCCTATATGGGAGACGGCCAGGCGCCGGAATTTGACCTGCCGCGCAAGGATGCGCTCGAAGAAGACGGCCGCATTGTCCATGTGACGGAAGAGGACTGGCCATGCAACTGGTTGCAATCGGTGGAAAATTCTCTCGACCCGGCGCATGTCAGCTTTGTCCATCAGAAAGGTCGTGTCGGCACGTTTGGAGCGACAGTTACGACCGATATGCCCAAGCTTGAATGTTATGAGACCGATGCCGGTATTCGTCTGGTTGCCATTCGCGGCCCCAACAATATACGCGCGACCGACTGGACTTTCCCGAACAACAATCACATTTTGCAGCCAACATTGGGGCCAGAAGACCCTTGGATGAATCTCCTCCTCTGGCAGGTGCCGGTAAGTGACACGGTGACCAAGCGGTTGATGATCTATAGCCGCCCCAGGATTAATGCCGAAGAAGATGAGAAGTTCCTGGCCTACTGCCAGAAAAGCGCTGAAAAATATTCCTCGATGGCGCTGCATCGGGATTTGTTTGAAGAACAGAAATTTCCAGACGATACGTTTATGCAACTGCTCAGTGCGCAGGATTATCTGGCGCAGGTCGGGCAGGGGGCGATCGCTGATCGAACCAAAGAGTATCTCGCGACGTCCGATGCTGGTGTCGTGTTTTTGCGCCGTATTTTGTGGCGTGAATTAAGCGCCTTCCGCGCAGGACAGCCGACAAAGCAATGGAAGCGTCTTGATGAAGCCGCTGACCTCCCCATGCAGGGTCCGATGGCGGCACAGCCATGATGTTGATCACCCGGCATCCGCACCGCGAAACACGAATAGGCTGAAAGCCGGAAAGCACCTGATGACCCTTTCTCCGCCGGTGTGTGGCATGTTGTGGATGCTGGCGCAGACCACGTCGATGTGCGCCATGATGGCTGCTGTACGCCATCTCAGCTTTGATGGATTTTCTAGTCCGCAGCTGATTTTCTTCCGGGGTCTAATGGGGTTGCTGGCTTTGATGCCCTGGCTCCTCCATACTGTTCGTGGTCGAGTCTGAAATTCTGCGCCCTGCGGAATGGAAGTTGGTGATGTGGCGCAGCCTGATTTCGGTTGTCGGCATATTGTGCTGGTTCCTTGCGCTCACCGGCATGTCGGTCTCGGATGTTACCGCGGTGCAATTTACACACCCCTTATTTGTTGTTGGGGCGGCATTGATCCTGCGGGAGAATGTTGGGGCGTGGCGGTGGAGGGGTTTATCGGGGCTCTGATCATCATTCGACCGGGCTATGTGCCGTTCAATCCGCTGATTATCGGGATTTTAATCTCGGCAATGTCCAACGCATCCGTACAGCTCATCACCAAACATGTTGCGCTGAATATCAGCGGCGCAGTGCTGATCTTCTACATGAATTTGGCACTGGTACCGTTTGCCCTGATCCTCGCCATTCCTGACTGGATTTGGCCGAGCTGGGATCAGCTGGGGTGGATATTGGCCGTGGGCGCATTCGGGACGCTCGGGCACATCTTTCTGGCGCGTGGCATGAAGGTGGCAGATGCCAGCCTGCTGGCGCCGGTAGATTTTATGCGCCTGCCCATTGCCTCCGCTTTTGGCTGGATTCTGTTTGGCGAATATTCTGATATCGAGACCTGGATCGATGCCGCATTTATTTTTGTCGCGGTTATGATTATCACCCGGCGGGAAGCGCGTCGCGCCGCAGAAAACAGGGAATAGCCTGGTGTGCCCACCTTGACGGCTCCCGGGGTTTACGAGACTGTACTGTTCACAATCTGATTCCTTACCGGAGACGTTTTCGATGACCGAGTATCTGTATATTTCAGCGGACAATCACCTTGATACGCATTGGTGCCCCAAGGACCTTTGGCAGGATCGCCTGCCCGCAAAATTCAAGGAAATCGGCCCCAAGGTTATTGAGGGCGAGAACGGATCGCAATGGACCTGGGAGGGTAAGCTTTGGGACAAGTCAGCTGATGGCTCCAATAGCGCCCAGTTTTTGAAACCGTTCTGTGATCACGGCGTGGATCTGCCGGACGGCGCTTTGCCGCCTGCCGATCCGAAAATACTGCTTGATCATATGGACCAGTCAAAGGTTTGGTCGAGCGTGATCTTTGCCAGCGTTCGCAAGTGGAATGTCAGTGATCCTGAATTGCTGTTCGCGGTTTATCGTGCCTTCAATGATTATGCGATGGAGGTCAATAAGCTCGATCCCGACCGCATCTTTATTTTGCCGGCGCTGCCGACCAAATATCCCGAAGAATGTCTCAAAGAGCTGGAGCGCATGATCAAGGCGGGGGCCAAGGCTGTGGAATTTCCGCCTTTCGATGTTGCCAAGCCGGTCTATGACGAGGTTTGGGAGCCGCTCTGGGCGATGGCGGGTGAGGCCCGTGTCCCGTTGTGTATTCATATCGGTGGCGCGGCGGACGCCCCTTTGCCGCCTTACCATCGCGGTGCGCAGATCGCCTTTCTCGCGACCGCACCCTTCAACCTCTGCAACACGTTTGCGCAGCTTGTGTTCTGTGGCGCCTTTGAACGTCACCCGAATCTCAAAGTTCTGTTCTCGGAATGCCGTGTTGGCTGGGTCCCGTTCGCGATTGAATGGTGTGACCGTCAGGTTGCAGAGCGTGCGCCTGACCCATCGGCGCCGCTATCCATGCTGCCAAGTGAATATGCCAAGCGCAATTGCGGTTTCACCTTTGAAGAAGACTATGTGGGCACTGAGTTGATGAAGCTCCATTGGTGCAATCTTGGCGATGTTGCGATCTGGGGGTCGGATTATCCGCACCCGCAAGGTACCTGGCCGGACGTATCGATTCCGATCAACAAAATGTTTGAAGGTGTTGATCCTGCGATCAAACAGCGCGTGCTGTGGGATCACGCTGCAGAAATGTTTAACATCAAAGGACCTGCTTCTTAACGCTTAGTCTGTACCAGCCCTCACCCCCTCCCCGTCACCCACAGGATACTCGCAATGGGTGCGGGGAGGGGGTGAGGGCTGGAGCCGCAGACCATTGGAGAATACAATGACCAAACCGACCGGCAAGCTGCGCCATCTGGCGATCTCTGTAGAAGACCCGGAAAAAACCGCCGAGTTTTATATGTCGACTTTTGGCATGGAAAAGGTCACCTCGGTCAAGGCGCCGATGGCTGATGGTGTTTACCTGACGGATGGCACCATCAATCTCGCGCTGTTGCGCTATAAGGACGACCGCCCGATGGGGGAAGGTAAGGACAAAGACTGGTTTGGCGTCCACCATTTCGGGTTTTGGGTCGATGATGTGGAAGCGAGCCAGGAAAAGATCAAAGAGAATGGTGGCGAGTGGTTTATGGGCGAGATGGAAGGCGACAATGTCTTCTATGAAATGAAATATACCGATCCCAACGGGACGATCTTTGATATCACCCATACCGGCTGGGGCGGAGCCCGCAAGGATGGCCCGCCGCCGGCTGAAGACTCGTAAGGACCAAATCGAGACGGTTGAGTATTGGCGATAAAAAAATTCTCTGAGATAGAATTTCGCCACGATCCGGCGATGTTTGGTCAAACCCTTGTTTGGTTTCTCATAGGGACATTCTGCCTTGAATGGGTCCAACAAGGCTTGAACCTTTATTCCATTTTAGCCGCTACTTACTTTGGAATATTTGGTTTCGTTGCGTTTTTCGTGGCAAGATTTTTAGCACGGAACCCCTTCCAGTATTTTGCTCTTAGCGCGGTAATTTTCTTTGTATTTCGATTCGGCTTCATAATTTCAAACGCGCACGATCTTCACATGACGCTGAAGCGGGACGGGATGTTACTGGTGGAGAACGGTACAGTTAGCTTTGAGGGTATGCTGTATTTTTCATGACACGTTTTTACCCTATGCGTTGTTGTTTTTAGTAATATGCCTCTTCCGGCTCTGGATTTTTAGGAGGGCAAGGCATGTCAGCTAGGTGTTAGGCACCTCAACACCGTTCTGACGGCAGCAGGCGATTAGCGTATTTTCTAGCAGACAGGCGATGGTCATCGGCCCGACGCCGCCGGGTACCGGGGTAATCGCCCCTGCGACCTGAACAGCTTCTTCAAAATCAACATCACCGACCAAGCGAGTCTTGCCGTCCTCGGCTTCGACCCTGTTAATGCCGACATCGATCACGGCGGCTCCCGGTTTAACCCAGTCACCCTTGATCATTTGCGGCCGTCCGACCGCGGCGATCAGGATATCGGCGGTGCGGCACAGACCCGGTAAATCCTGAGTGCGCGAATGCGCAATAGTGACCGTGCAGTTGGCTGCAAGCAGGAGCTGGGCGATCGGTTTGCCGACAATATTGGAACGACCGACCACGACGGCATTCTTACCCGTCAGATCACCGAGCACATCATCCAGCAACATCATGCAGCCCCGTGGCGTACAGGGAACCAGCCCTTCCTCGCCACTCGACAGCGCGCCGACATTCAACGGGTGAAACCCGTCTACATCTTTGGCCACGTCGATTGTCTCGATTACGGCTTTTTCGGTGATGTGATCGGGCAGGGGCAGCTGTACTAAAATACCATGCACCGCAGGATCGGCATTTAGCTCAGCGACCACCGCCAGCAGATCATCCTGTGAAATCTCGGCCGGTAGCCGTCGTCCGACTGACGCCATACCCGCTTCGACGGTCTGTTTTTCCTTGTTGCGGACATAAACCTGACTGGCTGGGTCCTCGCCAACCAGAACCGCTGCCAGGCCGGGGAGCAGTCCGTGTCGTTCTTTCAGGAGTGCGGTGCATCGGCCAATGGTTTCCCGGAGCCCCGCAGCAAATGCTTTGCCGTCGATTAAACGCGCGTCGGTCATCAAATGCGTCCAGAGCTTGGATTAGCTGGTTAGCAAAGCACGATGAACATTCCCGAGCACCATCTGCAGGAAGATCAGGGCAAGAATAAGCACAATCGGCGAAATATCGATCCCGCCGAAGTTGGGTATGACTTTTCGGATTGGTCGCAATGCCGATTCTGTAATCCGATAGAGAAAATCAATGATCGTATAGACGAACTGGTTGGTCGTATTGATGATGTTAAAGGCAACCAGCCAGCTCAGGATCGCCCCGATGATGATCACCCAGATATATAGGTCGACAGCGATAATCGCGACGCGAATAAGGGGGTCGATAATGATCATAATTCCAATTCTCCGCGGGACATTTCGGGGTTGCGCAGACTAGGCCCGCGACAGTTGCGGAAATCCTAACGACACCGAAGACTCAGTTCAAGATTGAGTGTGCATGCGCACCGCCGAATATCTTGACATGGAGAGCGTCAATAAGCACATTCCAGCCGTTCCGGTGGGGGTATAGCTCAGTTGGGAGAGCGTCTGGTTCGCAATCAGAAGGTCAGCGGTTCGATTCCGCTTACCTCCACCAATTATTTCAATGGCTTGGCTCAAATCGATCTAGAAATGGTCCGTCCGACGGTTCAGGGTGGTTGAGAGTTGAGGCTAACGCAGCCTTTCGCTGGCGAGACTATCTCCAATTAACACTGAGGAAGTTCCCGTTTTAGGGTTCCATTACCTCAACGGTGGTCATCTGGTATTGACTCTCCGATTTATGCTGTTTATTTTATTATGAAATAAAATTTCATAATATGAAACTTCAGGGGTTTCGTCTAAGTGGCAACAAATCTTGCAGCAAAGTCGGTCGAAGAAGTTCCTGGTTCTGGTGGGACCCTCATCAAATCGGTTACCCGTGCCCTGGATATTCTCGAAGCCCTCTCAGCGGCGCCCGGTAATCTACCGCTCTCAAAGTTGAGCGCGTCCACAGGATTAAACACCAGTACTTGTCATCATTTGATTTCGACATTGGCGGCGCGGGGATACGTCACCCAGAATTCCGAAACCAGAGCCTATGCGCTTGGTAATAAGGTCTTTGATTTGTCGGAAGCGCGGGCGCGCCAGTTCGATCTTTTAGATATTGCGATGCCAGCTGTCCGTGACCTCAATCTCCGTACCGGTGAAGCCGTGCATCTTGCGGTGATCCAGGCACGGGAGCTGGTGACGGTTGCCAAGCTGGATTCGCGCCACGCGGTTAAGGTCGATAGCGGCTTTGCCGGAAAATCCAATGCGACACACGCAACGGCGAGCGGCA
Source organism: uncultured Alphaproteobacteria bacterium (assembly GCA_951812775.1). Lineage (GTDB taxonomy): Bacteria > Pseudomonadota > Alphaproteobacteria > MPNO01 > UBA2964 > UBA2964. The sequence continues at coordinate 2,531,461 of OX638326.1, read as the reverse complement.
AGGCGATCCTCGCCTGGCTCCCCGAAGCGGAACAAAAAGCCATCCTTGATACCAAAGGCATGACAGCCTTTACCGAGCATACGATTACGGATGCTGAAAAATTAAAGGAAGAACTCGCATTGGTCCGGCGGCACGGCTTTGCCAAAGATGTCGAAGAATTCCAGCCCGGCGTTATCTGCGTTGGCGCTGCAATCCGGAATCATACCGGTGGTGTTATTGCCTCCATCAGCGCCTCAATGCCGGCGATGAGGGCCTCTGAGGAAGCCCGCGAAGTGATGATTGAAGATGTGAAAATGACAGCAGCGACGCTGTCGGAAGAATTGGGATCCCGCTCGACAGTTTAGTGGGGTTCCTGGGAAATTTAAAATGAGGAAGAGTTAAATGGCGACGAAGCAAAGCAACCAGTTCGAAGTTCCTGAAACCATGAAAGCCTGGGTTTTGGGCGATCCAGATGAACTTAAACAGATCGAAAAACCTGTTCCCGAACCCGGCGACGCTGAAGTTCTCGTCCGGATTGATGCTATCGCGGTTTGTGCGACCGATCTGGAAATTTTGGAGAACGGCCTTCCCGCCATGGTCGAAGGCGAAAACCCCTTCAACAAAGACTTTATCCTCGGTCATGAATATATGGGGACAGTTGTTAAACAAGGTCCAAATGTTGATGAGTATGATGTTGGTGACCGGGTCACTGTTGAGGTCCACGCTGGTTGTGGTCGCTGTCCGCGCTGTCGTGAAGGCATGTATACGTCCTGCCTGAATTATGGCCTGCGGAGTAAAGGTCATCGTGCCAATGGATTCTCGACCGATGGCGGGTTCACCGAATATGCTGTCAATAACATCAACACACTGGTTCACGTCCCTGACGATATGTCCGACGAAGAAGCGACTTTGGTCGTGACTGCCGGAACGGCAATGTACGGACTCGATGTTATGGGCGGATTGATCGCTGGCGAAGGCGTTGTCATCACCGGACCGGGTCCAATCGGGTTGATGGGCGTTGCGGTTGCCAAGGCGATGGGTGCAGGGCCGGTTATCCTGACCGGTACTCGTGACAATCGTCTTGAAATGGGCAAGCAGCTTGGTGCCGACCATGTCGTTAATGTCCGCAATGAAGATGCGGTTGAAGCAATCCAAAGGATTACCGGTGGCAAGGGCGTGCAATATGTTCTTGAATGTTCGGGTGCCGCAAACGCGATGAATGAAGCGGCAAAGATGGTCAATCGTGGTGGGCGGATTTGCCTCGCAGCGTTCCCGTCAGAACCTGTTCCTGTTGATCTGGCCTATCTTGTTCGGAACAACATCTATGTCTTCGGTATTCGGGGCGAAGGCAAGAGTGCCACACATCGCGCCGCGGCGTTTATGGCGCAGAAGCGTTTCGACGCGAAAATCATTCACACCCACACTTTTGGTCTGGATGAAGTACCGACGGCCATCAAGTATGCCAAGGAACGCATCGATGACGCGATCAAGGTCGTGGTCAAAATGCGGGATGAAGAGGCGGCTTAAGCGCGACAAGCTGCAAGGATCGACCCTCATGCTGGATTGTGATCAATACCTTTTGCCAAAAAGTCTCGATGAAGCCTTCGGGTTTCTCGAAACCCATGGTGATGCGGCACAAATTGTGGCCGGGGCGACAGATTTGTTGCCCTGGGCGCGAGAAGGTCGTGCGGGTGATGTTCATATTCCGGTTTTAATTGATATTACCCGTATTCCCGAGTTGAACGGCGTTGCGTTGGAAGGAAATCGCCTTCGGCTCGGCGCCGCCACTGTTTTTCAGAAGTTTTTAAAAGACTCTGTCTTGCGGGAACATGCTCCGGTTATGCCGCATGTCGCGGTGTGGTTCGCCGATGATCAGCTTCGGCAATCGGCGACTATCGGAGGTAATCTGGTCAATGCTTCGCCAGCGGCTGATGGCACACCTGGTCTCATGGCCCTTGATGCCGAACTGGTTCTCCATAGCAGGACAGGCGGCGAACGGCGGGTCAATGTTACGGATTTTCCGACCGGGCCCTCATTCAGCGTTCTAAATAATGGCGAGCTTATCGTTGCAGTCGAGTTCGACTCCGCGGCCGAATATGGCGCGTCGTTTGAAAAAGTCGGCCATCGCCGGTCATTGGTGATCTCGACCGTTTGTGTAGCGACGGTTCTCAAGCTCGATGAGGTGGGCCAAAATTTTGAGGATGTCCGGATCGCGCTTGCCGGCGTTGGTCCTGTGCCGGTGCGGCTTTCTGAATGCGAGGAGATGTTGTCCGGCAAAACAGTGACGGCGGCTTTGATTGATGCGGCAGCGCATTTGCCAATTGATCGCGTGCAATCGCGGACCCGTCAGGATTACCGGCGCGAGGTCGTCGTCAGTTTTGTCCGGCGCGGCATTGTTGAGGCGCTGGCATCTATTGGATGCGATGTCGGGCCTTTCGAAACCCAGGAATTGGAGACAGCCAATGGCTGATCTGAACATTTCAATGACCGTCAATGGACGAGCGGTAGAAAAATCTGCCGCTGCCGGTTCACGTCTACTCGATTTCATTCGCAACGACCTGAATCTGACGGGCACCAAAGAAGGTTGCGGCGCGGGCGAGTGCGGTACTTGCTCGGTCTTTGTTGACGGGGTGCTGGTCAAAAGCTGTATGGTGCCGGTCGCTAAAGCTGATGGTGCGGAAATCGAAACCGTTGAGGGTCTAGCGCCACGGCGTCAAATGACACCGGTGCAGCGTGCCTTTCATAAAACCGGTGCGAGCCAGTGCGGTTATTGCATTCCCGGCATGGTCATGGCGGCGAGCGCTACGTTGCGCGAAAACCCACAGGCTGATCTTGAAGAGATAAAGCAGGGACTCGGCGGCAATATCTGTCGTTGCACCGGGTATCAGAAAATTTTCGAAGCCGTAGAACTGGCGCGAGATGTCATTAATGGCAAAGTGCCAGAGACAGCTCTGGACGAGGATGAGGTCGGGGAGTCTTTTATTGGTGCCAATGTCAGGCGGCTTGATGCGCCATCGAAGGTAACCGGTGCTCTGCGCTACGCCGGTGATATGGTGGTGCCGACTATGCTACATTTGCAGGTTTTACGGAGTCCGCATGCGCATGCGTTGATCAAATCGATAGACACAAGCGATGCAGAGGCAATGGCTGGCGTTGAGGCCGTTGTTACCGCCGCGGATATTCCTGGCGAAGACGGGTACGGCGTTTTTGTTCATGATCAACCGACTTTGGCGACCGATAAAGTGCGCTATGTCGGAGAAGCCATTGCTGCTGTCGCGGCGGAAACCGAAGCCTTGGCCCGCGACGCCGTGAAGGCAATCAAAATTGAATATGAAGAGCTTCCGGCGGTGTTTGATCCGCATGAGGCGATGTCGGGCGGACCTATTCTGCATGATTATGCGCAGGATAATGTCACTTACCATGTGCCGATCCGCAAAGGAGACGTCGAGAAGGGTTTTGCGGAAGCTGATGTCATTGTCGAACAGGATTATGACACTCAGCCTATCGAGCACGCTTATCTCGAACCGGAAGCTGGCCTCGCCTATGAGGAGGCTGACGGCACGATAACGATTCATTCGCCAAGTCAGAACATTACCCACCATCGTCATGCGGCTTCCCGCATTCTGGGAATGCCGGTGAATAAAATCCGTATGATCATGAGCCCGGTCGGCGGAGGTTTTGGCGGCAAGGAAGACATGCACTATCAATGCTTCCTGGCTTTGGCGGCGCTCAAATCGGGGCGACCCGTCCGCTATGTCTTTACCCGTGAAGAAAGCATCATTGCGAGTGCCAAGCGCCACGGCTTCAAGATCAGATATAAAATGGGCCTCAAAAAGAATGGCCGTATAACCGCGACCGAGATGTATATGGTTTCTGACGGTGGCGCCTATGGGTGTTCGACCGAAGGGGTGATGCGCAAGAGTGCAATCTTGGCGGCCGGCCCCTATGACATTCCAAATGTCAAAGTCGATACAATTGGTGTTTACACCAACAACACCCCGGCAGGCGCCATGCGGGCCTTTGGCGCGCTGCAATCCGAATTTTCGACGGAGTCACATCTCGATATCTGTGCCGAGAAATTAGGGCTCGATCCTTTTGAAATTCGCCGGATCAACATGATGCAGGATGGCGCGATCACCCATACCCGGCAAAAGTTGGGATCCGTCAGTATTGGTCAGGTTCTTGATGAAGCCGAGAAAGTCTCCGGCTGGGAGTCTGGTGCGCCAACTGTCCGAGGGCCTGTCAGAAAAGACCTTGGTGGTGACGGCAATCGTGAGCCCTGCACATTGGTGCCACGGCACACAACAACTGCGTCTCCGGAAGAGGAGGTCGCGTAATGGGTGAGAAATTGCGTGGCCGCGGTATGGCGGCGAGCTGGTATGGCATCGCCCGCACCGCAACAACGGATCGGGCAGGCGCCTGGGCGGAACTAGATGATGGCGGAACCGCCAAGATCGTCACCGGTGTTACCGAAATCGGCGAAGGAATTCTGACGGTACTGGCGCAGGTTGCCGCTGAAGAACTCGGTGTTAGGCCGGAAGATGTGACGCTGGGTGATAATGATACAGCGCGCTCTCCGGAAGCGGCACATGCCGGTGCAACGCGTCAGACCTATATGATTTCAAATGCCGTTGCCCTTGCCTGCCGGGACGCTCGCGCAAAGTTTGATCCGTTTATGGCGGACTATTGGGATGTCGCTGTTGAGGAAATCGAAGCGCGGAATGGCGAAGTCTGGGCACGCGATCATCATAATCTGCGCATGCCAATGGAAGAAGCCGTCGCGCTTTGCAAGAACAATGGTGTTGTACCGGTTGGTGCTGGCTCCTTTACTTCAGAACATACCGGGCTTGATCCGGTCGATGGCAGTGGTCGTCCCTGGCAGGCCTATGTCTTTGGCACGCAGGTTTGCGAAGTAGAGGTGGACACCGCGACAGGCGAAGTTCAGCTACTCGGTGTCTGGGCCGCGCATGACATTGGCCGCGTTGTGAATCCGCGTGGGGTCGAAGGTCAGATTGAAGGCGGCGTGGTTCAGGCTGTTGGTCAGGCGCTGATGGAGGATTACATCCAGGTGGATGGCAAGACCACAACCCCTGGCTTTGCAAAATATATTCTGCCGACATCTTTGGATGTTCCGCAGGTGACCTCAGTCCTGGTCGAAGATCACGACCCCAACAACCCGCTTGGCGTGAAGGGTATCGGTGAACCTGCAATGGTGCCGACAAGCCCGGCCATCATGAATGCAATTTACGATGCGATCGGCGTTCGCATCACGTCTCTTCCGGCGACACCAGAGAAAGTTCTGGCTGCTCTTCGGGCGAAACGAAACAAGGATCAAGTGGCTGCAAATGTTGCAGCTGCGGAATAAACGCCAATCTGAAAACGAGGAGGAAGTGAATATGTTTAGTAATTTTAAAAAGAGTGCGTTGGCAGCGGTTGCTGCACCAATCGCATTGGCGATGACACTGGGAACGGCTCAGGCGGCTGATTTTCCGTCCAAGCCAATTAAATTTGTAATTCCTTTCGGTGCCGGTGGTGGTGCTGATATCGAGGGCCGCTTGCTCGCAAAAGAAATGGGTAAACTCCTTGGCGTAAAGCTGGTGCCGGTCAACATGGTCGGTGGCGGCGGTGCGCGTACCTATACCTATGTTAAGAACGCCAAACCTGATGGATACACGATTGCGTGGAACTCGACATCTATCCTTACGACCACCAACATCGGCAATGTACCGTTTGAGCATTCAGCACTTGATCACATCGGTCGCGTTGAATGGCAACCGATGCCATTTGCGGTTAAAGGAAATTCCAAGTGGAAGAGCTTTGCTGCTTTTGTCAAAGATTGCCGCACCAACCCTGGTAAGCTGAAAGTGGCTAACTCTGGTACGGGCAGTGCAACGCATCTCGGTGCGATCCAGCTGATGAACGTCGCGGGTTGCAAGGTGATCCATCTTCCTATGGGGATCAAACGCCGCAATGCATCCGTGCTTAGTGGTGAAGCGGATGCCATGATTGCGCCGTTTACCGCAACGGTTCGGTTGACCAAAGCCAGGAAGCTTCGTCTTCTGGCGCTGCCGACCTATGCGCGTTCAACAATCTTCCCGAACGTTCCGACCGCTAAAGAGCTCGGTTACAATGCACAGCTCAATCTGTTCCGCGGGCTTTCAGTGCCGAAGGGAACACCGGGTAAAATCAAAGCCAAGCTGGCGAGAGCCATGGCGAAAGCGGCAAAATCGAAGGCCTTTATGGGGCTTGCCAAGAAAAAAGGCTTTACGGTTGATCCGCTTCTGGTCGCTCAGTTTGAAAAAGAACTGGCCGAAGATGATGCCAAAATCAAAGGCATCATGAAGAAAGCCGGTTTGTACCGTTCAAAAAAGAAGAAGAAATAATCTTCTGAAATGATGATCCGGGCCCCCTTGATCCGGGTCCCGGATTCCTCTTTCCGGAGTATCACGTCATGCCCATGGCAAAGCGCGAAATAATATCTGCTGTGCTGCTGCTGGTTTTCAGCGGGTTATACATATGGGCAACGCAATATATTCCGGATCGGACAATCCCAAACACACCGGGACCGTCTTTTTTTCCGATCGTGATTGTCAGTATCCTGATTGTCCTGTCGGTTTCTCTTTTAATAAAAGGTCTCATCCGGCTGCGCGCTGAAAGTGGCGTGGAGGCGCTCGCAGCATTTTCTCGCACCGCTTTCTGGATGCTGGTTTCATTCGCCCTGTTTCTGGGTTTGCTTCAGCCACTCGGTTTTTTGACCGCGAGCATTCCGTTCTATGCCTCTTTGATGGTGCTTTATGGTTGTCAGGAACCCGTGAAGATAGCGATCTGGTCGATCGCCGTTCCGACCGCCCTGTATCTGCTTTTTACACAGCTCTTCCAAGTGCTGCTGCCGACAGGCTTGTTGGGGTTTTAAGCGATGAGTCCTGACGTAATTGCCGGTTTTCAACAGTCTATCCTGCCCTCAAGCCTGATGGCGACGGGGGTTGGTGCTCTGATAGGTCTTGTCGTCGGCATGATTCCCGGCATGACGATCAGCTCCGGTATTATTATTCTATTGCCGTTGACGTTTGTGCTGGAACCCAATGTCTCCATTGCCCTGTTCCTCGGACTCTATGTCGCTGGCATGACCGGCGGTAGTTTCTCTGCAATCCTGTTGAATATTCCGGGTACACCTTCGGCGTCGGCGACCGCGATGGATGGGTATCCCTTGTCAAAAAGGGGCGAAGGCGGGCGCGCACTTGGCATATCAATCAGCTCTAGCTTTTTCGGTGGTATCGTAAGTTTTTTGTGTCTTCTCATGATTGCGCCAGCGCTGGCCAATCTGGCGCTGGAATTCAAAGCGCCCGATCTTTTTAGTCTGATCTTTTTTGGCCTGACGGCGATTTGCAGCTTTGCGGCGCGGTCTTTTATCAAGGGTTTGCTTTCAGCGACAATCGGACTGGCCATTGTAACTGTCGGTCAGGATCCGGTTATGGCGACCGAACGTTTCACGTTTGGCAACGCGGATCTGCTGGGGGGTATTCATTTTCTGACGGCGATGATTGGTCTGTTTGCCATTCCGCAGCTGGTCGATAATCTGAAACCGGACGCTGTCGCGGAAGCTTTACAACGCAGCTCCGCAAAGTTTGGCTCCGTCCTGCCCAAAATGATTGATCTTGTTCGGGTTAAAATTGCCGCTGTCATTGGCTCTATTACCGGGACATTTCTGGGTATTCTGCCGGGCGCTGGCGGGCCGATTGCCGCTTTTATTTCCTATGATTACGCCAAGAAAATCAGCAAGAAAAAAGAAACGTTTGGTGATGGTAACGTTGAAGGGATATCAGCGCCTGAATCGGCCAATAACGCGGTGGCCGGCGGCGCCCTTGTTCCCATGATGACGTTAGGGATTCCGGGTGACCCGGTAACGGCGATCCTGATCGGGGCGTTATTGATTCATGGTCTGGCACCTGGGCCACTGCTGTTTATTGAGAATGGCGGCTTTGCCTACGGGATTATCTTTTCTTATTTCTGGGCCAATATTTTTAACCTGATCATTGCCTTATGCGCGATCCGGTTGCTTGTGAAAGTTTTGGCGACACCGAAAATCTTGCTGATGCCAACGATCGCCGTGTTGTGCGTGGTCGGCAGCTATGCTTTGCGGAACTCGTTCTTCGATGTTTATGTCATGTTGTTCTTCGGCTTTGTCGGGCTCGCCATGCGGTGGCTTGATATGCCGGTGGTGCCGCTTCTTTTAGCATTGGTTCTTGGGCCGCAGCTTGAAGAGCATCTGCGGGTCGCGTTAACGGCGAGCCGAGGTGATGTGACCATCTTCTTTACCTCACCCTTTAGTCTGTTGTTTTTGTGCCTGTCTGTTGTTTCGGTTGTCTGGTCGGTTTGGCTGGAACGAAGGCACAAGGAAACAGAACCTACGGGTTAGAAATTTTATCGACAGGAAATCTGATCAATGGGCGGCAATATTTCTCCTGACCAAATGTATAAGAACGCAATGGCCATTGCTGAAGCGGGTGGACTTTTGCATGCGGTGGACCGCGGCAGTTTGCCAAAAATAATCGAAACGATCTTGTCCGAAGCCCTGGTGCTCGGATTGCTGCGGCAGGGTGTTTCTAAATATCTGGCAATATTTGGTCATGGCTCGACTGATCTCGGTGAAGTTCTTCGCATTTACGAGTCAGCCGGAGTTGTCCGCTGTTTTAATTTTCGGAATGAAATCGAGATGGCGCATGCCGCGACGACGTTGCGTTGGCAATATGGCGAGACCGCTGCCGTTGTGACCTCAATTGGCCCGGGCGGGCTGCAGGCCATGGCAGGCTCCTTGGCGAGCGCTTCCAATGGTGTTGGCGTCTATCACATCTATGGGGATGAGACGACGCATGGCGAAGGCTACAACATGCAACAAGTGCCCAAGCGCCAGCAGGGGCTGTTTGGACAAATATCCGCCTTGATGGGGGAATCGTATGTCCTTCATACGCCCGAGGCGTTGCGCGATGCGATGCGGCGTGGCGCGCTGCGGGTCAACCACCCTTATCAGGCGGGGCCGTTCTATTTGATGCTGCCGCTTAATACGCAACCACAGAAATTGACACTGAATGTTACGTCTCTTCCTGAAAAACCGACTTTGCCCCGAGTCACCGCTGCCGATAATGACACCTTTACTCAGGCGGTGGAGCTGCTTGGTGATCATGACAAGATTGTCATCAAGGCCGGCGGCGGAACACATGACTTTTCTGCATCGGTAACGCAGCTGGCGGAAAAATCTGGTGCCGCTGTGGCCCTGTCACCAGGGTCCCTGGGTGTTCTGCCAAACGCCCACCCGCAAAACATGCATGTCGGTGGTTCCAAAGGTTCAATCAGCGGTAATTTTGCGATGTCGGAAGCGACTCTTCTAATTGCCATTGGCACGCGGGCGGTTTGCCAGGCCGACTGCTCGGGCATCGGTTACGACAATGCCGAAGCGGTGATTAACATCAATGGCGATCTTGGTGACCTTACACATTACAACAAGACGTTAGGTCTGCCGGGTGACATCGGCGCAACAATAGAGAAACTGTTGGCGGCATTGAAGAAAGCCGGCGGCGCCAATCTCGACAAAAAAGCGAATTGGTTGAGTCAGTGCGCTGCGAAAAAGGCGGAATGGGTCGCCTTTAAGGATGAGCGCTATGCTGCCGCCCCGATCATGGATGAGGTCTGGGATAAGCCCGTGATGACCCAGCCTGCAGCGTTAAAAACCGTGGCAGATTTTGCGAAGAAAATTGGGGCGGTGAAGTATTTTGACGCCGGCGACGTGCAGGCGAATGGCTTTCAAATTATGGAAGATGATGATCCGGGCGCGACGTTCACAGAAACCGGCGCGTCCTATATGGGCTATTCGGCTTCCTCGGTTTTGGCAGGGGCGATGGCTGACAATCCGCAATACGGTATCGCCTTTTGTGGGGATGGCTCTTTTATGATGAACCCGCAGGCCCTCATCGACGGTGTTCAGCACGGTGCTAAAGGGATGATCGTGATTTTTGACAACCGGCGGATGGCTGCGATCACCGGACTGCAGGAAGCCCAATATGGTCATGGTTACAAGACCAATGACGCCGTTGCGGTTGACTATGTCGCAATGGCGTCCGCGGTGACGGGTGTCAGCGCACATTTCGGTGGTTATGACGCCGACAGTTTAAAGGCGGCGCTGGACGCGGCGTACAAGCATGATGGGCTCTCCGTCCTCCATGTCCCGGTTTATTGTGGTCCTGATCCGCTTGGCGGAATGGGAGCTTATGGTTCTTGGAATGTTGGCAATTGGTGTGAGGACGTTCAAACGCGCTATCACACACAGGATATTTAGACAGGAAAAATAATGACAAACCTTTACGAAGATTATGGCCTCTATATTGATGGTGGTTGGCACAAGGCTCACGGCGGTGAATCCCGCGATGTGATTGATCCTGCCACCGAAGAGGTGGTCGGCAAGATACCGTCTGTATCGGCTGAAGATCTGGACGATGCCTTGGCCGCTGCGGAGCGTGGTTTTGCCGACTGGCGTCATGTTTCGCCCTGGGAGCGCGCCGCTAAGCTTCGCAAAGTTGCAGACCTTATCCGCGAACGGACGCCGGATATTGCGCGTATCATGAGTATTGAGACTGGCAAGCCGCTCGCAGAAGCGATCGGTGAAACAGGCGCAGCTGCGGATCAGTTTGAATGGTATGCCGAAGAAACCAAGCGTGTCTATGGACAGACAATTGAAGGTCGGACGCCGGATTCGCGGATGACGGTTCTGTATCAACCGGTTGGGGTCACCGCGGCCTTTTCTGCCTGGAATTTCCCTGCACTTTTGCCCGCTCGAAAAATAGCGGCCGCGCTTGGCGCGGGCTGTTCGGTGATCGTCAAATCGGCCTCGGAAGCGCCCGGTTCGTGCATGGCTCTACTGCAAGCTTGTCACGATGCGGAAATTCCGGCGGGTGTTGTCAATCTGGTAAGTGGAAATTCTGATCTGATAACCCAGCATCTGATCAGCTCACCCGTGGTGCGTAAGGTCTCCTTCACCGGTTCGGTACCGGTTGGCAAACAGCTTTTGAAAATGTGCGCTGACAGCGTCAAAAAGGTGTCGATGGAACTCGGTGGTCATGCGCCTGTAATCGTGTTTGAAGATGCTGACCCGGTAGCCGCCGCACAAATGGCAGCGACCGCCAAGTTCAGAAATTGTGGGCAAGTCTGCATCTCACCGAGCCGTTTCTATGTTCATGAATCCATAAAAGAACCTTTTGGTGATGCCTTCGCTGATTACGCGAAGGGTTTGAAAATTGGCTATGGGTTGGATGAAGGAACAACGATTGGGCCATTGGCAAGTCGTCGTGGCCTTGAACATGCCGAGTCTTTAGTTGCCGATGCCACGCAGCACGGGGCGAAGGTTCTTGCTGGCGGCGAACGACCTTCAGAAATGAACGCTGGCTATTATTTCACGCCAACGGTGCTGGGTGATGTGCCGGAAGATGCCCGGATTATGACTGATGAACCGTTTGTACCGGTGGCGCCCATCGCGCCGTTTCAGGGGTTTGACGAGGTTATGGAACGTGCCAATGCCGTGCCGTTTGGTCTTGCAGGCTATATCTTCACCAACTCCCTCAAAACCGCAACATTAGCGTCGGAAGCTATGGAAACCGGCATGGTCGGTGTCAATGAAGTGCTATTGGCCTCGGCGGAAGCGCCGTTTGGTGGTATTAAGGAGAGTGGCCTTGGCCGGGAGGGCGGTTCTCAGGGCATTGAGGATTATCTGGAAGCAAAACTCATCAAAACAAAAATCTGAGAAAACACATGTCGGATGACATCAAGTTTGAAGGGCTGGCGAAAGGGCTGACCAATTACGGCGATATGGATTTCTCAATTTATTTGAGACGATCCTTTGCGAGTTCGATGGGCTATTCGCGGGAAATGCTCTCCAAACCGATTATTGGCATTGCGCACACACCGAGTGGCTATAACAACTGTCATCGCCACTTCCCGGAATTGCTTGAGGCCGTTAAACGCGGTGTGTTGGCAGCAGGTGGTTTGCCGGTTGAGTTCCCGACAATTTCTCTCGGTGAGGTGTTTCTTAATCCAACCAGCCTGATGTATCGCAACCTAATGTCGATGGACACCGAAGAGATGGTCCGTGCTCAGCCGATGGATGCTGTCGTGCTTCTGGGAGGATGCGACAAGACCGTGCCAGCGCAGTTGATGGGCGCTGCGTCCGCGGGGGTCCCTGCTATTCAGCTCGTTGCTGGCCCCATGATGACAGGTAAGCATGATGGCGAACGGCTCGGGGCTTGCACCGATTGCCGTCGGTTCTGGGGACAATACCGCGCTGGTAATGTTGATGATCAGGAAATCAAAACCGTCGAAGGTCGACTGGCCACGACAGCAGGCACTTGCGCCGTTATGGGGACGGCGAGCACCATGGCCTGTATCGCCGAAGCGCTTGGCATGTCCTTGCCCGGTACGGCCGCCATTCCGGCTGTGCATGCTGATCGATTGCGCGCGGCGGAAGCATCGGGCGCGGCGGCAATGCGGCTGGCGGCCAACAAGACGGCGCCGACCGATATCATTAATCGGGACTCGATAGAAAACGCCCTGCGGGTCTTGCTCGCGCTGGGAGGATCGACCAATGCCATCATCCATTTAACGGCTATTGCAGGGCGGGTCGGTGTCGATATTCCGCTGACCTGGCTCAACGAGCTTTCTGATACGACACCTGTCCTGGTGAACCTCAAACCGACGGGGTCACACTACATGGAGGATTTCTTTGCGGCGGGTGGCATGGGCGCGGTACTGCGCGAAATTAAACCTCTGCTCAATCTCGACTGTATGACCGTTGCCGGGGAGACGCTGGGCGAACGGCTGGCGCGCGACGAAGGCGCCTGGGTTGATCAAGACGTCATCAGCGCATTTGACGACCCCGTGGAACCCGTTGGCGGTTTAGTTGCCTTGTTCGGGTCGCTCGCTCCTGAAGGTGCTATTCTCAAACGTTCCGCCGCCGACAAGGCCATGTTTGAAAAAGAGGGGCGTGCGGTTGTGTTTTCCTCGCTCGAAGATTTGTCCAACCGAATTGACGATCTGGAACTGGATGTGACAGAGGATGATTTTCTGGTGATGCAAAATGCCGGACCAAAGAGCGGCACCGGGATGCCCGAAGCCGGCTATCTGCCTATTCCCTCCAAGCTGGCGCGCGCCGGGCTAAAGGACATGGTGCGGATATCAGACGCGCGGATGAGCGGCACCGCTTTTGGAACCATTGTTTTGCATGTGACCCCTGAAGCATCGATTGGTGGACCATTGGGGCTGGTTCGCAATGGCGATCGGATTAAGTTGAGTGTCAAGGATCGACGGATTGATCTTCTGGTTGATGACACCGAACTGGAGAAGCGGCGGCAGGAGTCACCTCCGACACTGCCCCACCCGCAACGCGGTTATCAGAAACTCTATATGGATACTGTGCTGCAGGCTGACCAGGGATGTGATTTTGATTTCCTGAAAGCGACTAAATAGGAAAGGGCAACATAGATGAGTTCAGATATCTTTGACAAGCTCCGCGCATTTGACACGCCAACAATATGCAATGCCCTGGAAGTCGTAATCCCCGAGCGCCGTGGAGAGGGATTCATCACCGATATCTTTGCCGTCGCGTGTCCCGACCTGGAACCGATAATTGGGTATGCGCGGACTGCGACTTACCGCTCGACACAGCCTTCAACGCGGCCCGCTGCGGAGATGCAGGAGCAGCGCGCGGCTTATTACGAATATGTAGAGGCGGGCGAAGGACCGACAATCTCGGTCTTGCAGGATCTCGATGAGGTGCCGGGATATGGTGCATTCTGGGGAGAGGTCAATAGCACAATCCATCAAGCACTGGGCGCGGTGGGTGGCATTACCAACGGATCGATCCGGGATATCGATGCCTTGGCGCCCGGCTTTCAGCTGATCGCCGGACGGATTGGTCCTAGCCATGCTTATGGGCATCTCGTTGATTTCGGCGGTGCTGTGAACGTACTGGGGATGGAGGTTTCGGACGGTGATCTTATTCATGCCGATCGGCATGGTGCTGTTGTTATTCCAAAAGACGTTGCTGATGAAGTGCCGAACGCCATTGATCTGGTCCTTCGTCGCGAAAAGGTCATTCTAGACGCCTGTGCAGAACCGGGCTTCAGCGCTGATAAGCTACGCATTGCGATGGCCAACTCCGCCGACATTCATTGATCTAAATACCGGCGGCTGATTTTTACTGCCTGGTTATCGGCGGACGCGAAATTGGCCCGCTTGACTCGCAACCGGTCTGACAGACAATGAGCACAGTCTATCCGGCGCGGAGCAAATAATGGCCACAAAACCTAAGACCCCCGATATCGAAGCGCACGTGCTTCGGTTCAGTGAAATTGATCAGCGCGAATCTCCCTACCGGCCCATCGATATGTTGTTGGAACGATATGATCGCAAACGCCATGCCGTTGTCGGACGGCCCGCTGAGCAAAAAGGTGAACCCACACCGTTGGATCAGGTGGACGCGTTTAACATCACCTATTTGAAATGCGAGCCCGGAAAAGGGCTTGCAACTCATGGCCACCCGACACCGGAAGCCTTCATCGTCATGGCCGGGCAATGGAAGATCACCCTGGGCATGAATGCCGAACAGGAGACCGTTCTTGGACTCTTTGATATTATTTCAGTGCCGCCTGACGAAATGCATGGCGCGGAAGTGATCGGAGATGAAACCGGCTGGATGATGACAATCAATGCCGGTCACGGCGGTGCCAGGCTGTTTTGGCCACCCGACCTGGTTGACGAACTGCGCGCTACCGGCGCCGATGTAAGTGAGGTGGAAATCCCCGGGGCGTCACTGTCAAAGTGAGTACCTTTTTAAGGGCCGACATCACCGAGACGAAAATATTGTCTGCTTGTCCCACTCAGTGTGACAAATCTGGTGTTTTGGCAAATTGCTCTACCGATACGGAAATTCTAGCTACATTTTCAACCATTAGAATGGCAGACTGACGGTGAAGAACTCCTTCGCCCGCCCGATGAAAAAATTGCTGAAAAAGCTGTAACGGAAACGATGTCTAACAATAATCCTGTAAATGCCAGACCAAATCCGCTTCTTGCGGATAGTCTGGCTGCCTGCAAGGGCGGGTTTGCTGCTGTCATTCTGTTCAGCATGTGCATCAACACTTTCCCAACCCAAAGGCCCTTCGATACAGGGGTTGCGGGACCTCTCGACATTTCGAACCTTTCTCACCGGGGCGAGTATTTTCCCGATTTTGGACGCACCCTGGACGCCAATATTTATCGGCGTCACCTTTATGTTGCACCCCTCCTTGGCTGGTTGTCACTGGCTGGCGCGGTTGTTCTGTTTTCTCTGGCGATTTTGAATGAGCTCGTCACCCGTGGTCCGCTCAACCGGGCGGGTGGGGCGTCTATGCAGTCACTTCAAAGCGCGGAAGCGGCAGCGCGCAATGCCAATGTCATTGAAGCGATGGATATGATGTCAGCGCTGTTGCAGTCCTGGCATAAAAAGAACAGCGAGATGCTCACCCTGCAATCGCAGGCGAGTTCCCGCGCCGGGGCCATCTCGGCTACGTCAAAATTTGTCCGCCAGCTTCTACAGGTCGGCGTGTTGGCCGTGGGGGCGTGGCTGGTTATTCAGGGTGAGTTGACGCCAGGCATGATGATCGCTGGTTCCATCCTGATGGCTCGGGCCATGGCGCCGGTCGAACAGGCGATCGGGTCCTGGAAATCGGCAATCGGTGCTCGCGCCGCCTATGATCGGGTCAAAGGACAGTTGATGGTGATGCCAGAAGATGCGGCGGCGATGGCGCTGCCCGCACCGCAGGGCCACCTGATAGTCGATGGCGTGACATACTATCATCCCGATTCGGCGGAGGCCGTTCTACAGAATATTAGTTTTGAACTCGCGCCAGGTGAGTCGATGGGACTCATTGGCCCAACGGCGGCGGGCAAGTCAACGCTTGCTAGTTTGATTGTCGGGATTGCGGAACCGCGCATCGGCCATGTCAGGCTGGATAGCGCGGACGTTGCAAGCTGGGATTCTGAATATCTTGGAAAATATGTTGGCTATCTGCCGCAGGATATCGCCCGCATGGGTGATGATACCAGCGAAGCGGTTATTGAGGCTGCGCAACGCGCCGGGGTTCATGAGCTAATTCTGGAATTGCCAAATGGCTATGAGACGGAAATTGGTGAAGGCGGTGCAGCGCTCTCTGGTGGTCAGCGACAGCGCATTGGGCTGGCACGCGCCCTCTATAACAATCCGCGCCTGGTTGTTTTGGATGAACCCAATGCCAGCCTTGACGCGCCCGGCGAGGCGGCGCTGGTCAATGTATTTTCCGGTTTGCGGGAGAGTGGTACGACGCTTGTTGTTATCGCTCACCGGCCGAGTATCTTGCGTCACGTTGACAAAATTCTGGTTCCGCGTGATGGCAGTATTGCCACCTTCGGGCCGCGCGATGAAGTCCTGGCAGCGTTATCCGGTGCGGCGGGTCCAACCGCGGTAGAAGCGGTCGAGCAGGGTTAGTCTTATGGTCGATGATCAAGATCCAGCAACCGTTCCCATGGAGCAACAAGGGCCAGACCGGCCCAGGATTGGAAAACCGGTAACAGCGGGGCTGTTGATCGTTGGCGTTTTTTTTCTTGGCTTTGGAATTTGGGCAGCGCTGGCACCTCTGGATAGCGCCGCCATTGCCTCTGGCGCTATCCGGGTTGATACCAACCGCAAAACGATCAAACATCTTGAGGGTGGCATAGTCGGAAAAATTGTGGTGCGCGATGGTACTGTCGTCAAAGCGGGACAACCGCTTATCCATCTTGATGAGACCAGACCACGCGCGACGTTGGAGCTGCTCTATGGGAAGCGCATTGCCACATCAGCTTTGCAGGCGCGGCTTATTGCAGAGCGTGACGGTAAAAATGTGATCGAGCTTCCCGCTCTGTTGCGCGAAAATGCGCGCGACCCAAAGGTCATTGAGGCGGTGGAGGGGCAGCGCAATATATTTCTCGCGCGGCAACAAGCCATTGCAACGCGGGTTCAAATTCAGGAACAGAAGATCCGACAGCTTTCGGAAGAAATTACCGGTTTGCGGGGTCAGATTTGCGCGGAGAATACCCAGCTGAAATTGATTAAGACACAGGCTAAAGACATAAAATCCCTGGTCGATAAGGGGCTTGCCCGCCGGTCACGTCTGTTGGCCCTGCAACGCCAACAGGCCGAGATTGAAGGCAGTCGCAGCCGTAATAGGGCGTCAATTTCGCGGGCGCAGCAAAGTATTGGTGAAGCAAAAATCCGCGTAAGCGATATCAAAACCGAAATGTTAAATGACGTCGTCGTCCAGCTCCGTGAAGCGCAGTCGGAAATGTTTGACCTCGCCGAACGTATTCCGGCCGCGGAGGATGTGCTGACGCGGACCGCTATAACGGCACCGCTCGCCGGAACAAAGGTCCATACGCCTGGTGGCGTCATCGGGCCCGGTGAAGCTATTGTACCGTCCGGTGAACGGTTGGTGGTCGAGGCGCGGGTGGATCCCAATGATATCGATGTTGTGCATGCTGGCTTGCCAGCGCGCGTTACTTTGACGGCGTTAAGCACACGCGATGCTGTGCCGATTGATGGTACAGTGTTGTCAGTTTCAGCAGACCGGCTAATTGATGAGCGGACGGGCCAGTCCTATTTTCTGGCCCGGGTCCGGCTTACCGGCGATTACATCAAGCAGCTGAATGGCGCGGAGCTCTATCCTGGAATGGCGGCCGAAGTAATGATCAAAACCGGCGCGCGCACCCTCGTCGACTATATTTTCAAGCCGTTATCATCGAGCCTAAATCGGGCCTTCCGTCAGGAATAAGGTGAAACGGCAGGAAACCGCGGTTTACGACGAAGAATCTTCTTTTTGTGCCTGCTCCTGCGCTTTCTTCTGCGCTTCGGCGATCCGTGTGATCGCGTTATTCGCACGTTCCAGCTCTTCAAAATGTTCCCGCATGCGGCGCAGATCTTTAAAACCGCCAGGTGAAATCGGTTGGCCGTTGCTCAGCGTTTTGGCAACGTTTACAGAGGCTTGCAGCCATTGTTGCTGTAGCATCGCGGCACCGGTCATGAGGAGCTTGGTCGCTTCCTCCGGGCTAATATTCTCTTGTTTCGGGGCATCAGTTGCACCGTTCTGTGAAGTTGCCTGTGCAGCTTTTTCCTGGTCAGCCATAATAAAATTACACTCCTTTTACGGGTAATTGTTGATCGAGCGTTTGACCCATTTCTATTTATAAGCGTTTTCGCGACGAAGTTTCAGAACCAATCTTCAGGCATGCTAGCGCCGAATTCGATACACCGAAAGCATGATCACCTCCCATGAGTAAATTTTGCCATAATCTTGTCTTGATTGGTCTCTATTATCCCCTGAAGGCGCATAAAGAAAATACACCTATTGTTAGTATTTCCGATTTTACTTACCATAAATTGTGCTTAATTTTATTTAAATTATTCGCTTTTATAAGGGTTGATCTGCCTATATAATTTTAATTCTTATAGTTGTGTAGCGACTTGTGGGTTGGTGTTTAGGTTTCGTTGGCGAATTGTCTGGTTCCGTGAAAGCGTTTTATGGCTGAGACTGACGACAATAACAACACAGTTACCGGCTCGGTAGAAATCGTCGGCACCCATCCGCATGACTGTGCCTGCAGTGCTTGTGAAGCACAACGGGAAGCTGAACAGGATGAAGATTCCCTGCAGGCCTTTCTGGACTAGTTTCACGATCATGATCATTTTGATGGCGATGGGCATTCCCATGAAGAACATGGTTCGAGTGATGGAACGGTTGAAACGCCGCTGATCACCCCCGAAGTTGCCGGGGCGGTTGGTACGACGGTTTCCAGCGGAAAACCTAATGTTGATAGTGGGGACATTAGCAATCTTGCGACCGGACTGACGCAGGGCTCTACGTTCGGCAATACCATCTCCTACTCGTTCGTGAATAATGGTGCGTGGTCTAACACCTATTGGGACCTCAGTGGCGGCTATGGTTGGAGCGGCACAGAGAAGGCACAATACCGACTGGCCCTCAATGAGATTAGCTCGGTCACCAACATTAATTTTGTTGAGACGTCAGACAACAATTCCAGCGCAACCTTTACGTTTGAGCAGTTTTACCACAACAGCGGGTTAGTCGGGATTGGCGGTTTCCCCAACATGGGCGCTCTAGGATACAACCCCGAACTCGCTGGTGCGATTGACATGAATGCCGGATTCCTTGGGTCTGAGATGGTCCTTAATCAGGGGGGCTTCGGTTTCGGCGTCCTGCTACATGAGATTGGTCATGCACTAGGCCTGAAACATCCGCACGATGATGGAGGCAATAGCAAGCCGACATTCCCGCAACTTGGATTGAACGCCTTTGACAAGCAAGCTTACACGGTTATGTCCTATAATGATCCGTGGAACGAGAGCCTGTATTCGACCGGTTTCGCGGGGCAGTTGGCGATTGCGGATGTGTACACGCTGCAGCAGCTCTATGGTGCGCGGGCAAACAATTCCGGCGATACCACCTATAGGTCTGAGCATTATCAGCGGACGATTTGGGATACTGGCGGTACAGACACGATTGACATGCCGGGCGGTGGCGGGTTGTCATCCAGTGAAGGCACCGTCATCGACCTGCGTGAAGGCGGTCTATCCTATGGCGCCTATGAGCATTCCACTTCGGCGCTATTTGGGGTGGCCTTTGGTTCGCAAATTGAAAATGCCATCGGTACTGTCAACGCCGACACCATCTTCGGTAATGATAGCGACAATGTTCTGGATGGCGGGACGAATACTGGAGCCTGGAGAGATCGGCTCGTCGGCGGTGATGGTAATGACACCTATATGGTAATGACACCTATATTGTCGATGCGGGAACCAATGGCCAGGTTGACCAGGTCGAAGAAAATGCTGGCGAAGGCTTTGATACGGTGCGAACCAATGTGGCTGACTATACCGCCACAGCAAATGTCGAAGCTGTTATTTATACGGGTTACAGCGACGCTGAACTTTCTGTCACGTCCGGCAATCTGACCAGCGGTATCGGGAATGATGTTCTCCGGCTAAACTTGCCACCTCAGACTACCGGGGATTATTCGGCGACAGCTTCAGGCGACAGCGCGGGCATTATTACCATTGCGCCTTCCGCGCCACTGTCAGACCCGTTGGTGGCGCCAAGTGTAGATCCGTCGAACGCGTCGTCGACAGCACATCTGTTAAATGGTGGTGCCGGTGATGACACGGCGTTGATCGGGCGCGCGCGTGCCGATTTTTCTTTTACTGATGTCTCCAATGGCACGAACCTGGCGGCGGCGGACGGCACAGCAATTTCGCTGATCGATATCGAAGGCCGGGCATTTCAGGACAACAGCCTGTTTTCGTCACTGGGACTTGGGTCACTGTCACCAACATTGATTGACTCCGACAGTGACGGGCGTGGCGACACGCAATTTGTCGACCTCAATTTTGATGGTCTGGACGACCGAGTCTTTCACGACACTGGCAACGAAATCTGGATTTCGCTCGGGAATGGTGGCGACTTCGAGCAGACGAGTTTGATTTTTAATTTTGGCGGTAACGCTGTAACTGGCGGTTTGCATTTCATAGACGCTGGTGGGTCTGTAGCGCTCGATCTTGTCTTTGTCGATAGCAACAATGATGTCTGGTATTCCGAGTACGGAACGGTTTGGACGCTCGGGACTGTCGAACTGCCCGCCGCTCCCGAAATTGTGTCGGCCGACACGTCGGGTTCAGTAAGTGAAATCGCGGACAACGCCGCAGGTGAAAATGTTACGACGCATTCCACTAGCGGTGTAATCAGCTTCACAGATGTAAATCTTGCGGAGAGTCATACAGTCTCTGTGGCGGCACAGGGTAACGGCTATCTGGGATCCCTTGTGGCATCTGTTTCCGATGCGTCAACAGGTGACGGTGTCGGCGAAGTGACCTGGAATTATATCGCCGATGATTCTGCTTTGGACAGTCTGGCCGCCGGGCAAACGCTCACGCAATCATATGACGTTACCATTGATGACGGCCGCACCGGTACCGTGACGCAAACTGTTTCGGTGGACTTAGTTGGTGCCAATGATGCGCCGACAATTGCCGGCGCCGTCAATAATGAGAGTCTGTATTTCTCGGGAATTGAGTACGGCGTCGGGCAAGAGCTATATCGCGTAAATCAGGATGGTGCTGTCGAGCTGGTCGTTGATCTGTTTGCCGGAAATGAAAGTGGCTTCGCCACGAAATCCATGGCGTATTTCAACGGTGCTCTCTATTTCTCCGGGGACAATGGGACGAGTGGTCACGAGCTCCAACGTCTCGACTTGGCGACCGGTGATGTCACCCTGATCTCCGATCTTTATTTGGGTGCGGTGGCGTCGGGTGGTGTGGTTTATGGCAATAGTTCCGCCCCCCTTGAATTAACTGTTTTCAATAACGAGCTGTATTTCTCTGCCTACCAGCCAGGAATGGGAAAAGAGCTTCACAAGCTCGATGGCAACGGCAATGTCAGCCTGGTGTCCGATATGTATTCCGGGACGGCGCACAGTAATCCGGAATATCTGACAGCGTTTAATGGCGGATTGTATTTTGGCGGCGGGTCCGATGGTGTCGGTTCTGAGCTGAATCGTTTAAATAGCGACGGCTCAATTGACGTTCTGACCGATCTCCGCAGCGGGACGGCGGGTGCTGATCCGCGCTACCTCACAGAAATGAATGGCGACCTGTATTTTACAGCCTATAGCGATGCCGTTCAGTCGGGGTATCAGGGGCTGTACCGGTACAACAGCGATGGCAGCCTCGACCATCTGGCGCAGACCGCAAACGGCGCCGCGCTCAAAGGTGTCGCCCATATTACCGAATTCAACGGCGATCTTTATTTCTCGGCGCGTGGCGCAAACGGTGTCGAGCTTCATAAAATGTCGGCTGATGGTACCGTTACGCAAGTTGCCGATATCAATCCCGGCGGCAATGCAGATCCGCATATGTTTGCCGAACTCAATGGATATCTTTACTTCAAGGCGACCAGCAATTCTTCAAGCCACAATATATATCGTATCGATTCTGACGGGTCTTTGTCAGAACACGCAGCGCTCTCTAGCAGTATCAGCCCGGCTGACTCGGTGAGCTTTATGGAGGCGTTTAACGGCGCTCTCTATTCGGTAAGCCCGTTGATCACAGACCTGTATCGTATTGGCGAAGATAGTTCCGTAAATCAGGTGCAGACGCCGGTTGATGTCAGTCGTCTCATAGGCACTTTTGGTCAGACAACCGATACGACGACGGACGAGGATACGGCGCTGACGCTGTCCTTTTTTGAGATTACGGATCCCGATCTGATCGACACGCAAACCGTGACGCTCTTCGTCGCGGATGGCGCATTGTCGTTGAATAAGCAGAGTGGCCTGACCTTCACAGACTCAAATGGTAGTGATGGGACACTGGCCTTCTCCGGTTCGCTGGCGGCGGTCAATGCAGCCTTTGCGGCGGGATTGGTTTATGACCCCACTGCCAATTTCTTTGGTACATCTGACCTGACGATTTCTGTTGATGACGGTAATGGCGGGACGACGTCCACGACCGAAACCATCACTGTTATTTCTGATGGCATAGATGAAACGCCAAACGAAGCGCCGATCATTGGTGCTGGGGATACCTCCGGTTCCGTTACTGAACTTGCTGACGGTGCAGCAGGTGAGAACATAACCACCCATACCGATAGCGGTGTCATCTCGTTTAGTGATGCCGATCTTTCTGACAACCACACCGTTTCGGTTAGCGCACAGGGCAGCGGCTATCTCGGCAGCATCACCGACAGTGCCAAGACTCGGTGCTGGACAGCCTGAGCGCGGGGCAAACGCTCACCCAGAACTATGATGTAACCCTCAGTGACGGCAATGGCGGGACGGTAACGCAAACCGTGGCTGTCACTATCACCGGTGCAGATGATGTGGCTGCCAACCAGGCGCCGACTATTTCAATAGCCAGCGGACATGGGTCTGAACTGTATTTTGCGGCTTATGGTTCTTCAGAAGGCAAAGAGCTTTTTGAAATGGCCGCTGATGGGACGATTAGCCATGTTACCGACCTGGTTTCTGGTTCTGGATATTCGGCCTGGTCCAACAAGCAGCTCCGTTCAGTTCGGTACAGAGTTTGGCGGGGACCTGTATTTTATCGCTAATGATGGGGTAACAGGTCGCGAACTCTATAAAATGGCGGACGATGGGGCAATCAGCCTCGTTGCCGATTTTTGGACTGGAGACAATAGCGGTGTTACGAGCGCTGAGCTCTATGAATTTGGCGGCTCGCTGTATTTTGGTGCGCGAACTGACGCAATTGGCTATGAACTTCATAGGCTTGATAGTGATGGTACTATTACCGCCACAGATATTCTTCCAGGTTCGTCAGGGTCCAATGTTGGGTTGTTCTTTGAGTTTGCGGGCAAACGGCATTTCAGCGCGAATAGTGCTACCCAAGGACGAGAGCTTCACCGGCTTGAAGATGACGGTTCAATCTCGCTTGTCGTAGCAATAGATCCAACTGCTAATTCTTCTCAGGGACAATGGATTAACTTCAATGGTTCTCTGTACGGGAGAGCCAACAATGGTGTTGACGGTCGGGAACTCTATAAAATCGGTGTTGATGGAAGTACAACACTGGTCCACGAGTTTGTATCGGGTTCAACGTCTGGAAGTCCTGGTGGCTTTATCGAATTCAATGGCTCGCTGTATTTCACTGTTATAACAGAAAATGCAGAAAGCAAACTGTTCCGAATGTCTACGGATGAATCGTTGGAAGAGATATTGGCGTTTCAGAATATTCATGAGTTCAAAGTTTTTGACGACGCCTTGTTCATCCGCTCGGGAACTTCCGGACAGGAGAAATTAAGCCGTTTAGAGATCGATGGTTCTATTACGGAAATAAGTGGCCCTCAGGGTTTAATAAATTTTAGAACCTTTGAGTTCTTTGATGTTGGCAATTCAGGCGTATCTAATCTTACGACTGAAGAAGACACTGCCTTAACGGTCACGGGTATCAGTTTAGGTGACGTTGATGCTGGCGATGATCCGCTGACGGTAATTCTGTCGGTCCAGAACGGTACGCTCGCTTTGAATGACACAACGGGTCTGACCGTCACCGATTCCGATGGCAGTGATGGGACCTTGGCGTTCTCCGGCACGTTGGCAGCATTGAACAGCACTTTGGCCAATGGCGTCGTCTATGATCCGACGGCTGACTTCCACGGTACATCCGATCTGACGATCTCCGTTGATGATGGCAATGGCGGGACCACGAGCACGACCGAGACGATCACGGTTAATTCCGATGGAATTGATCCCAATCAGGCCCCAACACCACAGGATGATATTTTCGGCACGCCGAGTGGTAAGGCATTTACCGGCAATCTGTTTGCGGATAACGGCAATGGTGTGGACAGTGATCCGAATGGCGATGCGCTGACGGTAACGACCATTGGTAACATCACTACGACGCTTGGCGGCACAGTGGTGATGGCGGCAAATGGTGATTTTGCCTATATCCCGCCGGATGACGCGATGGGTCTGGACAGCTTTAGCTACACGGTCAGTGATGGCAATGACAATATCTACGGCCGTGGCGACGATCAGCTGTTTGGCGATGCGGGGAATGACCGGATGTTTGGCGGCAACGACAATGACACGCTGGATGGTGGTGCCGGTAACGACTTTATGATGGGTGGCAATGGCGATGATCTGTTTGTGTTCGACAATCTGAACTCACATGACCAGATCGCGGACTTCACTGGTGGGGCCGGGGCGAGTGACCAGCTTGATGTCTCGGACTTCAACCTGCTCTCCACCTACACTGACTATAATGACTTCATCGCCAATGCAGCGGATGACAGCAGTGGCAGCACGGTTCTCCGCCTCGATACCAACGATACCGTCACCCTCATCGGGGTCGCCATAAACCAAATCGATCAGGACGACCTCATCTTCGTCTAAAAACTAACGCGTTGTGAAGTTCTCGCCTTTGGCTATCTGGTCCCGCCAGTAATCCAGCAAATCCTGCATCGTTTGTTCAAACGGTATTTCCGGTTTCCATCCCGTATGGGTCTGAAATTTAGTGGTGTCTGGTACCTGCAGGTCGGCATCGATCGGCCGGATACGGCCCGCATCAGTCTGAACCTCGATATCCTTACGGCTGGAGAGCGACAACAGATGCTCCAGCATATCGCCGACCGTGCAGGAATAGGTGCCGCCAATATTGTAATAGGCGCCGGGGGTCGGATTGATGGTGAGCAGCATGTAATAGGCGCGCACTGCATCGCGCACGTCCGCCCAGGTGCGCATCGAGTCGAGATTGCCGGTCTTGACAACGGGGGGAATCTGCTCCGCTTCGATCATCGCAATCTGTTTGGCGAAGGTGGATTCAGCAAAGACATCGCCGCGTCGGGGCCCGGTATGGGTAAACATTCGCGTCACCATGACTTTCATATCATAGGCTTCGGCATAGTACCGTCCGACCAGATCAGTACCGACCTTGGAAATCGCATAAGGCGACGCTGGATGAAAAGTATTTTCCTCATCGATGGGCAGCTTGTCCGCACTGACACGACCAAACACCTCGGAAGAGGAACAGACATGTATGATCGGATCGATCTCGTCGCTTTTTAACAAAGCGTCCAGCAGCCGGGTAGTGCCCTGAATATTGGTGTCGAAAGTATCGAGTGGCGACGCAAAGCTGGTCGTTGGATAGCTTTGCGCTGCGAGATGAAATACATAATCCGGTCGCGACTCTTTGACGATTTCATTGAGAGAAATCAGGTCTCTAAGTTCGCCATAGACCAGATGCAGCCGGTCTTTCGCATTTATCCGTGGCACGAGGTGCTGGAGATTATCCAGCGGGCTGCGCCAACGGCACAGGCCATAAATTTCCCAATCTGTGTTTTCGAGCAGATAATCAGCGAGGTGGGATCCCACCATGCCGGTAATGCCTGTTATAAGTGCTCGTTTTGCTGCCATGTGCCCGCGTTCTTTTTGAGGTGTCTTCTTACAAAGCTATGCTAGATCGTCCTACTGGTTCAATGGGATGATTTACTCGTTTTGATGACGTTCGAGGCGGTTCAGGAAGGGTTCCGCCTGCCGATAACTTTCCGGCGTTCCAATATCAATAAAAGAGCCTTCCGCTTGAAACCCGTATAGCGCCTTGCCCGATTGAGAGGGAAAAATTTCACGTTCAATGGAAACGGGCCGATCATCTGGGATCGCCGCAATAAAGTCTCTGCTGAGCAGATAAATACCGGCATTGACCCAACCGTTTGCTGACGCTGTGTCGGCTTTCTCCCGAAACTCGATGATATGACCGCTCTCATCGACGATGACTGATCCAAAGCGCGATGCATCCTCCACGGGCAGCAGCAGCAACGAGGCCGGGGCATCTCGAGTTGAGGCCTTTTCAAAAAAGACACTCAGCTCTGTATCGACCAACGTATCGCCATTGATGATCAGAGCTGGGTCACTTTCGGCAAACTGGAGTGCCTTGCGAATAGCTCCCCCTGTGCCGAGTGGCGTGTCTTCTCGAGAGTAATGGATTGGTATGCCGCGGTGATCTGACCCCATGGTTTGTTCAATGGCGTCTGCCATGTATCCCGTACAGAGTACGACTGAGTCGATCCCGCTGCGGCGCAAATATTCGAGCTGATAATACAGAAACGGCCGCCCGTTAATTTCCGCAAGCGATTTAGGCCGGTCATTGACGGCTGGCTGCAGGCGTGTGCCCTTGCCACCGGCAAGGACAAAGGCCGTTAAGTTACTTATTTTAGTAGTCACCGGTCGTCATCAACTCTGCGAAATTCGGAGCGAACTCCATCAAAATCGAACGCTATCAGGTCGTTTCCGCTGTGCCAAATAGTTGAACAAAGCTATCGGTTATGGACGGTTTCTAGGTTGCTGGATAAACTTGGCGCTGCCGGATCGACATTGGGTCCTTACCGGGGGGCCGATCGTTTGTGGGACCTGAAAACCTTATGAGCATTCTTACGTTCAAAAAATTATACAAGGAAGGATAAACAATGGGTAAATCAACCCCCAGTCCTCCTGCGCCGCCCGATCCCGTCAAGACCGCCGCCGCGCAGGCCACCGCAAATAAAGAAGCTGCTGTTGCACAGGCCAACATAAACATGGTGAACCAGGAGACCCCTTACGGGAATCTTGAGTATTTTCAGCGCGGCACGGCCTCCGACGGAACGCCGCAATACACCGCCCGGCAGACGTTGTCGCCAAAGCAGCAGCAAATGCTCGTTTCGCGAACGCCGTTTCGAGTTTCTTTTTTTGGCGGAGGCACGGATTATCCCGAATGGTATATGGAAAATGGCGGTGCCGTTTTATCCACCTCTATCGACAAGTATTGCTATCTCACCTGTCGCTACACGCCGCAATTTTTCGCTGATACCTACCGGATTGTCTGGTCTCATATTGAAAATGTTTCGCACATTTCTGAAATTCTGCACCCCGCCGTTCGCGAAGGCCTGAGCTATATGGGTTTTGAAGATGAACGCGGCGTGGAGATACATCACCACGGCGACCTACCGGCACGGGCCGGAATGGGGTCAAGCTCGGCCTTTGCCAATGGACTTATCCTGGCGCTCAGCGCTCTGAAGGGAACGGCGATTGATCAAAAGGACC
This sequence comes from uncultured Alphaproteobacteria bacterium, assembly GCA_951812775.1. GTDB lineage: Bacteria > Pseudomonadota > Alphaproteobacteria > MPNO01 > UBA2964 > UBA2964. The sequence continues at coordinate 2,503,786 of OX638326.1, read as the reverse complement.
TGTTCCAAAAGGCGATACATCTGGAACGGGAGTTGCTAAACGAAAATGTGGGTTGTCAGGACCAGATCGCAACGGCGTGCGGCGGTTTTAACTTGATCCGCTTCCAACCGGGCGGTGATATTGCAGTCGATCCTGTGGATATTTCCGACCAACGTCGTGCAGACCTCGAAAGTCGGCTCATGCTGTTTTTCGTTGGAACCAGACGTTTTGCTTCCGAGATTGCCGGTCAGGTTATTGCAAATTTCGACAACCGGATAGATGAGTTGATACGCCTCCATGCGATGGTGGGCGACGGCGTTGACGTTCTTTGTGGCGAAAACTCATTGGATGATTTTGGCACGCTGCTTGATGAGGCGTGGCAGCTCAAACGCGCATTAAGTGGGTCGATCAGTAACCTCGCTGTTGATGAGATTTATGAAAAGGCAATGGCCAGCGGCGCAAAAGGCGGCAAGCTGCTTGGCGCGGGCGCCTCCGGCTTCATGTTGTTTTACGTGCCGGAAGAAAAACAATCGGCTGTTCGGGAAGCCCTGGCACCGGTAGAAGAGGTGCCGTTCCGTTTCGAAACCGAAGGCAGCGTTATAATTTCAACCCGGAATGATGGCTAAACGCTAATGTCTGTTGGCGTGTCGCCATTGCAATATCGCGTCCAAATCTCTTCATAAGCTCGCTCCATATCCCGGACCCACCCCGCGGTATCAAACAATTTCCCGCGGTCGTTGACGATTTTGTCACGTAATGATTTGAGGGCGAGATTATCGTGGCCTAAGGACACTGCCAGCTCCTCATAAGCGTCGTCTGAGTCGACGATGAGTTCAGTGACGCCCAAACTCGACAGCAATGTGGCCGATCCGCGTGAGGAGAACACATCACCCGGATTGGTCAAGATCGGCAACCCGACCCACAAGCAATCCACGGCTGATGAACACGCCCCATATAAAGGTGTATCGAGATACAAATCTGCGAGGGCGAGGCGTGCGACATGATCCGCCTTGTCAGGGACGCGGCGGGCAAAGACCAGTCGGGACTCATCAATGCTTGCCGCTTTAGCCGTCGCCTTGAAACGCGTCTGAAGCGGTGCGCCGCCCGCCAACCACAAAACGGAATCAGGCACCTGGTCTAAAATGCGCATCCAACTCGCAAAGATATCCCGGGTAATTTTCTGACCGCCATGCAAGGCGCAATACACTACTGCATCCTCCGGCAACCCTTCGTCAGCCCGTGACGGTGGGTTGCGGCGTGGCGCTTCATCATCATTTACCTGATAACAACCTGGCGCATAGATCAGTGCCTCGGTGTAATCATCACGGCACCCCGGTGGCACCATGATTTTGTCGACCAGCATATAATCCAGTGCCGGTGTCGCCATGCTGCCGAGATAGTTCAGAAACGATATCTGAATGGGAGCGGGCTGCAGCAGGATGATGCCCGGGCGAGAGGTTCCCATAAAACCCTGACCATCGAGCAGAATGTCGATACCAAGATCATTGATTTTTTTGGCGGCACTGCGGTCATCCATTGCTTGCAGGTCGACAAACTGCTCAGCGCCATCGCGAATTCGATGCAGGTATTCACTATCATCATCGGGACCATAAGAAAGCGCCGTTACTTCAAAACGGGTTCTGTCATGGTGTTGAAACAGGCCGCAGGTTTGATGCGCCATAGGGTGGTCGCGCCAGTCGGCTGACAGATAACCGATATGCACTCTCTTCTTATCTGGTTTGCTATAGGAAAATTTAAGCCCTTCGCGTTGCGGAACAATGATGGCCTCGCGTTTCTCTGCTTCGGCGCGGGCAACGGCTTTCTGCTCTTTCCCGGTTGTCGGCAAAGTCAGGGCGAAGAACGGCGATACCAAACAGGATTTTCCGGTTACAGCGTTCTCGATTTCACGCCGAATAGCGGGCATCAAGGCATCTAGCCCATCCCAATCGCAAAGATATTGCAGGGCCTGCGCCAGACGAATCTCGGCGTTTCGAAAATCTTTGCGAAGGGAAGCAGCTTTCTTTAAGGCGGCGGCAGAGTCCTCATATTTTCCGGCGAAGAACAGCAATTCTCCGTGATAGAAATGCAGATCCGGGTCTTCCGGCATCTTTTCCAGACCAGATTGCAGGTAGGTTATGCCTTCCGAGAAGCGGCCAATACGCACTTTTAACGTCGCGATGTTACAATACGCTTCCACGAAATTGGGGGCGAGCGAGATGGTTTTCTCCCAGGCCTGTTCCGCATCCTCGATCCGTCCCAAGATTCGAGAGACCGTACCGAGGTTATTCCAAAGTGCGGCTTGCGCTGGATCGAGTTTGAGGCCATCGCGATACAAAGTCTCCGCCTTTCGGGCGTCACTATTTGTGAGGGCAAGCTCCGCCAGCTCAATACGGCTATCATGTGATGCTGGATTAATCGTCAGTGCCTGTTCAAGATGCCTGTTTCCCGGCCCGGTTTTCCCGAGTTCCAGCAAAGCTTTGCCAAGCGCATGATGGGCGGATGCATTTTGGGGTTGGATTTTCACCAGGGTCCGCATGTGATTTGCGCCACGGATCATATCGCCCATTTGCAGGCGGCAGAGACCGGTTAGGTAAAGTATGTCGGGGTTTTTTGGTTCCTGCCTGAGGGCCGCTTGATAGAGCGTGATGGCTTCGGCAAGATTGCCCTGTTTATGCAGGCTCATCGGCTTCGATAGGTCAACGGCCATGGCAAATAGGCTGAATCAGTTTGTGTTTCCGAGGAGCCGCAACGGTATCACATCGCCGAATTGATCACTAGGGCGCACCATCGGCATACCATTGTGCGAACTCGCGGACGCCGTCTTCCCATCTATGGTCGGGTTTCCAGCCCCAGGCGAGGGCCTCGGTAATATCGGCTTTGAAATCTGTGGGGTCGCCGGCACGGGTGGTGCCGTCAAATTTGATGTCGGTCGAATATCCCAATGTCTCTGCAATTATGGTGATGACGTCCCGAATTGGGGAGGAGTCACCGACGCCGCCATTGGCCACAGGGCAGCTGCTATCGGCCCGCTCTGCACCGCACATCATTAGCGTCGCGGCATCTTCGACGCTTAGCCAGTCGCGGGTTTCTTCGCCGGTGCCAATAAATTCTTCAACACCTTTTGTGAACTTGACGCAGCTGTCCCACCAGAGTTGCTTGCGAAGGCCGATCCCATATATCGAGAACAGTCGAACGATTGCGCTACGGACACCAAAATATTTGCCATAAGACCGACAGAGGTCTTCGGCAATGATTTTGTGAACGCCATAGGGCGAAAGCGGTGAATAGGGATTGGTCACCTTGATCGGCTGCTCGGTGGCAACGCCGTAAACCGCGGCGCTGGAAGGTAAAACCAACGCGATATCGGGTCGATGGCGCCGGATGAATTCCAGCACTGCGATGGTGGTTGCAACCGAGCCCTGATAATCCTCATAGGGTTTGGTCATCGATTCACTATGTCGGCTGGGGCCGGCGCAATGGAAGACGGCATCGATATCGCAATCGAGCGACGCCAGCGCCTCCAGCGTAACGTCGGCCTGATGCCAGTCGTTAACGCCCCAGTCAGGTTGTTCGGCATCCGCCCAGTCACCGTGGCCGATACCGGTCACCTTGATGTTCTCACGCGCCAAAGCCCGCGATACATAACGACCGAGATACCCGTAGGCGCCTGTCACCAGAGCGGATTTCATTGATTGCTCGTTTGTTAAACCAAAAAGGCGTGACAATCATAACAGGAACATCGTGCACCGGCATCTGCGGTATCCTGTCGCCGCTTGGAGCGCAACATAGAGACCAAGTCCTTCCTTGACCCCCCGTCAGATATAAACCTACCGTCAGTGTGGTTATTCTAGTTCCGTATCCTCTCGGCAATAAAAGCAATCGACCCATCGATTAACCAGGGAGATTTCATATGAAGGCAAGAATTTTAACGAGCGTTGCTGCTGTGGTATTTTTCGTCGGGGCACCAGCACAGGCTGCGGATTGGAGTTCAACGACCAGCCTGATCAAGACCCATGATCAGTCCGTAACCTATTTCGACACGTTCATGAATCCGGTCACCAAGGCCAATAACGGGATCACCATCAAATATAAAGGTGGCCCAGAGGTTATTCCGAACCGGAAACAGGGCGCTGCTCTGAAGCGCGGTGTCATCGATGTTATGTTTGGCCCCAGCGTCTATTATGCTGGTCTGGTTCCCTGCGCGCGGGTCATCCCGCTATCCAATGTCGGTCAGCAAAATCTTCGCAAGAATGGCGGCTGGAAGGTCCTGCAGGATTGCTGGGCCAAAGGGCTGAATGGCCATCTTCTGGCTCATGGCATGGAAGGGGCGACGGAGTTTCATCACTATCTCGCTGGTGACCTCAAGCGCAGTGAGAAAACCGGCTTCGACCTGAGCGGCATGACCATGCGTTCGACGGCTGGTTATCATCCGTTGATGAAGGCGATGGGGGCACGGCCGGTTAATATCTCACCGGGCGATGTGTATACCTCACTCGAACGCGGTGTTGTTCAAGGGTTGGCATGGCCCGAAGGGGGCGTCGCCCGTTATGGTTGGGCCAAGTTCATCAAGTATCGGGTGGGTCCAGGCTGGTGGCGGACGTCATCGACCATTGTCGTCAATATGGACGCCTATAAAAAGCTCAATAAGAAACAGCGCAACGCGCTGGAAGCGGCCGCTGTCAAATATGAGATCGACAGCATCCCGCATCATCGCGCCCTGGTGGAGAAGGACAATGCCAAGGTCCTCGCAGCAGGCGTGAAGCACATTGATCTTAAAGGCAAGTATGGCGAAGCCTATCTCGCGACCACCTATGGCGCGACCTGGGATGCCGCCAAGTCCAAAATGTCAGCAGAGCTATACATGAAGCTGCGGAAGCTGATGCTGAAATAAAAGCCAGCACAAATAACCAGTTTCAGGGCGTCCCCATTACGGGGGCGCCTTTTCTTTTGTACGCTGTTAAACTACTGCCTTGTCGTTGTCGCGCCTGGGAACAGCTACATGCATCACACCGGTATTGAGAAAGTCGTTTATGGCGTTGAAGATCTGGACGTGGCCAAAAAATTCTGGCGGGATTTTGGATTGAAGCCCGTCGCTGATGATAGCGCTCATGCGGTTTTCGCCACCCAGAACAACGCGACAATTGAGGTCTGGTCATCCGACGATCCGTCGCTGCCGTCGCCTGTTGCAACAGACACCCGATCAACCGTTCGCGAGGTGACGTTCGGTGTCCGGTCCAAGGGTGATCTCAAAGCACTTACAGAAAAACTGGCTGCTGCGGGCGATGTCAGGGAAGACGACGAGGGCGTGATCCATGCGCTAGACCCGCTCGGTTTTGGTTTTGCGTTCCGGTTGGCTCAGTGCCAACCCGTAACACCTGCCGCGATCAAGACGAATGTGCCCGGTAATATCAAACGGTTAAATCAGCGCGGGCCAAAATTTGATCACGCCTCGCCGTTGATCATGTCCCATATCGTCTATGTAACTGATGACCTGGAAACCCAGAAGGATTTCTATGTCGATATGCTCGGGTTTAAGCTCACAGACTCCTATCCCGGCCGTGGCTATTTTATGCGCTGCGCAGATGCCAATAATCATCACAATGTGTTTTTGCTCAATCCTGGCCAGGGCAAGCGCGGCTTTCATCATCTGGCCTTTGAGCTTGGCTCAATCCATGAGCTGTTTGGCGGCGGTAACAATATGACGCGCAGTGGTTGGGAGACCATGATCGGGCCTGGCCGTCATCCCGTGTCGTCCTGTTATTTCCGGTATTTCAAGAATCCCTGCGGCGGCGCTGCGGAATACGATTTCGACTCAGATGTCGTCGACGATAACTGGCAGCCGCAGGAATGGGACTCAACGCCAGAAAACTTCGCCGAATGGTGTCTTGGTGAGCCTGGGGGCATCGCTCCTTCCCGGTGCTATTCAGGAAGGGTAGCGCTTTCGCTCGGCACTTGCCGCTGATTCAAGCTCCGGCGATATAGCTCCGCAACGCGCTGGCTTCGCCTTCAATCTCGTTGAGACGCTCTTTAACCATATCCCCGATGGAGACGAGGCCTGCGAGCTTGCCGTTTTCCATAACCGGCAGATCACCCTGATCAACAATGACCAGTGCACCGATACTGTTTGCTTCCATGCGAATGGCAGCCTGAGCGACAGTTTCATCGGCACGGGCGGTAACCACGTCAGACCCCTTGGTCCTGAGAATTTGTTCTATATGCATTTTAGCGACCCTCCTCACAGGCAGGGCGCGCGGGCAGCGTCACTCAACTCAGAATCGGTGGACGGATGCCCCACGCCTTGAGTTACACCCGGCAGCTACCGGGATACAAATGAGTTTTAAACGCGTCGTTTCTTGAGGTGGGCGGCTAATGCCCACCCGTCTCTATGATATGGGGTATTTTGGGTAAAAGTGAAGCGACAATTCTGGGATCTAAGCGTTTTCTTCCAACGCAATCAGCCCCATTCCCGTGGTCATTGGCGCATAGTAATTGCGATGCACCCGGGTCAAATCGTCAGAAAGCGCGCCGCGCATGGTGAGCCACATGATCAGCTCAACTGCTTCAGCACCTGCCTCTTCCATAATCTGTTGGTGGGTGAGGTTGGTAAGCGCGATGGGGTCAGCCTCGATCTTCTCCAGGAAATCATTGTCAAAGTCGGTGTTGAGATGTCCAAAGCGCGTCCCGTTAAGTTGGTGCGACATGCCACCGGTGCCAAAGATGACAACGCGTAAATCGTCTTCACACGCTTCAACTGCTTGGCGGATTGCCTGGCCGAGCTTGTAGCAGCGCGTTGCTGTCGGCAGAGGATGCTGGATAACATTCACGGCTATCGGCACCGTCTTGACCGGCCAGGTCGGCTCGTGCGGGAAGCACAGATTCATCGGCACCAGAAACCCGTGTTCGACCGAGAGTTCCTGACACACCGTCATATCGAACTCGTTATAGACAAGTTCTTCGGCAAGGCGCCATGAGAATTCCGGGTGACCCGGCACGTCCGGTAGGGGGCGAGGGCCCCAACCTTCATCACCAATCGGATAGCTGTCAGCCGCTCCAATGGCAAATGTCGGATATTTGTCGAAGAACATGCTCGAGCCGTGGTCGTTATAGACCACGATGGCGACATCGGGTTTTAGCTCCGCCAGCCATTTCTGGACCGGCTTGTAAGCGTCAAAAACTGGTTTCCAGTCCGGTTCTTCCTGCTGGCCCATATCATAGGCTTTGCCTATAGAGGGGACGTGCGATGTACCAATGCCGCCTACGATCTTTGCCATCTCAGCGTACTCCCGAGGCGTTACGGGTCGCCATAAATTCTTCGAATGTCTGACCGCGCAGCTGTGCCCCAACATGATAGAGACCGTGGCCGGTACAGGTGCCAAGCTTCATGATCATATAGATATTGCCACCACACTCCTCGATCAGCCCGCGAAAATCGCGGTCGCGCAGAAACAGTCTCTCTTGATCGCTGAGGTCCCATTTTTCCATATAGGCTTCTTCGTCAGCGGTGAAGGCTTCCCGGTTCTCCGGTTTAGTGAAGGACATCGCAAATTTATTGATGCGGTATCCCTTGCGGGATTCTGCGCCATCAAAAATTGTCGTCCCCGGGATGATCTTTGATTTGTCGCGTTGTGCTGTCATGGCAACCTGGCTCTGTAGAGTGACTATCGCTTTATTTTACGCATCTTCATGGCCTTGGCCAGTTCCGTGGACGATAGTGATTTCTCCAAAGCCGATCTTTGTTGTTTAGCCCAATCGCGACCCTGCCGCGCAGCATTGTCAAACCACACCCAGGCGAGAATACGATTACGATGAGTACCCCATCCCTTGAGATACATCTCTCCCAGATTCATCTGGACAATTGCATTGTGAATTGTTATTCACGAAGTACCATAAAAATACCTCTAATTTATATAGATTGAAGGCTAAGAGGAACCATGAGGTGGCTTAAACAAACTTTGACTATCGGGCTCTTGGGCGTGTTTTTTTCATCTACCTTGGTTCCTAATGCATTCGCTGAGAGCTCCACCAAAACATTTAAATCAGCTGGCGGTCGGTTTTTAGCTTTAGTGTCTTGTGCAGTGTTTGCTGAAATAGCGGATGAAAAAAAGCTAGCTGAGAAGCTAGGCTTGAAGGGGATTGCTCTGGGAAAAGATTACACACAGGCACTTTACAGTAAAAAAATTAGTCCAAAATTTTTCTTTCACAATAACCCAGTTCTTTATCTGAATGTTCTGGGTGTAAGGAGAGCGGGGAGGGGTGCAGACTTTATGCTCGGCCTAATGTATGAAAGAACTGCGCAATATGCGTTGAGGAAGGTGGGCGATAAATGCCCAAAATCCGGGAAAAGTCTGTGTGATCAAAAATTGCGCAAAATGATAGCTACCAATATGATAAGAGAAAATAATTGTAAATACTTGGTCAAATAGACCCAGTACAGCGACGATAACGTCTTCTTTTCGGCTTTGTTTGCTTTGAAACGAGCGCTCTCAACACCCGTTGTATTTTTTCGCTGAACCCCTGCGTAACGCGACTAAATAACCTTGTAATACAAACGAGGTTTAGCTGGTGGATACCCTGTCTTTAAACGAACTAATAAAATCCCAACGATCTGATGCGATGGGCTGGGACAAAGCGAGTTCCGACGGTTTATCCAAAACGCGGACCATATACTCCAAAAACACCACGCACATTTACTATCCGAAAATCCAATCCGAAAACCAAAGCAACCAACACATGGAAGACGCCGAACTAATCGCAAAATACATCGAAGATGTTGGTGTTACTCGTTGCAAAGCGAGCACCAAAAAACCACAGACATTTAGACCCAAAGGGGTTGCCGATAAGCGAACCTATGGGGCTGGCTTAAACGGCAATAGACGCAGTCGGTAGGAAGCGAAGCTACCCTCCGACTATAAAATAAAGGAAGGCGCAATCCGACTAACCTATGCGTCGGCGCAAGGCTTGGGATTATCCCTATTACCTGCGCTCGTAGAATATTCCAATACCGGATACAGAAAACTAAGGTGTTGGAACTAAGAACTCGAGGTGCGCATAACGCACCCAACCCCATAAGACTAATTCACCTGAAATGTCTTTTAGAAATCGTTGTAGGTTTGGTAAGGAACAGAGCCCGGAGGGTAGAGTTCAAAATCCTGCTGATACTACTGCTGAAAACTAAGGTTCAAGCGGTAAGTTCACCCACTCTCTTGGAGGGTGAACTACGCCTCAAATCTTGGTTCAAGTGAGTTGAGAGGTTTAGATCAATTTATTTTTAATTCTTCTTTTCTAAATCATTTACACGTCGAGCGAAGTGAGCAGAGTTAGTTATTTTGCTTTCGATAATGTTTTTTTCATCTCATCAATGAGGTTTTCAATTCCGCTGTAAAGAACAGAACCTCCGTTTTATGCGCTATTGAGTTACTCGTACCTCTGCTTTCAACCCATTGGCGCTTAGAACGGTTATTTTATAACCCTCTACAAGAAATGTCTGAGGCAACGATTTTTCTTTAAGGGTAATGAAAAACTTTTCCTGATAAGTGGTCCGCGCGTCGCCAGGAAGAATCATGGGACCACTCATATTCATCGTGGTTTCGCCAGAATCAATATCGACCGCGCCCCTTTGAAAATATACGTTCCCATCTTTATTGCCTGCATAGACCACGTCCCCGACACCAACCGATGCAAACCTGAGAGACCATTGGAATGGTCGCCTATCTCCCCCCTCAAGGCGTATTGGATCATTTCAGTCCCGATAACACTGATTCTCCAACGACGGTTTATATTTTTGAGACATCCCCTCTAAGGGGGACCCGAAGCTAGCAAAAATTTCCGCTGGAATTTTTTCACCACCCCCCACGGCTTCTTAGCGTCATCCAGAAAAATATCTGACCTAAACGAAGGTTAAGGATTTCTGCGCGCTAAATAGAAGTGCGGCGTAAATCGGTTTCTAGTCGCCATAAACGATTAGAAAACCGGGAACGCCAGTTCATCTAAAACTACGTGTATGAAGGGATAAAAATTGACCACTGCTATCCATAATCAGACAGCCGCTTTATCCGTCAGGCTTACTGCTGAATTGAGCGAGCAAGCGAAACAAATATCTAAATTGAATAGGCTACAACTTTCCTCATTCGTTCGCCAGTCGATTATCCGTGAAATCAAACGCCATCAGGCAGATGCACTAGCGGCGAGCTAATGAAGCGTTCAGACATATACAGCCTTGCTGATGGTTTAAAGAAATCGATGGATGTTCGAACATTCGAGTTTGACCCAGACCTCAAACCTGACGTGAATGAACGGTATCTCCGTGAATTTATCCAAGATTTGAAATCCAAAGGGCGAATGAAGAAACGAGTACAGCTAATCTCGTACGTGATGTGAGCGTCTAATGTTGAGTTTCTCTGAACACGTCATTTATCAGAACTCCTCGATAAGCCTGTCAGAGAGTACTATCCGTACATTAACGCTTGGTGGTGCCGCAGCTTTATTGCTGCGGCATTCCGCCCTCGCCGCTCTAAATACGAAGACTACCGCGTTGGGTGCGCTATCTTGGGCTGTAGCGAAAAAGAAATAGATTAATCAGCTCAAGCCGCTTTTAGGATTGCTGAGGTTGTACCGACACCTATCCTCAAAGTGCGGGCTATCTTCTTTATCCCGTATCCATGTTTTCTAAGTTCTAATACCGTAGCTTTGGTGCGCTCAGTGACATTCGTTTTTCTACCCAACGCTTTGCCCTCTCTTTTGGCAATTTCCAAGCCAGTTTTTATTCGCTCGGAGTGCGTAGGTTCATCGTTATTAGGTAGGGAAATCGTTATTAGGTAGGGAAATGGACACCTCGAAGAACGTTCGGTTTGGCCGCTTGCGGCGTGATTTGACCGGGTGGGCGCGTCTGAGTGTCGGTTTTTTCGAGCCGTTTTGCGTCGATTTGATCGGTTTAGCCGGTCGAACCGGCCGTTCCGGCGTCATGTGGGCGCACTTCGCCCCTGGAGCCAGAGGAAACGGCGCATGTTATACGCCAGATTGGTCATGCCGATCTTGGCCTCGGCCCGGGCGATGCCGATGGTCCGAACCGAGAGCGCCATCAAGCCTTTCTGATGGGCGAAGACATGCTCGACGGCGGAGCGTACCGCCGAGCGCGCCGCGTTGGCCTTGGCCAGGGTCGCCGGCATCGGCTTGCCGCGCGGCTTGCGGAAGTGGATCTGGGAGCGCTTGCCTTGGCGCGCCAGCATCTTCTCGTTACGCTTGGACCGATAGGCGGTATCCGCCCAGACCGGGCTCGCCGTGTTCTCCGGATCGATCAGACCGGCGAGCTGGCGGCCGTCATTGGCGGCGGCATCGGTGACGCGCCACTTGCGGATCAACCCGTGCCGCCGGTCCGTGGAGATGTGGTTCTTGTAGCCAAACGCCGGCACCATGATCTCCGGCCCCTTGGGGTGCCCATCCTCCAGACGCTTCACTCGGCCACGCTTCATGGTCCAGCGCGCATCCCGGTCTTTCTGGGCCAGCTTGGCCGGCTTGTCCTTCCACTCCTCTGGCACCTTGCCGGCCTTCAACGCCACCTTCTCCGGAACGCTGTTGCGCTGCCTGGGCGCCGCGACGATCGTGGCATCGACGATCTGGCCCGACAGCGCCAGGTAGCCATGGCCGCGCAGGTGTTCGTCGAAGCGATCGAACAACGCCTCGATCGCCTTGGCCTGCACCAGCAACTCACGGAACAGCCAGATCGTCTTGGCGTCCGGCACCCGGGCGTGAAGCCCCAGGCCCAGGAACCGCATGAAAGACAGCCGGTCGCGGATCTGGAACTCGGTTTGATCATCCGAGAGATTGTATAGTGCCTGCAACACCAGGATCTTGAACATCAGAACGGGGTCATAGGGAGGCCGGCCACCCTGGCGCCGGTCCGAGCGACGTAGCGCCCGGATCAAGGGCCGGCGAAACAACTCGAAATCGACCAACTCACCAAGCCGAAGCAACGGATCACCCGCCGCCGACAGTGCCGCGTAACGCTCATCAAGATCGAAAAAACCGGGCTGATCCGACATTCCATCCTCCATCAAGCCGATGAGAGAAGTGAAGCAGATCATGGCCAAAATGACGAGGTTTTTAGAGGCGCCCAAATGGTTATTCCCATTGAACGAGCAATCTCGGCTAATTCAGCCAGCTTTTCAGCATCATCATAGTAACAAACCGCAGTAGAATTTAGCATTTGAACACCCCATATTTCTATGACTTCATTATAGCGGAGTCAGACGGATTCTACTAATTATATCATATACTTATCCTATTTTTTTAAGCACAATTTTACCCTGCTTTTCCATTTGGCTAGAGCCACCTTTTTGTTTTATGGGTAACGGTGAGGGAATTTTTCGGTACCTGAATTGGTACCCACTTCTACAAATTTATCAAGGTTTCTGAAGCTCTCATTGCCCAAGTTTCGTAAAGTGTTTTAAACCAACCTAATTTCACGCTGACCGGATTTTCGAGTACCCATATCACGCACATATTTGGGATAGGTCTGAAGCATATATTCTGCCGATTGATGCGAACTCTCCGAAGTTCTCTGATCGACCAGACCTCCTTTACCCTGATATGCCTTTGTATCTGTAGTTGCGAATTCAAGCCGGACAACTCTTCCATCTTTAATGAAATGAAGAACTGATCTCTCGTAATCTTCCTTATCGGCATTGTGGACGAGCAGTTTTGGGGCGTGTCGTATAATCGCCCCATAGAAAACTCCTGCTATGAAGCAGTTACCGACGGCAATGCGTTCCTGAACGGTCTCTTCATCATATTCTTTGTTTATCGACCCAGACATAAATCCGGCGTTAGCGACAGAATATAGTCCCCAGAGGTAAGCATGGTTCTCGCGCATCGCGTTAAAACCTGCTGAGACAATATCTGCGTAAAGGTCATCGACGGGTTTCAGCGACTGTATTGTGTCGAGGATTTTAATATCACCTATATCGTCATCCATAAAAACAACAGGTGTCCCCTCGGGGTAATACTCCCACATAAAGTTGCGAACCTCTTTTATGCCCGGACGAGCGACCACGATGTTTTGGTATGGATTATTGACCAGTGCCCTCTTGTATTTGGCACCCTCGCTATCGTCTGCAACGAAAATGGTGACCCTTTTAGGATTAATCCGATGACGTTCTAGAAATGCCAGCGTCTTATGCGCGATAGTCTTATCTCGCCGATAGGATGGAATTGCGATCTGATATCGGTCAGTACGGAACTTCGGTCTCGCTGATTTAGGCGGATAAGCACTATTGAAATTTGCTTTAGAAGCTAGGTTAGGCTGAACGTAAGAGACGATTGAGTATCGGGTCCCGTCTGTTTCGGCTGGAGTAACACCGTGGACCTCATTCGAGTTTGCGATAAACACATCCCCATCGCCAATCTTGAAAGCCCAAGCCGGACGCAGATTAGCTATGTTACTTTGCGATATAATTCCCATTGCATTTCTCTTAAGCGCAGCGCGTTTGTACCAGTGAAAAGCTTTCGCGATATCGGAAATACCGTCAATTCCCCGCTGATAGAGATCGGCCAGGGCAACCATCGCGCCGCGGTCTGTCATTCGGTATAGGCGGTCTTATAATCACCGCTGTCATAGGCCTGCGCCCCGGCGGCAAAATCGGCCAATGACAGCTGTGCGTTGAAACTTGTCGCTAAAAGCCCGATCGGCAATAGACGGACAAATTGCCGGATCATGGTTTGGGCGGTAGCCCCAATGCCTTAATCCGTTCCAGGACCTGTGCGTGTTGCGCTCCTTTGGGGTCGAGGATAGCGAGCAGCCGGGTCCACCGTTCGCGGGCGCCGAGCTTATCGCCGACCTTCATTTTGGCAATACCGCTAAACCACAGCGCGCCACCATGTGTCGGCTGCAGGGCGAGGATACGTTCTGAAACATCGGCCAAGACCTTTGGCATCGGCGCATTTTGTTCTGCTGCTTTTGCGATTGCGCCGGCATAGGCAGTGAGCACGGACAGGTCTTTGGGTTTTAGCGCTGCAGCTTTGGCGTAGGCATCGCGAGATTTAGCGGGATCGTTGAGGACTTCATAGGATCGTCCGAGACGCAGCCAGCCCTCGGCATTTTTCGGGTCGTCCTCCATTTTTTCTGCCAGCCGTCCGACCATGCCGCGGATCATGGTCAGGCGGTCTTTCGCTGACATTTGCTGGGCGGCTTTGACATCCTCTGCTGTCGGGCCGGGTGGTCGGGTGTTCTCCGCAACCTGATTATTGCTGCTGGCCGTATTTGTTCCAGCGCTCTTGCGCATAGATGCAAGCTGGTCGGCAGATATGCCGTTGTCCTTGGCGGTCTTCGCAATACGTTCTCCGAGAATCTTGCACCAGGGGGCGCTGGGGGCCGAATCTGCTTCAAGATCGAGCCAGATTTTCAGCGCCTGCTTGATCGCTCCGGCCTGGCGTGCTGCCAACCCGACATAGTAACGCGCGCGCGGTTCTGCAGGGTCAACCAGCAGTGCCTTTTCAAGGGTTTGTCGCGCCGCCGGTGTCACGCTGCCTCCCGCAGCCGTGATCTGTGCTTCCGCCATTTGCGACCACAAGTCAGCATTCTTGGGCGCCAGAGTTGTGGCCCGCTGATAGGCGGCGACCGCATCCGCAAAACGCCGCATGCCGACGAGAGAACGGGCATAAAGCCGCCACCCTTCAAGGTCATCCGGGCGCCGCTCCAGCCGGGCGGCGAGTTGAGCTACGATCGTATTCAGGTCAGGGGCGGCGTTCGCAGATTTACTGTCTTGCAGGGCTTTGGCCTTGGCCTGCAACTCAGCACCAGTTTGGCCGGGGAGTTGGGGTGACCCCAGCATGGCGTATGTTCCGAGGGCCAGAACCGGAATGGCACAGCCGACGATGGCGGCAACAACCTTGCCGGAAGACTGTTGAGAGGCGGCGGAAGTTGCCTTGACTTCTTCATCTGCGGCCAGCAGCCGTCGGGCGATTTCCGTTCTGGCGGCGCTGGCGGCGTCTTTCGTAATGACCCCCCGGGCGGTGTCGCGCTCAAGCTCGGCCAGCTGATCCTTGTAAATGCGTGTGTCATATTCTGCACGGTTTGGACCCTCTTTTTCGCGGCGGAGAAGGGGTCGCAGAATAAGCACCAGCGCAAGGGCGGCCATTGCGGTAAGGATCATCCACACCATCAGTCGGATTCTCCCTTAACGGCTGTATCGTCGACCAAGGCAGCCAGCCGTTTCTCTTCTTCCGCGCTCAACCCTTCTGTAGAGGTGGTTGTGCGGCGACGGAACCATAAGACCAGACCCAGCGCACCAAACAGCAGAACCAGGGCGGGGCCACCCCATAACAGCATGGTGCGGGCATTTACCGGTGGTTTCAGCAGAACAAACTCACCATAACGCGCGACCACGAAGTCGATGATCTGGTCATCAGTATCGCCGGCGGTCAGCCGTTCGCGGACGACGACCCGGAGGTCACGGGCGAGATCGGCATTTGAATCATCAATCGACTGGTTTTGACAAACCAGGCAACGCAGATTTTGGCTCAAGGCCCGCGCGCGTTGTTCCAATATCGGGTCTTTAAGAACTTCGCTTGGCTCCACGGTGCGCGCCGAGAACGTCGCCATAAAGGCGGCAAGTATCGCAATGGAGAAAAAACCATTCCTCATTTGCTGAGGGCCTTGATCAGCGGACGAATTTTGTTGGCAAGATCATCCGCCATGATCGGGCCTACATGGCGGTATCGGATGTGGCCTTTCGTGTCGACCACAAAGGTCTCAGGATAGCCATAGACTCCCCAGTCGATGGCAACCTTTCCAGTCCGGTCAGCACCGATCGCTTTATAGGGATTGCCGAGTTCAGAGAGGAACCCCTTCGCGGCTTCTACCTTGTCCTTATAGTTGATGCCGTAAATTGGCACCCCTTCACGCGCAAGCTGCATAATTCTTGGATGTTCGATGCGGCAGGGCAAACACCAGCTTGCCCAGACATTAACGAGCGAGACTTTGCCTTTGAGGCTGGCGCTATCGAAACCTTTATCATTCGGAACGATACCGGGGAGCTTAAAGGTGGGCGCCGGCTTGTCGATGAGAGCGGAGGGTAGGTCCTGAATGGATTTACCGTCTCTTATTTCGCCGAGATACGACCAGAAGATCACCGCGAGTGCTAGAACGATAACAACCGGCAGAAAATAGCCGAGACGTAAATTCGCGGTCATCTCAGGCACCGACTTCAGCGGGTTGGGTGCTGTTGTGCTTGCTGGCGGTTTTTGGGGCGCCAATGCGATGACGCCGGTCCGTAAGAGACACGAGGCCGCCGCCCGCCATCAAAATCGCGCCAACCCATATCCAGGCGACCAGTGGGTTAAAATAAATGCGTGTACTCCAGGCGGCACCTCCCTTGGATTGTTTTGTGCTTTTGTCACCGAGCACCGCATATAAATCGCCACTTACCATTGTCAGGATGCCGGCTTCCGTGGTTTGGCTTCGTTCGGCGGGATATTCGCGTTTCTCAGGGGTCAGCGCGGTGATCGTTTTACCGTCTCTGGTGACCGTAAAGATGCCGCGTTCGCCATGATAGTTGGGGCCTTTGATCTGTTTGGCGCCCTCAAACTTCAGCGAGTATCCAGATACGGTGATCGTATCGCCGGGTGCCATCAATTGAATTTTTTCGACCCGCCAGGCTGAAGATGCTGTGACACCCGCGACCATAATACCCAGCGCGCCATGCGCGATGGCCATTCCCCAGGCGGACCGTGGCAGTCCCGCGGCGCGACGCAGGCTATTGGAAAGGGGTCCCTTAAACAGGGCCGTACGTTCAGCGATTTCGACAGCGCTCCCGACTATCAACCAGGCAGCGATCCCAATTCCACCAGCAGCAAGCATATCATGCAGACTGCCAGCGAACCAACCGGTGACGCCAACTCCTATCAGCGCAACATAAAAAGCGATTTTCAGTCGGCTCAGGACGGCGCCGATATCAGCGCGCTTCCAGCTCAGCATGGCGCCGACGACGGCTGCTAACATGACTGGTACCATCAAGGGGACGAAGGTCGCATTAAAGAAAGGCGGGCCAACAGATACCTTGCCGCCGCCAAAGGCATCGAGGATCAAAGGATAAAGCGTGCCCAGCAGGACGACCGCAGCTCCCGTTGTCAGGAGCAGGTTGTTGAGCACCAGTGCGCCTTCACGGGAAATCGGCGCAAACAACCCACCGCCTTTAAGTCCCGGCGCGCGGATGGCGTAGAGCGTTAGTGAGCCGCCGATGACGAAAACCAGAAGTCCGAGAATAAAGACCCCACGTTCGGGGTCACTGGCAAAGGCATGGACCGAGGTCAGAACGCCCGAGCGCACGAGGAATGTTCCGAGCAGTGACATAGAGAAGGCAAGGATCGCCAGCAGGATGGTCCAGCTTTTTAGCGCGTCACGTTTTTCGACAACGATCGCTGAATGCAGCAATGCGGTACCGACCAGCCAGGGAATAAAGGAGGCATTCTCAACCGGGTCCCAGAACCACCAGCCGCCCCAGCCGAGTTCGTAATAGGCCCACCAGCTGCCCAGCGCGATACCGACCGTCAGGGCGCACCAAGCGGCTAATGTCCAGGGCCGTACCCAACGTGCCCAGGCAGGGTCGACACGTCCTTCGATCAGGGCGGCAACGGCGAAGGAAAACGCCATCGAAAACCCGACATAACCGAGATAGAGAAAGGGCGGGTGAAAGGCGAGGCCGGGATCTTGCAGAATTGGGTTGAGACCGTTGCCCTCCAGAGGCGCCGGATCAAGACGCAGAAACGGGTTGGAGGTGAAAAGGATAAAGGCCAGAAACGCGACGCCAATCAAACCCTGGATCGCCAGCACTCTTGCCCGGAGTGTGGGCGGCAGGCCGGTTCCGAACTCCGCCACCGCAAGCCCAAATAAGGCGAGGATCGCAACCCAGAGCACCATTGAGCCTTCATGATTTCCCCAGACACCGGAAACTTTATAGAGCATAGGTTTCAGCGTGTGCGAATTCTGGGCGACATTGGCGACCGAAAAATCCGATGTCACATAGGCATGCATCAGACAGAAGAAGGCGATAATCACGAACAGGGACTGGCCGCGTGCGGCGGGGCGGGCAACGGCTACCCACTGTGCCCGGTTAAGGGCTGCACCGGCCAGTGGCAGGGTGCCCTGAACAATCCCGATGACCAGAGCGAGAATAAGGGCGAACTGTCCGATTTCCGCGATCATTTAGCGTCTTCCGTGTGTTTCCATTTGCCGGATTTCTTCAAAGCCTCGGCAACCTCGGGCGGCATATATTTCTCATCATGTTTGGCGAGAACCTCATCGGTCTGAAAATTTCCATCGGCCTGCAATTTACCGAGAACGACAACACCTTGGCCTTCGCGAAAAATATCGGGAATGATTCCTTTATAGGAGATCGAAATATCGTGCCGAAGATCGGTGACGGTGAATTTGTGAACCAGACCATTGGTTGGCTTTTTCCAGGTGCCCTGCTTGACCAAACCGCCGACCCGGACCTGCTGGTTTGTGGGGATTTCTTTTTTCGTTGCGACATCCGTCGGGCTGTAAAAGAAAACGATCTTGTCCTTGAGTGCGGTCAGCACCAGAGCCACCGCGACACCAAGTGTCAGCAACCCCAAAATTATAAAATTCATCCGGCGCTGTTTACGGGTCACGTTGCCGCATCCTCATCGCCGGTATGAGTGCGCCGTCGCCGCGGTGAGTTGGCTTCAAGGGCTTCCACTTCAGCCGTGGTGGTACGCAACTCGCGGAGCGAGATGATCAGCAGGCCGATGAGAACAATTGCTGCAGTGCCATAGGCGGTCCAGATAAATCTGCCATAGCCGCCCATTGCGATAAAATCGGAAATCATTTGCATTGCTGACCTCCTATTCCGCCGCTTGTTGATGAAGTTGCGCCATGCTCATACCGCACGCTCGGCGCACCAACATTAATGTCTTCATGCGGAGCAGGAGCAGGGCGCCGAAATAGAGCGTAAAGCCTATTGCCATCATAAAGAGCGGGTACAGCATTGATGAATGAATCGCTGGGCCGGACATTTTCACGACGCTGGCCGGTTGGTGCAGCGTGTTCCACCAATCGACAGAGAATTTGATAATCGGGACGTTGATAAAACCGATAATCGCAAGGATAGCCGCGGAGCGTTCACCACGTGCCGGATCATCGAACGCATTGTGCAGCGCCATAAAACCGAGATAGAGAAAGAACAGGATCAAGACTGACGTCAGTCTGGCGTCCCAAACCCACCAGGTTCCCCACATGGGCTTGCCCCAGAGCGATCCGGTCAACAGACAGATAAAGGTAAAGCAGGCGCCAATTGGGGCGGCGGCCTGTGCTGACAGATGGGCCAGGGGATGTTTCCAGATCAACCCGACAGCGCTTGATATCGCCATTGAGGTATACACAAAGAGTGCCATCCAGGCTGCGGGGACATGGACATACATGATCCGGACGGTGTCGCCCTGTTGATAATCCGGCGGTGAATTGAACAGCGCAAAGTACAGTCCCGTCACGATCAGGATGCCGGCAGGCCAGGCAAACCAGGGCATTAGAGTTTTGGCGAGGCGGTTAAACCGGGCTGGATTGGCGTATTGCTGTATCATTATTCCCTGTTGGCAAGTTTGCCTTAACTTTTGCCCGGTTCCCGAATATATGGAGAGCTGGTGACATCAAGTGAAGTTAAAAACAATTGGTTACACATAGAGTTGAACGTTTCGTTAACCATAATATTCCGAGATTTCCGGGTATTTATACAAACAAATTGAATTTTTGGCTTATTCGAGGGCCTGGCAAAGCGCCGCGGCAGTTGCAAGTGGTGTCAAAACCAGGGCCCCCAGCAGAAAACCACCCATTAACATAAGGTGCTGACGTACCGGGAATCCGCCGATGGCGGCATCTATTGCCGCTGTACCGAAGATCAGCACTGGAACGATGAGTGGAATTACCAGCAGGGACAACAAAACACCGCCACGCCGGGACCCAAGCGTCAGCGCCGCGCCGATGGTTCCGATAAGACTAATCGTTGGGGTACCCAGCGCCATCGTGATGAGTAGCGCACCATAGCCGGCGTCCGGCAGGCGGTAAAGCACCGCGATCAGCGGTGCGGCGATCATCAGCGGCAATCCGGTGGTCAGCCAGTGCGCTGCTGCTTTCGCCAGGGCGACCATTTCCAATGGGGCGGGTCCCAGGGCGAGTTGCTCCAAGCTGCCATCTTCATAATCCGGGGTGAATAATCGTTCGAAGGAGAGCATCGCGGCGAGCAGGGCAGTCACCCAGACGCCGCCGGGGGCCATGCGTGCCAACATGTTGGGTTCCGGGCCAACACCAAACGGAAACAGGACGGCGGCCAAAACGAAAAACAGCACGATTATCGCGCTGTCGCCGATCTGGCGCAGCGCCAAACGAATTTCCCGTCCAAGTATGAGAGTGAGCGCCTTCACGTAACGCCCTCCCAGATGTCTTCATTGGCGGCGGCGAAATCTAGCAGGTTAAGCTCACTGGTATCGGCTATACCCAAATCCACATTGGTCGCGATCACCGCCATGCCACCATTGCGACGATGCTCGGCAATCAGGCTTCGGACCGCATCGACCGACGGCGCGTCAAGCGCGATGGTCGGCTCATCAAGGAGCCAGAGCGGTGCGTCACTGGCGACCAATCGGGCGAGGGAAAGTCGTCGTCTTTGACCAGCTGACAAATAGCGGCCAGGGATATTTTCAAATCCCTCCAGCCTCAGTTTTTTTAAGGCTGACGTGATTTTTTTATCTGGGCCGCCATGGAGGTGTGACCATGTGGCCAGATTTTCCCGAACTGACAAAACCGGCTTGAGGGCATCAAGATGCCCGACATAATGCAGTCGGCTGTGATGTGTTTCGGGGTCGTCGGTGATTGGCCCGTCTTGCCAGCCGAGCTGTCCGGCGCTCGGGCGTGTCAGCCCGGCCATCACGCGTAAAAGACTGGTTTTGCCTGATCCATTGCTGCCGGTAAGCACCAAAGCGGCACCTGGTTCAATGGCGAAATCCAGCTCGCTAAAGACCAGCCGCTCGCCCCGGATACAGGACAGATTTTCCCCGAAAAAACGCATTGTCACCGCAACTTGCCCCAATTGGCGGCTCTTAACCATAAGCGGCCGCGCGACACCTTAATAAAGCCAGCCCGTTCTGGCGAGGCGAAAAAAAAGGGCCGCCGGGGGGTACCCGACGGCCTTAAGGGGAGACCAGCCCAATGGGTGGGCTGGTGGGACACCGGGGGGGGAGGGTGCCCCGGTGGGGGCTAGGACTATTAAGATGGGATGTTATTTCGCAGAACCAAGGGCTGAAATAAGGCAATATTGTGGTAATTCACCCTATTTTTGGGAGATTTGCGTAGCCTGCGGGTAACGTTTATCTTGAGAAATACTGCGTTTAGGCGTTATTTTCGCGCCACGTTTGAAAATCAGGTCCAAAAACCTAATAAAATGAGGAGATAGCCGTGGGTGTTACCGGCAATGATAGCTTAGGCGTACGTCGTACGCTTTCTGTAAATGGCAAGAATTTCGACTATTTCAGCCTGAAGGCTGCTGAAAAGAAGGGTGTTGGCAGCATTGCCCGCCTGCCATATTCAATGAAGGTGCTGCTGGAAAATCTCCTCCGGTATGAAGACGGCCGCTCCGTCACGGCCGATGATGTTAAGGCAGCGGCATCCTGGGATGGCACGCCAAGCGCTGATGACGAGA
This sequence comes from uncultured Alphaproteobacteria bacterium, assembly GCA_951812775.1. Lineage (GTDB taxonomy): Bacteria > Pseudomonadota > Alphaproteobacteria > MPNO01 > UBA2964 > UBA2964. Next base: position 2,482,103 of record OX638326.1, on the reverse strand, counting down.
TTGCCTTTCGTCCGGCCCGCGTGTTGCTACAGGATTTGACCGGTGTCCCGGCTGTCGTCGATCTGGCGGCAATGCGCGAAGCAATGGTTAAGATTGGCGGCGACGTCCAGAAGATCAACCCGCTTTGCCCCGTTGATCTGGTGATCGACCATTCGGTTATGATCGATAATTTCGGCACGCCCGACGCGTTTGAGAAAAACGTCCAACTTGAATATTCGCGCAACCAGGAACGCTATGAGTTCCTGCGTTGGGGGCAGAGTGCTTTTTCAAACTTCCGCGTTGTGCCACCGGGCATGGGCATTTGCCATCAGGTAAATCTGGAATATCTCGCCAAGACGGTCTGGACGACAGAAGAAGACGGCGCGACGGTTGCTTACCCCGATACGCTGGTGGGCACTGATAGCCATACCACGATGGTCAATGGGCTCGCCGTTCTGGGCTGGGGTTGCGGTGGCATTGAGGCGGAAGCGGCGATGCTTGGCCAGCCTATCTCAATGCTTTTGCCTCAGGTCATCGGCTTTAAGCTGACCGGTGCCCTAACCGAAGGTACAACGGCAACCGATCTGGTGCTTACGGTGACCCAGATGCTGCGGGCCAAGGGCGTGGTTTCGAAGTTCGTTGAGTTCTATGGCCCGGGTGTCGACAATCTCAGCCTGCCGGACCGCGCAACGATCAGCAATATGGCACCGGAATATGGCGCGACCTGCGGCTTTTTCCCGATTGATTCGGAAACGATTAACTTCCTCAACGCGACCGGTCGCGATGCCGATCAGGTTGCCTTGGTTGAAGCTTATGCCAAAGAACAGGGTATGTGGCGCGATGCCAATTCCCCTGACCCGATCTTCACCGACACGCTGGAACTGGATATTTCGACGGTAGAGCCCAGCCTTGCAGGGCCGCGGCGGCCACAGGATCGTGTCGCCTTGTCGCAGATGCCGGAGAATTTCGCCAGCGAACTGCCAAGCTGGGATGCCAGCAAGGGCGAAGCGGCGGTTGAAGGCGAAGATTACACGATGAAGGATGGCCATGTCGCTATCGCGGCGATTACCAGCTGCACCAATACATCAAATCCGTCTGTCTTGATGGCGGCTGGGCTCTTGGCGCGCAACGCTGTTGCCAAGGGTATGAAGGTCAAACCCTGGGTGAAGACATCACTGGCACCCGGCAGCCAGGTGGTCTCCGACTATCTCGAAGCGGCTGAGCTGCAGGACGATCTCAACGCGCTCGGCTTTAATGTTGTCGGCTATGGTTGCACGACCTGTATCGGAAACTCCGGACCGCTGATTGGCCCGGTTGCTGATGCCATTGATGACGGTAATCTTGTCGCGGGTGCAGTCTTGTCAGGCAACCGTAACTTTGAGGGCCGCGTTCACCAGCAGGTCAAAGCCAACTATCTGGCCTCGCCGCCACTGGTTGTCGCCTATGCCCTTCCCGGTTCGCTAAATGTCAATCTGACGACGGATGCGTTGGGCGAGGATGCCGATGGCAATCCGGTGTATCTCAAGGATATCTGGCCGACCAATCAGGAAATTCAGGACACGATCCGTGCCTGTATCACGCCGGAAATGTTCCGTACACGTTATGACGCCGTGGGTGATGGTTCCGATGAGTGGAATAATATGGCGGTACCTCAGGGTGAGACCTATGCCTGGAATGACGGTTCCACCTATGTGCAGTACCCCCCCTTCTTTGAAGGGATGGGCCCCGAGCCGTCAGCGCTGGAAGATATCAAAGGCGCTCGGGTTCTGCTTAAAATGGGTGACTCCGTTACGACGGATCATATCTCGCCAGCCGGTGGGTTCCCAAAAACCAGCCCGGCAGGTGGTTTCCTGCTGGAACGCCAGATACGGCCCGAGGATTTCAACTCCTACGGCGCCCGGCGTGGTAATTTCGAGGTTATGTCTCGCGGCACCTTTGCCAATATCCGGATCCGCAACGAGATGGTACCGGGCACGGAAGGTGGTTTCACCAAGCATCTGCCCGACGGCAAGGAGATGTCCGTCTATGAAGCTTCGATGCTCTATCAACAGGATGGTATTCCGTTGGTGGTCATCGCGGGTAAGGATTATGGCATGGGCTCATCCCGTGACTGGGCGGCCAAAGGGCCAAACCTGCTGGGGATCAAGGCTGTGATCGTGGAGAGCTTTGAGCGTATCCATCGATCTAATCTGATTGGCATGGGCGTACTGCCGCTTGAGTTTAAAGACGGGCAAAGCCGTCAGTCGTTGAATCTCGATGGTACGGAAATCTTCGATATTACGGGTGTCGCGGGCGGTATTACACCGGGCATGGATGTTGCCGTGAAGATCACCCGCGCGGATGGCTCAAGTGAAGATATTACGACCAGATGCCGGATTGATACGCTGGATGAAGTCGAATATTACCGCCATGGCGGCATCCTGCAATATGTGCTGCGCAACATTGCAGAAGAAGCGGCATAAGGCGTTGGGGTCAGGTTTTCGTGGCGGCGTTAACGGCAACATCACTGATTGTTGATTCGCGCAAAGAACGACTGACCCCTACTTTACCGGGCATGACTGATAGATTTAGACGCATTTCCATCGTCGCGGCCTTAGCGGTCGTCACGGGTCTTGGAACCCTGTTTGCCGGTGCGGCGCAAGCCGCCGGTGACAAGGTTGTTGTTGAACTGTTTACCTCGCAAGGCTGTTCCTCCTGTCCACCGGCAGATCGCTTCCTTGGCGAGCTGGCAAAACGCGATGATGTTTTGGCCTTGTCGTTCCATGTTGATTACTGGAACTATCTCGGCTGGAAGGACCCATTCTCCGGTACTGAATCTACCAGGCGCCAGCGCAATTATGGCGGGGCGTTCAAGCTGCGCTATATCTACACACCGCAGATGGTTGTCAGTGGCACGCATCAAAGTGTTGGTTCCGGCCGGGGCAAAATCCTGAATGCCATTGACCGCGTGCGCAAACAAAAGCGTGTCCCGGTTTCGATTTCACATCCTGACAAGGATACCGCGCTGGTGACAGTGGCGGCTGGCCCGAAACCCGCGAGCCCGGCCACCATCTGGCTGTTCTCCTATGATAAAGAGCATGTGACCGACATCCGCCGTGGCGAAAATGAAGGCCGCAAAATCGCCTATTCCAATGTTGTGAGGGCACATCGGCGCATTGGCGAATGGAATGGCAAGGAACTTAAGATCAAACTGCCGGTGAAGATGATGGGTCTCGACAAGCAGGATGGCTGCGCGATTATCGTGCAGAATGAGCTCGGTGGCCCGATCTATGGCGCCACCGCCTTTAATCTGACAACGAAGTAGGTTTCACCGCCTTCTCCCTGACGGCGCGGCCAGGATCCGGGTATCCAGTTTCTGGGTTGCTGGATCAAGTCCCGCAATGACGAGGGATGTCTGTAAAACCCATTTTCTCCCCTCTACCCGCCATACGCCTATCTGGTTAAACTCACCTGGAACGTGATCGTATCACGATGAACGGGAGAGAGATTTTGACCGCGAACCCCTGGCAGCGAACTAGTCGGACCCACACGCCGGCATCGCTGATGGAGCCGATTACCGATCCTTCAGCTTGGACGCGTGAAGAGCTTGAAGTGAGCCGGGCCTATCTCTATCGGCTGTCGGATAAGGAGATAGGCGATATTCTTGATGCCGTTACACGACTCGAGAAGTTATCTCCTGAGCTACATCAGATCAAAAAAGACGACTTCGACTTGCCGGTATTTGGCCCGGTCCTGAAGGATTTACGCGAAGAAGTGATTAACGGACGCGGATTTGTCTTTTTGCGCGGTATGCCGACTGCGGGGCGCTCGCTCTATCAAATGGCGGCAGCGTTCTGGAGCGTTGGCTGTTATTTTGGCCGTGCGGTCTCGCAGAATGGCAAGGGGCATCTGCTGGGTCATGTCAAAGACCTTGGGGCAGAGATTACTTCCGCAACGGGACGCGGTTACAACTCCGCATCACCGCTCGGATTCCATGCCGATAGCTGCGACATCTTTGGTTTGAGCGTTATCAGAACTGCAATGTCCGGCGGGCAGCATCGTATGTGCAGCTCGGTGACTGTCCACAACATGATGTTAGAGCGGGCACCGGAACTCGTAGAAGATCTGGCATTTCGTTTTTACCGCTCACGGCGCAGCGAATTGCCCCCCGGGGAGACTGATCCCTGGACTCGCCAACCGGTCTTTAGCGTCACTGATGGCTATTTTGCGGCGCGCGGTGCCAGCAGCACGATTGCGCGATCACAAGGCATGCCAGGCGTACCCGACCCAGATGATCGACGACCACATCTACAGGCAGTTTTCGCAATCGCAGTTCCAGCTCGGCAATCTCCGCAACAGAATCGAGATGAATTACGATATGCCAGCCGAGACCATTTATTCGATCCGCCATTGGCTCTAACAGATCTGTGCCGAATGCGCCCTTGAGCATGGTCGATAACCGGATGCCGCGAATGCCGCCCTCGGCCATTTCTTCCAACTCTTTATCAGTGATGTCCGGGTCGACGACCGCAATGCCACGCAAGCTGACAGCATTTTCTGACCCGTGCGCACTGCCATGGACGATGACGCCGCGATCCAGTCCGAGCGTATCGAGTAGTTTCAAATAGGCCTTGATCGGCGCATCGGGCGGTGTATAGCCGCGGCCTTCGGCATATGGGCACTGGTCCGCGGGGCCAAAGACGTGCGCCTGCGTGCAGCAGGCGTTTGGCGGAGGCTTAATCTTTGGCACCTTAACGTTGTAGTCAGGTCCCGGGCAGGGGCGTGTCATCGCGAAGTCTTTCTATTTTTTGAACGGCATCACGGCGCCGCTGCGTTGTTGTGGTTTTTCAAAACGCCAGAGCTGACGCGCGAACGCCTTGTCAGAACAAGTGTTGAGCGCCAGAGATCGAGCTTTGTGCTTTGAGGGAAGGCGTTTGCCACCGCGGGTCAGCCGTGATGGTTCGGGCCCGATGGTCAGACATTTGTCAGGGTGAGCTTTAAGGGTCAGCTGGTAGTTTTTGTAAATCCAGTTTTGCAGTGCGGATTTACTGCAGGGTTTTGGGCTTAGCTCCGCGCCATCCAGTGAATCATCCGCTTCAATGCAGAGATCATATTCCGGCATTTTAAGCTGGCCCTTTCTTACGGCTTTGTACTCAAACAGCTCATCCCTGTGCCAGATACCTTCCTTACAGGTGTGAACGTTGAGTTTACGCGACGTGTTTACCCACGACTTGTGACCGGGAATATCGACACAGTGAAATCGTGGTTCATCGAGCGGGTAAAAGGCTTTGAGGAAAACGGGCTCGGCGCGGGCGGTAGTCGCACCAAACACTATGATCAAGAACAATATGATTGAGTACCGCATGAAACCTTCCCTTCATCCCACTTCAGCAATTGATTCTAACCCGGGTCGCACCGGGCTGTGGATATCAATCTGTAACACTGATTGACCCCGTGCATTCGGTCTATAGAGTGCAGCATCAAGAAAAAAGAGTCATGGGAAATTCTTCGATGCAGTACGATTTTGTACCGCTGCCAAAGCGCAAGCCGCTGAAGTGGCCAAACGGTAAGAGGCTCGCCGTTCAAGTGACTCTGAATCTCGAATACTGGGACATGATGAAGGAAAGCAATCAACCGTATTATGCGGGAGGTCCGCCGGCACTGCCTGATCCCATGCCTGGCAATGTGCTCGATGTTCCGAATTTCAGCTGGCGCGAATATGGTCAGCGTGCGGGTATCTGGCGGTTGTTTGATACGTTTGATGAAGTCGGTGTGCCGTCGAGCTGTACCCTCAACGCGAAGCTTGGTCTTGAACGCGGCGATATTGTCGAGGCTGCCAAGGAACGTGGCTGGGAACTGGTTTGCCATAATTATGAGCAGGGCGATCTGTTGACTAATTATCAATCTGACCCGGCGGCCGAAGAAGCGCTGATCGATAGCGCCCTTGAGGTTTATGAAAAGGTTGTAGGGCGGAAATCACCCGGCTGGTTGTCATCGTCATTGCGCAGTACCCCGAACACACCCGAGATCATCGCCAAGAAGGGCATGAAGTTCATTTGCGATTACATGAATGACGAACAGCCCTATCTGATGCAAACCGGTCATGGTCCGATCGTGGCGATCCCGTATTCGATTGAAGTCAATGATTTTGGATTTTTTCTGCGGCGAAATTTCACGACGTCGCAGACGATTGAGATGCTGAAGGAACAGTTCGATCAGCTTTATCTGGAAAGTGCAGAGACCGGCAAAATCATGAGCGTCGGTTTACATCCCCATGTATCGGGACATCCTTTCCGGATTCGGGCAATTCGCGAATTTCTTGCCTATGCCAAGAGTTTTGATGATGTGTGGTGGGCAACCCGTGAAGAGATAGCTGATTGGTATCTCGAAAATCACGACTCTCACATTCCGGCACAAGGCTAGACAGCAATGTTGGTAATACAGCAACTCGTAAATGGCCTGATGCTGGGCGGCGTCTACGTGATGGTTGCTGTCGCCTTCACCTTGATCATCGGCATGCTGAACTTCCTGAACTTCACCATTCCGGCGCTGTTCATGTTTGCCGCCGTTTTGATGTACGCAACAATGATGGGGCAATTGCCTTTCGGCAATGATCTTATCCTGTCGATTTTTGGCATGGAATATCGCTGGGTCGCTGGCATTATTGTTGCGCTCGTGGTGATTGCACTGGCTTCGTTGGTGATCGAGCGCTTCACCTATCGTTATATGAAGGCCAAGTACGGGGATGCGACGGAACATGCGCTGCCGCTGGTAAGCTCGCTGGGCTTCCTGATCATATTCGAACATTTCGTGGTGAGTACCTGGGGTTCTGATCCTCTCACGGCGGTATCGCCGTTCGGCCAGGGAACCTTTAGCATCGACACGATTATTTTCAGTGTCCCGCAAATAGTGAGTCTCTTGCTGTCACTGGTCGTCGTCATCATGTTGAGCGTGATGCTCAAGGCGACCAAGCTGGGCCGTGCCTTACGGGCCATTGCGGAACGGCCGGATACGGCCACCCTGATGGGGGTAGAGGTCGGTCGCATTGTCCCGGTTGTCTATGTCATTACCGGGCTGCTATGCGCTGTTTCCGGCATTTTGTTTACGATTAACTATGCCACCGTAGATGCCTATGTCGGTGACTCTGTGGCGACGGTGGCGATTGCCGGTATGGTTCTTGGTGGTCTGGGGAATGTCTGGGGTGCGATTATCGGCGGGCTGTTTATCGGCATGCTCGAAGTGATGTCGATTTACATCGTTGGCGCTGAGTTTGCCAAGGTACCGATCTGGGGGCTGCTCTTACTTCTGCTGGCCTTCAAACCGACAGGGCTGTTTGGTCATACGCTTATCGGAAAGGGCAAGTTCTGATGAGTGGTTATATGGAAGCACAGCTGATTATCCTGTGCCTGAGCATCATTTATGCCTACGGCATCTTTTTGCCGGCGGCCTCCGGCCAGCTCAATCTCGGTGCGGCGGGATTCATTACGCTGGGGGCTTATGCTAGTGCCTGGTTCAATGCCGGGACCGGGGCCGAATTGCCGATGTGGCTGAGCATCATGCTGGCGATGGTTTTTACCGGTGTGATTGCCTTTGCAATTTCCTTTCCGATTTTACGAACCCGCGGCGTTTATATGGTGTTGGCGACCTTTGCCTTCGCGGAGGTGGTTTCGGGTATTGCCATCAATCTTGAATTTGTCGGCGGGGCGTCCGGTTTCCCGGTCGATGACCATGCTGACGTCACAGTGATCGTGCCGGTGACTATTTTAGTCATTCTGTTCAGCTTCTACTTTATGTCGACGCGCCTCGGTCTTGCGTTGCGGTCGATCCATGATGATGAAAGTGTCGCGACGTTATTCGGCGTAAATGTCAGGACGGCCAAGGTGGTTGCCTTTACGGTTGGTGCCATGCTGATGAGCCTCGGCGGTTCGTTGTACGGCCATCATTACAACTATATTGAAGCACAGACCTTTAATGTGCTGCTGAGTATCTATATTCTGCTTTATGTTTTGATGGGTGGTACGCAAACCGCCTGGGGGCCGCTGATCGGGGCCGCTTTCTTCGCGATCGTACCCGAGACGCTGCGCGAAATTGCAGAATCTGCCGGACTTAAATGGTTGGCGGAAGGCCGCTTCATGATGTTTGGCGCCTTTATCGTCCTTTTGATGGTTTTCCGCCCGGAAGGTGTGATGACCCGGACGCTGCAGAACAGACTTGGGAGCGGTTTATTCCGCCAAAAGAAAGTCGTCTCGGATGACGCGGGAGGTGGCTCATGAGCGACCATCTGCTTGAAATCTCCGGGATGCATAAGAGCTTTGGTGGGCTCAAGGTGATTGATGATGTTTCCTTCGATGTTCGCCGCAGCAGCCGGACGGCGCTGATTGGCCCCAATGGCGCCGGGAAGACAACGATCTTTAATTTGCTGACCGGTGTCTATGAGATTGACGCGGGCACTATTTCCGTTGACGGGGAGGACATCACGGATGTTCCCGCCCAGGATCGCGTTACGGTCGGCATGTCTCGAAGCTTTCAGAATATTCGCCTGATGCCGCATCTCAGCACGGTTGAGAACGTCATGCTGGGTCAGCACGCCCGCGCCCGTAATCTGGGCAATCTGATGTTTCCGCTCGGTATGATGCCACGGAACAATTGGCGTACCGCAGCAGAGGAAGCGCTTGAGCGGGCCGGTGTTGGCACCTATCCCGGCGAAGTTGTCGCGAACCTGCCTTATGGTGTCCAGAAACGTATTGAAGTGGTTCGGGCGATGGTCTCCGAACCCAAGCTATTGCTCCTCGACGAACCAGCGGCGGGTCTCAATAAAACGGAAACCAATCAGCTACAGGCGCTTTTGGAAAATGTTTCCGACCAAGGCGTTACGATTTTGGTTGTTGAACATGATATGCAGTTTGTGCGCGATTTGTGTGATCACATCGTTGTTCTGAATTTTGGCCGCAAGATATTTGAGGGCACGCCGGAAGAAGTTCATCAGGACCCCGCAGTGCTCGAGGCCTATCTCGGGACAGACGATGATACAGCGGAGGCCGCAGATGTTTCTTGATGTTCAGGGTATCGACGTTCGCTATGGCCGTAATCACGCTGTCAAATCGGTGGACCTGACGCTGGATGAACGTGAAATCGTCACCGTCCTTGGTGCCAACGGGGCTGGAAAAAGCTCGTTACTCAAAGCCATTCTGGGCAGCGAGAAATCTACCGGAACGGTTTTTTTCGATGGTGTCGATATCAGCGGGTGGTCTGCGCCCCGACGGGTAAATGCCGGGCTGGTGATGGTCCCGGAGGCTCGCCAGATTTTTGTCAGCCTGACTGTCCATGAAAATTTACAGATGGGGGCCTATTGCCGAAGTGACGATGTGGGCGCCGAGATCGATGCGATCTATGACCGGTTTCCCAATCTTGCCGCGCGGCGGGAGATGCTGGCCTCGATCCTTTCGGGTGGCGAACAACAAATGCTGGCGATTAGCCGGGCAATGCTTGCGAAGCCACGTCTGATGATGCTGGACGAGCCGTCTCTCGGTCTGAGCCCGATCATGGTCAAACAGCTTTTTGCCCTGATCGAAGATCTCAATCGTGACGGATTGACCATTTTACTCATTGAGCAAAATACTCATATGGCGCTGCAAAGTGCTGATCGGGGTTACGTGCTGGAACTTGGTGATGTCGTTCTATCGGGCGATGCCAAGACACTTCAAGAAGACAGCCGGCTTGGCGAAGCCTATCTTGGTACGCATTGACTCTAAGTGGGACTAGGTTACCGTCTCAAACACCTAAAACAGGGAGAGGAATTACCGCTGCGGTTTTGGCAGGTGTAGCATTTGCTGCACCAGTTCAGGCCGCAGATATTGTCCTGGGTCTTAGCTTTGGCAAGACAGGGCTCTACTCGACGATTAACAAGACCACGGAAGTCGCGGTTGATATCGCTGTCGCGGAAATTAACGCAGCAGGGGGTATCAACGGTAAAAAGCTTCGTATCGTTAAGTTTGATACGGCGGGTGATCCTAAACAGGCTGTTGTGGCGGTGCGTAAGTTTGCCCGCGATGACAACGCCCTTGGCGTGATTGGCCCGTTTTCTTCCAGTGAGGCTCGGGTTGCTTTTGCCGCTGGCGAACGCGAAAAAATTGTCCAGATCCCGAACGCGTCATCTGCACCAAAGCTGGCGGATAAGTTCTCCTACGCCTATCGCCTGACGGAAAGTGAATTCCTGCAATTCTCTCGTGTCGTAAAGACCATGAAAAAACGCGGTTCGATGAAGAAGTCTGTTGCCATTATGTATGGTTCAGACGATGTCGTTTCCAAGGCGGTTGGCCTGTTCATCATGAAACCGATCCTGACGAAAGAGAAAGTCAAGATTAACGGTCCGATCAGCTTTGCCACAAAAGCGTTTGACGTGTCTCCTCAGGTGTCTCAACTCAAGGGCAAAGATATCGACTATGTCGGTCTTGCCGGTATTACGCCGATTGCTATTCGTGTGCTGAAGGAAATGCGTCGGCAGAAAATTACGGTGCCGATCATCGGGGCGCAAATTTGGGCTGATCCTGAAATTGTGAATGGGATGGGCACCGATGCTGATGGTGCCGTATTTGCAGCACCTTTCTACTACAATCTGAATGAGCGGACTCGCAGCTTTACGAAAAAATTCGTTGCTGCCGCTGCAAAACAGGGCATTAAAAAGCACTGGCCCCATCACGTGGATGCCGCAGCGTATGATATCGTATATGTCTTTAAAAAGGCTATGGAAGTTGCCAAAATTACCGGCGACCCGAAGAAAGTCAAAGCTGAGCGGACGGCTATTCGGGATGTTCTGGGCACGATTACCTACGACCTCGTCGAAGGTAAAGTCTGCTTTGAAAAGAACGGCGACGCACAGTTGCCGGCATATATCATGACAATGAAAGACAAGAAGTGGAATTTGCTGGATTCATATCCGGCGCTGCCCTGTAAAAAATAGGCGGTTCTTATTCTATGAGATGAGCGGCGGGGGAAACCCCACCGTTTTTTTATCTATCGCTGGATTCGCAATCTGAATCTGTTTACTTTGGGCTCTAGAGAAATTTTTTGCTCGTTATTACAACGCAATGAAGATCAGGAGTGAACGATGAAAATACCGGCACTGGCACCCGCAGCATTTGTTGCAGGTTTGGCTGTTGGCAGTACGGGTTTGTTGGCAAATGAGCTCGTATTGGGGCTGAGTTTCGGTAAAACCGGGCTTTATTCGACAACCAACAAAACGACGGAAATTGCGGTCGATATTGCGGTGGCGGAAATTAATGCTGCTGGCGGGGTAAATGGAAAAAAGATTCGTATCGTTAAGTTCGATACGGCGGGAGACCCAAAGCAGGCCGTTGTGGCGGTTCGAAAGTTTGCGCGCGACGACAAAGCGCTTGGTGTTATCGGACCCTTTTCTTCCAGTGAAGCGCGGGTTGCGTTTGCGGCCGGTGAGCGCGAGAAAATCGTGCAAATTCCAAATGCGTCGTCGGCGCCAAAACTGGCCGACAAATACTCATATGCCTACCGGCTGACAGAAAGCGAATTTCTGCAATTCGCCCGCGTCGTAAAAACGATGAAAAAGCGCGGCGCGATGAAGAAGTCGGTGGCGATTCTGTACGGCTCAGACGATGTCGTTTCCAAAGCGGTTGGTTTGTTCATCATGAAACCGATCCTGACGAAAGAGAAAGTCAAGATTACCGGCCCCATCAGCTTTGCCACCAAGGCGTTTGATGTTTCCCCGCAAGTATCTCAGCTCAAAGGCAAGAAGATCGATTATGTCGGTCTTGCCGGTATCGCACCGATCGCTATTCGTGTGGTCAAGGAAATGAAACGCCAGAAAATCAATGTGCCGATTTTGGGTGCACAGATTTGGGCAGACCCTGACATTGTCGACAAGATGGGAACCGACGCGGATGGTGCCGTTTTCGCGGCGTCCTTTTATTATGATTTGAATGAACGAACACGTGCTTTCAGCCGTAAATATGCAGCGGAAGTAAAAAAGCGTGGCATCCATAAACCATGGCCGCATCATGTAGACGCTTCCGCCTATGACATTGTGTATGTGTTCAAAAAGGCCATGGAAGTCGCAAAGGTTACGGGTGATCCCAAGAAGCTCAACGCGGAACGGACCGCCATTCGGGATGCGCTGCTGACCACGACGTTTGATCTGGTTCAGGGGAATGTCTGTTTTGAGAAGACCGGTGATGCGCAGTTGCCGGCCTATGTCATGACAATGAAAAACCGCAAATGGGAATTGCTGGACACGCACCCAGCCTTGCCCTGTAAGAAATAACGCGGGTTCTCACGATATAGACGAGCGGCGGGAGGATACTCCCGCCGTTTTTATTTCTCGCCGATGCCGTCTTTCATTCGGAATCCGCTCCCGTCTTTTTCGACTGGCCCATGGCCCGGTGATTGAAAATGCGCTGGCAGGATGAATGTGTCGCTGCCGGCAAAACGGTCAAGCAAGCCGGTGCGTGTCTCCCGCGACATCTGGGCATCTTCGCAAAAACAGGTCGACCATTCGGGATGGGCGAGCTGTACCGGGTGGTGCATGACGTCGCCACAGATCACGGCGTGGGTTTTTGCTGCTTCGCCCACATGCAGCACCATGTTGCCCGGGGTGTGGCCGTAGGCTGGTTCCGTATTGATCCCCGTCACAATTTCATGGTTGCCGTCAACCAGCAACGCCTGCCCGGAGTCCATGACCGGCAATACGCTATCGGCATGTGACCCATACATGATCGGATCATCGCTCTTGGCCTGACACTCTTCCCAGAATTTATATTCGCGTTCAGCAAACAGATACTGGGCGTTGGCAAAGGTCGGGACCCATTCGCCATTTACCTGCTGGGTGTTCCAGCCGACATGGTCAGCGTGCAGATGAGTGCACATGACAAAATCAATATCGTCCGGCGTGACGCCCTGCCGGGCGAGGTTGTCGAGAAAAGGACCCGAACGATTGCTCCACATATCGCGGCCCGGACGATCTTTGCCGTTTCCAACGCAGGCATCGACCAAAATCGTGTGATTTTCGGTTTTGACGACATAGGCGTGGAAGCTCAGATAGAGCTCCAGCGACTCCGGGTTAATATGCATCGGCCCGAAACGCTGGCTCAATGCGCGGATTTCCGCTTCGGTTGCGTCCGGGTACAGCATGGAGGCGGCAAACCCACCATCCGCCATATCCACCACGCGGCCGATTTCGATGTCGCCAAACGAACAGCTATCGGTCTCGTGGTTCCAGCTTGTCATCAGGCCGCCACTCCTTTTGCCATCAAATCTGCCATGCGGCGGACGAAGGCGGTCGGGTCCGGCAGGGGTTCGCCTTCCAGGATACGCGCCTGATCGAGGAGTAGCCAGGCTGCATCACTGACTTTGCTGCCCGCACCATCGGAACCGGCAATCCCGGCGAGGGCCGTGATCAGTGGATGTTTGCCGTTGATCTCCAACACGCGGCTGATCTGTTCATTCAGCTGGTTATGCTGTCGCAAGAGTTGTTCCATGCGAATATCCATATCGCCTTCATCGGCACTGAGGCAGACAGGGCTGTCTGTGAGGCGATTTGACAGCCGGACATCCTTGACCTTGTCGCCAAGTTCCAGCTTTACCATGGCAACCAGCGCATCAAGGCCGGGCGTGTCGCCGCCATCCTCTTTTTTGCTATCGTCCTTGTCAGCATCCTTGGTGTCATCAGCCGAAATATTGTCGAGGTCGGTACCCGCACGGGTGGCAGAGCGGAGCGGTTTCTCCTCGTAATCGCCAATGGCGGGCAGCCAGAACTCATCCACCGGATCGGTCATAAACAGCACTTCGATGCCGCGCGATTTGAAACCTTCCAGTTGCGGGCTTTTGGCCAGTGCTTCGACATCCTCACCAGAGATGTAATAAATGGCTTCCTGACCCTCTTTCATACGTTCGATATAGCCATCAAGACTGGTCAGCTCGTCGCTATGCGTGCTCTTAAACCGGGCAAGTTTGAGGACCGCGTCGCGGTTTTCCTGGTCTTCATAGATGCCCTCTTTGAGGACGGCGCCAAAATTGTCCCAAAAGGTTGCGTACTCTTCCGGCTTTTTATCTGCCTGCTTTTTAAGTTCGCTGAGAACGCGTTTTACCAAGGCCGACTTAATCCGGGTCAGGGCCGGATTGTTTTGCAACATTTCGCGGCTGACATTGAGGGGCAAATCTTCTGAATCAATCAGCCCTTTCATAAATCGTAACCAAAGGGGACAGAGTCCTTCGCAGTCATCAGTGATGAACACGCGTTTAACGTAGAGCTTTACGCCGTGCTTGCGCTCCGGCGCGAAAATATCCATCGGCCGCATCGAGGGCATGAACAGGAGACCGGTATATTGAACCCGGCCCTCAGCCCGCCAATGAATGGTCATTGATGGTTCGTCAAAGGCGTGGCCGATATGACGGTAAAACTCGGTATATTGTTCCGCCTTGATGTCTTTCTTCTGGCGGGTCCAAAGAGCTGAGGCCTGGTTGAGAGTCTCCTTGTTGCCCTCGATCTCCATCATGATCGGCAAGGAGATATGATCCGAATAGGTCGAGACGATATGGCGCAACCGGGTGGGTTCCATAAACTCTTTGGCATCTTTTTTGAGTTTCATCACGATCGAGGTGCCGCGGTTGTCGCGTTCAGCCTCCTCGATGGTGAATTCGCCTTCACCATCAGATGTCCATTTCCATGCCTGATCTTCGCCGGCCCGACGGCTGGTAACTTCCACAGTGTCGGCGATCATGAAGCAGGAATAGAACCCAACACCGAATTGTCCGATAAGCGCGACGTTGTCGTCTTTTTCGTTATTGAGCGCATCGATAAAGGCCGATGAGCCGGAGCGTGCGATGGTCCCGAGATCCTCGATCAAGGCTTCACGATTCATCCCAATACCATTGTCTGAAATGGTCAGCGTCTTGGCTTTGTTGTCGACTGATAGCTCGACCCGGAATTCGGGGGCATCGGCGGTCAGCGATGGCTCGGTAATCGCGAGATAACGCAAGCGATCACAGGCGTCTGACGCATTTGAAATCAACTCACGCAGGAATATCTGCCGGTCGCTATAGAGCGAGTTGGCCACTATCTTTAGAATTTTACCGACTTCGGTTTGAAAGTTAAGGGTTTCTGCAGTCATGCTAAGCAATCTCTCTTTTAGATTAGATGGATTTGTGGGGCAGAATATGTGGCTTCAGGCCCGTCTCTGCAAGTGCCCTTTGTAGTTGCCCTTGAGTCTTAATCAGCCCTTGTTTCCGGCAGCTGAAATCGCCACACTTTATCCATGTCCACGCTGGTAACCTCTCCGAAAATTACGGCTGTTCTGGGCCCGACCAATACCGGGAAAACCTATCTCGCGATCGAACGCATGCTGGGTCACCGGACCGGCATGATGGGCTTTCCACTGCGTTTGCTGGCCCGAGAGAATTATGATCGGGTCGTGAGCCTTGTCGGGGAACGACACGTCGCGCTGGTAACCGGTGAGGAAAAGATTGTCCCGCCGACAGCGCGATATTTTCTCTGTACGGTCGAATCCATGCCGGTGGCGCGGCTGGTTGATTTTCTGGCGGTTGATGAAATCCAGCTCTGCGCTGATCCTGAACGCGGGCATCTCTTTACGGATCGGTTGTTGCGGGCGCGCGGTCAGTCGGAAACCATGTTTCTCGGCTCGGAAACCATCAAACCGGTTCTGCGCAAGCTCGTACCGGATGCTGAGTTTGTATCACGGCCACGTTTCTCGAAGCTGAGTTATAGCGGACCCAAAAAGCTAACGCGCGTGAAACGGCGCAGCGCCATTGTCGCGTTCTCAGCAAGCGATGTGTACGCGCTGGCGGAGCAGATCAGACGAACCTCCGGCGGTGCTGCTGTGGTCCTCGGTGCCCTGAGCCCGAGGACGCGCAATGCCCAGGTGCAAATGTATCAGGAAGGGGAGGTTGATTATCTGGTGGCTACCGATGCAATCGGGATGGGCCTCAACATGAATATCGATCACGTCGCGTTTTGGCGGCTTCACAAGTTTGATGGCTTGCGCCGTCGGCCTTTGGCTGTTGATGAGATAGCGCAAATTGCCGGGCGCGCCGGGCGTTATATGCAAGATGGCACATTCGGCACGCTCCCTGAATTGGGGGCACTGGATCCGGAGACCGTAGAAGCGATTGAGAATCACCGTTTCCAGAATATTCGCGGCATTTGGTGGCGCAGCAGCGATCTAGAATTCAAAAACCTGACATCGTTGCTCCGGAGTCTCGACGCATCGCCGCCGTCGCGGGTTCTCCGCCGGGTACGTGAGGCGGAGGATCATGGTGCGTTGCGGCGTCTGTCACAGGACAAGGCGATTGCCGATCTTGCCGGCAATCGCGATATGGTCAGCCTGCTGTGGGAAGTCTGTCAGATACCGGATTTTCGCAAAACGATGCCGGACGTGCATGTTCGTTTGCTCGGGACGATTTATCAGCACCTGGCAGCGTCGGAAAGACGCTTGCCGACGGACTGGGTTGCCAGCCAGCTGGTGCGTCTTGAACGGTTCGATGGCGATATTGATACGTTGATGGCGCGGATCGCCCATACCCGGACCTGGACTTATATTTCCCACCGCACAGACTGGATTGACGATGCTGAGAGCTGGCAGGCGCGCGCCCGGCTTATTGAAGACCGGTTGTCTGATGCTTTGCATGAGCGGTTGATGCAACGTTTTGTCGATCGTCGGAGCGCTATTCTAACGCGCTCTCGCGGCAAGGATGTTGAAGCTGACGTAAACGAAGAAAACGACGTCTTTGTTGAAGGAATGCTCGTTGGACGGCTTGAAGGGCTGCGCTTTATTACCGACATGTCTTCGACGTCCGGAGATCGTCGGCTGTTAACGACGGCGGTTCATCGCGGGCTCCAGCGAGAGATAGGACGGCGCGTGGCGGCGCTGGAAAACGCCAAAGACACTGACTTTACCCTGGCGGGTGCTGGCATCATTCGGTGGAACGATCAGTCGTTGGGCAAGATGGTGCGGGGCGCAGACATCCTGTCGCCCCGGCCCCAGGTTGCGACCAGCACAATTTTACCGACGGCTTTGCGGGATCGCGTTGAAACCAGGCTTGCGCGATGGTTCGATGAGATTGTGCGCAGGGCTTTCATGCCCTTGCTGACAATTCCCACAGCAAAGCTGTCTGGTCCGGCGCGGGGAATAGCCTTTCAGTTGCGGGAAGGGTTGGGCTCCATTGCACGACCCGCCGCACAGGCACAGGTGGCGGCGCTCAACTCTCAGGATAGAAAGGTATTTATATCTAGCCGTGTCCGTATTGGTCCGCAGACGATCTATATCGCTTCCCTGCTGAAACCTCGTAGCGTGGCACTTCGCTCTCTGCTTTGGGCGGTGTGGCACGAGAAAAGCCTTCCCGAATTGCCGCCGCCGGGGCTGACGACGTTGCCTGCAAAAGGCCCGGGGTCACCCGGATTTTATGAAGCTATCGGATTCGTTTCGGTGGGTGATCGTCTAGTCCGGGCTGACATTCTAGATCGAGTTGCGACTAAAATTTTGCGGTTGGCACGATCTGGCCCGTTTGCACTGCCGGAAGACGTCCCGTCTTTACTCGGCCTCAACATTACCGATACGCAAACGCTTGTGCGTCAGTTAGGATATGTCGTTCGTCCGAATGGCGATGTTGTGCGAAAGCCCCGAAAAGGCCGTTCCAAGAGAAGCAAGAAGCAAAAACAAGCGGCGTCACAGAACAATGGGCAACAGCGCCAAACGAGTAAACCGGCAACAGATTCTCCTTTTGCCAAGCTTTCGGAACTGAGCCTTTGACAACTCCGGAGCCATCAATCCGCCTCGATAAATGGCTTTGGCATGCGCGGTTCTTTAAATCACGATCCCTGGCGGGCAAAATTTGCGGTTCAGGTCGCATTCGGGTGGATGGGACGGCGGTTGAAAAATCTCATTATGGCGTACGGGTGGGGCAGGTCGTGACATTCCCCCAGGCGCATCGTATCCGCGTGGTTAAGGTATTGGGTTTGGGGACACGGCGCGGACCAGCCCCGGAAGCAAGGCTCCTCTATGAAGATTTGTCAGTTGAAACACCGCGTGTTCCCCGTGTACCCGGTGTCCGGCCAGTACCCGTTGCGCGGTGGGATAAACGAGATCGAAACAAGGATGTATGGTGATTAAAAAGATTCAAGAAATGCTGGGATTGACCAGTGAGGCAGCAGCTGGTGAGGAAGTTGACGATGTGCAGTTGGCGGCGGCCGCTCTTTTGGTGGAGGTCGCGACGGTCGACAGAGATTTCGACGACGCCGAGCGCGCCAGGATTCTGGCGTTTGTTCAGGACAGGTTTTCGCTCGCGGAGGATATCGCCAGGCAGCTCCTCGCTAAGGCGGAAGCGGAAGTTAAGGGTTCTATTCAACTCTACGCCTTCACCTCAGCGATCCGACAGGGTCTTTCCTATGAAGATCGCGTCGAGTTGATGGAATGCCTGTGGCACGTTGCATATGCCGATGGTGAGGCTGACCCGTTCGAGGACCAACTTATGCGTCGAATTGGCGAACTCATCTATGTAACAGATCGGGATCGCGGCGAGACCAGAAAAAAGGCGATTGCTCAGAAAACAGAAGACTGAACTAGTATTTTATGCAGAAAAGTCTCGAAAACGCCGAGATAAGGCCTGAAACGTAAAATTGTTTCAGAACGGCGTTGCACAGGCCGCTCTGAAATAGTACAGAAATTGAAGTTGAGTGCCTCTTTGGGGGCATAAAGGCTGTCGCGTTAGGTTTTGGCAGCGGGGATTAATCGGAGACAAGTATGACATACGTCGTCACGGAAAACTGCATTAAGTGCAAATTTATGGATTGCGTTGAGGTATGCCCGGTAGACTGCTTCTACGAGGGTGAAAACATGTTGGTCATTCATCCAGATGAATGCATAGATTGCGGCGTATGTGAGCCGGAATGCCCGGCGGAAGCCATTCAGCCTGATACTGAAACCGGCGCCGAGAAATTCCTTGAAGTAAACGCAAAGTATGCTGAGGAATGGCCTAATATTACCCGAAAAGGCGATGCCCCGGTGGACGCCGACGACTGGAAAGACGTCGCCAACAAGTTCGAAGACCATTTCAGCGATAAGCCCGCTGGCGGTTGATTTAGTTTCCTGAACATGTGGCGCATTCCGGAATTTCCGGGCCATTGGGCGATTCGGTAAGAAGTCCTGTCCTTTAGGTGGATTTTGTGTTATTGTCCCGTACATTAACGGTACATGTGCGAGTATCATCTGAAGTGCGGCGGGTTGGAAATACAGGCAACGTATCCTATATCGGACCTATGTCCGCTAGCAGCCGGTAGAATTCAGGAACTGAACCTAAGAACGGGAATCAGTGAATTCGTGGAACCAGCGAAGTTTTTGATCGCACCTGCGTGTCAAATGAGAGAGATTAATGGTGACTAAAGCTAAACCTAAAGCCATACCTAAGGCTAAAGCCACCAAAGCGAAGGCGGCGCCCAAAGCTAAAACGACACCCAAGGCTAAGGCGGCCCCTAAGGCAAAGACGACGGCGAAGGCTAAACCTAAGGCCAAGGCAAAGAAACTGCCCTATGTGGTCAAAGACTATGTGGTGTACCCAACCCATGGTGTCGGGCAGGTAACGGACGTTGTGACAGAAGAGGTCGCAGGGTTTGAATTACAACTTTATGTGATTAATTTTGCTGCTGAAAAAATGACCTTGCGAGTGCCGGTTGGTAAAGCACAGGAGGCAGGGCTGCGCAAAATTAGTAGTAAGGATAAGATGCAAACGGCGGTTGGCACTTTGAAAGGCCGCGCCCGTGCCAAGCGAACAATGTGGAGCCGCCGCGCCCAAGAGTATGAGGCGAAGATCAATAGTGGTGATCCAATCGCAATTGCTGAAGTGGTACGGGATTTACATCGGCCACCCGATCAGCCTGACCAGTCATATAGTGAACGGCAAATGTATGAAGCGGCGATAAACCGCCTTGCTCTGGAACTTTCGCTGGTTGAGAAAATTGAACTTGATGCCGCGACGGCTAAGCTTGAAACCATGCTGATCAAGACCGCTCCAGCGCTGGCACCGGAAGCAGCGCCTGCGAGCTAAGTTTTCTAAATATTGATTTAAAACCCGTCTGAGAAATCAGGCGGCGTTTTATTTTAATCTGAACACATTAATCGGATTATTGCGACCTCTTATCGGCTGCGACCCTAGATCTTCGAGATTGAAATTCCCTGAGATCTCCTTTGCGACGGTGTCGCTTACTAATATGGTTACATCACTTTTGGTCTCGGCCATCGGTTTGCAGAGTTGCTCGATTCGCTGTGCTAGATTTACGGTATCGCCAACCAGCGTATAGTTAACTCGACTGGGTGCGCCAATATTGTCGGCGATGGCATTTCCGGTATGGATGCCGATCCCCATTTTAACGGCAGGCAAACCAGCTTTTATTCGCCGACCATTTTCATCGTCGATTGCCCTTCGAACGGCAAGAGCTGCTTTACAGGCACGTTTGGCATGGCCCGACATTTCTGTCGGGGCGCCCCAGAAGGCCATAACCGAATCGCCGATATATTTATCGATGGTGCCATCTGTCTCTTCGACACATTCGGCGATCAACGCAAAATGGTCATTGAGCAGAGTCGCTACTTCTGTCGCGGCTAACGATTCCGACAGCGTCGTAAAACTTCTGATATCGGTAAACAGAACAGTGACCTCCCGTTCAGCTGACTCTAAACGCTTGGACGTGCTGTCATCGCTCAGCAGCTGGTGGACAAGCGTCTTGGGGACATAGGTCTCAAACCATTTCAAGCCGGTGGTCATGGAATTAAAGGCGGTAGATGCATCGTCCAGTTCTTTTAACCGGCTTCTATTGAGCTGTAGTGGTGGCTCAAGGTTCAGCGTTCGTATCTGATCTGCCGCTTTTGCCAGATTACGGACCGGATTGGCCATTTTTCGACCCAACCAAAGAGCGGCGACAACCGCGATGATGACAACGACTAGACCTGCTACGCCTGAACGCCAAAGACGGATAAACGCCGGTCCTATTGCTCGCTCAAGTTTTATATAACGCCCGACATAAATAGGGAGTGCTGCCAAACCCTCCTCCCGGCGATAAATGAAAGCGTAGGTGTCATCCTGAAAATCAAGCAAGTGACCCCTGCGTTCTCCCTGCCGAGCCAATACCACGACGCTGCAGGCCTTTATTCCAAATATTTTCAAGAACCGGATCGCCGATCTTTGTCAAATGAGGGATAGGTTCGTTTTTGTCGCGCGAATAGCTCCCACTCGCCATATTGGGGTGGGCCAGCACGTAATTGTCGCCATACAACAAAAAGCTGCGGGAATTCTCCGAAGAGGTGTCGAGTGTCGTCAAATATCGGGACAAATCAGAAATTGCGACGCTGGTGGCAAAAGCGCCTAAAAACTTGCCACTCCGGAAAATCGGTGCGCGCCGGTTCAACAATGTTGCTTTAATCCGGTCAGCCCAAATCAAGCTCCCCCCAAAAGGTTGTCTTTCAGCCTGACCTTCTATAATCGCTTCCTGAATGCCCTTCTGCTGCCGCCAGTCTTCGGTCGTCCAGGTTAAATTCTCTCCAACACGACTCACGAGAGTTGCCTGAAAATTTGATGCGATGAGCACAGCACTGATGACTTGTGGGGTTGCCGCCAGACTAATCCGAATTTGCTCGCCCAAGGCCTCTTTATCGTTGGGGTCAATGTTTCCAGCAGCGATTAAACGCGCAACAAATTTATTCGCTTCCATCATCGATTCAATATGGCCGCGAAGCTGCTGCTCCATCAAATCGATGGAAAGCTGGTCGCGATCACGAACCAATTGAATGGTATTGATGCTGGCACTCCACAACCCAATCCCGAGGACGCTGGCGGCTGCAGTAAAGACCAGTAGACCAAATCCAAGCATGAGGGCTGTGGAAATTGACATTCGGAAACGTGGCTGCTGCGCAGTTTCCCGGCGGATATCATCTTCGATTGGCACAGTCATTGATATCGCCTGTGATTTGGACGTTGCGCAATAGGCAATCGTCAGTCAGTAATAATTTTAACCCGTTGTCCCGGTTGCACTCGCGCATTGTCGTGTAGCCCGTTCAGGACTCTGAAACGTTCTTCCGAAAAACCATCATCGCCCGCCATGCGTCGCGCCATTGACGCCACAGTATCGTTGCGGCGCGTGCGGACCACCCGAATTCGCAATGGTTTGAGATCCCTGATTTCGCGCTTGGTCAGAAGCCGGAAGCTATGGGTCGTTCGCCGGAATGATTTTGAGAGCCGGTTGGTATCGCGGGATTTTGTTCGGAACATAAATCGATAGATGGTGTGCAAATCCTTGCGAATGGCGATCACCCGTATGGTTTGACCGCGGCGATGGATGACACCAGTGGCGGCATCCAGCCCGTTGACATTCAATCGTTCGACATTTCGTAAACCGGCATTTCGACCCCAGACTTCCTGCAAATAATAGGTGATCGGACCATCCGCCGGTTTGCGGGCAGAATCGAATATGATCGTCGCATCGTTTGGGCCTTTGGCGAACACCGCTTTAGGTGTGTTGAACAGGCGAAAACCTTTGGGGACCTCAAATCGAAACTTCAATTTCGGGTGGGCGAAAACGCGACCTCTTATAAAGCCCTGATCCGGATCATCGCCGAATAACATGCCATTAATTTTTCGCAGATAAATGTCGCGCGCCCGCATCGGTTTTTTGACTTTGTAATTGATGGCCTGTTGGCTGGCCCGCCGCACGCGTTCGGCGGGGGCGGGATGCGTTGCGAGATAATTAAATTCGTCGATCTTATCTGGTGACTTGCCGAGGCGCTTGGCTTCGAGCCGCGAAGAGGCTCGCATTTTACGCAGGAAGTTGACCATTGCCTGGGGGTCGTATCCGGCGCGCGACATATAGCGCAGCGCCAGGCTGTCAGATTCAAGCTCGTGCTCTCGTGAATAGGCGCGCAGGGCACCCCCGACAACGAGACCGCCAAGATCTGCCGCGGCACCGCCAACTGCTATGCCAACGCCCGTCAGGAGAATATTGGCAAGCAGGCCCTGTCCCTCGCGCCGGCCATGATGCAGGGCATTAATATGACCAAGTTCATGGGCGAGAACACCAGCGACTTCGGCTTCGTTCTCGGCGAGAGCCAGCAGGCCGCGGCTGATATAGATGTAGCCGCCGGGCAGGGCGAAGGCGTTGACGATTTCCGAGTTGAGGATGGTGAAGGTGTATTTGAAGGTTTTGCGTTCGACTGTTTGGGCCAGGAGCTGGCCAATACTATCAACATACCGGCGTAGCTCAGGGGACCCAAATTCCCCGCCAAAGGCTTTGATGATTTGAGGATGTTGTTCGCGCCCAACCCGCAATTCCTGAGCATCACTGGACATGCCCGTGAAAACACGTTCGCCGGTCGCAGGGTTGGTTGTGCAACCTGACAGGCTGGGAAGGAGCAGGAAGGCTGCCAGGCTCAGAGATATAAAACATTGGGATTTCTTCACTCTAAAATCTCTATCTGTTCTGGATGAGATGCTTCAATCATGGGGCCGTTGAATTTTTTTAGCCAGCCCCGAACTCGGATTGTTTTACCTTGGTAAACTTTAATATTAGGTCCGTTTCGCCAAAATCGCCGCATTGTCCTTGGGGATATAGTAACCGTAAAATCTTTACGCCAGTTATTACCAAAATTGAGATAGGCACGGCCGCGAACGATAACCGCCTTTAGGACTTTCCCTTCGACCAGCTGGAATGTCCGTAAATGTCGTGCCGCTTGGCGTTGATCGACTATGCGGTAATAAGGGTGAGCCCAAATGCCACGTTTTGCGCGACGGGCTCCGGCCTCCAGTTTTAGCATTTCCGCGACTAGTGATCGGTTATCCGAAAAACTATAGACTCGCGCCATACCTGCCTTCAGCAACATCCCCTGAATCCACTTCCCATCTTTAAGATATAGATGGGCCAGTAATCGACCGTGGCGGTCAATTTTGCGACCGCCATACTGCAAGGTAAGCATCTTTCCCGCTGAGAGTTTGGCCAGCAACGCCTTGGCTTCCGGTGCCAGTGGCCAGGTCGGGAAATTTTTTCGACCCAGAGGCAGCTTGGGTGCCTGAATACCGACGAGACGAATTTCCATACCATTTTGTAAAACCAGCGTGTCCCCATCGGTAACGGATTTGACTGTTCCCTTTAAGACAGGCTCAGGCCATTGCGCTATTGGCTTGCGGGCGACGGCTTGATCAGCTGTGCCGGCAATTAGAACAGGAACAAGCCAGAGCAGGGCACAACAATGCATGAGACGCATGGACAGGCTTTTTTCTCCGGTTTCCTGCAGGTTGTCTTTCCAAGGCATAATTCGTCCGCTATAGAATAGCGCCAATCCTATCAATTACCCAATGTCCTGATATAGGGTGGTTGCGCTTGGTGCAGTAGAGGCCAGAGTCTTTGTTAATGACCCGCGAACAGCTTTTCCCTCCGATAAATCCCTATGAAACAAGCCGTTTAGCCTTGGACGGCACCCATATTATGTATTGGGAGCAGTCAGGAAATCCGCACGGCGTGCCGGTGGTTTTTTTGCATGGCGGGCCGGGGGCAGGCGCGACACCGGTGCATCGCCGGTTTTTCGACCCCGCTGCTTATCGGGTGATTATATTTGATCAGCGCGGCGCCGGGAGGTCGGAACCTCAAGGCGAGCTCACAAATAATACCACACAGGACTTGATAGACGACATCGAAGCACTCCGCGTCCACCTTGGTATTGATCGATGGATGGTTTTTGGCGGCTCATGGGGAAGCACCCTTGCGTTAGCCTATGGCCAGGCCCACCCGGATCGCTGCATCGGATTTGTGCTACGCGGCATTTTTCTCGGTAGACAGCAGGAACTCGACTGGTTTCTCTACGGCATGAAGACAGTATTCCCCGAAAACTGGAATCGCCTCGTTGAACAGCTTTCCGGCGACGAACGGAAGGATATTTTGACCTCCTACCATCAACGGCTGATGAATACCGATCCGCGTGTACATCTGCTGGCGGCCCGAGCCTGGAGCGCTTTTGAAGGTGCCTGTTCCACCTTGCTGCCGAGTCCCGAAACTGTGGCGGCCTTCAGCAGTGATGCGCTCGCCTATGCTCTGGCGCGGATTGAAACCCATTACTTCGTGAATGACCTCTTTATGGAAGAGGACGCCCTTTTAAAGGGCATTGATCGTCTTCGCGATATTCCGGGTGTCATTGTTCAGGGCCGTTATGACATGGTCTGCCCGGTTACGACGGCAAACGCATTGCATGAGGCGTGGCCTGAAGCTGAGTATGTCGTTGTATCTGACGCGGGCCATTCGGCGATGGAGCCTGGTATTCGCGCGGCGCTGATCCGCGCCTCAGAGCGAATGAAACATCGCCGTTAACGCGTCGATTCTGATTTTCCTAAACAGCTTCTTGGTTGCGCTGCGGGGACCAATCCGTAAGATCACAAAAATATTCCTAATTTGTCACTCAGTGATCTGACGTGAAAAACAATCGGCGTTTCCTAGTTACTCTGTCTGCCCCCTTGGCCACGTTAATTCTCGCGCCCGCGGTTTATGCGGGAACGACGGCCTATGATATGTCGCGTCTAATCGACGAACCTCATCCGTTTGCAGCCACGGCTTCCGCGCAGGTGCCGCCGCCAATCGTAACGTTGCAACAAACGGGTCCTGCGACGATTTCTTCCCCAGGGACGGCGACAGGCGTTGTTCGGCAAGGGCAGCCATATGCAATCGGTTCATCGAACCGGGGGGCGTTCGAACAACCGGCAGCGAGAAGTAACTCGGGTGTGTCTACAGTTCCTAGAGCTTTACCGCCGCCTCTGGCGTTTCCGATGCCAAAATCGATTCCCGCATCAAAATCGGCCCAGCCCTCGTCAATCATCAGAGCGCCAGCAAAGCAACCACCCGTTCAGGTGAGCCAGGTCAATCTGCGATCTGACAACCACAGCTTACTGACATTTGGCGTTGGTTATTACGACATCAACGACAATCAGGATGCGGTCGAGTTTCGGGCGGAATGGCGGTTCAAGAGACTTTTTTGGAGAATTCATCCCTTTGTCGGTTTGATGGGAACGAGTGACTCAGCCGTTTATGGCTATGCTGGCCTCGCCCTGGACTGGTTCCTTGGAAAAAGCTGGGTGATTACGCCCTCTTTTGCTGCCGGCGCCTATCGTGATGGCGATGGGAAGGATCTCGGCCATGCCGTTGAGTTTCGGTCGATGCTCGAGGTGGCATACCGATTCCAGAATAATCATCGTTTGGGTCTAAGCATTTATCATCTGTCGAATGCCAGCCTAGGCGATAGCAATCCGGGCACTGAAGTGCTCAGCCTGGGATATTCCATTCCGTTTGATTGATATCTGGCGCTTTAACGCGCGTTAAGCCTGTCGTCATCTTTCTGTGCGACCGTTTTGACTGACTTGGTGAAATGAAACGGTTATCCATTCGATGCGGCAGCTATGTGTAGCAATAGTTTGCGGGTTCTTCCTTCTCACTGAGAGCGCTTTTGCCGCGTCTCCCTATCAACTAAGTATAGCCAATTCACAGAAGCCCCAGACCCTGCAGCAAAAGCGGAATGCGACGCGCGCCCGCATTATTGGGCAACAAACCAAGCATTGTGCGCTGATCGCGGCCAGGCTTCGTAAGATGGAGATCAAACCCTGCATCGCAGATGATCGCCTCGATCCCAAAACCCGCATGTGTCTGCCGGGCAAGAAACGTTATATGCCCTATAGCCGTTGGGATCCGGCGGCTGGCCGATGCCGCCCCCGCGACAAGTTTGATCTTATCGCCTGTGCCGGACGTAAAGGACGCTATCAGCCCGGCAAACATCACGCCCAGCTGCCTTCACAATCGGCGCGGATGTACAGCACGGCGTTAAAGCGGTTAACCCGAGCGGCCCACCATTGCCGGGCGAAGTTGCAGAAAATGCGCAAACAGGCGTATCACAAGACGGTACAGGAACGACGTGCCTGTCTGGTTGCCAGACGCAAAGGACGTGAAGATATCGCCCGCCTTTTTTGTAAGTAGTTCCTCGTCAAATAAGGTGCTGCCGCGGGTTTATTTATAAGGCAGGTATCGTATTGTTGGGCTTATACAAATAACGCACCAACAGACGGATGATTTCAATGAAACCAACTAACCTGCTCTTCATAATGGCCGATGAGCATAACCGGGCGATGATGAGTTGCAGCGGCCATCCGTTGGTGAAGACACCAAACCTGGATGCGCTGGCGGCACGTGGTACGCGCTTTACGAACGCATATACGAACTGCCCGATCTGTGTACCGGCGCGGGCGTCGGTAGCGACCGGGCGCTATAATCATGAAATCCGTTATTGGGACAATGCGACGGCGTATGATGGGCGTGTGCCCGGTTGGGGCCATCGCCTGCAGGATGCCGGCATTCCTGTCGAGTCTATTGGCAAGTTGCATTATCGCAAAGACGACGATCTGCTTGGCCTCGATGCCCGCCAGGTGCCGATGTATATCAAGGATGGGGTTGGCTCAATCACAGCAGCGCTACGCGATCCCATGCCGCCATTTGACCCTGAGTCTAAAAAGAAGCCAGGTTTCGCGGCCAAAGCCTGCGAAGGCGAATCCAACTATACGAAATATGATCTCAAGGTAGCCGATCTTGCCTGCGAGTGGCTGTCTGGTGAGGTCGCCGCAAATGGTGAACAGCCCTGGTGTCTTTATGTCAGCTTTCTGTCGCCCCATTACCCCCTGACCGTACCTGAACCGTTCTACAGTATGTACGATCCTGCTGATATGCCGGATCCTAAACTCGACCCTGAAGGCGGATATGAACGCCATCCGTGGGTGGATGTCGTAGCGTTGCGCCAACCCCATGCCAATTGTCTGACCCCGGAGAAGTCACGCGCGGCGATGGCTGCCTATCTCGGACTCTGCTCTTTTATTGATCACCAGATTGGCCGGGTTTTGGATGCTCTTGAAGCGGCAGGGCTTAGCGAAAACACTCGCATTGTTTATACCAGCGATCACGGCGAGAACGCTGGTGCTCGCGGATTGTGGGGCAAGTCGGTGATGTATGAGGAAAGCACCGGTGTTCCGATGATGATTGCCGGACCCGATGTCGCGGCGGGGCAGGTGTGCGATACACCCGTCACGCTGGTCGATCTCTATCCAACGATTACGCAGGCAACGGGTGTTGCGTCGACGGCGGAAGAGGCTGACCTGCCTGGCCGCTCGTTATTTGATATTGCCGCGGAAGGCTCTGATACGGAACGTGTCGCCTTTAGCCAGTATCACGCCAGCGCCTCTCCAACGGGCGGCTTTATGCTGCGCAAAGGCAAATTCAAATTTAATTATTATGTTGATTTCCCGTCGGAGCTGTTTGATCTCGACGCAGATCCCGAAGAGGAAAATGATCTCGCCGGTGATCCGGCCTATGCGGACATATGTAAAGAATATGAGGCGATGCTGCGCGAGATCGTCGATCCGGAGATCGCCGACCGCCAGGCCAAGGACGATCAGAACGCGATCGTTGAGTTCTACGGCGGACGTGAAAAAATCCTCGCCGATAAGATGGGGACGCAGGCCTACACGCCGGCACCTGAGGTATAATCCCGCTTAATCTCATAAGGAGGTAATTTTGAGTGATCCGAGCATTACCGATTGGATTGGCGCGGCATCTTCCGTCGCTGCGACGTTGATCGCAGCCGTTACAGCGTACCTTGCCTATAAGCAATACTTGCAGCCGCCGAAGCAGGAAGCAGATCCTGACACGCCACAGGATGTCACCGCCGCTGAGCCATCGCCGGATACGCTTGTTTTTAGGACCTCAAGGCAGGAAACACGCCTGACCGTTTCCGCCGCCGGGCTGGAATGTCATCTGCTGAATAAGGAGTCAGGGCAGGAAAAACATCAGTGGACGCTTGATCCTGCGATGTGCACACAGATTCTCGACAGCGGCAACTACACCGTAAATGCCGGTTATAAAGCACGGAGCGGCACATTTTCCCTTGGACCTCGGCGCAACTGGTTGTACTCCAAAGCGCTTTTTCCTGAATCTGACTATCTGCACGGGGCTTTGACCGATCTACTTAAACGGGCGAGCGACGCCTGATGCCGATATCGAATCTGGCAGGTTCGCTAGTCAAAATGATCGCCCCGTTTAACGTGGTATGCTATAGTGCTACGCGGGCATCCGTAGCTCAGTAGGATAGAGCACAGGATTCCTAATCCTGGGGTCACAGGTTCGAATCCTGTCGGGTGCACCAATTTCTCACTGTTGCTCAGTTGTTATTTTCTGTGAACGAGATATTAATAAATTGTTATTTATTAATACTTTATGTAACAAAATTCCGGGAAATCTCATATTTAGCAGTATTCGAAATCCAAAAAATAACAATAGTAAAACTGTGTGTAAAAAATCCGAGCGAGAGCAAGCTATATGAATTGGAAGAAAGGCAACCAAATAAATAGTGTTTCATTGAGGCGGCTCTTAAAATCTCTGGGTCTACAAATACCTCTCACCACTATAGCTTTTGGATACCCTTGTTATTCTCTGGCGCAGAATAACCTAAATTTCGCACATCCATCGCTTCCAGCAAGTGTTGTCGGCCAGTCAGCCAGATATTTTGGCCAAATCGTCTCAAGAAAAAGTGGGCAAAGCTTGCATGTAAAAATTGTTCCCGAAGGTAAACTTGGCGGGGGCAATAAGATATTGAGTTCTTTAAGAAAAGGCACATTAGAGCTCGGAACAATTCCAATTAGTATCGCCGGTAAATATTCGAAAGGTCTACATGCTTTAAACACCCCATTTTTGCTTAACGGTTTGGCGGATTATTCAAATTTTGTTTCTAGTCAAGCTATGGAGAAAGTGCTTCGGGATACGGAAGAAAAACTCAAAATAAAGATCCTAGGAATAATACCGCAAGGCCAGTTCCAGCTATTCGGCCGTCGGCCAATTAGACGTTTAGATGATCTAAAGGGAATCAAAATTCGACAAGCTTCTTCGGGTGTAGCGACGCAGATAATGAAGCAGTTTGGCCCTATTCCAATACAAATGAAATTTCCGAATGCCTATAAGGCGATGCAGGCTGGTCAAATTGATATGGTCAGCACATCTTTTAGCGCTGCTGCTTATCAAAAAGCCTTCGAACGTTCATCTTATGGGGCTAGAGTAAATAGCCACGTGGCAGGCAGTCTTATAACAATAGGTGCTGCTCGCTGGTGGACCCCTCGGGGGCCGCAATAAACCACAGAACGCCACCCAACCAGATATAGATCGCCGGAAACTTCTCCTGATGCGTTTCGCCCAGAAAATCAGCCCGCATGTTCACGGTCGTTCCGACTTCATGCTGGTTCGATGTTTTCGGCTCGGCATCGACGGCGGACAGGCGCTTGACCCCGACGCCCTCGAAATAGTCAGATAGCTGCCCGCGCTTCATCTCCGCTTACCTCCAGTGTTTTTATATCTGATTTCAACCATATGGCGCACTGATCGACAACGCCATCGAAGGACAGGCGTGTCTTGCCCTTCAGGGCGCACTCCCAGACCGTTCCGATGCGCCAGCCCGTCTCGGCTAGAGTCTGATACTGCTGCCGGTCGCGCTCAATGTTCCTGCCAATCTTGTCGCGCCAGAATGCCCCCCGGCTCTTTGGCCAGCGAAACAGGTGGCAGTCGTGGCCATGCCAGAAACAGCCATGCACGAAAATCACGGCGTTCCGGCCTGTGAACACAAGATCGGGTTTTCCAGGCAGGTCTTTGCGGTGCAGCCGAAAACGGAATCCGCGCTTGTGAAGCGCGGATCGAATTGCCAGCTCGGGTTTGGTGTTCTTGCCTTTGATACCCGCCATCATCCGGCTTCGGGTTGCGGCTGTAATGCTGTCCGCAGGCATTACTCTGCAGCGATGCCCGGCTCGGGCAGGGGAAGCGGAACCTGCACGGTCTGGGGAACTTCGCGCCCGTTCATCGCCTCGATGATGCGCGGCTGCATAAGCTGCGCAATCGCCTTGACGACAGGCACGACAACAGCATTGCCGAACTGGCGATAGCCCTGCGTGTCGGACACAGGGATTTTCCAGTCTGTCTGTCCCGGCTTCTCGAACCCCATCAGGCGGGCGCACTCGCGCGGCGTCAGGCGGCGCGGCCTGTTTCCCTTCTGCGCAATCAGGATTTCGGAGCCATCCTTGCAGTAGCGTGCGGACAGGGTGCGGGCCACGTCATTGGGGTCAAAGAGCGCAAAGCCAAAGCCGTTCCCGGCTTTGCGGTGCTTTTCCCTGTAGCCCTGAAGGTAGGTCCACATGTTTTCGGTGAGGGTGTATTTCGGATCGACCTTCCTGTCGAGAATGGAGCCGAGTTTCGGGCCGTCTCCTTCAGGCACGGCAAGCTGATCGAAATCAAACCCGATGCCGTGATCCCTGAACCCGACGATGAAGATGCGCTCCCGTTTCTGGGGCACCCAGGGTGTCGAGCTGATGACCCTGTGGAAAACCCGGTAGCCCAGCTCGTTCTCCAGCACATGGATGATCGTGGCAAAGGTCTTGCCACCGTCATGGCGCTCAAGGTTCTTCACGTTCTCCAGCAGGAAGGCCGGAGGTTGGTGATGGTCGATGATCCTGGCCAGATCGTAGAACAACGTCCCTTGCGTGTCGCACAGGAACCCGTGCGGACGGCCAAGGGCGTTCTTCTTGCTCACGCCTGCAATCGAGAACGGCTGGCATGGAAACCCGGCCAGAAGCACTTCATGGGCCGGTATTTTCTCGGGCGCGTCCGCCCAAGGGCGCATGTCTTCGGCAAAGATATGTTCGCTGTTGGCGGGTTCGGGGAAATTGGCGCTGTAGGTCTCCCGGCAGAACCGGTCCCGTTCTGCCGTGAATACACACTGCCTGCCAATACCCTCAAACGGAATACGAAAGCCGCCGATTCCGGCAAAGAGGTCAATGAACCGGAAGCCCCCGGGCCGGGCACCGGTGCAGCGCACGTCTACAGTCTGGCGCAGCTTCTCCAGCCTGAGCCGGGCGTTCACGTCCAGAAGCTCTGCCGCCGTGTCGATGTCGAGACCGGCACGTTACATCAATTCTGCAAATTCTGTTCGTGGATGCGCGTTCATGTGCCTGCCCCTGCTCTGTGTCTATTATTGACAACATGTCATAATCTGTCCCAGAGGGTTTGGGAACCCTGTTTCTGCCATTTGTTCATGTTTGTTCTAAAGATAGATTAACTGCGGCCCAGAAGAAACGGAACGTCACCTCTCAAACTACGTTATGCTGTGGCTGAACCAGCGGCTTCTTTGAAACGTTCAAATTCTGCGGGAAGCCTCGCAATGATCTTTTCGACCTGAAGGTCTTCAAGGTCCCAGGTTACATCAAGCTGTTGACGGACTTTCGCCAACCGGCGCGGTGTGCCACCGGTCTTTCCGCCTGCGCCTCGCTTCAGGCGGCCCTTGGAGTCATCGAAATAGAGTGCCCGCGCTACCTGCTGGAAAGTATCGTTGAACATGTCCTGCTGGCTTGTCAGCTGCTCTCGGATTTCGGGCAAGACCGACAGAGCGCCACACAGAAGGTGGTCGGCATCGTCACCAAGGGTATGCGCCAGCAAAACCGGTATCCGAACCAGATGCCTTTGTCCTTTTTGCCAATCGTTCGGATCACTTGGATACCAACGATGGATTTCTCCAACCTTCCAGTTACCGGTTTTGTCGTGTTTGAAAAGCTGGTCCCTGAGAACAAACGTCAGCCACGCCCAAAGCCCGGTGCGGGGCAGAAGTTCATAGAGATCAGCGCTGCCGAGGCCGTCCAGGACCGCCATCGCCATTTCCTTGGTCGTGTCGAATTCAGCAATCTTGATCCCATTGGTCCCGGCGATGCGGGAAACAAGATCGCTATCTTTCAGATCAATGGCCGCCGCATCCAGTTGGCCCGTAAACACACGATTATAGGCATCGACCCCAGTTTCGGTGAATTCATAGAGTGCATTGAAGAATGTCACGCGCCCACCTCCTGCTGCAATTTCCCAACCAGCATATCCAACGTGCCGTGCCGCAGGCAGAAGCCATCAAGAAGATCATTGATCCACTCATATTTTTGCTGGCGTCCATCTGTCCAAGGTGGCGCTTTTCCGGGCATCAGCGTATCTGCCCAGCCCAACCAGTCCTTCGCCCAATTTTGATCAGGTGGAGTGACAGAAACGAGGATGTCTTCGAACACCTCCCGAATGATCGCTGGTAGCACACAGCTGATGAAAATCGGATCATTACGCACCCAGGTGCATGAATCCGGTATCTTCTTGTCGATGTAGACGATGGGATAATCATCGTCGCGAATTTCGAGCTTCCAACTACGCGGAGCGATTTCGTGCGGCTGGAACATCAGTATGCCTTCGTTTGCCGTGCTCTCCTCTTCATCGTTGTTGGCACGCATCGTCCAGGTATCTGTGCTGCCCAGAAGAAATCCCCGGTGTTCCCCCTCTGACGCGACCACCCGGAGCTGGCAAGATGGGGCGGAGAACGCCTTGTTGCTCATTTCAGCCGTAGTCTGCATTGACCCGAGCGTCCCAAACTCCAGCGTCTCGGAGAACTTGTTCTCGAATAGCCTCAGCTTCACTCGGGCCGTATCCGGAAGCTTTTTGAAAGCCTGCGGATTCGCAATCGTCATGGAGACAAGCTTCTTCGAACCGATCTCTACAACCTTCGCCTCAACGGCTGAGCGCGGTAACTGCTTTCGCCCGGTTAGTCTAATTCGTTTGCGCATGTTTCCAGGGCCTTATGGATGTATCAAGTTCGCGGTTTGTATCGAAACCGGTAATTGCAATCTCGGCTTCGGGTCCGCAGTTCACCACCCGGACTTTGTTCTTTTCGGTAGTGAAGTCACAATCCGAGTGCTTGATGCTCAAGGTATCCAGTTTGAAATCGAATGGGCTCCATGATGGTCTGCGCGAGCCATCTGCATACGCCAATCCGATGGTGACGTTTACCGGCCAGTCGGTGAACGCAGGGTTCGCTTTTATCCGCAATCCGTCGCTCAGGGTCTCCACCTTGAATACGGGCGGTTTGGGCGGCGGTGGGGGCGGATCAATACCGTCGTCCGGACTTTTCTTTCCGGGTTTGTCGGTCGGCTTGGAAAAGAAGCTGTTGAAGACGTGTGAGTCAGGCACAGTAATATCCGGAGTGAGCAGAAGCCTCAGCTCTGTTGGAAGAGCCTTTATGAAGCGCTTCGCACGCGGCCCCCTGCTGAACCCATTGTCTTCCAGTTTCAGACGAATGTCTTTTGATTCCAGCAGGTCAAGGTGAGCCTTGCCTTCACAGAAGTTCAGATATGTCGCAAGAAGCCCATCACTGACCAGTAGCAGCATGTCCAGCTCGCCCGGGTTCTTGGAACGCACATCGGGCAAACTCATGCCTTCCCTGAACAACCGGTCAATTGGCTTGCCACCGGACGGGGTGGTCGAGATAACGGCCCGCAGACTTACATTTGCCTCTTTCCCTTTCCGCTCCAGCGGAAATTCAACCTGAAGAACGACGGTTTTCTCGGAGGCCAACCTTTTCCTCATGGCTTCGACTGGCGCTGTCGTTCGCAACGCTTCGAGGTCGCCTTTGTGCGCTCTGGCCAGAGCGATCTTGTGAGGCTCTGTCCCGTTCAGGGCGCTCTGGATGAGGTTCAGATAACGCCCTACATCATTTCGGATAGCCTCGTCATTGAATCGCTCAGAAACGTCCAAAGCGATTTCCTTGATAGAGCAAGCATCCAGTACCCGGCCATCTACATTCAACTGCAACGTGCCACTCATGATCGCCGGGGCAAAATTCTCAATGGCAGCGGCCAAGATGCCATCGGGAACGAGTTCTTTATGCGGGTAAGGTATCGCCAGACCCAGCCCGCTTGTGAACTCCCCATCGTAGCCGGTGAAACCAAAGGCGCTACGAGTCCGCATCTGGAATTCCGGTGAACTATGAAGATTGTAGATATTCCCGCTGATCTCCTCAGCCAGATATGCGTGCGTTGACAGAAAATCGTCTCCGTCTTCCTTCGCTCTCAGGACGGACATGCCACAGATAGCGCTTGTCCCATCCGCGCTGCGGCGGGTGTAGCCAATGACTGACTGAAGTCTGGAGGCTATAAGGAACGTAACACGGCCGATGCCGCGCCCTCCGCGACCCGAACCGTCCTTGTTGGAAATCCCGAAATTGAGCCAATAGTTCCAGAAATCACTCGTGCGACTGGTAAGGCTTCCGCTGAGGCCTTTCGAGTTGAAGTCCTCCACAACAAGCCACCTGACATGGCCATTGGCCCACTCTTCGGGAATCTCCAGCTCTGCCTTCTTGCGATGGGCCATGACAGGTTCAAGAAAAGCACGTCTCGGGCCTATCCCCTCAGAATGAAACGTGAAATTCGTTATCACCGGCTTTGTAGGGTCCAGCCGTGCATCAAGACTATTTTGTATGGCTTCCCGCACAAAGGTTTCGGAATACGGATAGTCTGTTCGGTCGAACATCTCCGAATCCAACCCCTGATTGATCGGTGTGGCTCCTACGTGTGGCCAAATCCAGTTCCAGGTTTGAGTGCTGGCAATATTCATTACAGACGAAAATCCTCATCTTTGACGTTGCGGGTGCCGCCAA
Organism: uncultured Alphaproteobacteria bacterium; assembly: GCA_951812775.1. GTDB lineage: Bacteria > Pseudomonadota > Alphaproteobacteria > MPNO01 > UBA2964 > UBA2964. The sequence goes on along the minus strand of OX638326.1, from coordinate 2,446,557 downwards.
AACGACCCTTAGCCTCTTCAAGCTCTTTTTGGAGTGCCCTGAAAATCTTGCGGATGTCGTCATCCTCATACGCATAGCCGCTCGTATTGGAGAGGTTTCCGATCAATCGCAGGTCTTTGATCGCCCGATTCACGCGCGCTTCGGCCAGCTTTTTAAATTTTTCCCGCTTGTCTCGCATCACATTTCACCAGATATTTTCCCTTAGATGGTAATATTTGTGAAATGTGTCAAGTGTAGGCTGTAATTTACGCTCTACGCACCGTGCGCTCGCTGACCTTGAACAGCCGCGCGATCTCAGGGACCGGGCGGTGTTCGTCGTCCCGCATGCGCCGCACCTCGTCCTTCTGGACCGTTGAAAGGGCAGGGGGCCTCCCGCCGACCCGCCCGCGCTTGCGAGCCGACGCCAAGCCTTCCCGAGTCCGCTCAGAAATCCTCTCCCGCTCAAACTGGGCGATAGATGCGAAGACATGGAACACAAGACGGCCTGCCGGCGTCGTTGTGTCGATGTCCTCGGCCAAGGATCGAAAGCCGGCACCACGCGCTCGGATCGTCTCTACGATCTCCAGAAGGTCTTTGAGCGACCGGGCCAGGCGGTCGTATTTGGTGACAGTCACAACGTCACCGTCGCGGAGTTGGTCCAGCATTTTGTCCAGCTCTGGCCGCTCGCGCTTCGATCCGCTGATCTTGTCGGCGAACAGCTTGTCAGCTCCTGCCGTTGTCAGCGCGTCGGTCTGGGCATCAAGGCTTTGGTCGTCAGTGCTTACGCGGGCATATCCTATAATCATGTAAGATTCTGGTCAGAAACGTAGGGTTTTGTCCAGCTGAGAAAAATTCAAAAAATCGCTGTAGGCGATATTATATCTCAACAGAAGCGTTCCTATATCTCTTTTGTTGGAACACCGGGGCTTCGGCCTCGGCTCGGAACAACGCCTTCATATTTTGAGTCAGCTTGCTGGCTCGCGGAGGGGTTCGCCCCTCTACCGCCTACCCCCCAGACGGCCCCTGTGTCGCCGGGAGGGGGCGGCCCCCCCGGGAAGGCCCCCGGGGGGGCCGCATGATGGATAAAGGAGAGGTCTCTCCGAACCTGATGTTGGGGAAGGCCCTCGTCGCAATCCTGCGTTCGAGGCCAACAGAAGGAGGACACTATGTCCTATGATATTAACGAGACCGATCCGCGTGGGACACGCGCTAACCCAAAGAAGCCTTCCGCCATGAAGGTATGGGGGCCGCGCCTGCTAAAGGCAGTGCTCTGGGCTGTCTGGGTAATCGAAAAGGCGTTCCGCCTGATTGCCTGGCTGACCGGGAGGCCTACTAGCTAACCGCGCGTCCTGAATGCTTGAGAAAAGAGGAGACATGAACGTAATGCTTGGTGAAGCTCTCAGACTGATCCGCGTCTTCCACGATCGGAAGCAGGTCGCTCTAGCGGAAGAACTGGACGTCTCGCAGTCCCACCTGTCCGACATTGAGCGAGGCATGAAGACGCCAAGCCAAGAACTCGTTGCAAAGTATGCTCAGGTGTTTGATCTACCGGTCAGCTCGATCTGGTTCTTTGATGAACAACTGTCCTCTGGTACTAACATCAAAGCGATTGATCGCGCCCGTGGTGTGATTGCTGACAAGGTTCTCGATTTTCTTCGTATCGTTGAACGCCGCCGGGAAACGTCCTGAAATGCCCCGTCGCGACAAGAGCTACGCCCTTGACCAATGCGCACTGTATCGTTGCGGCAGCAAGAAGAAACTTCTTCGCCTTCTTCAGACCACCCCAACCAAACTTGCCGAGCTGAAGGCAGCTGATGCCCTCTATTACCGGATGGAGAAGCCCAAGAAGAATAGCGGCGTGCGCGTGGTCTACGCACCGCGTTATGATCTCAAGCGCATCCAGGCGCGGTTGAGCGAACTGCTCATGCGGGTGGAGGCCCCTGACTATCTAATGTCACCTGTCCGAGGGCGTTCAAATATCGACAACGCTGCGGTTCATCGGGACGCACCAGCGCATCGACAGATTGACATTGAAGATTTTTATCCAAGTTGTACCGCCGCCAAGGTAGCATGGTTTTTTGGAAAGGTTCTGGGCTGTCCCCCGGATGTCGTGGCAATTTTGACCTGGCTGACGACACGGGGCTGACCGGACCAAGGAAGACCCAGACAATAAGCAAGATGTCGTGGCAATTTTGACCTGGCTGACGACACGGGACGGCACTTTACCCCAAGGCAGCCCGGCAAGCCCGATCCTCGCGTTTCTCGCCTATCGTGACATGTGGGATGAAATCGCCGCCATTGCTGCGCGGGGAGGTAATCAGCTGACAGTCTACGTCGATGATGTGACGCTCTCTGGTGAAGTGGTTCTGGGGCGGACACTCTGGGATATCAAACAGGCCCTTCAGAAACACGGGCACAAAACAAAGGCCAATAAAGAGGAATCTCGGCGTGGAACCCCTGTGGCGGTAACAGGGGTCATTCTGCGAGACGGCGCGCTCCTGCTGCCCAACATTCAGCATCAAAAGCGACATCAATTGCGGAAGAAGCTCGAACGAATGCCGGAGGGGCCAGACCGGCTTAGGGTCGAAGCTGCTGTAGCAGGTCATGAAGAGACGGAACGGCAGATCGCGAAACGCTCAAGATAGTTCTGTCGTGTTCCGCCAAAAACCTGTCAGAACCTCGGTAGTTTTGCCGGGGGTTTTTGTCAAACCTAAGCGATTGATCTGCCGTAGGGCAGGGCACGAGGACAAAAACGACCGTTTTAGGCACTCCCGACGCTTCAGGGGCACTTGGTACTTCCTTGACAGTTTCTATCTGACAGACTATCTGCGCAGTTAGAAGTTTATCTGGAGATGTATCGCCAATCAATGTTGGAACGACCTCGAAAGCCATAGGGATAGCGATAGGGCCATGCGAGAAGGGCGTAGATGATAGATGCCCCTGATTCAATGTCTTTTGGTCCAGGCGACCGGGAATTTCTACGACTCGCAAAATCAGAGCTTTCGGAGGCAACTGCTCTCGGGGGTTCGGCAGAAATCTCCTGGTGACTTGAAACGTGGCAAGTCCCGTAATTTCAGCGAGACACCGGACAACTTCTGGTATGTCATTGTTCAGCCGCGCATCGACGAACTCTCTATTACGGTTCATGGTGCGGTCGATCACTTTGAACCAGTTGCGCGCCTCGAGATCAAAGACGACCGGGGTAACACGCGTTTTAAAGTAACGCAGTTATAAGTTATAGGCTTGAACCTCCTGGCCTAATGGGAGACTCGGTTGCGCCAACCCACGTCCTACCGCACCGGGCGTAATAAACCGCTTTCCATTGAGAACTTCTGAAACTGTCAACATCTGCATACGTGCATAAGGAATGCCATTGACTTCAATGTCACCTGCCGAAGCCATTTCCTGCCTGAAATTCCTAATCTTACGTTCTCCCAAATCTTCCAGCACAATTAAACTGGCCATCAATCCCACCATCGCCAGTTTTGCGGGACGTAACGAACCCGTCAACCTCCTCCACGGCCCATTTCTGGAAGTGATACTTGTCCCGCTCCCAAAGGTCTTTCGCACCTTCCAGCGTGCGAGGAAATCCAGTAACGGTAAAGTCCTCTCCTTCGACCAGGCCAAGCCGGTCCTGAAGGCGGACCTTTGCAATGCGTTTGATCGCATGAATCGCAATATCGACCCAACCCACCGCCGACCCAGCTTGTGTGCGGCCTCAATAGTTGTTGCGCAGCTACAGAAAGGATCGAACACAACATCACCCTCGTTGCTGCTGGCTCGAATTATGCGATCAAGCAGAGCCAATGGCTTCTGCGTGGCGTAACCGAGGCGTTCCTTGCCATGTGGATGCTTAATGTCTACCCATGTGGCCTGTAAGGGTGTCCCCTTGCTCTCATCAAGGTAGAATTTTCTATTGGCCAGACCGGTCTTCGAATAATGCAAGCGATTTCGACTTTCCATATCCCGCATTCCATCTATCGGGTATCGCCATACTCTATTATGCCCATTCCATTCGTACTCATAGCCGCCGCCACTAAGTCCCTCTGCATGGAGCGGGTTCAGACGGTAACGCCTGCCGCCATCATCATAGCGATAGGTGCGCTCTACATAATCCTCTTTCAGTGGCTGGCTAAGCTGGTTCCATGTTACTTCGTTTGATTTACCATAGAAAAGAATTCTGTCACTGTCTCTGCCAAACGATTTCATTCCTGAAATTACGATGTCCGAATATCCCATCCATCATCACCTTGATGCAGTGTGAAGCAGTTGGGTCGCAGTGCAAATAGATAGAGCCTGTCGGCTTCAGAATGCCGCGCATGGGCAACAGTCGCTCAGTCATGTAGCTGAGATAAGCCAACAGGCGCGGTTGCGTCTTTCTAAGCGCGTTCATCCAGATTTTCCAAGACTCGGCAATTCCGTCATCTACCCCAGCCTCGCGCATGAGAACCGGCATGGAGCGGATCGCACGTTCCCGTTCTGCATCCAAGGTCCATAGGTCGCAGAACGCCTCTATTTGATCAGGCAAGGGGCGCCCCGTCTCGTCCTTGTAAATTGCGTTGTAATCCTGGTTGGAATTGAATGGCGGGTCCAGATAGATCAGATCCACACTGCCGAGCGGCATGTCCTGCATAATGGTCAGGCAGTCGCCGTAATAGAGCCGGTTCATGCGAACCCCCCCCCCCGCATGAAAGCCCCAAAAGCGTTGTCGGACTTGCGCTGATTGTATTTCCAGCAGGTTTCGGCCACGTAGAGCGGCGTGTAGCATTTACGGTAGTGGTGGTGCGAGCCGTACCAGGCCCGTTTGAGAAGCGACCAAAACTATTGGTGTGCGCCTCACCATCAACATATTCCCCGCGGCTGTGGTTGACCGTGGCATGTGCAATAGTTGAACGGACGGCGTTGTATGCTTTGAATTCATCGGTGATGAGCAATGAGCCTTCAGGATCAACGCTGTCACGAATGAATTTGAGAACACCTTTTCCAGTTAGGTCGCTTGCGACCCTCGCAACAACTTTACCTCCACGTTCTACCGCGCCGATAACCGGTGTTTTGCGTGTGCCTCTGCCTCTTGGATTATGCGGGGGGGGGGGGGGGGGTAACGATTTGTTTTCTTTGCGTTTATTCCGCTTACGAGGCTTTCCGCCGACATAGGTTTCATCTGCTTCGACGATACCTTGAAGCAGAATTTCGCCTTGTTTGGTCGCCATTTGGGCGCGTATCCGCTACTGCATATACCATGCAGTGGGCTGCGTCAGGTCAAGATCGCGAGCAAGCTGACAGCTTGACAGACTTTTCTTCGCATTCACAATCAGGCCGATGGCCATGAACCATTTTTGAAGGGGAACTCTTGTCTTTTCAAAAATCGTACCCGACAATACGTTGAAGCTGGACTTGCAGCCATGACAATTCCATCGACCAATCTTGCGCCCTTCGCTCTTGCGGGCAACGTGCGTACTTCCACAGTGAGGGCAATGCGGGTCATCGCCCCACCGCACCCCTTCAAAATGCTCAATACAGGCTTCTTGATCTGGATAGCGTGTGAAGATATTCAAAAGGTTCATGCTCAATCTCCTTATGAACAAGATAAAGAGATCAAGCCACAGCATCAAGCCTATAACTTATAACTGCGGAAAAAATTTATCGAAAATTTTAGAGATAATTGCATCAATATTGGAACGAAAGGCATCGCGTTAAGCATATTTCTTCACGTGCTGGTTACCTGTTCCGACCATCATTCTTCGCGACAATTTGAGGGTCGTATATCCGCAACCCGAGACGGCCATCCCGGGTAATGCGAACGGCAAGGGGCTGGCGAATGGGCATGACAAGCAAGCGGACAAAGCTGCCGCAGCTGAAGAAAAGCCGGCTACTGTGGATGAGGTCAGCCATGATGCAGGTAACCCTGCGCCAGTAGCTCCATCGGAACCGGTTGTGCCAGATGCCGACGACAGCCACACCTACTCCGTTGATGACAGCCGGCGCAATACAGTCATGACCCAGCCCTTTCAGGGTTTGGCACAACTCAATAGCCGATGTTCTGTCGGGTATTGAAGCAGTCTCAACATAGTGAAGCGCAGTACCGCCGTTGGATGACCGTTCAACAATACGAACGTTGACTCCGTTGATTCCGTCAAAACGCGGTGCAGGGTTTTCGCTTTGGGAGCACTCCGAAAGGCACCTGGCTGCACAACATGTGTTGGCCCGGACGTTACGGCGGGCTTTGACGTTTTAGGCTTGATCGCGGCTACCTGATCAGATTTGGATTCCTTTTTCGCCGGTCCGGCGGCGGGTAGGATGTTGTTCAAATCAGTGGCTTTTTGAACTGGCGGTGGTGATTTAGGGGTAAGCTTGACTTCGAATGTTCTGTTCTTACTCCCCGGTCTCTTGGAAGGCCCGTCGCCATTTTTTAGCATTGCATTTACCAGCAGATCGAGCGGTGTTTCGAGATCGGATCCTTTGCTTTCCCATTTTGCTGCTGCCAGCGAAAAGCTCGAATAAATTCATCCCAAGTTGAAAACCAGTGGTTCCACAGCACAGCCAAACAGCATAGTACTGACTATACCGACGAGAATTCCTTTATGAGCGCAGTTTTGGTTCACTGTTGCCTGTCTTGCTTGTCTGACATCCCACCCGCATAACGAAACGATGCAGCGCCGAAAACCAGGGCATTTTATTAAAAATTCGGTAAATAGCGGCGGATCGGTCGGGGGGTCTATCACGCTGGTTTGCGAGCCTTACTCCGACTATGATTTTGAAATGAGGATGGTTGAACGGGATAATTCTGCGCCAAATCACGGTGGTGATATATCTGTCGCGGCGCAGCGCTTTGGAAGGCTGGCGAACGGGTGGCTTGATCTTTCGACCGGCATTAACCCGGTGCCCTATTCAAATCTTGAACTTGCAAACGCTGCCTGGACCAGTCTCCCGACAACGGAATCTTTGAATGGTTTACTGGATGCGGCGCGTAGCGCCTATGACCTGGTAGACAGTACGGCTCTCTGCGCGGCGCCTGGCACACAGGCTTTATTACAGATATTGCCCGAAATCTTCGTTCCGAAAGGGCCCGTCGCGGTGATGTCGCCGACCTATAGCGAGCACGCGCATCTTTGGCGCGTTAACGGTCACCCCGTTATTGAAATCGAGCAATTTGAAGATTTCGACGCTGCCGCTGTGGTTGTCGTCGTGAATCCCAATAACCCTGACGGGCGGCGCCATGATCCAACAATTCTCGAGGCGGCCCGAAGAAAATTAGCAGCCTTGGGGGGACTATTGATCATTGACGAAGCTTTTGCGGATGTGACTCCAGAGATCAGCATGACATCTCAAGCCGAAATGGATGGGCTGTTGATTCTGCGTTCCTTTGGCAAGTTTTTTGGTTTGGCAGGATTGCGATTGGGATTCGCTGTGGGGCAGGACGACATGACTAAACGCCTGGCTTCCCAGTTGGGTCCTTGGGCGGTCTCAGGTCCTGCAATCGAGATCGGTACCAGGGCCCTCCGTGATAAAAATTGGATAGATCAGACGCGGCAGTCATTGGCATTATTGCGGGCCAGGTTGGATAAAATCTTGCTGTCAGCGGGGTTGGAGATTGTCGGTGGTACTGATTTGTATGTTCTGACACGGACCAAGGATGCCGCGTTTCTTTATGAAAAATTGGGTTGCGCCGGCGTCTTGGTTCGGGCGTTTGAAGATAGACCGGAATGGTTACGGTTTGGCCTGCCCGGAAATGAAGCTGAATTTGAGCGACTCGAGAAAGTGCTACAGGACTAATCCACCCGATCGATAAGGTGGATATAGGACCCCATGACCGAACCGGCACGGCAGCCAAGGGGCCCAATTTCTTTATCGAGGGCATCGTGGGCTACGAACAGTGAGTCGCCGGATTTTGTCGTCTGTGTAGAATAATGAAACTCGTGGCCTCGATATCCTGCTCCTGATTTTCCCAGCGGACCATCCGCGAGAAGCTGTATTTTGCGATAGCCGAGATGGAGCCTTGGTTTTGAAAAATCTGTCCTTACCGGAAGCAATCCGGCCATAGCGAATGTTTTGTTATCTCTGTCGGTTAGGGATTCTCCCAGAACCATAAAACCACCGCATTCTCCATAAATTACTGCACCTGGCTCGGCGGCCTGCCGCAGGCCGTTCAAAAATGTTCGGTTTGCGGCAATTTGTTCCGCATGCAATTCAGGATAACCGCCCGGCAAATAGATCGCGTCACAATCTTTGGGTGGCATTTCATCGGCGAGGGGAGAGAAAGTGGAAATCGTTGCGCCTGAATTCTGCCACCCATTCAAAATATGCGGGTAGCAAAACGAAAACGCCTTGTCGGCAGCGACGGCAATTTCTTGGCCAATAGGGGGTAATGCCGCCGTTGGTTCAGCTTCTGCAAAGTTTTTCGTTTGCCCGCATGATACAAGGGCATCCAGGTCAATATGCCGTTCGGCCAAACTCGCAGCGGCATCAATCCTGGTCTCGATTTCTGATAATTCCTCCGCTTGCACCAGTCCAAGGTGACGACTATCGAGGGTCAAGGAATCATCACGTGGAAGGCAGCCAAGAATGTTTATGGGAACACCTGTCATCGCGTCGCGCAGCATCTGTTCGTGGCGGTCGCTGCCGACGCGATTGAATATCACCCCGGTAACATCAATATCGTCGCGAAAATTTTTAAGGCCTGAAACAATTGCAGCCGCTGACGTTGATTGTCCTGAAACATCAACAATAAGGATAACCGGAAAGTTCAGTTCAGCAGCGAGGTCCGCAGAACTGCCTGTGCCATCTGCGGCGCCATCATACAGTCCCATTACTCCTTCAGCGATGACAAATTCGGATCCCTCCGCCGCGCGGGTCGTCTGATCGGTCCGTGTGGAAGGGCGCATGGCCCAGCCATCGAGATTTAAGCAAGCTCGACCAGAGGCCAGTGTATGAAAGCCCGGATCGATATAATCCGGCCCGATTTTTAGCGAACAGACAGCTCGGCCAGCACGTTTGAGCGCCCGCAGCAGGGCGAGCGTGATAACGGTTTTACCGCTGCCCGAAGACGGCGCGGCAATGAGAACACCCTGGGTCACGGGTGAAACCAACTAAATGCTTCATGATAGCAGACCGTTGGGCCAATCACGATAATCATTGGGGTGACGATCTCGCTGGCAGCCATGACATCGGTACAGTGTTTGAGTGTTGTTGTGACGGTCTGCTGTTGATCTGTGGTCGCCTTGCTGATCATGGCAACAGGTTCATTTTCGGAACGTCCTGATTCCAATAACCGGTCACGTATTTTGTCGAGATGCTTGCTGCCCATATAGATGACGAGAGTTGGAGACCCTTTGGATAGGCATTCCCAATCAACATCGTCAGGAATGTCACCGCCCGCTGTATGGCCGGTGATAAAGGTGACCGCCGCATTGGTGTCGCGGCTGGTGAGAGGGATCCCCGCATACGCTAGCCCGCCAATTCCCGCCGTGATTCCCGGTAGAATGCGGAACGGAATCCCAGCAGCAATCAATGTCTCACACTCCTGCGGGCCACGACCAAATACCATGGGGTCACCGCCTTTGAGCCGCAAGACGCGTTTCTTTTTCTGAGCCAGATCGACGAGTTTATCAGAAATATCGTTTTGATCTGCTGATGGTCGCCCGCCGCGTTTCCCGGCATACTCCCATATGGCATCGGGAGACGCCAGCTCGAGAATGCGTTGATCCACCAGCGCGTCATAGACGACGACATCGGCCTCTTGCAAACCGTGATATACAGCCAGCGTTAACAAGGCCGGGTCACCTGGTCCCGCGCCAGCCAGCCACACGGACCCAGGTGCGAAGTCAGGGAAGGAAAGATCGGGCGTATTCATGTGTGGCCTTTTGCGCCGGTTACGATAATTTCTATAGAAGACACTTAGGTAATATAAAAACGCCGCTACGGAAATGTCAGATATTGAACCAGAGGATGATCGTCGCCTGAAATATGGCTGGACGACTGGTGCCTGTGCGACAGCGGCGGCGAAAGCGGCCTTTATGGCACTGGTTGATGGTCACTTTCCTGACGTCGTGGAGATCACTTTGCCCAAGGGACAAAAGCCGATTTTTGCCCTCGAACGGACTAAATTGGGAAAAGGCGTCGCGAGGGCCTCTGTTGTCAAAGATGCCGGTGATGACCCTGATGTAACCCATGGCGCCTTGATAGAATGTCAGCTGCGGATTCTTTCCAAGGGTGATGGTCTGATTTTTAAGGCTGGTGATGGTGTGGGAATGGTGACTCGCAAAGGATTGCCGCTTGCGGTCGGGGAACCTGCGATCAATCCAGCACCGCGAAAAATGATCACAGACAACATCGAGGCAATTCGAAGTGCTGACGATGGACCGCTCGATCTGGAGATCACGGTTTCTGTTGAGGATGGTGAAGCCCTTGCCAGAAAAACCTGGAATGAACGGCTGGGAATTATTGGTGGGCTGTCGATCCTGGGCACGACCGGGATTGTCGTCCCGTATTCTTGTTCAGCCTGGATCTATTCGATTCATCGGGGCATTGATGTTGCGAAAGCGGCTGGCCTTAATCACGTCGTCGGATCAACAGGGTCGACCTCCGAGAAAGCCGTAATGGAACGCTATGACCTGCCCTTGATCGCGTTTCTCGATATGGGTGATTTCGTTGGTGGCTTGATGAAATATCTTAGAAGCCACCCGGTGCCCCGTCTGACGATTGCGGGCGGCTTTGGCAAACTTTCAAAACTCGCGGCCGGCCATCTTGATTTGCATTCGAAACGGTCTCAGGTCGATCCTGTATTTTTGGGCGGGCTGGCGAAACGGGCTGGCGCAAATGAAAGGCTGATTGCTGAAATTGAGGCGGGTGGTTCCGCAGGGGCTATTCTGCAAATTGCCCAGAATAATAATCTCGCATTGGGGAATGTCGTCGCCATTACAGCACGGAGAGAGGCGGCGAAACTCGCTGAGGGCACCTTCGATGTCGAAATTATTCTTTATGACCGTTTTGGAAAAGAAGTCGGTCATGCAGGATTCGACGGGCCATGAAGAAGATTCTGATTCTTGGCGGTACCGCAGAAGCGGTTTATCTTGCAGGGGCGCTTAAGGAACAGACCGATCTTTCCGTTATCTATTCGCTGGCGGGACGAACCCGGTCACCAAACCTGCCTGATTGTGACCTTCGTCGGGGCGGGTTTGGCGGCGCAACAGGGTTAGTACGCTATCTACAGCAAAATGAGATTGTTGCTGTCATGGATGCAACACACCCCTACGCTGCGCAAATGGCCGAGAATGCCCGACTGGCCACGACGGAAACATCATTGGCGCATTATAAATTTCTGCGACCCGCCTGGCCCGAACCAGATGATGGTTTGTGGATACATGCGTCTTCTTCGAAGGAGGCAGCGGAAAGGATTCATGATAATTTTAAACGTGTGTTTCTCAGTGGTGGATTAAACGATGTCGCCGATTTTTCAAATTTGACCGACGTTTGGTTTCTCATCCGTTCAATCGAAGAACCCGAGGCCCCGATCCCACTTGGTAACTTTAGCCATATCAAAGCACGTGGTCCGTTTAACGAGGCTGATGAACGTGCATTGCTGCGGGATCCTAAAATCGATGCGCTGGTCAGCAAAAATAGCGGCGGATCAGCGACAATTGCGAAGTTACACGCCGCAAAATCACTTTCAATCCCGGTTATCATGATCGACCGGCCACCGATCGTGGGTGGTGTCGTGTTTGATGACCCTTTGGCGCTGTTGGAGCAGTTGCGGCGAGATATTTAACGCGGCCGCAAAATGTGCCGATGGTCTGGGGCATAGAGACGACTGTCTTCGAACTCACGGTCGGCAAAAACCGGCCCGACCAGAATGAGCGCTGTCCGGGTTATCTTCTCCTCTCGAACCTTTTGACGAATATCGCTGAGAGTTCCACGAATGACTTTCTCGTCCGGCCAGGTTGCCCGATAAACCACGATGACCGGACAATCTTCGCCATAATGTGGCGTCAGCTCCGCTGTCACCCTGGAAAGATTTCGGACAGACAGATGTATCGCCAGCGTCGCGCCGCTTTTCCCAAGCGTATCTAAATCCTCACCCTCAGGCATTGGACTGGCTTTGCCATCGGTACGGGTAACAATTACCGTCTGGGCAATTCCGGGCAAAGTCAGCTCTTGTTGCAGTAATGCTGCTGCTGCCGCGAAGGCTGGAACACCCGGGGTTACGTCATACGGGATACCCAACGCGTCAAGGCGGCGCATTTGTTCGGCAATCGCGCCATAAAGTGAGGGATCACCTGAATGTACGCGGGCGACATCCTTCCCGTCGACGTGGGCGGTGTCGATCTCTTTGAGTATTTCATCAAGATGCATGGGGGCGGTGTCGATCACTAGGGCGTCATCAGGTGCAGCCTCAATAATCTCGATTGGAACCAGCGATCCGGCATAGAGACAGATCGGACATTTCTCGATCAGTCGCAACCCACGAACGGTGATCAGATCGGCTGCGCCGGGCCCTGCACCGATAAAATGAACAGTCACGTTGTTTGTTCCTTTTTTTCATAGCCGCGCGGTGTATAGACCCATCGACGCTGGCCGGTTGTACCGATCATTCTGGTTTGGGAACTCCCGATCATAACCAGCGTCAACATGTCAACCTGATCGCTGTGAAGATCTTGAAGCGTGGTAAAGGTAACGGCTTCGTTTTCCCGGCCCAAATTGCGGGCGATGATGACGGGTGTGTCCGGCTCTCGATCTTTTAAAAGGATGCTGCGGGCGGACATCAATTGCCCAGTCCGCTTTTTCGAAACCGGGTTGTACAGGGCAACGACGAAATCGCCTTGCGCTGCCGCCTTCAATCTTTGCTCAATGGTCTCCCACGGTGTCAAAAGATCGGACAGGGATATTGCGCAAAAATCATGACCTAATGGCGCACCGCTGCGGGCCGCTGCGGCCTGCAGTGCAGAAATGCCTGGAATAACGCGAATGCTCAATCGCTGCCATTCAGGGCGGTCGCTTCGGTCGATCAGCTCATAAACGAGACTGGCCATCGCATAAATTCCGGCGTCGCCGCTTGAAATCAGGGCCACCTGCTTCCCCGTACCGGCTAAAGCGAGGGCTTCAGCGCACCGATCTCGCTCTTGCCCCAGATCGTAGGGATGCAATTCGGAAGAACGGGTGAGATCACCCAGTAGGTCGAGATAGAGGCGGTACCCCACCAAATCACTTGCTGCCGAAATGGCGTTCGTGGCATCTGGCGCGCGCCACGCGGCATCTCCCGGACCAATGCCGACAATCGTAAGAGAGCCGACAGCGCGTCCGGAACCGGCCGCATTGATGATGGTTGGCGCTTTGGCGATCGCACAGGTGGCGCGCGCGGATTTCTGTTTGGCGACAACAAGCTCACCCTTTGCACCAGCTGCAGCCAGTGCTGCCCCCTCGGCAACGCCGTGACACCCGACGGCGTTAAACACGATGTCAGACGGGTTCGCGAGCCGTGGCGTTTGTGTTTCGAGTTGTTCCGCGGTGAACAGCCGACAGGACACGTCGAGGGCCGATGCCAGTTCGAGAATACCGGTTTCGTCTTCTTTGAGATCAATGGTCGCAATGCAAGCGATAGCGTTCTCGCTGAGATTTGCTTGCGTCAAGATACTGCGTGCCAATTCCGCTATTTCACTCGCGGTTGCACCGCGTTCGCAGCCAATACCCATAACCAATGTCCCCGGGTGAAGGGTGAAATCGCTGTTACAGGGAGCTTCTGATAGCCGGATGGCTGGATTTCCTACCTCCGAAAATTTTGCGCCTGATTCCGTTAGCCAATTAACATCAATAGTGGCAGTGAGGTCGTTTTGCAGAGATACAGGGTCGCCGGCCAACATTGCTGCCATTGCAGACTTTGCTAACGAAGGGTCATTGCATTTCCAACCCTTCGGAGGATTATCGAGAGCGATGCCAAAATGTGCGTCGCCGCTGGTTGTAATCGATGGCACAACGCCAAGGTGATCCGCCAGGTTGCGCGCGAGATCGTTAGCCCCATGATGTCCACCAAGGAGAGGGATGACAGCGCTGCCATCTTCCGCAATGCAGAGCACAGCAGGTGCTTCCAGTTTGTCTGTCAGACAGTCTGCGAGCATCCTGATCATGATACCCGTTGCGAACATACCGATAATCGTCTGATTGTTTTTGTAAAGCTGATGCAAATGGTCTTTCACGGATTGAAAGGTCAGATCTGCGTCGGCGACGCGCCCCTCCAGCCCATGAAGTTGAGCGCCTGGGATTTTACCCGCAAGTCGATTGCCCAGGACTGCGCCATCGGCGGTAATGGCAACAAATACGGGGGATTTGGTGTTGGTCACAGCGCCTTACCCCGCCGGTGTACCAGGATCATCGAGAAATAGGGGGCTGTATCTTCTTTTATCTCAGATAGCAGGAAACGCTGTTCAGAAGACATCGTTGCGCGTTCGATATAGTGCGCTTGATCCAACAGATCAGCTTCCTGCAGGACTGATCTGACTTTTGCGAGATGCCGTCCGACTTTAATGAACACTGCCATGTCGGCAGCTTTAAGCCGAGCGTGAATATCTGCGGCTTCGAGCATTGCCGGGATGATGCAGACCACATCATTTCGCGACGCCAATGGTGTCTGTAACGCTGCGGCACTTGCCATCAGCGAGCTGACACCGGGGATAACTTCTACGGGTCCGCGCTGTGCCAGTTTTTCAAACATGTACATAAAGGATCCATAAAAAAACGGATCGCCTTCGCACAATATCGCAACGGAGCTTCCACTCTCAGCATAGGCGCTGACTTCATTCACGGCCTGCTGATAAACATCTCTGGGTGGAAAACTCGCAGGGTCCATCGAGATACGGATGGCAAACTCTTCCTGTGTGCCGGTGAGGTGCGGGGCGATAATCGACCGGGCGAGGCTATCGCCGTGGCTGGGGGCGGGGTAGGCGATAACATCTGCGCTGGTAATAATCCGGTGGGCTTTGAGTGTGAGGAGTTCAGGGTCGCCAGGTCCCACACCGACGCCCCAGATTTTCGCTGATTCCGTCATGGTTTGAGGGCCCGCCATTGGGTGACCGGCATCATGGGTCGCCAGCCCTGGAACGAGCCGACGGCTTCAGCACGCGAAATTGCGAAGCGAACCAACTCGCCCCCGTAACTTTCCTGCGCCTGTATCAGGCGTGTTTCGCCTTCGATGGTTACGGCATTGGCAACCAGCCTTCCGCGGGCATTCAAAGCATTCCAACAGATGTCGACGACCCCCTTTGTTGATAACCCGCCACCGATAAAGATCGCGTCGGGCTGGGTTAAGGAATTAAGGGCTTCAGGTGCGCGGCCAGCGATCATCTCAAGGTCCGGAACACCAAGCGCCAGGGCATTTGACCGGATTGTCGATTGTCGGTCGTGATTCATCTCAACGGCACAGGCCGTTGCTCGGGAAACGGCACGGCACCATTCAATCGCGATTGAGCCACAGCCTGCACCGACATCCCAAAGATGTTGATCGGGCAGGGGCACCAATGCCGCCATGGTTGTCGCCCGGATTTCGCGTTTGGTTAGCTTGCCGTCATGTTCAAAAACGTTATCGGGCAACCCAGGTGTCGTTGATAGAATCTGTGCTTTAGGTTCGGCAACGCACCGGACAGCCAGCGTGGTCAGGTTTGGAAGATCACGGTCTTTCCACTTGTTGGCAATGTTGCTGCGGATCTTTTCATCCGCACCACCGAGATGAGAAAGAATCGTCATTTCACTATCGCCAAAGCCGCGGCTGGTCAGCATCGCGGCGACCTCCGCTGCCGTGTCGCCGTTATGGCACAGAATAAAAACTTTAGCCTGCGGTGTAATAGAGGGGATGAGATTCTCAAGCTTGCGCCCGTGCACGGTAAGGCAGGCTGTATTTTCAATCGCCCAACCCATACGTGCCGCCGCCAAGGCGTAGGCGGAGGGTGACGGATAAAACCGAATCTCTTCTGGGGAAATGGTTTTGCATAATGTTGACCCCGCGCCATACCAGAGGGGATTGCCCGTCGCGAGAACGGCAACGGCCTGGTTCCTGTAGGCGAGTATCCGCTCAATCGACTCAGCAAATGGCGAGGACCAGTTTTGCAAATCTCGTGGGTCGTTTCCGAGAAATTTCAGATGTCGTTTACCACCGAAAATTACTTCGGCAGTATCAAGTGCTGACCTGGCGATTGGGGTCAGGCTGTCGAGCCCACCATCGCCAATTCCAATGACGCTAAGCCAGGGCGTTTGATCGCTCATTGGTTATCCCCCAGAGCGACCGCGTTGATAGCTGCGGCGGCAAAGGCACTACCGCCCTGGCGGCCTCTAAGAGTGAGATAAGGGATATTTAGAGCGGCGTCGATGAGTGCTTCTTTGGATTCCGGTGCGCCGACAAAACCGACCGGAAAGGCGAAAATGGCGGCAGGCCGTGGTGTTGTTGGATCTTGAAGAAGTTCCAGTAACCGAAACAAAGCCGTTGGGGCATTGCCAATTGCGATCACCGCACCAGCAAGATGCGGCAGCCACAAGTCAACAGCCGCGGCGGACCGTGTTGTGCTGTTTTGCTGTGCTATCTCGCGCGTGTCCGAGGCATTGAGCGTGCAGACGACGTCGTTTTTTGCGGGTAGAAAGCGTTCGGTGATGCCAGCGGCAACCATGGAGGCATCAACCGGTATTGAGGCGCCCGATTGCAGCGCTTCGCGAGCAGATGATACCGGATCGCCCGCCCAATGCAGGTTGGGCAGGATTTCCGGCATGCCGCAACTATGGACCAGACGTGTTGCTATCGCGTGCAGGGGTTTAGGTACGTCATCAAGATTGACGGCTTTCGCGATTGCCGCAAACGACGCCGCGTATATTGCGTCCGGATCCTTGAGATATGACATACCGTTTCCCATTGTTTTTTAGGCGGCGTTGGGATCGCGTTTGCCGGGACCATGGGGATGGTCAGCATGCGGATGTGGCGCGTGGGTATGGTCGTGAGAATTCCCGGTCTCATTGTCGTGTTCATGTGTGTGGGACGTCGCATCGCCGGTGCCAACCCCTTGGACATGATAGTGGTGCCCCTGTTGCGGTTGGCCGACAGAAGCTTCGAAACCAACAACCTGTTCGCGGTAGATACAGGTCAGGCAGTTCATATTGTTGTCACCGCCTTCGATTCCCTGAACCCGATCGACAAAGGTATCCACCACAGACGGGTGGGCATTGAGATATCCAGCCTTCAGAAACCCTGTGTCGGGAAACCGCGACGCGATCTGATCGGTAATGTCATATATTCGTTGCACCAGAATGCCGGTAAACAGGAAATAGGGAAAAACGATGACACGCTTGTAGCCGAGCTTGACGGCGTGCTCCAACCCCGGTGCGACCAGTGGGAAGGTGACACCCGAATAAGCGGTTTCGGTCCAACCAAACCCCATCCCTTCGCCCAGCATTCGGGCAATCTTGGCGATATTTCCATTGGCGTCGGGATCAGATGTGCCTCTACCGATGACCATCAACAACGTCTCTTCGCGGTCAATCTCACCCGGGGCGTCCTGTTCGGCCTGTTCTATCCGGTCACGGGCGGCTGCCAGCATTTTGGGATCAATACCGGGATCGCGTCCAAAGCCAATCTCGATACCATCGCGTGATGCCGCATAGTCATTCAGAACTGAAACCACATCGTTTTTTACGTGCCCCGCTGCGAATAACATTCCCGGGACGGCCAGCACTTTTGTGACACCTTGGTCGATCAGTGACGCAAGTCCGTCCTGAATGATCGGCGTGGCAAATTCGAGAAAGCCGTAGGAAACCGGATTGTCCGGGAAACGATCCGTTAAGGCGTTTGCCAACCCTTCAAATTCGGAAACCGCACCGGTGCTCCGGCTGCCATGTCCACAAAGTAAAATTCCGGTCTTTCCCATTATCTCTGGCCCGCTAAACTTGTTTGCAGCAATCTATCACTAAACTCGGGCATAAATGATCCCCTCACCATCGCTTTTCCTCGTCATAACGGCCATTGCCCTGCTGGCCGATGCCCTCATTGGCGATCCGGACAGAATTTACCGCCAGGTGCCACATCCTGTGGTTCTGATCGGACGGTTGATTGGCTTTTTGGACCGAAGTTGGAATCGGTCTGAACGGTCTCCGATACGCCGTATTCTGCTCGGGGCCCTTGCCGCTTTTGTTGTGGTTGGCATCAGCGGAGCCGTCGGTATGGCGCTGCATGTGTTGTTGCAGCACTGGGCGTATGGCTGGATCGTCGAGGGCTTGCTGATGTCGGTTCTGATTGCACAGCGTAGTCTTTTTCTCCACGTGCGGGATGTTGCAAGCGCGTTTTCGGAAGCTGGTCTGGTAGGCGCGCGCGAGGCCGTTGCAAAAATTGTTGGCCGCGATATGACGACGCTGGAAGAAGAAGGCATTGCCGCCAGCGCAATTGAGTCGCTGGCAGAGAATTTCTCCGATGGTGTCGTCGCTCCGGTATTTTGGGGCGCGATTTTCGGTTTGCCTGGTGTCCTTGCTTATAAGGCCGTCAATACGGCGGACAGCATGATTGGTCATCGAACAGAGAAATATCTTCATTTTGGGAGCGTCGTTGCTCGAGCAGATGATATTGCGAATTTTATTCCGGCACGGCTTTCAGGCTTGATCCTTTGGGTGGCGGCCTGTTTTAACGCGACGGCCTGGCGCACTATGATGGCTGATGCACGCAAACATCGTTCCGTGAACGCCGGATATCCTGAAGCAGCGATGGCGGGCGCGCTGGGCATCCGTCTCTCCGGCCCCCGGCTATATGAAGGGCAAGAGATCGACGAGCCCTGGATTGGCAGCGATTTAGGCGACCCGGTCTGCGCAGATATTGAACGCGCGCTAGTCTTGTTTGTTCGGGCCTGTATTTTATTGTTTGGTCTGGTGATTGCCATGGCATTCGTTTTCATGGGTTAGCCGCCAGTTTCAGAAGCTGGTCAAGATTGATTGCTTTCTCAAGGTGATCGGCGATGGAGTCCAGCGTTTCGTGGATACTGGCCTCGAAGTTAACCAGGCCTTGTTGTCGTGATTTCAAGCTTTTCAGAAATGAATGGCGGAAGTTATCCGACGCAAAGAGGCCGTGGACATAACAACCGATAATCCGCCTGTCAGCAGTGATCGCGCCATCCGGATGATCTTTGAGATTAAGAAACGGATTGGCCGTATCGGCACCGGTTGTTTGACCCATGTGCATTTCATATCCCGACACCGCACCGAGATCATCGACGGCAACGCCCGAAACTTCGGTTAGGGTTTTTGGACCCTTGATGACGGTTTCAATATTTAGGTGGCCCAGCGCCTCAACTTCGCCTGCAGGGCCCTCCAGACCGCCCGGGTCGTCAATCGACTTGCCCAGTATCTGATACCCGCCGCATATGCCAAGCACTTTGCCGCCGCGGCGAATATGAGCTGTGAGGTCGATATCCCACACTTGCGCCCGTAGATGGGTGAGGGCGGGGATCGTGGCTTTTGTCCCTGGTAGAATGATCAGATCGGCATCTCCCGGCAGGGGTGAGCCCGGTGGGACCAAAATCATTGAGACATCGGGTTCCGCAATCAGCGGGTCGAGGTCATCGAAATTTGCGATGTGCAGGAGCTGTGGAACGGCGATTTTGATATTGCCGCCAACTGCCACTGTTTCAGTATGCTCTAGCGCAACACTATCCTCCGCCGGCAGGGTTTTCGCTTCGGAGAGATAGGGCACGATACCAAGGCAGGGCAGACCGGTCTGCGTTCCCAGTATATCAAGGGCATTGTCGAATAGGCTAACATCGCCACGAAACTTGTTAACGAGATAGCCTTTAAGAAGTTTCCTTTCGTTGTCAGGGAGCAGGCTATGGGTCCCGGCGATGCTGGCGATGACGCCGCCACGATCAATATCACCAATCAGGATGACGGGGGTTTGCGTTGCTGTGGCGAATCCCATATTGGCGATATCGCCTTCACGAAGATTCACTTCCGACGCACTGCCAGCCCCTTCCACCAAAACGATATCTGCTTCCTGCTGTAACCGTTCAAACGCCGCGATGACCTCGGGCAACAGGCTGGCCTTATGGGTCTGGTAGGCGCGGGCGTCGTAATTTCCCTTGACTTCACCTTGGACGATAAGCTGGGCCCCGATTTCGGATTGTGGCTTTAACAGAACAGGATTCATGTCCGTACGCGGCGCGACACCGCAGGCCAGCGCTTGCAAAGCCTGAGCCCGGCCGATTTCCGTGCCGCCTTTGGCAATCGCGGCATTGTTGGACATATTCTGCGGCTTGAAGGGCAAAACCTTTTTGCCCCGCCGTTTGAAAGCACGGCATAGCCCCGCGACCAGCACGGATTTTCCGACATCTGAGCCGGTCCCTTGAAACATCAGGGCATGAGCGGTGGTGTTCAGAATTCTATCCCGCTTTGCGCTTTAAAATCGGCGCGGAAATGATGTTTGATCTCGGTCATTTCTGTGACCAGGTCGGCAGCCTCGATCAAAGCCGGTTTGGCGTTACGCCCGGTACAGACGACATGGACCGAAGAGGGCTTGCTGCTCAAAAACGAAACCACATCATCGATATCGATATAGTCGTACCGCAAGACGATATTGATCTCGTCGAGCAACACAAAGCCGTACTCCCCGCTGGCGATCATCTCTTTGCCGCGCTCCCAGGCTTTGTTGGCAGCTGCGATATCACGGCTGCGATCCTGGGTTTCCCATGTAAAACCCTCGCCCATAACGGCGATGTCAATCTGGTCCGGAAATTTATCCAGCACATCGCGTTCGCCGGTTTCCCAGGCGCCTTTAACGAATTGTACGATTCCGACTTTCATGCCGTGCCCTATGCAGCGCATTACCATTCCCATGGCGGCGGTTGTTTTGCCTTTGCCTTTACCGGTGTGAACAATCAAAAGACCGCCGGTTTTGGTCTTCTTGGCGAGAATGCGATCCTTGGCTTCCTTGTGCTTACGGCGTTTCTCGTTGGCACGTGCATGGGCTTCTGCATCTTCATTTGGGCTTTGATCTGTCATGGTCTTGTCTCTCCTGCGAGTTGCTGAAGAATGTGATGTACGGTATTTGATCTCGGATGCCACAAATCGCGCTCAATGGCTTCCTGAAAGCGCTCGGCTATTTCATTGAGAGCCGGAGCATTGTTCTTCGCGATAAAGTCACGAACCGCGTCGTCGCCAAGATATGCATCGAACACCTGATCGAAATGGTGGTCTTCAACGACCCGGGCTGTTGCGGCAAAGGCGAACAGATACTCGACGGTCGCGGCGATCTCGAAAGCGCCTTTGTACCCGTGACGCATGACGCCATCTATCCATTTGGGATTGGCAGCCCGGGCGCGCACGATGCGGGAAATTTCTTCCTGGAGGGTACCGATTTTCGGGGTTTCGGGCCGGCTGTGATCATTGTGATAGATCACCGGTTGATCGCCGGACAGATGGCGCACGGTGGCGGCAATGCCACCTTCAAACTGATAATAGTCATCGCTGTCCAGCAGGTCGTGTTCGCGGTTGTCCTGATTATGAATGATCACCTCAACATTCTTGAGGCGTGCCGCGAATAATTCCTGTTCCGCCTCGCCTTCGCTGCCACCGCCATAAGCGTAGCCACCCCAGGCGAGATAAGCCGCAGCAAGGTCCTCGTCCGATTCCCAGCAATGTTCATCGATTAATGCCTGCAAACCGGCCCCGTAAGCCCCCGGTTTAGAGCCAAAGACCCGATAACCCGCGCGTTTCAAAGCATCTGCGGGCGTACAACCGATATCCTCTAAAATCCTTTGGTCTCGTCGGGTCTGCGCCGCCAGAGGATTATCCGAGGCTTCTTCGTCAAGCGCGGCAATTGCGCGGGCCGCGGAATCGATCAGATCCAGTTGGAAGGGGAAAGCATCGCGGAAGAAACCCGACACGCGGAACACGACATCCACCCGTGGTCGCCCCAATACCGTGACCGGCATAATCTCAAATCCCGTCACCCTGTTGGCCTGTTTGTCCCATACAGGTTGTGCGCCCATTAATGCCAAAGCCTGGGCAATATCGTCGCCACCCGTTCGCATATTCGCGGTACCCCAGGCGCTTAACGCGACCCGTTCCGGATAGGCTCCATTATCCTGAAAATGCCGTTCGATAAGCAGCGTTGCTGATTTCCATCCGAGCTTCCAGGCAGCGGGACTCGGCACAGCGCGGCAATCGACAGAATAAAAATTGCGACCGGTCGGCAGGACGTCCAGACGTCCCCGGGTCGGGGCCCCGCTCGCCCCCGGGGCAACGAATTTACCTTCTAGCCCTAGAACGAGCCCGTGGAGTTCGCTCTCGCCGCAATTCTCGATCATCGGGCGTAAGGTTTGATCGATAAACTCGAGAACGGATTTGGTTTTCGTCCAACCCGTATCGATCTTTTGTTCTCCACCAACCAATTTCGCTGCCAGGAACTCAAGCCGTTCCACAGTATCACCGTTGGTACGCCAAGGTGCCGTGTCGACATCCTGAAGGGCTGCCGGAGTTGCACGTTGCCATTCGGCACCAAGTTCGCAGTCGAGGGTATCAAACCCGGTCAGCTCAAGATCTGCTGCCAGTGCCTGAATGAGCGAGGCATTCGCGCCGTTGCCGTCATTTCGGGGCATACGGGTCAGGGCAATCAACAGATCGCGCGCCTGATTTCCTTGGGGTGACTTCCCGAAAATATGCAGCCCATCTCGAATTTGAAGCTCCTTCAGCTCGCACAGATAATTATCGATCTTGCCGAGGGCTTCGCTGTCATCGTCGGATTTATCTATTCCGACATCCCTGTCCAGACCGATACGTGCACTGAGGGACAGAATCTCGGAAGAAAGGGGTGCGAGCCGCCGGGGGTCCATACCAGAAGCCTGATAATATTCATCGACCAGCTGTTCGATATCTTTCAAGGGTCCGTAGCTTTCCGCCCGCGTGAGAGGTGGAGTCAGATGGTCGATGATGACGGCCTGGACGCGCCTTTTTGCCTGTGTCCCTTCACCGGGATCATTGACGATAAACGGGTAAAGGTGCGGTAGGCCACCAAAGGCAAGCTCCGGATAGCAGGTCTCCGAGAGCGCCAACGCTTTGCCCGGCAGCCATTCCAGATTGCCGTGCTTGCCGAAATGAACAACGGCCTGTGCTCTAAAAATTTCGCGTATCCAAAGATAAAATGCCAGATAGCCATGCGGCGGAACGAGACCGGGATCATGATAGCTGGCGATAGGATCAATGTTGTAGCCGCGCGCAGGTTGAACCCCGACAATGATATTGCCAAAACAGTGAATTGGTAAAATGAAATCGTCACCCGCGATAAAGGGGTCGTCTTTGACGCCCCCCCATCTTTCGGTGATTTCCCGCTGCACCTCGTCAGGCAGCGTTGCGAAAAATTCTTTGTAGCTTTCCACTGCCAATGAAAATCCGCCTGAGCGTGATCCGGCCGCATTCGTCGGGCCGGCGAGCAGGCGTTTCATTAATTCGTCGGCGGTGTTCGGCGTATCTTCTCCTGTCTCGTATCCGTTCTGTATAAGGCTTGCCAAGGTGGTGACAACACCGGCAGGCGTGTCGAGACCAACGCCGTTGCCGAGCCGGCCATCCTTGTTTGGATAGTTGGCGAGTATAACGGCAACCTTGCGGTCTTTTGATGGCGTTCTCCGGAGGTCGACCCAGCGTCGTGCTGTTTTTGCAACGAAGTCTATTCTGTCGGCCACAGGGTCATGTTTGACGATAGCGACTTCTGTCTCACTGTCGAACTCGGCGCTGTTTTTGAAGGAGATGGCACGGGTAATGAGCCTGCCATCGACCTCCGGCAAGGCAATATTCATCGCCAGATCGCGCGGACTTAAGCCTCGCGTATTGGCGTTCCAGCTTTCTTTGTCGCCGCCTGACAGTACAACCTGCAGAACCGGGCAATCAGCTACGGTAAAGGGCGTGTCGACGGTATCTTCGCCAGGCGTGGAAACGGCGAAGCCTGTGCAATTTATAATAACGTCAGGGTCAGTGTCGGTTAGGCATTGTTCCACAAAGGCAGCTGAAAATTCGTCCTTGAGGCTACTGACATAGATCGGTAGCGGATTGAGACCTTGATCAGCCAACGCGTCACACAACGCGTCAATTGGGGCGAGATCATCTGCTTGAAGCAGCGCCTTGTAAAAGACAATCGGAACAGTGGATTGAACGGACTGCCAGTGTCGCGAAATCGCTTTCAGGTCAGTCTGATAGTTCCCGGGCCAGTAAAGCCCTGCGCGGGTTAGAGGGGTCGGCTCCTGCCAGTCATAGGGGCCCCCTAGTTGAGTGGCGGCGAATGCCAGAAGATTTTCGGCATTATTGGCACCGCCATGAACAAGATACTGCCACAAACGGTGTGCATCGGGCATGGGTGTGGTCGAGAACTCAATCAGCTCAGCGTCCGGGCGATCATCTCCCGGGACAGCTGCCAGTAAAATACCTTTGCTTCGGCAAAGCGCGTGGAGCTGTTCCATGCCATAGGTCCAATATCCGATGCCGCCGAGCAGACGGACGATCACAAGCCTTGCCGCCGAGATTGTTTTCTCAAGATACAGATCGATCGACATGTTGTGGTTGAGCTGCATCAGGTTGGCGAGCCGAACCGTAAAGGGAAAGTCGGAAAGGCGTGCCCGTGCGGTACTGATAATGGCGAGATCGCTCGCCGCGGCCGACAAAATGACGATATCACCCGCGGATTGATCCAGATCGACGGCTTCTTCGCCATCTGGGATTTGTCCGGGCTGGGTGACGAGGAGGTGCATCTGGCGGAATTAGCTGGCTAAAATATTTGTGACGGCCTGCTTGTCAAACCCGGTTAGCCCAATAACGACCAATCGGCCTTGCCGAGATTCATCCGGATGCCACGGCCGGTCGTAATAATGATCCAACCTTGATCCAACGCCCTGGATAGCGAGGCGGGCATCTTTGCCTTCGACGGGACCGAAGCCCTTAACGCGCAGGACACCGTCAATTGCCAGTGCATTCTGAACACGTTCGGCCAAAAGAACTGTGTCGTCTATTGGCTTGATTTCGACGACAAAACTTTCGAAATCATCGTGATCATGTTCTTCGCCCCCGGCATCGTGATGCGACGGGCGTTGGTCAAGATCGTCTTCAACCGATGCGCCTAATCCGAGCAGCAGTTTTGGGTCCAGTGCACCGTTCTCGGCGGGGAGAATTTGCACGCCTGCGCGCGTTTCCGTGCGCACGGTCTTTTCAACGTCAGCCGTGATTTCGTCAGACATCAAATCAGCTTTGCTGAGGACAACGATATCGGCGCATGCTAATTGGTCCTCAAAGACTTCCGCGAGCGGACTTTCATGATCGAGCGTTTCATCGGCCTCGCGTTGCATCTGCACGGCATCCGGGTCCTCGGCAAACATCCCGGTATGAACAGCTGGTCCGTCGATGACGGCGACGACACTGTCCACCGTGGTGCGGGACCGGACTTCCGGCCATTGAAAGGCCTTTACCAGAGGCTTGGGCAATGCGAGGCCTGAGGTTTCAATGACAATATGGTCGGGTTTTTCTTCGCGATCTAAAATCTGGCCAAGCGTTGGCAGAAAATCATCAGCGACCGTGCAACAGATGCAGCCGTTGGTCAGCTCAACAATATCGTCTTCGGTGCAGGCCTCGTCGCTACACCCTTTCAGCAGCTCACCATCAACACCCAGATCACCAAACTCGTTGATCAGAAGAGCCATTTTCTTGCCTTGGGCATGGCTGATCAGATGTCGGATCAGGCTGGTTTTTCCTGCGCCCAGAAAGCCTGTGATGACGGTGACGGGGATCTTTTGTGCCACCACGAAATTTCTCCTATTTCAACTGGGTTGGGATGCCAGCGGTAACGAAGTACACCTGATCGGCGACCTCGGCGATGGCTTGATTTAATCGTCCGGCAAGATCGCGAAACAGCCGGGCAAGGGCATTGTCAGGAACGATTCCCTGCCCGACCTCGTTGGAAACGATGACGACGGGGGCGGATAGTGTCTGAAGACAGGTTGTGAGCGATTGTGTTTCCTGATCGATATCGCGTCCGGCTTCCATCAGATTTGACAGCCAGAGGGTCAGACAATCAAGGAGGGCAGGTGTGCCATCCGCTGATTTTAGAGCGCCGGTCAAATCCAACGGTGCCTCGACCGTTCTCCAGGAGGCCCTCCGCCGTTTTCGATGTATGGTAATGTGCGCTTTCATCTCATCGTCGCGCGCTTCGGCTGTGGCGATGTAAATGAGTTCGTCTGCGTCCGGCATTATACCTTCCGCAAACGTACTTTTTCCCGACTGGGCGCCGCCGAGGACCAGTGTTATCCCTGTCGTGTTGGGGGCTTTATTTATCAACGTCGAATTCGCTTTCTCCTCCACCCGAGGCGTTTAAGCGGGTTAAAAACATACCGTCAGGGAGGTCTCCTGGCTCGGGCTTATCGATGGTACCTCCTTCCCGGATTTATCCAGTGGATATCAGGAATTTTCCTGATTGGTACGCATCAAACCCTTCACAGTTGCGGGGGCAGCATCGGATTTAAACCGATTTCCCTGTCCTGTCGGTTTGACAAAGACAGTCAATATCATCGCGAGGCACTTGCCAAGTCGTTAGGCGGTATTTGGCGCAATATTCACGCTTTCGATACGCCACCAGATGTCTTCTTCGCGCTCGATAGCATCAATTCGAGTCAAGGAAAGTGGTGCGACGTGAAAAGAGAGCCCGGCCCGCGGCCCGGACTGGGCTGCCATCGCGATAGCCGCCCGGATGGATCCCGCGTGGACAACACATATAATATTGCCGTCACGATGGGCTGCCAGCAGTCCGTGAACTGTCTCAGCCACACGGTTCGATATGTCAGAAAAACTTTCCCCGTTCGGCGGGTGGTTGTTTACGGCGTCAGCCCAGTAAGGGGCCTGTTCTTCTGCCGGAATACTGTCCCAGCTTCGGCCCTCCCAATCGCCAAAAAACTGTTCGCGGAGGGTGTCGTGATGATTTATCTCGATTCTAAGGGATTTGAGTTTGGCAATTTTCTCTGCGGTCTGTTGGGCACGCACCAGTGTGGTGGTGATCCAGGCCGCATCGTCGGGCAGTTTTTCAGCGAGGGCGATGAAAGCGCTATCGTCTGACAGGTCAGCGGCAATATCACTTTGTCCATAGAGAATTCTGTCCGGATTGATCACCGGTGCATGACGAATCCACCAAAACCGTGTGGTAACAGGTGTCATGCGATACTCACCAGACATAAAAGGGCAAAGGTTTCTCCGAGACGCTGGCCGGCACCAAGCACATCACCCGTTTGACCGCCAATCTGGTTTTTAGAAAGCCAATGCAGCGCGGTGGCGGCAACAGCAACACTGATAGCGATGGCAATAATGAAGGCCAGGTCTTTTGAGGCGAGCGTCGCCAGAAAAGTAATGAGGATCGCGGTATAAATGGCTGTTGTTTCCGGTGTGCCGGTGCTTGCGCCAAGCCCCTCGGTTCTTGCGGCAGGCAGGGATTTCATCAGTGAAAGTGTCACCAATCGCGAACTTGCACCGGCGGCGATCAAACAGCCGGCGGCGAACTCCCAGCCAAAGGAGAGGAGCTGGGTCAGCAAAGCCCAACGCAATGCCGTGTCCACAATCAGCGCAAGCGTGCCATAAACGCCAAGCCGGCTGTCTCGCATTATCTCCAATTTTTGGTCTTGGTCTTTTCCACCACCGAAACCGTCCGCGATATCGGCGAAGCCATCTTCATGCATCGCACCGGTCAGCACTATTGCGACCGCAATAGCCAAGAGTGCCGTCACACCTTCCGGGAGCTCCAGAAAGTTTCCGATAAACAGGACAGCGCCAGAGAGCGCACCGATAAATACCCCGATAAGAGGAAACCACCGGCAGGCGGTTGTCATCTCTGCCAATGGCTCACCGGGGTCAAACGTGACCTTAAAACGGGTCAGCAAACCGATACAAAGCTTGATTTCAGAGACAACTGCCATGGTGTATTATACAAGTTTCACCGTCATAGCCGGTGCCTTCTTGCTCTCACGTAAGATTAGGCTTACTGGTGCATAAACTGACCTTAAACGACAATAGTTTCAATGGACCCGATTCAATCTCTTGATCAAGTACGTGATTTGCTGCGCGATCTTCCCGGCGCAAATGATGGCGCGATGGCTGCAGCCAAATTGCGGGAAGCAACACTCGTTAAGCCACCTGGCGCGTTGGGGCGTCTTGAAGAACTCGCCGAATGGCTCAGTGGCTGGCAGGGACACCATCCGCCGAAAGCAGAAAGATGCCAGGTTGCTGTGTTCGCCGGTAGTCACGGTGTAACGGCTGAGGGGGTGTCTGCCTTTCCACCAGAAGTTACGGAACAGATGGTGGAGGGGTTTAAAAAAGGCGCGGCGGCGATCAATCAGCTCTGCCAGATTCAAGGCTGCGAGTTGAGGATTTATGAGGTCGCCGTTGAAATTCCCACCCGCAATTTTATGGAACAACCCGCCATGGAGGATGATGAATGCGCCGAAGCGATGGCCTTTGGCATGTCGGCGGTAGAAGAAGGTCTTGATGTCCTGTGCCTTGGCGAGATGGGGATCGGTAATACAACGGCAGCTGCTGCTGTCTGTCATGGTCTATTCAACCAGGACGGCGAAACCTGGGTCGGTCCCGGCACGGGTGTAGCGGGAGATACGCTGACCAATAAAATTCGAGTGGTGAACGAAGGCGTCGCAAAGCATAAAGACGCCATGACCGATGGGCTGGAGGTCCTGCGCCATGTCGGCGGGCGGGAACTTGCAGCCATGGCCGGCGCCATTATTGCAGCGCGTCTGCAGCGTATTCCGATTGTGCTTGATGGGTATGTCTGTACCGCCGCCGCCGCCGTATTGCAGGCCGTTAATCCAGCGGCGCTGGATCATTGTGTCGTTGGCCATGTGTCGGCTGAACCGGGTCATCTCAAACTTCTGGCGTCGCTTGAGAAAAAAGCCTTGCTCGATCTTGGAATGCGATTGGGTGAGGGATCAGGCGCCGCCCTGGCGGTTTCCATTCTGCACGCTGCCGTGGCCTGTCATACCGGTATGGGATCATTTGATCAGGCCGGGGTGGCGGAAAAAATCGCAGATTAGCTGTCGCGCCACTGCCACGGAACGCCGGGTGGCAGCTCCTCCAGGTCTTTTAGGTGTTCATGCCGATAGGTTTCCGATGTGCAGCCCCAGCGCAGGCGGCACATTTCTTCGGCAACCTCTTCAGCGCGGGCTTCGAGCGCGGGGCTATCCAAATATTTTGCCGCGAGATCGAGCTGGCGCCGCGAATGATCTTCATCGGCCAACTCATGTTCAGCAAAGAAAACCGCCGCCCGATCGGTGCGTTTAATGCCGTAATGTTTTTCAAAGGCCGGTAGAACAATTTCGCCATTGAGGGCCGGCATCTGTCCTTCCTGTGTGAAGAACATCGCGAGAATAACACCGATAGGCTCCTCGCGGGCGCAATGTAAATAATACAATGCGCGGCCATACCAGGCCGGGGTCATGTCGACATTCAGGACCTCTTCCTGGCTCATCCCGGCCTTTTCACAAAAATCGTAAATCATCTGCATATGATCATGCGCACCATGATCTGTGTTGCCGCCAATCAGACCTTCTTCCTCGGCAATATTTTCGACCAGCATCTTTCGGACATCGGCAGGGCCGCGGGCATAAACATGGCCAAATGCCTGCAATCCATACCTCACATATTTTGCATGTTGCGCCATATAGACGGCGAGGACACGAAGGTCGAGCTCGCCTTCGGCAAGGAGCTTCATCATCGGATGGCGCTTAAAATGCCATTTGTCACGGATCGCGACGATGTGGTCGATAATGCCGTCTGTGGAATCGGTTTTCATTTGTGTGGCCATGGTGTTGCTCCCTGTCAGTCTTTCTTTACCGGCGGGCCGCCGAAGGGCCGAGCGTAGGCGCCAATTGACGCCATATCAACTTCGATCATGGTTGAGCCGTTGGATTTAAGGGCATTTCCGATCACTGAACTGGCCGTGTCGAGATCGGTGAGCTTTGCAAACTGCCAGCCATTTGCATCGGCGAGGGCGGCAAAGTCCGGTGTGTAGATATCGGAAAAATACCGGCGGCCGCCATACTGCGCGTCCTGGATGTTTTTGATGACTTCATAATCCTGACTGTTCATCAGGATAAGGGTGATCCGAACACCTTCCTGTGTGGCGGTCGCCAGCTCGCCTATATTGACCTGTAAGCCGCCGTCACCGGCAAGGCAGATGACATTTTTGTCTGGTTCTGCGATAGCGGCTCCGATCGCCATTTGAATGCTCTGGCCGATACCGCCGCCCGCTGCATGAACGCCATCGCGCGGCCCGTTGAGAAGGATGGCGCGATTACCCCAGGTGCTGTTGGAAATCGTGACATCGCGAACCCACAGAAAATCATCGCCACCATTTGATTGTATCGCTGTTAGCAGATCGCCATAGGGAACGAGGCCTTCCTGCAGAAAGGTTTCCGCTTTGGCGCGAGCTGCCTGGAGGTCACCCATAAAGCTGGGATCGATATCCAATTTGCCAGCAAGGCGATCCGCCAAGGCGTTGAGGGCCAATGCACAATCGCCCTGCAGGAATTGATCGGGGACATAGGGCCGGTTGGCCGCGGCGCGATCATCGACGTCGATCTGGCATAACGGGCGTGGCAACCGCAGCTGATATTTCAGGGTTTCATTGCCGCGGAGGCGTGACCCGGCGACCAGCATGGCGTCGCAACTGTCATAGAAGCTCTCGATGGCACCATACATGTTGTAGGCCCCGAGCGTCGCTGGATGATTTTCCGGCACCACACCACGGCCTTGCGTGCTGGTCACAATACCAAATCCCATATCAATGAATTTGCTTGTCGCGTCACCGGCATGTCGCGCGCCGCCGCCAAGCCAGAGCATCGGACGTTTAGCCTTGGCGAGTTTTTCGGCCAAGGCATCAAGCGCAACGTTATCTGGCTCAACCAGAGTGATTGGCAAGGGAGACAGATCATCCGGCCAATCAATCTCTGTCTGTTGAATATCAATCGGCACCTCGACGCTTACCGGCCCTGTCGGCGCTGTCATCGCGTCCCGGATCGCCTGTTTAAAAACATCCGGAGCCGCCTTTGCGTCCGTGACCCGCCAGGCACTTTTGGAAACAGCCTTCAACATGGTGAGTTGGTCGCGGGCTTCATGAACAAATCCATGTTCCTTGTCGACATGCTCAAGATCAATCTGACCGGTGATATGCAGCAGAGATGTTCCCGCCGTCTGGGCTTCAACCATTGCCCCTGATGCGTTTCCCGCCGCTGTCCCGGTACTGGTAAAGGCAACACCGAGACGGGCGCCAACGCGGGCATAGGCGTCAGCCATGTTGATCGCACCGGGTTCGCTGCGGGCACTGACATAACGGATTTTGCCGCGCTGCCCGATGGCGTCGAGAAACGGCATGTTGTGGATTGAAATCACACCAAAGGCGGCGCCGACGCCACATTCCTCCAGAAAGGCGGTGATGACTTCGCCGACAGTTGCCTTACCCGACATGGCGTGACACCCCCCCTGAAAGATCGATGGTTGACCCGGTGGTGTAGGAAGAGAGCGGTGTGCCCAGAAAAAATAATGCCTGCGCTGCTTCTTCCGGTGTGCCAAATCGACCCAGCGGCACACCTTTGATTTCAGCCTGTTGCTTTAGCCAGACATCATAGGCGGGTTTTCCTTCAGGCAGCGCTTCATAGCGTCTGCTCCATTGCGCCGACTCAACGACGCCGATCAGGATTGAATTGACCCGGATATTTTTGGCGGCGAGCTCCCGCGCCATCGAATGGGCTAGGCTGAGTTGGCCGGCACGGGCGGCGGCGGTGGCAACCAGGTGGGGCTCCGGTTGGCGGGCCAGCAAGGAACTGGTGCAGACTATGGCCGCATTATCGGATTTCTCGAGTGCCGGCTGAAATGCCTTGGACGGGTTAAGGATACCAAAGAATTTCAGATCGAGCTCTTCGCGCCAGGCCTCGTCGGTGGTGTTTTCATAATTTGAAACCCGCGCCTGACCGGCATTATTGATAAGCGTGTCGACTCCCCCGAATGCCGCCGTGACCTGCGCTGCGAAATCAGCAACGTTTTTTTTGTCCAAGACATCACATTGCACGGCAAGCGTGGGGCCATCCGGCAGAGTTTGGGTGGCGGCTTCGAGCCGCGGACGGTCACGGCCGCATATCGCGACATTGGCACCGGCCTCCAAAAACAAATTTGCGGTTGCGAGACCAATGCCAGATGTGCCGCCGGTGATGACGGCGGTATGGCCGGTGAGGTCGATCTTCATCCTGTTCGTCTTTCCTGCTTATTGACGGCCGGGTGATAGTTGAGTTGCCGTGATAGGTCACTGGCCGCCTGTAATACCCGGTCGATATAGTCGTTTTTTTCAACCTTGCCGTCTTGAAAAATTACATTGATGGCGGCGATGACGCGTCCGCTGCTATCGCGAACCGGTGCCGCAATTGAGCCAATCCCGTGCTCGAAATACGCAGCACTCAGCGCGTAGCCGCGGCTCGTATCACCTTCGAGAATTTTCTTGAGGGCAGTCACTGTTTCCGGTGTCTGGTCGGAATAGCGTGGTAATTTGCCGGTTGGGTATACAGTCTGCAGTTCGGAATCACTGAGATCCGCAAGCATTACCCGTCCCAGAATAGTCGCGTGCGCCGGGAAACGGGTGCCGATCGTAACCGAGCTGGCGAAAGCAGCTTTGGCGGCGGATTTGACAACAAACACCACGTCCGCGCCATCGCGGATCGCGAGGTGCGACGAGAACCCGGTTTCGTCACGCAACCGATCGAGGATCGGCCGGGCGAGTTCGGTAACCTCCATCGACGCGAGACATTCAAAGCCAAGCGACAGGACGCCGATGCCCAGCCGGTACTCGCTCGAATGATCAACTTTTTCCAGCAAGCCCATATATTCCAGCGTTTGCATGAGACGAAAGACAGTGGAGCGCGGAATGCCGAGTTCTCTGGCGATTTCCGGCGCGCCGAGCTGGGTCCGTTGGCGGTCAAACGCGCGCAATATCTGCAGCCCGCGCTGCAGGCCCGGCACGATATAGCGTTCGGCATCCGAAGTCGGGTCAAGGGGCGCTGCTCTAGCCATGCTGCCCCGCAATGAAATCCAGCACGGCGGCATTGAACTGTGATCCATTCTCGATATAGGAGGCGTGACCGACACCGGGCAGGGACCGGTATTCGGCATGAGGATAAGCCTCTGCAACCGGTCGACAGACCGCTTCTGGCGTTACCGTATCTTCGCTGCCGCACATCACCAGGACCGGTCCTGCGTAGGATGGTGCATCCCCAATCAGATGGCTGTTTGCAAGAACATGCGCTGCTTGTATGTAGCCCGCTGGATTTAACTTGCTCATATTCCATTTCACGATAGCGCGTGCTTCCGGGGATGCTTCTGCCGATAACAAGGCGCCGGATCGCTTTTCGGCGAGCCCTGCCGGGCCGAGTGATCGCATTGCGTCGATTCGCGGGTCTCGTTTGCTGGCGTGGGTTTCTTCATCCACCGCGCCATACCCATTGGCCGGATCGGCGAGAATAAGCATCGGTAATTCGCTATGGGTACTGGCGTAACTGCCGGCTGTGAGAGCGCCAAAGGAATGGCCGATCAGCACGGCGGGTTTGATTCCCAATGTGGTGATCAGAACCTCCAACCCAGCAGCATATTCAGACGCGACAGGGGAGGCGTTTGTGACAGGCGTCGTCTCGCCGTAGCCCGGCGCATCCCAGGCGATTACATGATGATTGCTGGCGAGTCCTTCGAGCTGATGGATCCATGATCCGGATCCGGATCCTATGCCATGCAGCAGCACCATCGCCGGGCCGTGGCCGGAGTCCCGATAGGAAAAGACGCGATCTTTGGTTTCCACTGTTTGCAGCGGAAACAGGCTATCCACCGGATGCTCTGTTGGAATGGAATCCATTACTACTGTGCTGGCAATTATTTGCGTTTTAGCTGGGAAAGCGGGTGATCCGGCGGATAGGTCGGGATCACCGGTTTCTTGCTGCCCAGCATAACCAGCATTAAGGCTTCTTCCTTGCCAATATTGACCAGCTCGCGATAGACGCCCGGCGGTACAGAAACAAGGTCACGTTCCTTGAGGACCGTCTCATAGCTGTTGCTGTCATCATTGATGATCAGTCGGATGCTACCGCGCAGCATGAAGAAAACCTCTTCAACATCGATGTGGATGTGTGATGGTCCTTCACTGCCTGCAGGCAGGATCATTGTCGAAAAGGTGAAGTGTTCGGAAGGGACGACGTTCTCATCATGTTCGACGCCTGCGCCGCCCGTTCCCATATAACGGCACTGGGCGCGTGCGTATTTGGGATCGAAATCAGCCTGGAATTTTAGCGCGTCCCAGTCATAGGTACGGGTTTCGAACCGGGCAATCCGGGATTCCATCCATTCATCAAAGGATTTATCTTCGGGCTGGTTCCAGGTTTCGATGTCTTCTCTCTGAAATTCTGCTGAATCAGGCATGATCGGTCCTTTCAGTTGAATAGGTCATTATTCGGCTGCCGCCTGACGGGCGGCGAGATCAATTAGTTGCTGCTTGGCCATCCCGCTCATCAATCTTCTGACGCGGGTTAGTCCGACATCATGGGCATTGAGGCCTTCTGTATCGCGGGCATCGGGGGCAAGGTCTTCGAGAACGACGCGATCCTGTTCCAGGACATCCCAGTGCAGCCCTTCGAGTCGGGTCTTGTACATGAATTTCCAGACATCACGCTGCCAGCCTTCGACTTTTCGGGTGCGCCAGAAATAGACCTGGCAGTGTTCCTCATCGATGGGCGTGACATAGCCGACGATATAAAAGCTGCCGCCGGGTCCGGCGTTCTTGCGGTAGGGAATTGAGAGGAGCATCCACATGCCTCCGGAAAACCCGATTTCCACCCAATCGAAATTAACATCGCGCTGGCCGACTTTTTCAAACACCAGGCCGCTATTGGTTTCCCGAATACGCATTTTGGCGGTCTTGTCGCCGAACGCCATCGAATGGGATTGTGCGTGCAGATAGGCACCATGCATCGGGTCCATGACATTATCGACCGCGTATCGGTAATTGCATTTCCAGGTTGCCGTGCACAGCCGGTGGCCAAATTCATCGCTGGCCAGCTGTTCCGGGAATTCGAGTTCCGGCGGTTCGGCATGGGCGTCATCGCCAAAATAGAGAAAGATCGCGTCTTTGACTTCTCTGACCGGATAGGAACGGGTGGTGTGCTGCCCTTCCATTGAACAGTTCTCAATGGCTGGCACGCTTTCGACCGTGCCATCACCATTCACTTCAATTCCGTGATACCGGCAGGCCAATCTGTCACCGAGATTCCAGCCAAGGGACAGCCGTGCACCGCGATGCGGGCACCGGTCTTCGATGGCGTGAACAGTACCGTCCTTGTCCCGCCACAATGCGATGTTCTGGGACAGGCGGGTGATGCCGAGGGGTTGATCACCGAGCGCCCAGCTTGGCAGGACGGGATACCAAAGGTTCAGCAGACCGGTTTTGAAACGGGATTCGATGTCATCGGGTGATACATCAATGTCAGCCATGTTTCCCTCCTTACGCCCGATGTTCAGACCGGGGCGTAATCCTTCTTCGGTAGATAATGCAGAACTTTCTTCTCCAGCAGCACGACACCGCCATAGGCGATGATGCCGACGACGGTGAGCATGATGATGGTGACAAATACCAGCGCGGTATTGCCGGCCCCCTCGCCAAACACCAGCAGGAAGCCGAGCCCCAGATTGCCGCCGACCATTTCGCCGACCACCACGCCGATAACCGCCAGGGTCGAGGCGATGCGCAAACCGGAAAACAAGGGTGGCAGCGCATCGTGAAATTCGATCATCCGGAATATCTGCCAGCGCGAGGCGCTGAATGTCCGGGCGAGATTGATCAGATCGGGATCAACCGTGCGGATGGCCCCCAGAACATTGACCATGATCGGGAAGAACACAATCAGCACCGCGACCAGAATCTTGGGGTAAAGCGTGTAGCCGAACCACAACACAAACAAAGGCGCGAAGGCGACTTTGGGGGCGATCTGTAGCGCGAGAATATAAGGTGAAAGGATAAACTCGGCGCGGGCCGATATGCCCAATATGTAGCCGATGACCATCCCGAGAAGAGCGCCGAGAATAAAGCCGATCGCCGTTTCCGCGAAGGTTATCCAGGAGTGGTAGAACAGCTGTTCATGCCCCACCGCCCGGATGAATTCAAAATAGACCGATGAAGCCGTCGGGATGATATAGGGCGGGATATTGAGCAATCCCGGCCCCCATTCCCAGCCCACCAGAAAGAGGGCGAGCAGGCCAAGGCTGGCCCACACGCTGTTTCTGGTGGCTGTGTTTTTGTTCGTCATCCCTACATGCTCCAATGGCTCTCCAGAGAAACCAATCCGACCCTAGCGCACGAACTGGTTGGTATAGAGATCCTTCACAGGGACTTTTTTGCGGATGATGCCCTGCTTTGCGTAGAAATCCTGCAAAGTCGCGAGCCGTGCTTCATCCATCGCGCCATGGGTCTTCTGCCCGGCATAAACATATTTGTTATAGAGCTTGAAGACGTTGGTGATGTATTTCAGCTTTTTGGCATTCTTCTTGACGTGTCCGACATAGACTTTCGCGGCTGACTCCGGGTCGACCATGATGTCCCGCATGCCTTTGAGTGTCGCGCGGACCAGCCGTTCGATGAGCAAAGGATTGTTTTTGATCACCTTGTCGGAGGCCAGAATTGCCTGCGCCATACTCTTGAAATACTTGTCGGCGGGGAAGATTTTGACCTTCTTGCCAGCGGCCTGGGCAATACCGATCCAGTCCGGTACGCCTGCCATCGCATCGGCCTTGCCGGCGATAAACAGTTTCCAGACACCGGCCGGGCCAGCGCCCTGTACATTGACGTCTTTTCGGCTGAGCCCCGAATTGGCCATCATGCCGAGCAGGGCGTAATAGGTCGTATCCTGCAATGACAGCGCCGTAACCGTCTTGCCTTTGAGATCGGCAGGACCATTGATGCCGTGATCGGCATGGGCGATGAGCTGCACCAGGGAGCCACCACCGAGCACGGCAACGGCTTTCACGGGAATACCGTTCGGGCGCACGATTACCGGGGTGTCCCCGATACCGCCACCGATGACAGCGTTTCCGGCACCGACCTGTTTGGCGACATCAACACCGCCACGGGCGCGCTGGAACCTAACGTTAAGCCCTTCGGCCTTGTAATAGCCCTTGGCCTGGGCCAGCATCCAGGGTCCGAAAGCCGGCAGGAAGGCAGGGGCGGGCAGCAGATAGGTTACATCTTCTGCGGCTGCCTTTTGAACAGGGGTTAGGGCGAGAGCCGCCCCGAGCATCAGCGCCGGGGTGATCGCCAGTTTGGTGGTTTTTGATAAACTCATTTTTTCCTCCACGGTTAAAGTTATGGCCACGCGTTACAATTAAATCTGAATCTCGGTTGCCGTTTCGCCGACATGCAGCAACCCCATGAGCTGGGCCACATATTCGCCGATCTGTTTTTGCGAGTCCTGCCGCCGTGCCATCGGATTGGCCCGGTCGGGCAGGCTCACGTCAATTTCCTCGATGATGGTGCCGGGGCGCGCGCTCATCACAAAGACACGGTCCGAGAGTGCCACGGACTCAACCAGGTCATGGGTGATAAAGAGTGCTGTTTTCTTTTCCGCCGACAGGGTTTCCGCCAGATCCTGCTGCAAGATCATTTTTGTCTGGGCGTCGAGCGCGGAGAACGGTTCGTCAAGCAGAAGGACCTTGGGGTCAACGGCGAGGGTGCGGGCGAGGGCGGCGCGCTGGCGCATACCCCCGGATAGCTGATGCGGGTAATGGTTTTCAAAGCCGGTCAGACGGCATTTCTCCAGCAGGTCCATCGAGCGTTCGTGCCGTTCATGGGTCGGGATGCCCTGAATTTCCAATCCGAATTCAACATTCTTCTGGATAGTCCGCCAGGCCAACAGCAAATCTTTTTGCAACATAAACCCGACATGCGGATTGGGGGCATCGACCTTTTCCTGATCGACATAGACTTCACCATCACTTGGCAGATAGAGCCCTGACCCCATATTGAGCAACGTGCTTTTGCCGCACCCGCTGGGGCCGATCAGCGAGACCACTTCACCATCGGCGACTTTCAAGTCCACGTCTTTAACGGCCTGAATAATCTCTTCGCCGCCATCCTTCAGGCTGTTGCCCGCGAACTGCTTGGCGACGCCGCGATATTCGATCCGAATGTCAGGTGAGCCGGTCATGGAGAGCTCAGCCGCTTTGCTTTTTCATTTCGGCCTGAAAGCTGTCTTCGGTCCAGTCTGACCCGTCCGCGGCTTTGACACCTTTGTCGTTTAAGGCGGCGACGATTTCCGAAAGTTCCTCAATCCCGGCGTCAAATATTTCAGTGAGCGCTTCGCACAGAGCCAGCTCATGATCGGTGGGAGGTGCGGGGCGGGTTTGCCACGGGACATTCACGATGGCGGCGGGGTCTTCGATACGGCCACGCCCGGTATCGGCGTTCGGGGGCACACCGCCTTTTAGACAGGGATTATGGTCCATCATCCTCTCCGCGTTTTATCGCCAGACACGTTGTTTTATATATTAAACAACGTTTCATTCATGAAATATCACATCATAAGGCGGGGAAGGAGTCAACGAAAACTCGAAAGGGTGTTTTACCTTTTAGATAACCGGGAATCGGGGGGCGTTTGCCCCCCTTTTTTACGACACCAGAGCAAGCCCTGCAACTGCAAGCCCGATGATAGTCAAGATTATCAGCAAAGTCAGCCGTATCAGCCGTATCAGCTTTGTCAGCTCTTCTTGCATGGTTTTTCCTCCTTTTTTTACGACAGCAGAAGCCTGTGGATCGCGCGTATACACGGGTCAATTCGGTATACGGATTTATGTAAATGGGAAGCGAACGCTAAATCAACGCCATTGCAGAGCTGTCTTGATTTTCAAGTTTTAAAATTTTCTTTTTGAGAATGGTTTTGGATCGATAGCTTTTTGATTCAGCAACCAATGAAAAGGTGCATTCCTTTTCAAATTCTGGTGTGGCCAGAGGAATGACTGGCGGTGTTGGAAGCCCGGGTTTCGAATCTTCTAATTCACCATCAATACGCCCAATAACTTTCTGATCTGTTTTTAACTTAAGAGCCAAATCCATGGGTCCGTTAGCATCAGGAACAACTTCTGCGTAAAAGCCGAACGTTACCATCGCTGGAAAAGAAGGTACGATAACATCGCCAGCGAACACGTTAATCAATGTATACTTACCTTTTCCGGACGGTACCACATGTTCGCATAGAGCGACGTTTCCGAACTTAAGCGCCGACACTGTCTTCACCGTCCATCACGATTTGTGCGGGAGCATACCCAATGGAGGACCCAGCCGCCGGAGTCTTGTTAATTTGTCGAACTGACCTTGTTTTGTTCTCTAGCGGTGCAGTAACAAATACGAACGAACCCGATTGCGGATACCGGCCGTAAATTCTCAATCCAGGGGTATGTAATTTCCATATCCCCTCGCTAGTCGGTATCATGCGTCGTAAATTTCCGGCGGGTGGTCGCTCGGAACAGCGAAAATCGCAAAATGTTTGTTCCGGATGATCTATCAACAAACGGCCACCTACTCGTTTGCGTTCATCATCAAGTTCTGCATTTCCTTCGATCCGGTTAAAAAGTTCAGCTGTTACAAAAAGTTGCCGAATTGGTACTCGTGACTCCCGGCCAGGGAGTCCATACTCCTCTGGCTTACCTTCTTTGGGTAAGTTTCTTATTGTTGCCATGAAAGTCAACAATATCCAAATTAAAATTCTATTAAAGCTTGTAATCTCTCCGCGACCAATCGATTCAGTCCATATAAATACAACTAATAATGAAGTTTAAATTTGGGAATTATATACCTGAGTAACAAAGGCGTTGACTCCCCTCTTCTGGATTGTTACTGGAAGGGAGAGGGTTCATGGGTAAGGCACCGGGGAAATCTCACCGCAAAGGGCTGGCATTATTGCAGGTCGCAGAAATGTTCAGTACAGAAGAAGATGAAACCTGTCTTGGTGGCCAAGAGAAGAATAAGCACGAAAGCATTCCATATCTCGTACGAGAGGATTGAAGGAGAACACCTATGGCAACAGCTCGTGATGTCGCCAACTATTTTTTGTCAAAGTCTGATGATGATGCAGGTGACATGTTCTCAAATCTTAAGATTCAAAAGCTGGTTTATTATGCGCAAGGTTTCAATTTAGCGGTTTTTGACCGACCGCTCTTCGGTTTTTGACCGACCGCTCTTCAATGAAACCATTGAAGCCTGGCGGCATGGTCCTGTTGTCCCTGAGCTTTATAAGGCATTTGCCCGGCATGGCTCCAACCCTGTTCCGCCGCCCGAAGGTTTTGATCCAGGGGCGGCTTTTTCGGCGGATGAATGCGATCTCCTGGATGAAGTCTACGATGTCTATGGTCAATATTCAGCCTGGCGTCTTTGCGATATGACACATGAAGAAGACCCCTGGAAGGATGCCTGGAATAACGGTTCGCCTTCCGGGCCGATACTTGCGGATTCTCTGAAAGGATATTTTACGACGCTCGTTGAAGAATAAACTTAAGAAACCTAAAGAACGAAAAGGAAAGCGCATACAAAGTCATGATGCGCCAAAGTTAAACTATGATTCCGTTCCGCCGGTATTTTCGTTCTACTATTTGCAAAAGGATTTTGATCTAGCTGACAAGGATGGTGAGGCTAAATCCGCCGTTTTAGATCAACTGTGCAGGTTGAGCGCTCTTACTGGGCGGGGAATCAAGTCTGCTCCGCGACATGGATTAGGCTGCGATTAGGCTGCGAGAAAATAGCGCACGACGCAATTAATGTTAAAATCCCGATCCATATTATGCCTGACATGACATTGTTGTCATTTAGATGTGTAGGAAAAGCTCCGATGATCGGTTATCGAGATCAGGATAGATTCCACGTCGTTTGGTTTGATCCCGGGTTTAATGTTTACGATCACTAAAAATGTCTAACCCCAATTTCACTATCCAGTAACACTTTCCGCCGCGATCGGCTCGTCCATGATGCGGCGCATCCGGAGGGGCGGGTTGTCAGCGTTGATGTCGGTCAGACCATCGAAGCTGATTCCACCGAGTCGTTCCTGCTGGGCCTCGATCATGACGACATCTTCTTCAAATGTTGCCTTGGCACCGTCATGCAGCACCTCGGTCATCTTCTATTACTCCATTGGCAGGAAGACCGGCGTTTCACAACGCTGGTTGAAATATTTCTGGTTAGTCGCTATTTTGTGGAATATGGATCAGATTCTATTGATTACTGGCGGTGTACTGGTCGCCATTATGCTAACCGTTTCATTTGTTTACGGTTTTATCAGGCTCTTGAAAGATCACGAAAATCGCAACTCCGGTATGAGCCGAACAGCTTCTGATCTTCTTTCTAAAGTTGTCGATGAATCCGATTTGCAGAATATGTCCCGGGCCGGGCCGCAAGCGATGTTGGCTGAAGCTAATCCTTATTTTGCTGGTTTGTTGAAGAAGGCTGCCGGGACGAACATTGGTACCCACAATTCTTTAATAGCCGCCCTGAAGCTGCGTTCGAAACAGGTCGGTAAGGACCTGAATAAGGCATTGGATAAGACGCTGGGGGTTCCCGGTACATCCGGGTCAAGCAATATGACCCCGCATGGCGACATGAGTAACCAGATTGATGCTTTATACAAGCGAGCCTATGCAAAGCCCATCGATTACGCATCGGATGCCGGACGCCGGATAGAAAAAGATATCCTGACCCGGGTGCCGGAATCCGCTATTAATAAAGCCAATAAACTGATGCATCTTGAGGGGTATGGTTCCAATCAGATCATGGCGAGCCTTGCTGATGATGGCACTATGACTTTCCGTCAAATGCCGGATGTTATGCAGATTGATCACATAACAATAGGACTTGAGGATTTGGCTAACTATTTTGGCTAACTATGAGGGCGCTCTAGCTTTTAGAGTTCGCTATGCTGTAGATGGAATCATGACCTGGAGTAGGGGATACCTAAAGCTTTCTCGTGATTTGAGAAAAGCGTTGAAAGAAGTTGATTACGCATCGGATGCCGGACGCCGGATAGTAAGAGATATCCTGACCCGGGTGCCGGAATCCGTTATCAAGGAAGCTAATGAACTGATGCATCTTGAGGGGTATGCTTCCAAACAGATTCTGATGAATATTGCTGATGATGGCACTATGACTTTCCGTCAACTGCCGGATGTTATGCAGATTGATCACATAACAAGAGTACTTAATGGGGTGGATGCTGCTAACGGTAAGCACGCAAAAGATGGAATCATCTCAGAGGATGCATTGGAGATGGACCCGGAAGGTATTCTTTATTCTTCTGCGAGTTTTACTGCGAGGAGCATCGCAGAGGATGCATTGGCGATGGGCCCGGAAGTGTATGCTTATGCTGCTAACGGTAAGCGCGCAAAATATGGAACCACGGACCTGGGCAGGGCATACAAGAACCTTTCCCGTGATTTGAGAGAAGCGTTGAAAGAAGCGGTTCCTGAATACAAAAACGCAGTGAATGTGTCCGATGACGAGTTCAGGGAATACGAGGCCAGGGAGTTCGGTAAGGAACTTATGGCTGACAAAACAACTGCAGATGATGCTCGCGAAATGTTTGATGATATGGATATGGATAAGGCCGAGTTGAGGTGGGTCAGGCAGGAGGTGCGGGATAAGATCAAGCATGACCAAGGCAACGTCGCGATAGATTTCGATATGGTAAGCTGGCAGGATAGCTGGCTAAGATGGCCGACTGTAAATGTAGAGATTACCAATTGGCTCTCGAAAGAGGCCGTACAGGAAAAGCTTGCCCTTGTGCTGGAACCGGATCAGATGGATTATCTGGGGAAACACGTCAATAGGGCGGCTAATTTCCATAATATGAAACCCCATATGAAACCGGCCCCTGGTTCAGTTTTCCAGAATCTCGAACGCTTAAGAGGCGGTAGCCCTTTGAACCTGCTTAGGTTGGGGCGGCCTGTCGATGCGGCGACAAAAGCGGCGGCAACACTCGTTGGCAGGGGGGATAAGGCCAAGCAACGTATTAATGAAGAGCTTGCCAGGATACTCCAATCCAAAGGACCGGAAGCGCAGGCTTATCTACGGCACCTGTTATCGTTATAGGCAATGGGAAACAACGCCGGTGCCCGTGCCGACGAAACA
Source organism: uncultured Alphaproteobacteria bacterium (assembly GCA_951812775.1). Lineage (GTDB taxonomy): Bacteria > Pseudomonadota > Alphaproteobacteria > MPNO01 > UBA2964 > UBA2964. Next base: position 2,403,368 of record OX638326.1, on the reverse strand, counting down.
AAATGCGCAGACGGTTCCAAAACCCGAGACCACTATCCGCGATGTCCTGCCCAAACTGAATGACTATCTCGATGCCTTCCGACTTGTGGCAATTCCGGCCATTGGACTGGTTTTTGTGGTCACGATCCTGCGCCATTCGGGGGTCGCCATGCCGTCAAACTTCTACGTCATCTATCTCGATGGCATTGGCATATCCGGCACCCTCATTGGCATTCTCTTCTCAGTGTTGGGGGCGGTCGGGGGAGTCGGGGCGATCAGTACCGGCTGGCTTGCCACCAAATTCCCAAATCGCCGCATTCTGCTTTTCTCTATCGCGCAGGGCGTTGTCATGATGACTATCACGCCGATCATTGGCTGGACCGGGTTTACCATTGATGTATCACCGATAGCCGCGGTGTTCGATTTTCTCGGTATCAACATCGACTGGGCACCGGTCGCCAGTGTGTTTGGCCTTTATACCCTGTTCGTGATTGCCATGGCGATCCGGGGCGCGACGTGCGGGCGTGGCACAGGCAATGGAAATTTCCATGGTGGCTCAGGCTGCCGGTGAGGCGCAGGGCAAGGGAGCGGGGCTACGGGTAACGGCGGGTCGTTTGGCAGCGGTGTTCCTGCCAATTCTCATGGGGGCAGCCGCAAAGCTGTTTGGACTTGAAGCGTCATTCTTTATTGTCGGTGGAGCGATTCTCGCGCTGCTTGGCTGGCTGACGATCCGGGATTCCGGTGCGCAGGTAAAATAGGGTACGCCAATAGTAGCCCGCTCCCCCACCCGGTCGATGATTTCCTGCCTTACAGTGACATTATGCATTGGCTGATCCGCGTAGTTTTTATATCTGTCCTCCCCTATGGTTTACAGGACGCGCCACGACCACAGAAGGAGTGTTGTCATGCCTGATACAGTTGCCCCGACGGAGCCCCATACGCCGAATTTTGATGATAGTGCGATGAACCCTTCGAGTACGCGCTATCTCGATGTTGATGGGTTGCCCTGGATGGATACCTATTATGACGGGATTGAAATGAAGATTCTGCTTAAGGATGAACAGCGTGGTGTGATGACGGCGCTGTTTCGCTGGCAACCGGGCGCCAAACTGCCGATGCATGAGCACACAGACATTGAACAGAGTTATGTGCTTGAAGGCAGCCTGTGTGATTTTGAAGGCGTGTGCAAAGCCGGTGACTATGCCTGGCGCCCGGCGGGTAGCAAGCATGATGCCTGGTCACCGGATGGCTGTCTGCTGCTGGCGATGTTTCTGAAACCCAACAAGTTTCTCGAAGGGCCGGAGGCCGACTGATGCTACGTCACCGGAACAAATAGATCTTCAATAGGTACGGAGTCGGCCCGTCACCCAGCATGCCGTCAAAGATACGACGCGGGGCGTTGATCTCGTTGAAGTCCAGCTCAATGCCGTCCGGTTTGACAATGCCATATTGAAGCGCGTCGAGCCGATCATAGCCGCCTGCGGCAAATCGAAGTTTCAGCATTCAGTGATTCCTAATTCGTGCGACCGGGGTTGGTTGTCTGACTGTCTCCGATAGTATGGTGGGGAACAACATTCGTCTATCGAGGGCATTATGGGAACGACAGTCGGTCTGACAGCATCTGATGGTCATCAATTTAGCGCCTGTCTCGCCGAACCGGAGGGAGTTTCTCGTGGCGGGATCGTCATCGGGATGGAGATGTATGGCGTAAATGAGTACCTCAAAAGCGTGTGCGACAAATACGCATCTGCGGGCTATTGCGCCATTGCACCTGCTTTGTTCGATCGGACTGCAAATGATCTGGTCTTACCCTACGATGCTGACGGCATGCGGCGGGGCAAAGAGATCAGCCATGCTGTGAACTATGACCAGGTGCTTGATGATGTAACGACCGCAGCGGCTCATATCGCATCAGCGGGTAAGGTCGCAATTTCGGGGTATTGCTTTGGGGGTACGATTACCTGGCTGGCTGCGTGCCGATGCGAGTTCGATGCTGCTATCGCCTATTACGGATCCAATATGTGCGACTTTCCGGATGAACACGCCCGATGCCCCATCATTAGCCATGTCGGGTCGCTTGATACAGCGGTGCCGCCGGAAGATGTTGCCATGTTTAAGGATCGTTGCCCCGAAGTCAGCTGGTTTATTTATGAGGGTATTCGCCATGGCTTTGACAGCCATGTTCGACCGGAACGTTATGATGCAGAAGCGTCATCTCTGGCCTGGGAACGCACACAGGATTTTATGGCGGAGCATATTGGCTGAGGCATTTTGAATCAGGGCCTCCGTCGGGCTCATTTCCGATGTCATCTCGACGATACCGAATGTCGCGGAAAGTGTCATGGTGCCGTCGGCAACTTTAATTTCAGCATGTTGAATGAGGTCCTGAAGTCGTGATGCCTTTTCCTCGGCAGTTTTGCGATTTGCCTGGGCCAGAAGAACTCCAAACTCATCACCGCCGAGACGTCCGACCAGATCCGATGCGCGAATATTTTTTGCAGAATATCTGCAAGCTTCGTCAGCGCGGCGTCACCGGTGGCGTGGCCGTGCTGGTCGTTAAGAAGTTTCATGCCATCGATATCCAGATAAAGCAGGCAATTTGTTCCGCCATAACGTTCTGCATAGGCCTTCGCCCGGCTGAGTTCCCGGACAAAGGCTCGTCGGTTTACGACAGGTACAAGGGGGTCTCGGTCAGCCAATGTTTCAAGCTCCGCAATGCGGTCGTTATTGGCCTCAATTTCTTCGCGTAGCGCATTGATCTCCGATATGAGAAGCCTGATGGCTTCGCGCGCCTCTTCCGGTATGGTCTCGTCGCCGAGATCCAGCGCGGCGGTTTCCGCCGTGTTAGTCTCTGGGTTCTTGTTGTTGGATGATCCGTTCATCTTGATTAGCTAGTTCCTGACCGGCGACAGTGGCCGTGTAGCAGCATAATATCATCATAGAAAAATTTTTGCCCATAACCACAAGGTGTTGCAAAGCGTGACAATAGAGAGGCCTAAAAACCGCGGTCTTATCGGCGCCTTTTCGCATCGCAATTTTGCGATCTTTGCGATTGGCAATTTTCCCTCACAGTGCGGCGTGTGGGCACAGCGTCTTGCTATTGGCTGGCTGACCTGGGAGCTGACGAAATCGCCCTGGTGGCTTGGCGTCATGGGGTTTGCGGATTTAGTGCCGGTTGTCCTGTTGAGTCCGGTTTCCGGCTATATGGCCGATCGTTTTGAACGGATCGTCATGGCCCGTATTATTCAATCCCTGAATGTCATCGTAACGGCACTCTTGATGATAACGGCCTATGCCGGTTGGTTGAATATAGAACTCCTGCTTTTGTTCGCATTTCTCACCGGCGTTGATCACGCCCTTTTTCAGCCGATTAGAAGTTCCCTGCCGCCTGCTCTGGTGCCTCGCGAGGATTTGCCGGCGGCAATTGCCTTTGGCGGTTTTACCTGGAACAGCGCGCGTGTCGTCGGCCCGGCCTTTGGGGCGGCAATTCTCCATTATTGGGGGGTAAACGCTGTTTTTCTGATCAATACGGTTTTGTATTTCTGGTTCTTCGCGGCGCTGTGGAGGGTGCGGATTCCCCCAATGCCGAAACGACCGGCGTCTGGTCTTTCGATCATGGGGGATATTATCGCAGGCTATCGTTATGCCGCGTCACATCCTGTTATCGGTCCCTCCCTGTTGATTTTGTTTGGCTCATCTTTTTTGACCCGACCGTTGGTTGAACTCCTGCCCGGGTTTTCTTCGGGAATCTTTGGTCAGGGTGCGGGTGGTCTCGCCATTTTAACATCCGCCATGGGTATCGGTGCGGTTGCAGCAGGCTTCACCATTGCCCAGCGTGGCCGATTTGACGGATTGGCGCGGATTACCGCCTATGCAGTTTTGGTCGGGTCTATTGTCCTGGTCGTTATGACGAATACGCCCCATTTTTACGTGGCGGTGATCTGCATGGTCTTTTTTGGCATACAATATTCATTGGTGGGGACCTGTATCCAATCGCTGGTCCAGGCGGTCGCAGAGGAAACAATGCGCGGCCGGGTTATGGCGCTATACGGTTTACTATGGATCGGTGGCGCCGCAATTGGGTCGCTGGTGATGGGCGCGCTTTCGGAGCTGTTCGGCCTCAGCAAACCGATTGCCATAAGTGGTATGGTTTGCCTCATCGTCTTTTTGTTTGCCTGGCGGGTTAAAGAGCCGATTGAGGCATTTATCGCCAAGCAGCAGGAGCGCGACTAATCACGCCAGAAATGGTCTTCCAGATGTTTCAGGTCGTCGGGCTCGTCGACATCGAAACTTAAATTTGGCCGTTCAACTATTGCAATGCGACAGCCCGCTTCCTCGGCGGTTTTTCGGTGCGTTTCGAAACTGTTTTCGCCGAATGAGAAAGCAATCGCATCAACCGGTCGAAGAAATAGAGCGTTGGTACCCTGATGATTGGCGTCCGGCGCAATCACAATTGATTCCACGGTATTACTTCGTTCTGCCGTCGAGAGAATGGCGGTCAGGTCCGAAGTCTTGAGCGTGACCAGATCGGCGGGGACCACCAGCAAAGCAGAAGCACCGAGTATTGTCCCTGCTTTTCGGGCAATCTCAAGAGCAGCATTCAGGTTGGAATTTTCCCCTTCCGGAATCGCGTGAGCACCCGCCTCTTCGGCGAGGGTCAGGACCTCCTCATCACTGCTAATGACAAGTACATCGTTAATTGCAGGTGTTGCGATGACTGTTTTGAGGACATGGCGGTATAAATTCTTATTCAGTATCACTCGTTGTTCATCGGTCAGAACCGACGCGAGGCGGCTTTTGCCTTCGACAAGGGGTTTGACAGGAATGACCGCGGCGACAGACATCCAGATCAAGGCCTATTTCCTGAAAGCCCGCGTACAAAGCTCAAGGTTTCTTGCGCCAGAAGGCTTTCATCCTCAGCTGAACGCATCAGCGTATTTGTGGCGTAAGCATCAATGCCAGTAGCCATGATAGGTCCTACAAGCATTCTGTCTTCATTGTCGATTATCAACCCGTCGATCAATCCCCCATAATGCTGAGCGATCCCGAGCGGAGATACCGGGAGGTCCAACTCCGCCATCATCTTGGCCGCTGGTCCTTTTATGGCCTGGCCTCCGATGATCGGAGACACGGCAATGACCGGGGTTTCGGTTGTTCTGAGTGCGCCGGTTACGCCGGGAACATTGAGAATCGGATCAATACTGACGAAAGGATTGGAGGGACAAAATATAATTGCTTTAAGGTCGGCGCTTTCGAGAGCCTTGCTGAATTGCGGTGAGGGTGTGGCGTCCTCCATGCCTTTATAATGAACGCCGGTGAAAGCAGGCTCGCAACGCAGGCGCACAAAATAGTCCTGAAAAAAGAAATCACCTTCTTGAGTATCTACGATTGTGCCGACTCGGTGATCAGTCATCGGCACGATGGTATGGACGACATTATGTTTCCGACACAGCGCCCGAGTGACTTCCGAAAGTGTTTGCCCTTCGGATAGAAGCCTAGATCGTTCGATATGGGTGGCAAGATCCTTGTCACCGAGCTGGAACCAGTCTTCGCCCCCAACTTTCTTGAGGGACTCCATGAAGTTCCAGCTCTCATCACGAATACCCCAACCACGCTCGATGTCATTGATGCCCGCGAGCTTATAAAGGACCGAGTCCAAATCGGGGCAGATGAAATAATCGAGGTGAAGAAAATCATCACCCGTATTCACCGCGATCACCAATTCTGAAGGATCAATATTGCGGGCCAGCCCGTGTGCCAACTTGGCGCCGCCAACGCCACCTGCCAATGCGAGGATCATATCGTAAGCCTGTACCTCAGCGGAACAAATCCTGTTCCTCGGCACGAATCAGGTCCTGAGCATTTCCGTGTCCGGAAGCTGTGCCGTAGCCACGTATATGAACCACCGGGCGTCCTTCGTCGGCTTGCCCCATGACGATAGAAGCGGCGGAAGAAAGTTCGTCAGCGAGACCCACCTGAGTGGCCTGGAGAGGACGATCGAAAAGATCGGGTCTGCCGTTGAGATCAAGCAATGCATCTATGCCGGCGGTGCCAATAGCCATCCCGACAGTACCGTTCCGCCAAGCCCGCCCGACGCTGTCGTTGATTATCACGGCGATATCGGCGCCGGTCTTTGTTTGGAAACGATCACGAAGGTCTTTGCAACTGGCGTCGGGGTTCTCCGGCAAAAGCAATACTTGCTGTGCCGCTTCACCGGACTTGTCGTCTTCCAGCGGCTCTACGTTGGAGGCATCGATACCTGCATTGGCCATGACAATTCCGAGGTTATGTTCGACGATTAAAACGCCTTTGCGTTTTCTGACCACCGTTTTTGATTCAGAAAGAATGAGCTCCACGAGCCGCGGATCTTTGTCCACCTCCCCAGCAAGTTCCATGGCGGCGACCGATGGTGATACAGAGTCCAGGGCGGCATAGCGGCCCTCGGATTTTGAGATAATTTTTTGTGCCAGGACCAGTATGTCTCCGTCCTGAAGCGATATGTCGCAATCCTTCAAGCCCCTACCGATAATGCCGGCCAGATCATCTCCAGGATTGATCAGCGGAATGCCGGGTAATGCGGTAATGGAAAGTTGGCTGGCAGTCTGATTTGCGGCCACGTTATCCGATCTGACTGGTGAGGCATCCATCGTTCAGTCTTCGGGCTCAGCGGGCGTCCCGGTTATACGAATACCCGAGCCGGGTATTTTATGGGCGCGATTGATAAAGATAAGCACTGACGTCATGGCCTCGGCCGCCGCGGCATTGGCGAGGGGGCCGGCGTGCCACCCAGTCATTCCCGCATCAGACACGAGCCGGATCGCGATTTCTCTGGCAGCCTTTTTGTTCCCGCAAACCAGAACATCGCAATCAATTTTATGCTCAAGATCCGCCAGGTGTTGTGCGGCGATATTTTGAAAAGCAGCGACGACGGTAACCTCATCTCCCAGCATTTCCTGTGCCGCAACAACAGCCGAACCGCCTTCCGGTAATTGGACCGTTCCGACCTTTGGTGGAACCAGAGGTGCTGTAACATCGATTAATATTTTTCCCGCAAGTGCATCCGCAAGTGGTTTCAGCGTGTTCAGTTGATTGGAATAAGGGACGGCGAGGACGATGATCTCGCCCTCTGTAGCCGCTGTCAGATTGTCAGTGCCCCGTACTTTACCCCCTCCGCCGGAAGCCGGTGCTCTTGCGGAGATTTCATCGGCAGTTTCCTGGGCGCGGGCGGCATCACGCGATCCGATAATGACGGGGTAGCCCGCTTTCGCCCAGCGTGCGGCCAGCCCCGAACCCTGACGGCCGGTACCGCCGATAACCGCGATGACGGGTCTTTCATCTGACATCACATTCTCCTTAAGCAATTGCGGCGAGAGGCTCGGCTTGATACGAAGCCTCCGCGCGTTCGCCGGTCACTTTATTATACAGTGTTGTGCGCTGAACGGCGTGTCGTCCCGCGTTCTTGATCATTCGTTCCATCTCTCTTGGATTACATTCCTGGCCGTGAACCGTTCCTGCGGCGCGCGAAATGCTCTCATTCATTAAAGTACCGCCGAGGTCATTGACGCCGGCATTCAGGCAGGCCTGAATACCTTCCGCCCCCATTTTCACCCAGGAGACCTGAATATTCGGGATAAGAGGGTGCAGGACTATCCGGGCGATAGCATGCATCAAAACAGCTTCCCGGTAGGTCGGGCCACGCCGCGCAAGCCCCTTGAGATAGGCGGGGGCTTCCATATGCACAAAGGGCAGAGGAACAAATTCTGTGAATCCACCGGTGCGTTCCTGGAGCGCTCTGACCTTCAGTAAGTGGCGTGCCCAGTGGACCGGGTGTTCCATATGGCCATACATGATGGTGGCAGTGGTGCGGAGGCCCAATCGATGGGCCGTTTCCATGACAGTGAGCCATTCTTGAGTGTTTAGCTTGTCAGGGCATAGGGTTTTCCTGACACCATCATCGAGAATTTCAGCGGCGGTTCCCGGTAGTGATGCCAACCCTGCTTCCTTGAGGCGTGACAAAAACGTCTCAATAGAAAGGCCTGGTGTCCTTGCGCCCTGGGTAATCTCCAATGGTGAGAATGCATGAATATGCATTTCGGGGGCAGCGTCTTTGATAGTGGCGCAGATCTCAAGATAAGTCGCGCCGGTATACTCCGGATGAATTCCGCCTTGCAGGCAAACCTCGGTAGCACCGCGATTCCAGGCTTCCGTGGCGCGACGCCCAATCTCTTGCATCTCCAGCCGGTAGGGTTTGCCGCGCAGCGTTTCCGCAGTCTTACCTTTGGAGAAGGCGCAAAACGTACAGCGATAGGTGCAGATATTGGTGTAGTTGATATTGCGGTTCACGACATAGGTAACATCGTCGCCAACAGTCGAACGGCGCAGCGTATCGGCGGTTTCGCAGATGATGTCGAAATCTCTGTCGCGGGCCGCGAACAGTCGGGTGATTTCAGTTTCAGTCGGTGAGTTACCATCCACTGCCATTCCAAGAATGTTCTGGATATCAAGCGACGGTTGGGACCGTTGTGACATCATAGCAGGCGGAGAAAGATCGAGACCCGGGGCCCAGTCTTCAGGGCGTGCCAGCCCCTCTGCATCACTAAACCGAATAGCAGCGGTCGCCATTGCTGGCGCCATCCAATGTGAAGCTTCCTCGACATAGGAAGGATAGACAGCGAGCCTTTCGACCAACACCTTTCCAACCTCTGCCGACCGTTGAGCCAACACCGGGATTTCCGGCCAGGCCGCTTCTGGGTTCACGTGATCTGGTGTTACCGGTGAAATGCCGCCCCAATCATTGAGACCGGCGGAGACCAGTCGTGGATAGACCTCCGGGCTCAAGTTCGGCGGTGCCTGAATATTCATCGTTGCACCAAAAATCAGCCTGGCACAGGCGATGGTCCATAAGAGGTCAGTTAGGTCCGGTTCAGGTGCATTTGCCATCCGTGTTGTCGGTTTGGCGCGGAAATTCTGGATGATGATTTCCTGAATATGACCGTGTTCTTCGCGGAAGTCGCGGATTGTCTGCAAGTCGTTAAGTCGCTGTTCCCGTGTCTCACCGATCCCGATGAGAATACCCGTGGTGAAGGGAACTTTTGCCAAACCCGCTGAGCGCAAAGTTTCCAAACGTGCTGCAGGTTCCTTGTCTGGCGAGCCGAAATGCGCCCCGCCCGGTTCGCACAGGGCAGGGGCGGTGGATTCCAGCATCATCCCCATCGAAACCGTGACCGGCCTTAGGATGTGGATTTCTCTTTGTGTCATCGCACCGGGGTTGGCGTGTGGCAGCAAACCGGTTTCCTCGAATACCAATGCACACATCGCGGCGAGATACTCGATTGTTGAGGCATAACCCAATTCGGTCAGGGCCTCGCGGGCAGCTTCGTAACGCAGCTCCGGCTTATCGCCGAGCGTAAAGAGGGCTTCCTTGCAGCCCGCCGCTTTACCATCACGGGCGATCTTTAAAACCTCCTCGGGCGTCAAATAAGGGGCGGGAACATTCCGGGGTGTCGTGGCGAAGGTGCAGTAGCTGCAGCTGTCGCGGCACAGCCGGGTCAGTGGAATAAACACTTTCCGCGAATAGGACAGGCGGTCGGCATGGCAGGAATCGCGCAAGTTAGCCGCTTTTCCAAGCAACTCAGAGAGCGGGACACTCAGCGGATATTCAGTAGAAAATGTTTGCACGCCCAATGAGGCAATCCTGATACGGATGACGGAACTAATTTATAGGACCATACTGCCGATCTTGGATGAGGAAAAGACGGGCGACAGGCCCCTGTGGATGAATGACCGTTAAAACAGTTGCGATATTAGGGGGCGGGCATGGCGGCTGTGCTGCAGCAGCAGATCTTACGGCGCGCGGATTTGAGATCCGGCTCCACGCGAGACGCTCGGAAAGCCTTGAGCCGATACGAGAACAGGGTGGTGTTCAGGCCGCGGGTGTTCAGCAGGGACTATTCCCGGTGAACCTGTTGACGACCGATGTCGCGGAAGCGGTGTCCGGGGCGGACATTATTATGTTGGTGGTCCCCTCCGTGGCACACGGGTTTTATGCAAAGGCATTGGCGCCGCTCTTGACACCGGATATCCCGGTATTCGTAAACCCCGGTCATACCGGCGGCGCACTGCATTTTGTCAACGAACTACGGAAAGCGGGTTATGCAGAGGCGGTAAAGACCTGCGAGACCGTCACGCTCACCTATATCTGTCGTAAAACGGGACCGGCGTCGGTCGATATTTTCTCCTATACCAAGAAGCTCAAATTCGCGGCGTTCCCCGGTAAGCATGCGGCGGAAATGTTTGATCTCGTTAAACCCCTATATCCCGAGATCACGCTGGTCAGCAGTGTGCTGGAAACCGCCCTGACCAATATCAACGCGGTGTTTCATGCACCGGGCATGTTGATGAATGCCGGCTGGATCGAGGATACCGGTGGCGACTTCCTGTTTTATCGCGAAGGCATTACGCCCGCCGTTGGCCGGGTCATAGCCGAGCTTGACGCAGAGCGTATGGCAGTTGCCCAAGCGCTAGGTGTTCCTACCGCCAGTTTCCTTGAGAATTTTTATCAGGCGGGTCTGACAACCAAAGAGGCGATGGACACAGGCGACGTCTCGCGCGCCTGTGTCGAGAGCGAACCCAACTGGAAGATCAAGAGTCCGCCGTCGCTGGATCATCGCTATATCCATGAGGATGTCGGATATGGGCTGGTGCCGTTTGCCGGGTTTGGCAGGCTCGCTGGCGTTCCCACACCGACAATTGATGCGCATATTCATCTGACATCTGAGATGATGGGCATTCCCTACGCGACGGATGGTTTGACATTGGAAGCGATGGGTCTCGGCGGTCTGGATGCCGAAGGTGTTCTACGCTTTGTCGAGGAGGGAACGCAATGACCTCCCCTGTCAAAAATATTGCAATTTTTGGGGCCGGTGGCGGCGGTATGTCGGCAGCAGCCCACCTGACAACCCTCGGTTTTGAAATTCGGCTTTATAGCCAGGATGAAAGCGCGCTCAAGCCCCTGCAGGAAATTGGCGGAATCGAATATGACGCGCCGTTTGGAAAAGGCTTCGCCAAGATACCGGTGATCACGTCAGATGCGGCTACCGCTATGGCAGGGGCTGAGCTGGTGATGATCGTCAGCCCGGCGCATCTGCACGAAAAATGGATTTCAGCGGCAGCACCGCATTTGACGGATGATCAGACCTTGTTCGTCTCACCCGGTCACACGCTGATGCTCATACCGCATATTCTGTGTGCCAATGGCATCAAGAACCCCGTCTTTTGCGAGACCGCGGCCTTGCCCTATCTCTGTCGTCGTACCGGGCCCACCACCTGCCGGATTTCCCGCGTGTCGGACTTTATGGTGTTTGGCGGCTTTCCGGGCGTGGAAACAAAACGCCAGTTTGACATCGTCAGTACTGTCTATCCGGCAGTGCAGCTTTTCTCGAACGTATTGGAGACGGTCTTTCCCTATGGAAATGCCATCCATCATCCACCGGCGTTTTTGTGCAATGCCGGTCGGGTCGAAGCAACCGGTGGTGATTTCCGGCATTATTATGATGGGATCACGCCGTCCGTCGGCCGGCTGATCGACGCGGTGGATCGCGAGCGGGTCGCCGTGGCGGCGGCGCTCGGCGCCAGGACCATGCCATTTGTCGAGCTGTTTTATCAGATGGGCTACACCACGGAAGCCGCCCGTGAAACAGGCCTCGCCTATGAAGCTTTTCACCAGAGTGTGCCAGATAAATGGATCCCGGCACCGCCACAGCTTGAGCATCGCTATTTCCTCGAAGACGTGCCCTATGGCCATATTATCTATTCGGAGCTTGGCCGCTTGGCGGCTGTACCCACGCCAACGATTGATCATGTCATCCATCTGGCGTCGGTATCGCTGGGGCGCGATCTGACAGCGGACGCGTTGACGCTGGAAAAAATGGGGCTGGCCGGGGTGACGAAGGAACGATTTCTTGATCTGCTGGAAAACGGATTTGACGATTAGGGAGACACGACGATGGCATTAAGGCTCGGTATGCGGTTTGACGGGTTCGATCCCGTTGGGGAAACCATTGACGTTGCGGCACAGGCGGAGGACGCAGGCGCCGATACCATCTGGATGGCGGAACATCTTGGCTATCGTGAGGCGGCGGTTTCCTGCATGGCTTTTGCCTTGAAGACCAATCGGGCGATGGTCGTTCCCACCGCTGTCATGCCTTATATCTGGCACCCAATGCCGACGGCGATGCAGTTTGCAACGATGGCGGAAGCCGCGCCCGGCCGGGTCGGTATCTGTGTTTCGGTGGGCAACCTGCTGAATTTGCGAGAGTCCGGGGTACCACATCCTGAAAAACCGGTGCGAGTCATTCGGGAATATGTTGAAGCCCTGCGTGCACTTTGGAATGGTGAGACCGTTGATCAGGAAGGGCTGATCTGGCAGCTGCGCGGTGCCCGGTTGGCGTTCAAACCTCCAAAGCCAATTCCGATCTTTATCGCCTCGACCGGCCCACAGGTACTCGGCCTTGCCGGACGCATTGCTGATGGCGTGCTTTATTCGGGTGGCCTGTCGCTGCCGTCTATTCAGAAATGTGCTGCCTACGCTGAAGCAGGCATAGAAAAGGCGGGTCGTGATCCGTCCGAGGTGCGCAAGGCCGGGTTTGTGTATTTCGCCTGTTCCAAGAATGGCACCGATGCCGTGGAAGCCAACCGCCGCAAGATCGCTTTCCTGTTCCGGAACTCAGCACAGGCAGACAATATCGCGTCGGTCGATATCGAGATCGATCACGCCTCGATTATGGAGATGGTCAAAGAACGCAAGCTTGAAGAAGCCGCCCAGCTCGTCCCGCCGGAAGCAGTGCCGAAGTTCACAGTTGCCGGTACGCCGGACGAGTGCCGAGAGCAGCTACAGGCCTATATCGATGCTGGTGTTGATGAGCCAGTGATCGAGGTCAGCGGCACGGATGAAGAGAAGGCCCTGGCACTAGAAGTTATCCGCGAGTTTACCGCAGATCGATAGGGACCCGTTTTGGTTCGCTGAAAGGAACAGCCCATGCCCAAGATAGGCATACGTTTCGACGGGTTTGAAGATGCCCCCGAGACCTTCCGGGTCGCCGCCCTGGCCGAAGAGGCAGGCGCGACCGGGCTTTGGATGACCGAACATATCGGCTACCGGGAATCGCTGGTGTCCTGCATGGCATTTGCCATGAGAACCAAAAATGCCGTGGTTATCCCGGCGGATGACGTGCGAAAGCTTGGCTTTGAGCACATCCTGTTTCGCGGCATGAAAAGTTATAACGGTGTCGCTATCCTGTCGCGGGTTCCGCTGGTTGGGATTAAAAAGCGACTATGGTGCGACAAGGACGACTGCCGCCACCTTGCGGCCAAATTGCCTGATGGGACGGAACTGCATAATTTTACCGAGCCCAACAGGGCTCAACGTGCTGGTCGCTGCAAGAAGTCGGTTGGGACTTTCCACGCCGGTGAGGGCAAGGGAAAGGCGGAGGATGCCGGGACCGGGCTGATTGACGATCTGATATTGGCCGCTGATCGCATTTGCTATTTCCTTTTGAAACAGATCGACGAGTTGATTTAACTTCTTGGGATCGATGCCGTCATAGGTTTCCTGTTTATTTTTCATCGACAGCCAGATCGGGTCGATCAGGACTTTATTATATTTTCGGATGGACGCCTTGAAGTCGGCTTCAGTTTTTATGCTTGGCGGTGTCCAGAACCGGTCGACGCCGCCTTTGGGTCCCGGTCTAAAACCGTCATAGCTGGTGAGAAATCCCGACGGCCCGGTGTTTGTCGCACAGGCTGACAGGGTCAGCAAACTGAGCAGGAGGGTGGTTCGGCTGGCATTAGCGATGGATTGCATTGGGAATTATATACTTGACTAACCAGGCGTATTGTCCTAATGTATGGGACATAGGAGAATGATATGGCAAACAACGCACCTGGTAAACATCACCGCGAAGGTATCAGCTTGATTGAGTTGGCAGAGATGTTCCCCTGTGAAACATCAGCGGAAGATTGGTTTGAGGATGTGCGATGGCCTACGCCGGAAGACCGGCTTTGCCCAAAATGCGGAAGCCGCAACACGGCACCGAAGGCAAATCGCAAGCCTCTCGGGCGCCTCTAAACACCTCGTCATTTTGGCCATGATCTGCTTCACTTCTCTCATCGGCTTGATGGAGGATGGAATGTCGGATCAGCCCGGTTTTTTCGATCTTGATGAGCGTTACGCGGCACTGTCGGCGGCGGGTGATCCGTTGCTTCGGCTTGGTGAGTTGGTCGATTTCGAGTTGTTTCGCCAGCCCTTGATCCGGGCGCTACGTCGCTCGGACCGGCGCCAGGGTGGCCGGCCTCCCTATGACCCCGTTCTGATGTTCAAGATCCTGGTGTTGCAGGCACTATACAATCTCTCGGATGATCAAACCGAGTTCCAGATCCGCGACCGGCTGTCTTTCATGCGGTTCCTGGGCCTGGGGCTTCACGCCCGGGTGCCGGACGCCAAGACGATCTGGCTGTTCCGTGAGTTGCTGGTGCAGGCCAAGGCGATCGAGACGTTGTTCGATCGCTTCGACGAACACCTGCGCGGCCATGGCTACCTGGCGATGTCGGGCCAGATCGTCGATGCCACGATCGTCGCGGCGCCCAGGCAGCGCAACAGCGTTCCGGAGAAGGTGGCGTTGAAGGCCGGCAAGGTGCCAGAGGAGTGGAAGGACAAGCCGGCCAAGCTGGCCCAGAAAGACCGGGATGCGCGCTGGACCATGAAGCGTGGCCGAGTGAAGCGTCTGGAGGATGGGCACCCCAAGGGGCCGGAGATCATGGTGCCGGCGTTTGGCTACAAGAACCACATCTCCACGGACCGGCGGCACGGGTTGATCCGCAAGTGGCGCGTCACCGATGCCGCCGCCAATGACGGCCGCCAGCTCGCCGGTCTGATCGATCCGGAGAACACGGCGAGCCCGGTCTGGGCGGATACCGCCTATCGGTCCAAGCGTAACGAGAAGATGCTGGCGCGCCAAGGCAAGCGCTCCCAGATCCACTTCCGCAAGCCGCGCGGCAAGCCGATGCCGGCGACCCTGGCCAAGGCCAACGCGGCGCGCTCGGCGGTACGCTCCGCCGTCGAGCATGTCTTCGCCCATCAGAAAGGCTTGATGGCGCTCTCGGTTCGGACCATCGGCATCGCCCGGGCCGAGGCCAAGATCGGCATGACCAATCTGGCGTATAACATGCGCCGTTTCCTCTGGCTCCAGGGGCGAAGTGCGCCCACATGACGCCGGAACGGCCGGTTCGACCGGCTAAACCGATCAAATCGACGCAAAACGGCTCGAAAAAACCGACACTCAGACGCGCCCACCCGGTCAAATCACGCCGCAACACGGCACCGAAGGCAAATCGCAAGCCTCTCCCTTATAGATGCCGTGATTGCCGTAAGTTCTTTTCAGTACGTCACGGTTCGGTCATGGAACAATCCAAGATACCTCTCCGTAAGTGGGCATTCGCGATTTATTTGAATGCGACGAGCCTGCAAGGTGTTTCGAGCATGAAACTTCATCGCGATTTAAAAATCACCCAGAAATCGGCTTGGTTTATGGCGCATCGGCTCCGCGAAGCGTTTGCTAGCGAACAAGGATTATTCGTCGGTCCCGTCGAGATCGACGAAACCTACATGGGCGGTAAGCGCAAGAATATGCCAAAGGCGAAACGCAAACATCTGAGCGGGCGCGGACCGGTTGGCAAGACCGCCGTTATCGGCGCAAAGGACCGCACAACCAACCGCGTGACGGCGCGATCAGTAAAGAACACCGATGGCGCGACGTTACGAAGGTTCACTGAAAGTGTGAGCGATTTGACCGCAAAGGTCTACACGGACGATGCTGCGGGCTATAAAAGTGTGCGACGTGATCATGAAGCTGTCAATCACTCAGTTGGCGAATATGTGCGCGGTCAAGCCCATACGAATGGAATCGAAAGTTTCTGGGCGATGCTTAAGCGAGCGCACAAAGGGACGTTCCATAATATCAGCCCAAAGCACCTTGATCGATATGTTAATGAGTTCGCAGGCCGTCACAATATCCGCGACCGGCATACCATCGATCAAATGCGCGATATCGTTGGGGGGATGATCGGCAAACGGCTCATGTATCGCGATCTGATTGTGGGGGAAGCACGATGAATAACGCCGTAATTCCCCCTGTCATCAATGATCCCGCTGCCCTTGCTCGTTCACTGTTCCCAAGGCCGGTCGTTCGCTCCTACGATAATCGCGTTCCTGTGCTGGCCTGTCTTGATAATTTGAAATTTTTGCGCTCGATCCCGGATGGGCAGTGCAAACTGATTGTTACGTCACCTCCTTACAATTTGGGGAAAGACTACGAAGCCAAATCGTCCTTGGACAGCTATTTGGAGGCGCAAAAGCACGTTATCGAGGAATGTGTGCGCGTTCTGCATCCAAAGGGGTCCATTTGCTGGCAGGTCGGAAACTTCGTGCAGAACGGCGAGATAATGCCGTTGGATATCCTCACATACCCAATCTTCCAAAGATGCGGCCTGAAAATGCGGAATCGGATTATCTGGCATTTCGGGCACGGCTTGCACTGTACACGGCGGCTGTCAGGCCGATATGAGACAATCAATTGGTGGACACGTGCGGACGATTACACGTGGCACTTGGACCCGATCCGCGTTCCATCAAAATATCCAGGCAAAAAACATTTCAAAGGGCCGAATACCGGCAAACTGTCCGGCAACCCGAAGGGTAAGAACCCGTCCGATGTCTGGGAGTTCCCGAACGTCAAGAATAACCATCCAGAAAAGACAATCCACCCCTGCCAATTTCCGGTTGAATTGGTTGAGAGACTGGTTCTCTCGATGACCGATGAAAACGACGTGGTTCTTGACCCATATATGGGAGTGGGTTCTGCGGTTATCGCTGCATTGATGCATGGGCGCGACGCTTACGGTTGCGATATTGTTCCTGAATATGTCGAACTGGCGCAGCAGCGCGTTGCCGCGTGGCGTAGCGGGGCACTGCGCACCCGCCCCATGGGAAAACCGGTTTATAACCCGGTTCTGCCGAACGGTGGTCATTAATGCGGGTGAAAGCCAGATATTCCCATTTAAATGGTGAGGAATATCTGCTTGTTCACCACTCCGAGCTCTGGGCGGAACTATTGGGCGTCATTGCTCAAGTCGATGCTCAAGTCGATGCTGAAGCCTGCCGGACAAAAGTGTCGACAGAAAAGACGCGAAAGGGCAGAACGCTCTATAGCCCTGTCGATATGAATGCAGCATTTAAGTCTGGCCTGGAAGCAAAGGGTTGGGAAGAACGCCGGAACACGTTTTGGGTAACGGAGGATGAGAGTTTGCTACGCTCGATTCAGGGGCAAAGCGAGGCTGAGCAGAAGTCAGCCATAGCGGCGACGACCTGAACATTACCCGTGGCCTCGTCAGAAGCCCCTGCAACCGCAGTGGCACGCTGGCTGGTATGATCGGCGGTGTTAGACATGGATTCTGCAGATGACTGCATTTTGTTTGCAGCTGACCCAACAGTATCGAGAACCGTGGTTACCTTCTCATCAAATGCAGCAATCAGCGCTTCAATCAACTCCGTACGTTGTTGCCGTTCGGCAGCTTCCCGTTCTCGCTGACTAATAGCTTCCTGCTCAGCCTGCCGTTTTTCATCTTCACGCTGCTTTTCCAGTTTGAGTGCCTGTTCATCGGCCTCAGCTTGTTTCTGCCTTAGACGCTCCGCATCCTGCATCTTTTCTTTAAACTGGTTGATAGCATTCCCAAGAGAGCCGATTTCATCATTGGAGCGAACTTCTACCTCAACGGACATATCACCATCCGCCAATTTCTTTAACGAGCCAATTGATGCCGAAAGAGGTGAAAAGCATCGCCTCAAATACCAGTAGAGGAGACCGCACGCGACCATGATCAGCCCCGCGAGAATCCCCAATGAGCTCTGCTGCAAAAAGACGGCAAGGGAATCATCTTTGTCATCGAACCAATGGCAAGCAACAAGTCCGCGAGGATATCTCCGAAAGGTTTGCTGACCCTCTCCCGAAAAGGGCTGCCACAGCCCGAAATCATGACAGTCCGTGAGATGCTCGCGGTAGGTAACCCGTTTGTCCGGTTGCCTGAACTTTTAAGGTAGTCCAATGAAAAAGTCGCTTTATCCAATACTTTCTGGCAGTGCATTAGCACGTGCGCTTTGATGTTGTGGGTGCTCAGCGCGGCAGCTGGTCCGGCCATGGCAACGACTCCGCCGTTAACCAAACACTCTGTCCTGACGCTTAACGAAGCAGCACAGCTTTTACGTGTCAGCACAGTGGAATTAGAACGTTACGCCGCTCAGAACAAAGTTCCTGCGCGACGCATTGGAGCGAGTTGGCGCTTCAACCGCAAAGCCCTGCTCGCGTGGCTCAACGGTGACTGGACAATAATAGAATCCACTCTTCCGCCATCCCGTTCCGACAAGCTGGTTCTCAGCCAGGGTAATCACCAGCGAGTCAAGGCGACTGGCACCCGCCTCGCCCAAAACGCACCAACCTCACAACCCAGCAGCTCAGTTCCTGCTGACAGAACGGTAGGCGTTGCCCCCAAAGAGCGTGACGCCGATGATGTCTTCCTGCGGAGCCAAAAGGTGTTGCTGGCACCAAGCGAAGTGACGATCGAGTTTGGCCAGTTTTATTCCAAGCAGGATAGTCAGGACCTCGTAGAAATTGGTAATGGGGTTGGGCTTGCGGCTGTTGAAGAGGAAACGCTCACGACATTATTGCTAGGACGAGTTGGAGTGGGCAATGAAACAGAGATCATCACCAGCACCACGCTCCGCAGTCAAGATAACGATGTGTATCTTGGTAGCACCAAGCTTTCCGAAGGTGGCCGCGTAGAAATCGGCGATATCAATCTCGGAATCCGTCGGACAATATTGCACGATGGTGCGGGCTACCCTGACGTTATCTTGACTTTAGATGGGCGTATCCCGACTGGGGACAGCTCATTTGCGATCAGTGGAGGGGTAGCCTTGGTCAAGAGTATTGACCCAGCAGTTTTATTCGCTAATGCCAACTATCGTCACACATTCAGTCGAGATTTTACCGATGTCACACGCTTAGAAGCAAAAGACAGCTTAGATATTTCCATGGGTTATGCCCTAGCACTCAACGACACGCTTACTCTTAGCACGTCCGTGTCAGGTGTATTTAGCGGTGCGACCAGTTTCGACAATGCAACATTGCGCCAGCAAAACACCTATAGCATGCAGTTCGGGTTAACATCGTGGTTGGCGAAAGGCCTTTACATTGAACCGTCCGTAAGTTTCGGCCTTGGCGGTACTGGTGACGATGTCGCTTTTGGTGTGACTCTGCCTTATACGTTTTAAGAACGGTCCAGAGAGAGTCTGATGTCCGCTCCGGGTCATAAGCGGACATAGATCTGGCTTCTGGTGATGTCCGTTTTTCAACTAGGTTTGGACATCGAAGGGCCAATACCTATTTGATCTCCAATATCTCCGCGACCTCCGGCCAGCTTTTGGCACCGTTCTGCCGGAGCTGATTGGTCAGCTCTTCCGGCACCCAGTCCAGCAAATTGGGCTTGAAAGCGGGGCAGGCAATGATCCGGTCGAACCAGGCTTCGACATTGGGGAGACGGCCATTTTTCCACATGCCCTGCAAGCTCATCATGGCGAGACGGTTTACATAGGGGGTGAGGGCAATATCGGCGATGGTGAACCGGTTTGCGACCAGCCAGTCCTGTCCGTTGAGCGCGTCTTCCATCTTATGCAAATAGGTATCGTAAAGCTTGACCTTGTCCTTGACGCCCGGTGCATCAAACCCCTGGCGGACGACCATCATTTTCATATCGCGCCAATCGACGGTGACCGATTGGTCCGGCGTTGCAGAGAAAAACGCCTCAAGCTCCTCCTTGTCCATATTGCCCAAGATGGTATGGCGGTGTGAGCAGGCGAATGTCAGCGCACCGCAGGCGGGGTGAAGCTCTTCATCGATCGCTTTGGTCCAGTATCGGACCTTGGCGAACTCAGCAGCGTTGGTCGGGTGCAGGCTGGTCTCTGGCTCTATGTGATCCAGATATTCACAGATGACCGTAGATTCGGTGATGATCAGATCGTCATGCACCAGGGTTGGGACGACCGATTTAGGGTTGATCTTGCGATATTCCGGCTCGAACTGATCGCCTTTGAGGATGTCGATATAGACGCCGTCCCAGTCGAGGCCTTTTTCCGCCATGGCGAAGCGTACTTTGGCGGCACAGACGGATGACCCGTGGTGATAGAGCGTGAACATTTTGGGCCTCTCTCATATTCGTTTTCGAATCAAGTCTATGTATGGAATGGGGCGGAGTCTAACGTTAGAAGTTGAAGCACAGCCAGACAGCGCGATGCCTGGCTGCTGCTCCAGAAGAGGTTATTTTCCTTTCAACTGCCGAAGCGCGCCGGCTCAATCTTCAACATGATAGGACCGGACGATTTTGCCGTCTTTGAGCGTGTGGATATCAATGGCCATGATGTCGAAGCTTTTGCCTTTCCCATCGACACCAAAAAACTTTCCGGCCGGTGTGCCCATCGCCCGGCTGCGCACGATGACCCGATTGCCGGATTGAATCATTTCTTTCACCTTCCAGCTCATATTCGGGATCAGTTTTCCGAAATAGGCGAGCTGTCCGACGAATTTTTTACGGTTCTTCTTTTTGCCGGAATAATCGCCAATGCTCTCCCAGCTATTGGCCGCCACTTTCATGAACGCAGCTGCATGCGCTTTTGAGGCGGGGTTGCTCAGAAAGTCATAGAATTTTTGTACCGTTGCTTTGTCATTTGCCAAAGCGCCCCCTGTCATTGGCACAATCAGCAATGCGGTGGCGGCGGCGAGCGTCCTCAATGTTTTCATTTTCTATTCTCCTACAGGTTCTAAATATCTGTCAGTGGTTACCAACAGGGAGAATATGGTCACGAACAAGTAAACGATAATATAGAATAAACAAAAGATATTGTTCGAAAAAATTATATAATGTTGGACCACCTAAAGCAGATAGCCATCTTCGCAAAAACCGTTGATCACGGATCGTTTCGTGAAGCGGCGCGGGTCCTGCGCCTGTCGCCTTCTGTTGTCAGTCACCACGTAACGCAACTTGAACAGCAGCTCGGTACCGCCCTTCTTTATCATTCGACCCGCAAATTATCGCTGACCGCAGATGGAGAACGCTTACTTGCCGCGGTGCGTTCGATGATTGAGGCGGCAGAGGCCGGTCTCCAGGCAATTGCTGATCAAAAAAGTCAGTTGTCCGGTGTGTTGCGAATAACGGCACCGGCGGCTCTGGGGCAATCTATGCTCGTGGACCGGTTCGCAGAATTTTCTCTGGCCAATCCCCTCGTGCAGCTGTCGATAAATTTTACGGATGTTCGGCGCGACTTAATCGGTGAAGGTTTCGATGTCGCGATCCGAATGGGCTGGCTAAAGGATAGTACGCTGATCGCCAGAAAACTTTTTGACGTCCGCCGTCGGCTCGTCGCCGGACAGACATACTGTGCCAAGCGGTCAAAACCGACTTCCCCTCGTGATCTTGAAGATTGGGACTGGCTGGAGCTGGGGCAGGTCTGGGGCAAAAAAGAGACCTTACGAAGTGGCAAAAAAGAGCGACGATTTCCAAACGCCACTCCCAAATAAGCGTAAATGATGCCCATGCACTCCATCGATTAACGCTCGCTGGCGCCGGAGTGTCAGTCCTGCCCGAGTTTCTGACAAAGGCGGATGTGAATAGCGGCGCGCTGAGCTACGTTTTGCCAGATTGGGAGCCAGAACAGATCGGCGTGTTCGCGGTGTGGCCGCCTAACGCGCCGCGAGATGGTCTCGTCAAACAGTTCGTCGACTATCTTGCTGCCGCTTGACCCATATTTTAGGCTCGGTTGATATAACGATGTCAGGGAAAGTGCTTTAAATGTCCACCGTATTAGAGATCGATGGTGCAAGTTTGCTGGAAAGCGCAAATGCCTTAAGGGTCAATCTGGAAAAGCGCGCCGCCGATACAGAGTCTCTTCGTAGATTACCGGATGATACGGTCGCTGAGCTTAAAGCGGCGGGGTTGCATCGTTTGGGACAGCCGTCCCAATATGGCGGCGCTGAGCCAGCGCTCGATGAGATCATCGATATCATTACCGCGCTGGCGCGAGGCTGTGCGGCAACCGCCTGGGTCTGCGGGGTGTGGACAGACCATGCCATATTGACCGGCATGTTTGATCCCGCGGCGATCGACGACGTCTGGGGCGCGAACGAAAACGCGACAATCTCCGCCGGTTTCTTGCCATCGGGCACCAATGAACGCGGCGAGGGTGGTTGGAAGCTGTCCGGTAGCTGGGGATTTTCCAGCGGTTGCGATCATGCTGACTGGTTGCTGCTTGGCAGTTTGCTTCCCGGTGAAGATGGCCGGCCAACGCCTAGCCTGTGCCTGGTCCCCCGCGCTGAGGTGTCGATTGATGATAATTGGCATGTGATGGGCATGGCGGGGACCGGTTCCAAGAACGTCGTCGTCGATGGTGCTTTTGTGCCCGACCACCGCATCCTGCCGTTGCCCGCCGCCATTGGCGGTTGGGAGGCACGTGGTCGACCCGACGTCGCGCCCCTCTATCGGTTGCCTCATGTAACGACGGTACCTTTTCATTTTTGTGCGACCTCTCTCGGTATCGCGGAAGCCATGCTGGAGGATGTCGTCTCAGGTCTGACTGGCCGGAACTCTTTTGGTACAGCGGTCACAGAATTCCAGACCATGCAGATGCACATCGCTGAAGCATCAGCTGAGATCGACTGCACGCGGCTCCTGATCAAGCGGGATTTATCGGAGGCGATGGAGGCGATGCGTGACGGGCGATCACTGCCCCTTGAAACAAGGGCGCGCAACCGCCGGGATCAGGCCTATGCCAGCCGCTTGTGCCGTCAGGCGGTTGACCGGCTTTTCGGGGCGGCAGGCTCGCATGGCATCTTCCAGAGTAACGCCGTGCAAAGACGGTACCGGGACGTGCGGGCCGCGGCCAATCATATTGTTCTCAACTGGGATCTCGCCGGGACCACCTATGGCCGGGTGGTATTTGGACTCGACCCGAAGACACCCTTTATTTAAGGGCTCAACTATTCCAACTGCCGTCGTGCAAGCTGCTACGAAGGACGTTGAGTTGTCCTTCTAGTTTTGGTCCATGCTCGCGCATTTCCGCAATTTCTTCTTCCGTGACCAGATCGGCAAGGCCGCGCCGATAGCTCGGCCATTCTTGCGCCATTGCCCACCAGTCGCGGCACTTCGGCCGTTCGGTAAGCCAGACGTCTAGTAGTTCAAGCCAGTCGAGCCGCGCGATAAATGGCATCAAGGCGATGTCGGCGAGGGTCGGGCTGTCTCCCATAATCCAGGAGCCACCATCGCCCAAAGTCTCTTCCAGGATTTTGAAGGCTTTTTCATAGGCGTAGACAGCCCGAAGGACGAAGGGAGAGTCGACGCCATCTTCAAGCGTTGATTTCATGCGGTCCCGCCGGTTCGGGTCGCCGACATTCTGGAATCGGGCCCGCAGTAATTCCGGCGGCGCCTGTTTCAATCGCTCACGGAACATGGCTGAAAAGCTGATAACCATGACGCCTTCGAACAGTCCCTCATCGACCAGCTTGCTCCAGAACTGCGCGCGGGTGCACTGCCA
The DNA here is from genome assembly GCA_951812775.1 of uncultured Alphaproteobacteria bacterium. Classification (GTDB taxonomy): domain Bacteria; phylum Pseudomonadota; class Alphaproteobacteria; order MPNO01; family UBA2964; genus UBA2964. The sequence goes on along the minus strand of OX638326.1, from coordinate 2,379,700 downwards.
GGGATCGGTTGGCATGAGCGGCGGGTCGGGAAAGACGCTGTCGATATATTCACAGATAAGCGTGGATTCGGTTATCGCCTTGCCATCATGAACAAGTGTTGGCACGACCCCCTTAGGATTCATTTTCAGATAATCGGGGTTGTACTGCTCGCCCTTGAACAGATCGATCGTGACGGCGTCCCAGTTCTGTTCTTTTGCACAGAGTGTGATGCGAACTTTCTGACAGCACACCGAATTGCCGTAGTCATAGAGAGTGAGAATGTTTTTATCCCCCAAATTTCTTTGCTGGAAATTTATACCAAGGGAATGCGTCTCAATACACCAGGATTTATGGAGAAGGTTGGGATCAACCCTGGTTGTGAACCGATCAGTTTTTCGACACACTTCCCTTTAATAAACGCGCGGCATTAAAGCTGAACGCGGTAAATAGGGAGAAAAGAGATGCTTGGTGTAGTTGACGCCGATACCCATATTGCTGAGTCCGACGGTATCTGGGAATTTATCGATGAAGAAATGTATCCTAGGCGACCGGTCAGAGTTTCTGTGCCCGAGGATACGCTGTATGGCGCCTCTGATGCCTTTTGGCTGATTGATGGCAACATTTACCCCAAACCCTCCGGCATGGGTGGGTTTCGTCTCGTCACACCTTCGGAAGCGACATCGCAATCTTCCCGTGGTGATATCACCATTGCGAGCCGCGAGATAACTGACCCCAAAATCCGACTGGCCGATATGGATCGGCTCGGCATTCAGATTCAGGTGATTTATCCGACGTTGTTTCTGGTCTATCTGACCTATGATCCCGCCCTCGAAATCTCACTATGTCGGGCTTACAACAAATGGCTGGCCCAGGTCTGGCGGGCGGATGAGGAGCGGCTGCGCTGGGTGGCGGTATTGCCCCTGCGGTCTATTGAGGCGTCAATTGAGGAAATGCATGTCGCCAAGGAAAATGGCGCGACCGGTATTTTCTTTCGCGGTATGGAAGGCGATCTCACACTTGATAACCCGCACTTCTTCCCGCTTTATAAAGAAGCTGAAAAACTAAACTTACCAATCTGCATCCATACCGGATCGGGTGCCCCGTCGCTGGTTGATCTCTATAATCTCGAGCGCAATCATTCCTTTGCGCATGGCCGGGTATTGCCCCTCTTTGCCTTTAGAGACCTCGTCCATAACGGCATTCCTGAGATGTTCCCAAAGCTGCGCTTTGGGTTCGTTGAGGCTTCCGCCGGGTGGGGGCCCTTTATCGTTCACATTCTTCGACGCCTGTTGGCTAAGAACTGGAAGTTCTCCAACAGCCAGGACCTGTTCCACGAATACCGGATGTTTATTGCCTGCGAGGCGGATGAAGATATCCCGTATCTCGCGGACTTTATCGGCAACGATAATATCATTATCGGCTCGGATTACGGCCACAACGATCCTTCGGCAGAACCGATGCTTGTGGACTCTCTGCAATCGCGAAGTGATTTATCGGAAAAACTGCAGGACAGTATTCTACGCACGAACCCGCGGGTGCTATACGGGTTATAGAGTCCTATCCAATTCGGTAGAGCGTATCTGTATCGGTTGAGTCGGACAGAAGTTTGGCGCCTGTGTCGGTGACGGTGACCATATCCTTAAGCTGCAGGCCGAAACCATGTCCGGACTGATAGACCAATGGTTCTATGCCGAGAACCATGCCAGCTTCGAGTGTGTAGTCATCATATTTTCCAAGGTAGGGGTCTTCATGCAGATGCAGCCCGATCCCGTGTCCAACGAAGGAGATCGGTGGCAGACCTAACTCGCCAAACTTCTCCAGGAAAATTTCATAGACCTGCTTGGCGCTGGCCCCTGGTCTGATTGCGTCGAGCACCCGGTATTTGCACTCGACCAGATTCTTCCATATCTCGACGGCTTTTTCCGGTGGGTCTTCCACGGATGCGGTGCGACAGACTCCCGCGTGATAGCCGTCGATGATCGAGAAAATTTCCACGCGGCAAATATCGCCCGGTTCAAGAATTCGCTCGGTCGGGCCGACATTTGGCAATTCTGATCGCGGTCCGGTGGCGACGATCATCAGTTTGAAATGTTCGGCGCCTTGTTCGTAAACGCTGCGGGTGAGGGCCGCCGCCATATCCATTTCCGTCATACCCGCTTTTACGGCGTCGAAAGAGGCGGCAATCGCTGTGTCGGAAATGCGTGACAGGCGTTGTAGAAGGTCTATCTCTTCCGGCGTTTTGATCTGTCGCAGCTGGTCGAATATTTCGGCGGCGGCGATCAGCATCGCGCCAGGGAGCAATCGTTTCAAATGGTCGTGATCCCCCGCCGGCAAATAATTCATCTCAAGGCCGACCTTGCCGTTGGTTGCGCCGAGATCGGAGATCAGCTGGGCCAGCGCATTCATCGGCTTGTCGGTAAATTCGCCCCAGATACGAATATCGGCATCAGGCAGTTTGCCGCGAACCGTGGTCTCTTCCATATCGACGGCAACGATACCGGCTTTGCCATCGGAATTAACCGCGCAAATCGCGTGCCGCCAGCGCATTAGCGGTTGAGACGGCACAACAAACCCTGTGCCATAGGCAAAATTCTCAGGCGAGATAGCAACCAGTACATCGAGTCCGGCAGCAGCCATTGCTGCTTTCTGTTTTTGAATTACATCCTGGCGCATTTTATCTTCCCGCTACGGTAGGCCTGCGAGGTTACGACAGGATATGCTTAGGGGTCTAGCTGGCTTGCGAAAGTTTGGCCGTCAATCGGCGGGCAATCGCGCCGACAACGCGACGGCGATACCACGGTTTAACCGTTGTCGTCCGCATGGGTTTCGCCTGGCTCTGAACCATTTCAGCAATCTCGTTCAAAACATTATCGTCGAGTTTAACGCCGCTGAATTTATCCAGATTTTTCACCAGATGCGGATAAGGATTTACCGCTGTCAGGGCAATCCGCAATTCTTCGATTTTGTCGCCTGATTGATTAAGCCAGACCGCCGCACCTGCCAGCGGGAAGTCAATTGATCCTCGAACCCGCGCTTTCTCATAAGTGGAGGGTTGGCCTGATTCAGCTTTGGGCAAATGAAGAACCGCCAGCAGCTCGCCAGGCTCAATTGCAAGATGGTTCATTCCGTCATTACGATAGATGTCGGCCAGGGACACGCGTCGGCGACCGGTTGCGCTGACCAAATCGACCTCGGCTTTGTGAACTAAAGCGGCGGGGGCAACATCCCCGGAGAATGCTGCGAAGCAGCGTTTGCCGCCAGGGGCGACATGGCAGATATCGCCACGCTCTTTCATGCAGTAATCGTTCGATTTCCGCCACCATTCGGACTGATTATAGAAAAGACACCGTGTGTCGAGACAGAGATTGCCACCGACAGTGCCGTAGCTTTGATGTGTCGGTCCGGCGACAGCGGTGGCGGCTTCAGCAACGGCCGTGAAGCTTTCTTGAACACGTGTGTCGCCGGCAAGAATTTCGAGAGTGACGGCGGCGCCAATGTGGAGGCCATCGTCATCTTCAACGATTTCCTGCAGTTCTTTGACTGAGGAAAGATCGATGAGGGCGGCGGGCTGTTCAATGCCGCGCCGGACATTGACGATCATATCTGTGCCACCGGCGACATAAAGCGCGCCCTCAGTTTCGGCGCGTAACCTCACCGCTTCCTCGACGTCGGTCGGGCGATGCAAATCAAAGTCGGGCATTAACTCCATTATGCACCTGCCTTTTCTTTTTCCGATTTGCGGGATTCGCGTTTCTTGTCTTCCATAATTTCCATCAACCGGTCCGGCGTAGTGGGTAATTCGGAGACACGGATATCGAGCGCATCGGCGATAGCATTGGTCAGGGCCGGTAAGAAACCAGCAAGCGATGCCTCGCCCGCTTCCTTGGCTCCAAACGGACCATGTGGGTCATTTGACTCCACAATATGCGTTTCAATCGGTGGGCTCTCGATAATCGTCGGTACCCGGTAATCCAGCATATTGCCCGTGATCCCAAGGCCATTATGGTAGCGGGTTTCCTCGGTCATGGCTTGACCCATCCCCATCCAAACAGACCCTTCAATCTGGCCTTCGACGGAGAGCGGGTTCAGCGCCTTGCCGCAGTCATGGGCGACCCAGACTTTTTCGACATGGATGTCTGCCGTATCCGGGTCGATCGCGATCTCGACAACCTGCGCGGCGTATGAAAATGCCATCGATCCGCCAATTGCGGCACCGCGATATTTATCGCCACCCCAACTCTCCGGGATAGTATCGAAATTCCCGCGTGCGGTAATCGTGCCGGTTCCTTCAAGTGCCGCGTATACAACTTCCTCGAAGGTCATGCCCTGATCCTGGGATCCGGCGCGATAGACTTCACCGAGACATTCAACGTCTTCGGGCTGCACATCCATCTTGCGGGCGGCCGCTTCTGTCAAAATTGTTTTGAGGTTTGTTGCTGCATCAATGGCGGCATTGCCAACCATATAGGTGACACGTGACGAATAAGCGCCGTTATCCTTTGGCGTCACGAGGCTGTCAGAGGTCACAATACGAATTCGGGTGACGTCCAGGCCCAGAACTTCAGCAACGCATTGTGTCAGGATAGTGCTTGATCCCTGACCAATTTCGGGTGCTCCAGTGAGGATCGTCAGGCTGCCATCAAAATCGAGCTTGATATTGACGGTGGCGTGCGGTTCACCAGTCCAGTTTACCGGCTTGGACGCGCCACTAACATAATGCGAGCACGCGATACCAAGACCCCGGAATGGTTCCATTTTCCCTTTGCGTTTTTTCCAGTCGCTGGCTTTCTCGACGATGTCCAGACACTCCGGCAACCCATAGCTGTTCACCATCAAATCATTGGCGGTGAAGGTTGGTGCCTCGAGCAAATTCTTGCGGCGGACTTCGAAGGGGTCGAGCCCAAGTTCGGTCGCCATATCATCCATCAGGCTTTCAAAGGCAAAGCGCACATTGACCGTGCCGTGGCCGCGAAAGGCGCCGCAAGGTGGCGTATTGGTCAGAACCCGGTACCCGTTATAGCGGGCGTTCCGGATATCATAGAGCGCAAAGACCATGGAACCTGAATAAAGGATCGTTACGGTGCCATAACCCGCATAGGCACCACCGCGTTGTGTCGTCGTCGTGTCGACAGCGGTAATACGGCCGTCTTTGCTCATCCCCATCTTGAGCGTTGTTTTTTGCTCCGGCCTGCCGCGATGGGTGATGAAAGTTTCCTCACGGCTCAAGGTAATTCGCACGGTACCTTTGCATTTTCGGGCCAGCGCACCTGCGACAAGCTCGACGTGCAAACATTCCGTGCGCGACCCGAACCCGCCACCGATATGCGGTTTGATGACGCGAATTTTTGAGCGCGGCATACCCAGTGTCTGCTCAAGCATCAGGTGAACGTAATAGGGAACCTGAGTGCTGGCATGAACGGTGATCTGGTCACGTTCGCCGTCATATGCCGCGATGGCGGCATGTGGTTCCGTCTGGACCTGACAGACTTCAGCACAATCATAAGTGCCTTCGCGAATTAGCGCTGCGTCTTCGAAACCCTTATCGACTTCGCCGAGATCATACTCAACATGACGTTCAACGTTATTCGGGCGTTTTTCGTGTAACGGCGTTACCCCCTCAGCCATCGCATCTTCCGCGGTGAAATAGGCGGGCAGTTCTTCATATTCGAATTCTATGAGATCGAGGGCCTTTTGAGCGGTTTCGACCTCAACTGCGGCTACCGCTGCGATTGGTTCGCCACGATAACGTACCCGGTCGCGCGCTATCGGCCATTCCGTCCGGGCGATGGGCAGGACACCAAACTGTCCGACAAAATCTTCGCCGGTAACGACAGCAACAACACCCGGCAAGGCTTCAGCAGCAGCGATCTCGATGCTCAATATCTCGGCATGGGAAACAGGAGAGCGTAGAATTCGACCAACCAGAGCATCTTTTTCAACAAAATCGGCTGTGTAATTTGCTTTTCCCGATACTTTTTCCGGTCCATCGACCAGCGGCATGGGAACGCCAATAGACTTAACCGGTTCTACCTTTTCTGGATCGATGGGCATGTTCTCATTCATGCTGCATCCTCCTTCGAAGCGATTTCCTGCGCCGCTGCCTGAACCGCCTCAATAATTTTTACATAGCCAGTGCAGCGGCAAATATTGGCTGCCATGCCTTTTCTTATTTCATCTTCATTTGGATCGGGGTTTTCGCGCAGGAGGCCCTCGGCGGCCATTACCATACCGGGGGTACAAAAGCCGCATTGAGCGCCCAGTTTTTCATGAAATCCGCGTTGGATTGCTGACAGTCTGCCCTCGGTTTCAAGGGATTCGATGGTTTCAACTTCAGCCCCATCACAGACGGCGGCGAGGGTAAGGCAGGCGTGTCTCGGCTTGCCATCAATGAGGACAGTGCAGCAACCACATTCACCACCGTCACAGCCAATTTTGGTGCCTGTATAGCCAACGATCTCTCTAAGAAAATCAATCAGGAGCATGTTGCCCGGGATCGCATCGTCACGGGCACGTCCATTGAGCGTCATTGAGACAAAGTTTTTCATCAGCTCCCACCTTGTTTGGGGCGAAAATCCAAGCTTTAGGGCGCCTGGGATCAAGAAATCCTTCGATATCATATTGTTGGGTAGTAAACAATATGTAACTCAATCATTTTCATTAAGTCGTCACAGACCAGCTCTATAAGATTGCATGTGGCCTTGTCGCCAGAATTCGTGCGTGCAAGGTTGCCGCCACTTTACTCCCAATAGGTCATCAGAATTGGCAGATATAGAAGTCAGAGATAGTTCGAATAAATCCGGTATCCCGGTCAGTTTTCGAGAAGCGCTTGGCGCTTGGGCCAAAATTGCGGCCCTAAGCTTTGGCGGGCCGGCAGGGCAAATTGCGCTCATGCATCGCGTTCTCGTTGAAGATAAAAAATGGATCAGTGAAGCCCGATTTTTACATGCTCTGAATTATTGCATGCTCTTGCCGGGACCAGAGGCTCAACAGCTCGCGACTTACATCGGTTGGTTATTGCATCGCACATGGGGCGGCATCGTCGCCGGTACCCTTTTTATATTGCCTGGTGCCGTCGTCATTTTGTTGCTCAGCATTTTATATGCTGGTTTTAACGACCTCTCGATAGTGCAGGCGATTTTCTTTGGTATCAAAGCCGCCGTCTTGGCGATTGTTGTTCAGGCGGTGTTGCGGATCGGCAGCCGAGCACTGACAAACAATTTGATGATAGCTATTGCCGTCGCGGCTTTTGTCGCGATCTTTTTCTTTGCGGTCCCCTTTCCGTTAATCGTTATTGCCGCGGCGCTGACTGGCTACGTTGGTGGGAGAATCAACGCTGATCTATTTTCAGGAAGCTCGGGCCATGGCGAAGCGGCGCCAACCGAAAAAGATGCGATCGATATTGCGGCAGCGGCGGGCAAGCTTGATCATACAAAGCCATCTATCGCGCGGGCGATACGGGTTCTCGCGATATGTCTGGTCCTGTGGCTGGGACCAGTAGCCGTTCTGATTGCTTGGCTGGGCATAAACAACGTCTTTACCCAGGAGAGCCTTTTCTTCAGCAAAATGGCAGTGGTGACATTTGGCGGCGCGTACGCGGTGCTGGCCTATGTCGCTCAGCAGGCTGTTTCGACCTATGGCTGGCTGGCGCCGGGTGAAATGCTCGACGGTCTCGGCATGGCCGAAACCACGCCCGGTCCATTGATTATGGTAGTGCAGTTTGTCGGGTTTATGGGGGCGTATCGCAATCCCGGCACACTCGATCCAATGTTGGCCGGAGTCCTCGGTGCGGCGATTACGACCTGGGTTACCTTTGTACCGTGCTATTTGTGGATTTTCCTCGGTGGGCCCTACATCGAAGCTTTGCGCGGTAACAAATCGTTGTCAGCGGCCCTCTCCGCGATTACCGCCGCGATCGTTGGTGTCGTGCTCAATCTCGCTGTGTGGTTTGGGCTCCATGTCGCGTTCTCCAAAGTGGGCGAGCAAACTTTCGGTCCCTTGCGGCTCTATGTTCCCGTCTGGAATAGCGTGGAAATAGCTGCGGTTATTCTTTCTGCTGGCGCGTTGATCGCGATGCTTCGCTTTAGGGTCGGTGTGATTCCGACATTGGCCAGTTGTACTCTCCTCGGAGTGGCGGCGTTCTACGCGGGATTGTGATCACCGGCATGATTCTGCTTCTTTCGTGTGGCGCTGCCTTAGGCTAGGGTTCGGCGAAATATTCATCATGAAAGAAAGACCAGTTTAATGGCTGACCCTATATTGCCCCTGATTGTCGAACCCTCGGAACTTGAAGCTGTTCTGGGAACAGAAGGGCTGTTGATCGTTGATTTGAATGAACCTGGGCTTTACGCCGAAGGGCATATTCCAGGCGCTGTAAACCTGGCCTTTGCTTCGTTGATTGGCCCCCGTCCGCCAGCGATGGGAACCATCCCAAATGCTGAACAACTTTCAGCGGCGTTATCGTCTATTGGACTTACGCCGGACCACCATGTCGTCGCCTATGATACCGAGGGCACGGGTAAGGCCAGCCGCTTCCTGTGGACCCTCGATGTTGTCGGACACCCGAATGAGTCACTACTCAATGGTGGGTTTCATAGCTGGGGCGGCGAAGGTCACCCACGTGAAATTGAACCTAACGTGCCAGCACCCAGTGATTATCCCGTTACGATTGGCGATGATGCCCTCGCGGGCAAGGATTATATCCTTGAGCATCTCAGCGATGATGGCGTGATTGTATTGGATTGCCGAACGCCCGCAGAGCATTCCGGCGACGATATACGTTCTGCGCGTGGTGGCCATATACCGGGCGCTGTCAATTTCGATTGGATGTTGGCAATTGATCGGGACCGAAACTTACGCCTTAAAGCAGCAGCGGAGATAACCGCGATGCTGGAGGAACGGGGTGTTACAGCTGACAAAGAAATCATCGCCCATTGTCAAACACATCACCGGTCATCACATACCTATATGGTACTCAAATCCCTGGGCTATACCAAAATCAAAGGCTATGACGGGTCCTGGTCTGAGTGGGGTAACGATCCTGATTTGCCGATAGAAAGCTGATTCCTTTTTCTGAAAATTAGGAGGCCGACGATGGCCAAAGAATTTAAGCGCGATTTCGTTGACCAGGATGCCTTGAAGGATTCTGAAATGGTGACGTTGAAAGAAATTTCGCCACCAAACGAAATGCCCTTCGATATCACTAAGATCGGTCACGTTGTTTTGAACGTAAAAGATGTTCAGCGGTCTACAGAATTTTATACGCAGGTATTAGGATTTCGTGTCTCGGATGTTTATCCGGACAGTATGATGCCGGGCAAAATGGTATTTATGAGATTTAATCACGATCATCACGGCGTAGCGCTTGTCGGTGGGTCAGAGCGAGAAGTGGATAATACTGAAATGCACCACATGGCGTTTCAGGTTGAAACACTCGATGAGGTCTTCAGGGCCCGTGACCACTTGGAAAAGCACAAAGTCCATATTGAGTTTTCCGGGCGGCGGCGCGCGGGTTGTCAGGTCGCGGTTGAGTTTCGAGATCCGGACGGCCATTTCCTCGAAATATATTGTCTTCTCGATCAAGTCGGACCCGATGAGGAAGCGCGACCTGCCGATGAATGGCGACCAGTTGCCTCTCTGGAAGACGCGGTTGATTCAGCGCCGCCAGATCAGGACATGTCGCTCCGCGATCCTTCACTGAAGCGTTAAATGGAATGTTAAAATGGACGGCGTAAGCCAACCGGAAGTCAAAACCCTCGATCCGGCCAAGTTTCAGGATCCGGATGTTACCGCCGGTGGTGAGACGCGGGCACGGGTATCGTTGGACGGCCTTAAAACGCTGTGGATTAACACGGGCACGCTGTGCAATCTGACTTGCGAGAACTGCTATATCGAATCCAGCCCGCGGAATGACCGGTTGTCCTATATCACTATTGAGAAAATGCGGTCCTATCTCGATGAAATACGCGATGAAGATTTAGCGACGGAGGAAATCGGGTTTACCGGCGGTGAACCCTTTATGAATCCGGATATGATTCAAATGCTTGAGGTGACCTTGTCGCGCGGATTTCGCGCGCTTGTATTGACCAACGCGATGAAGCCGATGCGACATCACGAATCAGCGCTTAAGAAGCTGAAATACTGGTTTGACGATAAGCTGGTTATTCGCGTGTCGGTCGATCATTACACGCAGGAACTTCACGAAGCCGAGCGTGGCGCGGGTAGCTGGCAGCCGATGATAGACGGGCTGATTTGGCTTTCAGAGCATAATTTTGAGTTTGATGTTGCCGGACGCACGCCGTGGGGTGAAGAAGAAGCCGCCATGCGTGAAGGGTATGCAGCGCTCTTTGCAGAGCACGATATCGCGTTGGATACGAATGACCCGGCAAAGCTTGTTTTGTTTCCCGAAATGAATGCCTCACAGGATGTACTGGAGATTACAGACCAGTGCTGGTCAATCCTTGATGTCGATCCGAGCGCGATGATGTGCGCTTCGTCTCGAATGGTCGTCAAACGTAAAGGTGCAGAGAAGCCCGCAGTTATTGCCTGTACCCTGTTGCCGTATGATGAGCAATTTGAACTCGGCACGACGCTGGCCGAGTCTTCGAAAGATGTGCCACTCAATCATCCCCATTGCGCCAAGTTTTGTGTGCTGGGTGGCGGTGCCTGTAGTCAGGGCTAGTCGTTCAGGGGATTGAATAGGCACTAGACCTTTACCCCTGTCCGGTGTGCAATTGGGTCAGTATTTCTCGCAGGGAGAGAATGATGGCTGACAGCAATCTTGCACCGGAAAAGACCTTTGTCTTCGAGTTCGTTGAATGCAATGCCGACGCTGTGGCGACAATTGGCGACTCAGTATTTTACTTTGGTGAACTTGGCATGCAGGAGGTCGAGAGCGCCAAGCTCATGACAGAGACGTTGGAGAAGGAAGGGTTCTCGGTCGAGCGGGGCATCTCAGGTTTCCCAACCGGATTCTGCGCGACATATGGATACGGTAAGCCGGTCATTGCGCTTCATACGGAATATGATGCCAATCCCAATAATAGCCAGGCATCAGGCGAAACCGAGCAAAAGAATATAACCACCTTTGGGCCGGGGCACTGTGAGGGTCACAATTGTAATGCGGCGGTCATGGTGTCAGGCGCGATCGCAGCCAAACGTGCGATGGACGAGTTTGGCCTTAAAGGCACCTTAAAAGTCTTTGGAGCGCCCGGAGAAGAACAGCTGATCAGCCGTCCTTACTACGTCCGTGATGGCTGGTTCGACGATGTTGATGTAGCCCTTCACGATCATATCGGCGGCGAAATGGCGACGGTTTACGGTCTTACCCATTCAGCTGCCGTTTCAGCCTATTTCACCTTCAAAGGGGAAACCGCGCATGCGTCGACTGCACCATGGCGGGCGCGGGATGCGCTGGATGGCGTCGTTCTTATGGATATGGGAATGGCACAATTTCGGGAACATATGGAACCGGACATGCGGGCCCATCGCGTGATTAAAGATGGCGGCGATCAGCCAAATACAATTCCGGCAAAGGCGATGGTCTGGTGGACTTTTCGGGCGCCAACTGCAGAAGGCGCGCGGAAGGTTTTCGAACAGGGCAAGAAAATCGCTCAGGGCGCGGCGATGATGACCAATACCGAGGTCGAAATCGAGGTAATGAGTGCGGTTTGGCCCGTGCGGACTAATCAGGGGTTGGCAGAAGTGGTGCAAGGTAATCTGGAACTCGTTGGTGTCCCCGAATGGACGGAGGATGAGCAGACTTTTGCAAAAACGCTGCAGGACGCAGCCGATGTGACGGCGGAAGGGTTAAAAACCGAAGTTAAACCTTTGCTTGGTCCAACGGCACAACGGGCACCCTCGAATGACTGTGGCGACGTGTCGTGGAAAGTTCCCATGGGACGGGTTGGCTTCCCATCGAATGTTCCGAACGTTCCGTTTCATCACTGGGCAGGTGGCGCGGCGCTGGCAACGACAATCGCCCATAAAGGTTCAGTTGCGGGGGCCAAAACGCTCGCCGGCACGGTGGTGGATTTGCTTTCCGACCCGGCCCTGGTTAAACGGGCTAAAGACACTTTTGCTGACGAAATAGGTGATGTTGTTTATGAACCGCTCATACCAGCGGATCAAAAGCCGCCCGTCGATCTTAATCGCGAAATGATGGACGCGTTTCGTAAACCGATGAGCGAGCATTACATTAAGGATAAGCCCGAATTCCTGTAAGGATGATTTTTGGCCCCGGACTTTTGGTAATTGCATCGAATGCAACGGGCTGCACCTCGTTTCCCCAACGTCTTTTCGCAATGGAACTCGGTGTTTAGGGCCATCGTGGGGTAGGCTTAAGTAACAGCTTCTGTTAGTTTTTTTCAGGAAACCTTTTAAGCGGAGGACAGTATGAGATTAAAGATGTTTAAGACGTCGGTTGTGGCCGCCGTTTTCGCTGCCATTGCAGCGTTTGCCTTGCCTACTCAATCAGCGAAAGCAGGGTTTTATAAAGATAAGGTGATCACGATCGTAATTGCCTTCGGACCGGGCGGTGGATATCACCTGTATTCCACGACACTGGCCAATCATTTGAGACAGTATATTCCGGACATGCCTCCAATTGTGTTGCAGTTTATGCCGGGCGCTGGTGGTCTGAAGGCTGCCAACTATATGTATAAAGTCGCGCCGAAAGACGGCACCTATATGTCGCTTCTATCGCAGACGGCGGCGTTGTTTCAGCGCCTGAACAGAGGCAAAAAGGGCTACCGTTATGATGCCTCTAAGTTCAATTATATCGGCCGCCTTGTCAGCATGGACGCGGCTCACATGCTCTATAAATCTTTGCCAAGCAGAGATCTCAAAACGTTGAAAGGTGAAAAGCCGGGCACGATTATTGCCTGTACGGCGGGGAAAGCGGCACAGGGCTATATTAATGCGAAAGCACTCTCAGTTGCCGCGGGCCTCAACGTGAAAATCCTGACCGGTTATCAGGGCTCTGCGCGTCAGAATATCGCCATGCAGCGTGGTGAGTGCAATTATCAGCCTGGTGCGTGGAATAGCTGGAAGGCGCGCCGCGGCGCTTGGCTGGAACAGAAGCTAATCAAACCCGTTGCCTTGACAGCACTGGAACGTCATCCCGATTTGCCGGACGTTCCGACAATTGTCGAATTGGCTAAAACAGCGAAGCTGAAACGGATCATGTCCTTTATCGCAGGATATGCTCCTGTCGGTCGAGCCTATGCAACACCCCCAGGAACACCGGCTGATCGTGTCGCCACGCTGCGGGCGGCTTTTGACAAAGCGGTTGCCGATAAAGGTTTCCTGGCTGAAACCAAGAAACGCAACATGCTGATCGGGACAGCATCCGGAAAGTTCGTCCAGAAAATCGTAGACGGCATCATTGCTACGCCTGATGGCGTGGTAAACGAAACCAAGAAGATGTTGGGCTATAAATAGTCGGGTTACGGTGAAAACGAAAAAGGGCCGATCATATGATCGGCCCTTTTATTTTGCGCGGCAGACGTCTATTTCGCCCGGAACTTCGCTGGGAGAAAGAACATGGCATCCTGATTGTCAGCAACAGCAGCATGACAATCGATACAGAACTTAACGTTCTTTGATCCCTTGCCGTTGGTTGTACCAACAGTTTGGCCATTCGGCATGATCAGCGTATAGCACCAGTCACCGCTTGCCTTGTTAAAGCCAGTTTTCATCTTCTCCATCAGGAAGAGGGGTCCAACGCTGACCTTACCCTGTGGCGTAACCGAAAAACTTTCCTTTGCGAGAACGCCGCCACGGGTCATTTTTCCGACTTTCTCGAACTTGGCATATTGTCCACTTGCCTTCTTACTGGCGTAGTTATGGACAAAGCGGCCACCATGGGTAGCGGAGACATATGGCTGGTTAGAGAATTTTTTCCAATGCGCATACCATTTCGCCCAAAGATTGCCTGACTTCGAGTAGGCGGCCTTCATTTCGCCTTGCAGACATTTGTAAACTGCAATGGTTTCACCCTTCGTCAGCTTGACAGCCGGGGCAGCGCCACACGGTCCGCACGGGTTGGCACCGCAAGGATTGCAGCCACGCTTCGCAGCACATGGGTTGCATCCGCGTTTTGCGGCACAGGGATTTGCGCTCGCAAGCCGGGGAACAACACATTTACTGCTGTAAGAAGCGGCGCCAGCGCATGGATTACAGGGATTGCATCCGCGAGCCCCACATGGATTACACCCACGGGCAGCACAGGGGTTACAGCCTTTTTGATGATGGCCAGCGACAGCCTTCGGTGCTGCTACTACCGTCACGAGGGTAAACCCCGCGGCAATAGCGAGTGGAATAACCGTAGTCGTGAGTAGACGGGACTTCATCGGTTTCATATTCATTACCCTCCGTTGATTTATATTTCGCGCGCCAGAATTGGCTGGCCGGGAAATTAATTTTTGCGGACTTAGGCTACCCGTCGTGCCGCTAGCTTCGCCAGTAATTCTGCCTCAATTCTTCGTGACAATGTCATGAGGAGTCCTACTTGCGCCTATCGTTTGACGCGATAACCACCTGATTCAGAAACCAAAATGACGGGATCTGCGGGGTCTGGCTCAATTTTCTGGCGCAATCGATATATGTGCGTTTGCAGCGTATGTGTCGCCAATGGCGCTGCATGATTCCACACCTCACTGTATAAGGTGTCACACCCGACGACTTTGTCGCCTGCGCGATAGAGATAACGCAAAATTGCGCATTCCTCATCACTCAGCAGAATTTCCGTCTTGGTATCGCGATGGGTTAGCGTTCGGATGCTTGGCCGAAAACTGTATGGACCCAAATTAAAAGCGGCGTCCTCACTCGCTTCATGTTGCCTTAAATGTGCCCGAACCCGGGCAAGCAGTATGCCCATTTTGAAAGGTTTGATGACATAATCATTGGCACCTGCATCGAGTCCGAGAATGATGTCGGCATCGCTATCCATACCGGTCAGCATAATAACTGGCGTATGGATTCCCTTGCGCCGAATAAGCCGACAGGCGTCGCGACCATCCATATCCGGAAGCCCTGCATCAAGCAGGATCATATCGAAATGTTCGGACCCAACGATCTTTAAAGCGCTGGTGCCATCATTTGCCGCGACCGTATCAAACTCTTCGTGCAAGGCGAGCTGATCCAACACTGTGCGTTGCATCTCTGGATCATCTTCAACAAGGAGGATTCGGTTCGTACCTGACATTGTACCCACAGCTTTCTGTGACAATGAGCGTACGACCGGCCTTGCGCTTGCGGAAATCACGGTGAGTCACTTTTAATTGAGCAACGGATTTGCGGTTGCTGCCACGTGCAAGACCGTCTCCTTTCTGCGTGTATGCTGTTAGCATGAGTGCTTGAAGAAGCTGTTGCAGTAAAATGGGGGGCAGTTCCATGCAGAAAATACTCGCTTGCACTGTTAGGAATATCCATCCGGGACTGGGAATGTTTGCCGCCGTGATCTGCGGCTTTCTTGTCTTCAATCCTGTTTCCGCGATTGCCGCCTGCCTTGTTGGCCTAGTCGGCCAACCTGCAGGTGTTCAGTTTGCCTCCGCCCAAACTACGCCCCTATCGATTGCGGCAGTACCCAAGGGCCAAGTCAGCATTTCCTTTTTTGGACATTCAAGTTTTCTAATCGAGACACCTGATGGCGCGACGGCAGTGACCGATTTTAACGGTCTCTCCTCGCCAAACTTTGTTCCCGATATCGTGACGATGAATAATTCGCATGAGAGTCACTATACGCCCACGCCAGATCCCAGAATCAAAACTGTATTGCGGGGCTGGTCGATAGAGCCCGGGAAGATGGCACGTCATGACGTTCGGCATAAGGATTTGAGGGTCTTTAATATTCCAACCAATATTGGCGAATATGGGGATCCAAAAGGAAATGGGAACTCAATTTTCGTATTTGAGATTTCAGGATTGTGTATCGCCCATGTTGGTCATTTACATCATGTGCTGACCAAAGATCAGCTTAAACAACTTGGCCGTATCGACATTCTTTTTGTCCCGATCGATGGTGGGATGACGATCCAGCATGAGCAGGCGCTAGCGGTTATCGAACAGGTATCGCCGAGAATGGTTATACCCATGCATTTTGGCTTTATCGGTGCTGCTGAACGGTTTTTTGAATTGGCCAAAAAACTCTATCCGATTAAATCGGAAGCAGGGGCAACAATTTTGGTGAGCCGCAGGACTCTTCCTAGAGAAACGGAAATTCGTTTTTTGCAGGGTGGGTGATTTCGCTTATGAGCTCTCCAACGTCTGCAAAAACTCTTTCTGCAGGACCGGTTTTTGAACCTTGCCTGAAGGTGTTTTAGCGATCTGATCGACAATGCGAACGTGTTTCGGGCGCTTGAAGCGGGCGAGATGTTCGGTGCAGTAATCAGTAATGGCGTTTTCATCAAGCGTGGATTGTTGATCAAGGACGACATAAGCGGTCAGAGCTTCGCCCCACTGATCGTCTGGAATGCCAAACACCGTGCAATCGAGAATTGCCTCATGTCTTTCGAGAACAATTTCAACCTCGCGCGGATAAATATTTACGCCGCCCGAAACGATCATGTCTTTGGACCGGCCGACAAGTGTTATAAATCCTTTAGAATCCTTTTTTGCTAAATCTCCGCTCCAGCCCCACCCGTCGCCATTTGCAAAATAGGCATTGGTCTCTTCTTCGTTGTTGTAATAACCGGACATCAGGAACGGCCCACGAGAAATTATCTCCCCCGTCACATCGTCGGCGACTTCATTGCCGTCAGGGTCGACAATTTTTAAGTCCACCCCAAGAGCGATACGTCCAACAGTGTCGGCCTTGTGCCGAGGGTGCGAGGGTCGATAAACGCAGATTGGGCCTGTCTCAGACTGACCATAATGGTTAGTGAATCTGGTGTGCGGCATCTTCTTATTGACCTCAACGACAAGGTCAGCGGGCGTTATCGCGCCGCCACAGGCAATGTTGGTGAGGGACTCGAGTTTGGCGATATCAAAATGTTCGTCAGTCAATATTTGTCGGAGCTGGACCGGGACCATAAAAGTACAACTAATTTTGTGCTTGGCTGTCAGCTCGACGAATGCGCCAGCGTCCCAGCCTGTAACCATGACGGCGGTGGCGCCAACAAACATTGCCGTTGGCAGCCAAACCAGAGACCCCATCGCATGGTAGAAGGGGGTGACCATCGCGACGATATCAGATTCTGTGACGCCATGCTCAATCGCTGTCGTGTAGCAACTAACATATCGTGCCCCGTGGCTAACCATCGCGCCTTTCGGAAGTCCTGTCGTGCCGCCCGTGAACGTCATCGCGAAGGGGTCGGTTTCTGATAATTCCACGTCACACGGCGTCGTTGGCTGGTCCTTGATGAAGTCTTTGAAGGAAATCCATTCGTCCTGTGTCGGTTCGCCGATAATTACAACCCGCTGCAGATTTGGCAGCCTTTCCGCAATTTGCGCTACCTTGTCCTGGAATTCCTGCTCGACGACGATGAGCTCGGCCTTGGTTTGTTCCAGAATCGCGACCAGTTCATCCGGCGCATAGGCAGGGAGCAAATTGACCAGCATTCCACCGGTTTGGGCCCCTCCAAAATGGGCCATCGCATATTCTGGAAGGTTTCGGGACATAATCGCCCAATTGTGGCCTTTAGCGATGCTTTCCTTAAGAAGGGTATGCCCAAACTGGTTGGCGGCATTGCTGAGTTCGCCATAGGAAATCCGCTCTTCATCGCATATCAGCGCGATACGATTGGGATGACGTTCAGCACTTAGCTTAAGGATGTCTCCGGTGAGCAAGGCGTCTAGGCTCCAACAAACTATGTTCTTTTGCGATATTATCTTATCGTAAATTGTTGTGTACTCAACAATCTAACGAAGACGACCTCCGACGTGCTTTGAATGTGCTCGGGAAGGTTTGATGAGTGTGCTTGCGCTGATATGTTTGACAAACCATAGAGGAAAAGCGGTTTAGCGATGGAACGTTCTTTTAAAAAAGAAGTCACAACACTTCGGCTCGGTGATGGCGAGATGTTCCATGGTGAGGGCATTCTCGGTGTAACCAAAGCGCTGTTGCAGTCCGGGGTTTCCTATGTCGGCGGATATCAGGGTGCGCCGATATCACATTTGATGGATGTGTTGTCTGACGCGGAACCCTTGCTGGAAGAACTCGGCATCCATTTTGAAGTCTGCGCTAATGAAGCGTCGGCTGCTGCCATGCTGGCGGCATCGGTCAATTATCCTATCCGTGGAGCGGTGACCTGGAAGTCTGTGGTCGGGACGAATGTGGCATCTGATGGCCTGTCCAATCTTGCCTCTGCCGGTGTGAAAGGCGGCGTCCTGATAGTTGTTGGCGAAGATTATGGCGAAGGCTCCAGCATTATTCAGGAACGAACCCATGCCTTCGCGATGAAGTCTTCCATGTGTTTGTTGGACCCAAGACCTGAATTGCCAACTATTACACGGATGGTGGAGGAAGCCTTTAAACTGTCCGAGGCGTCGAATATGCCTTCGATTTTGGAGCTTAGAATTCGTGCCTGCCATGTCTATGGCCATTTTGACGCGAAAGATAACGTCCACCCGCTTTATTCCCGTAACAATCAAATTCCGGCGGCGGAGTTTGATTTTTCGCGTGTGTGTTTGCCGCCAGCGACCTACTCCCAGGAAAAACATAAGATCGAACATCGACTGCCAGCGGCCATCAAATACATCGCTGACAACAATCTGAATGAACAGTTTGACGGCGACGTTCCAGAGATCGGCATTATCGTCCAGGGCGGAATATACAATACCTTGATGCGGGCTCTGCGCCAGTTCGGTCTCGCCGACAGCTATGGAAATAGTCGGCTTTCGACGCTGGTCATGAACGTTACCTATCCAATTGTACCAGATGAAATCGCTGAATTTTGTATTGGCAAGGATGCGGTGCTGGTCGTTGAAGAAGGTCAGCCAGAGTTCATTGAACAGGCCATAAATGCCATCCTGCGGAAGAAAGATGTCAACACCGAGATCGTCGGCAAAGACGTGTTCCCTATGGCAGGAGAATATACCTCTGAAGTGATGTTAAAGGGCGTACACGGATTTTTGTCGAAATGCGCACCGGCAAGCCTGGGTATTCTTGAAGCTCTGGAAAATATTGACCGGTTATTTGCGGATCGCGATGGCGCGAGGGAGATACTGGGGGACGGGCTTCCTTTAAGAACACCAAGCTTTTGCACGGGTTGTCCGGAGCGGCCAATTTTCAGCGCTCTGAAAATTATGGAGAAAGAGCTTGGTCCCGCGCACATCAGTGCGGATATTGGCTGTCATACTTTTGCGGCGTTGCCACCTTTCAATGTCGGGAACACGGTTATGGGGTATGGGTTGGGTCTTGCCAGCTCAGCCGGGCTGGCCCCAAATTTTCACAAACGGGTCATCAGCATCATGGGCGATGGCGGTTTCTGGCATAACGGGATGTCGAGCGGTGTTGCGGCCGCTCAGGCCAATGGAAACGACGCCATTCTGTTGGTCGTGAAGAACGGTTATACGTCAGCCACTGGTTGGCAGCTATTGCCGTCAAGCTTGCGTGACCGGTATGGCAATGCGCGGGACATGTCCATTGAGAAGGTTTTACGCGGTTTTGGCGTGCGCTGGCTTAAGACAGTGCGTACCTATTCAATTGCGCGCATGGTCAAGACTCTCCGAAAGGCGATGACGACCGCTGAGGGCGGGTTGAAGGTTATTATTGCCGATGGCGAATGTCAGCTTGCACGGCAGCGTCGTATTCGACCTGAGGTTGCCAAACGTCTCAAAGATGGTAAGCGCGATGTCAGAACAAGATTTGGGGTCGATGAAGATGTTTGCACAGGCGATCATTCCTGCATCCGACTGTCGGGTTGTCCTTCCTTGACGATAAAGCCTTCCTCCGATCCGTTGAGAACGGACCCCGTTGCCCATGTCAATAATGACTGTGTTGGGTGTGGCGTTTGCGGTGAAGTCTCGCACGCCGCTGTGTTGTGCCCGTCTTTCTTTGAAGCTCGAATAGTCCGCAATCCAAATATCGTTGATCGGTTGCTTTGGAAAGTTCGGAGCGGTGTTATCGCGATGCTTTCCCCTAGATCGTCGACGGTTGTTTCCTAGTGACAGAGCTGGATGACATTCAGCCAATTACGCTTCAAGTGTCTGCGATTGGCGGCGAAGGTGGCGGGGTCCTCGCAACCTGGATTGTCGCCGCCGCGCAACGCGCCGGTTATCCCGTTCAAAGCACGTCAATTCCCGGTGTTGCCCAGCGCACCGGAGCAACCGTTTATTATCTTGAGATTTTCCCAGTTCTGATTGCTGACCTTGGCGGCAGGCGTCCTGTTATGGCGCTTTATCCTGGTGTCGGTGATATCGATATCATGGTCGCCAGCGAGTTTGCTGAAGCGGGGCGGGCAATTTCCAACGGGTTTGTGACGCCAGACAAAACGCACCTGATAGCCTCTACCCATCGCGTTTACGCGATAGGTGAGCGCAGTGACATGGCGGATGGCCGATATGATGTTGAACGATTGCATGCGGCGGCGCGAGAGCGAACGAAACAAGCTTTCCTTGCGGATTTACGGCAGGTTGCCACGGATCACGGTGTTAGCCTGAACGCTGTTTTGTTTGGTGTGCTGGCGGGTATCGGGAAATTGCCGATGTCCGTCGAGGATTTTAAAGGCGCTATTGAACAGTCGGGAATTGCAGTCGAGCCAAATATTAAGGGCTTTGAAATCGGGCTGAACCATCAATTCGCCGATGCGTTGGATGAACCCACGCCGGTAGCAGAAGTACCAGTTGTAGGTGAGGTCACGCCGGACTCTCTTGGCGCGCGCATAAGGTCCGAGTTTCCCGAGAATTGCCACACTATATTGCTTGAAGCGGTCGAACGTCTCGCCAACTATCAGGACATTGCCTATGCCGAGGCTTATCTCGATCAGTTGCTAGAAGTGTTTGAGCAGGAGCGAAAGGCTGGGGGGGGTGGCAGGATCACAGCTGAAGCAGGACGGCAATTGGCGTTGCGGATGTCGTATGAAGACGTGATCAGGGTTGCCCAATTGAAGTCAGCGCGTGAGCGGCTGGACCGCATACGCGATGAAGTTGGTGCCAAAGGGGATGAACCCATCGTCGTTGTCGATTACCTAAAACCTGGCATTGATGAGCTGTGTTCAGTGTTACCCGCTGGGTTGGGACGCCGACTTATGTCCGCAGCTGAACGGCAGGGATGGCGTGATAAAAGCAATTTCGGACTTCACCTAAAAAGCACAACAGTGACCGGATATTTACGTTTACGACTTCTTGCCGGTTTAAGACGTTGGCGCCGCGGGACTTACCGGTACAGTGAAGAGCAATCCTCGATTAAAAAATGGCTGGAGGACGTAAAAACGGCTCTCACTATAAGTCCGCAGTTGGCAACGGAAGTTGTTGAATGCGCGAGATTGATCAAAGGATATGGAGATACGCATCGACGGGGAACCGAGAATTTTGATGCCATCAGGGAACAGATTATTGCCCCGGCGATTAAGGGGATCATGGCACCTGACATGGCGACCGATGCGATCGCAAATGCGAGATCTGCGGCTTTAAGTGATCCGGAGGGAACGAGACTTGATGATGTTCTTGCCGGTATTTCAGAAGTGATAGTGGGAAAAGCGGCTGACTGATTGTCTGCGATTACGGTAAAATCTCTTTGGGGCCTTCGACATGGAGATACAAATCCGATTATTCTGTATGTAATTGATTGGAACGTTTCCGTTGGACGTTAGTCTGACGGCAAACAACAAGGGATAGGTGGATATCCAGTATGGAGTTTGGTGTTCAGTTCTTTCCAAATGTGACGCCTGAGGAGAAATCGGCGGCGCAATATTTTGAAGAATGTCTTCGGCTATGTGATCTTCTGGATGAATTTGGTTACAACCATGTTCGTATCGTCGAGCATTATTTTCATACCTATGGCGGCTACAGCCCGAATCCAATCGTTTTTCTTTCTGCTGCCGCCCAACGGGCAAAGAAAGCTCGCCTGATTACAGGGGCTGTCCTGCCGGTGTTTAACAATCCACTAAAACTGGCGGGTGAGATTGGAATGCTGGATGGTATTTCGAACGGTCGCCTTGAGGTCGGGTTGGCGCGGGCCTTTATCCCAAAAGAATTCGAAGCTTTTAAAATTAGTCTTGATGAAAGCGTCGCCCGTTTTGATGAAGGTGTTGAACAGATCATTCGTCTGCTGACAGAAGAGGATGTTTCTTCGGACGGGAAATTTCATCGCTTTGAAAATGTTACTTCCTATCCACGCCCTACACAAAAACCGCACCCGAAGCTTTGGACGGCATCTGTTGCGACGGAGGCTTCTTTTGAAAAGGCTGGCCGTAACGGGATGTGGATTATGGGAATCCCGATTGCTGGTGGAAAAATGAAGGAGTTATTGGACATCTATCGCAATGCCTGGAAAGCAGCAGGTCATCCAGGGAACGGCCGTATCATGCTCGCCTTCTTCATGTTCTGTCATGAAGATCATGATGAGGCACTTCGCATCGCGCGCCCGCATGTCGACAATTATTTTGTCTCGTTGTGTGATGCCGCTAGTGGGTGGACCACGGGGTCCGCGTCAAACGATTATGCGCATTACGACAAGATTGTAGAAACGTTGCGGCAGGAAAACCTCGATACCCAGATTGAAAAATGCTCTGCGTGGGTTGGCACGCCAAAAGAACTGATCGATATGATAGAAGATTACAACGATCAGGTTGGCGGATTTGACGATGGCTCTTTGCAGGTTAATTTTACAACTTTGCCGCCCGAAGAAGCCGAAAAATCAGTTCGATTGTTTGGCGATAAAGTTATTCCCCACTTCACGTAATATACGTTCAGTTTAAAGTCCGGTGAAACTTCGAGTATCCCTTAAAACTATCGCGATAATTTAAATTAACAACTATTTCTAACCGGGATAGTTGCTTTTGTACGCACTGACTATTATTCTCATTTGAGAAGTTCTTTGGTGTCAGTTGGCATAAAGAATTTTAACTATATTACGATACGATTTACCCGAATTTGGCTCAGGAAGAGCCAGTGATGCACGTAATTTGGTGTCGCCACTTGTCAGTTCGGGGAGAACACGTGAATGGAACGGTTCTCGAATCTTCTCTGATGCTGCACAGATGAGAAGTTTATGCGATGGAGACAAGCGAACAGATAGAGACTCGGTGGACCTCAGAAGAAATTCTGCGTTATGCCGCGCGTAAAGCTGTAGAAAACAGAAACGTTTTTTCAGCTATCTCTACGTCTTTGTTTAGTGGTGAGACCAAAGTTCTTGCCGATCGTGATCGGGCATATCTGCTGCAGATACTGCGGCAATTGGTTTTCGAACTCACGTATGATGTGAAAAGAAATCTTCCAATTCGCGCAGTTGAGAGTGATCTGGATGGCATAACACTGAATGCGCTAGCATCGGATCGTTCTGGTCAGGTGTTTGATCTCATTTGTGATACCGGTGCCCTAAACAATAGCGATGTTATTGAGCAAGCAGTCATGCGGCTGTGTGTTTTCTATGCTGGACGGGCGCTTCGGCTGGATAACCCGGCGCATGAGGCAACATCATTTCAGGTTAGAAATGGACACCTTTGTGATCAGCTATCGATCCCCGGGAATTCCCCGCTTCGAATGCTTCTCACAAAGGGAAATAGAGATAAATTTGGTTTTGAGGACGGTTTCAACAATCCGTTCTTATGTTCCAGAGACCTCGGACCCGAAACCAGGAATCAATTGACCTGGTTAGTTGCAGCTGCCTTGAGGCACTTGATTTCGGAAGAGATGGGCGCGGTGAATCCGTCGATAGATGTTTACCTTGAGCAGGTAATATCAACAATGACAGAAAACGCTACATCAGATGATCCATTATCTTCGACAGCAGTAGCAGTGGCACTCAATGAGGCAGGGTATTTGAGTGCGTCATCACTTTCAGCAATTTTAAAAAACGGGGACTTTCAACTCTTTGAAGCCGGCGTATCCCAGGTCACGGGCATCAGCCATCGATTGGTTCGACGGCTAATTTTCGAATCAGGTAGTTTGTGTTTGGCGACACTGGCAAAGGCACTGGGATTGTCGATAGAGGATTCTATTCATTTGCATGGGCTAACCACTGCGGCTTCCCAGCGGGTTTTTTGGGAGCCCACGGAAGATTCAGAGGAGTTCGCGAAAACCCTTTCAGAAATATCCAGTGAAAATGCAGCTACTGTTTGTACGCATTGGCGCCGCGGGCAACGTTTTCAATGCGCTATCTGGGAATTAAATTCAGCCCTTAACTCGTTGGCTTAAGAGAGATAAATCTTGCCGATACCCGCGACCAGTGCTGGTAATTATCGCGAAACATGTTAAGTCTTTCGATCATTTAGGACGTTTGTTCGTAACGAGTAATAAAGATGCCTATTCTTGTGACCGGTGCGGCCGGGTTTATCGGATACCACGTGAATGAAGCGTTGTTAGCGCGTGGAGAAGAGGTTGTCGGGGTCGATAACGTCAATGATTATTATGACGTAAAACTGAAGGAAGCCCGGTTAGAACGACTCGAAAAACACAACGAATTTACCTTTCATCGAGTTGATGTTTCTGATCTAGAGGCGCTGAAAGAGGTTGTTGGCGCAGCGGGGGACATAAGACGTGTCGTTCATCTGGCAGCGCAAGCAGGTGTCCAATACTCGATTGAAAACCCGTTTGCTTATGTACAAGCGAATCTCGTTGGGCATATGGCTATTCTCGAGATTTGCCGGAACCAGCCAAATTTTGAGCATCTGGTTTATGCGAGTTCGAGTTCTGTTTATGGCGGCAATACCAAGTTGCCGTTTTCCGTTGACGATCGGACCGATACGCCGGTTTCGCTTTACGCGGCGACCAAGAAGGCAGACGAGCTTATGAGCCACTGCTACGGACATCTTTACGGTTTTCCACAGACGGGTTTGCGGTTCTTTACCGTTTACGGCCCTTGGGGGCGGCCGGATATGGCGATGTATATTTTTTGTAAGGCAGTCTCTGAAGGGCGTGCCATCCCGGTTTTCAATAATGGAGACATGAAACGCGATTTCACTTTTATCGACGATATTGTCTCTGGGGTGATTGCCTCGCTGGATAACCCTGCGTCTTCCGCCGAGGACCAAACACCCTGCAGGCTGTATAATATTGGAAACCATAGAAGCGAGCCGCTTATGCGGATGATTGGGCTCATCGAAGAGGCGATGGGCAAAAAGGCAGTGATTGATTTTCAACCAATGCGGCCGGGCGACGTGAAAGAGAGCTTTGCTGACATTGATGCGATTAGCACTGACCTGGGCTATAAACCCACCACGCCAATCGATATCGGCATTCCCAAATTTGTCGATTGGTTTAAATCATACGAGGCAAATAACCTAATTGGCTGCTATTAGGTGGCTCGCGAGTTTGACCTGGCCCAGCGAAGGGAAAGTGAGATGAAGCGTTTCGTTTCTATCGGCACTATTTTATTTTCGGCCATTGCGGTTGTCCTTCTTTTTCCTTTGAAAACCGAAGCGCTTGCCCAACAAAAAGGGCCGAAGCCGGTGGATGTTCGCTCGGTGAAAATCGGAAAAACACTCATTGACTGCTATAACGAGCTCAAAGACCGGGATGGCGGTTGGTGCAAGATGGGGCGTGCCCCTATCAACCACGTGTTACCGAAATCTCCTTCGCCAGAAATCAATATGGTTACAGGTCCGAAAAGCGTAATCAGCGCATGGAATGGCGCGGCGTTTGATAACAAAAATCTGAAAATGTACTTTCATGGTGGCGGGCATCGCGACTATGGCGGCAATGGAGTTTATGAGCTTGACCTTTTGGTCGGAAAATGGACGCGGCTAACCGACCCCTCTTACATTCCACCTGCCTCTAAAGAGGTACGATGTCCGGTACCAATATCAGGGCCGCCAGCATCCCATACATATGACGGCATTATATTTTCCCGCGTGACACAGACGATATTTGTCATTCCCAGCGTTTATGGATGTCACCGTGGCAGCCTTAATCCCAAGGGCGATCTCTGGGAATTCAATCCGTCGGAAACAGGAATGCGGAACGGGTTATCTCCGCTTTCATGGCGTCACCGCAAGCAAATGCCAAAGAGAATGTTCCCGAAATATTACAGAACCGTTGAGTACCCTAACGGTGATCTTTACATGGCAAACGCCCATAATGAATGGGTATTCAACCCGAAAAAGGATAGCTGGAAAAGAATAGGGTCGCGTCCAAATTATGGTGCGGGAACATCGATATATGACGCCTCAAGACGTGGGGGTCTGGTCGCTGCATCGAGGAGGGATACTTTTTACAAAACCTCCAGCAATAGCAAAGAAGTTGTCAGTGCCGGGTGCCGGGGTGGATGGTCATAGCGGACTGGCAATGACACGCGACAACAAATTGATTGTTCGGGATGGCGCTAGTTTTATCCATGTTTTTGACCCCGATACCCGTGAGTGGCGGCTTTTTGACTGGAAGTTAAACGGGCCCAAGAATGGTGTGCGAGTCTACTCCAAATGGGTGTGGGTACCCCGATACGATCTCTATGTTGGTTACGCGGACTATAAGTCGCCCGTCTGGGTTTATCGTCACCCAAAAAATCAAAAGGGAAAAATCGTCAATACGACTTCTATTCAGTCCTATCTGAAAAAGGCGCCCTCCGGTGATAGCGTGACCGTGCCACCGGGCATTTACCGGGCTGGCGCGATAATCTCAAAATCTATCAAGTTGAATATGGAGGGTGTGCGTATTATCGGGCCGACGCACGGTAAAGGCGTTCTGCTGATAAAAAACGCAGCGTGTCCCGTGATAATTGAGAATTTTCGAACAACAGACGCTGTTAGATGTGGCAATTGCGCTGGCATCAAGATCGAGGGCAAAAACTTCAATGTAACTGTCCGAAATTCCTATATTTCCAACGCAGAGATGGGAATATAGACGGATAACAGCGGCGGCGCCCTTATCGTAGAGGACACCGTGATCGAAGATATCGGCCATGCGCGCGGTCAGGAACCCATGCACCTTATATATGCAGGTATCATCATATATGCAGGTGTCATCGACAAACTATGCGTTACGCGTTCTACGTTACGGCGGTCTCACTATTACGGACACATTGTAAAAAGCCGTGCTCGACACACCGAAATTTCTGACTCCTATTTATTGGGGCAGGGCAGCATAAATTCACGTGAGGGCGATATGCCTTGCGGCGGCGTGATCGAAATGACCAGAGTCGTCATTCAGAAAGGGCCAAACGCAGATAATAACGAAAGCTTTGGTGTCGGACTTGAACCCAATCATTGTCGGGGTCGGCTTCATTCAGAGTCTTCTTTTCGACTCACGGATAGCTGGCTGATTTTTGACCGCCCGAAAGGGCAGTTCGGGTACTTGAGGGGGTACGGGAAGCCGGTGATATTAGGAAATAAGATTATCGGACTTCGCACCTGGGGAAGTTTTTCCGACCATTCTGCCGTGAATAAGATGTACCGGAGTAGAGCAGAGGCTGGTCTAGAGCGTGCTGAGATTCCTCGACTATCAATTCCATTGCCGCGAGAACTATCGGCGAAATAGAATTTGGTTCGTCTCATGCAGATGCTGAAGAGATTATCTAGCGGCGGCGCGAAACCAGAGTGAAGGAAAAAACATCATCAAATTTGTCGAAGATCGACCTGGCCACGATTTTCGGTATGCTATTGATGCTTCCAAAATTGAGCGCGAACTGGGGTGGGCGCCAGAGGAAGCCCTGGAAAGCGGATTGCGAAAAACGATTGATTGGTATCTTAACGATCGAAATTGGTGTGAACGGGTGAGGAGCGGAGCCTATGCTAGTGAACGGCGTGGTCTTGGCTGAATTCCGGGTAACCCAAGAATAGCAGGCAACAGAAATGACGATTAAAAAAGGAATTATTCTTGCAGGAGGCTCAGGGACGAGGTTGTTTCCGGCAACTCGAGCCATAAGCAAGCAGTTAATTCCCGTCTACGATAAACCAATGATCTATTACCCACTCAGCGTTTTGATGCTGGCGGGCATAAACGACATCTTGATCATTTCGACACCACATGATGCACCATTGTTCGAACGTCTCCTGGGCGATGGAGAACGTTGGGGTGTCTCGATTTCCTATGCCGTTCAAGATGAACCCCGTGGAATTGCGGAAGCATTTCTAATTGGCGAGTCCTTCATAAATGGCGAAGGCGTATCTTTGATCTTAGGCGATAATATTTTCTTCGGGCATGACCTGGCGGGACGCTTAAAAAGTTGGGCGGCCTTGGAAACCGGAGCAACGGTGCTGGCATTCCGGGTGAGTGATCCCGAGCGATATGGTGTTGTGTCTTTTGATGATACTGGTATAGCGCTGTCGATTGTTGAAAAACCGGTAGTGCCTCGATCAAAATGGGCTGTAACAGGTTTGTACTTTTATGATCGGGAAATTGTCGAAATAGCGAAAAAGATGCGCCCGAGCGACCGCGGTGAGCTGGAAATTACCGACGTCAATAAATGTTATCTAGACCAAGGGTCATTAGGTTGAACGTTTAGGGCGCGGTGATGCGTGGATCGATACAGGTACGCATACTTCTCTCATGCAGGCTTCGAGTTTTGTCGCAGCGGTCGAGAATAGACAGGGGTTGAAAATCGCCTGTCTTGAAGAGATTGCCCTCCGTGAAGGGTATATCGACCTTGACCAGTTAGAGAAGTTGGTCGCTCTGGAAGGCAAATCTGAATATGGCGAGTATCTCCGGAACCTGCTTGAGGAAATGCAGAAGTGAAAGTCTCGGAGACAACTTTGCCAGGCGTGCTGATGGTTGAACCGCAGGTTTTTGGCGATGCCAGGTGGCCGGTTCGACCCGAGCAGACCTCTTCATAAGGCTGATGGTTGAACCGCAGGTTTTTGGCGATGCCAGGGGTTATTTTGTCGAAACTTACCGGACTACACGATATCGTGAGGCTGGGATTGAGTGCGACTTCGTCCAGGACAATCTTTCAAAATCTTCGCGCGGTGTTTTGCGCGGGCTACATTCTTCAAGAACCAATGGCACAGGACAAGCTTGTTTATGTTGTTGGCGGTGCCGTATTTGATGTCGCCGTTGATGTTCGAGTGAACTCGCCCAATTTTGGAAATTGGGTGGGGCTAGAATTGAGCTCTGAGAATGCCCGTCAACTCTTCATCCCCAAAGGCTTTGCCCATGGATTTTTTGTCCTGAGTGATACAGTTTTATTCGCCTATAAATGCAGCAATGTATATAGCGCAGAAAATGAATTGACGATTTCCTGGAACGATCCCGATATCGGTGTCGTTTGGCCTAATCCAAATCCAAATCTCTCTGAGAGAGATAAATGTGGTGAGAATTTGCGTGATATTGCACCGACAAGATTACCGCAATTTTCCGGCTGAAGCGTTGTGATAGATAACTCTGTTTTGCTTTTTGGAGCATCCGGCCAGTTAGGTAAAGATCTCCACCAGACCCTATCTAGCTTCGCCAATATTTTGGTGCCAAAGCGTTCGACGGCCGATTTCTTAGAGCCTCAAACCCTCGGCTCTATCGTTAGAGAAGCCACGCTGTCCCTAATCATTAACGCTGCTGCGTATACTGCGGTGGACAAAGCGGAGGAAGAACACGAGCGGGCCGTCGCTATTAATACAATCGCACCAAAGGTTTTGGCCGAAGAAGCTGAACAGCTCAGTATTCCTCTTATACATTATTCGACGGACTTCGTATTTGCCGGTGACGGAGATCGGCCTTATCTCGAAACCGACCAGACCGCACCACTAAATATTTATGGTCGAACAAAGCGAAATGGTGAGGACGCCATCCGCAAAACTGAGGGGGCACATTTAATTTTTCGAACGTCATGGGTATATGCGAAGAGCGGTCAGAATTTCCTCCATACTATGGAACGCCTGTTTCAGGAGAGAGAGAAGGTCACAGTCGTTGATGATCAGATTGGAACGCCCAACTGGTCCAGGTCGTTGGCAGAAGCGACAGCAAAGATCGTTCGTCAGATGCTGCGAAACCCTGAGCGGTTCGAAGAACTATCCGGGACTTACCACATGACAGGGTCGGGACAAACGAGCTGGCATGGTTTGGCTACAGCCTATTTCTCTCGTCGCAAAAACCAGGGTGTTTCTTATAGGTGTAAATTTGTCGATCCCATTTCCACAACAGATTATCCCACGGCTGCGCGACGTACCGCCTATTCTGTTTTGGATAGCACGAAGTTGGAAAAAGCATTTGGTGTCGCGCTACCTCATTGGGAAGAACAACTCGACCAATTTTTGGATGACACGCCTCCGGGTGAGTAAAGCCGCGTAACTATTGAACTTCTGGGGGCAAATTAGACGTGATGGTCTCGCCTCTTAAAATCATTTATGCCAACCCATAACCGTGTTAACGGTCGGTAACGTACTCGAATGACCCGTATTCAACGGTCGAATATTTAGTGGCTAACGCTGTGACAGACATAGATTCCTCGCAAATTGAAAAACATATGGTGCGCGGGTCCATGTGGATGATTGCCATGCGCTGGGGAATGCGCGTGATTGGCATCGTTAGCACTGCCATTATTAATGCCAGAAGATTTTGGCATCATCGCTATGGCTATGATTGTTGTTGGGCTGGTTGAAGTATTTTCCTACCTGGGCGTTGATCTTGCGCTTATTCAGAGGAAAGAGCCGACGCGCGATTACTACGACACCGCCTGGACAATTAATATTTTACAGGGGGCATTGCTTACAATCTTTCTGTTATTGGTCGCGCCCCTTATCGGTTCATTTTTTAATGAGCCTAGGGTCGTTCCCGTTGTTCAGGTTCTGGCATTTCGGGCTCTTGCAGTTGGATTTGAAAATATTGGCACAGTTGCATTTCGCAAAGAACTCGATTTTGCAAAGGATTTCCGATTTGGTGTCTTAAAGAAATTGCTGACATTTACAGTCACTGTTTCTCTCGCCCTTTGGCTGCAAAACTATTGGGCAATTGTGGCTGGCCTGGCAGGGGCACCTCTCCTGGGTGTTGGTTTTTCACGTCGTGTACTTTGCGCTCGATAGATTGGATGAGTTTATCGTTGGTCGTCTTTTGGGCACCGAGGCAATAGGCGGTTACTGCGTCGCTGCTTACATTGGAACCATGCCGGCGAATGAGGTCTCGCAACCTTTTGGGCGGGCACTTTTTCCGAGCTATGTGAATGACCCACCTCGTTTGGTCGAAAGCTATCTCAAAACATTGGGATTCGTTGCTGTCGTCTGTGTCTCAATATGTCTCGGCATGGTTGCTGTTTCTCAGGACTTGATCCATGTGTTTCTGGGAGAACGCTGGCTTTATATTGTACCGATCTTTAATTACCTGGCGCCATTTGCCGGTGTAGCTGGAATTTGTAGTAGTATCGGCGTCGTCATGATGGCGGTTGATCGATTTAAGCCCTTTGTCATTCTGACAATTTCGCATTTGGTGATTTTGGCGATAGCCGTGGTGGGTTTTAGTAAAGTCTGGGGTCTGGAAGGTGTCGCTTTCGGCCGGTTGCTAGCAGTTCTCCTGATTTTGCCCCCGACGTTTTTCGCGCTGAGATCGGCAGTGCCAATTACGTTTGCGCAGATCGGGGCGGTGATATGGCGGCCCCTGGTAGCGGGCGCAATAATGTATGGAACAGTTCGGGCGCTACACCTCGATCATATTGATATTCCGGCGGTAACATTGGCGAGGGATGTCGCGGTTGGCGTGGTGACATTTTCGACAGCAATACCCCTGCTGTGGATAGCGCAGGGGCGACCCGACGGAGCGGAACGAGTTATGACAGATTATATCTTGGCCTTTCTTCGACGCGTAAAGGGCAAGCTAAATGACTGAACCGTTGGTCACCGTTGTAATGACGACTTACAACGGTGAAGAGTTTGTCGCCAAGACAATACAGAGTATCCTGGATCAGGAATTCTCTGATTTCGAACTGATTATCATTGATGATGCGTCCAGCGACCGGACAGTTGACATTATCGGTCAATTTGATGACCCGCGAATCCGGCTATTCCCCAATGACAAAAATCTCGGCATTAGTGTCTCGCGCAATCAGGGGTTGTCGTTGGCGCGCGGAAAATATGTCGCGCCCCATGATCACGATGACATCAGCTATCCGCATCGTCTGGCGAAAGAGGTCCAGGCATGGAAGAGGATTCATCACTGGTTCTCGTGGTTGATCGCGTTGATTTTCCGGCGAGTACCGGGGCCGCGGAAACCGAACCACCGCTACCCGTTCCCAATCCCACAGAACTCGGCTGGTCACTGTTCGTAAGATCTATTATTCAGCACTCATTTATTATGATGCGGCGGGAATCGTTGGTTGAAAACGGTTTGGACTACCGGGACATGTATCATTGTGCAGAGGATTTTGACCTGTATCACCGTTTGAGTGAGGTCGGTTGCTTGGCCATGTTGCCGGATATTCTAGGTGTCATAACAGACCATGGAGAAAATACCAGTACTGTGCGGCGGCAGGAGATGGACATAAATGGGCAAGCGTTCCTGAGGGATCGCTATAATGCCTATATTGATGATTTTGACGTGTCCGAAGAAGACATCGACATTATCTGGAATATCTTGGTCAATAGATCGTTTTGCCGGTCCAAGAAGGACCTATTAAGGGGTGGCGAAGTCTTTCAAGAGGTGGCTAAGGGTTTTGTGCGAAAGAGGATGCTAAAACCGGAAGACGCAGTGCGCATTTATGAGAAGGCGTCAGAAACCTGGTGGCGTGTCATTGCAGCGTCTTCGATTGTCCTCGGTCCCACTTGCCTGTTTTATAGAAAACGATATGAGAAACTTTCTCATTACCGTGTCACCCCGGCAGCTTTTGCAAAAGCCTTTATAAAGAGCTTGATATTACCTTTTTTGAAACGCTAACAAGAAGCTATTCAACATTTTACGAGTAATCTGGGTTAAAGTGGTATTAGGGTAAATCGCGGATTCCTCAATACTGAACTTGAGAATCCGCTAGTGGCAACAGCGTTAGAGATTTTTTGAAGTCATGCGAAGTTTAATTGTAACGCTGATTATCTTTGGTTCGTTGCCGTTTATCTGTACGCGGCCGTACATCGGCATCTATGTTTATTCATGGATTTCTTACATGAATCCCCATCGGCTATCGTACGGATTCGCCTATTCCTTTCCATTTGCGATGATCACTGGCGTTTTGACGATTCTGGCATGGATGATAGTCAAGGGTCTCAAGAAACTCCCGATGACTCCCGGCACCGTGCTTATGATTGCATTCGCCCTTTGGATGTCACTTTCGACATTGTTTGCCGTTGACTCAACTGCGGCATCGAAAGACTGGCAGGCCGTTATGAAAATGATGGTGATGACACTGCTCTCAATCATAATGCTTTAGGAGCAAAAAAAGCACGATTGGTTAATCTGGGTAATTGTCGGGTCGATTGCGTTTTTTGCTGTAAAGGGCGGACTATTTGCGATTGCGACGGCGGGCGCTTTCCGCGTGTACGGGCCACCTAAGACGATGATTGAAGAAAATAACGCCTTGGCGGTTGCGACCATTATGGTCGTGCCGCTGGTACGTTATCTCAGTCAGATCGTCGATCATAAATGGCTCAAGCGTGCGCACATCGTTTCCATGCCGTTAATGCTCATATCCGCATTGGCTTCCTATTCCCGTGGTGCCTTGATTGCAATGACGATGATGGGGCTATTTTTGTGGTTGAAGTCGAAGAGCAAATTGTCCATGGCACTCGGTATCATTGTTTTGGCGACGGTCGGTTTTAACTTTATGCCTGATGCCTGGTTTGACCGCATGGATACGCTGAAAACCTATGATGAGGATGCATCCGCGCTGGGTAGGTTGAATTCCTGGACATTTGCCTACAAGTACGCACTTGATCACCCATTTTTGGGCGGTGGTTTTACTATTTTTGATGACACGAGCCTTTATCATAAATATGCCCCCAACCCTGATCAGCATGTGAATGCGCACAGTAACTATTTTCAGGTCCTGGCGATGCACGGTTTCGTCGGTTTGGGTTTGTATCTGCTTTGCATCTTTGTGGCTTTTCGGTCTGGTTCATGGGTCATCCGCAATACCAGAGGTCGGGAAGACTTAAACTGGGCCCGCGAATTAGCGGCAATGACCCAGGTGAGCATCATCGGTTATGCAACAGGAGGTGCGTTCCTAAATCTTGCCTATTATGACCTGTTTTGGCATATCGCAGCTTTCCTGATCATTCTTCGGTTGATCGTCGAGAAAAAATTGGCGGAACAGGTTTCAGAGTCACCAGCGATACAATCGGAGCCAGAAAAATCCGTGCAGGCTCGTCCCAAAAGATCATTTTTGCGGGCCGACGCCAAGAAGTAACGCATTTCGTGACGTTTTTTAGCCTTCGTGATAGGAATTAATCTAAACTTGCAGGCAACAGACTTTAGTCTAGCCTCTAACTGAATTCAGCTGTGCGCAAGCGAGAAAGAACACGGTAATGGACGATCGACAAACCACGGAAAAAACAGCTGAAAATAAGATTTCCTGGGACCCAGTAGAGGAATACAAAGACGTTACGGTCGCGGAAGAGTATGATGCGGTCAGATTTGCAAGTCTTTCAGGCCGAACTTTTGACAGACTAGAGAAAGCGAGTCTCCGTCGTATTCTGAGTGATTTGCCAAGGGAATTACATTTTCTTGATTTGCCCTGTGGTACAGGGCGGCTTGCGGAAGTACTTCTTGAAATGGGGTTTCGGGTAACGGGCGTTGATATATCGCCAGCGATGTTGCACGTCGCGCAACGAAAGCTTGAACGGTTTGGTGATCAATTTGATATGATCGTGTGTGATGCACGTGAACTCAAGGACACTGGGCGTACATTTGACGCTGCGCTTTGTGCTCGTGTTCTGATGCACTTCCCGCTGCCAGGCCAAATCGAATTTTTGCAGGGAGTTGCCGCCGGCACCACGGGACCTGTAATTATTTCGCAGGGGCTAAGTTCAGCCTATCAGCGCTTCCGGCGGGATATTAAAACTCTTCTTGGAAATCACCCACCTGCCGTTTTCCCTATAACCGGACAAGAGTTGAATCAGTTGCTCGCGGAAAGCAATCTCCAGGAAACAATGCGTACCAGAACATTTTCACCTATCAGTGAGGCCATGTTTGTACGGGCTACTTCTCTTTGAATAACTTTCCTTGCAGCGAGATCGTGAGATTTGATGGTATCCGAGGTCGATTGCATTGCGGAAATATTACGCTCTAATCTCGAATTAGAGGGAGAGTTGTTTCTTTCGGGACCAATCTACTCCGGGTCCAATTCCGTAATTTATCGTGGCGATGGAGATGCTTTCCCTTTTCCCGTTGCGATTAAGAAATGTTTGTCGCCGTCAAACGCGGAACGTAGCGCTGCCGAAGATTGTGCACTGCAATACGCCGCTTTGGAAAAAGTTTCCAAGGCAATGTCTTCGATGAAGACCACCCGCACGCCACGACCGGTGGCCCAAATTGAAGAACAAGCGATTTTGATTTCCGAATGGATCGAAGGTCAATCGCTCATAAGTTTGTTTCGGAATGGGCGTGTCAACAGACCGAATATTGAGGATGCCGTTGAGAGGACGGGGAGATGGCTCGGTGCATTTCATCGTAGCCACTCATTACTTGAGGCACCCGTCGATACTAATTGGGCATTTGGCATGCTCGATGAAGCTTTGGGAACGGCGCCGAAGTCATTCAAACGCCGGGGATATATTAAGAATGGTGTAGATATTCTACGCTCCCTCCAAATCCGCATAGACGACCTAGATCTACCCGTGAGTTGGGTTCATGGGGATTTCAAGTCTGACAATATATTGCTTGCCGAAGATCATATTGCTTGCCGAAGATCGTACCTTCGGACTTGATACAGACGCCAATTTCGAAAATACGACGTTGTTGGATATCAGCCATTTCTTGAATCACCTGGAAATCTCATTGCTCGATCCACGAAATCTTTCGCTTCTTCCTAGAAGAAAAACGCTCATTGCCCGGTTACGGTAAATTTTCAGAGGATATGGCCGCTTCCGCCAACTGGTTTCGATTGTTGGCTGCAATCAGACAATGTGCCGAATTACAATGTCAGAAGAAGTCAATCCGTCGGTGTTTTGATAATCTGCGATATCGCTGGTTGATCCGGCGTCTGACAGCGGACCTGAATAGAAAATGAACTAGGCAGCGTTTACGCGCTGGTAAAGGTCACTTGCAACGCGTTGCGCAGTCTTGCCATCCCATTGGGGATGGCACTGTCCAGTGGTCCAATCTCCCTGAGAAATTTCCGCAATGCAGCTTAAGAGCTGGTCGGGATCTGCCAGCCTGTTTGTGCCCATCGAAACGGTAATGGGTCTTTCCGTGGTATCTCTAAGTGTTACACAAGGAATACCGAGATAGCTGGTTTCTTCCTGAACACCACCGGAATCGGTAATCAGGAATCTGGAGTCCTTAACCAAGCCCATAAATTGTATGTAACTCAGAGGTGGCGTGATTTGCATACCAACCGCCCCATTTAATTTTTCGAATAGGCCAAACGTTTCCAAATTTTTTCTTGTTCGAGGGTGCAGGGAAAAGAGTAGTGGTGTTTCCTGAGACACATGGCAAAGATAGTCCGTCAATTGTGCCAGTGTTTTTTGGTTATCGACGTTGCTGGGCCTGTGCAAAGTAACGACACCGTACTTTTTAGGCGAAAGACCAAATTTCTCAGGCGCGTTATTCGATTCGATCTGGTCTCTAAGCAGCTCGTATGAATCAATCATGATATTTCCGACATTGCTGATCTTGCTGTCAGAAACACCTTCCTTTTTGAGATTTTCATCTGCATCAGGCGACGGTGTCCATAACACATCCGCTAAGGCATCAGTGACCAACCGATTTATTTCTTCGGGCATGGTGCGATCACCCGACCGAAGTCCCGCTTCGAGGTGGGCTACCGGAATAAGGAGCTTTTTTGCACTCAATGTAACGGCCATTGTTGAATTTACATCGCCAACGACAATTACCCAATCAGGCTTTTCGTTGAGAATAATTTTTTCGTAAGCCGTCATAACACCGGCCGTCTGTTCAGCATGACTACCGCTGCCTATTCCGAGATGAATGTCCGGTTCAGGCAATTTCAGCTCCTCAAAGAAGCTGTCCGACATGTTCGCATCATAATGCTGTCCTGTATGAACAATGACTGGATTGCACCAGTCGGCGCGTTTGAGCTCATGAAAAAGCGGCGCGACCTTCATAAAGTTGGGTCTTGCGGCGGCGATTAGATGGACGGATATCATTGCTAGGCTTCGACTAATCTGACGTACAAATTTCGAGCGTGGCCGCTAAATCAGGACCTTGTCCAATCTATCTTACTTCTTTCCAGTCGGATATTCGATAAACAATGCGTTGAATTGCTTGAAGCGCCCATTGGCATTCCAGAAAAAGCCGTGATCTGTGCCCCAATAGTGCACCCCCAAGGTATGTTTCTTGTTCTTAGGGCACCTCGCTGACTTCGGTTTTTCAGCTGGAGAACCAGCTTCCTGATTCCAAACACGCCCCCACCTCTGAAATCCATTTCTTGGATGAATTTGGCCGGTACCCCACTGCAACTTGTTGTAACGGCACCAATATCTGAGACCGATCCAGGCAGGGCCAGCGGCGTCAAATGTCTTTCGTAAAAATTCATGAATTTGGGGTGTGTTGACGATGGCAAGTCTGCCGCGGACTCCATGGAGACTTTTTTCTGCGCCATCTTTGCTGCATGAATCCATTCAATCGGTCCGCTCGTAGGGACGGGCCTTTTTTTGGGTCCGCTGCGTCGGGGCTATAAAGTTCAAAATAGCTTTTGGACTCCGGGTTATAGACCGGTTTGTTGTATAGCGGCTCCGCACTAACTGGCGTATTAAACAAAATGGCAAATAATCCGACGGCAACGATTCTTAGCCAACGCATCTCCATACCTCCTGCGTTACGGTAGCTGAACATAAAAAATCTCCTCGCCTCTCGACAAGTGATTTCTACGAGCCTCTACACCTGCATATTTTGTCCGCCAATGCGTCAATATTTGGCCAACCATTCTTGAACCGACATCCCTATGAGCCGCGTATCAACGAATGCCGAACCGATGAAGCAAGGCGTTTGAAAAGAAACTTCCCTGCCGCCCAAAGTCCACGAGCGCTACGCAAGTTGAATATTAACAATCCCATCCGGTCACGACTGTGTCTTGTCCAATCCTTCTTATACGGATCGTCGCCCGCATCCGCTCGCGATAGAGTTGCTTGCCAGTGACAAAATGGAAAAATTTATCGATGACGTTGCGGTCCGCTATCCAGACCGCATTGTGATTTTTGATTCAGCTACGGCATTGATGAGTAGTATTCCGGGCGTGCTTTCCCTGTATGTTGGGCAGATTGTGTTTGTTGTGCAGGCAGATAAAAGTACGCAAGAGCAAGTCAATACGGCGTTGGGCATTGTTGACAGTTGCGATGCTATATATTTGCTTTTGAATAAGATTCGAAAAGGCAAAAATCAAAAAGATAACGCCTATAAAAAGATAACGCCTATAAAAAGATAACGCCTATAAAAAGATAACGCCTATTATGGTTATTCGAATTGACCGTGATCTGGCATGAGGAATTGGGCCCTGAAAAAACACCGTCAATGGTGCATGGTTTGATGTCTCTTGGGGCATTGATCACTGCGATTCTGTTCGTCGCTCCAGAAGCCAGAGCGGGCGATTGGAAGTTGACGGCGGGTGTAAGCGTTACCGAGACTTTTACGGACAATGTTGGATTGGCGACCAATGACGGAGACGCAAATTCGGAGTTGATTACGCAGGTCACGCCGTCAGTGTCTTTGCGGGGAACCGGCGGACGGGGTTTTCTGAATTTTGACGTATCAAGAAGCGAAAGTTTCCACCGGCTAGACTCTACACGTGACAGCGCAAACAACAACTTCCTTGGTAGCGGGCAAGTCGAAATTTGGAATAGAGTTGCCTTTATTGATGCGCAGGCATCCGTAACCCAGCGGATCCTTGATTCCTCTGCAGCCCCCTCAAATTCTGTTGCGGGCCAAAATGTTAACCGGACCGAAACGATCGCATATAATATATCGCCGTTTTTCCGTCATCATTTTGGAACCTGGGCTGAAACCGAATCCCGAACGATGTTAAGCGGCGTAAAAACGGAAAGTGACACAACCGATAATACGGTCACGCTGAGCAGCCTGTTTTCAATCAATAGCGGAAGAAGATTTACCACCTTTTAATGGGGGTTGGTCGCTCTTAGCTCAAAAACCCAAACCTCGGATAGCTCGCCGTCTTCAAAAACCACGCGAGTAGATTCAAACTTTACCTATAATCTTCATCGAAAGTTTTCGTTGTTGTCCGGTATCGGATATGAACGCGTTGAGGACGCGTCTCTGACGACTGAACCCAAAGGTCTAAACTGGAATGCCGGTTTCACTGCGCGTCCGAGCAGTAGAACGGATGTCCGCTTCACAGTCGGAGACAGGAACGACACCACGACAATTGATTTCCAGGGGACCTATAGGCTGTCCCCCCGAACACGGATAACGTCTACCTTCACGGAAACGCTTCAAACGACTGAACAACAGATAGCCAATGATTTGAGTTTTCTGATCGCCGATCCTGCTGGCTCCGGAACTTTGATCGACAGTCGAACCGGAGAGGCATTTACCGGTAGCACGGATGAATTCAGTTTGCAGAATGATACATTTCGGCAACAGCTTTTTCGTATACAGCTATCAGGCCGGCATCGCCGTAACACCTATGTTGGAGGCTTCTTTTGGGAACGTCGCAAGACTGACTCGACAAATATGACTTGGTCACGCAGATTGTCGCCCCGGTCGACCGGAAACCTCGGATTGACTTACCGCAATACTGACTTTGGTACGCTTGAACAAACAACAGAAGACGAGGTTCTGTTTAATCTCGGTTACAATTATAGGATTCATGACGATTTAACCGCTGCACTGGCATATAATCTCACTCTAAGTAAAGTGAATAATGCGCCAGACGACGTAACGGAAAATTCTGTGAGCCTTTCGTTGTCGAAATCTTTTTAGGGACCTTCCATGTATGCGGAGCATTACAATTTAAGCGGACGGCCTTTTCAGCTTAGCCCTGATCACCGATTTTTCTATGGGAGTCGGAGTCACAATAAAGCCCTTGCCTATTTGAGCTTTGGTCTCAACGAGCGCGAAGGTTTCATCGTGATTACTGGTGAGGTTGGAGCGGGCAAGACAACACTTCTTAGCCGTTTGATGAGCGAGATTGATCGGCAACAATATGTTTCGGCAAATGTCGTTACCACCCAGCTAGAGGGTGAAGATGCGTTGCGAATGGTTGCTTCAGCTTTTGGTCTTCAGATTGAAGGTTGTGACAAGGCGTCACTCTTACGACAAATTGAAAGATTTTTTGTCGATCAACACGAGCTAGGAAAACATGTTCTGCTCATTGTAGATGAGGCTCAGAACATGACGCCTTCTGCATTGGAAGAGCTTCGAATGTTGTCCAACTTTCAGTCGGATGGAAAACCACTGCTGCAATGTTTTCTGATCGGGCAGCCGCAGTTTCGAGCGATTATGGTGCATCCGGCCATGGAACAGCTGCGCCAACGTGTTATCGCCTCCTGTCATCTGGAACCAATGGATGTCGAGGAAACGCGAGCTTATATACTGCATCGGTTGGAACGGGTCGGTTGGCAGAACGACCCATCCGTAACGGATGAAGCATTTCAGCAGATTCATGAACATAGCGGCGGCGTGCCACGTCGCATAAATACCTTATGTGGTCGTCTTCTGTTGTTTGGATATCTCGAAGATATTCACAGCTTCGATGGGACGACGGTGCTTGAGGTGGTTAACGAATTGGCAGCAGAGGGAACCCAGCACTCGGCGAATGATGTGCCGAAAACCATGTCCGGGAGTGTGCAATTGCCAGCCAGTTTAATGACGTCAGATATTTCGATGAGTGAGTGGCCGACGGTGCAAAGCTATAATGATGCTCTATCAGCATTGGACAGTCAGGTCGCGAATATTGAAGGGACAAATTGAAATGTCCTCGGCAATGTATGATCATGAGATATTTCACAGAAATAGCCGATGACGACTGAGCTGAGTCCGAACAAACAAAATATGGTCAACGCTATGTCCGTTGATGTGGAGGAATACTTCCAGGTTAGCGCCTTTGCATCGGGAATAAGCTCTCGGGATCGGGATAGTCTCCCAAGCCGCGTTGAACAGAATATGGAAACTCTATTCGCCCTGTTTGAGAAACACGACGTGAAGTGCACATTCGTTACATTGGAATGGTGAGCGACGACCTATTTACAGCACGTGGTATAACAAGCGCTTTAATTGCTCCTCTGATCGCGGGTGGCAGCACGCCGTAGTCCCGATTGGTCGATTGACCTTTTTGTTTCTCGCCAAGT
The DNA here is from genome assembly GCA_951812775.1 of uncultured Alphaproteobacteria bacterium. Taxonomy (GTDB): domain Bacteria; phylum Pseudomonadota; class Alphaproteobacteria; order MPNO01; family UBA2964; genus UBA2964. Next base: position 2,338,300 of record OX638326.1, on the reverse strand, counting down.
TATTTTTCACTCCGCGACCATGGTTGGTGCCGGAGCATTTTTACTTATGATGGCTGGCGTTGGATTTTATTTAAGGGAATTCGGCGGTGAGTGGGGCACGGTTCTGCAAGCGACTTTTTTGTTTGCAATGGCATTGTTACTGGTTGCTGTCGTTTTTTCCAGCAAGTTTCGGGCCAAACTCAGCGCCTTTATCAGCAAACCCTTTTTTCGCTACAAATTCGATTATCGTGAGGAATGGCTAAGTTTCATTATGACGATATCAGCAAGTGAGCGCGGTGGCGCACTCGCTAATCGAATACTCGTTGGGATTGCGAATATCGTTGAAAGTCCTCAAGGTGCAATATGGGTTTGCGATACATCGGAACGTGCGACACCTCTCGAAACGTGGAATTTGAATATTCCGCAAGGATCCCAGGATGTAGATCCATCATTTACGAAATTCTTGAAAGAGAAACAGGCCGTAATTAATTTAAGCGTTCTGAACATTGAAACCAATCCTTACCCCGGATTGATCGTTCCTGATTGGCTACGCGACATTAGACGTGGGTGGCTGATTATTCCGCTAATTCATCATGATCGTTTGTTTGGATTTATGTTGCTTGGGCATTCCCGTGCGGCTCGAGAAGTGGACTACGAAGATTATGTCCTTCTCACAACAGTTGGTCGCCAGGCCGCCAGTTACCTAGCGGAACGTGAGGCAACGCGCACACTGGCAGAAACTCAACAATTTAGTGAATTTAACCGACGATTTGCGTTTGTATTGCATGATATCAAGAATCTTGTAAGTCAACTCTCTTTGATGGTGCAAAATGCAGAAAAACATAAAAATAATCCTGCCTTCCAAGAGGACATGTTACAGACAGTAAAAGAATCAGTAGACAAGATGAATCGTCTGATGGTTCGTTTGCATGAAGGTGGAAAAGAGGCGGCGGCGACCGCTTCCATTAATTTGGTACAATTGCTGCAAAATGTTGTCATTAAGAACCCGCTTGATAATGACAAACTCGTATTTGAGTCAGAAGTGAATGACGTTGCGGTTGTGGCAGACGAAGAGAGGTTGACGGCTGTGATTTCGCACTTGATCGACAATGCTGTAGAGGCTGTTGATGGTATCGGGCGAGTCGCCCTTCGATTATATGCACGTGGTGGCGAAGCGGTTATTGAAGTCAAAGATAGCGGTATCGGGATGGATGAAGAATTTATTAGAAATGAGCTCTTTCGACCATTCAGGACGACGAAGAGTGGAGGTTATGGCATTGAGGCCTATGAAAGCCGTGAATTTGTCCAAGAGGCAGGTGGCCGAATGGACGTGATTTCGGCGCCGGGTGAGGGGACGACGATTAGGATTAGTTTACCGGCTATGCAAAACGCAGAGACTGGACCCGCTTTGGGCAGCTTGCAGGCAGTATAATGGCAGATAATCGGAAACTATTAATCGTCGATGATGATACCGGAATTCAGCGGCAACTGCGCTGGAGTTTTGAAGAAATCGATGTTGAAGTCGCAGGTGATCGGGAAGAAGCAATCGCAAAGTTCCGGTCCATGGCACCACCTGTCGTAACGCTTGACCTTGGCCTGCCGCCTGATCCTGATAATACGACGGAGGGATTTGCAATCCTTGAACAAATTATGTCGTTGGCACCTGATACTAAGGTTATCGTGGTCACCGGTCAGGATGATCATGAGAATGCTCTACTCGCTGTTCGCAGGGGAGCCTATGATTTTTATAACAAACCCATAGACTCTGACACCTTGGCACTTCTCGTTGATCGCGCGTATCACCTGTATGAATTGGAAGAAGAAAATCGACGGTTGCAACGTTCCGGCAAGAATGCGCCATTGCAGGGTTTAATTACCGCCGCTCCCGAAATGCTTAAGGTTTGCCAATTCGTTGAGAAGGTAGCTCCGACTGATGTTACAGTCTTGCTCTTGGGAGAAAGTGGTACTGGTAAGGAGCTGTTGGCGCGTGCGGTGCATGATCAAAGTAATCGCGCTAGCGCACCATTTTCTGCAATAAATTGCGCCGCGATTCCAGAAAACCTGTTGGAAAGCGAACTATTTGGCCATGAAAAAGGTGCATTCACCGGTGCGGTGAAACAGACGAAGGGTAAAATTGAACTGGCAGACGGCGGCACTTTATTTCTTGATGAGATAGGTGATGTGCTGCTTCCTTTGCAGGTGAAATTGCTGAGGTTCTTACAAGAACGCGTTGTCGAGCGAATTGGTGGTCGTAAGCAGATTGATGTGGATGTTCGAATTGTATGTGCGACCAACCAGAATCTTGAAGAATTAATGATCGCCGGAACTTTCCGCGAGGATTTGTACTATCGGATAAGCGAGCTCGTGGTGAATATCCCCCGCCTTGCAGATCGTGGAGGAGACCCTGAATTACTTACCCATGCATTTGTCAGCCAATTTAGCGATCAGCAAGGTAAAAAATTCGGGGCTTTAGTGGAGAAGCTTTAGCGGCAGTGGAGAAGCTTTAGCGGCCCTGTCCCAGCATGATTGGCCAGGAAATGTTCGGGAGCTGGAAAACCGTGTAAAACGAGCGGTCATAATGTCAGATGGAGCCTTAATCACCCCACTCGGTCTTGACTTGACAGAACCAGAAGACGTCCCGGATATCCTTAATCTTGCTCAAGCTAGAGAAGAGGCTGAGCGTCGGGAAATTCCGCGTGCCCTTGCCATGGTAGACGGCAATATTACAAAAGCGGCCAAGCTATTAGGAATAAGCCGCCCAACGTTATATGACCTGTTGAAGCACCATAAGATCGAAGTTGATTGATGAACTTACTCAAATTTGTGGTATGTGGTCGATGAATTCGATTGATTGTTGTTCGTTTGGACTTTGTTCCGTTGTTACTGCGGAGTGTTTAGGAGACGAAATATGAAACGACCCTTCAAAAGTAGTATCGCGGTTGCGTGTATTTTACTGGGCACGTCAATTTTTGTTCTTGCGCCAGTTGGCGTTGCACAGGCTGCAAAAGGCGACAATGATAAATCACAGGAATTTGTCGAAGATGCGCAGCAATATCTGGACAAAGGCGACATCAATGACGCTGTAATTCAACTGAAAAACGCGTTGCAGCAAGACCCCAACAACGTGTCCGCCCGTAAATTGCTTGGCGAAATTTATCTGAAGGTTGGTAATGGCCCTGCTGCTGAAAAAGAACTCAAGGCAGCTTTGCAACGCGGAGCGAGCGACAAGGACATCCAAATACAGATTGCCCGCGCTTATTTGCTGCAAAGTAAATTCGATAAAGTTCTTAAGGAATTAAAGGACGACGTTACTGATCCTAAGGATCGGTTGCAGGTCTTACTTACACGTGGGCAAGCCTATCTTGGAATCAATGAACTTAAAGATGCAGAACAAGCATTTACCGACGCTGAAAAATTAAAGAATGATGATATTGAGCCGAAGATTGGTTTAGCACGGATTCTGGCGGTTCAGAAAAAGGTCAAGGAAGCAGAGGCCAAAATTGATGCGGCACTGGCGATTAAAGCTGATTCAGCCGAAGCGCTCGTTCTTAAAGGTGGCATTCGGCGCCTAAATCGAGATATCGAAGGCGCAGTACAAGCATTTGATAAAGCAATTGCCGCAAGCAAAAACAATTTGCGGGCAAGGCTGGGACGGGCAGCAGCACTAATAGATTTGAATAAAGACGTTGAGGCAGAAGCTGATTTACAAGCCGTTTTTCAACGCTCCCGCAAACACCCTTTGGCGAACTATTTGGCGGCCCTTTCTCTTGCAAAGAAAAAGGATTTTGCAGGGGCTCAGGAGGCTATTCAGCGCGGCGGCCCATCGCTCGACAATCATATGCCGAGTGTCTTTCTTAGTGGTGCCGTCAATTATGGTTTGAATCAGTTGGAACAGGCTGCTGCAAACTTAGGTAGATTTGTCCAAGCAAATCCAAAGAACGTCCGTGCGCGGAAGTTGCTCGGCGCAACCCTTGTGCGGAAAAATGAAGCTAAAAAAGCGGTTGCTGCCCTTGAGCCACTCGTAGAGGCAAATCAGGCTGATGCGCAGGTCAAGTCACTCTTGGGAAGTGCCTATATGCGAACCGGTAAGTTTGCAAAAGGCGCGGAAATGTTTGAGCAGGCTGCGAAAGAGGATCCAAAGAAGTCCGCAATTCGAACACAGCTTGCTTTAAGTCGCCTGGCCCAAGGTTCTACGGACAAAGCTGTGGGGGACTTGGAAGCTGCAATAAGCATTGATCCCGATGCAAACCAGGCTTCTGTTCTTTTAGTGCTGGTTCATCTTCGAAAAGGCAAATTCGATGATGCCTTGAAGGCTGCTACGGCCTTGCAAAAAAGTATGCCCGAAAATCCATTAGCAATGAATTTAATTGGGGCATCTCAACTCGGTAAAGGATTGCTCAAAGAGGCACGGGCCTCGTTTGAGGAAGCCCTACGCAAGAAACCTGGATTCCATCCAGCACGCATGAATTTGGCGCAGCTCGACCTTAGAGAGAAAAAGGATGCCAATGCGGTGAAGCACTATAACGCGATCATCTCTGAGTATCCCAAACACATCGGGGCGTTGATGGCGTTAGCGAACATCGCCGCCAAGAACAAACAGGAACAGGATGTTGTTAAGTGGTTGAAGCAGGCTGGTGACGCTAATCCTAAATCGGTCGCGCCGCGCCTCCGCTTGATACAGTACTACAATAGTAGACGTTCGATTCGGAAAGCGTTGTCAGTTGCGCGCTCTCTGAACACCAGTGTTCCAAGAAATCCGCAGGTTCTGGAAGCGTTGGGTCGCGCGGAAGTTGCTTCAAATAACATTTTGAATGCGGTTGGAACGTTTCGGGAGTTGGTTGGGGTAGTGCCAAAATCACCTCGGGCACACCAGTTGTTGGGGGACTCGTTGGTTGCCTCCAAAGACCCCAGAGGGGCGCGGGAAAGTTTCAATAAATCGCTCGAACTGGATAAGGAGTATGTTCCCTCGATGATGAGGCTTGCGGAACTTGAATCACGCGAGGGGAATTTGGAGAAGGCTTTAGAACTAGCTCGGACAATCGAGGAGAAGCGTCCGAAGTTCGCTGCCGGCCGCATGTTGGCTGGTGATGCATTTGTTCGAGCAAAGCAATTTAAGAAGGCGCTTGTTGAATATGAAGAGGGTCTCAAAAAAGTAGATACAGGTGCTTTGGCGATCCGCCGTTTTAACGCGCAACGGCAGGCTGAAGATATTAACAAGGCATTGGCAGGGCTTCAGGAATGGGTTGATCGCAAGAATGAGACAGCCGTTCGACATGTTCTTGCAAGTAACTATATCTCTTACAAGCGCTATGATGATGCCATCCGTGAGTCAGAGAAGCTTCTCAAGGACGATCAGAAAAATCCTGTTCTCCTTAACAATTTGGCATGGCTTTATTCTGAGAGAAAAGATCCTCGCGCGGTAGAATATGGCAAGAAGGCGCTGGAATTAGCGCCCAAATCGGCGGCTGTCATGGATACTGTTGGCTGGATCTTGCTCAACAACAGCGATGTCAGTCAGGGCACCGCCCTGCTGAAGAAAGCCAATGAAGCAGCACCAAAGCAGGGAGATATTGCTTACCACTATGCTGTTGCCCTACAGAAAGGTGGCAAAAAACGCGAAGCAAAACGGCTGTTGGATCGGCTCATTGCCCAAAAGGGAACATTTTCCGATATAGAAAAGGTAAATAGGCTCCTCAAGGAACTTGGTGGCTAGGTTCTAGTGTTTGGTTTTCTAGGCGGGAATTAGCGAAGAGCGGATTTCATTTGGTGTGGCAGGGATACCTCCGAGATCACCAAAAAAGAAATCAAAAAATCTTTCAAATCGATCCAGGAATATCTCTAAATCTGACGGCGATCTGACGTACGGCGTATTTCCAGGCGCCAGCGATGGGCTATGATAGGTAAAGCTGAAGGATTTGCAGCCCCGCGCCAACATCGCCTTGGTAAGGAGGCGGTGTTCCTGCCACGTTATGCCTTCCGGCGTTAACGTTATTCGGTCCATCAAAGAGGTCCTCGCAAAGATGCCAGGTAAGTGAATCGCTCGGCCAATTGCACTATCCAGGAGATCGTATAAACCTTTACGTGAGCTTCCTAATAAACCCGCAAAATCGATTGTCATCGGGATTTCGCACATATTTTTTGATGATCCGAACCAATAGGGCCGGGATTCGCAATGGGAGAAATTTGGACCATCCTGAGACGACAAATCGGTCCAGGGTAATACGCTCGTATCGCTTTCGTAATTCAGGGCTTCGAGTGAAGCGGTGGTATTCGCGCCAGCGCCATATCGCCTGGCTTTATATACTTTGGGGCGCTTGCCAAAACGTTCCGCAATAGTCTCTGTCAAAATTCTTAGTTTTTCGCGTTCAAGGGGTGCCGGAAGGTTTCCTGGGTAGGAATTAAAGTTGTTTACAACTTCGTCGTATGGCGGGTTTACCCATGGGTGCAAATGGGCGCCAATTTCACATAAATTATCCTTATAAAGCTCCTGTAACGGGCGAACGCCTTCGTCCTGGCTAACAATAGGATAATCGCAGACATAGATCGGAACGATGCTATATCGTTCAAAGATGCGATGCGCCTTTTCCTGGGTACGCATTGCCGTTACGCCGGTATTATTTCGTGAATGCGGTTGTGACCAGTCGAACTCCTCTTCGGTATCAACGAGCACCATCAACCGCAGCTTTTGGTCCTCGGACTCCGCTATTTTACAATTTTCCGGATTTAGCATGATCGCTTCATTGTGGTCAGCAGCTATTATGCGCGGTACAGAGATATCATATTATGGGTCGGCCCAACTCAAATTACTCGTCCAGTATGCAGTAAATCGCGCGCACGCACTCACATCCCCATCTCGTGCATGTCTTTCCATCGTTTGGTCATGGCGGTGTACCAATACGCATTGCGACAGTCATCAATAATCTGGAGAAACGATATCGTCATACAATACTGGCGTTGGATGGAAATTTGGACAGTCAATCGAGATTGGACGAAGGCAGTCCTGTTGAGCTCGTTGACCCGGAAATAGATAAATCACACCCGATAAGGTCGCTAATTGAAATACAGCGCTGGCTTAGCGACTTAAATATTGATTTGTTGCTGACATATAACTGGGGCGCGGTTGAATGGGCGCTTATCAATCGGTTGTTTGGCAAAAGACCCCACGTTCATTTTGAAAGCGGATTTGGCCCAGAGGAAGCCGACAAACAGATGTCGCGGCGTGTTAAAATGCGGCGCGTCGCCTTGCGGAAAATACATCGGCTCGTTGTGCCATCTTAGACATTGGTGGGAATTGCCACGGATAGTTGGAAATTAAATCAGGCAAAAATTTTACGACTGCCCAATGGCGTTGATTGTGAGCAGTATGATTGCGAAGGAGATCCCAGTGCTGCGCCGAATTTCGACCGGCAGGCTGATGAGTTGATCCTTGGGACGATTGCTCCTCTACGGAAGGAAAAAAATCTGCACAGATTGCTGCGCGTTTTCGCGGCAAGTGTACATCACCACAATATCCGATTGCTGATTGCAGGGGATGGCGTCGAACGAAAACCATTGGAAGAATATGCTGCCGATCTAGGTATTAAAGATAAGGTGATATTTGCCGGTCATGTCGAAACGCCCGAAAAAAATCTATCCGTTGATGGATGTTTTTGCGATCACTTCTGATACAGAACAGATGCCCAATACAGTGTTGCAAGCCATGGCTGCTTCACGACCGATTGCTGCTGTCGACGTTGGTGACATCGCATTAAACCTGTCCCCTGAGAACCGCGGCCTGGTTGTTGCCCGAGAAGATGAGGATGGGTTTGTCCAGGTTCTGGGTAAATTCTTTTCCGATGCTACGCTGCGTCGCTCGATCACGAAGGCAAACCGAGAGTATGTTCTCGATAATTACAGTCTTGATCAAATGGTGAGGTCCTATGGCACGCTGTTTGATGAGGCCCTCAATGCTTCGAATGTAGGATAGGGGTCAGGTTGACCGAACCGCTGAAAATACTCACCTATTCGACGCTCTATCCAAATAGGGTCCATCCACAGCACGGGATCTTTGTCGAAAACCGATTGCGGCGGATCACAGATACCGGCGAGATCTCCGCTGAGGTGGTTGCCCCCGTACCCTGGTTCCCGTTCAAGCAGGACATATTCGGACACTATGGATCTCTGGCCCAAATCGAGAATGCTGGTCAGCGGTTTGGTCTATCTGTTGATTATCCGCGCTATTTAACTATTCCAAAAATTGGGATGTCGGTCGCACCCGAACTCCTATTTCGCGGGACGCTCAAGCGCGTGAAACAGGCGGTTAAGAACTCCGGCGCCGTCCTAATTGATGCGCATTATTTTTATCCTGACGGTGTTGCAGCAGCTAAGATCGGCGAGGCGTTGGGCCTGCCTGTCGTAATTACGGCACGAGGGTCAGATATCAATCTGATTGCCGAATATGCTGGCCCGCGAAAACAGATTATTGATGCTGCCAATCGGGCGGCGGCCGTTATCGTTATTTCGCTGGCTTTGCGGGATCGCATGATTGAGTTGGGGATTGATCCGGGTCGTATTCATGTGCTGCGAAACGGTGTTGATCTTGAAAATTTCAAACCGGTGACGACCGAAGATGCGGTTGCCGTTTCCAGCATAGAAAAACCAACAATGCTTGCTGTTGGCAATACCCTGTCGTCCAAGGGACAGGATATTGCGATCCGGGCGCTAACGCTCATAGAAGACCTTGATCTTGTAATTGTCGGGGATGGCCCAGACCGGCCTGCCTTTCAACAACTAGCGTCGGAGCTTGGCTTGTCTGACAGGGTAAGATTTGTAGGACGAATCCCACAAAACGATCTTAAATGCTGGTTTAGTGCCGCGGAGTTCTCGGTGCTGGCGTCAATGCGGGAAGGAATGCCGAATGTCCTTCTCGAATCAGTCGCCTGTGACACTCCCGTGATTGCGAGCAATGTTGGGGGCGCGCCAGAAATTGTGGCATCTACTGATGCTGGTCGACTTATGGACGCGCGTTCGCCGGAAGCGTTGGCAGCCGCAATTCAGGACCTGCGGGCAACGCCGCCCGAACCGGGGATGACCCGGAAATGGGCTGAAAGGTTCGGATGGGAACCGACAATCAAGGCACAAATTTCGCTATATCGCGAAATTATTGGCTGAGTTGTCCCAACGTCGTAAGCCGGGAATAAACATCAATATAATTCGAGACACTGTTCTTCCAGGACCGTTCATTCTCGACAAAATGTCGCCCGGCAGCGCGTTGGCGTTTCCAGTTTTCTTGTGTATCAAGAACACGCAGGACAGTATCTGCCAGGTCTTCTACGTTATCTGCCTTGAACAGGTTGCCGGTTTCACCATCCCGGATCAGCTCGAGATGGCCGCCGACGTCTGACGCGACAAGAATCTTATTTATCGCCACGGCTTCAAGCGGTTTTAGCGGTGTTACCAGGTCGGTCAATCGTATACGCGAGCGTGGATAAACCAACACCTCGATCAAATCGTAGTATTTCTGAACCTGGTCATGGGGAACGCGCCCGGTAAAAACGATCTGTTCAGTGAGCCCTAATTCGTCAGCAAGCGATTTAAGCCGATCTTCTTCGGGGCCACCCCCGACTAAAAGTAGCTTTGCGTTTGGTCGGGACTTCAGAATTTGCGGTAAGGCACGGCAAAGAAGGTGTAATCCTTCATAGCCATAGAATGAGCCAACGAAGCCCAAAATTGTACTGCTGGTGATCCCCAATTCTTGTGCCAACATAGCATCGGGTTCACCACCGCTCGTGAACTCATCGGCGTTGACCGCGTTCGAAATGACCGTCACATGGTCCGAAGAAATACCTCGGTCTATTATGTCGTTGCGCAGCCCCTCACAAATTGTTGTGACGGCATCGGCCCGTTTAAGGGCCCATGTTTCCAGCATTCGGGTGGCTCTATATCCCAGGCCGCCTTCATGTCCTGTTCCATGGCTTGCGGCGGCGTCTTCCCAAAAGGCTCGTACTTCATAGACCACCGGAACATTCAACTTCTTGCCGGCGCGAATGGCGGGAACAGCATTCAACACCGGGGAGTGGGCGTGGATAATGTCGGGTTTCGCTTTTTTGGTGACTTCCAGTAACCGCAATTCTGTTTGGCGCATAAGTGCCCATTCCCGGACAATCGGCAATTGGGAAAATGTTTTGGTTGCTGCTGGCGTTCGAAAAAACGACCAACCGTCAAAATTTCCTCCTCCGGAACATAGGGCTGTGTATGCTTTGGAGAAGTTAAAATGAAGGGTTTCCCATCCGAGAACCCGCTGCTGTTCCAGAATGGCAAGTGTTCTGAAGCTATAACCACTTTGCAGTGGGATAGAATGATCCAGGACATGTAAAATGCGCATGGGCGGTAGCTTATCCGTCGCGATTAGCGTGTCGTAAAGGTCTATTTAAGCGGCGGAAAAATAGCAACCAGCGGATTAGCGCCTTATCTTCGCCCAAATCTGATGCTATCGATTGCATTGTCCGGTCCCGGCGGGGGATGAAACTCTGGACCATTTATCCCGTTCGAGAATGTTGACTTGTCAACAAAATCTCGTTCCAATGGTTTTGACGCGAGACTCATTTGGGGAAATGGTGCTAGCGTAACCTATCGGTATGGGACCGAAACATGGATTTTAGCCTGACATTTTGAGAACTTTTCAGGGAGGAATTGAAATGATTAAGACACATAAGATTTTATCTGCTGCCCTTTTGGGTGCAATCGCATTTGGCGGTGTTCAGTTCGCAGGTGCACAGGATGTAACCGCCAAGGAACTCCGGCTGGCACATTTTTCATCGCCAAAACATCCAATGGATCGCCTTTTCATGCGGCCGTGGACAAAGCAGGTCGGGGAAATGTCAGCGGGAACTTTGACGATAAAAACCTTTCCCGGCGGTAAACTCGGAAAAGGTCCCCGCGCTCAGTTTAAACGCGCCGTTGATGGTGTCGCCGATATAACGTGGGGCCTACAGGGATACACGTCGAAAATTTTCAAGCGAACGGCAATGGTCGAATTACCAGGTGTTGCAAAAAATTCCAATGAGCTCGTTAGAAAGATGTGGAATGCGCATAAGCTATTGGCTCCGGAATATAAGAGAGTGAAACTCTTGGCGATGTGGGTCGGTGAAGCACCGATTTTTATGAGCCGTAAAAAGCCAATCCGTACCTTGGCTGACCTTAAAGGCATGAAAATTCGGACGCCGTCTGCCAATCAGTCGCGCTGGCTTAAAGCGTTGGGGGCAACGCCAGTATCCATGCCTATTACGCAGGTTTACCGCGCGCTGGAAACCGGACGGGTTGATGCCCTTCTGGTGCCGCCAAGTGTTATCAAGAGCTTTAAGATCGGCGAGGTCGCCAAGCATTTTACAACCGGTTTGGCCGAAGCCTTTGGGCGTTCACCATTCTTTGTTGTGATGAACAAAAAATCCTGGGCCGGTCTTACGGATAGCCAGAAGATTCTGATAACCAATACCACTGGTGCTAAATGGAGCGCTAAGGCTACAGCCATATACATGAAAGCTGGCGAGAGTGGCCTCAATAGCGTTCGAAATACCGGCAAGCACAAGATCTATTCATTTTCCAAAGCGGAGCGGGCAAAAATGAAAGCCATTTTGCTTAAGGCGCGTGCCAATTATATCAAGCAACTTGAAAAAGATAGTGTTCCTGCGAAAGCAATTCTCGCCGCAATGAATGCAGGTTCTTGATCTGAATTGTCGGTGCCTTCTGAGCGACCACTAGAAAGCATCGTTCGAAAGAGTGTGCGTCACCTCGCCATTGTGGCCGGGGTGGCGCTTCTCTTATTGATGCTACTAACCGTCTATGCGGTGGTCATGCGCTATATATTCAATGCCCCCATTCTTTGGGCGTTGGATGTCGGGCGTATGGGCCTGGTCGTTCTCGTGTTCTTTGGATTAGGCTATTGTGGTCTTACCGGGGGGCATATTGCCGTCGATTTTATAAGCGTTTTTGTTCCCCCCAAAGCAGTGAAAATTACGGATGTTGTCATTCGATCAAGCTGTTTTGTCTTGATCGCTTTGATGGCTTGGTTTGGGCTTCAGCAAGGCCTTGACGCCATTGAGATGGGTGAAGGGACAAACGAGTTGGAAATCCCGTTAGCGCCATTTTTTGGCATTCTGGCATTTGGGTGTGTCGTCTATTGCATTGTTCTTTTAATCCAGGTTTCTCGCGCTGCCCGCGGTGAACCAATCGATGACCCTGGTGAGTCATGACACCTACTCTCGTCGGTATATTGGGTTTGCTGGGTCTGTTTGTTTTGCTCGCGCTTCGCATGCCTGTCGGTATTGCGATGGCGGTGGTTGGCACGGTCGGGTTTGGTGTCCTCAATAGCTGGCCGGCGGCGATGGCTCAGCTGGGGCGTGAGTCATTTGTCATCGGGTCGTCCTTTGAACTGGTCGTCATTCCGCTCTTCGTGCTGATGGGTAACCTTGCGAGTATTTCCGGCATGAGCAGGGATCTCTATCAGGCTGCCTATTCCTGGTTTGGTCACTGGCGTGGTGGCTTGGCGTCGGCAACAATTGCGGCCTGCGCAGGTTTTGCGGCTGTTTCTGGGTCATCTGTTGCATCGGCAGTAACGATGGGACGCGTCGCGCTGCCGGAGATGCGCCGCTACAAATATGGCTCACGATTGTCTACCGGTTGTATCGCCGCTGGTGGCACGCTGGGCATTCTGATCCCGCCAAGTACAGGGTTTGTGATTTATGCAATCCTGACTGAAGAATCCATTGGCCGTCTGTTCCTGGCAGGCATATTGCCCGGCCTCCTTTTGACAGCCTTGTTTATGACAGCGATTTATATTCAATGCCGAATTAAGCCCGAGCTTGGCCCGCCGGGTCCGAAGACACCGATACGCGAAAAGTTTACAGCTCTGCGTCAGGCCAGCGCGATGGTAGGCATCGTGGTGATTACGATCGGGGGCATTTATATCGGCGCGTTTAGCCCGACGGAGGCTGCCGGTGTAGGGGCCTTCTTGTCGCTTCTGCTGGCTGTTGTACGCCGCCGCGTAACGACATCGGCAATGAGCGATGTTTTGCTTCGAACCGTTAGAACGACGGCTTTGGTGTTCCTTATTATTGTTGGAGCACACATCTTTAGCCCGTTTATTGCCCTCACAAATATACCTGAAGATCTTGCGGCATTACTCGGCGATCAGTCGATGTCCCGGATTTGGGCGCTTATGATTATTTTGCTGACATACATTATCTTGGGAACATTCCTTGAAGGGTTTGCAATGTTGGTGCTGACCCTGCCGATCGTTCATCCTTTAATCATTGCGCTGGGCTATGATCCAATCTGGTTTGGTGTCGTCATGGTTATCGTCCTCGAGATGGGATTGATCAGCCCGCCTGTCGGGGTAAATGTCTTTGTCGTTAAGGGAATTGCGGGTGATGTTCCAATGAGTGATATCTTTCTGGGTATCCTCCCGTTCTGGTTGGCCATGGGTGTTTGCCTGGCTCTCTTGGTGGCTTTTCCTCAAATCGCCCTCTTTTTGCCAAACACGATGATCAATTGAGGATCGGTGGGCGATGAAATTATTTTCGCGCCGCAAAAGAAAACTCCATATGGGGAAATACCCCATGGAGAAAATCAAAAGAGTTCCGAAAACAACGACCTTTATTTCAGACGAAGTACCGCGCGTTCCCAAGCGCGCGAATTTTTTTAACCGCGCGGCGCTCGGTGATCTTGGCGCCAAGGCCAAGCGCGAACGCCCGCGGTTTGTTGGCAAACTGCCATTTGCCCGATCAATGGGAAAAGTCTGTCAGGCACATTTGCCGCGACACAAGGGTGAGCCGCTTGATACACAAGCACCCCTACCGGATGATCTGACGGAGCGGGCGGAACATTTCAAAGCACTTGCCTATTTTCTCAATGCTGATGTGGTCGGAATTTGCGAGGTGCCTGAATACGCCTGGTATAGCCATGACACCAATGGCGATGAAATTGAGCCGCGTCATAAATACGCAATTGTATTGCTCATCGATCAGGGCTTCGAAACACTTGATGCTGCATCAGGGGATGACTGGATTAGTAACGCTCAGAGTTTTCGTGCTTACATGTGGGGTTCAAACATCGCCTGTACTGTTGCGGAATATATTCGTCAGCTAGGCTATGAAGCGCAGGCGCATACCAATTTGGAAAGCGATGTCCTGCACAATCCACTTGTGATGTTGGCGGGCCTTGGTGAGCTGAGCCGGATTGGCGAAGTCGTTTTAAACCCTTTCATCGGCCCGCGCTTTAAATCATCGGTGATCACGACCAACCTGCCGCTTGCCACCGATCAGCCCATTGATTTTGGTTTGCAGGATTTCTGCTCGAAATGCATGAAGTGCGCCGTCGAGTGCCCCTGCAATGCGATCCCATTTGGCGACAAAGTGATGTTTAACGGCTACGAGATGTGGAAGCCGGATGTTGCGAAATGCACGGCCTACCGTGTCACCAATTCTAAAGGTGGCGGGTGTGGTCGTTGCCTGAAGATGTGTCCCTTTAATAAAGAGGGCCTGATTTCCCATCGCGCGGCGTTGTGGGCGGCAATTAAACTTCCTTTCATGCGACGTTTTCTTGCCAGGCTTGATGACTGGTTAGGATATGGCAAACGTAACCTCGTCAAGAAATGGTGGTGGGATCTGGAAATTGTCGATCGAAAGGTCACTGTTCCTGAAAGCGTCAACAAACGTGAGTTGAATAAGAATCCCGAAGAACCGTCAGCTCAGCGATTGGGCTTGTACCCAAAAGATACGATCCCTGATCCGGATCGCCGTGAAGCTGCGCCAGTCGATCGCAAAGAAGGTATGCAGCGTTATGAAGAGGCACGGCAGGAAAATGCTAATCGCGTAGCCGTTGAGAAAGAGGCCGCGAAATGAAGTGGTTCTCCGAACGCAACCGCCCGATGCATCAAAGCCGCTACCCGATGCACAAGATCAAGCGGGTCGATAAGCCGACAACCCATATATCTGATGAAGTAAAACGCGTTCCCAAACGAGCCAACATGTTTACCCGGGCTGCCAAAGGTGATCTTGGCAAGAAGGCGCAGTTTGAAAGAACCAACCGGTTTGCAAAAACGCCCCTTAGCGTTGCGTTGCGCAATATGTCTGGAACGCATGATGATATTCATGACGGGCCCGTTGCACCTGATGTCGCACCCATCACAAAAGATGCTAAGGAAGTGGCTGAACATATCAAATCGATGTGCATGTTCCTCGATGCTGACATGGTGGGGATTTGCGAAGTGCCGGATTACGCCTGGTATAGCCATGACAATGACGGCACACCGATTGAGCCCTATCACAAATACGCTATCGTCATCGTAACCGATCAGGGGTTTGAGACGCTCGACGCTGCATCCGGTGATGATTTTATCAGCAATGCCCAAAGCCAACGCGCCTACCTGATGGGGTCAACCATTGCCTGCACAGTGGCGGATTATATTCGCCAGTTGGGCTATCCCGCGCGCGCTCAAACGGCGACCAAATCAGATGTCCTGCATTTGCCGCTAACACTGCTTTCCGGCATGGGCGAGCTCAGCAGGATCGGAGAATTAGTCCTCAACCCGTTCCTGGGGCCGCGTTTCAAGACCCATGTCGTGACGACGGATTTGCCCATGCAGGTCGATAAGCCTATCGACTTTGGCCTCCAGGACTTCTGCAATAAATGTCTCAAATGTGCCAATGAATGTCCGTGCAATGCGATTTCGTTCGGCGACAAAATTATGTTCAACGGCTACGAGATGTGGAAGCCCGATACCGAAAAATGCACACTATATCGGGTGACCAATCAAAAAGGCGCTTCCTGTGGCCGCTGTATGAAGATGTGCCCTTTCAATAAAGAAGGGTTGCTGACACATCGATTTGCTCTATGGCTGGCGATTAAAATACCACCTCTCCGGGGCCTGTTGGCGCGGATGGATGACTGGTTCGAATATGGCAAACGCACCATTGCGAATAAATGGTGGTGGGACCATGAAAATATTGCTGGCGAATATGTTGTCGCTAAAAGCACGAATGAGCGTGATTTAAAGAAAAAGCTCAAACCGCGTGGTGAAGACCGCTATGCGATTTTTTCGCCGGATACGCAGCCGCCACCAGTTCATGATGCACCGTTTCCGATAGATCGTCCGGCAGGCGTTAAACGGTGCGCAGAAGCAGAAACGCCACCGAAATAGCGTATTGGGCGATATGCCGGTTGCCTGACCACAGTTCGCGGATCATTATTGATTCAAATTAATTCGCCGGTCCGCCGGTAAGGAGGAAATCATGGCCAGAAGCCTGCATGAAAGACCTGAAGTAACGCCGAAAAGAGAGGCATTCTACGACAAGATTGACCCGCTTGCGGTCGCTCCGCTTTGGGAACGGCTCTTCACCTTTATGAAAAAAGAACCCGAGATGCGGGCTGATCCCTATGTCTGGCACTATGACGATATTCGTCCGAGCCTGATGGAAACGGCAACGCTGATTACCGCGGAAGAAGCAGAGCGGCGTGTTCTGATACTTGAAAATCCAGCCCTGAAGGGTGAAACAGCAGCCAGTGATTCCATGTTTGCCGGGTTCCAGCTCATTATGCCCGGTGAGGTCGCTCCCACGCATCGCCATTCACCTGCGGCGCTGCGTTTTATTGTTGAAGGCGATGGTGCTTATACAGCGATCAATGGCGAAAAAGCACCTATGAAACCGGGAGATCTGATCCTGACGCCGTCTGGCGTTTGGCATGATCACGGTAATGTCGGCACAACCCCTGTGGTGTGGCTCGATGGTCTCGATATTCCATTGATCCGGACACTGGGCACAATGTTTACCGAACTCTATGAGGAGGGCGGCATTCATCCCGAAGGTCGTCCTGAATTCGATAATGTCGCTCGGTACGGCGCCAATATGCGCCCGATGAATTTTAAATCTGAAGAACTACATTCGCCGGTGTTTCATTATCCCTATGACGAAACTCGGAGCGCACTGGTCAATTTGAAGAAAGCGGGCGAAATTGACCCGTTCCACGGTATCAAGATGCAATACATCAATCCAAATACCGGGGCGCCCGTTATGCCGACCCTGGATTGTTATATGGAACTCCTGCCAGCAAAAATGGAGACGCAGGAATTCCAGTGCACCGCGACGTGGATTTATTCTGTGGTAGAAGGCACTGGTCGGACTGTCATTAATGGTACGTCTTATGAATGGGGTCCGCGCGATGTCTTTGTGGTCCCGGGCTGGTTACCGCATCATCATGAATGCGATGATGACGATGCGTTCTTGTTCAGCTTTTCAGATAAGGCAGTGCACGAAAAACTGGGTCTTTATCGTGAGAAACGTGGCAACGTCACGCACTGATTTAAAGTTTGCGCAAAGAAAAACGGGCTGCTTAACAAGCAGCCCGTTTTTTGTATTCGATTTCTTTCGTTTAGCGTACGCGGCAATCAAAAAACTCGCCTTTGCCCGGACCAACACCGTCTTTCTGTTCTTCGAGATCAAGGCGCTCATCCTTGACGTCGGGTGCCCAAGTGACAACCTGCAGGATTTCCAGATCGACATCGCCGGTACTGGCAAACCAGTAGGCATTGCCATGCGGCATGATGATGCCTTCCTGTGGCCCAAAGACACCTAGAACCTCGTCATCCGGTCCGTAAAACGTGACTTCCCCCTTCAGGCACATCCACAGGCCGTCCATGCCGGTATGAATGTGCATATTGTTGTCGCCCTGACCTTTTTTGACGATCTGAACTGATCCGCGCAGCAAACCGGAAGTACCAAGCGTTGCAATAGATTTGCCAGCTTTTAGTCCCTCGGGTTTCGAATAGTTGAAAATTTGTGGGGCGCGCGCATTTTGTTGCGCTTCCTCGATCAGGTCTTCTTTACGTGCAGCCATGAATACCTCCAAATTCTTGATGGTTAATCTTCTGCCTTTTTATAAACCCGTGCAAGAAGTTCCAAGAGCGTATTTCGTTCATCAGTGGACAGGTTGCGGGTCATATATTGCTCATGTGAATTAACCAGGCCGTTTAAGTCATTGAGCAGACTGTGCCCTAATTCTGTTAGTTTAAGGGCATGTGACCGGCGGTCGGTCGCAGAGACCTCGCGCACGACCAGCTTCCGGTCTTCGAGACGATCAATGATCTGTACGAGCGTTGAGCGGTCAAACCGCAAGGCACCGGCAATGGCAGATTGGCTAATGCCCGGATTGGCATCAATAAGAACCAGCGCGCCATATTGCGGCGGTGAAATTTCAACCTCGCCGATGGTTTTGCTGAAATGTTGAAAAACGGCAACCTGCGCGCATCGTAAATTATACCCGATGAGATCAGGCAATGACGCCATTTCGATGGTGTCAGGTTTGTCCGTTTTATCAACCATCAAGCCGGAATTTCTCAGGCAATCTTCAGGGTGAGATCGCAGACGCCGTCAACGTGAACAACAATCTCTTCACCCCGGTTAACCGCGCCGACGCCTTCGGGTGTTCCCGTGTAAATCAGGTCACCGGGTTCCAAGGTGACCAGACCAGAAAGATAGGCAATGCTTTCCGGCATATTCCAGATCATATCGCCGATATCGCCTGACTGGCGGGTCTCGCCGTCAACTGTCAGTGTGATCGCCCCCGTCGTGGGATGCCCGATTGACGATGCTGGATGTATTTCGCTGCAGGGTGCTGAGGCATCAAATCCTTTCCCCATATCCCAGGGGCGACGCATACCTTTTGCTTCTTCCTGAAGGTCCCGGCGGGTCAGATCGATGCCGACGCCATATCCGAAAATATGATCATTCGCATCATCAACGGAAATGTTCGCGCCGCCTTTACCGATCGCCGCAACAAGCTCTGCTTCATAATGAAAGTTCTCAGTCGCAGGCGGGTAGGGGATAGTCGCCCCGTTCTGAACAATGGCGTCACCGGGCTTTAGGAAAAAGAAGGGTGGTTCGCGTTCGTCGGCGCCCATCTCGCGGGCGTGGGCAGCGTAGTTTCGGCCAATGCAGTAAATTCGGCGTACCGGGAAGCGGTCCTCACTGCCGACAACTGGTACAGATGGTAAATCCCAACCGGGAATAGCGTAGCTCATAGGGGTTACTCCAGATCAAATATTCGTTGGGCGTGAATGTGGCCTACCAATACATAAAGGGCAAGGTTGTCTCCTGAGATTCCATGACTGGCTTTCGCGCTGTTCCAACCAAATTAGGATAGAGTAGGATAGATCAAACAGCTTTACGTGAGGCAAGAATGACATTCCCGAACCGATCCGTAGACGCCATCGAGGGTTGGCACGCCCATGTCTATTATGACCCTGAAAAGACCAAGGAGACCGCCGCGGCGTTGCGCGAGCGGGTCGTGGCTGAATTTCCTGATACCAGAATGGGGAGTTGGCATGATGAAGCGGTTGGGCCACACCTCGTCGCGATGTACCAGGTAGCGTTTAAGGTTGATCAGTTCGATCAGCTCGTTCAGTGGCTTGCCGTAAATCGCGACGGTCTAAGTGTGTTGGTCCATCCGCTTACCGAGAACGCCTGGAATGATCATATCGTATTTGGATTTTGGCTTGGTGATAAATTGCCGCTGGATGAAGAACGGCTCGAACGCATGGCCGACCGGGCATCGCGCTAAACCGGTTTTCTGGTATTCCCCTACTTGCCGTGTTGAGGCGAGCCTTTTACAACATAAGCCATGACCTTTCCTCTTGATCCCATTAATGCGGTGCTCGACAGGTTGTCGCGGCACCCATTCCATTCTGATCGATTGCCGCCGCGTGTTTCAGATGCAGCGGAATATGCTGAAAACGTCCCCTTGATGTCGCGGGCTGATCTCGTCGCTGAAATGCAAAAGCCGGGCTACGGTGCGTTTGGTGGCGCAAACCCGGTGCGAATGAATATGAGCCCCATGGGTGGTGGTTTGGTGCCGGTGATGCAGACCAGACGCGATCTTGATCGCATGATCGGGGCATGTCGAACACATCTGGACGCTTGCGGTGTCGAAGAAGGCGATGTCTGTGCGGTGTTCTTTGGGTATCATCTGTTTGTCGCGGGCCTGTTCTATCAATCCCAGATGGAGGCGCATGGCGTTACCTGCATTCCTTTGGGGCCAGGCGAGGCGGATCGCGCTGTCGATATTTGCAACGCGCACAACGTCAATATTCTGGCAGGTAATCCGGGCTTTTCATTGAGGCTGATCGAAGCCGGGGTGAAGCCCCCGAAAGTTTTTTTCGCAGGCGGCGAAGCCTTCACTGGCAATCCGACCCTGTACAACGCCGTAGCCGACGCGATGCCCGAAACAATGCTGGTTGATGCATTTTCCCTGTCCGAGGTCATGCCGGTGGGACGGACATTCCCAGGTGGGCAGGGTGTACATGTGTTCGACGAACTGGTCTTTGCTGAGGTTATCGATCCTGAAACCTTGCAGCCGGTTGGAGATGGCGAACGAGGCGAATTGGTTCTCACCCATTTGCAAAAAGAGGCACAGCCACTCATCCGATACCGCACGGGTGATCTGACCGTGAAGATCACCACCCCTTCCGTATTTGGGCGCACGGTTTGTTTGCCGAATGTTGTTTTCGGCCGTACGGATGAGATGGTCAAGGTAAAGGGCGTTAAACTCTATCCCTCAGAAATTCGTGCGGTGCTGCTCGGCATTGACGGTCTGGATGGTGCCTATCGGCTAACTGTCTCCGGTAAGACTGGCGGCGGCGATAGCTTGTCGCTGGCCCTCAAGGGCACTGCCCAAGACGACGCGGCAGAGATGGTCTCAAGACGATTTAAAAGCCAGACACTGATTTCCGTGGATGAAGTTTCAATTGTAGCTGACCTTGATGATGGCCCGTCATTGGTCGACGAAAGAGGACAACAAAATGGCTGATGGGAACTGGCGATTGATTGTTGATGAGAATTCTTATGCGGATTTCTCGGTTTCGGTCTCTCCCGCGGTTGAGAAAGCCGTCGTAAAGGGTGAAGCACCGCCGACGGTATACCTCAATGTTTTTGACACTGATTCTATTACCATTGGTGTGAATGAGGATCCTGTACAGGCTTTAGACCTCGAATTTTGCCGAGAAAATAATGTGTCGTTCCGCAGGCGTCCAAATGGCGGCGGTCCGGTCTATGCCGGGGCAGGCTCTGCCTTCCTGGTGTTTTTTCTGCCGACCAGCCATCCCGAAGTGCCAGATACCACAACAGAGGCTTTCCCAAAGGTTCTGACGGCTTTCGCCGAGACTTTGGCAGAGCGCTACGGATTTCCAGCTGAATATCGACCGCTCAACGACGTTCAGGTCGAAGGCCGTAAGCTGGTGCCGACCTCCCTCAAGATCGAAGATGGTGTCATGACATTCCGGATTGTCATCAACGTAAAACCCATCGATACCGAGCTGGCGGGTAAAATCATGCCGATGGCCCCCGAAAAGGTGAAAGATAAAGAATTTAAGGATATGACCTCGCGCTTTACCTGCCTGGAGCGGGAAGCCGGCAAACCAATTGATACCGCTGAATTGGAAGCGATGGTGCGTGAGGCAACCGCGCATGCCTTTGGGGAAAACAACCTGACAATTGGGTCCGTTATTGAGGCCGAACGCGGCTATGCCGATGATTTCCGGGCAGAATATGAGAGCGAAGACTGGCTTTTCGCCAAAAGCGAAAAGACGCGTTTTGCCGGGTTATTGCAGGATGGTGATTCAATTGGCCGGGGGCGCGCCAAAGCTGTCGGCGGATTGATCTGGGCAACGCTGGTCCTCCGCGATGGCAAGGTTCTCAAGGCAATCATTAACGGTGACTGGCATCCACGCCCGCTCAATAGTGTCGGGTGGCTTGAGGACAGCCTCACGGGCTGTACGGCGGATACAGATAGTCTTCACCAATGTGCCGCCGAATTTCTGGCACGTGATGATGTTGAATTTGCCGGTGTCACTGCCGATGATCTCGCGGCGGCTATGGAAATCGCCCTTGGCGATCAGTCGCCGGTGTAACGGACTAAGGTCGGAAAATGTCGGTCGTTGTTACTGAAACAGTTGCCCCCAATATCACTCGGATCGCAATAAACCGTCCTGACAAACGAAATGCCGTGAGCCCGGAGGCACGGAACGCGCTTATAGAGTCCGTGTCGGGCGCGCTTGCTGACGATAACGTTCATGCGATTGTTCTGGGCAGTACGGAGGGTCATTTCTGTGCTGGCGGTGATATCGCTTCCATGACCGATCTTGATGTCGCGACCGGGCGCGTGCGCATGAAAGAAAACCACCGGATGGTTCGACTCCTGGCAGAGGTGGAAAAGCCTATCGTTGCGGGCGTAGAAGGCTTTGCTGTCGGCGCTGGCGCAGGTATTGCGCTGCTGTGTGATTCAATTGTGTTAGCTGAAAGTGGTGCGCTCGGCTTTCCATTCTTTCGGATCGGGCTGACGCCGGATTACGGCATTTTATTTACGCTGGCCCGTCGGGTTGGACAGGCAAAAGCGCGGCAAATTTTGCTTTATGCTGAAATGCTCAAGGGACAGGCAGCGGTCGATGTCGGCCTTGCGGATGAGCTGGTTGCTGATGGGGAAGCGGAAGCGCGCGCGATTGAGCGGGCACAGGCGCTGGCAAAAATGCCGCCACATGCCTTTGCGCTGACTAAACGTCATTTGGCGATGGAACCGCAAACGCTAGAGGAGGCTCTTGAAATGGAGGCGATGTCGCAGTCGCTGGCTTTTGTAGGAACAGAGCTCGAAGAAGGCCGCACCGCATTTCTTGAAAAGCGTAAACCCGACTTTCATAAATAATGGTTGATGTCGCTGTCATTGGTGTCGGTCAGACCCGTTACGGAATGTTTCCAGAGCGGACGCTCAAGGATTTGTTTCACGAAGCCGCCATCAATGCCTTAAACGACGTTGATAAAGGCCTCGATCCGGCTGCAGTCGAAGAAGCCTTTATTGGCACGCTGTCGACTGGCGGTGCGCAGCTCGGAAATTTTGCACCCTTAATGATGGAAGCGGCGGGTATGGTCGGGGCCAGTGCACGACATATCGAAAATGCCTGCGCGTCATCGGGGTTCGCGATGCGGGATGCCGTAGCTGCCATTGCGTCTGGGCGGGCCAGAATTGCCGTCGCGGGTGGTATTGAAAAAATGTCAGACCTGCCGCGTGAAAAGAATCGTCTTTGGCTGGGTATTTCCGGGGATGTTGAATGGGAACGGCTGGCCGGAACCAATTTCGCAGGCATCTATGCCATGATGGCGCGCCGCCATATGCATGAATACGGTACGAAGAAAAAGCACATCACGATGGCGGCAGTGAAAAACCGAAACAACGCTCTCGCCAATCCCAAGGCGCAGTTTCGCGCGCCACTTGAGATTGACCGTGCGATGAAGACTCCCAATCTGGCGTCACCGCTGTCATTTTCTGACGCCTGTGGCATTACCGACGGGGCATCGATGGTGATTTTGTGTCGGGCTGATATGGCGAAGGAGTTTACCGACCAGCCGGTTTTGGTCGTCGGCTCAGGCGGGGCGAGCAATTATGTCGCCATTCATGATCGCAAATCGATGACAACTCTTGAAGGGACAAAGCGGGCGGTACAGCAAGCCTATGAGATGGCCGGAATTTCGGCCGATGATATCGACTTTGCAGAAGTTCACGATTGTTTCGCGATTGCCGAACTTCTTGCCTATGAGGATCTAGGGTTCTGTAAAAAAGGCACTGCCGGGAAGTATATAGAAAGCGGCGCAACAGCGCGCGACGGCAAACGTCCTGTGAATAATTCAGGTGGATTGATCGCCAAGGGTCATCCGATTGGGTCGACGGGTACCGGGCAGATTTATGAAGTCGTCAACCAATTGCGTGGACGCGCAGATACAGCGGAACGACAATTAAAGAATGTACGTTACGGGCTTACCCAGAATGTCGGCGGTTCAGGGGCGGCAGTCGCGGTCCATATTCTGAAGGCGGCGGCGTAAGGCGATGGCGGGTATTGAAAGCTATGGCGTTGCCCTGCCGACATTGCGCCTTCCGGCGAGCGCCTATGTCGAGGCATGGGGAGCCTGTGCGGCGCGCGGATTAAAACAGAAGGCCTTCTGCGCCTATGACGAAGACCCGGTGACACTGGGGATCGAAGCAGCACGTGAGGCATTGGCTAGGTTGCCCGATGCGGCTCCTGTGAGTGCCGTATTCTTTGGGGTGACAACACCGCCTTTTGAAGAAAAACCTTCCGCATCGACCTTGGCGACAGCCTTATTCGAGAACGCCGCAATACGGGTGACGGAAATAACCGGATCGCCGCAAGCGGGCGTTCAGGCACTGGTCTCCGCCATCGAATATTGTTTGGCTGGAAAACAGTGCTATGCATTGGCTGTTGCCGCCGATGCGCCAAATGCTCCCCCCGACGCGGGCTTTGAACATGCATTGGGGGCAGCTGCCGCTGCTTTTGTGGTCGGCCCGAATGGCGCCGTGGCCAAGTTTGAAAGCAGTTTTAGTGTCACTCGTGAGACGTTTGGGTCGCGGTTCCGACGTCATGGTGATGAAACGCTTTCTGATCTGGAGCTTCGGACTCGCGATAATCTTGCCAGTGCGCAGGCACTGGGAAACGTTTTGGCAAAAGCGAACCTCCGCAAGATAAAGCATCTCGCAGTTGGTGCAGATGCCGGGCTTATGCGGCATATTGGAAAAACGCTCGGCTGTCCGGATGCGAAAACTGATGCTCTCTGGAGCAGGATTGGGGACGCCGGGGCAGCTGCCACTGCTTTTGTGGTCGGCCCGAATGGCGCCGTGGCCAAGTTTGAAAGCAGTTTTAGTGTCACTCGTGAGACGTTTGGGTCGCGGTTCCGACGTCATGGTGATGAAACGCTTTCTGATCTGGAGCTTCGGACTCGCGATAATCTTGCCAGTGCGCAGGCACTGGGAAACGTTTTGGCAAAAGCGAACCTCCGCAAGATAAAGCATCTCGCAGTTGGTGCAGATGCCGGGCTTATGCGGCATATTGGAAAAACGCTCGGCTGTCCGGATGCGAAAACTGATGCTCTCTGGAGCAGGATTGGGGACGCCGGGGCAGCTGCCACTGCTTTTGTGGTCGGCCCGAATGGCGCCGTGGCCAAGTTTGAAAGCAGTTTTAGTGTCACTCGTGAGACGTTTGGGTCGCGGTTCCGACGTCATGGTGATGAAACGCTTTCTGATCTGGAGCTTCGGACTCGCGATAATCTTGCCAGTGCGCAGGCACTGGGAAACGTTTTGGCAAAAGCGAACCTCCGCAAGATAAAGCATCTCGCAGTTGGTGCAGATGCCGGGCTTATGCGGCATATTGGAAAAACGCTCGGCTGTCCGGATGCGAAAACTGATGCTCTCTGGAGCAGGATTGGGGACGCCGGGGCAGCTGCCACGCCATTCGCCCTCGCTGCTGCTCTCGATATAGCGCACTCGGGCGACTCTATCCTGTGTGCAGGAATAGGTTCCGGCGCTACAGCCGCTTCGTTTTCGGCAGGCAAAGAGTTGGCGAAGCGTCGCCGCAAAGGTATAAAAGTGGCGGATTTGGTGGCAGGTGGAAAACCCGTCGATTACGTCACCTATCTGAAACATCGCCGAATGCTGTCGAGCCGGTTTGGAGGGGCTGGATGACGTCCTACATTTCCCTGCCAATGTATAGTGCCAATATTGATGAGCGAATGCGGCTCATCGCCGGTAAATGCGTTTCATGTGGTCAGCTTGCTTTTCCGCAGCGCCCGGTCTGTACAAAATGCGGTGGCGACCAGTTTGAAGATACACTCCTTTCAGGAGACGGTTCGCTCTACACCTACAGTGTGGTCGCTGGAAATGGCGCACCATCGGAATTCGATGATGAACAAACCATGACCGGAGATGTTTTGTGCGGTGTCGTAGAGCTCAAGGAAGGCCCGCGCGTCATGGTACGTCTCGCTGATATGGAGCCTGAAGAATTGGAGATCGGCATGAAGGTCCGCGCGGTCATCCGGCGTCTCTATGACCAGGAAGGCATTGTGCGCTATGGCACTAAATTTGTTCCCGCATAAACATGGATCATCATGACGCCGCCTGCTTTTAAAAGGGAATTATATACTTAATGCCACAAAATATTAGGCAATTCAGGGTATAAATCAATCAGTGATTTCAATGATATTGCCTTTTTTTATCCTGAATCTGCGCTCTAGTTCTTTTTTAGGTGGTGGATTATTAGGCATCCTATAAGCCTTTTTAGGCTTATAGGATGTTATTTTCTTAACTGTTTTGGCAAATTGCTTGTGGGTGATCATTTTTGTTTATCCTTTGTTATCGGTGCCTAATATCATCGCCCCGACTTCTTTTTTTGCCTGCGCTAATTCCGCCTGGGCCTGTTGTTGTAACTGTTTGGATTGATTGCGGATGGCGGTGATGTGCTTGGCGATGGCGGTTTGTTTTTGTAGGGGCGGTAATACAATGGGCAATGATTTATACTCTTCTGCATTTATGTTTGCCTGTGCAGTCGGCCTATGAATCGTCCTAATCCAAAATTTGTAAATTATTGAGTGACAGTAAAAAAAATATAATCAAAATCTGCTTTTGACTCGTCAATAATGAATCTAATTAAGTAGCCTGCAAAAATAGCCTCTTCAGATGTGTCTTTATGCAAGTAGACTCTTCCAATTGAACCACTGCGAGCAAATAGTAAATCATTGCGATTCAGTAAATACTGGGATTCAATATGTTTAGCTGTTTTCCACGAGTCACTATGTAGTTCTCCTGTCTCCGATATGTCGGTTATACGAATATATCTCGTACCGCTACCTTTAATACTATCAACTGCAGGCTCATTAGCACCGTATTGAGGAAGGCTTTTTATAATGTCCTTTAGTCTAACCAATTCATAATCAGCTCTATGACCTGTTACCATATCTATATTGAAATGATAATTTGGATCAAACCGTCCACCCGACACCTCGCTCAACTGTCGCGTGAAGATGCGGTTTTGGAGGGTATTTTCCTGTTGCGGCGGCAATTCAATACCTAACTCGCCTAACAGATAATCATCTATGCTGTCTAATAGCCGCCGCGCCTCTGCTTCTTTGTGCTTTTTGGCAGCGTAGGCGATGTCCATTTTTTCTACTATTGGTAAATTTTCTACTATTGGAATATTTTGCAATGCATCGTAATCAAGCGCCGGTCTTGTTCCTCCTGTAACTCTCTTTAATGCCAATTTTTGTCCAACATTTGAATTTAAGAAGGTTGCAAGATATTTACTTATTTCTACAGAGGTGGTCTTTATTACTACTGAATGTTGATTTATGTTGCCTACAAATCCACATGGCGCAACTGCTGAGCTAGCAATTCTACCCGTAATGGTAACCAATAAATCATTTTCACTTACTTGGCTACGCCGCAAATATCCATGATGCGTGTCTTTGTTTATAAAAATAGCATTGTCAATATTTATACCTTCCTCTGTAATATTCTGAACTCTTAACAACGGGATACCTTTGTCTTTATTGGAATAATATTGCTCTTTTTTTGATTTTTTGGGTGTTGCTCCTCCATGTATGCCATTTATAAATTTTTGAAGTTTAGTATTTGTTTTATGTCTAACTACTCTGTCAATTTCAATCAATTCTGGCTTATAAAAATGTGGATCAAACCTTCCTTCCAGCTCGCTTAGCATCACCATAAAAACCTTGTTGTTATCCAATTCTGGTGCAAGCCGAAACGGGACAGCGGGTGCGGGTCGGGCGCGGCTCATGTCTGGCCCTCTTCTATGGCTACAATAAACCGCGCCAGCTCTTTGCCGATTGTGTCTAGTTCGTTGTTGGCCGTTGGCTTGCCGGTCGCGTCGTAGCCGATGTCTTCGGCGATGGCCATAAAGATAGGGTAGTCATTCAGCGTTTGCTGTTTCTGTTCTCGGTATTGCTCGCTCAATGTGTCTTTTAAGGCATCGGTTTTTTCTTTGTACTCGGCAGTGACAGCTTTTTTCCATTCCTTGTACGCTTCGGATTGTTGCAGGGCTTTACCTTGCAAACCTTCGGGATTATCAAAACCTCTAAGTGCTTTGATGTGCTGTTTTTTCTCGTTGTCGATGTCTTGTAGTTGGGTCTGATAGTCGGCCTCTTGCTTGATGCGGTCTTGTAGCCTTGTTTTTTTATCTTTGATATTTTCGGTGGTTGTTTTGCTGTGTTTCCTCAAAAACAACACCGAGCTTTTTACCCCGGCACCCGTGGCCTGGAATGCGGTTTGTGGCATGGAGATGACGGCCACGATGCGGTATTTTTCTTCGATGCCATTTCTAACATATTGCAAGCTGGAGTTAGTCAATATGCCATCTGGAATAACGATTGCCAGATAACCGCCCTTGGTTAGGTATTGATGACATTGCTCAATAAACAAGATTTCGGTGCTTTGGTTATTTCTGGCCGTTTGTTTGGATTTAGGGTTGAGCCAATCAGCTTCTTTTAGTGCATAGCCATATTGGTGCATGTAGGCTTGTTCGGCTTGCCGGATACTAGAACCAAAGGGCGGATTGGTGATAATGAAGTGAAAACGCCCATAGGCAAAGCCCTTATTTTTGGTTTTTGAGTAAATGCCTTGCTGGATGACATGATCGTCTTTTTTAATATCCTCTACGGGTAGCAGACCATCAGCGGCAATAACATTAGTATGACCGTCATCATGAATAATCATGTTCATCTTGGCAGTGCGGGCGATCTGTTCGTTTATTTCTATACCGTAGAGGTTTTTTTCAGCGAAATCATGCCAGTGCTTGTAATGGCTTGTTGCGTCTTCGGAGTTGTTTGCAAAATCAGGGAAATACTCTGCGGCCTGTCGTCTGACTTTATCTAGGGCATGCAGCAGAAAGCCACCGCTGCCACAAGAGGTATCCAACACCAATGCGCCGTTGTCAATGGGCAAGGCATCAACGATAAATTTAACAATCGGGCGCGGCGTAAAGTATTGACCAAAATCGCCTCGAAAGAATGAACCCATGAAGGTTTCAAAGGCCCGGCCTTTGCTGTCAAGATCAGTCTTACTAAGATTAATACTTTCAAGGTAGCTGACAACAGTGCCTAGTTTTTCAGGCGTAAGCCGTATGTCGTCCTTGAATACTTCGGGGTCTTTTTTGCGCCCTTCCAGATAGAGGGCATTGATGCGCTTTTGTAATTTTCGGTTGGTTTCGCTACTTTTGTTGCGTTCGTTAAATATCTGGAAATCGTAAGGCTCGCCTTTTTTTCGGGGTTTACTTTCATCCCATATTTTGCAGAATATCAACTTATCCAGTTCGTCAAAGGCTTCGGAAGGGTTGAGTTCCCCACCACCCCAAAGTGCTTGATGCGCTTGTTTGAATCTTTTAGTGAGTTCATCTTCTGATACCACCTCAAGCTCAAATAATTCTTGTTTGTTGATCTTGCCGCCGCCTCTGGCATATTTGTATTTAGCAAGTGCCGTAACCCCATATTGAGGCACATCAGGAACACGGTGGTATTGTTTCGGTTCTTCTGCGGGTATTTGATAATAGGCATTTTTAATTTTTGGCGTGACCCAGAAATACTTGGCGCGTACCGTGCCAGTGGCAGCATAACTGAATGCCTGATCAACAGCTTGTTGGAACTCTTTCTCCGATACATCCTCTTTTTTACATTCAACCACAATATGGGCAGAGACGTGTTTATCGTCGTTATACACAATAATATCGGCTTCTCTGGTATCTGCACCTATTTGTACAGCGACAAATTGCTTTATTCGCTCTGGCTTGTATTTGTATTGTAAAACCAGTTTTAAGAAGGCCTCGGCTTGTACTTTTTCTTCTGGATTGCTGAAATTACGCCTTTTGTTCTGGTGGATGTAGGTAATATATTTTTGCTCATCATCCAGCTTGATCAAGCCTTTGGCGATTCCTTCTTGGATCAGATTCATGTTTTTCTATTGCGTAAGATTTTCATAGGTCAATCGCTTACCAGTGATATTAGCTATTAAACTGCATACCCGGTTAATAGTATCAATCCGGCAACACCCCTCATTTAATCTAAAAACAAACTCATTGATATACCGATGACAATGCTTTCTACTCCAATTATGATAAATCCCGTTGTAACCGCGCTTTAATATCGCCCAGACACTTTCTATGCCGTTTGTGTGGGCCATACCGTTTACAAACTCCTTGGCACTATGATTAACCGTATCATGCTGATACAAACGCTCAAGACCGACATACCCCTTATGATCATCGGTGTATAGCTGGCTTCCAGCGGTAACATTCTCATGGATCGTAGACTGTATAGTATGTTGATCGGTATTGCTTATTGGTATTGCCCTAACAGAACCACCGCGTACTTTCATACCTATGACTGCTTGTTTGCCAACCGTCCCACGTCCTGCCTTGAGCTTCTTGTTCTCATGCTTGTTGACTTCTTTGCCCCCAAGGTAGGTTTCATCAATCTCTATGATACCGTTCAACTTGTTGTCATTGCCCCCACATGCTTCCCTAATTCTATGCGATAAAAACCAGGCAGATTTTTGGGTAATACCTAGCTCTTTAGCTAAATGCAAACTAGAAATACCCTTGCGCCCAGTCTGCATTAAATAGATAGCATACAACCATGTTCTTAATGGTAATTTTGAAGTATTAAAGATGGTGCCAATGCGCACGGTAAAGTCTTTTCGGCAAGTTTTATTCTTACATCTATGCCCATGTCGTTTGGGTCTGGGTGTAGAATTGCCGATACAATTGCAATGTGGGCATATTGTTTTATCACCCCATACTTGTTTTTCTACAAATGACACTGCTGTAGCCTCATCAGGGAATACTGCTGTAGCCTCATCAGGGAATAATGTCATAAATTGAAATGTTGATATTGTTTTTGCTGTTTTCATTTATCATATAACCATCGTTTACTAATTATTAAGTAATAATACATTATATGACACATACAATCAACCTATTTTTAATATTTGTGGCATAAAGTATATAATTCCCTTTTAAAACCCGTATTACAGAGCTGTTTGGCATTGATCACCCGATCCTGTGCGGCGGGCTGATGTGGCTTGCGGATGCCAACTATGTCGGGGCGGTCGTCAATGCAGGCGGTATGGGATTTATAACGCCCCGCAGTTTTCCCAGTGTGGAGGAATATCGGAATCAGCTGCGCAAATGTCGTGAGATCACTGCGGGTAAGCCATTCGGCGTCAACATATACGTTTCGGCGCGTCCCGAAGCGAATGAAGCCCTCGCCGTGTTTCTCGATATTGCCATTGAAGAGAATGTCGAGTTTGTGGAAACGGCGGGTTTTAGTCCAAAAGCCTTTATGCCGCGGATCAAAGAGGCCGGAATGACGGTCATTCATAAATGCACCACCCTTCGGCAT
This sequence comes from uncultured Alphaproteobacteria bacterium, assembly GCA_951812775.1. Taxonomy (GTDB): domain Bacteria; phylum Pseudomonadota; class Alphaproteobacteria; order MPNO01; family UBA2964; genus UBA2964. The sequence continues at coordinate 2,307,053 of OX638326.1, read as the reverse complement.
GCTCAAAGTGCGGTGAAAGCCGGTGTGGATGCCATTACCATATTAGGTGCCGAGGCAGGCGGTCATCCGGGAATGGATATGGTCGGCGGGATCGTACAGGGTGCTGTTGTGCCGGAAGGGCTCGATGTGCCGGTTGTACTTGCGGGTGGGCTTGGTACGGGTCGCCAGTTACTGGCGGCATTGGCTCTCGGTGCGGACGGTATCTTGCTCGGGTCGCGTATGACCGTTGCCGAAGAAATCTGGGCCGATGACAAGTACAAGAAGCGGATAACGGAGATTGGTCAGAACGACACCCGGATCGTGATGTCTATTTTCAACGATAATTCGCGTGTCCTGGACAATGCTACCGCTCAGGCAGTGAATGAGCTGGAAGAGCAGGGCATTACGGATTTTGAGCAATATCGCCCGCTCGTTCAAGGACCCAGTCAACGAGAAGCCTATGAGAGCGGTAACTTTGACCTGGGCACTCTATCCATGGGACAAAGCTGTGCCTTTGCAAATGAAATCTCTACTGTTGAGAATATCTTCGATGACATCATAAGAGATGCGATAGCGGCACGTGATCGGCTAAAGGGGCTGGGCGTTTAAACGGAAAAGGTTATGCAAGAACATGACGAATGATCCCAACAGCGCGAATTTTACGGTTGGTGTCCTTGGCACCGGAGCGATGGGTCGTGGGATTGCGCAAATTATGGCGACCGGCGGGATGCAGGTGCTGCTATTCGATACCACTGATGGTGCGGCAGAAGCGGGCCGCGAGTTTGCAGAACGGATGATTCTGCGGGCGGCTGAAAAAGGATCTCTAAGCGAGGAAGAAGCGCAGACTGCCGTGGGGTGCCTCAAAGTCGTCTCCCAACTCACAGATCTGGCAAACGCCGATCTGGTTATTGAGGCTGTGCTTGAGGATCTCGACATTAAACGCCAGGTATTTAAGAGCCTCGAAGAAATAGTCTCTGAAGACTGCGTGTTGGCGACGAATACGTCCTCGCTGTCGGTTGCAGCGATTGCCGCGGCTTTGGACCATCCTCAACGGTTTGCCGGATTTCACTTTTTTAATCCGGTCCCGTTGATGAAGGTCGTTGAGGTGGTGAATGGTGTAGAGACGACACCTAAGACCGCCGACATTTTGACCGCTGTCGCCAAACGTGCTGGGCATGAACCGGTGCGAGCGAAGGACACACCTGGCTTTCTCGTCAATCACGCCGGGCGTGGCCTCAATACTGAAGGTGTGAGGATCGTTTCGGAAGGCATAACCGATTTTGCTGGTGTCGATGATTTGTTACGCGAAGGCGGACCGAATTTTCGGATGGGTCCCTTCGAGCTGATGGATACAACGGGTCTAGATGTGTCACACCCTGTGATGGAATCGATTTATCAGCAGTTTTACGAGGAACCCCGCTTCCGGCCGGGGCCGCTTACGCGTCAGCGCGCCGCGGCGGGCTTGCATGGTCGCAAGACCGGGCGAGGTTTTTATACTTACAAAGACAATAAAAAGGTTTTGCCCCCAACGGCAGATGCGCCCGATACCCTGCCGGAAGCAATCTGGATCAGCAAAGCAGAGCCCGCCGAACACGTTATTTTGGCAAGCGCTCTGACCGATGTCGTTGAGATCGATGACGGCCAGAAACCGTCAACTCGAAGCCTTTGCCTGTTTACGCCGATCGGGCGTGATATTACGAGCGCCGCGGTTGCTGAAGGTGTGGAAGCAGAACGCGCCTTCGGGGTCGATACGATGTTTGGACTTGATGGTCGTCGAACCCTCATGGGCACACCGGTTTCTGACCCCGATCTTCGTAACATGGTACATGCCGCGCTGGCAGCTGGCGGTTACGATGTCACTGTCATTCACGACAGTCCTGGATTTGTGAACCAGCGTGTTGTGGCAACCATCGTGAATATCGCCTGCGATATCGCTCAACAACGTATTGCTAGCCCTGCAGATATTGATAAAGCGGTCACGTTGGGGCTCGGTTACCCCAGCGGTCCCCTAGCAAAGGGAGATGCTGTTGGTGCCCGACGCATATTGGCGGTTCTCAACGCGATGTATGATTTCTACGGCGATCCACGTTACCGACCAAGCCCCTGGCTTAAGCGCCGGGCTTTGCTCGGGGTATCTCTGCATACCGAAGAGAATTGAAGCCAATAAATTGCATGCTTTTGTAACCCGCGACTCCACCCAGCCACCGATTCGCCGTAGGTTGAGCGTAGGTCAACCGGCTTATAAAACGGTGCCAAACATTGACGTGATCGACGAAAAGACTTGCCTGTAAATCTAACCTTGGAAGTAACGTGACCATCGAACATAAGGACCTTGCCAACGCCATCCGCGCCCTCTCAATGGATGCCGTTCAGGCAGCAAATTCCGGCCATCCGGGCATGCCGATGGGTATGGCGGATGTCGCCACCGTACTTTTTACCAAGTTCCTAAAATATGACGCTTCCGCGCCGGACTGGGCTGATCGCGACAGATTTATTCTGTCTGCGGGCCATGGTTCGATGCTGCTCTATTCGTTGCTTTATCTCACCGGCTATCCCGATATCGATATTGAAGAAATTAAAAATTTCCGCCAGCTCGGGAGTAAAACGGCTGGCCATCCTGAGTATGGTCATGCCGCAGGCATCGAAACGACGACCGGGCCACTCGGTCAGGGCATTTCGACCGCTGTCGGAATGGCGATGGCCGAGCGTATTCTGGCGGCCCGTTTTGGTGAAGACGTGGTTGATCACCACACCTATGTCATTGCTGGCGATGGCGATCTCATGGAAGGGATCAGCCATGAGGCGGCCTCCTTTGCCGGTCATCTTGGATTGTCTCGATTGATCGTTCTTTATGATGATAACGGCATTTCCATTGACGGCAGCACGTCGCTGTCCTGGTCCGATGATGTGCCGTCACGGTTTGCAGCTTATGGCTGGGATACGAGTGTCGTTGATGGTCACGACCCCGAAGCCGTGGAAGCCGCCATAAAAGCTGCACAGGGTCAGGACAAACCCTCCTTGATTGCGTGTCGGACGACGATTGCCTATGGGGCACCAACCAAAGCGGGGACATCGGGTTCCCACGGTGCACCACTTGGTGATGAAGAGATTGCCGGAACACGTGACGCCATTGGCTGGTCACATGGTCCTTTTGAAGTCCCAGATAACATTGTTGCTGGATGGCGGGATGCTGGCGCCAAGGGCGCGGCTGATCGTCACGCATGGGAAGCACGACTTGCCGGGCTTGATGCAGCGGTACGTGACGAATTTAACCGTGTGATGTCCGGTGATTTGCCCGCGGGATGGGAGCAGGCGATTCATCAGATAAAAGCCGAATTCGTGGCAGAAGCGCCAGGGCAGGCAACACGCGTGTCGTCCGGTGCAGTACTGGAGAAGTTGATCGGTGCGGTGCCCGAATTGATGGGCGGCTCCGCCGATCTCACCGGCTCGGTCAATACAAGAACATCCAATATGTCGGCCATTTCCAAAGAGGATTTTGGGCCCCGCTATGTCCATTACGGCATTCGCGAGCATGGTATGGCGGCGGCAATGAACGGTATGGCGCAGCACGGTGGCATCATACCTTACGCGGGGACATTCCTCGTATTTGCGGATTATATGCGCCCGGCATTGCGGCTTTCCGCCCTGATGGAACAACGTGTTATTCAAGTGCTGACACATGACTCTATCGGCTTGGGCGAGGATGGTCCGACACATCAACCGGTTGAAACGCTTGCGAGTCTGCGTGCCATTCCAAATCTAAATGTGTTTCGTCCTGGCGATGCCGTTGAAGTCGCGGAATGTTGGGAAATCGCCGTCGCGTCGGAGAAAACGCCATCTGCGATCTCACTGACGCGGCAAGGTATCCCGACCTTGAGAACGGATGCCGATGGTGAAAACCAGTGTGCGAAAGGCGGCTATATAATTTCACCCGCCGACGGAGAGGCGGCAGCAACGTTGCTGGCAACGGGATCCGAAGTATCTGTCGCTGTGAAGGCTCAGAAATTGCTTGCGGCAGATGGTATTGCCGCGAATGTTGTTTCCTTACCGTGCTGGGAGTTGTTTGATATCCAACCTGCGGCATATCGCGCGTCGGTTCTGGGTGACAACACCGTTAAAGTTGCCGTAGAAGCAGCAGTATCGTTGGGTTGGGAAAAATATATCGGGGCCGAGGGCGGATTCGTCGGCATGTCGAGCTTTGGTGCTTCGGCGCCTGCGGGTGATTTGTTTAAGCATTTTGGAATTACCGCTGAAGCGGTCGCGGCAGCGGTCAAAGAGCGGTTATAGGAACATATATTAGACGGAGGATATTATGGCAGTAAAAGTAGCCATTAACGGATTTGGTCGCATTGGACGGCTGGTTTTGCGCGCGGCCTATGAAAGTGGTCGCAAGGACATTGAATTTGTCGCAATTAATGACCTTGGCAGTATCGATGCCAACGCATTGCTGTTACAGCGCGACACAATCCACGGGCCGTTCCCCGGTAAGGTGAAGACTACCAAGACCGGCATCAATATCGGCAAAGGCAATATCAAGATCTTTGCAGAACGCGATCCGGCAAACCTGCCCTGGGACAAACTGGGCATTGATGTTGTGCTGGAATGCACTGGTATTTTCACCAAGCGCGAACATGCTGAAGCGCACATTGCCGCAGGTGCCAAGAAGGTTTTGATTTCGGCTCCGGCAAGTGGTGAAGACCTTACGGTCGTGTGTGGCGTCAATGATAAAAAATTGCGTAAAAGCCACAAGGTCGTGTCCAACGCATCTTGTACGACCAACTGTCTTGCGCCTGTTGCCGCTGTTTTGAATAAAGCGATTGGTATTCAACAGGGTTATATGACAACTATCCATGCCTATACGGGTGATCAACGGCTCCAGGATACTTTGCATCCTGATCCGCGCCGCGCCCGGGCAGCCGCTTATTCGATGATTCCGACATCCACTGGTGCGGCGAAGGCTGTTGGTCTGGTGTTGCCTGAACTCAACGGCAAACTTGACGGGACCTCAATCCGCGTACCTACGGCTAACGTTTCTATTGTCGACCTCAACTTTACCGCCAAACGCAAGACGACGGTAGAGGAAATCAACAAGGCAATCGTGAAGGCGGCGGCATCTCCCGCGTTCAAAAACATTCTGACAACGAATGATGAGCCTCTTGTGTCGTCGGATTTCAATCACAACGCTGCTAGCTCGATCTTTGATTTGACCCAGACCCAGGTCATTGAGGGTAAGCTTTGTCGTGTTGCCTCTTGGTATGACAATGAGTGGGGTTTCTCCAACCGCATGTCAGACACTGCCGTGATGATGGGCAAGCTGCGCTGATCCTGACTATAGGCGGATCGTAAAATGGCGCGATTTGAAACGCTTGATACCCTGCCTGCTTTGAACGAGCAGGCAGCGGGCACACGTGTTCTGGTGCGCGGTGATCTCAATGTCCCGATGCAGGATGGCATCGTGACAGAGGCCACCCGTATTGAGCGGCTGGCTCCTACAGTCCTCGAGCTCGCGGACCGCGGCTGCAAAGTCGTGGTGATGTCTCATTTCGACAGGCCTAAGGGTCAGGTGGTGCCGGAAATGTCGCTTAAACCGCTTGTCGAGCCGTTCAGCGCCGCGCTGGGTGGGCGTGAGGTGGTATTCGTCGATGCTTGTATCGGTGCCGCATCGGAAGCGGCGATCGAGGCTCTGCCCAATGGCGGGGTCGCACTGCTCGAAAATTTGCGTTTTCATGCTGGTGAAGAAGCCAATGATGATGCTTTCATCAAAGCACTCGCAATGCTCGGGGATGCCTACGTCAATGATGCTTTTTCAGCGGCACATCGGGCGCACGCGTCGACAGCAGGTATTGCGCATGTATTGGCGGCGGCGGCGGGCCGATCCATGCAGGCAGAGCTCGAAGCGCTGGAAGTAGCGCTTGGGGATCCAGAGCGTCCGGTTTTGGCAGTGGTCGGCGGTGCAAAAGTGTCGACCAAACTGGATGTTCTGAGCAATATGGTTGAAAAGATTGATCGGCTTGTTATCGGTGGCGCGATGGCAAATACGTTCCTGTATGCGCTTGGTACGGATGTCGGCGCTTCCCTGTGCGAAAATGATATGGCGGATACGGCACGTGCCGTGATGGCGAGCGCTGACGCGGCAGGCTGCGAAGTTGTTCTGCCCCGTGATGTTGTAATTTCTGAAAAATTTGAAGCTGGGGCGCCATGTGAAACAGTGCCGATCGCAGCAGTGCGCGCTGATACCATGATCCTTGATGTCGGGGAAGGAACAGCGCAGGCGCTGGCTGATAGCCTCGCCGATTGCAAAACAGTGCTGTGGAACGGCCCGCTTGGCGCGTTTGAAATCCGGCCCTTTGATAAGGGTACGAATATCGTTGCGCAGGCGGCAGCGAAGTTGACCGCAGAGGGTAAACTTCGTTCAGTTGCCGGCGGTGGTGATACCGTTGCGGCGTTGGCTGCCGCTGATGCGCTGGATGATTTCTCTTACGTGTCTACAGCAGGCGGGGCATTCCTGGAATGGCTGGAAGGCAAGGAACTGCCCGGCGTCGCGGCGCTAAAAAGGTAGCTAGCCTGGTCATTCAGACTATTCTTTCAGCCCCCAATTTTTGATGGCGAGTGCCTTGGGAATACCAGTTTGGCAGTATTCTATGCCTTTTACTTCTCTAGGGTAATCTTTGTATTTACTGATATCGAATTCCATTAGTTCGCGAATTTTTGGCGGCATAGGCGTCGGGTATGTAATCCGGCCACTCATAAGATTTTTATAGAGGTCTTTTATAATTACTATGCTCCAGACGCCTATAGCGTTGTCGAAGAAACCGGTTCGATAGCCTGGGATAAGAATTATGTTGCCGATTCTGATATATAAAACCTTCCAATAGTCCAGAGTATTGACGATCTTGTCCACATACGGATCAGAAAGAGGGCCGGGTACTAAGCGGTAGTGATAGACATGGTAAGAAGCTGTGTATTCTTCATTAGTTTTAAATCTACCATGTCCCTTTTTGCCAGTGTCAATATAGACACGACCGTTGCAAAAGGGTTTATGTGGCCACATCGGCACAAAAAAACACACAAAATGATCGAAGCAGCGTCCAGTGTGATGGTCGATTTAGGCCAGCGATTCCAGCAGTAACTCAGCTGGAAAGATAGTTTATTGATTATGGGTTTAATCGGGTTTTTCTTTTCCGGCATCATCTATGTCCTCCCATTTTGTTCCTTCGAGCTTTAATTCGCCATTTTCAAGGCGGTAGGTAGCAGTCACTTTTTGCCGCCAGTTGGCGCGTATAGAAAATTCTTTTGCCATGCCTTCGTCTAGGAGTAATTTGGCTTCTTCGAAACCGGGCTGTCCGTCGTCAAAATCATATGTGTCATTCCAATTGTGTTGGACGGTGCCTGTTATTTCCACGCGCTTGCCCGTTCGCTTCGCGGTGAATTAGGCATCAGAAAAGAGTCTTATTTGTCCAAACCCCAGCGCGAAGTTTGGATCACGCCCGAAAGGTTCCATGCCAAGCCCGTGGTCCAATAAAAAACTACCAGTACCATGGTTGGAAACAGTTCGACTGTTGAGAGTGATCGACTGACCATCCTTTATTCCATTTAGTTTGCGCTCGTTTTTTGATTGTATTTCGTCCTTTTCCGCGTAGATGGTAAAAAAACTGTTTTCTAGCTGTTTTCTGATGTCTGCTTCTAGATTCCGGACGGCTTCATGGCTTCGAGCCTGTTTGCGCGTAAGCACTCTGTCCTTACCCGTGGCGGAGAGAAAATGTTCCAAATTCGTTTCCGCATCCGATAGATTTCTCCGCCCGAAGCTTTTCACATGCCCTTTCATCGTTTGAATTGCGCTGTTGAGTTTTCGCGCTTCAGCCGCTTTTTTCAGTTCCTTTCTGGAAATGGTGGAGTCATGTGTTTCACCTTCGTGATCCAGACTCGTTTCGGGATTCGGATTTCTCTGATCCACCTGATTGCCTCTAACGGCTTGTCTTTCCGCTGAGCGCTGTGCGAAGTCGTCCGCTGCCGATCTTTTCCATGATTTCGAGCCCGGTCATGTCGGGCAATTCCAGATCCAGCAATATGCAGTCCAGCATATTTGAAGAAAGATGTTTCAGGGCTTCCTTGCCGGTGGCGACATGCGTGACCGTATAGGGGTCGTTGCGAAGATACTGAATATAGCTCTTGGCAAGGAGCGCGGTATCTTCAACAAGGAGAATTTCTTTTTTACGTTCTGCGGCCATTAACTAATACTTCCTCGATCAGGTTTTGCACCCAAATCTATGCTGCCAAACCAGCTTCCTCGGTCGGTCTTTGGTGTGTGCCGAGGGGACCGGTCGTTTCCCGTCTTGATCTGCGACAAATTCTCTTTAGTACAGATTTTCGAAGTTTACGGGCATTTTCCAAAAAAACTAATCAATTTGTTGAAATCTAACAATATTTCCTGTCAAATCCCCCCGTTGGGGTAGTGGGTCAGTTTGAAATTTAGCTCTGCAATTTTCTGCATACCACCCTATATAGAGTCTATGGCAGACAAAAAGCCCAAACGACCCCGCGATCCCAACCAGCTTGCAAAGCTGATGGTGGATATTGCATCCAGTGAAGAAGAAGATGCGGAAGAAACGGCAACCGGGGAACGCGCTTCTAAAGCTGGAAAGAAAGGCGGTCCAGCCCGTGCCAAAGCATTAACACCAGCGCAACGTTCTGAAATTGCCAAAACAGCCGCACAGGCTCGTTGGAAGAAAAAAGACTAGGCCGCCTTGCCGCCGTCGAACAGCAAACGTTCGTCCACATCATCAGTGAAATCGAACGGAATCTGAACGCCTTCCTGTTCAGGGTTCATATCGTTGTAAACCTCAACATCGGTAGCTAACTGGACACAGTCGCCCACAATTTGCTCCCGACGCTGCACGAAAGCCTTCCGCATGTGGTCAAGCGGAGCATTGCCCATGATTGCCCACATAGTATGCTGAACGCCCGCCTTGGTAACCCTTCCCGCATGGTTTTTGCGATACCGACGACCGTAGCGATCCGTGCCATACTCTTCGCGCAAAGCCCGCGACATATCCTTGGATAGTTCGTCAAACGGGTCTATTTCTGGCATTTCAATCATACCACGCTCGACACCCCATCTAACCGCGTCTTTAGATGTTGCGGGGATAAATCCTTTTTCTTTTTCGTATTCGTGCCATACGTTTTGTAGTTGTTCGTCGTAAGATGCCATTTTCTATTTCCTTAAATTGTGACTGGTGCCGGGATGCCCCAACCATCTGTAATTGCACTTTGAGCAATAAATTTTCGGACGCTCACTTTGTGTTTCGCCAACCAGTTATAACGGTCCATTTTCCACTGTAGCTGTCCGACAACAATGCCGGGATGCCGGTTAATTCGACGCGCAAAGCCGATCACGTCTCTTTGCGAGATGAAAGGGGCTTTACGAAGATAGAAAGATTCTAAGTCCTTTGTGGGGACACACGCATTCGCAGCGGCAAGGTTAGCTTTTCGCTCCTGTTCTGGTTGATCGTCAGACTGGTCGTATTTCAAATCCACATCAATATTAATGGATTTTCCAACCCTTCCATCTTCATTCAAAACGTGTTCGAGTTCGTGAAACAGGACGAACCAAAAATTGTCGATACGATCAAAGCGGGTGGTCATGCCAACCATCGGCTTTGCTCCATCCCAAAAACAAACACCATCAATGGTTGCCTTTGGCAGTGTCTCGACGATAGCAAACCGAACACCGCATTCATTCAAGATGCGGGGAACATGGCGGACGCCCTCTGGGTCTCCCATTAACGCTGGCAAATCTTCCGAAACGGCTTTTACCAGCGCCTTTTTGGAGTAGCGCGGGGTGGGCATTTCAGAACAAATTTGCTTTACGCGATAAAGCCAAGCGAGTTGTTCAGGTGTTGTCCCGTCATAATTGGTTTTCTTTGCAGCGTGAGCCAAATGCGGGATGTTCTCAACGCTATTGGAGCCGAAAAACCGCATCAACTGTCCCTCAAGAAGCGGCACTTCCGTATCTTCCAACCATCCGCGCTGAATCATAGCGCGAATAGGATAGACGTTTTGAAACTGTGCGCGACGTGCGATGCCTGGGTCCGGTGCTGTTGCTCGTGACATTTCATAAGCCTTCTGCAAATTCGCAAAAAACTCAGGGCTAACATCAAAAGCGGCACCGAGCACCTTGGCCATTTCAGGACTTATGCCCCGCTTGCCAGTCACGATCATGTTGACGCTGTTTTCAGCTGTGCCCAAAATATAGGCAAGGTCTCGCTGCGACCAGTCCCGCGCTTCCAATTCATCAGCAATAAATTCACCGGGATGCGGCACTTCAATCATGTAATTTCCATTGCTCATATTACCCCAATTCTAATGTGTATCATCAATCTCCAAAATCGTTATTCGTGGCGGATGCTCGTCATTATCGAGCGTAAAAATGATGCGGTATTGGTCGTTAACCCGAATTGATTTTTGATTGTCTCTGTCGCCACGTAATTTCTTAAAATTCAACGATCTCCAGTTTCTAATTGTTCTTTCATCAGGCGCTTGCTCCAAAAGAACGATCTTCTTCCGCGCACTGTTGATTACCGAAATCGGTAGACCCAGCTTGTGCGCTTCGTCTGTTGCAATCCTGCCGAGGCGCTTGTCTGCGTAATCAACTTTCATGCGGAATCACCATAATTACCGGATAATGAAAGGTCAACACCCTGATTCACCCACCTAGTGTATTTTATATCCCTAAACTGACTGTAGTGCTTAACTAAGTAAAAAGGGTCAGTTATAAAATCCCTATGAACAAGCTATCATCAGAACAACGATCAAGAATTTTGCACATGCTTTGCGAGGGTAACAGCATCCGCTCGATCGTGCGGATGACAGGCGTCAGCAAGAACACAATATCAAAGCTGTTGATTGACGTTGGCAAAGCATGTGCGGCCTATCACGAGGCCAATGTCCGCAACTTGAAAACAACCCGTGTCGAAGTCGATGAAATCTGGTCATTCACCTATGCCAAACAAAAGAACGTCAAAACCGCAAAGGCCGCTCCCGCCAATGCTGGCGACACTTGGACGTGGACCGCGATTGATGCTGATAGCAAAATGATCGTATCCTATCTGGTCGGTGGCCGCGATGCCGAATATGCAATGTGGTTTATGGATGATCTGCGTAGCCGCCTTGCCAATCGTGTCCAGCTAACCAGTGACGGTCACAAGTCATATCTTGAAGCTGTTGAAGGGGCGTTCGGAGCCGATGTTGACTATGCGCAACAGGTCAAGATGTATGGCAACGCGCCGGAAAGTTCCAAAGGTCGCTACAGCCCCGCTGAATGCACCGGCATCAAGAAGCACCGGATTGAGGGTGAGCCTGACAAAAAGCTGGTCAGCACATCCTATGTCGAGCGCAGCAACCTAACCATGCGGATGCACATGCGCCGCTTTACCCGCCTGACAAATGGTTTCAGCAAGAAGGTCGAAAACCATGCACACGCTGTTGCGTTTCACATGATGTATTACAATTTCGTTCGGATGCACAAAACACTTCGTATGTCACCAGCTATGGCCGCTGGCGTTTCCGATACGCTATGGGATATGAAAGACATTGTGAAACTGTTGGAAGCTGCGGAAGCGGCCAAGCCGACGAAGCGCGGCTCTTACAAGAAAGATATTTCAAACTGACCCACTACCCGTTGGTAACATATACAGAACTTGGCACACTTCTTGCTTAGGTATACTTTATTACTGCACAAGTGATGCTGGGGTGAATATCCCCGGTTAAATTTATTGGGATGGGAGAAAATTAATGGGAAGCGTTAAAAACATTTTTGCCGTTTTGGCGATTGGTGTCTTTGCTGCGGCTTGTAGCACAGACGAAGTCGCGAAGATGAGCGTAAAGGGCGGGGCTTATGAAAAGGGCCTGCGGGACGGATATGTGAAACTGGCCCGGGCTGAATATAAAGAAGACGATTTCGGTGATGCCGGATCATTTGTTGATCGCGCTAAAATGGCTGCGATGGGTAAGCCGACAGGCCCCGAAGCAATGAGCGCACGGAAACTCGTCAGTAAGCACAAGAAACCCCTGGCGAATGCGCGTAAGCGTCTGACGTCTGCTTTTGCCGCTGGTGGTATTAAGAAGGCACCGAAGCATGCGGCGAATGCCCAGGTACAGTTCGATTGCTGGATGCAGGAAGCTGAAGAGAACCTGCAGAAAAGGGATATCCAAAAATGCCGGAGTGCATTTTATGGTGCCATGGCCTTGCTTGAAGCTGCGGTCGAAGAACCTGTCATGATGGAAAAGAAGCCGATGACGCGTCAGCTTCTGACCCGTAACTTCATCGTCTATTTTGATTATAACAGCACCAAAATCAGCAAGAATGGTGCTTCGGAAATCAAAGGCGTGAGGAAGTTCATCAAACCCCGCAAGACGTCACGCATTACGGTTGCTGGTCATGCTGACCGTTCGGGATCCAACTCTTACAATGCCAAGCTCGCATCGGCACGCGCTGATGCGGTTGCGGCCGGTCTCGTCAAGGCTGGTGTTAAGAAAGGTATCGTGAGAACGGTCGCTTGGGGTGAAGCAAAGCCTGCTGTCAAAACAGCAGACGGCGCAAAGAATGCCAAGAACCGTCGCGTGGTGATTTCAGTCACCTACTAAAGACTGATTTGGAAAATTATCCGGTTCTGGGCTCGCGCTCCGGACCGGATAGTTTCCACCAGGATTTGAATCAGCGGTGCGGGCCTTTTCAGGGGGAAGGTGCCGCAGATTTACCGGGTAAACCAAGGAGCGGTTTCCCACCAATTTAAGAGTTTGCTTTTTCACGGTGAAGGTACCGTATGGCATCAACCCCTCCATCAACTTCTGAGAGTTCCGCGATAGCGCAAAATACGTCGCCGGGCCCCGCTGCGCCTAAGGAACTGGCACAGGCACCACCCGCCCCGGTGGGGATGGTGAAGTCCGTAACGGGCGATGCGGTGGTGACGCGTGTTGATGACAGTACAATCTTGCTAACATCGGATATTCCAATCTATCGCGGCGATATTCTGGCGACACGCGACGGGTCTCAGGTGTCGGTTGATTTTTCCAATAACTCTGAATTCTTTCTTGGCGGCAAAGGCCGCATGCTGGTCGAGTCAGTTGCGCCGACCGGCCCTGATCAGACGCCTCAGCCGGTATATTTCGTTCTGCATGGACGGTTCGGGTTTTCTCATCGCAGCGAAAGTTTCTCCGGCGAACCCGGCGCAATCGTTCGTACGCCGGTGGCCACACTCCAGGTCAATAATGGCCGTGTCGCTGGCCGCGCGGCGGCGGAAGCTGTTGAGAACGTCTTTACGCTGCTGCGGAATCCGGACAGCACGCTTGGCTTTACGGGCGTTTTAACGGCGGGAGCCACCATCGTTCTGCAGGATGAGTTTGCCACGGCGAAGGTCTTCAGCCTGTTCCGCCCACCGGTTGAAGTCGCCAAGCCGGACTTCGCCGAGTTTGTTGAATTGTTCGGTTTAGGGATATAAAATACACTAGGTGGGTGAATCAGGGTGTTGACCTTTCATTACACCGCAAACCACCGATGGTACTGAAGGCAGCCCCGGCGCCTCGCTGGCCCCTGATCTTTCTTTTCTGCCACCGGCGCAGGTTGCGTCGCTGGATGGTTTTGTGCCGCTGCCATCACAGGGGCCTCAGCCCGTCACGACGCCGATTGATCGAGATAATCAGGATTCCTCCGACAATAACGAGGATACTGGAACCGTTGATCCAAATGCGCCGATTGATATCGGCAGTATCCCGCGGATTAGTTTTCCTGGCGCCGGAGAGATACTTTCAATCGCCGGATCGGCTGAGCGGATACCGCCTTCATCGCCGGTAATGCATCCGCGCCTAATACTATTTCAATTGGACCAAATGCGAATGGCGAAGTCGTCCTGTCTATCACCGGCGGTGGAACAATTAAGCTTGATGGGATTGAAACCCTTGATCTCACCCTGGGGTCTGCCGGGGATGACATAACAATCGGTGATCTCACCGGCACAGATATTTCAAACAACACGGTCATCGTAAATGGTGAGGGCGGCGACGATATAATTGATGCTGCGGCGACGGGAAAGCGCTTGATCCTCAATGGTGGCAGTGGAGATGACACCCTGACGGCCAGTACAGGCAACGATACGCTAAATGGTGGTTCGGGTGATGACACGCTGATTGGCAATGCGGGCAACGATAGGTTAGATGGCGGAACCGGTGCCGACGGTATGACCGGTGGGGCCGGCAACGACACCTATTTCGTTGATAACGTCGGCGATACGGTTAATGAAAGCCTTGGCGGTGGCACGGATGATACCGTCAATAGTACCATCACCTTCACACTGGGCGCTGATGTTGAGAACTTGATCTTACTGGATAGCGGTGGGGCGATTAATGGTACAGGCAATGCCGATGCCAACACACTGACGGGCAACAGCTCGGTCAACACGCTAACCGGCGGCGCCGGGAACGATACGCTGGATGGCGGCGGCGGTCTTGACACGCTTGTTGGGGGAACAGGGAACGATACCTATACCGTAGATAACGCTGTTTTTGCCATTACAAAAAATGGTGGTGAAGGCACAGACCAGGTCAACAGTTCAATTACCCATACGCTGGCGGCCAATGTCGAGAATTTGACGCTTACGGGCAGTGGTAATATCGACGGGACCGGAAACGCGGACGCCAACACCATTATAGGCAATAGCGGCAACAATATTTTGGACGGGGCAGGTGGTGCGGATACGCTGACTGGCGGAGCCGGCGATGACACGCTCATCGGCGGTGCAGGCGGAGATGCACTGGATGGCGGTACCGGGACCAACACGGCCTCCTACGCAGGAAGTGCGGCGGTTACAGCTGATCTTTCCAATGCGGGCAATAATACCGGCGATGCCGCGGGTGACAGCTATACCAATATTCAGAACCTGACCGGTGGTGCCGGTGATGACACGCTAACCGGTGCGGGCAATGACACGCTTATCGGTGGTGCCGGTGCCGATACACTAAATGGTGGGACAGGTACCAACACCGCATCCTACGCGGGTAGTACGGCAGTGACCGCCGATCTATCGAATGCTTTGAACAATCTGGGCGATGCCGCTGGCGACACCTACGCAAATATTTTGAATCTGACGGGTAGTTCTGGGAACGACATTCTCACCGGCGACGCTAACAATAACACGATTGATGGCGGTGCCGGTGAAAACACCATGGATGGCGGTGCGGGTGCCGATACTTATGTCGTCGATAATGTAAATGATATGGTGAACGATTCCGGTGCTACCAATGATGGAATCCAAAGCTCCGCGACCTATTCTCTCGTCGGTACAAATGTCGAAAGTATGACGTTGACCGGGAGCAATAACATCGATGGAACCGGCAGTTCTGACGCCAATGTTTTGACCGGCAATAGCGGTAATAACGTTCTGACTGGATTGGCGGGTAACGACACGATCATTGCGATTGGTGGAGATGACACGCTCATTGGCGGTGCGGGCGGTGACTCGCTGCCCGGCGGCAGTGGAACCGATACAGCCTCGTACACTGGAAGTACGGCGGTAACCGCTAATCTTGCCAATGCCGGGCTCAATACCGGCGATGCGGCAGGCGACAGCTATACCAGTATTGAAAACCTCACCGGTGGCGCGGGTAATGATACGCTAACAGGTGATGGCAATGCCAACTCGCTAAGCGGTGCGGCGGGGACCGATACATTGAATGGCGGCGGCGGGATAGATGTTTTGTTTGGCGGCGCCGGAGCGGACGACCTGACTGGCGGTACCGGGAACGATATTTCTTATTATGAGCTGACGAGTGACGGCGGAGATACCATCCAGGACTTTTCGTCCGCTGATGATGATATCCAGGTTCTGACCGGTAACTTCAACGGGATTGCTTCTGGTGTCGATGGCGTCAATTTTTCCTCGATCAATGACGCAGGCGGATACAACAATAATGGTACCAGTACGGCGTCGACGTCCAATCAGGCGGCATTCATCTTCAATGAGGCAGATAACACGCTGACATTCGATGCAGACGGTAACGGCGCCGGCGCTGGTTTTACAATCGCGACTATCGCTGGAGATAACGTGGCGGCATCCGATATTGTTTCCGTTGCAGTTTCGCCGGTATAGGGGCAGGGCAAAATGCAGGACTCAGATGTAAAATCCAAGCCCGGTTTTTTTCAGGGGTTTGTTGACTGGTCCCTCGCGTTCGCCGAACGGCATCAGATTTCCGCTGTTAAAATTCAGTTTCTGCTGGTCGCGTTTGGTGTTGTCCTGCTCGCGGCCAGTACGACACTGTCGATCGTTAAAGTCCGCTCCGAATATGAAGAAGCCGTTGCCGAGTACAAATCCAGCCTTTGGTATGTCACCCAGATAGAGTTTGAATTTTCCAAGTTTTTGAATTCACTGGACCTGTTTGGGACCGGCGAACACAGCATTGAATCATCAGACGTATTGCCGCGCTTCGTCGTGTTGCAGCGTCGGTTTCCCGCTTTGGTGCAAGGCATTCGGGGAAGTAAAGGCGGCAAGGCAGGCCCGTTGACGGAGGGTGTCGATAAGCTCGCCGTGATATTGAATAAGGTTGGGCAGCCCCTGAGGAAGCTCAAGCGCGGCTATATTCGAACCTATCTCTTGATCCGCAGTGAAGTTGAGGCGGGACTGGCGCCTTTGCGTTCCATGATCGCGGAAACCGAGGCACGCGGGGAAGGCGCTTTTGAATCGCGTCAAACCCAGATTGAACCGTTTTTCTCGGAAATGCTTGTTTATGCGATTGGTACCTTTGTTGGGGGTATCGGTTTGATCGTGATCCTGATCCGTCAGATCAAGCACACCCATCGCGCCATGGCGGTTGTCGATCAAGCGCGCATCGAAACCAATAATGCCAAGGAGGCGGCAGAAGAGGCAGATAAGGCAAAGTCTCATTTTCTCGCTGTTATGAGTCATGAAATTCGGACCCCGATGAATGGTGTTCTTGGCATGGCGAGTCTGTTAAGCGGTTCAAAACTCACCGATCAACAACGAGAATTTGTCGAAACAATCCGCAATAGCGGCGACGCGCTTCTTAAAATTCTGAATGACATCCTGGATTTCTCAAAGCTTGAGGTTGGCCGTGTGGAGCTCGAGCGTGTAGAGTTTGATCCAGCTGCCATCGCCGAAGAAGCCGTTCGATTGTTTGCCACGGCGGGGCATGAAAAGGGTGTCGAACTTGCTGTCGACATTGATCCCAATGTTCCTCTGAAAATGTGGAGTGTTGCTGGTCGCCTGCGGCAGGTAATGCTGAACCTCGTTGGAAATGCCGTAAAGTTTACAAACGCCGGTGGAGTCATGTTGTCGGTCTCTACGACGACGGCGGAGAGTGGAGAACGGTTGGTTCGATTTGAGGTCGCCGATACCGGCATTGGCGTGCCAAAAGAGCGGCAAGATTCGTTGTTTGAAGAATTTGTGCAGGCGGACTCTTCCGTGACTCGAAAATATGGTGGTACCGGTTTGGGACTTGCGATTTGTCATCGGTTGGTTGGGTTGATGGGGGGTGAAATTGGCTATCGTCCCAATGAAGCCAACAACAAGGTTGGCAGTGTGTTTTTTGTCAGCCTGCCGATAGGCGGGGCTGTTACCGCGAGATCGCAGGAGAGAATTGAGGATATTAAGGAAGGACTGCATGTCCTCGCTATTTGTCAGAGTCCAATTCTTTGCCAAAGCATTGAACGCAAATTGCATCGCATCGGTGCGACGTTTGAGGATGTGAGGAGTGTTGACGAGGCAGTCGCGAGGCTTGGCCCTGATGCCAAGGGCCAAACGCCTGATCTCCTGCTGATCGATGGCCAATTACCGGGATTTCAAGTAGCGAATTACAAAAACATGTTTGGTTCAGAGGCTGGAACATTAGACGTGCCCGGGGTTCTTATTGTGGCAACCCTTGATGGTGTCCAGAATCCGAGTGCTCTGGAAGCAGGATTTGTTGCTACGCTTCGTAAGCCAGCTCGTAGTCGTGATGTCAGCCGTATGCTGCGGGTGGCTCTATTTGGAGAAACCATCCAGTCACGTGACAGAAATTCGGAAGATAACGTTGTTTCTTTCTCATCTTTCCGTGCCGGCGGGCCAATTCCGGGTTTTGTTGGCGGAAGATGGCAAGGTCAATCAGATGGTTGCCTCTGCCATGCTTGAGCGTGCCGGATATACGGTGGAGATTGCCGGAGATGGCATGTCTGCCTTGCATGCCGTTGAAACACGGGACTTCGATCTTGTGCTGATGGATATTCATATGCCTGAAGCCGATGGCTTTCAGGCGACCGCGGCCATCAGGGCAATGGGTGGAAACAAAGCCAACGTGCCCATTGTGGCGATGACGGCGAATGCATTGATGGATAACCGCCAGGCCTGTCTGGATGCTGGGATGGACGATTTTCTGACGAAACCAATTCACCGTGAAGAAATGTTGGCGGTGATTGGAAACCAGTTGCGCTCAGCCTCTGCTGCCAGTGATGTCGTGATACCGGAAGTCGTCGAAATTGAAGACCGCCAGAATGATATCCCTGAAGAACCCCAACCTCATTCCACCGTTCTGAATGTCGAGACATTGGGGCAATTCGAAAGAGATGTTGGCAGTGACAACCTAATGATGTTGTTGCGGGAATTTGTCGAGGAAGCCAGAACCCTGTCCAAAGATGCCCGCACTGCTCTGGCGGGCCGAGACCTGCCGGAAGCGGGACGGCTCGTCCATAGTGTCAAAAGCAGTGCAGGAACCATTGGAGCGGCAGAACTGGAAGCTATATCCGCGAAGATAGAAGCAGCTTGTTTATATGAAAACCGTACCGTTCCAAGTAGGGAACTTAACGACATGGACAATGCTGTCGAAGACTATGTCGAGAGCAGAGACAAGTCCCTCGACCCGTCACCTGCTGTTATTGGGGCAGGTTAAGCGTCTTGGCGTTAAGGGCGTCGATATCGCGCATAAGCCGATAAGCGGCCACACGAGACGCGTATTGTGATCCAATGAGACGTAGCCTCGCGCCATTTAGATCGCGTTCAGCATCCAGAACATTGATCAGGGATTCCCGTCCATCCCGCCGCAATTTACGGCGCGACTGAAAAACCTTTTCCGCGATCTCAACAGCTTTTTCCAGAAGCTTGGTGGTTTCCTGAGTGGTTTCAAAATTTACCCATGCTCTTCTAATCCGGTTTATGACTTCCCGGTTAAGCGTCGTGTGATTGTCCAGTTGGGCGCCATACTGCTCGCTTGCCTTCGCACTTTGTGCGTTCCGTTTGAAACCATCAAATAGGTCCCAGCTGCCGCGCAACAATACTCTGCTTTCACGCCGAATGCCTTCTACACCGTCAATATCGCTTTCCTAGCTGCCTTCGACCACAAAGTCGATATCCGGATAAAAGGCCGCGCGGGCCCGGGTTCGTTCCTTGTCGGCAATATCAACCTAGAAACGACTTTGCTTAAGGCTAGGGTTTCGTTTGCGCCCAGCCTCCAGTGCTTCCTCAATTTTCATCGGTAACACCGCTCGATCGATTGCGAGCGGTTTCATGGATTTAATCGCGGGCGGTTCGTCGAATAGTTCAATATACCGGGACCGCGCGGTCTTGTGTTGTCCCTTGATGGATACCCGTCGTTCTTTGGCAACCTGCAGACGTGCCTCTGATTGCAGAACATCGACGGAAAGGCCAGATCCGTGGCGGACTCGTTCCTGCTCCAGATGAAGTTGGGTGGTGATAGTCCTCTCATTGCGGGCCGTGACTTTGAGTAGCTCTGACGTTCTTAGAACGTCGAGATAAGCAGCAATACCGTCAAATAAGATGGCCTGACACACGGTTTCCAAATTGGCTTCGGCCCGGGTCTGACCCAGTGACGCGATCATCGATTGTGAAGAAGTCGCAAACCCGTCAAACAGGTTTTGCGTGAGGGTGACCGTTAGGGAGTCCCGCCGCATGTTGGAATGTTCGGGTGTAACAGAGCGCCGGCTTGGACTGTCGATCGTTTCGATTCCGGCATCTCCGGTGACACTGACTTTGGGCAGGAATCCGGAATCGGCATCGCGAATATCTTGGCCCGCCGCCTGCGCTTGCTTCTCCGCTTCAAGGATACGCGGGTGGGTCTTCACTAATTCTGACAGGGCAGTGGGCAAATCCTTGGCATGGCCCGGTGCACTGGCTGTTATGACGAGTAATGCCATGGGCAGAACAGAATACCGTGCGAAATCCCGAAGACCTCGGAATACACATCCACTTGTCGCGTAAATAGGCAAAATACGCCCCGTTGCTCTCAAAACTATTTAGAACCCCAACTCCAGATAAAACTTAGCCAATTCGGGCGGTTTGTTTATTGATGTGACGGGCACAGCGCGGAATATCACATTATTTGAGATAAACCAGAGATTTCTGGTGGTTTGAGCACGAGCATGGCGACGCAGAACGATAAAAAGAGTTCAAATTGGCTAAAGGACGCCATTGCTCCGTTACGGGGAGATTTCCGCGCTGTGTTCGGCGCGTCTGCGATTATCAATCTTCTGGCCATCGCCGCGCCTGTGTTCGTCCTGCAAGTTTATGATCGCGTCATTTTCCATGCTGGCCTCGCGACACTTTACGGTTTGGTCGTTGGCATGGGGCTGGTCATCCTGTTTGATTTTCTGCTGCGGCAAGCACGAGCGCAGCTGTTGCAGGACGTTGCTCTTCGAATAGATGTTGCGGTCGGCCGACGTCTGTTCAAGAAATTACTGGCGTTGCCGCTCGGCATTCTGGAATCACGCCCCCGACCATATTGGCTCGCGCTACAGCGTGACGTTGATTCCGTTCGAAACCTGTTCTCGGGTGCAACCGCGGTTCTCATCGCTGCCCTGCCCTTTGCCTTGTTTTTTGCGGCTATTATCGTCGTCATCGCACTGCCGATAGCCTGGGTACTGATTATCATGTTGCCTGCCTTTGTCGGCGTTGGGTGGCTCTCAGCGCGTGTTGTGACCAAAGCCGGGGCAAAAGAACGTGCGGCCGGTATTGAACGCGACGCGATTCTCTCCGAAATGACCGCGGCATGGGATACGGTGAAGGGATTGGCCCTTGATCGTGCCGTTGAAAATGAATGGGAAGCTCGGCACGCGACGACTCTTGAGCAATCGATGTCACGCGGTGGTCGGGCGGATACGTTTTTGAATCTAAGTTTAATGCTGGGCGTGGCGGCGACTGTGCTTATTACCACGGTTGGTGCGATAGCAATCCTCGAACAAAAGATGACCATTGGTGCCTTGATCGCAGCAAATATGTTGGCGATGCGGCTGGTGTCCCCCTTCCAGCAAATCACGATGCTATGGCGGAATTATGCCTCGACTCGTCAGGCGATGGCGCGCCTGACGAGGTGTTCGCGCTTGAGGAAGACCGCGGTGAAACGGCTATCCGTTTGGAGAAACTAAAAGGCAAGCTGTCTTTGAACAATGTTGCCTTTGCCTATGAGGAGGAGGGTCCGGCACTCATTCGCGATATGCGATTAAATATTGAGCCCAATGGGCTGTATGGGCTGGTCGGCGCAAATGGAAGCGGCAAAACCACTCTGATGAAGATTCTTCTTGGTTTGTATGCACCGAGCGAAGACAGTGTGCAGATTGACGGGATCGATATCGCTCAAATCAGCCGCGAAGATCGTGCCTGCTGGTATGGCTATTTGCCTCAGGATTGTCGATTGTTCACCGGGACCGGGAGAATATTGTTGATCAGGCTGTGATCGTCGCTGCGAAACGTGCCGGTGTTCATGATGCGATCATCGCTCTTGCGGATGGTTACGGGACACATGTCGCAGAGGCGGGCAGTAATTTTTCGGCTGGCATACGTCAAAAAATTGCTTTGGCCATGGCACTCGTTCATGACCCCGTTATCTTGCTTTTGGATGAACTGTCTGCCCATCTTGATCACAATGGGGAACGGGAGCTGTCTGAAATGCTCGCCTCGCTCGCCGCCGACCATACTGTGGTCGTGGCACCGCATAGCCCGACCCTGCTATCCGCATGCCACTCTTTGCTTGTGATAGAAGCAGGACGAGCAAAATGGGCTGGGACGCCCAAGGATATTTTGCCACGTCTTTTCTCCGGTGCCGACACGAATCCAGAGACGGAAGGTGACAAGTGAACGATACGTCTGAAGCCTTCAATGGATCGCATCTCGACAAGTTGCTCAGCGCGCGACGGTCACGCGGTTGGGTGCCTATCGCTCTCTTTGTTTCATTTTTAGTTGCGGCCTTTCTTGGCTGGGCGGCGTTCTCAAAATTTGATGAGGTTTCAAGCGCATCCGGTCAAGTCGTTCCGAGCGGAAACGTAAAGACAGTACAACATCTTGAAGGTGGTATTATTGAGGAGATTTCGGTGCGTGAAGGTGCCGCTGTGCGCCATGGAGACCCGCTAATTTCCCTCAAACTAGGGACAACGGTCCTAAATCGTGAAGAGCTTATAGCGCGCCTTGAAAGCCATCGGTTGCGCCGGGTACGGGTCCTGGCGGAAGCCAGCGCGAAGCCGCCTGAATTTCCTGCGGTCCTGGTCAAAAAATACCGAAAACTGGCTGATGCTGAGAAACGGACGTTAGAAGCGCGCTGCGCCGAATTGGAAAACTCTATTGCCGTGATTAGCCGTAAAGCCGATCAGGCGCGTTTGGCTGTACGGGAGTTGGAAGCCAAACGTCGTTCTCTCGAAACCGAACTGGTTTTGGCGAAACGTAAATTCGGTATGTCTAAGAGTCTCCTGAGCGAGGGGCTGACATCCAAACTCTCCCATATCGAAGCAGAACGGGAATTGAGACGGCTCGAAGGCGGTCGGGAGCGGCTGGCTGCGAGTATACCCAAAGTGCTCGCCGCCCGGGCGGAGGCAACGCAGAGGATCAAGGAAGCGCGGTCTATTTTTCGACGTCGGGCTCTGGAAGAACTTGCCGGTGTGGAAGCGCAAATAAATCAGACAAAGGAATTGCTGTCAGAAGCGAGTGCGCAGGCGGCACGGACACAAATAAAGAGTCCGATTGAGGGTATCGTCAAGAAATTGAATTATCACACGATAGGCGGTGTGGTCCGTCCGGGTGCGCCAATTATGGAGATCGTGCCGTCGGATGACAGGTTGGTTGTTGAGGCACGATTGAACCCAAATGATCGTGGCTATGTCCAGGAAGGCCAGTCGGCTATCGTCAAGATTTCTACCTACGACTTTATTCGGTATGGTGGGCTGACGGGCCGTGTAAAACATATTGCCCCGGGTTCAGATGCGACAACCGGTGGTAAACCCTATTTTCGGGTGGTTGTTGAGACCGAAAAATCCTATCTCGGTGATCGCGCCGGACTACTTGATATTCTACCCGGTATGGAAGCAACAGTTGATATTCACACCGGCCAACGTTCGGTCCTGGAATATTTTCTCCGACCGGTTCTCAAGTTGAAGTCAGAAGCTTTCCGTGAACGTTAAAGCAGGCCGCGAACCTTGGACGATGTGACGATTTTTCCGTCACTTACAAATGCTTCGTGATTGGCGACGATTTGATCCGGCGCATAAAGATAATTGACCATGAGTCCGGCGGACTGGCCGATGCCTTTTTCCGAAATGTCGCCGTCCCAATTTATACGTTCGATTGAGGCTCCGTTGCCAAGATGAAAACGAGCAACAGGGTCAAGCGGCAGGTGTCCGCCATTCGATACGTTCGAATTGGAGGAAACCCCGATTAAACCATGAACTCAGTAAATGGCGTAAATCCGAGTCGAGTGTTCTTAAATGAGGTGCATCGGAAAGCCGCGTGAGCAGGCGCTCGCGCATCTTGACGATTGTTGATGTGCCATCCGGCGCCATGTTGATACGACGCAGAAGTTCCTGACGCGGAGACTCCACGGCATTGCGAAGAACCCGGTACGTGTCGTCATCCGGGTTCTGGACATAGGCAGCTGCCGCATTTTTTAACTTGTCGGCGGCGTAGCTGTAATCCGACGCTAGAAGGTCTATAAAACCGTCTTGGTCTGATTCCTCCATGCCGAGATAACGTTCGACCAGCTCCCGCGCCAAAGCTGTGCCCGAGGCCTCGCCACGATCTGACAAAAGATCGTCACACAGGCGTTTCGCTGCTTTAAGCGGTGCCTTGCTGGAAGGTCGATCTAAATAGTGTCTGCCAAGGTCAGCTATTGCGTCGATGACCTGACTCATCCATATCCGGCCCATGCTGTTACTCCTTCTCTACGGTCTTAAACGGGCCGTAAGCGGAAATCATATTCCACAGTCAGGAAGGGTGATTTAATCCCATATTGAGCGGCATCTTCTTCAGATGCGACCGGTTTAAAGCTTACGGCCAAAGAGTCTCGGACACCGAATACGGCGTCAGCATCGATATACTCGTCGTCGTCGGGATAAATCTCGGTTATGAGATCCTGAAAACCATCCGCAGAAATCTTGAAATGGATATGCGCCGGTCGCCATGGGTGACGTCCCATCGCCTCCAGCATAACACCGGCGGGGCCATCTTCGGGCACCGTGTAAGGTGTTGGCCTGATCGTCGTAAAGGAATAGCTGCCATCTTCGGCGGCGTTTAACCGGGCCCGCAAATTATTGTCGTCCTGCTCAGGGTCTTCATTGGAGTATTTGCCGTTTTCGGCATTTTGCCAGACATCCAGAAGAGCGTTGGGAACAGGGGAGCCGTCTGTAGAAGAAATACGCCCTTTGACCAGCGTGTGCTGCCCAGTATTGTCCGCGATCAAGTCGCCGCCATTCTTGATGAAGGGTGCTCCTTCGATATAAAAGGGCCCCAGAACACTGACATCCGTGGCGTCATCGTTACCGCGGCTCGAAATCATATCGACCATCGATGAGAGGCCGAGCGTATCCGACAACAGAATAAATTCGTTGCGATTGCGCGTCGTTTTCTTGCCCGTCTGGTATAGAAATTCAATAGCGTCGAGCCATTCTTCCTTAGAAAGGTTTGTCTCCAGGGCGAAAGCATGAAGATGGCTGACGAGCCCGGTCATAATTTCCTGAAATCGGGGATCAGCGTCTTTGGAGATTGTTTCCAGAACGGCTTGGGTGAGTGTGTCTTCAGTGACATTGCGCATCGGCATATTCCTTCTTAAACAAGCGCAAGGCTAAGAACCGGGAAGGCGATAATAACCATCAGAATCAGCAGCATGATGACGGCGAAGGGTGCCGCACCGGCAAAAATATCGAACAACGAAATATCCTTATCATTGATCGTGCTCTTAATGACGAAACAGGATATTCCGAGTGGTGGTGTTAACAGACCGATCTCTGCGCCGATAACGGTGACGATACCGAACCAAACGAGGTCGCCGCCAAAGGCTTCAATGGATGGCAAAAATAGCGGTGCAACAATCAGGATAATAGACGCCGTGTCGATTATGGTGCCCAGCAGGACCAGCATGATCACATAGAGAATCATGACTTCGGTCAGCGTTAGTCCCGAGCCCTGCAACCATTCGCCAAACTGGCTCGGTAAGGTCGCGACACCCAGCATGCGGCTATACATTGAGGCGGCAATAAGGAGAAACAGGATCGTTGCGGTAATATGGCCTGTTTCAACCAGCACCTCCCATAGATATTTCCAGCTCATGCGGCGTTTAAAAATAGCGATGAGAAGCGCGAGGAGTGACCCTGTCGCGCCAGCCTCTGTGGGCGTAACGACCCCACCATAGATACCGCCGAGAACCACGACGACAAGGAGCACGATTGGGAAAATCTTAATTCCCATATCTAATATGGTCAGATTGCGCCAGGACTCGTCACCGTCAGAAGCATTGGCATTACCGCCGACAAATTTAGGGATGATGATGGCCATCAGAAGAATGGCGATCACATAGGCAACGGCGAGGAGCAGGCCCGGGATAATACCGGCAATAAACATGTGGCCGACAGATTGTTCGGCAACGATGGCATAGATGATCAGCATGGCACTTGGTGGAATAAGCATACCCAGGACAGAGGAGCCTGCGACCACACCGACGGAAAAGCGCTTGCCGTATCCGAAGCGGCGCATTTCGGGAACGGATATGCGTGTGAAGACCGACGCGGAGGCGATGCTTGACCCGGTGACAGAGGCAAAGATTGCATTGGCAGCGACAGTTGCAATGCCAAGGCCGCCCCTGACGCGATAAAAAATCGCATTCGCGACATCATAGATGTCTCTCCCCAACCCGGCCTTACTGACGAGGAATCCCATCAGGGCGAAGAGGGGGACGGTCGCAAAAACATAGTGCGATACTGTATCCGCCACAGATAGTGACAGGAGGTTGATTGGAATATCGATCTCTTCCCGCATGATCCAAACGCCGACAAAAGACATCAGACCAAGGGCAACCGGAATGTACAGCCCCGCATAAATCAGGATTACAATCCTCATGACCGGACGCGATGCCAACTTCGAGTCCGGTCATGAGGATTGCTCCGGCTGTTTATAGCCTCCGCAAATATAGCGGTGCGTGAAGGTGGCGAATTGCATCAGCGTAACCAGACCACCAACGATGATCACAAAATAAACCGGCCAACGCGGTGCTGTGAACACGCCTTCAGTGCCGAAATAAAGGTTCTCATCTATGGCTTCAGTAAGAAGAGGAATGGTGCCGTATATAATGATCACCATGAACAAAATGCCCAGAAGATCAAACAACGCCCCCATGGTGCACCCGATAGCAGGCTTGCGTAACAGGATTCTGGAAAACAATCCGTCGGAGCGGGTCAGGCGTCCGCGGCGTGTCGCATCAGAAAGCTGAAGAAAGACAATCGCGACAATCGACATTTCGACCAGCTCAATAACGCCTTCGATCGGGTGGTTTAGAAAGGTCCGGCCAAAGGCGTCACAATTAATCATGATCATCAGGACGAAGATCCAGACAGATCCGATAGCGTTCAAACCAGACGATGACCAGAAAAGAAATCGGGAAAGGGCGCCGCCGGTTGGCGACGCCCCTTCAATCGTTTCCGCCGTCCGGGGGTTACCCGGATCGCTCATAGGGCTACTCCTTGTCCCACTGGCGAATGATGGGCTGTTTGGCAGTCCGCATACGGCTCATGTAGTCGGCGAGGATTTTTTTGCCCGCGATGCCCTTCTTCTCAAGGCTCGCTGACCAATCCTTGGCAACGTTCGGCATGCTGTTAGCCCATGCTTCGCGCTGCGCCTGGCTCAGCGGTGTGACCTTGCCGCCCTTTTTGGGCAAACTTCTTGTACATCACCTTTGAGCGGGCTTCGACGTCCTTGCTGGTGCCGTCGCGATAAATTATCGCAGCGGCCTGCAATGCCTGCTTCACTTCATTTGGCAGTTTTTTCCAGGTCTTGGTATTCACCGTAATAGCCTTGGAATTCACCGTGTCGAGGCTGGCGCACATCATGTGAGGCGCAACTTCAACGATCTTGAAGATCACCGCCGCTTCAGCCCAAACCATGGCGCCGTCAACAACACCGGTTTTAAGCTTGTTGTAATAACCAACAAGGCTACCGCCGACGCCTTTGGCGCCCGTGTTCTTGAGGTAACGCATGTTCAAACCGGCTGCGGCGATTTTCTTGCCTTTAAGGCCGGAAAGCTGGGTGATCGGCTTCTTGAAAAACATGTTGTAGGAATCAAGAACCGCCAGGTTTGTCAGATAGACCTGATTATATTTTTCCCAGCCTTTTTTGAAGTCTGGGTGCGTGGCAACCATGTCATCAAAGGTGCGTGCCAGCAGGCCGGGATCTGTTGTCACAAAGGGTGTTGCAAAGGACAGCCCGTGCAACGGCACCTTATCGGCATGGAAAACCGTGGTGACGATACCAAGATCGCCGAGGCCTTTCTGCAGACCTTTAAACACGCCCTTCGGTTTTACGATTTGGCCACCCCAGGCGAGGTTCCACTTGATCTTATAGTTGCCGGTTTTGGCCAGCGCCTTATCGACGGCGGGCACAAAATACTTAATGAAGGTTTTGACCCAGAGCGCTTTGGCGGGATAGCCATCAATCGCCGTGAGTTTGATTTCCTTTTGCGCAAACGCTGATCCGCTGAACGCCGTAACCGCTACGGCAACTGCGGCAGCGAGCCCAGTTGTTCTCCCAACACTAAACTTATTCGCTAACATATGCTTTCTCCCAATTATTGCTCTGGTTTTTTGATAGGAAAGTCGAAATAAATAGACTTGTCAATTAAATATCGAAATTATTTCGTTGTGTTTCCGACTCCGCTTCGGCTTTAATATACCACGAGTTTGTTTCATATGTTGAAATAGCGGGAAATGCGATGCCGCCCGACGATAAAGTAGTGACCTCAATAGTAGATCTTGCAGGACAGGGTTCTGCGGGCACACTTGCTTCCACCGTTTATGACCGGTTACGCGGGGATATTCTTTCCGGCTCGTTGCCGCCTGGAGAAAAGCTTCGGACTGAAGCATTGCGGGCGCGATATGAGGTGGGCAACAGCCCCATTCGAGAAGCCCTCAACCGGCTATCTGCTGATGGTCTTGTCACACGGGAAGACCAAAAAGGATTCCGCGTCGTTTCGGCGAGCCGGGCCGATCTTGAGGAACTCGTGAAAACGCGCTGCTGGCTTGAGGCGATTGCCTTGCGGGAATCGATTGCCAATGGCGACGATGAATGGGAAGAGGGGCTGGTCCTGTCCTTCCATCGTCTGTCTCGGGTTCGTCGTTCATCCAGCGAGGATCACTATACGGTTAATCCTGAATGGGAACGCTTGCACCGGGCATTTCATTTAGCACTTTTGTCGGCGTGCGGCTCCCGCTGGTTATTGCAATATTGTGCGCAGTTAAATGATCAGGCCGATCGTTATCGGCAGCTTGCCATCGTTGTCAGTTATCCCCGGCGCAACGAGCTGAACGAGCATGAGGCAATGATGAAAGCGGCAACAAGCCGTGATGCTGAGGAAGCTGTATCGTTGTTGATGGCGCATTATGAACGCACAGCAGGCATCATCCGGGAATCAATTTCCGAGTTTGCGGCGAGCTAGTCTGCTCTACTTCATGACAGGAAAAGAAAGACCGCCAGTGTCAAAGACAGCGGCGGCCTGAAAGCCAAGGAATGGCTATTTGATTCTTAGGGTTTGGAGATATTCCAAACTTCTTCGATGACCGTACCCGAATTGCGAATGACTTTTGCAATTGGACAGAATTTGGCGAGATCGGCTTTCACCTTTTCGAGAGGCGCGTCATCAACGTCTGATTTCCCGGTAATCGTCATAACAATTTTTGGAAACGGGACCTCAATTTCTTCTTCGAAAAGGACACCGCGGCGATCAAAATCGGCGAGGGCATCGACGGTTAAATCCTCAAAATGGACTCCGTGTTGTTCTCCGGCCCGCTGGCCGATAACATTCGTGCAGCCGATGAGTGCGGCCACCAGTGTCTCGGTCGGGGTGAGTCCCATATTGGTCCCGTTACGCTGAGTGGGTTCATCAATCGTCACGTCAACATCACGCGTTTCGATGTCTGTGCGGGCGTGCGAGATGGATTCACCGTTTAAGGTGTATTGGACGACAGTCTTTGGTTTTGCTTCCGCCATAATTAATTCCTCTATTGATTAGATTACGTCGCAGATATCGTCGAAATCGAAACGCGGCAATTTCTGGAACAAAGCTGACGTATCGCCATAGCCGATATTGCACAAAAAATTCGACTTAATACTTGTGCCGGCAAAAAACTCTTCATCGACGGCCTGGTTGTTAAAGCCTGACATCGCACCGATATCCAGACCCATCGCCCGTGCCGCTATCATGAGATAGCCACCCTGGAGTGAACTGTTTCTGAAACTACCGGTTTCCGCAGCGGCGGGGTTGTCCCTGAAATTGGCCGCCATATCTTTGTGCGGAAACAGCCGCGGCAAATGTTCCCAAAAGGAAACATCATATCCGATGATCACACATACGGGGGCGGCTTCAATTTTGGTTGCATTGCCCGGCGCGACACAGGGAATCAGGCGTGCCTTCGCTTCGGGGGATCGACAAAATACGAAACGGGAAGGGAGACAGTTACCACTGGTGGGACAGTTGATGACGAGCTGAAACAGTTTTTGTAACTGTTCATCTGTCACAGGTTTGTCGGTCCATCCATTGTGCGTTCTGGCCTCACGAAACATGAGGTCTAGACCATCTTCATCAACGCTTGAAATTCGTTTCCGTAGTGCTTCTACAGAGTCGATCGCTTCTTGTACCGGATCCATGGGTCTTTCTCTCCTGGCCGTATTAGGCGGGTAAAACTTCGTCTTCAATCGGGTTACGCAGAAGCCCGATTTTTTCGATTTCAACTTCGCAAACGTCCCCGGCTTTCATCCAAAGCTGTGGACGACGCGCATGTCCGACACCTGATGGTGTCCCCATCACCAGAATGTCACCTGGCTCAAGGGTCAGACACTCTGTCAGTAACTCAACCGTTTCGGCAACATCAAACAACATGTCGTCGGTGTTCGCATCCTGTAAAATTTCGCCATTCAGGCGCGTTTGAATGCGGAGTCCGTTGCCCCCGGGCGGGACTTCGTCCGCGGTAACGGCTTCCGGGCCAAACCCGCCCGTGTTGTCAAAGTTTTTGCCGATGGTCCATTGCGCCGTCTTGCGCTGATATTCGCGGATCGAGGCTTCGTTAAAGACCGAGTAACCCCAGATATAATCCAGCGCGTCGGCTTGTTTAACGTGGCGGGCCTGCTTGCCAACGATGGCGACCATTTCCGCTTCATAGTCGAGTTGTTCCGAAACCACAGGGCGCAGGATCGGATCGCCATGGGCAACCAGCGTTGAATTGGTCCGCAAAAAGAAGGAAGGATATTCGGGTTTCTGATGGCCACCTTCAGCGGCGTGATCCGTATAGTTGAGGCCAAGACAAATAAGTTTGCCGGCATTGGTGGATGGTGGGAGATATTTGATGCCTTCAAGGCTAACGCGGGCATCATCCCCGGCGCTGCTTACAGCGGCAGAAATTTGGTCTATCCCCGCCTGGCCGAGCTTGATTATACCGGTAAGGTCCTGAGGCAAACCCGGTGCGGCAATTGATAGATCGACGACGCTATCGCCATCGCGCGCGCCCATTGTGGCGGTTCCGTTTTTATCAAAAGCAATAAGCCGCATTAATCTCTCCCTTTTGTAATCATAAATATCGATAAAAAAACGATAGTCAACGAAATATCGATTTTTTAATTTCTGGCACTCATAGTAGTCGTATTCGCTCTAAGTCGCAATTCTTGGAACGAAACGCGCGTAAACGGCAAGACAGAACAGTAGAAATAACAGTCCACCCCCAACAATGTAGAAGCTTTCTTCGCGGCCGTAAAAATCTGACGTAATTCCAATAATTGGTGGAATAACGATGCCGCCGAAGCGGTTCATGGTTTGTCGGAGACCCACCACCGTGCCTTGCTGTTCTCGGGTAACGGAAATGGCCTGTACGGAGAACAGAATGGGCTGAGAAACACCTTGTGTCATGCCACGGAACAGTTGACCGATAAGGAGAAACCCGAAGATCGACCAGGTTGTGGATCCTAACCCGCCGAGGAGTGGGGTCGCGCTTACCAGGGATACTGTAATAAATGTCGTCACGACGAGGGTTCGGATGGGGTCGAAACGCCGCATTATTCGTCCAGAATACCAGGAACCTAATGCCCCCGCCATCTCGATGGCGGCGAAGAGCAGACCGATTTTTGTCGCGGTCAATCCGGCATCTTGTGCGTAGGTGACATAGACAGTGGTCTGGATACCATATGTCGAATTTCGTACCAGCATGGCGACCGCCGTAAAGGCAACTGCTGGAATCGCCATAAGTGCAAAGGTTGCCGTGTAGTCCGACAGCTTCGGCATAATCTCCATAAAACTGAATTTGGGAGTGTCAGGCGAGTATGGTGGTGGTGGGTTAGGTTCGGGTGCTCGCCACAGCGCATATACCGCACCTATAGCCCACACCGTTCCAAAGCCATAGGCAAGCCAGGCGCCGCCAACATCGAATAGAAAACCTGCACATATCGGGGCAATAGTTGTGCCGATACGGGTAAAGGTACTGAACCGTCCAATATACTCGGCGTCTCCTTCTGCAACCCGGGCAATCAAGGTTTGCGCCCCTGACCAGCCGAGGGAAATGGCAAAACCGCTGACAACCTGAAGGACAAAGAGTGCCCAAAATGTTGAGAGAAGGGGAAATAGCGGGCCGCAAAGAATGACGGTGCCCGTGAACATCAGGGTTATGCGACGGGTACCGAAACGATCCATGAGAGCGCCACCATGGATGGAAAGAAATAGCGAAAGCAATGAGCGGGCGCCGACCAATATGCCGATTTCACCGTCAGACATTCCCAGTGATTCTTTGGCAAAGATCGGGATCAGCAGAACAAAGATATCGATCAACGCCATACTGAAGATGCC
The DNA here is from genome assembly GCA_951812775.1 of uncultured Alphaproteobacteria bacterium. Taxonomy (GTDB): domain Bacteria; phylum Pseudomonadota; class Alphaproteobacteria; order MPNO01; family UBA2964; genus UBA2964. The sequence goes on along the minus strand of OX638326.1, from coordinate 2,274,734 downwards.
AAAAGCATAAACGGCATGGAGATCTTTCTTACTGGGGCCTTTTGATTTCTCCTGAGTCAAATTTCGATCTTTTGTAAGAGGAGTATGGCGTTAATTTTTTGGCGCTGCCTTCATTCTACAGGGGAAACCGGTAACCGAAAGGTACTACGCCATGTTTGTTTGGGCCCCCCAATTGTTAATAAATTGTCATTAATTGCCGGCGATACTCTACCGAACGATGACTAGGTGGATGACATGCGGGTAGTAAAAGGAAAATCCAAGGAGCGCCGCCGCGACCGGCGAATTCAAGAGATGCCGATTAAGGTTGATCTCAATGGCAGCAGTTATGAAACCGCAAACTGGAGTCTGGGCGGTTTTCTACTCTATTCCTTTTATGGCGACTTCCAGATTGGAGATACACCGGTCGTTGGTATAAAAGCCGAGGTTGGTGATCAGCGGTTTCAACATGTGACCCGGGTGGAAATTGTACGGATTGATTTTAATCGGAAACTGCTTGCCGCCAACTTTATCGAGCTGGATGATGATATCCTGAATACGCTTGAAGGTCTCTCGACCGGTCGCCTCCGTCGCGAGAAGCTGCGAAAACAGCGTAAGTCGGCCTAACCCCTTCTCTTAATCACCGATAATATTTGGCAGCGGCCTCTTCGGAGACGTAGCCTTCTGCAATATCGTCGGCGAGAGCTTCCCGGTCACGTTTCCGAGGATCACCATAACCGCCGCCGCCTGGTCCATTTACCCGAAACGTTGTCCCAGCCGGCAGGTTCATACGGGCAGAAGACGGCATTTGTTCTTCTTCAGATGTTCCAGGGTTTACGACAAAACGGCTGGGACCACCTGGCATGCCGCCTTGAATACCGGCTGGCAATTCAATGGAACGATCAGCGCGATAAACGATTTCGGCTGGTTCCAGCATTTCATATTCGCGAACAAAATTCAGGCCTCCCCGGAACTCACCGGCACCGCCGGAGTCGGTGTTCAGGCTGTATTCGCGTATGCGGCAGGGAAATTCTGACTCGATTATTTCTACCGGTGCAGCAAACAGGTTTGCGAGCATGACGCTCGCGCCTGACGCACCGTCGACGCCTGTGCCCGCGCCATAGGCGGAACCGAAAAATTCATATTGATTGCCGCGTTTGGGTCGTGTATCGCCTTTCCAGGCGACGATGATCGAGCCGCCGCTCCCACCGGAATGGGCAATCGCGCGACCTGGCAAAAGTGGATCCATCGCTTCCAGGATGACGTCACAAAGCTTCAGGCAACATTTCATATAGCTCGAACACGGGCTCGGCGGCTCGGCGCTCACGACACTGTGCTCGGCAAATTCGAAACTGACGAGATCGCGGATGCCGTCACTATAACGCAGGTTGGGGTCAATCAGACCGATCAGACAGTAATAAACACAGGCTTCGACCATCGCGATCCTGAGATTGACTGGCCCCTGTGTTTGAGGGTCACAGCCGGTAAAATCGAAATGCAGTTTGCCGGAATTAATCGTGATCTTGACGTTGAGCTTAACCTTAGTGGTCTCATCGACCCCATCATGATCGAGGTAACCGGTTGCTTCAGCGACACCATCGGGAATGTTTTTAAGGGCGGCGGCAAATTCTTCGCCAGACGCGGTAATCATCGCTTCCATCGATTCCAACACCGTATCAACCCCAAACCGCGCGCACATCTCCTGCATATGTTTGCGGCCGATCCGAGTGACGCCGATCTGGCCCGAAATATCTCCGAGGACAACATAGGGCGCCCGTGTATTGGCGGAGATTAATCGCATGACATCATCAACCGGTTCGCCTGCGCGATGGATACGGATCGGCGGCAGCATCATGCCTTCGTGATAAAGTTCTGTCGCCGAACCATAGGTGCTTCCTGGCACAGTGCCGCCAACATCTGCCTTGTGGGCAATCGTTGCGGCAAAGGCGACCAGCGTGCCTTCAAAGAATATCGGCGAGATAAAACCCATATCAGAGGCATGGGGCATATTGCCTTCGTAAGGATGGTTGGTGACGAATACATCACCATCCGCGAGATCCTCTAGCCCATACAGGTCTTTGATGCGCTGGACGAGATGGAAATAAACCGGGGAATGAAAGAACATCCACGGCGCGACCAGCAGGCGGCCGTTGGGATCGACGATCACGCAGCTGAAATCGCGGCTTTCGCGAACGATGGTGGAGTAGCCAGAACGATAGAAATGATAGTCCATTTCTTCCATCAGGCTGGCGATGCGATTGCGCAAAAGTTCGACGGTAATCGGATCAACGGCCATATCAGGCGCTCCTTTCCCCGACAATATTTCCAAACCTGTCGAGTGTCGCGGTCCAACCTGGCGGCAACACCGTCGTCGAATCAAACTGTTCGATGATCGCAGGGCCTTCGATAGCTGAAGATTTCAACGTGCCACGCGTGTAAATCGGCGCCAAATAGTTCTCTTTGCCGTCAAAAGTAACCTGACGCTCGCCAACTGGTTCCGTTGTTCCACTGGGTATCTCAATTTCAGGCAAATCCTGTTTAGGTACGCGTACCCGAACGCGTACCCGATAGCTTACGACCTCAATTTCTTGATCGCGGGCAGAGTGGCCGTGCAGGGTTTGGTGCAGCTCGTGGAAACGTTCTTGTATCTGAGTAAGGCCTTCTGATGTCATTGGGCTAGCGCTTAGCCCGTCCAGCGGCGTTCGGATTTCATAGCCCTGCCCGGCATAGCGCAAATCGAGGTCGCGGATGAAGTGGCGCTCATGATCAACGAGACCTTCCTCGGCGAGATCGGCCGCGGCTTGTTCTTCAAGTTCGACGAAATACGTTTCCGCCCGATCCGGCCCGAGCTGATTGATCTCGCAAATATCAGAGCGAATATAGTCATGAACTATGTCTGAACACAGCAATCCAAGCGCCGAGAACGCGCCGGGGTTGGGGGGCACCAGAATACGCGGGATGCTGAGCTCATCGGCGACCATGGCCGCGTGAACGGGGCCGGCACCACCAAACGGCACGAGCGTAAAGGCGGCCAGATCAATGACCTTTTTCGCTGCCTGAACACGTATCTCATCGGCCATCCGCGCATTGATCAACCGTATGATCCCGGCAGCGGCCTCTTCTGCGGAAAGTCCCATCGCATCGGCAATCGTTTTCTTTACAACAGCTAGCGCACCATCACGATCCAATGTTGTTTCACCGCCAAGCAGATGTCCCGGATTGAGGAAGCCGCAAATCAAATCCGCATCGGTGACGGTGGGGCGATCGCCGCCATTGCCATAACAAACCGGCCCGGGGTCAGCACCGGCACTATCCGGTCCGACACTCATAAAGTTGACGGCGGTTAGCCGGGCAATTGTACCGCCCCCGGCGGAGATGGTACTGATATCGAAAGCCGGAACATCCAGACCCCGTTCAGCAATCGTGCCTTCGGTAACCTCCAGCGGTTTGCTGTCCTGGATAAAGGCGATATCGCAGCTGGTACCGCCCATATCCATGGTGACGACCTGATCCCAGCCTTGGCGCTCGCCGAGAACATAGCCTGTCGCCTGAACGCCGGCAGCAGGACCGGACAGCAATGTTTGTACCGTGCGGCCGCCACCAGCTGTTGCACCGAGTGGCATTACACCGCCATTGGATTGCATCAGGAATCGGCGCGCTGTTTCAACGCCAGCGGTGTCGAGACCATTATCGAGATCGCTGGCATAGCGCGCGAGGCCGGGCTCTAAATAGGCGTTGAGCATTGTGGTCGACATGCGTGGCCATTCGCGAATTCGTGGCAGCACATCAGATGACAGAGAGACATAGGCGCCGGGCACTTCGTCGCGAATAATCTCAGCCGTGCGTTGCTCGTGGGTGGGGTTCATAAATGAAAACATGTAGCAGACCGCAAAAGATGTCGCGCCCTTTTCCTGCAACGTTCGGGCGGCCTCTCGAACATCGTCTTCATTCAGCGGTTCGACCTCATTTCCGGCATAGTCGATCCGGCCGATAATTTCGTTGGTCATTTGCTGCGTTGCCAGCATTTCGGGACGCTGGAATTTCAGCTCGAACTGATTGCTTTCGCGCGCCTGGCTTTGCACAACCTGAATGGCCCGGAACCCTTTGGTGATGAGCATGCCGATGGTGGCACCCTTCATTTCCAGCAAAGCGTTGGTGGTTACGGTCGTTCCGTGACTGAAGAAATCAATGTCAGTGGCGGCGACACCGCGCATAAAAAACCGTTGCACCCCGTCGAGCACCGCCAGCGATGGGTTCGCCAGTGTCGAATGCACTTTTTCAATCAGTATCTCATCGGTTTCGGCATCGGCAAGGACCAGATCGGTATGCGTCCCGCCGACATCGACTCCCAGTCTGTATTTCGCCAATGCGGTTTCCCCTTTCGAGAAAAAAGATGGTGGATAAACCTACTGCAGCAGTTCCTGACTGATCCAGCGACCCGCCGCGGTAAGGGCTTCATCACCATGAACCCGGCCTTTGATCTGCATGCCGAGCGGCATGTCTTCCACTGTCATGACAGGCAGGGAGATCGCGGGCATGCCGATGATCGAAGAGGCTTCGTTATAAATCGCGCTGCCTTGATCAATGCCAACAGGGCCGGGGCCCGGTGAGGCCAGGGTGACCATCGCATCACAACGCCGTGCCAGAGCATCATGCATCTCGCGCCAATAGACCCGACGGGCGAGGGCGGCTCGATATTCGGCTTGTGTCAGCCCGGCACCTTCCTGGATACCGGCCTTAAGGCGCGGCGGAATTTTGTCCGCGTCATAATCGAGATACTGGTACATGGGCCAGCGCATCTCAAAGCGGTAAAGCTGGCGCCACAATTCCGGGGACTGGGCGGTTTCTGCCTCATAGGCTTCGATCGCCGGGTCGTCTTTCCGGGTATAGATTTCACACCCTGCATCGGAGAGTTTGCCAATGGCTTCATTGAAAGCGGCTTTGCTGGCATCGTCCGTTGCGTCCCAACCTGCGGTTTCCAGAACGATCAACCGTGCAGGTTTTTTTGCCGGCGGGGGCGTGCGGCTGCCATAGAGGCCCGGGTGACCAGGATCGCCCCCAGCGGTTTCTGAAATATAGCGGGCCATGATCCACATATCTTCGATTGATCCGGCGAGAATGCCGAGATGGTCCATGGTCTCGGCAGCCGAGAACCCGCCCTGGCGGTTCAGCGCACCAAATGTTGCCTTGAGACCATAATTGCCGCAGAAGCTGGCGGGACGGATGGTGGAACCACGGGCATGGGTGCCGAGGCCGCCCGGCATCATGCCGGCGCCGACCGCAGCACAAGTGCCGCTGGAAGAGCCGCCGGGCGTGCGCTGCGTATCATAAGGATTGCGAGACATCGATGGATCGCCGCCACCGAGGGTAACCGTAACCGTTTTACCCATCAGTACGGCACCGCCCTGACGCAGGAAATAGACCGAGGCCGCATCCCGGATCGGCTGGTTCCCCTGGAACAGCTCGCAGTTATATTCCGTCGGCATGTCGCAGGTTTCAATCAGGTCTTTGATGCCAATTGGCATGCCGTCGACCAGAGAAAGTGGTTTGCCATCGGCATAACGTTTGGTTGAGGCATCCGCCATGTCGCGGGCGCGATCAAAGTTCTGGAAGGCCCAGGCTTTTACCTCGTCATTGCATTCCTCAACGACCGCAATGCAGCGTTCCAGATAATCACGCGGTGTGTCGTCACCGGACAGAAACTTCTCGCGTTGGTCATGAAAACTGCGCAGCTTGGGGTTCTTTACGTCATATTGGCCTATGCCGGGTGCGGGTTGCACTGCCATTTTCTACTCCCTGAAAATTCTTTTCGGGCGGCTGCCATTTCTTTGAATGGCATTCGCGTTTAAAATCCGCGGGCACATTACAAGAGAACGCATGGGAGGCAAAGAGATGGCGGTAACTTTAGAAGGCAAGACGGCGTTGGTCACCGGTTCTGGCAGGGCTGGAGGCATGGGGCGGAGCCATGCTGTACTGATGTCCGAACGGGGCGCCGATGTCATCGTTCATGACATCAATGAAGATGGCGCGAACGAAACTGCCGAAATGATCCGCGCCAACGGCCAGAAAGCCTCCGTGCTCATTGCTGATGTCTGCAATGTTCCGGATTTCACGGCGAAAATCAAAGAGGCCGAAGCCGAGCATGGCAAGATCGATATTCTGGTGAACAATGCCGGGGTTACCGGCAATAAGCTCGCGATGGAAGAGATCGATGAGGCCATCTTTGATCAGATGTTCGGTATTCAGGTGCGCGGGGCATTTTTTGCCACCCAGGCTGTTTTGCCCGGCATGAAGGCCAGAAAACATGGCAGTATAATCATGATTTCGTCGATCTACGCGATGGGTGGCAGTGATTTTGCATCGCACTATGCCGCCGCCAAAGCGGCCCTTTCGGGCTTTACCAAAGCGTGGGCACGGGAATTTGCCTCTCACAAAATTCGCGTCAACGCGGTGGCCCCCGGATTTATCCTCACCGGCATGACGCAGGGCAGTAACACGCCTGAAATGATCGAGGAGCGGGGAGCCGGCATGCCGCTTGGGCGACTGACAACCCCTCAGGATATTTCCTATGCTGTGGCATGGCTGGTGTCGGAGGAAACCGAAATGATCACGGGGCAGGTCATCAGCCCGAACTCAGGCGAAGTAATTGTCGGGTATTAAAGAAAGAAGTGGAGTCTTCTCTAAATTGTCATTGCCGGGCTTGACCCGGCAATCCAGCTTCATGCAATTTTGGGGTGGTTGAAATACGGATCCCCGGATCAAGTCCGGGGATGACGATAAAAAAAGTTGGACGGAATGTTTCGCAAAAATTGCTGGTATGTCGCGGCGTGGGATCATGAGGTAACCTAGGAGCCGCTGGCCCGGACGTTACTGTGTGAACCGGTGGTCCTGTATCGCCAGCAGGATGGCACAGCAGTGGCACTGGAAGACCGGTGCTGTCATCGCGCATTGCCGCTCTCTATGGGAAAAGTTGTCGGTGATTGCCTGCAATGTGGCTATCACGGTCTGGAATTTGATCAGTCCGGTGCCTGCGTGAAAATCCCGGGGCAGGACAAGATACCGCCATGCGCCGCAGTAAAGTCCTATCCGCTGGTCGAGCGCTGGAAATGGCTGTGGATCTGGATGGGCGACCCGGCGCTTGCTGATGAAAGCCTGATCCCCGACTGGTGGTGGTTTGATCATCCGGAATGGGAACTCGTCAAAGGCAAGTATCTTAAGCTCGACTGTAATTACGAGCTGATTACCGACAATTTGCTCGATCTCTCGCATCTCGCCTATGTGCATCTGAATACGCTCGGCACCGGTGATATCAGCGAGTTCCCGATCAAGACCGACCGCGAAGACAATTTGGTGCGTATGACCCGCTGGATCATTGATCGACCGGCCCCGCCGATGTTTCAGGCGTTGGGGAATTTCGCAGGCACGGTAGACCGCTGGCAGATCGTCGAGACTTTTTCCCCCTGTCTGACGCAGATACGCGCCGGCGCGTGTGATGCCGGCAGCTGCGATCCCGAACAGGGCGAGCCTGATAGCGGCATGCACATTCGGAGTCTCAACGCGCCAACGCCCGAAACCGAAACATCGACCTTTTATTTTTTCGGGCACGCCCGCGACTTTGCATTGGGCGATGAAAAAGTCTCTGCCGATCTTTTCAAGATGGTGTCACAGACCTTCGATGAGGACGTCGTCATCCTCGAAGCCCAGCAAAAAATGCTTGATGCCGAACCGGAGCGTGCGCTCGTTGATATCAACGTCGATGCCCCCGGCATCGCCGCCCGCCGTATGCTCCGTCGGGATATAGTGGCGGAGTGTGGCTAAACGCTGTTGGCACCTTTTATAACCCCGTTTCCAAATGGATGATCTCGAACTACTCATTGATCTACATCTGGAAGCGGACCGCCAGGGACCAAGCGGTAATGACGAGACACGTTTTTCTGTTTTGTTATCCGGTCTTAAAGGCATGAAAGATTTAAAAGTTGCCGATATAGGCTGTGGGACAGGCGCGTCGACACTCGTTCTTGCAGAAGAACTTGATGCGAACGTTACAGCCGTCGATTTTTTGCCGCCGTTTCTTGAACGATTAAAGGTCACTGCGGAGAGTAAGGGGCTCGCTGAGCCTGTATCGACATTGGAGGCATCCATGGAAACGTTGCCCTTTGAGGAGCAGTCGCTGGATGCGATTTGGTCTGAAGGCGCGATCTACAATATGGGCTTTGAGAATGGTGTTAAGGCATGGCGCCGTTTTTTGAAGCCGGGCGGTATTCTCGCTGTGTCAGAGCTAACCTGGCTGACGAACGAGCGTCCTAAGGAGCTCGAACAATATTGGATGCAGGAATATTCTGAAGTCGCTTTGGCGTCGGAAAAATTGGCGATCCTCGAAAAAAATGGCTATTCGGCCATCGGGTATTTTCCGCTTTCCAAACGGTGTTGGCTGGAAAACTATTACCATCCGATGCAGGCGCGATTTACCGAGTTCCTTTCACGCAATGATAATTCCGAACCTGCACAGGCAATCGTTGCGGCCGAAAAACAGGAAATTAGTTTATACGAACGATTTTCAGCATTTTTCAGCTACGGGTATTACGTGGCGAAAAAGGTTTCAAATTGAGTTGCCAGAGCGCTTGAAGGTTAGCGGTATCGTATATTGGTCGAAATTTTTTCTCGTTGATGAGATCAGATCTTAATCCAACGCCTGCTGCACTTGCGGGAAGACCTTCTCGCCGAGGATGGCGAGGGTGTCCATGGTCAGGGAATGGGGCATGTCGGCCCACTGCACAGACATTATCAGATGGTTCATGCCGACGGTCTTGTTGAGGTTGACGATCTGCTCGGTGACGTCATCGGGTGAGCCAATGATAAACCGGTCGCCAGCAAGCTCGTCAAAAGCCAGCGCTAAATTCTGGTCGCCTTCGGGAAGTTGTTTCCCCTGGCCCCAGTTCTGATAGGCGTCATATTTTTTTGTGATATAGGGCCCCGCCAGCCGCAGCGCCTCTTCGCGTGTTTCTGCGACAAATACTTCACGGCGCATGGGCAGTTCATCGGGGAAGGGTTTGCCGCATTCATCGAGTGCCCGTTTATAGACATTGATCTGTTTTTCAATATCACTGATCTTGTTGTGCGGATTGATGTACCAGCAATCGCCAAGCCGGGCCGCACGCCTGATCGCCGGGTTGGCATTCGCGCCAATCCAGATCGGCGGGTGAGGACGTTGCAGCGGTTTGGGGCAGCAGGAGGCTTCCTTAAGCTCGAAATGACTGGCTTCCATTGTGACGCTGTCTTCAGTCCAGAGACGCTTCAAGGCAATGAGATTTTCTTCCAGCAGTTTGCCACGTTTTTTGACCTCACTGCCAAAGGCGGCGAACTCCACGTCCCGGTAGCCGAGCGCGATACCGCAAATCACCCGTCCGCCGGACATGATGTCGATGGTTGCCAGTTGCTCGGCGATGTCGAGGGGTTTGTGAAGTGAAAGAAGAATGATTCCTGCGTTGAGCCGCACGCGATTTGTCTCGGCGCTTAAGCGCGCAAGGATCGGGAGTTGCTGAAAAGCCTGAAAGGGGGCGGTGCTGTAATGTGACGTCTTGGTTATGGAATCAAAACCAAGATCTTCGGCGGCTTTGCATTCGGCGATCAGCTCCTCAAAACATTTCTCGATATTCTGATCGGCTGCATACTGCCCGCGAATGGCAAGCCCAAACTGCATCTTCTTATTGTTGGTCATGTACTCTCTTTACGAATTGGCCCTTAGCTCAATGGCCAGGGGAGTTTGAAATAATGCTGGAGCAGCCCGCCCGGAAAATTGAGGACCATGATCCAGGAGAGCCCGGTGATAAAGCCAACACCGCATGTCGTCATGGTGACAATTCGGGTCCAGGAAGCATCGGAATGCACCCGCAGGAAGATCAGGAAAAATCCGGTGATGGCGAGCCAGAACCCGACCAGCATGACGGCGGCGATAAAGCCGGCAAGCCAGGTAAGGTAGTAGACAAGACTGGGGATGCCTTCCTGTCCGGCATGGTCGCCTTCGACCTCATAGTCATAATTGGCGGCGTGCTGCGTTTTGTTCTTCGCGGTGATGTAAAATAAATGAATGGCAATCGGCAACATGACCAGACATATCCCAACGGGATAGACCGCGCCCAGGAAGGAATGCTGGATGCCATCGATAAGGCCCCAGGTGAACAGGAAGACAACAAATCCTGCAAACCAGGCTTGTGGCTTCATGTTGGTTGGTTTGGGTTTGCTATCTTCCGCCATTTCTGCTTCGCCGGTCGGGGCGTTGCGCGCGCCAAACCAGATTGAGATAAGCGTCAGGACAAAAATGATGATGACACCCGGGCGTAACAGGAATCCCCAGTCATAGAACTGAACCGCCTGATACAGATAGGTCTCGGAGTTGTCCGCTAAAACAAAGCCAATCAGGAAGGCCGGGCGTGGCCAGCCAAACCGTTTGAACATAATGCCGATGAGTCCGACCCCGAATAGAGCGAGGAGATCACCGAGATCGCGTGTCGCCTGGAAAGCGGCAAAACAGATGACCATGACCATGAACGGGGCAAGATAGACATATTTGATGGTGGTGAGCTGTGCGACATTGCGTGAAATGAGCAGGCAGCAGCCGGCGCCAATAACATTGGCCAGGGCGAGAGACCAGATAATGACATAGGTCAGGTTGAGCTTGCCATCGACCATGCTGGGGCCGGGTTCCAGCCCAATCAGTTCCATGCCGCCAAGGAAGACGGCCATGCTGCCTGAACCCGGAATGGCGAAGAGCAGGGTGGGGATGAGTCCACCACCCTCTTTAGCATTGTTGGCAGATTCCGGTGCGAGGACGCCGCGTATATCGCCCTTGCCGAATTGCGATGAATCCTTGGCGACCTGTTTGACATGGCCATAGGCAATCCAGTCGACAACGCTGCCGCCAAGGCCGGGCAGGGCGCCAATGATACAGCCGATACCGGCGCAGCGCGTGCAGAGCCAACGATAGGCCCACATATCCTTGAAACCCCGCGTCCAGCCGGAGCCCAGGCTGGCGCTCTTTGAGATCGCCCCGCCGCTACGTAACAGATCAATAATTTCCGGCACTGCAAACATGGCGAGACCGACGACCACCAGCGGCAACCCATCGCCAAGATAGGCGCTATCAAATGACATGCGGAATTCACCGGTCGCCGGAGCGCCGCCAAGTGCGCCAAACATCAGCCCCAGCCCGCAGGCGAGCAGACCTTTTGACAGACAGTTACCAGCCAACACGCCTACCATCGACAGGCCGAGGATCGTCAGCATGAAGAGTTCAGCTGATGTGAAAAGCAGAATGATGGGGCGGGCGACAACGATAAAGAAAGTGAGCACGATGGCGCCAATGACACCGCCATAGAGTGACGCTGAGAAGGCAGCGCCTAGAGCGCGCGCGGCTTCCCCTTTTTTGGCGAGAGGGAATCCGTCGAGCACTGTCGCTTGTGAGGCGCTCGAGCCCGGAATACCCATGAGGACAGAGGTAAAGGTATCGGATGTCGGAATAATGGCGACCAGTCCGATCAGCATGGCCAGCGCGGAGGTTGGGTCCATGCCGTAGAGGAAGGGCAGCAGCAGGGACAGACCAACGATCCCACCGAGGCCGGGGAAGATGCCGACGACCAGCCCCATTATGACGCCACCAAGCAGGTACAACAGATGTGCGCCGCTGGTTATTTCCGCAAAAGCGGAGATCATGGATTCAATCATTCCGGTGCCCCTAAATTTCCCAATCTAGATACAGCGTACGAAAAAGGGCGGAGAAAGGTAAGTCTCTCTCCGCCCCTCATTCGCTAACAGTCTAACGCGTTACGGTACCTTGTTGTAACGGCTCTTCAACCAGTCGAGGACCCACTTCTTGGCAGCGGGTGGTACGTTGGTTGCGACCTTCTTCAGGACCTGGGCTTTCTTGCCAACAGCTTGCGGATACTTACCGAGCTTTTTGTTCTTGGCAGCTTCAAAGCCAGGCATTGCAACAGCCTTTGCAGCAGTTGCGCGCCACGCGGCGACGATGTTCTTCGGTGTTCCTTTTTTAACGAAGATCATCTTCTGAGCAGGGAAGCCAGCAGCCATGAAGGCTTTCCAGGCAGTCCAGGCCGGACCCTTAGGAGCCTTGCCGTGCATCATTTTGTAGACTTCGCCTACATGCGGCAGGTTCGGGAAAGTGGGATCACGTACCAGCTTGCCGGCATCGTCGAGCGTTCCCCAGGTCATGATCGGCACAGCAATGCCCTTTTTGACCAAAGGTGTGACGCGTTTCAGGAAGGCCGGCGTCGTTTGATAGTCAATCCGGACTTCGCCACGTTCGAATGCTAAACGGGATGGACCACGACCTTTCATGCCAAAGACCGGCTTGACGTTCAGACCGAGAATGTCAAAGGCGAGCAATGGAACGAGATCAAGAGACGTCGGACCCTGCGAACCAAATTTCAGCTTGGCTTTCTGCAGCTTTTTCATATCGGCTGCGGATTTTACGCCGAGGCTTTTGTTCACATAGACAACGCCGCCGACAGGTGTGGCCAAAATGACTTCCCAATCCGCGTAATTGTATTTCACCCGGCGGTCACCGAGCAGGAACGGGAACTGCGTAGATCCCGAGGTGCCGAGAATCGACAGACCGTCTTTGGTGCCACGGCGGGCGAAATAGTTGGTGCCCTTTGTCGAGCTGGCGCCCGGCATGTTTTTAACCGCAACGGTTGGGTTGCCCGGTAATGCTTTCTGCAGCCATGGCACATAGAAACGTGCCCAGCGGTTTGAGCCACCACCCGTACCATAGGGAATGACCCATTCAATTCGCTTGCCAGCGAAATCGACGTCCTGGGCAACAGCTGGCGCCGTCGTCCCAAATGTGGTGGCAACAAATCCTGCTGCTGCCAGAACTGAAATTGAAGTTTTTATCATATGAGAATTCCTCTTCATCCCTTCTGTTTTGTAATTTACTTAAAAATACTGCCTGTTTCGTTACGCTGCTTTGCGCCTTGGAGTCAATCGATCTTGAACATAGACCTCACCGGCAAACAGTCGGCGCGCTGTCCGGATGACGCCTGCTGTGCTTTTGTTCAAGAGAATGCCAAGCACACCAGACGGATGTTCGATTTGTATCTCCGCCGGTAAAGCCAATGGTGCTTCGATGACAGACTCTGTGACTGTGCCGGATGTCGCAACGCAATGCGTCAGCGTGACGGCACCCGTTACGGCATGTGCTGCATGGGTCCGGTCCGGTACCAGATAGCGTGATGTTACAGTGCCGCCATTCCGTGGCGGCGCGACTAGCATAATTTTTGGGACAACGCTTTCAGAAACGTCATTCAGACCCATCCGTATCCCCGCTTCCCGACGCATGCTTTCAAGCCGCGCGAAGGTCATCCGATCTTCGTCCAGTTCACGGGCTGTCTCGTAACCTGTTTTCCCAATATCCTGGGCACGCAGAATCATCGCGGGCATCGTTGCGTCAACCAGACTCACCTCGACACCATCAATGATTTCGCTATGTTTGCCAGTGGGAAAAAGGGCGCCTGTTTTGGAGCCAATCGCGTCACAAAAATTGAGAATGACCGGAGCGGCAGTTCCCGGAACACCGTCAATCGCGGTGTCACCTTCATAAGTTACTTGATTGTTTGGCGTCTGAATGCGAGCTTCGATAATGGCGCCTGTATTGACCGACCGAATTCGGATTGTCGTCTCCTCGTCCATTGCCGCGATCATGCCTGACTCGATGGCGAATGGACCAACGCCAGCAAGCATGTTGCCGCAGGTAGGGGCGAAATCAACAATAGGGTCGCGAGTGCCGACCTGGGCGAACAGATAATCGATATCAATGTCCGTTTCCGGGGAGGGGCCGACAATCGCGACCTTACTGGTAAGGCTGGTGGCGCCTCCGACACCGTCGATCTGCGTCGGGTCATACGATCCCATCGCGGAGAGCAGTATTTCCGCGATTCCGTCTTGATCTGCGGGCAAATCTTCACGCCGAAAATAAAGACCGCGCGAGGTGCCGCCACGCATCATAACGCTTGGGATCGCTTTCACGAATTTACTCTCCACCAGTTTGATAGACGGACTCTCGTCGAAGGTAGGTGAAAAGTAAAGCGCATTAAAATACTTGTTTGATGCAATTAAATTATCAATATAAAGGCCATGAGAATAGGCATTGAAGATTTGCGCGCCTTTGTACTGGTCGCCGAGATAAAAAATTTTCATCGCGCAGCGGAAGAGTTGGCGATTACCCAATCTGGCCTCTCGCGACGTCTTAAGAAAATGGAAGACGTCCTCCATGTGAGGTTGCTCGACCGCACCTCACGGACGGTCGCGCTCACAACAATTGGCGAAGAGTTTCTGCCGACCGCCATGCGAATGGTCCGGGAATTTGAACGCTCGATGGACGATATTCAGGATATCATCGAAAAACGGGCGGGTGTTGTAACTATGGCGTCGGTCCTGACAATTGCCCAGAATGTGCTGCCGCGGGTTATTGCGCAGTTTAACGAACAATTTCCGTCGGTCTCCGTGCGGGTAATGGATGATGTTGGTCCAAAGGTTGCGGATTTTGTGACGACCGGGGATGCCGAATTTGCAATCGCCCTAGCGGCTGAAGACCGTCCCAACTTAGAATATCAGCCTTTGATAGATGACCCTTACCTTCTCGCCTGTCGGGAGGACCATCCGCTGGCCCGGAAGCGGCGTGTTACCTGGACCGATCTTCGCAAACACACATATATTCGAATGGGGGCGGAAGCTGGCAATCAGCGAAAGCTTGAAAGCGCCCTTGGGGAAAGTGGTCTGTTGCCAGCGGGAACCCATGAAGTCGCCCATATTTCGACGTTAATGAGCATGGTTGGAAACGGGTTGGGCGTTTCAGCGGTTCCCAAACTGGCAACAGTGCAGCGTCCGGACCTTAAGCTGGTTTTTCGGCCTCTCGTCGATCCTGTGGTGAGTCGGACAATAGGGATTATCAGGCCTATCGGGCGGACACTCAGCCCGTCAGCGCTTGCATTGAGTAATATCGCCGCAGATGTTTTGCGGAACGCCGCCGCGAGCGACGACTAGCTGTTGTTGGTTAGCAAGCGTATAAGCGGTCAGTGTTGTTATTGAAGTAGTCAGTCATGGATAGTGTTACGCAATTTACACTGGGAGCCTGTGTCGGGGTTGCGGTTCTCGGTCGAAAAATTGGCCCCAGACGGGCGGCGCTCACTGGTGGTGTGTTGGGCACTTTACCTGATCTCGATGTCTTTATTGCGCCCGATGATCCGATCGAGGCCTTTGTCCAGCATCGTGGCTGGACCCATTCGCTTTTTGTCCACGCGGCTTTGACTCCGGTATTTGGCGAGGTGATCCGCCGCATGTTCAAGGGACTGCGGGATCAGCCCTTCCAAATCTGGGCGGCGGTGTTTTTGTGTTTAACCACGCACGCATTGCTGGATGCAATCACGGTCTATGGAACGCGACTATTCTGGCCATTCTCGACGGACCCCGTCGCCCTCGGATCAATCTTTATCATCGACCCTCTGTATACATTGCCGCTTCTCGTTGTGATGGTTTGGGCTTTTTTTCTACGAAATATGTCGGATCGTTTCCGGAAAACGCAGGTCGTGTGCCTTAGTTTTACGACGGTCTATCTTGGATGGACTGCTATTGCACAATTCGTCATGACGCAGCGCGCCAATAGCTTGTTGGCCGACAAGAAAATATCTCCGGACAGGATATTGGCCATTCCGACACCTTTTAATTCTTTCTTTTGGCGCATCGTCGGTATCGATGGTGATCGTTACTTTAATCTCTATATGCCGATATTTGGCGGGCCAGAAACGGCAACTTTTTATGCTTATCCACGACATCTGAAATTTGAAAGCTGTCCTCCTTTCGCCAGCCGAATTTCCAAGGTCGCCAAGTTTAGCCGTGGTTATTACAGAATTATCGTTAATGGCGATGAGGTGAGCGTTGCAGACCTTCGTATGGGGCTAACGCCAAACTATGCATTTCGATTTATTTTAGGTCAGCTCAAACCGGAAAAACTCGTGGCAACATCGACGCAGCGGATCGATGGCAGGGGGGATGTGACAAGTGACGTCGATTGGCTGTTGGCTAATCTGCAAAACCAACCGGTCACGCGTCTCGCCGAAGCACGCGCCAGAACAGAGTTGAACGCCTATTCGGGCGCCACCGCCGAAAAGAAAGCCCGTACTGCCAACGCCTGCAACTCTTAGGGCGCGCCCTTGTCGCGGCGGGCGTTAGCCGGTATATCCACGTCATAATTTTGACCGGTGAGATCAGAGGAACACGAATAAATGGCTGATACGGATTATGATGTAATTGTCGTTGGCGCGGGCAACGCGGCAGCATGTGCAGCAATGGCGGCCCAGGATGCTGGCGCCAAAAAAATCGTCATGCTGGAACGCGCGCCGGAAGATGAAGCTGGCGGCAATACACGCTTTACCGCTGGTGCGATGCGCGTGGTTTACGATGGTGTCGAAGATATCCAGAAGCTTGTAGAGCTTTCCGACCAGGAAATCGAAGATACAGATTTCGGTACCTATACGCAGGATCAGTTCTTCGATGACATTTTCCGTGTCACCCAGTTCCGTACGGACCCGGATATGGCAGAAACTCTTGTTACCCGCAGCCTCGAAACACTGACTTGGATGCGTGAAAAGGGTATCCGGTTCGTGCCTATCTATGGACGGCAGGCCTTTAAGATCGATGGCAAGTTCAAGTTTTGGGGTGGTCTGACGGTTGAAACCAACGGCGGTGGCCCAGGTCTGTATGAAGCCCAACAAGAGATTACCAAGAGAGATGGCATTGAGACCATGTTCGAGACCCGGGCGATGAGCCTGGTGTTCGATGGTGCAAAGGTCTGCGGTGTTCGGATCAAGCAGGGCAATGAAGTCAAAGAGCTGAGCTGTAAATCGGTTGTTATGGCGTCCGGCGGCTTCCAGGCAAACCCTGAATGGCGGACTCGCTATCTTGGTCCGGGCTGGGATCTGGCAAAAATTCGGGGCACACGCTTTAACACCGGTGACGGCATTCGTATGGCGACAGATATCGGTGCGGCGACATATGGTAACTGGTCAGGCTGTCACGCTGTGGGCTGGGATCGCAACGCACCGGAATTTGGCGACCTCGCTGTTGGTGATCAGTTCCAGAAGCACTCCTATCCGTTCTTCATCATGGTCAACGCGACCGGCAAACGTTTTGTCGATGAAGGGGCGGATTTCCGGAACTACACTTATGCAAAATATGGTCGTGTTATTCTTGAGCAGCCGGCGCAGTTCGCCTGGCAGGTTCTTGATGCCAAAGTGGCGCATCTCAAGCGTGACGAATATTCGATCCGCCAGGTTACTAAAGTTACGGCTGATATGATCGAGGACCTGGCTGACAAACTGGAAGGTGTCGATAAGGAAGCCTTCCTCCAGGAAATCAAAGAGTACAATGCAGCGGTCAATCAGGACATTGAATATAATCCGAACGTCAAAGATGGACGTTGCACGGAAGGTCTTGAGATCAATAAATCAAACTGGGCACAGACAATTGATACCGCACCCTTTGAGGCCTATCAGGTCACATGCGGTGTGACGTTCACGTTTGGCGGGCTGCGCATCAATACCGAGGGGCAGGTCGTCGACACTGATTTAATGCCGATGGAAGGCCTTTATGCTGCAGGCGAGTGCGTTGGTGGGTTGTTCTACTTCAACTATCCCGGTGGATCAGGCCTCACGGCAGGGTCAGTCTTTGGCAAACTCGCCGGAACCTCTGCCGGAGCCGCTGCAAGCGCCTAAGCCTGATTTCCGAGGTTCTCTTTGGACCTCTATGGTTAAGCGCGCCTTAACGGATTGCTCTTAGGGTAACCCCATCGCCGCTGTTTAACGGCTTTGGGGACCCGTACATGAATCGCGCTCAGCGCCGCCAATCTGCGAAAACTACTAAAAAAGCTCGTAAACAGGGCGTAGCCCTAACTGCTGCCGCCAATCTTACATCCGATGTCATGCGGGATATGGAGACCGCCGTTGGTTTCCATCAAGCTGGTGATCTGACGCGGGCCGCGGGTCTTTATCAATCGGTGCTGGATCGATATCCAGACCTTCCAGATGCGCTCAACTTTCTCGGCATTATCGCTGGCGACATGGGGCAAACAGAAAAGGCTCTGGCGCTCGTCGCGCGATCTCTGTCACTGGATCCGGCCAACGCGATATATCACAACAATTATGGAAATATTTTGCGCCAGATCGAAGATTTCGACGGCGTGATTAAAGCCTACCAAAAGGCTGTAAAGTACGTGCCTGGACACCTCGAAGAACGTTCGGTTTGGCCGCTTGCGGCGTGATTTGACCGGGTGGGCGCGTCTGAGTGTCGGTTTTTCGAGCCGTTTTGCGTCGATTTGATCGGTTTAGCCGGTCGAACCGGCCGTTCCGGCGTCATGTGGGCGCACTTCGCCCCTGGAGCCAGAGGAAACGGCGCATGTTATACGCCAGATTGGTCATGCCGATCTTGGCCTCGGCCCGGGCGATGCCGATGGTCCGAACCGAGAGCGCCATCAAGCCTTTCTGATGGGCGAAGACATGCTCGACGGCGGAGCGTACCGCCGAGCGCGCCGCGTTGGCCTTGGCCAGGGTCGCCGGCATCGGCTTGCCGCGCGGCTTGCGGAAGTGGATCTGGGAGCGCTTGCCTTGGCGCGCCAGCATCTTCTCGTTACGCTTGGACCGATAGGCGGTATCCGCCCAGACCGGGCTCGCCGTGTTCTCCGGATCGATCAGACCGGCGAGCTGGCGGCCGTCATTGGCGGCGGCATCGGTGACGCGCCACTTGCGGATCAACCCGTGCCGCCGGTCCGTGGAGATGTGGTTCTTGTAGCCAAACGCCGGCACCATGATCTCCGGCCCCTTGGGGTGCCCATCCTCCAGACGCTTCACTCGGCCACGCTTCATGGTCCAGCGCGCATCCCGGTCTTTCTGGGCCAGCTTGGCCGGCTTGTCCTTCCACTCCTCTGGCACCTTGCCGGCCTTCAACGCCACCTTCTCCGGAACGCTGTTGCGCTGCCTGGGCGCCGCGACGATCGTGGCATCGACGATCTGGCCCGACAGCGCCAGGTAGCCATGGCCGCGCAGGTGTTCGTCGAAGCGATCGAACAACGCCTCGATCGCCTTGGCCTGCACCAGCAACTCACGGAACAGCCAGATCGTCTTGGCGTCCGGCACCCGGGCGTGAAGCCCCAGGCCCAGGAACCGCATGAAAGACAGCCGGTCGCGGATCTGGAACTCGGTTTGATCATCCGAGAGATTGTATAGTGCCTGCAACACCAGGATCTTGAACATCAGAACGGGGTCATAGGGAGGCCGGCCACCCTGGCGCCGGTCCGAGCGACGTAGCGCCCGGATCAAGGGCCGGCGAAACAACTCGAAATCGACCAACTCACCAAGCCGAAGCAACGGATCACCCGCCGCCGACAGCGCCGCGTAACGCTCATCAAGATCGAAAAAACCGGGCTGATCCGACATTCCATCCTCCATCAAGCCGATGAGAGAAGTGAAGCAGATCATGGCCAAAATGACGAGGTTTTTAGAGGCGCCCGCCTGACTATGCTGTAGCGCACAATAATCTTGGTATTGCCCTGAATAGAAATGGTCAGTCCGTAGAGGCAGAGGCGGCATTTCGCCGGGCGATTGATATCGAGCCGCAATATTTTGATGCTTACAACAATCTCGGCACGGGCCTGTATCTACAGGCGCAGTTTGATGAGGCGGCAGCAATCTTCCGCGAAGCGGTATCCATTGCTCCCAAAGAGGTCTCGGCTCGAAATAATCTCGCAAATGTGCTGGCGATGCAGGGCAAGATCGAAGAAGCGGAGCGCATTTGCCGCGAAGCCATATCGATCGACAATTGTCACGCGATTTCCCAAGTGACACTCGGCGGCGTTCTGGAAGCGCAAGGGCAATTCTTCGAGGCTGAAATAGCTTTTCGAACGGCGCTCGACCTCAATCCCAATATGCCGGCCGCCTGGAATAATCTTGGAAATCTTTTCCGCGCTCATGGGCGTCCTATCGATGCCATAAATGCCTTTCGTCGGGTGATTGCGTTGGAGCCGGAGGTGTCGCCGCTAAGCATCTTGGCGGAGGCCCGGAGCTGGAATAAGCGACATGCGCTGCCTCGACTGCAGAAGGGTTTTTCTCACCCAAACGAACCGTCAAAAGATCGTCGCTTGCGGGTTGGGTATGTATCGCCCGATTTCCACGATCATGCGGTCGGTCGATTTCTGACACCACTTTACGCGGAACATGATCGGCAAAAGGTTGAAATTTTCTCCTATGCGGAAGTTGCGCGTATCGATGGCCAGACAAATTGGTTCGAACAGAACTCTGACCATTGGTGTCGTACGTTTGGCATGGCTGACGATCAACTGGCGGCGCAAATTCGGCGAGACCGCACAGATGTTCTTATAGATGTTGCCGGCCATACGGCGGGAAACCGGTTGCTGGCCTTTGCAGAACGCCCTGCACCGGTTCAGGAGAGCTGGCTGGGATATGGTGGGTCAACGGGTATGGATGCCTTAGATTGGCGGATCACGGACAAACAGATAGATCCTCCGGAACATGACGCACATTACAACGAGAAGCTTCTCCATTTGCCGGAGTCGTTATTTTGCTATGCGCCGGAAGATCAAATGCCGTTACCAGATTCAGCCCCTATTGAGGAAAACGGCTTCGTCACGTTCGGATCGCTAAATAATCTCAGTAAAATAAATGACCGTCTTTTGAGGTGTTGGGCAAATATCCTGACGGTCGTGCCAAATTCCCGAATGGTGATCAAAGGGCGGGGGCTGAGAGATCCTCAACTTCGTCAGCGTGTTCTTTCAATCTTTGCCGACAAAAATATTGGGGAAGAGCGTCTGGATCTGTTTGATCACCTTTCTGACAAGCAAGGCCATCTCTCTCTGTTCGGAAAGATCGACATCATGCTCGACAGTTTCCCCTATTCGGGTGCGACGACCGTTTGTGAGGCCTTGTGGATGGGGGTGCCAACCATCACGATTGCTGGTGATCGATATGTGTCGCGTATGGCGACCGGCATTTTAAATACAATTGGTCATGATGGATTAGTGGCTGCGGATGAACAGCAATATTTAGAGTTAGCGAAGGCTTTGGCTAAGGCGCCGGAGCAAATTGCGACTTACCGCAAATCATTGCGCCAGCGGGCAGCTGCGTCTCCCTTAGCGGATCAAAAGAGATTTGTTACGGCGATGGAAGATGCTATCAGGCATATGTGGTGTCATTGGTGTAAAGAGGTAAATCCGCATGGCTGACTCGTTGCCGCGGTCAAATAACATTGTCGACGTAACGCCCAATATGAAACGGCTACATCTCGGATGCGGTGGAAAGTTCATCCCGGGCTTTTATCATGTCGATATTCAGCCCTATCCGCATGTCGATCAACTTTGTTCCGTCGATAAGTTAACTTTTGTCGCAGACGATACAGTCGAGTTGATCTATGCCTGCCACGTGTTGGAACATTTTGGCCGGTTTCAAATTGTTGATGTGCTGCAGGAATGGTGCCGTGTGCTTCAGCCCGGCGGCGTCCTGCGTCTGGCGGTTCCCGATTTTGCAGCCTGTGCCGCGATCTATTATGAGCAAGGCCTTAAGGATGGCTTATCCGGCCTGGTCGGCCTTGTTTGCGGTGGCCAGTGAGACGAAACCGATTTCCATCACATGATTTTCGATGCGCCACTCTTGTCGGGTTTGTTGCTGCAGGCAGGGTTTTCGGATGTGCACCGTTGGGACTGGCAGAATACGGAACATGCGGATGTGGACGATTACTCACAAGCGCACTTACCGCATATGGACAAAGAGAGTGGTCGCCTGATGAGCCTCAATCTTGAGGCTGTTAAATAGCATCCCAGCTATTGGGTTATATCAGCCCTGGCAGGAAGGTGACCAGCGACGGGAAGGCGGCCAGCACCACCATGCCCAGAAGAAACAACACGACAAATGGCCAGGATGCCTTAAAGACTTCGGCAATTTGAACTTTATCTGCTGCACCCTGGAAGGCGAATATTACATAGCCAAAGGGCGGCGAAATACCGCCGACCGTTACATTCAACAGCATGATGAGCCAGAACCAAATCGGATCGAATCCGAGGGTCGTCAGCAATGGCTGATAGATCGGAATGACCACAAGCATCAAGGCAATCTGATCGATAAACATGCAAAGGATGAACGGGATCGCCATCATGATGAATAACATCAGCATCGGATGCCAACCAAGGTTGACGATCAGGTTTGTAAGTTCGGTTGTCGCGCCAGTGAAAGCCAGCAACTGACTAAACATCCGCGAACTCGCCATAATGAGCAGGATCATACTGGTGATGAAAGCTGCCGTGCCGAGCGACTCGGTGATCATCTTCCAGCTCAACTTTCGATAATACGCGGCTGTGATAATCGCCGCGAGTACACCTGTTGCCGCTGCCTCGGAAGGTGTCGCGATGCCGAACATGATAAATCCCATGACCGAAAAGATGATCAGGGCGAAAGGCAGACAGCCCGCGAGCGCCCGCAGCTTCTCTCCGGCCGAAATTTTTGGGGTTTCATCGTCACTATCGTCAGGTGCGAGCGAAGGATTCAGTTTTACGCGCACCATCGTATAGGTCAGGAACATTGCGGAAAGCATCAGACCGGGAATGATGCCGCCGATCAGCAGGCCGGCAATCGATGTGTTGGAAAGTGTCCCAATGACAATGGCCAGGACGCTCGGCGGAATAATCGGCGCTAGGCTGGCACCGGCGAGAATATTCCCGATGGCAAGTTTGGAGTCGTATCCGCGATTGCGCATGGTTGGAAAAATGGTCCGGGCCAGCATGGCAGCCACCGCCATTCCGGCGCCTGACAAAGCCCCAAACACCGTGGAAAGAGAGATTGTCAGAACATACTGACGACCTTTCATACGGCCGATCAACTTATCGACAGCATCGAACAGGATGTCGACAGTGCCGGAGCGAAACAGCACCTCGGCCATCAGAATAAAGAGCGGAATTGTCGCCATGTCGGCATTGTTCGTGGTGTCGAAAATTGAGTTGGCGACCATGCCAAACCCGGCAGGGCCAAGAAAAATGGCAACGCCGGTGAGGTTGATCGCCAGGAAAGCAACAAAGAGCGGCGCACCCGACATAAAAGCGGCCAGGAGAAGCAGCAATGCGGTGATTAATGTGGCTTCCCAACCCATCGATCAGCTCTCACCAAAGCCGCCGGCGGAGGCATCAGGGTCAATCGCCTTAAAATCGAGAAGACGCATGAAGTGCAAAGTTGAGCTTGCAAAACCAAATGGAATGAAAATTGAAATCAAATATTTAGGAACCGGTTTGACTGCCATGAGATCAATATTGCTGATGAATTGCCGCGCGGTTTCATCCATGGAAATCCAGGTTGCAAACCCGCAGAAAAGCGTTCCGAGCAGATAGGTCAACCATATGGCAACGCGCGCGCCATTTGTTGGCAACAGGTCAAAAATCAGAGCGACGGCGACGTGCCCTTTTTTCCAGGTAACGTAGGGCATCATCAGGAAGGTGCAGGCGCATAGCGAGTAGGACACGGCCTCGCTGGCCCACCATTGTGGCGCATTAAAGAAATAGCGGGCGAAAACCTCGATAATATAGGCGCCGAAAATTATCGATAGAGCGATGCAGGCGAGGTAATACCCCGCGACTGTCAGCCAGTCATGACCGCGTTCAAATGTCCGGTACAATTTCATCGATCAATCAGAAATAAGAGAGAACCACGAGACTGAATGTCCCGTGGCCCGTCTCAATTTCATCGATCTATTTTACCAGGATAGACCAGCCTTTTCGGCGAGTTCACGAAGCTTCTTGGCGTCTGCGCCACAGCACTTCGCGCCCAGAGCCCAGATGCTTTCCGAGAAAGCCTTACGCATCTTGGCCACCTGGTCGGCAGGCAGTTTGGTAATCTTGACGCCTTTTTTGGCAAGTTCGGCATCTTCCTTCGCCTGTACCTGATCACCAACCCAAGGCATTTCAAGCTCGGTCATGTAACCGGCTTGCAGCAGGATGTTCTGCTTTTCCTTGCTCAGCTTGTTGAAGCTTTTGAGATTCATAAGGAAGGGCAAAGTTGAGGTGCCGAAAGTTGGGCGAACCTTGTACTTGGCTACTTCGAAATGCTTCATGCTAAGCATGCCCGCGGCTGGCCATGCTGCGCCATCAACAACGCCTTTCTCCAATGCGGAATAAACCTGCGAGCCAGGCATCACAACCGGTTCGCCGCCGAACAGACGGATCACACCGTGATAGGTCTGCGTGCCACGGATTTTACGGCCTTTCCAATCGCCTTTACCCGATAGCGGTTTCTTGAGGAAAATGTGGTAGCCCTTGGTGCTGTTGGGTGAAATGGCCAGCAACTTCAGCCCATGGGTTTTCTGATAGAATTTGTCGAGGTGATCCCAAACGCCCGATGTCCGTTTGCCGACCGGGTCAGAGTTCATGGCATCCATAATGGCGGCCAGTCCCTTGGATCCCATGTGATAGACACCATGGGTAAACAGGATATCGAAAACGCCTGCTTTAACCGGTTGTAGCTGCTGGAAACCAGGGACCACTTCTGGGCCACTGATCCGAATTTTGATTTTATCGCCACCCAGCTTTTTAACGTTCTTTACAAAGCTGTCGAGCACCACATAGGTCGGCCAAACGTTTTTGTTCCAGCTGGCCAAAATTTTGATCGTTGCTGCGTTGGCGGCAACTGAAAGTCCGCCGATCACCATTCCGGCGACAGCGACTCCCGTTAATAGGCGTTTCATAATGTCTCCCCCAAGTTGGTTTGTAACTACAGGATTGGAAGCTTAGTAACTCTTGGTTAGGCCGACAATCAGCTTCTTGGCTGAAACGCACTGATCTCGATTTTTATCTCACAAAAATTTCAACTGGTGAACCAGCATAATTGCTTCGATTAGGCGTGACGAAGGCTGATTTCCTATGGGCTGATTTCCTATGGTATGTGGTATACCACCATTTTTCTTCGTTAAATTGAGCGAGAAATTCCTTGGCAACTGTAAGACTTGATCTTCAGCCGATAGACGTCTCCTTTAGCCTTAAGGATCGAACCTATGAGGCGCTTAAAGAGACGATCACCACCATCGACATCTATGAAGGTGATGGTGAGCCACGTCTTGATGAGCGACTGCTGTCTGAAGACCTTGGAGTTAGCCGGACGCCGGTCCGCGAAGCGCTTGCCCGATTGGCCCAAGAAGGATTGGTAAGGGTCATTCCCGTCGCGGGGTTTTTGTGGTTCGTAAAACGAAGACAGAAATTCTGGAGATGATCACGGTTTGGGCGGCATTGGAAAACATGGCTGCGCGTCTGATAACGCAAAATGCCAGCGATGACGAAATAGCCGGGTTACGACGAATGTTCACGACATTTGAAAATGAAAAGCCTCAGGCAAATATCGATGGGTATTCTGGCACCAATATTGAGTTTCATCAGGCAATTTTGAAACTGAGTAAGAGCGAACTGCTGAATTCGCTTACCGAAACATTATTCATTCATATGCGCTCAATTCGCGTGCGCACAATTGGAGAGAATAATCGCGCGAGCCGGTCAATCATCGATCATATGAATATCATTGAGGCGCTCGAAAATCGCGACACCGAACTCGCTGAGCCGTTGGTCCGGCAACATACGCTGGATTTGGCTGCTCACGTTGAACAGCACGTACATTATCTCGATTAGGAAAAGAACATGGCGGAAGAAACACAGGACACTGGCAATCTGACAGACGGGTTTCATCTCGTAATCGATGCTTTGAAACTAAATGACATCAACACAATTTATAACGTGCCGGGAATTCCGATTACCGATCTGGGTCGCATGATGCAGGCAGAAGGCATGCGCGTTCTGTCTTTTCGACATGAACAGAACGCGGGATACGCGGCAGCGATTGCTGGTTTTTTGACACAGAAACCGGGCATATGCCTGACGGTATCGGCGCCGGGATTTCTCAACGGGCTGACGGCGCTCGCCCACGCTACGACAAATTGCTTCCCGATGATCTTGATTTCGGGATCTTCGGAGCGCGAGATCGTTGATCTGCAGCAGGGCGATTATGAAGAGATGGATCAGCTGGCTGTCGCCAAACTGCTTTGTAAGGCGGCGTACCGTGTGCTCCATGCCGAGGATATCGGTATCGGAATTGCGCGGGCGATCCGGGCGGCGGTGTCAGGTCGTCCTGGTGGCGTCTATCTTGATCTGCCAGCCAAACTTCTCGGGCAGGTAATGGATGCTGATGATGGAGCCAAGTCATTGGTGCAGGTCGTTGATGCGGCGCCGCGCCAACTTCCCGCGCCTGAGTCTATTGATCGCGCACTTGATGTCTTGAAAGGCGCTGAACGGCCACTCATTATTCTGGGTAAGGGCGCCGCCTATGCTCAGGCTGATGACGCGATCCGTGCCTTGGTAGAGACCAGCGGTATTCCTTATCTCCCGATGAGCATGGCCAAGGGGTTGTTACCTGACACCCATCCGCAATCAGCCGGTGCCGCACGTTCTTTGGTGCTGAAAGAGTCCGATGTTGTTGTGATGATTGGCGCACGCCTGAACTGGCTGTTGTCGCACGGTAAGGGAAAGGCTTGGGGAACCGCGCCCAAGAAATTTGTCCATATAGATATTGAGCCCCGTGAAATGGATAGCAATGTCGAGATTGCCGCCCCCGTCGTTGGGGATATTGGCTCCTGTGTGGAGGCGATGCTTTCGGCTATGGGCAAGGACTGGACGGCACCCCCGACAGCATGGACAAGTGCGGTTCAGGAAAAGGTCGCGAGCAATGTTGAACGGATGGCACCGCGGCTGCAAAACAACAATGTTCCAATGGATTATCATGGGGCTCTTGGCGCCTTGCAGACAATCATTAAGGAACGCCCTGATGCCATCATGGTCAATGAGGGCGCGAATACACTCGATTTTGCCCGCAGCATTATTGATATGTATCAGCCGCGCAAACGGCTGGATGTTGGCACCTGGGGTGTGATGGGTGTTGGCATGGGAACAGCGATAGCCGCGGCGGTGGAGACCGGAAATCCGGTGCTTGCCGTTGAGGGGGATAGTGCCTTTGGTTTTTCGGGCATGGAGATCGAAACGATCTGCCGCTACAACCTGCCGGTCTGCGTCGTCGTGTTTAACAATGGTGGTATTTATCGCGGAACGGATCAGAATGCCGCTGGCGATGATGTGGCAACAACCGTGTTTGTGAAGGATGCCCGCTACGACAAGATGATGGAAGCCTTTGGGGGTGTCGGGTTCAATGCCACCTCTCCCGATGAATTAAGTCAGGCGGTCAACGCTGCCATGGACTCGGGAAAACCAACTTTAGTGAACGCTGTGATTGATGCGGAGGCAGGGACAGAGAGTGGCCGGATTGGCAACCTTAACCCGCAAAGCGTCGTCGGGAAGAAATAGCGTCGTTTAACTCTTAAGAAGAGGATCGAGAACATGAGTAAAGCCCTTGAAGGTGTAAAAATTCTGGACATGACCCATGTGCAGTCCGGGCCAACCTGCACGCAACTATTGGCGTGGTTTGGCGCTGACGTGATCAAGGTTGAACGACCTGGGGTCGGTGATGCCACACGAGGGCAGCTGCGCGATATTCCGGATGTCGATAGCCTGTATTTCACGATGCTGAATCACAATAAGCGTAGTGTTACACTGAATCCCAAGACGGATTCGGGTGCCAAAATTTTCACCAAGCTGATCGAGGAATGCGATGTGCTGGTCGAAAATTTTGCCCCAGGCGCGATCGATCGGATGGGGTTTCCCTGGGGAAAAATCCAGGAGATCAACCCACGGATGATTTATGCGTCGGTCAAAGGGTTCGGTCCCGGACCATATGAGGACTGCAAGGTGTATGAAAACGTCGCCCAATGCACGGGTGGGGCGGCGTCGACAACGGGTTTCCTCGATGGACCACCGCTTGTTACCGGCGCCCAGATCGGTGATTCCGGCACCGGCCTTCATCTCGCCTTCGGGATCGTCACGGCACTCTACCATCGCGAACAATCCGGCAAAGGCCAGCGCGTTGAGTGCGCCATGCAGGACGGCGTTCTGAACCTTTCGCGCGTGAAGCTGCGGGATCAGCAACGGCTCGCCCATGGTCCGTTAAAAGAATATAGCCAGTTTGGTCAGGGCATTGAGTTTGGCGACGCGACACCACGTGCCGGCAATGATTCCGGCGGTGGGCAGCCAGGCTGGATTCTCAAATGCAAAGGCTGGGAGACAGACCCCAACGCCTATGTCTATTTCATCACTCAGGCCGCGGTATGGGGAAATATTTGCGATCTGATCGGGAAACCGGAATGGAAAGAAGACCCTGGCTATGCCAAGCCAGCGGATCGGCTCGACAAGATTAAGCCTATCTTTGATGCGATTGAAGAATGGACCATGACCATGGATAAGTTTGAGGTCATGAATCTTTGCAATCCTCTTAACATTCCCTGTGGGCCAATCCTGTCGATGAAAGAGTTGGCGGAGGAACCGTCGCTGCGGGAAACCGGCACAATTGTGGAAGTCGATCACCCTGAACGCGGAAAATATCTCACGGTTGGTAATCCGGTGAAACTTTCTGACTCGCCGTCTGATGTAAAACGATCGCCGTTGCTCGGAGAACACACGGATGAAATTCTGAAGACTGTGCTCGGATTAAATGATGAGGAAATTGCGGCCGCCCGTGAAGAAGGCGCAATTTGACGTTTTTCCCGGTTTCCTCTTGCCGGACGGAGTCTGGTAGGGAAAAATTGTGCCTGGTTAACTATTAGAGAAACAAGAAAGACGGCGCTGTGAGTGATCATAAGGACATAATCTTCGGCAAAGAATGGCAAGGCTGGAACGACCCGGAAGTACCGGAATATTTTAATCCGACCACAATCGTTCTTGATAAACATTTGTCAGGTGGTAAAGCCGGTTCAACGGTGCTCATCGTTGATGATGACAGCTACAGCTATGAAGAGTTTCTTGGGCTGGTGTGCCGCGCGGCGCACGGGCTGAAAACACTCAAGATTGAGACAGGGTCACGCATATTACTGTTTGGGACGGATAGTGTTGAATATCTGGCCTTGTGGTTTGGGGCGATCCGGGCAGGTATCGTGCCTGTCGTTGTTTCCGACGCCTATAAAGCGCCAAATCTTCTCTATTTTCTGCGCGATACAGCTGCCAAGTCGTTGTTTATCGATGTCGAACAATCCGAAAAGTTAGCCGAGATTGCTGACGATATGCCCTGGACATTGGAGAATGTGATCGTTCGGGGAGATGACATAGGTGATGCCCCGGAATCCGGCGATCGACATACGTTGACCTACAACGAGATGGTTGAAGGGCAACTCCAAACATTTGCGCCCGTGCCGTTGCATCACAATGACGTCACCTACATGTTTTATTCGGGTGGCACGACGGGGCCCGCAAAGGGCATTACCCATTTGGCTCATGATTTCTATCTCGTTCCTGAACGGCATGGCACGTTTATGGAGTACGGACCGGATGACGTCGTTCATGCGACCTCCAAGAAATATTTTACCCATGGTATCTGGCCGGCGGTTCTGATCCCGTTTTATTTCGGCGCGACCAGCGTCATCTCGCGACTGCCACCATCGGCAGAGAATGTTGTTGGGGTGATCGAGAAGACGAAGCCCAACAAGCTCATCACCGTGCCGACGATCATCAAAAACCTGTTGCTGTTTGCGGAGCAGGAGCGGGTCCCGGATTTCTCGTCATTGAATTTAGTCACGTCAGCATCTGAAAAAATGCCGCCCGAGGTGTTTGAAAAATTTGAGGAGTTGTTCGGACTTGAGATTCTGGACTCTATTGGCTCTTCAGAAATCACCTATGAATGGATCGCCAATCGGCCCAAAGAATTTCGGCGCGGGAGCCTCGGCAAACCGGTCTTTGGCTATGACGTCAGGCTTATGGATGACGACGGCAATGAGGTGACGGAGCCCAACACCGACGGCGAAGCGTGGATTGGCAGCCGGACAACCTGTTTCTTTTACTGGCGCAAGCTCAAGAAGAGCCGGGAAACGTTTGTTGGTGAATGGGCGCGGACCGGGGATACTTTGCAGTTCGATGAGGACGGTTTCTTCTGGTTCTCCGGACGTAGTGACGATGTCTTCAAGGTCAAAGGGTTGTGGGTGTCGCCGATTGAGGTGGAAGCAGCGATTACTGAGCATGACAGTGTGCTGGAAGCGGCTGTCATCTCGTTTGAAGACCGTGAAGGTCTTACGCAGCCCAAGGCCTTTATCGTCCTGAAACCTGATGTCGAAGTTAATGACACGCTGGTTACCGAGATCAAAGAAGGCGTTCGCAAAATTGGTGGTTACAAAGTGCCGCAGGAAATGGCTTTTGTAGACATGCTGCCGCGGACAACCTTGATGAAGATTGATCGTCGGGCACTGCGCGAGCTAGAGGCACAAGCCCGACAGGATTAGTCCGAGGGTTTAAGGGGTTTGTGAGTAACGAATAATCCCGTCCTCGCCGCGGGCTTTCGATAACCGGCCATCCGCAACGAGATAGTTGGCGTGTGCCATTGCTTCGCCGATGGCAAAGCCCAGCTGATGACGATCAAGTTCCCGTTTAAAAAGAAACGGAATTAATTCACGCGATGATTTTGGTTCTGCGCAGGCCTCGACAGCTGCATCAAGCCGTTCGGCATGATGCTCCCCGAGCACATCAATTCTGTCATGCAGTCCGTAGAAGGGTCGGTCGTGTGACGGCAGGATAAACACGTCTGTCGGCAGGTCACGAAACTTTTCAAGGCTTTCAAGGTACAGTCGAAGAGGATCGCCATCCGGTTCATTGCATTGCAGACTCACATTTGTGGAAATGCGTGGCAACACCTGATCACCGGAAATCAACACATTCAGATACTTGCACCAAAGCGCGGCGTGCTCCGGGGAGTGCCCGGCGCCTGTGATGACGCGCCAGCTATGCTCGCCAATGGAAAACTCTTCGCCATCAATCATGCGCCGGAACCCGGTAGGCAGAGGTAAAATAATTTTTGAGAAATCGGGCCGTGTTTCCCGATAGCCATCAATGCCCGATTGTTCCATGCCATGTTCGATGTAGAAATCCATTCTGGCATCGATGTCAGCGGTCGGACCGCCATAACGATTTAACTGGGCCTGCATCCATTCCGAGTAGGTCATCCAGACAGGGGCATCCCATTTTTCGATGAGCCAGCCTGCGAGAGAAACATGGTCTGGATGAAAATGGGTGACGATAATCCTTTTAACCGGTTTGCTGTCCAGGACGTCGGAGAACACATTTTCCCATATGTCGCGGGTTTCGTCGGTGTTGTATCCGGTATCGATAATCGTCCAGCCGTCACCATCTGCTACCAGCCACAGATTTATGTGGTTTAAGGCGAAGGGGAGGGGCATCCGAATCCAGTGGATGCCCGGGACGACTTCCTTGGTTTCCCCGTAATCGAGCCGCTCGAACGGATAGTCTGGCTTTTTGGCCATCAATTAGGCGTCGTAGAGGCGGTTGGCCCGCGTCTACCTAGTCCTGTTTGTCTTCAGTTTTGCCGGCCTGATCATCGGCGGGTAGCAAACTGCCAAGTGCCGCAAACGGATTACCATCATCTTCGACGGCGGGTTCTGGCGATGGTTCTTTTGCCTCAGCTTCGGCGGGTGCTTCTTCAGCATCTGCGGCGGGACCAAAGACGCTCTCGGCAGTGATCTCGGCTTCAGCTGCTGGTGCTTCAACCGGTTCCTCGACTGGTGCGACAACAGGTTCCGGAGTTGCTTCTTCAACTACGGGAGCGACCGGTGCTGCCTTTCCTGTTTCTTTTGCTTTACGTTTTTCCGCGCGCTCAACCGCCCGGTTTGCTTTCTCAATCGCCGCCGTCAAATCATCACGTGCGACGAGTCCCAGGGCAACCGGGTCACGCGGTTTGATATTATTGATATTCCAGTGAGTCCGTTCACGAACGCCGTTGATTGTCGGTTTCGTGGTGCCAACCAGCCGTGAAATCTGTCCGTCGGATAGCTGCGGGAAATTCTTCACCAGCCAGGCGATAGCGTCAGGACGATCCTGACGACGTGCAACTGGCGTATAGCGCGGTCCTTTGGTCCGGGTGACCGGGCGGGGTACATTTACCTCGGCAATTTCCAGCCGGGCTTCCGGGTCAGCGGCGCAGCGCTCAATCTCTTCGTTGGTCAACTGGCCGTTGGTGATCGGATCGTAGCCAACCATACCGATTGCGGCTTCGCCGTCAGCAATGCTTTGCACTTCCAGCGGATGCAATCCGCAGAACTCCGCAACCTGATCAAAGGTCAGTGCGGTATTATCAATAAGCCAAACAGCCGTTGCTTTTGGCATAAGGACCTGACTCATGGTCTCTCCTTTGTTTTCGGACACACGTGACACCCCAGCCGCCGAACCGACAGCTGCAAACCGCGATGCGGAATGCTTGCTCTGGGGCGAAATAGCGACGCGATCACAGGATCAACGCACGCCATTAAACGGTCAGGACAATTTTACCGATATGGGCGCTGCTGTCCATCAATGCGTGGGCTTTCGCAGCCTCTGCAAGAGGAAAACGCTCAAAAATCAGCGGCTTGACTTTACCCGTTTCAATCAAAGGCCATGCTTTGTCACGAAGTTGCTCAGTAATCAATGCTTTTTCTGCAACGGAGCGCGGGCGCAAAGTCGATCCCGTAAAGGTAATCTGCTTCAACATAATGACATGGACAGGGATTTCAGCCTTGGTGCCTTGCTGCACCGCGATTTGTACAAGCCGACCGGCCTTTGCAAGAACCCGCAGATTGCGTGCGACATAGTCGCCGCCCACCATATCGAGGACAACGTTGACGCCTTTCTTGTCGGTTAATTCCTGAACCGCGTCGACAAAGTCGGTCTCACGGTAGTTGATTGCTTTGCTAGCCCCCAACTCTTCGCAGGCCCTGCATTTTTCATCAGAACCGGCTGTGACGTACACCGTCGCTCCAATGGCGACAGCGAGTTGAATGGCGGTTGTGCCGATGCCGCTGGAACCGCCGTGAATCAGGATGGTTTCTCCCACTGATAGCCCGCCACGCGTAAAAACATTGTCCCAAACCGTAAACATTGTTTCTGGAAGAGCCGCCGCGTCAATCAGTTGAATGCCTTTTGGAACAGGGAGACATTGCGGGGCTGGTGCAGCGCAATATTTGGCATATCCGCCGCCTGCAACTAAGGCACAGACCTCATCACCGAGCGCCCAGCCCTTAATATCACCTGCGATATCGACAATTGTACCGGCAATTTCCAAACCAGGAATATCCGGCGCCCCTTTGGGTGGCGGATAGTTTCCCTGTCGTTGCATAACGTCAGGCCGGTTTACGCCGGAAGCTGCGACTTTTATCAGGACTTCGCCGTCCTGTAGCGTAGGGAGCGGCTTTTGGCTTGGTTTGAGGACTTCCGGGCCGCCAGGCTCGGTAATATCGATTGCCGTCATTTCCTGAGGCAGTGCTTGGGTCATGGGGGTATCCAGTCAATAGGATGTCAAAAACGGTTGCAGGTCTAATCTCCTCGATTCAAACTGGCAAGAGGAGGATGCATTATTATGGATGATGAAGAAGATATCGTCCGGCCAAAAGACTGGACGCAGAGAGATATAGATGCCCTCTCGATTGAACAGCTCGAAGAATATATCGCGGAACTTAAGGTAGAGATCGCGCGGGTAGAAGCCGATATTGCCGCCAAAAAGTCTCACGCCAGTGCTGCGGAAGCGTTCTTTAAGAACTAGGGGCCTATCGCCGTTATTTAAATATTGGCGATAATTTTAAAAGTATTTATCTCGTTAACCATTCTTTAACCTGTGACTTATAGAGTTCATGGTGATGAATAGGTTCTCCTATACATCACGTCATTGGATCCTCATCCCATCCTTTTGACGCTTCCCTGTTGAAACTAGAGCCACCCTCGTGGCGGCTCTTTTTTCTTTTCGGGTGCAATTCCTGCAATTTCTCTTTAATCAAAAGACATTACAGTTTCACGTAGGCAAATGACCACTGATACATCCATAAATCCCTTTGTCGAAAAGACGTATCAGGACACGTATGATCTGCTTGTTTCTATTCGTGACTATATTTCGGGTCCGATGGAAGAAGAGGCTGGAGACCTCGAAGTACCAGATCAGCTCAGACTGACACGGGAATTATCTAGTATGACGCGTGATCTGACCGACGCGATGGCCTGGCTAATGCTGCAAAAGGCTATTGATGCGGGAGAACTAACGCCTGAAGAAGCTGACGCGGAACCAGCGGGGAAATTGGGTCAAGAACCCCAAGAGGATGAACAAGAACCCCAAGAGGATGAAGAAGCTGATGATGCCGAAGGTTTGGCGCGCTTGCCATTAACAGCGCGGAGTCTCATCGACCGCTCACGGCGCGTATGCGCAATGGTTCGCCAACTGGCGTCTGGCCATAAAAACTCTGGAAATTAAGCCGCGAAAGCGGGTTATTTCAGGCCGAAGCTCTCGAACTTTTTGTTGAACTTGGCGACCTGACCGTCCTGGCTGTTGATCCGTGCAGCACCGCCTGTCCATGCAGGATGGCTGTTGGGGTCGATATCCAACTTCATCGTATCACCGGGGCTTCCCCAGGTAGAACGAGTCTTATAGGACGTACCGTCTGTCATGACGACGGTAATTTCATGGTATTCAGGATGGATATCAGCTTTCATCTCTTCCTCCGCAACGGGCGCGTATTATATATCAGAATTGCAGGTAAGAGCAAGCCTTGTGATGCAGTATTTGATGAACGGCGCTTGTGCGTTGACGGAGCGCGTTTGGAATGCTTGTTAGAGACGAAATCGCCTGAATTTCTGGGATTAGACTAAAGGATGGCACGACGGCCTGAAAATACATCGGAAGCGGCAGATCGGCCGCGCGCGTCTGTCGGGGCTTTACGAGGCATTCTTCCCTACCTCAAGCCCTATAAAACCGCTATTGCCGGGGCACTCGTGGCGCTGACCGTGGCCGCATCTGCTGTTCTGGTTATGGGTGTCGGGTTACGGACACTCGTCGATCACGGCTTTAGCGGTGGCAATGAAGAGCTGCTCGACAATGCGTTGGTCGGCCTGCTGGTGATCATTGTTACGCTAACGGCTGCTACCTATGCTCGGTTTTTCTTGGTTTCCTGGATTGGTGAGAAAGTTGTCGCGGACATGCGGCGCGATGTTTTCAATCATATCCTGGATTTAGACTCGCAATTTTTTGAAATGACCCGTGTCGGTGAAGTGTTGTCCCGCCTGACAACGGATACCACCTTGTTACAGTCCGTCGTCGGATCTCAGGTATCGGTGGCCTTACGCAATCTACTGCTTTTCGTTGGTGGTTCAGCGATGCTGGTGGTGACGAGTCCACGGCTAACCGGCTTTGTATTTCTGGTCGTACCTATCGTCGTCGTTCCCATCATTTTCTTTGGCCGGCGCGTCAGGAAACTATCGCGGGCCAGCCAGGATCGTGTAGCTGACGTCGGCGCTTTTATTGAAGAAACACTCAATGCGGTGCGAATTGTTCAGGCATTTGGACATGAAAAAATAGACCGTGCGGTTTTTGGCGGCCGGGTTACAGAAGCGCTCGCGACCGCGATAGGCCGCATTCGGGCGCGAGCTTTTCTAACCGCGACGGTGATGATGCTGGTGTTTGGCTCGATCGGGGTCATTCTGTGGCTGGGCGGTCATGATGTAATCTCGGGTCGCATCACGGCAGGTGAGTTGTCTGCTTTTGTCTTCTACGCGATTGTCGTCGCCGGTTCGGTTGGCGCGATTAGCGAGGTCATTGGTGATTTGCAGCGCGCGGCAGGTGCCAGCGAACGTCTGGTCGAACTTCTAGGTATCATGCCGGTGCTCAGATCACCTGAAAATCCGATTTCTTTGCCGAACCCGCCAACAGGCGCGGTTAGGTTGGACAATGTAACCTTTCATTATCCTTCACGGCCGGAAACGCCGTCGCTCTCGAACTTCTCCCTGGATGTAAAAGCTGGAGAAACCGTCGCGCTAGTCGGCCCCAGCGGCGCCGGCAAGTCGACGGTCTTTCAGCTATTGCTGCGTTTCTATGATCCCTCAGAGGGCTCTGTGACGCTCGAAAGGCTGGATGTGCGTGAAGTTGATCTCGACGCCGTCCGTGGCCGAATGGCCATCGTCCCACAGGATGCCGTCATCTTCGCGGCCAATGCCTGGGAGAACATTGGTTATGGGCGTCCGGAAGCCTCACATGAGGAAATTCGCGCAGCGGCGGATGCCGCAATGGCATCTGAGTTTCTTGATCCCCTGCCGGAAGGGTTTGATTCTTTTCTCGGGGAAAAGGGCGTACGGCTTTCGGGCGGCCAGCGGCAACGTATCGCTATTGCCCGCGCGATTTTGCGTAACGCTCCCCTTCTTTTGCTCGATGAAGCCACCAGTGCTCTGGACGCGGAAAGTGAACGCAGCGTTCAGCAAGCGCTCGATAAAGCGATGTCAAATCGAACAACGCTGGTCATTGCGCACCGTCTGGCGACGGTCCTTAAGGCAGACCGTATCGTCGTTATGGATAAGGGCTGTATCGTGGCTACCGGAACCCATGACGAATTGATCGCCGAAGGCGGACTTTATGCGCGCTTGGCCGCTCTGCAGTTTGATCGGGAAGAAACAACCCGCGACGCTGCGGAGTAATTCTTTTTTACTGCTTCTCGCGTGCAGGAATGGCTGTAATGGCCGTGACCCAACTTTGTGCTGAACGAAACCAGCCCTGCGATTTAGGTGTTAACTGGCTGCATTGATTTGTTGTTGGTGTCCGAATACGAAATTCTTTTGGCGTATCCCCGACCGATGTTGAATAAATATGCGTACCGCAATCCGGACAAAAAACCTGGGCGCGTGACGCGCCGCTTTCTGCTGTTTTGACATAGGTTTTGGGTGCTCCTGACAACAGCGTGAAGTTTTCTTCTTTGGCGACAACACCGATGCGGAAAGCACCTCCGGAGAACTTCTGACAATCCGTACAGTGGCAAATCCCCGCGCTTTCAGGGTCGACTGACGCTTCATAGCTTATCGCACCGCAATGGCAACTGCCGTCAATTTTCATTTTTCCGACCTCTTTGTATGGCTTTAATAGATTCTGCAATCGGTTAGTTTGACGTGTTTTGACCTTGAATGCGAGCAACCTCGTGCTAGTCTTTCGGCGGTTCTAACAGATAGGGATAACAGGGAGACCATTTGATGAATTCACTTAAGAAATTTTTGTCAGGCGCTGTCATAGCGGCTGCGGGCGTCGGCGTAACATCGACGGCTGTGCAGGCAGACGCTGTCGCCGATTTTTATAAAGGCAAAACGTTACGCGTTATTGTCGCTTCGAGCGCCGGTGGCGGGTATGACGCCTATAGCCGTGTTCTTGCAGATCACATTGTTCGGTTTCTTCCAGGTAACCCTAGCGCTGTTGTGCAGAACATGCCGGGCGCCGGTGGACTTCGCGCTGCGAACTTTTTGTATGTTCGGGCACCGAAGGACGGAACTGTTTTCGGGCATGTACAGCGGACGGCACCGTTCCACGCGATTATGGGACGTCCCGGTGCTGCTTTTGATCCGAACAAATTC
Organism: uncultured Alphaproteobacteria bacterium; assembly: GCA_951812775.1. Lineage (GTDB taxonomy): Bacteria > Pseudomonadota > Alphaproteobacteria > MPNO01 > UBA2964 > UBA2964. The sequence continues at coordinate 2,237,161 of OX638326.1, read as the reverse complement.
AACTGGATTGGCAGCCTGAATAACGAAGTGACAATCTGTGTTGTTCGTAAAGGGTCCAAAGCAAAAACCTTTGAAGATTTGAAAACAACGGTTACCCACATGGGTGGATCGGGCATCGCGTCTGATAGTGAGACCGTGCCGACGTTTTTGAACAATATGCTGGGATTCAAGTTTAAAGTGATCTCTGGCTATCCTGGATCGACAGAGACAGCACTTGCGGTGGAGCGCAAAGAGCTTGATGGCATGTGCGGTTCGTACTCCTCGCTGACCTCCGCTCAGAAACGCTGGTTCAAGCCTGGGAAGGAATTCGTCAATATTCTCGTTCAGGCATCGACCCGTAAACATGCGAAAATTCCGCATGTTCCTTTGGCGAAAGATCTTGCAGCCAATGCCAAAGACAAGGCTGTCATGGAACTTAACGACGCCCGCCTCGAAATGGGTCGTCCGTTTGTTGCACCTCCTAGTGTACCACAAGCACGCGTCAAAGCGCTCCGTGTTGCTTTCAACAAAATGGTCAAGGATCCAAAATTCGTAAATTCGATCCTTAAACTGGGCCGTGAACTCAACCCGGTTACTGGTGAAGATGTACAGGCATTGATTGCCCGCGTTACCAAAGCCGACCAGACGGTTATTAAGAACCTGAAGCAAGCCCTTATCTATAAAGGCAAGAAGGGCAAAGTTGTCTTCAAGATGGTCAGTCACACCGGTAAAGTGACAAAGACCAAGCGCGGCAATCGTCGTGTCTGGATTATGTATAAAGGCAAGGAAGTCCGTGCCAAGGTTTCGGGGTCCCGGACCAAGGTGACGGTGAATGGTAAGAAGGTTAAACGTAAAGCCATCAAGATTGGCATGACGTGCACCTTCATCTATCCAGGAGCCGGCAAGGAAGCCAAGAAGATTGACTGCAAAGGCTAAGCCAAGCAGTTATTTCGAGAAAGACCTCGCTTCGGCGGGGTCTTTTTTTGCCTACCGCCCGGTGAGTTTAAACTCGATCCGCCGGTTACGGCTTAGAGCCGCCGCACCTGGTTTCGTATCCAGTGGTCTGAATTCACCAAACCCGGTTGCTGCCAGCCGATGCGGCGGAATGCCTTGCGCAATGAGTTTCTTGACGACCGCGATGGCGCGTGCCGATGACAGCTCCCAATTAGAGGGGAAACGTGCTGTCCTTATCGGGCGGCTATCCGTATGCCCATCGACGCGTAAAATCCAGTCGACGTCTTTGGGAATGCGCGAAGCGATATCTTTTAACGTGCCTGCCAGTTGGTTGATTTGTTTTTCGCCAGCGCCAAACAGATCAGCGGAACTTGACGGAAATAAAACCTCTGACTGGAATACGAAACGATCCCCTTCGACACGTACTCCTTTCGTATTGCCCAGCGCCTCGCGTAATTTGCCGAAAAACTCGGACCGGAAACGCGCCAGCTCCTGGACCTTGCTGGCAAGGGCTTCGTTCAGTCGCTGGCCCAGATTAACGATCTGAACATTCTGAGACCGTGCTTTCGCTTCCGAAGCTTCGAGGGCACTCGAAATACGGGCAAGCTGTTGTCGCAACGCTGCAATTTGCTGATTGAGCAAGGCAACACGGGACCGGGCTTGCTTTGACAGTTCCTTTTCGTCTTCGAGTGACTTGGCTGATTTGACGGCGGCATCCTGCATAGTGTTCAGGCGAATATCTCTCTTCTCAATTTCTTTCTGTGCCAGCGCCGTTCGTTCCTCGGCCGTTGCTAGCCGGGCTTCAAGTTGTTTGCTTCGATCCCGAGCTGCAGTCAGGTCTGTTTTGCTTTTGTCGAGAGAAGCCGCGAGAGAACCAACTTTTTCTTCCAGTTCCTTTCTGACCTTCTTCAGAGCGGCGATATCATTTTGTAGAGTTTGAAGGGTTGCGAGTTGCACCCGAATCTTTTCGCGATCGACAGCTAATTCCTTGGATCTGGCTGAAAGGGAGTCGGCAAGGCGGTCTCGCTCGCCGGTCATGGCCGCGAGGTTCTGCTGAAGTTGGTCTCTGGCGGAAATTGATCCCTGTAATTCGGTAGAGAGTTGGGAAATTTCCTGTCGCAAATCTTCATTCGATTTCTTTTCAAGAGCGAGCACTTCGCCCAACTCTGCGATTTGTCGGTTCAGCCGGTCGAGCGCATCATTTCGACCCGTTAAAATCTCGGACAGAAAGAATTGCGCGATCGTGAAGACCATTAGCAAGAATATGACAATGATCAGGAGGGTTGAGATGGCGTCGACAAAGCCGGGCCAGATATTGGAAGAGCTGCTACGTCTGTAGGATCGCGTTGCCATTGGCTCTCAGTGCCAACCCGTCACTGGTTCGACCGTTCAGCGATCGCCGCCATGGTTCGAGATAAAACCCGAATTTCACTGCGAAGTTCCGCGACCAGCTCGTTGCGGCCTGTGCCCATCTCTTCGATAAGCCGTGCGAGCTGTGTATCGATGCTGCGCATCGATTTGCTCATCGTTTCGTCGGGAGAAGACGCGCTAGATGAATCGGCGATTTTTGCAAGCAGGGGTTTCATTTCGAGCTGTGTCTCGGCCAGCTTGATCATAAGAGACTGTTCGGTTCGCATTTGATCGGTGAGGGTGTCGAGCTTGTCGGTTAACGAGATAACGCTGCTATTGGCGGAAATACGACTTTCCTCTCCGCGCTCGAGGGTACGTTGCAGGCTTTCGAGGCTATCGGCTGTTTGTTCCAGCAATGCCTGAACATAGGCGGGAACGCCTTGGTCCCCTTCACCAATGGCTAGGCTGCCGGAGGATAAACGCGTCTGGCCAGCGAGCCAGTCCTCCAGGTCGTTGTAAAACCGGTTTTGTGCCTGACCGGCCTGCAGCTCCAGGAAGCCGAGAATCAGAGATCCTGCGAGACCGAGAAGGGAAGAACTAAAGGCGGTCCCCATGCCGGCGAGGGGAGCTTTCAGGCCTGCTTTTAGATTGGTGAACACGTTGGCGAGATCACCACCGCCGATCGAGAGGCTACCGATTACGTCGCCAACCGCACCTATCGTTTGCAGCAAGCCCCAAAATGTCCCAAGCAGCCCGAGAAAAATGAGCAGCCCAATAAGATAACGAGAAAGATCGCGTGATTCTTCTAAACGTGAGGAGATGCCATCAAGCAGAGATCGCAATGACAAAGCGGACAGGCTGAACTGACCTTTACGCTCGCCCAGCATTGCTGCCATTGGTGCAAGGAGCTTCGGAGGTGTCTGGTTGGCGTGTCCCTGGTCATTTCGGAAATTTTCGATCCAGGCAACTTCCTGCAGCAGAAGTGCTACCTGTCGGAAGATATATATGACACCCAACAGCAGGACACCGAGAATGAGACCGTTTAGGGCAGGGTTCGCCATAAAGGCATCGACAAGCGGGGAATACAGCCCCGCGACCGCCAGCCCAACAGCGACAATGAACAGCAACATTCTTATTAAATAACGCCGGGGTCCGTTCATCCGACCTTTCCTGCAGCTGTGTGAGATACCACGGTGATCATGACGGTATCACAACAATGCGGGTCAACGCGTTGTCACGATAATATCAATGCGTTCCGCAGGACCAGTGCCCGAGCGGTTACCCAAGGCCCTGACATCGATTCGAGTGCTGCGAATACCCTTTTCAATCAAATATGACCGCGCCGCCAGGGCCCGCGACAATGATAGCCGCCGTGCCTGACTTGCCGATCCATCCTTGGAGCCGGCGTAGGCCAGCAATTGGATGCGTAACGCGCCATTCTTTTTGAGTGAATTGGAAACGTCGTTCAAACGCGCCGAGGCATCGCTGTTGAGCTTTGCAGATCCGGCGCTAAACCCGATGCGTGTCGTCGCACCAGCCTTAAGGAGTTGGCCAATTGGTGGCAGTGACGCGACTTGTGGCTTGGGCTCGCTTTTAGGCGCGGTAATTTTCGGTGCGGCGGGAACCGTATTTTTTGGCACGACTTTTAGTGGCGCCGGGGGTGGTAAGGTAATTGTCTTCACAGGTTTTTTTGCAACAGCCGTAGGTTTCGGCGCTGGCGGGACCACCGGCGCCGTGGGCACAGGTACACGTGCGGGGGCAGAAAGTTTCGGTGCGGATGGTGCCGGGATCGCTTTTGGTGGTGTTAAAGCCCTCGGGGGCGCCAACGGCCGGATTTGGCGAGGTGCCGGTGCACGACGTGCGGTGCGCGTAATCCTACGCGCTGGTTTCCGTGCTTTTCTTTTCGTCTGCGTGGTGCGCTTGCGCATTGCCTTGGGTGGCCGAAGGACGATGCCTCCCGATTTGGCAGAAGAACGCCCCGTTGAAATTACGGGAAACTTGGGTTGCGGTGATGAATATCGGACTCCTAGGGCAGCCGCTGCACCAGGGACACCCAGCAGCACTTGGGGCACGTTTGGCGAGCGCCCTAAATCGTCAATTACGCTGTAATCAACCGTGACGCTGGATTGACCATTGCCGCCTAAATATCGTTGCGCGTTGGCGCCGGAAAAGGCCACCGAAACCAACAATGTGATAGAAAGGAAAAGTTTGATTGGATTGAACGCTGTCATAGAACTCCATGATACCGGCATCCTAAAACATCGGATCCGCCTGTCATTCCCCGTTAACCTGCTTAACCAGTAAGGTTAATGTACGTAATCAATCTAGCGCAGCGCGGTTCACGCCACAACAACTTAGCCTGATCCCAAAAGGCGAAATTTTTATCGATTTGCCTGGATGGCGTCCCGGAGCATTTTGCCGACAGGGTCGTACAAAGCGCTGTTTGCCGCCAAAATTGTATCGCCATTTAGGGGGTCTGCACGGCCATCCAGTTCACTCACCAGTCCACCTGCTTCGCGAATCAATACGATCCCCGCGGCAACATCCCAGGGCGAAAGACCAAATTCCCAAAACGCATCATACCGGCCGGCGGCTACATAAGCGAGGTCCAGAGAGGCGGCGCCGAACCTTCGCAGTCCCGCTGTGCGATCCATGACGGGCGCCAAGGCAGCCAATAATTCTTCTTTACCTGGACGGTCTCCAAAGGGAACCCCTGTGGCAAGAATTGCAACGTCCAGACGATCCCGAGCTGAAACACGAAGCCGTGTATTGCCCAGAAAGCACCCAGAACCTTTCACGGCCCAAAAGGTTTCATCTCGACACGGGTCGTAGACCATGCCGGCAACGAGTTCCCCGTTTTGTTCGTGGGCAATTGAAATAGCGAAATGCGGGATGCCGTGGAGAAAATTCGTGGTGCCGTCGAGCGGGTCTACGATCCACCGATCCGTTGCGTCTTTTGATCCAACCGAGCCTTCTTCTTCCAGCAACAGCGCAAAGTCCGGTCGTGCCTTGCTGAGTTCAATTTTGATGATCTCCTCGGCTCGGCGATCAGCTTCCGAGACAAAATCCGCCGGGCCCTTTCGGGATACCTGCAATTGTTCAACTTCGCCGAAATCATGCAATAAGCTTCTCGCCGCTTTGCGCGCAGCGTTGTCCATGACGTTGATTATTGCTGGCCACATTGGGCGGGCGCCTTTTTTAAAAGCTGAACAAAATTGCGCGGCAAAAAGTTTAGTCTTTTGCGCGTTCTACATAGGTTGCGTCGGCGGTGTTAATAACCACACGAGTGCCTGCTGCAATGTGTGGTGGGACCAGGGTTTTGACACCATTCTCCAACACGGCTGGTTTGTAGGATGATGAGGCAGTCTGGCCTTTAACAACAGCGTCAGCCTCGGTTATTTCGAGTGTGACATGTTGTGGCAACTTGACGCCGACGGGCATGTCGTCAACGGTCTCAACCGTTACTTCCATGCCATCGGTCAGAAAGACCCCTGCGTCGCCTGCCATGTCGATAGAGACAGCGAACTGATCATAGGTCTCTGAATCCATCAGATTGATCTGATCGCCGTCAGCAAACAACATGGTGCAGGTTTTTTCCGACGTCATTAGCTTTTCAACCGTTTCCTGTGTCCGGAAACGTTCATTGGTCTTAACGCCTGAAATGGCATCCCGCATATCGACGGCGATAAAGGCATTGCCCTTGCCGGGCAGGATAAGATCATATTTGACCACGACATATTTTTTGCCGTCATGCTCAATGGCATGTCCGGGTCTGAGCGTGTTGGCCAGAACCTTCATGGTATTCCTATCCTTGTCACATACTGGGTTGTTTCGGCGGCGGAAACTAGCAGGTTGCCCGCCGGGTTTCAACGCACTCTGTTACACCCGCCTGGTCGCGATAACGATGTGTGTTGTCTTGCCAGTCTGTTACCCGCCAGTCGCCATTGTCGAGAGCCTGGAGTGAACATTCGGCTGCCGGGATTTTGCCGTGGCCACCGGGGATATCGAGAACGTAGGTCGGTTGGCATAGGCCTGACAGACGCCCGCGGAGTTTCGACATAATTGCCCGGCCGGCGGCGAGCGTCGTTCGAAAATGGCTGGTCCCGCGTGCTTTGTCACCATGGTGCAGGTAGTAGGGTTTAACACGGCATCCTACGAGTTTTTTCATAAGATCAGCCATGGTTTCGGGGTCGTCATTGATGTCCTTTAACAGTACAGATTGGCTGAGCATCGGAAATCCATTCTCGACCAAAGTTGAGATGGCCTGTTCCGACTCTGTGACCAATTCGTCAGCGTGATTGCAATGCAAAACGACGAATACCGGTGTTGGGCGCTTTAGAGCGCTAATCAGCGAGTCTGTGACCCGTTTTGGGTCAACCACCGGGACACGCGTATGGATGCGGACAACCGCGACATGATCAATTTCGTCCAGCGCATCTATAATTTGTGACAGTCGACGAGGCGACAGAATGAGAGGATCGCCACCAGACAGAATGACCTCCCAGATTTCCTTGTTGTCCCGGATGTAACTGAGGGCGGTGTCGAGCTCCGCGGCAGAGAGCAGCCCGTCACCCACCGCCTCGCGGCGAAAACAGAACCGGCAATAGACAGGGCAGGTAAGGACAGGTGTCAGGAGGACACGATCTGGATAGCGGTGAATGATGCCCGCAACAGGGCTATGCGGAATATCGCCAATCGGATCGGCAAATTCCTCTTCCTGCATGTCATTTTCTTGCGGGGAGGGGATGAACTGTTTGGCGATGGGGGCGTCGGGTGAAGCGGGATCGATCAATCCGGCGATATGGGCGGTCACGCTGACCGGAAGTGTCGCGGCGGCTTCCTGCACGGCATCTATATGATCGGGAGGAATCAAACCTGCTTCTACCAGTTGCTCTGGAGAAGAAAGGGGCTGTGGCTGCAACCTCTGGACAAGATTTCTGACCGCCTTCATGGTGTGCGCTCCGCTGAAATTGCGCCGCCAGGGATACGCCCTGGAGGCAAATAGTTTGGATCAGTGCCATGAATGACATCCCACTATCCGATAGGCAATCCCCCGCTGCTTCCGCTTCAGATCGTTGGTGGCAACGTGACGCCCTCGCGAAGCGCTTACCAGCTTTGATGGTCAGAAACGGGGTCGCCTTAACAGTTCGAGCATTTTTTAATGATCGCCAATTTATTGAGGTTGAAACACCGGCACTGCAGGTTTCACCCGGGATGGAACCTCATTTGACTGCCTTTGCGACAGAGCTGTTTGAGCCCTTTGCAGAAACGGAGAGACGAAATCTGTTTCTGCATACCTCCCCTGAATTTGCGATGAAAAAACTCCTGGCAGCTGGCATGGAGAGGATATTTCAGCTGGCACGGGTATGGCGCAATGGCGATCGGTCGTCGACGCATCATCCGGAATTCACGATGTTGGAGTGGTATCGTGCCGGCGCGGGCTGGCGTGATATCGCCAAAGATTGCGAGGCCCTCCTTAAAGCTGCCGCATTGCAGATAAAACGCGACGGTGATGATGGGATTTTCAACTGGCAGGGTCGGCAATGTGACCCCCAGGCTGATTGGCAATATCTGAGTGTTGCTGAGGCCTTTGAACGATATTGCGGGATCGATCTTCTGGCGACGGCGCCTGATCCACTTAACCCGGATGCCGCGATGCTCGCCGGTCAAGCGTCGCGGACCGGCGTACGTATCGATCCTGATGATCAATGGGATGAAATATTCTTTCGTCTGTTTCTGGAAAAAATAGAACCCAATCTTGGTGTCGGCGCACCGACGGTTCTGTATGATTATCCGCTTTCGATGGCAGCTTTGGCACGGCAGAGTTCGACCGATAACCGCGTTGCGGAAAGATTTGAAATCTTTGTTTGCGGTCTGGAGCTGGCAAATGGATTTGACGAGTTGACGGATGCAGTCGAACAACGCCGCCGGTTTGAGGCAGAGGTCGTACGAAAGCAGGAAGTCGCCGGGTTCAGCTATCCGATAGATGAAGATTTCCTGGACGCGCTGGCATCGGGCATGCCAGAGGCATCTGGCATCGCGTTGGGGTTTGATCGGCTGGTCATGCTATGCGCGGGGGTTGAAAAAATCGAAAATGTTCTTTGGGCACCTGTAGTCACGGCCTGTTAACCATTTTGGTTCCAGAATCCCAACCGCAAACGAGATTGGGACATATGCAGAGAACCAGATCACTGTTTTTGAATGCAATTTTCGGTTTTGGCGTTAGCTTCGGGGCGATCACCCCGACAATGGCGCAGGTGTCGGATGTTGAAAAACACTATACCGGCCAAACCATCCAGTTCGTTGTTGGTGCCGCCGCGGACAGCTCTTATATGAAATACGCCCGGTTTATTGGCCGACATATGGTCAAATACATTCCGGGTAATCCCTCTATGTCCTTCAAAAGCATGCCCGGGGCTGCCAGCCGCAAAGCGGCCAATTGGATCTATAACACTGCCAAAAAGGATGGGCTGACGATCGCCGCGATCCGGCCAGGCGTGATCATGGAACCACTTGTCGGCAATGCAAAAGACGTCGATTACGATCCCCGAAAGTTCAAATATTTGGGGAGCGCTGCCAGCTCAGTGTTCGTCTGCATTGGGCGGACGGATGCGCCTGCCAGATCATTTGCCCAGACGCTCAATCGCCGGATGGTGATGGGGGCCAGCCGGTTTGGGGGAGCCTCTCGCGACACAGCTTTGGCCCTGATACAGCTGACCGGTGCTAAATTTAAATTGGTGCAGAACTGTAAAAGTGTCAGCCAGGCGGCGCAGGGGCTGGAACATAGTGAGGTTCACGGCATTTGCGGCCTTTCCTGGTCGACATTTCGAACCGAGAGCGCGCTCCTGCTAAAGCAGAAGAAAATCAATATTCTGGTTCAGTTCGCCCCGGTGGGTAATCCCGAACTCGACAAGCTCGGTGTTCCGATGGTCTGGGATTTTGTTCGTACACCGGATGAAAGAGCGGCCATGGAGCTTCTGGTCTCGTCGCAGGAATTTGGCCGTCCCTATATCGCGCCGCCCCGTGTCCCCAGAAAAGAGGTCATCGCACTGCGGATTGCTTTTGAGCGCACGATGAAAGACATCGATTTCCGCGCCGACGTCCGGAAATCCGACCTGCCGGTATCCCCTACACTCGGGGGTGATGTTCAAAGACTGGTGGAAAAACTCTACCGGGCGCCGCCCCGCATCGTCGCCAAAGCCAAGGCGGCGTTTAAGGGGTAAAACGTCTCTTCCGGGCTAAAAAACCGACATCAATTCGGGTTTAGCTACTAAAAAATCGGAGACCGAAGGACTTAGTCACAAGCCGGTCAGTGTGCCTTCAAGATAGAGCACGGCGTGGCCGGAAATTGTGACCCGCTCCCCCGAAAGCTGGCAACGCAACGCACCACCCCTTGGCGATATCTGTCGTGCTTCCAGATTGGGTCGGCCGAGCCGAGCTGCCCAGTAGGGCGTCAGTGTGCAATGGGCCGAACCGGTCACTGGATCCTCGGGAACTCCAAAGGACGGAGCAAAAAAGCGTGAAACGAAATCAATGCCGTCAGCGTCGGCGGGTGCGGTGGCTATGACGCCGTGGGGATGCAGCTTGGCCAGAGTTTCCATATGGGGGACGAGCGCCGCCACCTGAGATTCGGTCTCGAACACGGCGAGATAATTGCTGGCGATTTGATTGAACCTATCAATGTGTTTAGTCGACCGTAATTTACAAATAGCCGCCCGTCTTTCACAACGCTGGTCGTCGCGTAGACGTTGCCGATGGCTACAGAACCGGTTATCCGTGCCGACGTCCAGTTATCGTCACTCTTAAGCGTAGAAACCGTATCAGACACCGTTTTGCCAGCTCGATTGGTTATTACGGCGAACTCATTGTTCTCGGCAAGCACGAGGCCGTCAGCGGCGACGAGTGCGCGCGGCAGACCGACAGTAGTAAACGTCTCTGGTTTGCCGAGAGGAACTTTGAACAACAACCCGTCACTTTTTTCGCGACGATCAAATATCCGTCCGGATGCACGACAATGCCGTTTAGGTTGAAGACCGGACCGCGAAATTGTTCGCTTGCCAGAAGTACACCAGCCTGACCAGTCGGCGTAACCTTGTAAATGGCAGCGGCCAAACTGTCGATCACATAGGCGTTGCCATTTGCATCCACTGCGACATCATTTGGAAAGCGTTTCTCTCCCGGGCGAATGCCTGAAAGATCAACAAAATGGAGCGGCTTTCCGGTTGCCATATCATAAATGCTGAGCGAGGCGACACCGAACTTATCCCCCGGCTTGCTACCAACAGCTGCACCGAGATCAGAATTGACAACCAACAAACGCCCACGCTCCCTGTCAACGCGGATACCAACGACTGACTTTAAGCGATTATCCTCGATGATTTTACGAGCTTCTCCGTTTGCTTTGACTTCAAAGACGGCTCCCTGACGAACCGAGCCAAGAAGAAATCGACGCTGTTTGATCGTTCAACCCGGCGGCCCAAACTAACGCCAATTGGTCAAACGCTTCTTGATGGCTCTGCCGGACCAATGGCGCGTCTCAACACAATTTGTCATTCAATTCGCCGTGGCAACGATCAGTATAAGGTCGTCCTAAGCGCTACTAATGCCTACGTACAATTCTGCCTGATCCCAGCGCTGCCGACATTTTGGGCCGCGCATCCGGGCATCGATATCGACATTCGGTTGGCGGCGCGGTTCGACGCTCCGGTGGAGGAAGGCGTCGTCGACCTTGCTATAAGATTTTTGCACGACCACGATACAGCTCGACCGCTCGGCGCTAGGGGCTGGCGCGCGGTCTGTCATCGCAATTATTTCGAAAAGCTGGGCAAGCCTCACCGGATTGAGGATGTCACCACGGGAGTTCTCTTACACGAGGCGATATACAATTACTGGCCCCAAGCCTTCAGCGAGGCATCGCTTCCAATCCCCGCCGATGTGACCTTCCGAGGGTTGGGAGACGGCAGCCATGTTATAACCGCAGTCCTTGCTGGAGAGGCTATCGCGCTTCTCCCTTCCGAACTCACCTCTAGGCTCGTTCGTGAGGGCACCCTTGTGGCTATGTTCAGTGTCCAAATAGAGCCCCCGATCAGCCTATTTTGCCTTACCGACTGAAAATAGCGACAACGCTAAACTAGCCCCCCTGATAGAACATCTCATTGGGTCGATTTGAATCGTGGCTGCCTAGAAGTCTCCTTATGGCTACAAGCAGACTTTACATTATCAGGCCGTTTTACGCCGCCGCAGATATCCGATGCCGACGAGCCCGAGGCAAAATAGGGCGAAGGACCCTTCAACCGGAACATCAGCAGAGCTGAGCGTTACGTCATCTAAGAAAAGCTGGGTTGTGCCAGTTGAGATGACACCGCTTTGCGCCCCGATGCCGATCGTATAGGTCCCTGGACCAATCGATGTGCCGGTCAAATCAAGGGCCACGTTAGGCGTACCGCTATTCGCAAAGCCGAACGGCACGGTGATGGAATCCAGAAGGCTCCATCCCACTGTATCGGTACCGAAAAACCCAGTCGGTGTCGCCGTGCCTGCAGGGCTTAGCCGGACTTAAAATGTCCGCGCGCCGAGATCCAGCGATGTTGCGGTCGTAAAGGTGAAATAATTGAACAGCGTTCCGTTTGTGCCGGGGAAAAGCGCGCCACTCGTATAGGTATTATCTGCAAATGCAACGACACTCGAAGAGCCATTCGTGCCGCCAAAAAGCGCACCGCTAATACCGGCACCGGTGGTTGACGCGGCGGCGGTTGAAGCACCAGCTGTAGCGTTTTCGAAATCAAAGGCTGCGATGACAGGACCGGCTTTTGCACTGGGCGCCAAGCCCAATAACGCCACTGCCATAAACAGGCTCAAGGTAAGAGATTTTAGTATTTTCATTGTTGATGTGTCCCGAAAGCGCAATTTTATTTTTAAATTCAATAGTTTATATGCAAGAATTGTGTCGTTTAACGAATGTATTAGAAAACAAGGCGTTACAGGGATTTTGTAGGAACGGAATTTTTAAATCGTAAGAAATTCCGACGTTTAGTGGCCCTAAAACAACGCGAAACACACATTATAACAATGGTTAAGCTTCATGAATATTGCTCTTCTGCGGCTGAAACCATCATAATCATTGTGGGGTATAACTTCGGAGGTGGCGGAGACTATCAATGCCAGAGTTGGAGCAGGATTCTCATGGACTGGTTCTACACCCACTTTCAGATGCGATTGGCGTTGAGGTTCGCGGCGTTGATCTAAATGACCCGATTGATGAGGCTCTAGCTGGCACGTTAAAGGCGGCCTGGGCTGAACAGTCCATTTTGCTGATCCGTGGTCAGGAACTTGATGATGAGGCGCAATACGCCTTTGCACGAATTTTTGGCGAGATCGCGCCACGCTCCAAACCGCCGGTCGAAAAACGTGACTATGTGCCGGATGCTGACAATCCAATGCATCTGATTACCGACCGTGTCGATGAAAACGGACAGCGTTTGGGTTCACTTGGTCATGGTGAAATGTATTTCCATACCGACAAGTGCTACGAGGAAAAGCCAGATCGAGCTTCGACTTTATATGCCATGGAGATTCCAAGTTCAGGTGGCCATACGAAATTCGCCAGCCTCTATAATGGGTATGACATGTTGCCAGACGATTTGCGGCAGAAGCTCGCAGGACGGCGGGCGCTGCAAGTCTATGATTTCGGCACGGTGCCGGTCGGGCCGGAGGTGAATATCGATGAGCTGATGCATTATTGGCAGCCGGTCTTTGTCACCAATCCAGATACCGGCCGGAAGGCGCTTTATGTAAATCGGTTGATGACGTCGCGGATCGAAGGTCTGGACGATGATGAAAATCGCGAGGTTCTGGAGACACTCTGGGATGTCATTGAATCTCCCGACAATATGTATGAGCATGTCTGGGAACCCGGCGATATTATTGTGTGGGATAATCTGTCGTCGGTGCATGCGCGCACTGACTGGCCGCGGGATGAACGCCGGACGTTGCGGCGCTGTACGGTGCAGGGCGACCGGCTTTCGTAATGGAGAGATGAATGGCAACGCAATTGAAGAGTAATGCTGAACTGGACATCATTCCGCTGTCACCCGCCATTGGCGTTGAGGTGAAGGGCATCGATCTTTCCCAGCCAATTGATGAAGGGACAGGGCAAGCACTGCGGCAGGCCTGGGCGAAAAACAGCATCTTGCTGGTGCGGGGACAGGATCTTGATTATGACGCGCAATTTGCTTACGCGCGGATTTACGGTGATGTCGCGGCCCGGGTAAAGCCGCCGGTCGAAAAACGGTCCTATCGTGCCGATCCTGACAATCCCATGCAGCTCGTTACCAATGAATTAGATGACGAAGGCAAGCCAGTGGGCTCGCTGGGGGATGGCGAGATGTGGTTCCACACCGACAAATGCTATGTCGGGAAACCGCACCGGGCATCGTTTCTGTATGCCGTGGAAATTCCCAGCGAAGGTGGTCATACGAAATTCGCCAGCCTCTATAATGGGTATGACCGTCTTCCCAATGATCTCAGAGCGAAGCTTGAGGGACGCAAAGTCCTGCAGATGTATGACTATACGAAAACCGAGCCGGGCAGCCTCAATCAGCCTTTGGAAAATCTCCTGCATTACTGGCAGCCGGTTTTTGTGACCAACCCCGACACCAAACGTAAAGCGGTCTATATCAGTCGGCTGATGTCGATGCGGATAGAAGGCTATAGCGATGAGGAGAGCCGCGAATTGATTAACGCGGTCGCGGATATCGTTGAAGCCGAAGACAATATTTATGAACATGTCTGGAAGCCTGGTGACATCATGATCTGGGACAATCTTTCATGTCTGCATGCCCGTACCGACTGGCCGCGCGAACAACGCCGGACATTGCGGCGCGTAACGATCAAGGGTGATGCGCTGGTGGGGTAGCGGGCCTTCCAGACTTTAGACGTCAGCGACTTCGTCGAATATTTTGTTGAAGGCTTTTACAGCGGCGCCAGGCCCCTCCGGATAGGCAAAGACTCCTGCTGAAACCGCAATAAAGTCAGCGCCTGCTGACACCACCGGTCGACAGTTTTCAATTGTGATCCCGCCAATCGCGACGCAGGGAACCAGCATCGTTTCCTGCCACTGGTTGAGTAAGTCCGGCTCGGCGGTATGTTTTCGCTGTTTTGTCGTGCTGTCGAAGAAGGCGCCAAAAGCAACGTAATCTGCCCCGGCTTCGCCGGCTTCCATCGCCAGATGGCTAGAGGCATGACAGGTCACGCCGACAATGGCGTCGTCGCCCAGAATTTTACGAGCTTCGTCATAAGGTGTGTCAGTTTGCCCAACATGGATGCCATCGCAGTCGGCTTTGGCGGCAAGGTCCGCACGATCATTCATAATCAGGGCAACATCGCGATCATGGCAGATGGGACGCAACCGGTCCGCCACATCGAGGATTACGTCATCATCGACATCTTTCAGCCGCAGTTGAACACAGGCGACGTCACCACCATCCAGGGCTGCTGTCAGGGCGTCTGCAAAAGACGGCAGAGCCTCACCGTAAATATCGGGCGGCGTGATTAAATAGAGCCGACAGCGCAGCCGGTCCTCATTGTCAGCCATTCGGCTTAGAACTTGCCCTGGTAGATATTGATGATGGAATCGAGCATCGCCAGCGCGTCTTCACGGGGACGCTGGAAGGTATTGCGGCCAATGATCGAGCCATTGCCACCGCCATCGCGGATCGCACGGGCTTCATTATAGATCCCGTCGAGATCCTTGGCCTCACCGCCAGAGAACACCACGATCCGGCGACCGTTAAAACAGCTCTGTACAACGTGGCTGATCCGGGCGGTCAAGGTTGAGACATCAATCTTATGCGCGGTATAGACCTTCTCTGCGGCCTCCAGGAACATCGCATCCGTTGGCGGTTTGACCTTGATGATGTGAGCACCAATCAGGCAGGCGAGGTGCGCTGCATAGGCGCAGACATCCATCGCCGTTTCGCCTTCGCGGGTAACCATGCCGCCGCGCGGGTAGGACCAGACGACGACGGCCAGACCGCAGGATTTGGCTTCTTCAGCAAGTTCACGAATTTCTTCGATCAGCTCGTACTGATCTTCGGAGCCAGGATAGATCGTAAAGCCGATGGCCGCGCAGCCGAGGCGCAGCGCATCGTCAACCGACGCGGTGACCGCTTGGTCCTTGTTTGAGGATAGCGAATTCGCGCTGTTGCATTTCAGGATGGTCGGAACCGCGCCGGCAAAACTATCGGCGCCTGCTTCAAGCATACCGAGCGGCGCGGCGAAGGCAGAGAGACCGGCATCGACAGCCAGTTGGTAATGATAGTGTGGGTCATATCCTGCCGGGTTGGGTGCAAAGCTCCGAGCCGGACCATGTTCGAAACCCTGATCGACGGGCAAAATGACCATCTTGCCGGTGCCGCCAAGTTTTCCGTGCATCAAAATGCGCACAAGGTTTCCCTTGGTGCCGGGGTTGTCAGATTCATATCCAGCCAGAATTTTTTTAACGCGTTGCGTAACCTTGGTCATTACATCCTCTTTATCGTCGCAAATCTTTCTTTAGCTTATACGTGAATCTCCTGGCTGAGGGAACGACTCAAGCAAATTTCACGAAAATTGATTTCGTAAGAATTCTAACGGGTCAGGATGGTCCATGAGATCGGGCATTGTGGGGCGGCGTGTCCTGACATCGGCTTTGGATTGCCGGGCAATAGCCTTGATTTTCTGGACCACATTGGGTCGCGCGGTAATCTGGATACAAGGGATACCATGTCGCAAGGCGGCGAGGGCATTGCCTGGGGCATCGCTGCAATCAAGAACACCGGTAATTGTGAGTTCTGGAAATTCACCATGGACGATCTCAATGATGTTGCCAAACCAGGCCGGGCCGAGGGATCCCGCGGCGGCTTTGGCGCTCCAGAGTTCAAGTGTTATGGAGGGGCGTTTTACCTCCATGGCGGCCCGGCATGCCGCCCGAGCGTGATCAATGCCATGTATGACCACCCGTTGAATCTTGAGACGAGATCTTGTTGTTTTGGTCTTCGTTGCCATGGCCCTAGTGTGCCACGACTGGGGAACGAAGACGAGCGTGGTTGACGCTTGCGCGACGCGCATCCTATTCTGAATGGCACAAATTTCTCCGATTGGATGAGACGAGCCACGCGAATGGGACAGCTTGAAGAGGCACAGGAACGGCTGGAAACAGCCCTTGCGCGGTTGGAGGAAGCCTCCCAGCGCGTTGGCGGCAACTCCACGGCAGCCCAGGTAGAAGGTGAATTAACCGCTCTCCGCCAACGCTGCGCGACACTTGAAAACAGTACCGGCAATGTCTCGGCCCGACTGGATTCGGCAATCGATAAGCTGCGCACAATATTAGGTGACGAAAATGGCGCAGGTTGACGTTGCGATAAACGGTAAATCATATCGCATTGCCTGTGATGACGGGCAGGAGGATCACCTGCTGCAACTCGCCGCTTTTGTTGATCAACGGGTACAGGAACTTGTCGCGTCCGTTGGCCAGATTGGCGATGCACGATTGCTGGTTATGGCAAGTTTGCTGATATCAGATGAGCTGTCTGAAACCTTTTCTAAGCTCAATGGCGCCGATGACAATAACGCCGAGGAGGCCGCCGCAGCGGCTGAACAGGCGATGGCACAGACAACGGACGCTTTGGCCAAACGCATAGAACTGATTGCAGAGAAGCTTGAGCCAGCCTAAATTGATCTTGATGCTGCGGAGTACGAGATACATATACATCCCTTTGGCCAATAATATCTTCTAGGGAGCTGTCCCTTCCGGAGCCCTGGTTTCGGTATATGGCGCCCACCTGCTAACGCGGGCCTTAGAGAATGACACGTTGACCGGCTATCGCGGCATCACCTGATATTCAAAAGCACAAGACTTAGAAAGAAGACGGTCTCGTTGGCGCTTTCCCAAATTGATGAGGCAAAACGGGCTTTGGCCCAGAGAATGCGCTCCGCCAGAGTTGCGGCGCATCGAGACCGTGGCCGTACTGCCGCGACGGAAATTTGTGCGCAATTTCAAAGAGCGCGTGATGCAGGTCTGGCCTTTGATCGTGGTGCTGTGATTTCCGCCTATTGGCCCATGCGCGATGAGCTTGATACCCGCAAAATTTTGATCGGTCTCCATGAAGAAGGGATGCAGTGTGCATTGCCGGTAATGCAGCAGAAAGATAAGCCTCTGATATTCCGCCAGTGGCAACCGGGCGATATCCTTGAGGAGGCATCATTTGGTGTCGCGGAGCCGATCGCAGATCAACCAGTATTGATCCCGGAAATAATGGTGATCCCTTTACTGGCGGTAGACCGAGAGGGCAATCGGTTGGGCTATGGCGGTGGTTATTACGACCGAACGCTCCTTCAGCGGCGACAGGGGAGAGAGGGCCCGGTGATTGCAGTTGGGGTCGCGTACGAGGCACAAATTGTCCCAGTGGTGCCGCATGATGAGAGTGACGCCAGGCTGGATTGGTTGGTAACCGAACAAGGCTTTGCTCAATTTATGCCCGCCTGATCAAAATTGTTTGAGAAAGTAGAAGAATGAGAATTCTGGTTTTAGGTGATGTGGTTGGTCGCAGTGGACGTCGGGCGGTTTGTGACGCGCT
The DNA here is from genome assembly GCA_951812775.1 of uncultured Alphaproteobacteria bacterium. Lineage (GTDB taxonomy): Bacteria > Pseudomonadota > Alphaproteobacteria > MPNO01 > UBA2964 > UBA2964. The sequence goes on along the minus strand of OX638326.1, from coordinate 2,219,264 downwards.
ACCCCATTTGCGGCGGGAGTTGGCAGTTGATTTTGTGGTCGTGAATGGTGAGAACGCCGCTGGCGGCTTTGGGATTACGCCCAAGATTTGTAGTCAGTTTCTTGACGCTGGTGCTGATGTGGTGACAACCGGGAATCATGCCTGGGATCAGAAAGAAATTATCCCGCATTTTGATAAGGAAAGTCGCCTCTTGCGGCCTCACAACTATCCCGAAGGAACCCCCGGGTCAGGGGTCGGGCTCTATGAAGATGGCGTTGGCCGCAAGGTTTTGGTGATGCACTTCATGGGACTTTTATTTATGCCGTCGCTGGATGATCCATTCACTGGAGTCGATCGAGCGCTGCTCAATAAGAAAATGGGGGACGATATCGCCGCGATTATTGTTGATTTTCATGGTGAAGCGACCAGTGAAAAAGTTGCAATGGGCCATACGCTGGATGGTCGTGTCTCTGCTGTTGTCGGGACACATTCCCATATTCCAACGGCGGACCATCAGGTGCTGCCAGGTGGGACAGGCTATATTACTGATCTCGGGATGTGTGGCGATTATGACTCAGTCATCGGCATGAAAAAGGAAACTTCAATAGCCCGCTTTAGAAAGAAGGTGCCGGCACCCCGACTGGAAGCTGCGCAGGGTGAAGCAACTTTGTGCGGGGCTGTTATTGATACCGATGATGAGTCGGGGCTAACGACCAGTATTATGCCATTTCGGCGTGGGGGTCGGCTGTCACCTACCCCTGAATTGACGTCGTAAATTGTCAGAAACCGTTCAATTCGGTTTTTTAGGCTGGTTTTTACCGAATTTGCCGGATTTTCAGGCCTGCAAGCCATTTAGTGACTAGAAAATGGGGTATTAGTGCTTTAAACCGCTATATATAGTATAGTTTTCTTCTTTAACATCGGACCAGGGCGGTCATGGCCGGACATTCCCAATTTAAAAACATCATGTACCGGAAGGGCGCGCAGGATAAAAAACGTGCCAATGTATTCTCCAAACATATTCGTGAAATTCAGGTTGCCGCGCGAAGCGGATTGCCTGACGTCGAGATGAATCCTGCTTTGAAAACGGCGGTGGCCGCTGCCAAAGCCGTCAATATGCCCAAGGACAATATCGAACGCGCCATCAAACGTGGTGCCGGGCTGGCTGATGGCGAAGCGTTTGAGGAAATCAGATATGAAGGGTATGGCCCCGGCGGGGTCGCGATCATTGTTGAGACATTGACTGACAATCGCAATCGAACAGCGAGTGAAGTTCGGGCGGCCTTCACGAAGCATGGTGGTTCACTCGGTGAAACCAATAGTGTCAGTTTCCAGTTTGATCGGGTCGGTGCAGTTGGTTATGCCGCCGAAGTGACAAATGCTGACGACATGTTTGAGGCGGCCCTGGAAGCGGGTGCGACGGACGTTGAATCATCCGATGCCAGCCATGACATTGTCTGCGAACCGGATGATTTGCATGCCGTACGTGAAGCTCTGGAAGCGAAATTTGATACGCCGCAGCTTGTTGAGCTTCAGTGGAAGCCGCAGGTAACGGTACCTGTCGGAGAAGACCACGTGCAGACGCTGTTCAAGCTGCTTGAGACTCTGGATGACAATGACGACGTGCGGTCGGTTTCCGCAAATTACGAGGTCGACGATGCGGTAATGGCCACCCTCGCCGATTAGGTGTCGGGTGGTGAAAGGAATTTGATGAAGCTAATTGGGCTGGACCCGGGTTTACGGGCAACCGGATGGGGTATCATTGATGTCGACGGCAACAACCTGACCCATGTTGCGGATGGTACTGTTCGGGTGCCCACCGATTTGTCACTCGCCGACCGTTTGGCTCATTTGTTTCGTGTTTTGGGATCAGCAATCGAAACCTATCGACCGGATGAAGCCGCCGTCGAAGAAACTTTCGTGAACCGAAACCCTAAATCGACCCTCAAACTCGGACAGGCTCGGGGCGTTGTCCTGCTGGCGCCGGCTATGGCGGAAATTCCCGTCACTGAATACCCCGCAAATGTCATCAAGAAATCACTGGTGGGTGCGGGGCATGCGGGCAAGGATCAGGTCGCGATGATGGTTAAGACTTTGCTGCCCGGTGCTTCTATTGATAGTGCGGACGCTGCCGATGCGCTCGGCGTTGCGGTTTGTCATGCACACCATCGTCGTAGCCGTGCGCGCTGGGAATCCGGCGTGCAGGTTGTTCATGCCGCGACGCCTGCGGAATAGGATCAAGTCAAAATGATTGCCAAACTTACCGGCATATTGGATTCGATTGGCGATGACGGGGCGGTCATTGATGTTGGTGGTGTCGGATATCTAGTGTTTTGCTCAGCGCGTACCCTTGGGGCGTTTGGTCGGGCTGGATATCCGGTTTCCATTTCTGTCGAAACCCATGTGCGCGAAGACCATATCCATTTATATGGTTTTGCTGATCAGTCAGAACGGGACTGGTTCAAACTGCTCACGACAGTGCAGGGAGTAGGGGCAAAAGTGGCGCTGGCTATTCTCGGCACTTTGGCGCCGGATGATCTGGCAAACGCAATGATGGCCGAAGACAAGGCCGCGCTGACCAGGGCGCCCGGCGTTGGCCCTCGTCTTGCTGTGCGATTGCTCGCCGAGCTGCGGGAGAAAGCGGCCGAGCTTAGTGTCGTGCGTCATGTCGATTTTGGTGGCAAGGCTGACGATGATACCGGCGCGGTTTCTGACGCTGTTTCAGCACTCGTTAATCTGGGTTACGGCCGCAGTGCGGCCTTCGGGGCTGTGACGCAGGCCGCTCAGGTGCTTGGCGAAGATTCCAGTGTTGAGGATCTCGTCAAGGCCGGGTTGCAGGAGCTTAGCGCGTGACGGAGGAACGTATCATTGCGCCGGAGTCCGGACAGGATGACGCCACCGAGATTTCCTTACGGCCACAAACCCTCAACGATTTTGTCGGACAACCGCAGTTACGCGAAAATTTGAGCGTCTTCATCAACGCCGCGAAATTACGGGGCGAGGCTCTTGATCATGTTTTGTTTTATGGACCGCCCGGCCTCGGTAAAACGACGTTGGCTCAGATTGTCTCGAGAGAGCTTGGCGTTGGGTTCCGTATGACCTCCGGACCGGTAATTGCCAAGGCGGGTGATTTAGCCGCGATCCTTACCAATCTTGAAGCAAACGACGTGCTGTTTATTGATGAAATTCATCGGCTTTCACCTGTTGTTGAAGAAATTCTTTATCCGGCGATTGAGGATTACAAGCTTGATCTCGTTATCGGCGAGGGACCGGCGGCACGATCTGTCAGAATTGATCTGCAGCCTTTTACGCTTATCGGCGCGACAACTCGATCAGGCCTTATCACGACACCTCTGCGCGAACGGTTTGGCATTCCGCTTCGTCTCAACTTTTACAGTCCTGAGGAGCTGGAAAGCATCGTCAGGCGGGCGGCCAATCTTTTGGATCTTGCATTAACGGATGAGGGCGCTGGTGAGATTGCCCGGCGCGCTCGTGGTACCCCTCGCGTGGCCGGCAGGTTGCTACGTCGGGTTAGGGATTTTGCAGTGGTCGCTGAAGACGGGCCGGTGGATGCCAGTATTGCCGATGCCGCTCTTAACCGCCTGGAGGTTGATGCCCTCGGTCTTGATGCGATGGACCGCCGTTACCTCCGGACAATTTGCGAAAATTACAATGGCGGACCGGTCGGTGTCGAGACGCTGGCCGCGGCATTGTCTGAACAACGCGATGCCATTGAAGAAGTCATAGAACCTTTTCTAATTCAGCAGGGGCTTGTTCAACGGACGCCACGCGGCCGCGTGGTGACCGCTAGGGGGTTTGATCATATTGGTCTGAAAGCTGACAAAGAGATCATTTCTCAGCTTGAATTGCTGGCGACACAGAACGAGGACAATGAACCTAGCGGTGACAATGGCGATGCCTGATGCCGGGGAGATTGTGAACGGCATTCACGTCTACCCGATCCGGGTCTATTTTGAAGACACAGACAGTGGAGGAATTGTCTATTACGCAAACTACCTCAGATACGCAGAGCGTGCTCGAACGGAAATGCTACGCTGCATTGGGTATCCGCACGCAAAAATGATGTCTGATGATGGATTGGTGTTTGCTGTTCGGCGTTGCGAGGTTGACTATATGAAGCCGGCTCATCTTGATGATGCTCTTGAAATTTGCAGCGGCAATGTCGAAATCGAAGCGGCGAGTCTGTGGATTAACCAAACTGTGAAGCGGGGGGCTGAGGAGATTGTGCGGCTTAAAGTTCGTCTCGCTTGCATCGGGGACACCGGAAAACCAAGACGTTTGCCCAGTGATTTGCGTGTCGTACTTTTGCCACTTTTGGCAGTTAAAAACTCGAAATAGTAAGGACGGAAACGAGAAATGGAACAAACAGCAGTAGCATCCGCCGCCATAGCCGGGTCGGTGGCACATGACCTTTCAGTGTGGGGATTGTTTCTTCAAGCTGACATTATTGTAAAGCTGGTCATGATAATTCTGGTCCTTGCATCGTTTTGGTGTTGGGCAATTATTTTCGAGAAAATCATTCGGATGCGCCGCCTGGCGGTACAAGCTGAAGAGTTTGAGGAAGCTTTTTGGTCGGGTGGGTCCTTGGAAGACCTCTATGACAGAATCGATAACCGACCGAAGGAGCCAATGTCGTCTGTTTTTACGGCGGCAATGCGGGAGTGGCGGCGGTCAGCATCCAAGGGGCTTTCGGAAATCTCTCAAAAAGCCAGCCTCGCTCAACGTATTGAACGTGTTATGCACGTCACAATGGGACGTGAATTAGAAAGTTTGGAACGCCAGATGGTGTTTTTGGCAACAGTTGGTTCGACAGCGCCGTTTATCGGGCTGTTTGGGACGGTCTGGGGCATTATGAATAGCTTTCAGGCTATCGCTCAATCCAAGGACACCTCTTTGGCCGTTGTGGCCCCTGGTATCGCCGAAGCCCTGTTTGCAACCGCGCTGGGGCTTGTTGCAGCGATCCCGGCGGTCGTTGCTTACAATAAAATTTCGACAGATTTAGGACGTTATGCGGCCCGGCTTGAAGCGTTTGGCAACGAGTTCAGTGCCATCCTGTCGCGGCAATTCGAGGAGTCTGACTGACCATGGCGATGAATATTGGCTCTGGACAGGGTGGTAAGTCGGGACAACTCGGCGGAAGTTATCGTCGCGCGCCAATGAGCGATATCAATGTGACGCCGCTTGTAGACGTTATGTTGGTGCTGCTGATCGTGTTTATGGTGACGGCTCCACTTTTAACTGTGGGGGTTCCCGTCGACCTGCCTGAAACGGCGGCAAACCGTATCGTTGGTCAAGATGAACCATTGGTCGTTAGCGTCAATAGTGATGGCGGTGTATTTTTGCAGGATACGGAAATACAGCTCGATCAGTTAATCGCGCGTCTTACTGCAATTACTGAAAATAAAAAGGACGTGCGGATATTCTTGCGTGGGGATCAGGCCATTGCCTATGGGCGGGTGATGTCGGTCATGGGCGCGTTAAATCAGGCTGGGTTTAACAGAGTCGCCCTGATCACCCAGGCACCGAGTAAGAATACTGGTCGGGGCGCACGGTGACCTATGAAACGTGCAGTGATCATTTCGGCTGTTCTGCACGTCATCGTGATCGCTGTCGCCTATTTCGGGCTTCCAATTTTGTTCGATCCGCCAAAAATCGAAAGCAGTCCACCCATGTCTGTCAACCTTGTGATGCCGGATCAGATGCCAGAGGAGCCAGCGCCCAAGCCCGTTGCGCAACCCGCACCGGAACCTGTTCCGCCACCTCCACCGCCGCCACCTTTGGCGACGCCGGAACCCGCACCGGAACCCGTACCACCGCCGCCCAAGGCAAAGCCGAAACCCAAACCGAAGCCCAAACCGAAGCCCAAGCCAAAAGTGGTAAAAAAAACGAAACCCAAGAAACCGGCAAAGGTAGCAAGGGTGGCGCCGAAACCGCGACGCAAACCGCCACCACCCGACGAATTTCGGAAATTGCTCAAGGATCTGACCAAGCGCAAAAAACCGACTCCCAAGGTCGTCAAGAAGACACCAAAACCCGTCAAGCCACGTCCGACACCGGTGCAATCTGCTTATGCGCGTCGTCAGGCCGAAAACGAATTGTCCAAGCTGGTTTTGCAACAGATCCACCTTTGCTGGAACATTCCAGGTGGTGCGAAAGACGCCCAGAAAATGAAAATCGGGGTTCGCATTCGTCTCAATCGCGATGGATCATTGCTCGGTCGACCACGCGTTATCGATACCGCACGGTTCCGCAGCGATCAGGCTTTTCGTGTTGTCGCCGAAAGTGCTTTTCGCGCACTTTTGAATCCACGTTGCAGCCCTTTGCGGTTACCCTACGGCCAATACGAAATATGGAAGGACATTACGTTCAATTTCGATCCCAGCGAAGCGCTGGGTCCTTAGCGACGATTTTGAGCTAATGTGAGAGGATGACGAAAATTAATACGAAACGCCATTTATTGGCCTGCCAGTGGGTGATGGCGGTTGCAGCACTCGCCTTTGTAATCGGCGTCAGCCCGCTCCGTGCTGAGCTAAAGGTCGACATAACCAGCGGTAAGATAGAGCCTTTTCCAATCGCACTGCCTGATTTCTTTGGCACTGGTGGTCAGGCTCAAACCTTGGGGCGGGATATCGCGGCGGTGGTTTCGGCGGATCTCGAACGGTCCGGGCTGTTCCGACTCATTGATCGCAGGGCTTTTATTCAGGCGAGGAGCTCTCTTCGCATCCGGCCAAAATTTCCGTCATGGCGTCAGATCAATGCGCAGGCTCTGGTTGTCGGTAGCACCGAGATCAGGGCAAACGGTCAGCTGCGGGTGGAATTTCGTCTATGGGATGTCTTTGCCGGTCAACAGCTGGTGGGTCTGCGGACAGATACCGAGCCGCGCAACTGGCGGCGAGTCGCACATATTATTGCGGATGCCATCTATAAAAGGATTACCGGCGAGCAGGGTTATTTCGATACAAGAGTGGTCTATGTCGCGGAGTCGGGGCCGGCTGAAAAGCGGGTTAAGAGATTGGCGATCATGGATCAGGATGGCGCTAACCACAGATATCTCACGAGTGGCGGCGAGCTCGTTCTGACGCCCCGCTTTTCGCCAACAGCACAGGAAATTACCTATCTCGAATATCGCGGCGGGCAACCACGTGTGTACATCTTTAATATCGATACCGGGCAACGCGAAGCCCTGGGCGATTTTCCGGGCATGACATTTGCCCCGCGTTTCTCGCCGAGCGGCAAGCGCGTGATTATGTCGATGGCGCAGGATGGGAACTCCGATATTTTTGTGATGGATTTACCGACGCGGCGCGTTAGTCGTCTAACCAGCCATCCGTCAATCGATACGTCACCTTCTTTCTCGCCCGACGGCAGACGCGTCGTTTTCAATTCGGATCGCGGTGGGCGTCAACAGATCTATGTCATGGATTCGGATGGCGGAAATCCAAAACGCATTAGTTTTGGGAATGGACGATACGCAACTCCCGTATGGTCGCCACGTGGTGATCTCATCGCTTTCACAAAAATTACACAGGGTGAATTCTATATCGGTGTTATGAGACCCGATGGCAGTGGCGAACGGCTTCTGGCGAAGGGGTTTCTTGTGGAGGGGCCAACATGGTCGCCGAATGGTCGTGTGCTGATGTTTTTCCGTCAGCCGCGGGCGGGTGCAGGGGGCGGACAGCCAAAACTATATTCAGTGGATCTTACCGGATTCAATGAACGCGAAATCAAGACGCCGACTGCAGGATCTGATCCTGCCTGGTCGCCGCCGAAACGTTGACCAGCTTTATTGTTTTTGGAGTTGGTTGGGTATTGAGAAGAAGGTCTGACTCGGAAGGTGAACAAACCTTTATTGAATCGAGGACCAGGCTTATGTTTTTAGGAAAGATGTGTTCACGAGAGGGACGTTAGAAATGCACTGGAAAATTCTCGTTACGGTCATTGCCGGGCTTGCGCTCGGTGCGTGCGAAACCACTTCAGATAATGCCGGGTCGGCCCAGGGGAGCGGAAGTGCCGCCGGGTCCGGTTCATCCTCGGGCAGTAGCGCAAGTAGTTCGCCACAGGTTTCCAGTCTGGCGCCCGGTGGGGTTCCGGCGGGAAGTCAGGAAGATTTGGTCACCAATATTGGAGATCGGGTGTTCTTCGGTCTTGATAGCGTGTCGTTGTCGGCGGAAGCTCGGGCAACGCTTGAAAAGCAGGCTGAATGGCTGCGTCGCAATCAGGGCGTGACGATTACAATCGCCGGCCATGCCGATGAACGGGGCACACGTGAATACAACCTTGCTTTGGGGGATCGGAGGGCTACAGCCGTTCGGGATTATCTCGTGGCGCTCGGATTGGATCAGAACCGGGTGAAGACGGTAAGTTTCGGTAAAGAACGCCCGGTTGATGCCCGCTCTGCCGAAGATGCGTGGCAAAAAAACCGGCGTAGTGTGACGACGGTAAACTAAGAGCGGAACTCGCCGACGGCTCCAAATTGGCTGTTGGTGGTCAATAATTTGCGGAAGTGGGTAGAGATGATGTCATCGCGTAAAGCGGTTTGGATCAAACGGGTGGTTATGGCTACGGCGTTCGTCTCCATGACGGCTATTCCGTCGGTGCAGGCGCAAAACTCGCAGGATTTGATCAACCGACTGCAGCGGATGCAGAACGAACTGACAACGCTGCAACGGTACGTATACCAAGGAAAGCCGTCGCGCGGTGCGACGACGCCAAATGTATCTGTGGGGGCATCCTCCAATGCCGCGATGGCTCGACTTTCCAACCGTATTATTCAACTTGAGGGGGAGATTCGACGATTGACTGGCGCAAATGAGGAACTCAATCATAAAGTTTCTCAGCTACAGACCCGGTTGGATAAAATGTCGACGGATCTTGAGTTCCGGCTGAAAACGCTGGAGGGCGGAGGTCCTTCAGCGGATGGTACAGGGCAAGTGCCGCTTGTTTCCGATGGCACACCGCCGCCGCAGACCCCATTGAATGTTCCGGGTGCTGATCGCGGTGTTAAACCCTTCGGAGTGAATCCCTCTTTGCCGCCGAAATCAGGCGGGCAAGTCGCTGCTGTTCCGCCGGTACTAAAGGAAACACCGGAACAGCAATATGATCGCGCTCATGGTTTGATCGTCAAAAAACGTGATTTCGCTGCCGCCGAAAGGGTCTTAACAGATTTTATAGACGCAAACCGGAAACATCGTCTGGCGCCCAACGCCCATTATTGGCTCGGTCGAACTTATTTTGTTCGTAGCAATTTTGAACAGGCGGCAATCGCCTTTGCAGAAGGCTTTCAACGATACCCCAAAAGCAAAAAGGCACCCGCAACGCTGCTAAATCTCGGCATGTCACTTTCCCGCCTGGGAAAGAATCGTGAAGCATGTACGACGTATTCCAGGCTCGCGAAAAATTTCCGGAAAATGGGAAGTTCGGTTAAACGGCGCCTTGCGAGTGAACGCAAGCGTTCCAAGTGTCGCCGCTAATTACGCGGTGCTGCCAAAAAGCAAGATGTCCTCAGAGAATGTTGCGCCTCTCAGCGAACAGGAATTTGCCGACGTAATGGCACCGCTTGGGCCGTTCGAACCCAAACCTCATCTCGCAGTGGCCTTTTCTGGAGGAGCGGATAGCACTGCTCTCACTCTACTGGCTAAACGCTGGGCGACACGGCGGGGGGGTGTGGTCACCGCTCTAACAGTTGATCATAGTTTGCGGCGGGAATCTGCCGCTGAGGCACGACTATCGCAACAACGCATTAAGGCGTTGGGTGTTGAAGGAACAATTTTACGCTGGCAGAACAATAAACCACGCACGGGTATTCAGAATGCCGCGCGTGATGCCCGCTATGGGTTGATGTCAGATTGGTGCCGACGCAAAGGCATATTACATCTCTTGCTTGCCCATCATCAGGAAGATCAGGCTGAAACAATGCTACACCGTTTGGGTCGCCAGACGGGGGCAGATGGTCTGGCCGGCATGGCGCGCATTCGCGAGACTGCTGATGTCCGTTTATTGCGCCCCTGCCTCAACATCTCTCGAGATCGATTGCGGGCAATGCTTGAGAGCCGGGGAATAGAGTGGGTAGAAGATCCTTCCAATAGTGATCCTGCCTATGCTCGGGTGAGGCTACGGAATCTGTTGCCTACACTCGCGGTAGAACAAATTTCACCTACCTCCCTGTCCGGGACCGCGCAACGTCTCGCTGAAGTCCGCCAGTCTATGGAAAATCAGGCAGCGTTGGTGCTTGCCAAGTCGGCGGCGTTGTCGAATTTGGGTTTTGCCCGGATTGATTGCGCCGCCATTATGAACTCCGAACGCGAGATCGCTCGGCGCGTTCTCGAACGTCTATTGGGGACAATCGGCGGAGAATTGTATCCGGCTCGTCACCAATCCCTTGATCAATTACTTAATGACGTTCGCGGAAATTCAAAATTTAGAGGGCGAACGTTGTCCGGGTGCAAAATTCTGCGGGAAAAGGACAGTTTTTTGATCGTTCGCGAAGCAGCAAGATGCCCGGTCGAAAATATGGCCTCCAATGTTTGGTTGGATTGGGATAATCGGTTTCGCATAAGGGTGTCGAGGGTCGGTAATTCTGGGAGATCAAGCTATCAGGTGAGGGCCCTGGGAGACGATTTTTCGCGGAAATTGGCCGAAAAAAACGGAATTTCCGGTTTCCGATCATTAAATGTGGCAGTACGACGGGCGCTGCCATCTGTATGGGATCGTCACGGTCTTGTGAGCGTTCCACATCTAGGCTATGGACGTCGGACGCGCAATCCTGCTAGCGTAGCCAAAATTCAGGTCGAATTCTTACCAAATCGACCAGTAACGAATGCTTTTTTTCCAGTTGTTTAACTGTTGGCATTCACTATGTATTTAACAGAGGCGTAACCGTTTAAACATACGACGCTAACGCGGGACTGCGGCAAAGCGGATCGAGGATTTTCTACGTGAATAATTTTGGTAAAAACATAGCTCTTTGGCTCATTGTCGGCCTTTTGCTTGTGGCGCTATTCAACCTATTCCAGCAGCCGGGCGGTCGAAGCGGCCAGGTCGGAATTCCCTTCTCCGATTTTCTCGCTGAAGTAAGTAATGGTCAGGTTCGTGAGGTCACGATCAAGGGCAATAATATATCGGGTTTTTATACTGATGGGCGCGGGTTTGCGACATATGCGCCGAATGATCCCAATCTTGTCGAACGGCTGACCAAACGGGGTGTCGTTATCAAAGCGATGCCGACAGATGATGGGTCTCCCTCGCTGGTACAGATTTTGATCTCCTGGTTCCCGATGCTGCTATTGATCGGTGTCTGGATTTTCTTCATGCGGCAAATGCAATCTGGTGGCGGTAAGGCCATGGGCTTCGGTAAATCCCGGGCCCGGCAGCTAACCGAGCAATCCGGTCGTGTGACCTTCGAAGACGTTGCCGGGATCGATGAATCTAAGACCGAACTCGAAGAGGTTGTTGAATTTTTACGTGACCCACAGAAGTTCCAGCGTTTGGGCGGCAAAATTCCAAAGGGTGTCTTGCTCGTAGGTCCTCCTGGGACAGGTAAAACACTGTTGGCCCGAGCGATCGCTGGTGAAGCAAACGTGCCGTTCTTCACAATTTCAGGCTCCGACTTCGTTGAAATGTTTGTCGGCGTTGGTGCGTCGCGGGTTCGCGATATGTTTGAACAAGGTAAAAAGAATGCGCCCTGTATTATCTTTATCGACGAAATTGACGCGGTCGGGCGGCACCGTGGTGCTGGTCTTGGCGGTGGCAATGACGAACGCGAACAGACCCTCAATCAGCTCCTTGTCGAAATGGATGGGTTTGAGACCAATGAAGGCGTTATCCTGATTGCCGCGACCAACCGTCCGGATGTCCTGGATCCTGCTTTGTTGCGACCCGGTCGTTTTGATCGCCAGGTCGTGGTGCCCAACCCTGATATTCTGGGGCGCGAAAAAATCCTCAAGGTTCATATGCGGAAAGTACCGCTGGCACCGGATGTTGATGCGCGGGTGATTGCCCGTGGGACGCCGGGTTTCTCTGGCGCGGATCTCGCCAATCTGGTCAATGAGGCGGCATTGATGGCTGCGCGCCGTAACAAGCGCCTGGTGACAATGGCCGAATTTGAAGATGCCAAAGACAAGGTGATGATGGGCTCGGAACGCCGTTCGATGGTTATGTCCGAAGACGAAAAGAAATTAACGGCTTACCACGAAGCTGGTCATGCCATCGTGGCGTTGCATGTGCCAAAACATGATCCTTTGCATAAGGTCACGATAATTCCGCGCGGACGGGCTCTCGGGCTCACCATGTCGCTGCCGGAACGCGATGCGTTGTCGCAATCGAAGATTGAACTCGAATCCAAAATTGCCATGGCGTTTGGTGGGCGTATCGCTGAAAAGCTTATTTTTGGTGATGACAATGTGACCACCGGTGCGTCGAGCGATATCCGGATGGCAACCAGTATGGCGCGCGCCATGGTCACAGAGTTCGGCTTTAGTGAAAAGCTCGGTGCCTTGCGGTATAGCGACAATGAAGAGGAGGTATTCCTTGGACATTCTGTTGCGCAGAAGAAGAATGTTTCTGACGCTACCGCGAAAATGATCGATGAGGAGGTTCGCCGGATAGTCGATACTGGTATGAATCAGGCCGAGAAAATCCTCACAGATTATGGCGACGAGCTGGAAACGCTTGCGCAGGCCCTGCTTGAATATGAAACGCTTTCAGGTGACGAAATAGCAGCCTTGCTTCGCGGTGAAACCATTATTCGTCCAGATCCCGATGAACCTCCAACAGATCGTAAAGGCCGGTCCTCTGTGCCGACATCAGGAACGACCAAGAAAAAGGATGATGGCGAGCTTGATATGGAGCCGGAGCCGCAACCCGGTTCCTGAATATCGCTAGCGGACCTTTACGATGAAAATCATCAGAAACCCCGGTTTGCCCCGGGGTTTCGCTTTTTCGCCAGATCGAGCTTCTGAGATTCAGCTGCGGCCTGTTTCCCGAACAGGAAGCAGCGCCGAACTTTTTTTGCCGACAGACAAAGGTGTTGCTGTCATCGTGGCAGAAATAGCAGAGATCAGAGGCTGGGCTTCCGACACCGATCCGGCGCTACTATCTATAATCGGCGATCTGATAGAGTCCGCTAAGCATCCACAGGCGTCTTTCGCCGGACATGACCTCTCTGAGCCGGTAATAATGGGTGTCGTAAATGTGACCCCGGACAGTTTTCATGATGGCGGTCGGTTCAAAGATGCAGATATTGCTATTGGCCACGGGAACGCTTTAATCCAAGCGGGTGCTGAGATTCTGGACATTGGCGGCGAATCTACGCGACCCGGTGCTGATCCGGTTTCTGTGCAGGAAGAAATTGATCGGGTCTTGCCCGTCATCGAACAGCTTTCTGGGCAAGGGGCATCAATTTCCGTTGATACCCGGCGGGTTGAGGTTATGCGTGCAGCGCTGGACAATGGCGCATCGATCGTAAATGACGTGACCGGGCTGAGCGCCCCGGGTGCGATTGAATTGATCAGAGATGCCGGAGCCTCTGCAGTACTGATGCATATGCAGGGTCAGCCAAGAACGATGCAGTCTAAGCCGCTTTACGACCATGCACCTTATGAAGTGGCAACTTACCTCGTCGGACGTATTGCGGCGTGTGAACAGTTGGAGTTGTCTCGAGACCGTATCGCTGTTGACCCCGGAATAGGGTTCGGTAAGTCGGATTCGCATAATTTTGCGATATTAAATTCCTTATCGATGCTCCACGGGATGGGTGTGCCGATTGTCCTCGGCGTTTCGCGTAAGAGCTTTATCGGCAGAACGGCGGGTGCGGATAGCACTGATGATCGGTTGCCAGGGACGATTGCGGCAACCCTCCACGCTGTAAATCAAGGTGTCCAAATTCACCGTGTTCACGATGTCGCTGAAATCAAACAGGCTTTGAGAATCTGGCAAATGTGTGAGCACGATATCGATTAAGCGCGTGTCCTGTTATCTTTACAGCCAGCCATGTGGCGCGTAAAAATCTTTTAAACCCCTGAAGTTACGGGAAACGGAATTTATGGCGCCCAAACTATTCGGTACAGACGGTATCCGCGGCACTGCTAATATTTACCCGATGACAGCGGAAGTGGCCCTTAAAGTAGGGATGGCCGCCGGGAAAATATTCACGCGGGGTGATCATCGTCATACAGTCGTCATCGGCAAGGATACGCGCCTGTCTGGCTATATGTTAGAGCCGGCGCTCACCGCAGGTTTTATTGGCATGGGGATGGACGTGATCATGGTCGGGCCGATGCCTACCCCGGCTGTTGCCATGCTGACTCGAAGTTTGCGGGCGGATCTGGGCGTCATGATTTCCGCGTCCCATAACGCGTTTGAGGATAATGGCATCAAGCTGTTCGGGCCTGACGGCTACAAGCTGTCTGATACGACTGAAGCTCAGATTGAAACTCTGGTCGCAGAAGGAACCGCAAGTGAATTGGCGCCAGCGGCGGAGCTCGGCAGAGCGAAGCGGCTGGAAGATGCCGAGGGTCGCTATATTGAATTTGCCAAGAATACCTTCCCCAAAGGGTTGCGGCTTGATGGCCTTAAAATCGTGATCGATTGCGCGAATGGTGCCGCTTACAAAGCGGCCCCTGCGGCATTGTGGGAGTTAGGTGCTGACGTCGTCAGGTTGGGTGTGTCGCCAGACGGCTTTAACATCAACAAGGACTGCGGCAGTACGAGCACAGAGTTGATGCGGGAAACTGTTGTAATGCAGGGCGCAGATCTCGGCATTGCTTTGGACGGCGACGCGGATCGCGTGATGATCGCGGATGAAAATGGTGAGATAATTGACGGTGACCAGATTATGGCGCTGGTGGCGGAGTCCTGGCGCCGGAGTACCCGGCTGCTTGGCGGCGGCATCGTCGGCACCGTAATGTCCAATCTCGGTCTGGAAAAATATCTCGAATCTATCGGGCTTTCGCTCGTGCGGACCCAAGTTGGCGATCGGTATGTCGTCGAGCATATGCTTCAGAATGGGTATAATGTTGGCGGTGAACAATCCGGCCATATTGTCCTAAATGACTATAATACAACAGGCGATGGATTGATCGCCGCATTGGAAGTCCTGGCCGTACTTGTTGAGTCAGGAAAGAAAGCCAGTGAAGTTTGCCGGATTTTCGATCCTTATCCGCAACTGTTACGCAATGTCAGGTTTAATGGCGCCTCTCCGCTTGGCGAAAAGACCGTAATGCAAGCGGTCAAAGATGGTGAAGCGCGTCTCGGAGATACCGGGCGGTTGCTGATCAGAGCATCCGGCACTGAGCCCCTGATACGGGTCATGGCAGAGGGCGAGGATGAAAATCTTATTGCCGACATCGTCAGGGATATTTGTGCCGTCGTCGAACAGGCGGCCGGGTAGAGGCGAACATTGGTTGGTCGTGTTCTTATAGTTGCAGGTTCGGATTCTGGCGGTGGTGCAGGCATCCAGGCAGATATCAAATCCGTCAGTGCCCTCGGTGTATTTGCCAGTACCGCGATAACCGCGCTGACCGCTCAGAATACCCAAGGCGTCCATGGCGTTATGCCGGTGCCTGTCGAGTTCATTGATCAGCAGATGAATGTCGTTCTTTCCGATATAGGCGCAGATTGCGTCAAAACCGGTATGCTTCACGACTCAGCCGTCATCGAGACCGTGGTCACGGCGCTTGAACGTGATGCGGCAGAGACGCCAGTGGTTGTTGATCCGGTAATGGTCGCAAAGGGAGGCGCTGCGTTGCTGCAGGATGAGGCCGTTTCGACTTTACGCGGCAGGCTTGTGCCACGTGCAACAGTCTTGACCCCCAACGTTCCAGAAGCAGAGGCGCTCACTGGCAGAGAACTACAGGGCGAAGATGATATGGAAGCGATGGGTCGTGAGCTTTTTGATCTCGGGCCGAAGGCGGTGCTCCTAAAAGGCGGTCACATGGAGGGCCCGGTGGTGCGGGATATGCTTATTACGGAGAGCGGAATACGCTATTACGAAAACCCCCGGATCGACACGCCTCACACGCATGGAACGGGCTGTACGCTTGCTTCATCAACAGCTGCTGGCATTGCTAAAGGGCTAACGATTGAAGAGGCTGTGGCGCAGGCAGAAGCTTATTTGCACAAGGCTATTGCATCAGCCCCCGGCCTCGGCAGTGGGCATGGCCCGGTCAATCATTTGCATACCGTTCAACCGATCTAGTGTCTTTGTAGCATTTTTAACGTTGGTTTTTTTTGGCTGGCGGAAAATCGCCGCGTTTGCGGAATTTCTCGCGGTCCTTATCATTGATCATCCCGAGAATGACTTTGCGATAGCCTTCAACGGCTTCGGCGCCGGCATCGCGATAGGCGCGGGCGATCCGGTCGCGCTGGTTCTGTGACAGTCGTTTTTCCAGCGCAACGCCTTTATCGGTTAACTCCAGTAACCGTTGCCGTCGGTCCCGCGTTCCCGGTTTCTGGGTAATGAACTCTTCGCGGACCAATTGGCTTAAGACCCGCGAAAGGCTTTGTTTGGTGATCTGCAGGATATCGAGCAGGTCGGACACTGTAATGCCAGGATTTCGACCGACAAAATAAATCACCCGATGATGGGCCCGGCCAAATTCATACTCTGCGAGAATGGCATCGGGTTCAGCGGTGAAATCGCGATAGGCATAGAAAACAAGTTCCATACCCTGTCGCAATTCCTCGTCACGCAGGAATAGCGGGTTTACGCCTGATTTTATGTCAGTCATGTTGACATATATGAACGCGAATGATACGGAGAGCAACCTGAAATTGTCGCACCTTGCGCATTTTATCAGTACAACAAACAGGGCATTCCGCGATGCTGAACTTCGAAGATCAAGACGGACAAATCTGGTATGACGGCGCGCTACGCGATTGGCGCGACGTAAAACTACATGTTTTAAGCCATGGTCTGCATTACGGAAGCTGCGTCTTTGAAGGCGAACGCGTCTATAATGGCCGAGTCTTCAAACTGCGCGAACATACTGAACGTCTGATTAAATCTGCGGATACGCTGGGTTTTGAAATTCCCTATACTCTCGAAGAAATTGAACAGGCGACGTTGGCGACAGTAGAAGCGCAGGGATATGCGGATGCCTATGTGCGTCCTGTTGCGTGGCGCGGCAGTGAAATGATGGGCGTTTCAGCACAGGACTCAAAGATTCATCTGGCCATCGCGGTCTGGGAATGGCCATCCTATTTCTCGCCGGAAGCCAGAATGAAGGGCATTAAACTGAAATGGGCGCCCTATAAACGACCCTCTCCGGAATGTGCACCGGTGCATTCCAAGGCGGCCGGACTGTATATGATCTGTACATTATCCAAACATGATGCCGAAGCCGATGGCTTTGACGACGCGCTGATGCTTGATTGGCGTGGCCAGCTCGCTGAAACCACTGGGGCAAACGTGTTCTTGGTGATTGATGGAGTCATTCACACTCCGACACCGGATTGTTTCCTCGACGGGATTACCCGCCGGTCCGTTATGGCATTAGCGCGTGACCACGGATATGAGATTGTTGAGCGTGCCATCATGCCTGATGAATTGTCGAAGGCAGATGAAATATTTGTCACCGGGACGGCGGCTGAGGTGACCCCGGTTGGTCAGATTGACGATATGAAATTCACCGTTGGCCCCGTTACCAAGACCTTGCTGGAAGATTACGACCGCTTGGTTCGTGAACCGGCGGATGCCACGAGTTCTGCCGCCTGACCTACTTAAGTCTTCTCTAGTTCATTTTCGCTAGGCGCTGCCCAACGCTCGGCAGCGTCATCATCCGTGTCACGGGCAGCGACCCAGCTTTCGCCAGTTTCCGATGCCTCAAGTTTCCAAAATGGCGCTTTGGTTTTTAACCAGTCGATCAGAAAATGACAGCTCTCGAGGGCCGCTTCCCGGTGCGTCGAGGTCGTGGCGACGAGCACGATGCGGTCGCCTGGCTCAAGCCGTCCATAGCGATGAATGATCAATACGTCTTGAAGCGGCCAGCGATTTCGCGCCTCTTCCTCTATTGCGGCGAGTTGCTTCTCCGTCATGCCCGGATAATGTTCGAGCGTCATCGCGCTGATCTGCTCTTCGTTCGCCATATCGCGCACGAGCCCAACAAAACACCCTTGTCCGCCAACCGAATGATTTCCTTCGGTCATGGCCGCAAGTTCGGCGCCAATGTCAAAACCCTGTTCCTGAACCTTGATCATGGGGTTTAGCCTCCGGTCATCGGTGGAAACAGAGCGACCTCATCACCGGGAGAAATAGCGGCATCGAGGTCAACCATCTCCTGATTCACGGCAACGCGGATGACAGACAGATCTTCCAAAGCTTCCTGATAGCCTTCACCGCGATTCTTTAACCATTCGACCAGGGTTTTGACGTTGGTGATGTCAGCGGGTGGTTCGAGTGTTTCGCGGCCTGTACCAATCCGCGTGCGAATCCATCCAAAATATAGCAACTGCATTAGCGCACCTCATTAAAGGGCAGGAAATCCACCATATTGCCTGCCTCAACGCTGGTTAATTCTTCACTCAGCTCCACCAGCCCGTCGGATGCCACCATAGAGGTCAAAATTCCTGCACCGCTGCGGGAAAACTTTTCTGCTTGGAGCTGGCCGTCGCCCGCTATCGAAAGCTTCGCGCGAACCCATTCACGGCGACCCTGTTTCTTTTGATAGGCAAATGCGGCAGGAACCCGAAAAAATTTTGGATCAATATCCGTCGCACCGTTCATCAACAATAAAGCCGGCCGCGCAAATCTCATAAAGGTCACCATGCTCGCAACGGGGTTTCCGGGCAGCCCGATAAAGGGCACGGCACCAATCTGACCAAGCGCAATTGGCCGTCCCGGTCGGATCGCGAGGCGCCAGAAATGAATGCCGCCGAGATCGTTTATTGCATTACGTATATGGTCCTCTTCACCGGTGGAAACACCTGCGGAGGTGATTATGACATCATGATCAGCCGCCGCGTCGCGCAACGCTTCCCGGATCGTGTCATGATCATCGGGCAAAATGCCGAGATCGTTGACGGCGCAACCTAGATCACCGAGCAATGCCGCGACTGAATATCGATTGGAATCATAGATGCGGCCTGGGACGAGTGGGTTGCCGATATCCAGAACTTCATCGCCGGTGGAGAACAAGGCGACCCGCAACGGATGATATACCGTGAGCGATTTCTGTCCGATCGATGCGGCCAATCCAACCTCCTGGGGGCGCAGACGTTGACCTTTTGTCAGGATGGTGTCGCCAACGCTGATATCTTCCCCCGCAAAGCGACGGTTCGCTCCGCGTTTAATCCCTGGAGGTATAGTGACGGTTTCGCCGTCAAGCTTACAGTCCTCCTGCATCAAAATAGTGTCTGGCCCTTCAGGCATCGGGGCGCCGGTAAAGATTCTGTAGGCGTTGCCGGGGAGGGCCTTGCCGTCGAGGGGGTGGCCGGCTGCAATCCGTCCCGTGACAGGAAGATTGGTGTCGCCCTTTTCTGATAAATCGTCGAAAAATACGGCATAGCCATCTACTGCCGCATTGTCGTGTCCCGGAACGGCTTGAGCTGAGACAATATCTTCCGCGAGAATACGGCCAGAAGCTTCTGCCAGAGATACGTCTTCGGTTTCGCAAATGCAGCTCAATCTGGACCTGAGCTCGGACAAGGCCGCCTCAGTTGTCATTAACTCGCCGCCGAAGGCAAAACAGTCATCGCTGAGTTGCGCCATGATCAGGCAACCTCGGGTGCGGCAGGCCGGTTCAACCCACAATGACGTTCGATGAAATCGGCGATAGATTTTACATCTTCAGCGTCGAAGCGCGGTAACGCGAGGTCTGCCAGTGACACGTCGCTGGCCATGGCAACAATATGGGGGTCATCGGGGTGGAGTAGCGTTTTACCCAGCGTTGAACGATAGATTTCAAGCTTGGGATGAGCGTGGCTCTTGAAACCTTCAATGAGTACCAGGTCGACGGGTGTCATCTCTGCGATCAACGCACTTGCATCAGGTTCGGGCATGCCACGATGTTCATGCATCAACGCCCAGCGCGTTTCGGAAGCAATCATAACTTCAGAAGCACCGGCTTGTCGGTGTTCATATGAATCTTTGCCGGGTTGATCGATATCGAAATTATGGTGCGCATGTTTAATGGTCGACACGCTAAATCCACGATCAATCAACTCCGGCAAAAGCCGTGTAATCAAGCGCGTCTTTCCGCTGCCGCTCCAACCTGCGAACCCAAATGTTTTCATATTTCCGGTCTCCGGGAGGGTCTCCGGCTTTACCCCTTATGGTGAAGCCCATCCCCCGGATCATCTTCTGATTCCATATGGCGCAATCCAGCATGCAGATAGTCATACCCGGTGATGAGGGTCAAGACAGCGGCTATCCATAACCCGGTTTCGCCGATCAGCCGTGTTGGCAAAAATCCTGGACCAGCATCGCCAACCATCAGAAATCCGATGGCAAACATCTGCAATGTCGTTTTCCATTTGGCCAGTGTGCTGACGGGAACGCCAACACGAATTTCCGCTAGAAATTCACGCAAACCCGAAACCATGATCTCACGACACAGAATAACCATCGCGGGCAAGATTATAAGGCCGCTGATCTGTCCGAACCCGGTCATCATCAGCAGGGCGGCAGCTACTAAAAGCTTGTCCGCGACTGGATCAAGAAACTGGCCCATTTTGGATTGCTGGCTCCAGGCCCTGGCCAGGTAGCCATCAAAAAAATCTGTAATGGCAGCGATGCCAAATAATGTACAGGCGAGATAGTGCCCGAGATTTGTATCCAGGTAAAGCAATGCGACGACTCCGGGGATCGCGGCGATCCGGAACAGCGTCAACAACATTGGAACATTCGTCTTCATAGGCCCGACCTGATCATCTCTTTCCGTGCCCCTGTCACGGTACTCGCTCCTCCTAGAGCGGATACCATCTTAACCGTCTGGATGGAAATGGTCATAAATCTTTTTTGCCATTGGGCTACTAATTCCGTTTACGGCTTCGAGATCAGCCACGCCAGCGTCACTGACACTGCGAGCGGAGCCAAAATGATGCAACAAGGCTCGTTTGCGGTTGGCGCCGACTCCAGCGATTTCATCAAGTGGCGACTCGCCGATGGACTTTTTACGACGGGCGCGGTGGCTGCCGATGGCAAAACGGTGTGCTTCATCGCGCAATCGCTGTAGAAAATAAAGCACGGGATCGTTGGGCTTGAGCATGAAAGACGGTTTGTCCTGGATAAAGAACCGTTCGCGCCCGGCATCCCGGTCAGGGCCCTTGGCAATCGCCACGACAGGAACATCGTCGATGGCAAGCTCTTCCATAACTTCGCAAACGGCTTTTAGGTGACCCTGTCCGCCGTCGATTAAAACCAGATCAGGCCAGTTGCCTGATTGTCGATCCGGGTCTTCACGTTGCGCACGCTGAAAGCGGCGGGTCAGTACCTCCTGCATCATGCCATAGTCATCGCCGGGTTCGAGGGTCTGGTCCTTGATGTTGAACTTGCGATAGGCCTGTTTCATCAGCCCTTCCGGTCCGGCAACGATCATTCCGCCGACCGCCTTTGACCCGGAAATATGGCTATTGTCGTATACCTCTATCCGCTGTGGTGGTGCGTCCAGGTTTAAAGCGTCGGCGAGTCCTCCAAGCAAGCGGCGCTGCGTTCCGCTTTCCGCCAGGCGGCGGGCGAGGGCTTCGCGGGCGTTGGTCAATGCATGGTCTACCAGCGTTCGTTTGGAACCTCTGGACGGCTTGCTGAGCGTTACCTTGCGGTCGGCCCGAACCGACAGTGCATTGCTGATCAGGTCACGTTCTGGCGGGGTCTCGTTGACCAGAACGGTGGGCGGCGGAGTCTTGTCGGCATAGAACTGGCCGAGAAAGGCGGCCAGAACTTCCGCTATCGGAATGCCGCTGGCACGTGTCGGAAAATATGTACGGTTGCCAAAATTCTGGCCGTTGCGGAAAAAGAAGACCTGGATACAAACCAGACCGCTGGCAGCATAGGCCGCAATGATATCTGCATCACCGACGCTTTGGACATTAATATCCTGACGTGCCTGTATTTGCGTTAGAGCCTTTATTCGGTCGCGAAAGATGGCGGCGGTTTCGTATTCCATGTCCGCCGCGGCTTTTTCCATACGGGACAGCAGGCCCTTTTGCAGGTTGCGGCTATCGCCGGTCAAGAAATCGCGAGCTTCATCGACGATGGCGCTGTAGTCCTCGCGACTAATCCGGTCGACGCACGGCGCCGTGCAACGCTTGATCTGATATTGCAGGCAGGGGCGGGTTCGTCCGGCAAATATATTGTCTGAGCAATTTCTCAGCGGAAAGGCCCGCTGCAGGGCAGCCAGCGTTCGATTGACAGCGCCAGCCGAGGCGAAGGGGCCAAAATACTCCCCATCCCGCGATCGGCTCCCGCGATGCTTTATAAGCTGCGGCCAGTCTGTTCCTGTGGTGAGCAAAATGTAGGGGAAGGATTTGTCGTCCCGCAGCATGACGTTATAGCGCGGCTTCAGCTTCTTGATCAGGTTGCTCTCAAGCAGCAGCGCTTCAACCTCGGTATGGGTCTTGATGATCTCCATGGTACGGGTGGCGGCAACCATCCGTTGCAGCCGAACCGGCAATTTGTCGGGTCGGGAATAGGTTACGACGCGGCGTTTAAGGTTCTTGGCTTTGCCGACATAGAGCGGGTTGCCATCCTCATCGATCATGCGATAGACGCCGGCGCTACCCGTAAGGGTTCGTACGACACCCCCAATAATATCCACCCCGCGTTTTAGCGAGGGTGTTAGCGCGATACCGGTGTCGGTTTTTTCAGTCATTCGTCTCGATTTGCGGTCCCAAAGCTCGTGATGCCCACAGTTGCGAACCCCGTTATAGGCGTTCTATTGGCTGATGGTTCCGTACACCTAGGGTTATCCACGGCCCCTGTGGATAAGTCTGTAGATAAGCTAATCACCTTTTGCTCACCCTCTTGCGATCATTGAGTTTATCGCGATTTGCCTATTAATTGGGCAATTAGTTAAGTCATTGTTTTGTTTGTGGTTTTGGTTGGAACCATTAACAAATCTTTACAGATTAATAAAGAATTTATGAAGATTTTGTCACAATATTAAAGGCTCAGTCTGGATAGAACAAAAATATCCAATGTGCACAAATCTGATTTGAATTCGTCATTCGATTATTTCAAATCTCTAAGTTATTGATGACGTGAACGTTCTATTTCTACGCCAACACTAGCAGCATCCGAAAATATATCGAGTTTTTCCACTCGAACCCTTACGCGGTCTATTCTTTGATCCGCAAGTATTCGCGCTGCGATCTTTTCGGCGAGTGTTTCCACCAGGTTTATATGACCGGCATCGACAATAGATCTGATGCCATCGACGATTTCCTCATAGCACACGACGTCAGATAGCCGGTCCTGGACCGGGTTGTCTGCTTCCGGAACCTCCATGTCGAGATTGACCCGAATTCTCTGGGTACCATCCTTTTCATGGGTATGGATTCCGATCAGCGCCGGGATGACCAAATCGCGAACAAATACGTGCCGGACACCCGGGTGTCCGTGATGGTGTAAAGGTCGAACAGCGCCTTGAGAACTCATCTATCTAATCCTTTGGTCAGGTGACCTGTTATACTCAAATTCATTTAACGAACTCTTCTACTACTCAACCGGTTCTGCCTCACTGTTTGGCTGAGCCCAGCCAAGATGTTGCCCGCCGTCCAATGCAATCATCTGGCCCGTCATCGATGAGGTAGATAGTAAAAATCGGACTGATCGGCAAATCTCTTCGGGTGTTGTGCCACAGCCAAGCGGCGTGGCGGCACATTGTTCCGCGAATTGTTCTGCCGATTGCCGGGGGCTGGGCAAGGCCGGGCCAGGGCCTATCGCATTGACGCGAATTTGCGGCGCCAGCGCCAAAGCGAGGCTCTTGGTCAGTGTCCAAAGGCCGGTTTTGCTCACAGTATAAGACACAAAATACGGCGTCAGATTCCAGACACGTTGATCCAGCAGATTGATCACATTGCCCGGTTCACCTTCTGGCAGCAGATCAGCAAACCGTTGTATCAAAAAAAGCGGTGCCTGCAGATTGGCCTGCATATGTTTATTCCAGCTCTCAGAAGACGCTGTTTGTACCGTATCCGGTTCAAAAACAGAGGCGTTATTGATCAGACAGGTAAGCGGGCCGATTTTGTCTGTGGCGGCCTCAACAAGGGCTGTTGGCTGGTCCTGTTGCGACAGTTCAGCCTGCAGCGCGATCGCATTGCCCCCGGCAGCCTTGATGTCATCGACCACCCGCGACGCTTCATCGGCAGAATCCTGATAATGCACCGCCACACTCCAGCCATCGGCGGCCAGATCGCGGGCAATAGCAGCCCCAATCCGCCGGGCGGCGCCGGTGACCAGAACATTCTTCAAAGGTGCATCAGACATATCGGGACAATGCGAGATTGCAGGCGCGGCTTCAAGCCCCTCCGGGGAGAATCCCATCCGGCAGGAAATGCAGTGAAATATAGGCGAAATAAAGGATCAGAAGCATGAGCCCCTCCCAACGCTGGATTCGGCGCCCGGTGAGCATACACCATAAGAACAGGACGGTGACAGCTAACAGCACCCATACGTCAAAACCGATGACGGCGGGGGAGAAGGGTAGAGGAGCGGCAATCGCGGCGGCACCGGTAATGCCCAGCAGATTAAAGATGTTGCTGCCGATAACATTGCCAATACAGACATCCGCCTGTTTTCGCGCCGCGGCGACCATGGCGGTGGCGAGTTCCGGCAGCGATGTGCCGAAAGCAACAAGGGTAATGCCAATGACCTCTTCGCTGATCCCGGCCTCTCGAGCGATGGCAGAGGCACCGATGACGGCAAAGCGTGATCCGGTGACTAGAGCGGCCAGCCCAATAGCGAGCGCCAGCAGCATTGCCCACATCTTGTCAGACAGCCCGGATTGTAACTGCTCGCCTTCGTCCCGATGGAGTTGCGCTGTGGCATCGGTATTTTTGCTATCCGACCAGACGGAATAGGCGAGGTAACTGACCAGGACGACCAGCGAGATCGCACCGTGATACCAGGTGGCGGTACCGGACAGGGCGATGCCGATAAACAGGATGGTCGCGAAAGCCATCATGCCCCCATCGCGCCTGAGAGCATCAGGGTGGACGGCCAGCGGGAGAAACACCGCCGCCGCACCCACAATGAGCAGAATATTGGCGACATTGCTGCCGATGACATTACCGACAGCGATCCCGGGCGAGCCCGATAAAGCCGCATCGACACTGACCACAACTTCCGGCGCAGAGGTACCAAACCCGATGATTGTCAGACCGACAATGAAAGGCGATATCCCCGCGCGTTTGGCCAGCCCCACGGCACCACGTATCAGGGCTTCGCCCCCGAACAGCAGCAGGGCCAGCCCGCCAATGGTCATTAATAGGTTCATAAAGTTCGTCTCAATACGCCGCTATTACTTCCGCAGCCGTTTCTTGGCATCTTGTTTACGTTGTGCCTTGTTGCGGTATTTGCCACGACTATTTGCATCGGCGGCGCGAATTCGGGCGGCGAGCCGTTTTGGCCCAACCGGTTCAGGATCGTTGAGGCCGAGCTCAACGGTTTCCAGACGGTGAATTTCATCACGCAGACGGGCGGCTTCTTCGAACTCGAGGTCGCCGGCGGCTTTATGCATGCGTTCTTTGAGATGCTCGATATGGGTGGCGAGATTATTACCGACGAGATGCGTGGTATCGTCATCGCCGGTATCGACCGTGAAGTGATCACCTTCATAAACGGATTCCAGAATATCGCCGATCTCCTTGCGGACGCTTTCCGGTGTAATGCCGTTGGCGGCGTTATAGGCCTGCTGCTTTTCGCGCCGCCAGTTGGTTTCATCAATCGCGTAGGTCAGCGAACCGGTCATGTTATCGGCATAGAGAATGACGCGGCCATCGACATTGCGGGCGGCGCGGCCAATCGTCTGCACCAGCGAGGTACGCGACCGCAGGAACCCTTCCTTATCGGCATCAAGGATCGCCACCAGCGCGCATTCCGGAATATCGAGACCCTCACGCAACAGGTTAATGCCGATCAGCACATCAAACGCGCCGAGTCGCAGGTCGCGGATAATCTCAATCCGTTCCAGCGTATCAATATCGGAATGCAGATAGCGCACCCGGATACCGGCTTCCTGCATATATTCGGTCAAATCTTCCGACATGCGTTTGGTGAGGGTCGTAACCAGCACACGCTGACCTTTTAGGGCGCATTCGCGGCATTCCGCCATGACGTCATCGACCTGATTCTCGACCGGGCGAATAATGCAGACCGGATCAATCAGACCGGTGGGGCGGATTACCTGTTCGATAAAGGCACCGCCAGTGCGTTCCATTTCCCACGGGCCGGGCGTCGCCGAAACAAACACGGTTTGTGGCCGCATGCCTTCCCATTCCTCGAACTTCAGCGGCCGATTATCGACGCAGCTCGGCAGGCGAAAGCCAAATTCCGAAAGGGTCGTCTTGCGATTGAAGTCGCCTTTAAACATGCCGCCGATCTGCGGCACCGTGACATGGCTTTCATCGACCACCAGCATCGCGTCTTCCGGCAGATATTCAAACAAGGTCGGCGGTGGCTCACCCGGCGCGCGGCCGGTCAGATAGCGGGAATAATTCTCAATACCGGCGCAATGACCGGTGGCTTCTATCATCTCGAGATCAAATACCGTGCGTTGCTCGATGCGTTGGGCTTCCAGCAGCTTGTTTTCCTTCTGCAGCTCGGCAAGCCGTTTCTTAAGCTCCGCCTTAATGCCCTTGGTGGCCTGCTGCAGGGTCGGTTTGGGCGTTACGTAATGGCTGTTGGGATAGATGGTGATCTGATCAAGCTCACCGGTTTTCTCGCCGGTCAGCGGGTCGAACTCATGGATCGATTCGATCTCATCGCCAAACAGCGATAGCCGCCAGCCGCGATCCTCATAATGGGCCGGGAAGACTTCCACCAGATCGCCACGCACCCGAAAGGCACCGCGCGTGAAGTTCTGATCATTGCGGCGATATTGCAGCTCGACAAAGCGCCGCAACAATCCGCCGCGCTCGGCCATATCACCGACTTTTAGGCGGATGGTCATTTCCGAATAGGTCTCGACCGAGCCGATACCATAAATGCAGGAGACCGAGGCGACGATCACCACATCACGCCGTTCGAGCAGCGCCCGCGTCGCAGCGTGGCGCATCCGGTCGATCTGCTCATTTACCGAGGCGTCTTTCTCAATATAGGTGTCGGTGCGCGGCACATAGGCTTCCGGCTGGTAGTAATCGTAATAGGAAACGAAATACTCGACCGCATTATTGGGAAAGAACGTCTTCATCTCGCCATAGAGCTGTGCGGCGAGCGTCTTGTTCGGGGCCAGGATCAGCGTCGGTCGCCCCAGTGCCTGGATCGTCTTGGCCATGGTGAAGGTCTTGCCCGAACCGGTCACGCCCAGCAGCACCTGGTCGCGCTCCTCGGCCCTGATGCCGTCGATAATCTCGGCAATCGCCTGTGGCTGATCGCCTGCCGGTTCGAAATCGGAAACGAGTTCAAAATCTGCAGGTGCACCAATGGCGGGACGGTCGGCAAGAACGGTGTTCATAGCTCTTTATATGCTTCTCTCTGACGGTTTTTCCAGCCTAGCGCATAAATCGCGACTCCTATGCTGCAAATATGAAGATTTTCGCTATGATCGCAGCCAGAGTTTAGCCGCAAAAAGACAGAATTATGTATCTTTGCAATCGCTGGTATGTCGCCGCCTGGAACCATGAGCTGGGGGATAAACCGCTCGCTCGCACCATTATGGATGAGCCCATCGTGTTTTTCCGCGACGCCGACGGCAACCCGGTCGCGCTCGAAGATAGCTGCGCGCATCGCTATATGGCGCTGTCAGAAGGCAAAATCATCGATGGCTGTATCCAGTGCCCCTATCACGGGCTGGAATATGATGCGACCGGCGCCTGTGTCACCGTGCCGGGCCAGGCAAAGGTCCCGCCGGGGGCCGGGGTCAAATCCTATCCGGTGGTGGAACGCTATCGCTATATCTGGATCTGGACCGGCGAGCCTGACAAGGCCGATGCCGCGCTGATCCCTGATTTTCACTGGAATGATGATCCTGACTGGGTGGCGGTGGGCGATTATTTCTATGTCAAAGGCAGCTACCGGCTGTTGATCGATAATCTGCTCGATCTGTCGCATGTCGCTTATGTCCATGCCACGACACTCGGTACCGATGGGGTCGCCAACTTCCCGGTCAAGGTCAGCCGTGAGGAAGACAAGGTGCATGTCGAGCGCTGGATATTCGATGAACCCGCGCCGCCAATGTTCAAGATGGTCGGCGGGTTCAAGGATGACGACGCCGTCGATCGCTGGCAGCTGATCCATTATCAGGAACCGTCGCATTTCATGATCGATGTTGGCTGCGCGGTGGCGGGCAGCGGGGCGACGGATGGCGACCGTTCACAGGGCGTGACGATGTTTTCCAACCACACGCTGACGCCGGAGACCGAGCGCTCAACCCATTATTTCTGGCATCACGCGCGTAACTTCCGGCTCGACGAGCCCGAGCTGACCGAAAAACTCGCCAAAGCCACCAGCACCGCCTTTGGCGAAGACGTTATCATCATCGAAACCCAGCAGGACCGCATGGAACGCGCCGGGCCGAAAAAAGCGATCATCGATATCAACGCCGATGCCGGCGTGCTTCAAGCCAGCCGAATGCTCGACGGGCTGATTGAGGCGGAGGGGTGAAGGGTACTCTAGCGTTATAAAGAGTCGCCAGATTAGGCGGCTTAAAATTGTGATGCGGATCGGCAGAGTATATAGCCCAGTTCTTATATTCGCCAGAATCGCGAGCAATAAACCCCCGTAAAGGCACCCTCCCGCTATAGCGGAGTTTTCACGGACAGCGAATTCAAGATAGCCAAGTACCGTATCTGAAAACCCAATGATTATACACAATACAAATATTGGAATTGAGATTAGGAAACTGAAAGCTGGAATCCAGTCTAAATACGTTTTGATGAAGTTGAATATGACAGGAAAGTAAACAGGTTTGTCGCGCAGTCGTTTGAGACCGTCCGCATGGTCAAATAAGTATAAGATCAAAGGAAACCCATTTATCGTTGCTATTGACCATAAGATTTCTGCTGTGTCTTTGGCAATTCTGTCGTGTGCTGTTCCTTCGAATATTTCTGGCACTTCGCCTAATGAAAGTAACGTTGCTCCGGTATTTAACGTATTCAAGCAGGCAAAAACAACGATGATAAAAAAGCTACCTAAGACAGCTGTGTTAGCCGTCGATACGATTATCACGCGGGACAGCGGGTCATATCGAGAAAAGGCATTGGGGCGAATTTGCAAACTAACTCCGCCGAAGAGCCAAATGAAAAATACCCAGCCAATGTTGAACGTAATTGCTGAAACCAACAAGCTGCCACCGAATAAGATCATCAAGCCGCCAGCGGCTTTCTTTTGCCTGTAAGACTTCAGTTCCAACTCTTTCTCCAGCAGTCCCAACTATATGCTTTGAGTTTTCGCGTCCCCCGTAACTTACACGGCAGCTAAAATTTAGAATACACTTTGTCTTAATCTGATCGCTTGAGATACTTTCCCCCACTCTCCTCCGCAAACACCAGATAGCACATCGGGCCGCCGGGGGTGATGGCGTTGAGGGGCCAGCAGGTCACCATGCTGGTGTCGCGGTGTCCGGCGATGACGCTGTTCCCCAATGCGCCCGGTTTGGCGGTGCCGTCGAGATGGCCCGGGCCAAAGGCCAGCGTCGCGCCCTGCGCCCCTGCCAGCACGGTGATGTCGCGCTTATGGGTCGGGAAACGCAACTTGGCAACCGGCCAGGTATCGGCCCATGCCCATGGCTTGATTTTAATACCGGTCGAGAGAGTCTCGCTCCAGGCATCGGCGATCATGCCTTTGGCGAGGGCGGCCTTGGCATATATCCAGCCGCCGCTGGCGACCTGCCACGTGCCGAGTAAACCGATGACGAGAGCCGTCGCGGTGAGAAGCCGCCGCTTGCTCATGCCCGCCTCCGGACCAGCAGGAGGAGAGAGGCGGCAAACAGCCCCAATACTCCAAGCAGGATTTGCAATGGCCTCGGTGTCGCGCCGGTTGGCAGTGGTACGGGCTGGCTGGTGGTGAAGAGGTTCGGTGGCACCTTGTTTGTACTCGAAAGATTTTTAATTAAGCTGGAAAATTGGCGGCGGATCGCGGGTTTAACGCGGCTCGCCTTCTGCCGGGTTGGCGCACTGGCTCCGCCAAACACCTTCTGTGCAACCCAGCCATCTGGCAGGTTGAGCGGCACTTTGCGCTTGAACACTGGTTCATCGGCGGGGCGCGCGCGCTTTTTCTCGACCGCCACCAAGCTGGTATATTTGCTCACCAGCTTATGCCGCAAAGCGGTCGCGGTAATGGCCTGTTTGACGCTTTCCGCATCGGCACCCCGGCGCAGAGAGCCGGTCAGGGCGGTGATCCGCTGGCGGGCCCAGATGCTGGAGATGCCGACCGCGGGGCGGGCCTGATCGCGGGAGATAGATTGCGACCAGGGGACCGCCCGCGACGGCCGGAAAGGGTAAGTTTGGCTTTGTCTTTCGGTAAGGGGCCGGTGGCGCGGATCGCCAGCATCACCGGTTCGCCATCATGCAGATCAGGTAGGCGTTTGGGGTAGGGTGTCAACCGCACCCCGTCGCTCATGCCGGCCCAGTCAGCCGCGAGATCGATCATCGCCGGGCGTTCGATCTTGAGCAGCAGGCGGCGCATCTTGTCGGCGACGGTATTGATGTCGCCAATATAGGTGAAGCTGCCGCGGCCTATTTCGGCGGCCCGGCGCATGAAATGGCTGTTGGGCGCGCTTCCAATGCCGACGGTATAGAGTCTTGTGTCGTTGATGTGCTGTGTGATGTCCCGGAACAGCTGACTCTCATTGCTGATGGCGCCATCGGTCAGGAACATGACCTGCCGCAGTCGGTCGGGTGTCTCGGACGATTTGAGGGATCGAAGCAAGGCTGTGCGGATTTCCGTGCCACCATCGGCTTTGGTGTCGGCGACATATTGTTTTGCACGGGCGAGGGAAAACTGGTTTGCAGGGCGTACGCTCTGAAACAGTTGATCGGTGACGTTGGAGAACCGGATGATGTTAAACCGGTCCGCTGGGCGCAGCCGATTGAGGGCGAAGATCAAGGCCTTGCGCGCCTGGATGATTGACTTACCCGCCATCGAGCCGGACTTATCGAGAACACACACGATATCGCGCGGGGGTATATTTCTCTGGTCGGGCCGTGGCGGCAGCATCATCGCGAGGTAGAATTTCTCGCCCGCGACAGTTTCAGTGAACAGCGCGCTGGGCGGGACCGTCGCTTTTTTGGGTGTCCAGAACAACTCAAAATCCTTATCGGCGGGGACCGCCTTGTCGGCCAGATGCAGCGTTGCTGTGCCGTCCTGCCAGTCATCGACTTTGATTTTATGGTGCAGGCTTTTAAGCCCTGATAGCGGGACCCCGGCATCGAGAGAGACCTTCAACGTGACAGGATTGGTCTTGCCGAGCTTTGGGCCACGCACTGGCGTATCCAGCCAGGAGTCGGGTCTTGCATCTGGTTCGGGGGCTGCTTTGACGATATGCGCTTTGCCATGTGGCGTGTAGCGCGGTGCGACGACCATCGGGAAGCGCAGGTGAAAGCGGTCCTGATCAAAGCGCAAATTTTGCAGATAGGTGATCTCCACCGCCACTGTCGCTTTGGGGCCGATATTGGCGACCTTGGTGGAAAAGACATTGGGCCGGTGCTGCTCGATCAGGGCGGCGCGTTTTCCGGCGCGTTTCGCCTTGGCATATATCTTTCGCGCTTTCTGCTTCTCCTTGATTTCGGAAACGATCCTTTTATCGCCAGTCACGACAACCATGTGATTGACGGCAGCGTTTTCGGGCAGCGGAAAGACATAGCGCGCTTCAAGCCAGGCATCGCTGGGATTAATGAAGTTCTGTTTCACGACCACCCGGGCAATCGGGCCGCTCACCCGGATATCGACCTCAGTGCCGAGCAGGGGTGCCGGAATATGCTGGCCGGGAAACTTGGTGGCGTAGACCAGCGACCCGCTATGGATGTTGTCCAGCGTTACCATGCCCGTGGCCGAGGAGATATTTACCGGCTGCGGGGCGGCAAAGGCGGTCTGCATTGGCACGAATAATGCCAAGAGGACGTAAAGAGCGGAGAGTTTTATGGAGGGATTCATGATTGCCTGCCCTGTCGGAGTTGAGATGGCGTAAATTCTCGACAAAGAATTGGGCAATGACATGGCCGGAGAGGGGGCGATTGTGGGGTCTTTTCAGGACTCCGAAGGCGGGGCGGGAATCTATCCACAAATAAAGTGGCGAAAAGCACGTAGTTTCGGTTGAAGTGCTTCAGGCGCGGCAGTACTGTGCCGCCGTTTTTCACTGCCCATTCAGGATTAAAACGATGTTGATCGTCGCTTCGCGCTTGTCCCGTATCAAGCCATCCGCCACAAACGCGCTGACCGGTAAAGTCGGTGAGCTTAAGGCCGCTGGCCGGGATATCATTGGTCTTGGTGCCGGGGAACCGGATTTTGATACGCCGGATCATATTAAGGACGCTGCCATTGAGGCGCTGCGCGCTGGCGATACCAAATACACGCCGGTGCCCGGCAGTATGGCACTGCGTCAGGCGATTTGTGACAAGTTCAAGCGCGAAAACGATCTTACCTACACACCCGACCAGATCACCGTTGGCTGTGGCGGCAAACAGGTCATTTTCAACGCCTTTATGGCATCGCTGGATGAGGGTAATGAGGTGATCATCCCGGCGCCTTACTGGGTGTCCTATCCCGATATGGTGGCGCTGGCGGAGGGCACGCCGGTCTTTATCGAAGGCCGCGAAGATAACGGATTCAAGATCACGGCAGAGCAGCTTGAAGCCGCTATTACATCAAAGACCAAATGGTTGATGCTCAACTCACCGAGCAACCCTACCGGCGCCGCATACAGCCGCGACGAGCTCAAGGCGCTGACCGATGTGTTGATGCGGCATGCGCATGTCTGGATCCTGACGGATGATATTTATGAGCATGTCATCTATGACGATTTCGAGTTCTTTACACCCTCGCAGGTCGAGCCTGGTCTGCACGACCGGACTTTGATTCTGAACGGTCATTCAAAGGTGTTCTCAATGACCGGCTGGCGGGTCGGGTATGGTGCTGGCCCGGTTGAGTTGATCAAGGCGATGAATAATGTCCAGTCGCAGAGCACGACACATACAAGTTCAATCAGCCAGGCGGCAGCAGCAGCGGCGCTTAACGGGCCGATGGATTTTTTGCCGGGCTGGGTAGAGGCCTTTAAGGGGCGTCGTGATCTTGTGGTTTCCATGCTTAATCAGGCAACCGGGATTACCTGCCAGACTCCTGAAGGAGCGTTTTATGTCTATCCAAGCTGTGCCGTTGTCATCGGCAAGAAAACGCCGGGTGGAACAGTAATTGAGAATGATACGGTTTTTGTTACCGAATTGCTGGAGGCCGAAGGTGTGGCGGTGGTGCAGGGAGCGGCATTCGGTCTTGAGCCGCATTTCCGGATTTCCTACGCCACATCGGACGAACTTCTGAAAGATGCCTGTGAGCGCATCCAGCGTTTCTGTGCTTCTCTTTCCTGAGACGAGTCTCTAAAAAAACACGTGATACGATTCTGCCTGAATCCCCCTTGCATCCTGTGCGATAGGCTGGAAACATATTCTCCTAACAAGTCGACAACCGCGATCCGGCGATATCTGCCTCTGATCGAGGCCGATATATAGATGATCAAAGTTTCTGCTGGACCGCTTTACAAGGGCAATGACCCGAGGGGAGACGGACATGGCAGGAGCTCTTTCAAATGGCACTCGATGCGCGGCCCTGGTGGGGCCCTATCAAAGCGGTAAGACAACACTTCTTGAATCCCTTCTTTATGCGACCGGCGCAATCCCTCGAAAGGGATCGGTGAAAGACGGCAGTTCGGTCGGCGATTCAGCACCGGAGGCGCGGTCGGGTCAGCGCAGCACAGAAATTTCCGTCGGCCAGACCGAGTTTCTCGGGGATGACTGGGTGTTTCTCGACTGTCCGGGCTCTGTTGAACTGGCGCAGGAGGGGTACAACGCGGTGCTGGCGGCTGATGTGGCCGTAATCGTTTGTGAGCCCGCCACGGAGCGCGCCGTCGCCCTTGCGCCGCTGTTCCGATTTCTGCAATCCCGCAACATTCCGCATATGGTCTACATCAACAAGATGGATACCGCGACGCAACCGGTCCAGGCCGTTCTGGATGCGCTGCAGGCGAACTCGGACCGGCCATTGGTGATGCGGCAGGTGCCGATCGCAGAGGGCGAGCAGAATACCGGCTATGTCGATCTGGTCAGCGAGCGGGCCTATCTGTACAAGCCGGGCGAGGCGTCTGATTTGATCTCTCTTCCGGACACACTCGCCGATGAAGAGCAGTTGGCCCGCCAGGTCATGCTCGAAGCGATTGCCGACTTTGACGATGATCTGTTGGAAAAGCTCCTTGAAGACGCTGTGCCCGCGACCGATGAAGTTTACCAGCAGATGGCAAAAGATTTGCGCGAAGGGCTGATCGTGCCGGTATTCCTCGGCGCTGCGGAGCAGGATCATGGTGTCCGGCGTTTGCTCAAAGCCCTCCGCCACGAAACGCCAAGCCCGGACGACACGGCGCGACGCATGGGAATTGAGCCCAGCGGAGAAGCGGTGGCGCAGGTCTTCAAGACGCTCCACGCCGCGCAGGCGGGTAAGCTCTCGATCAGCCGCGTGTGGCGTGGCGAGGTTGCTGAGGGGGATAGTTTGAATGGCAAGCGTGTCGGCAGCGTTCTCAAGCTCACTGGAAATCAGCAGAAGAAAGCAAGCAAGGCCGGTCTTGGTGATGTTGTGGCGTTTGGCCGGATGGATGACGTAACGACAGGTGACCTTTTAACGACATCGGGCAAAGCACCCGATGGGCTGGAAAGTTGGCCCGAACCGCTCACGCCGGTTTATGCCTTTGCCGTCGAGACACAAAACCGGGCGGACGAGGTAAAGCTAACCGGAGCGCTGCAACGGCTGTATGAAGAGGACCCGTCACTGACCTATAAGCAGGACACAGCGGTTCACCAGCTGCTTTTGATGGGGCAGGGCGAAATTCATCTCAAGATCGCCATTGAAAAGATGCAAAACAAGTTTGGGGTCGCGGCGAGAACCGAGACGCCGAAAGTCCCCTATAAAGAGACCATCAAGAAATCAGTATCACAGCATGCACGTTTCAAACGCCAGACGGGTGGGCATGGCATGTTTGCTGATGTTCACGTCGATATAAAACCGTTGCCGCGCGGTGAAGGGTTTGCTTTCTCCGACACCGTTGTCGGTGGCAACATTCCAAAACAGTTCATTCCAGCGGTTGAAACCGGGGCGCGTGAATTTCTCGAGGAGGGCGCGCTGGGTTTCCCCGTGGTCGATGTCGCGGTGACATTGACGGATGGCCAGTTCCATGCGGTCGACAGTAATGAAATGTCCTTTAAGCTCGCGGCCAGGGAAGCGATGAAAGAAGGATTGCCGAAATGCGCGCCCGTTCTGTTGGAACCGATTCTCAAAGTTGATGTCGATGTCCCTTCGGATTTTACCAATAAAGTGCATGGGCTGGTCAGTGGTCGCCGTGGCCAGATACTTGGCTTCGATGCCAAAGAAGGATGGCCCGGCTGGGATACGGTATCAGTACTCATGCCGCAATCTGAGATCCATGATCTGATCATCGAGCTGCGAACCGCGACCCAGGGTGTCGCGACCTTCAGTGCAGATTTCGATCATCTTCAGGAACTGGCGGGACGGGAGGCCGACATGGTCGTGCAAGCGCATCGTACCGACATGGCGGAGGCGTCGTAAACCAGTCGCCGACTTAACAAAAGAGATAGAAGGTATCTTTTGCCAGGCTTTTCGTATCTCTAAATTATAAAATAGAAGAATTATAAACTTGTATTCAACTAATTGATAACCATATAGAGAGGGTCAAATGATTTAGAATTGGAGGATGATATGGGTGCGAATAGCAGCAAAGCGGTTATAGACGGCTTATCGCGTGTTTTGGCGGATAGTTATACGTTGTATATCAAGACACATGGCCACCACTGGAATGTGGAAGGACCAAACTTCCCCGCACTGCATGCGATGTTCGAGGATCAATATACCGAGCTGGCGGACGCGGTTGACCAGATTGCGGAACGGATCAGGGCATTGGGTGCCAAGGCACCAGCGGGCTACGCGGCGTTTGCGGCATTGACTGAAATTCCGGAAAGCGGAACGGATCTTACCGCCAATAATATGGTCGCTGATTTACTCGCGGGGCATGAGGCCGTAGCGGAATCATCCAAGGCGGCGCTGGAAGCAGCGGAAAAGGCCGGTGATGAGGTCAGCGTCGATATCATGGTTCAGCGCATCACCGTACATGACAAGACCGCGTGGATGCTCAGAAGTACGCTCCCTTAAGGCTGTGTTCACGGATTGGTGAGGCCTATTGCATGAGGCGTACGATCCTTCATATTAGGCGGGAACGATGGGGTGGTGCCTATAGGCACTCCCCAACCGCCTAGAAGGAGCCATGGCCATGCTGACGAGATCCAAACTGAACTGGGAACTTCCTGAGTCTGCGGCAACATCTGAATCGGATTTTCAGGACAGACGCCGTCTGGTGAAAGCGATGGCGCTGTCCCCTATTTTGGCGGCGGGGGCAGCCCTTTCAACAGGTGGTGCAAGTGCGGCAACTGCTGATCCAACTGCGAAGTTTTACCCCGCTGCACGGAATCTCCGCTATCGGTTGGACCGTCCAATAAATTCGGAAAAAGACGCGACGACCTATAATAATTTTTATGAATTTGGCTCGCATAAACAAATCTCCCAAGAAGCACAGAAGTTGAAGACCCGTCCCTGGACAGTGACCTTTGACGGCATGGTCGAGAAAAAGATGACGGTCGATGTTGATACGTTGATCTCAAAAATGCAGCTTGAGGAACGGCTTTACCGTTTTCGTTGCGTCGAGGCGTGGTCGATGGCCTTACCCTGGACCGGTTTCCCGATGGCTGATCTCGTCAAATTCGCGAAACCGCTTAAGGGTGCCAAATATATCATGATGGAAACCTTCCATGATGCGGCGATGGCGAAGGGACAAAAGCAGTTCTGGTATCCCTGGCCCTATCGCGAGGGTCTGACGATTGAGGAAGCTACCAATGAGCTGGCTCTGATCGGTACCGGTGCTTATGGCAAACCGATGGTCAAACAGATGGGCGCACCGCTGCGGCTCGTGGTGCCGTGGAAATATGGCTTTAAATCAATCAAGTCTATTGTCCGGTTCAGCTTCACCGATAAACCGCCGATCAGTTTCTGGCAGAAAGTGCAGGGCAAGGAATATGGCTTCTGGGCCAATGTGAACCCTGAAGTCGACCATGCGCGTTGGAGCCAGGCGACGGAGCGCGTTCTTGGCGGTGACGGCAAGCGCGTCAAAACGCTGCTCTTTAACGGTTACGGTGAGCAGGTCGCTGGGCTGTATAAAGACCTCAAAGGCCAGAATATCTGGTTTTAGGCCGCCGCCTGTTGATCAGCATAAGAGGTCGGTCGCCCCCGATAACGGTTCGGTGCATCCGGCGTATATCGGGTAGACCGTACCCACCAACCGCCCGGTGGCACAGGCACCGGTTGTCCCACATCACGAGATCATTATCCCGATATTTGTGGCGGTAGTGGAAAGGCCGTTTGCGGTCCGTGATATGGGCGAACAATGCGTCGAGGATCGGGTCGGCTTCTTCTTCGCTCATGCCCTGAATACCGATGGTAAAGCGCGGTGAACAATAAAGCGATTTGCAGCCAGTCTCGGGATGAGTCAGCACGAGTGGCTGGATAACTTCGGGATTTGCCTTGGCTGAATTTTCATAGAAATCCTTGGCACCAGGTCGGTCAGGCGAAATGGTGACCCGCTTGTTCTTGACCTTGCTCACGTGATGGATGCCGTAAAGCCCATCGATATTTTGCTTCATGTCTTCCGACAATGCTTCATAGATCGCATACATGTTGCAGAATTCGGTATCGCCACCCCGTTCCGGATTCTTTACGGCCTGAAGAATGGTGATCGCCGAAGGGACTTCGATATGCGAGGAGTCCGAATGCCAGAAATCACCACCATCGACGACACCGACGGCGGTACCATCCGGTCTGATCTCGTTTGAGAGGATCATGACCTTGTGGGTTTCCTCGGTGGTGTATTCGATATTGGAAGGCGTCTCCAGCTCGCCCCAGATGGCGGAAAAAGTAACCTGCTGCTCGGGTGTTAGAGTCTGATCCCTGATCACCAGGACCTGATGGTCAAGCAATGCCCGACGCAATGCCTGTTTGGTGTCATCGGTAATGGGATCGGACAGGTTGATGTCAGTGACTTCAGCCCCAACGATTTCCGATACTGGTGTAACTTTCATCTTGTCGCTCTCCATCATGGACATTCCTTCGAACAGGAACACGATATTTACGAAGTTCTAGCGATTTCGTCTATATAGCCTTTATTAGGCTGTTTTTCTGGGGGATGGGTCAAAAAAAGGCCAGGCCCGAAGGCCCGGCAAGATAGATGGGTCAAAAAAAGGCCAGGCCCGAAGGCCCGGCAAGATAACAGGGAGGCTTCACGTCTAGAAGACGTTGGATCCGAAGACCCATTTCCGGATATTGCATCCGGAACTCGTAACCAGCTAGTCAAGTCATTGAAATAGACGGTAAACTGGCTGGCCGTATGATTTCAGGAGAAACCGTAACAACCATGAGTGTGTAGATAGGATCAATTGGGAAAGCATACCACAACCAATTTAGCAATCCAGCCATGCATATATTGCATAACACTGGAATTATAGATTTTAAAACAATTGGTTAGCGGTAATCTTCGGCGATGCAACGGAGCAAAAAATCGCGTAGAACGGCAACACGTCGCGAATTGCGCATTTCTTCAGGGTAGACAAAATACGCTTTGTGAACCGGTCCTTTGAGATTGGGTAGAACCGGTACAAGTCCGCTGGTGAGGCCGACCATATAGTCCGGCAGAGAGGCGATGCCCATACCCGTCGCCGCGGCGCGATACATGGCATAGAGGTTGTTCACCCGCAAAACCGGTTTGCGCTGGAAGTCGCTATCGAGACCAGCGTCGAGCAACCAGTTAATATTGGTAAAGGGTGGGTGATAGGTTTCGTCATAGGCAATCAACCGATGGGCTTCGAGGTCATTTAGCGAATGTGGCATGCCATGTTGCTCAAGATAGGCCGGCGCAGCAAAGGCGCCATGATGCAAATCGAACAAATGCCGTTGAATGAGATCTGGCTGTTGCGGCATGGCCAGCCGTATGGCGACATCTGCCTGGCGCATGCTGAGGTTTAGCTCATCCTCGCGAAGGATTAGTGCGACGTCGATTTCGGGATACATTTCGAGAAAATCTTTTAACCGTTCGGTTAGCCACATGGATCCGAAAGCGACCGTCGTCGTTAATCTCAACGGTCCACGAGGGCGTTCCATCGACTCGGTTACAAGGGATTCCGTTGTTATGAGCTTGCTGGCAATTTCCTGGGCGGTTTTGTAAAGCGTTTCGCCCTGTTCGGTAAGTTTTAGGCCGCGGGCATGTCGGTGAAACAGCGGGACCCCAAGCTCTTCTTCGAGTCCGCTGATCTGACGGCTGACTGACGACTGGGTCAGGTTTAACCGTTCGCCGGCATGCGTAAAGCTGCCCGCCTCAGAGACGGCGTGAAATATACGTAGCTTGTCCCAGTCCATCGAGCGTGGTCCTTTCGCCTCCCATAAGAGGTCGGCTCGTCCGCTGTCGCTCTCTATTCGGCGGCCGCGGCAGTGGCGCCGTTCTCGGCCACAAACTGTTCGGCTTCCAGAGCTGCCATACAGCCGGTTCCCGCAGCTGTAACAGCCTGTCGATAAATTTTGTCCTGTACATCGCCTGCGGCGAAGACACCGGGCACACTCGTGGCCGTGCTATCGGGGGCGGTGACGATATAGCCTTCATCATCCATATCCAGATGTCCGGCAAAGAACTTGGTCGCGGGGTCGTGTCCGATAGCGATAAACAATCCGTCTACGGCGAGGTCAGTCATATCACCGGATTTCGTGTTCTTGAGTTTCAAACCGATGACGCCCAATGGATCCTCTGTCCCAATTACTTCATCAACTGCGGTATCCCACAATATTTCGATCTTGTCGTGGGCGAAGAGACGTTCCTGCAATATCTTTTCGGCGCGGAGTTCGTCGCGGCGATGGATCAGTGTAACTTTTGTTGCGTGATTGGTCAGATAGAGCGCTTCCTCGACGGCGGTATTACCACCACCAACGACTGCGATTTCTTTGCCGCGGTATAAAAAACCGTCGCAGGTCGCGCAGGCGGATACACCAAAGCCCATGAATTTCTCTTCGGTTGGCAGCCCCAGCCAACGTGCTTGTGCGCCGGTTGCCACAATGACGGTGTCGGAGAAATAGACGTCACCTGAATCTGCGACACATCTGAAAGGTCTTTGTGTAAAGTCTATATCCGTGATCAAGTCGGTGTGCATTTCTGTCCCGACCGCCAAGGCCTGACCCTGCATCTGCTCCATTAGCCAGGGACCCTGGATAACCTCGGCAAAGCCGGGGTAGTTTTCAACGTCGGTTGTGATGGTCATCTGTCCGCCGGTTTCCATTCCGGTTACCAGATGTGGTTTTAGGCTCGCCCGGGCAGTATAGACCGCGGCGGTGTATCCAGCGGGACCTGAACCAATAATTAATACGGGGGTACGAAATTCTTCTGCCATATCCTCAACCAGCGCTAAAATCCAAACATATGATCCAAACTAAACGCCCCGCTTTCAGCGAGCAATCCGTGATAGCCAAAAAGGCGACAAGTTGTATCTCTGACTACAATATAGGCCCCATCTCCGGCTTTTCTACGGTCTGCGGCATCGAAACAATCGTGATATCGCAAATGAATTGAGCCACCGCACGGAATAGCCACATTCTGATGCGCGATCTCCGTACCATCGTTCCCCATGAGAGTGAGTTTAGTTTCCGATGTTGGGTGCCATTGTGTCGAGGCGGGGTAAATCAGGTGACAAATCGTGTCGAGTGGCGCGTAGCCAAGGCGCAAAAATAGTCGCGTCGTTAGACCTGGTGGCGGGCCGTTGTAGGATTGTGGTTCATCCCGGTAGGTCAGGACCGTATTAAAAATATGGGCGCCAAAACTGGTTTCTGCGGCATGGCCGGTTTCCCGATTTTCATAACGGAAGACGGCGTGAAGCCAACCATCGGCTTCACCACCCTTGGCAAAACCATAGATCAGTTCAACGTGACCGCTGTCGCTTGGTAAAGGCCCGCCGCCGCTAAGCGAATGTTCGATGGCGAGGGCAGTTTTGTGATTGCGGGGCAATTTGCCAAAATCATGACGCTCGACCTCCTGACCCGATGCATCGATGATCAGGGCGGCAATCGGCAGATTATCCTGGCAGGTCGCCATTGGCGTCGGAAGGATCACGCTGTCCCATTGGTCCGTGGGCAGAATGGGCGCGGGCAAGATATATCCCTTGCCCATTAAATTTTCGAGGTTAGTGATGCCCGGGTCTGACACCAGGTCGCTACGTTCAACATTCACGTGCGCAATGCGACGCGCATTCTGTTCAGATGTAATTTCGTAGCGTGGCCGGACGAAATGTTTCCCTGCCTGGACTTCGATTTGCGCCGGCCAACCGGCGTTTGGAAGAAAGTCATTAACAATCAGTCTGTGGGTCGCAAAGCCTTCTATCGGCTCGTTTAACCAGATGGTTTGGTCGTTGCCCATTAGGTTTAGACCGACTTCCCCTGCAGGGATGGGTGCAGGGTGTGAATTCTGAACCCACAGCGCGACTTCTTCTCCGTCTCGCGGCGCTGGTAATCCCGCATATAAATCTGATGGCCAGGCGTTGGCATCGTGCGTACAGGAAATTTCTGTACCCGCATCGTCCCAGACATCCAAAGCGTATTTAACGATGTCATGGCCGGCGACGCCGATTGCATGGATAAACAGTTGGCCAGTGAAGTCTCCAAGGCCAAATTTAACTCGAACTTTCTGGCTGTCTATGGTTACCGAGGCTGCCCCTTCACCGAGCTTCTCATCCCATTCAGCGAGCACACTTCCATCTTCGCCAAACAGAATTAGATGCAAGGTTATGGGTCCGGCGCCATAGCCTGACCAGTAATTGGCGGTCGCCAAACGGGTTCGGGCACCGCCGCTGTCGCGAAAGAAGGCAAAGTTGGTCGCAAAGTTTCTGTTGTCCAAATAATTCTGCTTATTGGTCAGCAAGGCAGAATCGAGGCGGCAATCATCCAGACTGCAAATTGCACATCCGGCGGGAATAAGATGGCTTATATGGTTCTGAAGTTTGGGCGTATCAAATGTGGCGATCAACAAAAATTTGGCGGTTGAATCCGGCAATTCGGTGACCGGAAGCGCGCTGTGACCTGCGACATCGCTGCCAATTCTTGCGGTGTCCTGCACGTAAGACTGAACGATGTTGAGTTCTGACAGGTCATAGAACTCATTAAACCCCGAATAAAAACCGTGTGGATCGTAGACCGCAATAGGACCGGCTTTCGATAGTGTCGCAATTAGGTCAACCGCTTTCCGTGCGGCCAGTGGGTGGCTGATCGCTTTGTAAAAAGAATTGCCACCTTTGACGTTGTTAAAGGTTTCGATCGTTAGAGGCATATCACCAGGTCTCCAACGTCTATGCTGCCGGGAAAACGGATTTGACCCAGGCCGAGAAACGGTGACGGCGTTTCTCGCGGCGGACAACAGCTTCATCTGTCACCCAATTTAACTGAATGACACGACGTTCTCCGACGCAGGTTTCGTGGCCGTGAAAGGAGCGATCATTTCGTTTGAAAGCCAAAAGAGTTCCTGCTTCCGGTGGGACTTCGGCTGCAAAATCGTCGAGTGAGTTTTTGGAACGTAAGACCTTCAAACGACCCCCGTCTTGCGACCACTCGGTGTTCATATAGATCAGGACGGTAATGAGTTTGGTCTCGCTATCATTATGAATTTTCCCGTCTTTGGCCTGACAATGACCACGTGCAGTGATCATGGTTGGACGGCCTTCCAAGTCGATCCCGAATTTTTTCTCGAAGGCATGCTTCATTTCCGGTCCTTCGAGTTCTGAAATGAAAGATTTAAAAGCCGTTCCGAACTCTAACTCCTCCAGCGGAAAACTGCCTGCTTTAGCGATTCGCGGGTAGGCTTTGTCGACCTCCGAGATCGCATCGGGTTTAATAAAGGATGGAACGATCAAGAACTCGTAAGGATCTTTTTCGAGCGGCGTGGCGTTAAAGCTGTCGAGATCAATCGCCGACATCGGAAGTTCCTGGAAAACGGGTAATCAAGAGAAAACGGGTAATCAAGATATGACTGTCTTAATAGGGCCGCGGAGAAAATTCAATTCTTATGCATGTTCCATGCTTTTTCGACAGCCTCTGCCGCCAGAGTCATGTCGTCAGTTCCGGGATAGGCCCATTGCTCGATTTTGCCTGAAAACGCTCGGGTTCTCCCTTGCTGTTCGAGTCCCTGATGAAACCGGCTGAATTTTGCAGAGCCTCCGGATAGCTGAAAGACATAAACTGGTTTGCCCGTTGCAATTGCCTCTGAGACCATGTTGACGGAGTCACCTGTCACGACAAATGCGTCGGCGAGAGCGAGAATCCCAAAATAGGGGTTGTCTCCTGACCCGTCCCAGAAATCCATGGACTCATTCGCGAGGGCCTTCCTGATGATCCTTGTGTTCTTGTCACCGGTGCGCCGTGAGGGGGTAATGGCGAGACTTCCGCCATTGTCTTTAGTAGCCAGTTTAAGGAGTTCGGCAAATTGTGTGGCGTTTGCCGATGTGAAGCGAAATTTTTTATTGGTGCCGCCAATCAAGACGCCGATGAGTGGTTTTTGGAGATCGGCATAGCGTGGCGCAAACTCTATACCGGCC
Organism: uncultured Alphaproteobacteria bacterium; assembly: GCA_951812775.1. GTDB lineage: Bacteria > Pseudomonadota > Alphaproteobacteria > MPNO01 > UBA2964 > UBA2964. The sequence goes on along the minus strand of OX638326.1, from coordinate 2,175,242 downwards.
TGCTCCAGCTTTTGCGAGCTAACGCTATGTAAAGCGCCGGCAGTTGAAACGATATTGTCGCCAGTCAAACGGTCATGGGCGGGGGCAATAACGACATCAAAGCGATTGGGAGAAACTGTCGGATTTTGGAGTTGGACCGTCAAAGTGGACGGATTTGCTTTTTTGATTGCGAGGGTCAGCGCCACCGTTTGGCGGCCAGTCGCAATGAGGATATCGGGCCAGGGTGATGCTAGCTCGCTGCTCGCTGACCCCAGGGCTGCGAAGGACACAGCCCAAAGCTGTGGTGGTAGCGCTGACCACGGGAAGCGGGGTGAGACCCTCTTGATGTCCGGTTTCAGGCCAAGCCTATCGGCGAGCCCGACACACTGGCTTTCCATACCGGCCTTACCGTCCGTCAGCACCCAACAGGAGAGCGTTTCACTTATCAAAATGGTTTCCGGTCTTTAAACGGGGGATCGCTTGTTGCGGTCCGTTGAAATATAATTTTGCATACTTATAATATAATTACATAAAAAATTGCACGCTCGGGAGGCGACCATGGTGCAGGTTAAGCTTGATCGGATATATCTCAAAATCCTGCGGGATCTGCAGGATAACGGTAGAATGACGAATGTTGAACTCGCAAAGCGGGTCGGTATTTCGCCACCCCCTTGCCTCAGACGTGTTCGCACACTCGAACAAACAGACTGTATTCGGGGGTACCACGCAGATGTAAATCCGTCTGCATTAGGCTTTGGTGTTACCGTGTTTGCCCATGTTGGGTTGCACAGCCAGGCAGAAGCCGATCTCGTTGCTTTTGAAGAGTTGGTCGAGAGTTGGCCCGAAGTTCGGGAGTGCCACATGTTGGCAGGGGAAACCGATTTTCTCATCAAAATCGTTGCAACGGACTGGGATAGCTATCAGAAGTTTTTAACAAGCCGGTTGACTCCCGCACCGAATGTCAGTGTCGTGAAATCTTCCTTAGCGATCCGAACCGGAACCCATCGTCCCGGCGTGCCGATTGATGTTGAAGGAACCACAGCTTCGTAATCTGCTGCGTTTACTTAAACCTCACACCGATAATTTCATAACCCTTGCTCCCGCCCGGCGTTACCACCTCAACAGAATCGCCAACTGTCTTGCTGATCAGCGCGCGGGCCAGTGGTGATGTGATCGAAAGGCGGCCTTCTTTGATATCGGCCTCGTGCTCACCTACGATCTGATAGGTTGATTCCTCATCGGTATCTTCGTCGGCAAGCTTTACCTTGGCGCCGAATTTGACGATTTTGCCAGAGAGTTTGGAGACGTCGATAATTTCAGCGTTGGCAATTTTGTCTTCAATCTCGCTGACCCGACCCTCATTGAAGGACTGGCGCTCTTTAGCAGCATGATACTCTGCGTTCTCCGAAAGATCGCCATGTTCGCGCGCTGTGGCGATGGCTTTAATTATCTTGGGCCGCTCGACTGTTTTGAGGCGTTTTAGCTCCTCTTCAAGCCGTTCAAATCCGTCTAGTGTCATGGGAACCTTTGCCATGGTTCAACCCTTCTGTTTACAAAAAGCACACAAAAACACTGGGCCTACAATCAGTGCCGTAGGCAGTGTCTCGTCAGTTCTTCTCAGAACGAGTTACCAAGATAAGACTGTAGCGGCGTGACTTCAAGCGTTCCGGTGCGTAGGGCCGCAATGGCTGCAACCGTGGCGCGCGCGCCAGCGACTGTTGTGTAATAGGGAATCTTGTTCATAACCGCGGTTTCCCGAAGGCTTCGACTATCCGAAACTTCAGCGGCACCAGCGGCGGTGTTAAAAACGATATCAACGCGTCCATCTTTCATGGCATCGACAATATGCGGCTGACCGTGCATGACTTTGTTAATGCTCTCAGCTTCTAGCCCGGCATCATGGAGCGCTTTGGCGGTACCCTCCGTCGCCAGTAAGTCAAAACCCATATCGGAGAGCTCCTTGGCGAGCTTAATCATCGCAGGCTTGTCGGCATCTCTTACCGATAAGAAAGCGTTCCCTTCCACCGGGATGGTTTGTCCGGCCCCAAGCTGCGATTTGGCGAACGCACGGGCGAAATCGATATCCATGCCCATCACCTCACCGGTTGATTTCATCTCCGGGCCGAGCAACGTATCGATGCCGCTAAAACGGGTGAACGGGAAAACGGCTTCTTTTACGGCGACATGGTTGCCATCGCCGAGGACAGGATAGGAGTCCAATACGTCTGCTAATGATTCTCCGGCCATGATGCGCGCAGCGGCTTTTGCAATTGGGACGCCGGTCGCTTTCGCCACGAACGGTACGGTGCGGCTGGCGCGGGGATTAACCTCAAGAATGTAAATATCGCCGTCCTTCACGGCATATTGCACATTCATCAACCCGACGACATCAAGACCGCGCGCTAGCGCAATGGTTTGGCGCTTGATCTCTGTGATTGTCTCAGGCGCTAATGAATAGGGTGGCAAAGAGCAGGCCGAATCACCGGAATGAATGCCTGCCTCTTCGATATGCTCCATGATACCGGCAACGTGAACATTGCCGTCTTTGTCGGCCAGCGCGTCGACATCAATTTCTATCGCTTCACGCAGGTATGAATCAAGCAGCACCGGATTATCTTCTGATACCCAGACCGCCTCCTTGAGGTAACGTTGAAGCGCACTTTCGCCAAAGACGATTTCCATGCCGCGCCCGCCCAGCACATAGGATGGCCGCATGACAACCGGGAACCCGATGCGGTCAATGACCTCCAACGCTTCGGTCTCGCTGCTGGCCATCCCGTTTTCGGGTTGGCGCAGTTTGAGATCGTGCAGCAGTTTCTGGAACCGCTCGCGGTCTTCTGCCAAATCAATGGCATCAGGCGAGGTGCCGAGCACCGGAATATTGGCCGCCTCGATAGCCGCGGCAAGCTTGAGAGGCGTCTGTCCGCCAAATTGCAGAATAACCCCTAGGACAGTGCCGTTGGATTGCTCCCGGCGCACAATTTCAATGACATCTTCGGCGGTCAGCGGTTCGAAATAAAGCCGATCAGAGGTGTCGTAATCAGTCGATACCGTCTCTGGATTGCAATTGATCATGATGGCTTCAAAGCCAGCCTCGCGTAGCGCATAGACGGCATGAACACAGCAATAATCAAATTCGATCCCCTGACCGATCCGGTTTGGCCCGCCGCCAAGGATGATCACTTTCTGCCGGTCGCTTGGATCGGCTTCGCATTCCGGCGGGTTGAGCCCGTCGCCTTCATAGGCGGAATACATATAAGGCGTTGTTGAGGGGATTTCGGCTGCACAAGTGTCGATACGTTTAAAGACCGGCGTGACATTCATGGCGCGGCGGGCGGCGGCGACTTCCGCTTCGTCTTGCTCGGTCAGTTCGGCCAGTCGGCTATCCGAAAAGCCCATGGATTTGAGCCGCATCATATCCTCTGGGTCGGCGGGAAGGCCCTGCGATTTGATCACCTGTTCCTCGGCAACAATGTTTTGAATCTGTTCCAGGAACCACGGATCAAAGTGACAGGCGCGCGCGATATCCTCGAGATCAAGCCCGTGCCGGAAAGCCTGGGCAACGACCAGCAGCCGGTCAGGTGAGGGAATAGCCAGCGCCGCCCTTACCGCGTCATCATCCAGCGGTTCAGACTCTTCCTGTCGCGGGATTTCAATTTTGTTCAACCCGTTCAGGCCGGTTTCCATCGAGCGCAGTGTCTTTTGCAATGACTCGGTAAAGTTCCGCCCCACCGCCATGGCCTCACCAACCGATTTCATGGAGGTTGATAACAAGGCCTCGGTATCCGGGAATTTTTCAAACGTAAAGCGCGGCATCTTGGTGACGACGTAGTCTATAGTTGGCTCAAAAGAGGCAGGCGTCACGCTGGTAATATCGTTATCGAGCTCGTCCAGCGTATAACCAACGGCCAGACGCGCGGCGACCTTCGCAATCGGAAAGCCTGTCGCTTTTGACGCCAGCGCCGATGAACGCGACACCCGCGGGTTCATCTCGATAATAACCATGCGGCCATTTTCGGGGTTAACCGCGAATTGCACGTTTGACCCGCCAGTATCGACGCCAATCTCCCGCAACACTGCCAGAGAGGCGTCCCGCATGAGCTGGTATTCTTTGTCGGTCAATGTCAGGGCCGGGGCGACGGTGATGGAATCACCGGTATGGATGCCCATCGGATCGACGTTTTCGATCGAGCAGATAATGATGCAGTTATCCGCCCGGTCGCGGACAACTTCCATCTCATATTCTTTCCAGCCGAGGACGGACTCTTCGATCAGCACGGAATGAGAAGGTGACGCATCGAAACCGCTGCGGACGATGTCGCGAAATTGCTCCTTGTTATAGGCAATGCCACCGCCGGTGCCGCCCAGCGTAAAGGAGGGCCGGATGATGGCGGGCAGCCCGGTCATCTCAAACGCTTCCCAGGCCTGCTCCATGGTGGTGGCGACCATCCCCTTGGCACATTCGAGGCCGATCTCTTCCATCGCGACTTTAAAGCGTTCGCGGTCTTCCGCCTTGTCGATGGCATCCATGCTGGCGCCAATCAGCTCGACGCCATGTTTGTCCAGAGTGCCGTCCTGCGCCAAAGCAAGAGCGGTATTGATCCCGGTCTGACCGCCCATGGTCGGGAGCAGCGCATCGGGCTTTTCCGCCTCAATGACGCGCGCAACGAATTCCGGTGTTATGGGTTCGATATAGGTCGCATGGGCGAGATCAGGGTCCGTCATGATCGTCGCAGGGTTGGAGTTGACCAGAATAATTCGGTAGCCCTCAGCCTTTAGCGCTTCGCAGGCCTGGGTGCCCGAATAATCAAACTCACAGGCCTGGCCGATAACAATCGGTCCTGCGCCGATGATCAGGATGGATTCGATGTCTGTACGTTTTGGCATTTCTCAAACTTTTCGTCGCCCCAATATTCAGGACGAAATCACAGCAGGGACACTATTGTAAGGTGTTTTCCACGACTCGGCGCGGTCGTGCAAGAACCGAGTGACGGTTCAGTGAAAAAAATCTGAAATGGAAGGAATAAGGCCTATTGTGAAGGTGTGTTTTGATAGCGAGAATAAATTTTAAGGACCCTTTGGTTATCAGCAAAGAACATTACCTTTGGTAGACGTCCCGGCAGAGACGTTGTATTATTTCCTCTTAAAGTTGTGTTTAGCATGCCTATTTTATGGCAATCGGAGTTTATGACTATGAATTGGACGGATTGGACTAAATGACGAATGAAGCTTCTATCTACTCTCATTGTCGCTTTTTTCATTGCTGGCGTCGGTGTTATCACTGCATATTTTGTTGATCACGGGTTCCAAGTAAAACTATCGAAACAAAATGCACAAATTCAACGTCAGCTAGCATTGGACTTGTCGAAACTGAATGCACGAATTCAACGACAGTTGGCTGAAGAGAAATTTCGCGCGACGCGCACTGCATTGAAAGCTCAAACAATTGAAAATGTAGCGTTACGTTTTATGGAAACTGCTTATGGTTATACAAACGCATTGGAATCGGCATTTAAGGACACTTACTTTCGGCACAATAAATTTCATGGCGATTCCAATGGACCAAACCAAATTCGATATGAAAATGTGCTTCACCCAAAGTTATCGGCGCTAATGTCCCAACTAATGGCTGTATGCGCCTCTGCATCAAAATCAATCGATGAGCTTAAGAGAGTCCGCGAAGAGGCTTTTAGCAATTACAATGCCATCGAGAATTTGCCGAGTGACGCGAAATGGAATGAACGTTGGAATGCGAGGAAGATAAATGTGGAGGAGGCTGTTCGTCTTATCCAAGTTCAAGCGAATAATGTGTACAAAGACTCTGCTAAATGCGTCGAGGGCTTAGCGATTACCTATTCAGCAGAGAAAGCACAATGATGACTCTACCCCGCAAATTCACTATCGTTAGTTGCCGCACTTATGTTTACCCAACCACACATATTACGCTCGATAATGAATGACCACGTTGATTAGAGATGTTTTCAAGCCGCAAAATACCGCCCTTTTTAAAAGTATGAAGGTGCCTTCTCACGAATCATTGATATTGACGCTAGTTCGAAAAGAATCCGCTTTTATCTAATCCGCGGGCGTCATTTCTTATATTTGTGGGGTGCTGACGTCCTTGGTGCAGCTTCCGGCCTAAGCGTGTTCCTCCGCGATCAGCCGCTCTAAGGTCGCCCGCATGGCGAGCTGGCCGGCATCCTCACTGATATCGATCATCGCGAAATCGGGGTCATAGCGGGTCTGCTGGCCCTCGATCATCCGCACATCTTCATCCAGCACTTCCAGGGTGCGGTCGTAGATCGTTTGTTCCTGTTCCGGTGTCATGGCGTCTGACGGGTAGGTGCTTACCCAGAAATAGTGCGTTGTGGTATCGGTTTCAGGCGTGGCGATATGGAGGGTTCGGCGATTGATCAGCTTGTCTTTGTCGTCGGCATTAAAGCCGCCAGTGCCGTGTTTGGCGTTGCCGACCTGCAGCGAAATAAAGCAGGGTGGAATAAACTCGATAATCTGCCAGTGATCGACATTGCCGCTATAGCCGGTCACTTCGACGTGGGTGGGGGCGATATTTTCCATTTCTCTGGTGACGATGACGCGGTCACCCTCGCGGTCGGTTTTCGCCTTACCTGATTCCGCCACCCCGCCCGTGCCGATGGTGTTCTTATGGGTAAACCCAAGATGGGTGAGATCCATCAGATTATCGATCAGCAGCCGGTAGTCGAATTTACCGTTTAACGCAGCGTAGCGGGCATTGAGTCCCTCCATTGCAGCGAATGGAAAGTCGAATGGTTGATCGCCTGCAGCGGGTTGCCGGTCGCTGGCCCAGACATGCACAAAGCCCTGTTTCTCCTCGACCGGATAGGGACGCACACAGGCATCGGGGGGGATCATTTTTTGGCTTGGCACACGGATGCAGGCGCCGTCTTGATCAAAAGTCAGCCCATGATAGCCGCACTGAATATTATCGCCGACGACTTCACCTAGCGATGCCGACGACTTCACCTAGCGATAAAGGCGCCTGGCGATGCGCGCAGCGATCCTCCAGGGCGATGACGGCTCCCTTTGAATCGCGGTACAGGACAATTTTCTCGTCCACAACGGTCCGGGCGAGCGGAGTATCGCTGACCTCTGTCGACAGCGCCGCCACATACCAGCTGTTTTTGAGAAAAGGAGAGGTGCCTGCCATGAACGTCCCAGTCTTTATTTCGTCAGGAAAAGACTAGGGGAGGCGTGCGGCGCCCGTCAACGTCACCAGCGTTTCGAAAGTTTCAGCTAGGCAGTCTGCTGTTCGTCGATGGCGTAACCTGCACCTCGGACGGTGCGGATAAGGTCGACGCTGCCCGGAATATCCAGGGCCTTGCGGAGGCGGCGGATATGGACATCGACGGTGCGGGGCTCGACAAAGACATCACCGCCCCAGACACGACCCAATAGGCGATCGCGCGAGAAAACATAGCCCGGCCGTTCCATCAAGGTCGCCAGCAGCTTGAAGCAGGTCGGGCTTAACCGGATCATTTTACCGTCGCGGGTGACTTTATGCGCATCAAGATCAATCGAAACCCCGGCATATTCTTTGACGGCGACGGCGCTTTGCACCTCGCTACGGCGCAGCAGCGCGTTAATGCGCGCGATCATTTCCCGGGGTGAATAGGGTTTGACGACATAGTCGTCGGCACCGGCCTCCAACCCAAGCACCCGGTCGCTTTCCTCGCCACGTGCGGTCAACATGATGATCGGCAGCTTCTTCGTATCATCGCGGCTGCGGAGTGACCGGCAGATTTCGATGCCGGAGCGTTCGGGGAGCATCCAGTCCACGACAGCAAGGTCTGGTAATTCGACATCGACGCGGGCCAGCGCTTCTTCGCCGGTCCCTGCGGTTACGGTACGAAATCCACCGCGATCAAGATTGTAGCTGAGCATCTCTGCCAACGGTTCTTCATCTTCAACGATGAGGATTAAGGGTGACATCATAGCTGCAACCTCGCGCGACTAAATTCTAGCGCATTCATTCTTTGGCCTCTATGTCATCGGTCAGCAGCCGATCAGTCCGGGTTTTGCGCGGGCGGTCTTCGCGCAGCGGTTCACCAGTGACCAGGTAATAAACGGTTTCGCAGACATTGGTGACATGATCGCCCATGCGCTCAATATTCTTGGCGATAAAAAGAACGTGCGTGCAAGGGGTGATCCGGCGAGCATCTTCCATCATGTATGTGAGCAGTTCGCGGAATAGGCTGACATACATCTCGTCGACCTCTTTATCCGCGCGCCAAACCGCAACAGCCTTATCCGCGTCGCCTTCGATATAGGCGTCGACGACATCCTTCAGCATTGCAATGACGGCTGTTCCCATTCGTGGGATAGAGTGGAGTGGTCGTATAACCGTCTTTTCTTCAATGAGCGGTACAGTTCGGCGGGCCATATTGGTTGCGTAATCGGCAATTCTCTCAAGGTCTGACGATATTTTGATCGCAGCAACAACGTTGCGAAGATCCATCGCCATAGGCTGGCGCAGCGCCAGCAGGTTCATGGTTTGCTCGTCAACGGCGTGATCCAAATCGTCAATCCGGTCGTCATCCTCAATGATTTTGTAGGCCAGGTCGGTGTCCTGTTTCATGAGGGCTTCAATCGCCAATTCAAACTGAATTTCGGTCAGGTTGGCCATCTCGATAATTGTATCGTTAAGATTCTTAAGCTCTTCGTCATAGGATTTGACGATATGGTCTCCAGTAGTCATGGCATGTTCCTTCCGAGACTTGCTGATCAACCGTAACGGCCTGTGATATAGCCCTGAGTCCGCTCATCGCTGGGGCTGGTAAATATCTCGCCGGTCGAATTGCATTCAACGAGGATACCCAAATGAAAGAAGGCGGTTTGTTGTGAAACCCGCGCGGCCTGCTGCATATTGTGGGTGACAATTACGATGGTGAAATTTTCGCGCAGCTCATCGATCAGTTCTTCGATATGGGCCGTTGCGATCGGGTCGAGGGCAGAGCAGGGCTCATCCATCAGAATAACTTCGGGGCTTACGGCGATAGCGCGTGCGATACACAGCCTTTGCTGCTGACCACCCGATAGTCCGGTGCCCGGAGATTCCAAACGGTCCGCGACTTCCTTGAGCAACCCGGCTTTTTCCAGCGAGCTGGTAACAATATGATCAAGTTCCTCTCTGTCCTGCGCCAAACCATGAATTTTCGGCCCATAGGCCACATTGTCGTAAATTGATTTGGGGAACGGGTTTGGTTTCTGAAAAACCATACCAATGCGCGTGCGCAATTCTACAACATCGAGGGCCCGGTCATATATGTCTGACTGATCAATCCGGATGTCGCCCTCTACGCGGCAGCCGTCTATCGTATCGTTCATCCGGTTCAGGCAACGCAGAAAGGTTGATTTTCCACACCCTGAAGGCCCGATTAACGCGGTAACCGATCGCTCCGGCACATCTAGGTCGATGCCAAATAGCGCCTGCTTGTCACCGTAAAAGACATCGAGGTTGCGGGCAGACATTTTTATGGTCGTTTCTTCTATTCCATCCATATTAATATTCTTTTCACCTGTCGCTACCGGATCAATCCCCATACCTGCAGGGGCACCTTTTGCCGTAGCGGGTATATAATTATCCATATTCATCGGTTCGTTTCCCTGTTTCAATAACTTGGTTTACCAGCGGCGCTCAAACTTTTTACGCATAATGACCGCAACTAAATTCATCAGGATCAAAAAAGTCAGCAAAATAAGGGTCGCCGCTGCCGTTCTTTCGACAAAGGCGCGTTCCGGGCTGTCAGCCCAAAGGTAAATCTGTACCGGCAACACCGTTGCAGCATCGGTAATGCTGCCGGGGATATCGACGATAAAGGCGACCATACCGATCATCAGGAGCGGCGCGGTTTCTCCCAATGCACGGGCGGCCCCGATAATGGTGCCGGTCAGAATGCCCGGGAAGGCGAGGGGCAGGACATGGTGCAAGACAACCTGCATTGGCGACGCACCCATGCCGATGGCGGCTTCCCGGATCGATGGAGGTACAGCGCCAAGCGCAGCGCGCCCGGCAATAATGATTGTTGGCAGCGTCATGAGCGCGAGGACAATACCGCCAACCAGCGGGGCCGATCGCGGTAATCCAAAGAAGCTCAAAAATACCGCGAGGCCGAGAAGCCCGAAGACAATCGAGGGGACGGCGGCCAGGTTGTTAATGTTAACTTCGATCAGGTCCGTCCAACGGTTCTTGCGTGCAAACTCTTCCAGATAAATGGCCGCAGCGACGCCGAGCGGGAAGGAGAGCAGGACGGTGACGAACATGGTGAGCAATGAGCCCATGGTGGCGCCCCAAATGCCTGCGAGTTCCGGTTCTCGGGAGTCTCCGTTGCTAAAGAGGTTTGTATTGAAGCGTTTCTCTATCTTGCCGGCGTCGGTCAATTTTTTGACCCAGTCCCCTTGCTTCTTGGAGACCTTTCCACCCTTTCCGGCGGAAATATTGCCTTTTACCAATTGATCAATGTCGTCTGAAGCGACTGCGGCAAATTTGATTTTTTGGCCAATCAGCTTGGTGTCATTGAGCACCAGATTCTGGAGGCCCAGTGTCGCACCGCTGCTTAAAAGTTTGTACAGCGACCGTTGATCACGGCGCGATTTGACGCCGGGAATTTCCGTACGAAGGGATTTGCGCAAATAGCTGACATAGTTCACATCGCGCAAGGTTTCCGCGTCAATTTTGCCCTGGGGAGCCAGGTCATCGCGCGGCAACTCAACTTCGAGAATGATGTAGGTCTGCTGGAACGCCGACCAGCCTTTGGAGGCCATGCTGCCGATGAGCAGACATAACGCGCCCAGCGCTACAGCAATTGAAATAATGCCATAGATATTGAAGCGACGTTCTGAGGCATAGCGCTTGTGTCGAAGACGCAGGGCGGCATCGGTGGTGTTGTTCTCAGTCATATTTTTCCCGGTATTTTCTGACTGTCCTGAGGGCAATGACATTGAGCGCCAGCGTGACGCAGAACAAGGCCAGTCCAAGGGCGAACGCCGCCAGAGTTTTTGCACTGTCGAATTCCTGATCCCCGACCAGCAGGGTGACGATTTGCACCGTTACCGTGGTGACGGCTTCCAGTGGATTAATAGTCAGGTTCGCCGCAAGGCCAGCCGCCATAACCACGATCATTGTTTCACCGATGGCGCGGGAAACGGCCAGGAGGACACTGCCAACGATGCCAGGGAAGGCAGCCGGGACGATGACCTGTCTCACGGTTTCAGATTGCGTCGCGCCTAGCGCATAAGAGCCATCGCGCAAGGTCTGGGGCACGGCATTGATGACGTCGTCAGACAAGGACGATACGAAAGGAATAATCATAATGCCCATAACCAGCCCGGCCGCGAGGGCGCTTTCGGAGGCAACATCGAGTCCAAGTGCCTCTCCCCAGCCCCGGATTGCTGGGGCCACGGTTAGGGCGGCGAAAAATCCGTACACCACGGTTGGGATACCGGCGAGAATTTCCAGCGCCGGTTTGAGAATGTCGCGCACTTTGCGGGGTGCATATTCCGATAAATAAGTCGCTGACATGAGTCCGACCGGTACGGCGACGATCATGGCGATGGCGGTGATGAGCAGGGTGCCGGCAAACAGCGAGACCGCCCCAAACGTGCCGGCGCTGGCGACCTGGTCGGCGCGGAGCGCCGTCTGCGGGCTCCAGGACAGATTAAAGAGAAATTCGGTAATCGGGACCTTGCCGAAAAAGCGGATGGTCTCGAACAACAGCGACAGGACAATGCCGATGGTGGTCAAAATCGCGATCAGCGAGGCGACAAACAGAACAACATTGAAGACGCGCTCGACCGCATTGCGGGCCCGCAAGTTTATTGTCACGCGTTTCCGCGCCAGGATCAGACCGCCTATCGCCGCGACCAGTGTGATGACCAGTAACCCGCCATAGCCGAGTTGACGCCATTCGGTCAGCCGGTTCGCCGCCGCAATAACCAGCGGGTCATTGGCGCGGCTGGATATGTTGCCGTCTGCCACATTGCGGATGTCATTTAACAGGAGGCCGAGCTGATCATTGTTTAATCCAATGGCTTTATCGCCCAGCGACGTGATGAGAAAACTGTCAAGGAAATAGGGCTGAAAGGGTATCCACAAAGCGATCAGGATGACGGCGGGTATGCCTGTCCAAAGCGCGACATACAGCCCGTAATAGTGAGGTAGCGAATGTAGGAGACGATTTTGTCCGCCGGCTGCCTGCTGCGCCCCGCGGCGGCCAAGAATATGACCGAAGGTTATGAGGACAATAAGGACCGCGACAGCGAAATACGGGGACATAATAATGAGGTTTCTAAAGGGAGATGGAGAATCGTTCTACGAAGAAAAACAGAACCGGCGGCCCCAGAAGGAGCCGCCGGCTTTTTGTCCGCTACATGGAGAGCGGGGCAAAGGCTCGGGAAGAAGTCCGAATCTTCTTGCGGTCAGTATCCGACAGGGGAATAAGACCTTTATCGACGAGATATCCTTCAGGTCCGAAAGCTTTTTCGCTGGTGAAGGCCCGGACATATTCTTTCATGCCTGGGATAACACCGGCGTGGGCTTTCTTGATGTAGAAGAACAGAGACCGTGAGATCTTGTATTTACCCGCCGAGATGTTCTCGAAAGTTGGCTCGACGCCGTTGACGATAGAGCCCTGTACAGAGTCAGAGTTCTGATCAAGGAAGCTGTATCCGAAGACACCGAACGCGCCCGGGTTAGCAACCAATTTCTGCACGATCAGATTGTCGTTTTCGCCAGCTTCAACAAACGCACCATCTTCGCGGATGCCGTGGCAAAGCGCCTTATACTTCTTCTTGTTCTTTTTCTTCATGGCTTTGATTGCCTTGAAGGTTTTGCAGCCGCCTTCCATCGCAAGCTCAACGAAGGCATCGCGTGTACCGGAGGTTGGCGGCGGGCCAAGAACTTCGATTTTGGCTTTGGGAAGCGACGGATCAATATCACTCCACATTTTATAAGGGTTGTCCTTTAGCTTGCTACCATCAGCGTTTGCAGGAACTTTCTTGGCGAGAGCCAGGAAGATCTGCTTGCGGGTCAACTGGACTTTTTTCGCTTTCTTGGAGTTGGCGAGGACGATGCCGTCAAATCCAACTTTCACTTCGGTGATGTCTTTGACGCCATTCTTGGCACAACGCTTAACTTCAGACATTTTAATCCGGCGTGACGCGTTGGTGATGTCTGGGTGTTTTACGCCGACACCAGCACAGAACAACTTGAGACCGCCACCGGACCCGGTGCTTTCGATAACAGGTGTTTTGAATTTCGTGGTTTTACCGAACTGTTCGGCAACCGCAGTTGCGAACGGGAAAACCGTTGACGAACCGACAATGCGGATTTGGTCGCGGGCTTGGGCCAGGCCGGTTGTTCCAATAACAACGGCTGTGGCGAGGATGACGGATTGTTTGATCATCTGTAAATTTCTCTCTTACCAAATACTTCGGACACCATTGTCCGACGCGAGAGAAATTACGCAGAGATGGAGTCCCTTTTGTTACAGGATTATGAAAATTTTATGACAGTCTGATTCAAGCCGAAATCAGGCGCGACTAGGCGTCAGATTGCGGTAAATAGACGGTGAAACTTGTCTCTTTGCCAGGGATACTGGCGATTTCCAGATGTCCGCGATGCCGGGCGACAATATGTTTCACAATCGCGAGGCCTAGCCCGGTGCCCCCCATTTTACGGGAACGGCCTTTATCAGCACGGTAGAATCGTTCTGTCAGTCGCGGAATTTCCGATTCGGGAATGCCTTCTCCCTGATTAATAACCGAAATGGCGACAGCAGAATCTTCTGTCCCGGGTATCGAGCGCTCGGGGGTGATATCCACCCTAATCTCCGATTCCGGGCGGCCATAGTTAATCGCATTTGCCATGAGATTTTGGAAAACCTGCGTTAATTCATCTGCTTCGCCGATCACCTCTGGCAGGTCTTTGGGGTATTGCAGATTGATTTTCATACGACGTTCCTTGGCCCGGACGGATTGTGTCGCCGTAACCTGGTCGAGGACCGTCCTGAGTTTCATGACTTTCTCCGGACGGATATGTTCCTCGGTCTCGACTTTTGACAGCGCCAGCAGATCATTGATGAGGCGTGTCATGCGCTGGGCTTCTGCCTCCATGATACCGAGGAAACGTTCGGTCGCCTCCGGGTCGTCGCGGGCCGGACCGCGGAGTGTTTCGATAAACCCGAGCAGCGATGATAGGGGCGAGCGCATCTCATGACTGACATTGGCGACGAAATCGGCGCGCATCTGATCGGCCTTCTTGGCCGCCGTTACATCATGAAGGGCGACCATCGCCCAGGCAGGGCCGGGAGAGGTTAGGTCAGGTAGTCGCCAGACAATAAATTCGTAGTTTCGGGCGATAGGATAGGGGAGGAACACTTCCTGGCGTGTTCCCGGCATACCGCTCAGCGACGCTTCTATTGCCGCGGCTACGTCGGCACTATCCAGTGAATTTGCCAACGTGTCGCCAAGAGCTTCCGGTCCCAGCAGATTGCGCACTGCCCGGTTGCTATCGACAATGACCAGGTTTTGGTCGACCAGAAAAACCGGATCCGGCAATCCGTCGAGCATCCCGGCATCGAGCGGCAGGTCGGTTTTTTTATCAGAGACGGTATTGTTCATAACGCAGGGATTGTATCACCGGAAAAAGAAAAAGACGCTACTCAATGACGTATATAATAAATTCATTTGAAATTTTTGTGACAGATTGAACCGAATGCGCACCATGGAATACACAACACTTGGAGGAATACACAACACTTGGACGAACGGGATTAAAAGTTAGCGTTGCTGGTTTTGGCTGTGGTGGCAAAAGTCGAGCGGGCCATGGATCAGGGCGTCAATTTTTTTGATACCGCGCGGGCCTATGGCACTGAGCCTATTCTCGGTGCCGCAATAAAGGACAGGCCTCGCGACTCGGTCGTACTTTCCACAAAAAATCATGCAGCCGGTGTCTCTGCCGAACAGTTGGTGAGCGTAATCGATACCTCCCTGCAGGAATTGCAAACCGATTATATCGATGTCTTTCACCTGCATGGAGTATCACCTACGGCATACGATCATGCGCTTCAGGAACTCGCCCCGGCTCTATTGCGAGAGCGCGAGAAAGGAAAAATCCGGTTTCTCGGTATCACCGAGACCTCCCCCAATGATCATAGTCAGGATATGTTGCAGGACGCGGTGAAAGATGATTGCTGGGATGTGATCATGCTGGCCTTCAACATGACGCATCAGGGCGCGCACACCCGCCTCTTTCCGCAAACACAAAAACAGACTATCGGCACGCTGATCATGTTTGCCGTTCGCAGCCTGTTCAGTGTACCAGGCCGGCTCGAGCAAACGATGGGCGAGCTGGCGAGCGAAGGCCGCGTCGCTGCATGTCTTGGCGATCAGGATGCACCGCTCGAGTTTCTACTCGAAGAAGGTGACGCCGCCTACAGATTCGCGCGCCATGAGCCCGACGCAAATGTCGTGCTGTTTGGAACCGGCGATGCAGCGCATCTCGATGCGAATATTCAATCGATCCTGAAGCCGCCCCTGCCCGGACCCTCAAGAGCTAAGCTCGCAGAGCTTTTTGTGTCTCTTGAGGGTATCGGGCTGGATGGTCCAGGAGCCCGTTAAGTCAGGCTTCTCGAATCTAACCTATTCAAAGGCACGGTTATCGACGATATCCTCATAATTGGCATTTGCCATCGTCATATCCCAGCCAACGGTCCAGTTATAAGTGTCGTCCCAGCGTTCGCGCGTATAGGGCTGCGGCGGCGCATGCAATAACCGCTGGTGGCGGAAATCTTCGGTATCAAGCCGACCACCCGTTTCATTTACGAAGTAGTGGATATAGGGCGTCGGATCATTTGCCAGTACTTCGCAGGCCCGCGCCTGGGCGCGGAACATCGCTGCCAGCGTCGGCCCATCGAGATCATCACCTGCTGCTTCAGCACGGGTTGAATGAGATTCCATCAGGACGCGCAGACCTTCCTTTTCGGCAACACTGATCCAGGGTTCCATCAGGCTAACGGCGGCCACGGTTCCCATCTTAAGGGCCTCAATCCGCTGCGGCATGGAGCCAACGTTGGTAACGCTGACATGTTCTTTCGCCAAGAAGCCTTCGATCATCTTCAAGGTGACAAAGTGAGACCCGTTATTTGGCGTTACGGCGATCTGTTTGCCTTTGAGCATTTCCGGTTCATAAATATCTGAGTCGCCTCTGACAACGATGGCGAACTTTGACATGGAGGCGCCAAGCGAAACGATTTTGCGAGAGCGCAAACCACCAGCTTCTGCTTCAACGGCGCGTTTGACGATGCCCCATTCGCACATCCGAAATTGATCGATACCGCCGTCATTATAAACGGAGTCCAGTGGGCGATCAAAAACCGAATCGAATTGGACGGTGTGTGAAGTTGTGACCTGTGCCATACTTGGCGTAGTCACATATTCAATGTCGAGACCTTCGTCTTCAATGTCGAGACCTTCGTCTTTGAAAAAACCTTCATCGCGGGCCACCAAAACCGGCAAGTCGTGGACCGCATTCATTACCGCCAATTTGACGGGTGTCGCGTTCGTCATCTTTTATTCCCCTGTTAGTTTCTAAAATTTGGTCGTTTATTCTTGAGACGCACTTCGTCTGAACTTCGCTGCACAACGGCATTAAACAAAAACAGGGTCGGTGGATAACCCTTTTCTGTCAATGGGAAATGGTGTTGAGCCCGGTTTAGACCGGGCTTGGGGTGTGGAGATTTGCTGATCGATGGAACAATCGCCGCACGTCGTTCTGCATCGCCATGAGAGCGGGAACCATAAACAAGACAACCGCGGCGGCACAGGCCAGGCCGAAGACGATGGTGACAGCCATCGGGATCAGAAACTGGGCCTGGAGGCTGGTTTCAAATAGCAAAGGCGTTAGTCCACCAATTGTGGTGGCCGTTGTCAGGATGATGGCCCGCAATCGGTCACAGGCACCGCCAATGATCGCGTCAAAAAGCGTTTCTGTCTTGGCGCGCCACTCGATAGTGGTCACCAGAATGATTGCATTATTGACGACGATACCGGCGAGACCAATCAGCGCCACCAGGCTGAGAATGGTTAAATTATAGTCGAGCAGCCAATGGCCGACGACAGCGCCGACAAATCCCATCGGAATAATGGCCATCACGACAATGGGGCGTGTATAGCTGGCAAACACCCAGGCCAAAATGATGTAAATTCCTGCCAGCCCGATCAGGGCACCGATGCGCATATCGCCAAAAGTTTCCGCTCGTTCTTCTGACTTTCCTTTAAAGAAAGCGGTAACGCCGTATTTCTTGGCAATTTCCCATAATCCATCTCGCTGGACCGCTGTTTCCGCATCGGCCGTGCTGAGGATGGCGGTATCTAGCTTGGCTGTTAACGCCACCTGGCGTCGGCCATCTTCACGGCTGATCCGCGCGAAGCTTTGATTGGAACGGCGTGTAATAACCTCGGCAAGCGATACCTCGGCACCTGTGGGACTGCGAAGGTACAGGCGGTCGAGAAGGTCCGTGTCCAGCTCCCGATCAGGCAATTTAACCCGAACAGTGACTTCCTCATCAGCCCGCGGGAAACGCTTGGCGATGGCACCTTCAATGGCATTTCGGACCTGGCGGCCAACGCTGGAAGTGTCGAAACCCAATGCCCGTCCCTGTTGCGAAACTTCGAGGATGGTTTCGAGCTTGCCATAAGGAAGATCGTCCTCGACAGCGCTCACGCCGGGATAGCGCTTAAGCAGCAGCTGGACCTCATTTGACGCTTTCTTGAGGGCGGCAATATCTGATCCGACGAGTCGGATATCCACGTCTCGTCCGGGCGGGCCACCCACCGCTTCGCGAATGGTAAAGTTATCCGTTCCGGCGGTTGGTTTGATTTCGGCGCGCCAAGCATCAATTAAAGCCTGTGTACGAATGTCACGTTTATCCGCTGTCCGAAGTTCGACGATGAGGCCACCAATGCTGTCGGTCGGTGCGCCGCTGGAGGTTCCGGGACGTGCCCCGATGGTGGTTCCGATCTTGGCAACAGACATGCGGATGAGATCGCTGGATTTACCTTCCAATTTTGTCGCAACAGCATTTAGGGCGCGATCCATTTCATTGAGCATCGCTTGGGTTTTTGCGCGTGGTGTTCCTGGCACCATCTCCACATTGGCGAAAATTTTGTCAGATTCGGGAGAAGGGAAGAAGCTGAACCCAACACGTCCACCCGCTACAAGGCCGACCGCCAAAACGAACAGCATTAGCGCTGTCGCGAGTGTTGCATAGCGCCAATTGACGGCAATCGTCACGAGTCGACGGAACGGCCCGTCTCTCAGAGCTGAAAATCCTTGGTCGAAGCCTCTGCGATACCGTGCTGCAAAACTATTGGAGTCAGCGTCGGTTTTCTTAACTGCCCCCCGTAAATGGCCCGGCAGGACAAAGAAACATTCGATCAGGCTGGCGATCAGCACCGCGACAACGACAAACGGTATGGCTGAAATGATTTGCCCGATGATATTGGAGATAACGAAAAGGGGCAGAAAGGCGCTGATGGTGGTCAGGGCAGCAGACAATACCGGTATCGCCATGCGCTGGGCGCCACTAACAGATGCTTCCAAGGGCGAGAGGCCCAGTTGACTGCGGGAATCGGCATGTTCTCCCACAACAATGGCGTCATCAACGATGATACCGATGGTCATGATCAGCCCGAACAGGCTCACCATGTTGATGGTCTGCCCGGTCGCCAGCATTACCCCGAAGGTCGCCATTAAGGAGGCGGGAATACCGACCATGACCCAGAAGGCGACCCGCGCTTTGAGAAAGATCATCAGCACGAGGATCACGATAATCAATCCGCTGCCACCATTTCGGATCAGGAGATCGATCCGGTCCTGCAATAGATCGGTCGCAATGTCATATCGCTCTACCTTCATATTGGGCGGCAGCGTTGGCTCAATCTGGTCGAGGTAGGTCTGGGCGATAGCAGCATTTTTGAGCGCATCGGCACTTACGGCTCGTTGTACATGAAGTTCAACGGCGGGTAATGAGCGTCGCCGGGCGGTCACGCCATCATCATCAAAGCCCTCTCGAACCTGAGCTACATCCCTTAGATAGATTTTTCTGCCGTCCTCAAGCGCCTTGACCTCGACCCCTTCCAGGCCGCGAGCCGTTCTTAACAGACCGAGACTGCGGATTTGTCGTTGTCCGCGACCAACATCACCCGAAGGAAGGTCCTGGGATGTGTCGCCAATTTTTGTCGCGATATCGGATAGCGTCAGGTCAAGTCGGCGCAGCACGGACGATGGCACATCGACCAGAATTTCTTCATCAAGCGTTCCGATGAGGTCGACCTTGTCGATACCGCGTTCGAGAAGTCCGTCGCGCAGTTTTTTTGCATAGGCTTTGAGCGATGCATCGGGGAGGGGTCCCGAAAGAACAACCCGCATAAGAGTCTCGTATCGAATGATGCGACTAATGTCGGGGTTTTTTGATTCCTCGGGAAATGTGCGTATCCGCGAGATCGCGGCTTCCACCTCAGAAAGCGCAGCCTGCATGCCGCTGTCGGCCTCAAATTCAACGCTAACGCTTGCCAGGCCCTCATAAGCGGATGATTTGACGCGTTTTACGCTATCGAGGAACCGCACCTCCGGTTCGATAGCTTGTACGATGTTACTATCCACATCATCGGCGGTGGCACCGGGCCATTCCACACGGACCGAAACAACATCGATCCCGAAATCCGGTAGAAATTGAGCATTGAGTTTTAGGAGTCCGTAAATTCCGGCGATGACCATCAGCGCTAAGAGTAAATTTGCCGCGTTACGGTGGCTGGCGAACTTGGCAATAATCCCGGTCATAGGGGTGGAATCGGTCTCCTGACCTTGCGGGGATGTTGAGGGGTTTGCCGGAATATCTTCGGACACGCTCAGCGGACCTCCACGCGCAGTCCCGGCCCGATTTCAGGAAAGTGCGTCGTCACAATTTTTGTACCGGCGGGAATTTTTGCTCGAACGAGCACATCTTTTGCTACCCGACGAAGCACATCAACCTGTTGTGTCACCAGACGCCCCTTTTGAATTGCGTAAATGGCGTTGTTCGCGCCAAGCGCGCTTTCAGGAAGTCGGAGGACCTTGCGATACATATTTCCGGGTACGCTCACCTGAACGAAGGCACCGGGCCGTAAAGGCGTTTGTCGATTGGGGGCATCCAGCCGCGCATATACCCGGATGCCGCCGCTGGCAGCATCGATCTCCGCCCCTAACCGGGCGATGGTAGCGTCATACCGAAAGCTTTGTTGACCAACCCGCCAATCCACTTTGATTTTCCGGCCAACGAGAAGCGGCCCGGCATCGGGGCGCGCTGTACCGGCAAGGCGACCAAAATCGCGGCGGCTCAATTGAAAGGAAACTTCCAGCCGTTTCGTCACTATAAGGCGCGCGAGGCGATCACTGCTTCCCACACGTTGACCCACTGCAGCGACTGCGCTGGCGAGATATCCATCTTCTGGAGCGATCAGGGTTGTTTCGCTGAGATTACGCTCAGCCTGGCTTAACGCTGCCCGGCTCCGCGCCAGAGCCGCAACCAGTTGCTCAATTTTGGCATCGAGCCGTTCGGAAAGCTGGGTCTGGTTCTGGACGGACTGTCGCGCTTCGTTATAGGCAATTGAGGCGTCATCCCTGGATTTCTGAGACAGCGAACCACGGGCACTTAGTTTTTTCTTCCGGTCAAGGTCAGTCCGGCGCAGTCTGACCTGCGATTTCGCAATCCTGAGCATCTGCCGCTGAGCACGCAGGTCAGAACGCGTTTCTTTGAGTCGGGCTTCAGCCTCCGCGACAGCGGCCTTCTTGTCGACGACATCGACCTCGTAATCAAACGGGTCAATAACAACCATGGTCTCACCCTGTGTGACAGTCGCGCCTTCAACAAAATTTTTGCTAAGCTTAACGATCCGCCCGTCGACCAATGGTCGCAATTCGACAACGCTGCCCGCGACAACGGTACCGAATTCAGTGATCGGGGGCTGGACATCCACGAGGTGAGCCTCGACGACCGAAACGGGCCAGACTTTTTCCGTAACGGGCTTTGGTGTTGCCTGTGGGCGTGTGGACTTCAAATATACGAAGCCGACAACTGCTACAGCAACGATCAAGACAGGGAAAAGAAATTTAGAAAATTTTTTCATGTCCTCAATACTTCGTGCTGACAAAATTTCTGCCCTATATGTGGGCTTTAATTTTGCTCTTAGCTACAAAAATGATGATCAAATACAAATAGACAAGCGTTCTTTTCGGGGGTCGCCTGTTCCGCAATCTTTTTGGCAAGTCTCAATAGGCTCTGTCGAAGCAGGCCTCTTTGGTAAAGATGGCAT
The DNA here is from genome assembly GCA_951812775.1 of uncultured Alphaproteobacteria bacterium. Classification (GTDB taxonomy): domain Bacteria; phylum Pseudomonadota; class Alphaproteobacteria; order MPNO01; family UBA2964; genus UBA2964. Next base: position 2,153,876 of record OX638326.1, on the reverse strand, counting down.
TCTCGAAAAAGGGTGTTTGGCGGTGCCGCCAAGACTTAATTCGGGTTCAGCTGTGCTGGTCAATCATGCCAACAAACCGGTCGAACAGATAGTGGCTATCCTGCGGTCCGGGTGAGGCTTCAGGATGGTATTGCACAGAGAAGACCGGTTTGCCGTCGAGCCGAATCCCTTCGACCGATCCATCAAATAACGAATGATGAGTCTCGCTGACCTCTTTGGGCAGGGTTTCCCGTTTTACGACAAAGCCATGATTTTGGCTGGTGATTTCCACCTTGCCGGTCTCAATATCCTTGACTGGATGGTTAGCACCGCGATGGCCAAGACGCATTTTTTCGGTCTCAGCACCGAGCGCACGTGACAGAAGCTGGTGTCCGAGGCAAATACCAAAAATTGGCTTTCCAGCTTCAAGAAGAGTTTGAATGATCGGGACGGCATATTTGCCAGTGGCTGCCGGGTCACCCGGGCCATTCGACAGAAAAATGCCATCAGGGTTGCGCGCTAAAATGTCTTCAGCACTGCAATCTGCCGGAACGACAGAGACTTTGCATCCGGCAGCGGCGAGGCACCGCAAAATGTTATGCTTGGCCCCATAATCGATGGCAACGACGTGATGCTTTGGATCACTTTGGTCGTCATACCCGCTTGCGAGTGACCAACGTGTCTGCGTCCAGTCATAGGGCTGACGGCAGGATACCTCGGCGGCAAGATCCATTCCGTTGAGGCCGGGCCAGGCGTTGGCTTCTTCGGCAAGCGACTCTAAATCGAAAATTTGATCGGGGGCGTGACAGATTACCCCGGTCGGAGCACCGCTACCGCGAATTCGGCGCGTCAGCTGTCTGGTGTCCAGCCCTGCAAGACCAGTCATATTGTGTGATTGTAGCCAGTCATTAAGAGGTTTTGCGGCGCGCCAGTTCGACGGGCTGGTGATATCTCGTCTTAGGATGAGACCACGCGCTGCGGGGGTGGTTGTTTCAATATCTTCGTCATTGGTACCGACATTTCCGATATGTGGAAAGGTGAAGGTAATTATCTGACCGGCATAGGACGGGTCGGTCAGAATTTCCTGATAGCCGCTCATTGAGGTGTTGAAGCAGACCTCGCCAACCGTTGTTCCTGTGTCGCCGATACCATGGCCCCAGAAAACACTGCCGTCGGCGAGTACGAGCGCGCCGGTGGCACCTTTGGGTTGAGTGGGGCTCGAGGACATTTTGGACCCTTAAAAATCTATTGAAGCGTTAGATACGGGAAGTTATGGCATTGGTCAATGGCATAACTTCTTAAAAAGTTGTTGTTTATCAATTAGTTATGAAAAGACAGTTTGTTGCTTCCCGTTACTGATTCCTGTAGGGTGCCGCCTTCCAAAAACCACAGACATTATTCATATGCTTCGCGAAGAAATCAGCCAGGCCCTAAAGTCGGCGATGAAAGCCAAAAAGTCGCAATGTGTGTCAACATTGCGACTCATCCTTGCCGCGATCAAAGATCGCGATATTGCTGCGCGCGGCAGTGGCAGCGACTCTGATGGCATATCTGATGATGAAATCATGAAGGTGCTGCAGACCATGGTGAAGCAGCGCCAGGAAAGCATAAAAATGTATGACCATGGCGGTCGCCCTGAACTCGCCAAGCAGGAAGCTGAGGAAATTGCAATTATTCAGGAATTTTTGCCGCAGCAGCTATCTGAGGATGAGATCGCAACAATCGTAAACGCGGCCATTGATGAGCTGGGTGCCGGTAGCCTCAAGGATATGGGACGCATGATGGCGCATCTGCGCGAGAACCATGCTGGCTCGATGGACTTTGGCAAGGCGAGTGCCGTTCTGAAACAAAGATTAGGCGGCGCTTGACACCAGCGTTCTGGGGGCGTGGAATAGTGCGTACGCGTTACGGAATGCAGGGATTCGCGCCGGATGGTTTTTCCGCCACAATTTCTTGACGAGCTTCGTGCCCGCATCGGCCTTGCCGATCTAATCGGCCGACGCGTCAAACTCACACGCAAGGGCCGCGAACATATCGGCCTATGTCCGTTCCATAACGAACGATCTCCGAGTTTTTCCGTAAGTGAGGAAAAAGGCTTTTTTCATTGCTTTGGCTGTGGGGCGCATGGCGACATTATTGGCTTTGTGATGCGGACGGAGAACCTGTCTTTTCCGGAAGCGGTGCAGCGGCTGGCGGATGAGGCGGGGGTGCCGGTGCCGGAGATGACGCCGGAAGAACGTCAGACCGCACAGCGCCAGGCGAGCCTGTTGCAGGTGATGGAAGAGGCCTGCGTTTATTTTGAACAGAGCTTGAAGAGTCCGGCCGGGCATGCGGGTCTGAGATATCTGAAAGAGCGCGGGCTGGACGACGCGACGATTGCCAATTTCCGGCTCGGCTTTGCCCCGGATAATCGCAGCGGTATCAAGACCAAGCTGATGGGCGAGACCATCACCGAGGCACAGCTCATCGAAGGCGGGCTGCTGATCAAGCCGGATGATCCGTCCCGTCGCAACCAGTCTTCTTATGACAGGTTCCGTGGCCGGGTGACTTTTCCGATTACTGATCGTCGCGGCCGGGTGATCGCCTTTGGCGCGCGGACCCTCGGCGACAACCAGCCAAAATATCTCAACTCCCCCGACACGCCGCTTTTTCATAAAGGCCAGGTGCTCTATGGGCTGGCCAATGCCTGGCCGGCCTCGCGGGATGAAAACCGGGTCGTGGTGGCGGAAGGCTATATGGATGTCATCGCGCTGGTGCGGGCCGGGATCAAAGCAGCGGTGGCCCCGCTCGGCACGGCGCTGACCGAAAGCCAGATCACCCTGCTGTGGCGGATGACGCCGGAACCGGTGCTGTGCTTCGATGGTGATAATGCCGGGGTGCGGGCGGCCAACCGCGCCGCCGAACGCGCGCTGCCGATGCTCAAACCCGGACATTCCCTGCGCTTTGTCACCCTGCCCACCGGCGAAGACCCCGATACGCTGATCGAGAGCCAGGGCGTCGGCGCGATGGAAGCGCTGCTGCAGGATGCCCGCGCGCTGGACCGGGTGATCTGGGATATGGAAACCGCCGATCAGACCTTTGATTCCCCGGAACGGCTGGCCGGGCTGGAATACCGCCTCGAACAGCGCGCCCGCGCGATTGCTGATGACAAGGTCCAGTTCCAGTATCTCGACGCCTTCCGCGGCCGGGTGCGCGATCTCAAATACCAGTCACGCCAGGCCAAATTCGGCGGCCCCAATGCGCAAAACCGGCGTGGCCGCCCGCTGCCAAAACAGCGCGGCGGGTTCGGCAATCAGCGCTATGACCCGACCCCCGCCATGCCACCGGTGCCACTCCCCGCCCCTGAGGCGCTGATCCGGCGCCATGAACAGGGATTACTGGCCGCCCTGATCAACCATTGGGCGCTGATGGACGAGTTTGCCGAAACCCTTGGCACACTTGATTTTTTTGATCCTGACCTTGACAAGCTGCGGCAAGAAATTCTATTGCTTTATGGCTCTACGCCTGACCTTGACTCCGACGCGGTGTATACCCACCTCCAGGAGGCGGGTTTTGCTGCGCAAATGCAGGCGATTCTGGCCCCGGACGCGTTAACGCATGCGGGGTTTGCGCGGGCAGAGGCAGAGAGTGCCGCCGTTCGGCTGGGGATAGCCGAGATGGTGGATGGATTGCGAGAACAAGGCTGGCGGGCCGAATTGGTAGAGGCAGAACGGGCCTATGCCGAGAACCCGACGGAGGAGAACTGGTCGAGGCTACAGGAGTGTATGGTGACGGCGCACCACCAGAACCAGATAAACCGGGAAAAGGATTATCCTGACTCGGTTACCGGGAGCGCCCCCCAAAAAAGACGAGCCAAAGCGGTGGTCAAAAGCCCGCCGAAGCGGTGAGTCAAAGCACGACACAAAATGAAAATAGCGATAGCGCGGCCGACCCGGCTGATAAGGATTTGGAAATAAATTTTTAAGAGACTGTTGACCATAACCGGCGCGGTGACTCCCGAGACTTCGGCGAGTCGAGCCAGCGACGAGGTCTTCCAGCCTTAAAAAGCAGGATTTGAGACGAGATTTTAAATTAACGAATATAAACGAGATCAAGTGTCAAAAAGACAAGACTGAGATCGTTACCGGCCATTTACTGTTAAGGCTCTTGGCCAAGCCGAAATTTTTTGGAGCGCGTGACCCTCATGGCGACTAAAACCAAAGCGAAGCCAGCCGAAACAGCGGAAACAACCACCGAGGGCCCAGATGCCCCGTTGATCGACGCGACCGGTGCTGCCGTTAAAAAGCTTGTCCAGTCGGGCAAGGAAAAAGGCTTTGTCACCTATGACGATCTGAACGCGGCGCTGCCCCCGGAAGAGGTCTCGTCGGAACAGATCGAAGACACCATGTCCCGGCTCAGCGAGCTCGGCATTAATGTCGTCGAGAATGAAGACTCCGAAGATGCCGTTGAAGGCACCGCCCAGAATGACAATGAAGCCGCCCCCGCGACGACCTCGACCACCAAGAAAACCGGTGATGAGGATCTCGGCCGCACTGATGATCCGGTGCGCATATATCTCCGCGAAATGGGCTCGGTCGAGCTGCTGTCCCGTGAAGGCGAAATTGAGATCGCCAAGCGTATTGAGGCCGGCCGCGACAAGATGATCCTCGGACTATGCGCCAGCCCGCTGACCCAGCGCGCCATCGCCCGCTGGAATGATGCGCTCAAGGATGAGCTGGTCCTGCTGCGCGATATCATTGATCTCGACGCGACCTATAACGCCTCAAACGAAAGGGTTGATATGTCGGCCATCCGCCTCGCCCAGGCTAATGGCGAAGCGGTTGAGGAAGAGGAAGCCGAAGAAGAAACCACCGACGATGATGACGGCAAAAACAATTTGTCACTGAGCATGATGGAAGAGGCGCTGCGGCCCAAGGTGATGAAAACCTTCGCCGATATTTCCTCGACCTTTAAAAAGGTCGAAAAGCTGCGAGTTAAAAAGCTTAAAGCCATTCGCGGCGGCCCGGAGTTTAAACGCCCGTCCGAACGTCGGCTTGAAAAGCTCAATGAAGAGCTGGTCGAAATGCTGCAGACCGTGCGCTTTAACAACACCTCGATTGAGGTGCTGGTTGATGAGCTCTATGATCACAATCGCCGTATGGTGAACACCGAAGGCAAGCTGCTGCGCCTCGCTTTGAAATCCAAGGTCAAGCGCGCCAACTTCCTGGAATCCTATTTCGGGCGTGAGCTCGATACCCGCTGGGCTGCCGCCATGGCCCGCAAGAAGGAAACCGGCTGGAAGACCTTTACCACCAAACATAAGGAAGAGATCAAAACCATGCGGGCCGAGGTCGGCGCCGCAGTTGATCATATCGGTATTCCGCCGGATGAAATTCGCGCTTTGGTGCTCCAGGTGCAGCGCGGTGAACGCGATGCCGCCCGCGCCAAGAAAGAGATGGTCGAGGCCAATTTGCGGCTCGTGATCTCAATCGCCAAGAAATACACCAACCGTGGCCTGCAATTCCTTGATCTGATTCAGGAAGGCAATATCGGGCTGATGAAGGCGGTCGATAAGTTTGAATATCGCCGCGGCTATAAATTCTCGACCTATGCCACTTGGTGGATCCGCCAGGCGATCACCCGTTCGATCGCCGATCAGGCGCGCACCATCCGTATCCCCGTGCATATGATCGAAACCATCAACAAGCTGGTTCGCACCAGCCGCCAGATACTGCATGAAATCGGCCGTGAACCGACACCGGAAGAACTCTCCGGCCAGCTTGGCATGCCGCTGGAAAAAGTCCGCAAGGTGCTCAAGGTCGCCAAGGAACCGATCAGCCTCGAGACCCCGATCGGCGATGAGGAAGACAGCCATCTTGGGGACTTCATCGAAGACAAAAACGCGGTGCAGCCGCTCGATGCCGCGATCCAGGGCAATCTGCGCGAGACCACGACCCGTGTGCTCGCCAGCCTGACCCCGCGCGAAGAACGCGTGCTCCGCATGCGGTTTGGCATCGGCATGAACACCGACCACACGCTCGAAGAGGTCGGCCAGCAATTCTCGGTCACCCGTGAACGTATTCGCCAGATCGAAGCCAAGGCGCTCCGCAAGCTCAAACACCCGAGCCGCTCTCGCCTGCTGCGCAGCTTCCTGGATACGTAAACCGCACGGGCACCCCGGATACCGATCCGGGGACAGCGGCTTCGCTGCGCGAGCGGTGGAGATAAGAATTAGAAAGGGCCGGTCATTGACTGGCCCTTTTTGTTTGGAGGAAGCTCATTCGCTTTGGAATTGAATTTTTTATTGACAAAACGAAAGGGAATATAATCCTAATTATACTTAGCGCTATTAGTATTGTTCTTGCCGTTTTTGGGAACTATGCTTTTTTAGATTAGTGGATTAGTTGCTTCCGTGGAATCGCTGTGAGATAAGGGGCTGGCGGCTTTCTATTAACCCTATCGAATGTGTGATTTGAAATCATCTGAATTGATAATTTGGGAAGCGGTGTAGGAATACCCTATGCAATTGACTGGACGACAGACTACAGGAATAGATCGAAATTCCGTCAGTTCATTGACAGCAAAAGATGTAATTGCCGGTGCGCTGAATGCTCAGCCGGTCGCAGGGTTGACGCATGGATATTATAAATATCCCGCGCGATTCTCTCCGCCGTTCGCTCGTGCGGTTATCAAGGCGTTCTCAAGCCCCGGTGATATCGTCCTTGACCCGTTCATGGGCGGGGGGACTACCCTGGTTGAGGCCCTGGCCGCAGGACGGCATCCGGTGGGGTGCGATATCAGCGGTCTGGCGGCGTTTTTATCCACGGTCAAAACGACTGTCCTGCATGACACGGATATCAGGATGCTGGAGGACTGGTTAGAATCATTGCCCGATTTCCTGAGTGTTCATCGCAAAATCAACAACGGGGATGTGTGGGCCAGGAATGGATACCGGCGCAACCTGAACGGCAAATCAACATGGCGATTACGGAAACTGATCGGGCTGGGGATATCCTGGCTGTCCGGCCTTCCAAGTCTTAGGCAACGGAACTTCGCCCGGTGCATTATTCTGAAAACCGCACAATGGGCACTGGATGGTCGCAAACGGATACCTTCCGTAGTTGAATTTCGATCCCGGCTGATTGAAGATTCGGAACTTATGCTGTCCGGTGCACGGGAATTCCGGGAAACCGTTCTGAACAGGTTCGGGGGATGTGAAGAGAAAATTCCCACGGTCCATTGCCTTAACCGTTCGGCTGTCGGAATAGAGGAACATCCGGTGTTCAAAACGGTTTCCGTTCCGAAACTGGTATTGATGTCTCCCCCGTATCCGGGAATTCGTGTTTTATATCATCGTTGGCAGGTTGACGGGCGGAAAGAAACGCCCGCCCCGTTGTGGATTGCAAACAGCCCGGACGGTGGCGGGCTTTCCCATTATACGATGGGGTATCGGTCCAAAAACCTGGACCGTTATTTCAGTGATATTTCAAAGACGTTCCGGTCTCTTTCCCTGCTTGTGGACTCCCGTTGTACGGTCGTCCAGATGATGGGCTTTTCAGATGTGAAAGCGCAGTTGCCCAGGTATCTGGGGGTTATGGAAAGCTGTGGATTCAGTGAGGTCGATATACCCGGACCTGCTGAAAGCGGGGACGGAAGATTGTGGTGTGAGGTTCCCAATCGTAAGTGGCACGCTCATCGAAAAGGCAATACCCCCGGAAGCAGGGAGGTGGTTCTGATTCACCGTAAAATGAGTTAATTCAAAAATGCTCAAAATTTAAGCTGCTTGTTCCGACGGGCTTTCGACGAAATCGTCGTCAAATTCAATTAAACCTAACGCGTTGATCATGGGGACGATGAACGGGGATAATGCGCTGCTAAATTCCGCGACCTTCTCTTCAATCGATTGGGGGTTGCCATCAAAGGTGGGCAAATCGTCGTCAGAATTGTTGTTCTTACTTTGGTGGTAAAGTAGTGCTAATCCCGACAGAACCATTCCATAAGTGAATTGACTCTTGACTAACTTTTCTTCGTTACCGGAGGTTTTGAGCTCAGATTTGAGATCTATATTGTCTTCGTTGATATAAAAGTCGTAGTGGCTATGTTTGTTCTCAATGTTGCCGTTGTCTACCTCGGGTCCTTTAGAAACAATCCTTAGCGCCGTGTGTTTGTCAAACTCAGGATCATAATTTTTCCAGTCAGACTCAGACACTGGATATATTTCTGGTAATGATAATTTCGACGGTATGTCCCTTTTGTTTCCGTCTTTGTCCGAGGGAGGTTTACCTCGCCCACCAGTAGATTTTTGCTTTTTTGCCTCAGGTAAAATTTTAATTTCGGCGTGATTTATAAACGGTTCGGTGCGCGATGTGTCAGTGACTGTGATGTTCAAAGCAATTGTGTCGCCAACATTCACGTCTTGAGGGAGTTCGAAGGTTAGGCTTGCCAACCCGTTATTTGGATTGGGACCAACGTAATCTTGTAAAGGTATGGAGGTGCCGATTGAGATACTCGCTTCGCCAGGGCTTTCTTTTCTGGCGAAATATTCGTTTTCGGCATCTGTTTCGAGTGTGATCCGACAGCTACGATTTATATTGCATTCCCGCTTTAAAATTTTTCCGTATTCCAAGCCTTTAAATCTGAAGTATGTAGGGAACTTTTCTCCTAAGAACTCGCTGGTTTCGTCGGTTACATTTTTGTTTTTGAAAGGATTAGAAATTCGTGCTCCCGGCAAAAATAGTTGGGAAAGAGTTGGTGATTGTTTGAGTATTGCCTCAAGAGTCTCCGCCAAGGGTTTATTGTTTTGTAGTTTCTCCGAAATTTCTTCTTCACGGCGCCGGTTCTTAAGTTCTCTCAATGCGGTATGTGCTTTGAGCATTGATGCAAGCGCGGGCATAATTTTTTGTTTCAGCTCAGAATCATTGCTTAATCGGTCTCTACTATTCATGAATAGGTCTTCAATTGAGCGTCCGTTCAAGTTGTTACATTCAACTTTTATAAGTAAGGAGTCAGCGATGTAACCTAGACCAACTTTTCCGGTGCGAAAGAAATTCGTATCTATTGATGCGTGGGTCTGGCCATTAAGGACAAAGATAATTCCTTCATTTCGTCTGTATGTTTTAGCTTTACCCTTTTTAAATGCATAGATCGTCGCGTGAAGTACTTGCCCGTCAATATTGATGGGGCAAAAACTCGGAAACCCAGACTCCATATTCTCCGCTTTGTCGTCGCTTAATCTAACACCTACTCCTGTCAAGGTGGTGTCGAAGCTCCCGGTATGACCAACATAATCTCTGCATTCATGAAACCTAATAGGTAACGCGGGTTCTGGTAAAAGCAAATCGACTTTGTTCAGTAAACCGTTGGGTAACAGCATGTGTGACCGAAAGCCTGTCGCATTGTATTCGTATAGTTTAATTAAAGTTCCCCACTCGGCCTCTCGGGCATATGCACTATTTGTTTCGGGAAATATTGGGAATGTTTCAGAGTTGAATCTCAGTACGCCGCCTTTCCCCGGAGAACTTTGACAGTTAAGCGGGGCCAAATATCGAAACACTGAGCTGCGCTCAGTCCCTTTCGGTTCTTCTCTTCTAACAACCGTAAAACTCCAAAGAGTATCGGACGGGTCCGGATTAGATTTATTAACGATTGCTGGGTCACGTCTGCTCAAAACAAGTTGTAAACTGTGATTTCCACAAAACCTAAGGACACCGGTTCCACCCATATTAAATTTCCCTTGAACGAAGGGTATTTTGAGTTTGTTAGATTTATTCAATGATAATAGCGTATCGGGGATACTATTGGGGGTCTGTCCCTCTCCCGAGTCTGCAATTGTAAACGATGGTTGGTGCCTCGAACCAGTTGCGGCGACAGTAATATCCCTTGCGAAGACTGTACGCTCTGCCGGCGTCCATTCAGATATACGTCCCGAAGTTTCGATCTCGGGTTTAGGGTGTTTCTCGACTAGTTGTGCAACAGCATGTCTTATGTCTGGCGGTGCAAGTTCGCCTTCTGGATCTATTCCGGTGCGCGCGCATTCATCCATTAACCTGGCGTCGATAGAGTTAACGAGCTTTTCCACAAGCGCTGCATCTGCACGGCTTTGCTGGCTTCCAATAACGGAATAATTGTTCTCCATGTCGCCAAGGCATCGCCAAGATTTGTTGCTATCCCAGTAGCCTGATGCGGTTAATAATTCGATCACCTTATCTTCGGTATCCGCATTCATTAAGGAGAGGCATAGGTCCTTTGTTTCTGAAGTATCCATAGCTGCATCCTAGATTGGAAAACTATCTTTAATTGAAATATGATTTCAAAATATCTACTATTGGTAGCAAACAATCCATCCTTATCTGAACTCTTGAAACTACAATTTAAATTCAATCGCTTCGTCGTCACTCTGTGTCGAAAGTCGTTGTTTCATGGCTTCTAATTCTTTTGTGAGGGCGCCGACAATTTTTCTGACATCTTTCTCGTCATATTCATAATGTGATTTGTTTCCAAGTTTTCCTATTACTCTAATAGATTTGATCGCATTCTCGGTTCGGCGTTCCGCTAATTGAACAAATTTTTCTTTCTTTTTTAAGTCCATAATTCCCTCAATTATCAATTTCTATATCATATAATCTAACAAAAAATATTCTTTTATCAAGTATATTAGTGAATAATAATTCATTATATTATGTATATAAAGAGGAATAATTATATAACTTATTGAAATATGATAAAAAATAATTCACTAACTGGTTCTATGTCTTTGAAAGTTAAATCGGCTAGTAGGGTCGCACGGAGTTACGCGGCACTCCTACTAAACCGATTCACTAATCCTAAATAAATAAGGAGTCTGCGCATGTCGGCGCCGAACCGGGATATCACGCCGGAGTCTTTGGCGGCGGATGCTGTGGCGGTGGCGGCGAAGCTCGGCGTGCGGCGCCTGCCATTGGAGCGGTTTCGGGTGGAGACCGGGGTCAGCCTCAATCAGGTCTATAAGCATTATGACAGCTGGGGTGCGCTGTGCCGGGCCGCCGGGCTGGTGCCGACCTCGCCGACCACGTGGCTGCCGGGTGAGCAGGTGTTTGCTGATCTGCGCGAGGCGTTTATCGCCGCAGGCGGGATTGAGCCGTGGCATCAGCTGCGCCATCGCGTGCCGTGGGGCCATAATATTCCGCGGCGGCGCTGGGGCAGTTGGGGTGGCGCGCTCACCGCGTTTCGTGATTGGGCCGTCGCCCAGGCCCCAGGTTTTCCGCATCTGACCGAGATGGAGACGGCAGTGGCAAAGCTGGCGGCGCGGGTGGTGTGTTCGCCGCCGTGGCCGGCGCTTGGCGGGCGGGCCTGCGGGGCGCCGTTGGGGTTTGGCGCGATGCTGCATGCGCCGGTCAATGAGATGGGGGTGGTGGTGCTGTTCGGCATGGCGGCCGAGGCGCTGGGCTATGTGATCGATACGGTGACGACGGGGTTTCCGGATTGCACCGGTAAGCGGCTGGTGGGCGAGCCGGGGCGGGCGGAGTTGGCAAGATGGGAGGCGGTGAGGATTGAGTTCGAATATCGCAGCCGCTCGTTTCACTATCACCGCCACGATGCCGAACAATGCGATGTCATCATCTGCTGGGAGGATGACTGGCCCGACTGCCCGATCGAAGTGCTGGCGCTGAAAGAGGCGCTAGCCGGTTTAAGGGGAGAGGGGCGGCGTGGCGTACGGGGCGGTCAGGTCAGGGACAGGATCAGCGCGCCGAGCACGGTGACGGCGACATAGAGCCGGGCTTTGCTGACCGGGGTTTCGGGGTTGGGGGTGGTTTCCAGCCTGGCGGCGGCGCGGACCACGCCGATGGTGACCAGCAGATTATAGGGCAGCGAGATGCCATAGCCGACGATGGCGGCGGCGATCAGCAGGTCCTGACTGGCGAGAAGCAGAAAGCCAAGGGTGGTGGTGAGGTTGACGATCAGCCCGCCGGTAATCGCCCAGGTCCAAAAGGCGCGTTCCAGCGGCACGGTGCCTTTATGAAGATGCAGGAGCTCGCGCATGGTGGATGGGGCGGGTTGCTCAGCCGCGGGTCATTCGGTGGTCCATGGCGTCTCAAAATTATCGAGGAACGCGACCTTATTGACCGGGATGCGGCGGGTCGGGCCGAATTTGCCCATCGGATAACCTATGGGGAGGATGGCAAACGAGCCATAGTTTCCCGGCAGGCCGAGCAGCTTTTCGACCTCTTCGCGGAACACAATATGGCGCGCGGTCAGGGTGGCGCCGAGCCCGAGCGCACGGGCGGCGAGCAGCATATTTTGCACGGCAGGGTATACCGACGCGCCGGTGGCGGCGGAGTCCGAATGGGCATCTTCGGCGCAGGCGACGATCCAGATCGGCGCTTCGTGAAAATGATCGGTCAGGTACTCAATCGCCGCCTCGTTGCGGTGATGCTGGTCGAGCGCCGGGCCGGGTTCTTTCGGCGCGTGGGCATCGTGGCGCGGCTTTTGCACCTCGTCATAGGCGCGCTTGTAATAATGCTGCACCGCCTTTTTGACCTCCGGATCCTTGACCACCAGGAAGCGCCATTTCTGGGTGTTGCCACCATTCGGCGCGCAGAGACCGGCCTCGAGAATTTTTGTGACCAGCGCGTCCGGCACCGGGTCGGGCTTGAGCCTGCGCATGGCGCGCATGGTGCGCTGGATATCAAACAGATCGGTGCTGTTGAGGTCTATGTCCTGATCGGTCATCCGGTTCTCTCCCTGTTGCGGATAAACTAGCGGGAGAGGGTGGTTCGGGTCTAGGGGGACTCGGCGCGCAGTGTTGGCTCATTGGCTGGCGCGGGGGTGGTGGTAAGGCTGAAGCGCTTGGCAAAGACCGTTATGGCCAGGGTGCGTTCGCCGGCCTCGATTATCCGATGCTGATATTTATAGGCGAGCAGGAAGCGGATATGGCGGATGCCGAACTCGTCGGTTTTGGTGTCGATGACGCTGGCGAGCTCGGTCATGTTGGTCTCAGTAACGTGGCGATAGAGCGTGCCGGGTTCGAATTCGGGCGCCGCGCGTGTGCCGTTACGCGGGCTGGGGACACGGGGCGAGGCGCGAAACTGCGCCAGCATGCGGGAAAGCGGTGACGGCTTGTTGGAAAGTGCGGGCATAAGACTGTCCTTAAATTGGGTAAGACTTTCCTATCGCAGCCGCATCAGGTGGTGGCGTGACAATTTCAGGGCAATTTCTTGGCAATCCGCCGAGTGGTTGCTTGACCCGGCTCAGGGAGTGGGCGAAAAAAGGATGTGTTCAAAACACATCGGTGGGCCTGTAGCTCAACTGGTTAGAGCAGGCCGCTCATAACGGTCTGGTTGCAGGTTCGAGTCCTGCCGGGCCCACCATTTTTATGTTTGCGCTCCCCCGCCGGCCAACCCGGCGCGCTCCCCCGGCGTTACGACCAGACTGTCCTTCCCCCCTAAAACTGGGCCATAATTTGGTAGAGAGTTGGATGGGTTTATAAGGTTGCCCGAATGGCGCATGCGTTAGTACTCGGAGCAGGTATGGTCGGCGTCAGCACAGCATTGGCGCTGCAGGCCCATGGCAAAGATGTTGTTCTTGTGGACAAATCCAAACCGGGGTCAGAAACCAGCTACGGGAATGCGGGGGCCATACAGGCTGAGGCCGTAGAGCCATATCCGATCCCATTGGATATGGCCTCGCTTCTTAAAATCGTCGCTGGGTCCGACAATGCTGTCCATTATCACCTCAATGCGTTGCTCCCAAATTTTGGGCCGCTCTTTCATTATTTTCGAAATTCATTCCCGGCACGCCACAAGGTTATTTCAAAGCAATATGCCCGGCTGATCGGACAAGCCATAGACGACCATGCCGACCTGATTCAAGGCAGCCGGAGCGAAGCGCTGATAACGCGGAACGGCATGCGCCGGGCCCACCGATCTCAAAAGAGCCTGGATGTGGTGGTCGCCCAGGCGGAGTATATGCAACGCGAATATGGTGTGCTGTTTCGTATCGAAGACGGTGCGGCGCTACATCGGGCCGAACCTGAACTTAAAACAAGTTTGGCGGGGGCTATTCATTGGACGGATAGTTGGTCCGTGTCTGATCCAGGTGGTTTGGTCAAATCCTATGCAGCGCTCTTTGCCGAGAGGGGAGGAATAATTGTTGAAGGCGATGCGATGACGCTTTCAAAATCCTCTTCGGCCTGGACGGTGGAGACGTCGGAGGGGCGACAAAGCGTTGAGCATGCGGTGATCGCACTCGGGCCGTGGGCAATGGAGATGCTGCCACGGCTCGGCTATCGAAATCCGCTTTTCCTCAAGCGCGGCTATCATCTTCATTTCGCCTGGCCGAAAGGCAAGAACCTTACCTTTCCGCAGGCCCCCATGATGGATGTCGCCAACGCCGTTGTTATTTCAGCGACGGAGTTTGGGGTCCGGATATGTTCCGGGGCAGAAATTGCCCGCCGTGACGCGCCTCCTGATCCGCGGCAACTCTATCGAGGTATCGAGGCGGTGAAGGAATTATATGAACTCGGACCGGCTGTGGAGAGCACGCCCTGGGTTGGAAACCGGCCATGCATGCCGGATATGCTGCCGATGGTTGGCAAAGCACCTGGTCAGAAAAATCTGTGGTTCAACTTTGGACATGGGCATCAAGGTTTTACGTTGGGTCCCACAACCGGTCGTCTCTTGGCAGAAGAAATGATCGGCGGTCTCGTTCCGCAATCGGCTTTGGCCCCTGACGGTCGCATAAGTCGCCTCAGGAAGTGATTTTCATAAATTCTTGCCATTAAGTTGACCAACTCTGTTCGTGCCCTCCCAAGGCGGCTTATAGTTCTCTGCTCATAGGATAGGGAGAGTTGGATGTTTCAGTACTGGGCTGATGATCAGCGCGAGTCCGTGGTGTTTTCATTTCATCTCGTATGGCTGTTTTATGAGGCGATGCAGGGCGGCGCTGACACGAATGAGTTGTTTTATGCGGCCCGCAAAATCAGATCAGGCAATTCAGAGGACTGGTACGACGTGTTCCAGGATCTCGGTGACCGGATCAAGACGATTGCCGATGAGGCGAAAGCGGCTGGTCACGAAGTGACGGCAGGCAATGCCTATTGGCGGGCGTTTACCTATTATCGTTCGGCGGAACGGGTGCTGCCCGGCAAGGATCCGCGCAA
The DNA here is from genome assembly GCA_951812775.1 of uncultured Alphaproteobacteria bacterium. Lineage (GTDB taxonomy): Bacteria > Pseudomonadota > Alphaproteobacteria > MPNO01 > UBA2964 > UBA2964. Next base: position 2,138,782 of record OX638326.1, on the reverse strand, counting down.
GCTGCCGATGTATGAACGCTGTATCGATTGTTTCTATACCGGCATTGATCTCCAGCCACATCCATATGAGCGCATCACCATTCCCTTCGACGGGCATGAGCTGGAGGGCCTGTTTTTGCCGCCGCGCACCGAAGCAATGAGAACGCCGCCACCGGTGATCATTTTCCCGACCGGGGCCGACGCTTTGCCGGAGGAACAGCTATTCCGCGGCGCTCAGGAAATGACAGCGCGTGGCGCAGCTGTGCTCTTGTTCAACGGGCCGGGGCAGGGCAAATCGATCCGGGTTCATAATATTCCGACCATTCCCGACTATGAACGGGTCTTTACAGCGGCGGTCGATTACCTGATCGGACGCAATGATATTGACCCGGACAGAATAGGCCTTATTGGTGGCTCCATGGCGGGATATTACGCGCCCCGGGCGGTCAGCTTTGAGCACCGTATCAAAGCCTGTGTTGTGTGGGGCGCGCTCTATGATGTGCTCGCGGATTTGTACGATCCGTACCCGCCTTTACACGGCCAGCTTCAATGGATTACCGGCACAGCTTCCGATAAAGAGGCGCGTGCCTATCTCGCGGATTTCAACCTCGACGGAAAGCTCGCCAATATCACCTGTCCGATGCTGGTAACGCATGGCGTGCGAGATCATATGGTGCCGGTGTCTTCGGCCCAGCGATTGTTTGATGAAATTCCGGTGGCCGACAAAACACTACGCCTGTTCGATGATGAGACAGGTGGGTCGGGTCACTGCAGCGTCGATAACTGGACACAGGTCGTAGCCTACCAAATCGACTGGGTCCTCGATAAGCTTGGATAATCCCAGCCGGTGATGGGCGATTGGATGGCAAAGGTTCGTTACTTCGCTGTTTTCAATGGCTCTTCTCTTAGAGCATGAAATCCGTCACCATATTGTGGATGCTCTGGAACGCACAGAAATAGAAAGAACGCCGTGGGAATCGAAGCTGGTCGCAATGCCTATGTGGGAAGCCCCGTTAAGCGGCTTGAGGACCTGCGCCTTTTGCCAGGCAAAGGCCGGTTCGTCGATGATATTCGCCGTGAGAACATGCTCTATGCGGTTATTCTGCGCAGTTCAATTGGTCATGGGCTGATCAGGAAAATCGATACGTCGGCCGCTGAGGAGATGCCGGGCATCCACGCTGTGACCACGGCGTCGGATATGGGCGATGACATACCGGTGGTGCCGCTCCGTCTCATGCCGATGGCGGAACTCGAGCCCCTCGGCCAGCCTGCGATTGCCCGCGACAAAGTCCGTTATGTCGGTGAGGCGCTGGCGGTTGTTTTGGCGGATAGCCCTGCTCTTGGCGAAGACGCCCTATCCCGGATTATTGTGGAGATCGACCCGGTCGACGCAGCTGTTAATCGGCAAACTGCGGTGGCGGGTAACGCCTTGTTGTTTGAGGACTGGGGCACCAATAAAGCGGTCACTTATCATGCCACCAAAGGCGATGTCAGCGAGATTTTTGAGACAGCGGATTATGTCCGGCGGGAAAGTTTTGCGACGCAACGTCATCTGGCGTTGCCATTGGAACCGCGCGGCGTTTTGGCGGACTGGGATGCCGACGCCGAACATTTAACAATCGAGGGTGCCGCCAAAGTACCGTTCCCGAACCGGAAGATTTTGGCGGCGATGATGGAATTACCCGTCACCTCGATTGACCTGATTGAAAGCGATGTCGGTGGCGGGTTTGGCGCGCGCGGTGAATTTTTTGCCGAGGATTTTTTGATTCCCTTTGCGGCCCGGCTTTGTGGCCGCCCCGTTAAATGGACCGAGGACCGCCGGGAAAATCTTTTGACCACGGGCCATGCCCGCGAAATGGAATGTGAGATTGAAATAGCCTGCGCCAAGGACGGTACGATCTTGGGGCTGCGGGGTGAGGTTTGGGTCGATGCCGGGGCGTATTTCCGGACCAACGGTCCCATCAGCCCCCGCAATGTCGCGCAGTTTATGTCCGGCCCGTATCGGGTGCCAAACATTGATATCAAATCGCATGCAATGCTGACCAATAAGGCGCCGATTGGCACCTATCGTGGTCCGGGTCGGTTTGAAAGCGATTATTTTCGCGAACGGTTCTTTGACATTGTCGCTGGTGAGTTGGGTATCGACCCTGTTGAATTCCGGCGCCGGAATTTAGTCGCCGAAAATGAGATGCCCTATTCGATAGCCAAAATTGAACCTGTGGAGCGGCAGGAAGAATTTGATAGTGGCGATTACCATATGGTTCTTGACCGATGCCTTGAGGCTTTTGGCTGGAAAGAGAAAGAGGAGCTTCGAGGTTTGCTGATCGACGGCGTCTACCACGGCCTCGCCGTCGGGTGTTTTGTTGAAGGCGGAGCCGCCGGCCCGAGCGAAAACGCGAGGGTGGTTCTGCAGGAAGATGGGTCGGTGCATGTTTTTGTTGGTTCAACTGCGGTTGGGCAGGGCGTGCTAACCGTCCTGACGCAAATTGCCGCTGACGCGCTGGAGCTGCCGCTTGATCAGATTAAGGTATTCCACGGGTCCACGCCGTTTGTCTCAGACGGCTTTGGTTCTTATCACTCGCGCTCAACGGTGATGGGCGGTTCGGCAATTCTCCTTGCGGTTGAAAAACTCCGTGCGCATATTTGCCAGGCGGCCGCGGCGCAGGCTGGGTGTGAGGCAGAGAATGTCGAGATCGTCGACGGTATGGTGATTGCCAGAGATAAACCGCCGATTGCGCTCGGCGATTTTGCCAAGGATGTACCGGATGTCGAAGAAACATTTCACAATCACAAGCATACCTATGCCTATGGGACGGCAGCGGCGCATGTGACCGTTGATCCCGATACCGGTGAGGTCTCGGTGATAGACCTTTTGATGGTTGAAGATGTCGGAAAAATTGTAAATCCGCTGACCTTACAGGGACAGGCCGTTGGAGGGTTGGTTCAAGGGCTTGGCGGGACCTTTCTGGAGCATATGATTTATGATGATCAGGCGCAGGCCGTTACCGGGACCCTGGCCGATTATCTCCTTCCTCAATCTACGAGCTTTCCCAATATTCGGGCGATTATGCTCGAAGAAAAGCCATCACCCATCGGTCCTCTTGGGGCTAAAGGTGCAGGTGAAGGTGGCGTGTTGCCGATGGGCGGTCTTATGGCGAATGCTGTCGCATCGGCCTTGTCTTCGTTCGGAGTCCAACCGACGGAATTACCTCTCTCGCCGAGCTATATCTGGAAACTGATCCGCACCGCGGAATCAAAGAGCGACCGGTAGGAGAGAACCATGTCCGAACGTGAAACGATCCATCTGGCAGCCGACCTTTCGTTTCTTCATACGGATTTTCTGTGGCGTATGCCGGGCTCCTGGGAGAATTACCCCTATTACAGCAGCTCGGAGTTTTACGAGGACATCGCCAAGACCGCGCAGCAGGGCAGGTTTGATCTGCTGTTTTTTGGCGATACCGGCGGGACGTCGGAAGATTATGGCGGCAATCATGATGCGGTGGTCAGCCGGGGCGTAAAATGGCCGCGTCACGATATGACTGCAATGATTCCCATTCTGGCACGGCTTACGGAAGGGGTTGGGTATGCGTTGACCATGTCGACGACCTACCATCATCCGTTCCATTGCGCGCGGAAGTTCAATGCACTGGATCATGTTACCAAGGGTCGGATCGCGTGGAACGCCGTGACGTCCGCCTATAAATGGGAGGCGATGAACTGGGGTTTCGACGTCATGATGGAACATGACGAGCGCTACCGTCGCGCCCAGGAATATTTGCAGGTGGCGTGCGAATTATGGGACAGCGTTGAACCGGATGCTGTGATTATGGATCGCGAGAGTGGCCAATTCCTCGACCCCGAGAAAGTGCACCGTCTTGATTTTAAAGGAGACTATTTCAACGTACGTGGGCCCTTGCCCGCGCTCCCGTCGCCCCAACAACGTCCAGTCATTATTCAGGCAGGGTCATCCGGGCCCGGCATGGATCTGGCTGCCAAATATGCCGATCTGCAATTCAGTACGCGGCGGACTGTCGAGAGCATGAAACAACACCGCGCCGCGATTGATGAGAAGTTAGCGAAATTCGGCCGCAAGCCGCGCGATCTTGGCATTCTATGGTCGATACGGGTTCAGGTTGCCGAGTCGCAATCCGCGGCTCAGGCAATGGAACAAAAGTTTCTCGATTCTATTCCGCCCGAGGGCGGTCTTATCGAGCTGTCGCAATGGTTTGGAGTCGATTTCTCCACCGCGGACCTCAACATGACGTTGGCCGATTTTGCCGATCAGGTGCGCGAAACGCAGGGAAATCTCGGCACGTTTGAAGAGCTTTTAAAGACGACATATCCCAAAATGACCGTTCGTGAATTTGGCCGGGACTATATGAGCCAGCGCGTCCTGGTGGCCGAAGGAACGCCGAAGGAGATCGTCGACAAGCTGGAAATGCTGCATTACGAGACCGGCGCCAATGGAGGCTTCATTCTGGCCCGCGGGTTCCACGCCTCAGACAATATCAAGCAATTTGTCGAGCATGTGGTGCCTGAGCTGCAACGGCGCGGACTCTCCAAGAAGGATTATAGCGGCTCAACGCTACGCGAGAATTTCAATGACTAGAACTGAAATTTTGTAACAGAAATAATCGTGATTGAATGATGCGGTTGGCACCCACGATTTTAGGACAACACAAGACAATAGAGAGAATCCATTCAATTCTGTTCGTTGGAATAGGGTTGGGTGTTTTGCTGTCCTACGGATTAGGAACAGGGTCTTACAGCGCTCTGAAATGGACGTTTCTGTTTGTCGGGGCGGGGGCAGTTCTTGTCGGGGCGGTAATAAGGTTGATTCAAAACCGACGTGTCCAATTTGATAAGATTACGATAGCGCTGATCATTTTGAACCTCTATGCAGCGCTGAGTTTATTGTGGTCGCCTGATCCGGATGGCGGGCTATTACAGCTACCTGTCCTCGCCACTATTTCAGTCCTGATGCTCTAGGCGCGTCATAGTAATTTGCGATTGCTGACTATTAGGATCTCGTTATTAAGCGTTTCTTCCATCAGTGCTTTTCTTTTCTATGGCTTTGTGTTTCCGGAAATCAATGGAGGCTTCGGAAACGAAAACTATTTTGCGGAGACACTCCCTCTCTGTGCGCCATTTGCAATTTTATGGTTTTTTGTTCGCCAGTCTATTGATCGTTGGCTGGGGCCTTTTCTTGCGGGCTCCGGACTGATTTTTGTACTTTTTGTGAGTGGGTCACGTGTCGCACATGTCTCGCTGGCTTTTCTTGCCTGTTGCTGGTTGATCTATGAAGTGGGGCGCCGATTTGGCAGCTGGGCCTTACTCGCGTTAACGCTGGTTGCAGTTGCGGTGAGCGCATTTTTTGTCTGGCACTACCTGGATGCCATCCTGCATTTTCCACCAATACAAGCCCGGCTTGAACTCTATATCAATTCTATTGCGCTTTGGCTGGAACGACCGATTTTTGGTTCAGGGCTTGGTGGGTTTGATTATCATTATGGGCAGTTCCAGCAATTCCACCTGACCTTTTTTTCTGAATATCCCAACCTATTTCCGGCTCTAAGGACGCGTTTTACCTCGCCTTACGGCTTTTCGGTTGCGGCGCACAATGAATTTTTACAAATTCTCGTCGAAACTGGGGTTGTCGGCTTTCTAATAGTTCTATGTGCGGTTGTTCTCCTTCTTCGAAGGTTTCGAACGAATCCTGAGAGGTCAGTATTGCGCCATGCCGGTGTTGTTGCGGCTATTATTTTTACGATCATTGCGATGATGAATTTTCCATTGCGCAATCCGGCGACGGCGGGTCTTGGCGCATTAATTTTTGGAGTTATGGCTCAAGGCGACGGTGGGCAAAAATCGCCCGCTAATTGGTCAATTCATCTTCCGAAAGCGACGATTTTTATTCCAGCGTTCTCGGCGGTGTTGGGGATGGCCTTCATTTTATTCGCTTCCGGAAATATGCTCATGGCATCGCGCGACTATACAATTTCTCAAATGACAAAAGAGCGTTTTTACGGGAGGTCTTTTTTTCATATCAGGCGCGCTTATGACAAAATGCCAAATTCTGTCTTGTATCGTCGTAATCTCTTCGGGAGCTATGTTGAGTGGGCAATCAGAAACCTTGATAGGTATAGCTTACCTTTGTCTTTCCATAAGAGTTTCTATGAAGTCGGTCTTTCCGCAGGATCCCAGAATCCGGGAGTACTACTTTCCAGGATCAAACTATTATTCGCCTTGAAACTGAATGAAGCACGCCGTGCAGAAATTGAAACCTTACTGAGGACTCTAAAACGGAATGTACCTTTTTTGCATGAAGTGAATTATGTCGAGGGAGTGTATGCGACCGGGGTCGGTGATACTGCGCGGGCGGCTAGGGCATTTGAGAAAGCTAATACTATTCTTGCAGACTCAGAAAAAAGAAATCTTAGGTAAAGACACTAACTGTCGTTGTGGACGACAAGTCAGGTCTTAAGTACGGAAACGGCATCGTCGGGTGGTACGCAACCGACGACGTTGGCCATCATGGCCGTCGTGCAGAAATGGCCGATTGTGTGAACGATGGTGATAACCCTTTGATTTCCGAGCGCGGCTTCGGCGGCTTTAAACCCGACATCTGATAGGTTTCCGGTTTCCAAAAGCTCTTTGGTTACGGCATAGACAGCGGCATCATCGTCATTATCGAATTCTGGCTGGGTTCCGTCATTAATGGCTTCGATGACCTCTTTCGACAGACCGGCGCCCATGGCCGTCTTGGATTGCGCACTCCAAGGATAGGAGGCATTCCAGTGTTTCACTGTCATCAGCGAGACGATACGGACCTGCGCATTTGTAATTGGACAATCGAGTAGAAAAGAACTCGACACGTTGTGAAGATCCCACACTGGGCCCGAATAGGCGTAACCAATAGCCGGACCAAATCCGACACGACCATTATCGCCAACGATCCGGTCGTAGATCGCCCCTTGATCATCATCCATCTTGTCGCGGCTCAATGGCGGTATTCTGGTCATCTGACTTGTCCCCGAATTGTTTGGCTTGTTAGCTGTTGTGTTATTCCTGCGGCAGTTCGATTACCACGTCTTCGGGATCATCAACTACCTTATAGGTTTTCATTGGGATCATGCAGGGCGGGGCGGTGACCTCGCCGGTGCGGATATCGAAACAGCCTGCGTGAAAGTCACATTCAATGATGTGGCCTTCAAGAAAACCCTGCGACAATGATCCGGGTCCGTGCGTGCAGAGGTCATCCAGTACGAAGAACTCTCCTTCGACCTGAAACACGGCGAGCGAAAGATCGTCTTTTTCGACCTTGTAGCCCTCGTCTTCTTCAACGTCGGATTTTTTACACAGGGTTACTGTAGCTGCGTCTGTCATTAGTGCCTCAACTTACCTAATAGCTGGCTTAAAATATGTCGAGGTGATAGCGGGAATCCCCACAATATTCACCCTCTTTTTTTATAAAATGTTGTTGGATTAGGCCGCAACCGTCGGGCGGCAGTTGTGAAACCCCTCAGACAGTTCGTCAGGGTTCAGGTTTCGGCCAATAAAGACCAGCCTCGACTGCCGCATCTCTGAACCCCAGCGTCCCGCGAAATCGCCTTCGATCATCATGTTGACCGCTTGCAGAATTAGTTTCCGGTCTTCACCGTCAATCGACATTACCCCTTTGGTCCGCAAGATATCTGTTCCGCGGCGAGACAAAAGTTCCTGCAACCATTCTTCCAGACGATTGGCGTCGAGCGGGGTGTCGGTAGAGAGTGACACGCTTGTTATGCCGCTGCGATCGATATGACCTTCATGGTCGTGGACGTGGTCATGGCTGTCATTGGCGTCGTCCGGCAGTTGCGCTTCCACTCGGTCCAGATCGAATCCGTGGCGGTCTATAACGTGGCGCGTCGGAACATCAGACCTGTTAGCGCGGGTGATAGGAGCGAACGGGTTGATCTGCTGCAGTTGCTTTTCGATGTCATCGATCGGTGCCGACGCGTCATCTATTTTGTTTAAAACGATATTGTCACTAAACGCGACCTGATCCGCCGCCTCTTCATTTTTTTCAAGTTGATCAAGGATATGAACTGCATCGACGACACAGAGCACTGAGTCCAGGCGACATTGGGCGCCAATAACCTGATCGATCACCATGGTCTGAATAACTGGACTGGGATTGGCGAGGCCCGTGGTCTCAATAATGATGCCGTCCAGGCCAGGTTTTTCGGTCAGCAGGGACCGCATTGTTCGGATCAAGTCGCCGCGGACAACGCAACAGATACAGCCACTGTTCAGCTCTATCAGCTCTTCATCACCGGTTTCTATAAGGTCGCCATCGATCCCGATATCACCAAACTCATTGACGATAACCGCGAAACGCTTACCGGAGAGGTCAGATAGAACCCGGTTAAGCAGGGTGGTCTTTCCAGCGCCAAGAAACCCCGTCAGAACGGTAACGGGAATCCTGGTGTCGTCAGTGGATTCCCGTGTCACGTTCAGTCTCAGCCTGTGATCAGTCCCACGGCATCAGCGAGACGTGAATGACCTCGCCACTGCCGCCAACTGCATTGATCGCGTCATGCGTATCCTTAAGGCTGTATTTGTGGGTTGTAATCTGGCTGATGTCATAGCGGTCGGTGTTGAGCTGTTTCAGCGCCAGTTCGCAGCTTTCGAAATTGTGGCCACGCGCAGCTTTAACGGTGATGTACTTGTTGCCGATTTTTCCAAGCGGGAAGTTCGGGAAGTCCGGTACATCTTCACCCTGAATTTGCAAGGTGCCGCCTTTGCGTTTCATGGCTTCAATACCGAGCAGGACCGGAATAGTGCCAGCGCCCGCCGTGCAATCGAGTGACACATCGACACCTTCGCCGCCAGTGACTTCCATGATTTTCTCAAGCGGATCTTCTTCTTCAACATTGATTACAACGTCGGCGCCGAGATTCTTGGCCACCTGCAGACGTTTGGTGTCCTTGCTGGTGCCGGTAACGATGATCAATGAAGCGCCCGCTGTCTTGGAGGCAATAGTGTTGCAGAGACCTTGCTGACCTGGCCCTTGAATCAGGACTCGGCTGTCATAGCCAACGCCGCAATCAAACAGTGCCCACTGAATACCATTGGCCATTGGGGTGACCACACCTGCATGTTCGGCTGATAGCCCGTCCGGTACTTTGTGGAGAACAGAGTTCCATGGCAGGTACATATATTCTGCAAATCCGCCAAACAGATGCGGTGCGCGTTCGGCCAGCGTGTAGCCAAAGCGTAAGCCTTCAGGAAAACGGCGCCAGTCGGTGTACATGCAGAGCCGGTATTCGCCCTTGTGGCACCACTCGCAATCCATGCAGCCAACATAATGTTCGGCAAATACCATATCGCCTTCTTTGAGGCCTCGGCGTTCCTGAAAAATCTTCCCGGCTTTGGCGATGTAGCCAATATTTTCGTGACCCATAATAACCGGGCCTTCAAAGGGAGGCTTGGAATAGAACTTTACGTCCGTGCCACAGATACCGGCGACTTCCACCTTTAAAAGGGCGGCTTCCGGCGGAATATCCGGCATATCATATTCGCGAAATTCGGTTACTTGAGGTGCGACGCGGACGGCGGCGTTGACTTTTTCTACCACGCTTAATTCTCCCTTGGATGAAGTTGACTAAGAACTATCAAAGCGGCACTGTGCAGGCAAGGCGGGACGATGATTTTGTCATGTTTCCCGCGCGATTAGGCCCTCATAGGGCGTACTCCAGATTGTGTCAGGTACAGCTTGAATGTTTAGACGGCTTGCCCCGGCTACCGATAACTTGGCGGATATTTCCCGTATCGAAGCAATGCTCCGTGACCGGTTTGATGTCGATCAGAATGAAATCATTCTGGTGTCAGAAGATGCCGGGACAAAGCCAGGCTTTCCGCCTATTGAGACCAATATGTTATTCTGGAAAGACGAGACAAGATATCGTCTGAAAGTTTTCGCTAAAGTGGCTGATGTGACGGATCGTGACTTGCCGGTAAAATGGCTGCTGCCGTCGCTTGAGGATACCGGCGAGGGAGATTGCTGCTAGGCGGAAACGCTGTCGAGAAATTCGAGCACGCGTTGCGGCGCATTGTCTTCGGTCTGTTTATCGACCGGCATATCCCAATATTCCGACCCGCCAATACATTCCTGTAAATAACGTGCGGCGGATGTCGCGTGAAAATCATCGGCGCCGGGGACAACAAGCGTTGGAATATCGAGATTCATTAGGTCTTCGGGCTCGGCACCGGGGGCGGTGTCGCGGTCAAACAGGCCGCGATATAGCGCCGTAACCGTCAGAAGATATTGCGCCTTGTCCAACGTTGCATAAGCTGCCGCGAAGTCTTTTGAGTTCCGGATTGGCTGGCCCCAGGGACCGCCGCGGGGATCACCCGAAAAACTCTTGTCGTGGCTATGAACCAGATCAACAACCGCCTGCAGGCCGTTCTCCTCGACAAAGGCGATGTGTCTGGCGAAACGCTGATGGCTGCTGATACGATATTTCGCGCCGCCAACCGGCCAGTAATGCACCATCGAAAGCGTTCGTTCCGGATGGGCAACACCGAACGCCGCAACCGATGCACACCCCATACAACCGCCCATGATATGCGCTTTGTCGACACTCAGCGCGTCCAGCAGACCTGCACCCTGACGGACAAAATGACCCCAGGTGATATGCTCGACGCGGCCGCCGGATTGACCATTTTCGCGGCGATCAAACAGAATACATTTATAGTGCTTCGGCAGGTGATCGAGCAGCTTAATGCGCTTATAAACCCCCAGATCGGACCATTGTTCAACACGGGCATCAAAGCCGCCTGGCGAATACATTAATACGGCAGGGCCATCACCCATAATTTCATAACGGGTTTCGATTCCGTCTGCGTCGATAGTTGGCATTGTTTGAGTCTCTCTGAAGTCGTTTTGGCTATATATCACAGTGATTAAGCCGGTTCTATCGCGGTTTGATATAGTGTCGCCCGTCGATTGACGCGCGAGCTCACTTCCTATAATTTCCGCGCCATCCAACAGACACTGTTGGCAGGGATTTAAATATATCGCCGCAAGACTGCAGGATTGGTCCATATCCCCTCCGTGGTCCCGATATATTACGAAATACAAGGAGACGAAAAATGCTTCGCAAGGAAGTAAATGAGCTACTGACGCAGACCGACAAGGGCACGCCTATGGGCGATTTGTTTCGCCAATACTGGATGCCGGCTCTGCTTGCCAGCGAACTCCCTGAAAATGACTGCCCACCGGTGCGGGTCAAGCTGCTCGGCGAGCCCATGGTCGCGATCCGCGATAGTGATGGCAATTACGGCCTGATTGAGGAATTCTGCGCGCATCGCCGGGTTTCCCTGTGGTTTGGCCGGGTTGAGGAAAGCGGCATTCGCTGCCCGTATCATGGCTGGAAATATGATCATACCGGCCAATGCGTTGAAGTCCCGTCCGAGCCCGAGGAAAGCGGCTATTGCCAATCCATCAAGCTACAGGGCTATCCCCTTATTAAAGTGGGTGACATCCTGTGGACCCATATGGGGGATCCGGAAAACCGTCCACCTGAGCCGGAATGGGAATTCTGCCGGGTGCCCGCCGAACAGACATTTTCTTCCAAGCGTCTGCAATATTCCAACTGGCTGCAGGCCATGGAAGGCGGCATTGATTCAAGCCATGTGTCCTTCCTGCATGGGACCGGGTTGACGACCGATCCGTTGTTCAAAGGGTCCAAGGGTAACGACTATAATCTCAATGATTTCAAGCCGGTATTCGAAGTTGAGCCGTCAGAAGGCGGCCTTTATATCGGCGCCCGACGGAATGCAGAAGAAGGCCGCTATTACTGGCGGATTACCCAGTTTGTCTGCCCGACCTTTACGATGATTCCGCCGCGGGCAGATCATCCGCAGCACGGCCATTTCTGGGTGCCCATCGATGACGAAAACTGCTGGGCGTGGAGCTATGACTATCATCCGACGCGGGCGTTAACGGATAAAGAACGCCAGGACCTTAAGGACGGTCACGGAATTCACAATGAATATGTCCCCGGCACCTTCATACCCAAGCAAAACCGCGATAATGACTACCTGATGGACCGCGAGGCTCAAAAAAATGGCACCTATTATTCCGGCGTAAAAGGAATCGCGATGCAGGATGCCAGCCTGCAGGAATCCATGGGGCCGATCTGTGACCGGACCCGCGAAAACCTGGTCTCGACCGATAATGGCATCATCATGGCCCGCAATCTGCTGCGCAAAGCGGTCACCGAGTTCCAGAAAAACGGCACCACCCCGCCGGGTGTTGATCCTGAGCACCATCACGTCCGCTCGGTAGCAGCGGTTCTAGAGCCGGATGAAAAATACGCTGCAGCATTGGCTGACGCGCTTAAATCGGCCCCGGGTAAGGAACGGACGTCGGTCTGATAGCAAAGGCGATAAACATTCAGGGCATCAGCTGGAAACGGTTGATGCCCTGAATGTTTGGAAGTACTGGAATGTTGTCAAAACCCCAGATTCCTTGACGTTCAGTGCCGGATGCCCTAGAAAGAGGTTAAGAAATGAGAATTCCGACGCAGAGAGTCACAGAATGATCACAGAGTGGGTTGGTTAACGTCGGGATTCTTTACAGTTTTTGAATCAAAGCTGTAGAGTAAATTTATAAACCATTGAAAAACAACAATAACATAATGTTGGCACGCGTTTTGCGTGATATGGGCTGAATTATTGTTTTTAGGAACAAGACCATGAAGTACAGAATTTTAGGCACAGTCGCAGCAGCAGCGCTTTTGATAAGCGGTAGTGCAAATGCGGTATTGATTGATGACTTCAATCTTACCCAGACACTTACGGGCGCAACTCCCGGTTTTCCTGTGTCTTCAAATGTTACGGGAGGCGGAATTATCGGTGGTGACCGTGATATTACGCTGACGCAGGTCGATGGGTCTGGTACAGAAGTATTTGTCAATCCAGGTCTTTTTCCTGGCAATATGGTTATCGATAACGCGTCGGGTAATTCCATTGTAACATTGACTTATGATGGCGCGGGGAGTGGCTTTGGGCCCGTTAACTTTGAAGCCGGTGGCGATGATACTCTTCGGATCGTTGGTCTAGCCGCAGATTTTCCAATTGCCATCACTGTTGACGTTACGTCGGCCTTGGGGACTTCTCAGATAACTGATCCTGGGTTTTCCTTTTTAGGCGGTGCAACTAATTTGGACCTTCTTTATTCAAGTTTCACGACGACGTCAGGTAGTGGGGCTGATTTCAGCGCCGTTACGGGGGTCGAATTTACCTTTACGACGGCAGCCGGACTGGAAGACCTGCGGTTGGATCTCTTTGAAACCCAAAATACTGTTCCTGATATTGTGATTCCAGAACCTGCATCATTGGCGCTCTTTGGTCTCGGGCTAATCGGTTTGGCCGGTTATCGTCGGCGCGCTGCTACGCGTTCCTGATCAGAGGCGAGAGCGTATCGATATGAAATATCGCCTCTTCGGGGGCGTTGCTGCAATTGTCACGTCGTTATTGGCCGTTAATGCCAATGCCGTAACAATTGATACTTACAATACCTCTCAGTTCTTAAATACATCTGGGGGCGCGTCTTCGTCCTCTGTAAACGATGTTAATAATATTCTGGGTATTGAGCGTGAAGTAACTATCACGCCAATTTCGGGAACTACGTCGTCCGTATCTGTCAATGGCACTAATCCAGGGACTTTGGAATGGGCGAACGGTGCCGGAAGTCAATCAACAATCGTTATAACCTATGATGGTGTTGGTAGCGGTGGATTTTCCGCAACTGATTTTACCGATGGTGGCACCAATGATCGGTTCTTGTTTAATGTCGAATTTGCTGATTTTGCCAATAATATAACGATAGATGTAACGTCTGATAGTGGTGCGACTTCTTCACTGACCACCAGTACACCGTCAGCGGTGTTCGGATCTCCCCAAGGGTTTTCCATGTTGTTCTCAAATTTTGTTGGGACAGCAGATTTTACACAGATCACCGTGCTTGAAATGACGTTGACTACCGTAGTGGATGCTGCGGATCTTCGTCTTGATTTTTTAGCGACTGCTGATGCGACTGAAAATCCACCCCTTGACCCACCGCCGGTTGTTTCCGCACCGAAGTCCTTGGCAATTTTTGGTCTTGCGTTGATAGGTATGGCTGGGTATCGGCGGCGCTTAAAAAAGGTGGCCTAGAAAATTCGACGTTCTTTGAGAGTTAATTGAAGGTGCCTTTCGGGCGCCTTTTTTTGTTGGATTTTAGTAACTCGGGGTGACGGTGTCCGTTCTAGAATTAAAGTACTTGTGTGATCGATAAAATCTTAGACAATGTTTCGCCAAGTTTGTCACAATCCTTTACAGGTTTAGTGGAGAGGTTATAATAAACAACTGATTTTATTGACTTTATTATTTGGCATAGTTCTTGCCACGTAGGTCCGTAACGAACTAACGTGTCACAGAATTTTTAATGAAAGTCGCCTGCCATGACGATAATCACGCCAAAATCCGAAATTCTTAAAAAAGCGACTGGTCGCGTGCTGTTTGCCCGTGCGCTTGAGCCCCGCTTTATGCTCGATGGTGCTGCGGCCGCGACGGTGGTCGAAGCGGCTGCCCCGACGGAGGCGCCAGCGGCTGACAGAGGCAATCAAGGTGAGGCTCAGGCTCTTGTCGATAGCCTGGCGCCGGCGGCGGACAATTCGGAAAGCGCGGCCAACGATTGCTGTACCGAAATCGCTTTCGTGGACGCAGGCGTTGAAAATTATGAAGCGCTGATTGCAGGGCTTCCCAATGGCGTCGAAGTAATTGTTTTGGATGCCAATAGCGACGGCATCGCACAAATTTCTGCGGCCCTCGAAGGGCGGACGGGCATCGAAGCCATCCATATTCTGTCACATGGTAATGATGGCACCGCCATTCTCGGAAATGCAGTTCTCTCTAACGCCACCATTGATGGTTATGCTTCCCAGATCGCCAGTTGGGGTGAAGCGCTGGTGGCGAAGCTTGCGCAGCTTTCCGGTGCCGATATCGCTGCGTCTACCGACTTGACGGGTGCCGCTGACAAGGGCGGAGATTGGACACTTGAACACACTACTGGCGTCATCGAAGCGGCGAATACTGTGAATGCGGTGTCGATGGCAGCATTCAACGATACGTTGGCAACTGTTGATACTTTTAGTTTTTCCCAAACCCTGAACACGAGTGGCGGTGCGGCGACCTCATCGGTCAATAATCCTATTTCGATAATTGGCGGTGAACGGGAAATCACAATTACGCCAACTGCAGGAACGACGTCGTCCATTGATATCAATAACACGAATGCTGGTCAGGCGACGTTCGCAAATGGGTCTGTTGCTGAGTCAACTGTTGAAATTCTTTATGATGGTGTAGGCACGGGTGGGTTTGCCGCGACAGACTTTACGGCAAATTCGGCTGGACCTTCGCATGATCGTTTTCTTTTCTCTATTAATTTTGCTGATTTCACAACCAACCTGACGATGGAGGTTACATCCGCTGGCGGGACCTCTTCTGCGACTACGGGGAGCCCAGCGCCTTTAATCAGCGCCGTGGGTTCACCATTTGCGATGTTATATAGTTCTTTTGCGGTAACGGCTGGGGCAGGTGCAGATTTTACCGCGCTTACGTCCGTGAAGTTGACGTTTGCTACGACTGTGGCTGCTACTGATTTGCGTTTTGACTTCCTCGCAACATCTGATACCACAACTATTCCTCCAGACCCGCCAGGCCCGCCGCCAACATATACGCCGCCGACGGATGATCCGCCACCGGCTTCACCGCCACCAACCAGTGATAGTCCCGTGCTGAATTTTGAGCAGCAGAACCCTGTCAGTGGTGACAGTGACACACGCTTCCCACCACTCGATCCTCGTACGTTGAGTGATCCTGTCCCCGATTACGGCACGATTGGTCTCCATGTTGGCCATTCTGTAAACGGATGGGATGCTTCGATCCATGCGCAGTATGACGGCAACACAACAGATATAAAATCTGGCATTGGCAGTGGTGAGGAGTTCTCACTGAAAAATGCCGTAACCGGAAATCAGGATGCCAATGTCAATGATGCGATTTTTGGTACGGGTGGATTTGGTGATAGCCCCAATCCGGGCCAGGCGACAGCTGAGCAACAAGCGGCAGCATTAAACCAGATTGCGCCTGCTGCAGGCAGTGGTGACGATAATGGCCAAATGTTGGATCCCACTACGGCTCAGGAATTTCTGAGTACCGGTACAAACCTTCCAAGCCTGCCAGCAAATGATGTGCAGGTGCAAACTCAAGTATTCTCAATTGGGGCTGGAGGCCAGGTGCAACAATTAAGTGGTTCTGACGCAGCGGCTGCGAGACTGAATGTGATCGCACCCGCGAGCGGAGGAGATACAGGCCGGAGTTTTGATATCAATAATATCAATTCCGCATTTAATAATCTTGCGCCGACAAACAGTAATAATACAGGCCCAGCGGAAAGATTTGGCCTTAGCAATGGCGGGATTACCCGGCAACAGGGCTCTGGCGGAGATAGCTTCCTTCAGAGGGTTGATCCGGTTAACCGGCCGACCGGCCAGCTTCTGAATCCTGCAGAGGAACGGGCCCTTCTTGGTCTTGATCGCCGGACGCCAGGCCAGGACAGCCTACAACCACGGCCGACTGAGAGATTCTTTCTCTTCCAGAATGGAAATATTCAAGGGCAATCCAACGATAGTGGTCAACAATGGAGTCCTTCAGAAAACCTCCTCAATCGCGATGTGGATGGTAATACGCAGCCTTTGATTGGTAGTGGAGGGCTTTCAAGCCTTGAATCCGATGTCGGGCTGGGCGTACCGGGTTTGTCGATGCAGCTTGATTCCGAAGCGCAAGCATTTGATGAACGCCGGGCTGAATTGCTTGCATCACTGGACACTACTGAAGCTGTTGCCGCCTGATCTGTAAAACCGGCCGTGTAATTGGCGCGGTAATCTTTACTGGGCATCTGCGACACGAAGTGGTATGAGTGCGTTAACTATAAGGTTTAATTAAGTGAATTAGAGTTAGGGTTGGACTCGTAGGGTAAGGACAAGGGGTCTGATAGGGGCAAATGAATAGGACGAATTTTGGACTGCACGTGCGCAGGAAGGCAAAGGCTGCCCTCCTGTTGCCGCTCCTTGCGTTTGTCGCTGGTTGCTCGGTCTATACTGAACCGCATACCGACGCTGAACGAAAGAAAAACGCGTAATCTGATCTGAAGATGATGTTCACGGATCAGGAGCCGGTAACCGGTGCTATGGATTTCGGTGAAGTCGTCGCCCGTGCGGTGCGGTATAACCTTGACCATCGCCTTAAAATCGTTGAGCAGGCCTTTGCCGCCGGTGAGTTCCGTCTTGCGCGCTATGACATGTTACCGCGCATTGTCGGACAATCGGGATATGCGGGCCGCACCAACCATAGCGGTTCTACCAGCACTTCTCTTCTGACCGGCGAACAATCGCTGGAAGCGTCAACCTCCCAGGACCGTGATCGTATTACCGGTCGGTTGTCTGCTGTATGGAACGTGCTCGATTTTGGCGTCGCTTATGCGCGGGCTCAGCAAAGCTCTGACCAGATTTTGATCGCCCGCGAGCGGGTGCGCCGCGTGCTCGACAACGTGATGCTCGATGTCCGTAACGCTTATTGGTGCGCCGTGGCTGCTTAGAGCTTCCTCCCGGAAGTCGACAGGCTGATTGTCAGGGTTCGCTCGGCTATTGACCGGTCGCGTGAGCTTGAGAAAAAGCGTCTTCAGCCGACAATGGAAGCGCTGTCCTTTCAGCGCGAATTACTCGAACGTCTTGAAGAACTAACGGACGCACGAAAGGAACTCGGCGTCGCAAAAGCCAAACTTGCTGCCCTGATGAACCTGCGCCCTGGCGAAAAATATAAATTGAAGCTGCCGCGCTATGATGTACGGCGACCGCCCGTTTTCACGGCTCGGGTTAAGTATCTAGAGCAAAAGGCCCTGATTGATCGTCCGGAACTGCGTGAAGAACATTACATTGATCGCATTCACTTGACGGAAGTCCGCAAGGCCTATTTCAAAATGTTCCCCCGGCTGGAACTTGAAGGTGCCATGGCCACGGACAGCAACAGCTTTTTGTTTAACAATGAATGGGCCGAATATAACGTTCGCCTCAGCTATAACCTGATCCGCCTGTTCCAAGGGCCCGCGGAAATTGATGTTGCCAAGGCGCCGCTCAGCGTGTCCCGGGCGCGACGCTATGCTTTGACCATGGCCATCATGGCGCAGGTTCGCATTGCCTATCACCAGTATCGCGTTGCTGCGCAAAAGCATCGTTTCATCACCGAGCTTGAAGCCGTTGATTCCCGGATATTGAAGCTCAGCAAAGACCTCAATACAGCGAATATGACGGATGATCTGGAACTCATTAAACGATCATCCAATCGAGCGTTGTCATTGATCAAGCTGTATTTCTCCTATGCAGAGGTCCAAAATTCGTTTGGTCGCATATATAATGCGATTGGTCGTGACCCATTACCGCTCGACCAGAAACCAACTAACCTGTATGGCCTTGCAAAAATTGTCTCCGAGGATGATTCAGCTCGCCATCGCGAGCTTTATGGTCTCGCCAGCTTGCCGACGTAATCCGCGGTCGAAGATGATCCGCAAATTCATGATGAAGTGCCCAACCCCGCTTTGATGCTGCCCCGGAACACACCATCTGTTCCGGAAAGGGCGCTACTGGTGTCTAGACCGGCTTTAAGCGCACCGCCAAAGCAGATTTCGGGTAGTTTGAGTTCGGCGTCCTACATCGTCTATCAGGTCCAGGACCCGCTGGCGGATGATCCCGAATTGTGGAATTTACCGGTAACTATCCGACTGCAATGACGCCTGTATTCCGCCTTGCGCTAATCGCTCTCGCGGTTGTTGTCTCGGCGGCGGGAAGTTCCGCTCAAACCTCGAAAGCCCCTGAAAAGGGTAATCTTGCACGCGCGGCGAGCCCCAACGAAGTGCGGGCATTGGTCGTGCCGCGCCGAGAGGCGAAACTGTCCAGCCGGATTACCGCCCGCATAATTTCAATTGGCCCTGAACCAGGAATTGCTTTTAAGTAGGGGCAAAAGCTTGTCTCTTTCGATTGCTGGGCCCATCGTGCGCAACGCCGTAAAGCACAGGCCTCGTTATTGGCGGCAACCAAGACTTTTGAAAACCGTACGCAGCTCAGTAAATTGCAATCCGGATCGCTGCTTCAACTCGAACTCGCGCGCGCGGAACAGCTCAAAGCACGTGCCGCGCTGGAAGAGGTTTTGGCGGTTCTCCATTAATGAAACCCATCGTCTTTTGCCGTACGAGCAGGCCGTTGTCTGGACACGGCGGGGAGCGCGCGGCCCTAAAGTCTCAGCAATTTCAGGGATTCCGGTTCCAGATCCACGGGCCCCTTTCGTTGTTTGGGCCAACCGGCTGGTTACCGCTTTACTGAAATCGGAAAATTCGGCGACGGCCCACGTAATAGAACAGACGACCCTTCCCAAGAAAGTGGCTGCTGAATGGGAGGAGTGGTCGCCGGGGCACTCGGTCTGGTGCCCGTTTAAACCACGCGATGGTGCCATTGATGCTGGCATAATTTTATTCCGCCCTGAACCTTTTGCGGAAGGCGATATCAACCTTATCCGTCGCCTTTCCGATGCTTATGGCTTTGCCTGGTGGGCGCTCGATCCACGTGGTCAGGGTCGGCGAAAATCGAATGGTAAATCTCGTGGCAGGGTTTTTGCCCTGATTGCATGGTTGCTTGTCGGAATGGCAATGTTCCTGCCAGTTCGTCAGTCGGCATTGGCGCCCGCAGAAATTACACCACTTGATCCACTCGTCGTAACAGCGCCAATTGATGGTGTTATTGAAACTTTACATGTGAAACCGAATGAGCCGGTCGGGCAGGGAGCGCGCCTCTTTACCTTTGATCGTACGACTTTGAGAAACCGAACCAGCGTCGCGGAAAAAGCTGTGGCCGTGGTGCAGGCTGATTTCCAGCGGGCTCGGCAAAAGGCTTTTAACGACCCAAAATCGAAAGGTGAGGTGTCCCTTCTGGCGGCTAAAGTTGCTCAGAAACAAGCTGAGCTTGCCTATTCGCGGGAACTTCTGGAACGCGCAGAAGTAACTGCCGGCCGTTCAGGTATTGTCATTTATGCTGATAAAAGTGACTGGCTCGGAAAACCAATGCGGCTGGGGGAAAAGGTTATGGCAATTGCTGACCCGGCGGCATTGGAACTCACCATCTGGGTGCCCGTAAATGATGCGATTAGCCTTAAGCCTGGAGCGGAAATATTACTGTTCCTTGATACCGATCCGTTGAACCCGGTTAAAGCTGAGCTGGTGCGAGCCGCCTATGAAGCTGAATTGACCCCAACAAAAGTGCTCGCCTATCGCGTAAAGGCAAGGTTGACTAATAAAACATCAAACCTTCGAATTGGTTTGCAGGGAACAGCCAAAGTCTATGGTGAGGGGGTCTCGCTATTCCTTTTCATAATGCGTCGGCCGATCGCAGCGCGGCGCCGCACTATCGGGTTCTGATGAGGCTTTAGAATATGGCCACGGAAACAGGGTCAGTTCTTGGCAACGTTGCGGATGCTGATGAGGCGCCCCCTTCTTCGCCGCCCTTGCCCCCACTTCGAGAGGATGTCGACATTCATCCAGCGGCTCGACTCTCTGACGGATCCCCTTCGTGGGTTTTGCAGGACCGTGCACGCAATAAGTTTTTTCGAATTGGCTGGGTAGAGTTTGAGATTCTGCGACGCTGGCGCTTGCGGTCAGCGGACGCAATCGCCGAACAAATCAATCGCGACACGTCTGCTAAGATTGACGGTGAGGATGTTGGCGCCGTCAGCGAATTTTTGGCAAAAAGCGGACTGCTGTTGTTAACAGGCGAACAAGACAAAGGTGCTTGGCGTAACGCGCTTCAGGTTCAGAAACGTCATTGGACAAGCTGGCTGTTACACAATTATCTGTTTGTCCGTTTGCACCTCTTGCGGCCTGACGCGCTTCTCAGAATTCTTATGCCTGTAGCGCGTTTTCTGATGACGCGGGCAGCTTTGAATTGGACGATTTTGTTTGCCGTGTTTGGCAGCATTATGGTTCTCCGTCAGTGGGATGCCTTTATCAGCTCCGCCCCGGAATTCGTAACGGCAGAGGGCGCTGTTCTTTACGGCGCTGCTATCATTTTTGCCAAAATCTTACGTGAGCTAGGGCATGGGTTGGTTGCCGCAAAGCATGGTTTACGAGTGCCGTCGATGGGTATCGCTTTGATGGTTTTGTGGCTGGTCTTGTACACTGATACGTCAGAGGCCTGGAAGTTGACTAATCGGCGCGCCCGGTAGGAGATCGGTGGTACCGGGATGGCTGCGGAGTTAATGCTCGCGGCTTTTGCTCTGAATTTATGGTTGTTGTTGCCGCCCGGCCAAATTCAGGGAGCTGTCTTTGCGTTGGCCGCCGTAACCTGGATCGCAACACTCGCGGTAAACCTCAACCCTTTCATGAGATTTGATGGATACTACCTGCTATCCGATGCCCTTGAAGTTGAGAATCTCCAGGACCGCAGTTTTGATCTGGCGCGCTGGCAGCTCCGAAAAACTCTGTTCGGTCTTCGGGAATCCTGTCCGGAGGGTTTGCCCGATCGACTTCGTAACTTCCTGATTTTCTATGCCTGGGGAACGTGGATATATAGGCTCATTTTATTCATCGGTATCGCCGTCCTCGTTTACTATATGGTGTTCAAGGCCCTCGGCATTTTTTTGATGGCGGCGGAGATCATATTTTTTATCCTATTGCCAATCTGGCGAGAGTTTCGCCGCTGGTGGGAGCGTCGTACATTGTTTCGACTTAATCTAAATCTCGTCGTACCCTGTTTGTGTTTGGAGGAATTTGCGTTCTCCTCGTGGTGCCCTGGAGTACAACGATTCAAGCTCCAGCATTGTTATTGGCTCGCCAAACGCAGGCGATTTATCCACCATTTGAAGCCAGATTAAAAACTTTGCCGGTCTCCGTTGGAGATCGTGTTTCGCCGCAAACACCTATCGCCTCTTTGGAAGCACCGGATTTGGTGTTCGTGAAAGGACAGTCGGAACGCCGCATTGATACTCTTGAACTGCAAATTCAACGCGAGCGTACACAAAATGAATTGCGCGAACGCGGCGGTGTATTGAGGGAAGAACTGGCCAAGACATTGGCAGAGCGGGATGGTCATAACCGTGAACTCTCGAGATTAACAATCGTCTCGTCTGTGAAAGGTGTCGTCGCGGAAGTTGGCGATGGCATGACCTCTGGACGGTGGGTAAATAAGGATGACAGACTTGCAACTATTGTCGCCGACGGCCCAGCGCTTGTAGAGGCCTATCTCAGTGCGTCGGACATCAATCGCGTACAGGTGGGAGCCAAGGGTAAATTCTACATTGAATCAGACATTAATGACCCAGCCTCGGTCACAGTAACGGCAATTGATACAACGGCGACGGGCCGCTTCGAGCGGCTCGAACTGTCCAGCGAACATGGCGGGGACATCGAAGTGCGAACAGGCTCGAAAGGTGAGCTAAGCCCCGATACGCCGGTCTATCGGATGTTTCTGAAAATAGATGGGGCAAATGGTGCACCCAAGCAGATTCGGCGTGGCTGGGTTGTCCTCGACGGGCCTGCGACGCGGCTTATAGATCGGGCCTGGCGATCAGTTGCGGCGGTACTGATCCGGGAAAGTGGATTTTAATCTCGAATGGAACAGGAAACAAAAACCTTTGTTCTCGTTCACGGCACGGCGCACGGTGGTTGGTGCTGGGTGCGGGTCGCAGAACGTCTTCGAGCGCTGGGCCATAGTGTGTTTACGCCGACATTGACGGGGGTGGGTGAGCGATCGCATCTGATGAGTGCTGACATCAATCTCGACACCCACATCACTGATGTCGTCAATGTCATAAAGTGGGAAGGTCTTTCAGATATTGTGTTATGTGGGCACTCCTATGGCGGCTGGGTGATTTCCGGCGTCGTGGAGCAGGTGCCAGAGACCATCTCGTCAATCGTCTACCTCGATGCTTTCATGCCGGAAGATGGCGATAAAGGTACGGATACGCAGTCGGAGGACTCTCGAAAGGCCGTCGAAAAGGCCTTCGCAGCGGGTGAATTCTCGCGCGATGCAGGGTCAGCTGCGAAATATGGGCTTGTTGGAGAAGATCTTGCCTGGGTCGATTCCAAACTGACACCACAGCCAATCGGCGTTTCGCTGCAGCCTATTCAGCTTACCGGTGCTCGTGATCGGGTGGCGAAGAAATCCTTCATTCTGTCGACCGCCTACAATAATCCTCCTTTTGTCGCCAGTTACAATGAATGCAAATCGGCCCCGAGCTGGCGGGTGTTCGACCTCCCCTGTCATCATTACATAATGGTGGAAATGCCTGACGAGCTGACAGAAATTCTGATCAAGGTCTCTTGACCATTGTGGACCAAATTGGTCAAACATGGGCGTAGAAAGAGGATCGACTTACGGCGATGCTTTGAGTTCCAGGGTCCCAAGGTCCGTATCACCATCTGCGGTGACAGGCGCTGAGGATAGCTCATAGGTCGGATGACTTATCTCAACGCGATAGTCGTGGCCTGCTGCTAGGTCTTTAATCCAGAATTCGCCAAAAGCACCTGATGTCGTTGTTATAATGGTCCCGTCATTGAGATCAGTAGCGGTCACCGTGGCGCCGATGACGACTTCATCAGCGTTTACATCTATCAACAACCCCGTGATCCAGGGCTGTGGTAGTCCTTTCCAGCGAACGCGGGGCTTAGCGTCAAATTCGGGATGCAGCTCTTCAAGCGAAGACTCATCGCCGAGTTCACCAAAAACAATAGCGTCGTGGGGGCAGGCATCGGCACAACGCGGCAGCTCGCCTTCGTCTATGCGATGGGCACAGCCCGTGCATTTCTGCGCGATGTTCAGATTATCGTTTTTATAAATCACATCATACGGGCAGGCGGGCTGACAGTCGCCGCAGCCAGTACAGAGCGCGGCATCGATCCATACCAGCCCGTCGTCGCGGGTCTTGATGGCACCTTCCGGACAGGCCGGAATACAGGGGGCATCCTCACAATGTTGGCACAACGTTGGCAAGAAGTTCATCCGTACCCGCGGAATCGTGCCGCGTTCCAGCGGTTTAACATTCATCCAGAAATGACCGCCTTCGGGTTGCGGCTGGGTCCAGGGTTCGTAGTTGCTATCGACATGCTCGTCCTTGCACGCGACGACGCAGAGGTTGCAGCCAGTACATTTATCAACATCGATGAGAAAATTCTTGTTGCTCATGCGGCGTCTCCAGTCTGGTTGCCGCCTGTTACTGTTTCAAAATTAACGCCCGCACCGGGTTCGATGCGTAACGGGTCGATTTTTTCGGCATCAACCAGGAACCCGCTAATGTTCATCTCGGGAACCTCAATCTCTGCCCCTTTCTCGTATTTTTCCTGAACAGTCGGCGCGATGAGGTTAATGCAGCCACCACGGTCGATTTTACGATTATCGAGCAGACCGAAATCAATCTTGGCACCGTGATCAATCGAAAGCGCGCCGGGGATGATGCGTTCGGTAACCAGCGCGGCAAACAGGATGGCGCCGCGATCATTATGAACCATTATGATATCACCATGCTCAATGCCACGCGCCGCGGCGTCTTCCGGGTGCATCCAGCAGGGTTCATAGTAATAGCCGTCCACACCTTTTATTTTGCCAAGTTCGCGAATCCACTCAATGTCATCTCCTTGAACATGGAAACGGTATTTCGGGTGATTCGACATAACGATTAATGGATAGCTTTTTGCCTTGGCGGAATCCCCCAACTCGGCATGCGCTATCCATTTCGCAAGGGGTGGGCGCTCTTCGCTGTCTGGGTCAAGTTTGGATATCCGTTCAGAAACGAATTCAATTTTGCCGCTCGGGGTCTCTAACCCGTCAGCTTTGTCCCAAAACCAGTGCAGGCCACCGGTATGCTCGCTATAGCCAAATTCCTTTTTGATATCGACCCATTCCTTCCAGGTTGGGCAGTCATAGATGACATATTTTCTATCCTTGAATTCATCCCATGAGATGTCGTCGCGCGTCGCGGCCAGGGTTTCTTCGTAAGACGCTTTAAGCCAGTCATCGACAGGCGGGAAAGCATCATCAAGCCCGAGCCGCTGACCAATCATGCGGTGTATCTCATAGTCGCTTTTGGATTCGCCAACGGGCTCTACAGCCGCTTCCTGATAGAATAGGCCAAGCACATCACTGCGCTGCACGACGACGAGATCTTCATGCTCATAATTGGTCTGCGCCGGCAGGATCAGGTCGGAAAAGGTCAAGTCATTTTCCAGCCAGGGATGAACCCCAACAACGAAATCAAGATCATCACTGCGTAAAGCTTCAAGCCAGTTCCAGCCATGACCCCAGCTGCCCGGTTGGCTACCATTCTCATTCCAGACCATCCGGATGCCAGGATGATCCTCCGATGGGGGATATTGATAGCTGGTGAACTGATCCTCGGCCTTGGCGAGGGCGGCTGTGGTGCTCTTCCAGCTGATTTTCCGCTGCTGAATGGCTTCAGCGGCGAGCGAGCGCGGGATAAAGACCGGCGATTTCGGGCCACGTCCTATCGCGTATTCGATCATCGGGCTAAAGGCGAGGCCATGGAAGTCGACATCGGGATAGCGCGGGACTTGTGCGATATTCTTTTTGTAAAAGGACGGGGCGCCGATCCTGAGAAATTGACGGCCAGGGCTGCCAACTCCTTGCATGGCCAGCACATAGGCTTCCATCCGTGCTGCAAGGTGCGACAGGGTTCCCCTTATTTTCGGGCCGCCAAAATAAACAGATAGCGTGGTTTTCTTTGCCGCCCATTCCCGGGCCAGCGCCTTAATAGTGGCTGCAGGAATACCCGTGACTTTTTCGCCCCAGGCCGGGCTTTTCTCAATCCCGTCATCATCGCCACGCACATGCGCTTCCAGCGCTTCGAAGCCGACCGTATGGGTGTCGATATAGTCTTTGTCATATGTCCCTTCGGCCAGCCAGACATGGGCAACAGCGAGGTAGAGCGCCGCATCTGTATTGGGTTTGATCGGTATCCAGGTGTCGGCATGGACGGCAGAGGCGTGATTGAGGTCGGGTGAAATGGAGACGATCTTGATGCCAGCCTTCTTGAGCCATTTTGGCATCTCCAATGCAATGCCACCGGACATGCCAAATCCGGTGGCCTCTGCATCACACCCCGAGAAAATGACCATTTCCGCATGTTCCAGGACGTCGTCCCAAACGGCGTCCTGCATTGGCTCGCCGAGTGAATCGTCGAAGCCCCAGACATGTTTGGCGCCCCAGTAATAGCCTTCCCAGCTATCAGGATTGCGGACCTGCTGGGTCCACCAGCCCCAGCCCTTATGCTCGCGCAGCATGTCGAAAAGGTAATGGCCCCAGAAATGTAGTGATTGCAGGTAGCCGCTCTGGCCATGTCCATCGGCCTGAACGAGAACTGGTTCCATGGATCCGTATTTTTCGCGAATACGCCCTAGCTGGCTGACGATTATATCGAGAGCCTTATCCCAGCTGATCGGCGTGAAACTGTCGCTGCCACGTCCCGCGCCGTTTGGGGACTCCGGGCTCCAGCCGTCGCGCAATAGCGGATACTTCACGCGCGTGTTGGCATGCACCCGTTGCTTGGCGGCGAGGGCAAGCGGCATTTGCACTTCTTTGCGCGGGCGGGAATAGGAACCGCGATCTGTCGTCTCGATTTCATAGAGCCGGACATCATCTGGTATATGAAATGGCAAGGAGCGAACAATCTCCCCATCTTCAACATGACATTCGAGTGGAAAATTTGAACGAGCCAGCCCGCTTCCCGGGTGGGATACATAGACTTTTCGAGGGTTCGGACTTTCCGGCATCTTCTAATACTTTCATCAATTTCACGCAAAAATCGTTGCGGCAAGCGTGCCTTGAGAAGAGATGATTGGCAAGTTTGTCACTAATTGTCGGTTATCTTTTCTCGTGAGGTTCTTGATGATAGGGCTTGCTATCGATACGGTAGATAGAGTGTTTCTCACCTATAAAGTGCAATGGGGGCGTAATATGAAAAGTCGGATTGCGATGCTTATCTTGTCATGTTTGTTGTTTAGTGGGTGTGCTCTCACGCGGGGAGAAGTTGATATCGCTGTCCCCGAAATAACAAACCCTGACTCTTCGGTAGTGGTTAAACTGACAGAGATAAGCGACCGCCGTGTTTTCGAGAAGAACCCTCGAAAAGCTAACATCCCATCGCTCAAGGACGGAGAAATTAGTGATTCTTCGGTAACGAAAAGAGCGGTTGCGAGAAAACGTAATGCATTTGGTGCAGCTCTTGGGGATATCCTGCTTCCGAAGGGTCGAACTGTAGAAGCGGTTGTACGGGAGGCACTTGTAAAAGCCCTATGAGAATCTGGCGTTCGAGTCCTTATTGAAGGATATCCGGGTTTCTCAGATGCGCGTGCTCTGCAAGCAGATATATTAAAATTTTGGGGTTGGTTTCGGCCCGGTGCCTGGGAAGTCGTTGCCGAGCATGAAAATCAGGTCGTGTTAAAAGGGGATTGGCCGCTAGCAGGGTCCAGTCGGACAGTCGATGCAAAAGCACGCGTAACCGGGATGGCGATTACTTCGGAAGATTGGCACAAGGTATTCAAACTGGGTGTCGAGAATCTGATCGACAAAGTTAAAGGATTGATCAAAAAAACTCCCAAAGCGCCAAATTCTACGCCAGCAAAAATTAGCAAAAAACGGCTTCAGAGTACGCCATCGAGCTAGATAGATTGGCAATCGGCCTGTGAGTCTTGTCGACTTTTTTGATTAAGGCTGCCGCACGGCGTCCAGACTGTATCCTGCGGTATTCTTGTAGCTTTCAGATATTGCTACTAAATCTGCCGGGTCAATAAGGTCTTCAAGACGTTCAAATGGTTCGCCATCGGTCAGTTCTTCGACCTTCTCAATGATGACATCCGGGGGCTGTGCCCGGTTGGTCATGACAATATTGCTGGTGGCTTCCAGCCGCTCACCCTCATAGACCTTAAGTGCCGCAATCGGATCATCCATCTCATCCAGTAGTCTTGCGATAACCTCTGCATCGAGGATTGCCTGGGCGCCGCCATTGCCGCCGCAGGGGTACATCGGATGCGCTGCATCGCCAAGGAGTGTAATCCGGCCAAAGGTCCATTTATCGACCGGATCCCGATCAACCATCGGATATTCGAGAATGAACTCTGCATCAGCGATCAGGCTAGGGACATCAAGCCAGTCGAAATCCCAATTTTTGAAAGGCTCAATAAAATCTTCTATCAACCCCGGTGTTGCCCAGTCATTGGGCTTGTGGTCATCGCGTGGTTGCTCGGTATTCCAGTTGATGAGCTGCGTGCCATCATCGAAATTTCGGATGGGATATATCGTCATCTTGCCGCGCGCGACGGTGCCGATACGGGTGACACTGGCGCCGGACAGAAACGGTTTTCGGCGTGTGACACCGCGCCACATATTGATGCCGCCGAAATGCGGGGCGCCTTCATTGGGGTAAAACTGATGTCTTACAGCGGAGTAAAACCCGTCGACGGCTATAGCGATTGAGCCTTTCCGGGACTCAGCGTTTTCGAAATGAACGGTGACGCTGTCCTCATCCTGATCAACACCACGACAACGGTGACCAAGATGGATGGCTTCAAGACCAAGACGTTTCGTCACAGCCTCGAAGAGAACCTTGTGCAGATCACCCCGATGGATCGAAAAATGAGGGTATTCATAGCCAGCATATTTACCGCAAGGCTCCGCCAGAATGAACTGGCCATGCCGATTGAAGAAGCTAAATTCCTTGGCTTCAACGCCGTATTTTTCCAATGTCGATTGCAGACCGAGAGAAGTCAGAACCCGGATGGCATGGGGCATCATATTGATGCCCACACCCAGCGGCCTGAATTCAGCGGCGGCTTCAAATATCTGGCATGGAATGCCGCGCTTATGCAGCGAAAGGGCGAGGGTCAGCCCCCCAATGCCACCACCTATAATCAGTATGTCGGGTTTGTAGTTTGTCATTTGAAAAATGTGTCTGCAACGATCGTGTAAGTCAACGGAAGCAACGACTATGGTCTTCTTTGACCAGGAGGATTAACCTCACTGTAATTGAATTTACTGCCCCACAGACATTTGTGCTGATCGGGCCGAGAAAGTAGTGACTACGATGAGCGAAGACCGAAAGCTCCACCTCGGGGCCTTTATGCGACCGGTGACCATCCATGCCGGTGCGTGGCGTTACCCGGGCGCCTATGCCGACGCGAATTTTAATTTCAAACATATCGTTGATTTCACGCAGAAGCTTGAGCGCGGAAAGTTTGATGCCTTCTTTATGGCGGACCATCTGGCCGTGTTGAATATGCCAATGGATGCGCTCAAACGCTCTTCAACCCCGACGTCATTCGAGCCAATGACGCTGCTGCCAGCTCTGGCCATGATGACAGAAAATATCGGGTTGGTAGCCACCGGATCGACCACCTATGACGAGCCCTATCATGTCGCTCGGCGCTTTGCATCGCTGGATCACATAAGTGGTGGGCGCGCCGGGTGGAACGTGGTCACAACGTCAAATCCAAACGCCTCGATGAATTTTGGTCGCGATGATCAGATGGAGCATGACGAACGCTATAACCGCGCCCGGGAGTTCTATGATGTTGTCACGGGGCTGTGGGATAGCTGGGCCGATGATGCCTTTATCCGTGATCAGGAAAGCGGCGTGTTCTTTGACCCGGACAAAATGCATGTCCTCAATCATGAGGGAAAATATCTGAAAGTTCGGGGACCGCTAAATATCGGTCGCCCCATTCAGGGACATCCAGTGATTGTTCAGGCCGGGGCTTCCAATGCCGGGCGGCAACTAGCGGCAGAGACCGCCGAAGCCGTGTTTACCGCCCAGAGCGACCTCGTTGCCGGTCAGGCATTCTACGCTGATGTAAAAGGGCGCATGAAAGCTGTCGGCCGAAACCCGGATCACATGAAGATACTGCCCGCCTGCATGGTCATTATCGCGGATTCGCGTGAAGAAGCGCGAGCGAAACGGATGAAACTCGATAGCTTAGTGCATTATGAAAGTGCCATCGCGGCGCTTTCCATTGCGCTTGGCGTCGATGCCTCAAAATTTGATCAGGACGGGCCGCACCCGGATGATATTCCGGAAACTGAAGCGGGGCAGAGCAGTCGAGAACGTGCTATTCGCGCGGCCAAGGAAGACAATCTGACCGTTCGCGAACTTGCCCAGCGCCTTGGAGGGCATTCAAGCCTGTGCCTGATGGGAACACCAGAGGAAGTAGCCGATCAAATGGAAGAATGGCTGATGACCGGTGGCAGTGACGGGTTCACTATTCAGTTCCCCTACGTGCCCGAAGGCATCGATGACTTCGTCGATCGTCTTGTGCCCGTCCTTCAGGACCGTGGATTGTTCCGTAAAGAATATGAAGGCAAGACGCTGCGCGAGAACATGGGACTGCCGCGGCCTTCCAACCAGTTCTTTCCGGAATAGGCCCTTCGCGTTAACTGCTTCGCATCATCGTCAACAGGTCACGAACTGAGCTAACATTCTCAATATCGTTGATCGCCGCTGCCAACTCATCGATCTTGTTATCAGCAAGGCAATATCCGGCGCAGATGCGTAGCTTCTCCTCCAACTGGTCTGTCGAAAGAGGGTTTTCAGGCGCGCCCAGCGGGTAGTCACAGCGGGCACTGACAGTGTTGCCATTATTCGTGTCCACCTCCGCGATCGCCTGGCCATTTCCGAGGTCATCATCGGCGATAATCTCAACCTTGTTGGCGGCAAAATCCCGCAGAACCGGATTGTCGTAATATTCCGGCTCAAACTGGTCGAGCGTGACTTTGCGGTCTTTTAAATAAATCCCCGCGACATAATGTGCGGAGAGTAACGCCTCGAACTTGGCGGTGTAAGTTGAAAACCCGCCATGCATTTTGTATGGCGTCTGGCTAAGCCTCAATCGAACCTTGGCGACATCGTTAAACGCGACGTCGTGTTCCTGGACGACGTTGAACAATGACGTAATGACTTCCTGAAGCGCCGTAGCGGAGGGCCACATGCGAAGGGCGATACGTTGTAGTTCCCAACGGTCACCGAGACCGCCGGTTACGGCGTCGGGCAACCCACCTTCGGCATAGGTGTTGTATAGCCCGCCATCTTCAGTGGTCAGAAACTCTTTGGTTGCGACGAAATCCTGTTCTGCAAGAAGGGCAGCCATCAATCCCGATAAAGCTGCGCGACATTGATGGAATTTCACCGTTGGGGTGCCCCAGGCGGCGAATGTCCCGGCGGACTGACTGCCAGCAAGCCCGAAAGCCCGCGCCATGGTATCCGTGCTGAAGCCCCGTAGGCTCCCGACAGCTGCAGCAGACCCAAACGGCCCGATAACGCCCGGCCCATGCCAGCCTTTTCCGCGAAACTTTGGATAGTCGAGGCCAATACCAACCCGTGTGGTGACTTCAAATCCTGCGGCGAGGGAAGCAAGCAAGGCGGCACCGGAAAGATCATCGCGCTCGGCAATGGCGAGGGCAGGGGGCACAACCTCAGGAGTAATATGTGTAAGTGTGGCTCGGTGGACATCACACATGGTCACAGCAGTGATTAAATAGCCATTCATCATCGTGGCGCCGACCAGAGACATATGGTTGCCGCCGATGATGCTGCTTTCCGCCGACTGGCCAAGCGCAGAGGCCATCGCATGCAGTTGGTTGGTCTCTTCGCCCTGATGACCGGCAAGGGCGCAGGCCAAGGCATCTGTGAGGAGGGCGATTGTTGAACTTTTTATGTCTCCCGGGATGTCATTTGGGCGCAATGATGCT
The DNA here is from genome assembly GCA_951812775.1 of uncultured Alphaproteobacteria bacterium. GTDB lineage: Bacteria > Pseudomonadota > Alphaproteobacteria > MPNO01 > UBA2964 > UBA2964. The sequence goes on along the minus strand of OX638326.1, from coordinate 2,106,923 downwards.
GCAAATTCAGCGAGTTTTTCGGTTGTCCCCTGCGACATGCGTTTCTCCTGTGTTAGGTTTGCGGCACAATAACCGTGCGCACCCCGTCTGCGCAAATGTCCCGAGCGAGGAATAGGGGAATGGATGAGATAAAAGATATAACGGTGTCGTTCCGAACCGATTTGCCGTTATGGCCAGGGGATCCTGGCGCCGAGCCTGTCTTTGATGAAAAGTCAGGAAGGCGGTTATCGCTGCAATGTTACACGGCTGGATACCGGGGTGCATTTTGGGACACATCTTGATGCTCCCTGTCATTTTATCGAAGGCGGTAAAGCCGTTGAGGCGCTTGATCCCAATCTCCTGATCGGGCCCTGTTATGTGGGAGAAATCCCGGGTGTTATGGAAATTACGCCGGATCATCTTGAGGCGTTGCAAATTCCCGACGGCACCCAAAGACTCTTGCTTAAAACCGATAATTCCGCCCTGTGGGAAACACCAAACCATCCGTTTTACGAAGAGTTTGCGGCTCTGACCGCCGATGGTGCGCAATGGGTGGTGGATCGTGGGATTGGACTGATTGGAATCGATTATCTTTCCATCCAGCTATTCGCGGATGCGGTCTCGACAACCCATCTCGTATTGCTTGGGGCGGAGGTCATTATTGTCGAGGGGCTGGACCTTCGCGAAATAGCACCGGGACCTTATAATCTTACCTGTCTTCCAATGAAGATTGCCGGTGCTGATGGGGCGCCGGTGCGCGCTATCCTGACTACAATGTGAGGCAATAAATATGTTATCCGGTAAAGAGTATTTCGAATCTATCCGCGACGGCCGTCGGGTTTATATCGGCAAAGAGCTGGTCAATGATGTCACCAGCCATCCCGCCTTTGCCAAAGGCGCGGAATCGATCGCGATGATTTATGACCGCAAAGCAGCGCCCGAAAATCGCGATGTAATGGTCAGTGAAGAAGATGGTGAAGAGTTTTCGACCTATTTTCTAAAACCTCAATCGCGCGATGATCTCGAAAAACGTTATGAAACCCATCGCCGAATTGCCGCCTGGACGCACGGGTTTATGGGGCGCTCACCGGATAATTTTCCGAGCTATTTAACTGGACTCGCGACCCAGCCCGATTTGTTTAACGAGATGCGTGAAGGGGCGGGCAACAATCTTGACGCCTATTACCGCAAGGCACGGCGGGAAGACCTTTTCTTGTCTCACGCTGTCACCAACCCCCAGGGGTCACGCCGGGCGGGTGGTGAAATGGAAGAGGCGGGGATCGTGTCGCCTACCCTCAGAGTGGTCGCCGAAGATGATGAAGGGGTGACGATCAACGGTCTCAAGATGATTGGAACCGGCTCAATCTATTGCCATGAAACATGGGTGGGTAACTTACAACCTGTGTCACCAGGACAGGAGGCAGAGACCATTACCGCAGCCGCCCCACTGAATGCTGAGGGCGTTTCTATTTGGTCGCGCAAACCGTATGAGGCGACGGCGAATAGCGAATTCGATATGCCCCTTTCGGCACGCTATGACGAGACCGATGCCGCGATCCTTTTTGAAAACGTGAAAGTGCCCTGGGAACGGGTCTTTCTACACAATAACGTCCTTATGACGCGGGAGATTTATTTCAGGACACCGGGCCATTCGCTCGCCAATCATCAGGCCAATATCCGCTTTGCCGAAAAACTGCGTTTAATTGTGGCTATGGCGCACAAGCTGACGGAATCAAACAAGGCAGGTGCTATCCCAGCGGTACAAAGCACATTAGGTAATTTGGCTGCTCAGCTGGCGGCGCTGGACGGCATGATCCGTGGCCAGCTTCTTGATTGTGAGGATATGCCCGGTGGCTACAAGACCGTGAATCGGCGTTTTATGTATGCCACCTTGCACTGGTGCACGAATAACCATTCCGCGATTTGCGATATCGTGCGTGAATTGATGGGAGGTGGACCAATCCAGATGCCTGCAGACTCAACCGTCATGGAAGATGCAGAGCTCAATAAGAAGTTTGAGACTTATTGGTCTTTACCCGATCAGAGTGCCAAGGACAGAATGAAACTGTTTCGACTTGCGTGGGATATTCTGGGTACAGAATTTGCCGGTCGTCATGCGCTCTATGAAAAATTCTACGCTGGGCCGGGTTTTGTGATGGATCTCTATAGCTATCAGCTCGCCGGTTGGGACGAGCTAGATACCATCGTCGATGATCTGATGGCGGGGTACGACCTGTAAGGCCGCCCCCGCATCAAATTCTTAGATAGCTAATCAGTCGGTACGGCTGGTGACTTCAAGCAGGTGAAAGCCAAATTGGGTTTTCACCGGGCCCTGCACTTCATTGACCGGTGCGCTGAATACAACCTGATCAAACTCGGGAACCATCTGGCCAGGGCCGAAGGAACCGAGGGCGCCACCGCTGGCGCCTGAAGGGCAGGAAGAATGCTCTTTTGCGAGGTCGGCGAAATCGGCGCCACCCGCTATTTGAGATTTGAGCTGTTCACAAAGCTCTTCAGTATCAACCAGAATAGTCTTGCTTCAGCCTGGGCCATAAATTTTCTTCTGAAATATTGTCTGACCTCATTATTCGCGGGCTGTTGATAACCTGTCCTTAGCGCGGCATCAACCAATCAGATACAGCGATGAGTATTTTGCGATTTTTATGCGGCCAAGAGGTGTGTAACCGGGGGGAATTTTACGCGGTACCGTCTGAGGTATATCAGGAATGCAAGGCTAAAGAGAAAGATGACAAAGGAACCGGGTTCAGGAATATCGCTGTTGGGGTCGTCGCTGGTTGTACGGAACGTGGTTTGCGCGTCGTGTGAAAATGGTGCGAAGTTGTCTACAGCTGTGTCATCGTTATTTCTAAGCGCTGTGTTATACAAATCGAAATGTAAGGTCTCCCCAATTAGGCCACCGGTGCTGATTTCAAACTTTACAAAAAAAGAGCCAACTCCGTTTTCGTCAAATAAAATCCCTCCTGTATCATCTTGTGAGTTATAGCTCGTCGTCGTGTCGTTTGGATCAAAATTAAAAGATACCTCGTGAAAGTATGTCGGATAAATTCCGTGGTTAGGTAAATCATGGTTATGCGCCGCATCAATAGGTGGCGTCCCATACTGCATCCCGGAGTCGGTGGCCTCAACTTTAAAGTTGGAGACCGGGTCATGGCGATTGTGGCGGCGTCCCATACTGCATCCCGGAGTCGGTGGCCTCAACTGTGTTACCGTTAACAATGAACGATCCAGCGTCATAACTTGAATTTTGTTCGGGCCCAGAATTTATACCGATTGAGAGATAGTAGGTGTCCGCTAAAATTTCCGTAGCAGTGGTGTTACTAGTCGGCGTCGCTAACGCAATTAGCGTAAATGATTCTTTGTCGGTCGATACGGATTCCGTGTTGGTATCATAGGTGCCGCCCAGGATATCCAATTGAAGTGCCGGATACGCGTTCGCATTTGTTACAACCACAAGGTAGCAACATACGCTAATCCTTTACCTAATACTTTCATCAAAACCGCGTAATAGCACTAACTATACCTTAGTATAAGCAATGGCAATGAATCTGACCGCGTGTGGCTGGAAAAGGTGCTTCAGTCGCCAAGTTTTCGCTTGTTGCTCAGTCTTCGCGGTAGAGAGCTTACAAATAATCAAAGTTTAGACGATGAGGCTGCCCCCGCGCCTTGGGAGAAGGTGCTTCGGAATTACGGTACCTACTAACTTAAATGGGCCGAGGTGTTCGTACCACCCCGACCCTGTCCCATCCAACCCTCAGCAAAGGAGAAAGCAGGATGAAACACGAAACCATAATCGAGACGGCACCAACCGCGCAACGCATTCGCGATGCACTTAGAGCCGCACAAGAATTTCGGTCAATGGCATTGATCATTGGTGAATCCGGTACGGGTAAAACAACTGGGCTCAAGAATTATGCAAGTTCGATGCCTCATACCTGGATGATGACTTTAACTCCCGTAAGGGGGGAGCAAGGTCCATTTATGATCGAACTCAGCGTAACCATGGGAGATCGCTCCGAGTATTCTTATAGGCGAGGACGTTACACCGCTGCCAAGCGGGCGATGGAGCAAGTCGAAAAATGCCAACTGCTGGCTAAGGAAGATGGCGAAGGCAAATGCCTACTTATCGTCGATGAAGCGCATCACTTAAGCGCGGACTCACTTGAAGAATTGCGCGGTATTCATGACCGAACCGGGATAGCCGTAGCACTTGCCGGTAATCGCGCCTTAAAGCGACGCACTGTACCCTTCGTTCAATTGGAAAGCCGAATTGGTATCCAAATTGCTCTACCAAATGCAGATCCAGGAGATGTGAAGGCTCTTATTGAAGCTCATGGCATTTCTGATCAGGGCATTAAAAGGTATTTGAATTTCCAAGCCAATCAACCCGGTGCTTTGCGAAACGTCGCGTCAGCGATCCGGATCGCTCGTGAGATCGCAGGTGAAGAGGAACCCTCAATGGAACATTTCGCAATGGCTAATTGCATAAAGGGAGCAGCGGCATGAACACCCACAATCAAGAGTTTTCAAAAAAATTGGAACAAGCATGTGATGACGTTCGAAATCTAGGTGACCTTGTTTGGGCGGGGGAAGAGCTTCTACTGGCGAATCCAGGTAAAACTATCACGGCGCTCGAACTACAGGACAGAGTAGCAACCGTATTCAAGTTTGCTCGTCTTTCAGCAATTGAGATTAGTACTCGTCTGGAACACCTTTCTGACGAAATAGAACTTCGAGATTGAAATGGCTTTGTCGCGTAGCAAGATAGCCCTGATCCATATTGCTGCAAGTCAGCTAGGGATCGATGACGATACCCGCCGCGATATTTTGTTCGCGGCGGCTGGCGTCCTCAGTTCAACGGAGTTGGATGACGAGGGTTATGGAGCCGTAATGGATGCATATAGAAAACTCGGTTTTGAATCTGACCGGCATAAGGCTGCTGCATTTGGTAGTGAACAAGGACGGCGTTACCAAGGGATGGCATCACCGCGCCAAGTTGATCTCATTCGGCAGCTATGGTCAGAAGTGACTGACGGAGACGGTACCGATGCGGCGCTCAACAAATGGCTGGAATCGCGTTTCAAACTATCTGCTCTTCGGTTCGTGGATAGTCCAACCGCTCGCAAGGTAATTACAGGCCTACAGAGTTGGAAAAATCGAAAAATCCTTCGCAAAGACAAATCGAGGGATAACTTACCTTCATAGTCGCAACGCTACCCCCCATTTAAATCGTTTTTTAAACGGGGTCTCGGCGTTTTACCGGGCAGTCTACCTAAAGATAGAGAGTCGAGCGCTCTACGCCCCTTCACGGAACATATTGATCTCACCGAAGATGCCTCTAAAATATAACTTGCGGTCGGGCAATGGACGCTGGGTAGCCTTCGGGTCCATGGTGGTGTTTTCCTCCTCCATCGACCGCACCGGATTTCCTATAAAAACAATCTTGCTTTATCTAGTCCCCGGACACCTGTCCCGGGCGAGACATTTGTCCGCCCTATGCTTTGATCGTTCGCATGGGACCCTGCGATAACATACCGATTTCTCGTGCTGACTGTTTTCTCGAAACAGGGCGGTTGAACCCGCCATTTTTGAAATGGTGTGAGGATAATCGTGGGCATGTGCTCTCTGCGTTGCCATTTGACATCGCTGAGTTCGCTCAGGCGACCGGTTTTAAATCCGCGTTTGCATTTTCATTTTTGCACGGCGGTCGGCAACTATATATTCCATCGTCTTTATATTCCATCGTCTTTGCAGCGAAGCGAAGTATTTACATTGATCAACTGCATCATCGGTGAAGGGGCAACTGAAAAGCTCATAAAAATGTTTGGCGATCTAAGAATTAACGTACCTCGTTGCACCAAAGTATTTGCTATTTACCAAAATGTTACGATCGTAAACGCGAGGGAAGCAGGCGTGTCTGCATCTGCAATCGCAATGTTGATGGATGTCGACAGTAGATCTATCCGGCGGCGGTGTGCAAAACTATTGCCCTCTACAGGCTCTGCCGATGAAACTCTATCCAAGCAGGCCTTGGGCAGCGATGGTCAAAACAGGAGGCCTAAGAGTTGATAACGAATTCAAATTTCGGCACTTGTCGCCCGCATGGGACCCCATCGTTGAACCTCCCAATGTTCTATCATTCGCCTACAAGTAAGCATCTGGGCACAATAACTCGTCAGAAAAAAATACCTGTCACAACTACCCTGGGTAGCAAATTGGTCGAAATGCTTTACTCTCACGCAATCGCAGCAAACAAGGGGCTTGGTGCAAAATGCAAAAGGTCAGTATTAGAACCGCAATAACAGACCATAAAGCTCCCCTCTTTAACGTCCTAAAGGTGGTATTGCATTGAGAAAAATATGGAAAAAGGAGCAAGATCAGAGTGCCCACATTCCTTAAAGCCATGGACCTAAATCATGAGAGGCATTGTATTTTGCATGATTTTGTTTTCGGCGAAGGCTTAAGCATCAATGCCTAAATCCAAGAATAGGACTGGTCTCAAAAATATTGCTCGCGGGCGAGTTCCGTATCGTCAGGCGCGGCACAAGATAGCCAACCAAATTCTCTCATTGCACGAGAAATACTCTGACAACCTGAACCCTTTTTTAGAGACGGAGTTATTCAAACTCCAGAAAAATAAGTGGGTAGCATTGGCATTCGACTCGCGGGACTGGCGCACACTGGGTCAAATTCGGGACAGATGCGATGAAGCTTACGACATATCCTATTTACGATTATTGACTCGATACATCATCGCCAACGCTCCTCGCGTCGCTGCATTGTATGATCGACATACCGCGATCTCATCCGCTGTCATAAATGACGATGGCTCAAGCATCGCCGTAGAGCTTGATCAATTTGATGCTGATGATCAGCAATCACTATTTACTTTTCGTATCGTCTGCGCGCTACACTCGCATTCGAGTGAACAACTCACAGATTATTTCAAACGAAATTTTAAAACAGAATGGTTGCGCCAACGCTTCCTCTACCCACTAATATATCACGCAATTAACTGTCCGGCCGACACTTATCTGGACATATTCCTTTCGTATGTCATTACAGGCGAGGAAGTTGATTCCGAGCGTGCAACAATGCGATTTCTGCTACGTGACGATATCTGTTACGACGATCCACTAGCATTCAAAGCCTATGTAGCTCTGCTCTGTCACCCTTACGATGCCTGCGAAATTTTGCTCGACCACGTCGAAATAGAGTTCGCAAAATCAGGTTTTGTTGATTCCCAGGTGCGTGAGGCTTTAGATGCTATCCGTGCTGTGATCCCCAATGCACGAGTCGCGGCAATGAGCGACATGGTGAATCGTAAGCATGTCCCTCGGGTTGCGATACCGACAGGTCCTGCCCTTACCGAGCGTTATAAATTCGCCCCGCAAATTGCCCGCTTTATCCTCGAATTCATGCAAACGGCTCCTTCATACGAAAAATCTCCTACCAACTTGTCGAGGCCACTTGCCGCGTTAGACCGAATGCGTAGCTCTCCGTACCCTAGCGTGAAAGATTTTGATTATCTGGTGCCCTCAGCACAAAAATGGCGATTTACCGAGGCGGGTCGATTACTGAATGCCCTTCTCAATTCACTCTATTTGCTAAATCGACGTGAGAGCATCTGCGAAATACGTGAATTACTTCGGCTACGGATGTTTATAGGCGAGATATGCCCTTTCATCGCTGCCTCACCATCAGGCATACCTGCACTTAGACTCGACTTAAATAATACTGATGAAGAAGTTGAATTTGAAACGCTTTGCGATCTGAACATCAGCGATAGTGCAAAGTATAAGGATCGAATGTGGATCAAATCCGTCCAATGGAATCTACGACGACCGGAACAAAACATGCGAGTTACGGAATGGCTAGCTACCGTGCGGCAAGACATCCGAATCGCTCCTTCATTTCTGACTGGGATTGATTGGTCATGGATCGATAACATCATAAAAGTTGTACGACTGCAGCCATTTGCCGGTAATGCAGACGGTATTTACGCGCTTTTGTTAATGCAGATTGAGGAGCCAGACCGAGACCCTACCGTTCTAAGAACTGCCATTGAACCTATTATTGGAGGGTGTAGCCCACAGGAAGTCATTCAATGGCTAATAGACGAATTTAACGAAGAAGCCACTGCCTTCGTTCGTTATTTCCTTACCCCAGAGATTATTTTACTCTTGCGCGTTACGCCAAATGAAACCGCAGCACTTGCGGCTCGAGTGTTTGCGCTAGAAGCCTGCGTAAAGAAATTTGGCTTCAGCAATTTGTTGAGCTTTGAGCTGTTTGAGCAAGAGTAGAAGGCCCTAACAGTGGCCCTTCTACTTAGAAAGGTAAATGCCGGACAATTCGAAATACCCTGGGATATATTTCGCAGGGATGTCGCAGCAAAACAAAAAGATTTATTCGACGCATTCGTAGCCCTCACATCTCAGGATGAAATTTTTCAGCTGCTGAGTAATGCTCGTATCTCGACACCACATCGCTATCGCAATGGCAAGGTTGTCAACTATACATTGCAGACACGTGTTTGGCCTTTTGCCAATCTTTTAATCTCTATAGTTGAAGACTTTCTCCAACATCCTTCTTTCGGCCTAGAAGTCTTGCTATCAACGCGATTTAGGCATGACACGCTCAGACGCGAGATTGTTCGCGCCGTTGCGGAGGTCAGCGAACATCATATCACGGGGGTATCTAATAACATCCAGCGAAGGATTATTGAACAGTTGGTAATTTTGTTTCCCAACGAAATAGATAATTGGCTTGACCGCAGACTTCATTCGAACAGACCAGAACGCCCCGATGCTTTGTTTGATCTAACCCTTTCACAGGAGGATCTGAATGAACTCGTGGCTAAATTTTCTTCAGTCGAAAAATTCAACGAGATTATAGACCACGTCATTGATTGGTTACGACAACGCCTCGATATCCAATTGGAAAAGGCTTGTGAAATATTCCAAATTGAGATGGGGCTATTACTTGGAGACAGCATAAAAAAACAACGAGATGAAATTCAAGATCAAAACATATACCGAACCGATGACGTCCGGCGTGTAACGACGGCTCTTGAAACTGCTATATCTCGACGCGTAGAAGAACTTACCAACTGGTTTAGCAGCTCGACAGGTGATGATCGGCTGCCACTTTCTTTTGGCGAGGTAAAGCAGGCTGCAGATGGACTATTCGAAACGGAAATAGCACGAAAAACGTTTGGCTCAGTCATAGCCCCCTGCGAAAATGTGAACCGGCAAATCCCCTCCGATAAGGTCAGACTATGCTTTGATCTTATTAGCGAAGTCTTCTCCAACGCTTGCAAACACAATGGTGAAACTTTCGTCCGCCTCCGGATATGGCCTTTTAGTAGTGGCGGATTGACAGGCTTTATCTTCTCAAATCTGACCACACCTGCGGCTGCGGAGGTCATACGCATAGAGGAGATCATACGCATAGAAGGGAGACGTTACACCTCTCAAACCGATGCGATTTTTCGCGAAGGCAACTCCGGGCTACCCAAAATCGCAGCTTTAGTTGCCACTTTGATTGGACAAGACACTGAACTCGTAGCTTACAGACGACACCGTTCCTTTCACCTAGCAGTACCAATTTGGAAAGAAAATGAGTGACACGACATTTCAAGGTGCTGAGCGGTCACCTGATGCAAAACGTGTACTTGTGATCGAAGACAGTGAGAGTAAGTGGAAGGAGGTGGAGGGCGCACTGATTACTCTTAAAAACAACGCCATAACAATTACTCGGGCTGGGACACTGGTTGATGCGGAAAAGGCTGTGAGCAATGACAGTTGGGACCTGATCGTACTCGATATTTCAATGGACATCACAGCGAGCATAGTCGGACCGAAAAGCGGCGGTCACGACACGTTAGGTGGATTACGCATAGCAAATAAAATGTTCCTACTCGGTCGTGAAGCACCGACAATTATCGTAACAGCATTCGATGCGTTCCCGTCCGCCGAGGGTAGGCAAGGCGTGGCAGAGGTGCTTGGGCTAGAAGACGTCCGAGAAAGCGCATCCAAAATTCTGGGTACAGCTTTTTGTGGATGCGTTAGGTATGGCGATGCTGACTGGAAGTCTGATTTTTCGCAGTTGACAAGTGAGGTTCTCTTTAAATGAAAGTTCTTGTTGTTCATGATAGAGAGGATGTGGCGCAAAAAGTTTGTACACTTGTACGAAATGTCCTTGGGCATAGCTCCGAAATAGACAAAGTGGAGGATTCCCACTTGGCACGTCAGCACCTCTCAAAAACGATTTATGACCTTCTAATCATTGATCTCACTATCCCGGCAATTAAAGGAAAAACCCCAGTAGATTACAGGGCCGTTGATGAATTGTTGACTGAACTTTTCTCGTTGGGCACGCTTAATATTCCGGGTGATGTCATCGGCATGACGCGTGACTGTGACGCGCTAAAACTTGTGAACACTTCTTTAGGCCCACATTTGATGGTGATGATTGAAGAAGATCAGGAAGGCCTGTGGGCGGAGTATCTGTGCGATAAAATAGTTTACGCACAACGCGCGGCGGACACTCGTTCAATCAGCGTTAACCGCCACTACCTTTATGACGCGCTCATTGTAACTGCTATGGACAAAGAAATGCGACCATACGAAGCGCATTTCGAAATGAATAATGTAGCGCATTTTCCCGGCGCCAAAGAGTTTTTGTTTAAGGACAGTTGCGGTAAATCCCGTAAAGGCATCGCCTATTCAATCGGACGCTCTGGACAACCTTCCGCCGCATCAATGTCTCAAGCGCTTATCACGTCATTCCGACCGCAGCTAGCGCTGATGTCGGGCTATTGTGGTGGTGTTATTTCAAAGGTCTCATTAGGTGATTTGGTTTTTTTCGAATCAGCCTATGCTTGGGATTATGGAAAATGGTCGGAGGAATCAGCCGAAAATGGGGGAGCTCGGTCGGTGTTTTTGTCGCGCCCTAACCCCATCGATATCATGGACCAAGAAACGCATCGCGTTGCTCGCGATATGGTTCAATCCAATTTCGGAAAAAGCCAAGAAATTCAGAAAAAGAATAAAGATCTGACTAAGGGTAAACTGGGAGAGGTTTCGCTCCACCTCTGTCCTACAGGGTCTGGATCTGCGGTAGTGGCGAACGACGAAATCATTCTACAAATTAGAGGTCTCAACGATTCAATCTGGGCTGTTGATATGGAATGTTACGGTTTTTATCATGCAGGTAAAAACACTAACGTGATCCGGCCACAATTCATTTGCATAAAATCCGTGTCGGACTACTGCAATGGAGAAAAAGGCGATGATTTACATGAAGCATGCAGTGAAATTTCTTCGTCAGCAGTAGTCGAAATACTGAGAAAACGTTGGGTCTTTCAGTAACCCTTTGGCTATACTCATGTGAAAGCTTCAGGCTTTAGGTTTTGGTTCTCTTTGAGATAGACGTATACATTTCGTTTGGCAGGTGTGATAGCAGCTTCCTCTTGTCTTATGGGTAATCCTTGTCCCAGCAATTCCCGTTAACTTCCGTTTATTCCCGCATCAATGGCCAAACGAAAGTAGCCATAGCCATTTGAACTAGTCCCTTTCAGCGCAGATTTCCGGTGATCGTTGACTGTTTCTGATCGTTTAATTTGAATATTGGTTTGTCTTCTCTAGGTTGCAATTACCGTTTATCAATTTAACAGGGCAATTTGGACCGTGTTCACCTGCGCTGATTCAGCAATTTGTGATACACTTCTTCTAACCTGATTAGTTTGAGAAATTTGCGGCGATGAGCACACTTCCTCGAGAAAATTTTCGCGATTTGATCAATGATATTCGGCTCGATTTAAAGTTCCGGTACGTGCCTTTTCGCGGGTATTACCGGCACCGCTCGCACAAATATATGCGCAAAATCGATCCCGAGATGGGACTGCTGAAATTTATTGTTGATCCCAAACGTATTTGCCTGGATGTCGGGGCTAATCTCGGGCTGTTTACCTATTTTCTGTCGCGCTATTCGCCGCATGTTTATGCGTTTGAGCCCAACCCAATCCCGTTACGGATATTGCACCATGTCGCGGACAAGAATGTCACCGTCCTGCAAATGGCGCTGTCAGATAAAACCGGCGAGGCGGAACTGGTGGTGCCCAAGGGACGCAAAGGCTGGTCGAGCAACGGGGCCAGCATTGAGTATGCTGAAGATGAAGGCCATGTCGTCAAAGTACCGGGTAGCCGGATTGATGATCTGGAATATAAGGATATCGGCTTTATCAAAATTGATGTCGAAGGGCATGAGAAGTCGGTCCTCGAAGGCGCGCAGGAGACTCTGGCGCGTGATCGGCCCAACCTGTTTGTTGAAAATGAATTCACGCATGCCGGTGAAGGTGTCACCGATGTTTTCGATATGATGAAAAGGCTTGATTACGATGGTTTCGCGCTGATCGACGGTGTGTTGCGGAATATCAGCCAGCTGTCACTCGAAGAACACCAGATAAACGCCGAGCGCGGTACGGCCGGAAGTTACGTCAAGAATTTCATCTTTATTCCGAAATAAGACATAGCTAGCGCTGGAATAATTTCCGTCTATAGTTTGGTCAACGACTTAATCTCGGAGACGAACATGGATATCCAACTTTACTACGCCCCGATCACCTGCGCGCTGGCGCCGTATATTACTTTGACCGAAGCGGGGGCTGATTTTGAAGCGGTGCCACTCAACTTTCGCAAGCAGCAGCACATGTCGGCGGAATACATGGCGATTAATCCGAAACATAAGGTGCCATTGCTGGTCGTAGATGGTCAGAAAATGACCGAGAATGTCGCCATTCAGCAATGGATTGCGCGAAGCTTCCCGGATGCCAATTTACTGCCGGACGATCCTTGGGATGAATTGCAGGCGGTGTCGCTAGTCTCTTGGTGTTCCTCGGGCATCCACCCCTATTTGCGAGTGATCAATGGGCCTCCCAAAGTGTGTGACATTGCGGGGACCGAAGAGAATATCCGCAATCATGCTGCTGAGCATGTTTTTGAGTGTTTCCAGATAGCCGAGGACCTTCTCGACGGAAAAGAGTATTTCTTTGACCGGTTTACGGCGCCGGATACCAATTTCTATTGGTGTTTTCGCCGGGCCGGCCAGTTTGAGCTCGACCTGTCGGCCTTCAAGAACTGTCAGGCGCATTTTGACCGGATGGAGACCCGGCCGAGTGTTCAGAAACTCCTGGCCTTTGAAAAAGAGGTTCAGGCGGAATTTGCCAAGGCCGCTTAACGGTCTGAACATTTGACTGATCCGTTCACTTTGTCGGCGATTGTCGTCACCTTTTTGCTGGCAGGGGCGGTTAAAGGCGTCGTCGGTATGGGATTGCCGACGGTTAGCCTCGCATTGCTCACGGCATTGCTTGATTTGCCAACCGCGATGGCATTGATGTTGGTGCCTTCCTTTGTCACCAATGTTTGGCAAGCTGTCGTTGGCGGCAACGGTCTGGCTCTTCTCAAAAGACTGCCCGTTTTTTTTGTCCTGGCATTCGGGGCGGTCTGGATCGGGGGACAGGCGCTCGTGACTGTGGATCTGGCGTTGTTGTCGGCACTCCTCGGAATTCTGCTTGTTCTCTATGGCGCGTCTGGCTTGTCAAACTATCGGATATCTATCCAAACAAATCACGAAGGCTGGGCGGGGCCCGTCATCGGGTTTATCAACGGCGTGTTTACCGGCATGACGGGATCATTCGCTTTTCCCGGCGTTCTCTATCTGCAGGCGTTGGGTCTCAAGCGAGATCAATTAATTCAGGCGATGGGGATACTTTTTACCCTATCAACATTGGGTGTCGCGATTTCCCTGCAGAGCAACGCGTTATTGTCCGTTGAGCTAGGAGCTTTGTCGGCGGCAGGGCTGATACCGGCCTTGGTCGGGATGGTATTCGGACAGCGCATACGTCAACACATGTCTGAAGATGTATTTCGTCGGGTGTTCCTGATAGCGCTGGTGATTTTGGGTACCTATATCGGTCTATCAGCCCTGATTAAATATGCCGGTTAGTCAGGGCTGTTTATGAGTGGTGTCAGAAAGTCGTGAAGGTTGCCTTCGACAAATAGATGTCCCAAGACATTGGCTGCCGTCGCCGCGGCAACGTCTGTATCATTATCGCCGATCATTACGCTCTGCGCAGGGTCAATTTGCCATTCTTCAATCAATTTCAGGAGCATACCCGGTGCCGGTTTGCGGCAAGAGCATTTCTTTAGATATTCGGGTTGGGCTTCCGCCGGATGATGCGGGCAGAAGGCGAAGCCATCGATATGGGCGTCGATTTCCTCAAGATCAGCGTTCATCTGCGCGTGTAATCTGTGAACAGCATCCTCGTTATAATAACCCCGACCGATACCGGATTGGTTGGTAACGACGAAAACCAGATAGCCGCACTTATTTGAGAGTTTGATCGCCTCACGGGCACCGGGAATCCATTCAAATCTGTCCCAGTCATGGACATAGCCCGTATCGACATTCAGCGTCCCATCCCGATCAAAAAATATCGCTTTGTTCAGCGTCGCCTCCGACAAAACTGTTCTTTTCTGTGACTGGCCTATCTAGTCACTTCTCCGCACGATACTCTACAGCACTGCCGCGGCGCCGAGAAGGAAAAGCCCGTTTATGTTCCGTTCTTTAATCGACACAATAATGACCAAGAGCACCTTTCGGGCTTTTCGTCATCGCGATTTTGCGATCGTCGAAGCCGCTGGCTGGTTAGCGGGTGCCGGCGTGTGGTTTTATCGCATCGGATTGGCGGTCCTCGCCTGGCAATTAACAAAATCCGGTTGGTGGCTGGGCGTCATTGCAATTGCAGAGGCTGGACCTGGTATTCTCATTTCGCCAATAGCAGGCGCCCTGGCCGACCAGCATAATCGGCTGGTCATGGCGCGTATTGTGCAGGGAGCCATGATGGCCGTCACCGGTCTTCTTGCCGCAATAACCTTTGCCGGGCTGGTGGATATATGGATGTTGACCCTGTTCGCTGTTCTGCATGGGACCTGCACAGGGTTTTGGACACCGGTGAGAATGTCAATCGCGCCGAACCTTGTGCCGCGCGAAGATCTGTCAGCTGCAATTGCCAGCCATTCCATACTTTTTAACCTGGGTCGTACGCTTGGACCCGCCCTGGTCGTGCCGCCGGTAATGGCCGCCTGGGGAGCCGGTGGTGTCTTTGCCGTCAATGCTGCGGCCAATTTGATTTTCTGTGTTGCGTTGTTTGGCGTCACATTGATCAATCCGGATCGCAAGGCAGCGGCCGGCCGGTCGATGGGGAGCCATCTTGTCGAGGGCGTGCAGTATGCTGTGGCGCATCCCGTTATAAAATATCTGTTTCTGAATATGATTTTTGCTTCCCTGTTACTCCGTGCGTACATGGAATTGCTTCCAGGGCTTTCTGAAACGGTGTTCGGTTATGATCCGGGGGAAGGAGTGCCGCTGCTGGTGGCAGCAGCGGGGGTGGGTGCTGTCATCGCTTCACTTCTAATCGGCAACCTCCGAAAACCAACTGCGATTCTGAATGCCTACATGGCATCTGTTTTCGGATCGTTGTTCTTCATGGCGCTGTTTGTATCAACAACCAATTTCTGGTTTGCCTTAATCTGTACGGTCTTTCTGAGTACGGCGCAGGTGGGCGTCAATATAGCTGGTCAGGTTACGGTTCAGGGATCCGTGCGGGGTGATCTACGCGGTCGGGTAATGTCGCTTTGGGGTCTGTTAAACCGATCAGGTCCCGCTGTGGGCGCCCTTTTGATTGGTGGCCTCGCTGAATTCTGGGGTTTTCCGTTGCCCTTGCTCGTCGGTGTGGCAGTTAGTGCGGTTGTCGCCATATTTGTGTTTACGCGTCGGGACGCGATGCGGTTAGCAGTGATCGAACAGGAAAAGGAGTCTTCCACATGATTACGGTTAACGGGATTTAACCAGCTCCTCTAAACATCCCTTTACATTTTAACGCCATTGTCTTCAGACGGACGGTGACATCGCAAAAGCGGGTGCGTCCATACTTCTGTAGCGGTCTTTAGTAGACCAATCAGGAAGACATAGGATGACAATCGCCTTAACGGCAGAGCCCCCTGTAGCCGGGTGGTTACGCGATGCGCATTTTGATCTGAATTTTATCGTGGGCACGGCTGTGCTCGCCGTCGCGACCGGTGCTTTCGTTGTCACGGAACCCCGCCTGTTCGCGCCTATTCTGTTGCTCGATTTGTGGCTGTTGGGTCAGCATCATGTTGTCTCGACCTTTACGCGGTTGTGTTTTACCGCTGAGGATCGGGCACGTTATCGCTTTCTCCTGTATGGCCTGCCGCCAATTGTATTGCTGATGACATTCGGCGCCGCGTGGATGGCCGGTTTCTGGATCATCGGGACAATCTATTTTTACTGGCAATGGTTTCATTATACCCGGCAAAGCTGGGGCACCAGCCAGATGTATCGACGGTCCGCTGATCTGGCTAGCGAAAGCGCTGTGGTGACAAAGCTAGCCTTTTACCTGCCGCCATTATGGGGAATTTTACATCGATCCTGGCAGGCGCCGGAAAAGTTTCTTGGCATGGAGTTCAAGACATTGCCGGTGCCAGGTCTTTTGGTTGATGGCGTTGGGTTATGTGTGATCGCGGCGCTGGGTTGCTGGGCGGTGATGCGTTTCCAACGCTGGCGTACGGGGGAGAATGTCCTGGCCCACACGCTTTATATCGCCAGCCACCATGTCATCTTTTTTATCGGCTATCTGCTGGTCGAAAATGTCACTTTTGGATGGCTGGTGCTCAATATCTGGCACAACGCGCAATATATCTTGTTCGTCTGGCTGTTTAATAACCGTCAATTCGGCGGGAAGACCAATCGAATGGCAAGCGGTTGGAACAAGCTGTGTCAGCGCAGGAATCTTTGGCGATATTTTCTGATATGTTTCGGCATAGCGACAATTTTCCATATCGGTTTGCGCGGAATCGATTTCGCCGTGGCTTCAGCGGGTATTGTCGGCACCCCGGTTCTTCTCTTGCTCTATCAAACCGTCAATTTCCATCACTACATCGTCGATGCGGTGATCTGGCGTCGTCGGGCAGCTTCGTGACACAGCGTTTCCTGTCGATCACTGCACCGATTCCCGGATATTTTCGATTTGAACGGGTTAAGGGTGCGATCTCTGCCCTGGACGGGTTGCGTGGAATTGCGGTTTTACTGGTCCTGCTGCGCCACGCGACTTTGCCCTATCAGGGTCAGGGAGAACCGATCCTGCCTATCTTCGGCTGGGATGCGGCGACGATCTTTATAAATGGCTGGGTCGGCGTTGATCTTTTTTCGTTCTCAGCGGATTTCTGATTGCGTACCATATTATGCGTAGTCGGGATCGCTATGATGGTGTTTGGCGTTGGCGCCCGTATTTGACCAAGCGCGCCCTAAGGATTGTGCCCGCCTATTTCTTCGTGATGTTCGTGGTCATTGCCGGGCTAATTCCTGGTTACAGAATTGTTGAAGAGCATCTCGGTTTTCGTATTGGATACCATCTTCTGTTTCTGCAGGATTATCTCCCTGCAAACATTGTGGTAGCCTTTTGGTCTCTCGGCGTTGAAGAAAAATTCTATCTTCTCGCCCCATTTTTGCTGATTGCTCTGGCAGCTTTGCCGCATTCATCTCAGCGCCTTGGATTCCTTCTTTTCGCAGTCGTTGTGGCCGTTATTCTCCGATTTTGTACTGCAGTGTCATATCCGGAGCTAACCTCATACCCTGAGTATTTCCGCGTCTTTCGAAGCCCTTTTCACCTGTCGTATGACGGGTTACTTCTTGGGGTATTATGCGCCACGGTATACCGAGATGAAAAACTGTCAGCCTGGCTCTCATTAGGAAACCGACCGCATTATATTTTTTGGTTTGGTTGCATCGTGATTGTCGGATTTTTGTCGGTTGAGAACCTGCTTGGTGATGTCACGTTATTCGATAAAATTTTTCAGCCGACGGTTATAGCGCTCGCCTTTGCAGCCATCTTGCTCAGCGTTTTGCACGGTGCGGGTGAGAGTTGTTATCTCAAGAGCGATAGCCTGTTGTTTCTGTCACGCATATCCTATCCCCTCTATTTGATCCATTTACCCCTTATTCCCTTGGCATCTGCTCTTAGTGGAAACAGTCCGTCCTTTCTTGCGTTCCTTACAGTGTTCGCTGTGCTGTCTTTGACAGCGGCATTATTCGTTCACTATGCCGTAGAGAAACCCTTCCTGATTCTGAAAGACCGAATTTAACGCACCGCGTTCGGGTGCTAATGTTCGACGGGTCTTTTATAGTGGAGATAGTTCGCCTTTTGAATCGGAGTGCCGCCAGATGGAATATCTACATACTATGGTTCGCGTCCGCGATATCGATGCATCGCTGAATTTTTACTGCAATCTTTTGGGGCTGGTTGAAGTTAGTCGCAAAGACAGTGAGAAAGGCCGATTTACGCTGATATTCCTTGCGGCCCCCGGTGACGCTGAAGCGGCGAAGGAAACCCGCAGCCCTACAGTGGAACTCACCTATAACTGGGACCCAGAAGAGTATGACGGCGGGCGGAATTTTGGTCATCTTGCCTATCGTGTGGATGATATTTACGGCGTTTGTCAGCGCCTGATGGATGGCGGTGTCACGATTAGCCGCCCACCGCGAGATGGGCATATGGCCTTTGTTCGTTCGCCTGACGGCATTTCTATTGAGTTGCTGCAGCGGGGTGAAGCCTTACCGTCAACAGAACCCTGGGCATCTATGGAAAATACCGGGGCGTGGTAGGGTTGGCCGCCATTTCGCCCTTAGGTTAAACACCCTATAACGGCCCGTATGGCGCTTCTCCAAATTTTTTCAGACCGGTTCAATGCTTTGCCGGTTGTTGTTCAGGCCGCTTGGTGGATGACACTGAGCGCTTTTGCCTATGCAGCATCGATAGGCATTGCGCATCATCTGACAGAGCATTTGCCGGTATTCGAAGTTGCGCTCGGTCGTAATGTGTTTGCTGTGGCTTTTATGATCCCGTGGTTGATGCGGGTTGGGCTGAGCGCCATGCGGACAAGCCATTTCGGCATGCACGCCGTGCGGGGATTGTTTTCCGCAGCGAATGTCTGGTTTCTTTTCGGTGCCTTGGCTGTGGCGCCAGTCGCTGATGTCTCGGCCATTACATTTATGATGCCGATTGTCGCCTCAATTTTGGCGGTTTTATTTTTTCGTGAGAAAACCAGCCTGTGGCAATGGATGGCAACACTTGCAGGATTTGCTGGGGCTTTGATTGTTATTCGACCTGGCATGGCAGGTTTTAATCCAGGTCTGCTTCTGGCGGTGGCATCTGTAATAGCCGGGTCAGCGGTAGCGATGTTGATCAAGGGGCTTCTCAAGCATGATTCCTCTGACACCGTCGCGGCCTGGCTATTTGTGTCGCATACGGTTCTCGGCCTGGTTCCGGCAATCATCGTCTGGGTGACCCCCAGCTGGCAGGATGTATTGTGGATGGTCGCATTGGGGTATCTTGGCACGGTAATACAGTGCGCCTTTAACAGATCGATGGTGTTAGCAGATGCGACTGTCGTGCTGCCCTTTAACTTCACCCGGCTAATCTGGGCCGCTTTGTTCGGTTATCTGTTTTTTGCGGAAATACCCGATATCTGGACCTGGGTTGGTGGGATGGTCATTTTCTTAGCCTCGGTTTGGCTTACGCGTATTTCAACATCTCGCAAAAAACAGGATACCTAACGGCTAGTAACTACCCTGATTTGTGGCATAATTCCCGAATACCAAAAGCCCGTGAGGTTGTGTCATGGCTACAAACCGTACGCGTGAACCAGCTAAGAAGCTAAAGCCGGTAATAGATCCCGCTGCCTGGGACGCTGCCGACATGGAAAACAGCGATGGCTGGGTCTATCAGTTTTCGGATAGCGAGATTGACGAGATACTCGGACGGGCACAATCGCTCGTCGCAACTGGCGCTGATCTTATATCGATTACCAAAAACGATTTTCCTTTACCCACTACGGGGCAGGCCCTTGCGGAAATTTATGATGAACTCAAAAACGGCAGAGGTTTCGTGCAAATGCGAGGCCTCCCTGTTGATGACCTTACCAGAGAGGAAACCGCTATTGTCCTATGGGGTATTGGAACGCATTTTGGGCAAGCCTTGTCGCAAAACCCGGAAGGTCATCTGCTTGGCCATGTGAAGGACCTTGGCAAGGATTACCAGGACCCGATGGTTCGGGGCTATCAGACCAAGGCAGCGATGACCTTTCATGCCGATCCCTGCGATATGGTAGCGCTGCTTTGCATTAATCCGGCGAAGTCAGGCGGGGAAAGCCGCGTGGCCAGCTCGGTGTCGTTGTACAATGAAATGCTCAAGAGACGACCGGAATTGGTGGCGGATTTGTGTGAAGAGTTTTACTGGACCAAGCATGGCGAATACTCACCCGGCGAAGACCCCTGGTATAAGCTGCCTGTCTTCTTCTTTGAAGGGGATCGATTTAGCGCAAAGGGCGCTTCTACCCACGCCCGTAAGGCGCAGGATTTACCGGGGGCGGAGCCCTGGAGTGCTTTGCGCCAGGAAGCCGTCGCTTTGTTTCAGGAGTTAGTGCCTCAAATGGCGGCGGATCTACCTTTCCAAAAAGGTGATCTGCAAATTCTCAACAGCCATGTCACCTTGCATTCGCGTCGGCCCTATGAAGATTGGGAAGATCCAGATCAAAAACGCCATCTGTATCGGCTGTGGATTGAAAATGAGGATTTGCGGCCTTTGCCGGAAACTGTAAGAAAGAACTTAAAAGGTGTGGTGCTCGATGGATTTGTTCCCCGTGCACCGCTAGATGCTGAGGAGGCCGCCTGATGACATATGCACCGCGCGCCATGCGCGACCGCAAACCTGCTGCGCCGATGGAACCGGTTGTTGATCCAGCGGGCTGGTTACCGGAAGAGCTCGCCGCCAATGAGGATTGGATATACGAATTGTCAGGCGCTGAGTGCGATCAGGTTGCCGATGCCGTCAGTGAAGTTGAAAGTCTTGGGCTGGACATAAAGGATATTCGCAAAAGCGATTTCAAATTGAACGGTTTTCAAGATGATCTCGCGGATATCCGCGATGAGTTCCAAAATGGTCGTGGCTTCGTCCTGATCCGTGGTTTGCCGGTCATGGAGATGACGCGGGCCCAGTCGGCGATTGCCTTCTGGGGGATCGGCGCCCATCTTGGGCGCGCAGTGTCACAAAACGGACAGGGCCATTTACTTGGACATGTTAAAGACGTTGGTGGTGACTATGCCGACAAAAATACGCGGGGTTACCTATCGAACGCCCAGATGGGATTTCATGCGGATCGCTGCGATTATGTGGCGCTGCTTTGCTTGCAAACATCGAAATCTGGTGGTGAAAGCCGCATTGCCAGTTCGGTTTCGCTCTATAACAAGATGCTCGCGGAACGACCAGATTTAGTCGAGGAGCTGTGCAAAGATTTTTACTGGTCGCGCATTGGCGAAATTCCGCCAGGTCTCGGACCGTTCTATCTGATGCCGGTGTTTAGTTTTGATGATGGGCATATCTGTATTCGCGGTGTGAGTACGCAAATATATAAATCGCAGGGCATGGAGGGTGTGCCTGACTACACCGATCATCAGCATGAGGCTTTGGACTATTTCAAGGCAACGGTTGAAAAACTGTCCTTCGATATGGAATTCCGTCCGGGCGTTATTCAAATCCTGCACAACCATGTAATTTTGCATTCACGTCGCGGTTTTGAGGACTGGCCTGAACTTGAAAAGCGTCGTCATTTATTGCGATTGTGGCTGCGTGATGAGGCCGGTCGACCGTTGATGAGCGAATATAAAAGGGCGATTAGCGGTATCGAGCTTGAAGGGGTAGAGCTCAATACGCCATTGGATGTGCCGGTTCCCGCGTAACACCCTCAGTCGTTTGGCGCGTTTCGTGCGCGTGAAATTTCGGCAAAGATCGCTGCCATCAGTGCTGTGATGGCAAAACCGAACATTACATACATCACCGGAATGAGAGTGCCGTCGGAGAGAAATCCAACGGATTGCTCTGCGGCGCCAGCAAAGAAGAGCTGGCTAAAGACAACGGCTCCAGAAGCGCTGCCGGCGAGTGCGGGGTTGACCCGCAAGGCACCGGTTTGCGCATAAGGCATGCACATCCCCTGCGCGATACCGAGTGCGGCGCCGGGGATCATGATCCCAGCGATGGAAAGCCCGTAGGTCGCATGCCAGATCCACTGCCCCCCCACAATTGACAGGCAGAGGCCGGCACCGCCAATTGTCATAAGCCCTATCGACAGACGATTACCAATTTGTCCGGAAATCAGGTTGCCCGCCATAAAACCAATTGGCATCCACAAAAACCAAATGCCAAACAGTTCTGTCGACATGCCCAACGCTTCCTTCGCAAGGAATGCAGATGCCGTCGCATTGGCAAAGAAAACGCCAGATACACATCCGGGCATCAGGGCATACGCAGTGAACCGGGGTATTTTCAATAGTTGCGTATAGTTGCGCATCATATTGAGGAGGATCACCGAAAACCGCTCTTTGCGAGCCTTGGGCGCATTTGTTTCAGGCAGGCCGAAATAGACGATGCCGATCAGGGTTAGGCCAATAATCGATATGGGAATGAAGAGAAATCGCCAGCCTTCCCAACCGACAAGAAAGCCACCGAGCGTAGGAGCAAGAAGTGGGCCCAGCACGTATGCCGCTGTCAGATTCGCGATAACAGCCGAGATACTCTCCATCCCATAGACATCGCGCGCAATCGCACGTGCCAAAACGATGCCGCAGCCGGCGCCTGCACCTTGCAGAATTCTGCCGCCCAAAAGCATTTCGATGTTCTGGGCAAACCAGCAAAGCTCTGCGCCGATCGTGTAGAGCGCGAGGCCGCTCAGAAGAACTCTCTTTCGTCCCCATTGATCTGAAACACCGCCATAAATCAGCGAGGTCACCGCCATTGTCATCATGACGAGCGATAACGTGGCAAAGGCGAGTTCATCACCAATGCCGAATTCCTCTTTCACCAGCGGCATGGCTGGAATGAACATGTGGTTCGCTAAAGGCGATATGAAGGTGATCGCGACAAGCGTTACAAAAATCAGTTTGTGTCGGGGGGGAGCTTCGCTCATCTACGCCACTTAGCATGGTTTAGAGAGAGGAGATAGTGGAGCACTCCAGTATGAGCGCAGCGCTTTTAGCTGCTCCCTATGTCATGTATCCTGTCGTTTCACAGGAAGACGATACTGCTCTTACAGGAGAATACAATGCCTAATAGTTCGTTGCCGCTCGCCCGCTTTAAAGTGCTGGACCTGACTCGGGTGCGATCCGGTCCGACCTGCGTAAAGGTTTTGGCGGATTGGGGCGCCGACGTAATCAAAATTGAGATGCCGCCGAAGCCGGGGCAGGACGACGGCTATACTGGCAGTCGGGAATCGGCGGATTTCCAGAATCTGCATCGCAATAAGCGGTCAATGACCCTTAATTTAAAAGAGGATGATGGCAAAGCGATTTTCTACAAGTTGGTCGAAGATGCTGATGTCGTCGTCGAAAACTACCGCCCTGATGTCAAAAACCGTCTAGGGATCGACTACGATGCCCTTAAGGCCATAAACCCACGGATAATTCTTGGCAGCATCTCCGGGTTTGGTCAGGACGGTCCCTATGCTGGGCGACCCGGCGTCGACCAGATTGCCCAGGGTATGGGGGGCTTTATGTCGGTAACCGGATTGCCGGGGCAGGGGCCGGTCAGAGCCGGAACAGCCATTGCCGATCTTACCTGCGGTATGAATTGTGCGATGGCGATCCTTATTGCGCTATTGCAACGCGAGGAAACCGGTGAGGGGCAGTGGGTACATACGTCGCTTCTGGAGTCCCAGATTGCTTTAATGGATTTTCAGATGGCGCGCTATCTGATTGAGGATGATGTTCCACCGCAGGCTGGCAACAATCATCCAAAATCGACTCCCACCGGCGTTTTCGAAACAAAGGATGGTCACATCAATATAGCCGCAGGTGGGCAGCAGATGTGGAGCCGGCTCTGTGAGGGGCTGGATGCGCAGCCGATGTTCGATAATCCAGACTATAAAACCGCTGCCGACCGGCTCGCGCATCGGGACCAGTTGAATGAGAGCATTGCGGAATACACGGTTACGAAAACCAGCACAGAGTGGGTTGAGTTGCTCAACGAAAAAGGTGTTCCCTGTGGGCCGATATATAAGGTGGATGAGACTTTTGCCGATCCACAGGTAAAACATCTGGGTATTGCCCGCAGTTTCGAGCATCCCAAGCACGGTAATATGACCGTCGTGGGTCAACCATTTCAGCTTAGCGGTTCTGATCCGGCCATTCGCAAGGCCACGCCTGAGTGCGGCGAAGATACCGATGATGTCCTTGGCGCCGCAGGCTATGACGAGGCGACGATTGCCAGCTATCGAGAGCGTGGCGTTATTTAAAAGGGTTACGATACGGTGGCATCGAAAGGGAGAATACAGGCGCGGTTTTCCGCCGCGACGACGAGGCTGTTTTCAGGAACGTCTGTCCGGTTTTCACGGATGTCCTCTAGTGGTTCTGACAGGATGAGGATAGCTTTTTCCTGAACGTCGTCCGGAGAATTGACGATATCGGACAACGGTAAGTCGGTCCCAAAATAGAGGCTTGCCGGTTGATTGTTGCTGGCATAGCGGATGGCATAAATTGTCTCACCGTCACATAGGGCTGCGGTCAACAAGAATGGCTCTGAAACATTATTTGCCTTACGTGCCTCCTCTACCGTTTTAATCGTTTGGGCGAAAGCAGCGGGAACGTCGTCCTCAATCCCGTTTCCCAAAAGCAGATGAAAGAATAGCTCACTATCGGTTGCCCCTTTCATGTTTGTAAACAGATCAGGACGAACGGCGATCATTAAATCACGGCGGACCTTTTCGAATTCACCAATCTGGCCGTTATGCATGAAAAGATAATTTCCATGACGAAAGGGATGACAGTTAGACCGCGACGTCGGCGTTCCTGTTGATGCTCTGACGTGGGCGAGAAAAGTTCGGGCCTGTATTTGCTCTGCAAGACTGCGCAAATTCTCGTCATTCCACGCCGGATGAATATCGCGAAACAGGCCTGGCTTCCCGTGGTGGCGGTACCAGCCAACCCCAAAACCGTCGCCATTCGTCACCGAACGGCTCTCACGGGCCTGAAGCGATTGGCGAATTAAAGAGTTTTCCGGCCGGAACAAAACCGTATCAGGAAAGATGGGCGGTCCGCTATAAGCAAGCCATCGGCACATCTGTGTGCTCTCTAGCTTTTTAGAACGCTGTCGTGAAACAGTTCCTCTGGATCGAGCTGCCGGTCGATCAGCTCCTGACCAAAGGAGTAACCAATAAACCGCTCAATATTTGCGCGGTTGGCGGCGAAGCCAATTGGCCAAATGTCATCGCCCAGAAGACCTGATTGCTCTTCTCTCGCCATGCGTGCCCACGGCAGTTGGGACCAGCCAGGGTCATCCATGTAAGTTTCGGCAATGGATTTTGCCTGACCATAGAGGTCGAGAATTTGTTGTGGCAGATCGGGGTTGGCGGCGATGACTTCGTCCTTCAGGGCGATCACATGCATTATCGGGAAGAACTTGTTGCGACCAAAGAAGTCGGCGCAGGCGGCTTTCGGATCCGGGAAGAGACGACGCGCTTTACCGGTTTCGAGTGTTGACGGCGCGCGGGAGAAAAATAATGCGTCAATATCACCGTCAGCGAGCATAATGCCTAGATCCGCATCGGCGGCGACATATTCGATGTTCCAGCCGGGTTTTGGTTCGAAAGCGACAGTTTCGTTGGCACGTGTCACCCAGGTTACCGATTTCAAATCGACGCCATATTCATGAGCGAGATCACCCTTGGCCAGAACCGCCAGCGTGGTTTGGAAACTCTGTAGCCCAATGCGTTTACCCGCCAACGCGGCGGGCTCTGTGATGTTTGAGCCAGTTGGAACATACATTTGAGTCTGGCTGAACAAACGTCGTGGAAATGCTGGAATTGCGTAATACGGTAATCCACGCGCTTTGCCCATAATAAAGGAGGAAAACGAAACTTCTGCGGCGTCAAACTCTCCGTCCCGAAGCATCCTTTTGTGCCGATGCGCCCCGTCACGCTGGGCGGAGGTTTCACCGGCCTGAAGAACGGTCAGGTTTAAACTGTTGGGAACGTCGAGTGTTCCGTCAAAAAACGGGAAGTGGCGGTCATAGCGATCAATCGCCAAAGAAATTTCTTTCAACATAAAGTAACTCTGGCATAGCGCGTCGCTATCGTCTAGCGAACGCCGGAAGAAGTGGTTTCGCAAAAAAAGCAGGGAAGGCATATTGCCTTCACCTGCCCAGAGATTTCCCACGGGGAGTGGGGGTCAGGAACCGATTGTGCCGCCGTCTTTCTTCGTGACAACAACGATAGAAGGTCTCGGTGGCATTTCAGGGTCGAAGTCTGGCCAGCGGGTGGCCGGGTCTTCGAAAGTCGATGCCCGGGCGAACCCTTTGAAGTGTTTTGTTCCGTCTGTTGCAGGGTGTTGAACGGCAAGGAACAGTGTTTTGTCATCAGGTGTAAAGCGAGGACCCGGAACCCGGAAGAACATTCTTCCTGCGCCCCGTGCCGGGCCCTCGGTTTCCAAAGCCCATAAACCATCAGTTGTTCCGGAAGCCTTCGCCCAATTTTTACCCTGATCCGTCGAGATCCACAGCCGCCCGCCTGAGTCAACAGAAGCGTTGTCGGGGCAGGAGAACCAACCGTTTTCGCTGGTCAGCTTGTTCCGACTCGCTTTAGCTTTCGGATTGGCGGAATTACCGGCCTGGACTAGAATTTCCCATTTGTGCACGAGCGACGTGTGGTCGCCGTTTGGGGGAACCATTTCGATGATTTGTCCCCGGATGTTTTTAGCGCGCGTATTTGCAGCATCTTCTTTGCCGGGTTTCCGTTTGTTGTTGGTTAGCATGACGTAAACCTTTCCGTTTTTCGGATTGGGCTCCACGTCTTCGGGTCGATCCATTGGTGTTGCGCCTAGGAGGTCCGCCGCACGGCGGGTTTCAATCAACACATCAGCCTGGCTTTCAAAGCCGTTCTCTGGCGGCAGGTCGCGCGTACCGAAGACAAGAGGTAACCAATCTACCATGCCATCCGCGCCGAATTTTGCGACATAAAGAATACCGGCTTCCAAAAGGTCCATATTTGCCCGGCGGTTGTTTGGATCGTAGCGCCCGTGGCTGACAAATTTGTAGAGATAGTCAAACCTTTGGTCGTCACCGGAATAGATCACGACACGTCCGTCCTTATTGCCGATTGCTTCTGCCCCTTCATGTTTGAATCGGCCTAAAGCAGTGTGTTTGCGGGGCGTTGATGCAGGGTCTAGAGGGTCCACTTCGACAATCCAGCCAAATCGATTGGCTTCAGGATGATCTGCTGGCGGTTTACCTTTCTTCTCGCCCCAGAAATACCCATGGATGTTTTCTTCTGCCATCAAATAGGTTCCCCAAGGTGTGATTCCACCCGCACAGTCGTTAACAGTACCAATTACACGTGTGCCGGATGGATCCTCGGACGTCATCAAACGTCGATGGCCCGCCGCGGTTCCGTCCAAAACCATCTAGGTTTGCCGGGCGGAAATTCGACGTGCATAACGGCTATTGTCAACGATTTGCCATTTCGAATTGGCGCTATCGCGTTTTATTTCAATAATTGAGCCGCCATGCGCTGCCATTTCTATTTCGGTAATAGGCTTGGTGACTTTGGTGTCCCGGAGCATGTTTTTGGCGTACTTGCCTAACCCAGGGAACATGAGCTCTTCATCGGTGTATTCGTGGTTTACGCACAGCAAGCCATGATTTGGATTGCTTGACCCGAATGGCAATGAAACAAATCCGACGAAATCGTTATTGTAGCCGAACAATCCTTCCTGATCGTCAGCTGTAAGCGTTGCCGGGTCAAATTTTCGCGCGCCAGGAAGAACCGGGTCGCCCCAGCGGATTAGGATATCAGCATCGTATCCTTCTGCGACATGGTGTTTTTCATCAGCACTATGGGAAATTTCGGAGAACGAAACAGAGAAACCGTGTGCGAAGGCCTCGTTGCCGTTCGAGACAAGCGCCGGTGGGCTAGCGGCTAAAGAAGTCATGGCGGTGACTCCTGGCGTGCCCCTCAGGACATTCCGGCGATTAAATCGTTTGTTGATTATGTCTCCGATTGTCGGGCTATCCGTCGGATTGACCGGAGTATTTTCGGATTCTTCGTATTGTGCCGAGGCTGAAATGTGCGGGTCGTATGTCATGCTATATTTCCATTTCTGACGAAGGTGATAATTGCGACCCCCGTGGGTCGCCACCAACCAGTGTAGAATAGAGTTCCCAGGTGTCTGTTTTGTTGTGGTTTTGTTGCGCTTGGATGACGTATGCCAAATGCCAATGTTTCGTATGCGCGCATATGCTTCCAAACCATTGCCAGCATCGTTTGATTTGGCTAGAACCGCCGCAAATCCTCAACTGTCCGGAGTACCTTTATGGCGTCTAACAAATACATCTATGTGATGCAGGATTTATCCAAGATTTATCCTGGTGGCCGCGAGATTGTGAAGAATGTAACGCTGGCGTTTTTGCCCGGTGCGAAGATCGGTGTTCTCGGGGTAAATGGCGCGGGCAAGTCGACGGTCCTGAAAATCATGGCTGGCCTTGATAATGACTACACCGGTGAGGCCTGGGCGGCAGAGGGAACATCGGTTGGCTATCTGTCACAGGAACCGGACCTTGATCCTGACAAAGATGTATTTGGCAATGTTTTGGAAGGCATGCAGGAAACCCATGCGCTGCTGCAGCGCTTTGAGGAGGTCAGTAACAAGTTTGCCGAACCTCTCGAAGATGACGAAATGAACGCGCTCATTGAGGAGCAGGCGGAACTACAGGAAAAAATCGATGCCGTGGACGGCTGGGAGTTGGAGCGCCCTGTCGAAATTGCGATGGATGCCTTGCGGTGTCCGCCCGGAGATGCCGATGTGACCAAACTGTCTGGTGGGGAGCGGCGGCGGGTGGCGCTTTGTCGTTTGCTTCTTCAGAAGCCAGACATGTTGTTACTCGATGAGCCGACGAACCATCTAGATGCGGAGTCCGTTGCCTGGCTTGAACGTTTTCTGGATGACTATCCGGGTACTGTTGTTGCTGTGACCCATGATCGGTATTTCCTGGATAACGTAGCAGGGTGGATTCTGGAGCTGGATCGGGGTCGGGCGCTCCCGTTTGAAGGAAACTACTCGTCCTGGCTGGAGCAGAAGGCAGCTCGGCTGGCTCAGGAAGAGCGCGAAGAAGGCGCCCGCCAAAAGACTTTGGCCAAGGAACTCGAATGGGTTCGGTCGAGCCCACGCGCAAGGCAGGCTAAAAGCAAGGCACGCCTGGCATCCTATGAAGAGTTGCTCGCTCAGTCCGGTGGCGCTGCGTCCAGTGGTGCTCAGATCGTGATTCCGGCGGGTGAAAGGCTGGGGGACCTGGTGATCGAAGCCACTGGTGTCTCCAAAGGCTATGAAGATCGGCTTTTGGTTGATAGGTTGGATTTCAAACTACCGCCCGGCGGTATCGTCGGCGTGATCGGCGCCAATGGCGCTGGCAAGACGACGCTGTTTCGAATGATCACGGGAAATGAGACACCGGATAGCGGTGAACTACGGCTCGGCGATAGCGTAAAACTCGGTTATGTGGATCAGTCGCGGGATTCGTTAAACGATGCCAGCACTGTCTGGGAAGAAATTTCCGAAGGTGAGGCTGAGGTCGATCTTGGCAAACGTAAGGTGCAGAGCCGCGCCTATGTCGGCGCCTTTAATTTCCGGGGCCCGGATCAGCAGAAAAAGGTTGGACAGTTGTCGGGCGGGGAACGAAACCGGGTTCATCTCGCTAAAATGTTGAAATCCGGCGCCAATGTCATCCTGCTCGATGAGCCAACGAACGACCTTGATGTGGAAACGCTGCGGGCGCTTGAAGAGGCATTACTGGAATTTGCCGGTTGCGCCGTCGTTATTAGCCATGATCGTTGGTTTCTTGATCGCATTGCGACCCACATTCTGGCCTTCGAAGGCGACAGCCATGTTGAATGGTTTGAAGGCAACTATGAGGATTATGAGGAGGATCGCAAACGACGTCTTGGCGATGCAGCTACTCAGCCGCACCGTATTAAATACAAGCCCTTGACCAGGAACTAACCTGCTTTCGTTGTTGCGGAATTATTTTCCGGTCTTTTTACGAAGGGCCGCCAGCAATCCGTCAATTTTTCCGCCATTTTGACTAATGATCGCTGAAAATTCATCTCGCTGCGTAATCGCCATGCTGACGCCTTCAACCAGGACGTCAACAATCTTTAACTGTTTGCCATTTCGAACCCGCCAATGGACGGGAATTTTCCGACCGTCGGTGAGGATGACTTCTGACTGCACCAGATTATCGCGTTCGTTTATGTTTCGGACTTTTCCGACAACAAAGTTCTCGCTTTTGTAATCGGCGAAACGTGCGGCATAGGCTTTTACAATAAAATCTTCAAACAGACTGGTATATTCTTTTTGCTGCTTTTCACTGGCGCGACGCCAAAAGCGACCTAGCATAAAACGGGCGAGCAACTTTAACTCGAACTTGTCGTTGAGAATCTTGCGGAAGCGGTCTTCTCTCTGATCCTGCGTTATCTCTTTATTTGTAAGAGAATTGATAGCGTTTTGCCCAACAGAACGAATGAAATCATCAGGTTCACCAGCCGCTTGAGAAAGCTGCGGGAATGCTACGCAGGCTGTCAGCAGGAAAATAAATAAACAAGAACGGTTGTGGATCAGCTTGGGTCGCATCGGGATCATCTCACGCTAAAAATTAAAATCCAGGATATCGAAACTTGATCTGTTGCAAAATGTATCGCGGTACCCCCGGTACCTGTCAACGGCCAGAAGAGATTTTGAACATGGGAAGCGTATATATTTCGTCAACAAATGGTATGCCTTTCTCCTTATGCCGCCCAAAAAATTGATTGATTTGGGGGGCTATAACTACATTAAACATTGACATATAACAATATCATTATATTAATGTTTTATTAGCCCATAGTCTTTAAATTTGACGCCTGACGATATCGCTAACAGATCTCAGTGATGGATAGAGTTCTTGCATGTTTGCGAGCTGCTGCGGAGCCGACAAGGCTGCGTTTGCTTGCCTTGTGCGCGGCGAGTGACATGAATGTAAGCGATCTCACCGGGATTTTGGGTCAAAGCCAGCCACGGGTTTCAAGACATCTAAAGCTTTTATGTGATGCGGGTCTCCTGGATCGATATCGCGAGGGAAGCTGGGTGTTTTACTGCTTGGCAGATGATTCTGGAGAAGAAGGACGGATTGCGCGGCAACTAATCAGCCTTTTGCCAGAAAAGGACCAGCAGACAGGTCAGGACCAGGAAAGACTTGAAGAAATTAAGGAACAACGCGCAACGGCAGCCGCTGAGTATTTTCGGGCGAATGCTGAGGAATGGGATAGTGTCAGATCCCTGCATGTCCAGGAAAGCGATGTCGAAAGCGCCTTATTAGAGTGCTTTCCGGTGCACTTTAGTGACCTTCTTGATGTCGGAACGGGAACCGGGCGAATGCTGCAGCTATTTGCCGACCGGGTTGATCGCGGCGTCGGCATAGATACATCACGAGATATGTTGGCTGTAGCACGGGCTAACCTCGAGACGATGGGCGTCCGCCATTGTCATGTTCGGCTCGGCGATATGTATCGTCTGTCACTCGAAGATGAGTCCATTGATGGCGTGGTTATCCATCAAGTCCTTCATTATTCGGAAAACCCTGCGCGCGTTATTTCAGAATCTGCGAGAGTTCTGCGGCCTGGTGGTGTTTTGGTCGTCGCGGATTTCTCACCTCACAATTTGGAGTCCTTGCGGGAAGAGCACGCGCATTTACGACTGGGTTTCGACGATAACGAAATCTCAGATTGGTTCTCCAGTGCCGGCTTAGCCGTCGGTCCGGTAAACAAACTGGTGGGCACCCCTTTGACCGTGGCTTTGTGGACGGCGACGCGGCCGTCGGTTCACCTCCAAACAGAATTTCATGAGACAGGAGAACAGGCGTATTGATCATGTCCGATGAAGAGAACAAAATTTCATCTGAACTACCATTTCCCGCCGGAGCACCGCGCGATCTGAAAGTTTCATTCGAGTTTTTTCCACCCAAAACCGAAAAAATGTCTGAAACGCTCTGGGCATCGATTCAGCGTCTTGAGCCTTTGCAGCCGCGTTTTGTGTCTGTCACCTATGGTGCAGGCGGGTCAACGCGAGAACGAACCCACGCCACCGTCGTACGAATTCTTAAGGAAACCAGTTTGACGCCTGCGGCTCATCTGACCTGTGTAAATGCGACGAAGGAAGAAGTTAACACCGTCGCCCATGATTACCGGGAGGCCGGTGTTCGCCATATCGTTGCTTTGCGCGGTGATCCGCCCGATGGCGAAGAAACCTATGAACCGCATCCGGATGGATATGCATATGCCGTTGATCTTGTTGAGGGTCTCAAAAAAATCGCAGATTTCGATATTAGTGTTGCTGCCTATCCGGAGGGACACCCCCAGGCGGAAAGCATGGAGTCCGATATTGATAATTTGAAACGCAAACTTGATGCAGGCGCTGATCGGGCGATTACCCAGTATTTCTTTGGGGCAGAACCCTTTCTACGGTATATGGATCGTGTGCGGGGTGCGGGGATAGAGGCACCGGTTGTTCCCGGGATTCTGCCGGTTCAGAACTTTGCGCAGGTGGTCAAATTCAGTGAAATGTCCGGGACAAATGTCCCTGGCTGGATGGCTGAGCTATTTGAGGGCCTTGATGATGATCCTGAATCGAGGCGACTTGTCGCCGCGACGGTAGCAGCGGAACAATGCCGTCAGTTGCATGCTCAGGGTATCACGGCGTTCCATTTTTATACGCTTAACCGGGCTGATTTAACCTATGCCATAGCGCATATCCTTGGATTGCGACCCCAAAATTTATCGATTAATTCGAAAGACGCCTAATTATGAGTAGTGCGAGTACCTCGTTGTTAAAGGAATCTGGCCAGCCATCCGAGGCTTTACCTGGAGCGCTCGACCCGGCAACTCGTGCGGAACGTGTTCGGAAATTACGTGAGCAGCTCGATAACCGGATTGTCGTTATCGATGGCGCGATGGGAACGATGATTCAGGGCCATGAGCTGGCCGAAAAGTCGTTTCGAGGGGATCAATTTGCCGATCATCCCTGTCCGGTCAAAGGTAACAATGATCTTTTGATTTTGACACAACCTGCTCTCATTCGCGATATGCATACGGCGTATCTTCAGGCTGGTGTTGATATTCTTGAGACCAACACTTTTTCCTCAACTCGGATCGCGCAAGCAGACTATATGATGGAAGACGCGGTTTTCGATTTGAACCGTGACGGTGCCAGGCTTGCGCGCGAGGCGGCAGATGCTGTAACGGCTCAAGACGAAACACGTCCCAGATTTGTGGCTGGCGTTCTTGGTCCTACGAACCGGACAGCCTCGATTTCGCCCGATGTCAATGATCCCGGTTTCCGAAATGTAAAGTTTGATGAGCTGGTCGAGACCTACGCTGAAGCTGTCCAGGGTCTACTGGAGGGGGGCGCAGATCTGATCCTGGTTGAAACAGTTTTTGATATGCTGAATTGCAAGGCCGCCCTGTTTGCCATTGATCGTGTGGTCGAAGGTTTTGACTTCGAAGTGCCTGTAATGATTTCGGGCACGATCACGGATCAAAGCGGCAGAACATTAACCGGTCAGACGACTGAAGCCTTCTGGAATTCGGTCCGACATGCAAAACCGATTTCAATAGGGCTGAATTGTGCGTTGGGCGCAAAGGATTTGCGGCCCTATATCGTGGAGCTTTCGCGTATCGCCGATACCCATGTCTCCTGTCATCCAAACGCTGGCCTGCCAAATGCTTTTGGCGGATATGACGAAACTCCCGAAATGATGGCAGAGACGTTGGGTGAGTTTGCGCAGTCGGGTTTCCTTAATATGGTTGGCGGGTGCTGCGGAACGACGCCTGATCACATAGCTGCAATCGCCGATGCGGTTGAAGGTTTGCCTGCCCGTGAAATTCCCGAGATAGATCGCCAACTGCGTTTATCGGGGCTCGAGCCTCAAAACATCGGACCGGATGCACTCTTTGTGAATGTCGGTGAGCGTACCAATGTCACGGGCTCTGCTCGGTTCGCCAAACTGATTAAGGAAAATGATTATCAAACGGCGACCGAAGTTGCGTTGCAACAGGTTGAGAACGGCGCGCAGATTGTTGATGTCAATATGGATGAAGGGTTGCTCGATTCTGAAGCGGCGATGGTGACTTTTCTCAATTTAATTGCCGCCGAACCGGATATTAGTCGCGTACCGGTAATGATCGACTCGTCTAAATGGTCAGTGATTGAAGCCGGACTAAAATGTGTTCAAGGCAAACCAATCGTCAATTCCATTAGCATGAAGGAAGGTGAGGCGGCCTTTATTGAGCAAGCACGATTGGTACGGCGATATGGTGCGGCGGTGATCGTTATGGCGTTTGACGAGGAAGGTCAGGCCGATACGGAAGAACGCAAGCTGGATATTAGCGCCCGGGCTTATGATATTTTGGTCAATCAGGTTGGGTTCCCGCCCGAAGACATTATCTTTGATCCGAATATTTTTGCGGTTGCTACCGGGATTGAAGAACACAATAACTACGCCGTCGATTTCATCGAGGCAACGAGGCGCATTCGTGAAACCTTGCCCCATGTTCAGGTTTCCGGTGGTTTAAGCAACATATCGTTCTCATTTCGCGGTAATGAGCCGGTTCGCCGCGCGATGCATTCGGTTTTTCTGTATTACGCGGTCGAAGCAGGCATGACGATGGGTATCGTCAATGCAGGGCAACTGACTGTTTATGCGGATATTCCTGACGACCTTAGAGAGCGTGTTGAAGATGTCATTCTAAATCGTCGTGACGATGCAACCGAACGTTTACTCGAAGTTGCCGATCAGTTTGTTGGTGGCGGGACGGCAAAGGAAGAAGATATCTCCTGGCGTGAAGCCCCCGTCGCAGAACGTTTGAGCCACGCGTTGGTCAACGGCATAAATGCCTACGTCATTGAAGATACGGAAGAAGCCAGACTGCTCTTTGATCGCCCTATTGAAGTCATAGAAGGGCCGCTTATGGACGGCATGAATGTTGTCGGCGATCTGTTCGGCGCTGGCAAAATGTTCTTGCCCCAGGTTGTTAAAAGCGCCCGCGTCATGAAGCAGGCAGTTGGTCACCTCATTCCTTTTATCGAAGAAGAGAAAGAGAAATCAGGTCTTGCCCAACAGGCCAAAGGTAAGATTGTCATGGCGACGGTAAAAGGCGATGTCCATGATATTGGCAAGAACATCGTTGGCGTCGTCATGCAGTGCAATAATTACGAGGTTATTGATCTCGGGGTTATGGTCCCGGCACAAAAAATTCTTGATACGGCTATTGAAGAGAAGGCCGATGTGATTGGCCTTTCCGGGCTTATCACGCCGTCTCTCGACGAAATGGTGCATGTCGCTTCGGAAATGGAACGGCAAGGGCTTGAGTTGCCATTGCTGATCGGCGGTGCGACCACGTCCAAGGTTCATACGGCGGTTAAGATTGAACCTGCTTACCATGCGCCTGTGGTACATGTCCTTGATGCCTCTCGAAGTGTGGGAGTCGTTTCATCACTGACCTCGGAAGATGGTCGTGAACCTTTCGTTCAGTCTGTACGTGAAGATTATGAGACAGTGCGTGCCCGCTATGAAGGAGCCGATGATGGCGAGCGCGGCGTTTCAGTAGAAGACGCCCGGGCCAATAAGTTTGCGATTGATTGGTCCGAAGTGTTGCCGCCGCGACCGAAACTCCTCGGTACTTGGGATTTTGAAGATTATCCGCTGGAGGAACTGGTTGCCCGGATTGACTGGACGCCGTTTTTCCATGCTTGGGAACTGCATGGCGCGTATCCGCGAATCCTGGAGGATGACGTCATTGGTGAATCAGCAAGGAGCCTGTTTGCTGATGGTCGTCAAATGCTGGAAAAAATTGTCTCGGAGGGACTGCTTACCGCTCGAGGCATGATTGGCTTTTGGCCGGCCAACGCCGATGGCGATGACATCATGCTCTACGATGACGTTAAACGCGCGGAAATTCTGGCTACGGTCCATACCCTGCGTCAGCAGGGGAAGAAATCTGCTGGTCGTCCGCATTATGCGCTCGCAGACTTCGTTGCGCCTAAGGAAACAGGTATTGCTGATTGGTTCGGTGGTTTTTCGGTTGCTATCTTTGGCGCTGATGAGCTGGCAGCGCAGTATGAAGCGGATAATGACGACTATAATGCGATTATGATCAAAGCGTTGGCGGATCGCTTGGCGGAAGCATTTGCCGAACGGTTGCATGAGCGAGTTCGTAAAGAGTATTGGGGCTTCGCACGCGATGAGGCTATCGAGAATGAAGATCTGATTCAGGAGCGTTACCAGGGTATTCGCCCTGCGCCGGGTTATCCCGCCTGTCCTGATCATACGGAAAAAGAAACGCTGTTTCGTCTCCTTGATGCGGATCGGTTGGGAATTACATTGACGGAATCATTTGCAATGCATCCAGGTGCGGCGGTTTCAGGTTGGTACTTCTGGAATCCTGAAGCGCATTATTTTGGTGTGGGTAAGATTAATCGCGATCAGGTCGAGGATTACGCCCGGCGTAAAGATATGGCGTTTGAGGAAATGGAACGCTGGCTGGCTCCGAACCTCGGGTACAATCCCTGAAGTTTATGGAGCTGTTGGTGCGGTGGTGGGTGCACCGGAATTTTCTTTTTCCGCTTCGCTATTACCCGGCGGGGCGATCTGGTTCGGAACGCTGAAGATCGGTACGCCATAGTTGTTTGGCGGTAAGGTGTTCTGTACAGGGCGGGAAAGATAATCGATGCTGTTGCATTTAAGTCCCCCAATCCGGGTGATGCTTTCCTCAACAGTAATCTTTCCACCACCAACGGCTGGTACACGTTTCTGTAAGCCGGTTGAGCAATAAAATTCCTTGGGTTTTTTGCTCCGGCTCCGGATGTCAAAAACCAACTGGCCGGTGCGGGATGCTGTGGGATTGCAACTCCGGTCAAACCATTCGCAACAGGCCTGTTCATTGGCTTTGATCATGCGATGAAAATTTCCCAGGGGATTATAGGTTTTAAGCCTGCCGTGAATTGTCTCTTTCCATTTGTTTATGACGCAAAAGGCACTCGCTGGTGAGGAAACAGTCTGGGCGCTTGCAATGAGGGCGAAAAGGCAGATGAGCTGGAGAATTTTGCGCATTCGAGTCTTCATTTCATCACCAATCCGCCGTCAACATAAAGTGTCTGACCAGTCATAAACCGGCTCCAGTCGGAGGCAAGAAACAGGACGGGGCCCGTGACATCTTCCGGTGAAGCGATGCGACGCATCGGTGTTTGGGCGATAATCATTTCCTTGATGCGTTCCTTGGTCTTGCGGCTTGCATCGGTGGGATATACCAGGCCCGGGGCGACACAATTTACTCGAATACCGAGGGGCCCAAGTTCTGCTGCGAGATTTCGGCTAAATCCTATCAGGGCCGATTTGGCGGTTGTGTAATCGTGGTAGGGGATTGTTGGACGGGCGACAAGGTCGCTTGCAATATTAATGATACTTCCCTGGGTTCGTTTTTTTAGGGCAGGGAGTACCGCCTGACACATCGTGTAAGTAGAGAATAACGCTCCGTCGATCTGACCCTGATAGTCTTGCCAATCGAGATCCGCAAATTGCTTCCGGTTATCGGGGTCGAAGGTGTAGGGCTTGAAGGCGTTATTGACCACGACGTCGATCTTAGCGAAATCCTGCAATGATTGGTCGACCAGCAACTGAATTTGTTCGCCAGATGTTACATCTGCCTGAATGGCCGTTGCGTCACCGCCAACCTCTTTGCATTTGGCAACGACGTCTTCTGCGGCGCTGGCATTTTGGACATAGTTGACGACAACAGTTGCACCTTCAGCGGCAAAAGCCTCGGCTATGGCAGCACCAATACCGCGGCTTGAGCCGGTCACAAGGACGACTTTTCCTGCAAAATTCATCGGATTAAATCCAATTTCCAAATCTTGTCATCGATTGACTCTATGATACTGAAAACCTCACCAAAAGACCGAAATTGACCATGTCTAACGAAATGACGGCGCTTTGATGGCAATCGGTTGTCATTGATGAGACACCATTGTCCCTTCGCTCAGTCAACATAGTTTGGGAATGCCTCAGAGGCGATTTCAGCTGATCGTTCGACTTCTGTCATTGTCACGAGGTCGAGAAGGTTAAATCGGCCGTCATGGTGCCATCCTGCTTCCGGCGTGGTCATATGTTCAAGGGCGCTGATCCGGGTCACGCCGACGGCTCCCAGCAACCCAGCGAGGCGATGTAACTCCGCCGGTGGTGCTGCGACACCGACGGTCTGCAGGAAAGCCTTATACGGCGCTATCCGGGCCGCGACGTCATCCAGTTGGTCGACGGCGATAACCTTGGCAGTTCGATTTAGGCCAGAGGGCACCAAATCCTCAACGGCTGCTGAATAGGCAATGCTCCAGGTACCCCCATCATTGCTTATAAGAGAGTTGCTTTCGTCGGCGAAGGCCTTCATTTCCTCCGATTGCCGCCATGCCGCTACGCCGCCGGCCTCTTCGATGGTCAGTGTCCGCCGAGGGTATTTCTCCTCGAAACAATCCAGTTCATTCGCAACGTATTGCGAGAACTCCTGCGGCGTTACAGCTCCACCACGCTCGACAAAGAAAACGTGCGGCGAATAACAGCCCTGCTGGTCGTAGCGGACAATGTCAAAAGCCGCCTGATGGGCAACTTCCCAGGCTTTGCCCATATCGAGGGCGGTTTTGGAGATCATACCAAAGCTGACTTTGTGGCTGTATGTGAGACAGCGGGTTGTAATAGGTGTGCGATCACGGATCTGTTGTAGTGTCTCGTTATTGCCGTAGGCTACTACGAGGTCAGCCTGATTGAGCAGAGCCTGTTCCTGCTCGACATCGCCGCCCTTCCACCAGACCACAGCGAGGCATTCACCAAGTTCGGGATCAATTTCGGCGATCAGCTGTGTAAACCAGCTCGCCATGAGGGGCTCCGCGCTTGCGACCTTGCCAATATTTCCGGCCTTTACCAGCAAACCCGAAATGAGGCTCCATAGCGGCAGGCCGGGAACGTTCCCCGCCCAAATATGGGCGAGGAGGTCAGGCCCGTAGGCCCTACCATATCCGCCCTTTGGCAGTGGCTGGAATTCATCAAGTAACTTTGGGTTTGCAAAGTCCTCGGCGATAAATCGACGAAGTTCGGGCTGACGGAACGTTTTGAGATAGCCGGTTAGCCCCAACCGGATCATTTCGGCATCATATCCGGTGATGAGCGGCAGGTACTCCTCCGCTTGTTGGCGATAGGCGTTGTTGCGATCCAGAAGTCGGGTGATTGCGGTGTCGATAATGGCTGTAATGTCCGATACCGGCAGCGATTTTAAATAATGCCGACTCTTTTCCTTGATATGCGCTGACAAGTGTTTCATCTGCTCATCGCTGAGTAGCGGTACCCGTACGTCAATCGCTTGTCCGTCGCGGTTATAGCTTAGTGTTTGCCATTCAATATCGTCGTCGCTTACACCGGGGAGATATCCTGCTTTCAGTGTCATCTGATTATCCTTGTGCCGCCTTCAGGAACTCGTCGACCGCCATCGAACACCCCTTTGCTTCGGCGCCTTCCGCGCGCCCCAGTAACAGGAATCCATTGTCGACCTCAATGCCGGCATCTTCGGTCAGGATTGAAGAGACACAATTGAAATGGGCCAGATCACAATGGACGAGAACACCCATTTCTCCTTTCGGGAGCTCTAGGCCGGTCAATGGATTGACGATCCGGCTGCGTATCCAGTGCGGGCCGGATTTAACGGAGGGACAGGTTGAGTTTCCCCAATCATAGAACTCGGTGCTAAGCTCGGTCATGCCATACATATTGATGCATTGATCCCGGGGAACCCCAAAGCGGGCTTGAAGTAGATCGTAGAACTCGTCGAGTTCCAGTTCGCGGGACTGCCCTTTAAACCCACCTGTATCGAGAATCCTGCTGCCTTGGGGTAGATTTACTGATTTCCCAAGACGTTCCATCTCGTCCATGATGTGCACAAAGCTAAAGCTTGCCCCAAGGAGAGCATAGGGTTCACCTGTTTGCACCGCTCGGTCCAACTCAGAGAAGAGTTGTTCGATGTCCAGCCCATCATCAGTCAGGAGGTAGCGGCTACCCTCCGATCCAAATTCACTGAGCGCCAACGCCAGATAGTGTGCCAAAGAAGAGTTGGGCATCGCCTGTTCCGTCGGAAATAATATGCCCATCCGTATGGTGTCGTGGTCCTGCATAAATCGTTGCCGGAAGGCTGTGGTCATTGAAGCGTCATATACCTCCAGGGTCGGATGGTGGCATTTGCCTCGGACGCCGTCTTTTGTGGTCCCACTGGTCATGAAAACGCGTTCAGCAACTTCTGGGTCGCAGCAGGTAAGAGTTAGATATTTGTATCCGTTGATGGGAACCGCAGGGATAGCTTGCCAGGAATGAACCGTACGTGGTGTTTTTTCGCGCTGGCGGCAAAAGCGTTGATAGGGTGCATTATTTTCAAATTGATAGGCAAATATCTGTAACGCGAACGCGTTGAATTCGTTCTCGCCAGCGCTATCGGCAGCGATAAATTCCAGCAAAGTCTCAATAATCTGCGCCTCGGTCACGAAACACCACCTTCATACAGTAATCGACGTACTGACTCAGAAAACCGGTATGCGGAGAAGGGGATGAATGTTGCGCGATATCCCTTTCCCTACGCCGGCATAACCCGGATCAGGTTCGAAGGGTCTCCGCATTGTATTGCTTATGACGGCAATACCGGCGGGATCTCAGCCTCCCAGCGAGGCTCCCCTGGGAACAGGTAATTATTATGGCTGACACTGATTGAAGGTCAAGCGGACCCTGTATGACCTATTGCAGGCGAGCGTCAAAATAGGCAAACAGTTTTGCCCATGAATCCTCCGTCGCTTCGGGGCGGTATCGGTCTTCCGAAACAAAGTCCTGAAATCCGTGGCCGGCGCCATCATAGCTGTGGAACTCGTGTTCGATCCCCGCGGCGGAGAGCGCTGTATCGAGATCCGCAACATCTTCCTGAGAGGGGTTTTGATCCTCTTTGCCAAAAATTCCGATGACGGAACAGTTCATCTTGTTCACAAGATCGATCGGCGATGGGTTACCCTCACCCATGCCAACCTTGATACGCCCACCATAGAGCGTGCCCAAAACCTTGTATTGCGGATTGTGACAGGCGCCTAGCCAGGACATACGTCCACCCCAACAATGGCCCATGATGGCAATTCGGTCCGTGTCGATTCCATCAATATTGGTAAGTAAGCCAAATGCTGCATCAAGATCCGCAACGGTCTTTGCATCGTCCCATTCCTCGCGTTTTATCGCCAGATCGGTACCGGCTGGCCACCAGTGGAAAATGAAGGGGATGACACAGGCATATCCTTTTGCCGCGAACTTGTCGCCTATGTCGATCGTAAAAGGGTCGGCTTCCAACCCGTCATGGGCATTGGGGATATGTTGGGCAGCGATGACGCCAGGAAACGGGCCGCTTCCTTCCGGTTTAAAGACAAGACAATCCATAGCGCTGCCCTGTACGTCCAGAGTGACGACTTCATACGACATTCTCTATACCTCGTGCTCTATCGATGGATTTGCATAAGCCTATCGCGCTTTCGACGAATTCGCTATGCTCCGCGGCGAAATTCTAAAACAGGTTCCTTTGTGTCTAAATCAAAACTTGCGTCTTTCTTCGCCCCCCGCTCGGTCGCAGTGGTGGGGGCTTCCGCGACGCCCGGTAAACCCGGACGTACGGTTATTGAAAATCTTGTTGCCAACGGGTTTAAGGGCAAGATTCATCCGGTAAACCCACGCGGCGGAGAAATATGTGGTTTTGCGGTTTCGGAGACTATTTCCGATCTTCCAAAGGGCGTGGATATGGGGATCGTTATGTTGCCCGCGGCGCAAACGCCACAGGCAATTGCCGATTGCGCTGAGCGAGGTATTCAATCCGTCGTATTGGCGGCAGGTGGTTTTGCGGAAGTGGATCATGCCGGTGAAGATCTTCAAGCAGAGTTAAAAGAGGTCATCGAGCGGACAGGTGTTCGGGTCCTTGGGCCCAATACCGCCGGGCATATTTCAACCCCGGCGAATTTTACATCCAGTTTTTTTCCACTAGGAGACATACCGAAGGGTCCGATTTCCTATATTGCGCAAACCGGTAATTTCACTGGTGCGATGATGCGCTCCATCATGTCGGGTGAACATTACGGCGTCGCACGTTGTATCGGTCTCGGCAACGCAGTGGATATTGATGAGGCGGATATTCTGGAATTTCTGGCTGACGATCCT
Source organism: uncultured Alphaproteobacteria bacterium (assembly GCA_951812775.1). Lineage (GTDB taxonomy): Bacteria > Pseudomonadota > Alphaproteobacteria > MPNO01 > UBA2964 > UBA2964. Next base: position 2,064,454 of record OX638326.1, on the reverse strand, counting down.
GAGACCGGCGCCATCTTTGTTTATTTGGAAAGCCTTCGCCGGCCACAGGAATTCCTGAAAATTGCCCGCAAGGTTACTAAGAAGAAACCCGTCGTCATGCTCAAAGGTGGCGCTACCGAAGATGGAGCAAAGGCGGCGATGTCGCACACGGCGTCGCTAGGGTCGGATGACAATATTCTTGATGGCGCGTTGAAACAGGCTGGTGTCGTCCGCATTGATGAATTTACCCACCTGTTCACTGCCGCAAAGGCGGCGGCGATGATGCCTGTTCCCGCCGGCAATCGCGTCGGATTTGTTTCGCCTTCGGGCGCTTTTATTGTCCACATCTTGGATATCTGTAAGCAGCGCACGGGGTTGGAATTTGCCAAGGTAACTTCAAAGACACAGAAACGGCTTGGAGAAATCAGCCCGCCATTTATCAACATCACGAATCCGGTTGATGTTTTTCCTTCTGCGACGGTCAATGGAATGGAGTTTGCCTGGCGCGAGGCGATGACCGCCTTGTTGAAGGATCCCAATGTAGATTCCATCGTCACGATTTTAATTCTTGCGGACGAGCTGGGAGAGATGAAGCTGGATTTCATTGTTGATCAGAAAAAGAGATTTCCCGACAAACCGATTTATGTCTCCTTTTCAGGAGATGAGAATAGCAACGCTGCCGCCAAGGCCTTTCTGGAACCAAAGGGAGTGCCGACATTTCCGCGGATTGAAGACCCGTTTAAGGTCCTGGACATCATGACCCAATGTCGCAAAGGGTTGGCGAAGGGCTGAGGCGAAAGCGCGATGGCACATCCTGCACCTTTGAGACTATGGGAGGAGACAATCCTGCCGGAATGGACTGATTATAATCGGCATATGAATGTCGCTTATTATACGTTGGTGTTTGATCACGCGGTTGACGCTTTCTTTTCATATGTCGGGCTTGGTCGCGACTACCGAGATGAGACCACCGGCAGCACGTTCGCGGTTGAGCATCACATCACCTACATCAAGGAAGTGGTTGAGGGCGATGAAGTACGCTGTGAAACGCGGCTTGTCGGTTTTGATGATAAACGCTTGCATCATTATCACGAGATGTATCACGCTGCTGACGGTTATCTGGCGGCGACCTGCGAATTCCTGTCATTGCATGTAGACTTAGCAACCAGACGCGTTGCACCGATGCCGCCTGAAAAGCTGGGCCCTCTTTCTGATCTACTGGACGCGCACGCCACCTTGCCGACAATCGAGAACTTGGGACGGGTGATTAAAGTTCCAGAGCTGAGGTTGAAATAGTCGGGCCTATGAAGCGAGCCGTTCTTCGAATTCTGGCGGCAATGTGATGGCCATAATTTCTCCTGCAAATTTAGGAAAACTTCATCTGGTGAGCCTGGCGTTTATCGAAGCATTTCAATAATGGAAAGTTTGCGCTTTTCCGTTATGTTTCTGCGAGCTAGCCTAGAGGTGGCGTAGAATGCGCATAGTCGAACGCTGGAGTGTGTAGTGAGCTTGTTGTCCAGTCGTGATGAATCACGAGGACGCATATTAGAAGGAATGCGCCGGTTCCTGCGCAACGACCAGCTCGTTTTGCTGGTTCTTGCCATCATCATGGGTGCCGTTGCGGCGTATGGCGCCATCGGTTTTGGGTACCTTTATCGATTGGTACAGGGCCTATCCTTTGGCACCTTTGCCGAGACCCTCTATACCCACGCGCAAAATCTTCCTGCCTGGCAGGTCATTGCCGTCCCAACAATAGGGGGGCTTTTTATTGGTCTGTTCATTCATTTCTTTATGCCCGGTGGTAGGCCGCGTGGCGTCGCGGATGTCATGGAAGGCATCACGCTGCATTCCGGGCGGATGGATATCAAATCGACGATGGGTGCTGCTGTCGTTAGCGCGGCGTCCATTGGCGTTGGCGGGTCGGTTGGTCGGGAAGGACCCGTTGTACATCTCGGGGCGGGACTGTCTTCGTGGATTTCGCGTCGACTCGGCGTTAGTCGGATAATCACGATTAACTTGCTTGGCTGCGGCGCGGCGGCAGCCATCTCGGCTTCGTTTAACGCACCGATCGCTGGAACGATTTTTGCCTTGGAGGTGATTATTGGACATTACGCGCTGTCGGCTCTGGCCCCCATTGCGTTGGCATCTGTAACCGGAACCATTATTTCGCGAGGGCATTTTGGCGATTTCTCTGCCTTCGTCGCCCCCAGTCACTCGATCATATCCTACCTTGAGTTTCCTGCCTTTGCCTTGCTCGGCGTTGTCAGCGCGCTCGTCGCCATCATTTTGATGCGCAGTATTATTTTTGCGCAGGATATGTCGGAGAAAATGCCACTACCGCGCTGGTTACACCCCGCAGTTGGCGGCCTTCTCATTGGAATTATTGCACTGGCCTTTCCACAGGTGTTGGGCGTTGGCTACGGCGCAACTGATGCTGCGATGAAGGAACAGATTGCGTTGGAGCTGCTTTTGGCCTTGTTGGCAGCGAAAACCGCTGCTGTGGCCATAAGTTTGGGCTCCGGATTCGCCGGCGGCGTCTTCAGCCCGTCACTCTTTCTCGGCGCGATGCTTGGCGGTGCGTTCGGTATCATTGCAACCGAGGCCTTCCCACATCTGTCTTCGGGACATAGTGCCTATACGCTTGTTGGTATGGGGGCCGTGGCCGGCGCCGTATTGGGGGCGCCACTGTCGACGATATTGATCGTTTTCGAACTGACGGGGGCCAACAATTACTCGTTTATTATTGCCGTGATGGTTGCTGTGGTGATCGCATCTGTGATTACCCAGCAGGCCTTTGGCGGCTCTTTCTTTGCCTGGCAGTTGCAACGGCGCGGTGTGAATGTGAACCGAGGGCGAGAGACCGGATTTCTCGCGGAGGTTCATATCGGCGACGTCATGACGACGACTTATATCAACGTTACCCGCGATACACCCGTCGCTGAAATTCGCGAGAAACTTCATAAAGCCCCTAACGCGCAATTGTTTGTTCTAGACGAGAATGGTGCCCTGGTCGGGACCATTGGGCTGTTTGACGTCGCAGAGGCGGCCTATGATCCGTCTTTGGATGGTCTCGTCAATGCTGCAGATGTTACGAGGTCAGACCCTCCGGTCCTCATGCGCGAGACTGATCTCGAAGTTGCTATTAAGCTCATGGAAGATGTTCATGAAGAACATATTGCCGTGGTTGAAAACACGGATAGCATGCAGATGATTGGCGTCGTCCATGAGGTTGAAGTCATGCTGGCGTATAACAACGCCATTGTGCGTGCCCGCGAAGAAGAACACGGTGCGCTTTAATCCAATAGCTGTGGTCGAGCTTGAGCCATTTGTAGCGATCACTGGACTTGATCGAAATGGACCGTACTTTTGCGCCCTGCAGGATGTCCAACGGTACGGAAACGCCAGCGTTTCCCAGTTTCCAAATCCGCCGATAATACTCGATCAGGCTGGTGACCGGTTCACTGCCAACCCCAACAACGAGATCGCCCTGTTTAATACCGGCTGTTTGCGCCGGTCCTCCACGGGCAAGTCGGGAAACGAACAGGCGGCCCTGAATTTCCTGTGCGTAAAGGCCAAGCCACGGTCTATAGGGTCCGGCAGCGCGGCCTTTTTCCAGCAAATCACCCAGGATGGGCTTAAGTTGATCAATTGGGACGAACATGTTGCCATGCGTCGCGTGACCTGGTTCTACAGCATCTGCAACAATTAGGGATCCGATACCAACGAGTTTGCCTTTAGAGGAAAATAGAGCAGCACCAAACGATATAGCGTGATGTGATTGGAGGGCAATCGCCTAAAACGGGCCTGTAATCACATTTACACGACCAAGAAATTCACGAAATCGAATCAAAAAACGCGATTCTGCAATCGCCGAGGTGTATCAGTCGCTGATATACTGTGGGTTCTCATGTCTGATATCGCTGAAACATCACCGCAGGGCACTGCGCCAACACCGGCCTCGCAAAACGCGCCGCCCTATCTGGCAGCGTTAAATTCGGTCCAACGAGGCGCCGTTGAGGCTGTGGACGGTCCTGTGCTGGTTCTTGCGGGCGCGGGGACGGGTAAGACACGTGTCCTGACAACGCGCCTCGCCCATATTCTGGTGATGCGAAAAGCATTTCCCGGACAATTATTGGCAGTGACCTTTACCAATAAAGCAGCGCGGGAAATGCGTGAACGGGTTGCCCAACTTGTTGGACCTGTTGCGGAAGATTTATGGATTGGAACCTTTCATTCGGTGGCGGCCCGAATTTTGCGGCGCCATGCCGAGATCATCGGCCTCAAGTCTAATTTCACAATTCTGGATTCAGACGATCAGATGCGGCTTCTCAAGCAGATTCTGGAAGCCAACGATATTGATCATAGTAAATGGCCGGCGCGGGCGCTGTTGGCGATCATTCAGCGCTGGAAAGATCGTGGGCTGGTTCCCGAAAAGGTCTCTTCATCGGATGTCGGTGAATTCGCAGGTGGCAAGGCGCTTGAACTGTACAAGGACTATCAACAACGCCTGATTACGCTTAACGCCTGTGATTTTGGCGACCTAATGCTCCACAATCTCACGCTGTTTACGCGCGATGAGACGATCCTCGCTGAATATCAACGCAGATTTAAATATGTGCTGGTGGACGAGTATCAGGATACCAATGTCGCGCAATATCTATGGCTACGGTTGCTTGCACAAACCAATAGAAATATTTGCTGTGTTGGCGATGATGATCAGTCGATTTATAGCTGGCGCGGCGCGGAAGTGGGCAACATCCTCAGGTTTGAGGAAGATTTTCCCGGCGCAGAGGTTTTTCGGCTTGAGCAAAACTACCGATCCACACCCGAAATACTCGCCGCAGCCTCCGCTCTCATCTCCCACAATTCGGGGCGTCTCGGCAAGACGCTTTGGACGGAACGGGATGCCGGGGAAAAGATTACGGTGCGCGGTGTATGGGATGGTGAAGCGGAAGCCCGTACCATTACCGATGAAATAGAAGCGCTACAGGCCAAAGGTCACTCGCTGGATCAAGTCGCGGTTCTCGTGCGGGCCAGCTTTCAGATGCGTGAGTTTGAAGAGCGCTTCATTACGGTCGGGATACCTTATCGGGTTATTGGTGGCCCGCGCTTCTATGAACGACAGGAAATTCGCGATGCCATCGCTTATTTGCGGGTGATCAATCAGCCTGATGATGGCCTCGCTTTTGAACGGATTATCAATGTACCGCGCCGCGGTATTGGCGCAGCGACCATGCAAGCCATTCATCACCTGTCCCGGGCGCAGTCGATTTCATTGACAGAAGCTGCAAGGCGGCTGGCGAGTACCGACGAGTTGCGACCGCAAGCTCGCCGCGCCATCACGTCACTATTGGCTGATTTTGATCGTTGGTCGGGACTCGCTGAAACGGTAGATCAGGTTGAATTGGCCGAAACCGTTCTGGATGAATCTGGTTACACAGAGATGTGGCAGAATGATAAGTCGCCCGAAGCGCCGGGTCGTCTGGAGAATTTGCGTGAACTCGTAAGCGCCCTTGAAGAATTTGAGAACCTGTCCGGATTTCTCGAGCATGTGAGTCTGGTAATGGAGGCGGGACAGGCAGATGGTGGGGAGATGGTAAGCCTGATGACCCTGCATGCCGCGAAAGGTCTCGAGTTTGACACTGTTTTTCTCCCGGGGTGGGAAGCAGGCGTGTTTCCCAATCAGCGGACAATGGATGAAGGTGGTGCTCCCGCACTGGAAGAAGAGCGCAGGCTGGCCTATGTCGGTCTAACGCGGGCCCGGCAACAGGCACATGTCAGCTTTGCGGCAAACCGAAGGATCTATAATCAGTGGCAGGCTTCCATACCATCGCTTTTCGTTGAGGAATTACCATCGGATCATGTCGAGGCGGAAACGGATGCCGGGCTTTACGGAAGCTACCCGGCGACGTCCGGGTTTGAAGATGATGCCGCCGGGGAATGGACGGCAGCGGGTCGCGGCCCAGACTTTCAACGAATGCAGTCGGCAAGAGGCAAGGGCAAGGAAGCAGGCGTCATAGATGGTCGGGCAAAACTCGTTGAAAGCCTGCCTTCTGCCGGTGGCATAGAGCGCGGTGTTCGGGTGTTTCACCAAAAGTTTGGGTATGGAAAAGTGACAACTGTCGATGGCAACAAGTTGGAAATCGACTTCGAAAAAGCCGGAACCAAGAAGGTGATGGACAGCTTCGTGGTGCTTGCCTGATTTGAGACAAGGTGCGCCATCTGATAGCTGGCAGATCGTTTTCTATATCGCCGAGAAAGGGCATCTTCCTGTTTTTGAAACAATCTTGGAGCCCTTTGTCGACGGGATCAGTATGGATGAGGACGCCGGAGCTGAGGGGCGGCGTGTCGTTGGGTTTTGTTCCGTTGAGCCTGACGCCTCCGATCTGGAATCGCGTTTGATCGTTGGCGCGCTTGCCGCTGATCTTAAAGCGCCAAAAATTCATATTGAACGGATCGCAAGCGTGGATTGGGTTGCGCAGTATGAAGCACGGATCCCACCGGTCACGATTGGCCGTTTTTTCATTTTCCCTGATCATTTCGGGGACGATCCTCCCAATGACAAAATTCCGATTTCTCTGGATGCGGGTTTGGCATTCGGCACAGGCGAACATCAAACGACAGAAGGGTGTCTCCGCGTGTTGGAAAGATTTTTCAATGACGGAAGATCGCCAAGAAATGCAATTGATGTTGGTTGTGGGTCGGCCATCTTGGCTATTGGGATTAGCAAATTGTGGCCCGATATTGATGTCCTTGCCTGCGACAATGATCCGTCCGCTGTGCAAACTGCGATAGAAAACGCCCAAAAGAATAAATGCGCGGACACCGTTAGTGTTCTCGAGAGTGATTTCTATTCTGCTGCCGAGATCAAGGCGGCGGGACCATTTGATCTGGTTGTCGCAAATATTCTTGCAGGGCCACTCATGTCCGCTGCAAATGACACGGCAAAACAGATATCGGCAGATGGCTGGCTCATTCTGTCCGGGATTTTGAATGACCAGGCAGATGATGTTGTTGCTGCGCATACAGATGCCGGGCTTTTCGTTATTGATCGTCTTGAAATTGATGAATGGACAACGCTCGTTTTAAGAACACAGTAGAGGGTTTCGGTGGTCGGTCTCACTTGCGGAGACCAAAGGTATAAGTTTTGACCCCAAATATTCCCGGTTCTTGTTTTATAAACGGCTACACTGGTACATATAATTCGTTGGCGGACGCCACGCTCTGACGAAATTGGCACCATTTCTCTTCGGTAAGGCCGGAACGCTAGATTTATCATGGTCAATTCAGAAAACGACGGCGACGCATCGCTCAAATTACTGTTGGAAGCGCATGGTTCTAAGATCAGTATTGCTGAGCTGGAATTGCTGGTTGAAGGCCAACTTGCTGCACCCGAAAATGTGGATCCGGACTGTTGGATGGCATTGGTGGCGAGTGATCCGGCTGACGAGCTGTGTGTTGCACTGCGATCATTTATGGCGTTCCGTAAGGGGAAGGCTTCGCAGACCACCACCACACCCGAAGAACGCATCACGGCTTTACGCACGGAGCTACACCGCCGAGAACTGGGCGGGTTTCTGGTGCCGCTTTCTGATGAACATCAGTCTGAATTTCCGCCAAAGCGGGCCCAACGGCTTGCTTGGCTCACTGATTTTACGGGCTCCGCGGGCATAGCAGTAATTCTGAAAGACAAGGCGGCATTGTTCGTAGATGGGCGCTATACGTTGCAGGTTCGGGAGCAAGCCGACCCCGCATTGTACGAATTTTGTAGCATTTCAGATAATCCGCCCGGCAGTTGGATTGCGAAAAATGGGCCAAAGGGGTGCCGGATCGGGTTTGACCCCTGGCTACACACCAAAACCGGTCTCGCACAGCTCGAAGAGAAGTGCCGCCCTGCACAGATCGAATTGATCGAGACAGAGTCAAATCCACTGGATGCTGTATGGGAGGATCAACCGCCTGCACCCCTGGCACCTGTATGGCCGCATCCTGTTGAGATCGCTGGTCGTTCCGCAGAAGAAAAGATTGCGGAAACCGCGGCTACCGTCGGAGGCTATGGCGCAAAGGCTGCGGTGTTAACAGCGCCTGACTCGATAGCGTGGCTCCTGAATATTCGGGGCGGTGATTTGCCAAACACACCGGTTGCGCTGGGGTTCGCAATTTTAAATGCGTCTGGGTCCGTTGAACTGTTTATGGATGACCGCAAGCTTACACCAGCCGCATTAGAGGTGCTTGGCGAAAAGGTTTCGTTGCGCCCCATAGACGAGTTTGGTCTCGCTTTGGCAACGTTGGGCGCGGCAGATGCATCAGTTCTTGTTGCACCCACCTCAGCACCTGTTTGGTTGAGCAGACAACTTGACGCTTCAGGGGCACAAATTATTGCAAAGGATGACCCGTGTGTGCTGCCCAAGGCCTGCAAAAACTCCGTCGAAATACAAGGCGTACGCAATGCGCATATTCGCGATGGGGCAGCACTCTGTAAATTTCTGGCCTGGCTATCTAAAGAAGGCTCGACCGGCGATGTAACAGAGATGTCTGCGGTTGATAGGCTTTACGGCTTTCGCGCTGGTGGAGAAAATTTCAAAGGCCTGTCCTTTGAAACGATTTCCGGAGCCGGGCCAAATGGGGCTGTTGTTCATTATCGAGTGACACCGGAAACGGATCGGAGACTGGAGCCAGGATCGATTTATCTGGTGGATTCCGGCGCCCAATACCTTGATGGGACAACTGACGTCACCAGAACAGTGGCAATCGGAACGCCAACGGATGAGATGCGAGACCGCTTTACGCGGGTGCTGAAAGGCCACGCAGCTATTGCAACCGCGCGCTTTCCCATTGGGACAAGTGGTGGTCAGCTGGATTCGCTGGCGCGGCAGCCTTTATGGGATATCGGTCTCGATTTCGAGCATGGCACCGGCCACGGTGTTGGTGCTTATCTAGGGGTTCATGAAGGACCCCATCGCATTGCGAAGCGGTCCGCGGATGTTCCGCTGCAGCTCGGTATGATTGTCTCCAATGAACCCGGTTACTACAAGGCAGGGGCGTTTGGAATTCGGATTGAAAATCTCGAAGTCGTTCGTACAGCCCAAAATGATGGTGGCAAAGAAGATGGCTGTGAGATGCTCCAGTTTGAGGCTTTAACTCTGACGCCGATAGACCTTGCGCTGGTTGATGCGGAGATCATGACGAAAGAGGAAATCGAGTGGCTGAACAAATACCACGCTCGCGTTCGATCGACGATTGGGCCCTTGGTGGACTCCGAGACGGCCGAATGGATAGAAGAAGCCACACGATTACTGACTTTTCCTAACCGAACTTAAGCCAGTACATTGCGCAGTTACTTTTCCTTTGTCGGCAATAATGCCGGTTTTTTGTTTTACGGGTTTCTGCTCGCGCTGCTTTCGAGTTTTGGACAGACCTATTTTATTGCGCTGTTCGGCGCTGAAATCCGCAACGACTACAATTTAAGCCACGGCGACCTTGGGCTGATTTTCTCACTGGCAACGCTCGCCAGTGCTGCCTGTTTGATTTGGGCGGGGCGCAAGATGGATGACATCGATCTTAGGCTCTACAGCTTTATTGTTGTTATTGGACTCGCCCTTTCGTGTGCTCTATTGGCTGGTGGGCGCGGCGTTGTTTTTCTGTTTATTGCATTCTTTGGATTGCGGCTGTGCGGGCAGGGGCTGATGGGACACACATCCCAGACCGCAATGGCCCGCTATTTTGATGAGGGCCGGGGAAAAGCCCTTAGCATTGCCAATTTGGGCCACGCAGCGGGACAGGTTGCCTTGCCGTCTCTAGTGGTTGTCATGATCGCATATTCAGGTTGGCGGGGCGCTTGGGCGTGGTCCGCCATAATTTTGCTGGCGGTGATGGTTCCGGCAGTCCTCATACTCCTGCGCGGCCACGAAGCGCGGCATGAGGCGTTGTTGGCGCGGCTCGGCAAAGCAGGTACGAAAACAACAGGAGCGAATTCGGGATCAACCAGTGTTCGTCAATGGATTCTTCGTGAGGCTCTACATCATCCGACATTTTATATGGTTATGGCGAATATCATCGCGCCGGGCATGTTGATGACAGGGTTGATGTTTCATCAGATCCACATGACCGAAACCAAAGGGTGGGATATTACGTGGTTTGCAGCGTGTTTTGCTGTTTTTGCGATCGTCAGTGTTGTTACGGGAATTATTTCCGGCCCGTTGATTGATCGCTATACCGCTCGCCGAATGATTACCTGGTATCTATTGCCAATGGGGTTGGGGATTCTGGCACTGGTTGTCTCCGCGCATCCATTTGCTGTTCTCGTCTGGTTCGTTTTGTCCGGCATAACAAGTGGCCTTCATCGTTCCGTCGTGAGTGCCTTCTGGGCGGAAGCCTATGGCGTTCTGCATCTCGGTGCCGTACGGGGATTAGTGTCCGGTGTCTCTGTATGTGGTACAGCCGTATCGCCGGTTCTCTTCGGTCAGATGATCGATGCCGGGGTATCAATCGAGATTATTGCAGCAATCTGTGTCGTATGGATGGTTGCCGCAGTACCAATGACCTGGTTTGGCTTGCGGTTTCTACCACGCGCTTAAGCGCCAATTAATTTTTGCCATTCGTCTTCGCTGAGGACTGGAATACCTAGATCTTTAGCTTTGGTTGCTTTGGAGCCGGGATCAGCACCGACAACGACATAGTCGGTTTTTTTTGAGACGGAACCAGTCACTTTCGCTCCGAGGGCTTCTGCGGTCGCTTTGGCTTCGGCGCGGCTGATGGTTTCCAACGAGCCGGTAAAGACGACTGTTTTGCCAGCAATTTCCGCCGAACCGGTGTCGGGCTGTGCAGCATCTTCTACATTGAGTGAAACTGCGAGATCTTCGATGACCTCTAAATTTTGCGGCTCACCGATAAACTGGACAATATCATCCGCCATGCTGACCCCGATGCCGTCAATGTCACAAAGGGCGCTAAAAGCATCACCGACCAGTTCCGGTTTCTTTTGTTCGTCAGGGTTGGATTGGCGTTCATTGGTAGCCTGCTGCATTGCTGAAACCCAGGCATTTAAGGAACCGTAATGGAGTGCCAGTTGACGTCCGGTCGCCTGCCCGACCTGGCGAATTCCGAGAGCATAAATAAATCTTTCCAGTGGAATAGTTCGCCGCTGTTCGATGGACGCAATCAGATTGTCGACTGATTTATCACCCCAGCCTTCACGCTGTCGTAATGTTTCGTGCCGCTCGTGCAGTCGGAAAATATCCCCCGGCGTGTTGACCAGCCCCTCGGCCTGAAAGGCGTCGATGTGTTTTCCCCCCAACCCATCAATGTCGAAGGCCTGACGGCTGACAAAATGTTTAAGCCGCTCAAGTTTTTGTGCCGGGCAGATCAGTCCGCCGGTGCAGCGAATGACCGCTTCATCAGGCTCTCGGATTGCAACGCTGCCGCACTCCGGGCAGTGGTCGGGGAAGGTAAATGGTTTACTGTCATCAGGGCGCTTATCGCTTAGAACCTCAACAACCTGTGGAATCACATCGCCGGCGCGCTGAATGATGACAGTGTCGCCTTCTCTGATGTCCTTTCGTTCAATCTCATCGGCGTTGTGGAGAGTGGCCCGGCTGACGACGACACCACCGACAGTAATCGGCGTGAGATTTGCAACTGGTGTTAACGCGCCGGTTCGTCCAACCTGAATTGTGATTTCGTTGAGAACAGTTTGGGCTTTTTCCGCCGGAAATTTGTGAGCGATGGCCCAGCGTGGGGCACGGCTGACAAATCCAAGACGCTGTTGCCAGTCCAGTCGGTTTACCTTGTAGACAAGACCATCTATGTCGTAGTCGAGATCAGCCCGGAGCTCCGAAATTTTCTTGTGATAGGCGATAGCGTCTTCCGGGCTAGTGCAAATTTCGGCCAGCGGGTTTACCGGAAAACCCCACCTTTTTAAGGATTGTAAGAATTCCCACTGGGTTTCTGCAACGGGTTCACCGAGCTCCCCCCAGGCATAGGCAAACATTTGGAGCGGGCGTTGCGCCGTTATGGTGCTGTCCAACTGTCGGAGCGACCCGGCGGCGGCATTGCGCGGATTTGCAAAGGTCGCTTCGCCATCCTGCGCGCGTTGTTCATTGATTGACCGGAAGGCAGTATGTCCGAGGTAAACCTCGCCACGAACTTCCAGGACGTCGGGGACAGCCGCAGCAATTGTGTTTGAAATTTCCTGCATGGTGGCGACGTTGGCTGTGACATTTTCCCCCTCTTGTCCGTCACCGCGTGTTGCCGCCAGGGCAAACTCACCGTTCTCATAGCGGAGCGAGATGGAAAGCCCGTCGATTTTTGGTTCTGCGACAACATCAATCTGTTCATCTTCGCCCAATCCGAGAAACCGGCGGATTCGCGCAAAAAATTCCTGAACATCGTCATCGTCGAATGCGTTTCCGAGAGATAGCATCGGGACGGCGTGCCGGACTTTGGCGAACCCGGAAGCAACTGCGGCACCGACCCGCACAGAAGGACTGTCCTTTCGAACAAGTTTGGGAAAAAGCGCCTCGATTTTCTGATTCCGTTGCCGGAGTGCATCATATTCGGCATCCGATATAGTCGGGGCGTCGTCTTGATGGTATGAGCGATCATGCTCCCCTATTTCGTGCGCTAACCGGGCCAGCTCTTCTTTGGCTTGGGCTTCGGTGAGCTGGTCGATAGCAACCGCCGCGATATCATTACTCATGGAAAGCTCTTAACCCCAATATGCCTTACGCGTTGTCCCGGCCCATCAAGCTCGCAGCCGCCGCTCGTGCTTCGTCGGTAATTCGGGCGCCGGCAAGCATCCGGGCGATCTCTTCCTGCCGATCATCTTCTGAAAGTTGCGCCACGTTGGTTGTGACGACGCCGGCGTTTTCGGACTTGGCGATCTGCAAATGCCACATCGCACAAGAAGCGACTTGTGGTGAATGTGTGATCGCCAACACCTGAACGTTTTTGGCGAGTTTGGCGAGCCGTTCTCCAACGGCCGTGGCTATCGCGCCCCCGATCCCGGAATCAACTTCGTCGAATATCAGGGTTGGGATCGCATTTGATTGATGAAGGACGACTTTCAGAGCAAGAAGAAACCGTGCTAATTCGCCGCCGGACACGATACGGGCGAGTGGGCCTGAGGGCGCACCCGGGTTTGTGGAGACCTCAAAATGAACGCGATCCATACCGGTTGGTCCCCAGTCCTTTTCCTCCAGCACTTCGACGCGCGTGGTGAAGACCGCCTTCTCAAGCTTTAAGGGAGGAAGCTCCATCGCCACTGCTTTGTCGAGTTTGATAGCCGCTTTAGCCCGTTTTTGACTGAGTTCAGTTGCCCGTGATTTGTAGGTTTCGTAGGCCTGGTCGCGTTCTGCCCGGAGTTTCTGCATCAACCCGCCGGCATCGTCAATTTGCCCAAGTTTTTGTTCCAGATTCGACCGAAGAGTCGGCAGCTCTTCGACGGAAATACTATGTTTTCGCGCCATCGCGCGGATCGCAAACAACCGTTCTTCGCAAGCCTCAAGTTTTTCAGGATCTGGTTCGGCATCAACCATAACGCGGTGAAGTAGCGCTTCCGCGTCCGCGACGGCATCGTTGGCAATCGCGAGTGCATCCATTACGGCATCGAGTCGGCCAGCTGCGGCGTCGACTTCATGGGTAAGCACACGTTGCGCAGCCGCAAGCCGATCCTCAACGCCATCGCCATTTGATAGCGATTTTTCAGCTGCCGCCATTGCCGTGACCAGCCGTTCTCCATTCATCAATAAGGCGCGCGCCTCGGAGAGTTCTGTTTCTTCGCCCGCCTGCGGGTCTAACTCCACCAACTCCGCGAGGGCATGTCGAAGATATTCTTCATCCGCTCGGTTTTGCTCCAGGGCGGCAATTGCCTCTGCTAAAGCGGATTCGGCGTCTCGCCAGGTTTTATAGAGAGCGGAAACGTCGCTGCTGGATTTTCCTAAATTTGCAAAACCGTCCAGAGACTCGCGATGTGTTGCTTGATCCATAAGCCCGTGGCTGGCGAATTGGCCTTCTATTTCTACCAGGGATTCGCCGATCTGTCGTAGAAGCGCTACGCTCACCGGTTGGTCATTTATAAAGGCTCGACCTCTACCATCCTTATCCAGATTTCGCCTCAGGATAAGGGACTCTCCCGGTTCCGGTGCAGTGATGTCGTGGTTTGTTAATCGGTCATAAACGGGGTCGTCATCGGCAAGGTCGAAAGTGGCGGAGACAGAAGCCCGGGAGTTTGTGTTGTCGCCATTGCCGGTTCTCCGCACGAGACTGGCGTTGGCCCGCATTCCGAGTGCAAGGCCAAGGGCATCAAGCAAAATAGATTTACCGGCACCTGTTTCGCCGGTTAGCGCGCAAAGCCCGGTGTCAAAAGAAACGTCGACTTTATCGATCAGGACGATGTCGCGGATCGTGACGGAAGCGAGCATTCGACTTCAGAAGACCCAATTCCAGGCGCGGGCCAGAAAACCTTTTTCTTCCTTTTCTTCGCGGATGTCTTTTCCGGTCATCAACGCATAGCTGTCGATATACCATTCACTACCTGGGTAGTTGTGCCCGAGAACGGACGCGGCTTTCTTGGCTTCTTCGGTTATGCCGAGCGCTGAGTAGGCCTCTGCGGTGCGATGAAGAGCCTCTGGTATGTGTGTGGTGGTTTGATAGTTATCGATAACGCGCCTGAATCGGTTGATTGCCGCAATATACTCTTTCTTGCGGAGATAAAATCGACCGATTGACATTTCTTTTCCGGCTAAATGATCTCGCGTTAGGTCGATTTTGAGGCGGGCATCGCGGGCGTATTTTGATCTTGGGTAGCGGCGGATAACTTCGCGTAAAGCTTTGAGGGCCTTTTCGGTTCCGAGCTGATCGCGGCTTACGTCGGTGATTTGTTCATAAAAGGTCAGCGCTTTTAGGTAATACGCGTAAGGGGTATCGCGGTTGCCAGGATGAAGCCGGATAAACCGATCTAAACCAATGACCGCATCGTCATACTTATTGGCTTCATAATTTGAATAGGCCGCCATGAGTTGGGCTTTAGTGGCCCAAACGGAGTAGGGGTGCTGGCGTTCGACTTCTTCAAAGAAACGCGCGGCCTCCAGATAAGCACCGGACTCCAAAGCGTTCACAGCAAGGTTATAAAGCGCGTTAACTGGGCGTTCGACATACGGCGCTTTGTCATCCGAGCTGCATGCCGTGACGGAAACTAATAACAGTAAAACGCTTACATATTTCAACTGGCGCATTTTCATCCCTGTTGCGCGGTTATCTACATCTCATTGTTCACCACATTAATTAAAGTGGTGAACAATAGATTATAGATCAACTGATCATGACCTAAACCCGTTTATACCACCCGTTTATACCACGGGGCAGGCGATCATCACCATACTGGAAAAGCATTGAGGGTTTTGAAAAATTGCCTAGCCAGGCGGTTAGGCGATCGCGAGTTCCGATTCCTGATCCCGGCTATGGGAAACACCCGGAACAGAAGCGCTGGACATCTCGACATAAGACCAGGCTGTGTCATCGGCAAACAGGGAAATCAGGAACTGATTATTGAGCGCATGTCCTGATCGAAGCGCATCGATTTGGCCGATTATCGGGGCACCCGCGAGATACAGATCACCAACACAATCCAGAATTTTATGGCGAACAAACTCGTCGTCATACCGAAGACCATCACCGTTCAGGATTGTATCACCGCTAATAACAACAGCATTGTCCAGCGAGCCACCAAGTGCCAAGCCGGCTTTGCGAAGGGCGTCGACTTCATGGACAAATCCAAAGGTTCTCGCCCTGGCGATTTCGGTTTTGAAAGTCCCGTTAACCAGACGCATGCTCAATTGCTGCCGGGCTACGGCAGTGTCTTCAAAATCAACCTCGAAAGCGACAGAAAATGACTCATCGGGTGTTGCCGACATGAATTTTTCAGAATCACCAACCTCTATCGCACGCTCGATCTTAATCGCTTTGCGCGGTGCATTCTGATCAATCATACCGGCGCATTCCACGAGGAAAATAAAAGGTGCGGCGCTGCCATCCATAACCGGAACCTCTGCGCCGTCTATTTCGATAATGGCGTTATCAATTCCGCAGCCGGCCAGAGCAGCCATAAGATGTTCAATTGTGGAGACAGAAGCACCCGATTGGTTGCCAATTGTCGTTGCCATGCGCGTATCGACGACATAGTCCCAGCGCGCAGGAATGATGTGGACATCACCTTCTGGATCGGTACGATGGAAGATGATGCCAGTGTCCGGGGCCGCAGGGTTCAGTGACATCGTCACCTTCTTCCCTGAATGGAGTCCAATGCCCGTGCAGCCAATAGAAGATTTTAACGATTTCTGCATCACCACCTTAGAAACAGGGGTGGCAGCTACGGAATTACGCGTTTCTACATTACGCGTTTCTACTACGTCAGGCACCGATGTTATTCCTTTTGCAGCGCCGTAAAAGTTCGATAACTGTTAACCCTAACATTCATCGTTAACCGCACGGCGCAAAATTGCCTGGTTCAGAGCATGAAAAAGGCTCCGGAGGGTATGTAGCAATATCCTCCGGAGCCCTCAAATCAACAATTGTTACAAAATGTTACGGTGTTTTCCGCATTTAGTTAGCCTGTCGTCTTAGGAAGGCTGGAATTTCCAGTAAATCCTCTTCACTTTGTGAATTTGGCAGTCTTTCCCGAGGTTCCACACCTCTTAGTTTAGGCTGAGTTTCAGCAGCAGGCTCTTCAGAGACTGAAGGTTCAATCGGTTCCGGTTCCGATTCCTCAATTGCCGCTATCTTTGGCTCTGGCATAGATATAGCTGCGGGAGCAGGTTTTGGTGGGGTTACTGCAACAGTTTCGGTCGCTTGCGGTTCCTTGGTATCCGCGGGCTTCGGCGAAGGAGCCGGGGAGGTGCCTGTCATTTTAGGCTCCTTGGCCTCACGAGCTGCCTCTTCCTCCTTCCTGGGCCAGCTTGCACCTGTCATCCTTTGAAAGATGTTTGGTCCCCGTTTCTTTTCAGGAACAGGTGCTGCATTAAGTATTTCTGCCTCACGGAATGGGTCAGCAGAAGCCACCATTTTGGCTGGTGCTGCTTTTGCAGGTTGCGCAGGAACAGGTGGGATGAATGGCTTATCTGCCTGATCTGAAACCATCTCATTGGCCTCCGGTTCTCTTGAAGCCATTTCGGTTTCGTCGACCGTATGAGCCGTTTCTTCAGCTGGTGGCTCAATGACCCCCTCCTTCTCAACGAGTGTCACAATGTCGGTTTGGGTTGGTTCCTCCTGGATATCCAAGGTTCCTTCGGGCATCGATGGTTTTTCAATTTCTGGCATTGTTTCAGGCATTTTTAGGGCCGTGGCGGTGTTTCCGCTTCCCAGGGCCGTTGCAGTGGGAGCACCGGTGGGAATGTCCATCGTTGCTGCTGCTACTGGCAGTGGTGTGCTTTCCGGTGTGGATTTTGATGCTACCGGGTCGCTATAGACTTTGAGGACCGGGCGCGGTCGGGCGGCCGCATCAATATCGATGCCGGTGGCAACGACGGATACGCGGATTTTGCCTTCGAGGGACTCGTCGAGGGCCGAACCAAAGATGATATTAGCATCGGCATCAACTTCTTCGCCAATCCGGTTTGCGGCTTCATCGACTTCAAACAATGTCATGTCAGGGCCGCCGGTAATATTGATCAGGACACCGCGTGCGCCTTTCATCGACACATCATCGAGCAGGGGATTGGATATCGCAGCTTCTGCGGCGAGCCGCGCCCGTTCTTCGCCATCCGCTTCGCCGGTGCCCATCATGGCTTTACCCATTTCGGACATGACACTGCGGATATCGGCAAAATCCAAATTGATGAGGCCGGGTACAACCATCAGGTCGGTGACGCCGCGAACGCCTGAATGAAGAACGTCATCAGCCATCGCGAATGCATCCGCGAATGTCGTTTTTTCATTCGCAATGCGGAACAGGTTCTGGTTGGGGATCACGATCAGGGTATCGACGAATTGTTGCATTTCCTCGATTCCGGCATCAGCGATCCGCATCCGGTTCGATCCCTCGAACTGAAACGGTTTGGTGACAACGCCGACGGTGAGCATGCCCTGTTCACGGGCGAGACGTGCAATTACAGGCGCCGCACCGGTTCCGGTGCCACCACCCATACCGGCAGCGATAAACACCATATGCGATCCATTGAGAATTTGCCCAATATCTTCCATGGCTTCCTCGGCGGCGGCGCGACCCATATCGGGTCGGGAGCCAGCGCCTAGTCCATGAGTAATCGCCCGACCAAGCTGTACTCGGCGATCCGCGAGAGACTGAGCAAGTGCCTGAGCGTCGGTGTTTGCGACAACGAATTCGACGCCCTCGAGCTGCTTGCTAATCATATTGTTGACGGCGTTTCCGCCCGCACCGCCACATCCAACGACGGTAATACGGGGTTTTAAATGGTCGTCCGTTTCGGGAGTTGTGAAATTGATGGTCATACGAGCCTCCATACATACATTGGGCTGTTACAAGGAATTGCCGCAGCGACGCTGCGACAGATAGTAGTTGGTGGTAAAGTAGTAGAGTTGGGTGGAATCATTAGAAGTTCTCTCTTAGCCAGTGGCCGATACGGGAAAAACGTCCGCCAACCCCGGTTGGGATGGCATCAAGCTGATCACGAACGTCGGACTGTCGTTCGGCAGCAAAGCGGAGCAGTCCAGCGCAAGTTGAAAACGCTGGTCCGCTTGTTGCTTCTGCAAGACCGTTGATTCGCATGGGGCGTCCCATGCGCACCTGTTTCTCAAGAACAGGCGTTGCGAGTTCGCGTGTGCCCTGCAATTGACTGGCGCCACCCGTAAGGACCAGCCTGCGGCCGGAAATCCTGTCCATGCCTGCAACTTCAAGGCGGCTGCGCACGAGTTCGAAAGTTTCTTCCATGCGGGGACGAATAATCCCGTTTAGCAGAGAACGGGGCACATGGTTGGGTTGGTTGGTGTTTTCTTCGCCAATGAGCGGGACATCAATGAGCTCGCGCTCATCTGAGGGCGACGGTATGGCGTTGCCATACAAGGTCTTCATTCGCTCGGCGTGGGCTAAAGAAGTGGAGAGCCCGCGGGCGATATCGCTAGTGACGTGCTGGCCTCCGACAGGGATGGAATCGGCGTGGATAACTTCGCCGTCATAGAAAACGGCGATCGTTGTCGTGCCGCCACCCATATCGACGATGGTAACGCCCAGATCAATCTCATCCTCGACGAGGCAGGCGAGGCCGGATGCGTAAGGGGCCGCGACCGCGATTTCAATATCAAGGTGACAGCGGCCCAGGCAATTCGCGAGGTTCCTGAGCACCGCTGCGCGCGCGGAGATAACGTTGATGTCGACCCCAAGCGTTTCGGCAAACATTCCTCGCGGGTCACGAATGCCGCGCGTCGAGTCCAGGGAATAGCCGACCGGCAGGCAGTGAAGAACTTCGCGGTCGGCGTTATGCTGGATTCCGTTGCCCTGCGCCAAAGCCTTGCGCATATCAGTCTCGTTGATTTCGCGCCCGGAAATCGCCAGCTCGACGTTGTATGTCTCGGAGGAGAGATTGCCGCCGGATACGTTGACAACAACTTCCCGAATCCGCTCACCAGCAAGTTCTTCTGCGGCGCTTACAGCGGTTAACGTGGCATTCTGGGCAGCATCCATATCGATGACGGCGCCGCCACGAACGCCTTTAGAGGCGTGGTGCCCGGTACCGATAACGCGGACGCCACCGTTATTCAAGGGATGGGCTAGCAAACAGCAGATTTTTGAGCTGCCGATATCAAGAGCCGCGATCAGGCCTGTTCTCGTCTTATTCACAGGGCGACCCTCCTTTTCAAGAATGTAATGCGATCATTCATCCCTATGTCCTTTGCCCTTTGACGCGGGTTGTTTGTGAGCCAAGAACGCCAGGGCGGATCAAAAGCCTGTTTGGTAGCCGCATGTCGATCATTTTGACGTCGCGGGCTAAGAGCCGGTGTTTAAGGTGAAGCTGGGCTAGCCGTTTCCAGGCCTTATGCGGATCCTGTTCTGGCAATCTCACCTTGATTCCGCCTTTGAGTTTTAAATTCCAACGGCGTTTTCCGATGAATGTTGCAGCTGTTACCAGGCGGGTAAGGGTTGGCTCGCTAGCAATCATTGCGAGCAACGTCGGCGCAGCTTTTGGAGCACCTTTGCCGACTACTATTAGCAGATCACGGAAGCGGCCAAGCTTTCTTGAAGTGATGGGCACGCCTTCGGTGTCCATCAAATAAAGACGACCTTTGCGCTGCCACAGCACCATGGGTTGGCGTTCGGTAATCTTAATGTCGACGGTATCGGGCCATCGTCTCTTGATAGCGGCTTCCCGGACCCAGGGTAACTTGACCAGACGTTTATGGAGACGGTCAACATCAAACCCTAATATGGGGTCGCCCCGTTTCAATCTGACCGCGCGGATGACAGAGCGACGAGACGTGAAATGCCGTCCACGCAATGTCACCTTATCGACCCTGAGACCGATGTCCGCTGTGTAGCTGACAGTTTCCTGCCACAAAGCATTCAATCCTTGGGTGATCGTACCGCTTTGCCAAAGCCACGTTGGCCCACCGATCCCCACGGCAAATACCGCGACAATGGCGCATCCCTTCAATGTTGGTCTTACCCATTTGGGTGCCGGTTTTTTTCGTGTTGCTCGCGCGGCCTTTTTCTTCCCAGCGCTGGTGTCTGGGTAGCGGGCGTTATGGAGTGTTTCCATTAGTTTCCGCATGCCGCGTCCTCCACCATCCAGGAAACCAGGTCACCAAACTCTATGCCGACGTGAGCCGCTTGCTCGGGAACGAGCGATAGAGGTGTCATTCCGGGCTGCGTGTTAATTTCGAGCATGATCAGATTGCCCGGGTCTGATTGTGTGTCGTCGTAGCGCAGGTCGGCACGTGTCACGCCGCGACATCCGAGGGTTTTATGTGCCAAAAGCGCATGTGCCATAGCGGTGTCGGAAATCGATGGCGGGAGAGGGGCCGGGACGATATGGGTGGTGCGCCCTTCGGTATATTTGGCGTCGTAGTCATAGAAGCCGTCGTCGGTTCTAAGCTCTGTGACACCTAGGGCGCGGTCACCCATCACAGCAACCGTAATTTCCCGGCCAGGGATATATTTCTCGACCATAACTTTGTCATCGAACGACCATTCGGCTTCTGACATCTCTCTGTTGCTCTCACCGTTGCTGACAATTTGTACGCCAACGCTTGAGCCTTCATTGAGAGGTTTCACGACATAAGGTGGGTCCATGACGTCACCGGCCAACACAGCCTCCCGGCTGGCGATAACGTGTTTGGCACAGGGGATGCCCGCCTGCTCGAAGAGACGCTTGGCCATGGGTTTATCCATCGCCATGGCCGACGCTAAAACGCCGGAATGGGTATAAGGAATGTTCAACAGGTCAAGGGTGCCCTGTATGCAGCCATCTTCACCGTATCGACCGTGCAGCGCGTTAAATACGACGTCTGGTGCAGGGGTTAGCGCATCAATTGTCGCTGACAGATCATTGCCAACATCGATTTTTACAACATCATATCCCTTGCTATTCAGCGCATCTGCGACAGCGTTACCGGAAACAAGTGACACCTCACGTTCAGATGATATGCCACCAAGCAGGACGGCAACACGTTTACTCATTGGACGCCTCCTACATCTGGTAACGTTCCAATACGTTTGATTTCCCATTCAAGCTTCACGCCGGTCTCTGTCTCGACACGACGGCGGACTTCTTCACCTAACCCCTCCAGGTCAGCAGCTGTCGCGGTCCCGGTATTGATCAGGAAATTGCAATGTGTGTTTGAAACCTGAGCGCCACCACGCTGTAAGCCTCGGCAACCAGCCTTATCGATTAGCTGCCAGGCTTTGTGATCGCCGGGATTCTTGAATGTGCTACCGCCGGTACGTTCTCTGATTGGCTGAGAACTCTCCCGAGCGGCAGCGATTTCGTCCATCCGCGCGGAAATTAAATCGCTGCTGTCGGACTGACCCCGGAGTTGGGCGGAAACGAATATCCAGTCATCCGGGGCGGTGCAATGACGATAGCTGTACCCAAGATCCTCCGCTGTTGCGCGGTGAATAGTGCCTTGCCGGTCAATCGCCGTTGCCTCGATCAGCGTATCCTTGATTTCGGTGCCGTAGGCGCCAGCATTCATTCGAATAGCGCCACCGATGGAACCCGGAATACCGCTTAGAAATTCTAAACCGCCAATTCCGCTATCCCGCGCCTTGCGTGACACGGTTATGTCCATGGCGGCAGCACCAGCCATTACTGTCGTGTCATCAACGCTAATATTAGTAAATGCCCGACCAAGCCGAAGCGTTACGCCGGAAATTCCACTATCGCGAACGATAAGGTTGGACGCGCCCCCTAGGACAGTTACATCGACACCCGTGGGTAGCGCTTCGAGGAATGCCTGGAGATCTTCCTGATCCGCGGGCTCAAACAGGACTTCCGCATTGCCGCCGACACGGAACCACGTCAACCGTGCGATCGATGCATCCGCTGTTAGGGTGCCCCGTACTTGCGGGAGTTGGTCGATAAGACGCTCTATATTCCGGGCAGCCATCATGCTTTGGCCTCCCGTTGTAATTCGCTATCGCCTGAGAGTTTATCGAGCTCACCGGGTAAATCATTGGCCCAGGTAGTAATATTTCCGGCCCCCAGACAAATGATCATGTCACCGTCAGTCGCAATATCTTTTACGAGCGTTGGTAAGCTGTCTGGGGTTTCAAGCGCCATGACGTCGCGATGACCATGTGCTCGTAAACCTTCTATCAGTCCCGCCCGATCAAAGCCCTTTAGGGGTTTTTCGCCTGCTGGATAGACATCAGCGACGACGACCGTATCGGCGTCATTAAAACAGGTGCAGAAATCCTCAAACAAATCTTTGAGCCGCGAATAGCGGTGCGGTTGCACCACGGCGATGACCCGTCCCCGGGCGCTGGCGCGGGCTGCGGCCAAAACAGCACTGATTTCGACCGGGTGATGACCATAATCATCGACGACGGTTATGCCGTTGCTTTTGCCAGTAACGGTGAAGCGCCGTTTAACGCCTGAAAAAGCAGCGAGCCCTTGGCGAATGGTGTCAGCTGGCGTCTCCATTTCCTGAGCGATGGCGACGGCAGCAAGTGCATTCTGCACATTGTGCTTGCCGACCATTGGCAGAGAGACCTGATCGAGACGGGTTCCCGCCATTGAGGAGCGGCCAGAAAAGACGATATCGAATTCGGTATGGCCTTCACTTGTGGTCAGTTTTTCCGCGCGGATGTCAGCCTGGGCGTTGAAACCGTAGGTGATGATCTTGCGATCAGATACCTGCGGGATCATGGCCTGAACTTCGGGGTGGTCGATACACAATACTGCTAGGCCGTAGAACGGGATATTCGCGACGAAGGAGACAAATGCTTTTCGAACTTCATCAAAGTATCCGTAGAAATCCAAATGCTCTGGGTCAATGTTGGTTACCACGGCGATGGTCGCGGGCAACTTGATGAAAGTGCCATCGGACTCATCAGCTTCAACCACGACCCATTCACCTTCGCCCAGCCGTGCGTTTGTGCCATAGGCATTGATGATGCCGCCGTTAATAACGGTTGGATCCGTTCCCGCCGTATCAAGCATGGCGGCGATCAATGACGTAGTCGTCGTTTTGCCGTGGGTGCCGCCGACGGCGATCGCCCATTTGAGACGCATAAGCTCGGCAAGCATTTCTGCCCGCCGTACCACCGGGATATGACGCTGCCGTGCAGCAAGAAGCTCTGGGTTATCTGGTTGGATCGCTGAAGAGACCACAATAACGGTGGCGTCCCCAAGATTGTCGGCGCTTTGACCGATGGATACCGGTATGCCCATTTTCGTAAGGCGTGCAACGTTCGCGTTCTGGGCAATGTCACTTCCCTGCACCGAATAGCCGAGATTGTGTAGAACCTCCGCGATTCCGCTCATCCCGATACCGCCGATACCGCAGAAATGAATATTTCCAATGGAGAGAGGTAGCGTTCTCATGCAGCCTCTCCACGTTCGTTAAATTTTATGCTGGCTTCTACCGCGTCGGCGAGCCGTTCAGCCGCATCGGTTTTGCGGAGCTTGTTCGTATTGGCCGCGGCCTCTGCGAGAACGGTTGGGTCCTTTAAGAAACGACGGAGTTCAGCTGCAACAAACTCAGTCGTAAATTCTGGTTCGGGGACACACCAGCTTGCGCCGATGGCTGCGATGTTGCTGGCGTTGGCTGTTTGATGGTCATCGGTCGCATGCGGGTAGGGAACGAGCAAGCCGGGTCGGCCCGCAGCCATAAGTTCCGAGATCGTTGACGCGCCTGCCCGGGCGATAACAAGGTGTGCCGATGTCAGGCGGTCTGGCATGTCGTTGAAATAGGTTTTGAGGGTCGCTGATATGCTGGCGGCTTGATAGGTGTTCTCTACGTCGGCGAGATCTTCCGGTCTGCATTGTTGCGTGACATTGAGACGAGCGCGTTCACTAGCTGAAAGAGAAGCCAGTGCTGTAGGCAGGACTTCACTCAATACGCGGGCCCCTTGGCTACCACCAAATATCAATATGTTGATTTGGCCTGTTTCACTCAGCGACGGATACGGTGTTTTGCCAATTTCGGATATGGCCTCTCGAACCGGGTTGCCGGTTAGCACAGCCTTTCCGACCGAATTGGGCTGGATACCAGCGACCTTTTCGAAGGATGTCGCAATAGTCCCGACGCGCGGGGCGAGGAGGCGGTTGGCCCGGCCAAGAACAGCATTCTGTTCGTGGATGAGTGTGGGTATACCAATTTGAGTGGCCGCACACATCGTCGGAACGGATGGGTAACCGCCAAACCCAATAGCCGCGGCTGGATTTAGGCGTTTGAGGATGGCGCGCGCCTGCAGCAAACCAACGCCTAACTGCGTGAGCCCCTTGAGTTTGCTGCAGGCGCCGCCGCCAAGGCTCGCCGCCTTGATATGATGAATTTCGGTGCCGGATTTTTGGTCGCTGAACGCGGTACCGCGTTCATCCGTGACGAAGGCAATAGGCCAGTCTCGCGTTCTTAGGGCGTCAGCCAGGGCCAACGCAGGGTACACATGTCCACCGGTGCCACCGGCGGCAATAACGACGGGTAGATTGCGGGAGACAGGTGTGCTCATAAACCTGCCTCCTGACCGACGCGCCGACGCGTGAGTGACAGCGCCATGCCGATACAAAGCGCAACGGATACAAGAGAAGACCCGCCATAGCTGATAAAGGGCAATGTCATACCCTTGGTTGGCATCAGATGAAGCGTCGACGCCATGTTGACGAGCGATTGCAGGCCAAACTGGACCAGAAGACCGGTTACGGCCAACAGAATGAAGAAGTTGGTTTCCTTTATGACCCGGGAAAAACCGCGCAGGAAGATAAAGGCAAAGAGGCCGACGACAATCAGGCAGACAATCATACCGAATTCTTCGGCTGCTACCGCAAAAACAAAGTCCGTATGGGCATCGGGCAGTACAGATTTTACAGAACCCTCTCCGGGACCGCGTCCAAGAACACCTCCATTCATAAAGGCTTCCATGGATCGCATAACCTGATAGCTGTCGCCGGAAGAGGGGTCGATAAAACGATCAACGCGACTGGCAACGTGTGGGAGAAGGAAGTAAGCCCCGACGGCACCACCTATGCCCAAAGCGATAAAGCCAGCGACCCAAAGCAAGGGCAGGCCAGCAAGGAAGAACTGTGTAAACCAGACCGCTGAGACAACGACTGTCATGCCGAAATCAGGCTGGAGCAGGAGTAGGCTTACGACGAGGCCATAAAGCACGATTGCGGCGGTTCTGCCGATTTCCTTGCCGTTGTCGCCCCGCATGGCGAATAACCAGGCAGTAACAACCGCAAAGGCGGGCTTTACGAACTCTGACGGCTGCACGGAAAGACCGGCGAGATTTATCCACCGGCGCGCACCTTTGATTTCAGTTCCGAACAAGAATGTTGCGAGAAGAAGGAGAAGGCTGATGGCAAACAGCCCGATGGCAAACCTTCTAATCCCGCGGGGTGACATAAGTGAAACACCGATCAAAGCAGCAATCGCTATGGGCAGGTAGATTAATTGCCGCCGAACAAAGTGGAATGAATCGTATCCCAGGCGATCTGCGACCGGTGGGCTGGCCGCCATTGTCATCATGATGCCAAAACCAACAAGCAACGCGATGGCGGCGAGAGTCCAATGATCGATGGTCCACCACCAACGACCGAGCAAAGATGTATCTGTGCGCGAAAAGGCCGTCATTCTTCGACCTCTTCTAGCTCGGTTACATATTTCTTGAAGGCATCACCGCGTGCTTCGAAATTTTTCCACTGATCAAACGACGCACAAGCAGGCGACAGCAGAACAATTGGTTCCTTTACGTCGGATTCGAGGGCGGCGTGATACGCCGCTTTCGTTGCGGTCCCCAGGTCACCGCATTGCGTGACAGGGACCATACCGCCGAGTTCCTCTTCAAAATCGGGTCCGGCCTCGCCGATCAAAAAAGCATGTCCAATATGAGACATGAATGGCTGAACTGCAGCTAAGCCGTCTTCTTTCGCTCTGCCTCCTGCGATCCAGAATATATCGTCATAACAGGCGAGGGCACGTATGGCGGCTTCGCCGTTAGTCGCTTTGCTGTCATTGATAAATGACACGCCATTGGTACTACCAAGGTTTTCCTGTCGATGCGGTAAGCCCGGGTAACTCGTTATCGCGCTGGCAATGTCGCTATAGGCTATCCCGAGGACGTGCCCAACGGCTGCTGCTGCTGCTGCATTCTGCCAATTGTGTGTGCCCGGTAGGTTCTCGGCGATTGATAGATCGCAGACCGTTTCGGCTTTCCCCGCCTCTGCGTACAACAGTATCCCGTTAGTTGCGTAAAAGCCGTGCTCCAGCGGTTCGGATATTGAGATAGCGATCGCCGTCCATCCTGGGCGCACCAGACATTCATTGTAGAGAGAGCGTCCGTTTTCATCATCGACACCGATAATCGCGATTTGCGGTTTTGCGGGATTATTCTTGTCTCTGAAAATTCGCCGTTTGGCTTTGATATAACCATCCATGTCGCCATGACGATCGAGATGGTCCGGACTCACATTCAAAAAGACCGCTATATCGAAAGTAGCCTTTTGCGTCAGGTCGAGTTGGTAAGACGATAATTCAAGAACGAGGACTTCGTCTTTGGCTGGCGTCTCGAATCCAAGAGCAGGCGGTCCCAGATTTCCACCAATCTGGGTTTTGATTCCTGCCTTTGACAGGAGGTGGCCGATCAATGCTGTTGTCGTGGACTTGCCGTTCGTCCCAGTGATCCCGATAAATTTTGTTTCAGGACAGGCCTCTGCCAGCAACTCGATGTCACCAATAACCGGACAGTTCGCTGCATTTGCTTTTTGTGCGATAGCGTGTGGTTTGTGCGTGAGCGGAATGCCCGGCGCCAGAATCAGAGCGTTAATGTCAGAAAAATCTTGCGCATAAAGGTCGCAAAGCTGGATGCCTTCTTCTTGAGCAGCCGCTTTTTGATCCTCATTGTCATCCCATGCGAGAACCTTCGCGCCACTTGCGGCTAAAGCGCGGGCAGTCATCAGCCCTGAGGCCCCAAGGCCAAAGAGAGCGATTGATTGGTCGCGGCGGCTGTTGATCTCGATCACGCGCTCCTCATCTCAACTTCAATGTGGAAAGGCCGATCAGTGCGAGGATCATGGCGATGATCCAAAACCGGATAACGATCATCGGTTCTTTCCAGCCCTTCTTCTCAAAATGGTGATGTAACGGCGCCATGCGAAAGACGCGGCGGCCTGTCAGTTTGAAAGAGGCGACCTGAACGATTACAGAAATCGTTTCGAGGACGAAAAGGCCGCCAATAATCGCCAGAACCATCTCATGTTTGCTGATGACGCTGACCGTTCCGATTGCGCCGCCGACGGAGAGTGAGCCTGTGTCACCCATGAAAACCATCGCAGGCGGGGCGTTGAACCATAAAAATCCGAGACTGGCGCCAACGAGCGCCCCACAAAACACGGTAAGTTCACCAGCGCCAGGTATGTTGTGGACTTGCAGGTAAGTTGAGAACACCTGATTGCCGACGATATAGGTTATAAGCGCCAAACAACCTGCGACGATCATTGCCGGCACGATGGCGAGACCATCAAGCCCGTCTGTCAGGTTGACCGCGTTTGACGCGCCGACCATGACCAGTGCAGCGAAAGGTATGAAAAACCAGCCCAGATCGATCAGCAGGTTCTTGAAAAATGGCACTGCGAGACTGGTGCTTAGCGGATCAAGAGTAATCTCCGAGATCCACCATGCCACGCTGCCAGCGATTATGATCTCGGCGATAAGTTTAATTTTGCCTGGGAGCCCATCAGAGGATCGTTTGGAAAGTTTGAGATAGTCGTCGATAAAGCCGATGGAACCAAACCCAAGCGTGACGATAAGGACTGCCCAGATGTAGCGATTGCTCAGATCAGCCCACAACAGAGTAGCTGTACTGACCGCGCTCAGGATCAGGAGGCCGCCCATCGTTGGCGTCCCCTTTTTTGTCAGCGGGTGGCTTTCAGGGCCGTCCTCACGGATTGGCTGACCTTCTCCCTGTTGACTCTTAAGCCAGCGAATAAGCGGGCCGCCGAAAAGAAAACTTATGATCAGGGCGGTAAGAACCGCGCCGCCGGTTCTGAACGTGAGATACTGGAACAGATTGAAGAGGCCAAAGCTGTCGGCAAGCGGAAAGAGGAAATTATACAGCATGCCTACGCGGCCCCATTTAATGCCGCCCCGGATTTAGGGCAGGCTTTGGTTTGTAATGCGCTCAATTGATCGACGATTGTTTTCATGCCGCTGGCGAGGGAACCTTTTACCGTTACGATGTCGCCGGCTTTGACTCTGGTGGCGACGGTCTTTCCGAGCTCTTCGGAGGAATCTGAAAAACCGCCCCTCATTTCGTTTGGCAAGTTTTCGAACATGGCTGACATCTGTTCGCCGCAGGCGAAGACCTTATCGATACCGTTTTTAACCAGCGTGTCAGCAAGTGCGATATGGTAGTCGCGAGAATTTGTGCCCAACTCGCGCATGTCCCCCAGAACAGCGATGCGTCTGGCACAGGGTTCTGGCCGCATTGCCGCCAGGGTTTCCATTGCGGCTCGCATGGAAGCCGGGTTGGCATTGTAGCTTTCGTCGATAATCGTAAAGCTGCCATCGGAAACATCGATGATGCGCCGGGCGCCACGACCTGCAATCGGCGTGAGTTCACTCAGCGCCTTGGCTGCTGCCGCTACGTCAGCCTTTACGGCGCAAATTGCGGCAAGAACAGCAAGACTGTTCTGTACGAGATGTTGCCCGGGGAGTCCCAACCGGTAGCCAATGCGCCGACCACATATAACCGCTTCAACATTGTTGCCTGAACTATCCGCGACACGGGTAATCAAGCGCGCATCTGCTTCGGGGTTTTCGCCGAAGGAAAGGGTCCGTGAAACATTTGGCGACCGAGCCCCCTTTGCCAGTCGGACATAGAGCGGGTTATCGCGATTTAAAATCGCTGTGCCGCCATTCATACCGGCAAATATTTCAGCTTTAGCGTCAGCGATGGCTTCGATGGAATCGAAGAATTCGATATGGGCAGGTTCAACCGTTGTAATTACGGCGACATCCGGGCGAACCATTTTTGAAAGCGGTGTTATCTCGCCTGCATGGTTCATGCCGATTTCAAAGACGCCATAGTCGGAATCCGAAGGCATTCGCGCCAATGACAGTGGCACACCCCAGTGATTATTATAACTGTGCGCGCTCGCACTCGTTTTTCCTTGCAAGGTCAAGGCGTTGCGAAGCGCGTCTTTGGTTCCCGTTTTTCCGACACTACCGGTAACAGCAATTATTTTTGCATTGCTTCTTTCCCGTCCTGCCTTGCCGAGATCATTGAGGGCTGTCATCGTGTCGACGACCTGAACAACAGGTGCGTCGTCGGTGAGTTCCTCGGGCCGATGATCAATCAGGGCTGCGGCGGCGCCTGCTGCCAGTGCCTGTATGACGTGATCATGTCCGTCTATGTGGGGACCTTTTAGGGCGATGAACAAGTCGCCCTTTTCAATAGTACGGCTGTCAATGGATACGCCTGTTGCAGACCAATTGATGTCGCTCTTGCCACCTGTGGCTTCGCATACAGTGTCTCGAGTCCAAAGAGTTGCGGTCATTGCATCCGTTCTCCCAGAGACTCGATGACAGAACGGACGACAGCATTGTCTTCAAACGGATGGACTTTATCGCCGACAATCTGGCCGGTTTCATGTCCTTTGCCTGCGATGACAAGGACGTCTCCTGGTGCCAGATCAGCGGCAGCACAATAGATTGCCTCTGCTCGGTCTCCGATTTCCATCGCATCTGGGCAGCTTGCAATAATTTCGGAACGTATTGATTTCGCGTCCTCGCTTCGCGGATTGTCGTCGGTGACGTATATCCTGTCGGCCAGGTCGCGTGCGACGGCACCCATTTGTGGTCTTTTTCCTTTGTCTCGATCGCCACCGCAGCCAAAGACCACTGCCAGTTTTCCGGATGTATGTGGTCGTAACGCAGCCAGTAAGGAGGCGAGCGCATCGGGGGTATGGGCGTAATCAACATAAATAGGAGCGCCATTCGGTGTCTGGCCGATGAGTTCGACCCGACCTGGTGGACTCTGCAGTTCGGATAGCAATCCGATCACATCCTCTACGCCGTCACCGCAGGCGATGGCGAGCCCAAGGGCGCAAAGGGCATTTCGGGCCTGAAAAGCGCCCGGCAATGCGAGATCTACCTCATAATGTTTGCCAAGAACTCTTATCGATAATTGTTGCCCATCTGGCTTCGCCTGAATCTGCTTGATGCGAATTTCATCTGCGGCTCGGCCATAGCCGATGATGCGCAGACCTCGTGCTCTCGCGATGGAGGAAAAAATGGAAAAATCATCTGAATCGGCATTTAGAACCGCCGTGGCATCGTCCGGTAGGACACTGTCAAACAGACGCAACTTCGCGGCGCGATAGTTGTCCATCGAACCATGGTGGTCCAAATGATCACGCGAAAGGTTTGTGAAGGCTCCTGCTGTGAGGTTCACGCCGTCAAGTCGGGATTGCTCCAATCCATGGCTTGAGGCTTCCAGTACCACATGATCAACACCGTCATCGGCCAAAGCCTTGAGTTTACGATGTAAGGAGACTGGGTCAGCAGTCGTCAAACCAGCGCTACGTCCGCTATCAGTGTCCTCCATCGTGATACCAAGTGTGCCAACAGCGGCGGCCTGATGACCGAGGCGTTTCCATATGTGATGGGTAAACCAGGCGACAGACGTCTTGCCGTTGGTGCCGGTAACAGCAGCGGCAACGCGGGGCTGACTCCCAAAATACCGGCCTGCGAAGAGGGCCAGACTTCGGCGCGGGTTATCGACATCAATCATAGGAATGTCACTGACTTTGGGCGGTAACCCGGTGCCTGACGGTGCCAGAATTGCAGCGGCACCGCGGGCTAACGCGTCCGCGATAAAGTCGCGGCCGTCGGATTGTGAACCCGGAAGGGCAGCGAATAGATAGCCTGGTTTGACGGCATGTGAATCTGCCGTGAGACCCACGATATCTGGGTCCAAGTTGGTTGGGTGAGCTCTCATGTCTGCTCCTGCGAGGTCAGAAAGACGCAAGGCGACGCTTCCCTTCTTTTTTGGTGGCGATATCAATCGCCATCTCGCGCATTATTTTTGGCGCTTTTTCATCAACCGCACGGACGCCGAGAAGGGGCGCGATGCGGGCAATCACTTTGCCGACCACAGGGGCTGCAACCCAGCCGCCCGTGGCATATCCAAAGGTTTTCTTGGTGCCACTTGGTTCGTCGATCATGGCAAAGACGACGTAGCGCGGCGCATTCATGGGGAACGCGCCAATAAAGGAGGACATCAAGGCTTTCTTCTTGTAGCGACGGCCAGCAACTTTTTCCGCGGTTCCTGTCTTGCCGCCAACGAGATAGCCTTCTGCAGCCGCTTTTTTGCCAGTACCGTTGGCAACCACCAGCCGAAGTAATCTTCTGACTCGTTCTGATGTTCTGGCTGAAATGACTCGTCGCCCCTTGCTCGTCGAACCCGACGGCTTTTTGATAAATGTTGGAACGTAATAGATTCCGCCATTAACCATCGCGCCAACGCCGACAACCAATTGCATTGGACTAATTGAAAGGCCGTGACCGAATGAAATTGTCATGGCGTTGATTTCACGCCAGCGACCCGGGATCAAAGGGGCACCAATCTCCGAAATCTCAACAGGTGAGGGGTGCAGGATACCGATCTTCTGCAGGAACGCGCGCTGCTCAGGGACGCCGACATCGAGTGCCATCTTTACCGACCCGATGTTGGACGAATACATAAAAATTTCAGGAACCGAGAGCCACCGGCGTTTGGCATGAAAGTCGCGTATTACAAAGCGAGAGACACGAATGGGGTGTGTCGCATCATAGCCATCCCGCATTGACACACGCCCTGCATCCAGGGCCATTGCGGTCGTGAAAATCTTAAAGGTGGAGCCCATCTCGTAAACACCAAGCGTTGCACGGTTAAACCGCGTGTCAGGCTCTATTTTTGAAGGAAGGTTGGGGTCAAAATCCGGGAGGGATACGATTCCAACGACTTCGCCGTTGCGAACATCCATAACAATGCCAGCTGCGCCGATACCCCTAAATTCCCGGACGGCAGATGCTAGTTCTTTGCGCATAGCGTGTTGAACGCGAATATCAATCGATAGTTTGAGTGGCGTCTGGCCGTCGCGCAGCTTTTGATCGAAATGACGCTCAATGCCTGCAAGACCACGATTATCGATATCGGTGTGTCCGAGAATATGGGATGCAAGAGCCGCTGACGGATAAACCCTGCGCTCCTCGTCGCGAAAGTCGAGGCCGGGAATACCGAGTTTATTGACTTCGTATTTTTGACGGGGTGTCAGGTGGCGCTTGATCCATATAAAGCTTCGATCCTGCGAAAGTTTTTCGTGGACCTGTCTGCGGTCGAGATCTGGCAACACCGTCGCGAGCTGGTTTACGGCTTCACGAACATCCAGCATCACACGAGGGTTGGCATAGAGAGATGCTGTCTTGAGGCTCGTCGCAAGCAGATTATCATTGCGATCCAAAATATTTGCCCGCCCGGTATTGAGCGCCGCTTTGCTGATGCTTCTGGAATATTGCGGCTGACTTTTCTCCACAAACATGGTGACGCCAATCAAACGCCCGGTGACGACCAGGAATGCGGCTGAAAACAATGCGCCCGTAATTAGCAATCTGCTGCGGCCAGTTTCGACGCACGGCGGTACGGGCGGTTCTCTACGCCTTTTTTTAGGAAAATGGGGTTGGCGGCCGATCATTGTTTACGCCTGATTATGGCGAACAGGGGGGGACCTGATCGGCCGCCGGGGGATAACTGTTTGCTGAGTCGGAAATTGATGTTTCGTTGTCACCAGCTCCAACGGGGCGGAATGGAATGTCGTTGATGTCAACTGTCTGGGATGCTTTTACGGGGCCTAATCTGAGCAGTCGGCGCCCTAGATATTCAAGGCGCGCGGGCTGATTCAGATAACTCCATTCCGCTTTTAAAACATGGACTGCTTCAAGGTTCTCTAGTGTTTCGCTGTGGATGGCTGCGAGCTGCCCTTCCATCGATTTAACTTCATATTTGAGGACAAACAGCCCGATACCGGCGGCTGTAGCCAAAAGCATCCAGAAGATGGTTGCGCGTTTGATCATGCGGAACCTCCGGGGTGAGTGTTCCAAGGCGCAGCTTCAGTTCGTTCAGCCGTACGCAGTCGAGCAGAGCGCGCGCGCGGGTTTTCTGACTTTTCGGCATCGCCGGGTCTAATGGCACGCCGATTGAGCTCGATGAAGGTTGCTGGTTTAGTCGTCGAGGAATCTTGTGGTGCGTGCCGCGACCCACGCGCCGAACCGCCAGACCGGTCACGGAGAAATGTTTTTACGATGCGGTCTTCCAGGGAATGGAAGCTCACAACAGCCAGCCGACCTCCCGCATTAAGCAATGTTTCTGCAGCGTCGAGGCCACGTTGAAGTTCACCGAGTTCGTCATTGACGTAAATACGGAGTGCTTGAAAGGTCCGCGTTGCGGGGTCGATTGTTTTTGTGCCGGGTTTTGGCGAGGGATAACAATCCCGGATGATGTCGGCGAGCTCTAATGTCCGACGTATAGGCGATTTGGTCCGGGCCTCAACAATGGCACGAGCAATCCGTCTTGATCGCCGTTCCTCGCCATATTTATAAATGATGTCAGCAAGTTCGCTTTGTTCTGTCTCATTGACAATATCTGCGACTGTCGGCCCATCGAGAGACATCCGCATATCCAGCGGGCCGTCATATCGAAACGAAAACCCACGATCTGGATCATCGATCTGGTAGGAAGACACGCCCAGATCAAGCATGACACCGTCGACATTCGGTATGTCGCGGGTGTTCAGCAGGCGATCCATATCGCCAAAGCATCCGCGGATTGTAGAAAGGCGACCGTCGAAATTCTTTGCGAGGGTTTCACCGCGACGGCATGCGTCCGGATCCCGATCTATGCCCCATACAATGCAGTCGGCAGATTCGAGTAGGCCTCTGCTATAGCCGCCGCCGCCGAATGCGCCGTCGACATAAATTGCCTGTGCGCGTGGGTTTATAGCGGCGATAACCGCTTTTAAGAGGACAGGACGATGAGTCCCGCCAATCATGTGCTATTTCCATTCTCGCGCAATCTTGCGCGGAGTGTCGATACGGCATCAAGCCGGTGTTTCTCAAAGGTATCAGGGGCCCAAATCTGAAAGCGCGTACCGCGCCCGACGAAGGCGGCCCGGTCCGTTATGCCCGCCGCCTCGGCCAAAATCGCGGGCAAAAGGATACGGCCTTCACCGTCAAACGGTAACTCGTGCGCCATTGCCATAATGGTGTCGATCATGTTGTCGGTGCCGAGGAGAGCTTGCTCGAAGTCACCATCTGCCATCGTTTTGTCTAGCCGGCGCTGGTTTAAATCTTCCAGCATCGCGCGCCCAAAAACGTCAACGGCATTATCAGCAAGCGAGGGATAGGCGATGACACCCTGATAGGAAGCGTCAGATAGGGCAGCACGAAACGGCGCAGGAACCGATACTCGGCCCTTGCGGTCGACCTTGTTCACAAACGTGGACAAGAAAGACGTCACCTTAAACCCCCGTTCCAAAACCTAAGGCGCTTCTACCCCTGAAGAAGTCACCGAACTCAGCTTTTCCCATTATTTCAAATATGGGAATTAATGGGTTATCATGGGATTTCATAGTTTGTCAATGGGAACTGCTGCCATATTGCGATATAATTCATATAAAAAAACGTCACTTTTCCGGGTTTGAAGGAACCGAGGTTTACGCCGAAAACTGTATGCTGTGTGTCGAATTGGAAATTGCATTGCCAATGCGGCTGTATCTGGCTGGATTTTTGGTTTTTTCGTGAAAAAAACCGCCATCAGCAATAGATGGCACGCAGGATCAAAAAAACCCTAAAATGTTCAAACACTTACCGAGATTCCCGGGTGTTCATATTTGTTAATAAACTGTGAACCTAGCTTAAAATGGAAAGGCCAGACGGTCTGTAAGCCGGGTTCTGTCCCTGCTTGCACAGGTGATGACTATTCATCTGGGACGCCCGTTACCGGACGCCTCACGCGACCTACCCGGGTGATAGCACGAAAACATGCCGTTGGACCGAAATCCAAATATCACCCCTATTCGGTCTTGCTCCCGGTGTGGTTTACCCTGCCACCACCGTTACCGATGGTGCGGTGCGCTCTTACCGCACCTTTTCACCCTTACCTGCTTTGCCCGAAGGCGGGCAGGCGGTTTACTTTCTGTGGCACTTTCCCTGGGGTCACCCCCGCCGGGCGTTACCCGGCACCGTGTTTCCGTGGAGCCCGGACTTTCCTCCCCCCCCCCCGCAGGTTTCCCTGATGCGAAAGGCAGTCATCCGACCGTCTGGCAGCTAAAATGTGCCGTCACTCGATCAAGGGGTCAAGCTATCTTCGCGCAGGCGGTGACCAGCTGGGAGGTTTCAAGATCGGCGGTGCCATCGAATTTTGCTGGCCGAAAGTGCCGCTGAAAGGCGGTAAGCACAGCAGGCAATGGCGAATTGGGATTGTAGCCGATATCAACAAGCATTTTCTGGAGCTGTTCGTCAGGGAGGTGGAGCGTTTTTTCGTCTAACTCTGTTGTTGGCCAATAACCGACATTCATGGTGGAAAGGCGTTGCCATGGAAAGAGTTCGCCGGGGTCCTGTTTGCGCTCCGGTGCGATGTCTGAATGCCCCAAGACATTCTTCGCCGGAATTTGGTGACGGACCAGGATATCGGTAGAGAGCTCAACAAGCGAGAACAGCTGTTCATCAGGAAACTCCCGGTAACCCCAGTCATGTCCCGGATTCTGCAATTCGATACCAATCGACTGGCTATTGATATCGGTTTCACCCGCCCAAAAGCTTACGCCCGCATGCCAAGCACGCTTGTCCTCGTCTACGAGCAGGATAATTGTCCCGTCTTCATCGATCAGATAATGGGCACTGACCTCTGAAGTGCTGTCGCACATTCTAGCGAGTGACTCTTCGCTAGATTTCATACCGGTATAGTGGAGGATCAACTTGTCGATGGTGCTCCCATAGGCTCGGTCACTGAAATTTTGAGATGGGTGCTGCAGGACTTTCAATTCTTGTCGCTCCCGTTTTTTGATAGGGCTGTATCCGCAGCTGCCGATTGTGGGCCCCGTATGACGATGACGGCAACACCAGCAATGGTAATCAGACCGCCAACCATTAGTTGCCAGTTCAAACTTTCATCGAGAAACAGAATACCAAAGACAATTCCCAACACCGGAACGAGCAACGTAAAGGGCATTACCTGGTTGGTTTGATAGCGCGGCAAGAGCCTGTACCAAAGCCCTTGGCCAAATACGCTGGCGATCAATCCCATATACAGGATTCCGAGCAGGGCGGGTGTCGATGCTGATGTCGTTGCAGACCACTGGTCTTGTTCGAATACATATGAAACGAGAAACGCCATCGGCGCACTGAAGATACAAATCCAGGCATTGACCGAGATAAAGTCGACTCTTCCAAGGCGCCTGATTTGAATTGTCGCAATCGAGAAGCATAGTGCGGAAACCACCATGACCAGAAACATCTCTATGCGTCCTTCAAGTTGGGGCACACCAGAGATGATGGTTATTCCAACGAATGCAAAAATGACTCCGACAATACGTCGCCAACCAAAACTTTCGCGAAAGAATATCCAGGCTAACAGAGCGGCAAAGGGTACTGAGGCTTGCATTGCCAATGCACCAGTACCGGCTTCAACATATTGCAGCCCGACCAGACCCAATCCGAAATGCAGTATGCACATCGTGAAGGCTATGCCGACGAGCGGTACGACCATGCCGCGAGGGGATTTTACGAACCAGACCAATGCCAATGCCGCAACGGCAAGGCGAAGACCTAAAAGGAAATATGGCGGAATTGCCAATGCGCCAGTCCGCATTGCGATGAAATTTCCGCCCCAAATCGTCACCACGGTCAGAACCAGGATTATGTCGACTGGCTTCACTTCATGCCGCGTTGTTTGGATATTTCGTCATAGGCGGCGTTGATAGCGGCGATCTTTTCAGTCGCAATTTCAATAAAGTCTTCTGGCATGCCCTGAGCTACAAGCGTATCGGGATGATGTTCCCGAACGAGCTCGCGCCACGCTTTTCTGATCTCTGCGTCACTCA
This sequence comes from uncultured Alphaproteobacteria bacterium, assembly GCA_951812775.1. Taxonomy (GTDB): domain Bacteria; phylum Pseudomonadota; class Alphaproteobacteria; order MPNO01; family UBA2964; genus UBA2964. The sequence continues at coordinate 2,026,712 of OX638326.1, read as the reverse complement.
TGTCTCTGGTGGCACCGAGGATCGCATACGGGTCATCCATTGCGGCACCCATATGAGCAACCCGCATTCGATCAAATGTCGCCTCATCAAAGCCAAAGATATCCGAACATTTTTTGAGAAACTCAATTTCGTCCGGATGAGAGACGCCATCGGCTTTGGCTATATGGAAAAGACCACCGAGAAGTTCTTCAAGTACCGCCGGATTGTCCTGGAAAAGTTTGGCGATTTGCTTTGCATAGGGCTCAAAGCCCCGAGAATCTTTTCGGGCTTGATCGAAAACGCGTCCGACGTTCTTAATTTCTTCGGGCGGGATATGGAATATTTGTTTAAAGGCATCCACCTCGTCCCGCGTGACCGCACCGTCGGCTTTCGCCATTTTCGCAGAGAGGACAATGACGCCAATTGCAAATGTTGTTTGTTTGGCGAGACTGGGTTCGGATCCGTCGTCTTGATCACCTTTAATCCGGTCATAAGCGTGGCCGGCTATGCCACCCAGCAATGCGCCGAGTGGTCCCCCCATCATTAGACCAGCCGCACCACCTAATATTTTTCCCCAAATCGCCATGTTCGAGCCGTCTACCGAAATCCAATCTTCCCAACGCCCGGTAATCGAATTGCAAGGTCACTGGGGTCAATACCGAAAGAAAGACCGAGAATATTTATTTCGATACCTTCGTCCATAGATACCAGTACTCCAAGAGCGCCTAAAATCGAGAACTGGGCGCCGCTACCACTTGGCGCTTTGCCAAAAATTGACCCCTCCGGCAAATAGTCCTTTCCAATAGCCGTCGGTGGAAGATCAGCCTCAAGTTCCGGAACGCGCCGTGTCACGAAGGCTGTAAATGTGTTGCTGTTCGGTCCCGGCCAGGTCGTATAGGTGCTGGCATAGGGGTAGGCTTTCACCGCCGCTTCGATATCCTTAATTGCCTTGGAGGCTTTTGCACCTCGCAAATCAGAGAGGATATCCGGTCGAGTACCATAACAATATCGATCAGGCTCGTCATTGTGAACTTGCAGAGCGCTACCACCGTGTCGGACATGCCAGCCCATGACTTCGTAGACGGTGTACTCTTTGGCATTTTCAGGTTTAACGGATATCCAGGTGTGAACCGCAAAGGCACCACGCCAGGAAAAGGCTCGGGCAGCATAAACCTGCACCACCGCTTCCGGTGTTGTCTCTGGTTTGGGATCGAGACCACTGCTTTGCCGGGTCGCTGAGCGCCAGTCACCAGCCACGTTCTCGTCACCGCCGATTGCGACTGCGACAGGACCAAGCATTAAGATCAATAAAAAACTGGTAACTCTGCGAACCCATTTCATGCTGCCGGGACGGTATCATTGCTATTGCGTGACAACAATAAACAACCGCATGTTATCGAAAATTTGACTTCTTAAAGGTCCAAAAGAGCGTCGACGGACTCTTGATCCACGGTCGTCTCAAACGGTATTTTGTATTCCGTTGGCGCCAACGAATAGGCTTCGATGGCGAGTGTCGCCTCAGAGAACTGACTATCTGCAAAGTGATCTTCATAGGATTTGGGCACCCAGGCACGGGCCTCCTCAAGACAATCTGGCATGTCCGGTATGATATCCAACACCATAACCAGTTCGTTAAAATGGTTCAGGTAATCTGTTGCGAGCAGGGTCTTTTCGTTGATGTTGGTTCCAGGCAAGCGCGCACGTAAGCCGACAATTTCTGGATTGTCGGGTGTGGCGTTTGGCTCACAGGCAAGTTGTGCTGCGTTGGACATTACAAAAATTGGTCTCGTTTACTCGTCGATTTGGCAATTTTTGCGTGTAGTCGTGTCAAAAACGTTAACGTGACGAACTTCGCCCAAAAATGCGGTGGTTCCGATTTATCTGACTTTACGGTATGGCTTAAGCCTAATGTCTGATTTTAAGCCTCTTTCCCCGTCAGAATTGCGATCAGGGTGCCGCGATAATTCCTTCGACGGCCCAACGTCAGGTCATGCCACGGGCTTTGTCCAGGCGAATATGGTGATCCTGCCGGCAGATTTCGCTGAAGAATTTCAAACCTTTTGTGACAAAAATCCGCAACCGTGCCCTGTTTTAGAAGTCTTGGCGCCTGGCCAATTTGAACCCGAACAGTTGGCGCCCCAGGCGGATGTTCGAACCGATTTACCCCGTTATCGTGTCTTTCAAGAGGGTATAGCTGTCGCAGATCCTACCAATATCTTGGAGCTGTGGAGAGAGGATCTCGTTACCTTCCTGTTGGGGTGTTCATTTGTCGCTGAAGATGCGTTGATGAAGGAAGGTCTGCTCCTGCCTCACATTGCAGAAACCGGATTTGTTCCAATGTTTCGGACGTCGGTGCCCTGTATTCCAGCCGGCCGGTTCAACGGGACGATGGTAGTGTCGATGCGGCCATTTACGCCCGACGAAGCCAATCGCGCCGCAGAAATAACAAAACATTATCCGATGGCCCACGGTGCCCCGATCCATGTGGGCGATCCTGACGCGCTTGGGATAGAAAATTTGGAATGTCCTGAATTCGGTCAGCCTGTATCGATGACTGAGGACCAGGTGCCTGTTTTCTGGCCCTGCGGTGTGACACCCCAGGAAGCCATTCTGAATGCCAAGCCACCCATTGCGATTACACACGCGCCCGGACATATGTTTGTTGCCGATATCACTTCTGAATCGACAAGGATATAATCGCCGCAAATAACAGGGAGACAAATCATGCTGCCAATGCCCATTGGGGATTTAAATGCTATTGCGGCAGAACTCGCCGAAACCGGAAATCGGGTAAAAGTACTCTGGCAACAGCCGGAATCTTTAGCGTTCGTCGCGCGCGGAAGAGAATATAGAAGTGAGTTTCACATCGATCCCGCTGATGAGGTCATGTACATGATCAAGGGTGAAATGAACCTCCATTATCGAACGCCAGACGGAAAAGAAGAAATTACGGTCTTAAAGGAAGGTTGCAGTATTTATACAGCGGCAGGCATTCCACATTCACCGCGTTTTCCACCTGATGCTTTTCTGCTTGTGATCGAACGTAAGAGATGCGAGGGCGAAGTCGACCGGTTTCAATGGTTTTGTCCTGAATGTGATCATTTTTTGCATGAAGAACAATTTATCGTCAGTGATTATCGTACTGACCCGATATCGGCAGCCTATCGGAATTTTTTCGAGTCAGAAGAACGGCGCACTTGCGATAGTTGCAAGAACGTCATGCCCAATCCTTTTGAGAATGAATAGGCTGGTTTGCAATGCCTAAAGAAATTATTACCTCAGCCACCACGCCGACCACCGGTTTCACCGATAAATCAACGCCTTCGCCATTGGCGCAGGGCATTCGGTGGGGAAACATGCTGTTCCTGTCCGGGCAGGCCGCGCTCGATCCCGAGACCCGCGAGGTTGTTTCGAGTGATATTCAGGAGCAGACACGACAAACCCTCAAGAATCTTGAAGGGGTTCTTGAAGCTGCAGGCGCAAGTTTTGCGAATGTGGTAAATATGCGTGTTTGCCTGCGCGATGAAACTGATTTCCAGAAATTCAACATCGCATTCACGGAGTATATGCAGGGTGAGAAAGTGACCCGAACCTGTATCGGCGGCAGACCCCATCGGGCAGGTGTCAATGTTGAGATCGACTGCATCGCGATGTTCGACTAGATGCGCGGCGAGGGAATGCGATGAGACAGGCAACATTTGGTGATGTCACGATAGACCGTCTGATTGAAGTGGAAGGGCCCGGATACGCCCCAAACGTTTTCTTTCCCGATGCAACGACGGAAGGGTTTGATGGGGAGATGGACTGGCTCCTGCCGCATTTCTGGGATGTTGCGGCCAACACATATTTAAGGGCCATTCAAAGTTACGTTGTCAGAACACCGCATCACACAGTGCTGGTTGATGCCTGTGTCGGCGCGGAGAAAGAGCGGCCATCGAGCCCGGCCTGGCATCACCTGGAGTCAACGTGGCTGGATCAGCTTATAGCCTCGGGTGTTCATCCAGAAGAAGTCGATTATGTGCTGTGTACCCATCTTCATGCCGATCATGTTGGATGGAATACCCCGCTCGAAAATGGCGAATGGGGTCCAACATTCCCGAATGCCAAATACGTTTTTCACAAGAACGAATATCGTCATTGGGCGGCTGTTGGGAAAGAGAGTGGCGGGCAGGGGTCGCAGGATGGATGTTTTATAGACTCTGTTCTCCCGGTAATGGCAGCAGGGCAGGTTGCCCTCGTTGATTCTGATTTTTCTATCGATGATCACTTCACACTTGATCCGACCCATGGTCATTCGCCAGGCCATGTTTGCGTCGATCTCAATGCGAATGGCCAGAATGTCGTGATGTCTGGTGATATTTTGCATCACCCCATTCAGATCGCTTATCCGGAATGGAATAGCCGATTTTGTGTGGATGCTGAGATGTCGCGGGCCAATCGAACGGAGTTTGTTAACAAACACGCCGAGACCGATACGCTTTTGTTGCCAGCGCATTTTGCAAGTCCGACGATGGGCCGCATTGTGAATAATGGCGCCAGGTGCAAATACCAACTCGCTGATGGCTAAACCGTGTCCGATTCTCTATTTGAAGCACTAAGAAATCTGCTGGGCGAACGGGCTTCCACAGGGGCAGCGTTGCTTGCACATCACGGAAAAGATGAATCGCACCACCCAGCTGCGCCGCCCGATATGGTGGTTTTTCCCGAGAGCAGCTCGGAGGTATCCGCAATCGTGCGTCTGTGCGTGGAGGCACGAACCGCGGTAATTCCATTCGGTGCTGGAACTTCACTTGAAGGGGGCATCGGTGCTGTTCAGGGTGGTGTGTGCATTGATTTGACCAGGATGAACAGGATTGTTCAGATTAATGCCGATGATTTGGATGTGACCGTTGAGGCAGGTGTTACCCGGAAACGGTTGAATTCAGACCTTCGTTCTTCAGGGTTGTTCTTCCCGATTGACCCCGGCGCTGATGCAACGCTTGGCGGTATGGCGTCAACGCGGGCCTCCGGAACCAATGCCGTTCGCTACGGCACAATGCGCGAAAATGTTTTGAGCTTGAAGGTCGTGCTCGCGGATGGACGCCTAATTCAGACGGCAGGTCGGGCCAGAAAATCTGCTGCCGGATATGACCTGACCCGAATGTTTATAGGCGCTGAGGGAACGCTAGGTGTCATCACGGAGGTAACCGTTCGCTTGTATGGAATTCCTGAAGCAATTTCTGCAGCCGTTTGTACCTTTCCGTCGATCAATGCTGCGGTTCAGTGCTGCACGCAGACGATCCAGTCAGGTATCCCGGTTGCGCGGGTAGAACTGCTGGATGAAATGCAGATGCGCGCCTGCAATCAGTATTCTGCATTGAACTACGAACCGGCCCCGACGCTGTTCTTTGAGTTCCATGGGTCTCCCACCGGTGTTCGAGAGCAGGCAGAGAGTGTTCAAGAAATTGCTTCCGAGTTTGGCGGTGGAAATTTCGGGTGGGCTGAAAAGACGGAAGACCTCAACAGGTTGTGGCAAGCGCGTCATGATGCGCTTTATGCCGCCTTGGCGCTCAAGCCCGGTGCCAAGGCCTGGTCAACAGACGTTTGTGTCCCGATCTCCAGACTTGCTGATTGCATTGAACAAGCGCGATCCGACATAGATCGTTCCTCTCTGACGGCGACGATGGTTGGTCATGTCGGCGACGGCAATTTCCACGTAATATTTTTACTGGATCCTGATAAACCCTCTGACTTCGAGGATGCTCAACGTATAAATGATCGAATGGTGACTCGGGCAATTGAGATGGATGGCACCTGCACAGGTGAACACGGAGTTGGGGTAGGGAAATCTCACTTTTTAAAACAGGAATTTGGTGATGCGCTAAATTCAATGAGAGACCTTAAACGGGTTTTTGATCCGTTAAATATATTGAACCCCGGTAAGATTCTCGATCTAAGCTCATAGCTCGACCGGTTCGGCCTAATACTTATGTCGGAGCGAATTGCGGCCTGTTCGCGCTTGCGATCTGAACCGGAACTGATTAAGTCAGAACTATCGTTCCACCACAGAAAAACAGGTGATGCGCAATTTTTTAATCGGTATAGGTGTGTTGGCCGTCTTGTTTTTTGGCGCAGCAATTGCCGTGCCAAAGCTTGTCGATTGGAACAGCTACAAGACTGGGATCCAACAGCAGGTAAAGCAAGCGACAGGAAGAAATCTCACCATCGCTGGTGATCTTGATTTAGCCATTCTTCCCGCACCACGCTTGCTTGTAAAAACTATCCGATTTGCCAATGCAAAAAACGGATCACAGCCTCATATGGTGTCATTAGAGGCACTGGATGTTCAGGTTCGGGTTCTACCGTTACTCCAGGGGCGGGTCGAAGTAGCGAGTATTCAGTTGATCAAACCCATGATCTTACTGGAAAGGTTAGCTGATGGACGTGCCAATTGGGAATTTACGCCTCCCAAAACGTCGCGACCAGATCGTACGCAGAAGACAAACTCCAAAGATCAGCTCGCAACTAATTCAACAGCAATACGGCTTGATAACGTTCAAATTCAAAACGGCGTCGTCATGTGGCGCGATGCTAAATCAGGTTCTGAGGAACGATTGGAAAACGTATCGCTGCAGCTTCGTGCGGGTTCTCTTAACGGACCATTTGACCTGCGCGGTGATGTTTCCATCCGCAATTTAAATGCAAAAATAGAGGCAGCGATTGGTGAGCTTAAACCGACAACTGCGGCCCCGGTTTTGCTGTCAATAGTACTGCCGAAAGCTGCTGTTCAGGCTCAAATTAGTGGCAGCGTCGTCGCCATTGGGGCGCTGCCCCGTTTTACAGGTAAACTCAATCTGAGCGGAAAAGATCTGCATCGAACGCTTGGTTCCTTGACAGATGGGCTAACAGTGCCGCGCAGTTTGAAGCAATCCTTCTTACTGCGGGCTAACCTCAAGGGCACTGAAAAAGGTGGATCAATTTCTTCTATTGATGTTGAGGTCGGCGGGACGCGGGCATCTGGCAAGGTCGACATCGAGCTTAAAGAGCGCCCGAACGTTTCTGCAAAGGTCGCGATTACACGGGTCGATCTCGATTCCCTTTTTAAAAGCGATGTGATCCAAAAGCCGTCCGCTGCTAAGGGGGGACGTGCCGAAGGCAAACCCAAATCTACATCAGGTGCCAAGAAGCCGTCTGAACTGAAATCTCCTGCACTTTCCAAACCAGCGTTTCAATTGCCTGACCTGGATGGTTCCTTTGATATTACTGTCGACGCGATTACCTATAACAAGCGCAACATACGCGGTGTCGATCTTTCCCTTCGTGTTGCCAAGAACGTTGCTCAGTTGACGAAGGCGAGAGTGTTGCTGCCGGGTGGAGGCGTATCGAATGTGACTGGCGCTCTCTCTGCTTTTGAAGGCAGGCCAAACTATCAGGCAACCGTTTCCGCACAGGCTGATAATTTGCGGGCGCTGTTGACGTGGCTGGGGAACGATATCAGCGCTATTCCGCCCGCCCGGCTTCGTAAATTTTCGTTATCCGCATCGATCCGCGGTGACGATCAACAAATGCAAGTTTTGCAGGTTAAAGCAGGCGTCGATACGACAAATATTGATGGTGCTGTAACCCTCGCCCTGCGCAAGCGACTGGCATTTGGCGCGAGTGTCAGTATCGATAATCTGGACCTTGATGCCTATCAGACGAGAAAAGAGGTCAGACAATCGGGATCAGAAAAATCAACTCCTGCAGCGAAACGCCCAGTAAGTAAGTTAAACTCAAAACAGCCTAAACAGAAGAAAAGTGGGACCAAACCCAGTCTACCTGCGCCGCTCGCGGCGCTTACGGGATTTGACGCCAACGTAAATATGCAGGTGTCACGTCTGACCGTTAAAAAAACACCGATGCGTGATGTGCGGTTTGAAGGAACGCTAGCGGGTGGTGTTCTTAAAATCAAAAGAGCGTCGGTGCGTGATGTAGGTGGTATGCGCGCCTCGGTTTCTGGAGAACTCAAAAATCTGGCCGGGTTACCAGCCTTTAACGGATCGATTTCGGCGGACGCGGCCGATATTACTGGTCCTCTTCGTCTCGCAGGGATAACACCGCCGCCGAATGCAAAAAATTTGGGCGCCTTGCGATTGCGCGGCAAGGCTGAGGCCAGCTCAAATCGGGTTAAGCTAAACCTGTCACTCGCGGCTGCGGGTGCTTCAACATCCGTGATCGGGACGGTTTCCAGTTTTGATTCATTGCCCAAGGTCAATGCGACAGTTATTGCAAAGCATAGGAACCTGTCGCAGCTATTGCGCGTATTCGGGGCTGAACCAGTGGCGCAGAGTCTTGGTGCTTTTGGACTGAATTTAACGGCGAAAGGCGACCTGGCCTCTCTCACAGCAAAGCTCGATCTTGCGGTTGCAGGAGGAAAATTAGCGGCAAGCGGTACCGTTCGCAACTTGATCAGATCCCCCGCATTCGCAATGAATGTTAAGGCATCACACCCTTCCGTTCGGCGTTTTGTGAGATATTTTGTTCCTGACTATCGTCCGGCGGGAGGAGCTTTGGGGCGTCTGTCAATTGAAGCCGGGCTTAGTGGTCAAGGGCAGAATTTCAGCCTCAGGAAATTCTCTGTCGGGGCCGGTAGGTTGATCCTAAAGGGGACGGGAAATCTAGATACCCGACGAGCTCGACCAAAAATTACAGCCGTTTTTGACGCAGAGGATATTAATGTAAATCCTTTCCTGCCGCCTGATCGTTCTGCTAACCGCAGTCCAGCCAGAAGCCGGGTAGAGCGGAGGCGCAATCAGGTGGAGCGGCGCAGTGCAAGAAGCCAGCGACGATCTTCACCCGTGACAGAAGTGCGCTACTCTTCGAAACGTATCGACACCTCGCCGCTTGGGTTAATTGATGCGGATATTTCTATTGCGGCGAAATCACTACGGTATCGTCAGTTTCTAGTAAAAAATCCGGCGATAAATGGGGCGCTGTCGGACAAAGTTCTATCCATCAAGAAAATCGCTGGAAAAATGTTTGATGGCGATTTTTTGTTAAATGGTAAATTTGATGGCCGAAAAATCCCCAAACTTGATGGTCGGGTTGTCGTCTCTAAAGCGAATGTCGGCACGGCGCTTTTTCAGACCGGCACTTTCGATATTAAGGGTGGGATCACAGATTTCGATTTGAATATCAGCAGCACTGGTATCAGCCCCCTCGCAATGATTCGTAGCCTGAATGGCTCCGGAAAACTTGCTTCACGAAATGGGATTGTTTCAGGGTTTGATCTGAGGGCGATGAGTGACCGGCTAAAGAACATTGATGGTGTTATAGATCTGCTGACACTTCTGGTGGGCTCGATGCAGGGCGGGCAATCTCGTTTCTCCAAATTGGATGCCAGTTTTAAAATTAACAAGGGGATCGTTCGAAGCAATGATGTGTTTCTGAAAGCAGACGCCGCAGAGGGTCGTGCTACCGGGTTTGCCAACCTACCTAAATGGCACATGGATTTTGGAAGTCAGTTTCGTTTGATCGAACATCCAAAAGCGCCGGCATTTAAAATGCGCGCCGTGGGCCCGTTTGATAATCCAAGGCGGTTTTTTGATTTTAAGGAGCTTCAGTCATTCCTGTTGCGACGTGGTGTCGGTTCTCTGATTCGGAAGGTTTTTCCAGGATCGCGGCGTTCTAACCAGCCACCCAATTCATCAACAGACGATCCGTCCAATCCCGCGCAACAACAAGCGCCATCCAGAAAGCCTCGATTGGAAGATTTAATTCCGGGCGTTCTCGATCTTTTGAATAAGCGTTAGTCGTCGTCTGCCTGCAAACTCTTGAGTACATAGACGCGGAGGGCAGAGGATAGGTTGCCTCGTCGGTCACGATCAATTTCGGTAACGAGGCTATTGAGGGAAAGGTCCCGGGATTTCGCCAGCTCCGCCAAAGCATTCCAGAAGGGTTCTTCCAAAGAAATACAGGTCTGATGCCCGGCCACAACTACTGATCTCTTAATCGGCGCAGTCATGGTATTCGCCGATTTCGATTATTGGCATTCAGGCATGTTTGATCGATTGTAATACAGGCAAAGGCGATTTCAGCCCAATTGAATCCAAATTTGATAAACATTTGATCGCGAAGTTCTGTTGACGAAGCCTTAAAGGATTGTAGCAGAAATTTGGACGCTGGATCACTAGCTTCAGCTGTCGCATGATTATCCCATTGATCAATAATTATTTGGAAATGAGGTGGAGTACGATGGCGGGAACAGTTGAGGCACGGCTCAAAGAGCTTGGCATAGAGTTACCGGAAGCTTTGGCGCCAAAGGTTGCAAAAATCAAGGGATCGAACATTGCTGGCCCATTTTTGTACGTATCGGGGCAGGTGCCGCAATGGAATGGGGACATGCCGTTTATTGGAAAAGTCGGGCGAGACTTCACCATTGAACAGGGGTATGAGGCGGCGCGTCTTTCAGCACTGAACGTGATCGCTCATGTTAAAAGTGCACTCGATGGTGATCTGGATCGTGTTGTGAAAGTGGCCAAGTTAAAGGGGTATGTGAATGTCACGCCTGACCTGGCAGAGGTTGCAGCTGTCGTGAACGGTGCGTCAGAGCTGATGGTCGATGTGTTTGGTCAGGAAATCGGCGCTCACGCCCGAACTGTAGCCGGGGTGTCGTCAATACCCTTCAATGTAGCCATTGAAGTGGAGGCTGATTTCCTGATCGATTAGTCTCTTTTCAGGTGATCCGCCAGAGCTTGCCATGGCGCGATTGTCCAATACCGTACGGCAAGGCCGGAGGGCGATGGCAGGACAAATATTTCCGTGTCGCTTACGGTTTGATCCTGCAGCCCGTATTCCATGTTTTTGATATCGAAATGTGCCTTGAAAAACACCTGGGCGGAACGCTTGCCAACGAATGCCAAGACTTCCGGGTTGGCCTCACTTATAAGCCGACGTACGCGTTCAGGGCCATCGGCGTTTTTGGGCAAAGAGGCGTCACTGCCAAAAACGTGTTTCGCCATATCCGTAAAGCCAATCCCGAATTCCGGCATGAGATGGTATTCGTCAGGGGACAATAGTCGGGGCGTTAGGCCGGTTTCGAAAAGTGTAGGCCAGAATTTATTGCCTGGCCCCGCATAGTAAGCCTGCTTCTGCGCCGAAACTGTACCTGCGGCGCTACCACAAAACACCAGGCGGAGATCCGCTGGTACTATATCCGGTAGGATAGGACTTACACGGCCCACTTAAGTTCTAATCGGCTCCAAATCTCTGTGAGCGCTTTTACCAGCCTGTCCATGTCGTCGTCGCTATGAATGGGGGATGGTGTAAGCCGTAGACGTTCCGTCCCCCTTGGCACAGTCGGGTAATTGATAGGCTGGACGTAAATGCCATATCGATCCATTAGGTCGTCGGTGACCTGTTTGCACAGGACGGGGTCGCCAACCATGATTGGAACGATATGAGAGACCGATGGTATCACCGGTAAGCTGGCGTCAGACAATAGCCGTTTTAAGGTGGCTGCGCGTTCCTGATGAAGATCGCGTTTGTCCTGTCCGTTGTCTCGAACATGGCGGACGCTCGCTGCGGCGGCGGCGGCGACGGCAGGCGGCAGGGAGGTTGTAAAGATAAAGCCGCTTGCTTTGGATCTAACAAAATCGACCAATTTCTGCGAAGCGGCGATATAGCCGCCAACGACACCGAAGGCCTTGGCCAATGTCCCCTGTACAACCGTTATACGATCCATCTGTCCGTCGCGTTCGGCTACACCGGCGCCGCGTGGTCCGTACATGCCGACGGCATGAACCTCATCTATATAGGTCATGGCACCATATTTATCCGCGAGGTCACAAATTTCACCGATTGGAGAAATATCGCCATCCATCGAATAGACGGATTCAAAGACAATGATTTTGGGTCGACCTGGCTCGATATCAGAAAGAAGCCGTTCCAAATCCTCAACGTCGTTATGCTTGAAAATACGTTTTTCGGCACCGCTATGGCGGACACCTGCGATCATTGAGGCGTGGTTATATTCATCGGATAAAAGAATGCAGCCAGGCATATTTCCAGCGAGAGTGGAGAGCGCCGCATCATTGGCAACATAACCAGACGTGAATAGAAGCGCTGCTTCTTTTTGATGTAGTTCTGAGAGTTCTCTTTCGAGCACAACGTGTTGATGGGTCGTGCCAGAAATATTTCGGGTGCCCCCGGACCCGGCGCCTACCATGTCGACAGTATCTTTCATGGCATTCAAAACATCCGGGTGTTGACCCATCCCGAGATAGTCGTTGCTGCACCAAACCGTAATCTCGTTGGTTCCATTATCGGCATGGCGTGTGGCGTGTGGAAAATCGCCAACATGTCGTTCTAGCTCAGCGAAAACCCGATAGTTGCCCTCGGATTTGAGTTGATTGATTGCGTCGCCAAAAAAACTTTCGTAATCCATGCCGTTTTTCCTGTTACAGCCGTCTGACTGTTTGAACAGATAATACAAGGCCTCTATTCCCTCGAAAAGTTAAGATTCCCATCTCTCACATTGTTGTTACGGGTATGGTTAACGTTTCGTTTACAGAGGCCTTAAATCTTTTCTATTGGTCGGTTTCAAGCCACTTTTTCGTATCGTCGAGGGCTTTTCCGAACCGTTTAAACATTTCTTCAATCTTGACCTTGCTAATTACGAGAGGCGGGGAAAATGCGATTCGGTCCCCCAGAGCCCGGACAATAAGACCATGCTCGAGTGCTCGGTCCAAAAGATGGGGGCCTACACGCTTCTCTGAAGGAAATGCTTCTCCTGTATTTTTGTTGGAAACAAGCTCTGCGACAGCGAGCATCCCGACGCCGTTCGTTTCACCAACAAGAGCGTGATCGGCAAAGGCTCGTATGCCATTTTGCAGGACCGGAGAAATTTCCTGCACTGTCTCAACCAAACCCATTTCTTCATAGATATCGAGCGTTTCCAGAGCAACGGAAGCGGCGACAGGGTGTCCTGAATAGGTAAATCCATGACCTAGCGATCCCAGCCCTGCGCTTTGCTGGGCGATCAGCTGATAGACGGTATCATTAATCAGTACGGCGGAGATCGGGATATATCCCGATGACAAAGCTTTGGCGCAGGTAATGATATCGGGCTTGATATTATAGGTTTCACTACCCCACATATTTCCGGTGCGACCAAAGCCACAAATAACTTCGTCGGCAATCATCAGTACATCGTGCTTATTCAGTACTGCCTGAATTTTTTCGAAATAGCTGGTGGGGGGAGTCAAAACCCCGCCAGCGCCCATGACGGGTTCTGCAATAAAGGCCACAACGGTGTCCGGGCCTTCCTGCTCAATAAGGGTGTCGAGATTTTGGGCCAAACGCGCTGAATATTGCTCTTCGCTTTCACCAGGTTCTGCGCCACGAGCATAGTGGGGACAGTCAGTGTGCAGGAACGATCAATCGGAAGGTCGAACGCCTGGTGGTTTATGGGCGTTCCTGTGGCGCTGGCAGCGGCGATTGTCACCCCGTGATATCCTTTGACGCGTCCGATAATTTTCTTTTTCTCAGGTGTGCCTATCGCGTTGCTGCGGTACCAGACCAGTTTAAACGCTGTGTCATTGGCTTCGGAGCCGGAGTTTGCGAAAAACACTTTGGACATTGGGACAGGGGCCAAACCGAGCAAACGTTCCGCGAGCTCGATCTGTGGCGCATGACTTTTCTGATTGAAACCGTGATAGAAGGATAGATCGCGTATCTGGCGGGCTGCTGCTTCGGCGAGACGTTCGTTACCAAAGCCCAGGGCAGTGCACCAAAGCCCCGACATGCCTTCAATGTAATCTTTCCCGTTGTCGTCAGTCACAAAAACACCGCTGCCACGTGTTATGACCAGTTATGACCAGCGACCCAACTTTTTCGTTTGCGATGGCATTGGAATAGGGATGCAGCAATGCCGCTGAATCACGGGCGGCATATGAGTTTGGAGTTCGTGCCATGACAGCCGGTAATTAGCCGCCAGTAACGCTCATATGGCGCGGGACTAAAGGATCTCTGCGGCGGCGGTCGATGATAAAGTCATGTCCCTTGGGTTTCCGGCCAATCGCTTCATCTATTGTCGCCATCAGGGTTGCGCCGTTATCTTCTTTTCTTACAGCTACCCGTAAATCGGCAGCGTCTTCCTGGCCAAGGCACATATAGAGTGTTCCTGTGCAGGTCAGCCGAACCCGGTTGCAGCTTTCACAAAAATTGTGGGTAAGCGGCGTAATAAATCCAATACGGCCACCGGTCTCCTTGACCTCGACATATCGCGCCGGACCACCCGTAGAATAATCGATGTCGTTGAGGGTCCATTTTTCGTTGAGTTGTGCCCGAACCATGGAGAGTGGCATATATTGATCGAGTCGTGCCTCTTCACCAATTTCGCCCATCGGCATGACTTCGATAAAGGTAAGATCGAAACCCTCATCTCCACACCATTGGACGAGCGTGTTAAATTCGTCATCATTGACGCCACGCAGCGCAACGGCATTAATTTTAATGGCTATGCCCGCCCGTTTCGCCGCGGCAAGACCGGTTTTTACTTTTTCCAGTCGTCCCCAGCGGGTTATCTCGGCAAATTTGTCATCATCTAACGTGTCGAGTGACACATTAATTCGGCGTACCCCGATATCGGCAAGTTCGTCGGCAAATCGATCCAACTGGCTGCCATTTGTTGTCAATGTAAGCTCTTCGAGTGCCCCGGTTCCCAAATGGCGCGACAGCTTGCGGAACAGCCACATGACATCGCGCCTTACGAGAGGTTCGCCACCGGTCATTCGAAGCTTTGTGACACCACGTGATACGAAAGAAGAGCAAATTGTCTCTAGTTCTTCCAGGGAAAGGACATCCTTTTTCGGGAGGAATGTCATGTCCTCCGCCATACAGTATACGCAGCGAAAATCGCACCGGTCCGTGACCGATACCCGCAAATACGTTACTGCCCGCCCATGCGGGTCGATAAGAGGTCCATCCATCGAATTTCCTTGGCTGCAAAAGGCGGTGATTACCGCAGCGCTATATACGAAGGAATATAGCGCTGTTCTAGCAAAAGAAAAAGGGGGCTAGCTTCTTACCGTGAAATTAAGAGTAGCTATCGAGGTCCTGTTCCGCGACATCGCGGCTATTTGCTTTTGGCAAGCTGACGGTGAATCGTGCGCCGCGATTAGGGGTGCTATCGACTGAAATCTCGCCACCCATAAGTTGAGCCAACTGTCTGGAAATTGTGAGGCCGAGGACGGTACCTTCTGTTGGCGTGCTCAACAAGTTAGAATCGACCTGGTGAAAACTCTCGAAAATCTGGTGATGTTGGTCGTCTGGAATGCCAATTCCTGTATCCCAAACGGTGAAGGCCACGGTATCTCTATTGGTTGCCTTTACGTCAATGCCGACCGATCCACCTGAATTTGTGAACTTGATTGCATTATTTAAAAGATTGACCAGTATTTGCCGGGTTCGATCGGGGTCAGCAATGACAGCCCATTCCCGCGATACTTCGACCGCACTGAGATCAATTTCGCTTTGCTCTGCCCGAACGGCGACAATAGATTTCGCCTGTGAAACGACATCAGCGAGACAAATAGCGCGCGGTGCTACACTGATTTTCGAAGAATCAATATTCACCGCGTCCAGAATATCATTAATGATATTGAGCAGATGATAGGCCGCGCCGTGAATGTCGCGGAAATAGCTGAGGTAACGGGCGTTAAGGGATCCAAACGCCTGCTGAATGGACATCTCGGAAAAGCCGATGATTGCGTTTAAGGGTGTTCTGAGTTCGTGGCTCATTTTTCCGAGAAAATCAGTCTTGGCCCGAGCTGCAGATCGAGCTTCCTGTAATGCCCGGTCGAGCTCCATGTTTCGTTCCCGCAGTTCCTTGAGGCTCGATTCCAGAACCTCCTGCGTTTTACGCGCCCGCAACTCAATTTCGTGTTGGCGGGTAACGTTGGTGCCTGTTCCGCGATATCCTGTAAAACTTCCCGAATGTTCGTCAAATACCGGAACGCCTGTCATCGAAATTCGGCGCCCCTGACGACGTTTATCGGGCATCAGGAAAATACGTCCTCTAAACGGCATGAGGGCAACGGCGAGGTCGGGCCTCGCGGATCCGTTCTCTGGACTTTCTTCAAATTCCCCAATCGTAAAGAGATGTCGACCGGCTAATTCCGCGGGTGGTGTTTCGAGAGCTTCCGCAATTCGGTTCGAAACATAGGTAAGGTTAAGATTGTGATCCGTTTCCCAAACCCAATCGGAAGCGGATCGGATAACATCCTGAAAGCGAGCTTCAGATTTCGCAGATTGCATAACGGCTTCTGCTTCAAGCGTTACATCCGTGTAAATACCACCGAACCCGATTAATTCGCCCCCCTCTTCAATTCTGAAATGGGTTGATCGAAAATGTCTCGTTGCGCCATTAATTTCCGCAGTTTGACGGAGTTTGACGACCTCTTCGCCAGCATTCAGGCGGTCAAATATCTCTCGTAATTCGAATGGGGCGAGAGGGTTCCGCTGCTCGCGTCTTTCCTGACTGCGGAATTCTGGGAATGTCGCTTGTGCGATGTCATTGAATTCTTTGTTTCGAAAAACAAGATGCCGGTCGCGATCAGCGTGATACATCGGTGGCAGGCGCTCAACGAGAGCCGATGGAATGAAGTTTCCGTCTGTTTCGGTTGCCGCCGAGGTCGCGGAACCGGGATTGGTCAATTGGTCGTCGGAAGGCAAGTCCGATCCTTTGGCCTCGCGGCCTTTTTGATCAGCTATATTATAAAGCGTATGTTTTTTCTCAGGCGCGACAGGTGCCTCCGTTATACCATTTAGTATATCGTTAGGGCGCCCCTTTGATTGCCCATCCACGCTAATCACTCCCTGGTTTTGAGTGCAGCCCGTTGCTTTGTTGCCGCAGCTCTAACCGTTCGACCAACCCTACACCTGTTCGATTCATGCTATTCGGATCGAACATCGATTAATGTTAAATACCTTACAGTGGATTTCATTGCCAGCATTTCTATTGCCCGTGATCAGGCGAAAGGACATATATACCCAATGATCGGCTATCTAATCTTACCGCACCCTCAAGATCCGGGACTCACCGAACGGGTCAGTGGTGTCGATCATGAGGGACAATATGTGGATACAAATGTGACCGTCGAACGGCCGCTGACCTTGTATCTCAATGGTCAGGAAATCGTCACAATGATGACCATCGGCGATTATCCCGACTGTCTCGCGGTTGGATTTTTGTTGAACCAGAACATGCTGCAGCAGGACGATATCATTTCGTCGATTGATTACGACGCGGAAATAGACACCGTCGTCGTCAGAACCGAACGCGAAACCGATTATGAACAAAAATTGAAGAAAAAAACGCGGACTTCCGGATGCGCGGTCGGGACTGTTTTCGGCGATGTCATGGAGAAGTTTGAAGAAATAACGCTCGACCCCGCCGCAGAATTGCGAACATCCTGGCTCTATGCCTTGTCAAAAAAAATCAATATGACCCCCAGCCTGTATCTCGAAGCCGGGGCCATTCACGGTTGCGTCCTCTGCGAGCAAGATGCACCGCTGGTCTACATGGAAGATGTAGGTCGGCACAACGCGGTCGATAAAATTGCCGGCTATATGTTCCTCAACGGGATAAAACCGGCCGGTAAGATGTTTTATACGACAGGACGGCTTACCAGCGAGATGGTGATCAAAACAGTCCAAATGGAAATTCCCATTTTGATTTCCCGATCGGGGTTTACGGCGTGGGGCGTGGAACTGGCCCGTCAGGCCAACCTGACGCTGATTGGCAGGGCGCGTGGAAGAAGGTTTCTGGCGCTTGCCGGTGATAGTCGCATTAAATTTGATGCAAAAACCGACGATGTCGATGACGAGCCCAGCTCAATACAGCGTAAGGCAGCGTCTTCAAAAGACGTTAAATAGGCGGGCAGGACATGGAGCTATATCTATGCTGGCGTGGTCCGGTCCGTTCAGGAAACTTTCCAACTGAAGCCGATGCTATTGAAAATATCAATCAGCCTGGGGTCTATCTTCGGCTTAAACTCTATGAGAATGAGCGAGCCATTGCCTATGTCGGTCAGTCCACGCATTTAGTGACGCGGTTTGATCAGCATCTGACCCGATTGCTGTCACTCCAGCAAACCTTGCGGGATAGGGATCGCCTGGCAGTAGAGTTTCAAAATACTGAAAATCGTTTTGCGACTTTGAACGAAATTGAGGCTGTTGGGCCGATGGCTATAGAAGAAGCGCTTAGAACGCAGTTCTATTTCGCGTTGGCACAAGATGGGTTCGACGCTGATTATTTGACGCTGATCGAAGCGATGTTGAAGGCGCGGGCTGAAGGTCTTATGCAGGAAAAACCTGAAAATATTCAAACGATCAATCCCGGAGAATTCGATCACAACATTTCCATTATCTCGGATTTCTCAAATGTTGACGCTGTTGGGCGGGCCGTGATCGAAAATGTGGTCGGGACGACGCCGATTGAGATTACCGCGGAACGTGAGGAATTTGTGGATGCCGATTGACGGAGGTGTTTGCGGTCTGCTGCTGGCAGGCGGACAATCACGCCGGATGGGTGGCGGTGACAAGTGTTTGCGCGTTCTGGCGGGAACAACATTACTGAAGCGCGTAATTGATTGTGCCACGCCACAGGTCGACGATCTCATCCTCAATGCCAATGGCGATCCTGGTCGTTTCGATGATTATGGATTGCCCGTCATCCCCGATGTCGTCGATGGTTTCGCAGGGCCACTGGCAGGTATCCTGACAGGGCTGGAATGGGTTCAAGAGAACAGGCCAGATTGCCGGTGGGTTGCGAGTTTTGCCTGTGATGCGCCGTTTGCGCCCACTAATCTCGTTTCCAAGATGTTTGAAGCAATCAAACAGCAAAATGGTGATCTGGCCTGCGCATCTTCTAACGAACGTGATCAACCTGTCTTTGGATTGTGGCCAATCTCATTGGCTAAGGACCTGCGTCGCGCCCTGGTTGACGAAGACATTCGAAAAGTTGACGTCTGGACAGCGCGCTATCACCTGGTTCGGGTGACCTGGACATCAGTGCCTGTTGACCCGTTCATGAATGTAAATCGACCGGAAGACCTCGCTAAAGCCGAAGAGGTTCTGCGTTCGTTATCTTGACGAATGGCGGGTTCAGGTAGTTTGATCGGCACCATGGCGAAAACCCGTGAAGAAACCCCAACACTTAGAATTTTGCTTGGCGCAGCTCTAGCCCTCGGTCCTGGCAAGGTCGCCTTGCTGGAAGCGGTGGATAGAACCGGGTCAATTACCGGTGCGGCTCGTGAAAAGGGTATGTCTTATCGCCGTGCATGGAAACTCATTGAAGCCATGAATGGTGATTTTAAAGCGCCGCTGGTCGTTACCAATGCAGGTGGATCGGGCGGTGGAGGAGCACAAGTTACTGAGGCGGGCTTTGACGCCCTGACGCGTTATCGGTCTATGGAAGACAAAGCCGGTAAAGTTGTTCGCAAAGAAATTGCTGACTTTGCCCGGCTTCTAAAGCCTGCGGCCAAAAGCTAATTTCAGGTCTATTCCGCTGCTGCAGCTTTGGCGCTCTCCACCCGCGCGGCACAAAACTTGAACTCGGGAATTTTACCAAAGGGATCAAGCTGAGGATTAGTCAGGAAGTTTGCGGGAGCTTCCGCGTAGCAAAACGGAATAAAGACAACACCCTGTGGGACGGCGTGATCGACTCTGGCCTTTAATTCCAGGATGCCGCGACGGGTCGCAACACGTACCATTTCTCCCGGTTTGACCCCCATATCACGCATGTCTCGGTTATTCAGACAGGCCACGGCCTCGGGTTCCAAAGCATCGAGGACGCTAGCCCGTCTGGTGATCGCGCCGGTGTGCCAATGTTCGAGTTGTCGGCCGGTCGTAAGCACCATGGGGTAATCAGCATCTGGAAGTTCTGCGGGCGGCACGATGTCTGCCGCCACCATTCTTCCATGGCCAGATTCAGTTGGAAAACCGTCGCCGAAGACAATCTCATTGCCTGGAATATCTGGCGCATCGCACGGATATGTAACAGCGCTCTCACGATTAACACGATCCCATGTGATGTTCTCCATCGATGGCATGACCTGTGCCATTTCTGTAAATACGTCACTAGGGTGCTCGTAATTCCAGTCGAGCCCAAGACCACGCGCCATCTCCTGAATGATCCACCAATCCTGTTGGGTGTTGCCCTTCAAGGGAAGCGCCTTTCGTCCCATCTGCACCTGACGATTCGTATTGGTGACCGTCCCGTCTTTCTCCGGCCATGCGGACGCCGGTAATACGACATCGGCGTGAAACGCTGTTTCTGTCAGGAAGATATCCTGGACGACCAGTGTCTCAAGTTTGGCCAGCGCCTCACGGGCATGCTGAGCATCCGGGTCCGACATTGCAGGATTCTCACCCATAACGTACATGCCCCGAATTTCGCCGGCATACACCTCATCCATAATTTCAACGACGGTCAGACCGCGTTCCGGGTCGAGCTCGGTATCCCAGAATTTTTCAAACTTGGTTCGGACATCGTCCTTGGTCACCAGCTGGTAATCAGGAAAGAACATCGGGACAAGCCCGGCATCGGAGGCACCTTGAACATTGTTCTGGCCGCGTAAGGGGTGCAGCCCAGTTCCAGGTCGACCGACTTGTCCTGTCATAAGCGACAGATCGATCAGGCAGCGAGCGTTGTCGGTACCATGAATGTGTTGTGAAACACCCATGCCCCAAAAAATGATTGAGGCGTTCGACTTGGCGTATGTGCGGGCGACGGTACGCAATGTCTCTGCGTCGATCCCGCAAACCTCCGCCATCTTTTCTGGAGGAAAGTCAGCGAGATGTTTTTTGAGTTCTTCAAATCCGTCGGTATGTGCCTGAATGTACTGCTCGTCATAGAGTTCTTCTTCGACGACGACATGCATAATGGCGTTGAGCATCGAGACATCGCCACCGGGCTTGAATTGCAACATATGCGTTGCGTGCCGTTTCAGGGCTTGGCCCCGTGGATCCATGACAATGAGCGTTTTGCCTTCTTTAACTGCCTGCTTGAAAAACGTTGCGGCGACAGGATGATTTTCGGTCGGATTTGCCCCGATAACGACAATGACCTCAGCGTCACGTACGGCGGTAAATGGCGCAGTAACAGCGCCCGAACCGATACATTCCATTAACGCTGCAACCGAGGATGCATGGCAAAGACGGGTGCAGTGATCGACATTGTTTGTACCAAACCCGGTCCGCACCAGTTTTTGGAACAAATAGGCTTCTTCATTCGACCCTTTGGCAGAGCCAAAGCCAGCCAGAGCGCCACCCCCATGCGTGTCACGAATGTTACGTAACCCGCCAGCGGCGCGTTCTAGCGCTTCTTCCCAACTGGCTTCATGAAAATGGGTGAATGGATCAGCTGGGTCGATATCTTCAACCGCATTTTTCGGGGCGTCATCCCTGCGGATCAGCGGTACAGTCAGGCGGTGGGGGTGATGGGCATAATCGAAGCCAAACCGCCCTTTAACGCACAGACGGTTTTCGTTTGCTGGTCCTTCGCGACCGGTGACATAGAGAAGTTCGTCGTCTTTTAAATGATAGGTCAGCTGGCAACCTACCCCACAATAGGGGCAGACAGAGTCCACTTTGCGGTCGGGCTGCGTCCGCCCAGCCTGCTCATCACTTGTAACAGATTTCGGTAACAGAGCGCCGGTCGGGCAGGCTTGAACACACTCGCCGCAGGCAACACAGGTGCTGTCGCCCATCGGATCATCAAGGTCGAACACGATTTTGGCTTCGGATCCGCGTTGCGCCATCCCGATGACGTCATTTACCTGTACTTCGCGGCAGGCACGAACACAGAGCGTGCAGTTTATGCAGGCATCCAGATTGACCGCCATTGCAGGATGGCTTGGATCCGCCTGCGGTGTTTCTTTGGGCGGAAAACGGCTCGACTCAACCCCGACCTTATCGGCCCAACGCCAAAACCGGGAGTCATCATCGTGATGCTCTGTACGCGCTGGCTGATCGGCAACCAGTAATTCGAAGACCATCTTACGGGCCTTTCTGGCGCGCTCGCTCGCGGTGGTAACGTTCATGCCCGCTGTTGGCTTGCGGATGCATGAAGCTGCCAGTACCCGTTCACCGTCAATTTCGACCATGCAGGCACGGCAATTCCCGTCAGGTCGATAGCCTGGTTCTGGCGCATAACATAAATGAGGGATTTCAGTGCCCAGCCGTTCTGCGACTTGCCAGATCGTTTCATCTAGATCCGCTGATACGGTTTTGCCGTCCAGTGTAAAACTTATCTTATCCGCCATGATATTCGCCTGAGACCACCTATTGGTGACAACCTAGTTTCGACCGTCCAAAGGGTCAATTGATGTCTTGGTCGTTGGCAATCCCGGCGCTCGCGAAAACGTTATTGGTGAATTACCTCGGTGATGCCATGTTCTCTTAGAGTATTAAGAGAAGGTTTCGTATTATGCCAATCCGCCAGCACCGCGACTGGGAGTTAAAAGAAAGTCAGGTAACGCCAGAAAGGGTTTATCAGAACCGTCGTTCGTTGCTCAAGACCATGGGTGTCGGTGGGTTGATGGCTGGCGCCGTTCCTCTCCTTGCCGCCTGCGAAGACAATACGCTGATCGTCTATGAGAAGGATCCCAGTGCGCCATTGTATCCCGTGAAGCGGAATACCCGGTACCAGCTGGATCGTCCGGAAACGCCGGAGAAGCTAGCGACCACCTATAATAATTTTTATGAATTCGGCTCCCACAAGAACGTTTGGCGGGTGTCACAAGTGCTCCCGTTGCGACCCTGGGAAGTAAAAATCGACGGGCTCGTTGAACAGCCAATCACAATCGGGATCGATGAGCTTCTCAAAAAGATGCCGTTGGAAGAAAGGCTCTACCGTTTCCGCTGTGTCGAAGCATGGTCAATGGCGGTGCCCTGGTCAGGCTTTGCCTTGAAGGCTTTGGTTGATCTTGCCAAACCGCTTGGCTCGGCAAAGTACTTGCAGATGGAGACCTTTCACAATCCAACCGTGGCAACAGGGCAAAAACAGGGTTGGTATCCGTGGCCTTATCGAGAAGGTCTAACGCTCGCCGAAGCGACCAATGAGCTCGCCTTTATCGCGACGGGGCTCTATGGCAAACCGATTCCAAAGCAAAATGGAGCGCCGTTGAGATTGGCGGTTCCGTGGAAATACGGATTTAAGTCTGTCAAATCTATTGCCCGATTTACGTTTACCGAAAAACAACCGCTGACATTCTGGGAGAAAGTGAATTCCGCTGAGTACGGATTCTGGGCCAACGTAAATCCCAAGGTTTCTCACCGGCGCTGGAGCCAGGCTACCGAACGGGTTCTCGGAAAAGCTGGTCGGGTGCCGACCCAGATATTCAATGGTTATGGAGAGTATGTCGCTGATCTGTACAAGGGTATGGAAGGCGAACGACTCTATAGCTGAGAAACAGATAGAGGAGAAATCCAATGACACGAACATTCACTTCGACTATCGCAGGATTTGTGGCGATCATCCTGCTTTCTCTGTCCGGCGCCAATGCAGCGAGTTACTTCAACAAATCGAGTTGGAGCGGTGTTGCAATTGAAGGTGTCGATCCGGTCGCCTATTTTGCGGATCGGAAATCCGTGGAGGGCTCTTCCAAGTTTTCTTATAAATGGAAAGGGGCCACTAAATGGAAAGGGGCCATCTAGCGGTTTGCCAGTGCGCAAAACCTGGAGAAGTTTAAAGCGAGCCCGCAAAAATACAAACCGCAATATGGGGGTTTTTGTGCCTACGCTATTAGTGAGGGATATACTGCCGCCATTGATCTGGAGGCCTGGTCGATTGTTGATGGCAAGCTGTATCTCAACTATTCCAAGTCTGTACGCCAGCTTTGGTCAAAGGACATTCCAGGCCGCATAGGAAAAGGGGATCGCAACTGGCCGGGTCTTAAAGCCAAGCTGCTAAACTAGTTTGTTTCATCGAACCCGAAGAGCAGCGCTGGATTGTCGACCAGTATCTGCTTTTGCGTTGCCGCATCGCCGGCCCAAACCATAAACTGGTCCAAAAGGTCGCCATCATTGGGAATAGCAGCTGGTGAGTTTGGGTGCGGCCAGTTGGTCCCCCAAATCAGTCTCTCCGGTCTGGTTTCAATTAAAGCGCGGGCGTATGGGGTCATGTCGTCATATGGCGACCCTGTTCCCGATAAACGGTACCAGCTGCAAATCTTCGCCCAGCAATGATCCGTGTCACGCAGGAGAGCCAGTAGAGTCCCGAATCCGGGGCTATCAAGCGCATCGGGGCTGCGAACACGTGCTAAATGGTCGAAAACAATATTCGCAGATAATTTCCGGACACGTGGGGCGAGATCGAGAATTTCTTCGATGTTTGTAAGATGGATTAGGATTGCCCAGCCCAACTCTTCCATCAGCGGCGCCATCGCTTCAAGCTGATCCAAACGGACCGCGCCAGGTGAGAAGCTGGAAAGCCGAATGCCACAAAAGTTCTTTGCGATTAGGACATCGAGATGCTTCTCAAGTGCATCTCGTGGCATGGCCGCGACTCCTCTTATGCGGCCGTTAGACTTTTCAATGGCGTCAACGGTTACGGGATCAATACCGCCATAGTCGCGCGCCTGGACGAGGACAGCGCGTTCGATACCGAGAACGCCAAGCATATCTGTATATTGTTCGTAACTTGTGTCCGGACCATCTCCTTTAGTCCGGTCAATCGGAAAGCGCGGGAAAGGCCCATAGAGATGCGCATGGGTGTCGCAACTTAACCGCGGCGGCGGATGTTTTGGTTTTCTTGGGTGCCAGTCTGGTCCGTTAATTAAGTCAGTCATCCGGAGCTACGGTTTTGGCTTTTACTTCACATCATCAGGGAAATATTTAAAGACCGAATTCAGACCGTTGGTCGCTGCCTGGCCCAGGCCGCAGATAGAGGCGTCCTGCATTGCGGTGGAGAGTTCTTCCAAAAGAGGCTTGTCCCATTTTGGTTGTTCTAGAAGTTGGACAGCTTTTTCGCATCCATTGCGGCATGGGGTGCATTGGCCACAGCTTTCGTCTTCAAAGAATTTTAGAAGGTTCAGGGCAACATCCCCCGTGGAGTCTTCCTCCGACAAAATGATGACAGCGGCTGACCCTATTAGGCATCCATATTGTTCAAGCGTTCCAAAATCCAACGGCTCACTATCCATGCTTGCGGGCAAAATGCCACCTGACGCGCCACCCGGCAGGTAACCTTTGAATGTGTGCCCTTTCATGCCACCGCAGTACTCTTCGATGAGCTCCCGCACGGTTATGCCAGCTTCGGCGATTTTGACACCGGGCTCGTTAACCCGTCCGGATACAGAGAACGTCCGCAGACCTTGCGAGCCATTGCGGCCTTTCTCGGTGAACCAGCTGGCCCCCTTTTGAACGAGGTCGCGGATCCAATATAGCGTTTCGACATTGTGAATCAGGGTAGGACGGCCAAACAGGCCGACCTGAGCCGGGAACGGGGGTTTGTGACGGGGAAGGCCCCGTTTCCCTTCAATCGATTCCAGCATGGCGGATTCTTCGCCACATATGTATGCCCCGGCGCCACGTCGGAGGTGAACATGACCTATCGGCGCTAATCCATCGGCCTCAATTTTTGGGATTTCTGTGAGCAGAATGTCACGAATTTCAGGATACTCGTCACGAAGATAAATGTAGATGTCTTCCGCTTCGACGGCCCAGGCTCCTATTAACATGCCTTCGAGGAAGCGATGTGGGTCGCGTTCCAGAAACCACCGATCCTTGAAAGTACCCGGTTCTCCTTCATCGGCATTTACGGCCATAAGCCGGGGGCCTTCTTCTGCCCTGACGAAAGTCCATTTGCGACCTGTTGGAAAACCAGCGCCCCCGAGACCCCGCAAGCCAGAGTCATTGAGGACTTCTATTAGCTCATCTGGCGATCGAGCCCCGTCGCGACATTCACGGAGCAATGCGTAGCCACCTTCTTTTTCATATGCCGCGAAATCTACATAGTCGGGCAAATCTGAATGCGTTGAGTTTTTTGTTGCTGCCAGCACAGTTTCAGCTGTTGCAGGGGCGATTTGCGAATGGCCGATAGCGACAGCGGGAGCTTTGTCGCAGGCTCCCATGCACGGTGCTCGCAATATTCTGATATCCGCATCGGCATTTTCTGAGAGGGTCTCTATCAAACGTTCGGCGCCCATCATTTCGCAGGTGACACTATCGCAAACACGGATTGTTACCGGCGGTGGGCGGTTTGCTTCCTCTGTTACAACATCAAAATGAGCATAAAAAGTCGCTACTTCGTATACTTCCGTAAGCGCCATCCTCATTTCGTCGGCCAAGGCAACAAGATGGTCCGCTGACAGGCATCCATACTCATCTTGTATTAAATGTAGGTGCTCGATGAGCATATCCCGGTTTCGTGACTTGTCACCAAGAAGCGCGAGTACTTGATCCTGCGCCTCTGCATCAAGTTGACGGCCCTTGGGTTGGGGTGCTCCTCGTCCACCGCGTCCGGGGTGGGGATGCCTTTTTA
The DNA here is from genome assembly GCA_951812775.1 of uncultured Alphaproteobacteria bacterium. GTDB lineage: Bacteria > Pseudomonadota > Alphaproteobacteria > MPNO01 > UBA2964 > UBA2964. The sequence goes on along the minus strand of OX638326.1, from coordinate 2,000,227 downwards.
CGGTTTTATTGTCGGCCATATTTAACGATCTTATCCAATTTGGCGAGGCGTTTCACTTTGTGTGCGTTACGCTTGTTGTTACCTGTTGCGATGCAATTATTCCAGACAAACCCGCGATTTCGACTTTATCACTCACTTTCATCATCTACTAAAATCAGAGAGATAACATCGCTGTTAATCAACTCTTTACCCTGGTGCTCAAAATTGACAGTAATTCGGTTACCGATTGCGGATTGGACTTGGCCGAGACCCCAGTCGTCGCGGTCAGGATGGCGGACAAGGACGCCAGGTACAAATTCTTCATTCATGGTGGTTTCCGAAAGCGTGTTTGGGTCAGAGTATTTAGAGTCGTTGGGTTTCCATGCTCAGTTGGGTATTCGGCAGTGTGATAGCCGATTTGTAAAGGAGTGATAGACAATGTCAGTTGATTTTCCGCAACGTGTTTCCGAACTTCTGTGTTCCCGGCTTTGCCATGATCTAATCAGTCCCACCGCCGCGGTCAGTAATGGCTTGGAGTTGCTGGAGGATGAATCAGGTGGCATCGATGAAGGGGTGATGTCGCTGCTTTCCTTTAGCATTAAACAGGCTGCTGGCCGTTTGATGTTTTTCCGAATTGCCTATGGGCTGGGCGGAGAAAATGCTGACGCTCTATCAATCTCGGAAACCCCTGAACTCATTCGAGGTATTATTGAAGACGATAAAATTGAGGCTGTTCTGCCGAGCGGCGATCAAACCCTTGGCAGAGTTGCCGTAAAAGTACTTTTAAACGTTGCGTTTCTGGCGTTGGAAACGCTCCCCAATCGGGGAAAACTAGTCATTGAAGTCGAGAATTCGGACAATATTTCCTTCACCGCGACAACGAGTGGGCCAGGGACCGGGATTCAACCGGAGGTAATGGAGGCGATTGAGCCAGACGTAGAGATCGATTCCCTTACGGCCTGCACGGTGCAGGGTTATTTTACTGGGTGGCTATGTCAAACCGCAGCTGGTCATTTCGGTGTTAATGAAGCTGCTGACAGTGTCAGTTTGAAGGCAGAGTTACCAATTAGCTAATCTAAGACGAAGCACGTCTTTCCTGAATAGCCGTTGTGCCGGATCCAAGTACTTTACGGCTTTTTAAACAATTACCCGGAAAATCCATCTGACCAACCCCCGTTCGGGGTAAGGGGCTTCTTTTGCGGCAATTCTGCAGGCGGACAGATGGACGATCTTTTAAGTGAATTTCTGACAGAAACGAATGAGAGTTTGGAAGAACTCGATGTCGAGGTAGTACGCCTCGAACAGGAGCCTAATGATCCGGAACTTCTTTCCAGTATCTTTAGACTTGTCCATACGATCAAAGGAACATGTGGGTTTCTCGGATTGCCTCGCCTGGAGTCAGTTGCGCATTCCGGTGAAAACATTCTCGGCAAATTTCGTGATGGAGAATTGCCGGTCACCCCGGAGGCGGTCACCCTTATTTTTGAATCGCTTGATCGTATCAAATCACTTATGGCGGCCCTTGAAGAAACGCAAGAAGAGCCAGAAGGTGATGATGCCGACCTGATTTCGCGCCTTAACGCGATGGCTGAAGGAGCGGCACCGCCAGCCGCTGCTGCCGCACCAGCGGAACCCGTTGAAGTGTCAGGCGAACCGCTCGTCGATCAACTCGGCGGAATTTCAATGGTTGATGCGGGAATTGAGACCCTATTCCGTCATCTACTGAAAGATGACGAACTTAAGCCGTTCTTTGACGGTCTGGAGATGATGTTCTTCCAGGCTAAAATGGTTGAATATTTTACCTCGATTTTAGGTGGGCGCGATAAGTACACCGGTGACATCCAAGAGGAATTCCGGCCTTTAGCCGAGCAAGGTCTTTCAGATCCCCATTTCGACAAAATGGTGGCTTGCCTGGAGACTGCCCTCAAGGAACTCGAAATTGATGACGCCCTGACATCCGCAGTTGTTGCGGCCTTTGACGGGACCCGAGAGACATTACTGTGCAAGGCGGAGATGGAGGCCAAAGCCGCTGCCGCTGCAGCCGCCGCCGCTGAAAAAGCGAAGGCTGAGGGAACTGACGCCGCGCAAAAAGAAGCTGTCGCCGTAGTTCAATCCGTCCGCGTCAATGTCGATATGCTGGAAAACCTGATGACGATGGTTTCGGAGCTCGTGCTTTCACGAAATCAGCTTCTTCAAATGGTTCGTAAATACGAAGACAGTGAATTCTCCACGCCTTTACAACGCCTTAGTCTGATTACGACGGATCTGCAGGAAGCCGTTATGAAAACGCGTATGCAGCCGATTGGGAATGCCTGGAGCAAGATTCCACGGATTGTGCGTGATCTGTCATTGGAACTCGATAAGAAGATCGAGCTCGAGATGCTCGGTGCCGACACAGAGCTGGATCGTCAGGTGCTCGAGATGATCAAGGATCCTCTTACGCATATGATCCGAAATTCCGGGGATCACGGAATTGAACAGCCCGCGGATCGCCTTGCGGCGGGTAAACCGGAGATCGATAAGATCGTGTTGAACGCCTATCACGAAGGCGGACATATCATCATCAAAATTGAGGATGACGGGCGCGGAATTGCTATTGAGAAAGTTCGTGAAAAAGCGATCGCGAATGAACTGGCGACTGAGGCAGAGCTTGATGCCATGTCTCCCAAGCAAATCATGCAATTCATATTCAAGGCAGGTTTCTCGACGGCAGAAAAAGTGACCAACGTTTCGGGACGCGGCGTTGGGATGGATGTTGTTCGCACGAACATTGAGAAAATTGGTGGTAATGTTGAATTGCAATCGGAGCCCGGTGTTGGCTCGACGTTTGTCGTCAAAATTCCACTGACGTTGGCAATCGTTTCTGCCCTTATCGTCGAGTCGGGTGGTGAACGGTTTGCGGTTCCGCAGCTCAGCGTCGATGAGTTGGTAAGGGTCTCAGATGAGTCAGAGCATAGAATTGAACAGGTCAACGACACACCCGTTCTAAGGCTTCGAGATACTCTGTTGCCGCTCATCGATTTAAATGAAGTTCTTGGGCTAACTAAAGTCGAAAAGGTCATTGACGAAGAAAAGCAGGAGGCGACAGAGGGGGATGAAGTCGCTGGCGAGGAAACCTTTATCGTAATTTTGCGGTCTGGTGTTTCGAGTTTCGGTGTCATCGTGGATCAGGTTTTCGAATCTGAAGAAATCGTCGTCAAGCCTGTAACCCCGGTACTGCGGGAAATTTCAATCTTCTCCGGCAATACTATTCTGGGTGACGGCAGCGTAATCATGATTTTTGATCCGAACGGTCCGCAATTTTGGTCTTCAAAGCCGGCAGTGATGAAAGTCGCGCTGTGCCTCTCGCACTGGTTGCCCGTTTGGAAGAGATTGATGTGGATACCATTGAAGAGAATGACGGTGTTCCAGTCGTTCAATATCGCGGCCGTTTGATGCCGCTTATTGAGGTTGCTGACGGGTTTACCCGGGCAACAGAAGGTCGGCAGCAGGTTGTTGTGTTCGCTGATGGCGAACAAAGCATGGGGCTGATGGTCGATGAAATCGTCGATATCGTCGAAGATCGTCTCGACATCGAGCTGGCCTCGGCGCACACGGGCGTGCTTGGCACGGCAGTTATTGGCAGCAAAGCGATGGATGTCATTGATACGGCATTTTATCTCGAGAAGGCGTTCGGGGACTGGTTCAAATCTCATGGCAACACAGCCACGAACGATCGCCCCAGCAATAAGGTCCTTCTGGTGGATGACAGCCCGTTCTTTCGCAATTTGCTAACACCGCTGCTTTCTGTCGCAGGCTATGAAGTCACTGCTGTAGAGGGTGGTGAGGCGGCGCTCTCTCTTAGAGATGCCGGTCGGGATTTCGATGTGATTGTGAGTGATATTGAAATGCCGGGTATGAACGGTTTTGAACTGGCCAACGAGATCCGGACTAACGGGCCATGGACAGATACACCGCTTGTCGCCCTCTCGTCCTTTTCATCCCGGGCGGATCTGGAAAAGGGCCGCAACGTTGGTTTCCGAGATTACATTGTAAAGCTGGATAGAGACGCTCTGCTCGAATCTTTATCCCACACGTTAGCGATAGTTCGAGGTGCAGCATGAACGATGAAATGAATGATACAGCGGCGGAGACGCGTGAATTTGTGACCATAATGGTCGGGGATCACTCTGCGGCATCGATGTTCTCAAGGTGCATGATACTGGGACCTCAAAAAATAGCACGCGTTCCGTTGGCGTCATCTGAAGTGGCGGGTCTTTTAAATCTCAGGGAAAAATTGTTACGGCTATCGATCTGCGCCGGCGTATTGGTGTCGAGGATCGTCCCGAGGGAGAAGATGGTATGAGCGTTGTCGTTGAGCGGCGGGGGGAACTATACAGCCTGGCCGTAGGTTCTGTGGGTGAAGTGCTGCGTTTACCTGCGGATAAATTTGAACCAAATCCTGCGACACTTGATCCAACCTGGCGTCAATTCGCTGAGGGCGTTTACCGTTTGGAAGAAGGTGTCCGGGTTGTGATCGACGATGACAGTTTGTTGGATTATGGCGGGGCCCCGGTAGCGGCCTAAGAAAATGAAAAAACAGCGGAGAACCGCAAAATGAAGTCTTGTCTTATAGATTGCAGTGAACTAAATCACTGTTTCAAAAAGAAAAATGCCTGAGCTTTCCTTGGTGACCAGTTGGAAAACATATCTGTGTCTGCGTTAAAAGCACTCGTTAACGAAATTTCTGAAATATCTGAAGTTCGGGTTTATGGCCGTGTCACGGCCGTACTCGGTATGATGATCGAAGTCGGAGGGACATCTGAAGCCTTTTCAATTGGCGATCTTTGCTCCGTTGTTGCGCGCGATGACCGCAGTATTTTGTGTGAAATTACGGGGTTTCGCGATGGAAATGCCCTGATGATGCCATTTCATCCGCTTGAAGGGGTTGGCCTCGGCTGTAAAGTGTATCGCTTGTCCGGTCGTCCTACGATCAGACCTCATCAATCATGGTTGGGACGCGTCGTAAATGCCTTGGGCGAGCCAATTGATGGCAAAGGACCTTTGCCTCACGGCATGCTACAGCAACCCATAAGAGTGCAACCACCGTCGGCACATCGAAGAAAGCGCGTCGGCACAAAAATTGACCTTGGCATCAGGGCATTGAACACTTTTGTAACGTGCTGTCGTGGTCAGCGTATGGGTGTGTTTGCGGCATCTGGTGTCGGCAAATCCGTTATGCAGTCCATGGTAGCCAGATTTGCCTCTGCGGATGTGAATGTAATTGGTCTTGTCGGAGAACGCGGGCGCGAGGTGCAGGAGTTTCTGGAAAATGATCTGGGTCCTGAAGGTTTGGCGAGAAGCGTTGTTGTTGTCGCCACATCAGATGAATCCGCGCTTATGCGCCGTCAGGCAGCTGACATGACAATGGCGATAGCAGAGTTCTTTCGTGATCAGGATGCAGATGTTCTTTGTATGATTGACAGTATTACTCGGGTAGCCATGGCGCAGCGTGAAATTGGTCTTTCGATGGGTGAGCCACCGGCGAACAAAGGTTATACGCCGACAGTATTTGCGGAACTTCCCAAATTGCTCGAACGGGCTGGGCCTGGAGAAGGCGACGGAACGATCACCGGCTTGTTTAGTGTTCTTGTCGAAGGTGACGATCATGACGAACCGATTGCGGATGCCGTGCGATCGATCCTTGATGGTCATATCGTTCTCGAAAGGTCGATTGCTGAACGGGGCCGTTATCCCGCAATAAATGTTCTAAGAAGTGTGTCCCGGACAATGCCGGATTGTAATTCACCGGAGGAGACAGCACTGATCTCCAGAGTGAGATCGATGATCTCTTGCTAAGAGGATATGGCAGAAATGATCCGCCTCGGCGCTTATCAAAAAGGCTCTGATCCGGCGACAGACGAAGCAATATTCTATCGGGACAAGCTCGAGTCCTTCTTGTCTCAAACCAAGGACGAACAAACGGATGTTGAGACCGGGTATAAAATGCTGGCTGAAATATTTGATGGGGAGACGACGTGAAGGGACTGCAAACACTTATTCGAATGCACAAATCAAAGATGGAAGAAGAGCAAAAAAAGTTCTCCGCCCTTGAGGCCGTGGCCAACGGATTTACCAACGAGATTACGGCGCTTCAAAACAGTGTTGAGCGGGAAGCTTTATCGACTGATGAGAACGCCGAAACCGCTCATATGCTGGGTGACTACGTGCAGGCGACGATTGAACGTTGTAAGACGCTAGAGCAATCGCGTGCCGAAGTGGAGGCGGCAATTTCAGAAATTCGCGGGACGATAGCTGAGGCTTTTCGAGAATTGAAACGCTATGAAATTATCGAAGATCGGCGATTGAGTCAGGAACGCCAGGAGACTCAGCGCCGACAATCCATTGCCGAAAATGAACTCGGCTTGTCCATTCATCGCCGCAATACCACTGGTTTGGCCTAACTAAGCTACAAATGGGTCGCTTTCAAGCAGCGGCAATCTAGGATCAGTTGAAGTTTATATCTGACCCAACGTTTTTATTTTTACGCGTGGGTGCACTTCGTTCTGCGACATGATCATTGTGGGTGGTCGGAACCGTTCAATGATCGAACGGACGAATGGCCTAATGGCCGGGCTCGTCAGGAGTGCTGGAGATTCCCCGAGCATTGCAAAGCGATCAAAGGTTTCACGTACCTGAGCAATAAAATCCTGCAATTTACTAGGCGGCATAGAAATTTGTGCCTCGTCCCCTTGGCCGACTATAGCCTCCGCAAAAGCCTGTTCCCATTCAGGCGACATCGTGACCAAGGGAACATAGCCAACGTCCAGCCAAATTACTGATCTGGCGGGAAAGCCTGGTGCGGACATGTTCTGTAATCATTGTCGGGCTTTGGGTGAAGGTGCAGGCTTCGGCGATGCCTTCAAGGATTGTGCTTAGGTCTCTGATGCCGACCCGTTCTCTCAAAAGATTCTTGAGGACCCTTTGGATCGTGCTGACAGAAATTTGGGCCGGAACGATATCCTCTACCAGTTTCTTATGTTCTGGCGGCAACTCGTCCAGAAGCTTTTGGGCTTCGGCGTAGCTCAACAAATCCACCATATTGTCTTTAATGATTTCAGTAAGATGCGTTGTGACGACGGTTGAGGGCTCAACAACGGTACAGCCACGAAATGTCGCTTCTTCCCGTTGATCTTCGCCACCCCACAATGCCGGCAAACCAAAGGTAGGCTCCGTCGTTGCTTCTCCTGGTAAGTCGATAGTTTCGCCCCGCGGATCCATTACGAGCAGCATTTGTGGGCGGAGCTCACCGTGCGCGGATTCGATTTCCTTGATACGAATGACATAGCTGTTGGCTTCAAGTTGCATATTGTCCTGAATTCGAACCGATGGCATGACGAAGCCGACCTCGTTGGCAAGTTGGCGTCGCAAACCCCGAATCTGCTGAGTCAATCCAGCACCGGACTCGCTATTAACAAGAGGTAGGAGGCCGTACCCCAGCTCCACCCGAATTTCGTCCATTTGCAATGCAGAGCTTATAGCTGCTTCCGCCGCTTCCGGGTCGTCATCGGGGACAGCGCCGGGCTCCTCGACATCTTCCATGAGTTCTGGCTCTTGTTTTCTCAGATACCACGCCATACCGCCGCTGACCCCAGCGAGACCCAGAAAGGGTAGCATTGGAATGCCTAGCAAGATTGCCAGGTCTGTCATAAGAAAACAGACGAGGCCAAGCGCCGTCGGATATCCGCCAAGTTGGCCGAGGACAGCTTTGTCTACGGAGCCCACAATCCCGGCTTTTGATACAAGCATGCCTGCGGCAACTGAAACGATGATGGCAGGGATCTGCGAAACCAAACCGTCACCAACGGTCAAGAGTGTGTAGGTCTTGGAGGCTTCCGCTAAGGTCAACCCTTCCTGCGCCGTGCCGATAATGATGCCGCCCACAACATTGATGAAGGTGATGATAAGGCCGGCGATGGCGTCGCCGCGAACGAATTTTGCGGCACCATCCATGGAACCAAAGAATGTCGTTTCATCCTCGAACTCTTTGCGGCGTGCTTTAGCTTCTCCCTCGTCAATTAGTCCGGCGGATAGATCCGCGTCGATGGCCATTTGCTTGCCCGGCATTGCGTCCAAGCTGAACCGGGCGGCAACCTCTGCTATACGCCCGGAACCCTTGGTAATCACCACAAAATTGACGAGGACAAGAATGGCAAAGATGATGATTCCGATAACAAAATTGCCGCCCATGACAAAATTGCCAAACACTTCGATGACATTGCCCGCAGCATCGGTTCCTTCATGGCCGTGAGCCAGAATTAGGCGCGTTGATGCCAAGTTTAGCGCCAGGCGCGAGACCGTTGCGATCAGCAAAACTGTCGGAAATGAGCTGAATTCCAGTGGCTTTCCGATGAACATCGCTGTCATCAAAATAAGCGCGGAAAAAGTAATGGATGCGGCTAGCGCGAAATCGAGCATCCATTTCGGCATGGGAAGAATCAAAATTACAAGGATCAGGACGACGCCGAGCGCTAACGCAATATCGCCTCGAAATAGGGTGGAGATAAGGCCACCAAATAACGGGGTTTTACTTTCACCTTCCGTTCCCGCCGCATCGAGCGATGAGGTGTCCGTTGCTAGCTCTGGTTCAGCCATCCTGATTCCGTACCTGAATTAATCCGTCTTACACGCTTAAATGTGGGCGTCTTAGGATTTACAGTTGGGCCCGATCAAACTCGTTGGGCATTGGGACAGAGACACCTGATTGCGAATATTGTTTGAGCTTGTTGCGTAACGTCCGAATGGAAATTCCCAGGATGTTCGCGGCGTGGGTTCGATTGCCGAGACAATGATAGACAGTGTCGATAATCAGATCGCGTTCTACATCAGACATTTTACGTCCAACGAGAGATCGAACATCGGTCCGGGAATCTACCTCCGATTCCGCGCTGACGGCTTCGGTTTGATGATCTTGACTCTCTGTTTGTTCGTCCCGAATTGAGTTGGACAGGATGATTGATTGTGGATCAATCTCTTCGCCCTGTGCCAATAGAACTGCCCGGTGCATAGTGTTTTCTAATTCACGCACATTGCCGCGCCAGTCATGACCGGCGAGTTTTTGTTTCGCCTCGATAGAAAGCGGTTTGAAGGGGACGCCGTTAACCTCGGCATATTTTTTCAAAAAATGGCCGGACAACATTTCTATGTCCAGCGGCCGTTCGCGAAGCGGCGGCAGGGCGAGGTTGATGACATTAAGTCGGAACAACAAATCTTCTCGAAAAGTACCTTTGCGGACTTCTTCCTCCAAATTGCGGTTGGACGTCGCTATCAACCGTATATCCACCTTAATTGGATCACCTCCGCCATCTTTGGGTCACGATATACAATCTCGGTGCTCTCCTTGGTTACCGCTTCAAGGACGGCGGCAATCAATTCAGCGTCGGGCGGCAGTGGTATGTACTCTTTTGCCCCTGCCTTGATGGCTCTGACCGCTTCGGAGGCGTCATTCCCGATACCGCATCCGACGACGGGGACGTTTATTCGCTCAGTGGTCAGACCGGCAATAAGGCTGGCAATATCCAATCTGGCATCGGCCATAATCATATCCGCACCCTGACCAGACCTCAGCGTCTGCATGGCAGACTCTACGTCTTCGGTGTGGGCGACAGTTGCCCCGCGAGCAATCGCGATTTGGCTTGCCGCGCCAATTTGTCCATTCAGGAATCCGATAATAAGCAGTCGCATGACGCAGACTTCCTTTCGACAACAATCAATTAAAATACTGGATACGTTTCGCCGGCGGCAGCATGGCATTGAGCAGCATTTCGAGGCGCCGGGGATTTTCTTTACGGCAAACCGATTCTGCAGCGAGCATGCAGACGCTCGCGACAAGTGTTTCTTCCGCTGTATTTCGCTCGAGCTTTGCTGCGAGCGGTGCGAAGACCATATTGCCGAGCACGGCGCCGTAAAACGTGGTGAGGAGGGCCACTGCCAATCCGGGACCTATCGAGGCCGGGTCATCCAGATTTCCAAGCATTTGGACTAGTCCGATAAGAGTTCCGATTAATCCCATGGCGGGTGCGATTTCAGCTGCTTTGCGCAGGACATTTGCACTGCGGGTGTGCCGGTCTGCCGTTTGGTTGATCTCCCGTTGCAAAACGGTGTGGATTTCCTCTACAGGGATTCCGTCAACCGCCATTGCCACGGCCTTCTGCATAAATGGCTCGTCATTGAAATCTTCAAGAATTTGATCAAGACCAAGGATGCCGCGCTTGCGTGATAATTCAGCCAATCGCAACATGTGAAGCGCTGTTTTGCCTGCGTCAGGAACGGTGTGAAACAGTGCCTTGAAAGCAATACGCGGGAGACGTCCCATTTCACGAAGAGAGAAACAGATCGTTGTAACGCCGAACGTACCACCCACAACGATTAGAATTGCGGGTATATCGATAAAGGCTGTCGCTGATCCACCAAAGAACATGGCGGCGACAACCAAACCAAAGCCGACGATCAGACCCAAAATTGTGGCATGATCAAGCCGCGAACGAGGCTTGGAAGCTTGCCTTAAATAGTTCCCCGGCGACCGACTTACTTGCTTGTACTCGAGCCATATTGAACCCTTAACTCACCCGGTCTGATTTGATGATCTCAGTCATAGTGACGCCGAGCCTTTCTTCGACCACGACTACCTCGCCGCGTGCGACCAGACGGTTATTGACGTATATATCGATGGCATCCCCAACCTTTCGGTCGAGCTCAACGACAGCGCCTCGACCCAGCTTCAGCAGCTGACTGACTTGCATCTGTGATTTCCCGAGAACTGCAGAAAGTTGAACGGGTATGTCATAGACAGCTTCGAGGTCTTTGCCGTTTCGCATCGGTTCTTTGATTTCTTCCTCCGATAGGAGATTCCCGGCATCGCCGCCGAGTTCTGAAGGAAGATCACTGATATCCAACGACTCTTCGCCATCTGGCGGCGTATCGTTGTCTTCAGCCATTTCAGACATCGCCGCGGCCATGTCGTCGTCAGCGTTGGCGTTCTCTTCAGTCTTTGCGTCTCAAGATCGATTTCTGCTTCTTCATCAGCCATTTGATATCTCCTCTGGCGTCGTAACATCCTCTAAAACATCGGGATCTGAGGATGGATGATTAATTCCGGATTTATAGCGCTCAACTGCGGCATCTATTTCGGATAGTATGTTCTGAGTGTTCCGCTCCGCACCGCCATCAGCCCACTCGATACGGCAATCTGAGGGCGCGAGATCGTGTTCAGCGAGCAGAATGACGTCGCCCGAATATCCGCTTTGTCCCTTTAACTCGTCCATTTGAGCTTGCAGCGCATCTAGATGTTCAGGGTGAAGCCGGATTACCAGTCGAGGCTCGTCCAAAAGCTTGGGAAAGAGGTCTAGAATTATGGTGGAGACGGTGTTGATTGCGCCTTCCTGGAGCGATTGTTCAAGACTTTTCGGATGATTGCCTGGGCAATCGCAGTAGCGTCCTGCCGTGCCTGTTCTATTACCGATGAATATGTTGGGATAAAGGCAGCGAAGCTATCGACCGTTCGTTCAAAAGTTTCGGCTGTTGCTTTTTCGATTGAGGTTTGGGCATCAGCCATGCCCCTTTGATAACCTTCGTCCCGCGCGGCTTGTTTTGCAGCCTCCAGCTCTTGTTCCGAAAATGTCGGCAAAACAGGTTGCTCGTCGGGAAGCTGTTCTTCGATTTCTGGAACAACATCAAATGTTGTTTCGAACCTATATTTTGTCTGTGCAACTGACATGATCATTTCGTCGTCTAATAGACGAACTCGTCCTCGCCGCTACTTTCCGAAATCACGATCTCGCCTTTACCCGCAAGATCCTTCGCAGTGTTCACCAAATGGGATTGCGCTTCATCAACATCCTTGAGACGCACGGGGCCCATAGTTTCCATGTCCTCGCGAAGAATTTTGGCACCACGTTCGGACATATTTGAGAAGAAAAGATCGCGGAGCTCTTCCGAGGCACCCTTGAGAGCAATACCCATTTTGGCGTTGTCGACGCTTCGAATAAGGGTTTGCACGCCGCTCGGGTCCAGTTTCTTGAGGTCCTCGAAAGTAAACATGAGGGCTTTGATTTTCTCGGAGGCGTCTCGACTGCGCTCTTCCAGGGCGTCGAGAAAGCGTTCTTCGTTCTGACGCTCCAGGTTATTGAAAATTTCCGCCATCATTTCATGGGCGTCGCGACGGTTTGTACGAGCGAGATTGCTCATAAATTCAGTGCGGAGCGTCTTCTCGACGCCTTCAAGGACTTCTTTTTGGACGACTTCCATACGCAGCATGCGCATGACCACTTCCATAGCAAAGTCATCTGGCAGCATTTCCAGAACGCGTGCGGCATGATCCGCCCGGATTTTTGACAGTACCACGGCGACAGTTTGGGGGTACTCGTTCTTGAGATAGCTTGCGAGCACCTCTTCATTCACGTTACCCAACTTGTCCTACATCGTACGACCGGCGGGACCACGGATTTCTTCCATGATCGTGTCAACGCGGTCACGCGGCATCGCCTTCATGAGAAGACGTTCCGTACTCTCATATGAGCTGTTAGTGAACCAGTGGAGGAAAAGCTTTCAGTGAATTCGACGAAAAGACGTTCGACCATATCGGCATCAACTTTGCCGAGGCTCGCCATTGCCGTGGAGATTTCCTTGATTTCGTCATCATCGAGCATGGAAAACAAGCGCATGGCTTGCCCTTCGCCCACTGAGAGCATGAGGATTGATGCTTTATGGGCGCCTTCTAGCCCTCTGTAATCTTCGCGAGCCATCAGCCGTCCTCACTCATCCATTGGCGAATTATGCCGACGGTTTCTTCGGGGTGGCGCTCCACGATTTCTTCAATTTTCTTCAAAGCAGACGCCCGAACTTTGCCTTCAACAGAGGCGACATCAATCAAGTCATTTTCTTCACCTTCGCCCGGCAGAGAGCTCACGCCGGTTTCTGCCGGACCGGAAAGTGCGGCAGAGTCAGCACTCTGGTCGGCAAGAAGGTTTTGTTCTGTCGCTGCGGCAAGCGCATTGGGGAGAGCTTCTAATGTTCTCGATATCAATGGCCGGACAACGAGCAAGATGACGAGGATACCGACGGCGGCGAGCACAAATATTTCGGCGATACGGAAATAATCCGATTTCGTTAACTTGAATAACGGTTACAATGTATCGATATCGCTCTCGGCAGCGTTTACGAAACGCATATTGACGACGCGGAGTGTATCGCCTCGTTTTGTATCGAAACCGACGGCAGACCGAACCAGTGCGCTTAGGTCATCGATTTCTTTTTTGCTCCGAGGTTTGTATATGCGTTTGTCATCCTTATCGAGGCTGTAGGTGCCATCAACAAGAACGGCAATTGATAGTCGTTTGACTGTTCCCATTTCCCGCACATGACTCTTTACGGTCTTGGAAATTTCAAAATTGACGGTTTCTTCGACGCGGGATGACTGGTTGGTCGTATTGTCCTTATTCTGGGTTTTGCTGTCTTTCGCATCCGGCAGGTTGTTTGAAACTGTGACGTCGGCGCCGCTACGTTGATCAAGGCTATTGGCTTTTTCTTCGACATTTTGTGTTGATCGAACGACCTGGCCCTCAGGATCATAAGTTTCCGAATTTGTCGTAATTCGGTCAAAGTTCATTTGCGCGGTTACTTGGGCCCGAACCTTTCCGATGCCAACAGATTGCTCAGGCAGTTCCTCGATGGCACGGACGAGGCGTTCTTCCTGGTCCCTTTGAATCTCATCATTGTCAGAGGCACCAATAACGCCACGATCATCCGGTGACCCGGCGCGAGCCAAAAGACGTCCGCGGTGATCAATGACCGAAATTCGTGAAATTTTTAATTCGGGAACGGCGGAGGCTACGAGGTGTTGAATGGACAGAACCTGTACTTTGCCGAGCTTCTTAGGACCGCGCGTCTTAATAACGATAGATGCGCTGGGTTCCTGGCGTTTTCGGCTAAAAAGCTGGCGTTTCGGAAGAACAAGGTGGACTCGCGCTTCCGTGACCTGTCCCATCGTCCGTATGGTACGGGCCAATTCACCTTCGAGCGCTCTGACCAAGTTTACATTCTGGACAAAGTTAATTGTTCCGAAAGACTCGCTTTTATCAAAAATTTCATAGCCGATGGAACCGCCGTTGGGCAGGCCCTCCTCGGCCATCGACATACGTAATCGCAGAACGCGATCAGAGGGCACCAAAATCTGTCTGCCATCTGCTCTGAGATCGAACGGTACGCCGAGAGTCTCGAGTTTTGAAACAATTTTTGCGCTGTCACCTGCATCCAGATCGCCTTACAGCAGCGACTTGTCAGCGGTATTAAGACGTGCTGATAAAAAGACAAAGAAAATTACGATGCCGATGGCGACACCGCCCATTGCGACAAGGCGAACTGTGCCAAGGTTTCGCAATGTTTGAGCAATACTCTGCAAGTTAATGGTCTCCCGCCCTATTTTTCTAACTACCGGTTATCCCTATCGTTTTATCTGAATTAACTCATCGAGCATTTCGTCAGCGGTCGTAATTATTCGCGTATTGGCGGCATAGGCCCGCTGGGTAATGATCAAACTTGTAAATTCAGTGGCGATATCCGATGTCGAGGATTCAAGTGCCGACGGCACAAGCGTACCGGCCTTCCCTTCACCAGCAGATCTTAAGAAGAAATCCCCGGACTTTTCACTTTGTGTGAAGGCAGTGCCGGTTTTGGTGTCCAACCCATTTGGGTTAGGGAAGGTGGCGATCGGAATTTTGTAGATTTTCTGCGTTTCGCCGTTATCGAACAAAGCAGTTACGATATCGTCCTCATCTACTTTGACTCCAAAGAAATTGCCGAATTGTGTCCCGTCCTGATTAATAAAAGAAATGCTATAAGTGCTTGAAAATTGCGTTACACCATCGGCGACGTTTTGGGTGCCCATATTGAGAGTGATAAGACTGTTGTTAGCACCCGAACTCCATGTTCCTAAAGCAAGCACGGGTGGTGTGGCGCCACCATCAAAGGTCGCGGGTGTTCCGTCTCCATTAAAGACGACCGTAACGCTATAGGCTGTACCGGAACCAACAGTTCCTTCTTCGACAGTACCGGCATCAGTCGCAGCGGCGGTGACGACCCAGGTATTGGCGGCGGATTGTTTCGTCCAGGTCAGGGCGACTGTATGGGAAACACCGAGAGAGTCAAAGACGGTGACGTTGGTGGATTCCGTCGCGCCTGTTGTAGCGGAGGCGGGCAGGTTGAGCCCCAGATCTACGGTGCTTGTCGGGCTCGCGCTACCTGACACACTGTTTACTCTGATCGATTCCAATCCCGTTAGAAGCGAAGTGTTTGTAGCTGTTGGTGTGCCATTGAGATCAGTACGCCAGCCTTGTAGGTAAAATCCTGTCGGTGAACGCAGGAACCCTTCGGAGTCTGCTGCAAACTCACCTGCTCTGGAATAAAATCTTGTATCGCTTGCCGTTGGACTTGCAGCCTCGGTCATTACGAAGAAGCCCTGACCTGAAATCGCAAGGTCGGTATTGTCTTCGGAAGCCTGCAGAAGGCCATGGCGATCTATCGA
Organism: uncultured Alphaproteobacteria bacterium; assembly: GCA_951812775.1. Classification (GTDB taxonomy): domain Bacteria; phylum Pseudomonadota; class Alphaproteobacteria; order MPNO01; family UBA2964; genus UBA2964. The sequence goes on along the minus strand of OX638326.1, from coordinate 1,984,689 downwards.
ATATACCGGTGAAGAGCGAACGCCGCCCGGGGCGTAGGTGTTTCCGGTCTGCCGCGTGACCAACGTCGAGAATGACGCATGGGCATTCTTATAGCCGACAGTGTTCACATTCGAAATATTATCGGAAATCATTCCAAGCGCCTGGCTTTGTGCCGTGAGGCCGGAAACGCCGGAAAACATTGCACCGTATAGGCTCATTACTAAACTCCTTACAACTGGGTACTGGTGAAAACTACTGTTACTAAAATCAAAAAAATCGAGAACGGTTCAAAGTCAGCTTTCCTGCTGCTGTTGAACTGAAATTACGTTTGTCAGCGGAATCTTGACGAGACCAAGGGTCAGCAAAGCGCCCGTTTCTCCCGTTTCAACTCCGGTTACAAGGCCTGAAACAGATGTTGTTGCCGATACCGGATCACCATCTGAATTTTGGGCGCTGACCGTTAGCGTGTATGCGCCTTCCGGCATTTGTGTCCCGCTGCTGTCCTGTCCATCCCACACAAAGTCGTGTTGTCCGGCATCCGTCTCACCGGCTGTCGAGAACACAACACTGCCTTGAGCATCGGAAATGATCAGGTTCGTTGATTCCGCATTGTCTGGCAGCGTGTAAGAGAACTGCGCGCGATTGCCTTGCAACGGTGCGGTCGCCCCAAAGCGTCGACATCTCGTTGGCGACAACAGACACCGGCGCGCTATCTTTTTCGGAAGGACCGAATTCCACGGTCCTCCAAAAGATACGGGATCTACGTTGAGGTTTTGCGCCAATTGCATATAGCCACGCAACGGTTCGAGAACATGTTGCCAAGGGCGTGTCGCCGCCGATAATATTGCCAGTTCGAATAGTTGCGATGCTGATCGGATCGTCGTCGGAAAAATAGCTATGACGAAACGCATTTACAGCGAGTTCAGTACAGGCTTTGCTGGCACCATATGGTTCATGGCCGCCAAGGGCGTCATTTTTTCGATACCCCCGGTCCCATTCCTGATTTTCATAAACCTTGTCTGTCGTGACGATTAACGCCGATCTAATACTCGGCGCCGAGCGAATGGCTTGCAAAAGATTTACAGTGCCCATGACATTGGTGCTGAAGGTTTCTACGGGCGCGCTATATCCTTTGCTGACGATCGGTTGAGCCGCTAAATGGAACACGATTTCCGGGGCAAATTCATTTAGGGCAGCGCTTAATTGCGGCAGTTTTCGAACGTCACCAATGATAGAGCACATGCGGTTTTCGAGATCGAGCACATCGAACATATTCGGTTGGGTGGTAGGCGACAGGGCGTAGCCGCCCACCTCAGCGCCAAGATCACTTAGCCACAGACTTAGCCAAGAACCTATAAAGCCGGTGTGACCGGTGATGAATACCCGACGGTTTTTCCAGAATGTGCTGTCTAAGCCGTTAATCTGCATTCTTCCCAAATACTCCAAGGCGCTTTGCCGCCATCCCACATGTCGTTCAAAAGGGTCATTTCGCGGAACGTATCCATTGATTGCCAAAACCCATGGTGTTTGTAAACCGAGAGCTGCCCTTCGGCTGCGAGCCGTTCCAAGACAGCTTCTTCCAGGGTCACGTCATCAGTGGGACGTACGAGGTCAAATGCGCGGCGATCAAAGACGAAGAACCCGCCATTGATCCAGCCTTCTGCGACCTGTGGTTTCTCACGAAACTGTGTGACGAGGTTGTTATCAATTGAAAGTTCGCCGAATCTTGAAGAAGGGCGTACTGCCGTTACAGTGGCCAGGCGCCCGGATGCCTGGTGATGCGCATAAAGTCGATCAATATCGATATCTGAAACACCGTCACCATATGTCGCAAAAAACACGTCATGATTGACGTAGCGCAATGTTTGCTTGATGCGGGAACCTGTTAAGGTGTCTCGACCCGTATCCGCTAGGACAACACGCCAGTCTTCTTCGCAGCTGCTGGCAAGTGTCTCGACATCACCAAATGCAAAATCGATCGCAAAATCAGAGTTGTAGATCGGGTAGTTCAGGAAGTAGTCCCGAATGGCATCGCCCTTATATCCGATGCACAGAACAAAATTCCTGACCATGTAATGGCGGTAATGTTGCATTATGTGCCACAGGATGGGTCGCCCACCGATTTCAACCATCGGCTTGGGCTTAAATTCCGTTTCTTCCCGTAAGCGGGTGCCTAAGCCACCACACAAAATGACAGTACTTAGCTCAGAAGGATTGATCATTTTTTCTAACTCCCCCGCAGGTAAACATGACGTTCGCCTGCCTACGTATGGGATTGTTGGCCATCAGGGTTAATTCAGCCTTAATCTTCATCATGATTTGCCGATGCAATGACCTGGCGGACCGGGTATCGGCTATTAAGGAGGACCTGCTGCCAGGCTTGTTGGGCTTGCGTATCGACAATAATTGGTGCCCGCAGATTGACGGAAATTTGCGTGACATTGCCGATCCGTCGCGTCGAAACCACCAGCAAAGTTGCACTTTTCAACGGATCAATAGAAAGCGCTTCGCAGGCATCGTTGATGTCGTTCGTCTCAATTGTCTCGCCATCGGGGTTAAGAGGTGCGACGACGAATGATAAATCGGCATCCGTAAGGCTCTGGAGCACCATAAACTGTCCAAGCTTCGGGTCCGGCATTGCTGCCAATCCAAACTCCCGATAATCGGCGTATCCCAGTAACCCTCTCGGCATCGTGATCATACTGTCACGATTGAAATCCATTGCGCCAAAGCGGGTTTCAACGGATATCGTGTCTACACTGGCTTCAGCTAACGGGGAATTGGCCGGTTCCTGGATGGGAGGATTTTCGGGTTTGTTGCGTGTCTGAACTGCTACGGTTGGGGGTGTCATGACATATACTCCACTCAGTGCTCTGGGAACTCGTTAACGAAGGAATTGGGTTAGGCTTAGATTCGCCAATCGGGCGATGACAGCAAACGAGGCTTCAACGGCGACCTGATCGGAATTCATTTCCGTAATGACACGGGTGATATCCGTGTTCTCCAGCTAGCCAATCGTTTTCTCGGAAAACAATTGGAAATCCGCCAGCCTTGTATTGACGTTTTCAATCGCGGATCGTGACGCACCAATTCTCGTGCGAATATCGGAAACAGAATCGATAGCATTTCCGACAACGAGCAATGCGTCTTCTAGCGTTGATCGGTCATTCGGTGGGCCGATGACAATCATATGCATGCTCCGAATGGCCTGTTCGAAGCCGGTTTCGTCTGCCGTGACGCCATAGGTGACTGTGAAGTTTTCATCGGCCTGGAGCGTTAGCTTGGTGCCGTTGCCAGCAAAATAACCGCTCGCGTCCCCATCTGACGTTGGCAAAGTGTAACTTCCGGGTAAGCCGGTTTGATCGACAGCTCGGGTATCCGTTAGCGTCCCGGAAAACAGAAACCGACCATCATCTTCGACATTGAGCAAAGCCGTGATCTCATCCAGCATCGCTTGTGCCTGGATCGCGTGGCTTTAGGTTTTGGGAGCTGACGAATGTTGAGGTATCGGTAACGAAGAAATTATCCGCGCCGTTGTCATTTACGCGTAACCGGTATCCGGTGCCATCGGCGATGACGGAAGCGGTAATACCAGCAGTGGAAAGGGTTGCATTCGCATTGATGGCCGTTGCGATGTCGCTAAGTGAATTGCCCGTCGTGTAGGCAACGGCGGTTGTCCCAAAACTAGCCTGATGAAATGTCAGCGTGCCGGCGATACTCAAGGATGTTGAGTTGCTGGACTGAAATGCTGTTTGATAGTCGTCATATTCCTTGGCGCTGGTGAAAAAGTCATTTAGGCCGAGGAAATCTGACGCGCCTTTCGTTTCACTGCCAACCGTGACTGCGCTACTCATTTCGTTGAAGGCGACGCTGTTCGCTCCTGCAGCTGTAATCACGATCTTCCCGGAGGCATTTATGCTGGCGGACGCATTGGTCATGCCGTTAATGGCGGTCACCAAATCCCCAACAGTTGTCGTGGTTGCCAGATTGATATCGAGCAATTCGACGATCATTCCAGTACTGTCGTTGATGGCGGCCCGGAATGTGCCGGTCCAAACCGGTGCATCCGTTGAGGCGACCGTCCGGGTTCCCGTTACTGTTGCCAATCATGGATGAGCGGTGCCTTGATTGTGCAACGTATTAATTTCATCGTGCAGGGCACCGACCGGCTCCTGCATTTGCGAATGCAGGTTGGGGAGCAAGGTGTCGCGCATGGCGACCAGCCCTGCAATACGACCAGACGATATCTCGTTTGTAATGTCTACGCCGCCGAGCGCGATGCCATCGATGGCACCGCTGGCATGTGTGGTAAGTGGATTGATCGAAGATACGGACGTGTGGCTCAACGTAGTGGCGGTACGATCGACCAGGGGACGTCCCAGTTTTGTCAGAACAACAATCTCACCATTGCCGCGTGTGAACTGCTGAATGTCCATTACTTCGGCAACTTTAGTCAGGGCGATATCGCGCTGATCCTGCAATTCTGAGACGCCTTGTCCCAATGCTGTTCCCTCTGCGATTTGGATATTTAGTTCCTGAATGAGCGAAATCTGCGTATTGACCGAAGTAACATCGTCCTCAATTTCGCGATCTACCTCGACGCGCAATGCTTCGATCTGCTCAGCCATGTCGACGAACTGTTCGACGAGGAGACGGGCGCGCTCTACAACGTCTGTTCTCAGCGAAACGTTCTCTGGGGTGTCTGATAGCGCCTGAAATTTGGTCGCCAGATCGGCGATGGCGGGCGAGGTGTCAGAACTTAGTGATCCGAACAAATCCTGCATGCGTGCATAAAAGTCGCTGCGGACCTGGGCATCTCCCAGCTCGGTCACTGCTGACCGCAGCTCCTTGATCATGAACTCATTCACGGTTCGCGTAATTGCCGCGATTTCAACGCCCGCACCCTGACCGGCAACAAGCACTGCTTGCTGATGGATTGTTTTGCGCGAATAGCCTTCGGTATTGACGTTTGAGACGTTCTGCGCGGTCACATCCAAGGCCCGCGAATTGACCTGCAATCCGCTAATGGCATTAAGTAAGGAGATGTTAAGTGACATTGTTCAGTATTGGTTTGCTAGTTGTATGCGGATTTAGAGTTGGCGATCTACGGACAGAGATAGGGATTGTGCCGTGCGCCCTTTTTGCTGATCGCTCAGCTTGCCGTCGCGCGTATATCCTTTTTCCTTAGCCCGGTTTTCCGACACGGCATCAACAATCGCCTTCAGGAGGCGGTCGTGTGAATCCCGTACGGCGTTAAGTGCACGTGCGTTTTCCGCCAGGGCGTTATCGAAACGGCCTGCGAGTTCCGAGAGTTCAGTACGAAGGGCACGTTCAAGCGCTGCGAGAGCTTCCGGCTGTGCGGCGAGGGAACGGATTGTCTCCTCGTAAAGGATCGTCAGATCTCTTTTTTCTTCCTGCAGCTCTTCGATTTCGTTGACCCGCATGGCGCGCAGCATTTCTACTTCGCTGTTTAAAACCCCAATCAGACGGCTGGTAACCCGAATGAGTGCTTCGATTTGTTTGTTAATTGGTCCGCTCATGCTGAAGTCTCCTGCATACGCATTAATTCCCGGCCGACGGCATCGGCGATCCCCATGCCCCCGGATTTTGCTAAAACTTTCCCGTATTCCTGCAGCATCAATGGGCGGAAGACGTCTTCTCCATAACCGCCGCCAAAAACGCCGTCAGAGCCAATGCCCTCAAACATGTTTTCAAGCATCTGGGTAAGAAACACGGCCTCAAATTCCTGAGCTGCTTTCTGAATTTCTTCGGCATTCCCCTTTACGGGCAGTCTTGGTGTTGAGGCTGCTGCGGTACGATGTGCCGTAAGGGCGGTTGCTAGTGACGTTTCATTCATTACAGCACCTGAATTTCGGCCTGGAGAGCGCCAGACGCTTTGATCGTTTGAAGAATGCTGATCATGTCGCGTGGTCCGACACCCAGTGTGCTCAGGCCATTGACCAACTCTTGTAGACTCACGCCGGTCGGCAACATGGCGAGACTGTTCTTTTCTTCTGAAATATCGATGCCTGTTCGATCAACATTCTGCGTCGTTCCAGCGCTTGCAAAGGCGTTTGGCTGGGACACTTGAGGCGCCTCTGTGACTTTGATCGTGAGATTTCCTTGTGCGATTGCCAAGGTGCTGATGCGAACGTTTTCGCCGATGACGATGATGCCGTTTTGTTCATCCACCACAACGCGCGCGAGCTGGTCAGGGGCGACACGAATTTGCTCAATATCGGTCATCAACGCGATGATCTCACCTGGATACTTCTTGGGGATGCTCAACATAATTGTACCGGGATCGGTGGTTTCTGCGGCACGCTGTTTCAGAAAGCGATTGATCGCTGAGGTGACCCGCCTAGCGGTCGTGAGATCCGGGTTACGAAGTGACAGACGTGCCTTTTTTAGTTTCCTCATATCGAAGGCGATTTCGCGTTCGACGATAGCGCCATTGGCGATCCGCCCGCTTGTTGGAATGTTTTTGGTAACCGATGCCGCCTTGCCGGATGCAGAAAAGCCGCCGATAGCGGTTTGTCCCTGAGCAACGGCGTATACCTCGCCATCAGCGCCGATCATCGGCGTTACCAAAAGGGTACCACCAAGTAAACTTGAGGCGTCTCCCAAAGCTGATACAGAAACGTCGATACGGGTTCCCTGTCGCGAGAAAGAAGGCAGGGTCGCTGTGACCATAACGGCTGCGACATTCTTCGTCTTAAGTGTGACGTCTCTGGTGTTTACACCGAGGCGTTCGAGCATTCCGACGAGGCTTTGTTTCGTGAATGCGGAGTTCGTTAGATCATCGCCAGTGCCATTAAGACTGACGACCAGACCATAGCCGACGAGCAAATTGTCCCGGATCCCTTCAAAATCAATAATGTCCTTGATCCGCGATGATGCAGAAGCGGGTGAGTGAACGGCAATACTCATGAGTAAAGCCGCAAGAACACTACCCCACAAAAGTGGTGCGGCGCCCCGATACGTATCGGCCTGTGGGGAACTGGTCTTCTTAGAACTGAATATCTTACTGAACATTTACATTCACGTCGTGGTTATCCGCGTAAGCCTATGCGAAATGTGTGCCAACCCATGCAGTTGAGAATGTTGTTTGTTTTCAGTAATTTGTGGACTTTTCGAAAAACCGATGGCTGCTCGGGCGGAAAAGATGACCTCCAGGGTAGGCAAGGATTGCCGATTGGGCAGAATGATTTGGTGCCAGATTGGATTAAGAAGTTTTTAACCAAAACGGATGCAGCTTAGTGGTGTCCGGCACCACAGGTTGCTTCAGATGAAAATAGGCAATACAGGTCCGATTGGCGTGACGCAGGCGCGTCGCCGCGACCGGGCAACATCGACATCAACGGATTTTTCGAAAGAAATTTCCGCGAATACGCCTGTTGCAACACTGCAATCCGCAGGTGGCGTTGCTTCTGTGTCTTCACTACTAAGTGTTCAAGAGGTAAATGATCCGCTTCAGGAACGCCCGCAGGCGATAAAACATGGCGAGGATTTGCTTGATGAGCTGGATGAATTACGCCACGGCCTTTTGATTGGGTCGTATCCTGAGGAAAAGCGCAATCGAATTCTTGCGATGGTCAAAACGCAACAAGGACGTCTCATAGACCCTAGATTAAAGGAAATTGTCGACGAGATTGAGCTCCGAGCGGCTGTTGAATTGGCGAAGCTTGGGAAGATGACATGAAAAAGGTCATATTTTCAGTTATTTAGGATAATCCCGTAAATTGTTTTATGGCACTTGAAGTCGAGCGAACCGGTTCATATACTCCGCGCCGAAATCTGAGCGTCCGGAGGTGACATGCCACCGAAACTACCTAAAAATTACAGGCCATCGGAAAAAGAGCCTTTTATGAACGCGAAACAGCGTGAGTATTTTCGTCAGCGTTTGCTGCGTTGGCGGGGAGAACTCCTTCGCGAAACCAATCAAACCCTGCAAAGTCTCCAGGAAGATTCGTTGCAAGCGCCCGATATCGCTGATCGCGCATCAGCGGAAACCGACCGAGCGGTTGAATTACGGACGCGTGATCGGGAGCGGAAGCTGGTTCAAAAGATTGACGAGGCCTTGAACCGAATTGAAGACGGCGAATACGGCTATTGTGAAGAGACCGGTGAACCCATCGGATTGCGTCGTCTGGAGGCGCGGCTGATCGCGACATTGAGTCTGGAAGCCCAGGAACGCCACGAGCGGATGGAACGGGTTTATCGCGACGAGTAGCCTTCGCGGTAATCTTTGCGGGAAGGCCGCTATTTCTCCCTAGAATGGGAACACAATATCAAGTAGCTGGTTTCCGTATCGGGGCTGTTGAACATCTGAGATATGCCCTTTGCCGCCGTAGGAAATTCGTGCTTCAGCAATTTTCTCGTATGAAATTGTGTTGTCCGCGGCGATATCTTCCGGACGAACAACCCCTGCGATTTGGAGCTGACGGACTTCGAAATTCACGCGGACTTCCTGACGTCCCAAAATGACGAAATTTCCGTTCGGCAATTTCTGGGTGACAACCGCGGCCAGTTTCAGTTCGATGGTCTCATCGCGGTTGATGGTTCCTTCGCCTTCATTCGTCGACGTACTGTCAAGATCAAGCAAATTTCCGGCATTTACGGTTTCCGGCAAAACACGGCTCAGGCTTGTTTCGTAGCCAAGCAATGCATTGGCAGAAGCATCCTCGTTATTAGTCCGGCTGCGCGTTGTTTTGTTGTTAATTTTGGCGCTGTCGGAAATCGAGATTGTGACCGTCAGAAGATCGCCAATTTGAGCCGCTCTCTGATCTTTAAAGAAGGCGCGGGCGCCATACCGTCAAAGCGAATTTGGCGCTCTTTTACGTTTGGTAATTTGCGGCATTGGCATCGAAACTGGTGCGTAATGCGGCGCATGCGTCGGGTTTTGAATTTGGGTCATTCCGGGCTCTTTTCCCACGTCAGCCAGGCGGCTGAACATATTGCACCCGCCGAGCGCAAAGGACGCGATAACGACAATCCCGATGCCGGGCTTCATTGATGAAAGAACTGGTTTATAAGACCCAAACATATCTATTCCCTACAGTACGCCACCTAATAGCCCGATCGTGACCCGGCTGGGGCCGACGACGGTGGCTTCGATGGTTTTTCGGCTGCGCGTGTTTTGAACACGTACGACTTCACCTTTCGCGCCATCATCAATTGCTCGACCACGGGCGGTTATCAGCATTTTCTTGGTGCGCAGGACAATGGTCACCAACGACCCTTTGCGCACTACCGTTGGCGGCTTTAGGTCGCCGCTCCGAATTTGTTTGCCAGTTTGGATGAGGCGTTTAGGCGTTTTACCGATGATATTTCGGGCATCCAGTAACGCATTGCGGCCCACTGCACTCTGTGGAAGCTCGACGAAATCAAGGTCAGCTTCGCGAATGATTTCATTCCTCTGGAGCCGTCGGGCAAAAACCGGAACCGAAACTACTTTGAAAGTTCTTCCGGTAATCTGCAGTCGTTCTGTGCCTCGGCCTCCTCTAGGAATTTCGACTGCGGCTGAAAATGTTCCATTCTTGATGTTAATTTTCGGCGTTAGTATTCGGATGTCGGCCTTGGCGCCCCGCGCCACATATATCGAAAGGTCCCTTTTGAAAAGTTTGATCCGTTGGTTTTTTGGCAGACCTGACCGCCGCAATTTAACGAGCAACTTAGCGACGATTTCATCTGTAGAGATGAGGTCGCCGGGTCGGCATACAACAGTCCGGTCGTACCGGCTTTCCGGATACCAGTCGAGCCCAGCGCGGCGGGCTATGTTCTGGAGCTGTTGGGCGCCAAATGTCTCGCGTTTTCCTAGTGTCGGAGCATTGGCGACAATTGTTTTGCTGTGCTCACCCGCATCAATGAATAGATCACTAAGTCGAACGACGTCTCGATCAACGGATACAGCATTTCGCAGGGTTGCTGCACTGGTTACGTCGACTACACTTGCGACGATTATGAAGGCGATTGCGTAAGACAGAAAACGGCTTAGCATCATTCTTTACCTAATTTGGTTCAATGTTTGCATCATCTGATCGGATGCTTCGATGACGCGGGAGTTCATCTCGTAGGCGCGCTGTGCCGTAATGAGATTCGTTATTTCCTGCACAACGTTGACGTTGGACGTTTCGACAAATCCTTGGATAAGAGTTCCGTATCCCGCAGAACCTGGTGTTCCATCGACCGGCGCGCCTGATGCCGGCGTTTCCAGCAAGAGGTTGTCTCCTAACGGATCCATACCGGCCTCATTGGCAAAATTTGACAATGTTAGCTGGCCAACATTCTGGGGGGCGATTGTTCCCTGAATCTGGGCGAGGACTTCACCACTTGGGTTAATCGTAACGTTTATCGCGTTTGCCGGGATCGTGAGCCCTGGATTAACAGTGTAACCATCTGTTGTAACAATCGTGCCACCGGGACTCAGTTGAAAGGAACCAGCGCGCGTATAGGCGGTTTCCCCGCTGGGTAAGGTAACTTTGAAAACTCCTTTTCCCTGAATAGCGACGTCGTAGGTATTGTCCGTGGATATCAGGTTGCCTTGCTCGGTAATCCGATAGACGGCAGCGGTTTTGACGCCGACACCAATTTGAACACCGGCAGGAACGATGGTGCCTGTATCAGAAGAAGATGACCCGACTCGGCGTTCGTCCTGATACAGCAGGTCTTGAAATTCTGCGCGCTGACGTTTGAAGCCAGTCGTGTTCATATTGGCGATGTTATTCGAAATAACTTCGACATTAAGCTGTTGGGCCAACATGCCCGTTGCCGCGATATTTAGGGATCTCATGACTACGTACTCTTTATCTCTAGATAATCGGTTTATTGTGGCTGTTCGGTGAGTGACTGAATGGCCTCATGCAACAAACTGTCATCACCTTTGACGTATTGCTGTGATGCTTCGTAGCTGCGCATTGCCGAAATCATATTTGTGACCTCGACAATGGGTTGGACGTTGGAACCCTCGATCATGCCCTGAATAATTTTCGCTTTTAGGGCGGGCTTCGACGGTTCGTCTGTCTTGAAGAGAGACTCGGAAGCTTTTTGCAGCGATTTTTCGTTGTCGAAGGTCACGATATTGAAACGGCCCTTATCACCTGTCAGTCCACTGATGGTGCCGTCGGTAGATACTTCAATTGCCCCGTCTTCTGCAGTGATCGTAATTGGTGTGCCTTTATCGTTAAGCACGGTGTGGCCGCCGGTTGTAGCCAGTTGGCCCTTGTCATTGAGCATAAAATGGCCATTCCGGGTGTAGGCGTTGCCATCCGGTGTATCGACGACGAACCAACCTTCACCATGAATGGCGACGTCTAAAGTGTTGCCGGTTTTTACGAAATCGCCCTCGCTGTAATCCCGTACGACAGCGATATCCTGAACATAGGAAACTGTATCGCCGGAGTCTGTCTTGGCGAGATACTCCACGAACAGCATTTGCTCGCCTTTGTAACCCGGCGTGGAAGAATTCGCGATGTTGTTTGCGATTGTTTCCATCTGCCGCTCCATCACCGTCTGGCGAGAGAGTGCAACAAGTAGGCCATTTTCCATCAGCGTATGCTCTTTCGTCGATCAAAACTGTCCGCAGATTTCGCGGTCGTTCTCAGGATGCACAAACTGTGCCACTTGAAGAACGACGTAAAAACAATGGGTTAGGGAGATAAACTCGCTGGGTGCCGGACAATTGTGCATCGCGAATGCAGGGATTACCCGGCAGGAATTGCCGTTTGTCGGAAATGCGCGGACCTAAATCAGTTCTTAACCCTCATGGTTTACCTTTTCGTCATGTCTTGCCAATCAACGCTACTACAGGAGAGAGCTCGTGGCTGAAGCTGATGAAGCTGAAATGGACGCAGAAATCGATATTGATGATGAGATGGATGCGCCGAAGAAGGGTCTGAACGGTAAAAAGATTGTCCTGTTTATTGTTCTTCCAATTCTTTTGCTAGGCGGTATTGGCGGCGGATTGATGATGTCCGGCATGCTGGGTGGTGGCGAAGATGAAAAGGCGGCAAAGGCTGAATAAAAGGCGAAACCTAAACCAATTCAGACGGTGTTTTTTGATCTGCCGGAAATGTTGGTCAATCTCAACGGTACCGGTCGACGCCAGAATTTCCTGAAGATGCAGGTAAGCTTGGAGCTTACGGATGAAGCGGTAATTCCCGAACTCAAAAAACTAAGCCTGAGAATTGTAGATAACTTCCAGGTTTATTTGCGAGAGTTACGTGTTGAAGACCTTCGGGGTAGCGCCGGTGTTTACCGGCTTCGAGAGGCGCTTGTCGCGCGTGTAAACGTGGCCGTTCGACCTGTTCAGGTAAAGGACGTTCTCTTCAAAGAGATGTTGATTCAATAAGACATATGATCTGGCACATCTGAATCGGATTTAGCAGCGATAGCAGAAGATAGTGAAATTCCTGAAGAGGAAATGAGCGAAGATGACCGGCTGGCAGCTGAATGGGCAGCGATGGCCGATGAGGATGAAGACGATGCCGATGGCGATATCGCTTCGGAATGGGCCTCGATGGAGGAAGAGGGCTCAGTTGAGCAGGACATATATGGCCCGCCAACTGTTCAGCCCACCAGAATTCTCAATCAGGATGAGATCGATAGTCTTCTCGGTTTCCGAGATGATGATGACGACGACGCAAATAAGTCGGGCATTTTGGCCATCGTTAACAGTGCGTTGGTGTCGTATGAACGGCTGCCGATGCTTGAAGTCGTTTTCGATCGTCTCGTACGCATGCTCTCGACGAGTCTTCGAAACTTTACATCCGATAACGTCGAAGTGTCTCTCGACAACATCACGTCTCTCCGGTTCGGAGATTATCTGAATTCAATTCCTTTGCCGGCAATGCTCGGGGTCTTCAAAGCAGAGGAATGGGATAATTTTGGACTTCTGACGGTTGATAGTTCGCTGATCTATTCAATTGTTGATGTTTTGCTCGGCGGTCGTCGAGGGGCGTCTCCAATTCGCATCGAGGGCCGACCCTATACAACAATCGAACGCAGCCTCGTTGAGAGGATGGTTCACGTCATTCTGAATGATCTCAGTGCTGCGTTTGATCCATTGTCTCCGGTCACTTTTCGCTTCGTTCGACTGGAAACAAATCCACGCTTCGCAACAATCGCGCCCCCGGCTAATGCGGTTATTCTCGCCAAGCTTAGAGTCGATATGGAGGATCGCGGCGGCAAGATCGAGCTGTGCATCCCCTATGCGACATTGGAACCCGTACGCGAACTTCTATTGCAAATGTTTCTTGGTGAGAGGTTTGGTCGAGATTCAATTTGGGAAACGCATTTGGCTAATCAGCTCTGGCAAACACACATCGAGATTGAAGCGGTTTTGGATCAGGTCGAGGTCTCGCTTCATAAGGCTTTGAATCTCGAGGTGGGCAGCCAGATTTTATTAAACGCGGGTCCGCAGTCGCCAGTTACGTTGAGATGTGGAACTTCTCCGCTCTTTGTCGGAACGATGGGTCGTAAGGAAAGCAATATCGCGATCAAGGTTCATGATAAGGCGCCGTGGCAAGGTAAATCTCGGTCGGAGGAATAATGTCTTTATTTACGATTTTCCTCGAAGCAGGCCTTGCGGTCCTGATGACCGTTTTGATCGTTTACTGCGTAATTCTAAATAGACGGTTGGCGGCTATTCGATCACAAGATGCGGAAATTAAAGAAATGACGGCGAGTTTTGAGGCGGCATCGCAACGTGCGGAAGCGTCGGTCGCCCGGTTGAAGTCTGCTGGTTTGGCTGCGGAAAGTTCGCTGCGTGCGGTTATCGCGGAGGCGGAAATTGCGGGGGCTACCATATCGGTTGCGACAATGTCGCCAGCTCTGGCTGTTGATCGAAAAATGTCATCGGTGCCAAGCGGCGTGGACCAAGAACCTATACCAAATGGAGATTTCGAAAGTTCGCAGTTAAATAGTGACGCGCCGGACTCCCACATTTCAGATCAACCGCTGCCCCAAACGGAAGACCGAAAGAAGGCGGAACTAACGGTTCTTGAAGCAATTCGACTTGCAAGAACGAAGGCATAACTAAGTGTTATCTCGCATTAGACTTTTGCCGGTTCTGATTGTTGTTTTGGCTTTAACATTATCTCTTAAGCTGAATTCGCTGTGGGATGGGGCTAATGGACTGTTTTCAGCCTCTGTTGCGGTAGCGCAGGAGAAGAAATCCGAAGCGCCCGAGAAAGATAAAAAAGCTGACAAAAAAATTATTACGCCAAAGAAAACTGGATACGCGGGAACGCCTCTTGATGGCTACTGAAAAGCGTATCAATGCCAAGTTGGAAAAACTAAAACTCATGCAGGGTACGATCTCGAAACTTTTGACAAAGCACGAAAAGCAAAAAGAAAAAAAGATGAAAAGCATTGTCAAAATATACGAGAAAATGAGACCGGCAGATGCCGCAAGAATTTTTGAAGAACTCGATATGACAATTCTGTTGGATGTCGTTGAACGCATGAAAGAAGCTAAGACCGCTCTCATTATGGCAAAAATGACGCCAGGGAAAGCCAAACTCCTGACGGCAGAGCTTACCAACCGACGCGCGCTCCCAAAAATTGATCAGAATAGAAAAAGATCAAATTAGAGGGTCAGGCGGTTCGGATTTAATCCTCCTTTAACCCCCTATCTCTATCATTCTTCAAGATTATTTTGTTCAACTTGCTCGTTAGACAACGGGCCAATGGAGAGTTAAATGGCTGTCGATAAGAATATGCCGATCCTGATTGTGGATGATTACAAAACCATGCTTCGGATCATCCGAAACCTTCTTAAACAGCTAGGATTCGACAATGTCGAAGAGGCAACCGATGGAACGGCGGCCCTGCAGAAACTCCGGGAAAGTGAGTTTAAGCTGGTCATTTCCGACTGGAATATGGAACCGATGACGGGCATTGAGCTTCTGCGAGAAGTTCGTGCAGACGAAAATCTCAAGAAACTTCCCTTCATCATCGTGACGGCGGAAAGTAAGACGAAAAACGTTGTTATCGCAAAAGAAGCGGGTGTTTCCAATTACATTGTTAAACCGTTTAACGCTGCGACGTTGAAATCAAAGTTGGTTGGCGTAATCGGCGAGTTCTAGACGTCGAGAACCTTCGTCACTTTGCTTATGTCGTCTAGAGCGAGAGAACAACAATGTCATCAAAAGAGGCCCAGCTCGATCTGGATACCGAAATCTCAGATCTTCAATCCGGCGAAATCCAGCGCGTCGGCGCGAAGGAAATCCTGGGCGTTGTTAATTCAATAATTGAAGGAATGAATCGAGATATTCCATCGATCGATGTGTCGGTCAGGGAATATCTCGAAGGTCTTGCTTCGTTTATTCAAAGTACGAAGCACGAAATTCTTGATCTTCGGCCTGACGAAATATCGGACGAACATCTTCCTGCAGTGAGCGTGGAGCTCGACGCAATTGTTGATGCGACTGAACAGGCTACGAACTCAATAATGGAAGCAGCTGAGCAGATCGGAGAAGGCGGTGATACCGTTGGTGGCGAGATGGCTGAAAAGCTCGTCACTGCAACGACGCAGATATACGAGGCTTGCAGCTTTCAGGATATTACCGGCCAGCGTATTAGCAAAGTCGTCGGCGCCTTACGCGAAATTGAAGCAAAGATCGATGATTTGCTTGGCGCATTTGGCGAGACCGACGATGTAGCACGCGCAGCGCGCCGAAAAGAACGTGAGAAAGAACGTGAAGAAAAACGGCAGGATGCCGTTGCAGACGGTGAGTTGTTGGAAGGACCTTAGCTCCCCGAAAATGCCATTAGTCAGGATGACATCGACTCTTTGTTCGAAAATCTCGGCTAAGGCAGGAACAATATGCAGCGGGAAAAGCCGCTCAATCCGCTACTTCTACAGGTTTTAAGTCTCTATCTGCTTTTGCTCGCCTTCTTTGTTGTTCTCAACAGTATTGCCAGCGTCGATGACGCTCGCTCCAAGGCGGTTAGCGGCAGTTTAAACTCTACCTTCGCTTCATTCGGTACGTTAGCGAAAGAAGCCAAACTTCTGACCTCAAGTATGGGAAATGTCATCGCGGATGTAGCATTTCTTTCGAAGGTTGGCAAATTGGTTCGTACGGAATTGTCTTTGGCGAAGATCGCTGTCATCAGCCCAGCGCGTCAATTTTTGTATCGGGTCGCGCGGCTATTAATCCATTGCGCCGTCCGTTGATTGATCGCATCGCCGGAACGTTGACTTCACCACCCTCAGGGGTCCGGTATGACGTTGGGATTCTCAACGGCGTATCGAGACATGATGATCTTGCGATAGCCCGGTCAGCCTATTTGGCGAGCGTGTTTGAAAACGCAGGCATACCCAGACGCAATGTCGTTGCGGGAATTGAGCAGGGGGCGCCGGGTGAAGTGCTTCTTCGATTTTACGTAAACCCCAAGCGGAAAACACCACTGCAATTTGGTGAGCAGGTGCGCCAGTGAGGTGGGATCAACAAGACGCAATCGCCAATGCATCAGGGGGTCCCTCCTGATTAGTAACCTTTGCTGATGTTATCGCTCTGCTCCTGACTTTCTTTGTGATGTTGTACTCCACACAAAGGGTTGAAAATGGCGACTGGCAAGCATTGGTGGGTAGCCTTTCTCAAAGTCTCCAGTTTGAGAAATCCGTCGAATTCGCCAAGCCCGCCGCGGAAAAAAATGCAAAATTATTGAACCGGCAAAAGGGTGCGGCGCTCTCCTACCTCGAAACTTTATTCCGTGCATTGCAGAAGACTGAACCGGCGCTTTCTGGCGTTACCTTGCAGCAGCAGGAAGATCGGCTCTTTGTAAGTTTCCCATCGGATCTGTTGTTTGCGCTAGGTCGTGCCGACCCTGTTGTCGGCGGCTGAGGCTCGTATTGCAGCGATAGCCAACCTCCTGCGCAATGTTTCAAACCGTGTCGATGTCTTTGGTCATACAGATCCGTCGCCAGTCTCCGGCCAGATATTTGAATCCAACTGGGAATTATCTCTCGCGCGAGCAGAAGCGGTTGCAGGCATGATGAGATCTGCCGGATATGGTCGCCGTCTTGGCGCCTTTGGAATGGGCGACAGCCGGTTCAGTGATTTGGCTTCGATTGAGTCGAACGTTCGTCGTCAACGTCTTGCCAGACGGGTCGATCTCGTTGTTCGGCCAGTTCGAGAGGATCGCTGATGAGACGACAAGTCAGAAATTCTTATCTGGTCTGATTTTCACGCTATTACTCGCAGCGTTGTTAGGGATGTCTCCCTTCAAAGCATTCGCGGAAGTGGTTTCAGTTCGCGCAGGCGCGCATCCGGATTACGGGCGTTTGGTGTTTGACTGGCCGGTGGCGGTGAGGCATTGCGCCAATGTAAGAAATCGAATGTTGATCGTACGTTTTAATAAGCCCATTGAGCCGTCATTTGGTCGTGTGACTCGGGTTTTACGCGATTATGTGTCAGCAATTCGAGTGGCTGCAGATGGGAAAACCATTGTTGCGCCCTTGCGTGAGCAATTTGCGGCAAGAACATCTGTTGCCGGGAACCGCGTAATTGTTGATCTGTATCCAGATGAGAATGTAGAGCGACCATCGATCAAACCTAAAAATGTCGCGGCGCGAAAATCAAATACCCGTTTAAACCCTATTCGTCTTGGTCCGAAATCGAAACGTCGAACCGCTGCTTCGGCGGCTACAAAGTCAGCGACGCCGACGAAATTGAAAGAAACACTCAAGGTTCGTACTGGACATTTTAAGAATTACGGACGCCTCATCTTTGATTGGCCGAAGAAGGTAGGGTTTACCGTTGATCGTAAGGGCCGGGCGGTCTCTATTCAGTTTAATGCGCCTATCAAAATCGATGTGCCAGCGCTTCGACGTCAACTCCCAAGTCAAATCAGCGCCGCTATTTCCCGATCACGCAGAGAGGGCTTGGAGCTTTCCCTGGTTGTTGCTCCGGGGTCTCAGCTGAGATATTTCCATAATGGTCCGGCAGTCGTTTTTGATGTCGTCGCACCGGGAAAAGTGCGTCGGGTGGTGTCAAAGGAGGGGAGCACTTCTGGAGCAGCCAAGCCAAAGAGAAATACAGGCGTTAAGCGAAAAAATTCGAAGAAGAAAACTCGCCCGAGAGCCCTTGCCCTGATTAGCGTTGATGCCGCACGTCGTGGAACCGAAACCGCTATCCGCTTTAATTAGCGCGTGCCTGTAGCGGCATCGGTATTTCAACGCGCGGACTCTTTTTGGATTACTTTCGACCGCGCTGCCCGGCTGGATCTTGGTGCCATCAAGGTTATTGGCAGCGCTCTATTCCGAAAAGTGGAACAAAAAATTGGCAAGACCGATGTCCGCGTCCATCTACCATTTGGGAGCGATCTTCACGCGTCCGTACGCCGTGAAGGGACAAATTGGATTGTAGAGGCTGGACCAGGCCGAAAGCGTCTGCGCCAGGAATTGAAGTTGGAGGTTCGACGGAAGGCCGGTCGCGGCGCCGAACTTCTCGTAAGGACAAAAGAGGCGCGCCGGATTATGGTAATTAAGGATAAATCTGTTGGCGACGGCGCCTACGCAATTCCAATACGAAGCGCAGGTGTTGGTATTGGGAGCAATCGCAAGTTTCCAGAATTCGAACTCCTTAAGAGTCAGCAGGGTGTAGCTGTAAAGCCTTTGAGCGAAGATGTACGGGTTCGTGTTACGCCAAACGGTGTTGTCGTGTTTCGCGAAGGTGGTCTTACAATTTCGCCGGATTTCGACAAGTTGGCAGTCAAACGGACCCGAAACAATACCACGCGACTGCTCGATTTTGCGGGTTGGCGATATGGCCCGGTAACAGCTTTTCAAAAGATAGAGCACGAACTTTTGCGCTATGTCACCCGTCCCAAAGGGGTGCAGCGCAACGCGGCTAGGCTGGGTTTGGCGCGTTTTTATGCGTCCCATGAAATGGGGCCGGAAACGTTGGGGGTCTTGTCGGCGTTGCTCCGGTCTGATCCTTCTCTTATCAAATATCCCGGTATCCGTGCGCTTCGCGGCATCGCAAAATACTTTATTCGTCACTACGACGAAGCGGAAACCGATCTCGGGCATCAAGTGTTTGCCGGGGTTCGGGAGCTCTACCCCTGCCCAATTGCCGCAGCACGAGGCAATTGGGCAGGGGCGGAAAAACTGTTCTCCGATACGGATACCCTGATTGCGAGCCTGCCATCGCGGTTGGCCGTGCATTTCGGTCTTCTTGCGACAGAAGCGGCGCTGTCGGTTGGAAAAACTTCAGTTGCTGCCTCCATGTTAGGCGTAATTGAAACACTTCCAGCGACAAAAGGGCAACTCGATCAGCTGGCATTCCTAAAAGGGCATCTGTTAAATCAGAGAAAGAAAATCGACAAAGCGATTCAGATTTGGAAAGCGGTTGCAGCGCGCGGTGATCGTCCAAGCAGAACGAAGACGGAGTATGCAGTGGTAAACGCTCAGCTAAAATTCGGTTCCATAAAACGTCCCGAAGCAATCAATCGCCTTGAAAAACTCAAATTTGGCTGGAGAAACAGTGTCTTTGAGTATGATTTGTTGCAACGCCTCGGCGAACTCTATGCGCAAGAGCACAATTTAAGAGACTCGCTCGTGACCTTGCGACAGGCCGCGACCCTATACAAAGATATCAAGGGCGCCAGACGCATTACGCTCCAGATGCAGGTGCTCTTCCGGCAATTTTATCTAGAGGGTAAAGCAGATCGCCTTGAGCTAATTGTTGCTCTCGGTTTGTTTAATGAATTTTGCGAATTGACGCCAAGTGGTGAGGACGGCGATTTAATGATCCGCAAGCTGGCAAATCGATTGATAACAGTTGATTTACTGGATGATGCAGCGCTTTGCTTGATTACCAGATCAAGTTCCGGCTCAAGGGCAAGAAACGTGCGAGCGTGGGAGCTCGGCTGGCCTCCATCAGATTGTCTAACAACAAGCCTCTAGACGCGATCGCCGCCCTTGATGCCAGTGACGCAGAAAAACTTCCGGAAGATATTGGGAAACGTCGCCGGTTGTTGCGGGCAGAAGCTCTCATGCGAGCCAAACGGTATGACGAGGCCCTAAAAGTCGTCGAAAACGATTTTTCAGATAAGTTTGACGGGATGCGGTCGCAGATTTATTGGCGGGCGGGCCGTTGGTTTGAAGCCGCCCGAACGCTGGCGCTCATCACTGGTGGATTTTCGGCAGAAAAACTGAAAAAGCCCGAGGCTGAAATCTTGTTGCGGCGTAGTGTTGCGCTTGGTCTTGCCGGAGATAGCAGCGGTATGGATTTTCTGCGCGATCGGTTTGGTAAGGCAATGGAACATCCCATAGAGCCACCGCTTTTAAAGCGGTGGCTGGTGGCGCGAAAAAATCAATTACCGACTTTGCAACACTCGCTCGACAAGCTGCGGAGCTAGATACTTTCCGAAATTTCCTCAAGTCAGTTGGTGGAGGATCGGCGAAGCCGGTCCCGCAGCAAACTGCTTCAGCAAACTGAAGCGCTTAAGACCGCGTTCCAATCAGTCCCGAATATCCTGTAAAAACCAATCGGTTGGGATCTCTCTACCGAGCTTACGTTCGATACATGTCTTATAAACATGGCCGCCGACGGAAGAGAACTGTAATCCCTGGTTTCCCACATTGCGATAAAAGGTCACCTGATCCCGATTGGTGCGGCCCAGTGAGGGGTCGGCAATTAATGCGGGTAAATCCGGTTTATCCCCACCTTTGCCGCGGTCATTAAATTCAGGGTCATCGCCGCCAAATCCCGGGTTGGGATTCTTCGCCGGAATGCGTTTCATTTCTTCGGTTGTTCCGCCGATAAAGGCTGCGGGACTTAACCCACGTTCTGCCTGAAAGCGTTCGGTTTGTTTCATTTGGAGACCAGCTGTGCCCTGGCGGATAACGACGTCAAATTTTCCCATGACGGCATCACTTATTTCGCGCCGTCCCAGGTTTGTGACGTGCATACCTGGTTCAATCCAATCCGGGTCATAGACCGGGACCATTGAATCCGTACAAGTAGACAGGATATCGCATCCGGCAACTGCTTCTTTAGGGTTGTCGACGGCAATGACGTCAAATCCCATTTTGTCGGTCATTTCTTCCGCATACTCTTCGCGATGTGCTGCAGTCGGGCTGTAAATCTTACATTGCTGGATATCTCGGACGCTGGCGAAGGCCTCCAGGAAAGTTCTGGCCATGCCGCCCGATCCGAGCATCCCCACTACGTGGGAGTCTTCGCGCGATAAATATTTGACGCCAATGCCGGCACCACCACCAACACGCATATGCTGGATATGTCCGTCATTAATAAAGGCCAATGGCTCTCCGTTGTTCGTATTAATGAGCAGGACAATGCCGCAATAGGTGCCTGGTTCACGGCAATATTTCTCTTCGGTCCAGTTGCCGCTTTCATCTTCCGGCCAATACATCACATCGGATTTCATACGGATTGCGAAAAATCCGTCATTGGCACCTTCCATAGTGCCCCAGCGAAAATACCCATCTTCGCGTTCTGCGGGCATATACATGTCTATCCGTGGGCGATGGATTGCACCCCCGGTAGGGATATTTTTAAAGGCTTCTTCCTGTACGCGGATGCAATCCGCTATTTCCAGCACGTCTGCGACAATTTCATTGTTGATAATCAGCATCGTCTTCTCCCTGATTTTTCTGGGAGGACGATACCAAACTAGCGGAACGGGCCCAAGGGGCAGGGCAGGAGGGGTCCTGCTAGCCGCCGCCGTAGCTTCGGATCAAGGAGCCCGCCACAAGGTACCAACCGTCAACCAGGACAAAGAAGATCAGCTTGAAGGGGAGGGAGATCATAATGGGCGGTAGCATCATCATACCCATCGACATCAGAACCGATGCCACGACCATGTCGATAACGAGGTCGATAACGAGAAATGGCACAAAAATCAGAAACCCTATTTCAAAAGCGCGCCGTAATTCACTAATCATAAAGGTCGGCACGAGAGACCGCAGCGGCGTTTTGTCCGCTGTTTCCGTTGGCGGTGCGTTGGAAATATCCATGAACAGCTTCAGGTCCTGTTCGCGGACATGATTCATCATAAAGCCATGTACAGGTTTTACACTGCGGCTAAAGGCTTCCTCTTCGTTGATTTCATTGGCCAGGAGCGGCGCAATCCTTGCCTTGTAGGATTGTTCCAGCGTTGGGGCCATGACGAAGGCCGTGAGGAACAGCGCCAGGCTAATCAGGACGGCATTGGGAGGGGTCTGCTGGACACCAAGGGCGTTCCTCAGGAAAGACAAGACGACAATAATTCGGGTGAAAGACGTCACCATTACGAGAATTGACGGCGCCAAGGACAGGACCGTAATCAGCGCGATAATCTGTACAATTCGGGCGGTTGCTGACGCGCCGTCCCCTAAATCAAGGGACATGCTTTGAGCGAAAGCGGGGCCACCGACAATTGAGAGACCAATGACAACAGCCCACACCCATATCCGTATTCCAGTATAGCTACTCATGAAGGCGTATCTGTCGGTTGACTCAGAGGGCGGGTGATACCTTTCTCAACAACCAGCTCGTTGGTTGGGCTCATGAGGATCAGGTGTTCGGTATTGTCGCGGCGCAACAGCAACAACCGGCGTTTTGAATCAATCGGCGCGACCTCAATGACTTCCAGCCGACGCTCCCCGGAAGCCGGGCGAACGGTACCTTTTAGAACACCATAACGGCGCGCTATCCAGGCAAGGATACCGATGAGCGCGAGGACAAAGATTAGTGCCAAAAGGAACCGGAAACAGGTTGAGACTTCCATTTCCATTTATTTTTCTTGGTCCGATGATGTTGATTCCGCAGATCGTATGCGGAAACAGCACACTGACGTGATGTTACGCCCTGCAAACTTTCGGAAATTTCCTGGTGCTGTTCGGTGAGGGTCGTGACCAACCGGTCAAGGTCGTCTGTGAGCGAGATAAGTTTCGATTTGAAACCCTGCCGATCATCTGGTGGCAGTTTGCTGATATTCTCGCATAGCACCTGAATTTTGGCGTCTAGATCTGACAGATCAAGACCGTTTCCCTGCGCGGCATGGTCCCGAAAAGTGTTGATCAGGCCAGAAGCCTGTTCAAATTCTGTATTCAGTTCCGCGACCTCGGTCATAGGTGCTATCCGCCCCGCTCAATCATTCCTTGGGACGGTCGCAAATCATGGTTAACAAAGGTTGAAGCTTAGGCCTTAGTCTTCGTTTTTACTTTGGACATTGAGGATATCTGTTGCGGTTGACGCTGCCGCCCGGTTTTCTTCCTGAATTTTGTCGTATAATTCGCGGCGTAATACGGAAATTTCCGGAGGGAATTCAAATCCCAGTTTTATAGACCGCCCCCGTACTTCGACGACTGTTACCTCGATATTGTCGTTAATAACGACAGATTCACCGACTTTTCGTGTTAGATAAAGCATATTGGCCTCGCCACTACCTGTGCCACTTACGACGCTGTCCGCGCCCGACCTGACCCCCTCAGATAAAGCTAAGTGGGTTTACAATTTCTTTACAACGCCACCGGATAATCAAATTTATCTAAAACCCGGTAGATCCTTTGCAACGAAAATCTTGCACGATCTACTGACAGTACCGCGTAACAGGTTTCCAAGTGATTAGGGCGTAGGGACGCGATGGATCTTAATAAAACACCGATATTCTCTATGATTAGTCGGCGTATGGGCTGGCTAACACAGCGCCAGAATATTCTGGCTCATAATATTGCGAACTCGGATACCCCAGGGTTCAAGCCGAAGGATCTCAGCAAGAAGAGCTTCCAGAAAATGCTGGAATCACCTCGGCCCTCAATCATGATGGCTCAAACCAGCGGGTCGCATATCGCCCCCAGACATACGCAAGGGCCTTATCGACATGAGGTTGCCAAGGATACTTATGAATCCGCGCTTGGCGGAAACGCGGTGGTTCTCGAGGAACAGCTGATGAAGGTCTCGGAAACGCGGGGCGCACATTCGCTTGCGACCAACCTGTATCGTAAGCATGTCCAAATGCTGAAACAGGCAATCGGACGTGATCGGTAGAGCAGGAGTTCGATCATGGATTTAATGAAATCAATCAAGATATCTGCTGCCGGTATGAAGGTGCAGGGCGTTCGACTGAAAGTAATCGCCGAGAATATTGCCAACGCCGACTCAATGGCCTCCGTCAAAGGTGGTGATCCGTATCGGCGGCAGATCGTCAATTTTCGCAACGTTCTTGATAATGAGCTTGGCACCAAGTTGGCGAAAATTCGTAACTTCGATGTCGATCAGGCGGAATTTAGGAAGCAATACGACCCTGGACATCCTGCCGCGGACAAAGATGGCTATCTGAAAATGCCGAACGTGAATTCTTTGATTGAGATGATGGATATGCGTGAAGCACAGAGGTCTTATCAAGCCAACCTGCGGATCATCAAGGTTTCGAAATCCATGATCCATAAGACAATTGGCTTGTTGGGCCGATAGACGATAATTTTTCGAACAGGAGTATCCAATGGTCGCTAATGTAGGGGCAGCTGCCTCAGCCTACGCCAAATTAGGCAAGGTAGGCTCCGTCTCCGGAATGGAACCGCGAGCAGGTGATCCCACCAAAAACTTTGCAGACATGCTCGGTGACGCCATGAAGGGTGCCATCGAAACCGGTCGCCAAAGCGAAGCAATGAGCGCGAAAGCAATCGCCGGGACGGCAGACCTTCGGGAAGTTGTGACCACCGTTACCAATGCCGAGGTGACATTGCAGACAGCCTTATCTATCCGAGATCGGGTTATTCAGTCCTATCAGGACATTATCAGCATGCCGATTTAGATCCTGGTTTTTTATCAGGTTTTTGGGCGGGGAAGCGAAAAGACCACAAATGAACGCAGCCGATATTATTGAGATATCGCGAGATGCCTTAATCGTCATGCTGAAGATCGGTGCTCCAGTGATGTTGATTGCGCTGATTGTCGGCCTTGGTATTTCCCTATTTCAGGCGCTCACCCAGATTCAGGAAATGACCCTGGCTTTTGTTCCCAAGATTTTGGTGATTTTCATTTTATTGTTGCTGTTTCTGCCCTTTATGTTGACGACGTTTACCAAAGGATTGTTCGACCGAATAATCGCGTTGGGCTAACGACACGTGTTCCAAAACCTTGTCACCGGAGACGTCTTTGCTTTGGCATTTGTATTCGCCAGGGTTGGGGCCGTGATGATGCTGTTGCCGGGGTTTGGCGAAGTGTTTGTCACTGCCCGGGTCAGGCTTGTTCTTGCTTTGGCGATTACAGTCGTTATTACGCCTGTAGTGACATCTTCGGTTCCGGCATTGCCCGACGGTCCCATCGGCATCCTTACAATTCTCGGGCGCGAGCTTGCTATTGGTCTCTTCATCGGTGGGCTGGCGCGGATGATGATTGCGGCCCTGCATACCGCCGACACAATTATGGGGTTTCACAGCAGTCTTGCGAATGCGCAACAGTTCGATCCGGTGAACTCGACGCAGGGCTCTCTGCTAGGAACCTTTCTCAATATTCTCGGTGTCTTTCTGATCTTTATGAGCGATTTGCATCACCTGATGCTGATGGCGATTGCGGATTCCTATCAGGTGTTTCGACCGGGAGAGACTTTGCCAATTGGTGATTTTGCTGAAACCGCGATTAGAACTCTTGCTGATAGTTTTCTGCTGGCGATGCAAATCTCTTCGCCGCTCATTGTGATGGGTATGCTGTTTTATTTGGGCCTTGGATTGTTGGCACGATTGATGCCGCAGGTTCAGGTCTTCTTTATAGCAATACCGATACAGATATTTCTCGCCTTTCTCGTCATGGCAGTTTCTTTGTCTGCAGGCATGATGTGGTTTCTGGGATCTTTTCAAGGAAAGTTCCAGGGGATCCTGTTGGCTGGGTAAAACATGTCGGAAGATACCCAAGATCAATCCCAAAAAACCGAGGAACCAACTCAAAAGAAGTTGGACGATGCGCGTGATAAGGGCCAAGTCGCGACGTCTCGCGAGGTAAATCACTGGTTTATGATTCTCGCCAGTACCGCGTTTGTGGCGTTGCTGCTGCCGCTCATGATGTCTGACCTCAGCAGGGTTTTTGTGAAGTTTCTCGAGCAGCCTCATGCGATTCCAATTGGTGCCAGCGGATTTAATGGTTTGCTGGCCGACACCATTTGGGAGGTTGTTACGGCGTTGGCACCCGTCATGATTCTGCTGATTTTTGCCGCCCTCGGCGCAGGCCTCGTGCAGAACGGATTTATATTCGCACCCGAGTCGATCAAGCCAAAGCTGGAGAAGATATCGCTCAAAAGTGGTATCAAGCGCCTGTTTTCTGTAAAATCATTTCTCGAATTTGCCAAAGGCGTTTTCAAACTCGCCATTGTTGCTTGTGTCGCAATCGCCGTGTTGTGGGACGATTTCGTCGGGCTGGAACAGATGCCGTTCATGGCCATTACGGCGTCGATGAGCAAGATGCATGATCTGGTTATTCGGTTGATGATCGGCGTCTTGGCCATTATTTCGGTAATTGCCCTGCTCGATTTCCTGGTGCAGCGGGTGCAACACACTAAGCAACGCACCTACGGTGCTAATGCGCTGAAACAGCGCTTCTTTTTCCTCTCAAAGTCAAGGTTTCGAATGAAAACCCGTGCGTTTTCGTCCGGGGCCGCAACTGATCGGAGGAAGAGAATCATGTCCAGAACACGGCTCACTGACGCACGCGTGCGCGCCTTGTGCGCGAAGAAGACCACAAGGAATGTCCGGGACACCAGCCTCGCGGGCTTTGGTGTCAGGGTCCTGCCGAGCGGCGGGAAGCGGTTTTTCATGCACACCCAGCACGAAGGCCAGCGCATTTGGAAGATCGTGGGTGACCCCGCCGACATGACGGTGGCCGAAGCCCGTGAGCAGGCACGGGGCCTGTTGGCTTCCCTGTGGTCGGGACGGCCCGACGGGGAGACGTTGTTCGAGACCGTGGCGGAAGTGGCATTCCGCCGCCATGGCCGTCAGTGGAAGCCGAGCACGCTCTCGGTGAACCGGCACTATCTCGACAAGCATATCCTGCCCCGGTTTGCAGGACAGCGGATTGCTAACATCACAGTACAAGACGTGCGGGACTGGTTCGCCACGATGCACGCGACGCCGGGGTCGGCGGATCGATCGATGCCCGTTCTTTCTATCATCATGAAGATAGCCGAGGCGGACGGCCTCCGCCCGGAGGGGTCCAACCCGTGCGGGGGGATCAAGAGATACAGGCGGCAGAACCGGGACCGGTTTCTCTCTGAGGCCGAGATCGCCCGCTTGGGTAGAGCATTGCTCGATCCGTCTCCTGCCGTCGCGCTCATCCGGCTGCTGGCACTGACGGGTTGCCGGTCGAGCGAGATCAGAACCCTGCGATGGACGGACTGTCGCGACGGTCACATCTTCCTGCGCGACAGCAAGACGGGTCCGCGCATGGTGTGGCTGTCAGGGGCTGCCCGCGTGGTGCTCGACGCTCTTCCACGCATGTCGCCATGGGTCTTTCCCGCCGTCAGGCGCGACGGTTCTATGACAAAGGCGACGCTCAGACACGCGGAGCGCGCCTCCGCCCTGATGGGCACCGTACTTGGCGCGGTTCGGACATGAGCGGCGTTCGGTTGACAGATGCGCGTGCAAGGCGGCTCAAGCCGTCTGCGCGGGAATACTCCGTTCAGGACAGGGCGGTGCCGTCCCTTGGCGTTCGGGTCTATCCGACGGGCACAAGGACATGGACTTGCGCCATCGGCGAACGGAAGGTGTCGCTTGGTCGCATCGACCTGATGTCGGTCGAGGATGCGCGCAGGGAATGTCTTCGGTTACAAGTTGACGGGGTTGCGCCGTGCAGGGACCTGCCCACTTACCGGACCTTCGCACTGGGTGTCTGGCATGAGTCCTGGTCAACAAGATGCAAACCGACCACTGTCAAGAGCCGAGACCATGTCCTGACGCGGCAATTGCTGCCCGCGTTCGGGGCGTTGCGGCTAGACCGGATCACGCGGAAGGCCATCGAGGACTGGTTTGACGCCTACAGCGCGTCTGCTCCCGGGGGCGCGAACTACGCGCTGCGGCTCCTGCGCCAGAGCCTGAACTTTGCAATAGAGCGCGGCCTCATCGGCTCCAACCCGGCGGGCTCGGTACTTCCGAACCGGCGACCGAGGCTCACGCGGTTCCTGTCGCGGGACGAAATAGCGCGGCTGAACGCGGCGCTCGACCGGATTTCCGAAGGGGGCGGAAACGTACAGGCCGACATCATCCGCCTTCTTTTGCTCACAGGCTGTCGCAGGAATGAAATCGTTCGCCTGAAGCGATGTGAGGTCGATGGAAACCGTCTCAGACTTGAAAACAGCAAGACAGGACCGAGAATTGTATATCTCAGTCCCGAGGCCCGCGAGATCATTGAGAGGCGCATGACCGCGCCCCGGGAGTATCTGTTCCCATCGCTGCGGACCCCGGAGAAGCCAGTCTCGGAGAATTTGCCCCTCTGGTACAAGATTCGCCGGGATATCGGCATTGAAGACGTGCGCCTGCACGACCTGAGACATTCCTACGCGAGCCAGTGCGTGATGGCGGGCGTTCCCCTGCCGGTGGTGTCCAAGCTGCTGAGCCACAGCCATTGTGCGATGACCCTTCGATACGCCCATGCCGCCGACAGGGATGTCGAGGCAGCGGCGGAGCGCGTCGGCGCATGGATTGCCAAGTTGATGCAGTGTGAGTGATGTGACCGGGTGGACACCACAGCTCAGGAGAAAGCGGTCCGCGTTCCCACGAATGCGTCACTTATGTATACCGCTCTGGTGCAACTTGGCATTTTCTGAAGTTGGACGCCTCTAAAAACCGTGCATTTTCTGGTGTGATCTGATTCACTTGAAGTGGTAGGCTGAGCGCGAGTGGATCGCTCCCTCCTACATGATCCGCGTCCTGCGCCTCACGCTGCTTGCGCCTGACATCGTCGAGGCGATCCCGGACGGGAAGCAGGGGCCGGAGGTGACGCTGGCGCGCGTACTCGAGCCGTTTCCACTGGGATGGGAAGCGCAGAGTTTCGATCTCTACTAGCTTCGTCGTGGTGCCAAGCGCTGCACCGCAGGGCTGGTCATTGAAAAACCGGTGGCGCGTCGGCGATATTCTCTGGCATGAGCCTACCTTAGCCTATCTGGTGCTCCCAAGACGCACTCCATCCACATCATGTGGCGTCTTCGCTTCAGCTTCTTGCGGGAGCCGATGTATGCGTGTAAATATTGGGAATTATATACTTGACTAACCATGCGTATTGTCTTAATGTATGGGACATAGGAGAATGATATGGCAAACAACGCACCTGGCAAAGCTCACAGAAAGGGAATCGGCCTCAGGAAGCTAATGGTCATGTTCCCTAGCGACGATCAAGCGCGAATGTGGCTTGAATCTCAAATATGGCCAAATGGTCCCTACTGCCCGCATTGCGGCTCTTTCAATGTTCAGTGTGGCATCAAACACAAGACTATGACCCATCGCTGCCGGGATTGTCCAAAGCGGCCGCAGTTTAGCTTGAAAACCGGTACGATCATGCAGGCGTCGAATCTGGGCTATCAGACATGGACCATCGCCATTTACTTGCTGACGACGAATCTTAAGGGCGTCGCCGCCATGAAGCTCCACCGCGATCTCGAAATTTCCTACACGTCGGCATGGCACCTCGCCCACCGGCTCCGAGCCGCGTTTGGCAACAGAGAGACCTCAATGTTCCGTGGCCCCGCAGAAACAGACGAGGCTTATTTTGGTGGGAAGCGGAAGAACATGTCGAAGGCGAAACGGAAGGACTTTGAAGGACGCGGGCCGGTGGGCAAGGCCCCCGTTGTCGGTGTCAAGGATAGAGCGACAGGCAAAATAGCGGCTTGCCATGTACGAAAACGGATGCCAAAGCCCTACAAGAGTTTGTGCGAAAGACTGTGGAGCCGGGCGCGACGATCTACACCGATGAGGCAAAGGCATATAAAGGTATGACCGAATACAACCATGAAGCGGTCAACCATAGTGCAGGTGAATATGTTCGGGATATGGCCCACACCAACGGCATTGAGTCATTCTGGGCGATGCTCAAGCGTGGGTACCAGGGCACGTTCCACCATTTTTCGGAAAAGCATCTTGATCGCTATGTGGAAGAGTTCGCGGGACGGCATAATATTCGCAACGCGGATACGGTGGATCAAATGGCGATCATCGCTCGCCGGTCCGTTGGGAAGCAATTGCGCTATGTCGACTTGGTGTCCCAATGCCCACCACTCTTGAACTCTGCGCAAGCGGTGATGGACTTGGGGAGGCAGTATGAGACCGATTAGCATCGACCTATTTGCAGGGGCAGGCGGGCTAAGCCTCGGCTTTGAGCAAGCAGGCTTCGACGTAAAGGCTGCGATTGAGATTGACCCTGTTCATTGCGCAGTTCACAAGTTCAACTTCCCCAAATCGACAGTGATTCCTGCCTCGGTCGCGGAACTTACCGGAGACGAAATCAGACGGCGCGCGGGCCTTAAAGGAAAGAAAATTGACTGTGTGATCGGTGGAGCTCCGTGCCAGGGTTTTTCCCTGATCGGCCGCCGGGCGCTTGACGATCCGCGTAACAAACTTGTTCTCGATTTTGTGCGACTTGTACACGAACTCGACGCAGAGACATTCGTTTTCGAAAACGTCAAAGGTCTCACAATCGGAAAGCACAAAACATTTTTGAAGGAGTTAGTAGAGGCCTTTGATCGGGCCGACTACAATTGTCGCTTGCCTTGGAAAGTGCTCAACGTAGGTCACTATGGTACGCCCCAGTCGCGCGAGCGCTTCATCCTTATGGGTGCGAAAAGGGGTAAGGCGCTTCCCGATTATCCCAACCCAACGACCAATATTGTTGGTCGGCCGAAGCTTTTCCAAGAGCTGGGATTCGGACCGGCATGCTTCGAGGCTATCGGCGATCTTCCAGATGCAGATACTTTCGAGACGTTGAATGCAAGCGATGCCGTTAAAACAAACCGCTTTGGCGATCCGTCCGATTACGTAGCCGAGCTTCGTTGTCTCAAAAAAGACGCATGGCATTTCGGGTATGCGCGTGAGTGGAATCCGAATATTCTCACATCGAGCGCCCGCACCAGTCACACGGAGATTTCACGGCGGCGGTTCCGCCAAACAGAAGAGGGCGCGGTAGAACCGATTAGCCGGTTTTTTAAGCTTCCGTGCTTAGGCGTTTCGAACACGCTTCGAGCGGGCACGGACGGGTCGAGGGGAGCATTTACAAGCCCGCGCCCGATTCACTATCGCTATACTCGATGCATAACTGTGCGAGAGATGGCACGGCTGCACGGCTTCCCCGACTGGTTTCGACTGAACGTCACTAAATGGCACGGGGCGCGGCAGATCGGAAATGCAGTCCCGCCGCCTTTGGCAAGGGTGATCGCTACCAAAGTGATCGAAGCTCTTGGTGTAGAGCCGTCGAGGCCGAGTGAAACCATCCCCCTTGGCGACTCTCGACTCTTGACGTTCGATCTTTCCCAAGCGTCGAGATATTTCGGGGTGCAAGCGCCACCGAGCAAGCGCGACCGCAAAAGCGGGGTAAAAAAACGTAAGCAGGAAGAAATCGAGGAAAAGATCAACGCGGGGAGAGTTGTCTATGGCTGAATCGCCCAATCGCTATGGCGCTCTTATCGAAAAGGTTTTCTTCGACCGGCACGTTGACGGGGCAACCAACCTCGAATTTGCCCGCACGGACATCGAAGATGCGGCCGAGGCACTGGACATCAAGCTTCCGAAAAACTTGGGCGACGTCATCTACTCGTTTCGTTTTCGGGTGCCTTTACCTGAACGTATTATCGAAACCCAGCCCGATGGCATGGAATGGGTGATCGAACTTGCAGGGAAGGCTATCTACAAGTTCCGCATGGTCAAATTCAATCGCGTCGTGCCCCGCGAAGACCTGGTGATGACCGACATCCCCGATGCTACGCCCGAACTGATCCGTGCCTATGCACTTGACGACGAACAGGCGCTCTTAGCTATCGTGCGCTACAATCGGTTGATCGACACGTTCCTGTGCCTTACGACCTACAGTCTTCAAAACCATCTTCGCACAACCGTCATAGGGATTGGGCAGATCGAGATCGACGAGCTCTATATCGGGATCGATAAACGTGGCTGCCATTATGTGATCCCAGTGCAGGCCAAAGGCGGCAAGGACCAGATCGGTATCGTGCAGACGAGTCAAGATATTCGCTTCGTTGAAGAGAAGTTCCCCGGCATGCGATGCAGAGCAATCGCTGCGCAGTTTATGGACACGCAGGTCGTGGCGCTGTTCGAGATGACCCTACAGGATGACGAGATTAAGGTCATTGAAGAGCGGCACTATCGGCTTGTTCCGGCGCAGAAGCTTTATCAAGAAGCCATCAGGAATTATCGCGATTAAAAGGGAGGATGAATGATGCCAATAGAGCGCCGACAAGTCCGAGTGAAGCCCCACTCCTATCAACCGACGAAAAATGAGCTTGAAAAACCGTTTGTAATCCACAAAGAGGACGGAACCTTACCAACACCAGAGGAACTCGCTCGCACCACTTTGGCCCCAGTAAAGATTATCGAAGACCCGGAGGCATAGCCGTAGAATTGGGACTATTCCCTATAATTCCCTAAATTTAATGCAAGAAGTGAGTAGACGCAACCGCATGAAATTCATAGATTTATTTGCCGGACTGGGTGGGTTCCACCAAGCGCTAGGCCAACGTGGTGGAGAGTGCGTCTTTGCTTCCGAGCTCAACAAGCATCTCGCAGGGCTGTATGAAAAGAATTTCAGGATACGCCCTGCTGGCGACATTAGGTCTGTCGACCTGAGCGCCATTCCTGATCACGATGTTCTTTGCGCGGGCTTCCCCTGCCAGCCATTCTCCAAGGCGGGTGACCAAAAAGGCCTTGAGTGCCCGCAATGGGGAAACCTCTTCGACTATGTCGTCGCGATACTAAAACTCAAACAGCCACGTTTTTTTATCATTGAGAATGTTCCGAATCTTATCCGCCATAATCGAGGGGAGACTTGGTCTATCATTTGTGATCGACTCAAAGCAGTAGGATACGAGATCAGCTTCGAGCGTCTGTCGCCGCATATGTTCGGCGTACCGCAGAAGCGCGAGCGGGCCTTCATCGTCGGTGATCGTCAGGGGCTGGGCAATTTTGCATGGCCGATCCCGGAGGACATTCCGCAGACGTCGATCCGCTCTGTCCTCGACGAGGATCCGCTCGAAGCCCATGGCTTGAACAGCGATCATCTTCGGTATCTTGAGACATGGCAGGAGTTTGTCGCGGCCTTCCCAAAAGATCAGCACCTGCCGTCCTACCCGATTTGGGCGATGGAGTTTGGTGCGGATTACCCGCTCGATGGCCTTACGCCCCATGCACGGGGCTGCAAACGGCTTGGCAAATTCAAGGGCGCGTTTGGGATGCCTTTGGCGGGATTGTCGCCTGAGCAGACCGAAGGCGCATTGCCATCTTATGCGCGCACGACGCTTGACCATTTTCCGGCATGGAAGATCGACTTCATTGCTAAAAACCGTGCGCTCTACGCGGTACATCGCGGGATCATCGATCCCTGGATCGACAAGATCAAAGACTTTCCACCAAGCTTTCAGAAACTCGAATGGAATTGCAAAGGCGCTGAGCGCAGTATCTGGAAACATATCATCCAGTTTCGCGCGAGCGGTATCCGGGTGAAGAAGGAAGATACCGCGCCGTCTCTTATTGCCATGACAACGAGCCAAGTCCCCATCATCGCGTGGAAGAAGCGCTACATGACTCCGCGCGAGTGCAGCCGTTTGCAGAGCATGGGTGGGCTAACCCATCTGCCCGACACCAAAAACGGTGCCTACAAAGCATTCGGAAATGCCGTCAATGTCGATGTGGTTGGCAATATCTACGATGCCCTCGTGGGCAAAGCTGACCCGGAGGGCGCGGTTCACGCAGCCATGGCGGCTGAGTAATGGCGCAACTAAACTCCGTTAATATCCGCCCCGGCGTCAACGTCCTATCGGTCCTGCCGCACCTGAACTACAAGGCTTGGTACGCCTTGGCCGAGTTTGTCGATAACGCCATCCAGAGCAGCCTGGACCGACAGCGGGACCTCAAGGCGACTGATGGAGCCGATTACCGCCTCCATGTCGATATCCGTTTCGAGTTGCAGGAAAACTGTATCACTATACGCGACAACGCGGCGGGTATCGCTGCGTCCGATTATCAGCGCGCCTTCCGTCCCGCTGAAATCCCCCCCGATGCGTTGGGCTTGTCTGAATTTGGCATGGGGATGAAGAGCGCGGCGTGCTGGTTCGCGCCAAACTGGACCGTGCGGACAACCGCGCTTGGGGAGAATATCGAGCGGACCGTGATCTTCGACATCGACAAAATCGTCGAAAACAGCACCGAAGAACTGCATGTCATCTCAACGCAA
The DNA here is from genome assembly GCA_951812775.1 of uncultured Alphaproteobacteria bacterium. Lineage (GTDB taxonomy): Bacteria > Pseudomonadota > Alphaproteobacteria > MPNO01 > UBA2964 > UBA2964. Next base: position 1,950,318 of record OX638326.1, on the reverse strand, counting down.
GTCTCCGCAGACAAGCACTACACCGAAATTCGCCTGGACAACATCCGCCATTTCCCGCGCGGGCGGACGGTTCAGAAGATCAAGGACCATCTGTGCAGTATCTATCGGATCTTCATTCGCGACGGATCGATGCTTCTGACCGTCGATGACGAGCCGCTCGCGTACAAAGATCCCGACATCTTGGTTGCCCCGAGCTATCGGGACCCTGACGGGCCTGCCATCGCTTGGAAGAAAGACATTGCTATCGAACTTGGCGACGGTCGCGGCGCCACGGGCTTTGTCGCGGTCCGCGAACCCGGAAGTACGCGCCTTGCGGGCTTGGCGCTCTTTCGGCGCAAGCGCTTGATTATGGGCAGCTTCGACGAGACCTATCGCCCCGAAGACATTTTCGGACGGCCCAACAGCTTCGCCTCCCAGCGCATCTTTGGCGAAATCCACCTTAAGGGTTTCCACGTTAGCCACACCAAAGACGGGATCAAGTGGGAGGAAGCCGAGGAAACCTTCCAGAAAGAACTCCGCGAGGAACTATCGGGGGAAGCCTTCCCGCTGCTCCAACAAGTCCGCGAGCACAGAAGCAAGAAGGACGCGAAGGCCACACGTAAGGACGCCGCCGCCGCGCTCGAATCGATGGCGGAGCGGCTGAACAATCAAAGCCTGACATCGCAGACCCATGCAGGCGCGCAAGATCAGGCTGATCTACCGCCCTCTGACCGAGATCCTGATGACACCGCGCCGCTTCCCGATCTATCGGATGCGGACAACGAGCATGCCCGTTTTCGGATGCGGTTTCGGAGTGAGGACTGGATCGTTGCCGTCGAACTGTCCTACGCCGATAATGGAGCGGACTGGCTGGATATCCGTAATCGTCCATCCATCACAGACCCGGAGCCACGCCAGATAACCATTCGACTGGCCATGCTCCATCCCTTCATGGCGCAATTTCCAACGCTGGATTCCGAAAGTTTCACCGCCGTCCTGAATATCGCCGCCGCAATGGCGCTTGCCGAAGTAGAGGTGGGGGAGCTTGCTGACCGCAACCCGTCCGCCATCCGCCGTTTCACCAATGAAATTCTCAGAAACCAAATGTCCAAGAGGCTGTCCGATGGCGAATGATCCCCGAACGATCACAGTTGCGCCGAGCCGCGCCGACGGAGATGGCGGTTGGTCGCCCACTCAGGGGGACGCATTTACCGATTTACTGAACGCCAACACGGCCTTGTCAGATGACGAGAAAGAACGGCTTGTTCAGGAGACCGTTTCGATCATGAGCGATTGCGTCCCGCCCGAGGCGACGGATGCTGTGAATACCGGGCTCGTGATCGGCTATGTCCAGAGCGGCAAGACCTTGTCGTTCACGAGCCTTGCGGCCCTCGCACGGGATAATAGGTTTCGGCTTGTCATCCTGCTTGCAGGGACCACCAACAACCTTGTCGAACAGAGCTTCGACCGCCTGAAGGGCGATCTGGATACCGCAGGCACCCGTGAATGGAATCTGTTCACCACGCAGCAGAAGGCGTTCCAGCAAAACGAAGTGAAGCGCGTGAATACCGAACTTGCACGTTGGCGGCGCGGAAGCTCCCGCGCACAGACGATAATGATCGTTTCGATGAAACAACACCAGCACTTGGACAACCTCGCCAGACTTCTTGGCGGGTCTGATTTTTCTGACGTGCCGACCCTGATCATCGACGATGAAGGTGATCAGGCGGGTATGAATACTAAGGCCAAGAAAGACGATGAGAGTACGACCTATGCTCGGATCAAGGCGCTGCGCGACCTGTTTCCGTATCATAGTTATATCCTCTACACGGCAACGCCTCAGGCACCGCTTCTGATCAGCCGCATAGATGTTCTTTCGCCTGATTTTGGGCGCGTCCTCACCCCCGGCACGCACTATGTCGGCGGGCAGGAATTCTTCGTTGATGGTGCCAAAAAGTATGTCAAGCATATCCCTCTGAGTGAAGTGCCCGATAAGAATGACCCGCCGCCTGAAGCGCCAGAAAGCCTGCGCGCGGCGCTTCGGGATTTCTTCATTGGAGTTGCAATCGGCTTTCTGGAAGACGAGTTTAAGAAGGGCCTAAACCGTTCAATGATGATACATCCTGCGGTGGCGAAAGACGAGCACTTGATGTTCAAACGATGGACTCAGCAGATCAAGGATCATTGGTTGGCGATCCTGCAAGACGATACCCATCCTGACCATGCAGAACTCTTAAGCGAATTCCGGAAGTCGTCAGACGGAATTATCAAGACATATGATACGTCGTTGACCTTCGAGGAAATCGCCCCGATCCTGTTCGAGGCAATGGAAGAAACTGCCGTCGCCGAACTCAACACGCGCCAGAAAAGCCGCATAGCTCCCGTCGATTGGGCAGGCGAGTATAGCTGGATTCTTATCGGTGGCATCGGCCTTGATCGAGGCTTTACGGTCGAGGGCCTAACAGTTAGTTACATGCCGCGATCAACGGGCATCGGCAATGCGGACAACATCCAACAACGTGCTCGCTTCTTCGGCTACAAGAAGCGCTATCTAGGGCTGTGCCGTATCTATCTGACCAGCGCGAATACCGATGCCTTCACCGACTATGTGAAGCACGAGGAGTCCGTTCGCGGCTCTATCCGCAATCATCTCGAAGAAGGCGGGAGCCTGAAAGACTGGCGTCGCGCATACTTCCTGGATCCGAATCTGAAACCCACACGGTCCTCGGTCATTTTGCTGGAGATGTATCAGTCTAAGGGCCAAGGCGGCTGGATCGTCCCCGATCATCCTTTCGACGACAGCGAAACAGTTGCTGAAAACCGGAAACTCGTCGAACGGATTCTCGGGTCATTCGATTTTGCGCCCTATGCGGAAGATGGCTGGAACGACAAACAGATCGTGCCCGCCTTCAGCGACACGCTCGCCCTTGCCTGCATTCTGCCGATGATCGGCCAATTTCGCTATTGTTGGCCTGACGACAACCTCCGGCACAGCGCACTTATGCTTGGTCTGGAGCGCATGGTCTCCCAGGATCCGGGTATGACATGCAGCTTCTATGCTCTGTCCGGGCCATGGTCGGGCGTGGACTACAAGCGGACACTGACCGAAAAATCACCGCCGAAGGTCAAGCAACTCTGGCAGGGTGCAAACGCGCCGACCAATTATCCCGGTGCGCGCGCATTGGTGTCTTCTGAGACCGTGACCTTCCAACTCCATCGCTATGATATCCAGACTGCCGACAAGAAGCGCACGGTGCGCGACGTTCCAATCCTCGCTGTCCACATCCCGGATCCGTTGATGGAGCGTGTTTGGGTTGAGCGGTGAGCACCCATGCTGACCGATCTGTATCCCACGCTTTGTCAAACGATCCCCGAGTATGGCGCTGCCCTCTTCGGACTGCCAGTAAATAGCGACTACCCTTACTGGCTTGCCATTGATGCCCAAGCCTTTCCCGCGCTTCTGCTTCCCGCCCGTGCGGATGACCTCCGGCCCGATATTGCTTTGCGCGCGGTTGATGCCCTGTTCTCCCGCACCTGCGTCATCGACACGAACACGCGAGTACCACATCAGGGGTGCTACTCGCTTATCCGCCTGAAGGAGAGCGACCCGGCCATTGTCCGCCTGTTCCTGAGAATACTGGAAGAGAGTTTCTGCACAGCGAGTCCGCCGAGCACCAATGCCGAGATTGCTACTTGTGTTCAACAAGTCGCGGCACTCTTCAGCCGGATCGAAGACAATACCCGTGATCTTGTTGGCCTTTGGGGCGAACTCACTGTCATCGCCCATGCACAGAACACCGACGCCGCCGTGCGGTTCTGGAGCACCCGAAAGACCGCGAAGTATGATTTTGTCGCCGACAATTTCGTACTCGACGTCAAGACCACGACAAAACCCCTGCCGCAGCATCGTTTTTCGCTCGATCAACTCAGGCCGTCAGGAGCATTCGATGCTTATATTGCATCACTCTGTGTGATCGAAGTGCAAAGTGGGCAAACGGTTGCCGATCTTATGGAGACACTCGCAGCCAGGCTTTCAGATCATGACCTGCGCAGTGCCTTCTTGATCCAGTGCCTCGCCAAAGGTGGGCGCGACCTGTACCGCAGCGACTTGGCCCTTCAGACCTACCAAGACAACGCCTCACTGAGCCTCTTTCGGGCAGAGGAAATTCCTGTGCCGCATGTGCGCGCGAGTGACCCAATTGAGAACATTCGTTTTGACGTTGATCTTTCACAAATCGTACCGTTACCGGATCAATACCGCGCATCAATTTTGACGTTCGAGCTTACAGAGGGAATTCCCGAGACATCAGCGTGTCTCGACCGCAGATCTTGAGTCTGTAATCGGCAACACAACGGGTTGTGTCTCGAAAGTGTTGGAAATTATCCCATGGAGTCTCCGAGCGGTTTGATGTTTGGGGCGCTTATGCGGCGCGGTCAAGGGTTTCGTTGAGCGGTCAGGGCGATTCAGAGAAAGGCTGTTTTCTTTGAATTTGATACGAACCTGACGGCGTTGTTTCGGTCATCCTGGACCATTTCGGTGGCTCTGGTGGGTGAGTTGGATATTAGCTTGAGTAGGGTCCGAGCGGCGCTCGTCAAGACGAAGATGTTGCGGGGCGCGTTGTCTGATCGGTTGGTGTAGCCATCTTCTCCGAGCGTGACATCCTTGTCGCGATGCATTGCTTCCACTTTCCAGTGATGTCGGTTAAGGCGCAGGATATGTTCAGGATCGGGCTGCGGCAGGCTGGTGATGAGATAGGTTGTTTCCGTTTGAACCGCCCCGGGTTTACCGGAGAACTCTCGCGGGCTACGTCAAAATCCCAAAACTCTGGGAAACATGGATAAATTGAAGGGTGGCAAGCCATCGCGCATATGGTGTGTGCACTATCATCGCATGGAGATGTCTTTTTTTGACCTAGGGACACCAACGGTTATCATGGACCGGCTTGACCCCATTACAGTGATGACGAGCCCCCGTCCGAAGCGACGGTCGAGCTTCGTGGCCTCGTCAACACCGCGACGCTGCTTCGATCCCCGCTAATGCTTTCCGGTCCACGCCCGCTTGTGAGTGCCGAGCAGACCTTCGGCTATTTCCTGCACGAATACCTCGCCCGGAACGACAGTTCCCACCGTTCCGCCAACCGGTGGCACGGTGCGGGCGCGGAATCTCTGGGGCTTGGTCAGCGCGTCGGCAAGCGAAAGTTCATATCGATTCTGTCGGGCCATGTCCCCGGCACAGATATCACGCTGGGCCGCGTCATCGACGGCACGCGCCAGCACCGTCCCGGCTGGGACATGACCTTCTCGGCGCCGAAGTCGGTCTCGCTGGAAGCCCTTTACCGGGGCAGACGGGCGGTGATGCATGCCCATGACGAAGCTGTCTGCGCGACGCTCGACTGGATCGAGCAGGAGTATCTTCAGACCAGAGGCTACGACCCCGCGACGGGCCGACGGCCCCGGGAGGCGGCGGATGGGATGATCGCGGCGACGTTCCGGCACATGGCGAGCCGCAATAACGACCCGCAACTTCACACGCATGCCGTGGTCGCGAACATGACACGCAACAAGGATGGCGCATGGCGAAGTGTCGAGCCCACGCTATTGAAGCGCAATCGTCGTGTGTTTGGCGCGTGGTACCGCAACGATCTGGCGCGGCGGCTGTGGAACCTCGGCTACGAGTTGACGTCGACGACTGTGGGCGGGTTGCCGAGCTTCGAGATTTCCGGCTGGTCGCGGGAGTGGCTTGATGCGTTCTCTACGCGGCGGCAGGACATTCTGCAACACATGGCGGACGAAGGCCGCGAATACACGACAGCGAACGCCCAGGCCGCAGCGCTTGTCACGCGCGGCAAGAAGGCGGAGCCGGTCAAGGGCGAGCTTGTGAAGCTGTGGCACCGCCGGGCGGAGCGCCTCGGCCTCGTCGAGGAACCAAGGTCCCGGACAGCAGAATCTGCGCAGATGAATGCGGTGTTATCACCGCTGGAAGCTGTCTGGCATGCCATGGACCATCTTGAGGAGCGCCAATGCGTCTTCCGTCGCACCGACCTTCTCGCCGCCGCACTGGGGCGCGAACCGGGACGACATTCGCATGAGGAGTTGGAGGCAGCCATCGACCGGCTGCGCCGCGACAGGCACCTGGTGGACACGACCTCCGGCGACATGACCACGCGTCAGACCCTTCGGGCGGAACGCACCGTGATCGCCGCCATGCGGGAAGGGACGGTCTGCGCCACTGGCAAACGCGCAGGACGTCACCGCACAACTTGACGCCACGTTGCTGACGGACGGCCAGCGCAACGCTGTCCGAACGATCCTGCTCTCCGAAAACAGGATCGTCGGGGTTCAAGGGTTCGCAGGTACGGGCAAGATCCGTATGCTAAAGGAGGTCGTCCGGCTTGCAGGGGACCGTTCGGTGATCGGGTTGGCCCCGTCCTCGGCAGCCGCACGTGTCCTTGCGCTTGAAACCGGGATTGGCACAACCACGCTGCAATGGATGCTCGCACGGTATGGGCATCTTGGTGATGGCCCTGATCTTCAGGAGGTCCGTGGGCGGTTCCGGGGTGCCGTGATCGTGGTGGACGAAGCGTCCATGATCGGTACGGTCCAGATGCGCGATCTCCAGCGCGTCGCCGAGAGGATCGGAGCCGCCCGGCTTGCGCTTGTCGGCGACAGGCTCCAGCTTTGGTCCGTCGAGGCGGGGCAGCCGTTCCGTCTCCTGCAAGAGGTGGGCATGGCGACGGCCCGCATGGACGATGTGCTCCGGCAACGCTCGACGGACCTCAAGGCTGCCGTCACGCATATGATTGCGGGAGACGCGGACCTCGCCGTTCAGAGCCTCGGTAGCGACGTGAGGGAACTTCCCCCTGACAGGCTGGCGGAGACGGCGGCGCAGCTCTGGCTTGCGCTTCCACCGGACGCGCGCAGGCGAACCATGCTCCTCGCATTGACCCACGGGCAGCGGGAAGAGATCAACGCGGTGTAGGGGCTGCTCGCTGGTCGGACGCTTGAGATCGATCGCCTTGTGGACCGCCGCCTGACCCGTGTTCTGGCCGCCGACCCCATGAGCTACCGCGCGGGCGACATCGTTGTCCCCAACCGCGACGTTTACGGCTGCAAGGAGGGGGAGGCGTGGCGGGTCACGGGCAGCGACAAGGACCGGATCGCGCTGGAACGACGCGGCGTCTCCGGCGGGTTCAAGCCGTCGGGAAACGCCGCGTACAATGTGTCCGTCTTCGAGACGCGCCCGATTGAGTTGAGAGCGGGGGACGAGATCGTCTTCACGCGCAATCTCAGGAACCTCGGGGTAGTGAATGGCGAGCGCGGGAGGATCGGAGAGATCGGGCGGAAGCGCCTGCGCATCCGGCTTGCTGACGGGCGGCGGCTGGAGCCGCTGCTTGAAGATGACCGGCTGCGGCACATCGACCACGCCTGGACATCGACGGTGCATCGTGCGCAGGGTATGACGACGGACAACGTGATCGCGGTTCTGGATGCAGACAGCATGATGACGGACCGTGCGCTGCTCTACGTTGAGATGAGCCGCGCGCGACGGGTTTGTGCTGCTGACCGACGATACGGAGCAACTCGTATACCGGCTGGAACGCTGAGGGACCGGGATCAGCCGGGAGGCCCGGACGGCGCGGACGCACGCTATCGCCGAACAGTACCCTGGGGCTCTCCCCAAGGCCACGGTCGAGCACGCGAAGGACTGCGAACGGCGCGAAGACAGCGCAGCCGCCCGAGGAGTCCACGAGCAGGGCAATGGCCGAGGCGGAGGAATTGATCGCCGACGACCGCCTGACCCACAGGGCGCAGACCGAAGGCGTTCTCGGGTCAGTGTTGTCCGCCCTGTTCACTTTGAATGAACGGTATGCCGTGGAGACCGGGCGCAGGACCTGCGGAAAAGCTGGAAGTCGCTGGAGGCAGAGGCAGAACGGCAAGGCTGCTATTCGTTCCAGGTTGCGGGGTACGGTCACTTCATGGAACGGCTCACGGACTTCGGGTACGACCTTCCCCCCGACCTTGCGGCTCTGCCAGAACTGGAGGCGAGGGATCGCAGGCTGAGGCAGGCTGTGAACGAGGTGATCGCGTTTGACGCCAGACGGTGGAAAATAATCAAAAGGGCCGCGCGATGGCGACCGGACAGGCCGCTCGACCGGGGCCGGCTCACCAGCTACGGGCGTTGGGCAAGGTCCGCCCCGAACATGATCGAAAGAGGAAAGTGTCTTGCAGCAGAAGCGCTTCTTTCCCCGGATGATCGCCAGACGCTTGAGAGGGCGGTGGAGCGCATCATTGCCTCGCTTGATGGCTGCGGCCTTGAGGCGCGACGTCTCGGGATTTTGGAGGAGATCAACGACAGGGCGGACGCGCAGGGATGCCACCGCTTCTTTGTCGAGGGTTACGACACCTTCTTCGAAGGTCTGGGCGAACGGATGATTGTGGGACCGGGAAGGAATACGCTGGCGGTGCGAGAACTGGCGGTGCGCGACGACATGCGTTACGCACAAGCCTTTGTCAAAGCCGTTGACAGCGATCTCACCAAGGCTCTGCGACAGTGGGAGGACGGCGGTGAGCGCTTCGTGGCGGAGATGCATCCTTACCATCGGTGGGAACGTGAGACAAAGAGCAGCCTAGAAGATGTCCGGCGCGTCCTGTCCAACAAGGAATGATACGGCCCTCATCTTGCAAGGGTTCCCGGACTTGAAGAGCGGCTGCGCGAGACGGCGGCCTCGGTCTCCGAGAAGATCAAGCACGACGCGCCTGTAAGAAAAAAGGTCGAGGCCGCACATGCCGTGAGGGTGGAACGTGAAATAGCAACGCGGGCGCGTGAGCGGGCCCTGACCAGAAGCTGGGGTCCGTCCCGCTCCATGGGTCTTGAAATGTAAAGGCTCAGACTTGATCTGACGGACACCTCAACGAACAGTGCATCACATGCGGCGTGTTGGGCCTCGAACTTTCACCTCGAACGACTTCGCCCCGTACCAGTCTTTCACGGCCTTTGCCAGAAGGGCTTCCGCCTGTTCCGGCCCGAAGAGCGTCTCGAACGCGAGGAAAAGCTCGTTGAACCTGCCTTCGGAGATCAATTCCGTCACCTTCGCATCGCGCAGGAAGGCGACCTGGTTGGCGAGTTTCTCCATCCACGCAGAAGAGGGCTCGATTATACTCATCATAAAGTTGATCTGGCTGCACATGCGGCTCTGGTCTTCAGCGCTCAGCACCAGCGGCTCCGGGCGGTCACCGAAAATCGACAGGTCCGCATTCAGCGCCCGCTCCACAAGGTAAGGCGACGTTTTCATCCCGACGGCAGCGGCCCGCCGCTTCGCTTCCGCCCATTCCCCGTCGGTGCAGGAGATGTAGAATGTCTTCTTCTCCACCTGCGTCATTTGAGGTCCATCATGTCTGAAGAAAGCTCTCCGTTATGCAGGCGGTAGAGAAGCTGGACGGCCCCCTCTTCATCTCGAAACTCCATCCTCTGCTGCGCCCGAGAGCGTCGGGTCCGTGCGCAGCCGCAACTCGACCCTGCAAAGGGCCGCCGTCCAGCCGTCATCTTCCCCGCGCTCCGCCAGCCGCATCCGCTCCACTTCACACAGCGTCAGGACAGCGGACTCGATCCTATACAGCCGCGCCGAGAGTGTCGCAAGAGATGGCCCGGAGGGCCATGCGGGGGCCAGCGCGCGCTGGACGACATAGCCGCTCGCCGACATCCGCGCGGCCTTAGCGCGTGCCCGGACGATGTCCCACTCGCTATCGGTCGCTTTTACCGCCCTTTGCTTTCTGACCGAGTTGCCTTGCATGGCCTGCTCCTGTTATGTGTAAGCCCTGATAGATATATGCAGGTGTCCAAAAATGGGTAAGCTACGGACTGTCCACGGACATGCTTTGTGTATTACACATATGCTTACCCAGACTAATATCAACATCACAGCCGCTTCCAGTAATGCTTAGTCCGTGCATATGTTCCTCCGAAAATGCAACTTTTTACCTTTGAAATGTGCCCGCTTACCTATGAGCATTGCGTATGTTTTCCACTTGAGCGCACGTGCAACTTGCTGTATTTATTGGCCTATCGTGAGGAAATGGATGCGCTATGCAAGGGGCTGAAACTCAGCTTCCCTGTTTTGAAGGGTTCACACCAAGCAAATGCGGATGTCCCGTCAGGACATTAAGGACGAGATGAAGCAGTCAGAAGGCGATCCGCAAATTCGCGGCAGGTTGCGCCAAATTCGGCGTGAAAGAGTTCAGCAACGCATGATGCAGGCCGTACCAGAAGCGTCCGTTGTGGTGACCAACCCGACACATTTTGCGGTGGCACTCAAATATGATTTAGACACAATGACCGCGCCGGTCGTGCTGGCAAAGGGTGCAGATCATGTCGCCCAACGTATTCGCGAAGTAGCGAATGAAAACGATATTCCGATTATGGAGAATCCACCACTAGCACGAGCATTACATGCGACTGTCGAGATTGGCGATGAAATCCCAACCGAACATTATAAGGCTGTGGCGGAAGTGATTTCGTATGTACTGCGATTAAAAGGCAAGCTGCCAGGTCAAAACCGAGCTCAAGCCCGGCGCTGACCGGAAGAGCGATCTCCTATAACTTGAAGTGGTGACGGACTTCTTCGGGGAAGATATCCTCGACTTCGAGTTTCTTGTGCAGGGTACCTTGCTCGTAGCCAAACTGCAGGAACGCTTCCAACGTTGTGCGGTTTGAGTCGATGCCGTAAGGCCATTGCTCTTCACCGAACATTTTACGATTACTCTCTAGCCCATCATAGTATGACCAGGCGATGGGGAGTTGAGATACGGTGAAGTTGGCAATCCTGTCAAAACTGCGCGCTTTAGCTTCCTCAAAGGCCGTCATCATATTTTGCGCGACCCAGGGCTCTTTCTCAAAGACATCGCGGCGGATGGCGACGGTGTGCATGATCGGAAAAATGCCGGTTTCGTTAAAGTAATTTTCCTCTTCTTCCCGGTAGTTGGGATAAAGCTGCGCCACGCGAGGATCGCCGGCAAGAAACTCATTCGGCGGGCGTGCGGAGAACGCCACATCCAGATCTCCATCAAACATCATTTGCATCAGGGACCGGTCGGTAACGATCGTCAGATCGATATCATCAGGAAGGTTCAGTTGTGAGGCTTCCTGACGGCCAGAGTCATTGATCCCGGACTGGAACCATGTCGCGCTGCTGAGCGGCACACCGGCGGTATGTTCCATCCAGCCTCTTGTATAGATACCAGCTGTTTGACCCCATTCGGGAACACCGATGCGTTTTCCTTTGAGGTTAGCATCGGTCTTTACCGGGCCATCCTTGAGCATATAGATCGAAGAATGACGGAAAACACGGGAGGGAAAGATCGGGATCAGGACAAACGGGGCATCACCACGTGAAATCCACGACGTGCTCATGCCCATCGAAATTTCAGAAATTTCCCATTCCTGGCTGAAAAGGAACCGATGAAAGATTTCTTCCGGTCCATGATTTATGACGGTTAAGTCGATGCCTTCTGGCTTTACCCGGCCGGTCGCCATGTCCTGAACATGATCATATTGGTTCATCGCCATGGTCAGTTTGATGTCTGCCATTATGTTCTCCGCACTTTCAGTTTTAACGTTGCGCGTTTGTACCGGACCAGATCGAAAAGCGCTAGGGGTGCCGCGCGTTTTCGATGGCCTGCCATATGCGTTGAGAGGTCGCGGGCATTGCCATGTCCTCAACCCCCAACGGTGCTAGGGCATCCAGGATGGCGCTGATGACGGCGGGTGTTGCTCCTACTGTACCACCTTCCCCGGCACCTTTTACGCCGATGGGGTTGGATTGACAGGGAACTTCATGAAACGCCATATCGAATGACGGCAGCGTATCTGCGAAGGGCATCGCATAATCCATCAACGACCCCGTCATGAGCTGTCCGGACTCCGCATCAAAGATGACCTCTTCCGTAAGCGCCTGTCCGACACCCTGGGCGATACCACCGTGAATCTGGCCATCGGCAAGCATCGGGTTGATGACGACGCCGATATCATCGATGACCGCATATTTGTCGAGTGTCAGCAGACCTGTCTCCGGGTCGATCTCTACCTCGCAAATATGACATCCATTGGGAAAGCTGGGCTGTACGGCGGCATAGGCGCCTGTACCATCAAGCCCCACACCGAGTTCTGCAGGGATTCCTGCCGGTCTAAAAGAAGCTTTTGCCACCTCAGTAATTGGCATCGAGCGATCTGTGCCGGCAATCGTGAAAACGCCATCGGAAAATTCGATGTCGGTTGCGTCAGCCTCCATGAGGTGTGCGGCGAATCTTTTGCCGTTCTCGATTACCGCATCCGCCGCATGACGCATCGCGCTGCCGCCCAAGACCATGCTCCGTGACGCGACCGTTCCGCGACCGGCAGCAACACTGGCCGTATCGCCCTTGTTCAAGCTGGATTGTGTCAAAGGGGATGCCCAGCCAGTCAGCCACCATTTGGGCATAAACGGTGGCATGGCCTTGGCCGTGGCTGAAGGTTCCCGCGAAAATCGTGCAGGATCCACTGGGGTCGAAGCGGATATCAGCGCGTTCGTTGAAATTGCCGCAATCATCAATGTAGTAGGAAATTCCAATACCGCGTTTTAAGCCATTTGCTTCGCTGGCCGATTTTCTTCCTGAAAACCCGTCCCAATCCGCCAGCGCTACACATTTGTCGAGCACGCCTGCAAAATCGCCGGAGTCATATATGAAGCGGGTATGAGTCGTGTAGGGTAGGGAATCCGGTTGAATCATGTTTTTCCGCCGCAATTCAACACGATCGATGCCGGTTGCAATGGCGGCTTTATCAATCAGCCGTTCCAGCGCATAGATACCTTCCGGTCGGCCGGCGCCCCGATAGGCCGAGGTCGGCGTGGTGTTGGTGAAAATATGACGGCTCGCAATATCGATCACTGGGATGTCATAAGCTGACGGGGCGATACGGAGCGAAAAAACCAGCGGGATGTAGCCAGATCCGGGGATATAGCTCCCGGCATTTTGCATGGCGCGCCATCGCAACGCGAGAAACTTGCCGTTCTCATCGAGCGCGAGCGATCCTTCCAGGACCTGGTCGCGTCCCTGATTATCGGACAGCATGGCTTCGGATCGGTCACTGATCCATTTGACAGGGCGTCCGACCCTTTTGGATGCCCACAGCACCAACGCATCCTCGGGGTAGGTGGCCCCCTTCATGCCAAACCCACCGCCGACATCTTTTGAGATGACGCGCAGCCGCGATTCCGGAATTTTAAGGACATTCTGGGCGACAGAACTGCGCGTCATATGTGGCCCCTGGCCACTGGTATAAAGCGTGTACCGGTCGTCAGCCGCGTTGTAATCGCCAATCGTGCCGCGTGTTTCCACGGACACACAGGCAAGACGGTTTTGTTGCAGCTCTATCTCTACGACGTGCGCTGCCTGCTCAAATGCTTGGGTACTCGCGGTTTCATTACCAAAGTGAATGTCGGCGGCAATGTTGTTTGCCGCACCCTCATGGACGAGCGGTGCTCCCTCCGCGATTGCGGATTCAGCGGTCGTGACGGCATCGCGGATTTCAAATTCTGCGGTAACCGAGGCAGCGGCATCGCGCGCCTGAATTTCGGAGTCGGCGATCACAATGGCAATGCGTTCCCCTACAAACCTTATTCGATCCTGTACGATAATGGGTTGTTCTGTGCGGTAGCCATCAGACAATCCCATCATTTGCGGCAGATAGTTGGGTGGGATGCCGCCGATATCGTCTTCCTTGGCCTGTTGCCCCGTAAGCACAGCAAGGACACCGGGCATTGCTTCTGCCTCTGCAGTGTCGACATTAGTGATCACAGCGTTGGGAACCTGCGCATAGACAATCGCAGCATGCGCCATGTGAGGCAGATTGATGTCGTCTATATAGGTACCGCGACCAGTTAGAAAACGTAGATCTTCGGTTCTTGGCACCGGTTGGCCAACGCTAAAATTCATCGGAAGAAACTCCTGCTATTTACTGGAAATGTTCTAGCAAACTTTGGCGGACTAGAAATCCCTCGTTATTCAGATACCGGCGGTGGCTCGAGAATATCGGCATAGCGAGAGACTCTGGAAATCAGCTCTTCAGGGTCCATGAAGAAAGCTTCGACGATCTCTCGGTTATCAACGTGGATATCGGGCAACGTCTTGAGCGTAATGCGATAAACTTCGGTGTTTCTGAGAGTGCTACAAGGTTGAAGGTCGCCTGCATTTAGGTCTAACCCCAACTCTTCCTGCATTTCGCGAACAGCGGCTTCTTTTGGTAACTCTCCAGGATCGATGGCGCCACCTGGAAGTCCCAATCCTCGAATATAAGAATGTTGAACAGCCAATACCTGATGATTGTGCCAGATGACGACCGCAACGCCCGGTTTTTTGGGAAATCCGATACGCCGCAAAAAGACGAGTACCGGGAAACCGCTGCGGTAGATAAATCTGATTGTTGCATCGAGCAGACGTTCGCCGACACTCTGAGACTGTTTTCTAAAATTGATCATTTGTCACAGTATGGTCCTTTTCTGGGGCGTCGTCGAAGGATGCTTGCCGGGACCAGAAATCCGGCGCATCATTTTGTCTTCTATTAGGGAGATGGATATGGATGGAGCAGGAACAGGGCCCGGCAAAGCGCCAGGGTTTGTCAAGAATCCAGACAAGGTTTTGGATTTTGAGCCTAGCCCGCGGCGCATTCGGATCAAATTCAACGATGAGGTCATCGTCGATTCCACCAATGTCATGCTGATGCGCGAGGATGGACATGTACCTGCGCTTTATTTTCCGATGAGCGACGTCCAAATGGATTTGTTTACTGCAACGGAACACACTTCCCATTGTGGCTATAAAGGCACTGCATCCTATTGGACGCTCACGGTAGAAGATCGTACCGAAGAGAATGTGATGTGGTCGTATCGTGATCCCTATGACGAGATGCTAGCGATCAAGGATTACGTCGCCTTTTACTGGAATCGTGTCGATGAATGGTGGGAAGAAGACGAGCAGATTTTTGGCCATGCCCGCGATCCCAAGAAGCGCCTCGATACTGTTCCGTCACACCGTCCAGTGAAAGTTGTGCTTGGTGGTGAGATGGTGGCAGAAACGACAAATTCCATGTTCGCTTTTGAAGGCAACCATCCGCTGCGTTTTTATATTCCTGAAAAGGATGTGCGCATGGATTTGCTGTCGCCAACCGAAACAAAGTCGGTATGCCCATATAAAGGGCGCGCCAGCTATTTTTCAGCAACGGTGAATGGTGAGAGCTTTGAAGATATTGCCTGGTGCTATCGTGAGGTCTTGCCTGAATGTCCGCGGATCAAAGACTTGATCTGTTTTTACAGTGAGAATACAATCAATGCGATGTTTCTCGACGGAGAAGAGTTGCCGAAACCTGAGACGAAATGGAAAAAATAACGCCTAGAGATCGGCGAGTTTTGGCATCACTTCATCGCGAAACAGGGTGAAAGACCGCATCGCTTGTTCTAGCGTCATCGATCCAAAAAACAGATAGGCCAGTAGATAGTTGATACCGAGAAATTCGGTTTGTCTGGTGATCTCCGAAATGACCGTCTCCGGGCTGCCGGCAATCACCATCTCCATTTTTTCCCAGCTCTCGTAGGTGGCACCGTGATGGACATTTAGACGCTTGGTGAATTCCGTATCGCCATGGCGCAGCATAGGTGAAGTATTTGCCTTCATAGCTGAATACGTCATTGGTCAATGCCTCGTTTAGACAGGCATAGGCGTCGAAAAAGATATTTCTTGAATCGTCGTGATCGACCCGATGAAAGTTAAGCTCGAAGGGGGATACGCCCCGGCCAACGCCAACTTCCAGTCGCCCTTTGCTGATGTGATCCAACATGCAGATCTCTTCCGCCAGACGAAGCGGCGTATAGAGCGTCAAAAGGTAAACAAGCGGTCCCGGATGAATCTGTTTCGTAGCCTGGGCCACCATGCTGAGATAGATGCTGGGTGCCGGACACATATTGAGTGGTGAAGAGTGATGTTCAGCAACATGCAGGCAGTAAAACCCTGCCTCGTCAGCGGCTTTCACAAATTCGATACGCTCATCGAACTGCTGGGCGAGTGGCCGGTCATCCGTGCGATCAATATGATCAAAAAGTCCGAATTTCATCGGTGGTTATCCTTTGTGCTTGCCGACCTGCCAACCCGAGGCTGCAAGATGCTGTGTCGCGAAACTCAGGGGTTCTTCTTCGATATCTGTCGCCATCGTGTCGTTAAAGCGATTAAGCCAGCCAAACAGGCAGATAACACCAACGATTTCAACGATCTGGTCTTCATCAAAATGCTTCTTCAAATTCTTCATATCTTCGTCAGACACCATATTGGGTGTCGTTCCCGCACCTTGTGCGACGAGGAGGGCGGCTTTTTCCGCCTCACTGAAAAATGCGCTACGTTCATATTCGAAAACAGTGTCTATTTTTTCTTCGAGGGCGCTTTTAGCTTTGTTGGCGGAACCTGCGGTGTGGGCCATGCAGTATTGGCATCCCGCCGCCCGACTTGCGATGTGGGCGATTAGCCATTTAAGGTCTTGCGGCACCCTCCCTGGAACACCGACCACTTCGCGTGACAGCCGTGAAAACGCCCGCAACATTTCAGGGCGTCGCCCCATAATAAAGAAACTGTTGGGGACAAATCCGAGCGCTTGTTCTGCCCGTTGAAAAACGTCTTCCAGCTCTGACAGTTCCTCTCGGGTTTTGGGCGTGATTCGGGCCATCTAAATTCTCCAAGGTAAAACAATCATCGATACGCTATTGTACGGTCTGAACCGCCGCAACTGCCGCACTTGCCAATTTGGTCTTTTGCCAGCGACAATAGCGTTATGAAAATCCGATTCACCTGCCCGCCAGATCTCATCGATATTTTGCCAAAACCGGCGCCCGCCCGCCGCACGGCGCCGGACTGGTACAAGGCGATGCCAATGGACAATCCTGTCCTGAACGGAAGCGCGGATCTTACGATCAAGCACTGCATGCCGTTCATCGATGCTCTCACGACTGGATTTATCATACCTCTGCAGGCCGATATTCAGGTCAAGGATGGGGAGTTCAATTGGGATTGGTCCCATGACGAAAGCCCGCTGGGATTTCATTTTCCGACACAGGCGCCGGGCGTCCCCTTCATTGATGAAGAAGAGGTTGTTGTTAAGGCGCATAATTTCTGGTCGATCCATACTGAGCCGGGTTATGCGACCCTATTCACCCATCCGCTAAACCGGCTCGATTTGCCATTCCGGACATTGTCGGGTGTCGTGGATACCGACAGCTTCGATGCGCTTCCGGTTCATTTTCCCATGGTGTGGGTGGATCGTGATTTTGAGGGGACACTGCCTGCCGGAACACCCATAGCACAATGTATGCCCATCGAACGGGGCCGTGCTGAGATCGAGATCGAGGCGATGAGTGCCGACGAATACTCAGAGGCCAAAGCACTCAAAGAGCAAATCAAGGAAGAACGCGGATACTACAAGTCACATTTGCGTCAGGACCGTAGCTGATGCCGTATCTCGATGATGAGGATGTGCGGCGCCTGTCAGGGATGAAAGATGGTGCGGAATATGAACTTGATCTTTGTGGTCTTGATCTGCCGCATTCCATCGCCAGTGTAGAACGGATGCTGGAACGCAGCCGGTTCCGGAAACCGCGTTCAGTAGCGATCCGGATTGATCCGGCAACAGCGACCAGCGGCGAAACCCATTTCCAGCCAATCGGGCGTCTTCTGGTCGAGGCCATGAAGGCAAAGACGGTATTGCAGTGCCGACCCTTGATGGAGGCGGGCGCGGGATTCTGGGTGTCGTTAGCGGGAAATCCAAACGCAGATGAACAACATGCCTGTGCTGTTGAGTCAGACACAGAGGAAACCAGCGATCCATAAAAAACGGCCCCTCATTTGAGGGGCCGTTGATTATCAGATTAAATCCTGATCTTAGGATTTCCTCTTTTTGTACACATTTTTCAATGCTTTCAGAACAGCCGGTGTTGCTGAATCGAAGGCATTTTTGATCTTCTTCTCGATTTCCTCGACAGACACCGGCGAATATTCGACGCGACGCTTTTCGATGTTCGCCTTGAACGCGGGGTCAGCCATCATAGCAGCAAAGCTTTTCCGCATGATCTTGACGACGTTCCTGGGCGTTCCGGGCGGCAGATAGAAAGCCTGGCCGACTTCCAGATTCATACCGAGGAGATCGTAAAGGGCGCGTTCCGTCGTTCCTTCTTTGAGGAGATCGGTGAAATGCGGCACACCCGCAAGCTTCGGATGTTTTGGTCCCGTTCCGATCAAGGGAATGATTTTGCCCTTCGGTATCCATGTTGGCCGAACACCCGTGAAGCCGGAATAGAAGTTCCAGCGGCCCATGGTTTCGCCCTTTTCAACCGAAAGGTTCAGTGCGCCGCCACCTTTATAACCGTAGATCAGTTTGAACTTTGCACCGAGCAATGAAATTGCAAGCCGGGGGAAAACCGAACCAGCGGAAGAGAAGCCGGAAGTTGCGATGGTAACTTCCTTCTTTTGCGCGTCTTTGAATGTTTTGATCCCATGACCGTTCCAGACCCAAATCGCGGCGGCACGAGCAGCAGGGGCACCCAGCCATTGGAACTTACGGGCGTCGAACTTCACCTTGCGTACGAGCGGTGTCGTGATTGTACCCGGTGCAATCATGGCGATGATTGAACCGTCTTTAGGCGCGACATTGGCCATATAGGCTGCTGACTTGGCACCACCGCTCCCCGGACGGTTCTGAATCAGCGTCTTCGGGTTGCCGGGAATATACTTTGCGATGTTGCGTTGCACGAGTTGGCAATAAACATGGTAAGTGCCGCCAGATCCGGAAGGCACCTGAACAGTGATGGTTTTGCCAGCAAAATAATCAGCGGACATTGCCGGCGTCACTGCCAGAGCGGCCAGCGCAGTGGCGGAAGCCGCTATTTTGAGTGATTTCTTAAGCATGATTTTCTCCCTATCAGGTTTTCAACTATTGGTCTCCGAGACCAAAATTCGATCGGATGGCTAATTCCGCAGCCATCGTCATAAAAATGCTAACACCGAATGGACTTGCCGTCTAATCCGACGATGATGACCGATCAAAAAAACGGCCCCTCATTTGAGGGGCCGTTAATTGTCAGATTAAATCCTGATCCTAGGATCTCTTCTTGGTGTACAGGCGAAGCTTGATCGCTTTGACGACCTCAGGTGTCGCCGCGTCGAAGCCAGCCTTGATCAAGCTATTGATCTGCTCGACCGACACCGGCGAATGCTCAACGCGGCGTTTAAGGACGCGCTGTTTGAAAACAGGGTCAGCCATCATCTTGGCGAACGCCGTCCGCATGATTTTTGTCACGCGCTTCGGCGCACCCTCGGGCAGATAGAATGCCTGACCAACCTGAAGGTTTGTACTCAGAACGCGAACCATTTTTGCTTCGATGGTACCCGGTTTGACCAGATCACCAAGATGCGGAACGCCCTTTACGTATTTGGAGTCCGACTTGGGACCATACATGATGATCGGAATGATTTTCTTGCTCGGCAACCATGTCGGGCGAACACCGGTGAAGCCAGACAGGAAATTGTTCCGGCCCATGGTTTCTTCTTTCTCCACCGACAGGTTCATCGCACCGCCACCCTTGTAACCAAGAATGATTTTCATCTTGGCGCCAAGCGTTGCGTTGACGAGCCGTGGGAAAATCGAGCCCGATGAGGCAAACCCACTACTGGCGATTGTCGTGTTTTTGGTTTGGATGTCCTTAAGGGTCTTGATACCAGATGTGTGCCAGAAGAAGACACCGGCGGCACGGGCCGCTGGAGCACCGAGCCAGGTGAATTTACGGGCGTCGAATTTTACCTTGCGAACCAGCGGGGTCGTGATAACGCCCGGTGCGATCATGGCGATGACACTACCATCCTTCGGAGCGACGTTTGCCATATAGGATGCAGATTTGGCACCACCAGCACCAGGCCGGTTTTGAATAAGTGTTTTTGGGTTGCCGGGAATATAGTTTGCGATATTCCGTTGCACGAGCTGGCAATAAACATGATAGGTACCGCCTGATCCTGATGGGACCTGAACGGTAAGGGTCTTGCCGGCAAAGTAATCTGCCGCAGACGCTGGCACGCCGAAAGCAGCCACTACCGCGATGGCGGAGACGGTTAGCTTGAGAGATTTAATCATTATATTGTCCTCCCTGAGTTGGACATCAATTAAGGTCAATAGTTAAGGACGATAGACAATTCGGCTACAGTCGAAAAAAGGCTAACACCTATAATTTGAGCCGTCGAATCGAATCTCAGCAAAACTTTAGGGACTTTTTGGAGGAGTGTCGGTGCCTTGCGTCAGGATTTAACGTTCTTGGACAGCTCTTGCCCGGCTTTGCGGAGGTTCAGCCATAACTTGCCTTTACCTGTACTCGCCAGATTTAAGGTCGCTTGGCGAAAGAATTCCGGGCGTTGGGTGACGGCATCGCGATAGCTTTCTATCGCCTCATCCGTCCTTTTTTGCTTTTGCAATACGACCGCAAGGTTGGCTTTTGCCTCGGCATAGTCTGGCGCCTTTGAGAGCACGTCACGATATATCTGTTCCGCCTCGTCAAACTTACCCGCATCCTTTAAAGCGACGCCGAGCGCGAGATAAAGTCCGCCATCGTTTGGTGCCAGAGAAACGGCTTTTCGGTGTGTCGCCACCGCTTCCTCGAATTTCTCTGATTTTCTGTAGGTGTCCGCCAGGCGCTGTATGGCATCAAGGTCGTTCGGGTCGCATTCAATTGCCCGCTGATAAGCCTTGGCGGCTTCTGTTAGCCTGTCGGCAGCCATATAAGCGTTACCCAGGTTAACCTGAATATTGCCCCGGTTGGGGCTAAGGGCTGCCGCCTTTTTAATAAGGTGGATCGCTTCTTTCGGTTTGCCACAATCAAGAAGAACGACGCCAAGTAGGTGCGTGGCGTCAACGTTCTTCCGATCCTGTTTCAGGGCTTTTCGGTAGCAGGTCCCGGCGTCTTTCAGCTGCCCCGCCTGATGATGCGCCAACCCCTTTTGCAGTATTTCGCGGACGTTTGCCATGAGGTGTGGATATTTGGCCGTTCAGAGGTCGTACGGAATTTGGGTGGGGCCGTTATAGGTAGCGATGCTCCCGTTCTCCGTGTTGTAACGATATTGCTTGAACGTCCCTGACCGCTGGCTCCGAACGATAAACCCGATTGTCCGATGGTCACCATTGGCTTCCTGATGAATTTCCCAGGGCGGAACGACATCTATATAGCCAGGTACCACATCAAACTCGCCATTTGATTTTAACTCGGCGGGTCCTTCTTCTGTGGGGTTATCGTCAACCCGACTGAAGCGCTGAATATGGTCGCCACCATCAAGCACGCCATAGAGGGTCCAGCTCGGGCCATGATCATGGACGTTGGTGACGGATTTTGGGCCTTTGACCAGGGCGTTCAGAACAAATCCGTAGTCGGGGTCTTCGTAAAACAACAGGTTTGACGGCGGGCCGTCCCCCTTTTTGGTGTCAGGCCAGGTTTTGGATTGTTCCACCAGATCGGGGTCAGCGAGCAGCATTTTCAGGTCATCGGCGACGGCGGGCCAAAGTTCCTCATCCTGTTTTCCTGCCGCACAATAGGCACGAATTCGGTCGACGAAATCCTGCACCGGTGCGGGGAGGGGCTTGTCTGCCATAACTGCGAATCCCTTAATAATGAGCTCTGACCTTACGTTTTGGAGAGGTTTTCGCCGATGGTCAACCAACTCAAACATGTTTCAGCCCGGCCTCAGCCTGGAAATTACTAAGAAATCTAAGTATTTAGCAGTCAACGATCGAATTTTTCCATGTTTTATTGGGGTTTGCCGGGTATTTTGTCGAAAATGCGGGCTTGCAATTCATGATCAAGCCACGTAAAAACAGCTCCGCATCGTGCGCTTCAATGAGGCACGGGATAAGATACGATAAGATGAATTCCGGGAATTTGACGTTAAAAGGACGGATTAGGAGATAGAAATGGCGACTGCCAGAGAACAACTCAAACCAACGCCAGTGACAGACCACCTTCGTGATCTGCGGGGCACTATCGACTTCCTGAAACAGGAAGGTGACATTATTGAAACCGATACCGAGGTTGATCCTGATCTCGAGATTACCGGTGTTCAGAAGCATCTTGATGGCGCCTGCCCGCTTCTGTTCAACAACGTCAAAGGCAAACCCAACCATCGGGCGATCACCAACCTGTTCGCTGATCAGGGGATCATGTGCAAGCTGTTCGGTGTCGGGAATATGCAGGAAATGACGCTGGCGATTGCCAACGCGATCCGCAATCCGTTACCGCCGGTGGTCATTGATTCAAAGGATGCACCGAGCCACGAAGAAGTCATTCTGAACCCTGCTGAAGTTAACGAGCATATGGTGCCGATCCGCCATACAACTTATGAGTCCGAATTGACTGTGGGTTCCGGTCAGCGCCTGTTCGCGGGTGAGTATTTCGAAGGCGGCACGGACATGGCCTATAACCGGATGAACTTCCGTTGGGGCAATGTCGGCACCTTCCAGATTTCGCCAGGTTCGCATGGCTGGCAGGTAATGGCCAAACATTACCGCGATGACGAGCCTATTCCGCTGACCATGAACTTTGGTATTCCGTTTGGTCCCAACCTTCTGGCCGGTGCCGGGTTTGACTATGTCATCCTGCCCACCGGTTGTGACGAACTTGGTGTGGCCGGTCGTTTGATCGGTGAGCCGGTTCGAATGGTTGAAGCCAAGACAGTCCCGGGTGCCTATGCGCTGGCTGATGCCGAAATCACGCTGGAAGGGTATCTCCATCCGCGTGACCGTCGCTATGAAACGGCAGAGTCCGAAGAGGCCGGTGTACAGGGTCGCTTCCATTTCCATCCCGAATGGGCTGGCTATATGGGTAAGGCCTATAAGGCGCCGACCTTCCACGTCACCGCCGTAACGACCCGGGCGCGTGAAAGCAAGCCGATTGTCTTCCCGCTTGGCGTTCACACGATGGATTGCCAGAACATCGACACCACGGTGCGTGAAGCAGCGATGTATGAGCTGTGCGAACGCATGCAGCCCGGCATTATTCAGGACTGTAATATCCCGTATCCGATGACGGATTGGGGCGGGGCGATCATTCAGGTCAAGAAACGCAGCCAGATCGACGAAGGCTGGCAGCGCAACTTCCTGTCCGCGATCCTCAGCTGTTCGCAGGGGTCTCGTCTGGTGATTGCAATGTCTGAAGACACTGACATCTATGATATGGACGATGTTATCTGGAACCTGACCACGCGGGTTAACCCGCAGACGGATATTCTCAATCCGATCCCGGGTGGCCGTGGTCAAACCTTCATGCCGGCCGAACGTATGACCGCTGGTGACAGGGAATGGACCGCGTCCAACACCCGGTTCGAAGGCGGCATGGGTATCGATGCGACGGTGCCTTATGGCTATGAGAGTGACTTCCTGCGGCCGGTCTATCCGGTCGATCAGGTCTTCCCTGACAAGTTCTTCTCTCAGGAACAGATCGATCACGCCAAGAACTACATGACCAATAAAGGCTGGGTACACTCCCTGGCCCGCACGGGTCGGTAAGCCAAACGGCATATTCACAATCAGAGCGGCTCATTGAGCCGCTCTTTTTGTAAGTGTAGTATTCATTTATATAAATTGTCGGTAAGAGCCGACAATTTGGAGCTTGATATGTATCTAAAAAACGCCTGGTATGTCGCTGGATGGGATCATCATCTTGATGATGGTTTGCTGGCCCGCACGATTTGCGAAGAACCGATCGTGTTTTTCCGGGGTGAAAATGGTGAGGTTGGCGCGCTTGAAGATCGCTGCTGCCATCGCAGTGCACCGCTCTCCGTCGGTCGATTGCAGGGCAATGAAGTCGAATGTGGTTATCACGGGCTGAGGTTCGACAAGACCGGTCAATGTACAGCCATTCCAACGCAAGAGCTGGTGCCGCCGGATGCCTGTGTGCGGGCCTATCCGGTTGTGATGAAAAATCGCTGGATCTGGATTTGGATGGGCGACCCGGCGCAGGCTGATGCAAGTCAAATCCCGGATTACTTTTTCCTTGATAATCCGGACTGGGCCAATATCGATGATTACTTTTATGTCGAATGCAACTATCAGGCCTATATCGATATCCAGCTTGATCAGACCCATTCGCCCTATGTGCATCCCGATACGTTAGGCAATGCCGCCAAGCTGCGCGTAAAGCCGAACGTCACGCGCGCGCCACGCGCGTTGAAGTGCGAGCGTCTGTTTCCCAATGATGATCCGCCACCCTTGTGGGCCAGGGCCGCCAATATTGAAGGCAAGGGCGATAGCTGGAATCGCTGGATTTACACACCGCCGGCGACAATCATGTTTGATGTCGGCGCGGCGCAGGCTGGCACGGGCGCGTTCGAAGGCAATCGCGATCACGGCATCACAGTTCATAACGCGCATGCCATCACGCCGGAGACCGCGACGACGACGCATCACTTCTGGTCAAACGCGCGAGACTTTGGCCTCGACGACCCCGAGACCCAGGAAAAGCTGGGTGTTATCCGCAAGGTTTTCCGCGAAGACGTCGCGATCTGCGAAGCCCAGCAGCGCCGGGTCAACCAGTTCCCCAACGCGCCGCAAATCGATGTTGCCATGGATCATCCCACCATTCAGGCCCGTAATTTGCTGGCGCGTCTAATGGAAGAGGAGCGCCAAAGCAGCGCGGCTTAGGCCTTATTCGCGCGGTCGTGGGGTCGGGAACCTTCAGACCATGCAGAAAACCCTGCGCGGCGATCCGCGCAGGGTGGGTCTCTGCAAATCTATACTCAGGATACGGGTCAGCCGTATAGGCCGATGCCGCGTCCTTATTGGAGTTTTCGTTTGGCATGCATCCGCATGAGTTTTCTCCCCATTTTGCGAATGATCCAAGCCAACCCTGATCGCGGCGATACGCACCGCGTATTTGCTTTTTTGATATGTGCGCCCCGGCGAGTCCAACGGAGATCAAGGTTAACGGCAGATTATATGAGATTCGGGCAAGAATCTTGCCGGTTTTCAGCTTAGCCTTTTGATGTCACTTCGATTTTCCACATCTCCGTGAGCGCTTTGCGGTCAAGTTTGCCGCGTTCGTTCTTCGGCAGTTCGTTGACGAAGATCGCTTCTTTGGGAGTCTTGAAGGGTGCCAGCGTTTCGCCGCAATGGCTGATAACTGTGTCCTGTGTGAGACCGCTGTCGTCCCGCGCGACGACATAGCAGACAACCTCCTCGCCATAGATTTTGTTGGGCACACCGCAGGCGGCGGCATCCACGATATCGGGATGACGTGACAGAATATTATCGATCTCCGTCGGGGAGATGTTGACCCCGCCGCGGATGATCAAATCTTTCAGGCGTCCCACGACAGTAAGGTGGCCATCCTCATCAATCTGCCCGAGGTCACCGGTGCGATGTTCCAACGGCAGTTTCTCGATACGTCCGTCCGGATGCAGATAGCCCCATGATTTCTGCAAGCCTGAAACAACGATTTGGCCGGGCTGGCCGTCCGGGACTTCCTGGTCGTTTTCATCGAGCAGGCGGACATTCTGATATTTGAGCGGAAATCCGATTGTGCCGATTTTGCGGTCCTCGCCGCGGTGGCTGCACATCAGCCCGCCTTCCGAACAGCCCGCTGATTGGCAGATGCGAATACCGTACCGTTCCTCAAACCGCATCCAGTTTTCCGGCAACATCGGCGCTGAGGATGTCATGAAAAACCGCAGATGCGGAATGTCTCGCCCGCGAATATCGACAGGCTCGTTGAGAAACATGTTGAGGATCGTTGGCACCGAGACCGCCATCGTTGCCTGGTATTTTTTCACCCAGTCGAAATAGCGGCTGCGGGAGAATTTCTTGGCCATATAGACCGTCGCACCGCGCGCCAGCGGCCCGCCGAGGCTCATATTCTGGGAGGACAGCCAGGTATAGGAGCGGCAATCGACAATGCGGCCATGCTCATCAAGATCAACGCAATCCGCCGTCGCATCATAGTTGGGCCACACCGCAGAATGGGCCTGCATCACGCCTTTGGGTTTGGCCTCAGTACCGGAGGTGTAAAAGATGACGGCGATATCCTCCGGGCCGCAGATCTCGGCTACGGTGTCTTCATCCGGGTAGTCCGACAGCACACCAAAGAAACCGGTCGAACCACCATGCTCGTTCCACTCGCCGAGCGGTATCCAGTCGGCGGCCATATCGGGATCGCGGAGTTCTTCCAGCCCGAGTCCTTCCTGAACCAGGACCAGGACCGGGTCAACAGCATGCAGTATCTCGCCAATATGGGCGCGGTTCATCTCGACATTGGCGGTCGCAATGGTTGCCCCGCAACGCTGAACGCCGAGAAACACCGCAATAAACTCCACTGAGTTTTCCGACAGCATCAGCACGCGGTCATTGGCTTTCAGACCGCGCTCGGCAAAATAATGTGCCATGCGATTGCCAAGCCGGTGCAGCGCCGTAAAGCTCAGAGCTTTCTCGTCCTGATCGATGGAAACCATATAGGGCTTGTCGCCGAACCTGGCTGCCTGTTCCGCAAGTAAGGTGCGGACAGACTTATAGTCTGTAGTTTGGGCTTCCTGCATGGTCTGACGTTACCATGAGGACGGGGCAGGACAAAGGCGCGTCAGCTCTTGCCAAACTCCGCCTGCCACTGCTCCCGAAGCAATAGCCGGTTCATTTTGCCGCGTTCGGTCTTGGGGAGTTCATCTCGGATGATGATCTGCCTGGGCATCCGGAATTCAGGTAGTCTTATGCTGCAATGCGCCAGAATTTCATCCGTTGTAAGGGTCTCACCTTCCTTGGGCGCGGCGTAGCAAACAACTTCTTCGCCATAAATTCTATCCGGAACGCCTATGGTGGCCGCTTCCGCAACGGCAGGGATTTGCAGCAGGATATTGTCGACTTCAGCGGGCGAAATATTGACGCCACCTCGGATGATCAAATCCTTGGCGCGGCCTGTGACACGCACGCAGCCATCTTCATCCATCACACCGAGGTCGCCGGTCCGTAAACGGTTCCGCGCATGGATTTTTTCTTCGCCGTTTTCATCAAGATAGCGATAGGCGTTTGTAGCAAAACCACCAAGTTCAATCTCTCCCATTTCGCCTTGTGGGACTTCATGGCCATCCGAATTGACGATGCTGAGTTTGTGATAGGCGAGGGGCTTGCCGACGGTGCCAAACTTGCGGGTATGTTCGTTCGAGACGGCGATCCAGCCTATTTCACTACAGCCATAGCCCTGCGCCACCGGCACGCCATATTTTTCTTCAAACTGTTTCCAGGTTTCCGGCATCAACGGCGCGGAAGACGAGGTCATAAACCGCAAATGCGGAATGTCATCGTGATGTATGTCGATGGGGCGGTTGAGGAACATCGCCAGGCCAGTCGGATTGCAAACGCCGATGGTCGCCTTGTGTTCCTTAACCCAGTTGAAATAACGGCTTTGTGAGAATTTTCGCGCCAGAATGATTGTTGCGCCTATTGAAAGCGGGCCGAGACCACTCAACACCTGTGCCGATATCCAGTTAAAGGCACGGAATTCAAGGATACGATCATTCGCTGTCAGCCCCAGCCCTTCGGCGGTCGGCGGTGTGTTCTCAATCAGCTCGCGGAATGAGACGATACAGCCCTTGGGCGCCGAGGCCGTTCCCGATGTGTAATAAATCGAGGCATCCTCCTCCCAATGGCTGACGGGCTCGACCGGGGTCGCGGATTGGTTTTGCAACTCGCCATAAAGACCGGTTGCGCCGTCATCTGGCTGCCAACTTCCGAGGTTAAGCCATTCACCGGGTGTTTTTTTGCTCAGCGTTGCGGAGTCAATCCGGTCTTCTGAATCTTCAAACAGTGTCAGTTTGGGCTGTAGCGCATTGAGGATTTGCTCAAAATACACCGCATTCATTTCGACATGGATGGTGCAGACCGTGGCACCATACGCCATCCCGCCTATATAGACGCAAAGATGCTCAATCGAATTGTTCGAGAGCATTGCAACCCGGTCATTCGGTCCGATTCCTTTGGATTGCAGATAGTTCGCCATCCGGTCACAGACCAATTTGAACTGGCCAAAGGTAATGGCTTTGTTCTGATCGACGCTCTGGATAAAAATCTTGTCCGGGTGGGTTTCGGCATTTGCTGCGATCCAGTCACGCAGGCTGGTTTCGGGCGCGCCCCTAATGGCCATTACGGTAGTGTTACCCATGTCGTTAATATGGTCCGTATCTTTGAAATTTGCCGCCCTGAAAAACGTCCTTTGGGCCAAATTTTATGGGCCCAGATGATACCGTCATTGACGGGGCCTATCCTGTTGCATAATATATACGTGACTAGTCAACAATTAGCAATCGAAGTTTTTTATTCCCCAGGAAAACTGCGTTAAAACACTATATTGTTGAATAAGAGGTTGAGACGATCAGTAGCCTTTTTGACGCTGAATGAGCTGATTCAGATGACGTTCATTCAGGCCGAAGGGTGTGTAACGAAGGAATATTCAAGATGGCGCCACAGGATTCTGCCGTAGACTCAGGAGCTTCCGCCGCAACCGGCGGCGAGCCGCGGGTCAATTTCGCCACCAGCCCCGATCAGTATAAACACTGGAATCTGACCATAGATGGAAACGTCGCCCGGCTGGCGATGGCGGTTGATGAAAATGCCACGCTGAAACCCGGCTATGAGCTGAAACTGAATTCATACGATCTCGGTGTTGATATCGAACTCTATGATGCGATCCAGCGTTTGCGGTTTGAACACCCCGAAGTCGGCTGCGTTGTCCTGTGTTCCGATCATCCGGCTGTGTTTTGCGCCGGTGCAAATATCCGAATGCTCGGCATGTCGACCCATGATCACAAGGTGAACTTTTGCAAATTCACTAACGAGACCCGCAACGGTATCGAGGACGCTACCGAAAATTCGCAGCAGAAATATATCTGCGCGATCAACGGTACGGCTGCCGGTGGCGGCTATGAGTTGGCGCTGGCAACTGACTACATCATGCTGCTGGATGACGGAGCCTCAACGGTTTCGCTTCCCGAATTGCCCTTGCTGGCAGTGTTGCCGGGGACCGGCGGGCTGACCCGTCTGGTCGATAAGCGCAAAGTGCGCCATGACCGCTCCGACGTGTTCTGTACAACGACCGAAGGTATGCGCGGGCAACGCGCCGTCGACTGGAATTTGATCGATGAGATTGTCCCGCGGTCTAAGTTTGATGATGCGGTTGCTGAACGGGCCGCCGAGTTCGCAGCCAAGTCGGACCGCCCCACAGATGTGAAGGGTGTTGAGTTTACACCGCTGAATGTCAGCGATGAGGGCGACAGGATGACCTACGATCATCTGACCCTTGAAATCGACCGTGACCAGAATGTCGTGACGTTTGTTATCAATGGCCCCGCAGAGGCACCGCCTGCCGATGCGGCGGGTGTCGCCACGCAGGGCGTTGATTTCTGGCCACTCGCTTTGGCACGCGAACTGGATGCGGCGATTGTGCATCTTCGTCTGAATGAAAATCAGATGGGCACCTGGGTGTTTCGCACGGAAGGCGACAACGCGTTGGTTGAAGCCTATGACAATCTGCTCGAGGCCAATCAAGACGACTGGTTGGTTCGAGAAACCACCTTGTATCTCAAGCGCACGTTAAAACGGGTCGATGTTTCCGCCCGCAGCCTGATTGCATTGGTTGAACCCGGCAGCTGTTTTACCGGCACTTTGCTGGAGCTGGTCTTTATCGCGGATCGCTCCTACATGCTCGATGGCCAGATGGAAGGCAGCAACCTGCCAGCCCCGACCGTTCGTCTTACAGGTATGAACTTCGGCCCTTATCCGATGTCCAATGATCTCACCCGTCTTGAAACCCGGTTGCTTGGTGAACCTGAAAAGGTAACAGCGGCAAAGGATATGGTCGGGCAGGATCTCGAAGCGCTTGATGCCGATGATGCCGGTTTGGTGACATTCGCCCCCGATGATATCGACTGGGAAGATGAGGTGCGACTTGCCATCGAGGAACGTGCCAGCTTCTCTCCGGATGGACTAACCGGGCTTGAAGCCAATCTCCGCTTTGCCGGTCCGGAAACAATGGAAACCAAGATATTCGGGCGGTTGAGCGCCTGGCAGAACTGGATTTTCCAACGGCCAAATGCCGCTGGGCCGGAAGGCGCGCTTAAGCTATACGGTACCGGACAACGCAGTGAATTCGACAAGAAAAGGGTTTAGCCATGTCGATCGATCTCAATGCCAGAATTCCCAATAATGTTGATCTCGCCGAAGATCGCCGCCTCCAGCGCGCGCTGGAATCGTGGCAGCCGAGCTTTATCAACTGGTGGCAGGAACTCGGCCCGGAAGGAACGCAAAATTATGATGTTTATCTGCGTACTGCGGTGAGGGTTGAAGCCGAAGGCTGGGCGAATTTTGGCTATGTCAAAATGCCGGAATATCGCTGGGGTATATTTGTTGCCCCGCCCGTTGAGGGGCGTACCATCCCGTTTGGCGAACATAAGGGCCAGCCGGTCTGGAACGAGGTCCCCGGAGAATATCGGGCCTCATTACGCCGCCTGATTGTGACACAAGGCGACACCGAACCGGCATCGGTTGAACAGCAGCGTCTGCTCGGTCTGACCGCGCCGTCAATGTATGACCTCCGCAATCTGTTTCAGGTCAATTGTGAAGAAGGCCGTCATCTGTGGGCGATGGTCTATCTTTTGCACGCCTATTTTGGCCGCGATGGCCGTGAAGAAGCGGAGATGATGCTGCAGCGTCATTCCGGAGATGTCGACAAGCCGCGTATTCTTGGTGCGTTCAATGAAGAGACGCCGGACTGGCTGTCCTACTTCATGTTTACCTTTTTCACCGACCGCGACGGCAAATACCAACTTTCATCGCTTGCTGAATCAGGTTTTGATCCTCTGGCACGGACCTGTCAGTTCATGCTGACCGAGGAGGCGCATCACATGTTTATCGGCACCACCGGCGTCATGCGCGTCGTGTCCCGGACCTGCGAAGTGATGGATGAGCTGAAGACCGACGATCCTGAAAAGATCCGCGCGGCAGGCGCAATTGATCTGCAAACCCTGCAGAGATATCTCAACTTCCATTACAGCGTATCGCTCGATCTATTCGGTCAGGAAATCTCGACCAACGCCGCGAACTATTACACGGCGGGCCTTAAGGGCCGGTTTGAAGAATCCAAGATCGATGATGACCACATCCTGAAAGACGGCGTCGCCAACGTCACCATGCTGGAAGATGGGGCGATCAAGGATATTGAATATAACGCGCTGCTGGCGGTGAATGAGCGCCTGCGGGATGACTATGTGACAGACTGCCAGATCGGTGTGAATCGCTGGAACAAGGTCATGAAGCGCCACAGGATTGACTTCGAGCTCAAGCTGCCGCATCGCGGTTTCCACCGCGCCATTGGCACGTTCTCCGAGGCGCATATCTCACCGGATGGAAATGTTGTCAGTAAGGAAGAGCGGGATAAGAACGTCGATAAATGGCTGCCGTCAGAGGCCGACCGCGCCTTTGTCATTTCGCTGCAAAAGGCCTGTATTGAGCCCGGCAAGATTGCCAACTGGGTCGCCCCGCCAAGCCGCGGCATCGACGGCCACCCGTTTGATTACGAGTATGTCCGGTTTAACTGATCCGGACTAACCGTCTACCGAAAACCCCCGCCATCGTGCAGGGGTTTTTGATTCTTAGCCCGTCAATTGAAGGAAACTAGAACACTGATACAGCTATTCTATGTCTTGGAACATAATTTCATCTAGTCGACAACAAGCTCTATTAAAAATCGTTCTTATATTTTTTGACTTTTGGCTTTGGTCGTTTCTTAGAACTGTACGACAAGTGAGTAAATTTTCTGCAATGGAACCAAAAGAAACTTGTCCCACCTTCATCCCGCAAGCTGCGTTGCAGTAAAGGGATACAGTAATAAGATCATGCGGTGTTTCGACCGTTCCATCTAAAATCATTTCCAATGTTTCTTTAGATTTGCCCGTCGCTGCCTGGTATGAAGTAACTAACCCTTTTAGACGACGGATAACGTTTGACTGCGAGTGTTCGTAAGAAGGCTCTTCAGCTTTGACCATTTGGGCGGCTACCTCATTTGAAATGCCAGAGCACCGAACAAAGTGGAATAGGGGTAGCCATTTTTTGGCCGAGTGACATCCGTGACGAACATACTCTAAAGGCGCTAATACGTTTTCCTGTTTTAGGAAGGTTAGATACAGTTGGTCATCGGTTATTTCTTCGGGTACAGCTTGGCGAATAATCGCGCTATCTGCAGTAGGATAGAGGTCTCCGATTAGTTTTAGAGCTGGATCGCCGCTTGTGTCCTCGAACCGCCCTTCTTGGATGAATTTGATCTTTGAAAGCAAGTTCTCATCAATTTGAAATGTACCGGATTTGCCGGAGACTTCTTCATTTTCTAGGTTTAGGATGCCTGCCTCTGATCCAAGCTCGATCACCTGACTAACAGTCTGAGCTGCTTCACGTCGTGTATTCGTGTCGCGCTCTGCTAGTTTTGACCTAAGCTCGGATGCGCCAATGGCACAAGATTCGCCAGGGTATCGGAAATATATTGTTCCTTTGAGATACTTATCAGCATTCTTAGTAGCGATTACTGGCCATTCGCTAGTTTGATAAACATAAATTATCCCCACCTTTAAACGGCCTACCTTATGGGTTGTCATCTCAAACCGAGGTATTCGATCCATGCTGGACCGGAACCATTGCGAGGTTTGTGCGATATCGGTGTCTTCAAATCTATCGTTTTTAAGCCCAGTCACGACATTGGTTTGATCTCGTGCCCCGAAAATAATGTACCCACCCCGGTTATTTGCAAACGCGACAAC
Organism: uncultured Alphaproteobacteria bacterium; assembly: GCA_951812775.1. Lineage (GTDB taxonomy): Bacteria > Pseudomonadota > Alphaproteobacteria > MPNO01 > UBA2964 > UBA2964. The sequence continues at coordinate 1,917,459 of OX638326.1, read as the reverse complement.
CGTTCGAAGAATCTTGCTGTTTTTGTTGAAACTTTCTTTGCATTCGACTTCATCTGTTTCCCCAGATTCAACTTTCCATCCGATTTCTCTATCCTTTCGGAAAAGTAGTTGAAGTCGTTTAGGGTGAGTGGGAGACAATTTTTCAATATCTAAGGAATCGGAGGCTAATTTATCTGTAGGTGCGCTTTTGACCTTTTTCCATGAACTTAAGAAACGATCTAGTTCTTCATCTGATGCGGCGGGAACCTCGGGCCCATATTCACCTTTTTCAATATTATAAGTTCGTCCGTAATTAACTGGGCGGTCAGGATTTGTAAAATATGACTGGATTAAAGTCCTGCTCATGCCTCGAACGAGCATCGCCTTAATAATTGCTATTTCATCGTCGGTAATGCTGCGTTTGCTATTTTTTTCGACCATACCCTACTCACATAAATGTATTTATTATGAGTAATACAATCTCAAAATTTTGGGTTTGGCCAGGTCGTGATTTGACGCCGAATTTCCGAAAAAGTAGCGTCCTTATTTATATCCCACCCGGTAACCCCGTGTTCTTGCCATACAACCATTCGACACCGGCGTAGGGATTGCCTTCCTTCTTGCCGCCAAGCATCAGGTTGCGCAGTTCTCGGGTAACGCCTTCGGCGTGATAGATGTCGCCATAGAAGCGTGCAGTAAGCTGAACACGACCGGTCCGCACATAGCGTTTGCCGGGATAGTCGGCGAAGGCCTGGACGACATCACCGTCATAGTCAGCCAGCAGATCAACCAGACATACGGCATCCTCCATTGCCATACCGGCACCGGCGGCGAGATATTGCAGCATCGGGTGGGCGGCATCGCCGATCAGCGTGACGCGGTTCCGGGTCCATTCCCTGACCGGCACCCGGTCGCACAGCACCCACATTTTCCAGACATCAATCTTGTCGAGCAGGGCATGGACTTCCGGTCGTGTATCCTTGAAATGCTCATAGAGTTCCGCCGGGTCTCCATACTCGTCCCAGCCTTCGACATATTTCTGGCTGTGGAAAACCGCGACGATGTTGAACAGCTCGCCGCGCCGCAATTTGTAATGCACCAGATGATTGCGAGGTCCGGCCCACAGCACGACATCTTCCATCCATTTGTCGAGTTCCGGTGGCACCTCATCGATGGGGAGGACGGCGCGATAGGCGATATGGCCGGAAACAATGGGATCACCATCACCAATGATGCTGGCCCGGATTTTTGACCATAGACCATCGGCGCCGATCAGGGCCGATCCCTCGACCGTGTCGCCGCTTTCGGTTTCGACAAAGACACCGTCGCCATGGTCGGTATAGCCGGTGACGCCTGCGCTGGTACGCAGATCAATCTCGTCCATTTCCTTGCAGGCTTCATAAAGCACAGTGTGCAAATCGGCGCGATGAATGACGGCATAGGGTTTTCCGAAATGGAATTCCAGTTTCCGGCCAAGCTCCATCCGCAGCACCTCCTCGCCGGAAAGGCTGTCCATCATGATGATGTTTTCCGGGAAATGCGCGATGTCGTGCATCGCCTTGGTGACCTGCAGCCGGTCGAACATCCGATGGGTGTTGGGTCCGAGTTGGATACCCGCGCCAATTTCGGCAAATTCGGGCGCCTGCTCCAGAACGATGCTGCGATATCCCTTGATCGCCAGCATTCTGGCGGCGGCGAGTCCGCCGATACCGCCCCCGGTAATGATGATGGGCTTTGCGTCGGTCATGCTTCTCTCTTTTGTCTCTCAGTCTTGCACTGTAGAATTTATCCAACCAATAAGGATATGAGAATGGCGGATAATCAAATCAGCGTTGATGACAGCCAGATACCGGCAAACATCACCTTTTCCAAGAGCTTTAACGTCGCAGTGCCGATGATTGATCGACATCTCGAGGAAGGCCGAGGAGACAAGGTCGCGATCCAGGGCGATTTCGGAACGGTCAGCTATTCCGCCCTGGCGGAAAACGTCAATCGCTGTGGCAATGCGCTTAAGGGTCTCGGGCTAACCGGTGGCGACCGGGTGTTGATGATGGTCAAGGATTGCCCGGAATTCTTTTATATTTTCTGGGGCGCGATCAAAGCCGGATATGTCCCCGTGCCGCTCAACACACTCCTGCGGGCCAATGACTATCAATTTATGATCGAAGACTCCGAATGTGCGGCGGTGATTTATAGTCCGGAATATAAGGGGGAGGTCGAGCCCGCACTCGCGGAGGCGAGCCGTAAGCCAAATCATGTTTTGCCGACCGAGGGCGACGGGTCGATGTCGGCCCTGATGGCGGGTGCGGATACGGCGCTTGATGCGGCACCGGCGACCGCGGAAGACGACTGTTTCTGGCTCTATTCTTCAGGATCGACGGGCCGACCTAAAGGCACGGTCCATGCCCATCGCGACATTCCCGTAACCTGTATTCATTACGCTGTCGGCGTTCTTGGTATTACCGCGGACGATATTTGTTTCTCCGCGGCTAAACTGTTCTTCGCCTATGGGCTGGGAAACGCCATGACGTTCCCGCTGTGGGTTGGGGCAACGGCGGTGCTGTCTGCCTTGCCGCCGAGCCCCGCCATGACATTCGAGGTGATCGAGCAAAACAAAGCGACGATTTATTATGGCGTGCCGACGCTCTATGCGGCGCAACTCCAGGCAATGGAAAGCGAAATGCCTGATCTGTCATCGGTGCGGGCCTGCGTGTCGGCTGGCGAGGCATTGCCAGGCGATATTCTGCGCCGTTGGAAGGAAAAAACCGGCGGTTCGATCCTCGATGGGATTGGCTCAACTGAAATTCTGCATATTTTTATTTCCAATTCCGAAGATGATGTGAAGCCCGGCGCGAGCGGCCGGCTGGTGCCCGGCTATGAAGCCAGGATTATCGGCGAAGATGATGAGGTTTTGCCGCAAGGCGAAAGCGGCGCGCTGTGGATCAAGGGTGGCTCAATCGCCAAGTATTACTGGAACAATCCGGAAAAGACCGCCGCGACGATGCAGGGTGACTGGATCAATACCGGCGATACCTATTATCAGGATGAAGACGGCTACTTCGTCTATTGCGGGCGTAATGACGACATGATGAAGGTCGGTGGCATCTGGTGCTCGCCGTTTGAAATTGAGGCCAAGCTCATCGAACATCCAGCGGTGCTGGAGGCTGCGGTCGTCGCCAGGGCTGACGATGATGAGCTGATCAAGCCGGAAGCCTTTATCATTGTTGCAGAAGGCGCGACGGGTGACGACGGACTAGCCGCCGATTTGCTGGAGCACTGCAAGGAAGGGCTGGCGCGATATAAATATCCGCGCTGGTTCAACTTTGTCGATGAATTGCCAAAAACCGCGACTGGAAAAATCCAGCGCTTCCGGCTGCGGAATTGATCTGCAACTCTGACAGGGGGGGAAACATGGTTGATCTAACAAACGTTGATCTAACAAACAAGGGGCCGATGGCTTTAAACGGGCTTACGGCTTCTGAAGCATCGGCAAAACTTGAATCCGGTGAAATAACGTCAGAGGCGCTAACGCGTGATTGTCTCGACCGTATTGCGGCGCGCGACGGCGAGGTGCATGCCTGGGATTATATTGATCCTGATTATGCGTTGGAACAGGCACGGGCGCTGGATGCGGAAACGCGTCGTGGCCCATTGCATGGCGTACCCGTTGGCATCAAGGATATCTTCGATACCAAGGATATGCCGACCGGCCATGGCTTCCCACCTTACCAAGGGAAACGGTTCGGCATGGACTCTAACTGTGTTGCCCGGCTCCGCGATGCCGGCATGGTCATCATGGGCAAGACCGTCACGACAGAATTTGCCTGTCCAAAACCCCGCCAAACGCTGAATCCGCACGACCCGACCCGAACTCCGGGTGTTTCTTCCAGCGGTTCTGCCGCCTCGGTCGCTGACTATATGGTTCCGTTGGCGAATGGCACACAAACCGGCGGCTCGGTGATTGGCCCGGCCGCCAATTGTGGAGTGTATGGCTACAAGGCCAGCCTCGATGGCATTGATCGAGGAAACTTTCGCCATTGCAAAAAATCGATCGACACGATTGGCCTGTTTGCGCGTTCTATGGCGGATCTCGTTTTGCTGCGTCAGGTTCAAACCGGGGCGGCGGCGGCAACAGCGGACGAAAGTCCGCGCATCGCGTTCCTGCGCGCCCCCAACTGGTCAGAAGCAGAGCCGCCGATGCAGGCGGCGGTCGAGCGCGTGGCCGAAATTCTGGCGGATGCCGGGGCAGTGGTGCGTGATTTTGACCTGCCACAAGTATTCACCGATATCATCCCGGATGCGGCCATGATCAACGCCTGGGAAGCGGCGGTTATGCTGGAAGAAGAAATTCGCGATAATTACGACAGTTTCAATGATCATAATCGTGAGCGCATGGAGTGGGTAAAGACCTTGGGAGAGGACGACTACCTCAATGCCGGTAAAGCCATGGATAACGCTCGCGCTGAAATGGACAAGGTGTTCGACGACTACGATTTGGTTCTGTCGCCAAGCCTTCCCGGTGAAGCGCCGGTCGGGCTGACGGAAACCCGGACGGCAACGTTTGCACGGCTATGGACCCAAATGTATACGCCGTCAGTGAACTTTCCGCTGTTCGAAGGTCCTGAGGGATTGCCCATTTGCTTCCAACTCGTCGGTAAGCGCGGCACGGATGACACCCTGCTGGCAAATGCGAAGTGGGCCGATGACAGGTTACGGGCGGTGCTTGGCGACGTGCCGGTAAAGCTTTAGCTATTCAAACAGCCAGTAATAGCCATAGGCCACAATGACAGCCGGGATCGCGCTGTAGAGGGTCGCGATAATGGCCGCCTTGGGAGCCATTGTGATCGCCGGGAACAGGGCATCGCCATCATTGCTGATGGCATTTCCGATTTCAGCAGAGAATGGCACCAGCCCATTGAGATACATCGCGGCAACCACCACCTGCGGGCCGCAGCCGGGGATAAACCCAACCAGAATAGCAATCAGCGGTACCAGAGGGGCCCAGGTCTGAAACAGCACTTTCAAATCAACGCCGGTAAAATGAACGCCGAGTTCGTAAATCAGATAGGCAAATGCAACCCAGACCGTCACAAAGCAGGTATCGCCGACAACACGGGCGGGAGCGTCGCCGAGCCGACCGGTACCGGCAGAAGCCCAGCTGACAGACGTATTGTCCTCGGTAGCGGGGTCAGGACGAATGGGGGAGACAATTCCCCACAGCATAAGCGAGATAATCGCTCCTGTGAGTCCGATCCAAATGACGGTTTCGGTTCCCATAAAGGTTCCGAAGAGAGAGGCTGTGTCCGCCTGAAACGCGACAAAGCCACCAAAAATTAGGCCGGGCACAAGGAAGAGAGTCCATAAGTACCGCCAGGCTTTAGAGTCAACGCGGCGGATGCAGGGGCTGCAGGCGGGGTCTCGGCCATCGCCTTTGTAGCGCAGGAAGTCGGTGCCATGGATCGCATCGACCACATAGCCAGATGAGACGCCGACGACAAAGCCAATGGCAAAAATCGAGAGCCCGGTAGTCGGCGCCTGTGCCAGCAGCAGAAAGGCCGCATCGCCCATCGTCGCCGTCAGCACGGAGACTACGGAGCCGAAACTAATCCCACCGCGTATATATTGCGTGATTACCATAATCGCGCCGCCGCAGCCGGGCAGCGCCCCGAGGCCTGCGGCAATCGGAACCTGCCATACATGATGTTTGGCGAGGAGAGCCGTGACATCGATTTTGTACCAGGCCTCAAGCGAGTAAAAGATCGCCAGTGTCGCCGCAACAAAGACGGTAACCTGCAGGAAGGCATCCGACAGGCTTTGTGCCATGATTTGCGCCGCATCACTGGAAACTGCTGCAAGCAGGGCAAGCACCAGCAGGACACCGAGCCGGATCGGGCCAAAGGCATTGGCCCACCGTGCGGCGCCTTCCAAGCTGCGCCTTGCGACGATGCCAAGCGACGTCATCCCGTGTCTTCCTCATTCCTCCAAAGACTATATTTTGGGCCGTTTTCTACGGTTTTCTCAAAAGTTAGCCTTGGCTAACAATAATAGGAGACCCTAAGTCATTGTCAAGACTCTAAACCCTGACATATTGTGGATTTATGACAGATTTTGGCCCTGCTGAAGATGAGCTGACACCACCGCCCGAAGGGACAGGCGCGATCTCCGCACATATGACACCGGATCGTCAGGCCAGCCATTTCAAACGGGCCCGTCAGGCACGCGAGACCGAAATCGTTGAAGACTATGTCGAGCTTGTTGCCGATCTGATTGACGAACAGGGTGAAGCACGCGCAGTTGATATTGCGAAGCGCCTGGGGGTAACGGGTGCAACGGTTAACAAGATGATCGCGCGCCTCAAACAAATGAACCTCGTTAATGCTGAACCCTACCGCTCCGTTTTTTTGACAGGGGAGGGGCGCAAAATGGCGGAAGCCTCGCGGGCACGTCACCATATTGTCGTTGCCTTGCTACGCACGGTTGGCGTCGATGAGGCAACTGCCTGGGCTGATGCTGAAGGGATGGAGCATCGGTGTAGCCCCGAAACGCTGGCGGCCTTTGCAGAATTTGTGAAAAAGCAAAAAGCCTAATCTGCCGGTTGCCGGAAACCGGCCGCGCCGATAATTTTTACCGATGAAATATTGTCAGGGACCGGATCCCGAAACCAAATCCCCCAATTTTAAAGCGCCGCCCAAAGCCTGTGATGCGCATTGCCACGTCTTTGGTCCTGCGGCGAAATTCCCCTTTGCGGAAGGGCGGGGCTATACGCCGCCTGACTCACCCTTTGAGGCCATGCAGGTCTTGCAGAAGACCCTTGGTATTGAACGCGCCGTCATTGTCCAGGCGACTTGCCATGGTACCGATAATACCGCGGCACTGGATGCTATTGCGCGATCTGAGGGACGCTACAAGGGTGTCGCGATTGTCGATGACAGCTTTACCGATGATGATTTTAAACGGCTTGATGAAGGTGGGATGCGGGGGATCCGTTTTTCCTTTGCACGTCACATTGGAAACGCACCGGATTTCACAATGGTCCGTCGCATCACGGATCGTATCGCGCCATTGGGCTGGCATGTCGTGATCTATATGGAAGCCCCCGATATTGTGGAAAATGCCGATACGCTGGCCGACCTGCCCTTACCGGTTGTCATCGACCATATGGGCAGGGTGAGGACCAAAGACGGCGTCGATCAGGAGGCCTTTCAACTTTTGCTGGGATTGCTTCGGGATAAAGAGGATTTCTGGGTCAAGATTTGTGGCGCGGAACGGATTTCATCCGGCGGCGCCCCTTATGAAGATGCGGTGCCCTTTGCGCAGGCTTGTATTGAAGCAGCCCCCGATCACGTGCTGTGGGGAACTGACTGGCCGCATCCCAATATCGAAGGGCTGATGCCGAATGACGGTGATCTGATGAATTTGCTGGCGCTGCATGCGCCGGACGAAGCAGTGCGCAATCGTATTCTGGTTGATAACCCGGCGCATCTGTACGGCTTTTCGGACCAGGTTGCCGACTTTATTTCAGGTCCTGACCAACATCCCAGGTAACGATTAATTTTTCCAGCGCGACAACGGCGGCGTAAAGAACGACGCCGACGATGCTGAGCACTGTTAGAGCAGCCATCAGAAGTGGTGTATCGATATTGCCTTCGGCAAAGACGATCAGATAGCCGAGGCCTTTCTGCGCGGTCACAAATTCAGCGACGATGATGCCAATCACCGCAAAGGTGATGCCGATCTTGAGGCCGCTAAAGATATAGGGCAGGGCGTTGGGAAACTCTATTTTGCAGAACACTGTCCAGCGATTGGCGCTAAAGGCATGTGCCATACGCACCATCAGCGGATCAGTACTTAGAATACCGGCATAAGTGTTCACCACCATCGGGAAGAAAGCGATCACGAAGGCGAGCAAGACCCGGGACAAGGTGCCGAGCCCGAACCAGACAATGAAAAGCGGTGCCAGGGCCACCTTGGGAACAACCTGGAAAGCCACGACGAGCGGGTAGACGCTGTTATGAAACATGGGAAAGAAGGCGAGTAGGATGCCGAGCCCCATCCCAACGACGACTGCCAACCCAAAGCCCATCAGACATTCGCTGGTGGTCGGCCATGTATGGATTGCCAGCAATTCCCAATGTTTGAAGATGGTTTGGAGGATCTTGACCGGTGTTGGCAGGATTGCTTCCGGGATCGCAAAAAAGATGCAGCTGAGATGCCAAATGACAAGCATCAGGAAGGCAATGGCCGTCGGCCCTGCGATTTGGCCCGCCACTGAAAAAAACCTGCTATCACCGTTGTTATTGGCCATTGCTTTTGTCTTTCGCGTCTAATGCTCAATAAGGCCACGCAGATGCGCGACATATTCGTTAAATTCAGGCGTTTCTTCGATGGCAAGTTCGCGCGGGCGTGGCAGATCAATTGTTACGATTTCGCTGATCACGGCCGGGCGTGGTGACATGACAAAGACCCGGTCCGACAGAAAGACGGCTTCACGAATACTGTGTGTTACAAAAAGGACCGTCTTTTTGTATTCCTCCCAAATACGAAGCAGTTCCTGGTTCATCAGGTCGCGTGTCATTGCGTCGAGTGCGCTGAACGGCTCATCCATCAAAAGCAGGTTCGGGTTGTGAATCAGGGCCCGGCAGATCGCAACGCGTTGCTGCATACCGCCTGAGAGTTCACCGGGGACGTTGTCCGCAAAACCGGTCAGACCGGTCATTTCCAAAAGTTCGTGCGCGCGATCACTGTAGTCGTCTTCGCGCAACCCCAGGCTTTCGATTGGGAATAAAACATTCTTGAGGATTGTCCGCCACGGCATCAGAACCGGCGCCTGAAAGACAACACCGGTATCGCGGCGTGGTTTCGAGACAGGGTCGCTGGCGACGGCAACCGTCCCGGAAGTCAGCGGCAACAGCCCGCCGACGATCATGAGCAAGGTGCTTTTGCCACAGCCGCTTGGCCCGAGGATCGAAATAAACTCGCCTTCCGCGACCTCCATCTGCACTTCACGGATCGCTTCGATCCCGGCTTTACGGGTTTGATAGGTCTTGCGGAGATTTTCGACCCGGACGTGGGCGTTGGCTTCAGTCATATCAGGAAGGTACCAATCCAAACAAAATACGCAAACGGCTCGTTTCCCCTATAAGAGGGAACGGGCGTCTGAGACAAATGTACCCAGCTTAGGCTTTTGCTGGATCGTGTTTCGCTGAAAGGGCCTTTGCTTTCGCCCATTCCGCCGCAGTCAGTTTAATGTTCCCCGCGAACTTATTGGTGAACAGCTCGCTGATTGGCGGAACTTTCCTGGCGTTCATATATTTGATGACCACATCGCGTGTCCGCTTCTGGTCCGCCTCGTCCATCCAGCCAAGTCCGTTCTTTTCAACAGCCGGACCGATCAACAGGAAGTTTGTGTTGCCGGAATGGGTCAACAGCAAATCACGGGGCTTGGTTTTAAGCTCCGGCCGTGCGGCAATCATGTAGTCCAGCGATTTTCCTGGATCCAGGAGCTGCAATTTCAGCCCTTCCATGGCGCCATCGACCATCGCCTGAACCAGATCGGGTTCATTTTTCACCATATCCGGCCGGGAAATCAGGCCGAGATCAAGCGTCTGCAGGCCGTAATTGGCATACATGAAGTGAACAGCCGGTGTCTTGCTGGCTAGCGAGGCAGCATTACTGACGTAATACGTGCCGGTGCAATCGGCCTGCTTGTTCAAGACGGAACTGATCAGCTTACTGGGGTGAACCAGGTTGCGATTGATCTTGTTGATATCAATCCCGGCAGCGCGGGCGAAGCCTGGCATCATCAACGTGTCGCCGGAAGCAGCGGCTCCCACGAGGGTTTTGCCTTCAAGGTCTTTTGGCGTTTTAACGCCGGAATCCTTACGACAGGAAATAGCGATTGGGCTCTTCTGAAGCTTGGCGCCAATGGCTACAATGTTGAGTCCCTTTGAAACACCGTTTACCGCAACGCCATAACTGGCTTCGGCAAAATTGACGGTTTTGGAGGAAACAGCCTTGATCGCCGCGCCCGAGCCATAGCCACGTTGGATAGCGACATCCAGGCCACGCTTTTTCCAGTAAACAGCGGCAGCGGCAAATTCAAATGTATGTCCACCGACAAACAGCCAGGGCAGCATGAACTTCACCTTGCGCATCTTGGAGGCGCCAACTTCGCTTACGAAGGCCGGTGCAACGCCGGTCGCTAGAATTGCGCCGAGACCGGTACTGGCTTGTATTACGGTACGGCGCGAGACGTTTTTAGTCGCGCCCTTGTCAGTCTTTTTCGTCATCTGTCTCCCTCTCATTCACGGTTTCTATGCTTTGTGAGCCCTATAAAACCCGGACCGCAAAAAAACACTACGATGATTCACTTGTAATGCGTAGGAGAATCTTCCCTAAAACTGGAATATCAGCCGATGGGGATTTTCATCGATTTCTGAACCGCTGGCCGCGCCATCATCATTTCAATCCAGCGGACAAGATGCGGGTATTCCCGGAGGTCGATAAAATCAAAGGCGAAGGCCCCAAATCGGCCAATGACCATCATATCCGCAATCGAATACTCCCCGGCAAAAAACACGTTGTCGGCGAGATGATTGTTCACTGACTCCAACAGATTGCGACATTGTCCCTCGAGATCGCGCGCATGGTTGAGGTTGGAGAAACTCACCGAAACGTTGGTCGAGAGATAATAGAGCCATTGCTTGACCTGCCATTTGCTCGCGCTATCGGAGCCCATAAACTGACCGGTTTTTTCCGCGATATATTCAAGAATGGCAGCGGATTCCATGATGTGAATTGGCTGTCCACCGGGACCGTCGGGATCGACCATGCAGGGGACCTTGCCGCCGGGGCTTATTTTCAGATATTCCGGTTCCCGGTTCTTGCCACCATGAGGGTCGATTGGGATCAGGTTATAGGGCGTGCCGGTTTCCTCCAGAATAATGATAGGACGACGGCCATTGGCGGATTTCCATGAGTAGACATCGATCATTTAATTACTTTCGATTGTGTTGCGGGAACTATTCCCAATACAGAAAACCCATGGCATTGCCGGTACCGGCTTCCGAGCGGTAGCAGGGCACATAATCCACCAGCGTCATTTGCTTGTCGCATTCATCCATGATTGCGGCGACGGGTATCCAGTTCTTGATTTCCGAGGTGCCGGATTGATAGAGGTTTTCCGGGATACCGATCAAAGCTTCATGGTCATGATTGATAAAGGCATCAAGGACCTTTTTGTCCAGCTCCTCATCAATAACAAAATGGCTAAGTCCGCCGGAGGCAAAAACCGCGACACGCGCATCCGACTCCCAGCTTTCAATGGCATTTTTCAACGCTTTGCCCAGGGCATAACAGCGTTCAGCGCGTGGCTGGTTGGGTGGATAGAAGGTATTCACCAGAATAGGGACGTTGGGTGTCACATCGTCTTTCATAATCTGGCGGTAAATAAAGCCGAAGGCGTGCGGCACGCCATTTACATAGCCGGAGCCCTTTGGAAGTCTGGCAGATGCAGCAATGTCGAAATCCTGATCCATCAGGGACTCAATAATGTGTTTTCCAAGCTCGGGATGACCGGGGCAGGTCGTGTCTTCCGGCGGCACATGGCCGCGTTCGGCGATGGCGATACCGGGAGGCAGATCTGCGATTTGTTCTTCGGTCCGCGGATTGTTTGCAATCTCCTCGCCCCAAAAGACGGAGAAGGCCGGAAAGTTGTCTTCCAGAAACAGTTCGCGTTGATCATTGCCGACGATTACCGCGACATCTGGCGCGGCCTCGGCATATTTGGTCGCTAGCGTCTCAAGCGCTACGCGGCAGGCTGCGGATCGTTCCTGCCATTTCTCCGGCGTTAGCTGAACCGCGAGGTTCTCGTCCTCGCGCATCTCGACCAGCTCGTCGAAGCTGTATTTACCGCCGCGAAAATCATGCGCGTCGAGCTGCTTGTCGGCGGCGACACGACCGGCCCATTTTTCCCATGGCGTCGACAGCATCGGGCCATGGGAGGTGCCGATACCGAGTACAATTTCTGCCATTTTTCCCCCGTGAGGCGTTTTGATGAGCTAAACCGGAATTCATTTGCCGCGCAAGGGCGTTGGCGGATTGTCTGACCGCTTTAGTGTCAGTACACTGCGGCCAAATAAACCAGACCTTCAGGGAAGAAAGATGGCAGACATTCCAAGACTTAATGGTGTAATCGGCGCGCTCGCGGCGGGAAAACCGGCCTTTACGGCATTCTCAACCCCCGACGTCACATCGGCGCTCGCCTACAGCACGAACACTGGCTATGACGGCATTGTATTTGAAATGGAGCACAATCCGTGGGATGGCCCTGTTTTACGCGACTGTTTGCAATATATGCTCAATCGCGGCCAGATCGCGAAATCAGGCTCGCTGGCGCCGCCCGTAACACCAATGGTTCGCGTGCCGCCCAATGGCAATGAGATGGCACAATGGCAGGCAAAGCAGGCGCTTGATCTCGGCGTTTATGGCGTTGTCTGGCCCCATATCAGCTCCGTCGAGGAGGCCTATAATGCGGTGGCGGCTTGCCGTTATCCGCGGATGAGCGATGCACCGCTTTATGAACCCGCCGGCATTCGCGGTGATGGCCCGACGGGCGCTGTCCGCTATTGGGGGATTAGCCAGCAGGAATATTACCAGAAGGCCGATGTCTGGCCGTTAGCACCGGAAGGCGAAATCCTGGTTATCCTGATGATCGAAGACACAGCAGGTATGGCGGCGCTGCCGGATATTCTTAAGAATGTTCCCGGCGTTGGTGCTGTGCTGATCGGCGAAGGTGATTTGAGCCAGGAACTTGGTTATCCGCGTCAGTATGCGCATCCCGTTGTGCTGGAAGCGATGGCAGAGATTGTGGCAAATTGTAAGGAGAACAATGTCGCGGTCGGGCATCCGCATGTGAATGCGGGAAATGTCGAACGCATTTTGGACGAAGGCTACACCTTCCTGATGGCCGCGCCGGTTCGGTCAACACCAGGCCTCGACAAGGGACTGGAGCTTTCGGGCAGGGCCGATGGTGACAGCGACAAACCAACTGAACCCGCGCCTTCATATTAATTTGTTGAAATAACTGACCGTCCACTCCCCTCCCGACCACCCAATGCGCGTATCCCATGGGTGGCCGGGAGGGAGAGTGGGTCGGACCCGGTAAAAACAGGAGAAACCAAAATGATTATCGATTGCCACGGCCATTATACGACGGAGCCTGAAGCGCTTACCGATTACCGCAAGGCGCAGCTGGCGGGGGTCGACAATGATCCCAACTTTGTGCCGTCTGAAGCGGATTTTGAATGCAGTGACGATGAAATGCGTGAGCGGCTGGAACCGGCACAGCTTAAACTACAGCGCGAGCGTGGGTCCGATCTGACGATCTTTTCGCCGCGTGCGGTTGGCATGGGTCATCACCTGGGGACGGCCAAGACCAGCGAGTACTGGGCGACGATCTGTAACAACATGGTGCGTCGGGCCTGCGATCTCTATCCGGAGAACTTCGTGCCGGTATGCCAGTTGCCGCAATATCCTGGTATTGAGCCCAAAAACTGCATTGCGGAGCTCGAACGCTGTGTAAATGAGATGGGCTTTATCGGGCTGAACCTGAACCCCGATCCGTCGGGCGCCATGTGGACTGACCCGCCGATTACCGACAAGTGGTGGTATCCGGTCTATGAAAAGATGGTCGAGCTTGATGTGCCGGCGATGTTGCATGTCAGCGGGTCCTGCAATCCCAACTTCCATCACACCGGGTCGCACTATCTTTGCGGCGATACGACAGTCTTTATGCAGCTGCTGATGTCGGATCTGTTCAAAGAGTTCCCGACGCTTAAGTTCATCATCCCGCATGGCGGTGGCGCCGTCCCCTACCATTGGGGTCGGTTCCGGGGGTTGGCACAAGATATGGGACGCCCCCCCCTTGATGCGCTGCTGCTGAATAACGTGTTCTTTGATACCTGTGTGTATCACCAGGCGGGCATCGATTGTCTGCTTGAGGTGATTCCCACGAAGAATATTCTGTTTGCTTCCGAAATGGTTGGTGCCGTGCGCGGCGTTGATCCGGAGACCGGATTTAACTTCGATGACACCAAGCGGTATATCGATGCGGCAGACATCTCTGATGCCGAAAAAGCGCAGATTTTCTCGGAAAATGCATTCAGTGTCTTTTCGAGACTCAAAGACGCTATCGCTGCCTAAGGAGATTTTTGATCACGAAAAAGGGTCGGCATTTTGCCGACCCTTTTTCGTTGGACTCGACGGTTTTGATAAATTGATTTCAGCTATATGAAATTTTTTCCACAGGTTTTCCACAACGAAATCGGCAGTTTTCCACAGGTTATCATTAGTTTCACCCCGTTGCATCCACCTAATTATGCACAAAATATGGTATGCAGAAGATTTTAAAACACTAATTATTGTTGTTACAAAAATATAATTGGAAATAATTATATTGACGTGACGAGTCAGCTTAGGGCAAACTTCTTTCCGTTCCGTCATGCTGGGGGAAGGGAAGTTCGGCTTCACGTCTGCTCCAAAACCGGTCTGAAAAGGCCAAGCAGGCGCCGGGATTTCGACTCCTCTAAACGCCTCTGACATAATGGAAATTCGGGGATTGGATTGTCCCGGATGATGCTAAATCAGGGTCACCGGGATGAAATTGTAGGGTAGCGTATAGGAGGTCTAGGGGTGCCAGATAGCGTAAACGTACCAGATAGCGTAAACGTATAGGGAAATATAGGGGCGCCAGATAGCGTAAACGTATAGGGAGATATAGGGGTGCCAGATAGCGTAAACGTAGATATTTCACCGGAAGTTTTTCAGACTGAACGCGGCATTCGGGTCATTATTGACCACAGCCGGGACGAAAAGCTGACGGAATTCGGCAAAGAGACCCTGTCTGATCGGTATCTGATGCCGGATGAGAGGTATCAGGATCTGTTTGCCCGGGTCGCGGCACATTATGCGGATGATTCCGAACATGCGCAGCGCCTCTACGATTACATCAGCAATCTATGGTTCATGCCCTCGACGCCTGTTCTGTCGAATGGGGGCACCAAGCGTGGTCTGCCGATTTCCTGTTTCCTGAATGAAGCAAATGACAGTCTCGATGGCATCGTCAGCCTGTGGAATGAGAATGTCTGGCTGGCGGCCAAGGGCGGCGGCATTGGCAGCTATTGGGGCAATTTGCGGTCTATTGGTGAAAAGGTCGGTGCCAACGGTAAGACCTCTGGCATTATTCCGTTTATCCGCGTGATGGATTCGCTGACGCTGGCGATCAGCCAGGGTTCACTGCGTCGCGGTTCGGCGGCAATCTATCTGCCGATTGATCACCCTGAAATCGAAGAATTTATTGAATTGCGGCGCCCCACGGGCGGCGATCCCAATCGCAAGGCACTCAATCTGCATCATGGCATATTGTTGACCGATGAGTTCATGCGTCTGGTGGAAGAAGACGGCGAAATGCCACTGCGCAGCCCGAAGGATCGCCATGTTGTGCGTACCGTTTCCGCGCGATCCTTGTGGATCCGCCTGCTCACCGCCCGGGTCGAAACCGGCGAGCCCTATTTCATCTATATCGATCATGTAAATAAGGCGATCCCGGAACATCACAAGCTGGGTAACCTTGAAGTCAAAATGTCCAACCTGTGCAGTGAAATTACGCTGCCGACCGGTATGGATAAGGACGGCAAGGAACGCACGGCGGTTTGCTGCCTGTGTTCGCTGAACCTTGAGACCTGGTTCGCGTGGAACGAGCAGGAACAGTTTATCCCGGACGTTATGCGCTTCCTTGATAACGTTCTGCAGGACTTTATCGATAACGCGCCTGATGAGATGGAGCGTGCCCGCTATTCGGCAATGCGCGAGCGATCTGTCGGGCTCGGCGTTATGGGGCTGCATTCATTCTATCAGTCACAGAATATTCCGCTGGAATCCGTCATGGCGAAGGTGTGGAACAAGAAAATGTTCAAGCACATTCGCGAGCAGGCCGATGTCGCCTCTGTTGAGTTGGCACACGAACGCGGTGCCTGCCCGGATGCGGCCGATTACGGCATTATGGAACGGTTTTCCAGCAAGATGGCGATCGCGCCGACGGCGTCTATCTCGATCATTTGCGGTGGGTCGTCGCCCGGCATTGAGCCGATTGCGGCGAATTCCTTCACGCACAAGACATTGTCAGGATCGTTCAGCGTCAAGAATAAGTACCTGAAAGAATTGCTCGCCGAAAAAGGCAAGGATACTGAAGAAATCTGGTCTTCTATCACCACGCATGAAGGCTCGGTTCAGCATCTCGACTTCCTGTCTGATGATGAAAAAGATGTCTTCAAGACGGCTTTTGAATTGGATCAACGCTGGATCATTGATCTTGCCGGTGACCGGGCGGAATACATCTGCCAGTCACAATCGATCAACGTATTCCTGCCGGCCGATGTTGAAAAGAAAGTACTGCATCAGATTCACTGGCAGGCCTGGAAGAAGGGCGTAAAGAGCCTCTATTACTGCCGGTCCAAATCGATCCAGCGGGCAGAGGCTGTGTCGCAGAAAGAGGAAGTCACGGAAATTGCCGCTGACGGCATTATGCCGGTGCCATCTCCGGATGCGATTGAAATTCCGTTGGCCGCCGCCGCGGCGCCATCCGAGGGTGACTCTGAAAACGATAATGACTACGAGGAATGCCTCGCCTGTCAGTAAGACGAAAATAACGAAAGGGCTAGAAAAAGTTTGCGAACATAACGCGAACGTTGGTAGTTTGGTTGTATCCTGCAACATGGAAATGGACCAATCCACGTAATTTTTTCTAGCTTAGCGGAGCTAAACAATGGCCGATACTGTTGATGACCCAAAACAAATAGCGCCCGAGCAGCTTATGTTGCTTGATGTCTTTCATTTTGAAGACAAGTATGTGAGCTTTGAAGATTTCGCTCACAAGAACGGGTTCTTTTATTGGTACGCCCGCGATTTTATGGCGATGCTTGGGTACAAGAGCTATTCTTCATTTCAAAAGGCTATCAACAAAGCTATGACAGCGTGCATAGCTTTAAATATCCCGGTGAATGAGAATTTCGTTCAAGAGAAACGTCAACTAAACGGCAAACAAGTTGATGATATGCGCTTGTCCAAGTTTGCTTGCTATTTGGCGGCTATGAATGGCGATACGCAAAAGAAAGAGGTTGCGTCGGCGCAAGCATATTTTGCTACAATTGCAGAATCATTCCAAAAATATGTTCAGCAAACTCAAGACGTGGAAAGGGTAACTATCCGTGATGAAATTACGGACAATGAAAAAACCCTTGCCTCAACTGCTGACCACGTTGGTGTGACGAAATTCGGATTGTTTCACAACAAAGGATATCGCGGTTTATACAATATGAATCTCGCACAGTTGAAGAAACACAAGAAGATTCCAGAAAAACGACCCCTCCTTGATTTTATGGGTACGGAAGAGTTAGCAGCGAATTTATTTAGGATTACACAAACCGAAGCGAAAATTCGTAACGACAATATTCAGGGACAACGCGGCTGCGAAAATGCCGCTTACGATGTTGGAGCGCGTGTGCGTAAAACTATGAAAGACCTGAGCGGCACATCACCTGAAGACTTGGCTATCGCTCAAGACATTAAGAATGTGAAAACAAATTTGAGGGCTACTCAAAGAGGGTTTGCGAAATTAGGAAATAGTTCTAACGCGTGATTTTTAGGGAAGAATAAAAATGTCAGGGCTGCTGGAGGAAAAAATTGTCTATAAGCCATTTCGCTATCCGTGGTGCTATGACGCCTGGCTAACGCAGCAGCGCGTGCATTGGATTCCGGAAGAAGTGCCATTGGCGGATGACGTCAAAGACTGGCACAACAAGCTGCGCCCAGAAGAACGCCATACGCTGACCCAGATTTTCCGCTTCTTCACCCAGGCCGATATTGAGGTCAATAACTGCTACATGAAGTATTACACCCAGGTCTTTAAACCGACCGAGGTGCAGATGATGCTGGCGGCGTTCTCCAATATCGAGACCGTGCATATTGCGGCGTATTCCTATCTGCTTGATACGATCGGCATGCCCGAGACCGAGTACCAGGCCTTCCTCCGCTACAAGGAGATGAAGGACAAGTACGACTACATGCAGGGCTTTAACTGCAACAGTAAGGAAGATATTGCCAAGACACTGGCAGTGTTCGCGGGCTTTACAGAAGGCTTACAACTCTTCGCATCTTTTGCGATCCTGTTGAACTTCCCGCGTCACAACAAGATGAAGGGGATGGGGCAGATTGTCTCCTGGTCGGTGCGGGATGAAAGCCTGCATTGCGAGTCCATGATCAAGCTGTTCCGCACGTTTGTATCGGAGAATCCGGAAATCTGGACGGCTGATCTACAGCGGGAAATTTATCTCGCCTGCAATACGGTTGTTGATCACGAAGATGCGTTTATCAATCTCGCCTTCGAGCTTGGCCCCGCCGAAGGACTGACGGCTGCCGAGGTCAAAGAATATATCCGCTTTATTGCCGACCGGCGTTTATCGCAGCTTGGTCTGCAGCCAATCTTCCGGATCGAAAAAAACCCGCTCCCCTGGCTGGATGAAATCCTCAACGGGGTCGAGCACGCGAATTTCTTCGAAAACCGCGCGACCGAGTACTCCAAAGCGGCGACTCGCGGCGACTGGGACGAGGTATGGAACAGCTGATTGCCAGAGTAGTTTCTTAGAGTAGGCACCGGGGCTTTCAGCCGGGCCGCCGTCCGCAAGGGCGGCGGCCCTTTTCTTTTGGCTCGCTTCAGATCGAATGCAGCAGCTCTAAACTGCGTTTCCAGGACAGCTCCGCTGCCGCTTCATTGTAGGCGTCGCCGTGGCCAGGAAGCATGTACCCGTGGCCAACACCGCCCTCGTAGAGGAATATCTCAGCATTATCGAGCGCCGAAAATGATCGCTTCACCTGCTCGATGACATCCAGCGGCGCAGCATTGTCATTATCGCCCCAGTGAAAGCTGAGCGGGCAGGCCACATCGGGGACGGCGGCGAGGTGATCCTGGACAAACGAACCGTGATAGGAAAGGCCCGCCTGGATGCCGCATTTAGCGGCGGCGACAAGAGCAAACGGGCCACCATAGCAGAACCCCATGACGGCGATCTTGCCATTACAATGGGACTGCGCGCGCAAATCGTTGATGACGTCCGCCATATCTCCACGTCCGCCATATCTCCAAAAGCCTGATCGAAGGGTGTCCGCCCGAGTCGGGCAAAGGCGCGTTCGCGATCTTCCCCGGAATGCCCGATAATGCCTGGTTCCCCGTCGCGCGAGAACGGGTTGGGAACAACGGCCGCAAAGCCTTCACCAGCGAGCCGTTCAAGCACCATGTCCATGTCGTTATTGAGACCAAAGATCGTCGGCGCGATGACGACCCCGGTGCTGGGGCCCCCATCCGGCATTGCCGCCCGGCAAGGAATGCTGCCGCCGCCTGAAGCGGGGACATTGATTTCAGTTACTGCCATGCTGTTTTCTCCGTCGTTTATTCAAATATGTTCAATCAACCGTATCAGGGGCGTGACTGGCAGTCCAACTGCGAGATCAGGCGTGTAGGTAACAAATGAATATCTTTGTTTTCACCCGTGACGGTGCGGCGCGGGCTGGTATCATGGGCCCAAATCAGTCGGGCATTTCGCTCGACAGAACGCAACAGGAGTGATTGACGTGGCTCATATTCGGACAAATCCAGATTCATTATCGTTTCCGCAAAATTATCACCATTCCGTAGAAGCCGACGCTGGCTGCAAGTACCTGTTCGTCGCCGGGCAGACTGCTACCGCTAAAGACGGCTCTGTTCCTGAAGGTATTGAGGCTCAGGCCGAGCTGGTCTTTAGCAATATGAAAAAAGTTCTCGCCGAATCCGGTTACGGCTTCGAAGATGTTGTCTTTATGAAGTCTTTTCTGATCAATCGCGAGGATCGCGACGGCTATCAGTCTGTTCGTTCCCGCGTCTGGGGAGACATCAAACCCGCCTCAACCTTTCTGCTGGTATCAGGGCTGGCCAGTCCGGAGTATCTGCTGGAGGTTGAATGTATCGCCGCGAAGAAAGGCTGACATGACAGACGTTCCTGCCGATGCGCCACAAACACCGAGTGGCGCCGGGGTATTTCTCGACCATGTTGGATGGTTTGTGCCCGATATGGACGCTCTTGCGACGACTATGGAGAGGCTGGGTTTTATCCTGACGCCCTTCGTTGCCCAGCATAATGCGGATCCCGATGGAGGGCCGCCAGTGCCGGCGGGGACTGGTAACCGCTGTGCCATGTTGCAGCGCGGCTATCTGGAATTTCTGGCGACTGTCCCTGGCGTCGATACGCCGTTGTCTCAACAGCTCAATGCGGCGCTGGACCGGTATCACGGTTTGCATCTGGTCGCCTTCACCATTGATGACAGCGATGGTGCTCATAAACGATTACAGGATGGTGGTTTCTCACCACTTGACCCGGTGCATCTGCGGCGTCCCTTGACGCTGGGAGATGGCCGCGAAGCTGAGGTCGCCTTTACCGTGTTGCGGGTGCCCCCCGGTGTTATGCCGGAGGGGCGGGTGCAGATGTTGCGTCAGGAAACGCCCGATCTTGTTTGGCAGGACCATATCATCGCGCGCGAGAACGGTATCGTCGCCCTCGGCGGCGTAATACTGTGTGTTGACGACGTGGATGAGGTGTCGGAACGTTTTAGCCGTTTTACCGGCAAGCCTGCAATTGGGGACGGGGGCTATCGCTCCCTGCAACTGGATCGCGGGCGGCTGGGCTTTGCGACGTCGGACTCCTTAAAGGATGTCTCGCCAGGGACTGATATTCCAACAACCCCCTTTATGGCGACAGTCTGCCTGCAATCAGAGGACCTCAATAAGACACGCCAGTACCTGGATGATGCAGGCGTTGCCACTTCAACGATGGGCGATCATGCAATCCTGATCGAGCCTGATGATGCGGCCGGGGCGGCGATTATTGTCTTTGACGAAGAAGACGTCTGTCCGCCTGCCGCTTAGTCGTCATCTTCGGTGTAGTTGGTGATGTTCATATCGTCATCGAATTCCAGTAAGCCATCCTGAACCCATTGCGACGGTAGGACCTGTGGACCGCGTTTTAAGGTCGGAAACACGGCGGCATCTTCTTTGGTTTGGTTGGGCCAGACATTATCGGCAACGGCTGCCTGCCGGACGATGATATCGTCCGGCGTCACATTCCAGACAACCATGTCCTCGGCGAGCGTGAGTGGTCCGTCATAGGTCGTACGGATTTCTTCCAACACCTCATACTTGGTGTCGAGATCATTGAAGAAATGATAGGCGACGGCGAGGCGTGGTTTCACAACACTGAAGACTTTGCCCGCCTGTGCCGGTGAGGTGTGATATTTGGTCGCCACCATTTCGGCGACTTCCGGTTTAAAACCGCGGCGGCGGACCAATGTGTTGGCCGTCATAAAGGACTCATGGATCACCAAATCCGCATCCCGGGCATAATCGAGGAACCATTTATTGGGGTTGGTGTCTGAGGAATAGACGATCGTGCGGCCATTCCATTCGAGCCGGAAGCTGACCGCGCCATCGGAAATATGGATGGCCGGGAAGGAAGTGATTTTGACACCATTTTCCTCGTATATGACGGCCGATTTGGTGAAGTCGAACTCATGGGCAATCATCTCGCCGCCGCTTTCTGGGACGCTGCCGGTGCGGGTCCGATAATCCCAGGCTAGAGTTTTTTTCAAATTATCGACAAAAGCGGCAGTGCCGTATTCGGGTGTATCACCGGATGGACCCCAGATTTCCAACGGTTTGGTGCGGGCGCCGAGCCAGCCGCAGATCCACAGCTCGCCAATATCGCCGACATGATCAATATGCAGGTGGCCGAGGAAGACTTTGGTGAGTTGATTAAAGGGGATTTCGAGGCAGGCGAGGTTGGCAGCGGCATGTGACCCCATATCGAAGATAAAGTTATCGCCATTACCGAGCTGTACCAAAAACGACGCTGACGCTTGGCTACGACGCACCAGCGGCATACCAGTTCCGAGGGCAACGACCCTTACCTCGTCATCTGCCAGCTCCTCGGTGCCTGGAAAATAATGATCGCGATACTCGCGGCTTTTGCTCGAAGTCATGGGTATTTCCTCAATGTGTGTCAAAAATATTCTGATATTCGGCGACTTTCGCCTCGATCGCAGCGGTCTCTGCATCAGTGGGATTGTCAGGATCGGCTGCTGGCGGTAACGCGCCGAACCGCAGAAGACAGGCGATTAACAGCAACCTCGCTTTTGTCGCTGTGAGATTGCTCCCGCCGATAAAGCCGCCGTCACCGGAGGAGAAGCCTTCATTATTGCCTCTTCCAACACGGACGACAGGCATGCCGCAATGTATGGCGCGGGCGAGCAATCGTTCACGCGGCTTGTTGGTCATTGATCCGTAGGGGGACTGACCTTCGATGACAAAACCGGCGAGCGGGTTGTTCGCCAAATTGTCTTCGATTTGGGCGACGGTATCGACCTCGCGATCCGAGCCACTTTCGAATGATTCTGCTGTGTAGTTTCCATCCTTAACGATGGACACATGCGGGATCGCGGATTCAATTAAATTCCCCTCATCGTCTTTCACCTGAATTTCTGTTGGCACGATTTCATTACCGGAAAAGGTGATACCGTTTACTGAACTGGGGATGCGCGCCCGGTTTACGTCGGACAGCCACGTGTGTTTTGCACCAGGCAGGTAGGTGAGAATAGGCAGTAGATTGTGGCCTCGGACAGCACCAAGCAATCCGCCATGTCCGCCCGTCGCGACGTAGCCTCCTGGTCTCGCGTCACCTTTTTGTACCTCGCGTGCCGAGAACACCTGTTGTTCCTGAATGACAACCATCCCGGCCTTGTTCCGGCCATCTGCGTCTTCCCATATTCGCGAGGTAATATATTCAACGGAGTCCACCAGGTTCCTGGGGCCGTCATTGCTGATCTCGCCATGCGGCCGTTGCGCTGCGTTTCCGCAGACAGGGAGAGCGGTGTCCAGAATAATATTAAGCCAATAAAGCGTTTCCTCGATCCTTGGGCTTCCTTGTGTCCAGATTGCGCCAAGATAATCGCCGGTATCGAGAATGCGCTGTGCTTCGTTGGCTATGATCGCGAGCGCGGGGCGAGGTGGTGAAACAGATAAATGACGCGGGCGATAAACGACGTAGTCGTGACCTAATGTTTCTGGCGGAATGTCGCCGTCCCCGACATCCGTTCGTAAATTCGCCGGGAGACCTTTGGAATAGCCGCTGGAAGGCAAAATTCTGAAAAATTCCATGTCGGCGCACGCGGAGACCAGATTGCCGGTACCGTTTTCCGCAATGCTGAGACGATCAATTTCCTCGAACATTCGCGAGCCATCAGGGAAATATGGCTGCCGGCTCTGCTCCGCCGGTGCGCCCGGAAATGCGCAATCGTCCTCCCACGGACTGCCATCAGCTTGCCGTGCCATATAGGGCAGCGGGTAGAGACCGTCATCAGGGGAAATCTCAACCTCGTAAACTGGCGTGTCGCTGTCATCTCGGCGCGTCTCGCTAAATTCACCGTTCTTGTCGAGGTACCCATCTGGCGGTCCATAGAGTTCGGCGGCGTCCGCCTCTAACGGATGAGCACTGAATTGCTCGATATAGATTTTTGCTGGTGCTGCCAGTCGTTGTGGCCGAAGAACCTCAAACTTTTGGCTGCTGCCATCGAAATTAGACCGTGCAGGCAGACCATATTTTTGGCGCGCCTTATTGCTCGTTACCATGGGGGGTGTATTGCTGATCGTTGTGTTCGACCCGGACAGGTGAGCGATTTTTAGCTTGCTGGATATGAATGATCTCCCCGATGTTTTCAAAAAGCCTAGCATGTCGCTGATAGAACGTCTTGGGGATGACTATTTCCGCTTAGTGATAGATGCGTTAAAAACAGATCATGAGTAAAGACATATGGGTTTTTGGTTACGGGTCGCTCGTGTGGCGGCCGGATTTCGAATTTGTCGAAAAGCGCCTGGCGATAATCAATGGCTGGGTAAGACGTTTCTGGCAGGGCTCAACCGATCATCGCGGCGTGCCCGGTGCGCCGGGGCGTGTGGTCACGCTGGAGGCTGATGAGAGCGGAACGTGCTGGGGCATGGCCTATCGGATCGCAGCGCACAATACGAAGCCAATTATGGATGCTCTCGACTATCGCGAAAAAGGCGGCTACAGCCTGGAATCCGTGGAACTCCGGTTTCGCACCGGTGATCCCGCGGCCGCTGAGGGGCTTGTGTATATTGGTACGCCCAACAACCCAAACTATCTGGGTCCGGAATCAGCAGAAAGAATCGCTGCTCAGGTGGTTGCTTCAACTGGGCCCAGTGGACCGAATGATGAGTATGTTCTGCGACTGGCAGAAGCATTACGGAGACTTGGCGCAGATGATCCGCATGTGTTTGAAATTGAACGGTTTGTGCGGGAAATGTCGGTCACCTCGAAATAGAACACAATTTTGTTCAGAATCATGTTTTGAAAAGAAAATTCTTCATTTTTATGATTGATTAAAAAAATATCCTGACTAAAATGCAATTTACCGAAATTTAGGAGTGTTTCGGCATTGTTTTTAGCGGGAGTCTTTTATGCATGAAGTGATCGATATGAACGATCTTAAGGGGTCGGTTGCCAAGGAACCGGCGACTTTGATTCCCGCATTCTGTAAGACCGTCGGCAATCTGCTGGCGACCCTCCCGCTGGAAGACGTCCCAGCTGCGGTCGCTGAACATCTGCCCGTGTTGTTATCCTGTCCCGATCTGCTGACGCCGGAACAACAGTCGCTCAATGGCGAAGATTACGAAAAGCACGAAGTGTTTCTGTGTCCCCACGATGAATTTTCGGTTTTGGCGGTAGTCTGGCCTGCCGGCATTCACTCACCAATCCACGACCATAAGACTTGGTGCAGTTTTGGTGTTCTGACCGGTGAAATTCAGGAAACGATATATGAGTCGGTCGACGCGGGTGCTGAGTGCGTCGAAGCGCGCGCGATTGACAGCACGCATCATGTTGCGGGCTCGGTCACGCACATGCCCGTTAATGCCGCTAATATCCACTGTATGCATAACCCGGGTGCGACACCGGCAATCTCCATTCATGTTTATGGCGGGAATTCATCTAAACTCGGGGCGAATGTCGATAAAATCTATACGGCCCGGACTTGACGTAGCCCCCGCAATGGGGCACATCGCGTTCAGGATGAGCAGGCCCTTACAAGCCCATTAAGATAGCAACAGGAGAGTTAAATGCGCGCAGTATGTCTGCACGAACAAGGTGGTATCGACAGCCTCACTTTAGAAGAAAATTATGCTGACCCGCAGCCCGGTGAAGGCCAGGTTGTTATCCGGGTTAAAGCGACCTCTCTGAACTATCATGATGTCTTTACCTGTCGTGGAATGCCCGGCATTAAAATTCCGATGCCGATGATTATCGGGCTCGATGTCGCCGGTGAAATCTCCGAAGTCGGTGCTGGCGTTGAAGGCTGGAACGCGGGAGATCGCGTTCTGGTTAATCCACTTGATCCTACAGATTCCAGCAAGGGGCTGATGGGGGAAATGCTGCCCGGCGGGACCGCAGAATATTGTCTGGTTGACGCGACCCGATTGATTACCATTCCTGAAGGTTGTTCTTATGAACAAGCTGCTGCATTGCCGGTTGCCTATGGTACGGCGCATCGCATGATGATTGCGAATGGCGGACTAGAGGGCGGAGAGCGGGTTCTTATCCTGGGCGCAAGTGGTGGCGTCGGCTCCTGCTGTGTGCTGCTGGCGAAGGCGATGGGCTGCGAAGTTGTGGCTTGTGGCAGTACCGAAGACAAGTTGAAGGCGCTGACCGAATGGGGCGCTGATCATGTCATCAACTATGCTGATCATGTCATCAACTATAATGAAGAAGATTTTACCAAGGCGATCTGGACCAAGTTCGGAAAGCCCCATCGCCGTAAATTCGAAGGCGGTGTCGATGTCGTTATTAATTTCACCGGTGGCGATACCTGGGTGCCGTCCTTCAAGGTTACCCGACGTGGTGGTAAAATCCTGACTTGCGGTGCGACGGCCGGTTTCGATCCAAAGACCGATTTGCGCTATGTCTGGACGTTCGAGCTTAAAATTCTCGGCTCAAACAGCTGGCTGCCGGAAGATCTGGAAACATTGATGAAGATGATTTCCGAAGGCAAATTGAGCCCGATTATCGATACGGTTCTGCCGCTCGAGAAAACGGCCGAAGGCGTCAAGCTGCTCGAGGACCGAGAGGTCATCGGGAAGATTATCATTACGCCCTGATAGAGAGTTGATGCGCCCTGATACTGGAAATCTGGGGGATGTTTTCGCTGCCTATAGTGATAGCGAAGAGATCGCTGTCATTGATCTGTGGGATCCGGCACACCCCAGAGAGATTACCCATCGCCAGCTGAATGATGCAGTCGATGGTCTGGCGCGTGGTCTTGTGAGCGCAGGCCTTCAACCTGGTGATCGGGTAGGCATTTTGTCGCTCAACCGTGTTGAGTTTCTTGAAGTGCTGTTTGGGGCGATGCGCGCTGGCTGTGTACCGGTGATGATCAACACCAAGTTACCCGCTGATCAGGTTCAATACATCGCCAAAGACGCCGACATAAAAATGGTGCTCTGTGAAGGCGATTTAAGATCCCTGTGTGACAAAGAAACCCGCTGCGTGGTATTCGGAGAATCCGGCGACGACGGGTATCTGGACTTTGTTGAGCCGGGACCATTTGAGTCTTTCGTACCCGGTCCGGAAGATATTGCTGAGCAACCCTATACGTCAGGCTCTACTGGTCGTCCCAAAGGCGTTCTCTTACATCACGTCGGGCAGCGCTGGATGATCGGTCAGCTGATCGATAGTCGCGAAATTACCTCAGAGGATTGCGGCATTATCGCGGCGCCTCTTTATCACAAGAATGCTTTGCTCGCGATCAAATCTGCATTGGGCGCTGGCGGGCGTGTCGTCCTGCTGGCCAAGTTTGATGTTGTTGATTACATCCGCTGCATCGGCGATTATGGTCTGACAATGCTGACGGGTGTTCCAACAATGTACGCGCTTTTGCTTCAGCAGGAGGAACTGCTCGCGCAAACAAATTTAAGCTCAGTACGGGCGCTAAGTATGGGATCAGCACCGGCGTCGGAGGTGTTGCTCGATAATTTACAGGAAGTCTTCCCGCAGGCGCAGATCAATCTCAATTACGGCATTACTGAAGGTGGTCCCGTCCTGCTGTCATGGAAGCATGCCGATGGGCGGGAAAAACCTCGTACCACAGTAGGATATCCGCTGCCGGACTGCGAAATTAAACTGGTTGATGGGCCGAATGAGAATGTAGGGATTCTGCATACGCGCAATCCCGGGGTGATGATCGGGTATCATAATCTGCCGGAGGAAACCGCGAAATCGCTGAAAGATGGTTGGCTCGATACCGGTGACATATTGCGGCGCGACGAGGATGGCTGGTTTTACTTTGTCGGGCGAGCTGATGATATGTTTGTCACAGGCGGTGAGAATATTTATCCCGGCGATGTCGAGACCATGCTTGAGCGGCATGACGATGTGATGCAGGCCGTCGTTGTTCCTGCGCCAAATGCGCTCAAAGCTCACGTGCCGCATGCCTTTATCGTCTTGCGGTCCGGGAGTAGCCTGACCGAGGATGAGGTGAAACAGCATGCGCTGGCCAACGCGCCAGCCTATGCTCACCCAAGACGGGTTTATTTTGTCGAGGAACTACCGCTTGCCGGGACAAACAAAATTGATCTCAAAGTACTTAAACAGCGCGCTGCCGAAGTTGCCGAGGCTGACGGTACAGCCTAAGCATCTGTTTCTTGCTGTCGCGCCACTAAAACCTCCATCGATTAGCGAAAATGTCGCTGTGCCCGAAGCTCTCGCACCTGTCCTAAATGCAATAAACCGGTTCCGGGTTTCCAAAGGTTTGAGGAGACTGTCCTTTGATAATCGTCTCGCAGGCGCAGCGTACGGACATGCCAATGCAATGGCTAGGGACGACTTTTTTAGCCATACCGGGGAGAAGGGCTCGAAAATCAGCCAGCGGGTCTCAAAGGCGGGGTATCCCTGGCGCCTGGTGGCGGAGAATATCACCGCCGGGATGCAAAGTGGCGTGAAGGCAGTCGATGTGTGGATCGATAGCCCGGGACACCGAAAAAATATGCTGACCGAAGACTTGACCCACGCTGGTATGGGATATGCGCGCGTGAGCCCTGACCCCGGCAAAGTGGTTTATGAGCATTACTGGGTGTTGGTGATGGGAGCGCCTTTAAAAAATTAGCCGGGCGGCCTTTTGTTCCCAAGATATTCACCGTAAATTGGCGCGAAATTCTGCAATGCAATTTTGCTAGACGAATAACAGAGAGGCCCCGCGCGATGAACCGTAATACTGATCGAATTCTTGTAACCCACGTTGGCAGCTTGCCGCGTCCCGACGACCTGATTGAGGTCATGATTGCGGAGGATCAGGGGAATCCGGTTCCACAGGCAGAATACGACCAGAAACTTAGCGATGCCGTTAACGGCATTGTCGCCAAGCAGGTCGAACTCGGTATTGATTGCGTAGATGATGGTGAATTTTCCAAACGTGGATTTGCGGTCTATGCGCATGAACGTCTTGGCGGACTGACGCCAACTGGAGGAAAACGCCCATCGCCTTGGGCGGATTCACGCGAATCACGCGAGTTTCCCGAGTTCTATGAACCGATCACACAAGATTCAAAAGGCGCACCCAATCCCAGCAATGCGCAGATGGCTTGCACCGAACCGCTGACCTATAAGGGCAATGACCTGCTGGAGCGCGATCTTGCCAACCTGACTAAAGCGGTTGCAGCAAATAATGTTGCAGAAGCGTTTGTTCCGGCGATTTCACCCTGTGATATTGCGGGGAATGTCTTGAATGAGCATTATGAAGATGATGAGGCGTTTTTGTTCGCAATCGCTGATGCGATGAATGTTGAATATAAAGCGATTACCGATGCTGGTTTTCTTCTGCAGATCGACGATCCGCGCCTGATCAATTACTACGTCAAAAACCCCGATAAGACAGTTGATGAATGTCGGGCCTGGGCGGAGAAACAGGTGGAAGGCATAAATCACGCATTGAAAGGCATTCCGTCGGATCGCGTACGATATCATACTTGTTACGGCATCAATATGGGGCCGCGGGTACATGATATGGAGATGAAAGATTTCATTGATATCATCCTCAAGATTAATGCGAATGCGGTTTCATTTGAGGCGGCCAATCCCCGCCACGAACATGAATGGAAGTTGTGGGAAGAAATTGATCTTGCCGAAGGTAAAACGATCATTCCAGGCGTGATCACCCATTCGTCCCTGCTCGTAGAGCATCCTCAGCTCGTCGCAAAACGGTTAATGAAGTTTGCGTCCGTCGTTGGCAAGGAAAACGTGATGGCTGGCGGTGATTGTGGCTTTGGGACGCAGGCCATGGCGGAGCCGGAAGTACATCCGACAATCGTCTGGGCCAAGTTTGCTGCAATGGTTGAAGGCGCAAAAATCGCAAGCAAAGAGCTCTGGGGTTAACTTTTTAATCCTTCGATATAGGTAGGCAGCGAAAAGCTCGCGATATGCGTGGCCGCTGAATAATATTTGAATTCGAGGTTGAGCGGCGCCAGGCGTCGCTCAATTTCTTCCAGAGGTGTTTGGCGCGGGGCCGTGCTGTGGCAGCCCCAGCCGAATGTCATATAGCTGGCACCGTAGGTCGGTACCTGGGTGATATATAGCGAGGGGTCGGCGAATAGCTTCTTCATGCGCTGGTAGGTCTGGCGCGCCTCGTCATCCTGCATATAGGTGACACCGCTCTGAGTAACCAGGATACCGCTTTCAGTGAGGCAGCGGGCACAATCGCTGTAGAAATCCTCTGTAAATAAAACCTCGCCCGGTCCGATGGGGTCCGTTGAATCGACGATAATTACGTCGAATTTTTCATCGGTTTCTTTGACAAATTTGATGCCATCCATAAAGCGAACGTCAGCGCGATCATTATCAAAGGCCCCGTCGCTGAGGCTCGGCATGTGTTCCCGGCAGATATCGACAACTGTCTCATCGAGTTCAATCATGATTGGTTGGGCATCCGGGTGCTTCAGAACCTCCCTCAGGATACCGCCATCCCCGCCGCCAATAATCAGGACATTACCGGCATTGCCGTGCGCGATCATGGGCACATGCACCATCATTTCGTGATAGCAGAATTCGTCTCGCTCAGTGGTTTGAACAATGCCGTCCAGCGTCAAAACACGGCCAAAGCGCGGATTGCGAAATATCACCGCGTCCTGAAAAGCCGTGCGACCTTCAAATAGAACTTCTTCAATCAGAAGGGATTGTTGAAAATCCGTGTACAGGGTCTCGGAGAACCAGCGCGCGCTCACCCGACAAAGCCTCGCTTCTGCAGGCTGCTTTCGAGTCGTTCCGGGCGGAAATATTCCTGCAGGACAGGCAGGGCGTTTTCCGGGTCACAGGAGCCGCACATAAAAATATCAAATGCCGCGAAACCGCGTCCCGGCCAGGTATGCACACTGATATGTGATTCGGCCAAAACAGCTACACCGGAAACACCGCCTCCCTCGCCAAAATGGTGCAGATGGATATGGAGAAGCGTTGCGCCACAAGCTTCGATCGCCTTCCGGAGAGCGTCTTCGATGTAGCGAATGTCCTCGAGGTGCTGGGCGCCCCATAAGTCCGCAAGGACATGCGCACCCGCATGGATTTCCCCGTTCCGTTCCTTAAAAAAATCCTTTGAAGCCTTGTCTCGAACAGCTGTTTTAAAGTCAGTCGACAATTCTTCGATGCGGGTCGACTCTTCGGGCAGGGGTGCGGTTTGATCCATCCTCGTCGTTCCTTATATGGGGGCTTTGCAAACCAATTTTGCGGCGCTTTTTTTTATCTCTTTTTGCGGTGATTGCAAGAAGGAAAATGAACAAAAATAGCAGCCTTATGGGGTGCTCAAAAAGC
This sequence comes from uncultured Alphaproteobacteria bacterium, assembly GCA_951812775.1. Lineage (GTDB taxonomy): Bacteria > Pseudomonadota > Alphaproteobacteria > MPNO01 > UBA2964 > UBA2964. Next base: position 1,886,479 of record OX638326.1, on the reverse strand, counting down.
CTCTGGTACCATATAGGAAATCGTATCGGCACCGCTCGTGGCGGCATGTGCCAGGGCCGCAGACTTGGGAAGGAAATTCTCCGCATAAAACAATGCCGTAGCAAGTTTGGCCCGGTAGAAGTCAGTATTTCCAGCGCCGGTTGAAATGTTCTCTTCGGCAATCAGGGCTGAACGCGCCATGTAGTATCCACCAAGCACGATTCCCGCTAATTCGAGGTAAGGGGTGGCAGCTGCTTCGGCGTGAGCTGGATCATTCTGCAAACTATCAAGAAGATGATGCGTGGTGCGGGACAGGGCTGCACCAGCCTCTGCGAATCTACCGCGAATTGCGGCGATAGCACCATCTTCTGACGTCGAAAGGGCGCCATCGAACTGCCTCATTTCTTCGATCAGCGTGTTCATGGCGAGGCCACCATCACTCCCGAGTTTGCGGCGAACCAGGTCAAGCGCCTGGATTCCGTTTGTGCCTTCATAGATCGGCGTTATCCGGGCATCACGATAGAGCTGCGCGGCGCCGGTTTCCTCTATATACCCCGCGCCACCGTGGATCTGAATATTGGTTGATGTCACTTCGACCGCGCCATCTGTGCACCAGGCTTTGACGATTGGGGTGAGCAGGGCAACCCGATCATCATGCAGTATCCGGACCGCTTCATCCGGGTGATGTGCTGCGAGATCGACAGATTGAGCGGCATCGTAACAAAGCGCCCGCATCGCTTCGATCATGGCTTTCATCGAAAGCAGCATCCGGCGCACATCGGGAAATTCAATGATCGGGATAGGTTCGCCATCACGATCATGTCCTTGAAAGCGCTCTGTGGCGTAGGCTTTGGATTGCTGATAGGCGCACTCTGAAATACCGAGCCCCTCATGTCCGATGGCGAGTCGGGCAGAGTTCATCATCGTAAACATCGCCTGCAGGCCTTGATTGGGTTCGCCTATAAGCCATCCCATTGCCCCATCCTTCGCGCCAAACTCCATGACGCATGTTGGGCTGGCATGGATGCCAAGTTTTTTCTCAAGTGCGATGCACGCAACGTCATTTCGGTCGCCGGGCACGCCTTGGTCATCCGGAATAAATTTGGGAACGATAAAAAGCGAAATGCCCTTCGATCCTTTCGGGGCATCGGGTAAACGCGCGAGCACCAGATAGACAATATTATTGGTGGGATCGTGATCCCCCCAGCTGATGAATATCTTTTGGCCTCTAAGACGATAGCCATCACCATCGGGCGTGGCGGCACAGGAAAGAGCGCCGACGTCGGACCCTGCTTGTGGTTCGGTCATCGCCATTGCGCCGGTCCATTCACCACTCAGCAGTTTGGTCAGATATATACTCCGTTGATCGTCACTGCCATGCTGAGTCAGTAACGTCGCCGCACTGTCCGTTAGCGTGTTGCAAAGAGAAAAGGACAGGTTGGCTGCATTCCACACATCAAATAATGCGGTGTTGATCAGTCGTGGCAGGGCCTGACCGCCATACTCTGCATCACCGGCAGTGCCACACCAGCCAACCTCTCTATAGGCGTTGTAGGCAGCGGCGAAACCGGTTGCGGTGTGCACTACGCCATTATTTAAAGAAGAACCTTCGTGATCTCCGACCCGATTAAGCGGCGCTAACGTGTCCGCGGCGAGTTTTCCCGCCTGATCCAATATGGTCGCTAGGTCTTCGGACGTGACCGAGGTCAGGTTGGGGAGAGTCGTGACTGTCTCGAGACCGATCAGCTCCTCAAGAACAAATCGAATATCTTCCTGAGGCAGCCGGTAGTCCGACATCGTCCACCCTAAAGGACCTTGCCCGGGTTCATAATCTGTTTGGGATCGATAGCGGTTTTAATGCTGCGCATAACATCCAGTGCGATGGGGGATTTGTAATGCACCAGCTCTTCGCGCTTTAACCGGCCAATGCCGTGTTCAGCGCTAATGCTGCCCCGCAGGTCCGTCGCAATATCATGGACAATCCGGTTCAGCGCGTCTTTGTGGCCGAGGAAAGCTTCACCGTCGGCATTGTCTGGTTGGTTCAGGTTATAATGCGCGTTGCCATCACCGATATGCCCGAAAGCGCAAATCTGTACCCCTTCGACCGCTTTGGCGACTTCTTCATTGGCGCGTTTGAGAAATTCGGGCATCGCAGAAACCGGGACCGAGATGTCGTGTTTTACACCGGTTCCCTCGATCGCCTGTGCCTCCGGAATGGTTTCCCGTAATTTCCAGATATCGGCGGCCTGCTGTCGGCTCTCGGCAATCGTTGCATCAAGAACCTCGCCGCGCTCCATGGCATCTCCGAGAATTTCCTCAAGAGTTTCGCGAAGACCGCCTTCTTCGTGACCGGAGGTCAGTTCGATCAGCAAATATTCTGCATGTGGCTCGGATAGAGGATCGCGGGCACCTGGAATATTCTTGAACACCAGATCAAGCCCCTTGCGGGCCATCCATTCAAAGGCCGTGACTCGGTCATCGCTTGCGGCCCTGGCCCGCGCAAGAATTTCGATAGCGGCGTTGACGTCCCGGACAGCGGCGAAACCGGTTTGAACATCGCGAGGTTTTGGAAACAGTTTCAGGACACAGGCAGTAATGATCCCAAGCGTGCCTTCCGAGCCGATAAAGAGCTGCTTCAGGTCATAGCCGGTATTATCCTTGCGCAAAGCCGAGAGCCCGTCCCATATCTGGCCATCAGGCAGGACCACCTCCAGCCCGACAACGAGTTCACGGGCATTGCCATAGCGCAGTACGCCCGTGCCACCGGCATTGGTCGCGAGATTGCCGCCAATGCGCGCGGTGCCTTCAGCTCCAAGACTGAGTGGAAATAGACGGTCATGATCATCAGCGGCTTGCTGAATATCTGTCAGGATGACACCGGCTTCGGCCGTCAGTGTGTAATTCAGCGGGTCGACATCACGCACATTGTTCATACGTGTCAGGCTCAGGAGGAGTTGATCTCCTGCTTCGCTGGGCGTTGCGCCACCGCACAGCCCGGTATTTCCGCCCTGCGGAACAATCGGTGTGCCTGTCTCCGCGCAAAGTGCAACGACTTTTGAGACTTCTTCAGTTGTTGCGGGGCGGACCACCATTGGCGTTGCGCCGATATAGGCTTTCCGCTGATCAACGACATAGGGCTCAATATCGGCCGGATCCCGGATCAGACCTTTTTCGCCAACGATCTCTGCAATGCGGTCCAGCACGACAGATGATACGGGGTGTGTGCTCCCGTCCACGGCACTTCCTCTAGCTTGAATTTTCCAGTGTTCAGCTTTAGCCGATCCCGTCGATGCGGGCAAGCGGGCCCTATTGGCTGGCGCGTTTTAATCGGTCATTGATTGCACGTCCTAGACCCGTTTCCGGGATTTCCATAACGGCGATCCCGGTATATTCCGGCCTGTCCAGTTGGCGCATCATGTCGAACAGGTTGGCAGCTGCTTCTTTGAGATCACCGCCCCGGCTCAGATTGCAGACCGCGGGTGCCGACCCAAGTGTCCGGCCACCAAAGGCGAGGAGTGCTTCGCCATCCTCCAGATGGGTCGCTGCCATACGGAGGGGAATGCGCGTCGCGTAATGACGGGAAAGCATACCCGGTGCTTTTGGCGTTTCATCATTGTTTGCAGCAGGCTGAATTTCACCGATCTGTCTCTCCAGCAGCTCCATCGTAACGCCGCCGGCGCGCAACAATGTCGGTATGTCCGTTGTGAGGTCAATAATTGTCGATTCCAGGCCGATTGAACAAGCCCCGTCATCCAGGATCATGTCCACAGCAGCGCCGAGGGACTCCCGGACATGTTCAGCGATAGTGGGGCTCACTGTTCCTGATTTGTTGGCGCTCGGCGCCGCTATAGGAACTGCTGCGGCTTGAAGAAATCTGCTTGCGAAGGCGTGGGCAGGAACCCGGATGGCTAATGTATCCAGACCGGCACCGGCGAGCAGAGAAACCGGGCAGTCATCTCGTCGTGGCAGAACCAATGTCAAAGCGCCCGGCCAGTTTGCCTCCGCAAGCGCGATCGCACGGTCATCGAAGACAACCAGCTGTTCGGCGGCTTCAACAGATGCGACATGGATAATCAGAGGGTTAAAAGACGGACGCTCCTTGGCAGCGTAAATCGCGGCGACGGCATCCGCGTTCGTGGCATCGGCCCCGAGCCCATAGACGGTTTCCGTCGGAAAAGCGACAAGCTGACCTTCCCGGATGGATCTGGCCGCTTTTTGAATGGCAGCCTCGGCGAATGGATCTTCTGACGGGTCAGCCATCGTCTGTCATCCTCGGTTGCCGTAGGCAATGAAGTCGGGGTTGAGGAATTTGGGTTTGCCATACCGCATCTCGTTACCCTCGAGTGTGCATACGGTGCCACCAGCGGCGTTTAATACGGCGTGTCCAGCGGCAATATCCCATTCACAGGTTGGTCCATATCGCGGATAAATATCGGCATCACCACAGGCAACGATGCAAAATTTGATCGAACTACCGGAAACGACGACGTCGCCAATAGCATAATCCTTGAGCAGTTCCTGCATTTTGGCTTTGTCACCATGAGACCGGCTGGCTGTTGCAATGACCTCTTTATCGGGGATTGGCCGTGTGGTGATGGGCTGAGCATCCCCGTTGCCAACTCGTTTCACAGCAGTTCCCGGTCCGTCAGCAGCGTATGAAGTGTTCAGCGCCGGGGCGAGAACGACGCCCATCGTCGGGGCCCTATTCTCGACCAGGGCAATATTGACGGTAAATTCATCGCGGTGTGCGATGAACTCCTTGGTACCGTCCAATGGATCAACCAGCCAGAAAGGTTGATCACTGACCTCAACGATTTTGCCCGCTGCCGCTTCTTCCTCGGCCACGACAGGAATATCAGGTGTCAGCTTATGCAAACCCGCCAGGATAATCTTCTCTGCGGCTTCGTCTGCCGCTGTAACCGGGGAGGCGTCGGCTTTTTGCCGGACCTGCATATCGCCCCGATAAATTTTCATGATCTCATCACCTGCCACGTCGGTAAGGTCGATGATTTCACTGAGGAGTTTGCCGCGATTGGGCAACGTCATGTCGGTTTAAACGCTTTCTTTCCTGCATCAGGCCAGGCGCAGGGCCCGCCAGACTCCGCGATGGCCTCTTCCAGCGAGACATCAGGGTTCCAGGAGCGGGCGACAAACCGCATATCTGTTACACCATCTGACAAGTCCGAGGCGAGCCAGCACATTGGAGCCTGCATGACTTCCGGCTGAGTCAGTTTGGTGCGATCAAACGGCGCGTTCTCGGGGATAAAATCAGTGTTTACCGGTCCGCCCGGGACGAGAACGTTAGCCGTAACCCCGGTGCCTTCGAGGTCTTTGGCCCAGACCGACGTTGCGGCTTCCAATGCGGCCTTTGAGGGGCCGTATGGCGTGTAACCCCGTGTTGTCATTGTATCGAGGCTGGTCGTTACATTGACGATGCGGCCCCAGCCTTTTTCGATCATATGCGGTACGGCACTACGAGCGAGGAGAAAGGCACCATTCCAGTTAACACTCATTAACGCGTTGAACCGGTCAATATCAGCATTCCAGAATTTCAAATTGTCGTTCCAGTAGTCATTCTTGAGTGTCGCCATACCGAGGCCAGCGGCATTGACCAGAATATCCGCTGAATTAAACGCATCAATTGTTTCCTGTACGGCGGACATACAATCGTCAATCTGAGTGATGTCGCGGACCAATGGAATGGCGCACTCTGAATCACCGACAGCGGGCGCCTCCGCAACGACCTTATCGACGTTTTCCTGACGCACATCGAAAACGGCCACTTTGGCGCCTTTCTCGATCAGCGCCAAAACAATTGCCCGTCCCATGCCACCGCCGCCGCCAGCGACGATGGCAACCTTGCCCGTCAGGTTAGTATCCGCCACGTAATCTCCTCAAAGGGGGATATTCCACTTTAGCGTGGAATATCTTTGCCGTGTGATGTGGCCGGTTGACCGACTGCTGCCGCGTCAGCCAGGCTAGGCCATGCGGCTGGCGAACCCGCGGATTTGATATTGTCTTCATCCGAAGCGCTGGGGTCCCAATTCCGTGCCAGGAACCGCATCGAGTTGATACCGTCCGAGTCGTTTGACGCCAGCCAGCAAGCAGGTGGGCCCATGACCACAGGCTGGACCAGATTTTCCCGAGCATACGGGGACTCATTCGGAACCATCGGTGTGTCGGCTGCTCCACCGGGAACGAGAACGTTGCAGGTAACGCCGGAATCCTTGAAATCATCCGCCCAAGCATTACTGGCTGCTTCCAGGGATGCCTTCGATTGACCATAGGGCATGTTGCCGCCTCGGATCATGGTGTTCATGCTGGTCGTTACATTCACGACACGGCCCCATTTTTGCTCGATCAGATGGGGGGCGGCGGCACGCGCCATCAAGAAGGCGCCGCGAACATTGACGTCCATCAGACGTTGCCACTTGTCAGGATCAGCTTCCCAGAAATATAGCCGGTTATTCCAGTAATCAACGCGCAAGGTTGGCATACCAAGCCCCGCACAATTGATAAGAACATGCAGCCCGCCAAGGTCCTTAATCGCGGTCGCGATGGCATTTTCCGCGTCGTCGACGCTGGTAATGTCCGTTTTGATTGACGTGAAGCTGCCATTGACCATGCCAGCGGTCTCATTCATGCCGTCGACATTGACATCAATGCCGGCGACGGTTGCGCCTGACTCTGCCAAAGCCAACGCCATGGCACGGCCCAGCCCACTGCCGGCACCGGTAACCATAACGACTTTTCCACTTAAATCTCTGTCTGCCATTTTTATCTCCCTGTGTGATGGTTGAGGCGAGAATAATCCTCGCGAGGTACGGCTACAACCCGCTGAGCCCTGCTTCTTACGAATCTGTCATGACGGTAGTCTGACATTATGTGTGGACGTTTCTCCATTACGACGGCACCTGAGGCGATGCGGGCAATTTTCGACTACGAGAATATTCCCAATCTTGAGCCTCGTTTTAATGTCGCACCGACGCAACCGATCATTACGATCCGAATGACAGAGAGCGGTGCAAGGACGCTTGCGATGTCGCGATGGGGGCTGATCCCGTCATGGTCAAAGGATGGCGCTTCTGCCGCCAAGATGATCAATGCGCGGGGCGAGACTCTTTCCGAAAAACCAAGTTTTCGAGAAGCCTTTCAGCAACGCCGTTGTCTGGTTCCGGCAGATGGGTTTTACGAATGGAGAATGGAGAACGGCAAAAAGCAGCCTTTCCGAATTGGCATGAAAGGTGGGGCGGTCTTCGCCTTCGCTGGACTGTGGGAAAGCTGGCAGGCCAAACAGGACGGTTACGGGTATGAGGAAGGCGATCTAGTTGAAACAGTGACTATTGTTACGACTGATGCAAATGACAAACTTCGTCCGATCCATCATCGGATGCCGGTTATCTTGCCGCCGGAAGATTATGCGGCCTGGCTGGATCCCGCGAATGACGTGAATAAATGTCAGAAACTGCTTAAGCCTTACCCCGTTGAACCGATGGCCTTCTACCGGGTCGGTGTTTTCGTCAATAACGCGCGCAATGATGATGCCCGCTGCATCGAGCCGTTGAAAACGGCAAAAAGTGGATAAAACGACAAAAAAGGCCCTGAAAAGGCCTAAAAATCAACAGTTTTCCACAAGAACCTTTGATTTGAGCCAAAAAATCAGTTTGCAATGGTAATTTGACTATATATAGTGGTCGTGCTGTCATGGGGACACGATATATAGCAATAGAAGGACGGCAGATTATGCAATGGACACCTGAACGCGTTGAAGTTCTAACCCGCCTGTGGGCCGAAGGCCTGTCGGCACGTCAGATTGCCGCGAAGCTTGGGGGAGTTACGCGGAACGCCGTCATCGGCAAGGCGCATCGCCTAAATTTACAGCGGGGCGCGCCTGTTCCAGAACCGCCGCCGCCGCCGGAACCTGTCATTCAAGAGGAACCGCCTGTCGCTCTCGGTCCAGATGTAAAATCCTGGATGTGCCGGATGCCGACGGAGGAGCCGGGTCGTCATGGCCTCCATATTTGCGGCAAGACAGCTCAGCCGGGTCGCCCCTATTGCGCAGAGCATTTAACAGCGTCGTATTTGCAGAGAAAGCGCACAGCGGCTTAGTTGAGGTTAAATTTTTAGTAAAACGGCGGTGCCTTGGCGCCGCCGTTTCTATTTGGGCAAAACTCCGATAGACAGGGTGGTATTCGGGACGCATTTCGCGTGACCCCGAAGAGGATAGCCCGTGACATCACCAGATAACCAAACAAGCGAAGAGGGAAGCTCGGATGCTGTGCCAGCACCTCTGTGGAAAAGGGTTGTGCTCAACCCCTATTTGGCGGTGTCGTTTGCGATGTTTTGTTGGGCCACCACGACCATCGTGGTACGTTATGTCCGAGATGATGCGCCACCAATGGCTTTGTCATTCTGGCGGCTGGTTTTTGCATTTCTCCTTCTGTTGCCGCTGACCTATCCCAGAATTCGATCCCAAATTGATCTGGTGAAGGAACACTGGAAGACGCTGGCGCTGCTGGCGATGTTGTTGTGGTTTGGCGGCAACGCGCTGCTGTTTTTGTCGCTGCAGTTTACCATTGCGATCAATGCTGCCGTCATCAACTCAGTTGAGCCGGTGATCATCATCTTTCTGGCCTGGCTGCTATTTCGCGATCAGTTTACCGGACGTCAGGCGTTAGGGGCGGCTCTGTCGTTGGGCGGGGTTCTTGTCTTGATCGCTGCCGGATCGCTCGAACGGCTCCTGCAGCTTGATTTTAATCTCGGGGATATCATTGTCTTTATCGCTTACATCTCTTGGGGCTTTTATGCCGTTCTGATCCGAAAGTTGCCGCGGGAAATGGATTCAATGGTCGTTGTGACGTTATTGCTCGGTTTCGGCATCCCGATGCTGTTAATTCCGTACTTGGTAGAGAGCACCTATTTTACGGCGATGTCCTTTAATATGCAGAATTTCTGGACCATCGCCTATCTAGGGATATTCTCAGGCGCTATCTCGATGGTCGCCTGGAATTACGGCATCAAAACGCTGGGGCCAATCCGAGCCAGCCAATTCCTGCATCTCATTCCTGCTTTTACCGTTGTGCTGGCGATATTGCTTTTGGGCGAAACGCTGCAGGGCTATCATTTTGCCGGCATTATTCTTATTGCCGTGGGTATATTTTTGGCGTCGAAGTCCCAGAAAAACTGATGTCTGCCACCTGATCGCGACTGAAAGTACAGGGGTCGACCGGGCCAATCGGTTGCGCTACAAACAGCTCAATATTTTAGAATAAAAATTATAGGGAGTTTGGCGGCAAATGAGTGCAGAAGTCCGCTTTCGCCTCGGTGTCGATGTTGGTGGCACCCATACCGATCTCGTTTTACTGGATGTCGCCTCCGGCGAAATTTCCGTCGAAAAAGTTTCAAGTACACCGCACAACCCGGCGATTGGTGTTCTTAACGGCGTGAATAATTTTGTTGCCAAAGGGACACCTCCTGATGCGATAGAGTTTTTCTCTCACGGAACGACCATTACCACCAATGCGCTGCTGGAAATGCGGGGCGCCAAGGTGGGTCTTATGATCACCGATGGGTATCGCGCGGTTCAGGAAATTCAGAGCCAGGGCCGAGACGGCAACCCGTTCGATTATTTCTATGATAAACCCGTTCATCTCGCGCCTCAGAGCATGACCCGCGAAGTACCCGGTCGTGTTGACTGGGAGGGCGCTGAAATTACGCCGCTTGATGAAGATGCCGTGCGCGAACATGCGCGGTCTCTGATGGACGCTGGCGCCAACTCCATTGCCATCTGCTATCTGTTTTCCTATGCAAATTCAGCCCAGGAAGAACGGACGCGCGAGATCATTCTGGAAGAATTTCCCGACGCGCATGTGTCGCTGTCTTCGGAGGTGCTACCTCGTATCCGTGAATGGCCACGGCTATCGACGACCCTGCTAAATGCCTATCTGGGCCCGGTTTTGGTCGACTATATCGGCGATTTGAACAAGGGGCTGGATGACGGTGGCGTTTCCACGCAACAGCGTTTTCTGATGCAGTCCAATGGTGGCGTGATGCCGTTTAGCGCGGCAGTTCAGGGAGGTAAAACAGTTTATACCCTGTTTTCGGGGCCTGCAGCGGGCGCCCAGGCGGGCGCCTATCTGTCCGGAGATGATGCCATGAAAGGTATCGTCACGCTGGATATGGGCGGAACGTCGGCTGACATTGCCTTTATTCAGGGTGGCGAACCGCTTGAGGTAACCGAGGTCACGGTTGCGCGGCGTCCATTGGGGGTTCCGGCCCTTGATCTGACGACAATCTCTGCGGGCGGTGGTTCTATCGCCTGGATCAATCGCGGCGGGTTCCTGTGTGTTGGTCCGCAAAGTGCAGGCGCTGATCCCGGCCCGGCCTGTTATGGCAAGGGGGGTGAAGACCCCGCTGTAACGGACGCGGATATCGCGCTGGGGTATCTTAATCCCGGTTATTTTCTAGGTGGCTCTCAAACGCTAGACAAAGAGGCGTCTGAAAAGGCCTTGGAAGAAAAAATCGCCAAGCCCCTTGGTATGACGATCCGCGAAGCGGCTGCCGGAATTCGCCGTATTGTCGATTTGCGGATGGCGGATGAAGTCAAAGTGTTTGGGGCCAAGCGCGGTGTTGATCCGCAGGATTTCTGTCTGCTGCCGTTTGGCGGGGCTGGGGCTGTACACGCAGCATCCGTCGCTGAAGAGCTTGGCATAACGCGTATTTTTGTACCGCCACGCCCAGGGGCGTTCTCAGCACTCGGCCTGCTTTGTACAGATATTGTGCATGATTATGTCCGGTCTGGGTTGCGGCCCATGGAGCTGGTGACACCAGGGCATGCGGAAGAAGTCTTCCGTGAGTTAGAAGCTCGTGGGTTTGCCGAGCTTGAAGAGGAAGGCATCTCTCCAGATGGCGCGCGTTTTGAACGCGAGCTTGATGTTCGCTATACCGGACAGGGATACGAGCTCCGTGTATCGCTCGGCGGTCTTGGCGGCGAGGCCGGTTTCACAGCCGATGACATGGCGGCGGCGCGAGATCGTTTCGACGATAAGCATGCGCAGATTCACGGCCATGCCGCGAAAGACCGGTCGGTGGAGATCGTCAGCTATCGCGTTCGTTTGCGGGTTGCCGTACCCAAATATGAGCCGGTTCCGGCTAGCGAGGTCACCGAAACCCCGGCACCCGAAGATTCGGTAAAGGGGACCCGAACAGTGTATTTCGATGCTGCTGAGGCAACCGAAACAACACTCTATGAACGCGACAAATTGCCGATAGGGGCGCGGCTCGATGGTCCCGCTATTGTTGAGCAGTTTGATTCAACCATTGTGGTGCCGGAAAGCTGGGTTGGCCGCATCGATGGATATGGCAATCTCATTCTGGGCAGGGAGAGATAAGATGGATCCCGTAACCGTACAGATACTCCGCAATAAGGTTTCCAGCCTCGTTGATGAAATGCACTACCATTTCTACCGGTCTGGCTATTCGACCATCATTCGGGAATCGCGTGACTTTAGCTGCGTTATTCTTGATCCACGCGGGCGGCTTATTATTCCGCCACCAATGTTTTTCCACGGCATTGCCTATCGGACCTTCATTGAGAACCTGTTCAAGAATTACGATATGGATGAAATCGAGGATGGTGACGTCTTTGTCTCAAACCATCCTTATGAAGCAGGCATGCCACATGTGTCTGATATGGGCTTCGTGGCGCCGATCTTCTCCGAAGGCAAGCTTGTCGGGTTCTCAGCCTCAATTGCGCATAAGGCCGATATCGGTGGAACCAACCCGGGTAGTACGTCAGCGAATTCGACAGAGCTCTATCATGAAGGGCTTTTGCTGCCGCCGATCAAGTTTCATCGCGCCGGTGAGCCAGACCCCGATATTTTGCGGGTGATCCTCGGCAATAGCCGCCACCCTGATCTGGTGCGCGGTGATATCCATGCCCAGGTCGCTGCGACCAATATGGGCGTCGAGCGGATGAAGGAAAACGCCGACAGGTTTGGTGCGGATACGGTCATCGGGGCGTTCAATGCGATCCTTGATGGTGCGGCAGATGAGCTTAAGAAGGCGATAGCAGCATTGCCCGATGGTACGTCATCCGCCGAAGGCTATATGGATGATGACGGTGTTGATCGTGATACGCCGGTTAAGTTCGCGGTGACCATTACTATTGAGGGTGACAAGGCAACCTTTGACTATTCCGATAGCGGTCCGCAGGCGAGGGGGCCGGTTAATTTGCGCCCGGCCATGGTTGAAGCCTGCACCTTTTATTGCCTCGTCGGTGCCCTTGGGCCGCATGAATTGCATTACAATGGTGGCATGGGGGATGTCGTCGAATTGAAATTTGCACCAAATACGGTGACCAATGCCAGTCCTCCCGCACCAGTGTCGTCCTATCAAAAAGCCAATCTCCGACTGGTTGATGTGATCCTTGATGCCATGTCGAAATTTACGCCGACGCGGGCGATTGCCGGGTCGGGATCATCCGGGTCGTTGCTGATTTCCTGGCAAGGTGGTGGACGTCCAGGACATTCGACCATGCAGTACGAAATCATGGGTTCCGCCTATGGCGGTGGCTATGGACATGACGGGTGTTCGATGACCGCGACACATCTTTCAAACTTGCACATCACGCCGATTGAGATACTGGAATCCGAATATCCCTGCCGAGTAACAGAAATGTCCGTCATCCCTGATTCAGGCGGTGCTGGTGAATTCCGCGGTGGTGTTATATTCCGGCGGCGCTATGAGCTGCTGCAGGATGCCATTGTCGTGCGGCGTTATGAACGGGCCAAGTTCCCCGCAGGTGGTGTCGATGGTGGCAAGAACGGTCAGGCCAGCAAGTTTATCAAGATCAATCATAACGGCTCTGAAACAGAGCTGGAGGCCGCGGGTAAGTATGAAATGACCGCCGGTGAAGGCTTCTATATGGAAAAAGCGGGCGGTGGGGGGTTCGGTGACCCGGCGAAGCGAGACCCGGAAGCTATTAAGCGCGATATCGCGGAAGGTTATATTACACCGGAAGGGGCGAAGCGCGATTACGGCTATGACGGCTAAACCGTTGCGCGGGCGATAAAAAAGGGCCGGTCAATGGCCAGCCCTTTCTATTTAGGTTTGGTAAGATCAGAATTATTTCTTAGCAAAGATAATTCCACGAGCCCGTTTGACGATGGGTTCTGGAATAGCCATCAGATCACTAACAACTTTCTGGATCTGTTTGCCGGTAAGCGGATTGACCTGCAGGCCACGCTTATAGGCATCCTTAATGAAAGCCTCGTCTTTGGTGATCATGGCAAAGGCAGCCCGAAGCGGTGCAACGAGCGTACTGGAAGCGCCAGGTGGCAATACGAGACCACGTCCGATAACCGATGCTGAAGCCAGCATCCGTGCGACAGCTTTGTCCTCATCGTTCTTAAGCAATGAGCTTACCATAGGCACGTTTTCGATACCCTTTTGCGGCCCATACCCACTCTGAACGAGAGCATAGGCGAACTGTTTTTTGCCCTTGAACCAATCTGCTTTGGCGGATTCCCAGGCGGTCCAGCCGAGGGCAAGGCCCTGCACTTCGCCTTGTTCCATGGCCAGCTGCATTTTGCGCGAGCCCCGATAGCCTGTGACGATTTTGAGCTTGCTGCCGGTCAAGGCATTCAGCATGGCGGGAATCAGAAAGGTCGGTGACCCCTTACCGCTTGAGCCGACGATGACCTCTTTTCCTTTCAGATCACTGAAAGTCTTGACGCCGCTATCAGCGCGAACAGCAAGTGTGCTGTTTTGGCCGAAAACCCGTCCAAGCCAGGTGAACTTGTTGACGTCATATTTAACCTTTTTGGGCCGCAACAGCTTTGAGGCGACAATCATCTCTGGAGGCATAAGCAGGTTCTTGCCGCTTTTCGGCATGACGTTGTAGGCATATGCCGTTGCTTTCAGTCCACCGGCACCGGGCATATGCTGAACCACAACATTCGGCTTGCCTGGGATCACTTTTCCCAAATGGGTGCCCAAAAGCAGAGATGTCCGCCCGTATGTACCACCGGCGCCATAGCCGACGAGGATGGTGACTGTGCGATCCTTATAGATTTTTGAAATATCCTGGGCGTGAACCGAGGTGCCCATAGCGAATGCGGCAGTACCCGCAATCGTAGCAAGTAAAATAGACTTTTTCATATTTTCCTCCAGTTGAAATTTTTTCCTTAATTTATGCATAGAGGGTCGGGAAGTTCCCGGCCCTTTTTAATTCACCCGTATCACAATTACTTTTTGCGACCAAAAATGTGTTTCCGGGCTTTCGCTACTGCGGTTTTTGACATCCCTAGAGAGTCGTTAACAATTTTCTGAATTGCGGGCCCCTTCATCGGGGTTACCGGCAGACGGCGCTTCTTGGCATCAGCTTTGAAGCTTGCGCTATTGACTGTCTTCCAGAAAGCGTCCTGGATAGGTTTAATCAAACCCGCAGGCACCCTTGGTGGGAATGCGAGACCCCGACCGAGAACAGCAGCTGTCGACAACATCGCTGCGGCTGCCTTGTCATCAGCATTAGTCGCGAGTTCTGTCAGGAGAGGCAGATTCTGGAGATCGGGTTCTTTGGTGTACCCGACTTGAACCAGGCTCAGAAGGAAGTTCTTGCTTGGCTTGTTGAACCAGTGCGGGCGGTTCTTTTTCCAGGACACCCAGGAGTTTGACATGCCAAAGGTTTCACCCTGTTCGACAGATAATGATGTCTTGGCTGATCCTTTGTAGCCGGTGACGATCCGGAATTTGGTTTTCAGAATGCCGTTCATCATGGCCGGAACGAGAAATGTTGGAGATCCCGTGCCTGTAGAGGCTACGACCAAGGATTTCTTCTTGAGATCGTCAAGGCTCTTTACACCGGTATCACTTCGTACAGCGAAGACCTGATTGGCACCAAAAACACGACCAAGCCAAGTGAACTTCCGGGCGTCGAACTTGATCTTTTTAGGACGTAGAAGCTGGGATACCACTGTCATTTCGGGGGGCATCAAAACGTTCTTACCGTTCTTGGGCATAACTTTTGCGGCATAGTTCGTTGCTTTGAGGCCGCCAGCGCCCGGCATATGTTGGACAATGACGTTAGGATTCCCGGGAATAAAATTGCCAAAATAATAAAATTGCCAAAATGACGGGAAATCAACAAAGACGTTTGGCCATAGGTGCCACCAGCGCCATACCCGACCAAAATAGTTACGGTCCGGTCTTTATAGGTTTTCATGGCATCCTGGGCTTGGGCAGTCGCCATCCCAACCGTCAGGGCAGTAACGACGCCTACCGCGCCCATCAGTGTCTTTTTCATTAATACCTCCTAATTCAATCTTACTTACCGCAAACGTTTGTTCATTATCAGTATATGATAAGCAGACTCTCGCGCTGATTGCCAGCCACAATCGTGTCAACGATTAATGGCAAAATCAGGGCAGGTTAGCTCAGCCCATATAGCCGTTTCGCGTTAGCGTCCAGAATCTTGTCAGCCGACGATTCCTTGACTTTGCCATCAGTCCGAAGCTTGCGTAGCGCCTCGATCTCGGTCGAGGTATCGCTGTGGCCATAATCTGTGCCAACGACAATATTATCGTCGCCAACAGAATCGAGAATGTAATCCAAATCATCGGTAACCTGGCAGGCGATAAACATATTATTGTCGCCGAGCGGGTCCGAAGAGAGCTCCCGTCCATGCCGGTTTATGCGCAACTCCAGGTCATTCAGGGCGTAGGGAACCCATTGCGCGCTCAGCTCTACAAAACCCCAACGCACATTGGGGAATTTGCCGGGAATGTCATTAAACAACAGATCATGGAAGCTCCCGACGCCCGAGAGTTTGAACCGGTTAAAGCCGGGGTCGGTTCTGTAAGCTTCGTGAATGGCGAAACTCGCGATGCCAGAATGCAGACAGATCGGCAAATCAAACTCTTCGGCCATCTCGTAAAGTGGATAGAAATACGGGTTGGAAGGCAAGCGGTCGGTTTCCATGGCGCGGACAAAGATGCCGCAGGCGCCATTGTCTTTGCCGAATTTCAGTTCTTCACGAACTTCGTCCATCGCATGGAGCGGCGGGCACACAACCCAGCGCAATTCTTCCGGTGCTGCTTTGTTGATTTCGGCGAGCCAGCGATTATAGCCCTTGCACAAGGCGTAATCGATTTCCGCATTTGTCGTCAGCGGACGCAGGAACAAGGTCGGGTAGAGAACCTGAACGTCGATTTCCAGCTCGTGCATATGATCAATACGTGCTTGAACATCGCGCATTTCACGCGACTCGGCGGCTGTATCAAGGCCGACATTAAATTGCTTGTTATGGATCCGGCCATCGACGACCCAGAATTCCTTTTGGACATTGCCGCTGGAACCCTTCATTTCCTCCCCGGTTGATTGCGTAACAACCATCGGCGTGTATTTCTTGTGTTCCGGGTCCATGTATTCCCAGGTGATTGGCGTTTCCAGCACATGGGCATCGGCATCAATCGTGGCCATTGTATTCTCCCTGCTTGATCTGGTTCTGTTTGTCAGGACTCAGATGTTGGTGATTTCCGCGCCAGCATACTGATTTTTGCCCAATATCCAAGCCGAGCAACGGAAATAACGGCTTGAAAAATTCGGAGATAAAAAAACGGCGGCCCATAAGAGGACCGCCGCTTGTTTTGGATATATCGGGTGGTCAGGCGGCTCTGATTGCCTGCAGGAATTCATCGACCTGACTGCGCAGGTCGTCACTTTGTCTGGTAAGCCCCTTGGCAGGGTCGTGTTGCGAAGGTGGTGGAAATCTGAAGGCGGCGTAATCTCCGGGTGAAAGAAACCCACTCAAACCGGCGGCTGCAACCGCCATGGAGATCACGCCATGAACGGGAATACCGAGACTTCCGCGCTTTCGCTACTGACCAACGAGGCCGGCTATGATCCGATCGGGGATCGGCTGCGGGAGAATATCCGCCCCACGATCGAGGCGGTTTTTGAAGAGGGGCTTGCCCGGTTTCTTGGCCGGTGCCGCTATGGCCGGGACGACGAGAAGACCGCCGGCTATCGTCACGGACATCGCGAGCGCCAACTGATTGGCACGTTCGGAACGGCAACGGTGAGCGTCCCACGCGCCCGCGTCGCCACCGAAGACGGCAAGACCACGGAATGGCGTTCGAAGGCTCTGCCACGTTATCACAGGCTGACGAAGAAGGCCGAGGCCCTGATCGCCTCGGTCTACCTTGCGGGGACTAACACGCGTCGGGTGAAGCGGGCGCTCTACGGGCTATTTCAGGGTGCGGTCAGCAAAGACGTGGTGGCGCAAGGTGAAGCTCGACCGGGACGCCTGGTGCGCCCGCAGCCTGATCGACGAGGACATTGTCCGGCTGATCCTGGACGGCACCGTCGTCAAGACCCGGTCGGATCGAAAGGCCACGAACATCCCGGTGCTGGCCGCCATTGACGTGCGCCGGGATGGGCAGTGGTTTAGGGGCGTCAGCAATAGCAAAAGAGATGGGAATAGGTCGGGCGAGTGTTTATCGGGCCCTCGGTTAGATTCTACTCAACACCCTTTGTATTTCTTACGGACACATTCACGGGCAAGTTTCTGTGCAGCAGAGATGTCGGCGGGGGTCATTCCCTCCGCAACGAAATCTCTCAACACCGTACCTAACTTATTTCCATTCGTCGCAGCGATAGTTCCCCACATATGGGCACGGACATAATCTTTTAGTACTCCCTTTCCAAGGGCATACATAGCACCTACAAGGAACTGGGCATCGGCATACTGTTCGGCAGCAAGTTTCCACCACTTCACCCTTGAACGCCTTGACGTTTTCGGGCCCACATGTTCGACAAAAAGCATCCACCACTTCACCGCAGTCTTGTAATCCTGGGAACACCTCGTCCTTCGGCGTATATCCAACCCAGATTGTACTGGGCACGGGCATCCCCCTGTTCGGCAAGAGGTTCCAATTCACGCAGAGCAGTTGCGTAGTCACCACTCTCGTATGCGGCAGCACCCTTTTGGTAATCAGCAGAGAACGCAGATGTTCCCACCAACAGGGTCAGGAGCAGGACAGGAAGGATGAGTAATCTGTTCATACGGAAAGTCTAGCAGGGAATGTCCGGAATGGGTAGAGAGAATGGGGTGTGATGGTTTTTGGGAGCGTAGCGCATCGGTCTATCGGGCACTTGGGTCGTAGGGGGAAAGATAATGGACCGGAGTTTATTGCTTCGTTTCTTCACCAATACAATAATCTGCGTGTCGTTGGTTATTGCGGTTCCACAAGTGGTCAGGTGGTTGTTCCCTGTCTTTTGGGGTGAGGACTATATGGGACTGACTTTTGGGTTCAAGTTGGTTTATGTGTTCGTTTCTTGGGGGTTTTTGGGGTGGCGAGATGTCCTTCAGTATCACCCGGAAGACCAGGGTTTCACAGGTTATGGATATGGTCGGGTTGTGTCTCGAAAGTGGTGGAAATTTGAAGGCGGCGAGGTCAAGGGTGATCGGTGCCGTTTGCGGCTTCAGTCACTTGCGCGATGTTGCTCGATACTTCTTGTGTACCTGTTGCAACTTGCTGAACGGACCCGGCGATTTCGCGCGTCGCGGCGCCCTGTTCGGTTACCGCATCAGCGACAGAGGTGGCGATTTCGCCGAGCTCGCCGATGGTTGTTCCAATACCCTGAATAGCTTCAACCGCTTCGCCGGTGGCCCCTTGGATCGAGTTGATCTGGGCGGCGATTTCTTCAGTGGCCTTACCGGTTTGCGTGGCCAGCGATTTTACTTCAGAGGCGACAACGGCGAAGCCCTTGCCAGCATCGCCGGCGCGCGCTGCTTCGATTGTCGCGTTGAGGGCCAACTGGAACCCGCGGCACAGCGTTTCTATGACAAGGGCCCGCCTTTTCTGCAGCGCTTTTTGCCATTTTGGGCGGCTAATCTGATTGACCGGCTCAAGGTCATGATTTTGCCGCTGCTAACCTTACTCTATCCGCTGTTCAAGGTCCTGCCACCCGCCTATAGCTGGCGCATGCGGACCAAGGTCAATCGCTGGTACAAGGATGTCCAGAAGCTCGATGACAAGGTGCGGAGTCAGGAAATTTCTCAGGCCGATGCGACGGTCGAGCTCGACCGAATTGAACGCGCTGTAGAAGAGGTGTCGGTGCCCGCCGCCTTTGCGGCGAGTGCCTACACGCTACGTCTTCATATCGATTTTCTACGGCGCCGCATTGATGCCGGTGGTGCTGATCCCGGTGATCCTATTGCAACTGGCGGCGCAGACTGATGCTGCCTCTGTTTTTTCAAACTCAATCGAAAGTAAATTATGCCCCGGATTAAGCCCTTAGACATTGAAGATATCGATTCAGACCTTCAGCCTGCCGTTCAGGCGTATCTGGAGCGCGGTGGCTATGTCGCAAATTCATTTCGTACCATGGCGCGACGACCGCTGGTCGCAAAGGCGTATGATGAGCTGCGCAATGCGGTTATGACATCGCTGACGATTCCCAAAACGCTGCGTCATTTGATGTTTCACATCATGAGCTACGAAGCGGGGTGCCGTTATTGTCAGGCGCATTCGATTAATACCATCGCGGCAGATCCGGATGTCTCTGCGGAAAAGTTGGATGCGATCTGGGAGTATGAAACCAGCCCGCTTTACACCGATGCTGAACGAGCCGCGCTGAGATTTGCCCAGTCATCGGCAATGGTGCCGAACGGTGTGACTGACGAAGATTTTGACGAATTGCGGAAACACTTTTCGGACGACCAAATTGTCGAAATGGGTGCGGTGTTGTCGCTTGGCGCATTTATCAATCGCTGGAACGACACTATGGCCAGTGAGCTCGAAGAAAAGCCGCGCGCCAAAGCGGAGAGCCTAATCGGCGGCAAAGGGTGGGAAGTCGGCAAGCACGCGGGTTAAGGTAGCGGCTTGCCCAGTCAGGCGTCGACGACTTCTTCTGCTTCAAGGCAAACTTTGTTGCGACCGCTTTCCTTAGCGCGGTAAAGGGCCTGATCAGCGCGTTTGAGCATCTTGGCACCGTCGTCGCTCAACCCCCAAAATTGCGCATAGCCCATACTGATCGTAATCTGGCCGACGGTGTTGAAGCTATGTCGCTCGATGCTTTTGCGGATTTTGTCAGCCAGGATCGAAACCTGGTCGATGGTGGTTGCAGGGGCGCGTATTGTAAATTCTTCCCCGCCAATGCGGTAAAAACCGTCCGCCGCCCGCAAATTATCGCTGACGGTTTTGACGACCTCGATCAACACATGATCCCCGGCATCATGGCCATAGGTGTCATTGACTTTCTTAAAGTGATCGATATCGAAGATGATCATCGAAAGATCCTCGTGACTACGACCGATACGGGCGACTTCGCGTTCGAGATATTCTTCCCATTTTAAGCGGTTAAAGGCGCCAGTTAGCCGATCCGTTGTCGCCATGTGCTGAAGATGTCGGGCGAGATCGTCGCGTTTCCGAAGATCCGTTGAAACATCACCGATCATATTGTCAAGGTTCTGCGCCAACTGACCGAACTCATCAGAGCTCTCGATATCAGTCACTGGGCCTGTAATGGCCCGGTTTTCGGCAATGGCTTGCGTCACCTCCGTCACTCGTTGCGTCAGGCGGAACAGGTTGGTGCGAATGCCGATGATAATCATCGTGCTGAGAAAGATTCCAAGCAGGACGCCGGCAACCCCGAGAGAAGTGTTGACCATCAGAAAGATGTGTTCGTGGTTCTGCAGTGTGTGGATTTCTCGATTTGTGAATTGCTCGATTTTCTTAATGAGAGTGAGGAGTTTCTTATCGAGAATGACTTCCTTTGTTAGCAGGCTGTCGATTTCCGTGTTCGTCGGAAAGGCGCCGGTTTCCACATTTTTTACAAAACTGAAGAGAACTGAGTGGAGGACGGCTGCATCTTTCTGGACATCACGCAGGGCATTGCTGATTTCTTTGAACATTGGTTTCGCATGTTCAGTGAACCCGGTAGTGCTCAGTTTGATACCCTTTGTGATATGTTTGTCGAGTGCGTCGGAATGGAGACGCAGCCGGGCTTTTGCGTCGGCCAGTTTCTTGTCGACCTCCGCCGTATGCTTGCGTTGCGCCAGTAACAGAATTTGATCAAGGGTGATCTGGGTTTCGAGCTGCTCAATCTCGATTTTGTTGGTCAATTCTGTCAGGGGGACATCAAGCGCGGCTATTTCCTTTAGCTCGCCCTGAATATCACGCAAGGTGATGATCGAGTACAGGAGAAGTGCCAGGATAAATAGGATGAGAACAGAGGCGATCCCACCGATTTTGTGGGCGATTGTCCACTGACGTGGTTTTTTATTTAACGCGTTGCGGGCATCTGAGATATCCATGTCTGCACCGTTGAACTAGGTCGGGCCGGGTTCCCGACAAGAGGGCGCAGTATTGTAAGGCAAGCTTGAATTTGTCTTTAAAAGTCCGGTCTTAAAACGGGATCGCCAGCGGTTCGAACGCGCCGTCACAATTGATCAGATCGACGCGTTTCCATTTGAGTTTAAATCCGTCACCCGATTTAACCAGCAAGTGCTGGGCGCGGCCGCCATAATGTGTCTGCTTGTCGAGGCGGAACTCCATCATCTGGAGTGTTGAATGCACCAGAATTTCACCTTCGACATCGTGCTTTTCATCGATCTCAATATTGGAAACGATATGCACTGTCCGGCTATGAGGTTTTTGGGCGTGAATATTGGGGTGATCGAGGCGTGAGAGTCTTGTCCGCATGACCTCGCGATCATCAAAAAAGATTGAGACGTTTTTAAAAGGGTCGGTCTGATTGGGATAGGCCGGGACCCAGTAATAGCCATCCTTAGTAAACAGGTCGGTCCATTCCTCGAAACGGCGTTCATCAAGCAGACGAACTTCGCGGTACAAATATTTTTCGACGTCAGCAAGCACGATCAACCAGTCCTGTTTCAGCTTTCACCACACATATAATCAACCCAGGCGAGCTGTTGATTGCGGGCGCCGGATTCCGAAGTGCCATGGGATTCATAGGTCCCCGTATTATCGCCGGTGAATTTCTCATTCATGCCGCGAGCGAGAACCACCCAGTCGGTGCTTTGCGTCTTGAGGCCCTCATGGCAGCGCACCCAGACCTCCATATCGTCTGACATCACCATGCCGGACGGCGAGTGGCTGTTATTGTTGCTGCGCAGCGCCGCATGCCACATCTCTTCCGGCGCACCCTTGAGCTTGAGCGGAATAATGATGTTCTCCGTGCGATCGACCGAGATTGGATTCATCACCCGGATATGCTGTGTCAGATGCTGGATCGACCAGTGCGGATAAAAAATGCTGTTATGGGTGCGGACCGTCATATTCTCTTCGGCCCGATCCCCATAGGCTTCTTCCATTGAAGCCTTGTAGCGGTCATATACGGGACCGCTGTTTTTCTTATCCATCGCGAACCGGCCCATATAGACGTGACCGTGACGATGGCCGCCGAGCGGATGTTCCTCCCACTGATCATCGAGCCGTGAATTTTTGGCCAGTACTTTGACCTTACCGGCTTCATCCTCTTCGGCGCCTTCGCGGCGGAATTGCTTGCCGTCTTCGTCCGTCGTCGACACATGGGTGAACATGATGTGATAGACGTCCGTCTGGTTCTCCATCTGGAGCTTCCAGTTCCCGTCATAGCGGTAGCGGAATACCCCGGCGCAGGCCTCTACTTCGCCCACTGGCGAGCGGTCGCAAAAGGCGTCGATATGATCCTTCATCGGGCCGAGGAATTCATCGATATCGGGGACGTCTGTGCTCAGGCTGACAAAGACAAAGCCGCGATAAATTTCCATGCGGGGCAGTTTTACGAGATCGAGTTTCTCCTTTTCAAGGAAACCCTCTTCATAGCCTTTCGGGTAGGGCGCACCGGCGAAACTGCCATCGGTATTGAAGACCCAGGCGTGGTAGGGGCATTCAAATCGCTTGGTATTGCCAAACTGTTCGAGGCAAACCTGCGAACCGCGATGGGTGCAGCGGTTAAACATGACATGGACGTCGCCGTTCCGGTCGCGGGACATGATGACGGGCTGGCGCGCAACGGTGGTTGTCAGGTAATCGCCATTATTCGGGACCTGGCTGGTGTGGCCGACGAACAGCCAGATGCGGCCAAAGATCCGTTCCATCTCAATATCAAAGACTTCCGGGTCGATATAGAAATCGCGATGGACGCGATCAGGCTGAACAAGTCCGCGCAGGGTGTTGGTGTCATATGCTGTCATAATCGAAACCTGATATTTGACCTATAGACCATCATCCTAATTACTAACTATGGTGAGTCAAAATCGCAAATGGCAGTTATTGAATGGCGGACCGTAAATTAAAACTGGGCGTTGTCGGGCTGGGAAGGGGATTTACGGTCCTGCTACCGACTCTCGCCTTTCATCCGCGTCTCGAAATTGTCGCCGCTGCGGATGCCCGGCCCGAGGCCAGAGAGCGCTTTGCGGCCGATTTTGGCGGTCAGGCCTTGGAATCCGTCGAGGCAATGTGTGCGGGCGCCGACATCGATGCCGTCTATATCGCCACACCGCATTTTTGCCACGCTGATCATGCCGTCGCTGCGGCGCAGGCGGGCAAACATGTGCTGGTCGAAAAACCCATGGCGCTCAGCATCGCAGATTGCACCAGGATGATTGACGCCGCGGCAACGGCTAAAACCCATCTGCTGGTCGGTCCCAGCCACAGCTATGACGCGCCCATCGTGAAAGCCCGACAGATTATAGAAAGCGGCGAGTTCGGGCCGCTGCACATGATTACCGGGTTGAACTACACCGATTTTATCTATCGACCCCGGCGACCCGATGAACTTGACAGTTCGCAAGGCGGTGGCGTGGTCTATAGCCAGGCGGCGCATCAGATTGATGTCGCGCGCTACCTGGCGGGCGGGATGATCGAGACAATTTACGCGACGACCGGCAATTATGATCCCAAGCGTCCGACCGAAGGCGCCTATAGTGCCATGCTGAAATTCGCTAGCGGTGCTGTCGCCAACCTTACCTTTTCAGGCTACGGCCATTTTGATTCTGATGAGTTCTGCAACTGGCGTGGCGAAACCGGAGGCCAAAAGAATCCCGCCAATTACGGCACGGCCCGCCGGTCAATCCGTGATCTCGCGACCATGGAAGACGAAGGCCAATTCAAAGCGGACCGAGGCTATGGCGGACCGTCGGCAGCACCTTTCCCAACACAGCCGCCGCAAGGCCTGTCGCACGAACATTTCGGCCTGTTCATGCTGAGCTGCCGCGACGCTGATATCCGGCCGATGCCAGAGAGCGTGCGGGTCTACGCCAATGACGAGATCATCGAACATCCGCTCGACCCGCCAACCGTGCCCCGCGCTGAAGTGATTGATGAACTCAGCGCCGCGATCCTTGATGGTGTTGCGTCAGTGCACACGGGAGAGTGGGGCCGGGCAACGTTTGAGGCCTGCGAAGCGGTTTACAGATCAGCCGAAGGCGGTGGCGAGGTGAGGCTCAGCCATCAGGTGGTGGTGGGCTCGAACAAATGACTAGTCTATTTTCTCTGCAAAGAGCGTAGCCTGTTCCAAGTACTCCTCTTTTGGAACTGTCTCGTACGTTGTCCCAAACATCATACTCAGGTCATGGACAACTCGAGTAATGTGGTGGGCGGTATTCCATTCCCTCCAATTTGAGGGATTGCCACAAGTTTCGAGGCCATTTGCAATCCGCATGATTTGTCGATCAGCGTAAGAGAATGACGAGCCAGCATACACGCTGTTTTCAATTATTTTTTGACATACGGCTTGCATGGCAACAGCGTGTTTCCCGATATCTGGTCCTCGTTGAACCAAAGTATCAGTTTCTGTTGTATAGCGTAGGTGTCGAATTGCTTTACCACCAGACTTTTTGGGGAACTTAAAATGTCCGCAATCAGCGCCAAAATCACCGTACCCGAGTGTGTTTTTGGGAACCGAGCACTCGTTTAACGAGGCAAGGAACGTTTTCCAACCGTCCCGTGGTATGAAGACACTGCTGTCTGGTTTAGCTGGGTTGGCTAGTGGGAAGTCCGAGAATTGTGGAACTATGCGGCGCCAGGCTGCAGCATCTCCAAGATCATCTATTATTCCCGTGACCGAACCCGTTGCCAACTCAGGAGTAATATTCGCACCCGTAAAATCTATAAATATAACGCAATCCTCAGGAGAACAATTCAGGGTATGAATTCTTGTTAGAATGTCTCCGACGTCGATGTCATCATAATCGACCCGAATTCCTAGTCCTGAACGTGCTGGATTAACAAAACTTTGGTAGAATCGATTGGAGAGTTGCGCGCTTGAAACTACCGGGGCAAGGTTTGGGTTTCGGTGTTGAGCCTGAACGAAAACCTGTGCGATGTCTTCTTGGTTCAGATATTCTGAACCAAAACGAGTATCAATAAATCCTGGCAGAGAATGCCAATATTTTCCTATTTTCTCGCCAATAGAGTAGGCAATTTTATCTTCAATATATGGTAACTTGAGACCACCCTCTGCTTCCTTATCTGCTTCCTTAGGAGGCGGGATAATAAAATAAGGTGTGAAATTAGACCGGATTTGTTCCGGGAGTTTGTTGGAAGCGGCAATTTCCCCCTGCTTAAAGCGTAGTCCTACAAAATAAGGGAGCATCGGATCATCCTTTCAAGTTTAGCCCTGAAAACTGTTTGCGTACGGTATCTCTCCCTAATTTATTCGAGAAAATTGCGTAGTTTTCTTGTTCTTTGCGAATTCTCCCGAAGACAATTGCAGGATGAATTCCAACCTCCCTCGCGAAGGCTTCGATTATAGAAGGCTTTCGAGCAATCCGGGCAGTTGACCGGTGCCATCTTTCTTCTGAAATTAATATGTTAGAAGCGAAAAGGTCTGCTTCTTTCTCTATCTTATCGGCAGAATCGGCTTCTAACTGATCAAAAAAACCTGCTTCAAGACCCTTCCTAAAATGCAGGATCGTATGACCAAGTTCGTGGAACAATGTGTACCAAAAATTATCGATTGTGTCTTTCCTAAGGGTCATAGCGATGACTGGAACACCAGCTTCTAAAAAGGTCGCGCCGTCTATAGCTAAGCCAGGAATCTGTGGCTCATAAATAAGCAAAATTCCATATTTCTTAAGCATTTCCATAGCTCGTACGGGACCGTCATCGTGAATGCTTAAGCGAACTAAGTCTGGTAGCCAGCGAATTTCCAGAGGATCAAATTCAATTGGCGGTTCTAAAGAGATCACATTGCGCGCTATCTTTGAAACTTGAGCACGCCAAGCGTGGAGCAGAACGTCTTCGCTGTGGTCTTTAACATTTATGCCAGTACGTAAAAGTGAGGGGCTTCCATACTGAATTCGGTTTTCCGCAATGTTTTGACGTAGTTTGGCCTCGTCCATCTCGTCGGAAAACCAGCAACTATTGCGGCCATGTTTAAGAATTTTTTTGATATCTGTTTTCGAGACATCGTCGATCACTTCGTCTAGACCTCTGAACGCGTGGTCTTTGGTAATTGTAGCTTCAATGCGAACGCCCAAAAGTGCAGCTATTCGAGTATAGTTTTTCATACTAATAGAGCTATATCGGTCGGCCTCATATCGTTGAACTTGTTGTTCTTTGACCCCTAAGCGCCAAGCAAGTTGTTTTTGCGAATGTCCGATAGCGATTCGCGCGATAATTAAGGTAAGTCCGGGATTATTATGAGCAAGTTCAACGAGTTTAGCTGGGTTGTGGGTATTTTTTGTAGACTCATATGCATCAATCGCCCTCGTCAGCTCCTTCCCCTCAATTATCATCATTTCCGTTACTTGATTGACAATTTCAGGTGGGAGTCCAATTACGAGTTGGTCAAGTTGACCTTTGGAAGAAAGTCGGTTTGAAAGCAATTCGACGCGTGCTTTTGCCCGGTGCAGTTCCTTTTCATTGAGGATAATTCCGTTAAACATAAGAATCTTCTAACACAACAAAATTGTTGTTGTCAATAAGAACATCATTTTTGTTGTGTATGAGGCCGGGAAGAATAAATAGAAATACCTTTGGGCTGGTCAGAATTTCGACTTTTAATCTAACACCATGGCATCTACGAAAATAGGAATCGTTCCTGTGACGACGACCGTTTTGTGTCATAAAAGCCCAAATGACATCTCTTAAATCCCTCCAGCTCTGGCTTGCCGTCATCGTGGTGTCCGGGATTGTCAGCGTTCTGCTGCATCTCGCCGGATTTCCCGCATCCTTTCTGGTTGGCCCGATGCTGGTCGGGATGGTGTTTTCCGTGCGGGGCGCAAAGCTTCATGTGCCGCGGCCCTATCTGATTGGATCGCAGGCTGTTGTTGGCGTGCTGGTCGCGAGCTCGCTGGACCCCTCCGTTCTCGTCGCGTTGTCGAATGACTGGGCCGCGATATCGTTGGTCGTGGCGACAACCGTTGCTGCCAGCACCTTTGCCGGCTGGATGATTGCGCGGACGGGGCTGTTGCCGGGCACAACAGCGGCCTGGGGCTGCTCGCCAGGGGCGGCAACCGGCATGGTGGCGATGGCCGAAGCATTTGGGGCGGACCCGAGGCTCGTCGCTTTTATGCAGTTCCTGCGGGTGACGATGGTAATGGTCGTGGCAACGCTTGTATCGCGGTTTATCTTTGATGTGACAGCGACGCAGCCCGGGGCTGAAGAGGTGCAATCCTTTACCGATCAGCTGCCGGATTTTCTGAAAACGCTTGGGGTGATTGTGATCGGTGCAATTGGCGCGCGTGTGTTGAGAGTCCCGTCCGGTGCCGTGTTCGTGCCGTTAATTTGCACCGGTTTGCTTCAGGGGTTTGGCTTTTTGACGATTGTCCTGCCGCCGTGGCTGTTAATCATTGCCTTTGCGCTTATCGGTTTGTGGGTGGGGCTACGGTTTACCCAGGAAACCGTCCTTTATGCGTTGCGTGCTTTGCCGATCATGCTGGTCGGGACATTAGCGTTGATTGCCCTGTGTGGTCTATCGGCGGTGATGCTGGTGTGGCTGGTGGATGCGGACCCGCTAACGGCGTTTCTCGCGACCGTGCCCGGTGCGCTTGAGGCTGTCGCCATTATCGCCGTATCCAGCAATGCGGACATCTCATTCGTCCTGGCGCTGCAAACCGTGCGGCTGTTCGTCGTGATCGTCACCGGACCATTGCTGGCCAAGATGATCTGCAAGATGCTCTGACGGTTGATCATTCCCGCCTGGAACGAGACAATCCCCGAATAAAAGAAATAAGGGAGGTGTTGTGGGACAGTTTTCAATGGGACAGTCCGTCCCGCGAACCGAAGACCCAAGACTGCTGCGGGGCGGCGGTCGTTATGTCGACGACATCAGGCTTCCGAATGAATGCCATGCTTTCATGCTGCGATCCCCACATGCGCATGCGCGGATTGTCAGCATTGATGTTGACGCGGCGCGTGCCATGCCGGGCGTTATCGCGATCTATACTGGTGCCGACTGGGTGGCGGATGGTCATGGCCAGCACTCCTTCATGATCCCGCGCTTCCGGCGCAATGGAGAGCCTCAATTTGTTCCAACCCGTCACGCCATTGAACCCTATACCGTCCGGGTTACCGGGGACATTGTTGCCATGGTGGTGGCGGAGTCGATCGAGCAGGGTAAGGACGCGGCGGAACATATCGTTATTGACTACGAGCTGTTGCCGGTTCTGGTTGAAGGTGTCGCCGCGAGGGTGGATGGTGCACCGCAACTGCATGAAGGCTGTCCCGACAATGAGGCCTATTATCACGAAGCAGGAGATAAAGAAGCGGTCGAAGCGGCGATAGAATCGGCGTATCACGTCACGCATTTAAAGACCACAATCAATCGCATCACTGCCAACACCATGGAGCCACGTGGCTGCATCGGCGATTACGATCAACGATTTGATCGCTTTACCCTGTATGGCCAGACACAGCTGCCGCATATGGTGCGTAATGCCCTGGCGGCGGATGTGTTTGGCGTGCCTGAAACCGCGATGAATATCGTCTCACCGGATGTTGGCGGCAGCTTCGGCATGAAGCAGGGTCACGCGCCGGAAAACCATGCCTGTCTGTGGGCTGCGCGAAAACTTGGCCGTCCGGTTCGTTGGATGTCGGATCGCAGCGAAGGCCATATGACCGATTATCACGACCGCGATCAATATACCGAGGCGACGCTGGCGCTCGCGGCGGACGGTGAATTCCTTGCGGTGAAGGTCAATAATGTGTGCAGCATCGGGGCGTGGCTCGACCCGTTTGGCACCATTTCACCGGTCAGCCATCTTGGCGGGCTCGCCGCGACGTATAAGACACCGCTGATCTATGCCCAATCGTCGGCGGTGTTTACCAATACCAGCCCCAACGGGCCCTTCCGGGGGTCGGGACGACCAGAAGCCGCGTATGTCATTGAGCGTCTGATAGACAATGCGGCTCGGGAGATGAAGATGGATCGCGCCGAAATTCGGCGTCGTAATATGGTCTTGCCGGAAGACATGCCGTTCAAGACCGGTCTGGTCTATACGCTCGATTGCGGTGACTTCGGCACCAATATGGAAATGACGCTGACGGCGGCAGACTATGAAGGTTTTGAAGCCCGGCGGGCAGCGGCACGCGATGAGGGCAAACTGCGCGGGCTCGGTATCGCCAATTTCATCGAACAGACGGCGCAAATGTTCGGGGAAACAGTCGCGATCCAGTTTGATCAATCCGGAACGGTAACAGTACTCGCCGGTTCCGCCGATCAGGGGCAGGGCCATGACACCATGTATAAGGTGTTGGTGTCGGATGCGCTCGGGATCGATACCGATGATGTTCGGGTGTCCAATGGCAATGCGGATGATCTGCCGTTTGGTGGCGGCTCTTATGCCTCGCGGACCGCTATTTTGGGCGGCTCGGCAACAAGACGGGCGGCGGACAAGATAATCGAAAAAGGCACGCAGATCGCCGCGCATCTGCTGGAGGCCGCCGAAGCGGATATTGAATTTGCCGACGGCGCCTTTGCGGTTGTTGGGACGGATAAACAGATCGGCATCCAGGAGGTCGCACGCGCTGCCTATCGGCCCGATCAGCTGCCCGGCGACATGGAACGCGGGCTGTTTGCCACCGATACGTTTGAGCCTGGCATCCCGACCTTCCCGAATGGCTGTCACGTGGTTGAGGTCGAGATTGATCCTGAAACCGGGGTCACCGAGGTTTTGAAATACTCCGTGACGGATGATGTCGGCACGGTAATTAATGAGCTGACGCTGGAAGGCCAGGTTCATGGCGGGATCGGGCAGGGGATTGGCCAGGCGTTTAGTGAACAGATTGTCTATGACGAGGAAGGTCAAATGGTGACGGGGTCTTTTCTCGATTACGGCATGCCGCGCGCTGACGATATGTGCAGCTTTGATCTTGCCAATAACCCCGTGCCAACCAAGCGCAATCCACTTGGCGTCAAAGGCGCGGGAGAAGCCGGGAATGTTGGCGCTCTGGCGGCCATCATGAATGCGGTGGTTGATGCGCTGTCACCGCTCGGCATCGAATCCATCGATATGCCGGCGACGCCTCAGAAGGTATGGCAAGCTATTCAGCGAGCTGCTGCACGTAACTAGATCGCGTTGTTTGTGCGCCGGTTCTTTGCGATAGTCATGTTGAGAAATTCAAGGATGAAAAAATGAAATGTTATTTTACCGGAAATTCGCCTTATGCCCGCAAGGTGCGTGTCGCGGCCTATGAAACTGGTCTTGGAGACGAGGTGGAGTGGATGACGCTCACCCGCGAAGAACGGGCGGAAGTTGTTCCTGAATTTAACCCGCTCGGTAAGGTGCCGGTCGCGGTGCTCGATTCCGGTCAGGTTCTGCTCGATTCCCCGGTGATCTGTGCCTATGTGGATTCTCTCAATAAGGGTTCCAAGCTGATTCCCGAAGAGGGTGACGCGCGCTGGGCCGTTCTGACCCTCGAAGCAATGGGGGATGGTTTCGGCGAGGCGATCATTGCTGTTTCACAAGAAAGTCAGAAGCCCGATGACAAACGAACCCAGGGGGTGATTGACCGCCAGATGGGTAAGGCGACCGGCGCACTGGCTTTGCTGGACAAGCAGGCGGGTGACTTCAATGATCCACCGCTGATGGGAGAAATCTCTGTCGCCTGTGCGCTGGGCTATATGGAATATCGCGATGTTATTCCCGGCTGGCGCGAAGACTATCCAGCGCTGGCGTCATGGTATGTCGAGATACTCAAGCGCCAATCCTTCATTCTGAGCCGGCCAGAGTGATAGGCGTTTCCGCGCGGTTACTGCCGCCGGATGATCATAACGCCGCTGATGATCAGCATCGTTGCGCCGATCATCAGCGGCGAATCTGGAAACTCGTGCCAGACAAGAAAACCCGTCAGCGTGGCCCACAAAACGGCCGTATAGCGAAACGGTGACACCAGCGCCGCGTCGCCGAGTCTGGGCGCTTCGATCATCAGAAAGTGCGCACTGGCGTTCAAAAGCCCGTTGAAAATGAACCAGAATGAAGACGCAAGGGTGAGTGGCTTCCAGCCGAGCGGGATCGTGAAGAGCGACAATACAATCAATAACACCGACGCCCAGAACAACATTGAGATTGACGTGTCAGTTCGTGATAAACGGCGCGTCATCAGGTCCCGGAAACCGCTGACGAATGCTGCAGCAACGGCCACCAGCAATGCCCACTCGAAACTGACGCTACCCGGCCGGATGATGATAAGCACACCGGCAAACCCAATGACCACAGCGATCCACCGCCACCAGGACACGCTTTCGCCAACGACACGCATCGAAAATACCAGAACGATAATCGGTGATGAAAACACGATGGTTGTCACCGTGGCGATGGGCAGCAGGGTCAGGGCCCATATTATCAGTATGGCGCTTCCAACATGTATCGCGGCGCGCCAGGTATACCCCGATCGATTATTGATCCGCAGATCATTCCAGGATTTCGTCCACCAGACATAGGCCATGATCATCAGTAGCGCCGCAATTTGCCGAAGGGCGAGCACCTGACCCATCGGATAGGATTCGGCAAGATATTTCGAGGCGTCGTCGTTCATCGACAGCACGCCAGCGCCTAAAATCATAATGCTGACGCCTTTGGCGGCGTCCGATTTGAAAATAGGTATATTGTTATTGCTGGGTACTGTGATGATTCACTAGGCGGCGGGGCACTTTGCGGCTGGTCCTATCGCCACCTTACAACCACCACTGCAAAACATATTCGTAAGGCCCTTCGCGATTAACGAGATCAACCCGCTGCACTGCGATCTTGAAGCCGTCATCGGTCTTGCGAAGGTAATGCCGGTACTTGCCGGTAAAGTTTCGGACCTCATAGCGCAGATATTCGGCACAGTGAAAACGGGACCTAACGATCAAGTCGCCGTTAGGTTCTTCGCTTTCGACGAGCACATTGGAAACGACATGACAAAGGCGGTTATGCGGCGCCTGGCTGTGGGCGTGCGGATGCTCATTGCGGGCCACCCGCATCAGCATCAAGTCCTGGTCTTCCCAAAAAATGTTTGGTTGACCATCGCCCTCGGTTTGATCTTCTTCTGCCGGCATCCAGTAGAAACCGTCATCGGTGAACAGAGCGAGCCATTCGTCCCATTGCTTTTCATCCAGGAGTTCAGCCTGCCGGTACAGAAATTGTTCGGCAGCACGTTGGGTGTCGGCGCTAACGTCGGCGATAGCCAACGCGTCACGGTCGGCGAGGAGTTGAGCGATATCAGCCATATCAGTCTCCCGCCCCGGCAGTCATGTACTCACGCCACGCATGCATCATATGGCGGAGTGGCATCTCACTCATGCTCTCCGGTGCCGAATGGGTGATGCCGTCCTTGTCGATATCCTGTCCGGCATTGCGATGAAAGCTGACCCATTCGCTGGCAGAGGATTCGAGCCCGTGCTGGCACTTCCACCAATTAAAGAGATCATCCGCATTGACCATCGTCGATGGCGAATTGACGAGATAATAATAGGCAAGTGAACGGCGATAGATTGCTTCCGGTGCATCCTTGAGCCGGAAATGCCAAATCTCTGTCAGCGTCCGATCCGGGCCGAGAGGCCTGATTGAACGAAGCTGTTGTAACGGTGGCTGGATCGACATGCAGGGATAGACCAGCATATGATGAATATTGATACCCAGAATTTCTTCGGCTTTTTCCTCGCCGTAAGCCTCGTACATCAATCGTACATATTCATTGGTGTCGGGATCATCCGGGCGGAGCCCCATATACCCTTCGAGACTGCTATGTCCGTTGCGGTATCCTACCGTGCCAAATTTGGTCCAGCCGTCATGGCCAAGCCGGGCGAAGTCAGACAGAAAGGCGAGCTCCATTGGCACGTCGCGGCCATCTTCGCGAATTTTATTTTCGAGATGCTGCGCTGCCTTACCGATTGATTCATGTGTCACGCCGGGATGGGACGAGTCGAGCTGGTTCTCCAAAAAGATTTTCCAGTTCGATTGCTGGATCATCCGGAAGCAGCTGCCGACGATTTCTGTTTCCTTTCCAGGGGCACGGTCGATCAACTGGTCGAAAGCGGCTGCCGACTCTCCGAGATGGGTTTTTAGATCCACGCCCTCTTCTGACAGGCTGGCGAACCAGAAACCTCGATAATTGTCTGTTCGCGCTGGGCGCGAGACATGAAACTCGGGATCTTCGAAATCCAAATTAGTGCCATCATAGCCATGTTTCGCGGGCATGCTTTCGAGCTTGCCATCGAGGTGAAAAGTCCAAGCATGATAGGAACAGTAGAAATGATTGCCGGCATTGCCCTGGCGGGCTGAACAAAGCTGTGCGCCGCGATGTGGACAGCGGTTGAACAGGACATGAACCTGGTCTTGTTGATCTCGAACCATCACCACGGGTTGCCGTCCCACCTGCGCGAGATAGTAGTCGCCGGGGTTCTTAACTTGACTTTCATGCCCGACATAAATCCAGGTGCGTTCGAAAATACGCTCCATCTCAAGATCGAAGATTTCGGGATCGGTATAGGCCTTGCGGTGTGCCCGGTCAGGTTCAACCAGTCCCGCTAACTGTTCGGTGGTCCAGCTCATGCTAATCTCGCCAATCTCTTTATTATTATCGTGTCATCCATTTAATCGAGATTGCAGCTTGGCTCTAAAACCAGCGTAAATCAATTCTTTGGAGAGGCTGTGACGCTGGATCAGCGTTGGCACACACGGGATTTGTACTTTATAAAGACCAGATGACGATTAAGAGATATCTCCTGCGAACCGTGGCGGCTTGCTGCCTTTACCTGAATTTCAGTTCAGCGCAAGCATTTGTGTTGAATTTTGAGGCCGCAGACTTCGGTTTGACGACAGTCTTCAGCAATGTGACGACCTTTGAATTCAGCATTGATGTTGCAGGACCGCTCACCGCTGGCACGACCTATACCGCGGCGGACATCAATAGCGTCGACTATAATGTGTTTGGCCTCCTTGCAGCGACGCCCCCCGGTTTTCCGGCTTTTAATCTGGTTCGCTCAATCATCGGCACCGATTTTATCAACCAGGGCAGCTCAATGTCTTTTGAGGTCTCGGCCTCTGCAAATCTGGCTGATGGGCTACAGGTTTCTGAGCTGGTTGGTAGCGCGCCGGTGTTTGTGTTTAACGTGCGCGTGGTCAATACCAGCCGGTATCACCCGCCTTTGTTTGAACTCAACGCCGACGGTACCGGCAGAATTCAGAACTCCAACAATACGGGTGGCGTTAACCCGAGTAGCATGCAAGTTGTTGATGTTGATTTTGGGGAAGAATACATCACTGACCTGACTTTCAATGCCAGCACCACAACGCTCGCAGATGCGCCGGCATCAATCCCCGAACCGTCCATTGGGATACCGCTGATGCTGGTAGGGTTCATGGGGCTGTCGCGTTAAGGCGCCGAAACCGTTTCCAATAGCGCCTTCTTGTCGACCTTGTTGTCGCTGACACGCGGGAATTCTGAAACTTCGATAAATCGCGCGGGGATTTTGTAACTGGCAAATCCGCTGCCCTTTAGGTCATTGGCGAATTTTGCAGGGTCGAGGTCACACCCTGACCGCATCTGTATAAAGGCCCACGGCACCTGGCCATATGCCTTGTCTGGCGCGGCGACGACGCTGCACTCAACGACATCCTTGTTGCGGGCGATTTCCTGCTCGATTTCTGCTGGCAGGATTTTGTGGCCGCTGCGATTGATGGTGTCTTTCAGCCGACCCAGGAGAGTCAGACGCCCATTTCCATCAAGGACGCCGATATCGCCGGTCGCATACCATCCGTTTGACCAAGCTTCTGCAGTTGCCTCGGGGTCCCGCCAATATCCCGAAGATGCAAAGGGAGCGCGGACTTTAAGTTCACCGGAGGTGCCTGGCGGAAGGACATTGCCCTTTGGGTCTTCGATCTGCAGCTGACCTCCCCGCAATGGGAGGCCCACCGACCCGTTCAACCGGACACTTTTAGGTTCATTGATATGAACATGCCCGAAACCTGTGCACTCCATAGAACCTGATGCAATCACCATCCGACAGCCCGAACGATCCTCAAACGATTGTGCCGCGCTCATATCCGCTGCTGCCGTGCCGACCCGCATCATTCGGAGCGAGCTAAGATTTCGAGGCTCCAGCGGTTCCTGTGTGAGACGCACTAAAATGACTGGCACAGTTGTGCCTGCGGTGATCTCAGCTGCCTTGATGAGATTAAGGATCGTTGTTGGCTTGTAATCATTTGGAAAAACGGTGGTGCAGGGGACACTCCATGAAATCATCCACATCATGAGGCCAGCCGCACCGGAGGTTGGAGCGAAAATACCCAGCCGGTCCTTGGCGGTGATCACCATTCGTTCGCACAAGACGCGGCTTTGGCAAAGCTGGGCACCTTCCGGCCATTCGCAGAGCTTGGCGAGACCGCTTGTGCCGCTGGAAGCAGTGATGAGTGAAACCTCGTCGAATTTGAAGGCACGTTCGGGAAGTTGGGCGACCGTATTGTCGCTGGGGATACGATCCAGCAGGTCGTTCCATTTAAGCCAGTTGCCCTCCTGAGCGTTTTCAACATCGATGCGATGGCAGGCAATTGTGGTATCTGCAAGAACGTCTTCCATCCAGCCTACGACGTTGCTTTTTAGAAAGGCGCCGGACATAACAACAAGGCTGGGCTTGATACGCTCCCAGACATAGGCCAACTCTTTCTGTTGCCATTGCAGCGGCGCAAACACCCCGATGATACCGGCTTTTTTGAACGCGACCCGGAGGATAATTTCACGACAGCGCGATGGTATCTGGACCAGGGCCGTGGCATCGCGTTCCAGACCCATATCGATCAGATTTGCGGCAATCCGATCCGAGACCGCTTCCAGTTCCGCCCAACTGAAACACTCATTGCCGTCCTGGCAGGCGATTTTTTCAGGATGTTCCGTGGCAAATTTGCGGTACCGATCCACCATGGTTTCACGGGACCAGTGTCCGTCATCAATATATTCCTCGATAATGTCAGGTGTAACGAGAAAGGGCTTCATATTGGGTTAGCGGCCTTTATAGACGGGGGTGCGTTTTTCGCGATAGGCGGCGAGCCCTTCATCCCGGTCTTCCGTTGCCATCAACATAGCGTAAAGCCGTCGTTCATCGTCGATCCCGGACAATATACCTGTCTCGGTAGACCTCAGAACAGCATCACGCCCGGCGACGAAGGCCAGTGGCGCACGGGACCCCATCAACCTGGCCAGTTCTTTGGCGCGGTTTAGCAGCTCGTCCTGCGATGTTACCTCCGTTACCAGCCCAATTTTGCGCGCGGTTTGGGCATTCACCGGTTCCCCGGTGAGGACCATCTGTTGAGCCCAGCCTAGCCCAACAAATCGATATAAACGTTGGGTGCCGCCGCTGCCCGGTATTTGCCCAAGCTTGATTTCAGGCTGGCCCAGAAGGGCATTGTCGCTGGCAAGTCGAATGGTGCAGCCGAGCGAAAACTCCAGCCCGGCGCCGTAACAATGTCCGTTGATCGCAGCCACTGTGGGTTTCGCGAGCCGCTCCAGCGTCGTTGGCAATTCTTTGCGCAAGTTTGCCGCATTGCCCATTTCTGATTCCACGGTGCGTTCGGCGAGCTCGGGAATATTGGCACCTGCACAAAAAGCGCTGTCACCATGACCAGTGAAGACGATGGCCCGAACCGCCTTATTTTCTTCTGCCTGTCGTACACAGTCCATCAGATCCACTCGCATCTGGTGGGTCATGGCGTTGAGCTTTTCGGGGCGGTGCAAGGTAACGATGAGGAGCTCATCATCCGTTTCGGTCGCTATATTTTCGTAATCCATGGCTTGATCCGTTTTCGGTGCTACCTGTGAATACACAGCAATCTATTCAGCGACGCAACTGCAGGCGCGCGGTGCTGGAAATGGGCGTTTAAATGAAAAGGGATTGTATCGGAAACGATGCTGTCCTATTTCCATATCTGATAAAAATTTTCAGGGATTGTGATTTGCGATGCGGATGATCGGCATAACACTCCTTTTTTATATGATGACAACGCCGACGGCGTTTTCGGCGGAAGCGGCACGCATGCTCAAACTCGACTATGCGATCTATGTTGGAGGTTTTCGCATGATCGACATCAATCTAGATACAACGCTCAGCGCTGACCGATACAACATCAAGCTTGGCCTCAAAGGTGAAGGGCTTCTCGATTGGCTGTTCAAATGGACGATGCGGGCCTCTTCAGAAGGCAAGATTGAGCAGCGTGAAATTGTACCGAGACGCGCCGGTCATAACAGCGTCTGGCGTGGCAAAAAGCGCAGCGTCCGATTGGTCTTTCCGGAGAAAGGGTTTCCAACGGCAGTTGTAACGCCGGCGCCAAAGCTGGATGAGCGCAAGCCGGTGCCAATGGAAAAGCGCCTCGGGACACGTGATTTGGCAGGCGCGATCTTGTCCTATTTGATCACCATGACATCGCAGGATAGCTGCGTTCGGTCAGAGCCGGTTTTTGATGGTCGGCGGCGCTACAATCTGGTCTTTGAAAATCAAAAGAAGGTGTCTCTGCGAAAGAACACCTATTCCCCATATTCGGGCCCGGCACTGCGTTGCACGCTGCGGCTGGAGAAAATTGCTGGCTTCCGTACGAAGACGTCGCGTTCTCGTTGGGTGTCCAACGGGTTAGCACGGGTTTGGATTGCACAGGCGTTTGAAGGCGCACCGCCAATTTTGGTGCGGCTGGAAATGGATACGGGGTTTGGTGGACTGGTTACACATTTGATCGGTGCCCGGCAAATTTTGAATGGTGAGAAAACACAACTCACCGTCCTGCCCGCGGCATCGCGTTAAATGATAATTTTGGGTCAAATCGCCTTACTTGTAGCCTTTGAACCTGTCGCATAGTATCTAGACAACCTCTGGTCCTGGGGTATGGGGATGGTCCAGCTGCGAATTGCAAACAGAGGAATTGTTTCATGAAAAAGATTGCGATTGGCCTTGGGGCCATTGTCGTCCTTCTTGTCGCTGCCGTTGTGGCCGCGCCCTTTCTGATCCCCACCGAGACAGTCAAGACAGAGCTTCTGGCCCAAGTGAAACCAGCGACCGGTCGCGATGCCAGAATTGATGGCGATTTCAAAGTTGCCCTGTTGCCGCGCGTTGAGTTCGTTGCAGGCAAGGTCTCGTTTGCGAATGCCCCAGGTGGCAAGGCCAAGAATATGGTTTCTGTCGATAGGCTCAATATTCAGGTGGCGTTGTTTCCTTTGATTGGCGGCAACGTTGAAATTGATGTCTTCGTCCTTGAGAAGCCAATCATTAATCTAGAAGTGAATAAAGCTGGTACGCCCAACTGGGTATTTGGTCCTGCGGCAGTGGCATCCGGAAAGCAGGCGCAGAAAGCGCCAACGAAAGCCAAACAATCTGCTGGCAGTGAAACCGGTGCTGGGCCGGGATTAAGCGGTCTGAAGCTCGGCGATGTCCGTCTTGTGGGTGGCCGGGTTTCCTATTCTGATGCAAAGACCGGCGTGGTCCATAAACTGGATGATATTAATCTGAAGATTTCTTTGCCGTCGTTGGATGATCCCATGAAGGCCGAAGGAGCGGTTACCTGGAACAAGGAAAAGATTGAACTTCTGTTAGGGCTCTCCAATCCCAACGGATTTCTGAACGGTAAAAAGACAGACATTGAAACCAAAATTTCTGCGGCGCCGGTGAAGCTGTCCTTTAAAGGATCTGCGGCGCGAACCACCAAAATTAAAGCAGGGGGGGCTCTTGATCTGGATGTTCCCTCGATCCGTAAGCTGGCGGCCTGGGCGGGATCACCTCTTACAGCACCGGGTTCGGCCTATGGTCCTCTCAAGATCACCGGGCAGGTTGACGTGGATGGGCAAAAACATGCCTTCCGCAAAGCGACCCTCGCCGTCGATAAAATTAAAGGGTCGGGCGATTTTTCTTATGACGGCGGCGGCCGCGTACCCAACGTAACCGGAAAGCTGACCTTGGGTGTGGTCGATCTCAATCCGTATTTGCCGCCTGAAGTCAAGCCTGACAAAAAGGCGGCGCCAAACTCGAGCGGTGCATCTTCGTCAAACAATGCTGGTGGTAAAGCAGCTCCGTCGAGTGGCAAGGCTGCTGCTTCTGGTTGGAGTGATGATCCGATTGATCTCAGCGGCCTCAAAGCCGTGAATGCCAAGCTCGATCTCGCAGTTGCTGGAATTCTTGTACGCAAGATCAAGATCGGACAATCGAACGTCAATGTCGCCCTACGGAATGGCGTTCTGGTGACGGATCTGACCAAGATGGCGCTCTATGGTGGCAACGGCAAAGCCAAGCTGACGGCCAATGGTTCTGGTCGAACGCCGCGTGTTGCGCTGAATTTCGATCTTTCTAATTTTCAGGCACACCCCTTCATGGTTGACGCGATGGATTTTGACCGCGTCGAAGGCACGGCGAATGCCAAGCTGGCTGTAACCACGCAGGGTGGGTTCCAACGTCAATTGGTGTCGGCGCTGAACGGATCAGGCCGGGTGCAGTTTCTCAACGGCGCTATTCGGGGGATCAATCTGGCCGCTATGATCCGCAATGTGGCGTCCGCCTTTCTAGATCCCGATGCCAAAAAAGCCCAGAAAACAGATTTTGCTGAGCTTGGCGGAATTTACGTCATTCGCCGCGGGGTGCTGAGCAATACTGATCTGTCGCTCAAGTCTCCCTTACTGCGTCTGTCAGGTAAAGGTACCGTCGATATGCCAAAACAACGGGTGAATTACCGTATAGAGCCAAAGCTTGTTGCCTCGGCGAAAGGCCAGGGAAGTTCGACCAGTGCCCCAGGCATTTCGGTGCCGGTTATCGTCTCTGGTCCGTGGAGCAATATTAGCTATAAGCCGGATCTTGCGGGAGCGATTGGCGGATTGGCGAAAGACCCGTCAAAAGCGTTGGATTCTCTTAAAAAGCTTATTCCAGGAAAATCTGGTGGCGATAAGCCAGCAATAAAAATTCCGGATGCAGTAAATCAGCTCAAAGGACTCTTTGGCCGCTAAGACCTGATTCGGCAATAAAGTGGTGTTTTGGGGCAATTCCGTATAATTCTTTTGGAAGAAATACGGGCGCCTCAACGGGCGATGTCAATTGATGACTCTAGAGAGATGACTCCAGAGAAATGACAAGGACCAACATAGCCGCGGTTGTTCTGGCTGCAGGACTCGGGACACGAATGAAATCGGCTTTGCCGAAGGTGTTACACCCTGTCGCAGGACAGCCAATGATCGGCCACTTGCTTGATCGGCTTGCGGCGTTCGGTGCGGATCGCACGGTCGTCGTGACCTCTCCCGGTATGCCGGAGGTCGCCGATTTTGTGGCTCCCGCAGATACCGCGATTCAGGACCCGCCGTTGGGGACTGGCCATGCTGTTCTGGCTGCGCGTGAAGCGCTGGCAGATTTCGATGGTGATGTCCTGGTCCTGTTTGGTGACACCCCCCTTCTTACTGAAGACACCATGCGGGCGATGGTTGAAGTGCGGCGCGGTAAGAACAATCCTGCGGTTGTCGTTCTTGGGTTTTCTCCAGACGACCCCGGGGAATATGGCCGGTTGGTTGCGGGTTCCAATGGCGGGCTGGAAAAAATTGTCGAATATCGTGACGCCAACGAAGCTGAGCGGGAAATCGGTCTATGCAACGCCGGCATTATGGCGATCGATGGTACGCGGTTGTTTGCTCTGCTTGATGAAGTTAGCAACGACAATGCGAAGGGCGAATATTATCTCACGGATATTGTCGAAGTGGCCCGCTCCAAGGGCTGGGGGTGCGTCACGGTGGAAACGGACGATCCCGATGAGGTGATGGGCGTAAATTCCCGTACCGGGCTGGCAGAGGCCGAAGCTGCTTTTCAATACCGTTTGCGGCTCCAGGCGATGGAGGATGGCGCGACCTTGCAGGACCCCGACACGGTTTGGTTCAGCTATGACACAGAACTTGGGAAAGACGTATCAATTGGTCCCAACGTTGTGTTCGGCCCAGGCGTATCGATTGGCGATAACGTTGAAATACGGGCCTTTTGCCATATTGACGGAGCAGCCGTTGATAACAATGCGATCATTGGTCCCTTTGCGCGATTACGGCCAGGCGCTGACATTGGACCAGAGGTCCATATCGGGAATTTTGTTGAGATCAAGGAAGCGCGCCTCGATGAAGGTGCTAAGGCTAATCATCTGAGCTATGTCGGCGATAGCTGGGTCGGAGCAGGCGCCAATATTGGCGCCGGGACGATCACCTGCAACTATGATGGCTTCTTTAAATCTCGAACGGAAATTGGCGCCGGGGCCTTTATTGGCTCCAACACGGCTTTGGTTGCGCCGGTAAAAGTTGGCGCTGGGGCCATTACAGGCGCTGGGTCGGTAATCGCCAAGGATGTGGAAGAGGATGCGCTGGCAATTACGCGCGCACCGCAGGAAGAACGCTCGGGTTGGGCGTTAAAGTACCGGCTGCGTAAAACGGCGGAAAAGGATGCCGCCAAGGAAAACGCTGGGAAAAAGGCGGGTTAACATAAAAAAGGCGGGTTAACATAGATGTGTGGCATAATTGGAATCATCGGTCGAAACGATGTTGCGCCGCTGCTGATTGATGGGCTGAAACGGCTTGAATATCGCGGTTATGATTCAGCCGGTATCGCGACGCTGGTCGATGGTACAATTGACCGTCGCCGTGCTGAAGGCAAAATTGTCAATCTTGAAGCCCGGATAGAGGGCGAACCGCTCGGCGGTTTGATCGGCATAGGACATACGCGTTGGGCGACCCATGGCAGGCCGAGTGAAACCAACGCCCACCCGCATGCCGATGAGCGGGTCGTGCTGGTCCATAACGGCATTATCGAAAACTTCCAGGAATTGCGGCAGGAGCTGACCGAAAAAGGTCACCAGTTTGAAACCGATACCGATACTGAAGCCGTTGTGCATCTGGTCAGTAACTACCTTGCCGCAGGCAAAACGCCACAGGAGGCCGTCGCTGCTTCGCTTGAGCGTTTGGAGGGCGCGTTTGCCCTGGCAATTTTATTTGCCGGTGAGGATGGTTTGATGATTGGCGCCCGTCGCGGCAGCCCGCTGGCTATCGGCTTTGGCGATGGTGAAATGTATCTTGGCTCTGACGCTCTGGCCCTGGCCCCACTGACACAACAAATCTGCTATCTCGAAGAGGGGGATTGGGCAGAGATTTCAGCTGAAGGTGCCATCGTCCATGATGAAACCGGTAAGGTTGTCGAGCGGACAGTTCGTCAGACAGCGGCCTCAGGCGCGATGATCGGCAAAGGCAATTTCGATCACTTTATGCTCAAAGAGATTTACGAGCAGCCTGCGGTCATCGGCGATACGTTGCATAGCTTGCTCAATCCCTGGGATCAGCACGTTACTTTGCCGGATCTACCATTCTCGCTCGCTGATATCTCACGTATTACTGTAATTGCCTGCGGGACCTCCTATCACGCCGGGCTGGTGGCAAAATACTGGTTTGAACAGATCGCCCGAGTGCCCGTCGAGTGTGACATCGCTTCCGAGTTCCGCTATCGCGCCGTTGATATGCCGAAGAACGGCCTGGCGATATTTATTTCTCAATCAGGCGAGACCGCGGATACGTTGGCCGCCTTGCGCTATGTGAAATCCCAGAACCAGCACACGCTGGCGGTCGTCAATGTTGCAGAGAGTTCCATGGCGCGCGAAGCCGATGCCATTTTTCTGACACATGCCGGACCGGAAATCGGTGTGGCATCGACCAAGGCTTTTACAACACAGCTCACCGTTCTTGCCTGTCTGGCGATCGCCGCCGCGAAAGATCGTGGCGCTATCGACGATGAACGCTCGGCGGCCTATTGCCATGCGCTGACAGAAGTGCCGTCACGGGCCAATGACGTGCTGGTGCATTATGAGGCAATTGCTACACTGGCCGAAGAAGTCGCGGATGCCCGCGACGTTCTTTATCTCGGTCGCAGTACCGGCTTTCCGATAGCACTCGAAGGGGCGCTCAAACTCAAGGAAATCAGCTATATC
Organism: uncultured Alphaproteobacteria bacterium; assembly: GCA_951812775.1. Lineage (GTDB taxonomy): Bacteria > Pseudomonadota > Alphaproteobacteria > MPNO01 > UBA2964 > UBA2964. Next base: position 1,843,098 of record OX638326.1, on the reverse strand, counting down.
CATGCCGAAGGATATGCCGCAGGTGAAATGAAACACGGGCCGATTGCCCTGATTGATGACAATGTGCCGGTCATTGTGATTGCACCCTCTGACGACCTGTTCGACAAAACGGCGAGCAATATGCAGGAAGTGATCGCGCGTGGCGGCCGGGTGATCTTTTTATCGGACAGTGACGGCGTCGCGAAACTCGGCGATATGGCGGCGGCGACGATTGAACTGCCAACGGTCGACGCTTTTGTCGCCCCGATCCTTTACACGATTCCTGTGCAGCTGCTGGCCTATCACACCGCCGTTCTCAAAGGCACTGATGTTGATCAACCGCGAAATTTGGCGAAAAGTGTGACGGCGGAATAGAGGGGCTGGTGCTAAGCGTCCGCGCGCCGACAACCGGTTTTTTGACGAATTATGCGCGTTCAAACAATCGCGGCTGAAATTCCGGCGGGCAGATAGTCGGTGACGAGTTCACCGGTGCGCATTACCTCGACATTGCGTTCGCCGCGCGATTTGACCTGGCGGTACCAGGCGTAATCGATCATCTGATTAGCGGCTTCATCCCAATCTTCTGCAGTTACAGCCGCGATGGTCTTGCGAAAGCCAGAGAGTCGGCTTTTGCCGAGATTGAAGGCCATATCCACCAGGACAATTTGTCTGGCAGGGGTAATGTCCTCAAAGTTGAGAAACAGATCGGCGGCATCTTTTATCGCTGTCGCAAGATCGGCCATCAGCAATATGTCAATCTGTTCATCGGTTAATTCCAGCTGTTGATTACACAGCTGATCATAATCAACACCCCGAGCCTCGATTTTCCCGCGTACATCTCGGCGTTTCAGATTAAAACCAATGCCTACCGTCGGAATATTCTCGCTATCAAAATAGGTACGATGGCGACGAGCTTCATTGCGCTCGACGCAGAATTTCAACGACACCAGATCGGGGTTGTTATTGAAGCTCTCCAGCGAACCATCCTGATTTCGCGGAATTGCCATCCGGCTACCTTTTCTGAAACTCTATTTCACCCTGCTGAAGGAAACTACTATATATTGTGGTTTCATTCTGTGAGGAGCATCACATGGTGTTTGATAAAATTGCTATTTTAAGTCCGGGTAATATGGGGGCTGCCGTCGGGGCACAGCTTGGTGCTTCGGGATATGACGTCCTTACCTGTCTCGCGGGGCGCTCTGATTATACGAAGCGCAAGGCTGAAGAAGCGGGGTTTCGTGACGTTCCCTCTTTGGACGGGTTGGTCAATGAAGCTGAGCTGGTATTGTCCATTCTCGATCCGGGGAAAGCGGTGCTGATTGCTGAACATGTTGCCGAGGCAATGGCCAGAACTGGCGCGCGACCGACTTATGCCGACTGCAATGCGACGTCTCCGGCAACAGCGAAACAACTTCAGGGGTTGATTGAAGGGGCTGGCGGTAAATTCATTGATGTTGGCATTATTGGCGGCGCACCGACGCGCCGGGATAACTTTCCGAATTTTTGTACCTCTGGTGCTGATGCCGGCTTGCTTGATGAGCTCGACGGTAAAGGTGTGAAGATACGTTATATCGGTCCTGAGGTGGGACAGGGGTCCGCCATCAAGATATGCAATGGCGCCTATAACAAAGGCGCGTTTGCGCTCTATACGACGGTGATGCTGGCGGCAGAACATTACGGATTTGCAGATTTTCTGCGGGAACGTTTGCCCAATAGCCATGCTGGAACCGTCGAGCGGCTGGACGAAGCCATCATTCGGCTGCCGACGCTGTCGGAACGGTATGTCGGTGAAATGGAACAGATCGCTGAAACTTTCGCGTCAATCGGCCTGCCAGCCAATATTCATCAGGGAGCGGCTGAGCTGTTTGAGTTGTTGAGCGCGTCGCCATTGGCATCGCAGCGACGTGATGAGATTGATCCTGAGCGAACTTCTGCGGATACGCTCGCGCAACTGGTTGAACAACTCGGCCGAAACAGTTAAACGCAGCAATGCAAATTTCCTCTCTCCTTGGTGGAATCGGACCAGCGCTGGCAAACCCGGCCTATCGAATGTGGTGGATGTCCAATGGATTATCGACCGTCGGGCGCTGGATATACCGGACAGCGGTGCTTTGGCTAACCTGGCAATTGACGAAAGATGCGACCTGGCTCGGCATAATGGCGTTCGCGGACGTCTTTCCGATGGTGGCGCTGTCGGTATTCTCCGGGGCGATTTCTGACCGGATTGGCTATATCCGCGTCATCAAGGCCATGCAGCTTTGCTATATCGCCGTTGGCGCCGGATTTACCCTGCTGCTCTATTTCGATGCCATGACCATCTATCTGTGCCTGGCGCTGACAATTTGCCATGGCATCACTGAAGCCATGTCGACCCCGCCGCGACTGGCTCTGGTCAATGCGCTGGTGGGGCGCGATGAGCTGTCATCGGCCGTCGCGCTGAACTCGGCGACATTTAACGGCTGTCGGTTAATTGGGCCGGGAATTGGCGGTGCCCTGCTGGTTCTGGTCAAGGAAGGTGTGATCGGCGCCGATCTGGTTTTCGGGATCGCGACGCTGGCCTTCCTGCAGCTCTATATTGTTGTGTTCTTTCTGCCAGCCAAAGGGGCCGGCGGCGAGGGTAAGGTGTCTCTCGAATTGCTGCGCGATATGGCGGATGGCGCGCGCTATGTCTGGCGGAGTTCAGGCATCCGGTTTCTGATGTTGATCCTGGGAATGACAGGGCTGTTTATTCGACCCTTTATGGAGCTTGCCTCCGGCTATGCCGATCTGATCTTTGGTCTGCCTGAAGAGGCGCTGGGAACCATTTTGTCGACAATTGGTGGCGGGGCCATGTTGAGTTGTTTGTGGCTCGCACGGCGCGGGCGCACCGAAGGGCTAACCCGCCTTTGCACCCATTCCTTCGCGGGGCTGGCCCTGGTTCTGCTGATCTTCACCTTTATCGAGAATCTGCTTGTCGCGATCCTGCCGTTGTTCCTGATTGGCTTCCTAATGCTGGTCACCGGCACCGCGGCGCAATCGCTTATTCAGAGCTCCGCCAGCGCGGAAATGCGGGCCCGGGTGGTAAGCTTCTTTATTTTATTGAATTGGGGCATGCCGGCTTTTGGCGCGCTGGTTGCGGGCTGGGTGGCATCCAGAATTGGGATGCAGCCGACCATCGCCTGGGGCGCAGCAATTGCGTTGATTTTCTGGGTATGGGCGCATTTTCAGGGACGTCGCCACGTGCAGCAACTTGAGACCGAAAAACTGCCGGAAGACAAAGCGACCACTGCCGGTTAACAGCAGCACTTTCCCGCCCTATATTATCGACAGAATTATATACCGAGCCAGCGCCGGATGACCCCGGCACCTAATTGCCTTTAAGAGGGAGAAAATCATGCCACGCGATTTGACGATGCCAATCAGCGATTCCAGCCTTGTCCGCGAGCAATGTTATATCGACGGAAAATGGGTCGATGCTGATAGCGGTGACACCATGGAGGTTACCAACAAGGCAACCGGTGAGGTTCTTGGCACCGTGCCTAAGATGGGTAGTGATGAAACCCGCCGGGCCATTGAGGCGGCCAATGCGGCGCTGTCGGCCTGGCGCGCTAAAACGGCAAAGGAACGCGCCGCCATTCTGCGTAAATGGTACGAGTTGATGCTGGAGAACCAACAGGATCTCGCGACATTGATGACGGCAGAGCAGGGGAAGCCGATGGCCGAGTCGATGGGGGAAGTGGTGTATGCCGCGTCTTTCATCGAGTGGTTCGCCGAAGAAGGTAAACGGCTCTATGGCGATACCATCCCGACTTTTGCTCCGGATAAGCGGGTCGTTGTGGTCAAAGAGCCGATTGGCGTTGTCGCGGCGATTACGCCATGGAATTTTCCGGCGGCGATGATTACGCGCAAGTCGGGCCCGGCCCTGGCGGCGGGTTGCACGATGGTTTTAAAACCGGCCTCGATGACACCGTTCTCGGCTCTCGCACAGGCAGAGCTTGCCGAGCGTGCTGGGATGCCGAAGGGCGTATTCAATGTCGTGACTGGCAGTGCTGGCGCGATTGGTGGCGAGATCACGGAGAACCCCATCGTCCGCAAGTTGACCTTCACCGGCTCAACCGAAATCGGCAAGGTGCTGATGGAACAATGTGCCCGGACTGTGAAGAAGGTTTCGATGGAACTTGGCGGCAACGCCCCGTTTATTGTCTTCGATGATGCCGATCTTGATGCCGCAGTGCAGGGGGCCATGGCCTCCAAGTTCCGCAATACCGGCCAGACCTGTGTCTGCGCTAACCGCATCTATGTCCAGGAAGGTGTCTATGACGCCTTTGCTGAAAAACTTTCCGCAGCAGTCTCAGCGATGAAAGTGGGCGATGGCCTTAAGGGGGAAACCCAACAGGGACCTTTGATTGAACCTGCTGCTGTCGAAAAGGTCGAAGAACACATTGCCGACGCGGTCGAAAATGGCGCGGCGGTTGCTCTTGGCGGTGAACGTCACGAACTTGGTGGTAATTTCTTCCAGCCGACCATTCTCACCAACGTGACCCAGGATATGAAAGTGGCGAAGGAAGAAACCTTCGGCCCGGTCGCGCCTTTGTTCCCATTCAAAACCGAAGAAGAAGTCATCAAATACGCGAATGATACAGAGTTCGGATTGGCGTCTTACTTTTACAGCCGTGATATTGGCCGGGTCTGGCGGGTAATGGAGGCGCTTGAATATGGCATCGTGGGTGTCAATGAAGGGATCATCTCGACAGAAGTTGCGCCATTTGGTGGCGTAAAAGAATCCGGTATAGGCCGCGAAGGATCGAAATACGGGATCGATGATTTTGTCGAAATCAAATATGCCCTGATGGGTGGGATCGACAAATAGATCGAACAACCTATCTAGAACTGAACTGAGAAATTTGGCGTTACCCTTAAGTTTTCTGAGGGTAGCGCTAAATTTTAGGACCTGATTTTTGCAGTAGGGAATGAGATTTGAAATGGCTGAATATGATTATGATCTCTATGTCATCGGTGCCGGTTCTGGCGGAGTCAGATGCGCACGGATGTCGGCAAGCTATGGCGCGCGCGTCGCGGTCGCTGAAGAACGCTATCTCGGTGGCACCTGTGTCAATGTCGGCTGTGTTCCGAAAAAGCTGTTTTCATATGGGTCACATTACCCGGAAGCCTTTGAAGATGCGGCGGGCTATGGTTGGAATGTCGGCGAGCATTCTCTCGACTGGAAACGGCTGATCGATAACAAGAACCGGGAGATCGAACGGCTCAATGGAATCTACCGGACGATCCTGGGCAATAGCGATGTCACAATTCACAAAGCCCGTGCGACCTTGATAGACGCCAATACCGTGCTGGTTGACGGTGAGGAGGTAACCGCGGACAAAATCCTCGTAGCGACTGGCGGTTGGCCGACCGTGCCAGACTTTCCCGGCAAGGAACATGCGATTACCTCGAATGAGGCATTCTTTCTCGAGGATTTGCCGGGGCGTGTCATCATGGTTGGTGGTGGCTATATCGCCGTTGAGTTTGCCGGAATTCTGCACGGTTACGGCGCGCAGGTCACACAGCTCTATCGCGGTGATCTGTTCCTGCGCGGCTTTGACCAGGATCTGCGGAGCCATCTCGCGGAAGAAATGCTGAAACAAGGCGTCGATCTACGGTTCAATGCCAATATTGCCTCTCTTGAAAAGACCGATAGCGGTCTGATCGCAACCCTGGAAGACGGCTCAACACTAGAAGCCGACACGGTGATGTATGCGACGGGCCGGGCGCCCAATACACGCAATATTGGATTGGAGGAGCTGGGCGTTGAGATGGAAAAAGACGGCTCAATTGTCGTTGACGACCAATTCAAGACCTCCGTCGATAACATCTATGCGCTTGGCGACGTGATCGACCGGTTCCAGCTGACGCCGGTGGCGATTGCCGAGGCCATGGTATTGTCCGCCAATCTATTCGATGGCAAAGATCTGAGTACGGATTATGCCGACATTCCAACCGCTGTATTCAGCCACCCAAATATCGGGACGGTAGGCCTTTCAGAAGAACAGGCCCGCGAGAAATATGCCGATGTCGATATCTATAAGTCGACCTTTAAGCCCATGCTGCACACGCTGACTGGTCGCGATGAACGGACTTTGATGAAACTGATTGTTGATAAAGCGTCGGATCGGGTTGTCGGTTGCCATATGGTTGGGCCTGATGCCGGAGAGATTATCCAGGGGATGGGTGTTGCCCTCAAGGCGGGGGCGACCAAAGCCCAGTTTGATGCGACAGTTGGTATTCACCCGACAGCGGCGGAGGAGTTCGTCACCATGCGCGAGCCGGTTTCTTAAGCGGTCATAAAAAAGAGCCGCGGGATTTCTCCGGCGGCTCTTTGATCAATATCCGAAGATATTGTTTTACATGATGGCTGCCTTGTGCAGCTTTACACCAGCCTTCTTGAACGCAGCAGCGCCAGAGGAGAGTGAATAACCCTTCCAGGCCTTTTTGATATGTGCCATGGCGTTTTTGCTTTTTAGAATACTGACCACCTGAGCGACCGCGGCGGCATAATCAGCCTTTTTGACCTTCTTGGGGGCTTTGTTGCGGACGATCAGCAGGATTTCACTCCCTTTCGCTTTACCAATGGCCATGATGCCGCTGAAGGCTTTCAGCTGCTTCTTCTTGGCTTTGCTGAGATCTTTGGCGGTTACCAGACCAAAGTTGATCGCGCGCTTCTTTTTGGAAATACGCTTGATATTGTCTTTGCCGCCTTTGGTTCCGTAATTATAGACCTTGACGCCTTTGCCCTGCAGAACGGACGCGATAGAGATCGCGTTGCCTGCGGCAAACAGCTCGCCTTTAATGTTGCCCGTTCCAAGAACGAGTTCCAAGTCCGCGGCGTTTGCCTGGGGTTGACCGGAAGCCGTAATGACCACGATAGCGGCCAATGCAGTGAGGGATTTCATCAGTTTGTTTTTCATAATACGCCTCTCCTTTTGCGTTTAAAATCGTGGTTACTTCCAGCCTAGCAGCGCTCGGGCCTTTTTGACCAGAGGCTTCGGTGTGGCGACAACCTCTGCCGCTGTCTTGGCCAACCATTCGCAGGTCTTCGGCTCAACCAGGAGCTTACGCTTTTTGGCCTCTGCCAGGAATGCAGGATCTGCCATCGTTGCGTCGAAAGCACGGCAAAGCGCTTTGACGCGTGCTTTTGGCACACCCGGTGGTACGGAGAAGTTCCGGCCAACCGCGGCATCTGATGCAAATAGCTTCAAAATAGCGCGCTCGTCGTCATTCTTCGCCATATCCAACAGCAACGGCGTTGGCTTCCCATAGCCGTTCTTGATGTCGCCGGATTTTTCGAGGCCGGACTGCGCGATGGCAACGACCTGACCGCTATCGATCAAACGTCCGGCACGGGAAATCCAGCTCGACCATGCGCCGGCACGGCCTGTTACTTCGCCTTGTTCCAAAGCTTTGTTAATCGCGGCGGTGCCGGGATAGCCTGCAACGACCTTCACATTCAGCCCGAGCAATTTACCCATAACAGTTGGCACGATGTAATTGGACTGGCTGACACCGCTGGCACCAAAGATGATCGGTTTCTTGGCTTTCTGGGCATCGGCCAGGCTTTTTACGCCGGTTGTGTGCCACACCATCGTGACATACTGCATTGATGCCGCGCGCCCGATATAATTCATCTTCGAGACATCGTACTTCACGTTACCGCGCAGCAGTTGGAAGGCTGGCAACATGTTAGACAGCTTGGCCAGTCTGGCGCCATCCTTGGGGGCGACGTTATAGACATAGGCTGCCGCCTTCTGACCGCCACCGCCTGGCATAAATTGCAAAATGTAGTTTGGTTTGCCGGGGATGTGCTTGACGAGATGCTTCATCACCGTACGGGCGTACAGGTCATAACCGCCACCAGGGCCAGCTCCCAAAATAATTGTGACAACATTGTCCTTGTAGAACTCCGCCGGAGCTTTTTCTGCCGCGATTGACGCGGTTGCGCCAAAAGTCACTGCCGCGGCAAGACCGGCAACGATACCAAGTCGTTTTCGCATGAAACTCTCTCCCTGAAGTTATTAAAATCACACATTTAAAATCGGTTAATGGAAAACGTTACCAATAAAGGGGAAATGTGGCTAGGGGTGATCATTCGATTTTGGGTTTTTTCAAATGATCCTTTCGGTTTGGCGTGATTAGGTAAAGAATGAATGCAACGCCAAGCGAAACGGGATCGAAGCCATGGCTAAACAGAAACTCGAATCGCCGGAATTTCCAGCTTGATCGCGATTTGCGCAGCTATCTTGAAACCAATGACGATGTCGTAACGACAATCCGCAAACCCGTTTCCGCGGAACATGTCGGCGTATTGGCGGCGAAGAGCGAGCGGCCGATCGTTTTCGAGAACATCATTGAGAAACCGGGCTATCGCGCCGTTGATATTTTGCTCAAACATTGCGATTTGCAGGCGCGCGCCCTGGGTGTAGCCGAAGAGGATTATCTGAAAACACTGGCTTATCGGTTGCGACAGCCGGCACGCGGGTTCAAGACCGTCGATGATGGCCCGGTCCGCGAGGTGGTTCTGACGGGTGATGATGTTGATCTGACTGCTCTGCCGATTATGAAACATTCGGACAAGGATGCGCCTGCATTGGGAACAATGGTCTTTATGCGGAATCCTGACACCGGTTTTCACAACACAATGCATTGCTACACGACAGTGACAGGACGCAATACGGGCAACGGCTTGTTCCTGACGCCGCACTGCGTCCAGATTTTGCAAAAGTGGATTGATCGTGGTGAAGAAGATATGCCCATTGCCTATGTGATTGGTGTGCCACCGGCCTGCGAAATCATGGCGAATTTTTCCGGGCTCCACATGGATATCTGGGGTGAAGCCGATATGTTCGGCACGATCCTTGATCAGGATTTTGAGACAGTGCGTTGCGAAACCATTGATCTTGAGGTGCCGGCCCACGCCGAGATGGTGCTGGAAGGCGTGGTTAAGCTTAAGCAGCGCGAGCTGCAAAGCGGCGGGCCGACCCCGTTGATGTATAGAATTCCGCGCGAAAGCCTGCAGCCGCAAATCAATTTCACTGCCGTAACCATGCGCGCGGATCGCCCGATCTATCGTCACTATCAAACGACACCGGAGACAGATCACCAGGTGATCCCGCGTCTGTGTCATGAGGCCGTGCTCTATAACCGCGTTACCGAGATGGGGGTGCCGGTGGAAGATATCCGCTTCCCCGCCTTTGGCGGCGCGATGTCCTGTATTCTCCAGCTCGCGGACGTGCCGCGGGACGGCATCGGTCTATCATGCCATCGCGACACGCTGCGACCCGGCACGAGACATGTTTATTGTCGACCGGACCCGCGGCTCGCTCTGGGATCCCTCCGCCGCGCCAATTCCTGAAGATCCGATCGGCCATCGGGTGGTTGAAAAGGTCGGAATCGACGCCTCAGTGAAAGGGCGCCACGACGCCTCGGATTTTGAACTGGCCTGGCCCGAAGGCTGGGACGATATCAATCTCGAAGATTATCTCGATTAAGGGTCCATCGCCCTTTCCGTTTGGGGCGTCGCGCGCGACAATGGCTGATGTCTGATCCCTTGCCTGTGCCCACCGCCGCCAATGGTGGGATTTTCCGTTCTCCCCATATTGCCGCCTTTCTGGCGATTTTTTTTATTGGGATTAACTTCGTCATCGTTCGGGCGCTGTATGAGCAGTACCCGCCTTCGGTGTTGTCGCTGTGGCGCTGGGGTGGGGCGGCGGTCCTCTTGCTGTGTTTTACCTGGCGCGGGGTAATCGCTGAATGGCCAATGATCCGGCGCAATTTCTGGATCTATGCGCTGATGGCGTTTCTCATGCCGGTCTCCGGGGCGTTGGTGAGCTTCGTTGCGATGGAATGGACCGTCGCGGTCAATGGCGCGATCATTCAGTCGCTGATCCCGGCACTGGTGATCCTGATCGCCTGGATGGTCAGGTTGGAGCGTATTGGCGGGCGTCAGGCAGTTGGCATCATACTCGCGCTAATCGGCGTCTTTGGGATCGTTGCTCAGGCCGATTGGCGTATCCTTGCCAGTTTCGATTTCAATTTTGGTGACCTGATCCTGCTTGGCAGTGCATTTGCGCTTGCGGGCTATACGGTGATGTATAAATGCATAGACGAAAAGCCTGCCCCGGCGGTGTTCTTGACCGTCCTCTGCGGACTGGGCGGGATATTTCATTTGCCGTTTCTTTTCTACGAGCTCGCGATTGGGATACCGATGCCATTTAATCTCGAGACCTCGCTGGCAATCCTTTATGTCGCGGTGTTTCCGTCGCTGATTGCCATTTTACTATTTAACTATGGGATCGACCGGCTCGGACCGGGGCGAGCGGCGGCCTATCACTATTTTCTTGCACCCGTCACGGCTGCTGCGGCGTTCCTGTTTATTGGCGAGAAACTGCTCTGGTATCACGGTGTTGGCACGATACTGATTTTCGCGGGTGTATTTCTGGCATCCGGGACGCGACGTCTTAATTAAGCGGCTCGAGGTTTTTTTTCGAGGATTTGTCGAGATTTAATTTCGGGAGTGATTTTAAGCCCTTTTGACACAATCAATAACTCGTTTCCAACACGCTTGGTCTGAACAGAATATTTAATATCAAAAATGAATTGGCGCCGCCGTTTATATAGATTGGTGATTTCTTCGGTGTTGTCGTAGGTAACAATCCAAGGGGTTTCTAGTCTTTGGACAGCATCAGCGACCTCCCCATGCTCTGATGTGCCATAAAAACTCGTATAAAGACGTGCCCCTTTGCTGAAATAAGGTGGATCAATGCAAAAGAAGGTGTTCTTAGGGAGGTCGTTTTTTCCATTCATAAACTCGATGGCATCTAAATTGTATAAATGAATGCGGGACCGATATTTCTTGATGCGTCTGATCCGCCGTATTAGGTCAGTGCGATTATAACGACAATCCATTTTGTAATTTCCGTCTTGCGCGAAACCTCCGATGACACCGGCTCCTTTAATTATTCCTGATCGGTTAGTTCGATTGAGGTAAAAAGTGGCGAAACCGAGCGAGACAGGGTCAGAGACATTTTCCTTTCGCTGAATTTCTCGCTGAACCTGCCACTGCGAAATAGAAACTGGTGAGGTTTCTATTAAGTTGATCAAGTCGTCGGTGTGGTCCAGTACTGACTTCCAGAAACACCAAACAGAGGGGTCGAGGTCATTGATATGGATGTCACTTACATAACCACCATAGAGTAATGAAAGGGCGAGGCCACAACCGCCGGCGTAAGGTTCAGCATAATGGCCGCGCTGAAGACGGTTTATATTGATAATTTTTGATACCATAGGAAGTAAGCAAGACTTTCCTCCAGGATATCGGAGTGGCGAGCACGTGTTTGACATTAGCTTTGTGCCCTACAAACAACTTCTTTTTGACAAGTTATCAGCACGGTAAACATTGCGCTAGGGTGTAGGGTTTTTGGCCATTTCGATCAGTTTAAGTAACGTTGGCGCCAAGGTTTGCATGTCATTTGCAAGTTGGTCGCCGTTGAAGGCTGCCGAAGTTTGATCATGCTTAGTGGTGTTTCCATGCTCTGAAATTCTCTTTACAGCTTGTCGGATTGATTTTGTTTTTTTGTTGTCACCTAATCCGAAGTTGTTTAGACGCTGAGCACTCAAATAGGAATGAAAATCAGTGGTTTCGGGCTTACCTGCACACGCTGTTAGGGTTTCAAAAAACGCCCAGACGCCAACAGAGACAAGAGGCGTGTGCTTTGTTAAGTCAATATCACATATGGAATAGTAGAGATGCTCTAACTTGTAATTTTGCAAAGATTCGAGGGCATTATGAATGTCTTCGTCATAGGGGATATGACGAATTTTCTTTGGCCTCTTTTTGCGTTTTTGAGTTTTATCAGCGGACTGGGCGGTTTCCTCTGATTCCAATAGTTGCGGTTCGGCGGGTGCTCCAGTTACCCCATCTAAATTTCTTAGCTCGTGGGAATAATTGGTCGTCTCCTTTAATTTAGCACGAGTGGTAATTTTTAAATTTGCGGTGTCGGACATAAATTTTTCTAAAATCAGGTCAAATTCTGAACGCGGCCTTATTATTTTTATGTCTTCGACGCTACTTGCATCAATGCCCATGGCGTCTCTCATAAGAGGATTGCTTAAGAACCTTTGCACGGTTGACAGTCTGCGCTTCCTTTTCTCTTTGGTGATCATTCCCTTTTTTTCTGCGTAGTCGAGAACATTTTGGGCGAGGGTATTCTTGGTATATCCGCTATGCCGCGACTTTTGTTCTGAGTTCCATGACCTTCTCCCGATGCCGCCAGCTTGACCCCCGTGTATTCGATTTAGCCAAGGTTTTACAGAGTCTCTATCTTCAAACACGACGGCAAATATCTTTGAAATAGGTTCCCAATTTATTGCAGCAGCTTCGAAGGCTTTGCGTTTATCTGCCGGTGCCAAGTCGGGATCATTTAATAACATAATCGCACAAAGACGCCGATTTCCTTCCGCAGCTATATAAGTATCATTTTTCGATTTTGGTGAGGCGCTTCCGGGTATAAGCGCAAATAGTTCAAGTGGATTTAGTCCCAACTTTGCTATGTCTTCTGCAATCTGTAGGACTTGTTCCTCTTTGCAAAGGTAGTCGATAACGTCGCTTGGATCTTCATACGGTTCGTGTCTTGGATTCTCGTGGTCGAGAAAAACCTGATCTACGTTGATCATTTGCGTGGATTCATCCATATCGATAACCTCAACAATGACATGTTTTCGTATACCGTAGTCAACTAAAAGGTGTTTTCAAGGTCCTTGGACTAAATTCGTCGATTGCCAGACGAATGTGTTTGGTATCAAACGGCTGAAGCGGAGACTGGAAAAGGGGCGATAAACTTCCGACCCTGCCCTAAAAATAGCATTGATTGACGGGGCTTAATCCGGAATTCTGTGAATTATGAGTTTGAAAAAAGTTGGATGAAGGGGAGAGACAAAATGAGAATACTAACGGGTGTGATGGTCGCGGCTGCTGTTTTGGTGGGTGCGCCGGCTTCTTATGCCGCCGACACAACGAGTTTTGCCGGGAAAACAATCCGGATTGTCATTAACTTCGCTGCGGGTGGACCGACCGATATTTTTGCCCGGCATTATCAAACCTACCTCTCCAAGTTTGTGCCAGGGAAGCCTACGATTATTGTCGAGAACCGACCCGGTGCCGCTGGAATCGTTGCGGCCAACTTTCTGTATAATCGCGCCACGCCGGACGGTTTGACCATCGGGACCTTTGCGGGAATTGCCGCTAATCAGGTCATCAGTAAAGGCAAAGTCAAATATGATTTGACTAAATTCAACTGGTTGGGTGCTGTGCCCCAGACGCAAATTCTGGTGGCGCGGAATAATCTGGGCGTCAGCAAGCCGACTGATTTGCTGAAACCCAAAGCCCCACTCGTATATGGCACCTCCGGGGTCAATCCTAATTTCGTCAATACGCGTTTGTTTCTTGAATTGATGGGCGTGAAGTTCAAAGCCGTATTTGGCTATCGCGGTCAGGCCCGCGCGATTCAGGCGTTACGTCGGGATGAAATCAACATCACTGATCTTGGTATTTCCGGTTATCTGCCACGCGAGGCCAGCTACCGTCAGGAAGGTGTCGTCATACCGGTATTGCAACGCGGCATCATGGATGCGCAGCAAAAATTCATGCGTGTGCCTGCCCTGTCGCAATTGCCGACGATGGAAGAGGCTCTTCGGGAAACCAATCCTGCCGGATTGAAATCCGCCAAGTTCAAGGCCATTAAAGCAGTTCTCGGCGCCTATCATGTACAGTTCGGGTTTGTGGTGCCGCCAAAAACACCAAAGGCTGTCGTCGCGACACTTCGCAGGGCCTATGCCGATATGTTCTCGAATGCGACCGTAAAGAAGGAAAGTAAAGCCCGGTTTAAGGTCGATCATCATTTCGTGGATGGACAAAGCGCACAGCGTTTTGTTGGTGGCCTTCTTGCCAGTGTTGCGCCGGATGTAAAGGCAGCGATCCGGGCAGCGTCGAAAAGAAAAGGCAAACGCAAAAAGAAGTAAACCCTGTAGATGGACGATTTTAGGTTTTTGGGCTTTTAAAAACGTCCTCTAACGCTTGATCAGGCAACACGTTTTTCTGGAAAAATGGTGCTAATGGGCGTATAGCCATGCGTTCCGTATTGATATCAGTGTATCAGGGGCTATTGCCTAATCCGGTGATAGGGCCTAAATAATTGATTTTACGGAGTTTCCGGCCCCGCTGGGCGAGCAGTGGCGGGTCATTGAGGACCGGACGCGGGCGCGTTGGGGCTGGGCTAGATGTGTTCCTGACTGGGAGTTGGTCTGATGGCTGCAAAATGGGCGCCGAATAGCTGGCGTGCAAAGAATATCAAGCAAGTGCCGGTATATACGGATCCGGCAGCGCTGGAAGCTGCGGAAAATACGCTGAGAAGCTATCCGCCACTGGTATTTGCTGGCGAGGCTCGTACGCTAAAATCGGCTCTGGCCGAGGCGGCAGCCGGTCGGGCATTTTTGTTGCAGGGTGGTGACTGCGCCGAGAGCTTTGCCGAATTCCATCCCGATAATATTCGCGACACTTTCCGGGTGCTTTTGCAGATGTCGGTCGTGCTGACATTTGCCGCGCATTGCCCAGTGATTAAAGTTGGCCGCCTGGCTGGCCAGTTTGCGAAACCGCGTAGTGAACCGACAGAGAAACAGGGAGATGTCGAACTCCCGAGCTACCGTGGTGACTCCGTCAACGCCATCGAATTTACAGAAGAAGCGCGCAATCCTGATCCGCAACGCATGGTGCAGGCCTATAATCAGTCTGCCGCAACGTTAAATCTGCTGCGTGCTTTCGCTCAGGGCGGTTATGCCGATCTGCATCAGGTTCATCGCTGGACGCTTGGGTTTGTTGATCAAAGCCCGGCGGGTGATCGCTACAAGGATTTAGCTGAACGGCTGGATGACTCTCTGGCCTTTATGGCGGCATGCGGGTTGACCTCCGAAACCACACCGCAAATTCGCGAGACTGAGTTCTATACCTCACATGAGTCCCTGTTGCCTGCCTATGAGGAGGCCATGACCCGCGTCGATTCAACATCTGGCGACTGGTATGACACCTCCGCACATATGCTGTGGATCGGGGATCGTACTCGTGATCCCGAAGATGCGCATATCGAGTTCCTGCGCGGGGTCGGTAACCCAATTGGCTGCAAATGCGGTCCGACAATGGCCCCAGATTCGCTGTTAAAAGTCATCGACACACTGAACCCGGAAAATGAAGCCGGTCGCCTGACCATGATCACTCGGATGGGGAATGATGGTGTTGAGGAACACTTGCCGAAATTGATCCGCGCCGTTGAATGTGAAGGACGAACCGTCGTTTGGTCCTGTGACCCGATGCATGGCAATACGATCAAGGCCGATAATGGCTACAAGACGCGCCCGTTTGATCGGGTCCGTGATGAGGTCGAGCGCTGTTTCGGTGTTCATAAGGCTGAAGGAACATATCTCGGCGGTATTCATTTGGAACTGACCGGAAAAGACGTGACCGAATGTGTTGGTGGCGCGCAGGAGATTACCGAAGCGGGGCTCGCGGATCGTTATCACACACATTGTGATCCGCGGTTGAACTCCAATCAGTCGCTCGAACTAGCCTTCCTCATTGCCGAGATGCTCAAGGATGATCGGATTGCCGGTAATGGATCGGCAAAAACGGCGGCTATCGCATAGTTCTTTTCACATCGTCGCCAGAGATTGGTTCAGTCTGTTTGCTTTGACGGATTGGTCCGATCTCGCAGAAAACGGCGCAGAAATCTTTCATGACAGATCAACTTTCCATAGCCCTTGCGCAGCTTAATCCAACTGTCGGTGATATCGACGGCAACGCGGCTCTGGTGCGTGATGCCCGCAAACAGGCGGCTACGTTAGGGGCAGATCTGGTGGTGTGCAGCGAGTTAGTGATTTCCGGTTATCCGCCGGAAGATCTGGTCATTCGGCCATCCTTTCAGGAAGCCTGTGCCGCTGCAGTCGAGGCAATTGCTGTAGAAACGGCAGATGGTGGGCCGGGCGTTTTGCTGGGGTCACTCTGGGTTGATGAGGATGGCCAGGTTTTTAATGCGGCGTTGCTGCTTGAGGGCGGCAAGGTAGCGGCGGTTCGGCTCAAACATGAGCTGCCAAACTATGGCGTATTTGATGAAAAGCGCGTGTTTGAGGCGGGGCCGATGCCGGGGCCGATCAATTTCCGGGATGTTCGGCTTGGCGTGATGATTTGTGAAGATATGTGGCAGCCCGATGTCGCTGAGTGTCTTGAAGAATCCGGTGCGGAAATTCTGGTCGTCCTGAATGGTTCGCCCTACGCTCTGGATAAATGGGACCAGCGGCTTCATCTCGCTGTCGAGCGGGTGACGGAAACCCGACTGCCGATGATCTATGTCAATCAGGTCGGCGGGCAGGACGAGCTGGTCTTTGATGGGGGCTCATTTGTCCTCAATGCTGACCGGACGCTCCGCACCCGCTGTGTCGACTGGTATCCCGCTCTGCAGGTGACGAGCTGGCAACGGGAGGGCGATGACTGGATTTGCGAGCAGGGCGAGACCAGTGCCCCCGAAGACAGCTTGTCGAGTATCTATTCGGCAATGATGCTGGGCCTTCGTGACTATGTTGAAAAGAACCGTTTCCCCGGTGTGTTGCTGGGCATGTCGGGCGGTATCGACTCTGCGCTGACGGCGGCCGTGGCAGTGGATGCCTTGGGGCCTGATCGCGTGCATTGCGTGATGATGCCGTCGCCTTACACCTCCCGGGAAAGTCTGGATGATGCGGCAGCAGCGGCCAAGTTGATGGGGTGCCGTCACGACGAGATTAATATCGGCCCGGCGATGGGCGCCTTCGATGAAATGCTGTCACCACTGTTTGGGGATGCGCTGCCCGATACCACGGAAGAGAACATTCAGGCGCGTTCGCGCGGGTTGGCTTTGATGGGGCTTTCCAACAAGACCGGTGCGATGGTGGTTTCGACTGGCAATAAATCGGAAATGTCCGTTGGTTACGCGACACTTTATGGCGATATGTGCGGCGGATTCTCGGTGCTTAAGGATGTCTACAAGATGACGGTCTTCGCGCTATGCCGCTGGCGCAATGAAAACATCCCTGCCGGTTCCAAAGGCCCGGGCGGCCCGGTCATGCCAGAGCGGATCATCACCAAGCCACCCTCGGCTGAACTGAAACCGGACCAGACCGACCAGGACACGTTGCCGCCCTATGAGGATCTCGACGCCATTCTTGAATGTCTGATTGAGAAAGATCTCGGCGTCAAAGCGACAACCGAAGAGGGCTATGATCCTGCACTGGTTCAGCGCATCTGGCGCATGTTGCTGCTGGCAGAATATAAGCGCCGCCAGGCCCCGCCCGGCGTAAAGATCACCCATCGCTCGTTTGGCCGTGATCGACGCTACCCGATAACCGATGGTTTCCGGGAGACCTGAGATGTCTTTGCGGGTCACCAATACCTTGTCGCGGCAGAAGGAGGAGTTTGTTCCGGTCGACCCGGAGCACATCCGCTTCTATGTCTGCGGCCCGACGGTTTATGACTATGCGCATATTGGCAATGCGCGGCCGGTGGTGGTGTTTGATGTTTTATACCGGCTGCTCAAACAGCTTTATCCCCGCGTGACATATGTTCGCAATATCACGGATGTCGATGACAAGATCATTGATGCGTCGCAGAAGTCTGGCGACGACATTGGCGATATCACGACCAAATTTGCCGACATTTTTCGACAGGATATGGCCGCGCTTAACGCATTGCCGCCTGATATCGAGCCGCGCGCTACCGATCATATTGGCGAAATGGTGTCGATGATCGAGTGCCTAATAGAGAAGGAGCATGCGTACGAAGCGGAAGGACATGTTTTGTTCGGCGTCGAGACGATGGAGGATTACGGCAAGCTGTCCCGTCATTCGCGGGATGAGCTCATTGCTGGCGCCCGGGTCGAGGTCGCGCCGTATAAAAAGGACGCGGCAGATTTTGTTCTTTGGAAGCCTTCTTCTGAGGAGCAGCCGGGTTGGGATAGCCCGTGGGGTCGAGGCCGTCCGGGCTGGCATCTCGAATGCTCAGCGATGAGCGCAAAACATCTCGGCGAGACCTTTGATATTCACGGCGGCGGTCAGGATTTGATCTTCCCGCATCATGAGAACGAGATAGCGCAATCGGTCTGCAGCCACGGCGGCACGCCTTTCGCCAAGTACTGGATGCATAACGGCTATCTCACCGTCAATGGCGAGAAGATGTCGAAATCGCTCGGCAATTTCCACACCGTGCATGACCTGCTTGAGCGTACACCGGGCGAAGCTATTCGTTTGGCTTTACTGTCGGCGCATTACCGGCAACCGCTGGATTTCAGTCTGCGGGCGCTGGATGAAGCCAAGAACGCGTTGGACCGGTTATATACCGCGCTACGCGCCGCTACGGACACGGCGGTAAATGATGCCGAAACGACCTCTGTACTGGCAGCACTGGAAGATGACCTCAATACGCCCCAGGCTGTGGCGGAATTGCATGCATTGGCATCTGCCCTGAACCGCGACCCGTCCGACAGCAAGGCGAAGGCGGCGTTGCTTGCGGGAGGTGCTTTGCTCGGACTGCTGCAACAGGACCCCGAAGACTGGTTTAAGCAGGGTGTAGGTGACGTCGATGAGATAGAAATCGAGACGCTTATTCAAAAGCGTGTTGAGGCCCGCGCGGCAAAAGATTTTGCCGAGAGCGACAGAATTCGCGACGAACTCGCTGCTGCCGGTATAGTGTTGGAAGATGGTCCCGATGGGACAAGTTGGAAACGTGGTTAGAGAGTAGGGACGATGAGCGATAAGCGCGTCTATATCTATGACTCAACTCTGCGCGATGGAGCGCAGACTCAAGGTGTTGATTTTTCAGCCGCTGACAAGGCGGCAATTGCGCTGGAGCTCGACCGTATTGGTATTGATTATGTGGAAGGCGGCTGGCCGGGTGCCAACCCAACGGATGACAGCTTTTTCGGTGATCCGCCGACGTTAAAGCGTGCGCGGTTGAGCGCCTTTGGCATGACCCGTCGTTCAGGCCGCAGTGCTGATAACGATCCGGGGCTCAGTGCCATATTTGGGGCCAAAACCAAAATCGTTTGTCTCGTTGGCAAGACCTGGGATTTCCATGCCAAGGTTGCGCTGGGTGTTGAGCTTGATGAGAACATCGAGATGATTAAGGACAGCATCGCGCTGGCGGCTGACCGCGCTGAGGAAGCGGTGTTCGATGCTGAACATTTCTTTGATGGCTATAAGGAAAACCCTGATTTTGCGTTGGCCTGTGTTAAGGCAGCCTATGAAGCCGGGGCCCGCTGGATTGTTCTGTGCGACACCAATGGCGGGACATTGCCGGACGAGATCGAACGGATTGTTGGCGAGGTCGCCGAACATGTGCCCGGTGACCATCTCGGCATTCATTGCCACGACGATACCGGAAATGCCGTGGCTAACTCGCTTGCCGCTGTGCGTGCCGGGGCGCGTCAGGTGCAGGGCACGCTTAACGGTCTTGGTGAACGTTGCGGCAATGCCAACCTGATTTCAATCATACCGTCTTTAGCGCTGAAGATGGGGTACGAGACCGGCATGACCGATGAGGATATTGGTCGCCTGACCCATCTGTCGCGCTTTATCGATGACCGTCTCAACCGGCCGTCGGATACCAGCGCTGCCTATGTTGGTGACAGGGCCTTTGCCCATAAGGGTGGGTTGCACGTGTCGGCAATTGAGAAAGATCCGAAGACCTATGAACATGTCGATCCCACGATGATCGGCAATGAACGGCATATCGTCGTGTCGGATCAGGCAGGAAGGTCAAATGTTCTGGCGCGGTTCCGCGAAATCGGTATCGAGATTGATGCCAAGGACCCAAAGGTTTCGACCCTGCTGGAAGATGTCAAACAGCGCGAGCATGAGGGCTATGCTTATGATGGTGCCGAAGCTAGCTTTGAGTTGCTGGCCCGCCGGGTACTGGAGGACGTGCCGGAATATTTCCGTTTACAGAGCTTTCGCGTCATGGATGAACGCCGCTGGAATGCCAAGGGTGAGTTGATTACCCTGTCAGAGGCGACGCTTAAGATCGAAGTGGGCGATCAGGACTTCATGACGGTCGCGGAAGGAAATGGACCGGTCAATGCGCTGGATAATGCTCTACGCAAAGCGCTTGATCCACTTTATCCGCAGCTCGAAGACATGAAACTGACGGATTACAAGGTCCGTATTCT
This sequence comes from uncultured Alphaproteobacteria bacterium, assembly GCA_951812775.1. Classification (GTDB taxonomy): domain Bacteria; phylum Pseudomonadota; class Alphaproteobacteria; order MPNO01; family UBA2964; genus UBA2964. The sequence continues at coordinate 1,822,852 of OX638326.1, read as the reverse complement.
CACGCCGGGCGGTGGTACAGAAGCGATAACCCGGGTGATGATAGAGAGCGTCGATGGCAATGGTGGACGGTGGTCGACGGTTGGGGTTTCTGCCAACGTGATAGACGCCTCATACAATGCCCTGAATGACGCGATTACCTACAAGCTGTTCCACGACGGCGCGGCCATATAATCCGGCCGTATTCACTCGATGGCAAATCTAGAACCGACCAAGCGCCACGCTGACGTTAAAACACCCGGTGACGGGCCGGCGATCATTCTGGTTGAAACATCCCTCGCCGAAAACATTGGCATGACCGCGCGCGCGATGATGAATTTCGGGCTGACGGATCTGCGTCTGGTACGCCCTAAATGCAAATGGCCACACGCCAAAGCGATCAATGCCTCCTCCGGAGCACATGCCGTGCTTAAGGAAGCGAAAATCTTCGACACGACGGCGGAGGCGGTTGCTGATCTGCATCGACTTGGCGCGACGACGGCGCGTCTGCGGGACATGATCAAACCCGTTCAGGACCCGCGTGGCTGGGCTGGCACGATGCGCGAGGCATTTGCCGAAGGAAATCAGTGTGGCATCTTGTTCGGGGCGGAGCGCGTCGGGCTGCATAATGACGATTTGGCGTTGGCCGATACCTTGATCACAGTTCCAACCAATCCCGCTTTTTCATCTCTCAATCTCGCGCAGTCTGTTCTGCTGATGGGCTATGAGTGGCAAATGGCTGGAGGTGCGGAAGTCCCGTCGGAAATTCGCCGCAAAGGTCGTGGGGCGGCACTCGCCAGTCAAGGCGAGATCATCGATTTCTATGAGCATCTCGAAGATGAGATGGAAAAGGCTGGTTTTTTGCGGGTGAAGGAGAAGCGCCCACGGATGGTCCGCAATATCCGTAACATCTTTAACCGCGCACTATTAACCGAACAGGAAGTTCGTACCCTGCGCGGTGTTGTCGTCGCGATTGCCGAAAAGAAATGGCGGCGCGAAGAAGATTAACGAGCCAGGTTTAACCGACCGGCTTCCCTCTAAACTTATTCAGCCGCCTGACTATAGCTTGCCAGCGGTGCCAGATGGGACAACATCCGCACCGCATTGCCGTGGCGTATTTGGTCCTTGGCGTGATCGCTCAGATCGGCATCGGCCAGTGCCTTGTTGGTCCATTTACCACCAAACTCGGTGCCATCCGTGCCGAACAGAATACGGTCTTCACCATAAAGGCGGACGCCCGCCTCAATCGCGTGCGGGCCAAGTGAATTGCAATCGACAAACACGTTGGCTTCGCGGAAACGCTTCGAGGGCAGCTCCTCATCCGGCGTGTCTAGCAGACAGCGGTGATCCATGCGCTCAATCTCGAACGGAATATTCCCGCCGAGATTATGGAGGATCATCATTGCATCTGGGTATTCATCCATGATGTCAGTCATGGTAAGGGTGACGTTGTTGGCGGACAGGCTGGCTTGCATATCCAATGTCCCCATGCGGCGTCGGGCATTGTCTGTGCCCTTTGGCACGCGGGGCCAGGTGTCATCGGGCATCGGGGCGAAATGGATAAGAACCGCGGCCTTGTTGCGATGGGCGGCCTCGATGACCGGCCGGAAAGCATCAGCCTCCTTGTAGGTCAGGAAGGCATTGCCGGGCGCCTGCGCTCCAACCATACCGGGTAGCTTCATCGCGCGGTCGAACTCCGCGGCAGCGGCGTTGACGTCCGCCAGCGGCAGGGCGCACAGAGCGGTAAAGCGGCCTTCATGCGCGGCGCAGATTGCTGACATGCTGTCATTATAGAGCTGCACCAAAGGCAGCGACTCTTCGAGCGGCAGGCGCTCAATCCAGGTGAACTCGCTCAGCAGCGATAATACAGCGGTACTGATGCCCTGCCGGTCCATCTCCTCAAGACGGGTTTCGACATTGTCAAAAGCCTGGTCGACGGGCTGTTCGCCGTTACGCGCTTTGTAAACTTCAACACCGTCGTCATTGGTGAAAACCCGTGGTTCCGACGTGCGCTGGCGTAGCGCATCGATGAGTTCAGCAGGGCGCCAATGGGCGTGCATATCTATAGCCATGTCTATTCTCCTGGCAGGTCTGCGGACTCGCAGACGAATTGCGTTGCCAGAAGTCTAGCGTGAATTGAACCCTAAGGCGACAGTGATCGCCCCGTTGCAATTCCTACTTTTTCACGACGGCTCGTTCATAGCCAGATGACCGAATAGCTTCTTCATCGAAGATTTCACCCATTTCAGAGGGGTAGCCTTTACCGTCCATCTCTTCCAGCCATATGGCGTGGTTGTCAGCGGGTTGATCCTCATACTCAATCTGATTGCCGCCATCCTTAACCGACGTGTCGTTGCCGGACGTCCATTTTTTCATTTTGGCGGAGATCATCGGGTAACGCACCGTGCCGAATTGCACGGCGAGATAGCGCGAAGGCGTCGTGCCGGTATTGAAGTGCTGGTGGAACATCTGTTCCGGCGGCGTGACCACGACACCATGATCCCAGTCAATCCGCACCCGTTCCTCTTCCTTGCCCTCATACCACAGCACCGAATAGCCCTCACCATCGATGGTGAAGACGTTCGTGCCACAGGTATGGCGATGCGCTTTTTTGTAGGTGCCGGGCACGATCTGTGACGTGTGGCAGCCCATCGTACTGTCGGATAATACCCAACGCAGGCTCGAAGAGCCTTTGCCGCGCGCCGCCCAGTCTTTGAGTTCGAAGTTTGTGATGTCAGCGACAAAATTGGTTTCCCATTGATGGCGGCCGGGGCGGATTTCGATCATTTGACCGTCGCCCTTGAAATACCCGTTCGGGCCGGCGCGTTCCGGGAAATTCTGCTCGGTATTGAAGATAAAATCTTCGTTCCGGAAGAGTTTGATCAGGAACGGAAAGTTGTGAACCGAGGCCAGCCGAACGGGTTCCGTGCCGGACCCGTTGAAATGCTGATACTTGGCATTGAGTGGCACCGAAAAGAGCGAGTTGCGGCCCCATTCAAAGGCGTGTTTGTCACCATCCGGGGTTTCGATCTGGGTCGAACCATATCCATCGATGACGTAGATGATCTCTTCATAGAGATGATGCAGTTCGCGTGATTTGGCGCCCGGCTTTAACTCGAAGCAAAAGATCGAATTGTAGTCATCACGACCCTTGAGCAGACAGATCGCTCCATTCATGCCGTACAGATCCCATGGCTCCGTCGTGAGCTTTGACAAATCCATTCCGAAATCTTCGATGACCGGCACAGGTTGCTCTTCGCACCAGGCGAGATAGCTGTCATGCAGGAAAGGTGGTTGATCGGTTCTGGTTTCTGTCTCGGCCATTTGTGAGGTCCCTGTAATCGCGTTAGTGTTTATAAGTTAGTTATATGAACCGGCGCGCACCGGGTCAAACCTTCGCAGCGCATTGGATAGGCAGAGAAAACATGAACCAGATCAAGCCAGTCATTCACATGGTCGGCAGCATTCCCCTGGAGGACGCGGAAACCGTTTTTCGTACGCTAGGTCAAAGGGTTGGCCATCACGCGGAGCGTATACCCGATGGCGAAACGGGCCGGCGTCAGCGCTGGATCAGCTTTGTGATGGATCAGCTTAAGGCCAATCCCGCCTTTGAAGTGGATCAATCCCTGCCGCCGTTTCAGTTCACGCAATATGACGGCACCGTGGTCTATGAGATTCCGCGCCTGACCATAAAAGACGGTGTCGATCCAAAAACCATTAACTTCGATACGGGTTATGCCGATGATGCGATCCGCAACTTTGCCACCTTTGATAAATTACAAAAGGCGGGCGATATTCCGGCGAACGTTAAATACCAGATCGACATGGCGACGCCGCTGGCGATTACCTACAACTTCATGGTGCCGGCGATCTATGAGACGTTCATCGAAATCTATACGGATCATCTTGCTGCTGAATTCGCCTGTATTGAGGAGGCCCTGCCGCATGACCGCATCTCCTATCAGTGGGACGTGTGTCAGGAGGTATTGATGTGGGAAGGGTATTACGACCAGGCGCCCGGCTATAAGGAGCAGATATTTTCGGTTCTCGGACGTATTGGCGATATGGTGCCGGATGATATCGATCTTGGATATCACCTGTGCTACGGCAGTCCCAAAGATGAGCATATGATCCTGCCGGATGACATGACTAATCTGGTCGATATGGCCAATGGTATTGTCAAAGCGGTAGGGCGCCCGGTGCAGTACATCCACATGCCGGTACCCAAGGATTCCAACGAAGACGCGTTCTTCGCACCTCTGACAGGCCTGGAGATGGGTGATACCCGACTGTATCTCGGCCTTGTCCACGCTGGTGACGGGGCTGGCAGCGCTGCGAAACTGGCAACGGCGCGAAAATACGCGACGATCTCAGGCGTTGCTACCGAGTGCGGCATGGGGCGGGGCGATCCCGGCATTTTTGAACCGGCGCTCGACATTTCTCTGGACCTGGTTGAGTAACGGTATGGCTATGAAGTTACTTTCGGTCAGTATCGGCACCCCGAAAGAGGTTGCTTATGTTGACCGCAAGGGCCGTGAACTGACCACGACAACGGGCATTTTTAAGGCGCCTGTCGATGATCGCGTGATGTTGCGGCGCACCAATCTAGACGGCGATGGGCAGGCTGATCTCGAAGCGCATGGCGGGGTTGATAAGGCCGTCTACGTCTATACCAGGGAGAATTACGACTTCTGGGCGACCGAGCTGGGACGAGATGATTTCGCTGATGCCGGACAGTTCGGGGAGAACTTCACAGTTGAGGGCATGTCAGATGCAGAGGTGTGCGTCGGCGACAGGTTCCGCATTGGGGGTGCCTTGGTCGGGGTTACGCAGCCCCGTGTGCCTTGTTTTAAGCTTGGCATTTTGATGGGCATTGAAGGTTTTCAGAAACAATTCGCGGCAGCCTGCCGTACCGGGTTTTACCTAAGGGTTCTAGAAGAAGGCGACGTTGGTGCAGGCGATGCGATCGAACGAGCCGGTGAAGGCCCGGTCCGTATATCAGTGCGCGATATGATGCATCTGTTGTATTTCGAGCCTGATAATATCGAGGGCGCGAAGAAAGCGTTGGAAATCGAGGCATTGTCCCCCGGCTGGCGCGGGTCGTTGGAAGAGCGAGTGGCGAAGACTAGCTAGCTTACGGGTTTCAGCTCCGCACGATAGCGTGCCGACCGGTTCACATAGGACTCAATATTATGCGCCATCATTGCGATGGCGTCCTCATTGACCTCGCGGATGACCTTGCCGGGGGAGCCCATGACCAATGAGTTGTCCGGAATTTCCTTGCCTTCGGTGATTAGCGAGTTGGCGCCGATTAGGCAGTTCTTACCTATTTTTGCGCCGTTGAGAACGATGCTGCCGATGCCGATGAGCGAGCCCTCGCCAATCGTGCAGCCATGCAGCATACACATATGACCAACCGAGACATTGGCGCCGATATCCATCGGAAAGCCAGGGTCGGTATGGAGCACGCTGCCGTCCTGAATATTGGTGTTGTTGCCAACGGTGATCGGTTCATTGTCGGCGCGCAGCACCGCATTCCACCAAACGCTCGCCTTATCGCCGAGATATACGGCGCCAATCAGGTCAGCACTGTCAGTAACGTAATAATCGTCACTCGCCGTGGTGAACGTCATATCGCCGAGGGAATAAATCATCGGAGCGGACGGCGGGTTCTAAACCGGGATAACCAGCAATGTATCGATCCGACGCGAATCAAGGATCACGGTGCGTTCCTTGAATTTCAGCTCACCATCGACTTCGGTGACTGTGTCAAAAACTTTGCCACACAGGAAGGTCATCATGTCGCCTTCAGACATGGTGCGCGTCACGGTGAAATTGGACTGGGTTTTAATGTCGGGTCCGCTGCTGTCGAGAATTTTGAGCGCGCTGACCATATGGCAATAGACATGCGGCTCATAAATATTGGCAGTGCGCAGGGCCGAGATACGATCCTCAAACATACCGCGCCCGTCGCAATAGATCAGCGCGACCGGCAGGCCGAGGTCATAATTCTCGCGGGTGATGACCTTGTAGCGGCCATCGGCGGTGAAATAATCTGGCCATTCCTCCAGCCGGTCTTCATCAATGCAGTGAATATAATCGGCGACCAGCGCATCGATGCGCAGTCGCATGGCAAGGTCGCGGTCGAGATCAGTGGTTGTCGTCATGATATCGCGCTCACACTCCCATACATTCGCGCCAGCCCTTCCAGAATCCGCGCACTGCGGATTCTGTGACACGTGATCCGTCGCTGGGTTCGATCTTGCGACCTCCCATCGGCAGGATGGTTTGGGCATCAACGTTGGCCTTAGCAGCGGTCTGGATAAAGCCGCCGACACAACCATCTTCCATAGAGATAAACCCGGCCGGGCCAACCAGGTTGTTCACCTGGAGCCGTAACTCATCCATATCGGCATCGTCATCCTCAAAACCGAGAATGGTCCAGATCAGTTCGCTTTCATCGACGCCGCGCGGGATAAGCTGCCGTACAGCAAGCGCGTTGAGGATCTGCTGTAACACCATGGTCGGGAAGACGGTCTGAATCGAGTTGGTGATCTTGTCGCCGAGCTCCAGCACATGTTCCATCATTCGGGTGTCGGCGAGACTGTAATCATCCTGCTTCGAGCGGATTTTTTCTTTGGCAATATTGTCGTCGCCAATTTCTTCGCGCTGGGTATAGCTCAGATGATGCCAGCGGCTGTCGCTGAGCAGGATGCCTCCGGTCATCGTCGGTCGAACCACACCAAATGTGTTGTGGAAAACGTGGAGCAGGCTCGCATGATAGGAGTCCTTGTTGTTCTCAACATAGAGCTTCCAGTTATTCGGAAAGATCTGGCTGTGATAGCCGAGAACTTTTAGCGGCTTGATAAACACCCGGTCGATATTATCCATCAGCTCCTGGCCGATATAATCGACAAAGGCTGGTGTCTCGTCGCTAAACGTGCCCATGATAAAGCCGCGCACATTCTCAATCCGAATGCGTTCCAGCCCATGTTCATCATGTTTGAATTCTTCGGTCAGCCCGCCCTGTCCGCGTACCCCTTTGCCAAACGCCACACCGGTCAGCTTGCCGCGCAAATCGTATGTCCAGTTGTGATAGATACAGGCAAATTCCTTCACATTGCCGCGCGGCTTGTAACAGACCAGTGAGCCCTTATGGGCACACCGATTGACCATGGCGTTAATGTCACCATTCTCGTCGCGCACCACGACGATGGGCGCATCGCCGATATAGGTCATCTTGTAGTCGCCGGGCTCGGGGATCTCGCAATCGAGACACAGGAAGTTCCAGGTCGGGCCCTGAAACAGCATTTTCTGTTCACGGTCATAGAGGTCCTGATCGGTATAAACCCGAAACGGAATCTGTGAGACATCCTCCGACGGCCAGACAAAATCTGTGCCGGGATCGATCTGTGCGGTATCCATGGTGCTACTCCTTAAGTCTGGCCGGACAATACCGCATAGCAGGGGGCGCTGAAAAGGAGAAGGTGAGGGGTGTTGTGGTCAATTTGGACTTTGTAAAAACCCGTCATGCCCGGACGTGATCCGGGCATCCAGTTGCGCGAAAAGCTGGATTGCCGGGTCAGGCCCGGCAATGACAAAGAAATAAGCCCTACTTTGCCGATTTGCCGCCATCGGCCATCAGGATGACGCCGGTGATAAAGGAGGCCTCGTCTGAGGCGAGCCACAGGATCGGATAAGCAATCTCCTCAACTTCTGCCCAGCGCCGCATGAGGGTGGCGTCGGCCTGAATGGCATCGATTGCCGCCTGGTCCATGCCATCAGCCGCAAAGCGTGCCTTGTGAAAGGGGGTCAGCGTGCCGCCCGGACAAACACAGTTCACCCTTACGCCATGTTCGGCTTCTTCGTGGGCAAGGGTGCGAGTCATCGAATTGATGGCGGCTTTGGTGGCGTCATACTGCCCCATATTCTTGCGGCCAATCACGCCATAAACCGAAGAGACATTTACAATCGCGCCTGTGGGAGACTCGCGGAGATACGGCATTGCCGCCTTGGCGCAATTGGCCGTGCCCAGCAAATTGACCGAAATGATGTCCTGCCAGGAGTCGGGTGTCGCATCGACCAGATGAGTGAATTTGCGGATGCCGGCATTATTGACCAGTACATCGATGCCGCCGAGCCGGTCTGCCGCCTCGTTCATCGCGCGCATCGCGTCGTCTTCTTCGGCGATATTGGCGCTAAGGGTTGTGACCCGGGCGTCAGGGTTGTTGGCAGCTATGTCGCCGGCCGCGTTGGCCAGCGCGTCTTCATTGAGGTCTAGCAATATGACTTCGGCGCCTTCGTCGCAAAACAGCTTTCCTGTGCCGCCGCCAATACCACCACCGCCACCGGTGATGACGCATTTCTTTCCTTCCAGTCGGCCTGTCATGGTTTCGTCCCTTTATTAAATTCAGGCGGGATTTTATGAGCCGCCTTTGACGATGTCTAATCGCGGATAAGGCTGTCGGGGTCGGCGTATGGAATAATGGAGTCTTTTTCCAGAGATTTGCTCATGGAAGTTTGTCCTGCTTCGTTGTTTGTCAGCTAAACCAACGCGCTTCGTGGCTGGCTGGAACAGCAACGAGATTAAGTTGCTGTTCGGTTTGACCGGTCGGATTTAACGGTATCAGGTTGATCGTGGAGTCCGACTCCGCTGTCTCGGTTAGGCAGTAAAGATTATAGCCAAGCGATTGCAAAAATCTGCCAGCTTCACCGCCATTATTTCCGGTGCGATCTTCGAAGAGAATGAGAGGCTTATGTTGCGTCAACAAGGTTTCGCCTCCCCGCAAGACCTCAATCTCATGATCTTCCACATCAATTTTCATCAAATCAGGAGCAGGCAGATCAATATCATCGAGCCTTGCAACCTTTGCCGTCATGTCCCGCGGGCACGTTTAGTTGAGGCGCTGACGACTTTAGTTAGGAGTGTTGCCTGAGCTGCATCTATGACCACATTTCCTGATCGGTCGGAAAGACCACAGCCAACAATCTTTAGTGAACTTAAGGCCAATGTTTCGGCCATGTTCGTCAGGGCAAAATTCATTTGTTCCGATACGTCGAAAGCGCAAACCTCTCCCTTGAATTGATTATGTGTCGTCGCCAGAAGGGAGTAGTAACCCCAATTGGCGCCGATATCGTAAAATGTGTTTGCCTTGGAAAGCATAGCTTCCAGAAATAAAGTCTCAGTTGGCTCATAGCCGCCATGCAAATCCCTGCTTACAAAGGCGAGGTAAGCTGATTGGTGGGCATCGAAAGCCAGATTGCGAGACGTGCCATCAGCCATTGATATGATGAAGGTTCCTTGAGCAGGAAAGCTCATCCAGCCATGCAAAAGCTGGTCGGCACTTTGAGCAAACTTCTTTTTGAGGCGATTGATCCCTTTTGGTCTGTCGTTGGGATCGTGAATTTGCAATCGAGGCAAGAACGGTAAGGTGGTGCTCTTGATGAATTTGCGTGGTTTGGCCGTGATTTTGATTATGTCGTCTTGCGGATAATGGCCGCTTCCAGCTCCAGTGGACATAAACGTCTCTAACCAGCTTCTTTCAATAACATGACTTATCCCGGCATTGCCTCTTCGAGGACGAGCTTGCCGTCTTCAAAGGCATAGCATTTTCCGCTGGCGTCGATTGGTAGTTCTGCCGACAGCACGAACCCGTCGCCCAAAACCTCCGGGCTCGGCATTCTGTCTTTGGCTTCCTGGGGAGCGGTTTCCGTGGCGATCGCAAAGCGGGGCGAAAACGTTACCACGCAAATATTGTCGTCTCTAACTTCATCGGCGATATAGTGCGTGAAGGTCCGTATACCGTTCTTGGTGACCATATAAGCCAGCGCACGCGTACCACCGCCACCCCACAGGTTGATGATATGGCCGCCCTGGCGGTTCTTCATGTGGGGGATGGCGTGTTTGGTGCAATTAAACGTGCCGTACAGGTTAGTCTGCATGACGTCGTCCCAGAATTCATGCGGCATGTCGGCAACGGCCGGCCAGAGCGGCGACCCCCAGCGAAAATGCGGCACAATACCGGCATTGTTTACCAGAATATCGATACCGCCTAGCTTGCTTGCCACCTCGGCAAAGCCGCGCTCAATAGCTGTTTCGTCACGGACATCGAGTGTTAGGGCGATTGTTTCGGCATGCGCGCTGAGTTCGGCAGCGGCCTGCTCGGCGGTCTCCGGATTGATATCGGCAATGGCAATTTTGACGCCGTTCTGGGCCAGGGTTTTGACAGCATGTTTGCCGATACCCTGTGCACTGCCGGTCACGATGGCGATTTTATCTTTCAGCATTTGGGTGCCCCTTTTGCCGGTTCGTCGTTATTCTACTGTGATCTTATGGAGCGGCTGACCCGATGTCTAATTTAGGCAGCTGTCGCTTTGAACAATATCGGTGCGCCCACTGGGGCTACTAAAGAAACAGGAGAAAGACGGTTATGGGAAACTCAAATCAGCGGCTGGCCGAAAAGCTCAACAAGGCGTGGCGGTTTTTTTACAAGCGTGGCTATGTCGACGGGTTCGGCCATGTCAGCGCCCGCACGGACGACCCCAACAAAATTCTGATGACGCCGCATGAGCTCAGTGCGGACTCTCGCCCGGAAGATTTTGTCGAGATTGATCTTCATGGCGGCAAGGATGACTACGGCGTAAAACTGCCCAGCGAGCTGCCGATCCATCTGGAGGTTTATAAAGCCCGTCCGGATGTGAAGTCGGTGGCCCATTTTCATTGCCATTCCGCAACCAGCTTTAGCATGTCGGAACATGATCTGAAGCCAACATATTTTCTGGCATCAATCTTCCGCGACGGCATTCCGGTTCACCCGGATTCCAGACTGATCCTGACGGAAGAGCGCGGCAAAGCCATGGCGGAAACCCTTGGCAACCACCGTGCCGCCTTGCTGCGCGCGCATGGTATCGTGGTCACGGGTGGCAGTGTGGAAGAAATGACCGCTGGGGTGTTTATTATGGAAGATAATGCCCGCCGCACCGCCATTGCTGCCTCCATGGGTGACTATGAAGTGCTCGGCGATGAAGAAATGGCAGAGATCGAAGTTGAGTTGCTAAAAGGCGGTCCCTTCGGACGCATCTGGTATCTGTGCGAGTCAGAGGCAGGCGACTAACCATCTAACCCCTGTCCGGCAGCCGCTCGCTTCTTCCCAAATGCTATGAAACAGGAGTGAGGTTTTCCGGCGCAATGACTTCATTTCCTGAGGGCACAACAACGACCCGGTCAGCGGGGTCCCGGATCGTGCCGGGGGGGTCTTCGCCACGCTCCATGGCATCTATAGCCTCGTTCAACAGACGTCGGAACATCACTACGCCGCGGTCTGATGTTGCCAGATGTTCAAGGGCATGGCGCGCAATGGGAAGCTGACTGACCTGAGCTTCCCAATCATCGGGGACACGCTGGGTCTCTTCATAATCGCGAATGACCTCACCATCTGGTGGCTGAAATATCCGTTTGCCAGGGTCGATCCGTTCGATGTGATAGCCAATCGTATGTTCATTATCGACCGGAACCCACCAACCAACCATGCGGGCGCGTTCGGTCTCCTCTTCGGGATTTTTGCCGGTGACATCAGGCGGCGGAATACATTTGCCGGTTGGTACAAAGATCGTTGAGGTACGGATCAGCCGGTTGCCGTTCTCCGCATCGGTCGTCCGGATATAGGACACATGCCGATCCGAATGCACAAAGTCGATTTGTGGTCTGATCCCCATCACATCGTCAAAATCGAACAGGCTGTCGTTCATCCCATGCAGAGCAAAAATATGCATGGGGTCGGCGGCGTTTTCATGAAGTTGAAGCCAGTTACATTCGGACACTGCGCCACGGCTGTAATTGCGATAGGCGAGATATTCCGCGTCATCATCTTCCAGAATATCGTAATGCGGCAGCAACGGCTTCTTGTCGAGGGAGCCCATATAGGCGAACACCAACCCGCGATATTCCTCGGCGGGATACCAAGGCTGCCGGACCTCGTGTTTGTAGGGGCTATCCTCTGGTTCACCTGGCTGATCAAGGCATTTGCCTTCTTCGTCATATAGTCAGCCATGGTAGCAACAGCGAATGCCGTTTTCTTCTATCCGGCCATATTCAAGTGACGTGCCGCGATGGCAGCAATGGGCACCGAGCACGCCAACCTTGCCTGATTTATCACGATAGGCGACCAGCTCTTCATCGAGGATCTTGAGATATTTGGGGAGATCAGTGAGGTCAGAGGTCATGCAGATCGGATGCCAATAGCGCCGCATCAGCTCGCCCATTGGGGTGCCCGCGCCAACATGGGTCAGTCGGGTATTTTCTTCGGGAACGATTGCGTTGCGCCCGTAACCAGACCCTTCATCATCGATCATCATCTATCTCCCTGCGGGCGCGATTTATTTGTTTGCCAAAGGATAAAAATCGCCTTCGAAGTTTGTCAAGGAGGCCACCCTTGAATTCGATCTGAATGCACGACAAGCTAACACCTTATGAAATAAGGAGAAAGACGTGGCCGCCAAGTTGTTTGAGCCAATTGAGGTGCGAGGCTTGCGGATGCCAAACCGCATCGTCGTGGCACCGATGATACAATTCTCGGCAGAGGAAGGTGTCGCCGGTGACAGGCATTTGATGCATCTCGGTCAGTACACGGCTTCCGGGGCGGCCCTTACCCTGACCGAATCCTGCTACGTCGCATCGAATGCCCGCAACGCCCGAAGTTGTCTGTCGCTCTATACTGATGAACAGGAAGCAGCAGTCGGTCGAATAGCTGAATTCTTTAATGCCCATAGTGAGGGGTTCTTTGGGGTCCAACTGGCGCATGCAGGGCGGAAAGCCTCCGCCCGTGAACCATTTAAAGGCGGTGGATATTTACCGGTAGAGGAGGGCGGGTATGAAGCCTTTGCCCCGTCAGCGGTGCCGCTCGCGGATGATTTTCCAGCACCGACTCCCATCCCGGGATGTGATCCAACAATTCGTTGATGGGGCCAAGCGTGCAGAACGGGCTGGGGCAAAAGTGATCGAACTGCATGGGGCGCATGGCTATTTGATCCACCAGTTTTTATCGCCGCTAACGAACCGGCGAAACGATGAATATGGCGGCAATCTCACCAATCGCATGCGGTTCGCCATCGATGTGTATGAAGCCGTGCGGGCTGTCTGGCCGGATGTGCTGCCAATTGGCATTCGCGTATCGGCAACCGATTGGGTTGAGGGTGGCTGGTCGGTTGAGGAGACCGTCGAGCTTGCCAAAGCGTTGGAGGCGCTGGGCTGTGATTACATGCATGTGTCGAGCGGTGGGCTGAGCCCCGCGCAACAGATTACTGTCGGGCCCGGATACCAGGTGCCGTTCGCCGAAGCGGTGAAAGCAGCGGTCGATATGCCGGTTATCGCGGTTGGTCAGATTGGCGACCCGCAACAGGCCGAAGCCATTCTGCAAAACAATCAAGCAGATATGATCGCGCTCGCGCGGCCGGTGATTTATGACCCGCGCTGGGTCTGGCACGCGGCAGAGGCGCTTGGTGAAACTGTCGATTACCCGCGTCAATATGAACGAGGCCGCCCGGATAGATGGGGCGCCAGCGGTATCAACGCGCTAGGGAACCTCATCCCTGAAAAGGAATAGCGGGCAGCTTTGGTTTAGTCAGACGTTTTCCATTATTTTGAGGCAATGATATTGTGGCGGGATAACGGGTCGATGTTGTTTAAGACAACACCGAGTCATAACCAATATTGCCACGGAAACAGGTATAGAGATGCAAGCAACTGCCAACGGAATCACGATAAATTACGAGCTGGATGGTCCGGAAGATGCCCCGGTACTGATCTTTAGTAACTCACTGGCAACATCATTGGCGATGTGGAATGGCCAGGTCGCCGGGCTGAAAGATCGTTTTCGCATTCTTCGCTACGACAATCGCGGCCATGGCAGCACACCAGTAACGGAAGGTCCTTATACCATTGGGTTGCTAGCGCAGGACCTGCTCGGACTAATGGATGTGCTGGGCATTGAAAAAGCGTCCTATTGCGGGCTCAGCAAGGGCGGCATGATTGGCCAATGGCTTGGCATTAATGAGTCCCACCGGTTGGAAAAATTGGTCGTGTCCAATACAGCGTCCTACTTTCCGAACAAGGAAATGTGGCGTGATCGCATCGACATGGCGACCAATGATGGCATTCCCGCCATCGCGGAAGCCTCTATCGGACGCTGGTTCACGCCGGGTTATCTTGAACGCGCTGACACGAAGCCGACCATCGATTTCGTGCGCGCCTTTATTCTCGAAACCAACAAGGACGGGTATCTATCCTCTAGCGTTGCCATTCGCGATATGGATTTCCGCGACGAACTAAAACAGATCGACGTTCCCACGCTGGTGATCATTGGCGAAAAAGATCCGGCGACGATTCCGGAATATGGTGAATTGATTGCTACCAGCGTCCCTGGCGCGAAGACCTTTGTCGTTCCCGATGCGGCGCATCTGTCCAATATTGAACAACCCGATATCTACACCAGGACATTGTTGGACTTTCTGTAAGGGCACGGTTTTGGCGCCAGCATGAAATGCTGACGTTGATTGATCCCGGCTTGGCCCCGCGCTAAAACGCGTCATTAAAGTCGTATGAGGGAAGACAAGACGTGCTAAGCGAAGAACGAAATCAGCTGGTGACCCGGACCGGCCCCGGAACCCAAATGGGCGAACTTTTTCGCCGTTACTGGATACCGTTTCTGTTATCTGAAGAGGTTGCCGAACCGGGCTGGGCACCGGTACGCGTCAAGCTGCTATCGGAAGCCCTGATTGCATTTCGTGACAGCGAAGGCAGGATCGGTCTGATCGAGGAATTTTGTGCCCATCGCCGGGTGTCGCTGTGGTTTGGCCGCAATGAAGAAGGCGGCTTGCGATGTCCCTACCATGGCTGGAAGTATGATTTTCAGGGGAACTGCCTTGAGGTGCCTTTCGAACCCGAGGAAAGCGGATATGCGGACAGTATCAAGTTGACGTCATACCCCTGCGTTGAGCGCGGCGGCATTATCTGGACTTATATGGGACCAGCAGAAGAGATGCCCCCGGAACCGGCTTTTGAATGGACGACAGTGCCAGCGGACCAGTGTTATCACACAAAGCGGTGGGGGGAATGCAATTATCTGCAGGCACTTGAAGGCGGCATTGATTCCAGCCATGTCGCTTTTTTGCATAAGGGTGAGCTGCGCAGCGATCCGTTACATCATGGCTCGAAGGGTTCGGACTATCACCTGTCTGATCTGGCACCGAAATTCGAGGTTGTTGAGTCTGATTGCGGTCTGCATATCGGGGTGCGCCGCAATGCCGAAGACGACCAGTATTACTGGCGGATCACACCCTGGATTATGCCCTGGTACACGATCGTGCCGCCTTATGGCGACAACCCACTGAATGGCCATGCCTGGGTGCCGATTGATGATGAGAACTGTTTTGCCTGGACGTTTTCCTATCATCCGTCTCGGCCTTTGAACGACAAGGAACTCGGTATCATGCAGGAAGGTGGCGGGCTGCATGTTGATTTGATTCCGGGGACCTACAAACCGGCAGTAAATAAGAGCAACGATTATATGATGGATCGTGAAGCGCAAAAGGCGGGGCGATCCTCCAGCGGCGTCAAAGGCATCGCCATGCAGGACGCATCATTGCAGGAAAGCATGGGAGAGATTTGTGATCGGTCGCGTGAAAATCTGGTGTCGACGGATAATGCCATCATCATGGCCCGCAATGTCTTACATAAATCCGCCGTTGGACTTGATAAGGGCAAACGTCCGCCGGGTCTTGATGAAGAAACCCAGGCCGTGCGGTCGGCATCGTTTGTGTTGCCGCGTAATATGGCGTTTAGCGATGCCCCGGATGAGCCGATGAAAGTTAAAAAGGGCGTTGCCCATACATCAATTTAGCCGGCGACACCGACAGGGAGTAGAAAGTGACTGACGAACTCGACCCAAGAGCTGCCGGCGCGCGCCGGTTACAGGACAAGGTATGTGTCGTGACGGGCGCCGGTCAGGGCATCGGTCGGGCAATCGCCCGACGGTTGGGTCAGGAAGGTGGCAAAATTGTCATTGCGGATCGGGTTGATGAGGGTGCCAGCCAAACCTTAAAGGATATAAAGGCGCAAGGCGTTGATGCCATTAAAGTGCTGGTCGATCTGAGCACTCTGTCCGGTGCGCAGGAGATGATAGCGGCGGCAGTAGAAGCCTATGGGCGTATTGATGTGCTGGTGAATAATGTTGGTGGCACGATCTGGATGAAGCCGTTTCATCTCTACAATGAAGAAGAAACACAGCAGGAGCTGGAGCGCTCGTTGTTGCCGACCCTGTGGGGCTGCAATGCGGTTCTGCCGATCATGATCGAGCAGGAAGGCGGCTGCATTATCAATCTTGGCTCACAATCAGTGCGCGGTCTTTATCGGGCACCATACGCGGCGAGCAAGGGAGGTATCCTGGCGCTCGGCAAGGTGCTGGCAATGGAATATGGTCGTTATGGGATCCGGGTGAACACGGTGTCGCCCGGTGGCACTGATATTCCAGATCGCGTGACCTCGCGATTGCAAATTCGCGATGGGGTCATGGCGGAAGAACTGGAACAAGATGAAGCCGATGGATATCGCCAGGAAATGGGCGCGGATATTCGATCCCAGCAATCCCTTAAGCGCCGCGGCACACCGGAAGAGCAGGCGGCGGCCGTGGCATTTCTGGCGTCCGATGATGCCAGCTTCATCACTGGTGACAATATCAATTGCAGCGGCGGACAGTCCTAAGCGTTTCTGGAGACAGATATGAGCAAGATTTCCCTACCGGTCACAATTTCTAATCCTGAATTCCCGGAAGCCGATGGCGATGATTTTGGTGCATATGTTGCAATGCCACCCTCGGGCTCAGGGCCGGGTATCGTTCTGTTGCATGAAATATTTGGGGTAACCGGCTGGATAAAAGACACCGCCGATTTATTTGCCGCACAGGGGTACTGTGTTGCGGCGCCGGAAATGTTCTGGCGGCTGGAACGAAATTTTGCGGGTGATTTTTGGGTCCCGGAACAACGCCAAAAAGGTTTTGAATTTCGCGGGCAGGTTGATCATGACAAGGCGATCTCTGACATCGCCGCGACCATCGCCCATTTGAAATCCCTGCCGGAATGCAATGGCAAGATTGGCGTCACCGGTTTCTGCACCGGTGGCACCATGACCTATCTGTCAGCGGCGCGGCTCGAGATTGACGCGGCAGTGGCCTATTACGGAACCCAAATTCATGAGTTTCTCGACGAAGGACAAAATATCAAATGTCCGACAATCCTTCACGCGGGAACCAGCGATGAACATGTGTCGCTGGAACTTCTTGGCGATATCAAGAAGGCGCTAGAGCCCAACCCCAACATCACCATTCACGAATATGATGCCGGCCATGCTTTCGCGAATACCGAACGCGAGACACACTTTGTCACGGAGGCAACGGAAACCGCTCATGCGCGGTCGTTTGAGCTGTTTAACGGGTTGGGATAGGGCGAATAGCTCTCTGCAATCATCCGCCGTACGGTATTTTTTGTTGACTGCGACCGGTGTAATACGAATTTCGAGTTTTCGTGCCGGTGTGAGTACAGATTCTGACCAAGTGGCTTGCAATCTATGCAATCTCTTCGTCATCACCGGGCTTGACCCGGTAATCTATTCGAAAAACGTGATTAATATAGATATCTGGATTGCCGGGTCCATGCCCTGCCATGACGGATAAGAGTGGGTGGTTTTAGAACCAGATAGCAGCGGATCAGGTCCGGGGTGACAAATTCGTCTGGTTTGAGAGTTGTCCGTTCACTCTTCCGCGTTCCCTCTGTCATCCCGCACTTGATGCGGGATCCAGTTTTGGGGCGATAGCCCGGAAAGACCGGTTTTTTCCCGGTCGTTAACATTGATCCGTCATCATCCGCCGTACAGTTTCGACCCATTCATTTCCACGACGGCCCTGATCTAGGTTGTTCTGATAATGATCGAAGGTCGGAAAGATATGATATTTGGCGGGGGTGCCTTGCGCTGTTAGCGCCTTGTACATCAATTTGCTGGTCGCCATGACGTGTGGAAAGTCGTTCTCGCCATGGGAAATAAAGAACGGTGTGTTGAGGCCTTCTAGATAAGCCATAGCGCTGGTTTCGACGACATGTTCAGGGCGCGTAAAGAGTTGCCGCTGCAATCGCTCTGTGGTGCTGCCCGGGGGCGGATTGTCCACGCGATGATCAAACGGTGTGCTGGTCGCGACACACCCCTTGATCACATCATCAGGTAATCCGAAATCCGAATAGAGGTCGCGGCGCACCGCGGCGAGGGCGGCGAGGGTTCCTCCAGCGGACCAGCCGCCCATAAATATCCGGGTCGGATCACCACCGTGATCGGCAATGTTGTTATAAACCCATGCCAAGCCGCTGAGGACATCTTCGAGCGGGGCGGGAAACTTATGTTCGGGGGCAAGACGGTAAGACACTGAAACAAAGATCGCCGGCAGGTCAATCAATGCTGGCGCCATAAAGCCGTTCCATTCCTTATAGCCAAAATTCCAGCCGCCACCGTGGCAGAACAGAATCACCGGCACGGTGTCATGCTGGGTCGACAATGCAGTTTTATCCGGCAGATAGATATCGAGCTTTTGGTAATAGTCGTCCCCAAACGTGACATCCAACACGGTCCGGCAGCTGGCTGCTGCTGCTCTTGAGCGCTCAAACGCCTCTGCGGCATAGGCTTCGAACTCTTCGACCCGGTCGGGATTGAGGCTGGCGCGCGGTGGTTGCGGTTTTAGATCATCGAAGGCCACGGGCAGGGCTCCTTAAATTTCTGGTCTGTGATCAAAACTACATCTCCCGAGGGTTTTCACAAGGGAGGATGATTTCGGAGCACCGGTTCCTCTCGACGCTGCTCAGGTCTAGACTGTTGCTAACAGGCGCCCCCGCGCGACGACACACAGGGATTGAGAAAATGACGACATCAACCGGCATAGAGATCATCGCCCTTGAAGAACATTACTGGGACACTGTCCTGACCGATACCTATTCGGGCCGCAATGCCAGCCGCCGTGGCCCGGTGCAGGAGCGTCTATATGACCTCAGCGAGATCCGGCTCAAGGAAATGGATGAGGCGGGGATCGATATTCAAGTCCTCAGCCATGGCGCGCCCTCGGCACAACTCCTTGATGCGGAGAGTGGCCCGGCACTTGCCGCGCAGGCCAACGACAATCTTCATCAAACGGTGCAGGCGCATCCGGACCGGTTTTTTGGTTTCGCCGCGCTGGCAACCGCACATCCTGAATCAGCCGCTGACGAGCTGGAACGTTGCGTCAAGGACCTTGGTTTCAAGGGCGCCATGATCCACGGGCTGACCAATAGTCAGTTCAACGATGGCAAGGAATACTGGCCGATCTATGCGCGTGCTGAAGCGCTGGATGTGCCGATCTATCTCCATCCCGGTTATCCGCACGAAGACGTCGTGAATGTTTACTACAAAGATTATCTGGAGGACTTTCCTGCCTTTGCGACAGCGGGGTGGGGGTACACGGTGGAAACCGCGACCCAGGCCATCCGTATGGTGCTGTCCGGTGTGTTTGATGAGCATCCGAAGCTGCAGATGATCCTCGGTCATATGGGCGAGACGCTGCCATTCCTTCTGTGGCGGGTTAACCAGGCACTGTCGCGGGTGGAGAATGCGCAGACACGCTCGTTTCGGGAGATTTTTGAGGCGCATTTCCACGTCACAACAAGCGGCAACTTCTCCAACCCGGCGCTACTCTGCACGGTTCAGGAAATGGGTATCGACCGGGTCATGTTTTCGGTCGACTATCCGTTTGTCGAAAATCAACCCGGCAGGGATTGGGCGGAACAGATCAACCTGTGTCTAGAAGACCGCCAAAAACTCCTAAATGGAAACGTCCGGAAGCTACTAAGGTTGTAGTGGAAGAAATCGAACCCCAGACCTGATCCAGGGTCCGTTCTGATGGTTTCTCTCGGGCCTAAGCCGGATTAAACTGCTCGCTAAATTCAAGGTAAGGAAAAAGAAAATGGCACAGGGATATGATTACATCATTGTTGGGGCGGGCTCAGCGGGCTGCGTGCTGGCTAACCGGTTGAGCGAAGACGCCGATGCGACTGTGCTGCTGTTGGAAGCGGGCGGGCGCGATTTTGATCCGCTGATCCATATCCCGATTGGCATGGGCAAGATCTACGAGCATCGGCTGCATGACTGGAAATATGTTTCCGAGCCGGAGCCCAACCTCAATAACCGGGTATTGCAGGTCAAGCGTGGCAAGGTGCTGGGCGGCTCTAGCTCAATCAACGTCATGGCCTATACGCGTGGCAATCCCGGCGATTTTGATCGCTGGGCGCAAAAGGGTGCAATTGGCTGGACGCATGCTGATTGCCTGCCTTACTTCAAACGCTGTGAAGGGTGGGAAGAGGGTGGTGATGAAGGCCGGGGCGGGGACGGACCACTTGGCACCAGTTGGGCCCGAACGGAAGACCCGCTCTTTCCAGCCTGGATTGAAGCGGCTAGAGCTGCCGGGCTGCCGGTAACCGACGATTATAACGGCCCGCAGCAGGAAGGGTTTGGCCGCAGTCAATATACCATCAAGAACGGCAGGCGTTGTTCCTCTGCGGTTGCCTTCCTCAAACCGGTCATGAGCCGTCCCAACCTCACGGTGATTACCAAGGCGCTGACCAGCCGGGTCATCATGGAGGGAACAAAGGCGGTTGGCATCGAGTACATCAAGGGCGGCAAGACGGCTCGCGCTGAGGCGGACCGTGAGGTCATCCTGTCTGGCGGCGTGTTTAACTCGCCGCAGGTGTTGATGTTGTCGGGTATCGGTCCCGCCGAACATTTGAAAGATATGGGTATTGAAACAATTGTCGATCTGCCGGTCGGCAAAAACCTGCAGGATCACCAGACGGTCTCCATCAATTTCACGCGCCCGACCAACACCAGCAAGTTTCGCGATGATATGCGGCTGGACAAGGCTGCCGTTGGCATGGCGCAGTCCTATTTGTTTGGCTCAGGAACCGGCAGTGTTGTTCCTGGTGGCATGCATGCCTTTATCAAAACCCGGCCCGAACTGGCGGTACCGGATATCGAGTTTATGTTCCGGGGCATCCCCGATCATGCCGATACCTGGGTGCCGGGTTTCCAGAAACCCTATGAAGACGGGTTTGGAATTAAACCGGCACTGCTGCACCCTGATAGCCGGGGTGAGGTGCTGTTGCGCTCGAAAGATCCGGCGGATCATGTCCGTATCTTCTTTAATTTCTTTTCGGCGCCAAATGACCTGCCGACCTTACGGGAAGGGTTCAAGATCGGGCGCGACGTGGCCAACCAGACGCCGATGGACCCCTTCCGGGGCGAAGAGACCGACCCCGGTGCTCATGTCAAAACCGATGACGAGATTGACGACTATATCCGCAATACACTGATCACCGTCGAACATCCGACCTGTACCTGCCCAATGGGGCAGGGGCCGGAAACGGTGCTTGATCCGCAATGCCGCGTGAATGGTGTTGAAGGGTTGCGGGTCGTCGATGCCTCAGCGATGCCTGATCTGGTTTCTGCCCACACCAATGCCTGCGTGATCATGATGGCGGACAAGGTGTCAGACATGATCCGGGGCCGGGACGCCCTGCCACGGGAAGAAACCGTGGAAGAAGCGGCTTAGTACCGACGTTCTTCCCCTTGCCTAGGGGAATCGTCTGTATCAATCAAATTCCAATAATTACTATTCAATGATATAATTAGCCCTATATCTAATGCTCTTCATATTGGAGGCGCTAAAATGGCACATTCATCATTAGCAATTGCGAACGAGTTTATTCAGAGGGGCGTCGAAGAAACACCAGCACGTTATTTGACGCAAATGCAGTTGCAAAAACTAGTTTATTTAGCTCACGGTTGGAATCTTGCTGTTAATGATCAACCTCTTGTAAGTGACACATTTGAAGCTTGGGCATATGGGCCCGTTGTCAGGAGGTTGTTTGATGCACTCAATCATTATCGACGTAAAGAGATTACAAAGTTAATCAAGTGGGGTGAAGATACTCCGTTTGAGGTGGATGATGATGGGGATGCAATTGTAGAGTTGAATAAAGAAGAAAAAGATGTTTTGGACGAAGTTTGGCAAGTTTATGGAAAATACCCGGCCTTCAAGCTTTCGGCTTTGACGCATGAGCCTGAATCACCTTGGAAGGCAGCTTATGAAACCGCGCAAAACCAGCCGTTAAAAAATCAAGATATCCAAGCCTATTTTCGAAACTTAGCAAATGCCGCCTAATCAAGAAACCCCTTTGAGAAGTATTAGTTCTGGCGCAGCTAAGGCTGATAAAAAGGCTGACCCAGACAAATATGATATTCTGGAAGAGGATACGCTTGAAGGGCGAAGATACAAAGTAGAAACGGATACTATTCGGCAGCGAAATCGTGATCGAAGAGCGAATAGGGTATTACGTGGAAACTACGCAAAAAATGTTTTTCGCTATTTGATATTTTATTCCGTTTTTGTGGCTTTCGTTTTATTATTGGCAGGGTTTAAAGTATGTGGCTTCAGACTTTCTGAAGATGTTTTATTTGCTTTAGTCGGAAGTACTGCGGTGAGCGCTATCGGCTTGGTCGCAACTGTTGTCGCTGGATTGTTTACCTTTGCCAAAGACAGTTAGCTGTATTTAGAACCTTTGTTACTGTAGGCGTTATTCCCTTTGACATTGTGAGGTAAATCCCTATATTCCCCGCCATTCCCGAGAATGTGGGTGAGGAGGAGCGGTTTGTACCCGCGTTAATCCCTTGCCACGCCGCCGGAAAACCGGGTCGGACTATCGGGACAAAAGCCGTAAAAATGCGGCATAACAAGGATATGTGAAACATGAGCAAGCGAGTCCAAGCGAAGTACAAAATTAACCGGCGCCTGATGTGTAACCTCTGGGGCCGACCCAAATCTCCTTTCAACAAGCGCGAATACCGCCCTGGTGAGCATGGCCAGGCCCGTCGCCGTAAAGCATCGGATTTCGGAACGCAGCTGAATGCCAAGCAGCAGTTGAAAGGCTATTACGGCAATATCACCGAGAAACAGTTTCGCCGTACCTATATCGAGGCAGAGCGTCGCAAAGGCGACACCTCGGAAAACCTCATCGGATTGCTGGAACGCCGGCTTGATGCTGTGGTTTATCGTATGAAGTTCGTACCGACCGTCTTCTCGGCGCGTCAGTTCATCAATCACGGTCACGTCCGGGTCAACGGCCAGAAGGTCAATATCCCGTCCTATCGCGTCAATGAAGGCGACGTGATCGAAGTAAAAGAGAAATCCCGCGAGATTCCGATGGTGCTGGAAGCTGTTGAAAGCCCGGAACGCGAAATCCCCGATTATATCGAGGTCGATCACCGCAACATGAAGGGAACGTTCACCCGGACACCGTTGCTGGCCGATGTACCCTATCCGGTGCAGATGGAACCGAACCTCGTCATTGAGTATTATTCGCGCTAAGCGACGACTCTCAGAAATATACGAAGAAGCCCGGATTTTCCGGGCTTTTTTGTTGTCCGAACCTGTTCGTTATTTTGTTCGATCTGGACGAATTTGAAAAACGCATCGGTAATGTGCGGGTGATCCCCGTCGTGTTTCTGACGCCGAGTTGAGTGGTCTTACGCTTCCGCGCCCGAATAGCTGGTGAGATCAGATCAATATATTCCAGCACGGTGCCGTCAGGATCGCGAAAGTAGCAGCGCGGGCCGTTTACGACGCCGCCCCGGCGGTCTTCTTCAAAGAATATTTCGACATCGTTTTCCCGCAGATTTTCCAGCGCCGCGTCAAAGTCCTCTGACTTCAGCATGAAGGAATGATGCACGCCGTTATGATCATCGAGCACCGGGTTTATCGGCGCCTCATGCTGGCACAGGATGATGCACATGCCACCTGCATCGAGGAATGACATCGTCCCCGGCGGTGTTGTGAACAGGTGTCGGCAGCCAACGATATTTTCGTAGAAGTCTTTGCTGGCGGCGACATCGCTGACCGGGATGCTGAAATGGGCGAGCCCTTGCAGATCCGGGGCAGCCATCAGTCACCTTTATAGCTGGTCAGATCGATGATCTCGAGGACATTGCCATCGGGGTCTTCGAAATAGGCGCGCGGCCCGTTTACGGCACCGCCATGACGGTCTTCCTCGAAATGGAAATTAATATCGTCGCGATCCTGCAGCTCTTTTACCGCCGCTTCATAGTCATCATGTTCGACAACCCAGGCATGGTGAATATCCTGCTCTCCGGCCTGATTAATCGGATGCTGGGTTTTAGTCAGGATGACGCAATCGCCGCCTGAATCCATAAACACCATGCCGCGCTTGTGATTGACCTGTATCGGCTTCATGCCAAGCACATCTTCATAGAATTTCTGGCTACGCTCGGTATCGGTTACCGGAATCGTAAAATGCGCCAGCCCTTTTGTCTGGACCAATGCCATCGAACCCTCCCAGGTTTTGTTTATCAGGTCGGCGTCTTGCCCGGCTTATTCCGCCGTTTGCAAATTAACGTCGATCCCGTTGGTATTCATGAACTCGATCAACTCACCACTTTCAAACATTTCGCGAATGATATCGCAGCCGCCAACGAACTCGCCTTTGACGTAAAGCTGCGGAATGGTCGGCCAGTTGCTGTAAGACTTGATGCCTTCTCGCAATTCGGGGTCAGAGAGAACATCGATGCCTTTGAATTGCACACCCATATAGGTCAGGACCTGGACCACAGCGGAAGAAAAGCCGCACTGCGGAAAGACTGGTGTCCCTTTCATAAACAACACGACGTCGTCGTCTGAAACGTTCTGTTTGATACGGTCAAATGTTGGATTGTCACTCATCGTAGAAACCTGTTGTTGCTCGCCTGCGTGGCGAAGGGAATAAATGGTTAGGTCTGCGGCGCAGAGGTCTGTAGCGCCAGGGCGTGTAGTTCGCCCCCAACCCGACCCTGCAAGGCGGCGTAAATCAGTTGATGTTGCTGAACCCGGGTTTTGCCGGCAAAGGCGGAAGAAACAACCGTCGCCGACCAGTGATCGCCATCACCGACGAGGTCTTCCAGTTTTACTTCTGCGTCAGGCAGCGCTTCCTTGATCATGCGCTCAATTTCGCCGGGGTCCATAGGCATGGTGTCGTCCTCTATCTGGGAAGCTAATTCCTGGTCAGGAAGCTGCCATATAGTCCGGCAGCCAGCCTTCGTGAGCATCCCGCATTGCTTCCAAGGATATAGGCGGATGCCCCTCAACAGTCAACGCTGTCCCACCGGTTGTGCCAATGGCTGCAGCACTGACATTTGCCGCTTTTGCGCGGGACAGCACCACGTCTGGTTCGCTGGTGGTGAGTAAATAGCGCGCCTGATCTTCGCCAAACAGGGACGCCGAGTTTGAGTCGAGTTCCTGCGGCAATGAAATCTCACAGCCTGTATTGCCCGCCAGCGCCATGTTGGCGAGCGCCACCAGCAATCCACCACCGGAAAGATCGTGACAAGCGGATATGGTCCCGTCGTTAATGAGGGCTCTCACAAGGTCGCCATTGCGCCGCTCAACCGCGAGGTTAACTGGCGGTGGGGTACCCGCTTCAAGCTCGACAATCTCGCGCAGCCAGAGCGAGGCGCCGAGATGGCCCTTTGTGTCGCCGATAAGAATGATAGCCTGGCGTCCAGCAGGGAATGCCGTGGTTGTCATCGTCGAGAGATCATCAATGACACCGACACCGCCGATCACAGGGGTCGGCAAAATCGCGCTGCCATTGGTTTCGTTATAGAGCGAGACATTGCCGGAAACGACGGGGAAGTCGAGCGCTTCGCAAGCTTCCACCATTCCCATGACGCAACCGGAAATCTGCGCCATGATTTCAGGTCGTTCCGGATTGCCGAAATTCAGATTATCGGTGACGGCCAGCGGACGAGCCCCAACCGCCGTCAGATTCCGCCAGGCCTCGGCGACGGTTTGTTTGCCACCTTCCCCGGGGTCAGCAAAGCAATAGCGCGGCGTGCAGTCTGACGTCATTGCTAAACCCTTGTCGGTATCATGGATACGGACGACTGCGGCGTCACCACCGGGGCGTTGGGTGGTGTCCGCCATGACCATGTGGTCATATTGTTCCCAAATCCAGCGCTTGGAACAGAGATCAGGAGAGCCCAACAATTGCAGCAAAGCATCGTCTATCGGAATACCAAGAGCCGGTATTGAGTCTGGCAAGGAGTCCGGGGCAGGCGGTGTGCTACGCGGCCGATCATATTCCGGTGCTTCGGAAACCAGTGGCGGCACCGGTATGTCAGCGACAACGGCGCCCTTTTCTTTGAGCACCAACCGTTCACCTTCCGTGACTCTGCCGATAATGGCGAAATCGATCTCCCATTTTTCAAAAATCTTGCGGGCGGCGTCTTCAGCACCGGGCTTTAGAACCATGAGCATGCGCTCCTGGCTTTCTGACAACATGATCTCATAGGTCGTCATCGCTTCTTCACGGACCGGGACCTGATCCATATCCAACTCGATACCGACTTCGCCTTTGGAGGACATTTCTACCGAAGAGGAGGTCAGTCCGGCAGCGCCCATATCCTGAATAGCGACAATCGCATCCGTAGCCATTAATTCGAGGCAGGCTTCGATCAGCAGTTTTTCAGTAAAGGGATCGCCGACCTGTACCGTGGGACGTTTCTCCTCGGAGTTGTCGTCGAATTCCGCCGACGCCATGGTGGCGCCATGGATGCCATCGCGCCCGGTTTTGGAGCCGACATAAACCACCGCATTGCCAATGCCAGCGGCAGCGGAATAGAAGATTTTATCTGTCTCGGCGAGCCCCACCGTCATCGCATTGACCAGAATGTTACCGTCATAAGAAGGATGGAAGTCGCATTCGCCGCCGACCGTCGGCACGCCAACGCAATTGCCATAGCCTCCGATGCCGGCAACCACGCCGGAGACAAGGTGACGGGTCTTGGCATTGTCCGGTTGACCAAAGCGGAGCGCATTCAGGTTGGCTATCGGCCGCGCACCCATCGTAAAGACATCGCGCAATATGCCGCCGACACCAGTGGCCGCGCCCTGATAAGGTTCAATAAAAGATGGATGGTTGTGGCTTTCCATCTTGAAGATGGCGGCCTTACCGTCGCCTATATCAATGATGCCGGCGTTCTCGCCGGGACCCTGGATAACCCAGGGGGCCTTGGTGGGCAGTTCGCGTAGCCAGCGCTTGGAAGATTTGTAGGAACAATGCTCGGACCACATCACCGAGAATATGCCGAGCTCTGTCATGTTAGGCTCTCGCCCCATGATATTGAGAACGCGGCTGTACTCTTCCTCAGATAGCCCATGCTCGGCGACAATTTCAGGGGTTATTTTTGCTTCAGTGTCGATCACTGGTTGTTTCCGTCCCTATGCCGCGAGGTTTTTCGCCAGACCATCGAACATGTGCTTGCCGTCGATGCCGCCGAGTGCCGCATCCGCCAGCCGTTCCGGGTGAGGCATCATCCCGAGCACGTTACCGGCTTCATTTATGATCCCGGCGATATTGGCGGCTGACCCGTTTGGGTTGGCCTCGGCTGTTGGGTTGCCTGCCTGATCGCAATAGCGAAAGGCGACACGGTCCTTATCTTCCAGCTCTTTCAGCGTGGCATCATCGGCAAAATAATTGCCATCGTGATGGGCGACCGGAATACGAACCACCGTCTTATCGTTATAGTCTTTGGTAAACGCCGTTGACGTGTTCTCCACCCGTAACAACACATCGCGACACACAAATCTTAATCCCGCATTACGCAGCAAGGCGCCGGGCAGCAATCCGCTTTCACAGAGAATTTGAAAGCCATTGCATATGCCAAGGACAGGCGTTCCGGCATTCGCCTTGGCGACAACTTCACGCATGATCGGGGAATTAGCCGCCATACTCCCAGCCCGAAGATAATCGCCATAAGAGAACCCCCCGGGAACTGCGATCAGATCGACGTCGGGTAATTCAGAGTCACCATGCCATACCATGATCGGTGGTGTGTCGGTGCTGTCTGCAAGAGCGACTTGAATGTCGCGATCACAGTTTGAACCCGGAAACACAATGACGGCTGATTTCATGCGTCTAAGTCTATCTGGTAGTCCTCAATGACGGTGTTGGCCAATAATTTGCGGCACATTTCATCGGCGGCGGCGCGGGCCTTGTCGGGATCGTTTTCCGCAACGTCTACTTCAATATATTTGCCTTGGCGGACATCGTTTATGCCTGTGAATCCAAGGGAGCCGAGCGCGTTGGAAATGGCCTTGCCCTGAGGGTCAAGCACACCATTCTTGAGCGTAACATGGACGCGTATTTTCAAGGATAAACCCTATCGATAGAGAGCTGCATCATGCCCGCAAGCTATAGCAAGTTTGCAGATTCCCAACAATGCTGGGACCTCAATGATAAGGCTGCAAGCAGCGATCAAATTTCAACATCAAAATACTGCGCTGAATCCTGGGAGCGATCAAGGAAGCGCCATATTTTTCGAGCATTATAAATTTCCGGCGACTCAAGCGCGATCAGGCTACTCGACAGGGTGCCGAAACCCCGATCTGTCTGAATAAGCATGGCTTCACCGGAAACCGCTCCCGGCGCATGCTCGGTCGATCCCAACAGCTCTTCCCAACGCTGCCATTCCTGATTGTCGGGATCGGGCTGAACGGCTTCAGTAAAGCGTGGAAGATGAAAAGACGTTCGCACAGAATCTACTGCATTCAGGTCCCAGGCCGTGAGCATGGAAACCCCGTCGGGAATTTCAAAAATCTCCACCTTTTCCGCTTCTGGACCAATGCTGCGCAACCACCAGGCATCACGGTTGTCAGCGACGAACAGATTGAAGCTGCGATAGCTTGCAGGGTTAAGATCGGCAATTGCTTCGACGGCATAGACAGCATCTGTATGATCCAGCGCTTCAAGAACGATCTCGCCGCGGCTGCGGAGATTGTCGTCAGGGCCCAGTGAATCCTTGCGATTGAGAATGCCCGCGACGACGCCTTCATCATTGACGCCAAGCCACGACCCGCCCGCCAGCTCATCGATGCCGGCAACGACGTTTTCCCAGTCTGGCCAGTGACGTCCCGGGGGGTGCCACGGGCGGTTCATCATTTCATCACGGTTGGCGCCTAAGATTAGGGGCCAACGGTGGTCAGGACGGCGCAGGAAAACAACAGTACACATCAGATTTGCGTTATGACCGGGTTGCACGCAGGACGCAACCGCTTACATTACAGATAACTTTTAACGCGCCTTGATGAGCGCCCGAAGAGGAGAAGATGAAGATGGCTGATGGCTTTAAGGATCGCGAAAAAGGGTATGAAGCCAAGTACCAGCACGATCAGGAAATGCTGTTCAAGATTACGGCGCGCCGCAACAAATTGCTGGGACTGTGGGCAGCGGAAATCATGGGGATCAGCGGTGATGCAGCGGAAGAATACGCCAAGGAAGTTGTGGCAGCCGATTTTGAGGAAGCGGGCGATGCAGATGTTGTTCGAAAGGTACTCGGTGATCTGAATGACAAAGGTGCTTCCACCGATGAATCCGCTTTGCGCAAACAGATGGATATCCTCGGTGATACAGCCCGTCAGCAGATTGAAGATGAAGTTTAATCTTTTTCCTGAGCATTTCTTTGATTTCAGGAGATTTCGCACAATTTACTCTCCATGACCGATGACGAATTCAACGAATTTTGCGGCGGATTGAAGGCTACAACCCATGTTGTGCAGTGGGGCGGCTCGAACGTCTGGAAGGTGGGCGGCAAGGTATTTGCCATTGGTGGCTGGAAAGAAGAGGAACCAGCTTTTACCTTTAAAGTTTCAGATATCGCCTACGAATTTCTGCAGGATCAGCCGGGGCTCAGCCCGGCGACCTATCCCGCGTCGCGTGGTATGAAGTGGATCCAACATTATGCACAGCCAGGTCTCTCGGACGATGACCTCAAGGACTACATTATGCAGTCCCACAAGATCGTGGGGCGTGGCCTAAGCAAGAAAAAGCAGGCTGATCTGGGGCTTCACCTGTAAAAATCAACAAAACCGCGTATAGTACAGCGTACCCATATGCTATGGAACGACGGATGACTATTTCCCCGGAATATCTCGCTGAGCAGCAAAAGCTGCACGAAAATCCTAATTATGGTGTGGCATCATTACACTACGCGCCGATCATTCTTGACCTCGCAGATCAAACAAAAGCTGCATCGATTTCAGATTACGGTGCTGGCAAGCGTAATCTGCAAAAAAAGCTTCATGAATTGGGCAAATCAGATTTTGAATACTTTCCGTATGACCCGGCATTTCCTGAATACGGAGAGCCAAAACCGGCAGATCTCGTGTGCTGTATAGACGTATTGGAGCACATTGAATTTACTTATCTGGATGCTGTTCTTGACGATTTGAGCCGAATTGTTGTGAAGGTCGGTTTATTCACTATAGATACCGGTCCCGCAATCAAAACACTGTCAGATGGTCGTAACGCCCATCTTATTCAAAAACCATCTTCATGGTGGTTACCCCGCCTTTGTGAGCATTTCGAAAGAGTTCATTTACAGGGAATGCCTAAGGGTTTTTGGATTGTTGTGGGCCCCCGCGAATAGGCTCGGCTAGTCGTCCCAGGGTTCTAGTTCTGCGATCTCGCGTCCGGCGATTTTGCCTGTGATAAG
Organism: uncultured Alphaproteobacteria bacterium; assembly: GCA_951812775.1. Taxonomy (GTDB): domain Bacteria; phylum Pseudomonadota; class Alphaproteobacteria; order MPNO01; family UBA2964; genus UBA2964. The sequence continues at coordinate 1,792,217 of OX638326.1, read as the reverse complement.
GCACTCGGACAGGTTCGCACCTGACAGATACAGAAAGCCAAACGCACTACCACACTCGCCGGCTGAATAGAGCCTTGGGATTGGCTCGTTATAGACATTCATGACCTGCTGTTTAACGTTGTGGACCGGACCGCCCTGAGTATTTGAGACAACCGGCCAAACTTCGCCTGCGTAGTAGGGTGGGGTGTCGATCCTGACCATGGTACCTGGCGGGCGGCCATAGTCACTGTCTTTGCCTTCATCGAACCGGGCATTCCACTGATCAAGTGTTTCTTTCAGCGTTGCGAGATCGGTGCCGGTAATCTCCGCCAGCTCCTCAAGCGTATCCGCTTTTTTGATAATCCCCATTTCAACTTCTTTGAGATTGTCCTCGCTCCAGGAGAAACCGAGACCGGGTTGATTATAGGTCGGCGCGCCGATCTGATACATCTTGCGGCCGTTCTCGTCATAGATGAAATGGCTTGGGATACGCGGGAAGGTTTGGGTGACCGTGTCAAAAAATTCCATCGCGCGGTGTGAGGTGTCCTGCGTATAGGGTGTGCACTCGTTCATATAGCGTTTGCCATTTTGATCGACGAGTATCCAGCACATCGGCACGTCAGCCTTGTCCTCTTCACCGGGAAACCAGTCGGGAAGCCGTTTTACGCGGATGGCGACCGGATAGGTCGGATCCGGGTGCTTAAACCCGTAGCAGCCATGGTAGTGCCACATGTGCCAGAGGTCGGCGCCAAGATCCTGCGCCATCCGAATACCATCTCCTGTATTCATCGTTGATGTTGCGGTCAGAACAGGTGCTTTTTCCCAGAACTGCGCCTTCATTTCCTCATTGGCCTCGAACCCGCCACTGCACAGAACAACGCCGTGGCGTGCTTTGATATTCACTGTCGTGCCGTCCGCTTTCTCAAAGGTTGCGCCGAGCACTTCGCGATTATCGTCTGAAATCAACCGCGTGGCGCCAAACCGGTAGCGCACTTCGACGTTGCGCTGATCAATATTGTCTTCAAGCACGCGAAAGACCCGCCAACCATTTGCCGATGGGCGCGCCATGATATGCGGGTAGGTTTCTTCCTGCGTGTCGTGACCCGGTACGTGCGTCACGTTGGAGTGATAAAACGTTTCTGTGCCGGGTAGCGGATAATTGGCCGCTTTGTCGGTGGTTTCGACGGTCGCGTTACTCACTTTGGCCAGTTCAATGACATCGGCTTCGATTTGCGCCATGCCGTCGGCGAGGACACGTGTCACATCATCTGGCGTGCGCCCACCGTTAGTCTCCTTGAGATAGGCAAAGGCCTTGTCGGCGTCGCGTGCACCGCGCATGGCCCCGCCCGAGCAGATCGAAATACCTCCAGGATTATCGGCTTTTTCGGCCAATAAGACTGATGCACCATTGTCGGCTGCGGTGATTGCCGCCAGCGCGCCGGCAAATCCATAGCCGATAACAATGACATCAAATGTTTCATCAAATGTGGTGGTGCCCGCTGATCCGTCCATCCTGTCCCTGCCTTCAATTATGTTGTTTTGGCAAGTTTAGCGCCAGATCCGCACGTGGGAAGAGGACTACGCCCAGTTTTTCGGAAACTGGCTTTCCAGTTTGGATGTTTCTCCGTCGGGTCGCAGCATACCGATTCCGAGCGTGACACCTTCTGCACGAACAAGAACATAGCCTTTTTCATCGCATAGGGTGATCCGCTCTTCAGAAAGCGAAACGGGTTGCTGCGTCATATAGGTGGTGCGTTCTGTGGAGGTGAGTTCAACAATGTTTCGCGTTGCCAAGTTGCCGAACATCATAGCGGCTTCGGTGGAGAGTTTTGGAACTTTGGCGCTGTCATTAGTGAGGGTAAGTCCCGATGCCTGAATTTGGGACATTTCCGGAATTACATGATGGGCTGAAATCAGCTTTAGACGCCGCCCGGCACGGATAGTGCGCAGGCCGTCAAAGCTATTCAGCGGTAAGCCAAAATGTTCGATGAAACCATCAATGACTGTTTGCGCTGCTGCATCCAATTCAGACGCCGGCGCGGCCGGGCAGCTGGAATCCGCATCGGCTTTTTCTAGGATTGCGGCGAAGAAACCGCCGGTCCCGGATTTATGCGGCCAGACCCGCAACGTCTTTGACAGGTCGTGTGAATAGACTTTTCCCTGCCAACTGGTAGTGCCGGAGGTGGTACCGGCATAACTTTCAGCCGGTGACTTCAATTGGATATCATCCCGTTCTGACAGGATGGCATCGATAATGGCTTCGTTTTCCTCGGGCGCGAAGGTGCAGGTCGAATAGACAATGCGCCCGCCGGGGCGACAGAGATCAATCGCTCGACGGAGCAGATATCTTTGGGTGCCGCGAAGCCAGTCGCGAAAATTTTCGGGGACGGGAGTGTGTTTTCCCGGTCCTTTCCGAATGGTGCCTTCACCGGAACACGGTACATCGGCGAGGACGCGGTCAAACTGACCGGCAGTGAGTGGGAAATCTATACCATCCATCGCCGTAGTCGTGATGTTGACCAACCCTAAACGCGCGATAGCGGCGTGCAACGGGGCGAGCCGCCCGGGATGGCTATCATTGGCAATAACCGTGCCGCGGTTATTGAGGGCGATGGCGATCTGGGCGGTCTTGTTTCCGGGAGCCGCGCAGAGGTCGAGAATGCGCTCGCCAGGTTGCGGGTCAAGCAGCTCTACCGGCAGGAGGGCGGCTTCTTCCTGAATGTGACATAGCCCTGTCTTGTAGAGCCAACTCCGTCCGGGGCGGTCTGTGGCGGGCAGACGGAACGCATCCACGTTCCACTCAACAGGGTCAGGCTCAAAACCTTCTGCTTTCAGTTTAACGGCCAAATCATCCGGGGAAATTCGTAACCTATTCGCCCACAGACAGGTGGGGAGCGGTGTAGCTAGCGCTTCTTCAAACGCACCTTTATCTCCGGAGAGTTCGCCATATCGTGCGATGACCGCTTCGGCCGCCTGGTCGAGCTCAATTTTACGGGGTGGCGCGTTGGCCACGATCAGCTTTCGCCAAACACCCGGTTCAGGATCACATCGACGTTTTTTGTGTGGTAGGTGATGTCGAACAGTTCCGCGAGGTCTTCTTTGCTCATCAGCGCCGTGACGTCGTCATCGGCCTGAAGCTCGGTCAGAAAATCCGCATCCTCTTCCCAAACCTTCATCGCATTGCGTTGCACAGCGCTATAGGCCCCTTCGCGGCTCATGCCTGCCTGTGTCAGGCCAAGCAAAACACGCTGGGAGAAAACGAGGCTACCAAGCTGGTCGAGGTTCCGCTGCATCATTTCCGGATAGACCATCAGTTTTTCAATCACGCCGGTCATCCGGGCGAGGGCGAAGTCGAGTGTTACCGTGGCATCAGGGCCGATCATGCGCTCTACGGAAGAGTGCGAAATATCCCGCTCATGCCACAGCGCCACGTTCTCCATCGCGGGCGTGACTGCGGAGCGCACGATCCGTGCCAGACCAGTGATATTCTCGGTGAGCACCGGATTGCGCTTGTGCGGCATTGCTGACGAGCCCTTCTGGCCCGGTGAAAAATACTCTTCGGCTTCACGAAGTTCGGTACGCTGCATGTGACGAATTTCCACGGCCAACCGTTCCAGTGAACTGGCGACGACGCCCAGCACGGCAAAAAACATCGCGTGACGGTCACGCGGTATAACCTGAGTTGAAACCGGTTCCGGTGTTAGCCCCATTTTTTTGCCGACATGTTCTTCGACGGCCGGGTCGATATTGGCGAAGGTGCCAACGGCGCCGGAGATTGCTACAGTCGCAATTTCGGCGCGGGCCTCCTTGAGACGCGAAAGATTGCGGTCGAATTCGGCATAGTGGCCAGCGAGTTTGACACCAAAGGTCGTTGGTTCGGCGTGGATTGCATGGCTGCGGCCAATGCAAATCGTATCCTTATGTTCCAGCGCACGTTTTTTCAGTGCAGCCAGCAGTGCTTCGACATCGGCGATCAGAATATCGGCAGTCTGGCTCATCTGCACCGCGAGGCACGTATCAAGGACGTCGGATGACGTCATCCCCTGATGAACAAATCGAGCTTCGTCGCCGACATGTTCTGCAAGGTTGGTGAGGAATGCGATGACATCATGCTTGGTCTCGCGCTCAATCTCGTCAATCCGGTCAATTTCCCACTTGCCGCGGTCCCACACGGCCTTCGCGGCATCCTTCGGTATAACGCCAAGGTCAGCCTGTGCATCACAGGCATGGGCTTCGATTTCGAACCAGATCCGGAACTTGTTTTCCGGCTCCCAGATTTTTGCCATGTCAGGGCGGCTATAGCGGGGAATCATGGAGTTTGCCTGTCATTTTCTGTGGCTGAAGAATTACAGGCAGTGTAGCAGAAAAACCCCGACTCGTGAAACCGGCCATCAGGTCTCGTAAGCAGGTTTTTTAAGGGGTTTGACCAATCCGTAATAGGAGGCGAGGGTGCCGATGCCGAGCACGGCAATGATTGTTACCATCGGCATTTGCGTGCCGTCATACAGAATACCCGCAAGGGCTGCGATGGACGCAGCGATACAGGTTTGAATAAATCCGAGATTGGACATTGCGGACCCTGCCATGTCACCAAACGGTGACAGAGCGCCCGCTGTGGCCTGTGGCAGGATAAACGCGAGCGCCGCGATATATCCAAACATAGGGATCGTTATCGCCCAGGCATTGTTTATGCATGCTACGGCACTGCCCCACATTGCAATTCCGGATATGCAGCCGATCGCGGCACCCATATGGATAAGTCTGTCGATGCCGAGTCTGCTGACCTGTCTTCCGGCGATAAAGCTGAATAGTGAATAGGCGATCATGATCCCGCCAAAGGCATAGGCATATTCCTGCGGTGTGTGATTGAAATATTGGATGAAGATGCTCGACGAGCTGGTCAGAAAACACATCAACCCACCCATCGTGCAAAAAATGCATGCGCCATAGCTCAGGAAAGCGCGATTGCGAATGACGATAATCAGGTTGGAGAGCATGGTGGCCGGACCAAGCTGTATACGGCGTTCCGGTGGCAGGGTTTCTTTCAGGAACAGCGCCACCAGAATTAGAGTCATCACGCCGTATCCGACCATAAACACAAAGATTGATCGCCAGCCCGCCGCCTCCAGCAGGGTAGCGCCTATAAACGGCGCGACAATCGGGGCCATACCGCTTAGAACAGCCATGAAGGATAGGAGTTTTGCCGCTTCTTCCCGGTCATACAAGTCACGGGCCATAGCACGCGGCAGGATACGACCGGCGAAAGTTGATGAGCCCTGGATAAAGCGCATCGCGGCGAGCATCTCGACACTATTCGCATAGATGCAGCCGATAGCGGCGATGATATAGGCGGTGAGACCGCCCAGCATCATGACTTTGCGGCCATAGCGATCTGACAAAGGAGACAGGACAAGCTGCCCTGCTGCCGCGCCAAACACATAAGCAGACAATGTAAGTTGAATGCTCCCGGCATTGGTCGCCAGATCAGTTGCCATCGCCGGGATTGCAGCCAATGACGTATCGATGGAAAAAGGTGGTATCGCCTGCAGGATGCCGAGCAGGATCACCAGGATAAGATAATTTGTACGGGTCATGGTGTCTTTAGGTCAGCCCGCGACGGGCTTTGCAAGCGCGAGATCAGCATCTGGATATTCCTGTTGCCGCCACCAGAGTTCCGCATACCTGCCGCGCCGGGCGAGGAGATCATCATGGTTGCCGCGTTCGATAATCCGCCCTTCTTCAATAAACAGAATTTCATCAGCATGTGTGATGGTTGACAGACGATGCGCGATCATAATCGTCGTCGTGTCCTGGGAAATGTCGCTCAAATTCTGCTGGATCGCCATCTCGGTACCGCTATTGAGCGATGACGTTGCTTCGTCGAACAGAAATATTCGTGGGTTTTTGAGGGTGGCGCGCGCGATGGCGGTGCGCTGTTTTTCGCCTCCCGAAAGTTTCAGACCGCGTTCGCCGACCAGACTGTTATAGCCGTCCGGTAAGGCCGCGATGAAATCATGTATTTGCGCCAGTCTGGCGGCATTCTCTATTGCGTCAAGGCTACTATCTGGGCGCCCGAACCCAATATTGTACTGCAGGGATTCGTTAAACAGGACGGTGTCTTGAGGTACGACGGCGATCGCGGCGCGTAGTGACTCCTGTGTCAAATCTGTGATGTCGTGCCCATCAACAGAAATCGTGCCCTCTGTCACGTCGTAAAACCTGAACAGCAGCTTGCCTATCGTTGATTTGCCGGCGCCACTGGGGCCAACCAGCGCGATCGTCCCGCCAGCAGGTACCTCAAAGGAAATATCCTGCAGGACCGTGCACCGGGAGTCGTACCCGAAGGAAACATTGTCAAAGCGCAAGGTGCCATGCCCATCTGGCAGGGATTTTGCTGTGGGTTTGTCGATAATCTTGGGCTGCTCATCAAGCAGTGCCAGCATTTGTTCAAGGTCGACCAGCGCCTTCTTAATGTTTCGGTACACATAGCCGAGCCGGTCGAGCGGGCGGATGAGTTGCAGCAAATACTGGTTTACGGCGACCAGCGCGCCAACCGTCATCACGCCGTCGATGACGCGACCGCCTGCGGTCACGACAATGGCGGTGACGCCAATGCCGAGAACGCTGACTTGAATAAGGCCGATGATGCTACGCCAGGTAAGGGACCGGACGGTCAGCTCTTCCTCTTCCGCCAAAGCGCGGTCGTAACGCGCCGCGACGTAATCTTCATTGCCGGTATATTTGATGGTTTCGTAATTGAGGATGGTGTCGACGGCCTTGCCATGCGCTTCGACACCTACCCGAATGGCGCGACGCTGATGTTTCCGGAGCCATTCCGACCCCACAATCAGGGCGGTGAGATACAGTATTAACGTCGCAAACATCAGGACAGCAAAGATGCCGTCGAGAAAGACCGACATCATGATGACAACCAGGCCGATCTCTGCGGTAAACGGTAAAATCAAGAACACACAGTCGAACAGGAGGTCTTCAATGGCGCGTATGCCGTTCTCCATCACCCGGCTGAGGGAGCCGGTTCGCTCCTGGAGATGATAGCGGAGCGACAGATTGTGGGGATGACGAAACACCACCATGCCGACCCAACGCCTGATGCGTTGTTCAATCCTGCCATAGATCGCCCAGCGTACTTCACTTAGCGCCTGGCTGAACCAGTGCACGAAACCATAGGCGAACAGGAGCCCAAGGACGGATGTGGTCAGCAGATGCACTGGAGATGATTTTTCGGTCGTTCCGCTCAGCCCATCTATTGCGCCTGCGAAAAGCAATGGCAGGCAGGAGTTCAGCCCGGCCACAGAAAACAAAAACACGATGGTAAAGCCGAGCCGAACTTTGATGCCCAGATCATCCTTTGGCCATAAAAAGGGTACGACAAGACGCAGGGCCTTGCGATCTGATGGCGCTGCTTTTGCTTCAGGTCTGGCCATGGTCGTCTTGTGTTTTGACAGCCTTCTTAGTTCGCAAGGTAGTAGCCCTTCATGATGGCGTCGTGCCAGATACCTGTTATCGGACCAACCAGACCTTCGGGCAATCCCTCTTCGGGATATTCATAGTGATGGCTGCCGGTACCCAGTTTGGTCAGGCGCACTTTAGGCGCCGGCTCCATTGCCGCAAACATGGGCAAAACGATCTCGTCATAGACCTTTTCAGTATGGTCACGACTGTGTTTGCAAATCGATAACAGGATAGGAGGGACGGGCTTCACATCCGGGCCGGACAGTTCGTATCCATATCCAACAAACTGTTTCACTAAGGCTGCGGTGTTCGCCTCATTCATTTCCAGTCGGGCTGCGGAAGCACGTGCGGCAGCTTCCAGAGCATGATCGGCAGCGTAATGCAGCGGGTATTCCGCTTTGAACTGCGGTTGCGTAAGGGTCTTTTCCCAATCCTCGAAAACGTCTTCCATGATCCATGGCAAGCATAAGGCCCTGTTCGCCTTCCTCGCTACGGACCTCAGCGCCACGGTAGCGGGCAATATCGCGCCAGGTACGAACCAGCAAATCATTGAAAGGCCCTTCCCATTCGTACCCGACCATTTTCTGGAACATGTAGCCAAATGGGGAATTCTCAATTCCTACCACCCCGCGCACATTGGCTACGCGTTGGGTCAGTAGATGAACGAAGGGACCGCCTGTTGAATGCCCGTGGACGTAAATCGAAAATTCGTTTTCTGGCAAATGATCGCGACATACGGTTTTCATCGCCGTTTCAAACGCTGTCGGCCAGGCTGCCATACGGTCGTAAAACCGGGTGCCAGGCTTGGCACGCGCAACCATGCGACGCCCATATCGTGCGCGCAGGCTTTCATCGACAATCAGGTCATATTGGTCGGGGGTGATAAATTCATCTTGTTGCCAGATCGGCGTCCGGACCACGTTGTCGGCTGAAATCGTGTCGCCCGGCCAATCACGCGAAGCGTCGGGCAGATATAATCGCCCTGGGTAGGTCATGGTGGTAATTCGGTATCCGAATTTGCGGACAATCAGGCGGGTGAGCTGCTCCATGGCACGGTAGTCGCCGGAGCCGCCTGCGAGGACGAACATACCGACCTTGTTGCCATCTGCGCCGATTGGAATGAGCTTCGGGTCTTCCGGCCCATAGACCATAACGCCGACATCCCAATCCAGCTCCAGCGCGTTTACGCGAAAGATATGCTCGGTTTCCGTATAGGGGATATCGGGCCGACCCAGAACCTGAGCGGACAGGTCAATCAGGCTATCCTTGTCCATGCTGGCAGGGGGGGCCTATCTGGAATCGTCGGTCATTTTCTCTCTCCTCTTGGGGCGAGTGGCCATTGTGCCGCAACTTGCGGTGCCTCGCCATGTGTCCTAGGGTTTTTTCCGCAGTCCCGCGAACTCAAACAATAAAACGATGTCCGAAAAGATACCTGTCATTCCTGAAAGTTATGATCCGGCTACAGTAGAGCTGTGCTCTTTTCATGACTCGGTGCCTGGCTTTTTGGATGGCAAAGATACGCCACGTGCCTATCTGGAACGTTGCCTCGAAGTGATCGAGGCTCGAGAGCCGAGTATAAAGGCTTTTGTTGTGACGGATGTTGAGGCAGCACGTAAGGCGGCTGATCTGGCTACTGAGCGCTACAATTCTGGTGCCCCGCTTTCCAGAATTGATGGCATGCCGTTCGCGGTGAAAGATCTCTTCAAGACCGCCGATTTTCCGACCGAGCTGAACTCCCCGCTGCTGGAGGGGGAAAGACATCGGTTTGATTCCGCCCATGCCTATGCCATGCGCAAGGGAGGGGCAGTGATCTTGGGCAAGACCACATTGCCGGAATTGGGTTCGGGTCAACCGGCGGAAACGCGAAACCCGTTTGATCTGGAGCGTAGCCCTGGCGGATCCTCCAGTGGATCAGCGGCTTCGGTTGGTGCTGGTATGCTGCCAGTGGCGATTGGCAGCCAGGGGCGGGGATCAGTTTTGCGGCCAGCCAGTTTCTGCGGAAATGTTGCACTCAAGCCGACCTTTGGCGCGGTACATTCCGGCGGCATGCTTTGGCGATCCCCAAGCTACAGCACCATTGGAATTCACAGCAGCAATATTACCGATTGCTGGCGGACGGCTTGGCAAATCGCGCAGACAGTCGGCGGCGACCCCGGACATCCTGGCTTGTTTGGCGAGGCTGATATCACGGCGGCCAAACCCAAACGGTTGATCCGTCTCGATACGCTGGGATGGGCGATTACGGAGAGCAGCATTCAGGAAAGATTTGAGGAATGCCTGTCACAGCTGGAAAGAGAAGGGGTTGAAATTATCACGCGCCAATCCAACGCCAAAGTTAAAGCCTTTGAGCAGGCTCTGACGACCATTCCCGAGTTTCAGCCTGACCTCGCGGCGTGGGAAATGCAGTGGCCGGCTTTGTTGGTTCGGGATCGAGGCCGCGACCAAATTAACGAACGATTGGTGTCGCGGTTCGAATTTGGTGAACAAATGTCACTGGATGAATATCGCGTCACGCTTAATGCCCTTAATCAGTTGCGGGCCGTATTCGCGAAGCTTGAAGGGGTGGCGGATGGCTTTATCACCCTGCCGACGCCAACAATGCCACCTATCGGCAATGCGACGGGCGATTCAGTGTATGGCGATCCATCGTCCTGCCTCGATGCGCCGGCATGGAACATACCGCTCCTAAAGGAGAGCGGGTTGCCGTTGGGTATCCAGCTGCTTGGAAACAAGCATCAGGATTATGCGCTGGGCCGGATCGGCCAGTGGATGATGGAGACATTTCTTCGATAGAAGCAAATCAATGCCCGCTATATGATAGTGGCACGAGTTCACTCACGACGAGACCATGGCGAAAACCAAAACACCCCTGAACCGGATAGATCGCGTTACCATCGTTGGTGGTGGCACTGCGGGTTGGTTAAGCGCAGCCATGCTCGGCACGTTCCTGAATGAACGTCATGACGGACCACCGGTAGAAATTACCCTGATTGAATCGCCGCGAGTCCCGCCCATTGGTGTCGGTGAGGCAACAGTCCCCGGCATGCGCGCCTTGCTGCAGCGCATTGGTCTTGACGAAGCAGAGTTTCTGCAACGTTGTAACGCTTCTTTTAAATATGCTGTGCGGTTTTCCGACTGGAACAGGGACGTGGCCGGGAAGGGGATAGAGTTTTATCACCCCTTTGACGCCCCGGAGAATATTCGCGGCAAGAATCCGACCTATCACTATCATCGCTATGGTCCCAAAAAAGGCCCTGGAGGGTTGATCGAGACGGTCCTGCCGAACGTGGTGATGATTAATGGCCAGTTCGCACCACGTTTGATTGGCGGCAATAATTTCGAAGGGGTGATCAGCTATTCCTATCATCTCGATGCCGGACTTTTTGCCAACTATGTAAAGGAGGTCTCGTTGCAACGCGGCATCAATCATATCAGCGATGATGTGATTGATGTGAAGCTCGATGACCGCGGCTATGTCAGCGAGTTGATCCTCGAAGAGGGGGGAGCGCATCCCGTCGATATGGTTGTCGATTGCACAGGGTTCCGGGGACTCATTATTGGCGATGCCTTGGGTGAACCTTTCCGACCATGGAATAAACAATTGCTGTGTGATCGGGCACTTGCCATTCAGTTGCCGCATATTGATTCAAAGAACATTGAGCCCTGCACAACGTCGACAGCGCTTGGCGCGGGATGGGTGTGGAACTTACCGCTCTATAACCGGGTTGGCACCGGGTATGTGTTCTCGAGTGCCTTTAGAACCGATGACGAAGCGCGTGATGAGTTTGTCGCGCATCTGGAGGGTAAAGGCTTCAAGGTTGATGAAGAGCCGCGTGCCATACAAATGCATGTCGGCAGGCGTGAGCGGACCTGGGTCAAGAACTGCGTGGCCATCGGCCTGGCAGGTGGTTTCGTCGAACCCCTTGAGGCCACGGCCATTCACACGATTTCGGCGACGCTCCGCCTGTTTGCCGCGAACTTCCCCGATCGATCAATCAGCCAGCCTCTGGCAGATCGCTTCAACCGTTCGGTTGGCGAGCTCTACGACAACATCGTCGATTTTATCGTCATGCATTATCTGACCTCGAACCGGGAGGAGCCTTTCTGGCTGGCGGCACGCAATGAGATCGATGTTCCGGAAAGCCTGCAGAGCAATATGGATCTCTGGGAGCATGTCCTGCCAAGCGATGCCGATATCTCCGGTATCAATCTCTTCGGCCCGCCAAGCTTCCTTTCGGTGCTCTACGCAAAAGGGCGGTTCGACGATGTTGCCTTCCCGCTTGAAGGATCGATCAATAAGGCGGATTGGCAGGACTATGTTGAGGGTATGAGGAAGCTCAAAACCAACTATGCGCAGCATTTGCCACGTCACTATGATTTCCTGACAGATATTCGCAATCAGGCAGCCCGCAATTTACTCGGTGTCGCCTAGGTCCGCGTCCCTTCGATAAAAGCATGGAGACAGGCGTTAAATGCCTCCGGATGTTCCCGGTAGGTAAAATGGCTGGACTCATTGAAGACATTCAGTTGTGCCTGACGTTCGCGGGCGGCAATCAAATCATAAAGCGCCCGACCCATCGCGATCGGGGCGGTCGGGTCGTTGTATCCCCAAATGAGCTGGGTCGGTCGATCCATACCGTGATCGCGTATCCAGGCAAACATGTTGATCTTGTCTTTAGCCAGTGCTGGCAGGAATTGGGTATGGCGCAGCCCATCACCACTGGATGCCATCTTGTGGCACGCCTCGACATAGCTGTTTTGTTGGGCGACCTCGACCAACCCGTCAATCCATTCATCTGATACATGGGCCGGGCTGTAGGAATAATGCTCCATGATCCAGCGCTGGCTTTCTGCCGTCAGGCGGGGTTCCGGGGGATTGGCGAGGACGATCTCATTAAGTCCGATACCGGGCGCACAGCTATTACTGTCGATGATTGTGCAGGTGCTGACCAGATCGGGTCGATCCATGGTCATCCGGCAGGTGACGTAGCCACCACGTGAATGACCGACCAGATGCGCACCCTTGATCTCCATCGCATCCAGAGTTGCACAAGCATGACGAACGACTTCTGCCATCGTGTAATCTTCGTCCTGCAGCGGGTTCTGCGTATACCCCTGGCCAATTTTGTCGATGGCGATGACGTGATAGTTCTCGGCCAGACCGTCGAAATTCAGCCCCCAATCGAGGGAGCAGTCCGCCGCATCGTTTGATCCAAAATTCCCGCCATGCAGCAGGATCATGACCGGCCCTTCACCTTTTTCGTAATAGCAGGTGCGAATACCGCCGACATCGATGAATTTGCGTTCATTCATGGCCATGGCCCGAGAATCCCTGATTTGGTACGATGACTTTTTGTTTCATAAAGTTATACACAAGAAATTGGCTTTGCCATATGGCAGACCCTAGCCGATTCGTTCCCGCATTCGGACATTTGACCGTACAAATGCATTTGGATTATGGCTGATCACATGGATATCTCAAAAGCGAGCCTCGGTGCCGCTCAATTCCCCGAACTCCCGAATTTTGAACAGGGTAAAGTCTGTGAATCCTACAGCCTGCCAGATGGTCGCCGTGTCATGGTGGCGACGGATCGGCAATCTGCCTTTGATCAGGTGTTGGCGTCGGTCCCCTATAAAGGGCAGGTGCTTAATCAGACGGCACGGTTCTGGTTTGAGCAGACAGAGGATATCTGTCCCAATCATGTCCTGGATTACCCCGATCCCAACGTGATCATCGCGAAGCAGCTATCGATGCTGCCTGTCGAGATGGTTGTGCGGGATTACATTACCGGCTCAACAGAGACCAGTATCTGGCCAATGTATGAACGCGGCGAGCGGGTTCTTTATGGCATTGAGTTTCCCGATGGGCTGAAGAAAAACCAAAAACTGCCCGAAAGGATTCTGACGCCAACGACCAAGGCGGCTCAGGGCGATCATGATGCACCCATCACGCCGGAAGATATCGTCGAACAGGGTCTGCTGAGCCAACAACAGTGGGATGATCTGGCCCGGATCAGCCTGGCGATCTTTGCGCATGGCAGTGAAATTGCTGCCAGGAACGGCTTGATACTGGTCGACACAAAATATGAATTTGGTCTCGATGAGAATGGCGTCATCACCCTGGCGGATGAGGTCCATACGCCGGATTCAAGCCGTTACTGGATTGCGTCCTCCTATGAACAACAGCTTGCGGAAGGCAAAGAACCCGAAAGCCTCGATAAAGAATTCTTGCGGCTGTGGATTGCCGGGCGTTGCGATCCCTATAAAGACCCCATTCCGGAAATTCCCGACGAAACACTTGTCGAGTTCAGCAATAAATACATCTCGCTCTATGAGCAGTTGACAGGCTTGACGTTTGAACGTCCGGATAGTGACCAGTCGGTAAGCGAACGGGTTCGTGCCAATCTCGCGGCGGCTCTGCCGGCGTATTTTTCCTAAGCGGTCACGGTTTTACAGAGGGCGCTGCACGACCATGTGATAGATGTGCCAATGTTTCTGCTGACCGCGCGGTGTCGTGCTGTCCTCTTCCTCTTCGCGGAAATACTCGACATTGAGCGGGTAGAGCAGCGCATCAATGGCGCTATGGGCAAAAAACGTAATGCCCGGATTTCCAACCCAGCTGTCCCGGTCGCCATAAAGCTGGCAGCTGATCCGCCCGCCCGGGACCAGCGCCATTAACATCTTGTCCCACAAATCGGGAAAATCCTGAGGTGACACCAATGGCAGGGCGAAGCTGGAATTGATCAATTCCGATTCCGGCAGCTCGATATCTTCGAACCGTGATGTTGCCGTCTCCAGGAGGACATCATCACCAACCTCCTCGCGCGCCCGCAAACCGTCTATTGCGGACTGTTCCGCATCGACTGCAAAAACCTGCCAGCCACGTCGCAGTAGCTCGACAGTGTCACGACCATTGCCGCAGCCAAGGTCGACGGCGCGAAGCGGCTGGTCGCTTTCAGGACGCTCCTTATCGAACTTATCAAGTGCAAACAGCAGCGTTTCGCGCGGCGGTCGGGCGCCAGTCTTTTTGTAATACTCTTCCCAGCTTTCAATCGGCGTGTCGGAGGGCATGAGTTTGCTTAGCCGTCACGCTTCTTGCCGTCTTCATCGACACCATCAATCAGGATAAAGGCGATGCGACATAGCTTGTCATAGCGATTGGCCCAGGCATGGTTGGTGCCGCGCTGGATGATAATATCGCCCGCCTTGAGATGGACATCTTCATCATCCATCAGCATGTCGATCTCGCCCTCGAGCACGATGCCATAATCAACCGTTTCGGTGCGATGCATGAAAGGATGTCGGGCACCCTGAACCACGCGATGCGCCGCGCCGACCTCGCCAAAGGCCTTGGTGCCATCGAGCCGTGCCATAACGTCGGGGTCTTCCGGCGGAAACTCCGAAATACGGAAATTAACGCCGTTGGGCGGTGGCTCGACATCGAACACCGCATCGGCCTCGTCCTTGTCGCCGCCATAGCAGGCTGGCATGGAGGTCGTCCGCCATAGATTGGTGCGCCCTCCGGGGCGATGTTCCGACGTGACGATATTCGTCGCATCGCTATCCATGATAACGATGGCTTTTCCTTCGCCATCATGTCCGGTGACAACGCGGCGGATCGGCTTAACCATTTTATTCTCCCTGCTGATGTAAGCTGGTGATGCCATGAAATAGAGGGCGTCACAATGGCTGCTGTGTGAATTTCATACAGGGGGCGGACTTGCGCCGACGCAGGGCAAAAATTAGGTTAGGAACCCGTCACGATCAATTTTTTGTAGTACCCCTTGAAACAGTCATCATCCAGCGTCACTTATGCGAGTAGGGGAATTCAATGTCTCAATAATAAGGCATTGAAATAATGAGGTAATTTTTGTCAGAGTCGAGCAAAGCGTGCCATGTTTGAAGGCACCTATCCTGAATTCATTGCGATTTGTCAGGTCATATTGATTGACCTGGTGCTGGCTGGCGACAATGCCATTGTCGTCGGTATGGCGGCGGCGGGTGTCGCGCCAGAGCATCGCAAGAAGGTTATTGTTTATGGCATCGCGCTGGCCGTGGTTATGCGGATCATCTTCGCCGGTGTCACGATGGAGTTGCTCAATATCATCGGGCTGACCTTTGCCGGTGGTTTGCTACTGCTCTGGGTGTGCTGGAAGCTGTATCGCGATCTGCAGGAAGAAGCGATGGCGCAGGCGGCACTTGCCGCAGAAGCGGCTGGTGGCGGTAGCGTTGGCGACGGCGAAGCAGAGCCAAGGAAGACGCTCCGCGCCGCTGTCTTGCAGGTCGCAATTGCCGATATTTCGATGTCACTGGATAACGTGCTTGCGGTCGCCGGGGCGGCCAATAATCACATGACGGCGCTAGTGATTGGCCTGGCGCTCTCCGTCATTCTGATGGGGGTTGGCGCAACATTGATCGCCAGAGTCCTCCAGAAGCATCACTGGATTGGCTATATCGGACTCCTGCTAATCGTTTATGTCGCAGCTGCAATGATCTGGCGCGGTGGTGTCGAACTCGCCTCCGTCGCCGGGATATAAGCCTAAATCAGCCCCTCCGACCGCATGGAGAACGTGCCTTCGCGGGCGACGATAATGTGGTCGTGTAGCCGGACGCCGAGCTGGTCGCCTGAGAGGGTTTTCGTTTCGCAATAAAATTTGAAATTACCCTATATTCGCTTCATGATTTTCTTCATTAACATGTAGTATTCAATATAATTACAATTATGGATAATCTTTGATGGAGTTAGTTGATGAATACTGAACGTCTTAAAATTGTGTTGAAAGCGATCAAAGAAAATTTTGATAAATCCGAAATAGCGGGTTCTTTAGCTGAGCTTGGGAATACGGTCGAAAATTATGTCAGTAACCAGCAACCAGTTCACCTAGAAGCAATGACGCAAGCCCGTCAAAAGGTTAAAGTTTCTCTCTCCAAGTCAAATTACTCAAAGTTTCCCCGAACTTGGAATTCAGTATTAAAGCACCTCAAGTATGAAGAATTCAGTCCCGAGTATTTGGCGGGGTGGGTGGACCTCTTATTTTCAAGAAATCAGGTTGAAATTAATGTTGTCCGAGATGAAATCAATCAGCGATTAAAGGCTATCGGAGAATATCGTAGTGTGATCGATAAAACTTTAGAGGGTTTCGAAAGTCTAGAAATCGAAGACGAAGCGTTGGGACCGGGTGAGGGTGAGTTAAGTATTCTAATGCCGGGGGAGGCGGTTAGCGAAGACCTACAAAAGTTCGCTGATGAGATTAAGTTTTTTAATCGGATGATTTCGTATTTCATCGATTTAATTGATCAAGATTCTGATGGGCCTTCCCTTAAACAGATATCTAGTTCCGATCCAACATTTTTCGTTTCGGTGTCTCCCTTTGTTGTTCCTGTAATACTCTTCCTTGTCTGTTGTTCCTGTAATACTCTTCCTTGTCAAAGAAATTCAGGAGATTCGAATTAAGAACGCTGAACTTAGGAGGCTCCAGGCTTGTGCACGTAAAATGGAGGCCGGGGCGGAAGTTGAGAAGGCAATCGTGAAACGGATTGTAGAATCGAGAGAGGCTGGTGCTATTGAGGTCGAGAAGCTCTTGTTTGAGAAGTATCCGCCGCGCGTAGTTAAAGGGAAGCCTGCCGAGCAAATGAGATCTGATGGGCTTCCTAAAATCAAACAACTCATTGATAGGATTGATGACGGCTACGAGATCGAAGGAGATGTTGGTGATGTGGATGTTGATGGTGAAGCAGAGGAAATCGATCAGGAAAAGGATCAACTAATTGCCGCAATCAAATATACCAAAGAACTTTCTCACGAAATTCGTAGTATAGAGCACCCAGATGAACCAGTGATGCGCCTTTTGGAAGACCAACAAGAAGGTGACAACGAAATTGACGATATAGAAGACGAAGACAATCCGGATGTTTGAATATTTAAATCAGCCCTTCCGACCGCATGGAGAACGTGCCCTCGCGGGCGACGATAATGTGGTCGTGTAGCCGGACGCCGAGCTGATCGCCGGCTTCCTCGATCTTGCGGGTCATATCGATATCAGCGGGGGACGGGTCGGGAATCCCCGACGGATGATTATGGATCAGAATGAGAGCGCTGGCGCCGAGTTCGAGCGCGCGCTTGATGACCTCGCGGGGATAGACCGGCGCGTGATTGACGGTGCCGCTTTGCTGTTCCTCATCGGCAATCAGGGCGTTTTTGACGTCGAGAAACAGAATACGAAACCGCTCGGTCTCCTGTCGTGCCATGCTGATCTTAAGATAATCCATCAGCGCATCCCAACTGCTGAGGACGACGCGGTCCATGATCTCTTCGCGGGCCAGTCGTTCGGCGGCATCGGCGACCGATTTCAACATAATGGCGGTGGTCTCCCCGACTCCTTTGACGGCGCTCAGCGCCGTGACGTCGGCGCGCAGCACGGCGGCGTAGGACCCGAAGGTGTCGATCAGACGCTTGGCCGTGGGTTTGGTATCGCGCCGGGGGATAGCATGAAATAGCAACAGCTCCAGCATTTCATAATCCGCCAGCGCTCCTGGCCCGGCCTCGACAAAACGCTGCCGCAGCCTTTGGCGGTGACCTTTCTGATCGGCGGGTTTGTCCTGAGCCATGACCTCACGCGTAAGAAACTATTCGGAAACAGCTTAGCGTTGTGGTTCGCTGTCAGGAAGAGGTATCGCGCCTAAACGTTATAAGGCGGGCTATCGAGACCGGCGGGGGAGGTGGTGAAAATTTCGTGGCCATCGCTGGTCACGCCAATGGAATGCTCGAACTGGGCGGAGAGTGAGCGGTCTTTGGTCACCGCGGTCCAGCCATCTGCCAGGATTTTGGTCTCAAAGCGCCCGGCATTGATCATCGGCTCGATGGTAAAGAACATGCCTTCGCGGATTTCGGGGCCGTCGCCGGGGGTGCCGTAATGCAGGACACTCGGCGGGGCATGAAACACCCGGCCCAGACCATGACCACAGAAATCCCGGACAACTGAGAAACGCTGCTTCTCGACGAAACTTTGAATGGCGTGGCCAATATCGCCGATGGTGGCGCCGGGGCGCACGACCTCGATCCCGCGCATCAGCGCTTCATAGGTGACATCAATCAGCCGTTTGGCTTTCACACTGACATTGCCGACCGGGAACATCCGGCTGGTATCGCCGTGCCAGCCATCAAGGGTCACCGTGATATCGATATTCACGATATCACCATCGCGCAGCACCTTGTCACCGGGAATACCGTGACAGACCACATGGTTGATCGAGGTACAGATTGATTTCGGAAAACCGCGATAGTTCAGGGGCGAGGGGATAGCGTTATGCTCAATGATGTAATCATGGCACAGCTTGTCCAGCGCCTCCGTGGTGACGCCGGGAACAACATGCGGCGCGATCATATCAAGCACTTCGGCGGCGAGCTTTCCAGCGCGGCGCATCGACTCGAAGTCTTCCTCGGTATGAATGGTTATCAATGAGCCTTCCACGTCTTCGTTCGCCTTATCTCGCAGTTTCCAATGGCTTCGTTCTGGAGTTTCAGCTTTTACCTGCTGAATCTTAGAATTTCGTTGCTCAATCGCATGAAAATCGCCATTCAGCAAGCTGTTGCGACCAGAATAGCGCTTTTTCAGCCCGGACCGCGAGCCTTTTCGACCGGATTGATATCCTTGTGATTTGCAAAGCAACCCTTGTATAGTCCTGCGATCACGGGTTGGTGATGTAAGTTCACGGTTTGATGACAGCGTCGGGGTTCCGGCGTGATAGAGACGATAAGGTCACAAGGTCTATGGGCCAGGGCGAATTCAAACAGGTTTTTCCGACCGTCATGATGCAGCGGACGCTGACGGATGTCGTGCCGTATAATGATCGGCTGCGGCAAATCGTGCTCGACCGCGAAAAGACCAACGAAGGCCTCAAAGCCAGCAACGTCGGAGGTTGGCATTCGAGCGCCGATCTTCTGGAATGGGCGGAGCCTGAAATCGAATTCTTTGAAACCGCGATCATGGCCGCCGGGCGCGATATTACGGCGACCATGCTGCCGCCCGGCATCGAAGGCGATATCGATGTTAAGCTTTTTGGCGGCTGCTGGGCCAATGTCATTCGCGATGGCGGCTATAACAAAATCCACAACCATCCCGGGGCTGTCTGGTCCGGTTGTTACTATGTCTGTACCGGCGAGCCCGCACCGCAACCGGATTTCAATGGCTGGATCGAGTTTCAGGACCCGCGTCCCGGCAATATCCATGGCGGCAAGGAACGCATTTGTCCCGAACCGGGCCTGCTACTGATGTGGCCGGGCTGGCTGAACCATTTCGTCAATCCCTTCAGCGGCAAGGGTGACCGGATATCGATTGCCTTTAATCTTGAGGCGGAAGTTGTCGCCGCCAAACCGGCCGCGCCAAAACTGGCCCCTGCTTCAATAAGACAAGCCGTCGCCGCGACCGTCGGGCGCTAATCAATACGCTTGTTCTTTAAGGGCTGTTTGAATGATCAGGTGAGAGCGTGATCAGCTCCGCCGCTTCGTTCGACCAGGGCGGCACAACCATCGGCCAGACGCAGTTGGGAATAACCTCGACATCGTAAAGCTCACCAATTGCGCCATCGATGCGGAACCAGTCGGCGCAGCTGCCGGAGGCAAGATCGATAATCTGAATACCGCATCACGGTTCTGAGTCAGCATCCTGTAATTTTTGATCAAGCGCCAGCCCTTCAAACCGCTTGTAGCGGGGTTTGGACAGCCCGACAAAAGCGAAATTGCCATGGAATGTCAGGCCGCGCAGGAAGCCGGGGCAAAAAGCACGCGGCTCAAATTCACCCTTGCCGGACTCCAGCCCCGATATCGTGCCGAGTTCGCCGGTGCCGGAATTCAAAACCCACAGATTGTCGCGATAAAGCCGTGGCGAATGCGGCATCGACAACCCTTCGCAGACGATCTCATTGCTCTCGATATCAATCACCACACCGCCATCTGCCCGCCGGTCTCGCCAGCCATCAATCGTATCCGACCGCGACACCGCCGTGGCATAGCGTGGCTTGCCATCTTCCATCGCGAGGCCGTTGAGATGGCATCGATCCTCATCAACCAGGGCCGAAATAAAGCTCGGTCGCCAGACTGGCTGGAAACTATGGCGTGCCGATGTCGTTGCCAGACAGTTGTAACGCGTATTCACAAAGATCACGCGGCCGTCTTCATCGATCCCGACATCATGGGCATCGAGCTGGCCGATGACATGAACCCGCCTTGGCACAAAACAGGCGTCAAACGTCTCATTGATACGCTGATCGGGTTGCAGAACATTTTCAAACCGCATGACCTGATAGCCCGCGGTCATCGCAAGACCGGTCTCGCCATCCAGGCACAACCCCATCGGTTTTGGCATGCCGGTCTGGTGAACATTGATGCCGCCCTGGGCGTTGAGCCCAATGCAGTAAAGCAGGCCGGACTGATAGGAGGTGACGGCAAGGGAGATACGGTGTCGGGCCAACCGCTGCGCGAGCCCGGCAGATACAGAATATTCAACCTGCATTTCCTCGGCAGGGGCCGCACCATTTTCGGCGTTGGGGGCTGTGGCAGCGTCCGGCTGATCGGGTGTGTCGGTCAAAAGTAGGTGCCCTACGATTTATGGTGGCGGGACTATAGCGTCTTGCAATGGCGTTCGGAAAGACGGCTATTCCGCCGCGTCTCCCTTGGCCGCGTAGCGGTCTTCCAGCTCATCGAGATAATCGATCCCGACCAAGCTGTTGAGGTCTTTGAACGGCACGAGGAGATCAGGCCGTTCGACCGGCTCATCGCCTTCGATCATCTCACCCAGCGCATCCATCGCGTTCATCATGCCGCGCACCGCGCCGGTTGACATCAATCGCGGATAGCTGACCATCGCGACCCCCATCTCCTGCAGCTGCTTGGGGTGGATCAGCGGCGTCGTGCCGCGGAAAAGCAGCCCAAGACCCATATTGACTGTTAGGGGGTTGGGCACATTCGCGGCCGCATTGGCGATGTCTTCTTCCGAGAGCAGCGCATCGGCGAACAGCACATCGGCCCCGGCCTCGGCATACATATTCATACGGTCAATGGCGGCGTTGATCCCAAGCGGTCCGGCAGCATCGGTGCGGGCCTTGATGACGAAGCTGTCATCGCGCCGCCCGTCGACCGCGGCTTTGACCTTATCGACCATTTCATCGGCGGGGATTACTGATTTGCCCTGCAAATGACCGCAGCGCTTGGGCCAAACCTGATCCTCAATCATGACGGCAGCCATCCCGGCGGCCTCGAACCCACGCACGACGAAATGGACATTGACCGCGTTGCCATATCCCGTATCCGCATCCGCCTGCAGCAAGAGATATTCCGAGCAATCCGCGAGGGCCCGGCAAACGCGGACGTTTTCCTCGTAGCCCATTATGCCCTTGTCGGCCCAGCCGAGATGGCATTCCGAGACACCGGCACCCGAGATGACAGCCGTGCCATATCCGTACTTGGCCGCCATACGGACACTGAACCCATCATAGACTCCCGGGCAGATGAGAATCTCCGGGGCGTCGATGAGTTTGCGGAGGCGTTGTCCCTTGCTTTCCATTGTGATCTCTCCCTGCAGATGTGATGGCCAAGAGTACGGAAATTTTGGCATTACCGAAACCGCTGGTGCAGCTTCGTGGGGGTGCAAGTTTTGGTTTGGCGCGCTATACAGAGCGCATCACAAACGAGAAAAACGTCATGGCTGACTCTAAAATTGTAAAAGCCTGTCTAATTCTGATTGGCAACGAGATTTTGTCCGGCAGAACCCAGGATAAAAACCTCGCTTTTATCGCCAAAGGGCTAAATGAGGTCGGTATTCAGATGGGGGCGGCCTATGTCATTCCCGATATACCGGAAACCATTATTGAGCTGGTGAACAAGACGCGTGCCGAGTTCGATTATGTCTTTACGACAGGTGGCATTGGTCCAACCCACGATGACATTACGACGGAATGCGTTGCCGCTGCCTTTGGTGTCGGGCTTTACAAAGACCCGGAAACCGTCGCCGCGATGACGGCACGGGTTGAAGAGCGCGGTGAGGTTATGAATGACGCGCGCCTGCGCATGGCGACGTTTCCGATCGGGGCAGAGTTGCTGAAGAACGAAATCAGCATTGCGCCGGGGTACAAGCTGGACAATGTCTTCGTGATGGCCGGGGTACCCCGCATCATGCAGATGATGTTTGGCGAGGCGCAAAAATACCTCACAGGAGGGTCAAAGGTTCTGTCACGCGGTCTGGCCATCGATCTCGGGGAAGGAACCATTGCTGACTCGTTATCGGCATTGCAGGATCGTTATCCCGATATTGATATCGGCAGCTATCCGCAAATGCGCGAAGACCGCAAATTTATGGTGTCGCTTGTTTTGCGTGGGCGGGATCAGGCGCAGCTTGATGAAGCCCATGCGGAAACCATGCAGGCGATGCGCGATATCGGCGGCAACCCGGTAGAGGAAGACCCCGAAACCGCGCAGGCATCTGCGGAACCGGAAGAGAAATGATGGACTGGGAATCGACTGTTCTAGGTGGCGTGTTTGGTCTCGGCTGTGTCTTTATCTGGCGTGGCTTCACCATCCTGCGAAACAAACATCTCGATGATACCAACCGGCGCAAGGGCTTTTGGCCTCTCAATGTTGGCCTCCTGCTTGCTGCTGTCTCGATGTTTATGATCGCCCAAATCAAGGCCGGCTGACGCTTTGGCCTTTTCAAACCTCGCGGATGCGTGGAAACAAAGAAATTTCGCCATCTATATGAGTGGTGCCGGCGTGGCGCTGGTCGGTATGTGGGCGCAACGCCTGGCGGTCTATGTACTCGCCTGGGAACTGACGGGATTGTCGACCTGGCTCGGATTGATCGCCTTTGCCGATTTGTTTCCGACGGTGGTTCTGACTCCGTTGGCAGGGGTGATCGCTGACCGCGTCGACCGCCGGAAGTTGTCTTTATACAGTCAGGCGGCAGGCTTCCTGCAGGCAGTTGTATTAACGACCCTGGTTTTTACCGATCTCATCGATATCTGGTCCCTGTTCTTTTTGACGCTGTTGCTCGGTATCGCGATGGCCTTCTCGACGGCAGCGCGTCTTTCGATGGTGCCAAATTTGATGGAAGCGCAATATGTGCCGTCGGCGCTGGCAAGTGATGCCGCAATTTATAATTCCGCGCGGGTTGTGGGGCCAATGTTGGCGGGGCCTATGATTTTAGCGGTCGGTATCGGCGGCGCCTTCCTGATCAATTGCCTGACCTATGTCGTGTTTCTGGCGTGTTTGATGAATATTCGGATGGTACGCAATGAGTCTCGCGGCCGTACCGGCGGGATGCTGTCGCAAACGATCGAGGGTGTTCAATACGCGGCAAAACATCCGGGAATAGGGCCGATGCTCATTGTGCTGACAGCGCTCGCTGTTGGCGTGAAACCGTTCCTGGAACTGCTCCCGGCTGTTGCCGACAATTTTGGTCCCAGCGTGACCTATGTCTCCAACTTGATGGCCGCGGGTGGCGGAGGTGCGGTTGTTTGTGCCGTGTGGTTGGCCTTGCGCGGGCGAATGGAGGGGCTAACGGTCATAACTCTGTCCGCCCTTATTGTTGGCCCGCTGGGCGTTTTTCTCATGTGTGTGACCAATATGTTTTGGCTTGGGTTGATCGGTGCGTTTATCGCGGGCAGTTCGATTACGCTCACGGGAACCGGTGTCCAGACGTTGATGCAAAATTCGGTGGATGGCGCAATACGCGGGCGAGTCTTGAGCCTGTACGGCATGCTGCATCGCGGCGCACCAGCCCTCGGCGCTCTGCTCATGGGCGTCGTGGGTGATCAGGTCGGCTTACAAGCGACATTGATCGGCGGGGCCGTGATCCTGTGCGTTCCGGTCCTTCTTTGGATTATTCCGCGCTGGCAGGAAATGCGCCGGACGCTGGAAGCGGCGCCGTGAGAAGCGTATGAATAGGGGAAGTTCCCTAACCAGAAATTCGTTTGCCCGCTAACTATGGCACGTTTCGCAAATCTTGATGCTATTACAGCCGCTCTCCGGCAGCGTAACTTTGCTTGGTATTTTACAGGCAGTGGTGTTGGCCTGATTGGCATCTGGTGTCAACGATTGACAATAAGCTGGTTGGCCTGGGAGTTCACGAAATCGGGGTTTTGGCTCGGTGTCGTTGTTGCCGCCGATCTTTTGCCAACCATCATATTTACCCCCATCGCGGGTGTTGTCGCAGATCGCGTGAATCGTCATCGCATGATGTTCATCACGCAATTCCTCGGCATGTTACAGGCGCTCACACTTGCGGTTCTGGCCTTCGCCGGACTACTGAATATCTGGTGGCTCATCGGACTAACATTGTTTGTGGGGATTGTTTGGGCATTCAATACAGCGGCACGGCTGTCCATGGTGCCAAACCTCCTGGAACGCCAGCATGTGCCGTCAGCTGTTGCGATGGATTCGGCTCTTTACAATCTTGCGCGTTTCATCGGCCCGATGACGGCCGGTTACTTGATTGCGGCTTTTGGGGCGGGGGTCACGTTCTTAATCAATGCGATCACCTTCGCGGTGTTTTTGTTCTGTCTCGTCCATGCGCACATGATCCGGGATGAGCGGGGCGCTCGCAGTACGGCCAATATATTTGTTCAGGCGACGGAAGGTATCCGATACGCCGCAAAACATCCTGGTATCGGACCCATCCTGATTTTGATCATTGCATTGGCTCTGGGATTGAAGCCTGTTTTAGAGCTTTTGGCCGGGGTGACAGATACTGTTTACAATTTGGGTCCCAAAGGGCTTGGGCAGTTAATGGCAGCTGCCGCTGTTGGCGCGACGATGGTTTCCCTGTGGTTGGCGCAGCGGGGAACAGTTGTTGGCACAACCATGATTGTATTTGGCGCGCTTCTCCTCGGTACCATCGGCATCGTCGGGTTCACGTCCACGAATTACTATCCCTTAGGGCTGTTCTGTTCATTTCTAATTGGCGCTGCGACGGTGGCAGGTGGTACCGGGACGCAGACACTGATGCAAAATGCGGTCGACGGGGCGATGCGGGGCCGTGTCATGAGCCTGTATGGCATGGTGTTCAGGGGTGGGCCTGCGTTGGGTGCACTGGCGATGGGTAGCGCTGCAGAGTTCGTCGGATTTCAGACAGCAATGGCCAGTGGCGGCGTAATCTGTATGGGTGTTTTTTTCTGGCTGCTGCATAAACGAAAAACGATGGTGGCCAATCTCGAAGTTCGCAACGAAGATTTGACAGGTAATACGACGTAGCAGCTATAGCTGCGCTGTGAGATAATCGGTGTTCCCGCGAGAGCGACATAGCCAGCCTAGATTTCTATGACGAGTCAAAGCCAGTCACCGGTATCTGATGAAGCCCCTAAGCCCGGGATTATCAGCGTTCTTAGCCAATGGAACTACGGCGTCTATACGGCAGGTAGTACGATTTCGCTCTTCGGGCTTTGGGCGCACAGGTTGGCCGCGGCTTGGCTGGCGTGGGAGCTGACCCATTCAAGCTTCTGGGTTGGGATGGTGGTTTTTGCTGACCTCATTCCGACCCTAATTCTAACCCCGTTTGCGGGTGTGCTGGCCGACCGTTACGACCGAAGGCACCTGACCATAATCAGCCAGGTCATGGGCATGGTGCAGGCCTTTATTCTGGGCTGGATGTATCTCGCCGGACACCTTGCGACGGCGGATGATATCTGGTGGCTTATCGGCTGGACCCTGTTTCTCGGAATTGCATGGGCGCTAAATACAGCAGCCCGGCTGTCTATGGTTCCCAATCTGGTTGAACATAACTTTATACCGCCGGCAGTCGCACTTAACTCAGCGATTTTTAATCTTGGGCGGGTGGTTGGTCCTGTTTCTGGTGCCTTCCTTATCGATCAATGGAACGTTGGCGTAGCGTTCATCTTTAATGCCGTGACGTTCATATTTTTCATTGCCGCCCTCCTGGTCATTCGGCCGGTGCGTACAGAAGAAAAACCGGCGGGCAGTTCGGGTATCCTGGCGCAGTCGATTGAGGGTGTCAGATATGCCGCGAGACACCCCGGTATAGGCCCGGCGCTGGTGCTTTTGATCGCGATGGCGATGGGGGGAAAAGCGCTTCTTGAAATCCTGCCGGAATTTGCCGATGTGGTATTCGCCAGAGGTGCCAGTGGGCTTGGGGAATTGACAGCGGTGTCGGGTGTCGGCGGGTTGATCGCCGCCATCTGGCTGGCGCGCCGTGGCCACGTCGTGCGTCTAACGCGACTTACAATTTGGGCCTTGTTTGTAACCGGAATTGGCATCTTTGGGTTTGTCGCAACGGATTGGTATCCGCTTGCACTCTTTAGCATATTTGTTCTCGGCATCGCCGGCATCTATGGCGGCACAGCCACTCAGACGCTTATGCAGCACGCGGTAGATGGCTCAATGCGCGGGCGAGTTATGAGTCTTTACGGCGTTATCCATCGCGGCGCACCTGCGTTGGGTGCCTTGGCGATGGGGGCGGCCGCTGATTGGATAGGTATTCGCTGGAGTGTTGCCGCCGGTGGCGTGTTCTGCCTGATAATCTGGTTGTGGATGCTACGAAGAGCCAAGACGGCCGCCGCTGCGCTGGAGAAGGCGCATTTCGATTAGCTTCTTAAATTTATAGTGTGAGGTCGGATTTTAGGGCAGCTAAAGCCGTGGACCAGTCGCCGTCACGTTCCTGCCGGTAGATTCTGGTTCCAGGGAACCATGGGCTTTCTTCCCCTTCGACCATCCAGCGAAATTCCGGCGGATGGGGCACCAGGACTCGGCACGGTTTTCCCTGGGCGGTTCGAAAATGCACATTGGTATTGCTCACGCAGATATATTCATCGAGTAATCCCGAAAGCGCGAAGATGTCCTCCAGCTCTTCATTTAACGCTGTAAGGTCATGCAATGGGGCGCCGAGCGCTGCTGAGAAACGCTCAATTTCGCCGGCGGCAGGAAGGCGTTGCAGGGCGATAAACGTTCCCTCCACCCCGTTGAGGGCCGTTGCAAAATCTTCAGCTGGAACTTCCTTCGAAATGGCGTCGCGGCGACCGGCTGTCCCGGCGCGCCAGGTCACGCCGATATAAGGCGGCGGCCCGAAGTCAGCTAACCGTTGTTGTATGACGGAAACGCGGTCGGAAGCAGGTGGGATGGTGATCGGCGGCGGTAATTCATCACCCTCTTTTAAGCCGGTGGCATATTTAAGCCGGTGGCATAGGGAAGGTCGCCGACATGAAATGCAATATCGCCGTCTGCATTCTCTCTTGCCGCGACAATTTCATCAGCGACGCCAGCGCGTTGTAGCATCGGCACCAACCGTGGGTCTGCGATATAACATGTCTTGGCGCCCCGATTTTTGACTTCCGCCATAAAGCGCAAAAAGAAAATTTCGTCGCCCAGCCCCTGATCGCGTTCGACGATCACAGTCGCGCCGAATAGATCATCCGCGAGGCGCTCTTCGCCGATACGGTTCGCGTCGTTCCGCACGGCGAGCCGCTTGCGATAATCCCGGACAGCCGCTTCGAATTTGCTACACCCGTATTCGAGGATAGCCCGGTGAAATATTGTGTCTTCAAAATCCGGTGTTTGCTTTATTGCGACATCAAATACAGAGAGCGCCTCATCAAATCGTCCGGCGGCCGCCAGGGTTGCCGCGAGAATGTGACTGGACTCCGTCCGGTCAGGCTGAAGATCGAGGGCACGGCGAATGATTGTTTCTGCATCGCCATAGCGGTATTGCCGCCACAGAATATCCGCATAATTGCTCAAGGCGCCAACGGCGTCAGGGTATAGAGCGATGATCCGTTTGAAGGTTTCCTCGGCCTGATCCATCACCCCCTGTTTGGTACACAAATTGGCCTTATTCAGGAGCGCGTCGTAATTATCCGGCGCGGCTTGCAGAATTGCAGATACAGCAGCTTCCGCTTCATTAAATCGACTGGCGTCAATCAGGGCTGCCGTACGACCATTGTGCAAATTACCGTCCTGGGGTGTGAGCGCGAGGGCGGCATCGAAATGTGAGATGGCGTCTTCTGGCTGGCCCAGCTGTAGGAGAAGCTTACCCAGATTGGTTCGCGCCTGTGTGTCCTGTGGCGACCGCTCCGTGACCGCGGATAAAATCTCGATTGCCTGTTGTGTGCGCCCGGACTCCGCGTGGCACAGTGCCAGATTGTTCCAGGCCTCCGCGTAATCCGGCGCGATATCGGTGATGGTCGTATATTCAGCGATTGCGGCGTCCTGATCACCTTTTGCCCGGTAGGCGTTCCCCAGATTGTAGCGGGCATCGAGATGATTGGGATCTGCCGCTAAGGCATTATTGAGTTGTGTGATTGCCGCATCGATGGCGCCGGTCTCAAGCAGGGCCATGCCGAGATTGCCGAGAAACAGCGGATTGTTCGGCGCCAACGCGACCGCTTGTGACAGGTTGGAAACGGCATCTGAAGCCGCGCCTCGTTGCAACTGCAGCCCGCCGAGAATATGCAGCGCGTCAGCGTTCTGCGGTTCCTGCGATAGCAGAGCGGTGCACAGTCTTTCTGCCTCTGCCAGCTGTCCCGCCTGAAAGGCCTGAATAATGTCGTTGAGGGTAGGGGCTGCCATCGGCTGAGTTTCGGTCTACGAAGTGATGCGTCAGACTAGCCGATCAGGGAATGTCGTGCCAGAAGAGCGACATTCACCGATTTTTACGTCTTTCGCTTTCCCTGTATAGGCAATTTACGCTAGTTTCTGCCGCCAGTTCGATTTGACGACCTTTGGTCAGTGCCCGCTTGGCGGAATTGGTAGACGCAACGGACTTAAAATCCGTTGTCCGTAAGGGCGTGCCGGTTCGAGTCCGGCAGCGGGCACCATTTCGATGGACCCTTCGCATAGCGAAGGCAAGCCATCGAAATCCCCCGGAGGGATATTCCAATTATCAGGTGTAAAATCAGGTAAACTTATAGAGCGAATAAATTTGAAAGTAAGGTTTGTTTGTTGGTTGGTTGGTCACATTAAACACTGAAGACTAATGACAGTTGCGGCTCTG
This sequence comes from uncultured Alphaproteobacteria bacterium, assembly GCA_951812775.1. Taxonomy (GTDB): domain Bacteria; phylum Pseudomonadota; class Alphaproteobacteria; order MPNO01; family UBA2964; genus UBA2964. Next base: position 1,762,776 of record OX638326.1, on the reverse strand, counting down.
TTCGATAAAAAACATGTCATGAACGACAACGCGCTCGAATACATAACCGTGAAGGGTTTTAAAAGTATAGCTTCAATAGAGAAGCTTCCACTGAAACCTATAAACGTACTTATTGGTGCCAATGGTTCAGGCAAATCGAATTTTATCGGTGTTTTTGCCTTTTTACACGCTGTAAGAGAAGGGCAATTGCAGGACTATGTCGGTAAAAGTGGTGGCTCGGAACAGGTATTGCATTTCGGTTCGAAAGTCTCAAAACAAATAGAGGTACATGTTTACTTCATGAACGAAGTTAACCAGTATCGGCTACTGCTCAAACCATCAGATTATGATAGCTTATTTCCGTCGGAAGAAGAAGTTTACTACTGGAACAGGGACCGAGATTATCCTAACCCCTATAAATCCAGCCTACGATCCCGCGCAGAAGGATTTGAAGCTGCAATTAGTAATCTTAGTCCTGAAAAAGGTAATCCTAGTCTTAAAAATGTAGAAGATTGGGTGAAAACACGCTTGGGGTTGTGGCGCATTTATCACGTTCACGACACTAGCGCTTCTTCGCCCATGCGAAAAACAGCAAAAATTAACGACAATAGTTATTTGAAACCAGATGGATCAAATTTACCCGCATTTCTCTATTTGCTCAAAGAATTGTATCCGGATTCGTATAAGTTAATTCGGCATAATGTGCAGCGCGTAGCTCCTTATTTCGAAGATTTTATTCTCCGTCCTGACGAACTAAATGATGAAACAATACGTTTGGTTTGGAAGCACAAAAACTCTGATCAGTACTTCAGTGCATCCGCACTTTCCGATGGGTCGCTGCGTTTTATAGTTTTGGCAACATTGTTACTGCAGCCTCAAAAATTTCTTCCGTCAGTAATTTTGGTCGACGAACCTGAACTAGGTTTACATCCTTCAGCTATTACGCTTCTGGCCTCTATGGTTGAACAGGCCTCGCTAAAAACCCAAGTAATTTTAGCAACTCAGTCATCCCTTTTATTAGACCATTTTAAACCTAGCGATGTTCTTGTTGCCGAACGAAATTCTGGTGCAACCGAGTTGCGAAGACTGGATTCGTCAGATTTGGACGAGTGGCTAGAGGATTATAGCCTTGGTCAGCTTTGGGAGAAAAATGAGTTAGGAGGCAGACCAAGATAAGAATGACCATGACTAGATTGCTTGTACATGTTGAAGGGTACACCGAAGAAGAATTTGTAAACGGAATATTGGCCAAACATCTTCAAATTCAAAGCAATTTGGATGTTAGTGCTCGTATAATCGGAAACGCTCGTCAAAAAAATCGTAGGGGTGGAATTTGTGTTTGGTCCACAGTTAAAAAGGAAATAATCAAACATTTGCGTAATGATAGAAACGCTATTGCCACTACAATGGTCGATTACTATGCAATGCCAATTTCGTGGCCAGGAAGGCGGGAGGCAGGCTCAATTGATATTAAATTTCGTGCGGAAACGGTAGAAACTGCCATCAAAAACGACTTGGTTTCTTCCGAAGATGGGTTTAACCTGGACCGTTTCGTTCCGTATGTAGTTTTGCATGAATTTGAGGGACTACTATTCAGTGATTGTACCGCGTTTGCAGACGGTGTTTGCCGTCCGGATTTGTCAAGGGCATTCAAAGAAATTCGCGATCCATTTCCATCACCTGAGGAAATAAATGATTCGCCTAATAAAGCGCCTTCAAAGCGTATCAAGGATTTGATGCCAGATTATAATAAGGTGCTGTATGGAAATCTTGCAGCCATTGAGGTGGGGTTAGAAGCAATGCGCACTTCTTGTCCTAATTTTGAACGTTGGATTAGTAGTCTCGAAAAAATATAGATTTTCAACTAAGGAAAATTCAGTAAATATTTTTATGGTGAGTTAGTCTCCTGTGGCTTTGTTCAGCGAACTGCTGTTTTCGTGCAGTTTTATGGAATATTAAGTCGGTCATTCAAATCTGTTAAGGGTTTTCCCTTAAAACACGCCCCCCACCATCGAGCCTATCGCGGCGGTTAGTGCCATGGCCAGCGCGCCCCATGCTGTAACCCGTGAGGCGGCTTTCAGAACGCCGGCACCACCGGCCTGGGCTGAAAGTGCGCCCAGCAGGGCAAGGCTGAGGAGTGTCGCCCCGGCAATGACGGGAATGGCCAGCGCAAGGGGGGTCAGCATCATCGCAATGAGAGGCAGAAGCGCGCCGACAGAAAACGAGGCGGCAGATGTCAACGCCGCCTGGACCGGTTGCGCACCGGCGGTTTCGGTAATGCCCAGCTCGTCACGGGCATGGGCACCGAGCGCATCGTGTTCGGTGAGCTGAACGGCGACCCGGTGGGCGAGGTCGGGCTCAACGCCGCGGCTCACATAAATCTGGGCCAGTTCCGCCAGTTCGCCTTCGGGTTCGTCTTCCAGGGCCTGGCGTTCGGTTTCGAGGTCGGCGCGTTCGGTATCCGATTGCGAGCTGACGGAGACATATTCTCCAGCGGCCATCGACATCGCACCGGCCACCAGCCCGGCGATGCCGGCTATCAGAATGACGCTGCGTTCATCGGACGCGGCGGCGACACCGACGATCAGGCTGGCGGTTGAAACGATGCCATCATTGGCACCGAGGACCGCAGCCCGCAGCCAGCCGACCCGATGAACATAATGGCTGTGGTCTCCAAAATGATGTTCAATATGTGGGGACGAAATTGTTCTGTCCTTTTGTCTCTTCGTTATGCCAATTCGGTATTTTATCCGCCGAAATCGCGAATCGTCGGCTTCTAGGGTGCTGGCGGCCTTTCAGATTCAACCTGACAACGGCGCAAGAGGCGTACCTCGCCGTCTGAAAAGTCCGTCCTGGCGTGTGATGAGCAGTAATTGTCCCACAGCAACAGATCGCCCGGTGTCCAGACATGTTCATAGACATGCTCGGGTCGTTCGGCGATGTCGAACATCAGGTTGAGGATTTCCTCGCTCTCATCTTGCGGCAATCCTTCAATTTCGGCTGTCATCAGGCGGTTCACATAGAGGGCTTTGCGACCGGAGCGGTGATGGGTAATCGCGACGGGGTGCGAATGGCGTTCCAACAGATCACCAGCGCCTTCGGCTGTGTTGCGTTCGGCGATGCGGTCATAGTCATAAAGATGTAACGCCTTGCGGCCCTCGATCCGTTGTTTGATATCTTCGGGCAGCGCGTCATACGCCTTATAGAGATTGGTGAACTTGGTGTTGCCGCCAACCGAGGGGACTTCGATGGCATAGAGTAACGTGCCGATATGCGGATGCGGCTTAAAGATCGTATCGTGATGAAACATCATCTCACCATCCGGCAGGGTGCCGATGGGTTTGCCATTCTCGCGTATATTGGTGACCAGCATAAAAGCAGCATCGAGCTTGCTGTAATCTTCAGGCCGGGCTTCCTTTGGCTTTGGCCGTTCCCCGATCTTGCCAAAACAGGCGGCGAAGCGGAGCTGTTCCTCCTGTGTCATATCCTTTTTGTTGAACAGCAACACGATATTGTCGCGCCACGTATCGTAAAGGTCCTGAATGGTTTCGTCGTCGAGCGGGCTGGTGATATCGAGGCCAATGATTTCAGCGCCAAGCGCCGGGCCAAGTGGGCGGGTATCGAACGATTTTGGCATAGGGTCCTCCCTCAATACGGGGTAGCGTAACTGCCGAGGCGGGACTTGTGAACCTCTCCGTCTCGTTCTAAAAATTCAGGGAACGGAATTAGCGGAAACAAGGAACAGACCGGTATGGCGCTTTATTATCAGCGGCTCGTCGAAGAGGGTAAGGAATATTGGTGGTGTGCGTGCGGCCAAAGCAAGGATCAGCGGTTTTGCGATGGGTCCCATAAGGGGTCCGGCATTTCACCCGTGCAATATATCGCTAAGCGCGATCGGCCGGTGACGTTCTGCGGCTGCAAACGGACCCAGAACCAGCCACTTTGCGACGGCACCCACGAAACCTGAGTTGGTAGGGCCGTCGCAAAGCGGGGTGGGGGTGTTAGCTGCCCTTGTGCTGGGCGATAGCGTTCTTCAGCCCGGTGTATTCGTCACAGCCAAAAAAGCAGAGGCCGTCAAGTTTGGCGAGATTGGCTTTTGCTTTGGCAACCTGCCCGAGTTTTAAATACAACCGACCCTGATATTCCAACGCCCCAAGATGTTTGGGGTTGAGGGTCAGCGCCTGCTTATAGGCGGCACCGGATTCCTTGAGCTTGTTCATATTGCGGAGCGCGTAGCCCAAATAGTTGTGGGCGTTCGCATTCTTGGGGTTATCCGCGATATATTTTTGCAGATGCGGGATGGCACCGGCATAATCCTTATCGGCGATTTTCTGCTTGGCAGCCGCCCAGTCGGGATTCTGCTTCTTTTCTGAATCCGATCCCCAACTGCTATCGCTGCCTGCAGCAAACGCACCGGGCGACAATACCGCTACGTTAAGAGCTAACGCTGCAAGGCCAATCGCAAAGACGGCAATCTTTCCACCTATTGAGAGCTTCTGAGTCATTCTAACACCTCTGTTATAAAACTGTTTATATCGTCCATATGGGATTTGCCGGTTGCTGAATCCATGTTCCATGATCCGACGAGCTCCGTTAGGCTCTTGTATGGAAAACACGCTGGAACCCATATTATTCGTTCGCGATGACAAAAATAATCAAGCCTTCGTCAGTGACGGGTTATCAGCGCTTTTACCGCGATTATGGCGGTTCGCCTATACCTTGTCGCATTCTCCCGATTTCACCGCTGACTTTAACCCGTTTGGGCGATGCTGCTTCAGCTGCAACCCCCCAGACGCCGATGTCCAATGCGACGGCGACTGCAATTAATTTTCTGTGCGTTCCGTAATCCCTTTCCAATGCCTCCCGGAGAACTCCGGATCAGATATTGGAAGAGTTACAGCCTATTAACACCATCGCACCATTCACGATGGCGTGAGAAATATGTCATGTGACGTGACGCCCCTATGGCATTTGCATGCCACCGCAGAACACCGCACACTAACAATAAAATTGACGCTGATTTGGACGGAAACAGATGGCAGTTATCTTGATCACAGGGGCGGCGAGCGGCATCGGTGCGGCCACGGCGAAACGTTTGGCAGACCCTGGCCGGCAATTGATGCTTCACTCAAGATCTAATCGCGAAGGACTCGATAGCGTTGTTGCCGCTGTGTCGCAGGTCGGTGGAGTGGTGGAGTCTGTTCTCGGTGATCTCACGGAAAGTGCTTTTGCAGAAACGCTCGTTGAGGAGACCGTAAATCTCCTTGGCGGCCTTGATCAAATTGTCAGCAATGCGGGTTTTGCGGATCGGCGGTTGTTTGGTGACGTGGACGTGGACACCCTTATCGCCGCGCAGAAGGGAATGCCGGAAGCATTTTTTCGCATCGCGACGAAAGCTATGCCCTATTTGCGAGATTCTGATTGTGGTCGGGTCGTCGCCGTCAGTTCATTCGTTGCGCATGTGTTTGATGCGGACGGGTTGTTTCCGACGACGGCAGCGGCCAAGGCCTCGATTGAGGCCCTGTCAAAGTCATTGGCAGTGCAGCTCGCCCCCGACGGCGTAACAGTCAATTGTGTCGCGCCGGGCTATACCAAGAAAGATGCTACCGGCCATTCCGCTTTGCCGGGCGATGCCTGGACCAAAGCAGCGGCAAAATCACCAATGGGGCGCATCGGTACCCCTGATGACGTTGCCGGACTTATCTCTTTCCTGCTGTCAGAAGATGCCGCGTTTATTACCGGCCAGACGATCCATGTGGATGGCGGCCTGACCCTGGCTTGATTTATGTAATCCTGACTTACTCTGCTGCAGAGAGCATCGCCGGAAGTCGGAAGCCATATTTGTCATCGAGGCCAAGCTCGCGGCATATCTGGAGCCCTTTTGCGAGATGGTCCGGTGAAACTGGCTTGAGCGGTTTCCGTAACGGCCCGGCGGGCAGGCCAACTGCGCCCATCAGGCATTTCACGGCAACCGGATTGATCGCTGAATAGGTGAAATGCAGCATCTGCAAATTGGTCAGCCAGGCTTCGCGGCACGCCATCGCATCTTCCCAGGATTTCCAGGGTGTTGAGATTGTCACCATTTCCTGCGGGATAATATTTCCGGACATGTTTGCTGTGCCGTGTCCACCGAGTGACATCAACGGCACGACGAGACCGAGGGTCGGGCTGTCGCAGCACATCAGGGACATATCGGGATTCCCTGCGACAGTCTGGGCGATTTGTCCGACGCGGGCCGTGGATTCCTTATTCACGATGATATTGGGATGTTCGGCGAGGCGCAGAATAGAGGTGTGCGCCAGGTCGGTTTTGACCCGCGGCGGATTATTATAAATGCCGATGGGTATATCGCTGGCATCAGCAACTTCGAGGAAATAATCGGTGATATCTTCGTCGGGTGCGCAGATATAAGGCGGGGCGGCGATGATCGCGCCGTCGGCGCCTTCCTTGCCGGCATATTCGACATAGCCGATGGTCTGTTCAGTACTGGGGCCTGTGCAGCCATACCAGAATTCCATCTTGCCGGTCTTCATCTTGATGGTCTCGCTAATCACCTGACGGCGCTCGTCCGGGGTGAGCATGGAAACCTCACCGGTTGACCCCATAATCAAAACGGCTGAGCTGCCATTTTTCTCCTGAAAATCGAGCAATGTGCGGAAGCCTTCGAAATCCACTGACCCGTCAGCATTCATCGAGGTGATCAAGGCGACGAATGAACCTTCGATCCGGCGTTTGGCCATTGGGGTACTCCTCAAATCAATATCATTTGCCCAACCCTATCGGGCAAATCGGGTTAATCCAATTCTTTTATACTGTCTCGGTTATACTGTCTCGGTCTTGCCAGACTTTGCGGATCGACCCATGGCCTCCAGCGCTGCGACACCGGCGACGGCATCCTCTGGCGATACCGGATAGTCCTGTTGGCCATTGATCGCCGCGGCAAGCGCCTCAAGCTGTGCATGCAGCGCATCAACGGCCGGAAACTCAATAACGGTGCTGTCGCCTTTGAGCGGTTTAAACTCAAACCGACGGTCATTGCGTATCTCCGCCCAACCTTCGGTGCCGAACAAATGTAGCCGATGAAAAACCGGGGTGACGCCAATAGCCGTGAGATGGCCGCTGATGCCGCTGCAAAATCTAAGTGCAACCGCGGCAGTATCGGATATTTCCTCCGTCGCGGCGTGACGTGCTGCTTGAACTGTCAGAGAGTCAACTGGACCCAATAATTCGATCATCCTGTAGAGCATGTGATCAGTAAGGCTGCCGGGCTGTGAATTTTCATCGGACCCCTTCCAGTCACCCTCGGGCAATCCGCGATAACGGTCGACGCAAAAATTGCCTTCAGCGTGGATAATCTTGTCAAGCTTGCCTGCCGCAACACATTTCCTGAGTTCATCAGAAGCCGGATGGAAACAGCGATCATACCCCAGAGCGAGAACGAGATTTCGTTGCTGGGCCGCTTGGCGCAGCGCTTCCGCATCCTTTTTAAACAGGGCAAGCGGTTTAATGACCATGACATGCTTGCCAGCCTCAATGACGGCCATCGCGACCTCGGCATGAAGCTGGGCCGGTCCGGCGACCACCACAGCATTGATTTCGGGATCATCAAGAACAAAGGAAAGGTCGTCTGACAGGCGAATGCTCTTTTCCTGGCACAAATCAGCGACTTTGGAGGGCGTACGCGTGGCGGCAGCGACAAACTGGATGTTGTCACTCTTGCCCTGTATCGCATTGACGAGGTTTTTCCCCCAACTGCCGAGGCCTGCAATTCCGAGTTTGATCATGTGATTTCTTTCCGTTTCAAATATTCATTATGTCTATTGAAGCTGCAGCGCGAACAGCTCTTCAACGTTCATCGGGCGGTGCGCAATACCCTGTTCCAGGCAAAACTGCAGGAAGGGTTCGAGAGTTTTGCGGTTGGGCTCAATGCCGTAGGGCCAGATATCCTCGCCAAATAAAGCGCGCGCTCTTTCACCGCCTGCGAAATTCCATGGATTGGGGTAGCGCGAAATGGTGACATCGCGCAGCCTGGCGGTGGACCGGTTCTTGGCGATTTCGAACGCAGTAAACAGGTTTTTGGCCATCCAGGGGTTTTGCTCGGTAATTTCCCGTTTTATGGCGATACAATGCATGATCGGAAAAATGCCGGTTTTCTGATAGTGGGCTGTTTCAACATCCTCAAAATTCGGGAACAGCCTCACAATATCAGGGTTACCATCGATGAAACGCTTCGGCGCGGCTGATGACATCAAGGCATCGATTTCCTGATCGATCAGCATCTGATCGAGGCTCCCGTCGTTTACCGGTGTTTGCCGGACATTGGGTGGCAAGGCGAGCTCGACATGCTCGGCGATGCCGCCTTTATTCACACCAGATTGAACCCATTCGACCTCTGCAAGGGAAATGCCTGCTTCATGCATGAGGTAGGCGCGGCTGTAGATACCGGCTGTATGCGCCCATTCGGGGTAGCCAATTTTGCCGCCACGCAAATCTTCCACTGATTTAATGTTGCTATTTCGGTTCACGTAAAACGACGAAAGGCGGAACACGCGGGAAGTAAAAACCGGTATGGCGATCAGGCTATCATTACCCTGTGATCTCAACGCGACATACATGCCCATGGACATTTCAGAGGCATCCCATTCCCGGAAGGTCGTAAAGCGATGGAATATCTCTTGAATCGAAAAGCTCTGGAAATTGATGTTGATCCCCTCGGCCTTTACAGCGCCAGAAACAAAATCCCTTAATCGCACACCGCCAAGGAGAGGTCGAGCTCACTCATTTCTCTATTCCTTTTAAAGGGCGTCCTGAATAGCCTGCCAGACGCGCTGGGGTGTCGCTGGAATGGGCACATCTTTTACGCCGAGCGGGGACAGTGCATCCAGCACGGCCAGGATAATCGCCGAGGGCATGCCGCAATTGCCGGCCTCGCTGCCACCCTTGACGCCCAACAGATTGTTCTTACAGGGAACCAGGGATTCTTCCGAGATGATGTCGGGCATCATGTCAGCGCGTGGCATGCCATAATCCATGAAGGAGCCGGTCAGAAGCTGGCCGCTGTCGCGGTCGTAGAGAATTTGTTCGATGGTGGCTTCCCCAAGCCCCTGTGCGACTGAGCCGTGGAGCTGTCCGGCAAGGGTTAGCGGGTTTACGACAACACCGACATCATCCACAGCATATAGCCGGTCGACATTGAGGTTGCCGGTTTCCGGATCCACTTCTACTTCGCAAATCATGCAGCCATTTGGGAAGCTGTAGGTACCGTCATGATTGCCGACACCATCAAGACCCAGCCCCAGTTCCTGCGGTACGCCGACACCGAGATAAGAGGTTTTCACCACTTCTTTGAAGGTGACGGAACGGTCGGTGCCGGCAACTTTGAAGTTGCCATTCTCAAAATCGACGTCTGCCTCGGAAGCTTCCAGCATCCAAGCGGCGATACGGCTGCCTTTTCGAATAACCTCATCCGCGGCCAGTTTGAGGGCGGAACCACCTGTCGCCATGCTACGTTGTGCAAAAGTACCGCGACCGAATAAAACTTTATCTGTGTCCCCCTGAAAAACACGAATTTGATCCAATGGAATTGAAAGCCAGCCGGAAATCATCTGGGCGAACATTGTCTCGTGCCCCTGACCCGTGGACAGTGTTCCAACGTGCGCTGAAACCAAACCGTCCTGATCAACCCGGATTTCCATCCGTTCCGAAAACGTACCGGCGCGTTGGCAGTGAAGCGCTAACCCGATGCCACGGCATAGCCCGTGGCGCTCTGCTTCTGCCTTGCGCGTTTTAAACCCTTCCCAGTCGGCAAGATCGATCGCCGTATCCAAAGCTCGTTCAAATTCGCCTGAGTCGTATAGATACCCGCCGGGCGTTTGATAGGGCATGGCGTCCGGTGAGATCAGATTGCGGCGGCGCAGTTCAATGGGGTCTATTCCCATTTCGTGTGCCGCGTTGCTTATAAGCCGTTCCAGAACGTAAGACGCTTCGGGTTTTCCTGAACCGCGATAGGGACCCATCAGGGTCGTGTTGGTAAAGGTGGCTTTGACCTCGGCGTGGATCATCGGGATATGATAGGTGCCGGGAAAGCTGATGGTCGCGTTGCGCGGGGGTACCGCTGCCCAGATACTGAGATAGGCCCCGACATCACCGATCACGGCAGTCCGCATGGCGAGGATTTTGCCGTCTTTGTCGAATGCCATAGCGGCATCGGCGATAGGGCTTCGGCCATGCATGTCCGTCGCGAGAGCTTCGCTCCGATCAGCTGTCCATTTTACGGGCCGGTCCAGCTTGGCTGAGGCCCAGACAACCAGCACATCTTCAGGGTATACCTGACCTTTCATGCCGAAAGCGCCGCCGACATCCATCGCGATGACCCGGAGATCCAGTTGCGACATGCCGAGCACGTGCGAGACGACGTGTTTGATCTCATGTGGTTCCTGCGCGCTGCTGCAGAGCGTCATCTGTCCGTCCATCTGATTTCGATAAGCGAACGTGCCACGCGGTTCCATCGAATTTGATGTCGCGCGAGGATACCGGGTCTTGAATTTGGTCACATGAGCGGCGGCGGCGAATTGAGCGTCAACGTCACTGCTGTCACCGGAGATGATTTGAAAGCTGGTATTGCCATCGGCGTCTTCCCAGACTTTAGGGGCACCCTTCGCATGCGCATCAACAAGGGTGACGGCCGGGAGCAATTCATACTCAATATCCAGTAATTCTCCCGCGTCTTTGGCTTGGTCGAGCGTTTCGGCGACTACAACGGCAACGCCCTCGCCAACAAACCGTACTTTGTCCTGCGCCAGGACCGGCTGTGTCGGACAATAGGATGGGCTGCCGGGTGGTAGCTTGGGAAAGGACATACAGGTGAGATCACCAAGGTTCTCTTTAGCAGCATCTTCGCCGGTGAGAACCAGAATAATACCGGGCGCGGCCGTTACCTTTGAGCTATCGACTTTTACAATCCGCGCATGGGCGTGTGGGGAGCGCACAACATAGGCATGACACATGTCTGGCATCGACAAATCGTCGACATAACGTCCCTTGCCGGTCAGCATTCGCTCATCTTCAACGCGGCGGATCGGGGCGCCTAATCCAGTATTTTCTTCTGCAGCCATAAAATTGAGTCGGGTGGAGTCAGAGTTTCATCAACCGTTCGGCATTGCCCGAGCACAAAGCGTCTAGGTCGTTACGTTCGAGCTCCAGACTGTTGATCGCTTCAATGGTTTCTGCCGTTGGGGCAAAGGGGAAGTCGGTGGAGAAAACCGTGTGCCCGACGCCGAAATATTTCATGCCGCACTCGATACCCAATGTTGCACCGAACATCGCGGTGTCGGCGTAGAAGTTTTTGAAATATTCCGCGTGCGGTTTCTTAAGCGCTGGCAAAACCCCCGTGATATCTTCATCCGTTGTGCGAGCGCCAAGCACGTCCATGCCAGGACCAACACGCCCATCAAAGTAGGGGATCATACCGCCCATATGATGGGTGATAATCTTAAGGTCAGGGTGGCGGTCAAACAGGCCGCAATACACCAGCCGGGTCATCGCGACGGAGGTTTCGTATGGCCAGCCAAAACACCACCACATTTCGTAGCGCCCGCGTTCCTCGCCTTTGTAGTCTGGCATGTCAGCCCCTCGGGCTGGGTGCATCCAGATCGGCAGGTCATATTCCGCCATCGCGTCGAACAGCTGTTGGTATTCCGGTTTGTCGAGCGGCTGACCAGCCACGTTGGTAAAAATTTGAACGCCACGCGCCCCCAGATCCTTGATGGAACGATGCAATTCCTCCATCGCACTCTCCATATCGAGCATACAAAGTGCTGCGGCAAACCCGACGAATCTATCAGGATGTTTGGCACATTCTTCGGCCATTGCATCATTGGCGACGCGGGCGAGGTGCGTGCAGGTCTCGGCATCCATGATGTCTTCAAGGGGCGGGTTGGGCAGGGAAATCAATTGCTTGTAATCGCCATAGGCATCCATCTGCCGGAAACGCTCTTCCAGATTGTGGACCGGCACAACAGCCTGCATGCGCTTGCCGATATTCTCCAGCCGGGGTGCCGCCTTCGACATTTGTTCAAAAAACGTACCGGGAAAGATATGCGTATAAATATCGATCAACATGAGCCGCTCCTCTTGTTAAGTGCTGGGATCAATGGTCCCACCGAAATCGGTTGAGATGCCAGCTGCGATATAGCCACCATCAACATACAGAATATGTCCGTTGACATAGGATGCCTGCTCACCGGCCAGAAATACAGCGGCGTCGGCCATTTCCTCGACCATACCATAGCGTCCTACAGGGATGAGTTGCTTGTATCCTTCGCGGGTAACGTCGTTATGGGTGACACGGGTCAAGGGCGTATCAACCGGCCCCGGTGCGACGGCATTTACCGTGATGCCATGTGGTGCAAGTTCCAGGGCTGCCTGACGGGTTAAGCCGATGACGGCAGATTTAGACGTGCCATAGGCGGTACGGCCCGAACCGGCGCGGGTTCCGGCGATAGAGGCGATATTGACGATGCGCCCATAGCCCTGCTTGACCATTTCGCGCGCGGCGGCTTGCCCGCAGATGAAGGTTCCCATCAGGTTGACGCGCATAACACGGTCAAATTCCTCGACGGTGGCCTCCAAAAAGCTGTGGCGTTGGCCGGTGCCGGCAACATTGGCGATGATGTCCAGCCTCCCATGTTCTCCGGCGTATTTGGTGACCATGTCGGTGACGGCATCGGCATCCGTGATGTCGATATGGCAACTCGTTGCTGAACCGCCGTCTTTATTGATCGCTTCGGCGGTCGTGGCAGCGCCTTCGTCGTTGAGATCGCAGGCAAGTACCGTCGCTCCCTCCGCCGCGTATGCCTTGGCAACACCTTCACCAATACCGCCGGCAGCGCCGCTAACAATCGTAATTCTGTCCTGGAGTCTCATTGTTTTTCCTTCACCCTGTCCTGGATATCGTGAATTTCGGGATGTCTTAGCATCAACCAGCCAATCCACAGCATGACAGCTGATGACATGATCCCGATGATATAAAAACCGTATTCCAAACCGACTATGCTTGCCAAGGCGCCGAGCAGAAATGGGCCAATCATCGACGTAACGCGATTCATGGTTCCCCGAAGCCCGATGGCCTTGCCCTTTTCATTGGGACCCACCGTTCGCAGCATCAAGGTGATCACCAGGGGTTGGTGAATCCCGTTGGAGACTGATCTCAACCCCGCTACGAAACAAAAGACGATATAGGCGGCGATTACTGGCGATAGTTCAATGACGGTTCCCAGCGTGCCGGTAATACCGGCAACGACAACTGCTTTACCGAGCAGCGGGGTAATTGAAATTAAAACCAACGCGGCAAAAACCGTCGCCCATAAAACCCAGAAGGCCGGGAAGCGGCGTCGCAATGGTGTTGCGGCGAGTGATCCGCCAGCCGCTGCAATGGAAGAAAATGAAATCAGAAAACCGATCAATGTCGCGGGGACACCAACATATTTCTCCAGCCAGACGATATAAAACGTGCTTTGAATATTGTTGCCGATATGAACCATCATGCCGAGCAGGATAACGATGGCGATGGTAGGCGAGGCCAGCAACTTGAACGAGGCGATGTAATCGGCCGGGTTCGGGAGGAGAGACTTCAAACTGATCGGTGCCCGGGGTGTTTCTGACGCCTCAACAGCACCTGACGGTCGTGCCGAAATTGCCGGGAGCATCATTACCGAGATCATAAAACCGACGCCGCTAAGGCCCACCAAACTGAATGCAGCTAAAGGCCCGGCGAAATCCCACACCGCCCCAACAGCTGGCGGTCCTACAACGTGGCCAGATCGAATGACCGCGCCCAGTCGGGCGGCATATTTTGTTCGGCCATGCATGACTTGGCCAATCAGCGTTTGGGCGCCCATCCAGCCGATTGAATCGCAAACACCGGACAGGAGCTGAATGACAATTAAGGCGGAGATGAAAGGCAATAACGGGTACATAAAGGGCGTTGTCAGGATCATAAGCCCGATGAAGAACAGCACGCGCTTGGTGCCCAGCTTGTCCATCATGGTCCCGGCATGAATGGATAGGAAAAGCGAGAGCAGGGGGCGGCAGCCGAGCACAAGCCCAAGGGTAAATCCTTCGGGTATCCCCATATTCACCCGCGCCCAGATAGGGACAATAACCAGCAGCATGAAATGGGTTGTCGTGCTGAAGGTGCCGATCCCGTACACCGCAAGCTCTGTTTTGAGCGAGACGTCGTCGGGATTGGATCCGGGGGCTGTTTTGGTGTCTGTCATGATTGAGAACAGAATAGCGCGTCCATCGCGTCACGAACATGGTGGAACACGACCGGACTAGCGAAATAACGAAGATTAGGTGAAACTGTTGGTAGCCGGACACAATAAGGCGAGGGAGGCCGACGGCGATGGCAGGAAAAGACGAAACCGTTCTTGTTCTAAAGAATGACGATGTCCGAGGGCTTTTGCCCATGGCGGAAGCCATAGAGCTTGTCGAAGAGGCCTATGAGGATCTGGGGCATGACAATGCACAGGTGATTAACAGGCGGCGTATTCATATACCGCTGCCGGATGACGAACAGCGGCGTTGGTTCTTTATGAATGTCATCCCGGGCGCGGTACCTTGCCAGGACGTGGCGGCGGTTAGGCTCGGGGTACGTCATGTGACGTTCCCCTTTATTGGCGGTGAAAAGCGTAAACAGTTTGTTGGCGGTATGACCGGACTGGTTTTGGTTTGGGAGATGCAGAGCCGCAAATTGTTGGGGATCGTTCAGGATGAGCCCATTTCGCCTTTGCGTGTCGGGGCCACCTCTGGAGTTGCGGCCAAATATCTCGTGAGACCCGATGTGGAGATCGCTGGGCTGATTGGCACTGGTCAGCAGGCCGTTGGGCAAATTATGGCACTAATGGCGATCCGTCCTTCCATTAAGACGGTAAAGGTTCATCCGATCAGGCCGGAGCGACGGGAAAAGTTTGCTCAGTGGGTAGGGCAAAAATTCGATGTAAAAGCTGTCGCGGTCGACACCTCGGAGGAAGCCGTTAGAGGTTCCGATGTTGTCTTTACGGCAACGACAGCAACCGACCCCTTCATCAAGGGTGAGTGGCTCGAAGAAGGAATGCATGTCACCGGTATGATTGGCGCACCCTATTGGGACGCCCGCCGAGAGCTTGACGATGAAGTGATGCAAAAAGCAGACATCATTGTTGTAAATTCAATCTCTCAGGTGAAGCAGGATTTGCAGCCAGAGATTATGAAGCCTATTCGAAAGGAAATGGTGTCCTGGGATTACATCACTGAACTATCTGCTCTTTGCACCGGCAAGTTTCCTGGTCGCATGGGGAATTCGCAGATTACAGTACATAGCAATAATGTTGGGATGGGCATTCAGTTTGCCGCAGTTTGTAAACGTGTAATTGAAATAGCCCGGGAGCAGGGCATAGGAACGGAATTGCCTGCGGATTTATTCATTGCGAACGAGTTTCCCGAGGACGCGCAGTTTACGATTTAAGAATGATGGATAGCATTTCGCAGCAATTAGATATTGAGATGCTGGTGCGGGCGGATAGCGTGCATCGCTCGGTTTATACCGATGCAACGATATTCGATCTTGAAATGGATCGGATTTTCGGGCGCGCTTGGGTATATGTCGGGCATGACAGCGAAGTGCCCGACCCGGGAGATTATGTGACCCGGACCATGGGTAAGCGCCCGGTAATTATGAGCCGTCATACCGATGGCGAGGTCTATGTCATTCATAACAGTTGCGGTCATCGCGGGGCGAAGGTCTGTGTTGAGGCACGTGGCAATGCCCAGCCTTTTCGTTGTCCGTATCACGGTTGGACATTCAAAACCAACGGCGTTCTGGAAGCAGTTTCCATGCCGCGTGGCTACGGTGATTCACTTGATCTCAGTAACCCGGGATTGGGAATGCGGCGGCTGCCCAATGTTGGAAATTATCGAGGTTTCGTCTTTGCCTGCCTGGATGAGAATACAGTCTCGCTGGAGGATTGGCTGGGGCCTGCGCGAAACAGTATCGACGACATTGTTGATCGCTCGCCGTCAGGCAAAGTTCTCCTCAATGCGGGTATTCACCGCTACGTGTTTCGCGGCAACTGGAAATTTCAGCTCGAAAATACAGTCGATATGTATCACGTGCCGTTTAGCCATGAATCGACACTCAGTCCGCAAGGGCACCAATTTTCCCGCCGGCGAGGAGATGATGCAGGTTCAACTATAAGCGATGAAGGGAGGGCGGCGGAACGCTGGGAGAAGCGCGAGGCCTGGGGCGCTGCAGAGCACGGTCATAGCTATACCGGTCATCAACCCGTGGCAGATAAGAAACGCGAAGACCCTGCCTATCTAAGCTATGTCGAGAGTCTCAAAGACAAACATTCGCCTGAGAGATTGGCCGAAGTTTTGGCCCCGCGACGCCATAACACGGCTTTTTATCCCAATATGTCTTTACAGGCATTGAACCAGCATGTCCGGGTGATTTGCCCAATCGCAGTGGATCGCACGGAGATACTCGTCTGGCCAGTGCTTTTTGAAGGCGCACCCGAAGAAATGAACCGCGACATTATCCGTGGCTTGAATGTAACGCATTCTGCGGCATCGCTTATTCAGACGGATGATTTGGAGAATTTTCATCGTTGTCAGATGGGGGCAAATGCTGAAAATTCAGAATGGGTCTGGTTTGCCCGTGGTGCGGATACGGACCAAACCGACAATCATGGTAATGTCACCAACACCGGTACGGGCGAGTTACCGCAGCGTGCCCAGTTTAAGGCCTGGGCACGGCTCATGACGCCCTAAAAGCGGCCTTTATCGTGCGTGGTGCGGATGGTAGGGTCCGCCCGCTTTTAAAGATAAAGGAAAAGTTCCATGCGCACGGTACTCGTAGAAGATTTCGGCCCACTCGAAACTCACAAGTTGGGTGAAGCAGATACACCTGTTCCTGGTGCAGGAGAGGTGTTGATCGATATCCATGCCATAGGGGTGAATTTTCCCGATACGTTGATGATGCAGGGCCTGTATCAGACGAAACCGGAACGTCCTTTTACGCCGGGTCGCGATGTTGCAGGCGTTATCGCGGTGGTTGGTGATGGTGTATCTGACTTTAAAGTTGGAGACCGGGTCATGGCGATTGTGGCGTGGGGTGCTTACGCAGAATCATGTGTCGCCCCGGTTGGACGTTGCTTTGCACTTCCCGATGATGTCGATTATGTGACCGCTGCCGGCATGGCGACGGTTTATATGACAAGCTGGGTCGCGTTGATGGAACGGGGTGCTTATCAACCAGGCGAAAAAGTTCTGATTTTGGGCGCCAGCGGCGGGGTTGGGCTGGCCGCAGTACAGATTGCCAAAGCGCATGGCGCCTTTGTGGTTGGCGGCAGCTCTTCGGAAGAACGCGGCAAGATCGTTCTCGATAATGGTGCCGATGCTGTCATTGATTTGTCCGTTGATGATATCAACGAAAACCTTCGCCAGCAGGTCTTTAAGGCGGCCGGCAAGGAAGGGGTCGATATTGTCCTTGATCCTCTGGGGGGCGATATCTTTACGGCGGCCTTACGCACACTTGCCTGTTCAGGGCGCATCGTTTGCATCGGATTTATCGCCGGTATCCCGACCGCAAAGGCGAATTACTTCAACGTCAAGAACGTGACACTGGTTGGTATGGCGCTTGATCTGCATTTCAAGTTCAAGCCTCAAGTGATCAAGGCAGCGGCCGGTGACGTTTTGAAGCTTTTGGCCGAAGGCAAAATCAATCCACGGATTGAAGGGACTTTTGAATTGGCTGACTTTCAGTCCGCTTTGGTGCAGTTCAAGGCAAGCAAGAGTCCGGGCAAGCTCGTCCTGACAACAGGGCGGAGCTAAGCCTATGGCGACGCGTGCAGAAAGAATAATCAAGGCGGCCCTGGCCAAGGGACAAAAGACGCTTTCCGAATATGAAAGTAAGCGGGTCTTGACAGCCTATGGCGTGCCGATTAGTCGGGAAGTCCTTGTTTCCAGCCAGTCTGAAGCCAAAGCAGCCGCAAAGAAGGTCAAATACCCGGTGGTTCTCAAAGGGTGTTCTGCCGACGAAGCGCATAAGACTGAGAAAGGGCTGATTGCCGTCAATCTGGCGTCACAGGCAGCATTGGTCGAGGCTTTTAAAACCATCAGCAAGCGCGCCGGCAAGAATTATGACGGTGCTTTTCTGGTTCAGGAAATGGTGTCCGGGTCACGAGAAATTATGATCGGCATGCATCGCGACCCATCCTTTGGGCCGTCTGTGATGTTTGGCCTAGGCGGTATTTTTACGGAAATTCTTCAGGATGTGACCTTCCGCGTTGCACCGCTTCGCAAAAAAGATGCCCGCGATATGCTGCGGTCGATCCGTGGACACAAAATTCTTGAAGCCGTACGGGGCATGCCAGCCGCTGACCTGGATATTTTATGTCATTCGTTGATGGCCGTTGGACAGATCGCGCTGGACCACCCGGAAATCGAAGAGATCGATATCAACCCGTTGATTATTCGAGGATCTAAAGCGGTCGCGGTCGATGCTCTGATCGTTCTCGCTAATCCAGAAGCGGATGGAGCCACTTCCTGACATGGCTGATGTCATGGAAAAGTTTTTCGCGCCGAAAAGCGTCTGCGTTATTGGTGCCTCATCGACTGCCGGCAAACCTGGCAATGTCGTCGTCAAGAATATGCGCGACGCGGGGTATAAAGGTAAGGTTTATCTGGTCAATCCGCGTGGCGGGGAGATTGAAGGCTACAAGGTTTACAAATCGATCGATGAGTTACCTGATAATATTGATCAGGCAGTGGTTACGCTGCCCGCATCACTTGCGCCCGATACCGTAAGAGCACTCGGTACAAAGGGCACTAAGGCGATTGTCCTGGCGGCGAGCGGCTTTTCTGAAGTCGATCATGTCGGTGAGGCTCTGCAGGACGAACTGATTGCAGCGATCCGCGAATCCGGCGCCCGGGTCTTAGGACCAAATACGACAGGACATGTTTCGGTGCCATCTGCCTATACGTCGAGTTTCTTTCCGCTCGGCGATATTCCGCGTGGATCGGTTTCGTATATTACGCAGACCGGAAATTTTTGCGGTATTTCCTTGCGCCATATCATGTCCGCCGAGAATTACGGCATCGCACGATCTTGCGGGCTCGGCAATAAAGCCGACCTGGATGAGTGCGATCTACTGGAATTCTATGGCGCCGATGACGAGACCAAATCGATTTTCATGTATCTCGAAAGCATCAAAAACCCGAAGAGGTTTTTGCGGGTTGCCCGCCGGGTTTCGCAGAAGAAGCCGGTTTTTCTCCTGAAAGGTGGCGCCTCTGATGCAGGGGCGGCGGCCGCCGTTGCCCATACCGGATCGCTGGCAGCAGACGGCCGGGTGGTGGACGGTGCCATTGATCAGGCGGGTGTTACCCGTCTGCGCAAGTACTCGCACCTTTTTCAGGTGGCAAAGGCGCTTGATACGCAAAGCCTGCCACGCGGCAACCGGGTGTCGTTTTTGTCCCCATCAGGTGCTTTTACTGTCTGTCTTACGGATATTTGCCGATCGCTGGATCTGGAGGTTCCGGACCTTGAAGACAAGACATGTAAACGTCTTCAGGAATATGCACCGCCGTTTATTCGAATGCGGAATCCCGTCGATATCTTTGGCAGTGTCGGGCTCGTTGGCTATGAGAAGGCTTATGGCGACGCGTTAGATGCTGTATTGGTGGATCGTAATATCGATGCGGTTGTCGTCATCATGATGCTGACGACCGAAACCGGCGTACCAAATATGGATTTTATCGTCGATTTATCGAAGAAAAACCCGAGCAAGCCCGTCTATGTGACCTTCATGGGCGAACACAAACATAATATTGCGGCCAAAGAGTATCTTGAGCTTAAGGGAATTCCTTGCTACATGCTGGTTGAGGAACCCTTCGAGGTCCTGTCACTACTGGCATCCTGCAGGAAGAATATGCGGGTACGTTAATTACCCTGCTGCAATTGCTCCCAAGCCCATCCGCAGGATAAGCTTGTTCCATAACAGCTGAAAACAGACAGGGCAGGCTATGGGTATCAGGACCGGTGCACAGTATCTTGATGGCATTCGCGATGATCGCGAGGTCTGGTGCGATGGCGAACGCGTTAAGGATGTAACAAAAGACCCTCGCTTCGCCGGTGGCGCCAGAACCATGGCGGTTGCAGCCGCCGGTTTGAGTGGGTTTCTTTCACCCGGAGATTACGTCGGAGAATTTCCACCACTTTCGAGACACAACCCGACCATATCCATAACCTGTGAAACCCTGGTCTTCCGGGTGATACTGAAGGACATCTCGCCACCCCAAAAGACAGGGAACAACCACCTGACCACTTGTGGAACCGCAATAACCAACGACACGCAGATTATTGGATTGGTGAAGAAACGAAGCAATAAACTCCGGTCCATTATCTTTCCCCCTACGACCCAAGTGCCCGATAGACCGATGCGCTACCCTCCCAAAACCATCACACCCCATTCTCTCTACCCATTCCGGACATTCTCTGCTAGACTTTCCGTATGAACAGATTACTCATCCTTCCTGTCCTGCTCCTGACCCTGTTGGTGGGAACATCTGCGTTCTCTGCTGATTACCAAAAGGGTGCTGCCGCATACGAGAGTGGTGACTACGCAACTGCTCTGCGTGAATTGGAACCTCTTGCCGAACAGGGGAATGCCGATGCCCAGTACAATCTGGGTGTGATGTACGACGAAGGACTAGGTGTTCCCCAGGATTACAGGACTGCGGTGAAGTGGTGGAAACTTGCTGCCGAACAGGGGGATGCCCTTGCCCGGTACCGTCTGGGTGTCTTTGCCCAGTACCGTCTGGGATATATGTACGACAAAGGACGAGGTGTTCCCCGGGATTACAAGACTGCGGTGAAGTGGTACAGACTTGCTGCCGAAGAGGGGTATGCCCCTGCCCGGAACAATCTGGGTGTGATGTACGCAAAAGGACTAGGTGTTCCCCAGGATGATAAGACTGCGGTGAAGTGGTACAGACTTGCTGTCGGATGGAGGGCCGATGCCCGGTACGGATGGGGGAATGCCGATGCCCGGTACAATCTGGGTGTGATGTACGAAAAAGGACGAGGTGTTCCCCGGGATTACAAGACTGCGGTGAAGTGGTACATACGTGCTGCCGAACGGGGGCATGCCCGTGCCCGGTACAATCTGGGTGTGATGTACGACGAAGGACGGGGTGTTCCCCGGGATTACAAGACTGCGGTGAAGTGGTACAGAGGTGCTGCCGCATACGAGAGTGGTGACTACGCAACTGCTCTGCGTGAATGGGAACCTCTTGCCGAACAGGGGTATGCCGATGCCCAGTACGATCTGGGAGATATGTATCGCATGGGACGAGGTGTTCCCCAGGATTATAAGACTGCGGTGAAGTGGCACAGACTTGCTGCCGAACAGGGGGATGCCCGTGCCCGGTACAGGCTGGGTGTGATGTATCACCAAGGATGGGGTGTTCCCTGGGATTATAAGACTGCGGTGAAGTGGTACAGACTTGCTGCCGAACAGGGGAATGCCAATGCCCAGTACAATCTGGGTGTGATATACGCCGAAGGACGAGGTGTTCCCCGGGATTACAAGACTGCGGTGAAGTGGTACAGACTTGTTGCCGAACGGGGGCATACCCTTGCCCAGTACAATCTGGGTGTGATATACGCCGAAGGACGAGGTGTTCCCCGGGATTACAAGACTGCGGTGAAGTGGTACAGAGGTGTTGCCGCATACAAGAGTGGTGACGACGCAACTGCTCTGCGTGAATGGGAACCTCTTGCCGAACGGGGGGATGCCTATGCCCAGAACAATCTGGGTGTGATATACGCCGAAGGATGGGGTGTTCCCCAGGATGATATGACTGCGGTGAAGTGGTGGAAACTTGCTGCCGAACGGGGGTATGCCCGTGCCCAGTACAATCTGGGAGATATGTATAGCAAAGGACGGGGTGTTCCCCAGGATGCTATGACTGCGGTTAGGTGGTACAGACTTGCTGCCGAACAGGGGCATGCCCGTGCCCAGCACTATCTGGGTGTGATGTACGAAAAAGGATGGGGTGTTCCCCGGGATTACAAGACTGCGGTTAGGTGGTACAGATTTGCTGCCGAACAGGGGTATGCCTATGCCCAGAACGATCTGGGATATATGTATAGCGAAGGATGGGGTGTTCCCCAGGATTATAAGACTGCGGTCAGGTGGTACAGACTTGCTGCCGAACAGGGGTATGCCCGTGCCCAGTACAGTCTGGGTGTCTTTGCCCAGTACCGTCTGGGTGTGATGTACGAAAAAGGACGAGGTGTTCCCCAGGATTATAAGACTGCGGTCAGGTGGTACAGACTTGCTGCCGAACAGGAGGATGCCCGTGCCCAGTACATGGATGTCTTTGCCCAGCACCGTCTGGGTGTGATGTACGAAAAAGGACGGGGTGTTCCCCAGGATGCTATGACTGCGGTTAGGTGGTACAGACTTGCTGCCGAACAGGGGCATGTCCGTGCCCAGTACAATCTGGGTTTGATGTATCACCAAGGACGGGGTGTTCCACAGGATTATGTCCGTGCCCATATGTGGGGAAATATTGCTGCGACGGATGGAAATAAGTCAGGTACGGAGTTGAGAGATTCCGTTGAGAAGAAAATGACCCCCGCCGACATCTCTGCTGCACAGAAACTTGCCCGTGAATGTGTCCGTAAGAAATACAAAGGGTGTTGAGTAGAATCTAACCGAGGGCCCGATAAACACTCGCCCGACCTATTCCCATCTCTTTTGCTATTGCTGACGCCCCTAAACCACTGTCACGCAGTTCCTTGACCTTCTCTACATCCACGGAGGGTTTGCGACCAAGGATCTCGCTAAGGCTGAGTTCATGCGGGATCTCGCCGTCACCGTGGCGCGCTCGACCAATGTCGACCAGTTTATGCATATTCAGAATCAATTGGCCGAATTGATCCATGTAGCGGAATGGGTTGAGGCCTGTATCCGGACATCTAAAATTGATTGTTTTCCGGGGCCTGGTGGCACGGTTGTGCCACGACGCGAAGCCCTGCAAACCGTGAAGTTTCTGTTTCCGCTGCAATTCCGGCGTGCCTGTGAAATCATTCAGACGATAGGTGCCGGGGGGCTGTTTATGGTGCCGTCCTTCAAGATGCTGGATAGTGAATTATCGCCTGAAATTGAGAAATATTTTCAGGCCGCAAATATCGACTCCCATGAACGTATCCGATTGTTCCGTTTGGCATGTGATGCTGCACTGACCAGTTTTTCAGGGCAACAACAACTCTATGAGCGGTACTTTGCGGGGGATCCGGTGCGGTCGTCGGCGGGATATGCCAATTCGTTTGACAAGGAGCCGTCAATTGCCCGGATTACCGCGTTGCTTGATCGGTGGGAAGCCGAACTTGGTGATCGACCTTAAGGGAAGTCGGTTAATTCGACCTCGTACCCGTCAGGATCTTTAATAAAGGCGACGTGATAGCTGGGGTCCATGCTCATCGGTGTCGGTTCTTCGACAAACTCCACGCCATCATGTTTCATGCGTTGGCAAATTTCCATCATATCGGGCAGGCTGAAATTCAGATGCCAGTACAGGTTTCCTGCTTCAAATACCTTCGGCGGCGTGAAGTCCTGAACCAGTTCAATGGCGTGATGGGTCGTTTCATCGCCGTAGGCGAGATAGGCAGCATGGTGGGTACGGGCCTCGCTCGTACGCCGCCGCGTAACGATCATACCAAGATACTTGCTATAAAATTCGATTGAAGTTTCGAGGTCACGGACACGAAGGGCGGTGTGACGTAACCTGGGTTGCTGGGTCAAATCTCTTATCCTCCTGGCTGTCAGGGCAAAACAAAGGGCGGCGAGAGACTCGCCGCCCTCTATTGTTCAACGTTTTACCTGTCGTCGAAAAGTTTCTTTTTGAGCTTGGCTTTATCAACCGTAAATTTGAACCGCTTCATATTTTCCCAGCTTGAATCGTAAATCGTATTGAACAAGGCTTTGGTGTGTTGCGGTGATAGTTTTAGTTTTTTCACACCAGCGGCAAAAACCTTTTTGTTATCGGCATCGGCTTTTTTGCGAAGAATTGGGCCGCTATTCAACTCATAGAATATACCAGCAGCATTGATCTGTTCCCGCCCGGCTTGGTTAAGAGCCTTGTATTTATCGAGATTGATCATGACCGTTGTGGATGACCGGAAGAAAGGAACCTCGATGCGGTATTTGATGAACTTTTGCCAGCCGAATTTGGCGATACCGCCTTCTGGCCAGACAAAACCTTTAACAACGCCTCTTCCCAGCGCGGTATAGAGGTCCGTCATTCCCATATTTATAGGGGTCGCCTTCATTTTTACCAGAAACGGTTGGTATATTGCGGTGGCCCTGATCGGTATCCCTTTAAGATCGATCCCGGTCTTTTTGTGAAGCTTCGGTTTAAATCCAAGATAGAAATGGAATTGAGCGCCGCCGTGATTACCCCAGCCGAGGATGCGAGCGTTCATGCCTTTTGCCCAGGCCTTCTGAAGCATGTCATATCCACCATTATCCCGTAGTCTCATTGGCGATGCCGTAGATGGCGTGAGGGCACGGGCTTCTGGTACGAGTCCGACATAATATGTCGGGCACAAAATGACATCGAGCAGGCCCCGTTTCAGGGCATTGGCTTGACGTTTTCGCGGTGTGATTTCCGGGCCACCCTTGTAATTGAGTTTTACGATACTCTCGTCGGACTTCATTTCGTCCACGAATGTTTCAAAGAATGCCTCTACCTGATCATGATTTCGTGGCAAACAGGTAGACATATTCAGATTGGTCGCCGCCATAGCGCCTTGAGAAACGAAGGCGGCACAGGTTGCGATTGCCGCCCCCTGGATAATCGTTCTGGTTTTACGATGAACCATAGCTACTCCTCCCGTTGTAAATTGAGTTTTGTAGAACTCTGCTAGCAAGGCTTCTTTCTCGAGAGTGAAACCTTTATTTTTTTAAGGATTTTATCGTGCTGGCGAACGGCTGTCTTTGTCAACAGCACAAACAAAAATGTGGGTCGCGTGGAAGAGGGTTAGTCGGTCCGGTTTTCGCAGTAATCAAGCACGGCTTTGACCATACCGACATAGCCGGTACAACGGCACAAATGACCTGACAGCATATCCCGAAGCTCTTCTTCTGTCGGTTTTGGGTTTTCTTTCAGATAGGCGGTTAAAGACATCAAAATACCCGGTGTGCAATATCCGCATTGCAGCCCGTGATGTTTTTTGAAGGCCTGCTGAAGTTCTGACAATTCGCCTTCATCACTTGCGAGGTTTTCCGCTGTTTCAACAGTTGATCCTTCAGCCTGAACAGCAAGCGTAAGACAACCACGCATGACTGTGCCGTCAACCAGCACCGTACAGGCACCGCAGACACCATGTTCACAGCCGACATGACAACTGGTGATACCAATTTCATGAGTAAGGAAGTCGCTGAGAAGCATGCGCGGCTCGGCATATCCGGTTACTTCGTCGCCGTTCAGTGTAAGCGTTACAGAATGGCGGGCGTCTTTATTTAGCTGCGGCATGATTTGGCCTCCTCAATCACCCGGCGACCGAGCCGGCGAACCAGTTCACGGCGATAGCGTGCCGTGGCGTGAATGTCGTCATATCCGCCCAAATCCCAGGCGAATTCGTTTAGGGCGTCGTCGAGAGCCTCTCCTTCGAGAATATCCCATTCGCGTACAGTAGGTTTGTCAGCGACACCACCAATACCAAGTTTGATCTTGTTTGCGTCGGCAATCGCTGCGAGGGCGACGATTGCGAAGTCTCCCCGACGTTGCGCCATCTCGGTAAAGGCATAGCCTTCGCCAGCTTTCGCCGTCGGATATCGCGCGGCAACCACCATTTCACCGGTTTGTTTTGCGGTTGAGAGCATTCCGGTTTGGAAGTCCGCGGCAGAAAGGGTGCGTTTGCCACTTGCGGATTGAAGGTCGACCTCCCCACCAAGTACAGCCAGGCAAAGGGGTAATTCTGAACTTGGATCAGCATGGGAGAGCGAGCCGCAGACGGTTCCTTTGGTGCGCGTCTGATAATGGCCGATGTACGGGAAGGCGGCGTTAAGCAACGGAAGTTTGCTCTCTAACCCATCCCAGCGCATCAGGTCGGCCTGACGGGTTGCGGCGCCGATTTCGACCATGCCCGCAGTCTCCCGGATATAATTCAGTGAGTCTGCTTTGGAGATGTCGATGAGGATGCTGGGTTCGGCGAGCCGAAAATTCAGCATCGGCATCAGCGAGAGACCACCCGCGATAATGCGTGCATCTTCGCCGCCCTGCGCCAATGCGGCGACCGCTTCCTCGGCGGAAGAAACTTTCAAATAATCGAATGCTTTTGGCTTCATTTTGCAAGTCCCAAACTACGGAGAAGGTTACGCCACCAGGACGTCCCTTCAGAAACCGGCCCGCCGCCAACCTGGGCGCCAAGCCGTTGAAAGAATTGATTGACGAGTGCTTTCGCCGCACCCTCGAGCAGGCGACCACCGACTGAGGCAACAGTACCTGTCAGTTCTATTGCATAATCGTATGTAACTGTCGTGCCACGATCTGCGGCGCTGAGGGATACATGACCAGAGCCCTGTGAAGCACCAAGCGGCCCAATAAGGCCTCCAGACAGTGTTGCCTTCTCTGGCTCGACCATTTCTGAAAGACCGACATTTGCCTTAAATCGGCCCCGAACGGGCCCGACGCCGAGCGAAACGTCTGCTTCATAGCTGTTCTCACCGACCAGATCGAGCTTGTGGCAGCCCGGGATGACAGCGGCCAAAGCCTCCGGGTCCAGCAATGTATTCCAGACTTCTTGCGGCGCCGCTGGAACAAATGTTTCGCCTGTACCGCGCAGGACATTGCCTTCGCCTTTAACGGGCGTTACAGCAGCTGGTTTGTTGTTCGCGGGCGGCTTTTCCTCACCATGGATCATGGCGCTGATCCTTGTTGGGGTCATTGGCAGGGTTATGTCTTCTACATCCAGTGCATCTGCGACGGCATTTGCCAAGCACACCGGTGTTGACATGCAGTTGCCTTCGGCGATGCCTTTGGCGCCAAGAGGTGTTACCATTGAGGGCGATTCCATATGGACAATCTGAGGCTCCGGGACTTCCCAGGAAGTCGGGACCAGATAATCCGCAAACGTACCGGTCAGGAAGCTGCCATCATCGCCATAGACGAATTCCTCATATAGCGCGCAACCAACCGCCCAGGCAAAGGCGCCATGAACCTGACCTTCGGCAATCAAAGGATTCAATATGGTGCCGGAATCATGCATCGTGACGTATTTGTCGATCTTTACTTCGCCGGTATCTTCATCGATCTCGACGCCGCAGAAGTCGAAGACAAAACCATAGGTCAGCGATGTGTTGATCTGATCTTTGTCATTCGGTGATTCCAGCTCGGGCGGTGACCAGGAACCGGTTTCTCGTACACAGGGCTCCATTTCGTCAGGCAAATTTCCTGGTGTCCAATGAGCGGCCCCGGCGGCGCGATAAAAATTGATACCGTTCTCGGGGTTTGCAGGGTCGCGGATTTTTCCTTCTGCAAACTCAAGATCCTCAGCCGGTACGTTGAGTGTCTGGCTGGCAATGCGGGCTAGTTTCGCTTTGACTTTTTCAGCGGCCTGCATGCAGGCAACAGTCGTTGCCGACGAAAAGCGCGAAGAATAGTTGCCGGTGGCAATTGACCAGGCATCCTTCGCCGTATCGAAATCAAGATTGACCTTAATGTGGTCAGGAGTAAGTCCCAGAACGTCAGCGACAATTTGCGACAGGATCGTCATATGACCCTGTCCCTGCGGGATCGAGTCAGCGGTAACACTTACGGTGCCCAGCGGGTCGACGTTAACCGTCGCGTTGGCAACGGCGCCGCCTTTCGGGTTCCGCTGGCGTTCATCGAGCGGCAGGATATTTGAGAGATAGCCCATGTTGGACTGGGCTGGCTCGACAATGGCGGCGTAGCCGATGCCATACTTCTTGCCCGCAGCACGCTTTTCATCACGCCGCTTTTTCAATTCTTCGAGCGCGCCTTCGTTAACTGCCTGTTCAATTGCTGCAGGATAATCCCCGGAGTCGATTAGAGCGCCAGCTGCGGCCCGATAGGGGAAAACGCCAACTGGAACTAGATTCTTACGAATGACGTCAAGCGGATCCATGTCCAGCTCAATGGCGACTTTCTGCATGATCCGTTCGATGGCGTAATACATTTGCGGTCCGCCAAAGCCTCGAACCATTGCCGATGGACATTTATTGGTCATCACCACGCGGTTGGTAACGGCCAGATTCTTGATGTCGTATGCACCGGTGAGAATACCGTGCGTCCGATAAAGCGGACCTGGCATCGGCGCGCGGAGGAAGGCGCCGTAATCATCCTGCTGGTCGAAGCGAAACCCTGTCACCGTACCATCATTTTTGACAGCGGCTTCCATTTCGATAAGTCGATTTGGCGCTGCGGCGGCAGCGGAAAGATGCTCCAGCTTGTCTTCGACCCATTTAACTGGTTTGCCGGTTTTCTTGGAGGCCAGACAGATTAAAACGACATAGGGAAAAATCTGAACTTTTACGCCAAAGCCGCCGCCGGACCATTGCGGTGTTCTCATTCGCAGCTGCGAGTTCTTGACCCGCAACGCCATCGACATGACCGGGTGTGAGGTAAAGGGACCCTGGTAGTTGGAAGCGACATCATAAAGGTTCTCCCCTTCATGATAGTCAGCAGTGACAACGAAGCCCTCGAGTGGCGTCTGCGAGTTCCGTGGGTAACGGACTTTCATTTTGACGACTTTATCAGCCTCGGCGAAAGCACCGTCCGGGTCACCATAGGTAAAGTCACGGGTTGAAACGACATTGCTGCCAACTGCTTCATGAACAACGGGGGCATCGTCAGAAATAGCCTCTTCCTGGTCGATGATCGGTTTCAACGTTTCATAGACGACATCTATTTCTGCCATCGCGTCTTCGGCAATATACCGGTCGCGGGCAACAACCATAGCGACGGGCTCACCGACATAACGAACTTTCTCGACCGCGAGCGCCCATTGATTGATGGGTTGGCGCAGGACGATCAGAAAGGCCTCTGACATTTCCTTAACATCTTCGCCGGTCATCACGGCGACAACACCCGGAATTTTTTCAGCGCAGCTCGTGTCGATGGAAATGATCTTGGCGTGCGCGTGCGGCGACCGCAGGATCGCGGCATGTTGGGTTCCGGCACGGGTCGGCAGGTGATCGGAATACTGGGCTTTGCCCATGAGCAGGATTTCGTCCTCGACCCGCTCGACGGGTTGTCCGAGATATTTCTTTGCTTCTGCTACGTCCGCCATTGCTATGTTCCAACTTGATGCCAACAAACGGACCGATGAGTTGACGGTCCATTCTGGAAACCACAGGTCGTGCCAGCTATTTGCCGCAAAATCAACCCGTTGATTGGAACGAATCGCCGCAAATTTTTCCTGTATCGATCAATATGGCTGTAACGGTTTGCGTTCGGCTGAAAAAGCCGCAAAATTGCGTGTGAATCAGCGGAGTAGAATATGCGAGACAATACAATTGAAGTTGATCGGTCAGTAGAGCCGAACCAACTGAATTTTGCTCCGAGGTTCAATGTCGCCGTAGCCTTTATTGACCGGCATTTGGAGGACGGGCGGGGCGATAAGGTCGCGATCAAGACCGTTGATGAGACGTGGAGCTATCGAACGCTCAGCGAAACTGTCAGTCGGTATGGCAATCATCTGCTGTCGCTCGGGATCAAACCGGGCGACCGTTTGATGATGGTGGTTCGTGATTGCCCTGATTTTATCGCGATGTTTTTTGGCGCGATCAAAGCGGGGATCATTCCTGCACCGGTAAACACGCTGCTTCGGATGGAAGATTACAGCTATTTAATAAGCGACTCAGAATGTGCCGGCTTGGTTTATAGCGCACAATTTTCTGAAACTTTGGAACCAGCCCTTGAGGCGTCATTACACAAACCTGCGAATGTAATCGTCGCAGAGGAAATGCTGGAACTTGTCTCAAACGCATCAGCTGAGCTCGAGGTAGCGGCAACCTCTCATATGGATGATTGTTTCTGGCTTTATTCATCCGGGTCGACAGGTAATCCGAAAGGGGTCGTACATCCACATCGCTCGATGGTGTGCACCTCGGAACGCTTCGCTAAAAATACCGCCGGTTTATGCGAAGAGGACACGGTATTTTCGGTCAGCAAGCTGTTTCATTCCTATGGTTTCGGGAATGCCATGACGTTTCCGCTATGGGTTGGGGCAACGATCGCGCTTTCAGACCAGAAGGTCACTCCGGCGATGAGTTTTGAGATGATCAAAACGTTTCGTCCGACGGTGTTTTTTGGCGTGCCAACGCTTTACGCACAACAGCTTCGTGCTATGGAAACTGAAAAGCCTGATCTGTCCTTTTTACGAATTTGTATTTCTGCAGGAGAGGCATTGCCGGGAGATGTATTCCGTCGTTGGAAAGAGCAGACCGGGACACTGATTATTGACGGTCTCGGCTCGACAGAGAATCTGCACATATTTATTGCCAATCGGCCCGATGACTACAAATTCGGCACGTCAGGCAAACCTGTTTCCGGATACGAAATCAAGCTCGTCGATGACAATGAACAGGAAATTACGGAACCTGATGTGATCGGAACCGTATGGGCGAAGGGCGAGTCTTCAGCTCGTCTGTACTGGAATAATCCGGAAAAGACCGCTGCGACGATGAAGGGTGAATGGCTTAATACCGGCGACATGTATTATCGCGACGCAGACGGTTATTACCACAATGCCGGGCGCGGCGACGACATGATGAAAGTCGGCGGGTTGTGGTGTTCGCCCTTTGAGATTGAAGCGCGTCTTATCGAACACCCCAAAGTCCTGGAGGCTGTTGTGGTCGGGCACGCCGATGAGGACGGTTTGCTGAAACCTGCCGCCTATGTCGTTTTAAACGATGTTGAGGATGCGGGGGATGAGATGGAGCAGGCCCTTGTCGAACATTGCCGGGAGGGGCTTGCCCATTACAAATACCCGCGCTGGTTCCATTTTGTCGATGACCTGCCAAAAACCGCGACGGGCAAGATTCAGCGCTTCAAGCTCCGCGAAGCTGGTTAGTTCTGAAAAATCATTGGTTATCTGTTGACTCTTGCCTGCCAGAATTGTATTTAACTAAAATGTTAAATAATAATATAGTTAAATGATGGAACCCGATTCATTAAGCGCTACCTTCGCCGCTTTATCTGATCCTACCCGGCGGGCGATCCTTACACGTCTTGCGAAGGGTGAGGCGTCGGTCGGTGAATTGGCCGATCCCTTTGAAATTTCGCTGCCGGCAATATCCCGTCACCTCAAAGTTTTGCAGCAGGCCGGACTTATTGAGCGCAAGACAGAGGCACAATGGCGTCGATGTAGCCTCAATCCAGAGCCGTTGATGGAAGCTGCCAACTGGATCGAGCGGTACCGCGATTTCTGGGAAGCGCGGTTCGATGCCCTGGAGGATTTTCTTAAATCCGAATTGAAACCGAAGAGGCCACAAACCACGGTCAAAAAGAGGAACCCGAAAAATGACAGCTAATACAGCGTTGCAGGATGACGAGCTCGTCCTCGAGATCAACAGGCATTTCGATGTACCGCGTGAGGTTCTGTTTAAAGCCTGGACGGACCCGTCATGGATCGTGCGTTGGATGGGGCCTGGAGAGTGTACTTGTCCCGTTGCCGAAACGGACCTGAAAATCGGCGGGACCTTTAAAATCTGTATTCGGGGCGAGGGGGATCACTGGGCGCACGGCGCATATCAGGTGATCGATGACCCTGGTCGGCTGGTTTTTACCTGGTGATGGGAACAGGAAGATGGCTTCCTGGGGCAGGAGATGCTGGTGGAAATCAACTTTGTTGAAAGCGGTGACGGGACAGAGCTCCAATTCAGGCAGACCAAATTCATTGATCAGGAAGCCTGTGACCAGCACCGTCAGGGGTGGGAAGGGTCCTTCACCTGCCTCGAAAACGTTCTTTCTGCATAAAGGAGACGATTATGGCAGGTCAAAACATTGCGTCGCGTGAGGAGTGGTTGGCAGCCAGGCTGGCGTTGCTGGAGCAGGAAAAAGCGCTAACGCGTCAGCGGGATGCCGTATCCGCCGCGCGCCGCGCCGTGCCACGAGTAAAAATTGAGAGCGATTATTGTTTCCAGGGTGAGAACGGTGAGCAAACCCTCGCTGATCTATTCGGAGGTCGGGGCCAGTTAATCGTTCAGCATTTTATGTTTGGCGAAGATTGGAATGAAGGCTGCAAGGCTTGTTCGCTCATGGCGGAGAATTATGATGGTGTCGTGCCGCACCTCAAACAACGTGATGTCTCCCTCGTCGCGATTTCGTGTGCGCCTTTGGAAAAACTACTCGCCTTTCGCGATCGCATGGGCTGGGGGTTTGATTGGGTGTCGAGTCTGGGGTCAGACTTCAATGCCGATTTTGACGTTGGTTTTACAGCCGACGAAATTCAGGACGAAGTTTATTACAACTATCACAAGACCCGCTTCCCAATGACTGAGGCCCCCGGGATGAGCGTTTTCGCCCTCGATCCGGACGGTACCGTTTTTCACACCTATTCCTGCTATGGCCGCGGGCTCGATGCGCTGATGGGGACATATCAGTATCTCGACCTTGTCCCCAAGGGACGCGATGAGGATAATCTGTCCTACGGGATGGAGTGGGTTCGTCACCACGATAAATACGAATGATTGGGAGAAGATAATGACCAAAGCGACCGGACAATGCCTTTGCGGTGCCGTGAAATACGAAGTTACCGTTCCGGAAAAGCCGTTTTATTCAGGGCTGTGCCATTGCAAGGATTGTCAGCGCTATACGGGAACGGCCTTTGCCTCGAGTTTGATGGTTCCGAAAGCGGGTATGACTCTTGAAGGTGATTTAAAGTTTTACGGCAAAGATACGGATCGCGGCACCTTCATGGAGCGCGGGTTCTGCCCGGAATGCGGCTCAAACGTGTTGTGTCAGTCCAATGATTGGGATGATCAGTATGTGTTGAGTGCGGGTACCCTTGATGACCCTTCGGTCTATAAACCCCAGATCAATATCTTTACCCGCAGCGCCCATGCCCATGCCCTTGATGCCGGGAAACTCCACCGGTTCGAGGGCTTCCCGGAGGGCGGCGACGAGTAGTTTTAAAGAAGCTGGCTTAGCGTGCCGCTGGTCAGCACGGCTTGTGCGAGATTGACCGTGCGCTTGTCGATCCTGAACCCGTTACTGTCGCGGATTAGGGTGTCCTGGCGCTCACCGGCGTGAAGCGCTGTTTCTGGTTCTCCTGGACGGCTCGCATAGAGCAAAATGTTGGACTGCGCCTCAAAGACCCCATTCCGTTCCCCGTAATATGCTTCGACGTTTGAGACCAGCCGCCGCGTCATCGTCGGTGGGTTTTCAGCATGGGTGAGGTTGGGATCGGAAATCTGGTCTACCCGCATTTTCAGCGCATTGTGATCTTCATCGATGATCGCAAATTGGCTCGTAGGGTCCTGTGCCGGGCGAGCGACCTGGGTCGTTACGACGTAGCGGATATCGTCCGTAAAAAGAGCAAACCATTCCTGAAATGCGCGACGATCCAGTAACGCCGCCTCGGCATAGGGAAAGCGCTGGATCGCTATATAGTCCTCGGTGTCGACGGAAGAGGTTGTATCAGCCATGCCGGTTAAGATTCGTTCGTCCGCATCAGCGCGTCCCAGCGCTGCATAAACCAGAATTGCGCGACTTCGGTGTCGGCTGGCCGATGCGCGCGGCCCGGCCATTTGTGGTCTTCGGCGGGGCTGTCGAGATAGGGAAGGGCGGTTTGAAAACTATAAGGATATTGTTGCGCGATAGGATTGCTGCTGGCTGAGGTCGCCGATGCCCATAATTCCATATCGTCCTGTTCAAAAACCCCGACGGCGCCAAAATTATGGAAACCATTGCGCAGGACACGGTCTTTGTAATCCTGGTCAGCCTCTTTTTCGGCAAAGACCCAGCTCAGCACTTCCATTTCTGTTCCGCTGACTGGATGCCACAGCCTGACACTCACGGCTTTTTCACCGGCGCCGACCTGACTTTCGATAAAGGACAGGTTGGGGAAGATTGTCCCGACACAGACCCGCAGGTGATGCAGCATTGAAACCTGGTCGGTGTTGAGAGATTTCTCATAGAGCGGTTTCAACGCATCCGGATGGGTGTGGTAATTCTTTTCCGGCATGCCCGGTGTCAGATAGGTCAGGGTGCAACCATGTCCTTCATCGGTTACGACGTGGAAACTATCCTGCCCATGCTTGCGGAAACCATCGCGGATCGTTCGGGCACTATCCAGTGTCGACGGTCCGATATGCGTCGTCGGTGAATGCTGGCTGTCGCCAATAAAATTAAGCGAGCCAATTTTCCAGTTGGCTTTGGTTCGCCAGCGATGTGGTGGGGCGAGGACTTCCATGCCGCCCGGCGTACGATTGAAAAAGGTCTCCAGATACCAGCCGATATCGCCGAGATAATCGCGCAAGGTGATTGCGTTCTTGTCCCAGTTTGCAAAGATCAGCCCGTGAAAACTCTCGACGTTGGGTGCGGGAACTAACCCCATAGAGCCGAAGTCGGTATCCTCGCGAAAATGATGGTCGAAACCGGTAGTACGAAGCGCGCCATCAATCTCGTAAGCCCAGCCGTGGAAGGGGCAGACAAAGTTCTTGGTATTGCCTGCATCGCCGCGGCACAGCTTGGCACCGCGATGACGGCAACTATTGAGGAGAACTTTGACGCTGTCAGCAGTGTCGCGGACGACGATGACTGGCGCATTCCCTAGGGTACGCACAACGTAGTCGCCTATGTTAGGAATTTCGGTTTCGTGCGCAAGATAGATCCAGCTGCGATTGAAGATACGCTCCATCTCCAGCCGGTAAACCTCATCACTGATAAAGGCATCACGGCTGACCAGCCCGCGTTCGCTATCGACCCATCCTGTGGCGTTATTTTCCATGCGGAGATGGTAGGCCAACACGGGGGTGAACGCTACAGCGGGTGCGCTTTCACATGCCTCGTGCTATCAGGAACGCAATGAGAAACCAATGAATATGAGGATGAGATGGCGGATATACATCTGACTATGGGGATGAACGATTACGACCACGTACGGGATATGTTTACCGAGGCGGTCAAACCCAAGGGGATTGCGCTTACCAGCCTGGTGATGGAGGTCGAAGAAACCTTCAAGCGGTTCCTGGCTGATCAGGAATGGAATATTTCCGAGATTTCCTTCGCCATGTCCTGCCAGGCGATCTCGCGAGGCGATGCACCGTTTGTTTTGATCCCGGTCTTTCCGTCACGGCTGTTCAGGCTGTCCGGTGTTTATATCCGGTCTGACGGTTCCATTACCAAGCCGGAGGACTTGCGGGGTAAGAAGGTCGGTCTGCCACAATGGGCCCAGACAGCAACAACCTATGCCCGTGGTTGGCTGACCGAAACCATTGGCATTCCGCTCAACGAAATTGACTGGTATCAGCTTGGACCGCATTCGGCAGGTCGCCTCGACAATACCGCCGAACAACCACCGGAAGGGGTGAGCCTGACCGATCTGCCGGATGGGTCGCTGGCGGATATGCTGGTCGATGGCAAATTTGATGCGCTGATCACCGCCGACCCGCCACGTCGCATGCTGGCGGGAGACCCGGCAATCACCCGGCTCTATCCGGAATTTGAAGGTGTGGAACGCGACTATTTCAGTAAGACCGGTATTTTCCCGATCATGCATACCGTGGCGCTCAAACGCTCAACCTACGAGGCCAACCCATGGATCGCGCGCAATATCTTTAATGCGTTTGAAGAAGCCAAGAACAACTCTGTGCGCCGTATGCGCGATATGAATGTCTCGCAAATTGGCCTGCCCTGGATTCAACAATATATCGAAACTACCGCGACCGAGTTCTTCCCCGATGGGGACTACTGGCCCTATGGCGTCGAACGTAACCGCACGACCATCGAGGCCTTCCTGCGCTTCTGCCATGACCAGGGCGTGACACAACGCCACCTGACCCCCGAAGATATCTTCGCCAAGGAAGCAATGGAACCGTTTCATCAATTGAGGGTGTGATACGGCCTCGCGTAAAATTGAGGTGGTTTCCTCCATTTATCTGGTAAAAGAGGCACAGTTAAAAGGACAAAGATATGAAAAAGATACTGATCGGTGCCGCAATTGTCGGAACGGTGATGTTTTCGCCTCTGACTATAGCGCAAGACAATACTGCCGTTACCCCCGAACAGCGCAAGGCTTTCGAAGGCGTCATTAAGGACTACCTTCTCAAAAACCCGATCATTATTCGCCAGGCGATTGAGGCGCTACGCGCGCAGAAAGAAGCGGCAAAAAAAGCACAGGCGCAAGCAGCGCTGAAGTCCCGTCAGGAACAGCTGTTCCGGGACAAGACATCACCGGTCGGTGGCAACCCGAAGGGTGATATCACCGTCGTTGAATTCTTTGATTACAATTGCGGATATTGTAAGCGCGTTGCGCCTGCAATAAAGGCCCTTATCAAAAAGGATCCGAAAGTCCGGGTTGTCTATAAGGAATTTGCGATCCTGGGGCCGGGGTCGGTGACCGCTGCCCGCGCAGCCTTAGCCGCGCGCAAGCAGGGAAAATACATAGAGTTTCATAATGGGCTGATGACCGGACAAACCGACGAAGATAGTATTGCCGCGCTCGCCAGTTCCCTGAAAATGGATTACTCCAAACTGCGCAAGGACATGAACGATCCGAAGATCGAAGAAATTTTGCGGAATAATTATCATCTGGCAACGGCGCTTGGTATTAACGGCACACCGGCCTTTGTGATTGGAGAACGCGTCGTTCCGGGCGCCGTGAGTGAAGCGGCGTTAACGCAAATAATCAAAGAAGAGCGGGCTAAGCTGAAGAAATAATTTAAGAAATATTATGGCGGTGCTTACGGCCCCCGCCTTTTCACTGCGATATCCCGACTGGTAGGTACAAAAAAAGCAGCCAAAGGCTGCTTG
This sequence comes from uncultured Alphaproteobacteria bacterium, assembly GCA_951812775.1. Taxonomy (GTDB): domain Bacteria; phylum Pseudomonadota; class Alphaproteobacteria; order MPNO01; family UBA2964; genus UBA2964. The sequence continues at coordinate 1,725,750 of OX638326.1, read as the reverse complement.
CATTATTCTTCTGCCTTACGGTTTTAGCGCCGACGACGCCTCAAACAACCGAGCCCCAATAGCCCCAAACCAAAAATTCCCAACATACCCGGTTCCGGCACGGATGGTGCTGCAGGGATATCTACTTGAACGTCATCAAGCGCAATGGCGTTTGAGGTGCCTGTTCCACCATCACCCTGTCCTACGCCAGTCATGGCGACATTGTCTGTATCGATTATGATTTCATCGAAACCGGCAATATCGATAAATTTAACAACGTTTCCAACTGGTGCTGCAAAGGTTCCTGAGCCCGTTAACACTGAATCACGATAGGTTTCCCATGCGCCAAACACCGGATTCGGTGGCGCACTACCTTCGCCAGTACCAATGACAAACTCAAGCGCTACAGCGTCAACACCATCTGAGGTCCGGATGGTCAAAGGAATATGCTGACCTCCACCGGAATACAAAAATCCGTCTGGAGTCGATGTCTGGAAAGGGGCAAACCCAGGGTGGCCAGAACCAACTTGACTGGATGCAGTGCCTTCATAATCTATGGTCATATTGTCTTCGTTATAGACCGTCAGCGGCGTGCCGTTCGTCAAACCATCAAAAGTCATTGTTCGCTCGGGTGCTGCGATTGTCAGAGTAGAATTCACGCTGACTGTCGGCGCAGCCTGTGCGGCTGCAACAAATAACATCGACGCGCATAAAGCAGCGACGCCAAACGCCCGGTTAACTGGGCGTTTATGCAGGTTTTTGATCTCTTTCGGGACCATATGTGAAAAACCAGTGTTCATTGCGGTTTGTTATAACGACTTATAAAAAAACTCAACTATATATTAGGCAATATTTATGCCATTTAATGAATTTTGTTTTTTCAGTATCTTAGGGTATGATACGGCGTCTCACTTTTCATGAATTGTAAATTCTACCGACACTTTCGGCTTGGCTTCTCATTTTATGACGAATTTAGGATCTAAATTACTAATATTACTATCAGAACGAGCATCTAAGAAGAATAATTTCTGCGGAATGTGTTAAATAAATCCTTAGAAGACTGCAGAATTGAGAGGTCTGTATTTTGCGTTTTGGAACACGCTAAATATGGCTCGAGAGATAAATCCCGATATACGTGTAATGTTTAGACCGTTTTGTCGCCTGTTAACCCGACACGTCGGAGCAAACGACGTTCAGACGCAGGAAAGTTAGTACGGGCGTGCTGGATAAAGCGATTGTCCCACATCAATAAATCCCCAGTCCGCCAAACATGGATATAGCGAATTTCAGGGTCTTCAATCCGGTTAAACAGGTCGGCTAACAAGTTATTACCGTCGGTTTCTGTCAGGCCGCAAATTTCTTCAGTCATAAGCTGATTAACATAGATTGCTTTTCGTCCGGTCTCTGGATGTGTTCTGACGACGGGATGTGTCGCGTGTGGCCCGGTTGAACGGTCGTAGTTCGCCTGCTTTACCTGGGTGGAGTAGTCATAGCCGTTGATGGCCGTGAGGTCAGTCAATTGAGATTTGAGTTCTGCTGGTAGCTTTTCATAGGCGGTATGTGCATTGGCAAAAAGCGTGTCGCCGCCCTCGCTGGGAATTTCAACGCTATAGAGCAAAGTCGCCATCAGCGGTTCGTCGTGAAAGGCGGAATCCGAGTGAAACTGTAATTCGCCGTCTGGCAGGGAACCTATCGGTCTTCCGTCTTTGCGAATATTGCTAATGAGCAGCATACGGGGATCGCGATCCTCATCTGCCCGCGTGTTGGTCTGGCTTGGTGTTCCGAAATAACCTGCAAAGCGGATTTGATCCTCAACGGTAAGGTCAATGTTGCGAAATAAAAGGACGCCTTTATCGAGCCAGACATCGCGCAGTGCCGCTACCGTATTTTTCTCTAGAGTTTTGCCTAAATCCAGACCGACGATTTCTGCACCAACAAAAGACGAAAGCGGAACGACGTCAAATGCTTGCTGCGGCGTGTCCGGCAATTTGGTCCCCGCTAAAGAATAATGCTCAGGTTGCGTAGATTTTGATCGCAATCGATCAGATTAACCTGTTTGACCAGTATCTTCCACTCTCCTTCCTCAGAGCCGATTTTATGACCATACCAACCGGTATATGTACGTTTGTCTCCGGCCTGAAATTCAGTCGTCAGGAAAGTTGAGCGCAGCATCAGGACATTTTCGTCCGAAGTTGAAAAAGCACTCACATTGGAAATCAGTCGGGCGGTACGAGATACAGGATGCTGTGACCAGGCAAATTCATTTTGCAGCCGGTAAATTCTATCTTCTATCCGGCGCCTGTCATCAAAACACACAGCTATTTCAGTGCGGGGGTCACCGCCGTGGGGAGTGGCTGGTACCCAATAGAGACATTCAGGCACATAAAGCGTAAGCCAGTCATCGAGTCGATTCTGATCAAGCAGCCGGGCTTCTTTTTCCAGCAGCATCCGGCAGCTGTCGCGGAGGGCTGGATCCGTGATTTCCATGTCGTCAGACTGCCACTCAGAATAACTATCCACGACTGATTGATAGAAGTCGTCACCGACATAGTAGGACGTACGGGATGGATCGTGTTGCATTACTCTGCCGCCGCTTCGATGTCGCGTTCGATGATCAGATTGGGTTCCGACATCATCAGGTTTTTGTAGACCTGCATGGTTTCCCTTAGGAACACTTCGTCGGTTGGTGGGCCAATTAAATAGCCATCTGTGTCGCGCTTGATACGATCCGGGATACCGAACCCGCGGTGCATATAGACCCATTCGTCTTCAACGCCGGCAAGCCCGGCCTGAATTTGCTCAAAATTCATCAAATCGTCGAGTTCACCAAAATTGGGGAAGCTTTCCTGGGTGCGCATGCGCAAGGCATTCACCGCATCGACACACCCATGCAACTCGTCCTTTTCATCTATTACAGCCGTGCCCCACCATGTGGTGTCAGTTTCGGTCAGCGATATAGGTTGCGAGACCTGTACGTGATTGCCGAGGATATGCAGGTTGGGAAAGACATTGATGTTGACGGGTTCGGAGGACGCCAGGTCCAACACGGAGCCAGCTTTGTCTCCGAGTTTCTCGCGGATCAGGGCTTCGTAATGTTCCATGCCGGGATGTGGGCCTTCGATATTCCATAGGCCACCGGGGCTGGTATCGACTGCCGGGCGCTTGTCCTTGTAATGATGGCCGTTCTCAAAAACTTTGACATAGAAGGGCGCATTGTCGGGACTGGACTTATAATAGGCCATTCCCTTGTCTTCATCGTTTCCTTCGACCAGCCGGTTCTCCATGGCCAGCAGAGAGCGATGCGAAAAGATCACGTGATAACCGTCAGCGGAATTGTCGTAGAGGAGCTTCCAATTGCCATTGAACTTCAGCCGGTTTGCATCGCAAAAGGAAAGTGTCCCGCCGGGATGCCGGTCCAGCCATTCATCAAGAGGTTTTTTGACACCGCCGAGATACTCTTCCAGCGGCGGCATGTCGGGGTTTAACGTGCCAAAGATAAATCCTCGATAGGACTGCACACGTGGAACCTGTGCCAAATTGTATTTCGGGTCTGAGAAATCGTCGGCGTAGCCGTCGGGCCAGGGGACGCCGCTGATCTTGCCTGAATTGAAATAGCTCCAGCCATGATAGGGGCAGGCGAATGACTTGGCACTGCCCTGCTGCTGGCGGCAGACCGTCGCCCCACGATGGGTGCAGCGGTTATAGAGTGCGCGAATGCGGCCCGTTGAATCTCGGACAACGATAATCGGCCGCAATCCCAACTTTGACGCGACGAAGTCGTCGTTCTCCGGTATCTGGCTTTCGTGAGCGAGGTAGACCCAGACGCCGGCAAATATCTTGCGCATTTCCTCACGGAATACCGCTTCTTCGGTATAGATCCGCTGATGCACGCGATCTTCGAATATCAACTCATTGAAATCGAATTGATCCGCTGTTGGCCTTGCAACGCCACTGTTAAAGCTGTCGTCCGGTGTCATATCGGACCCCTTGTCCTGCCGCGATGGTCGCGCGACTAAAAGAAATCAAAATATTCGTTCTGTTCCCAGTGCGAGATGCCGTTCTCAGCATCCTGGTCCCCATTATCCTCAACATACGCCTTAAATCGATTCAATTCGGCATGTTTGAGACCGAGATAATAATCGATATAGGTGTCGCCAAAGGCTTCCCGAAACAGCTTGCTTCCGTCCAGCGTCTCAAGGGCGGCTTCCAGCGTTGTCGGCAGCATGGGGCGGTCAGCCTCATAGGGGGCGTCGTCTGCTCCCCATGGTTCCGCATTGCGTTCGATTCCATCGAGTCCACCGACGATCTGTGACGCGATAAACAGATAAGGATTTGCCGCTGGTTCGCCGATCCGGTTTTCAAAACGGGTGGCTGGGTCGCCCATCCCTCCGAGGACCCTTAACATGGTGCCGCGATGGTCGTGGCTCCAGGTTGCGCGATCCGGTGCGAGGGAGTTGGGCATAAATCGGCGATAACCGTTGATTGTTGGTGTCGCAAATACGGAGGACGCGTTGGCGTTTTCGAGCAGTCCGGCCATGTAATTTTTAGCTAATGGCGATAGCGGTTCGTCGGCGCCTTCGGGCATGCACAGGTTCTGCTGCGTGTCGCGATCAACAAGTGATTGGTGGAGGTGCCAGCCGTTGGTGCAATACCCTTCTATCGCTGGCTTGCACATGAAGGTCGCCATATAGCCGTGACGTCGGCAGACCTGCCGTGTCGCGGTGCGGAATAGCAGAAAATCATCGGCGGCTTGAGCGGCAGGTTGCGCATCGAAGGTGCATTCGACTTGGCCCGGTCCATATTCGTTTTCAATTGACCGCAGAGGCAGTTCGAGCTTTTCATAGATATTGGCCAATTCACTGAGGATTGGCTGCATCAAATCAAAATTCGATTCCAAATGATATGAGTAGCCTGGTTCTACAGATGACGTCTCTATGGGGCGGCCGCGTTCGCCTGGAATACCTGAGTTTTCAGGTGTCAGTCGTTCTTGTTCAACGCGCCGGAGATACCACTCAACTTCAAGTCCGACAATGAGGTCGATATTGCGTTTAGCGAACCGGTCGATTTGCTTGTGCAGGAGCTGACGGCTGGAAAAATGGAAGGGCGTACCGTCATCGAAATACTCATTGCACAAAACCCAACCCAGACCAGGTGCCCAAGGCAACGTCCGAAACGTAAGCGGGTCAGGCATGACCGTCAGGTTCGGGGAACCCGTCATTTCATCGAGTCCCATCCCGCCGCCACGGATAAAGGAACGGAAGACCCGGCCTCCTGTTGCATCCAGCGTAAAGGTCGCAACATTAATGTTGTAGCCGTCTTTCAGCGATTTAAGGAATACGGGTGCTGAAACTTCCTTGGTACGGGAGCTGCCATGGCTGTCTGACCAGGCCAGCCGGATCAGCTTGATATCTTCAGACTTGATCCGCTTTTCAAGCTCGGCGGCGCGGCGAATTTGCTCATCATTCCACAGATTGTGTCGTTCGATAAATCCGCCGCTCATGACGATGTCCTAACCGTTTCCCTGTTGAGTGGCAGCGTAACGCGAATACCGCCATTCAAACAGGGGTGAAAGGTTAGCGGCCGTATTTGGCGAGCGAATGCATCCAGCCGTGCATACGCTTGGTCATGTTGTCGATGTCGGAGTCGGTGAACCAGTTCTTGGCGTCAAACTTGTCGACCGGATATTGCGGACGCAGGAAGTCTTCCTCATAGCCATATGGCACCGTTGTATCGATCCCCATGCCGCCTTCAAAACGGGTGTTTGATGCAGTCCATTCCTTATCACCCGCCGTCATGCGTTCAGCAGGCATAAAGGTCTGGCCACGACCACCCGGTAGCGGGTTGAGGATATCGGTATGCGGATTTACCCGGGTTGTCAGGCACCACATGACATCATCCATGTCATAAATGTCTGTGTCTTCCGAACAGGCGATGGCGACACGTGCACCCTGCGAGGTCGACAGGATCGCCGACAGGAAGTTGCGCTGCCAACCTTCGTCGATCTGGCTTTTCTTTTTGACCTGAATGATGGCGCCGCCCCAGTCCGTCATGCAGTAGGGGATGTTCACGTCGGTCACAATACCGGGCTGCATCCGTTCACACAGCTCGTAAATCGCCGCTTCACGGATGGTGGTGTCGATATTGTGTTCGTCCATCGTATGGACACCAAGCGCAAAGATGATCGGCTTTAATTCCGGTGCCCGTGTCGTTACAGCGGTGCAATGGAATGTCGGTGCTTTATAGGCTTTGCCCATATAGCCGGACCATTCCGGATGGAAATGGTGACGGCCCTGCATACCGGATTCTTCCGATTCTGCAGTCTCGAAACGGCGATCGCGCGGATAAATGTACCCTTCCAAAACGACCTCAGCGTCTGCAAGTACTAAGGCGTCGACCGTGCGCGCCTGAACCATGCGTACGGGGGCACCCTGCATGGCACCGGCGACTGCAATTTCATCGCAACCCTCGGGCAGGATGACATAGTCAAAACCGGCACCGGCAAGCATGGTGCATGACGGCGGTACACCAAAACAGACTGTAATGGGGACCGGTTCATCTGATTTGTAATAGCGGCTGGCGACTTGCCACATATGTGAGCCGGGCGAGATTTGAAAGGTACCGATGTTTCCCCAGCGGAAGTTCATCCGATTGTAGCCGAGATCGGTGCCACCCTCGAAATGCTTGCCGGTAACGCAACGAATACCAGAGCCGACGGTGAGTTCCGGTTCATATTCGGTGTGGCGAACCGGGACGATGTAATCATTCACGTTGGCGGGGTCTTCGATGACCACTTCCTGCACCGGCGCGTCTTTTTGATCGATCACGACAGGCGGGATCGGGTTACGCAACGCATCAGCAGTCATTCGCGTACGGGTAACATTGTCCGGCCAACCAAACAGTTTGTTGATGATGTTTTGGTCACTCAAAAGATTTGTGACGACACGATTATTGGGCTTGCCCTTGACGTTGTTAAACAGAATGGGGCAGCCGCCATCGAACTTCTTTTGCAATGAAATGATCTCTAAATCGGGATCAACTTCCTTGTCCGTTACGACCAGATCACCTTCTGATTCAAGAAACTCCAGAGTGCCTCGAAGGTCATAGACTTTGTCTGATGGGGCGCCGGGGGCGGCGTCTTTGCGTGCCGTGCTCATTATCACTTCCAAGTTGCGTTTAAAGGATGCGTCTGTCTACGGGACAGAACGCAAAAACGCAAGAAGGATGGTGGACAGACGGGACATGCTCCAGTATTTCAAACGACATGTTTTAACGGAGGATACAGTGAAAGCAGACGTCAACGGCATCACCATTAATTACGAGGTTTCGGGTACTGAAGGGAAACCATGGATCACCTTTGCACACGCTTTGTGTAACAATCTCACCTTGTGGGATGACCAGGCGGAGATGCTGAAGGATGATTTTCGTATCCTGCGTTATGACCACCGGGGACTTGGCCAATCTTCGGCACCGGAAGGTCCTTATACCTTCCCGATAATTATTGATGATGCGTTGGCATTAATGGACCATGTCGGGGTTGATAAGACCCATTGGTGCGGCCTATCGATTGGCGGCATGATGGGGTACGGCTTGGCGCAGGACCATGGTGATCGGATGCTGAGTTTGACGGCCTGCGATTCACGCCCGGACGCACCGCCGGATTATCAGGACTATTTCCAGCATCGTATCGATGTCGCGGCTGAAGAAGGTATGGAAGGGCTGGTTGAATCGACGATTTCGCGCTGGTTCACGCCGGAATCCGTTTCGGCCAATATCCCGGTGCTTGATAAAGTCCGCGCGATGATCCGCTCTACCGATCAAACTGGCCATGCCGGGTGTTGCCAGGCACTCAAGACATTGGCATTTGGATCACGACTCGGCGAAATTTCGACCCCAACGATGATCATTGGTGGCGCCAATGATAAAGGCGCCCCGCCCGAGGCTCTGGCCGAGGCTGCTGCTGCTATTCCCGGGGCCAGGCATGTGATTATTCCGGCAGCAGGGCATATATCGAACTTGGAGAATCCGGCTGATTTTAACGCGGCGCTAAAGGACTTTCTCAGTAGCATTTAAGCAGGTTATCCCATCGGCTTTTGCGGCAACGCCCGGTCGCGAGGCCGATAACGGAGAATGCCGCCAACATCATAAAGACTTTATCGGTCATGCCGTTGGTGATGAGTAAACCAACGATGATCGGTGTTATGGCGCTGCCAATGAGGCGACCTGTCGACATGAACGCAAAAATGGTTCCTGCGGTGCCGGGTGGCATCGCGGCGCGCACCATCATGTCGCGGGCCGGTTTAACCAGCCCCTGAAGAATGCCGATACCTGCGAATGCGGCGAGGAGTGCGAAAACCGGCATCGAAACTTCACCAATGACCACGAGCACGACCGCCGTTGTCAAAAAGGCAATCGTTGCGATTAACCCGTGGCGCGGCGTCTTGTCGGCAATCCAGCCGCCAACGATGACACCGAAGGCGGAAGCGATCAGGAATGAGGTGAGCGCCGTACTGGCGGTGGTTTTTGCCACGCTGTGGAGCTCAATCAGAGTAAAGATACCAAAGGCCTGAATGCCGCTCGTGACTATTGTGGTAACGAGAAAGAACGCAAAAAGGACCAGAACAGACGGTGTCATCAGCAGCCGTAAATTGGCCTTGGCAGATCGGACCGGACGTCTCTTGAGTGGTTTCTCCGGCTTTTTCTTGCCCGCGACCTGGTCTTTCAGAATATGGGCTTGGCTGGCAACGGCGACCGCCGTCAGCAAACCAAATCCGGCGACCGCGATCAGCGCCAACCGCCAGTCCCAAAGAGCGGCTAAAAAGGTGATCATTATTGGCGCCAGGGCGGAGCCAGCTGTGCCGGTAACAGTATGCATACTGAAGGCGCGACCGATACGGCTTTCATCAATCGAAGCGTTCATTATCGCATAATCGGCAGGGTGAAAGACGCTGTGGCCCAGGCCCGCAGATATGGCCAAAGCGACCAGCAGGGTATAGCTGTCGGCGAAAGCCATCGCGCCGATGGAGAAGGCCTCCAGCGTTAAGCCGGCAAACAATATCGCGTGTGCACCAATCTTATCGACCAGCAATCCAACGGGCAGTTGCGCTACCGCAGCAGCGATTGCGAAAGCCGCGATAAAGACGCCGAGTTGAGCCGGTGTGTAGCTGTAATCTGTCGCAAGAAAGGTAATCAGGAGGGGTAAAGTCAGGTTATAAAAATAGCTCATAAAATGGCCAGTGCCGATCAGACTGAGAATTCTGATTTCACTGCCGAGTGTCGTGCCAGTACTGGAATGCGTTAGCTGTGCCATGAGCGTGTAGATGCCACAATTATGAAATTAAATAAAATCATAATTTTAATATATAATATGCATAAATATTATATTATGAAGCAGTGGGCCTTTACAGAGTTATAGCTGTGGCGCCCAATCGGAAATGATCCCACAGCGGTAGGGCGTATTTAAACAATTAGGCTTTCCGGTTTAAACAAATTGGTCGTCAGGTGAGGCCGCCGGACTAATTTTTCGACTGCTTGCTTCTGGGCTTTGCGCTATAAAGCCATCATCTAATTTGCTGATTTGTGAGGTTGAAATGCCGTCCTTTGATATTGTTTCCCGTACAGAGATGGCCGAAGTCGACAACGCAGTTCAGGGCGCGATGCGCGAGATCGGTACGCGCTATGACTTTAAGGGAAGTTCCAGCTCGATAGAGCGCAACGATCAAGTCCTGCAAATTCTGGCGGATGATGAGCTCAAGCTGAAACAGGTGCAGGAGTTACTGCGCGGCCACATGGCAAAGCGCAAGGTCAGCGTCGGGGCACTGGATTTCCAAACGCCGGAAAAAGCCTTCGGCAATTCCATGCGCCAAAACGTACTGGTGAAACAGGGCATTGAACGAGAACTGGCGCAGAAGATCGTCAAGACCATCAAAGGCGCCAAGATGAAGGTGCAGGTTGCTATTCAAAGCGATGAGTTACGCGTCACCGGCAAGAAACGTGATGATCTACAGAAAGCGATGGCGCTGATCAAAGAGAGCAAGATCGAGCATCCGCTGCAATATGTGAATTTTCGCGACTGAACTATCCAGAGTTCAGCTTCGGGTTAGTTCATTCTCATCCGTGTGCACGAATTCTTTTTTGCCGTAGATATCGACCAGCGTGGTCTGGCTATAGGACATCTTGCCATCGCCTACGATGATTTTCTGACCGAAGGATCGCGTGCTGGCTTTTTGGGCCATGAACGGTGATTCAATGATTTTCCAATTTGGATCATCAACGCTGGCTGAAACCGCAATTATCGCCTGACCCGCATCATTGGTTTCCCCGTTGTAAGCACCACCGGCCAAGACCGAGACCGCGCGCGGAATTTGCAAAGAGTGCATCACGGTGCCCGCGGCGGCATCCCACATCCAGTAACCCGTTTGATGATGAAAAACCTTGTCGTTTGATTTGCGTTGCACGACCTGAAGATAGTGCAACGCTGTGAGGACTTGCTCTTCGGCATTTTTGACATCACCGATGGCGGTGTAGGTGATGGTTTCGTAATAGGGATTGTTTTCGATCCCGTCAGGTTCCGGGGCGACATCCATTCCTTTGTCCCCTGTCCAAACACCGATCAGGCCAGTCAACGGCCCGTAATCAAAATCATTCTCGCTCATCTTATGCCCTCAAAAATCGTCTTTTTCGTTGTGCGTGCCGATAAACACGGCATTCTGTCTAACAAATAAACCGCACGGCAGCGTTGCGCCAGATCAATTGGAGGCTTTTCTCATGGATTCTGGAATCGAAACACCGAGAGAACTTAATCAGCTTGGTAAGGCGTCAGACACCCGCGAAACGCTGGCTCGTGCCAAGCGGGCGGTGACGGAGGCGGGGCTGGATGACTGGTTGATCGTTGATGTTGATGCGCATCATTTTGAAAATCAGTCCTGGGATCAGATCGTCGAGCTGATCCCCAATGACATTGTTCGTCATGTCGCGGAGTCCTTTACCCGCAACGGACATCTGCATCCCGGGATTATGCAATCCTCGGGATGGCCGGCCAATCAGGGTGTCGGCGGTCGGGTTAGCCATGATCAGGGGCTCGAAGAAGTCGCCACGGCAGAAGACGGTGTGCACCGCGATATCGAACTTATTCGCCGTGCCATGGACTCGCTCGCGGTCGATTATCAGATCACCTTTCCGACACCCATGCTGTCCCTTGGTTTGCATCCCGAAGACGATGTCGAGGTGGGGTTGGCGGACGGGTATAATCGCTGGCTGGTCGATAATGTTCTGTCATCAGAGGACAGGATCTATTCGATGCTGTATTTGCCCTTCAACGACCCGGTGGCCTGTGAGCGCATCGTTGCGGAGTATGCTGATCACCCAAATGTCACGGGCTTTATGGTGACCTCCGTCCGCTATAAGCCAGTGCACCACAATCAGTATATGCGTATTTACCGGATGATTGAGGAAAGCGGCAAAGTACTGGGCTTTCACGCTGGACCAAACTGGCAGAATGAAGGTTATGTCGGTCAGCTAAACCGTTTTATCTTGATGCATGCGATTACCTTTGTGCTGTGCAATATGGTTCATATTACCAACTGGATTATCAACGGCCTCCCCGAGCGTTTTCCGAAGCTGCCTGTTCTGTGGATTGAGTCGGGTCTCGCTTGGGTGCCCTTCATGCAGCAGCGCCTCGACAATGAATATCTAATGCGTTCGTCGGAAGCGCCTAATCTCAACCGCCTGCCCAGCGAATACATGGCAGAGATGTATTACACCTGTCAGCCGATGGAACGGACCAGTATGAAACTGCTTGAAGCGACATTTGAGTCGATCAATGCACCGACGCAGTTGCTTTATGCGTCAGACTGGCCGCATTGGGATTTTGATTTACCGACTGTGATTTCCAAGCTGCCGTTTATCAATGAGCAGGCCAAGCGCAATATTCTTGGCCATAGTGCAGCGAAACTGTTCGGGCTGGATACGCTAGGTAAGTAATTTAGTCAGACTGGCTGCGAACAAAGCCGCCCCAGGCCATGTTGATGGCCTGCTCGATGACCATGCCGGTCATGAGTTTACGAAAGATATCTTCGCCGATGAGATCCTGAACCTGCCATTGTGCGGCATCAAGGGCGCGGAACTCGTTCCATACCATGTTGCTCCCGACATCCAGCTTGTAAATTTCTGCCCATTCCAGAAAGTCGTCACATTCTTCGAAATGCTGTATGGCGTAAAAAGCGGCTTTCATCAGGTCCAGCGGCGTTGTCTGGTCGGCGACGATCATCCGACAAGGCATGGTGACCTGATCATCATCGCGTGTGAAGAGCAGGGTCGGCCATTCCTCACCCTTAACGACGTCGTCACTGACCACGACATTAACGCCGAGGTCTTCCATCATCGTCGCTAGCTCGTCTTGAAAGGCCACTAATTGTTCCTAAAGAGCCTAGGCTTTTGTGGGGGCGTCTGGCTCGCTGACAGTATAGCGCCGCAGCATACGCTGTTCATCTGCGGGGAAGTCGGTGCGGGCGTGGTTGGTGCAACGATTATCCCAGATGAGGAGATCGTCGACCTTCCACTCGTGGGCGTAGACGAATTCAGGTTTTTCGCAATGATCGAACAGTTCAAGAAGCAGTTCTTCGCCCTCATCGGCCGGCATGTCGACAATGTCCTGCGTCATCAGGCGGCTGAGATAGAGCGTTTTGCGGCCACTATCGGGGTGGGTTTTCACTAAGGGATGATGCGCCCGTGGCAAAACCGGGTCGGCGGCAATAGTATCCGCCCGGTCGACTGCCTCGTAGTCATAGACGATGCGCGTGACCAGATTCTCGATCTGGTCTTTCTTCTGTTGCGGCAGCGCATCATACGTGGCGTGGAGATTGGCGAATAAGGTGTTGCCACCACGAGACGGAATTTTAATGCCGTACAGGGTCGTCGCTCGATAGGGGCTTTCCCGGTGAGCGCCATCGGAATGGAACATCATTTCGCCGTCGGGGAGCACGCCGATCAATTTGCCGTTTTCGCGAATGTTGCTGACATACATCATGCCGCGCTGTCCGGTCCGGCGGTTATTCTCATCGCGAGCTTTTTTGCGATCCCCGCCATCGCCGCGGCCAAAGAAGTTCGCGAAACGCAGCTGATCCGCGGCAGCTAATTCCTGATCCGGGAAACATAAAACGGAGTGATCGACAAACGCCTGATAGAGCATTTTCTGCGTCGCTTTATCAACGGGTTTGCTGAGATCGATGCCACGCACAGAAGCGCCAAGAACGGGCGATAGAGGTTCAATGTCCATAGTCAGTGTCATGACGTTGCTCCTACTGAGATCGCGGCCTAGTTCCCAAGCGGAGCGTCGGGGTCGCTTACCGTATAGCGCCGCAACAGCCGTTGTTCCTCGTCGGGAAAGTCCGTCCGCGCATGGTTGGTAGAACGATTGTCCCAAATCACCAGATCGCCCGGTGTCCATTTATGGCTATAGACGAACTCGGGTTTTTCCGCGTGATCGAACAATTCTGCTAGGAGCGCTTCGCTTTCCTCGTGGCCCATTTCGGGAATTGTTTCGGTCATCAACCGACTGAGATAAAGCGATTTCCGGCCGGTGACCTGATGGGTTTTGACCAGAGGATGCTGCGCGCGCGGCAATGTCGGGTCACTGCCAATCGTGCTGCGATCCTGAGCAGCATAGTCATAGACGGTCTGGGTTTGCAGAGTCTCGATGCGCTCCTTCATCTCGGACGAAAGCGCGTCGTATGCCGCCTGCAGGTTGGCGAACATTGTATTACCACCTGTTGACGGGATCTTGATCCCATACAAGGTGGTTGCGCGGTAGGGATATGCGCGATGCGCACCATCGGAATGAAACTGCATTTCACCGTCTGGCAGAGAGCCTATCGGTTTACCGTCTTTCCGGATGTTACTGACCAGCATGACGCCGCGAGTGGCGGATTTTTTCAGGTCGCCGCTGGATTTACTCCGATAGGCGCCATCAACCCGGCCAAACATGGCCGCAAACCGGCGTTGGTCTTCCGCTGAGATTTTTTGATCGGGGAAACACAGAACACAGTGTTTCGAAAACAAAGCCCGGATTTCGTCCTGTGTCCGGTCATCGAGCGTTTCGCGGAGGTCAATGCCGCGCACCGCCATGCCTAGCGCTTCCGAAAGGGGTTCTATATCAATGGTAGTCGTCATCTAAATGTTCCGATTAAAGCCTGCTACCAACGTTAACCGATTTTTCCTCAAGATTAAATCTGTTGGTCGGGATGGCATCAAGGTCCGTTCCGGTTACCCGGACAAATCGGGCGCCATCGGGAAAATGAATTGAATGAATGTCGTCGATCTCAAATGTTCCGGCTTTGCCGGGCGTCAGGCGAAACGTTTCGGCTTCGTCCAGGTCAGCAAAGCCTTCCTTTGCGCCATCATCCTTGCGTTTCCACATGGTCATATCCGTCCATTCGGCTGCCTGTCCATATACAGCCCAGCTGCGGCCGTGATCATGCGGTGGTCCCTTTTTGCCACCTTCATAGACATGGACGAGGACGTTAAAACCGGTTTCCTTGTCGCGGTAAATCGTTCGAATGCCGGGTTCTGCGTCGGGCCCACATTCAGCGGCAATGAATTCCGGATCGCTGAGCAATGTTTCCAGGTTCTCCTGGACCTTTTGGCGGCCTTCGGGGCCTTTATGAGTGTTAAGCGCCTCACTACAGGCCTGACAAAACTGATCAAACGCAGCTACCATTTCGTTTTCTCCAAATAGAACGGTTTCGCCGCGAATTTACCCGGGTTGGGGCGCATAGGAAAGGGGCTGTATGCCCTACCGCATATGAAGCCTGAATGATATGAATTGAGCATCAATTGGAGGAATTCGATGTTTATCAATGGTGAGTGGTGCGCGGCAGATAGCGGCAAGAGCTTTGACGTAACAAACCCGGCGACCGGAGAAAAAATTGCCGAAGTGCCGGATGGCGGGCAGGCAGATGCCGCGCGCGCCATTCAGGCAGCACACGACGCCTTTGCTGGTTGGTCGGGTATGACCGCCTATGAACGCTCCCGCATTCTCTACAAGGCCTATGAGATGATGAGTAAGCGGAAGGAAGACATTGCCCGCACCATGACAACCGAGCAGGGCAAGCCATTGCGCGCTGCCATGAACGAGGTTCAGTACGGCGCCGATTTTCTGCTCTGGTACGCCGAGGAGGCCAAGCGGGTCTACGGCGAAACGATACCGGCACCTCGGGGTGATCAGCGATTTATGGTTTTGCACCAGCCCGTTGGTGTCGTCGCTGCGGTAACGCCCTGGAACTACCCTGCTTCGATGATTACGCGAAAAGTTGCACCGGCCCTGGCGGCAGGCTGCACGATTGTTCTGAAGCCAGCTGAAGCAACACCGCTTTGTGCGATTGAAATCTTTAAAGTGTTGGAAGAAGCGGGCGTTCCGGAAGGCGTTGCAAATCTGGTGACGGGCCTTGATCCCAAACCGATCAGCGAAGAATTTGTGAGCAACCCTCTGGTTCGCAAGATAACTTTCACGGGGTCCACGGAAACCGGAAAGCTCCTCGCTCGTGGAGCGGCGGATCAGATGAAGCGGGTATCGCTGGAGCTCGGCGGCCATGCGCCGTTTTTGGTGCTTAAGGACGCTGATCCCGTTTTTGCCGCGAAAGGCGCTGTGCTGGTTAAATACCTCAACACCGGCCAGGCCTGTATTTGTCCCAACCGATTGTTTGTTCATGAGTCTGGGGTCGAGGCCTTCACGAATGAGTTCGTCTCCCGGGTCGAAAAAATGCGCGCGGGTAACGGGTTGGAACAGGGCATCAATATTGGACCGCTGGTCAATGGGAAGGCCATTGAGAAGGTTGAACGCCAGGTTGAGGATGCCAAGGCCAAGGGCGCTGAGGTGCTTTGTGGCGGCCACCGGCTGATGGATGATGGGTTGGATCGTGGGCATTACTATGCGCCGACGGTGCTTGGTAACGTCACGCCCGATATGTTGATCTATCGCGAGGAAACCTTTGGGCCGGTCGCCCCGATCATCGCATTTGACGATGAAGACGATATTCTTGCGATGGCCAACGATACCCATTACGGGCTGGCGGCCTATGTCTATACCCAAAACCTGTCGGCAGCGATGCGTACCTTTGAGGGGCTGCGTTTCGGCATTATCGGTATCAACGATATTAACCCCACCGGTCCTGCGGCACCTTTCGGGGGTCAGAAAGAATCGGGTCTTGGTCGCGAGGGCGGTCATGAGGGCATCATGGAATATCTGGAAACCAAGCTCGGAGGCTTTTCCGTTTAGCGGTAGCCTGCCAAATCGTTAACGTTTGTTAAATTAATTTTGTGTTAACAAAGCGCGATGTTTAGTCAGAATTAAGTCTGAGGAAAATTATGATTTTTGTACGTGCAGTTTGTTTTAGTTTGACGCTTGCTATTGCCACTATCTCGAACCTTTCGGCCGCCCAGAAAGTCAGCGTGAGTATGAAGGCTCAACTCCAGGCCAGTATGCAAACGCATATTGATCGTCGTCTTGTGGAAGGTGCATATCTGTCACTGGATCAAGGCACTGGAATTGTTCGCAAATTGTATCCCACAACTGCACACCCAATGATTCTGAAGATGGGAAAGTACTATGTTCTTTGCTCGGATTTCCGGGATAAGGCAGGTAAGTCAGTAAATATGGATTTTTACCTTGCGCCTCGCGGGAAACGGTATTTCGTATTCGATGCAGTGGTAAATGATCGTGCCAGCCTAAAGCGACTTATGAAAGCTGGCAGGGTTTCGCGGGTCAACTAGTTTAGTATTGGCCACGGTTCTAGCTGACGTGAAATCCTCAATTCTCAACCTCTTACTGCGCAGTCGGATTTCCTCCGGAGGGCTGACAGGCAAAGTCCTTTTATCGGGTCAGTACTTATTTCAAGCCATGAAATGAAAGAACAGAGCGATGAGCTCGCAGTTCATATTGGAAATCAGGCCTCTCGAGTTGCAGCGGCTATTGATCGCCATCAGGCCTTGTCTCGGCCTGCTCTCGCTCAGGACTTAATCGGCGCCCTTGCCGTCAATTCCGCTGTTTTGTGTGTTGAAGTCAGGGGGGGCTGACACGTCGAAACCTGTCGCCGTCATACCGCCGGTTATAGGGTGCAAAAAGAGCCCGGAAGCAGAGCGCCTGACCCTCCCGATTGGCGATAGTGATTCATTTGTATTAGTGACGGTGTTCAGTGATGAAAAAGTCAGAGTCGCAGCTGAGCATCACCGCCACCTACTTCTTTTGGTTATGGCGGTAGGTATCATCATAACGGCAATTTTGTCCCTTGTGGGTTTTCGTTGGCTGGTTGGGCGTCCCATGTCGCGACTTCACGAGTCAATCCAGCAAGCCGTTGAAACGGGAGATCGCACACCAGTTGGTTTGTCGGGCGCAAACGAATTTCGCGACATTGCTTCGGCGTTCAACAGGATGCTCGAGAAGGAGGTCCAAAGAGAGCAGCGAATCGAAGAGGTCAATGCCGAAATTTCTGAATTGAACAGATCTCTTGAAATGCGGGTTGAAGAACGAACACTGGAACTAGAAGCAAGTTCGGAACGACTTCGTCATCTGATCGAAAATTTCAGTTCCGGCATTTATATTCATGCAAAATTTAAACCGATCTACGCCAATCAGACCTTGCTCGACATGCTCGGTTATAAAAATTTGGATGAATTCCTGGCGATGGACTCAACAGATCAGGTTCTTGCGCCGGAGGAACGTGAAAGAATTTGGGGTTACCACACGGCTCGGCTGCGTGGTGAACCTGCACCCGTGAGTTACGACTTTTGGGCTCTTAAGAAAAACGGTGTAAAGCTCTTTGTGAACAATCGTTCCTTTACAGTGGACTGGGACGGCGAACCAGCGGTTTGCACGACATTATTCGATTTGACGGACCAGCAGCAGGTCGAAAGGTCGCTGGCCGAACAGCAGCACTTGATGAATTCTTTGATGATGAACACCCGTGAGGGTTTTTGGTTCATTGACCTTGATGGGAAAACAACCGAAGTCAATCCGGCGATGTGCGAAATTCTTGGTCGCCGGCCCGTAGACATTACCGGGAAAACAATCTTCGATTTTGTCGATGAAGAAAATAAGCAGATTTTTCTTGACCAACTCAAGAACCGTAAGGAGGGCAGATCAACCTCCTATGAGATATCCTTGCAGCGGCCTGATGGCCAGAATGTACCATGCCTGAACAATGCAACGCCGCTTTATGGTCTAGACGGTGAACGATGCGGGTCTGTGGGAATCTGGGCAGATATATCCGAAATCAAGGGGGTACAACGTCGGCTTGAGCAGGAAACACAGCGTGCGCAGGCAGCGAATATTGCTAAGTCGGAATTTCTGGCAGTTGCAAGCCACGAGTTAAGGACACCAATGAACGGTGTGCTGGGAATGGCTGATCTGTTGCTGAGATCTCAAATGCCAGAAGGACAGAAGCGCAGAGTCGAAATCATAAAGCAATCGGGCGAAGCACTGCTGGGCCTCCTGAATGAGATTCTCGATGTTTCCAAAATTGAGTCGGGTCGATTGAATATTGAAAAAAGCCATTTCAATTTTCGAAGGATGGTAAGTCGGGTTACGGCCCTTATGGAGTCGCCTGCCCGCGATAAGGGTTTGGATTTTAAGTGCCAAATTGATGACAGTATCCCGGATATCTTATTTGGAGATGTAACCCGGACGCGTCAGGTTCTGATCAATATTGTCGGCAATGCAGTGAAATTTACCGAGTCGGGGCATATTTCAATTTCTATTACGGAGATTTCCGGGCCAAACGAGCAGCTGGAACTTAAATTTGAAGTGGCCGATACCGGTCCTGGCGTCGACGTTGGCGATCAGGAAAAAATATTTGAAAAGTTTGCACAGGCAGATGCGTCTACGACGCGCAATTTCGGCGGGACGGGGCTAGGGCTGGCGATCTGCCGAGAATTGGTGGAAATGCTGGGCGGCGAAATTGGTGTAGATAGCGTGATCGGCGAAGGCCCTTTTTTCTGGTTTACGCTACCGTACGAAGTCGGAGATGAGGCAAAGCTAAATGAAGGAGAGGATGACAGCAATTCAAGGACATTAATTCACGCACCGCTTCAAATTCTCGTGGCTGAAGACAACCAGATCAATCAGGAAATCGCGAAAGATGTTCTCGAGGAAGCCGGTCACATCGTAGACATCGCAGAAAATGGCCATGAAGCGGTGAAAGCGGTGGAGAATGGAAATTACGACGCCGTTTTAATGGACTCCCATATGCCGGAAATGGATGGAATTGAGGCCACAAAAATTATCCGGACGCTTTCTGATGAAAAAGCAAAAATTCCAATCATTGCCTTGACGGCAAATGCCATGGTGGGGGATCGGGAAAAATATCTTTCAATGGGCATGGACGATTACGTTTCTAAGCCTTTTAAGGCCGAGAGATTACTGTCGAGCATCGAGTTTTGCGTCCATGGCTCCGTGGTGTCGCGCGAGGACATGCCATCTCTTGAAATGGCTGCTCATACGTTAAAGTCTTCAAGTGCCAATATGGGGGCCACAAGACTTTCAGAATTATGCCGGTCGTTGGAAGTATCTGCGCAAACTGCGTCAGTATCGGAAATGCAAAAACTTATTTTTGATATGCAAATGGAATATCTGATTGTATCGGCAGCATTATTAGACAGCACTTCGAACGAAGCGATTTCGACGGGCGCTGATGGAAAACCGCAGGGTATTTAATGCCTGAAATTGACGAAAGTTTTGAAGGCAGTTTGGTAATCGTCATTGACGATGAAGAGACGCAACGACTTCTTACGCGGGATTGCCTTGAGGAATCTGGCTTTAAAGTCGAGGAGGCGTCGGACGGCGTGGAAGGTTTGGCGCTCGCCCGACAATTACAGCCTGATCTCATTCTCCTTGATTTAATGATGCCTGGAATCGACGGGTTTGAGGTTTGCCGTCAGTTGCGAGCGGATTCGGCCATCTCAAACATCCCGGTCATTGTTAACACCGGTAGAGACGATACAGAAGGAGTCGAGCGCGGGTTTGCCGCCGGGGCCAATGATTTTTTGACGAAGCCAATTGTCTGGAATCTCTTTCCCAACAGAATTCGGTATGTCCTCAGAACCAGCCGAATGGAAAGGGATTTGCGGGCGGCTATGGAAGCGGCTGAGGTTGCGAATGAGGCGAAGACCAATCTCCTTGCAAATATGGGGCATGAGTTAAGAACACCTCTAAATGCGATTATCGGATTTGCGGAGATAATGTTGAGTGCCCCTTATGGTCCATTGGGGGCGTCGCAATACAGAGATTATTGCGGTGATATCCATAATTCCGGTAAGCAGCTTCTCAGTGCGATCAACGATATTCTTGATATCGTAAAAAGTGAAGCAGGGGAGACCGATCCTGAAATCCATGAAGTTGACATCGGCGATTTAGTAAATCGGTTAGTAACTAAATTTGCGGAAGACGCAAAAGCGAGAGATATCGAAGTCGTAAATGAGATGCCACGGCAGGCCCAAATAGTACATTGCGATGATCGCGATGTGGCAAGGGCACTCTCGAACCTAATGTCCAATGCCGTTAAATTTACGGAACCAGGTGGTCAAATTCGGATAGAGATGGAGCCATTGGGTAATGAAAGAGTGGCGCTTGTCATACACGATAACGGAATTGGAATCTCCGCCGATGATTTGCCACGCGTTCTAAAGCCGTTTGAACAAGCTGATAGTAGTTTATCGAGAAATTATGAAGGGATCGGGCTTGGTATCCCTCTTTCGATCACGTTGATACGACGGAGCGGCGGTGACATCGACTTCGAAAGCACCTTGGGGCAGGGAACAACCGCCCGAATTGAATTACCGACGTCTGAAAAGACTGAGTTCGGAATTTTTTTACCTGAAAAACCAGCCGGTGGGCGTGGGGTGCTTAAACCCTCATTCTGGCACATAATCAATTCATCGACAGGCATGACAGGGTAGAAGGCCTGCAATGGATAAGTTGCGATTGCTGGATATATTTCGGCAAATGATGTTGATCCGCCGCTTTGAAGAGGCGGTCTATGATTTTCACGAGCAGAAACTCTTTGGCGGCCACTACCACCTTTACATAGGCCAGGAGGCGACCGGGGCGGCTGTGATGGCGTCGTTGCGATCAGAAGATCGGGTGTTTTCGACGCATCGCAATCATGGCCACGCCATCGCGCGAGGTGTTGATCCCAAAAATGCCTTGGCTGAAATCCTGAATCGGGTCGATGGCACTAATGGGGGGCGTGGCGGTACGTTTCATCTCGCTTCTGCCGATGCAGGTATGCCGCATACCTCGGCACTGGTCGGTGGCGCTGTGCCTTTGGCAGCGGGAGCCGGATTTGCCGCCAAACTTCAAAAGTCCGGTGGCATTGGCGTTTCGATGTTTGGCGATGGGTGTTTTGAAGAAGGCGTTGTTTTCGAGACATTGAACCTGGCATTGCTTTGGAAACTGCCGGTGATCTTTGTGTGCGAAAACAATACGCCCGGCGCGATCCTGAAATCTCAAGGTGGAAATAACACGTCCAATTTGCCGGAGGGCCGGGTAATACAGATACCTCAGGCGCTCGGAATGGAATGCCATGAGGTCGACGGCGGGGATGCCGTGGCCGTGGATGAGCTGTTCGCCGATTGTGCCACGCGCGTGCGGGCAACCGGGCACCCAGTCTTTATCGAGGCGCTTACAGAGCGGTGGCCCGGAAACTATTTCTCTTTTCCTAGCATGGTAACTGGCCTTACCCAGGTTTCGATGGCCTGGGATGGCAGTGCAATCAGTGGTGAGCATGAGGACTGGTTCAAAACGCATGGTCCTGTCTTGCGCTTTGCGCGTGACTTGATCGTTAACGGTGTGGGGACATTTGGTGATATCGTCGGCATTGATGTCGATGTAACTGAGACGATTACCAGCGCAAAAGAATTCGCCTTGAGTTCGCCGTTACCCGAAACGGACAGTGTTT
Organism: uncultured Alphaproteobacteria bacterium; assembly: GCA_951812775.1. Classification (GTDB taxonomy): domain Bacteria; phylum Pseudomonadota; class Alphaproteobacteria; order MPNO01; family UBA2964; genus UBA2964. The sequence continues at coordinate 1,703,827 of OX638326.1, read as the reverse complement.
ACTCTCATCTGCTCGCCGGGGAGAGCTGATCATGGCAGTCATGACACATGCTGAAGCCCTGGTTGAGGCGATCCGCGAATGTATGGACGAAGATCCGAACGTTGCGCTGGTCTGGGGTTCTCTAATGGGCGTTGGTGGTAACAACGAACATGTCGAGCATATCAAGGAGGACTTTGCCGACCGAATATTTCATCCGCCAATTTCAGAGGCCGCCATCGCAGCCATAGCAACCGGTGCGGCAATGGATGGTGTGCGTACGATCTTTCCAATGGGAACAGCGAGCTTCATGTTTCGGGCCTGGGACCAGATCATCCATGAGGCGGGTGAGGCGCATTACATGTCAAATGGGGCAGTGTCAGTCCCGGCAGTATTTCATGTCGTGCATGGCCTGCGCGGTGGTGGTTCCGTCCAGCACAGCCAGAGCCCGCAATCGATGTTGTGGAATGCACCCGGTATTGAGATCGCAATGCCGTCCTGTCCGGCTGATGCAAAAGGTCTGATGCGGACCGCTATCAAGAGCAATAATCCGACGGTGTTTATCGATTATCAAAAACTTAACAAGCGGTCCGGTGAAGTGCCGGATGGTACGTATGATATTCCTTTTGGTGTTGCCGATATTAAGCGGCAGGGCGCAGATATCACCATCGTCGCTGCTTCGTTGCAGGTCGTGCATTCACTGGAAGCTGCCGAGGTCTTGTCGGGAGAGGGCATCGAAGCGGAAATCGTCGATCTGCGTTCCCTGGTGCCGCTGGATGAAGAGGCAATCCTGTCTTCGGTCGGGAAGACGGGGCGTTTAGTGGTTGTCGATGAAGCGCCACCGCGCTGCTCGGTCGCATCAGAGGTTATTGCAACGGTGGCGGAGAAGGGTATGGACCTCTTGAAGGTACCTCCGGTACGGGTGAACCGACTGCCTGTTCATGTTCCGGCCAATGTCGCGCTTGAAGATTTTATCGGACCGAATACAGACCGTATTGTCGAAGCGGCAAAACAACTCTGCAGTTAAGACATTTCAAAAGCCACGCGGCCGATAGATTTGCGTGACAGCACCAGAGCCATAGCTTCTTTGAAATTCTCCAGGGGAAACGTTGCGCAGACTTGCGGCTTAATCTTCTCTTCCGCGGCCCAGTTACCGAACTCTGTCATTAGGCTGCGAACGCGATCTTCCATTTCATATCGCACGTCATTGGGACTCCATCCGTAATAGGTCCCCATATTCAGGCCGCACACGGTGATGTTTTTAACGAGCACGATATTGCTTGGTATTTGCGCCGCACGGCCCGAGGTGAACCCGACCGGGCAAATGCGCCCTTCCATAGCAATACACCGCAGTGACTGATCAAAAACATCGCCGCCAACCGGATCGAGAATAGCGTCTGCGCCCCTGCCGCCGGTGATCTCGTTCACTTCATCCCTGAATTCGCCATCTGAATAGTCGATGACATAATCAGCCCCCTGTTGTAGCGCGGCCTGACGTTTTTCTTCGGTGCTGGCTGTCGCAATAACAGTTGCGCCAATGATTTTGGCAATGTCGATCGCAGCCAGGCCTATGGCACCTGCGGCTCCGTGGACGAGTAATGTTTGTCCGGCTTGCAGATTCAGGAGGTGCGGCCATGTCAGGGCAGCACCGCTGGTGGCATAGGAATTGAAGTTGGTCGCTTGCGCAAACGTCAAATTGTCAGCAATGGCGTAGGTGTTAACCTCCCAGGCAACCGCTTCTTCGGCATAGGCTCCCCAATCCAGGGCGGCGCATACCCGGTCGCCGGGCTTAAATCGTGTTACTTCTGCGCCGCACTCGATGACTTCTCCCGCGCATTCCGTGCCCGGCGTGGAGGGCAAAGGTGGTTTGCGCTGATATTTACCTGCGACGACCAGATTGGCAACGAAACTAACGCCTGCTGCCCTGACCTTGATCCGGATTTGTTTGGGCTCAAGCGCAGGAGAAGGAATCTCCTCAACCGTCAGATTCTCGAACTCGGTATACTCTGTGACCCATAGGCCTCGCATTTAAATCACGCGTTGTCCTGATTCCACATTTCCTGCAGATCGGGTCTGCGGACCTTGCCGCGGTCGTTTTTTGGCAAGGCGTCGATAAAGTGGAACTGCTTTGGCAGACGATAATCTGCTAGCGTTTCCGCACAATGGGCGTTTATTTCCTCTTCCGTAAGCGTTTGTCCTTCACGTACCACGACATAGGCGACAATTTCTTCACCATAGATCGGGTCGGGCACGCCAACGGCGGCGGCTTCATATACCTTGGGATGCTGCATCATCACATTGTCGACTTCGACGGGCGAAATATTTACGCCACCGCGAATGATCAGGTCCTTGAGACGCCCTGTTACGGTGATAAACCCTTCATCATCCATGACGGCGAGATCGCCTAAACGAACTCTCTTGCCATCGAGGTCTTCCCATACACCTTCTGCTGTCATGGAAGCTTTGGCGCATTGCGGGCCACCAAGGGTAACTTCGCCTTCTTCACCTTGCGGTACGGCGTTGCCGTCCTCATCGACCAGCAGGAATTCCTGGTGTTTTGCCGGTGGTCCAACAGTGCCATATTTATTGGCGTAGTGGCGGTTACCGCATACCCACCCGCCTTCAGAACAGCCAAAGAACTGCAGCAGGTTGATGCCATATGTGTCTTCAAACTGTTTCCAGCGTTCCGGGTTGAGCGGCGCCGTGGACGAGCTCATCAGGCGCAGGCTCGGAACATCTTTCGACGTTACGCCGGTTGGTCGGTCGAGCAGCATATTGATGACCGTCGGAATACCGGCCGAGAATGTAATTTCGTTATCTTTGATCCACTTGAAGAAATTGCTGTGCGAAAAGCGACGCGCCAGATGCAATGTGCAGCCCGTGGCCAGCCAGGGCATCAGCGACAGACCCTGCGGTGAATTCCAGCCAAAGGAGCGGAACTCCAGCGTTTTGTCATCTTCGGTCAGGCCTATCTGGTCGATGGTCGACATGCCAAAAGACCAATGCGCGAGATGATCAATCAGGAAATTTTTCGGTTTATCTGTTGTGCCAGAGGTACAGAAAATCGTTGCATCGTCGGTTTCGGAATAAGGGCGACCCTGTTCCGGTGAAGCCGCGACGGCGGCGATCTGGGTAAAGGCTTCGTCGCTTGTTGCATCTCCCGTAAGGTCGTTTGACCAGCCAGTAAATTTGATGCTTTCGATGTCGACGCCGTCGGTCATTTGATTGACGTCGAGATCGGCATCGTACAGCGCCAACTTGCATTCCAGGTTACCAAGAATTTCAGCAACATAGGCGATGTTCATTTCGACATTGGTGGGGCAGCAAACTGCACCGGCGCGCCAAATTCCCATCCACAGTATGAGCTTTTCGATACGTTCCTCAGTGAGAAGGGCGACCCTGTCCCCTTTTTGAATGCCTTTGTCGACCAGCCAGTTGGCAATTCTGTTCGACCAGTCATGTAATTGTCCAAAGGTAATGGAGATGTCCTGTGTGACGTCAACCAGAGCAACCTTATCGGCGTCCCGCTCTTTGTACTTCGCAAATAGATTGCCGACGTGATCAAAGGGAACAGCGTAATCATGTGTTCCGCCGGGGGGTGTTCCGCCTGCCTTGGGCGCCATGTCATACTCCTTATTCTGAGGCCGCGGATTTTGGGGTCCGGGGGCTGCAACGTCAAGCATGGCCATGATTTTAGACGAGAATTCCTTGACGCTGCCGGTCCTCAGCCGGGATCATGCGCAAAACCTAAAGGACCGATGATGGAAGAGGATAGAGCAGGTCGGGCAGCGCTGGAAAAGCTTGTGATCGATTTCACGAAGGCGTTCAACCGTGAGGATATCGACGAGGTAATGTCGTACTTTGTTGAGGACGCGATCTATGACGAGTTCAATGGCGTTCGCAATGTTGGCCTTGAAGCTATTCGCAAGGCGTTTGAGCCGCAATTTACGGGAAAATTTGGGGTCATGCGCTTCCACACGGAGGATATGTTTCTCGACGTCGAAGCAGGGAAAGCGATGATCCGCTGGGTTTTGACATTAGAGGAAGAAGAAAGATCCGGAGCTTATCGCGGGCTTGATTTGCTTCATTTCCGAGACGGAAAACTGGTGGAAAAACACACCTACTGCAAAGCGAAAATTCCGCTTATTCGCAAGAAAAGAGAATTGAATGCGGAAGGGAAATGGCCTGTCTAGGCCTCGCCGTACCCACCGCCGCCGGGCGTTTCGATAACCATTACGTCGTCGGCCTCTACTTCCGTTGAATCCGTGCCACGGAGTTCTTCCGTCGAACCATCGGTCCGGATGACATAGTTCCGGCCGATTTTTCCTGGTTCGCCACCTGCCATGCCATAAGGCGGTATTTCACGATGCCCAGACAGGATGGATGCCGTCATCGGTTCCAGGAATTTCACTTTGCGGATAACGCCGTCGCCCCCGCGATACTGGCCTGCACCACCGGATCCGCGCCGAAGCGAGAAGCTTTCGAGCAGGACAGGGAAACGCCATTCGAGAATTTCCGGATCGGTCAGGCGCGTATTCGTCATGTTGGTGTGGACGCCGTCAGCGCCCTGATAATCCGGACCTGCACCACCGCCACCGCAGATCGTTTCGTAATATTGATGGTTATCATTGCCAAAGGTGAAGTTATTCATCGTCCCCTGAGCGGCGCCCATGATTCCGAGGGCGCCAAACAAGGCGTCGGTAATTGCTTGTGACGTCTCGACATTGCCGGCGACAACGGCGGCCGGATAGACCGGGTTCAACATGCAGCCCTCAGGGATAACAATGTCGAGTGGTTTGAGACACCCGGCGTTTAATGGGATGTCATCATCGACCAATGTGCGGAATACGTAGAGTGTCGCCGCTACACAGATCGCCGACGGGGCGTTGAAGTTGTTATTCTGTTGATCCGAGGTGCCCGTAAAATCGAGGCGGGCAGTTCTAGCTTCTTTATCAACAGTGATCGCGACTTTGATCGTCGCGCCAATATCCATGTCATACTCGAACGAACTGTCATGCAACGTGTCAATAACACGCCGGACGGTTTCCTCGGCATTGTCCTGCACGTGCTGCATATAGGCGGTCACGACATCAAGCCCGAAATGCTCGACCATGTTGTGCAGCTCCTGCACACCTTTTTCATTCGCTGCAATCTGCGCTTTCAGATCTCCGAGATTGTGATGGAAGTTTCGGGTCGGGTATTTATTGCTCGTAAATATCGTTTCTGTCTCGGCCTCCAGCATCGTGCCTTCTGCAACCAGCTGAACATCATCCAGAAGGACGCCTTCCTCATCGATATGTTTGGAGTAGGGTGGAACGGAACCCGGGGTGATGCCGCCAATCTCGGCGTGATGACCCCGCGACGCGACATAGAACAGCACGCCGTCGACGCCTTCTTCAAAAACCGGTGTAATGACTGTAACGTCGGGCAAATGAGTACCGCCGTTATAAGGCGTATTGAGCATATACACGTCACCGGGCTTCATCGTGCCTTCACGCTGGCGGACAACGGTTTTCACGCTTTCGCTCATTGAGCCGAGATGCACCGGTATATGCGGCGCATTGGCGACCAGGTCACCGGCGGTATCAAAAATCGCACAGGAGAAATCGAGACGTTCCTTGATGTTTACTGAATAGGAGGTATTCTGCAGGACACCGCCCATCTGTTCGGCGATCGACATGAACAGATTATTGAAGACTTCCAGCATGACCGGGTCGGCCTGCGTGCCGATCACGACACGCTTCGGTAAGGCAACAACCCGTGTGATGACAACATGGTTATGCTTGGTGACTTCGGCCTGCCAGCCCGGTTCGATGACCGTTGTTGCGTTGGCTTCCTTAAGGATCACTGGCCCATCGACTTTACACCCTGGGACCAGGGCATCCCGGTCATAGACCGGCGTGTCGTGGGTTTCGTTGGCGGAATACATCGACAACGTTGCCAGTGGGCCCGGGGCGGCAGCATTCTCATCGACCGGGAGAATTGGATCTTCGAGGACTTCACCCTCGCCAATCACTTCGAGCGATAGCGCTTCGACGATGTGACCCTTCTCCGGGGAAATAAATCCGAACTGTTGACGATGGGCTTCCTCGAACCGCTCGATGATCTCGTCGCGGGAGCCAAAATCAATTACCAGAGCAGTGTCGGTCCCCTCATAACGGAGGTGGGCCTTTGCAATCGCTGAGGTGCGGGAAGTATCGACACCCTGTCGTTCCATTTCGGCACGGCCGTCTTCTTCCATTTCCTGCAAGGCATTGTTCAGCGACTCAATCAGGGCATCATCCATCTTGGCTTCGACTGCCCGTTCGCGCATCACCCGTTGGTCGGCGAGACCCATGCCATAGGCTGAGAGAACGCCAGCAAAGGGATGGACGAAAACACGTTTCATGCCAAGGGCGTCGGCGACAAGACAGGCATGCTGTCCGCCCGCACCGCCGAAGCAGTTCAGCGTATATTCCGTGACGTCATAGCCGCGTTGGACCGAAATCTGTTTGATTGCGTTGGCCATGTTCTCGACGGCGATCTTCAGGAAACCATCGGCGACTTCAACCGGGCTGCGCTTGTCGCCGGTGGATTTCTCTATCTCCGCTGACATGTCCGCGAATTTCTGGAAAACGACGTCTGCATCCATCGGCTGATCACCGTCAGGGCCGAAGACCTGCGGGAAGAAATCTGGATTAATCTTGCCAACCATGACATTGGCATCCGTGACGCTGAGGGGGCCACCGCGTCGATAACAGGCTGGACCGGGATTTGCGCCGGCTGAGTCCGGACCTACCCGATAGCGGGAGCCGTCAAAATGCAGGATCGATCCGCCGCCTGCTGCCACCGTGTGAATATGCATCATCGGCGCGCGCATGCGGACACCGGCGACCAGCGTTTCAAAAGCGCGCTCATACTCGCCGTTATAATGGGCAACGTCTGTAGAGGTGCCACCCATGTCGAAACCGATCAACTTGGTGTACCCCGCCATAGCGGCCGTTCTTGCAGCGCCAACGATCCCGCCTGCCGGGCCTGACAGGATGGAATCTTTGCCCTGGAAAAACCGAGCATCCGTCAGTCCGCCATTCGACTGCATAAACATGAGGCGCACATCGCCGAGCGATGAAGCGACCTGGTCGACATAGCGTCGCAGGATAGGGGAGACATAGGCGTCAACGACTGTCGTATCGCCGCGTCCTACGAGTTTCATCAGAGGGCTGACTTCGTGACTTACGGATACCTGTGTGAAGCCGACGTCACGCGCAATTTCGGCGACGGTCTTTTCGTGGTCGTGATAGCGATAGCCATGCATGAAGCAGATTGCAACGGAGCGTATACCGTCATCATAACCGGCTTGGAGAGCTTTGCGCGTGCCGTCGGTATCAACAGGTTCAAGTTCCTCGCCATGCGCGCTATAGCGTTCTTTTACTTCAGCAACTTTCTCATAGAGCAACTCGGGCAGCTCAATTTTGCGGGCAAAGATTTTCGGACGGTTTTGATAGCCGATCCGAAGCTGATCTGCGAAACCTTCCGTTATGACGAGAAGGGTCCGGTCCCCCTTGCGCTCCAACAAAGCATTGGTGGCGACAGTCGTTCCCATTTTTACGGCGTCGATCAGGTCGTCGGGAACGGGCGTATCCTGGTCTATTTCAAGCTGGTCTCGAATGCCCTGAATGGCGGCATCTTTGTATCGTTCTGGATTTTCTGACAGGAGTTTATAGGCGTGCAGGGACCCATCAGGGCGACGGGCAACCAAATCCGTGAACGTACCGCCACGGTCTACCCAAAACTGCCAGCCATTTACGTTACCCGTCATCTGAGACTCCCGAGAGAAAACTGAGCGCTGGTTTTAGCGCATTTCGACCTGTGGTCAATGCTTGCGGTTCCGTCTTCTTCCTAGACTTCTTGGCAAGGAGAAGTAAAAGCGCTATCGACTCCGCATGATTATTTCCTGGCTTTCTTTCTGCGCTTTCGGAGCGCTTATCGCCGGGCTCTGGCTTTTACTGTTCCGGGGCGGATATTGGCGCTGCGATCAGCTTCTGAAAGGCAGTTTTGAGAACACGGGAGACTGGCCAGATGTCGTGGCGGTAATTCCTGCACGTGACGAGGCTGAAACGATAGAGGCAGCAGTTACGTCCCTGCTAAAACAGCCCTATGGAGGGAAGCTCAATATCATTGTGGTGGACGATAATAGTAGTGATGACACTGCAGAGATAGTTGAGGCGATTGCGGAGGACCGGGTTACGGTTATCTCTGGCAAACCCCTGCCGGAAAAGTGGGCCGGGAAGATGTGGGCCGTTGCCCAAGGTGTTGAATATGCCGAGGCCGCCTTTCCGAAAACGCCTTATCTCCTTCTTACAGACGCAGATATTAAGCATGGCCAGGGAGTCCTTTCCCAACTGGTCACAAAAGCCGAAAGGGATCAGCTGGATTTGGTGTCTCTTATGGTTAGGCTGCGATGTCAGACTTTTTGGGAAACGCTTCTCATTCCGCCCTTTATCTATTTTTTTCAGAAACTGTTTCCGTTCCCCTGGGTGAATAATGTGGCTCGTAAGACGGCAGCAGCTGCCGGTGGATGTATGTTGGTGCGGTGGACAGCTTTGCGGCGGATCGGCGGCATATCCCGCATTCGTGACCGGGTGATTGACGATTGCGCTTTGGCTTCGGCGATTAAGCTTGGTGGCCCGATATGGCTCGGACTTACAGAAACGAGTTGCAGCCTGCGCGGCTATGACCGGCTTGGAGGGATTTGGGATATGGTCGCCCGCACGGCCTTCGTACAGTTGAAGCGTTCAAACCTTCTGGTGGCCTTATCTACAGTTGGAATGATTTTTCTGTACCTAGTACCACCGTTTGCCTTTGTCTTAGGTATTACCATTACGGATCTGTCGGCGACCGTCTTTGGCGCTGCCGGTTGGTCTATTATGGCGGCATCGATCATCCCAACATTGAAGCTTTATGGGTTAAACGCTGCCTATTCTGTTCTCCTGCCCATTGCAGGGGCGCTCTATACCGCCATGACAATCTCTTCTGCTCTGCGAGATCGCCGCGGAAAAGGCGGGGCGTGGAAAGGACGCAGCTATTCTTCCTAGCGTTAAGAGACCGGTGCGTGACGTTTGCCTAGGATGTGTTTTATGCTGCGGGGGATATGAAAACCGAACAAGCCCTTCAGCATGTCACTGCAATAGTCCGGGAGTCTGGGACCTCCTTTTACTGGGCGATGCGCACGTTGCCATCTCACAAACGGGACGCGATGTATGCAGTCTATGCCTTTTGTCGTGAGGTGGACGATATTGCAGATGATCCTGGAGAGCAGTCCGAAAAACTTAGTCGGTTGGCGGATTGGCGCGTTGAGATCGAAAGATTATTCGCAGGCCGCCCACAGTTTCCCGTCACTTTTGCGTTGGTTGATCCGGTAGAAGAATTTGGTTTGCGGAAAGAGGATTTCCTTGCTGTTATTGAAGGTATGGAAATCGACTCTTCGGCTGCTGTCAGGATGCCGACGGTCCAGGCTCTTGAAGATTATTGTGATCGCGTGGCGTGTGCGGTCGGGCGTTTGTCCAATCGTGTTTTCGGCGTGGCGGATGAGTTGGGTGAACCTGTCGCTGTGTCATTGGGACAGGCGCTCCAACTAACAAATATACTTCGCGACCTTGATGAAGATGCAGGAATTGACCGGCTGTACGTTCCGAATGATATGTTGTCGGCCTATGACATCCCGCCCGCAGAAGTGAAATTGGTCATTCGACACCCGCGCTTTCCGGAAATATGTGAAGAACTCGCGGCGATTGCCCGGCGGCGTTACCAAGATGCAGAGCGAGCGCTCGCAGCGTGTGACAGACGAACAATGCGACCGGCAATCATGATGATGCAGAATTATCGCCGAATTCTCGACAAGCTTGTTGTCAGGGGGTGGTCCCGGCTTGATGAGCCGGTTTCTTTGAGTAAGGCACAAAAGCTCTGGCTTTTGATGCGATATGCCCTCATATGAAGGATAGTTGAGGGTTTTTGGTCTAAATAGCTTGTCCGGTCACAAATTTGTTCCCATTTAGCATCGGCAGAAGTTGTTGAATCTGTTATTGATTCTCAGCGATAATTAGTTTTTGTGTAATGTCAGCAATGTATTGTGTCGCGTAACGAGGGTGGCAACCGTCGTGGCAGGGTTCTGTTGGACGGACTTAGGTGAATTAGGCTGAATATGTTAAAATCAGTAACTCCGGAATCGGGGACGAAAGTTCCAGAAAGTTCCATTCTTGACTCAACGATTGAAGAGGTTGCGTCGGCAATAGCGGATCAGCAAGCTGCCGATGGTCATTGGGTTTACGACCTAGAGGCTGATGCAACGATTCCAGCCGAGTACATATTACTCAATCACTATGTAGATGAAGTCGACCCCAAGACCGAAGCAAAGCTAGCGAATTACTTGAGAAAAATTCAAGGCTCTCACGGTGGTTGGCCGCTCTATCACGGCGGCGATCTTGATATGAGTGCCAGCGTGAAAGCTTATTATGCCTTGAAACTTGCTGGCGATGATGTTGATGCGCCCCATATGGTCCGGGCACGCGAAGCCATTCTGGAACATGGCGGGGCGGCACGTTGCAACGTTTTTACACGGATATCATTGGCCCTGTTTGAACAGGTTCCCTGGACGGCGTGTCCGCTTATTCGGGTGGAGGTTCTGCTGGCGCCGCGTCGGCCCCCGTTAAGCGTTATGGACAAGGTCTCCTATTGGTCCCGTACAGTAATGGTACCGCTGCTGGTCTTGCAGGCGTTAAAACCAAAGGCCACCAATCCGTCGGAAATCGGTGTGCAAGAACTGTTTGTCATTCTACCTGACCAGGAGGAAAACTGGTTGCATAATCCAACGGGACATTGGCTTGGTGAGGTGATGCTTTTTGTCGACAAGATTGCGCGTCATCTTGTTCCCTACATGCCAAAATTTGCTCAAAGGCGTGCGATTGATAAGGCCATGGCCTTTATCATGGAGCGTTTGAACGGCGAAGACGGTCTGGGCGGGATTTTCCCAGCGATGGCCAATACGCTGATGGTTTTCGATGCGCTTGGTTACTCAAAGAGCGACCCCACTTATGTCACTGCCCGAAAGGCTATTGAAAAACTGCTGGTGGTTGATGGCGATATTGCCTACTGCCAGCCCTGCCTGTCGCCAGTCTGGGATACTGCTCTTGCAGCCCACGCTTTGCTGGAAGCCGGACATCCGGGTGATGATCCCGTTATTACCCGTGCCAGCAAGTGGCTAACTGAGTGTCAGATTCTTGACGTCAAAGGCGACTGGTCAATAAACCGCAAGAATGTCCGGCCGGGTGGATGGGCATTTCAGTATCGAAATGATCACTATCCCGATGTTGATGATACGGCTGCTGTTGTCACCGCACTTGATCGTTCGGGCAATCTGGATCTTCGCGAATCGGTGGCGCGTGGCGCGGAATGGGTGGTCGGCATGCAAGGGTCACGCGGTGGCTGGGGTGCTTTCGATGCTGACAATGAATATTACTGGCTTGAGCACATCCCCTTTGCGGATCACGGCGCCTTGTTGGATCCCGCGACTTCTGATGTAAGTGCCCGTTGTGTCTCGATGCTGGCGCAACTTGGTTATGATCGAGCACACCCGGTGATGGCGAAAGGGCTCGATTATCTCCGTAAGGAGCAGGAAGCTGATGGTTCCTGGTTTGGCCGTTGGGGCACGAACTATATTTACGGAACCTGGTCGGTCCTTTGTGCGTTTAATGCCGCTGGTGAAGACATGAACGCACCACACATACGTAAAGCAGTGACCTGGTTGCGGGCGGCTCAGCATGATGATGGTGGCTGGGGTGAGGATTGCTCCAGCTATTGGCCGGACCGTGAAGAGGTGAAGATAGAGTCGACGGCCTCACAAACGGCTTGGGCTGTATTGGCGCTTATGGCCGCGGGTGAGGTTGATAGCGACGAAGTTCGTCGAGGCATTGATTGGCTGCTTTCTGCACCGCGCAACGGCGGAAAATGGCATGAAGATCTCTACAATGCGGTTGGGTTTCCAAAAGTTTTTTACCTTCTTTATCATGGGTATAGCTCATATTTCCCACTTTGGGCGCTGGCGCGATATAGGAATCTCAAATCCTCTAACACGCAATTTCCTGCCTACGGTATGTGATTGGCCAAAATCGGTATCATTACTGGCAGCAAACTCGAAGCTGCTTGTTTAAAACACAGCAATCCTTCCACGGATTTCGATGTTCGGTGCTCGGGTGCATCCTCAGAACGCGCGAATATCGCAGCGCGCACTAGCGTTGCCGCTGGCTGCGAGGGGCTCGTAAGTTTTGGGCTGGCGGGGGGGCTTGATCCTGCACTGACCTCAGGAAGCTTGGTGGTCGCAGATGAAGTAATCTGCGCTGACGGTTCCAAGCTTCAAACGGACCGGATATGGACCGAAGGGGTTGCCGAAATCCTCTCTGAAAATAGTATCCCTTTTGTAAAGGGAAGCATTCTAGGGTTGGATCAGATAGCTTTCGTGCCCGAAACCAAGCGCACTCTTTTTGACGGAACTGGCGCCTTAAGCGTTGATATGGAAAGTCACGCTGTGATTCGCGCCGCCTCTTTGGAGGTGATTCCATTTATTGCTTTACGGGTGGTGGCAGATACGGCTTCAGATGATATTCCGCGCACAGCCAGTCAGGCACTCGCGCCCGATGGGAGCGTCCAAATTCTTTCGCTCACCTGTGCGTTGTTAAAAAACCCAGCGGAGATCGCCGGGTTGTTGAAACTAAGAAAATTGAGCGGGCTGGGTTTTGAGACTTTACGCCGCGTCGCTCCGATTCTCAGCCTCTGCCGCACGTTCTGACATCGTTTTAACGACATCCTCAAAGACGTACTGGGCGGGGCGCTGGTTTTCCAGATTAATTTCTGGTGCCATCGGCTTTTCCGTTTCAATCCCACCCAAAAATGTTTTTAACGCTTTGATCGGGTGGGCCACAGTGTCTGCGACAGCCGTGGCTTCATAGCCACAATGGACCATGCAGTTGGCGCATTTTTCATATTTGCCAGTGCCGTAGGAGTCCCAATCTGTTTCTTCCATAAGCGCTTTAAAACTTTGGGTATAGCCCTCTGCCAATAGGTAGCAGGGTTTTTGCCATCCAAAAATATTCCGGGTCGGATTGCCCCAGGGCGTGCAGTGATATTCCTGGTTGCCGGCCAGAAAATCCATAAACAAGGTCGATTGGCTAAAGCGCCACCGTTTGAGATTGCCGATCCGGAAGATATCGCGAAATAGTTCCTTGGTTTTCTTACGATTCAGAAAATGTTCCTGATCGGGCGCGCGCTCATATGCATAGCCCGGCGAGAGCGTTATACCTTCGACTTTTAACTCGTTCATTGAGAAGTCGAAGAACTCTGCTGCTTCCGCCGCTGTAATCTGGTCAAACAGGGTACAGTTGACATTCACCCGGAAGCCACGCGCTTTGGCGGCTTTGATCGCGGATACCGCACGATCGAAAGTGCCTTCCTGATTGACCACGCGATCGTGATGCTCATGCATGCCATCCATGTGGACCGAAAAGGTCAGATAGGGTGTTGGTTTAAAACGATCTAGGCGTTTTTCGAAGAGTAATGCATTCGTGCAAAGGTAAACGAATTTTTTGCGCTCAATAATGCCATTGACGATTTCTTCAATCCCGTGGTGCAAGAGCGGTTCGCCACCGGGAATAGAAACGATTGGCGCGCCACATTCGTCGACGGCCTGAAGGCAGTCTTCGACAGAAAGACGCTTGTTCAAAATATCGTCTTCGTAGTCGATTTTACCGCAGCCGACGCAAGCGAGGTTGCACCGAAATAACGGCTCGAGCATCAGCACGAGGGGGTAGCGGTTATTACGGGCAAAGCGCTGGCGCATGATATAGCTGCCGACACGAATTTGTTGGATCAGGGGTACGCCCACGATGTCCTCTCAGTTTTCTGATGCCAAACTAGTCGCTTCGCCACGGAGCAGCAAGAATCGATATATCAGATGGCAGATTGTTAGAGACATGTAAGCATTGGGCGCGGTGAAGGAAACCCCTGCCGTCGCTTATCTTTTGAAATGTTAGTTAGAGGCGGTGGCGTCAAACGTTCCGTGGCCCTATCTTTGCAACCATGACAGTACTTGTAACAGGGGCGACCGGGTTCGTTGGATCGGCTGTTGTGCGAAAGCTCCTCGCCGCAGGCGAAGCCGTCCGTGTTTTAGCGCGTTCGAACAGTAATCGCCAAAATATCGATGGTCTTGATGTACAGTTATCTATTGGAGATTTAACAGCACCTGAAACGCTCGCCCCTGCGGTTAAGGAATGTTCCGCGGTTTTTCATGTGGCGGCTGACTACCGATTATGGACGCGGCACCCTGATGAAATGATGCACACCAACATTGAAGGCTCAAAAGCCTTGATTGTGGCGGCAATGGATGCGGGGGTTGAGCGGATCGTTTATACATCAAGCGTCGCCGCGCTCGGCATCAATAAGGACGGTACGCCCACAGATGAAACGACTCCGTCCTCTTTGGACGATATGATCGGCGTATATAAGCGATCAAAATTTTTGGCTGAAGAAGCAGTGCATGACCTTGTTGCGCAAAAAAAAGCGCCGGTCGTCATTGTAAATCCATCGGCACCTGTAGGGCCGCGCGATATCAAGCCGACGCGAACTGGCGAGTTAATTGCCGATGCAGCAGCAGGCCGAATGCCAGCCTTTGTCGATACGGGGTTGAATGTGGTCCATGTCGATGACGTTGCCGAGGGGCATCTCCTTGCATGGCGAAAAGGGAAGATCGGCGAACGGTATATTCTTGGCGGTGAAAATTTGCCGCTCGCGGAAATTTTGCGGGAGATATCAGAGCTCGTTGGACGGAAACCTCCTCGGATTAGCATTCCGCACAATGTGGTGATGCCGATAGCTTATATCGCAGAAGCGCTCACAAGGTTGTCTGGCGGCGAAAAGCCGCTGGTCGCGGTCGATGAGGTAAGAATGGCGCGAAAAAAAATGTACTTCACGTCCGAGAAAGCGCAGAGAGAATTGGGATACTACCCTCGCCCTGTAAGGGAAGCATTCGCGGATGCCGTGCTTTGGTTTCGTGAGCATGGGTATCTGGAATAATTTATTGGTTTAAGGAAATTTTCTGATGAAGGCGTTGATTCTAGCAGCCGGTGTTGGGGCGCGATTGTTTGGCGGTGATGACAAGGCCAGCCCTAAGTCACTCCTGCGGTTCGCAGGCAAGAGTCTGATGGCGAGACATATTGAAAACCTTGTGTCCGTTGGTGTTGACGAAATTGGCTTGGTGCTTGGCTATCATGAAGAAGAGATCAAAGCCGAAATCGATATTATAGGAGCGGCTGATAGAGTTCGGCTCTTTCACAATCCGCGTTTTCGGGAGGGGAGCGTCGTCTCAATGTGGACCGCCCGTGATCTCCTGAAAGAGGGCGATGACGTCTTGTTTATGGACGCAGATGTTTTGTATGACCCCACGATCCTTGACCGGATGATCGCGCCAAGCGGTATGACTAGCTTTCCCTATAATCGAGAATTTGAGGCAGGGGATGAACCTGTAAAATTTATGCTCCAAGAAAGTCGTCCCGTCGAGTTTCGCAAAGTGCCGGACAAAGTCTCCTATGACACGGTAGGAGAATGGGTTGGGTTTATTCGTATGACAGGTGAATTTGCTGCCGCAGTTGCTGATCAGGCTAGGAAATATGCTGTGGGCGGCGACGTTCATGCACCCTATGAAGATGCTGTGCGAGACCTTCTCCTGAACGGTGCTGGGGGACCTGCTGTCGGCGTTGATATTACGGGCTTGCCGTGGATCGAGATCGATTTCCCGGAGGATATTGAGCGCGCGGAAAAAGAAATTTTACCCGCACTACCGGCTTAACGCAGGTTCACACGGCGATCCATATCTGGTTCAGGCTTTGCCAGTGTTTTGAGAATCATGTCACGGAAGGCAGGATATTGCGCCGCAACAGCGTCGGCGACACCGCACGGCAAATTTTCGCGGCGGTGAATAACAATCTCTTCTGCCTCTGTGAGCAGTGCTTCTTCATCAAGCGATGTCACTTTGCCGTCCCTGACGGTTTCCACGCCATCGACCCATACACCTTCTACTGATTCACCAGTCTCGTAATAAAACAGATGCAGAATGGGGTCACCCATCAGGCGATGCCAGTGATCAACGGGTTTCATGACGGCAAAGTCGGCACGCATACCGGCTTCCAGAGAACCGATCCTTCCGGCATTGCCCATTGTGCGCGCACCTGACTGAAAGCTCTCCCGGAGGATGTCTTTGGCGTCTGGCCATTTTTCGAAATCAGGTTCAGTTAACCGCATGAGATGTGCGCCGAGGCGCAAAGTTTCCAAATAACTGGCTGGCCCGCAATTGGAACCATCTGTCCCGTAGGAGATGGGAATGCCATGGTCACGTAGTCTCAATATCGGACAAATGCCGGCACCCAGCATGGTGTTTGATTGCGGACAATGAACGATTGTTGCTCCGGCTTCTTTTGCAGCAGCAATATCGTCCTCCTGACCCCAGATAAAATGAACCAGCGAGGATTTATCATTGAGGCTCCCGAGCTCGACCATTCGGCGAACGAAACTGCCTTTTTCAGGGTTGCGCATGACGGCCTGGGTCTTGGTCTCCAACATATGGGTGTGTAGGCCGATATTGTGCGTCCTCTGGAAGTCGCCGGTCATTTCGATGAGTTCATCTGAGCATCGTTGCGGACCGGCTACACCGAGAATGATGTGGATACGGTTGGTTTCCTCGCCGTATTGGCGAAGTGCTGTCTCCATAAGGTCGAAATAGTTTTGGGCGGAAGGGCGCGCCTGTGCGTCATAATGATCGATGACGTCTTGCGGCAGTAGCTGGCGGTCAACTGGCACAGAATCGATATACGGTTTGTCAGAGAACATTGTTGCGACAGTTGCCCGGATGCCGATGTCGTTGAACCCGCCATAAACAGCATCGAGTCCGTCCGCGGTGAGGGCGGGGCGTTCAGTGTAATGATCGATTACAGATGTGATGCCCAACTTCAGCATGGACAATGCATTGAGTTGCGCACTGACATAGGTTTCGCGAGGAGTCATTGCGGCACCAGATGCAATGACGCTCAACATATAGATGTCCAACGGGTCCTTTTCGATCGTACCCTTGAGTATGGCACTGTAGGAATGGGTGTGGGCATTGATAAACCCCGGTGCGATTATCTTGCCTGACACATCCTGGCGTATCACCGGTTTTTCTGCCGGAGGTGAAAACCCGCCGGTATCACAGACAGCGACTATGTCGCCGTCTTCAAACCAAATTTCCCCACGGTCATAAATCGTATTGTCGGAATCAAACGTTAGTATTTGAGCGCCGAACAAACAGTATAACGAATTGGGAGCGTTTTCTGGCATAGCGGACCGCAACGATATTGAGAAAGGTCTTTGACTAAACCTTGTAAACGTATTCCCGGTTGGGGTCTCGCTCTATATCCGGCGGGAAGTTCTTGCGTTTGTCAGCGTAATACTGATCGATGTGGTTGCCTTCCGAGGCCTTATTGTACGTCGCATAATATACACGACGAGTCTTTGCCGTTGGGTTAGGTGCTGAACGGTGTGGAGTGTAAGCATCAAAGAGGATCATATCGCCAGGACGGGTCGGCACCGGGATGAAATCCATATCCTTGATATCGTTTTCCGTCAGCAGTTCCATGCCACGCAATAACCCGTTTCCGTTTTGGCCGGCTGCCACTTCAAGACATCCATTTTCGATTGTCGCCTCGTCTATGCAAATCATCGCGGTGATGAAGTTGCTGGCATATTCCTCCCAACCTGCTTGGGAATCCTGATGCGGTTCGAAACCGCCGCCACCAGGCATCTTAAAATTGATTTTTTCCTTAAAAAGTACGACGTCTTCGCCAAGCAATTGTCCAGCCGAGACTTTCAGAATTTCAGTTAGCGACGCAAAGCCATTATGAAACGGCGCGATATACTCAATTCTGTTGATCAGGCTACGCCCATCCAAACTGCTTTCTTCGTGAAAAACCCATTGTTTTCCGGGTTGTTCCGGAAGCGCCTCAACCTCATCCGCCCATCGGATAATGGTCTTAGCATCTTCATCGTCGAAAGCGTTACGCAAAACAGCAAATCCGTCGCGCTGAAACGCTTCGATATGTGAGTCAGCAAGGACCGGTGTTTTGGGCGTCATAACTTCAACTTTCACGATACTACTAATATTGCATTTCAAATAATGTTCGCAAGTATCTGCGCGGCAGAGCGATGCCATATTCTTATTGGGCGTTATTCGCTATGGTCAAGGAGATATCCGACTTTCATGTGAGTTAAAAACTGAGATGATCGAAGCAGATAAATTCTTGAAGCCGGCAGTTGAAGCAGGGTTTGATTTTTATACCGGTGTACCGTGCTCTTTCCTGACCCCAATCATCAACCGGGTCATCAGCGATACCGCGCTCGACTATGTCGGCGCGGCAAGTGAGGGCGAAGCCGTTGCTATTGCTGCGGGAGCCTGGTTGGCGGGGCGAGGTACCGTCGTTATGTGCCAGAACTCTGGTCTCGGAAATGCCGTTAATCCGCTCACATCACTTAATCACCCCTTCCAAATTCCAACTTTGCTGATCGTTACCTGGCGTGGTGGACCGGGTATCGAGGACGAACCGCAGCATCAACTGATGGGACCGATCACCCCCTCATTGCTTGATGTAATCCAGGTGCCTTATGCAGGGTTTCCGTCTTCTGAGAATGAAGTGTCAGGCGCCTTGGGAGCCGCTGTAGCCGCAATGAATGATTCGAGCCTGCCCTACGCCATGATTATGGAAAAGGGGGCGGTCAGAGATTATGGTATCGATACAACGCCTCTCGAGACACCGCCGACGGGTGTTCACATCGATCTAAACACCGGCGACGGCGTGCCGGGACGTGTTGCCGCGATGGAACGGTTGTTGGAACTGGTGCCCGGTCGCGCTGCGCTGATTGCGACAACAGGATTTACCGGCCGAGAATTGTTTACAGTGTCGGACAGAAAACAACATCTCTATCAGGTCGGTTCGATGGGATGTGCTGCGGGAATGGGGCTCGGTGTAGCGGTAAATAGTGATCGTCCCGTCGTGATTCTGGATGGCGACGGGGCCGCGCTTATGAAACTCGGCACACTTGGAACCATCGGTGCCTATGCCCCCAAGAATCTGATCCATATTGTTTTTGACAATGGTGCATATGAATCCACTGGTGGACAGCCGACGGTTTCTCCTACGGTCGATTTTGCAGGCGTAGCGCTTGCTTGCGCTTATCCGTCGGTGTTTTCATGCGATAACATCAAGGGGTTTGATGACGCCATGTCAAAGGCGCTGTCGCAGGACGGGCCACATCTCATCCATATGAAGGTGTCCCGCGGAATGATCGAAGGTTTAGGGCGTCCAAAAATAACACCGCCCGAAGTCGCGCAGCGATTTAAGGCTTTTTTGGCAGAGGACTAGGCGGCTAGTTCTTCTTTTGCGAGGCCCATTTCGCTAAGCACCTGCCGGATCGCTTCCAAGGTGCGTTGAATGTCTTCGGAATAGACCTGACCAATACAGCCGATCCGGAAGCTTTTCTCCCGGGTCACAGCGCCGGGATAAAGAACGATTCCTTGTTCGTTCATTAGCTTGTAGAGTTCTTCGAATTCAAATTTCGGGTTCGATGGCATGCGCACCGTGACAATGATCGGTGCTTGAAGACGCTCCTCTAAAAAAAGATCAAACCCGATATCCTTAAGGCCGGTGATAAGTTCGCGACAGTTTTGCGAATAGCGGTTGCCGCGACCGGATGTTCCACCCTCTTTTTCGTGTTCATCCAGCGCTTTATCCAATGCTGCGACGACATGGGTTGGCGGTGTAAAGCGCCATTGCCCGGTGCGATCCATATATTCTGTCTGATCGTGTAGATCGAGGCTTAAGGTTGACGCGTTGCCTTTCGCATTGGCAAGGGCGCCGTTCTCTATCAGGGCGAACCCCATCCCTGGCACACCCTCAAGACACTTGTTGGCAGAGGCAATAACGGCTTCGGCAGAAATCTCGCCGAGGTCAACAGGCAAGGCTCCGAAGGAACTCATCGCGTCGATAATCAGCTTCTTGTTTTCCTTTGCAACGACCGCAGCAATTTTGTTGAGAGGATTCAATATTCCCGAGGTGGTCTCGCAATGCACCAGAACGACGTGAGAAATATTGTTGTCTTCCATAAGAAGTTGCTGCACGTCATTGGCGGTTGGTGGCGTATCTTCCGCGGTTTCCAACACGCTGTGTTTGATCCCCGCAATTTCACAAATTTTCTGAATTCGACGACCATAGGCCCCGTTGATCAATAGAAGAGCGTGGCCTTTCGGGCGGGATAGAAGAGTAGTCAATGTCGCTTCGACAGCGAAGGTACCACTGCCCTGAACGAGCGCGCAGCTATGCGTACTAGAACCGTTGGCGAGAGCAAGCAGACGCTGCCTGATACGACTGGTAATTTCGATGAAGGCGCTGTCTCGTGACCCCCAATCGCGCAACATGGTTTCTTTTACCGAAGTAAGGGTCGTTAACGGGCCGGGTGTAAGAAGAATTTGTCGTTGGGTATTATGTTTGCTCATTGTTTATTATTTCTGCTTTACCGGAATTTGCGCAGCCTGTGCTTGATTCGTTTATAAGTCCGGTCAATGTAATGGGTGTAAGCGATCATTGTCGACCTGATCGGAGGAGATCATTAGTCATAATACTTGGGTTCATCGGGCGGTAAGAAATGCTGTTCGACCGTTGGCGAATACGCCCGTAACCCCCAATCATTTGACCACGCTACGATTGGCTACTGGGCTTGGCTCGGCGGCGGCGTTTTCGACGGGCCTTCCGGACTGGCAGATCATTGGAGCTGCAGTTCTGGTTCTGTCACTATTCCTGGATAGAGCAGACGGTGAATTAGCGCGACTTTCGGGCAAGATGAGTCGAGGTGGGCATCTTTATGATCTGATCGCCGATGGGTCATCAAATGCGGCTGTTTTTATGGGTATCGGTTTCGGGTTGTCGCAGGCTGGTAATCCTTCCTGGGTAGTTTTTCTTGGCGTGTTTGCAGGCATCGCCGTTGCAATCGCTGAATTATTGGTAATGCAATTGGATTCGTCCGGTGTTCGAAGTAGTGCGGAACTTGGTGGTCGGTGGGGTATCGATCCTGATGACGGCATGTTCGTTGTTCCCATCGTCATGTTTTTTGGGTGGGCAAAACCGTTGCTCGTGTTGGCAGCTATAGGTGGCTCGATAGCCGTAATTGTTTTTGTCATCCTGTGGCTGCGGAGACGGACAAGCGTGGCGAATGGTTGAAGTGCGGTAATGGCCAACGCTTTTAGACAGTTTTTAGGCTCTTGGGTGGATTGCGCGCGACGCTTTGCGTGGTTGGTGCTCGGACTCTCGATACTTCATACAGGCGGCAGCGCTTGGTATGTGGCAACCAATCTTACGATTAATACCGACACGACAGACATGCTCTCGGCGGAGTTGACCTTTCGGCAGGACTCGATCCAGTTACGACGCGCGTTTCCCCAATTTGCCAATAATATCGTCGTGGTGGTTGATGGTCCGACGCCCGATCAGGCCTCTGACGGAGCGCTCGCTTTAACAGCGGCGCTGAAAGAAAATCGCGAGGTGTTCCGGGAAGTGTTTGATCCCCGAGGCGAAAAGTTTTTTCGCCAGAATGGGCTGATGTATCTTGATGTCAAAGACGTCGAGGACCTGGTCGACCGGCTGGCCGCGGCACAAGTTTTTCTGGGATCGCTCTGGCAGGACCCGTCACTAAGGGGTTTGTTCTCTGTATTGCGTCTGGCGTTAGAAAATGCGGACAGCGCAACACCACCAGCTTCGCTTGAACACACGATTGAGAAAGTGATTGAGGCGACAGAGGCGGCAAATGCAGGCACTTCAAATTGGTTGTCTTGGCAATCGCTGATAGATGGAAAAAAGGCCAATGATGTTGATGGGAAACGTCGAATTATTATTGTTCAACCGGCGCTCAATTCGGCGTCATTGCAGCCAGCTGGAATCGCGATTTCCACTATCCGAAATGAAGCGACCAATCTTGGTTTGACACCCGACCGAGGTTTCAAAGTGCGCCTTACGGGGTCGGCTGTCCTGGAAGAGGAAGAACTTGAAAGTGTTGCCGAGGGAATGGGAATTGCCGGAATACTCTCTGCTCTCCTTGTTTGCGGGTTGTTGCTCTGGGGGCTGAGGTCAGGGCGACTCGTGATTGCCATGTTGGCCACCTTGGCAATGGGGCTGCTCTGGACAGCCGGTCTGGCGACCTTGGTTGTTGGACGCTTAAATCTGATTTCCGTCGCTTTTGCCGTTTTGTTTATCGGCCTGAGCGTTGATTTCGGAATACATTTTGCCCTTCGTGTTAAAGAAAGGTTTGCGTCGGTAGGTGACTTGCCGGATGCCTGCCAGTCAGCGGGGCAGGGCGTCGGTGGTGCGTTGACACTTTGTGCTGTGGCTGCGGCAATTTCCTTTTTTTCCTTCGTTTTTACCGATTACATCGGTCTTACCGAACTTGGAAAGATTGCTGGTATTGGCATGTTTGTTGCCCTGATCGCCAATTTGACGGTACTCCCGGCGCTAATCGCGCTCATGCCTCCCGTTCAAAAGCAAATTAGCGGGAATGAAAATTTGATTTCGGGTCAGGGTTGGGCTATTGCGAACGCTCGCACAATAGTCGCTGTTTCAGTCTTGCTGGCACTTGCGGCTGTTATCGTCGTACCAAAGATACATTTTGATTTCGACCCCATGAACTTGCGAGATCCTGGGACAGAATCAGTCGCGACGTTGCTCGATCTATCCAGGAACAGTGAAACAGGTCCTTATTCGATCGATATTCTGGCGTTGGACAGACAGTATGCTTTGGCTCTTCAGAGCCGCCTTGAGGCGCTTGCGACAGTTGATCATGTTTTGGCGCTGGACCGGCTTGTACCCAAAAAGCAGGACGACAAGCTGGCCGCTATTGATCAGGCAGCGTTTTTGCTGTTACCAGCCTTTCAGACGAAACGGCAGCCTGCCCTGTCATTCGAAGGAAGAAAAAAGGCAATCCTGGCATTTGAAGGGTTTTTAAAGAACCGGCGCGGAACTAGTTCTGACGAAATGCAAAAAACTCTGGACCGACTTCAACTGGCATTGTCCAAAATAAAAAGGACACCCGTTGCTCTTCGGAATTTGGAACGTCATCTAATCGGAAATCTTGACGGCAGATTGAGCGAATTGAAGGACGCTTTGAATGCTTCAGACATTTCTGTTGGATCTCTGCCGGTAACCTTAAAGCGGCGTTTTGAAGCGCCGACGGGACAGGTTCGATTGGAGGTGTTCCCGAAGCATGATCTTAGAATACGCGCTAATCTGGAAAAATTTGTTGCGGATGTAAGGGCTGTCGAGCCGCGCGCTACGGGGTCTCCTGTAATTATCATTGAGGCAGGTGCTGCAGTGATTTCAGCTTTTGTAAAAGCCGCGCTGATATCGGTTATCGCAATCGCCATTCTGGTCGTCGTTTTAATGCAAAGTTTGCGTGATGTGTTGCTGGTCTTCGCACCGTTGACTCTCGCGGCACTCTTTACGATTGCAGCCACTGTTTTGTTTGATCTCCCCTTCAACTTCGCCAATGTGATTGTACTGCCATTGCTCTTTGGATTAGGCGTGGCAAGCGCCATTCACATTGTCATGCGATCACACGAAAATGACGGATTGCTGGGGCTGATGGAAACGAGTACGCCGAGAGCGGTTATTTTTAGTGCACTGACCACGATCGGTTCATTTGCGAGTATTGCCCTGTCGAGTCACCCGGGGACGGCCAGCATGGGCGTCCTTCTCGCGATTTCAATCGGCTTCACATTGCTTTGTACGATATACTTTCTACCTGCATTAATGGCCTGTTTCCCAGCGCGGAAAGACGGAAAATGAAACTCGTAAGAGTTCTGTTTCTCCTCGTTGGTGTTGCTCTTCTCGCCGCGATCATATCAAACACTGACCTAAAAGAGGCAGTTGGCCTGGTGGGGCAAATGTCCTGGGGCATTGCCGTCGTACTGGGATTGTTTTTTATTGCGTTTCTCGGAGATGTACTGGTCTGGCAATTCACCTTGTCGGTTTCGCTCAGTACTCAATGGTTTGGACGACTTTGGATTGTTCGTCTGATTGGTGAAGCCTTTAACTACACCATCCCAGCCGGAGGAATGGGGGGAGAGCCAGTAAAAGCTGTTCTTCTGAAACGGTATTTTGCAATCGACTATGATGAAGCAATTGCCTCTCTCGTTATGGTCAAGACGATCAATTTAATCGCCTTGATTTGTTTCCTGTCAGTTGGCTTTGCACTAATGCAATTCAGTATCGAAATTGAGGACGGATATCGCGAGGTAGCGGGTATTGGTCTGGTCGTCCTTATCGTGGCGATTTTGGCTTTCTTTTTAGTACAGAAATTTGGTCTTTTATCGTCGACTGCAGATTTGTTGAATCGTCGCGCCAGACGCCGCTGGGCTGATCGGGTCGCTGCTAAAATTCAGGATGTTGAAAGTCGGTTTAATGAATTTTATGGCGGTAACTTGACAAAATTTGTGGTGGCGCTTTGCGTTGCGTTTGTCGTCTGGTGTTTTGGTGTCGCAGAAATTTATGCCACGTTATATTTTCTTGGTTACCCGGTTTCGTGGTCACAGGCTTGGATGATCGAGGCGGCCGCACAGCTCATCCGGTCTGGTACTTTTTTTATTCCAGCCAGTCTCGGCGCTCAGGAAGGAATCTTTGTCATTATGTGCGGGGTTTTCACAGGGTCGCCTGTCTCAGGGTTCGCGACCGCTCTCGTTCGGCGCATTCGCGAAATCATGTGGGTTGCGGCAGGATTTTCGTTTGGGGCTTTGGTGCCAAAGATATGGCGACCGGCATCTTAAGGTTTCGGATTTAATAAACTATTCGTTTTCATTTTGAGCAGGTTTATTAAACCGTCTATTCCGGCCGTGTTTAGTACTGATCGGTATTCAGAACGCCGAACGGCCAGTTCGCTGATCCCGTCATCTACCAAGACATCAACGATACGCCATTCTCCCTCTCGTCTGCGGGTCACATACGTTAACGGAACTGGCGATTTCTCGGGCCGCACGATCTGAGTTCGAACCAGAAATGTTCGGCGCGGACCCTTGGCGACAGAGAGCGTTTTAAATGATTGGCCTGAAAACCCTGAAAAGCGGTCTGCATAGGTCGCTGTGCTCAATCGGGCGAAAGCTGTTTGGGCATTTTGCTTCTTGATCTCTGACGCGGTTCGCCAATGCTTTCCGCTCGCCAGAGCAATCATCAGTTTAAAATCAAAACTGTTTTCAACAGTTGGTTTCAGAAATTCAAAACGTTTCTTAACGCCGAGCGTTTTGGCCTGTTTCATTACATCAAGAAGTTTTGCATGAAAGGCTTCGACCTTGGCCTTCGGTAAACCAGAAGCTAGAGCCATCGCGGGAAATTCTGCCAGACAGAATATCGCCATGATTGCCGCAAACTTTGAAATTCCAGTTACACGCATCTTGCACCACCGCAGAAATTACACCCAGTACATTTATGCAGCGACGTCGCCAGAAGCAATGCTTACCATCCTTCGTTCTGCTAACTCATTAATTTAAAAAGATTTCTTAATATTTTTTAACGATAATCCTTAATCGATTCTAACGATAATCCTTAATCGATTCTATTGCCATTAGGTGATAGCTTTTCTACAATGCAGCGCAATTGGGGCGGGAAGAGTTCGTGCGCGGCATTGGTACTGCCGCGGGTTAAGGGATAAAAAATGGCTATCTTATTGAAAAAGCTTAAAAAAGTGGTTCCTACCGCGGCGATTTTCAGTGTTTCACTGGCTTTGGTTTCGGCTCCCGTTGCCGTCTCTGCAAAGGATGCAGGTCCAAATTTCGATCTGATTCCGCATGCCATCGAAGATTCACAAGATGTTCGTGATTACCTTCCTGCGGCTATAAAAACGCCGCAACTCGCCCAAAATAGTGAGAAAAAGCAGTCTCCGCAGATGTCAAAAGGGGATGATCTGGCTCAGGCAGCTGCTGACGTCAATGATCCGCTGGAACCTATCAACCGGGTTATGTTCGAAATTAACGAATACCTGCAGGGTTTGTTCCTACGGCCTTTGGCAGAGCTTTACACGTTGATTTTGCCTGACGAAGGTCAGGAGGCCGTTCATAACTTTTTGAAAAACCTACGATCGCCGGTCGTCCTCGCAAATGATTTGCTGCAGGGCGAAATGAAGCGGGCGTGGACCACGACGAAACGTATGGCAATTAACTCCACTCTTGGCGTCGGCGGCGTCATGGATGTTGCCGACAAGTGGGGAATAAAACCTCATTCCGAAGATTTGGGACAAACGCTCGCAGTTTGGGGTATTCCGGACGGATTTTATCTTGTGCTGCCGCTCTTTGGTCCGTCTAACCCGCGGGATGCAGTCGGTAAATTCCTGGATTCCTATCTTGATCCGGTATCACACTGGTTGGACAACACGCATCGTGACGAGTGGTCAACGGCGAGAACTGTAGTTGGTGGCGTAGATGAGTTTGCCGGCGTAATGGATGACCTGCAAAAACTCAAAGATACCTCTATCGACTACTATGCGGCGCTCCGCAGTATCTCACGGCAAAAACGCAAGGCGGAAATCCGCAATGGGGCGCCAAGTGATGCGCCGTTGCCGGATTTGAAATATGACTTCAAATGCCGATCTGACGACCAAATAAGGATAAAGGCGCTTTTTGAGCGCTAAAAAAGCCGCGCCTGAGCATTCAGCCGCGGCTTTTGTTTGACTTTTTGAGATTCTTACAGACATTGACACTATCAGCCGGATCTATAACGAGCGCATAAAATGTTTATTCAGACTGAAGCCGCCGAAAATTCAGATGTCATGAAGTTCCTGCCAGGTCAGGAAGTCCACTCAGGGGCGCCTGTATCGTTTGAAAGCGCAGAAGCTGCTGCGCAGTCACCTTTGGCGCGGCGTTTGTTTGGTGTCACCGATGTTACAGGTGTTGAAATTGGTTCAGACTACGTCACCGTTACCAAATCAGACACTGCTGACTGGCTCCATCTCAAACCGGCTGTCTTAGGTGCGATCATGGACCACTTTGTAACCGGTGACGCAGCGGTACTTGATGAGAGCGCCGCTTCTACTTCGTCGGATGACGTCGAAGGCCTTGAGCTTGATGAAAGTGATCCCATCGTTGCTGAAATCAAGGAGCTCATAGAGACACGAATCAGGCCGGCGGCGACGCAAGGTGGTGGGGACATAAGCCTCCGGGGATATTCAGAGGGTGTCGTCTATATTGAGTTTATCGGTGGCGCGGCGCAGATGCAGGGCAGCGTAGAAAATATGCTTCGCCACTATATTCCCGAAGTTGAACGTGTTGCGGATTGGCGAGACGCCATTCCAAAGCCTGGCCTGGATACTGATGAAGGCCGTGCCATTCAGGAAGTTCTGGAAACGCGCATTAACCCCTCTGTTGCGGGGCATGGCGGACATATCTCCCTGATCGACGTTGACGGTGCGCGGGCCTATATCCGCATGGAAGGCGGGTGCCAAGGCTGTGGTATGGCCAACGTGACGCTTAAGGAAGGCGTGGCCGTTGAAATACAAAAGGTGGTACCAACGATCAGGGAAGTCCTCGACGTCACCGATCACGCGGGTGGTTCAAACCCCTATTACCAGGCTTAAGGCAAGCTAGCTAAGACGCGGCAGCTTCTTTTTCCTTCGCTAATCTTGCGACGGGTTTGTCGTCGATTGGCCAATGCAGCAGGGCGGCCACAAAGCCGGCAACGATAATCATATACCAGGCGTAATCGTAGCTACCGGTCTGCGTCCTGATGATGCCGCCGAGCCAGACGCTGGTGAAACTGCCCAGTTGATGGCTTAGGAACACTACACCGTAGAGCGTCGCCAAATAACGTGGTCCGAAGACCTGCGCGACAATGCCCGAGGTTAACGGCACTGTCGCAAGCCATAAAAATCCAACGGTGCAAGCGAAGATGATTACTGAAACTTTGCTCACCGGGACAATAAAGAAGATCAAGAATATGACCGAGCGGGCCATATAGAGGTTAGCCAGGATATATTTCTTGCGCAGTTTGTCGCCAATGACACCGGCGGTCTGTGTCCCAAACATATTGAACAGGCCAATAAGCGCAATGGCCGTAGCTGCCATTGCTCCGCCGACTACCGTGCCGCTAAGATAATTTTCCATGTGATTGTTGATAAACTGAACCTGAAACCCGCAAACATAGAACCCCATCACGAGGAGCCAGAAACCTCGATGGCCACCAGCTTCCTTGATCGCCTGACCAAGGCTCTGGGCGTCTTTTTTGTTTAACTCAGTACTTGCGGCATGTGAGATGCAAAGCGTCAGGGGAACAACCATTAGGGCCATTGTCGCGAGCACAATTGTCGCAAAAACCCAGCCTTCCTGACCGATCATCCAGTTGCTTAAGGGCACAATCAGCATTTGTCCTGCGGTGCCGCCGGAAACAACAACGGCGAGCCAGAAGGTGCGCTTTTCCTCTGGTGCCACCCGTCCGACAATTGAGAGAAGCATTGGCAAAGCAATGCCGCTCGAGCCAATCCCCATAAGAAATCCAATGCTAATGACCAGTCCAGCTTCCGTCGTAGACTGGGACATCATAAAAAGACCAAAGGCATAGATGAGCCCGGAGACCATCAGGACCTTAATAGGTCCCCAACGATCTGCGATGGCGCCGACAAATGGCGCCGCGCAACCATAGATCAGAACCTGGATCGCGGTGGCGAATGACATGGGTTCGAAGTTTTGAACCAAAACGCCCTGGGCGTTCGTGGTCATAAAATTCAGAGATTCAGTTATTGGGCGCAGAAACATGCCGAGGCTTTGCCTGCCGCCATAAGCGAACAAGACAATGCCAACCGCCGAAATCAGCACGAAGTGAGGGCTGCGCCAGAACGCCTTGGTCATTGGATCTCTCCGGAAAATGATCCGGCAGTCTACGCCGGTTGGGCGAGTCTTTCTACCGGCTGCTCCTTGATCGGGAGATGGAACAATGCCGCCAACATGCCGCCGAATATGATAATCCACCACCAATGATCATAGGAGCCTGTGGCATCCCGGACGATGCCGCCCATCCAGGTACTCAGGAAACCCCCGATTTGATGGCTCAAAAAGGCAATGGCGTACAAGGTGGCCATATATCGTGGCCCGAAGAATCCGGAAACCAGCCCCGCGGTTAACGGTACTGTCGCAAGCCAAAGAAACCCAATACAGGCCGCAAATACGTAGACGGACATTTGTGTAACAGGAGCCAGAAAGAAGGCGAGCATAACCAGCGAACGACCGATATAGAGGCCGGCAAGGAGGTTTTTCTTTTTGTATTTTCCGCCAAGCATGCCAGCGATCGCCGTGCCGATGACATTGGTTAAACCTATCAATGCAATTGCGTGTGCGCCGATAGTGGCGCCAGTGCCAGTATCTTCAAGGTATTTGGGTAAGTGGGTCACGACAAACTGCACCTGAAACCCGCAGGTGAAGAAGCCCAAGCAAAGATAGATAAAGCTCTTGTGTCCGCGGGCTTCCTGCAATGCCTGACCTAAAGTCTGGGTATCCTTCTTTTGGTCCAGTGCTTCACCGCTCGATTTTCCGGCGATAAAGGCCATTGGTACGATGGCAAAGATAAAGGCCGCCAGAATTATGATCGCATCGGTCCAGTCCATGCGTTCCAGCAGATAACCGTTGAGAGGGACCAGGAACATTTGGCCACCGGTACCACCTGCAGATACGATGCCAAGCCACAGGCTGCGTCTTTTCTCGGGCGCAACGCGACCAACAACGGATAACAGCATTGGCAGGCCACAACCGGCTGCGGCAAGCCCGCTCAGGACACCAACACTCAGTGTCAGATGCATTTCAGAGGATGCATGACCCAGCAAAAACATGCCTACTGCATAAAGAGCACCGCCGGTAATCAACATTTTGACGGGGCCAAGCCACTTGTCAGCGATAGCCGAAACAAAGGGGACAGATAGCCCTACCACCAACGTCTGTAGGCTCACCGCGAAGGAGAATGGCTCCACCCGGCCACCGCTGATTGCATCGCTTATGGGGATTAGGAACAGGCCAAAGCTCTGTCTGGTCCCGTAGGAAATTAAAATGATTAGCGTACAGAGGATCAAAACCAGATAGGGATGGCTTTTCCAGGGGATACTAGGCATATGCAATTCTCAATTTTGACTTACGCGAACAGATCTACTTCAGGACGGCGCTGGTGATGCGGCAGTTCGAACGACCGGCTTTTCATCAATCGGCCAATGCATAATCGCGGCAACAAACCCGAGAATAATGGCGCTCCACCACATCACGTCGTAGCTGCCCGTGAGGTCAAAGACCACGCCACCGATCCAGATTCCCAGGAAGCTACCTACCTGGTGACTGGTAAAGGCAAAGCCGTACAACATGGCCATATACTGGGTGCCAAATATTTGGGCGACCAGGCCGCTGGTAAGAGGCACGGTGCCGAGGAACATAAGGCCCGTAAACGCCGCGAACACCAAGGCGCTGGTATCTGTCACCGGTAACATGACAAAAACGATCATGGTCAGGGAACGAATAATGTAGAGGATGGCGAGCATCAGCTTTTTGCTGAACTTGCCCCCGAGTGCACCCCAGACGAAACATCCAAAAATGTTGAACAGACCAATAGAGGCGAGCGCCCACGCGGCCGTTTCGGCATCAATGCCCGATTTATCCAGATAGTTGGGCAGATGGCCGCCAATGAACATGGTCTGGAAGCCACACACAAAAAATGCGGTGACGAGAAGAACATATCCCTTATGGCCCAACGCTTCGCGGATCGCCTCGCCGGTATTCTGCTTAATGGCATTTGGCCCATCCGGTGTTTGTGGTTTGCCAGCAATAGCGGCGGTCAGAGGTACGATGGTGATCATCAGCACTGCTAAAACCACTAGGGCGAGGGTGTATCCCGCATCGGATATAAAATACTGGGCGAAGGGCACGACAATAACCATGCCGGACGAACCTCCGGCACTGGCTATTCCGAGGAACATACTGCGACGCTCCTCGGAAACGCTGCGCCCGACGACAGCCAGGATGATCGGGAAACTGGTGGCACTCATACCAAGCCCGGTGACAAGACCCGTTGATAACGTGATTCCGAGCGGTGTGACGGATTCAGACATCATCCAGAGCCCTGCCGCGTACAGCAGGAGGCCCGCACTTACAACGCGACCGGCACCGAAACGATCAGCGATATTCCCCCAAAAGGGCTGCGATAGGCCCCAAATAAGCGTCTGCAGAGCCATGGCAAAGGAGAACACGCCAATTTCCCATCCCTGGGTTTTGGAAATTGGTGCCAGATAAAGGCCATAAGTCTGACGCGCGCCGAAAGACAGCAACAGAATCAAAGTTGCGCATGTCAGGATAACGACAGGGGTTCGCCATGATCGCGTCGCCATAGGGCACCGGTTGTGGTTGATCGTCCTGATCGCAGGACAGGTAATTCTATAAGGTCAGTTTACACTTACGTAGCCGTTACGGGAACAGAGTCCGTAAAGCTTTCTGGCAGGCGTGTAACAGCCTATTTGTGCCGAAAAATTATCCGCGCTTTGGTCAGGTCGTAGGGTGTCATTTCAACATCGACCTTATCGCCTTCGAGAACACGAATACGGAACTTGCGCATCTTGCCAGCAGTGTGCGCCAGCACCTCGTGGCCGTTCTCCAGCTTCACTTTGAACATAGCATTGGGCAGCCGTTCCATCACGGTACCCGAAAATTCAAGAAGTTCTTCTTTCGCCATAATACCTTCAATTTGCGTTGCGGTGGCGCATTAGTGCTCTCAAAGGGGCAATCGTCAAGGGTTTTCCGGGCGTTTTGCTAAAAAATTGGCCGTTGGCAACCCGAGAATCGAGGCCGATTTCCTTGGGGAGAAGGACGCCAAAGAGTAAGATTTTGGGGAGAATAATCAGAAAGGCTTCGAATGGCGTTTGGCGGTCGCTTTGACGCAATCCTGTTTGCACTCGGAAACAGGAATTACCGAATTTATACAGCGGGAAATATTTGTTCACATTTCGGCATGTGGGCGTATCGCATTGCACTGCAATGGCTAACCTGGAAATTGACCGGCTCGGCATTTTGGTTGGGCGCAATAGCAATGGCCGATTTGTTTCCAACCGTATTTCTTGCGCCCGTTGCCGGGGCAATTACCGAGCGCGTCAACCGGTTGGGGATGATGCGTTTTTCAATGCTCTTCTCGGCCGCACAGGCCGCGGTACTGGCCTATTGCTGCTTTGCGGGCATTGTCACGATTGAACTCGTCTTCGTTCTCGCCCTGACGCTTGGGGTTGTTCTCGCCATAAACCATCCTGTCAGGTTAGTTATCGTTCCCAATATGGTTGGGCGTGAGGCACTGGCCTCGGCCGTCGCGATCAATTCCCTCATATTCAATGTTGCCCGCGTGGCAGGGCCGTCCATTGCGGGGGGCATCATTGCTGTCGCCGGTAACGGTATTTTTGCGATCGCCCTGTTTTCTATCCGGCTGGTTCAGGATGGCATTTCCAGCTCTCAAGCGCCTTTAAAACAGATACCGGCAGAAATTCGTGCCGGGTTTAGCTACACGTTCTCTCATACCGGGCTTGGAACGACGATGATTATCCTTTTTATCGTCGGTATCTGTGGTCGAACCTATATTGATCTGTTTTCAGGATTCGTTGAAACAATTTTTGGGCTGGGCGCGGATGCGCTGGGCATTCTCGTGTCATCCGTGGGTGTAGGCGCGGTACTCGGTGGTTTCTGGTTGGCACAGCGAGGGCACATCAAGGGGCTGACTGGCATTGTCCTGCTGAACATTTTGATATTGGCGATCGTTTTGATCGTGTTTGCACTCTCGACAAACTTTTATGTCGCGGTCGTTGCGGTTTTGATCGGCGGATTTGCGATGACGGTCGCCGGAACCGGCGAACATACGCTCATTCAGGCCTCCGTTGATGAGCATATGAGGGGGCGGGTTGTAAGCCTTTATGGTGCGATATCGCGGGGGTGCCCGTCACTGGGATCACTCATGATGGGGTGGATAGGTGATCATGTCGGGCTTCGCTGGCCAATACAAGAAGGTCGTTGAGTGGAAAGCCCAGCCGAAAGGTGGATAGGTGATCATGTCGGGCTTCGCTGGCCAATTGCTGGTGGCGCGGTGATCTGTATTTTGCTGTGGGCCTGGTTCTACCGTCGGCGTGCGGCGCTGGCGGAGGCGCTGGAAACGGCACCACAATCGGGCAATCATTGATATGGCTGCGTTGGTGAGCAACATTTGCTGCGTAAATTTTATCTTCTGGATCTTGAAAAAGGCTCCGGATATGGCGAAATCCTTTGAAAAGGAGCCTGAACGATTTTGAAGAAGACAACCGGCCTGTATGTGCAGCAAATAATGCGATCGCTACTTGTTGTGGCTGCTCTATTTCTGCTATGTGGACCGGTCTCCGCGAGAGACGTTTCTGTCTCAGACGTGCGAGGCTTGTTGGGAGCGATTAAAACTGCAAAACCCGCTGACAGGATCGTGCTGCAGCCGGGCCGATATCGTTTGAGCAAGATACTAATAACCCGTCCAGGTGCGGCGGATGCGCCTGTTACCGTAACAGCTCTTAACCCGGCACAGACCCAGATAAGAACCAGTGCGGTGGAGCTCTTCAAGCTCGATGCACCGTATTGGGTTTTTGAAAATCTCGATATTCGTGGAGGCCCTAATTCACATCATGCCTTCCATATCGTTGGACGCGCTGACAATACGGTGCTTCGAGGAAATCACATTGTCGGGTTTCACGCGTCGGTAAAAGGAAACCCGCAAGACAACCTTTCTCCAGACAACGTGGTTATCAAGGGAAACGCATTTTATAACCTGACGCCGAGAAAAACCTCACAACCTGTCACGCTTATCGACGTTGTTGGTGGAGATAAGTGGCAAATTTCAAAGAATTTTATCGCGGACTTTGCCAAAGCTGGTGGCGATAACATCAGTTATGGCGCTTTTTTGAAAGGCGGCGGCAAGGACGGGTTGTTTGAGGGCAATCTCGTCATGTGTGAATGGCGTCAAAAGGGGTTCCGGCGGGTCGGTCTCTCATTTGGCGGCGGCGGCACGTTCAGATGTACCGGGCCGGATTGTCCTTTGGAGCATAAAAACGGCAGCATGAGAAACAATGTGATCATCAATTGTCCCGAGGCTCCCGGTGTTTATATCAACCGGTCGCGGGACATATCGATCCATCACAATACGATTTTTAAATCCTGGGGCGTTCTGCTGCGGTTTAAGGACAGTTTTGCGAAGATCCAGAATAACATCATGTCTGGTGCTGTTTCTTTGCGAAAAGATGCCGAAGCCAAGTCTGACGATAACATCCAGACCGGGTATCCCTTTGGCGCCTATGCATCCAGCCTGGCCCGTAAACTAAAGGAACGCATTTCGGATTATGATGTAAAGTTTAGCGACTGGATCGAAACGGCCGATGTCGTAAAGATGCATTCGACAATAGATGGGTTTTCGGATTGGCTCGGCAAGAGCTCGATAGGCCGTGGCGACGAGGTCTTGAACTCTCTGTTTCTTAACCCAGGAGAGGCAGACTTCAGATTACAAAAGGGAGTTGCGCCACCAACAGTGCCCTACGACTACGGCAAGGTGAAATTGGATTTTTGTGGACGCGAGCGTGGGAAAGTTATTTTCCCCGGTGTGATCGATTTTAGTGCCGGTCCCTGTAATGTATTGGCATTACGCGACAGGATATTGAACAGGTTTGGTGTTCGCTACTGAACGCTGTTGGCTTCCCGGACCATTGCGATAAGAGACGATTTCAAAAGATATTCGTGACAGGTGTCATGATCATCTGTGATGGCACCCAAGGCATCCAGTTTTTGACGCCGAATGTCCATATCGCTTTCCTGCAATAACTCTTTGTTCTGGATCGACTGGGCCTGAACGTATTTTTTGGCCATGGTCCGCCGCTGACGATCATATTGCGCGAGCAAATCATCACCGCCTTCGCCACGCCAGATGCGGACAAGTTTTTCGGCAATATTCAGGCCATCGTGGATGCCACCATTCATGCCCATCCCGCCGAGCGGGTTGTTTACATGGGCTGAGTCGCCAGCCAGGACCGTCCGTCCAACATGGAATGTTTCAGCAACACGCTGATGGACGTTGTAGAGGTTTCGGTGAATGATTTCATAGGGTGGGGCATAGGGCAGGCACTCAGTGAATTTGTCCTGTACCCAATCGATGCTTTTTACGTACTCATCGGATTCATCACCTGACGCTGGCAGCAAAATACGCCACAGGCCAGTCATGTCGTCTCCCGCAACCTTGATCAGCGCGCACCACTGGTCAAGGTGCGCGACATAGTTACGATAACGATGGTTGCCAGCTTCCGGAGTTCCAAAATCGAATTTGGTGGTCGCGATGACAAATCGTTCACCCCAGGTAAAACCGGGAAAATCGATATCGAGCGATTTTCGAATAACGCTGCGACCGCCGTCCGCGGCAATCAGATAACGTCCAGTATGGGTTTCGATGTCGCCGTCAGGGTTTTTGACGGATAGCTCCACGCCGTCATCGTCCTGTTTTAGGCTGACAGCTTCATAGGGGCGCATAAGGGTGAAGTCTGGCAGTTGCTCGGCATGTTTGCGGGCAACATTGATGACCTTGTGCTGTTCCACCTGGAGTGCATATGGAAATGGTGTTTCATCGGCGATAATGCCGTAATCAAATTCGGCGACGATGCGGTCGTCATACCGATCACGGAATTGAAAAACGGCAGAGACGAGTCCCATTGAACGCAGTTCATCCGTCATATCGAGTTCGGACAACATTTCAAGTGTAGAAGGGTGGACCGTTGAAGCCCGGTGATCAGTTGTGGTTTCTGGTAAGGAATCAAAGACAGTGACGGGAACGCCCTGGCGAGCGAGATAATAGCCGGAGATCATTCCGACCGGGCCAGCCCCTGCGATGAGAACGCGATTGTCTGGTGTCATGAGTACTACACTGCGATGAAAATTTAGATGCCGGACCTTACAGGCGGCAGGGCTAACGTCAACCCCTCACGGCTGTTGAATGCGCATGCCGAGATATAGACCGGCGAAAATAAGGGCGATAGCAAGCGCGTGATATAGTTCAAAACGTTCTCCGAGCAGTAAAACCGAAAGGATCGTTCCAAAGGCGGGGATGAGATAGCTTGAAAAGCCAGCGGCATTCGGTCCGGCCACTTCTACCCCTTTATTCCAGAATAAATACGCAACGACTGAAGGAAATATCGCGGTAAACAGAATGAGTCCGATATTTTTATAATTTAGGTCAAAGAACTGGCCTTGCGAAATTTCCCACGCATAAAACGGCAGTACCATCGGTATGGACAGGCCCGTCAAAACCAGGATCAGACCAAATGGATTGAGCTCTGGCGGTAACCATTTAAGGCAAACTGTGTAAATCGCCCAACTCGTCATCGCGGCGACAATAAGGATATCCCCAGCACCGAAGGTCATGGTTGAAATAGCACCTAAATCACCATTTAAAATAATAACCAGTGACCCGACAATTCCGAGCACGGTTCCCGCAATGACGGCGGGCGTCAGGCGGATTCTCAGGATAATGAAAGATACAATGACAATTGCTATGGGGGTGGCACCGCTGAGAACCGAAGCATTGATAGCTGTCGTGATTTGTAGCCCCAGAAAATAAAATATTGTGAACCCGGCTATGCCAGTAAAGGACAGGCCGCACATCATCAGCCAGTGCCAACGGTAAATTGTCCGTTGTTGCCAGAAAGACTTATAGGCGAAGGGCAGGAAAACCAGAAATGCGATGGTCCAACGCCAAAAAGTAAAACTATGTGGTGGGATTTCACCGGCAGAAGCGCGAACGGCAACTGCCGTGGCCGACCAAAACACTGCGGTCATGATGAGCATGACATACGCGACCCAGACCGCAATGTTGGGTTTGCTTGATGTTTTTGTCTCAGAATCACTCATGAGGTGTCGGTTCCTTTATGGCTATCGATAACGACATGGATCGCCTGACAAGGCAATGGACAGACTTGACAGAATTAGGTCCGAGGATCACGCTTAGCGGGTGACTTGGGGTGTCCGTCAGGACTGAGAGAACACCCATTGAACCTGAACTGGTTGGAACCAGCGTAGGGCGCCGTCACGCCGGGTACTCTCCCCAGCGTAATGCAAGATGGCTTCCTGGATATTGGAGCTTTTGCAGCGATGATTGCCATTATTGGCGGTGGAATTTGCGGACTTGGAATTGGTTGGCGTCTCGCCCAGGCTGGCGAAGACGTTACAATTTATGACCGTGGTGTTGCTGGAATGGAAGCGACCTGGGCCGCGGCAGGTATGTTGGCGCCTCAGGCTGAGGCGGAGCATGGTGAGGAAGCCTTGCTTCCACTGGCTCTGGAAAGTCGCGCCATGTGGAAAGAATTTGCCCATGAGCTTCTTTCGGTAACGAATATAGATGTTGATTATCGCGAAGAAGGCACGATGGTTGTCGGGCTCGACCGCGACGATGTTGAGCATCTCGAACACCGGCTGTCGTATTTCCAATCTCTTGATCTCGACGTGGAGTGGCTCAGCGGGTATGAGGCGCGTAAACGCGAACCACATCTGGCACGGGCTGTCGGTGGGGCGGTTTTTAGCGCTCTTGATCACCAGGTCGACAACCGAAAAGTTGCTGAAGCACTTCGGGCAGCTTATTTGGCAGCTGGTGGCACCCTGAGGGAGAATGTTGAAATTGCAGAGATCGCAACAGCGGGCGGTAAGGCCGCGGGGGTTGAAATTGCTGAAGGAACAGTTGCAGCGGATACAGTCATTTTGGCTGCTGGCGCGTGGTCACGAAATCTGACCGGATTGCCTGAAATAAGTAAACCGCCGGTTCGTCCATTAAAAGGGCAAATGGTCGCTGTTCAGATGGAGCCCGAATCTCCTTTAATTGAAAGAGTAATTTGGGGGCCTGGCAATGGCGTGGTCCCGTCAATTTATCTTGCGCCTAAGAGCGATGGTCGCCTCATTATTGGTGCGACGGTTGAAGAGATGGGATTTGATACAGCGCTCACCGCTGGCGGGGTTATGGAATTGCTCAAGTTGGCCTGGGATATTTTGCCGGGTATCTATGATTTACCTTTGGTCGAAAGCTGGGCTGGATTGCGGCCTGCGAGTCGGGATGATGCCCCGATACTTGGGCCGACACAGACACCGGGGTTAATATTGGCTACAGGGCATCACCGAAACGGAATTTTACTGGCACCGCTGACTGCAAAAGCGATCTGTGATTACGTTCTTGATGGTGAGGTCGGTAGCTCTATAAAACCATTTCTGCTAGATCGTTTTGAAAAATCGGTTGCGACAAATGTTTAGTAAAACAGTCACGGCGTCCTTGAGGCGTTTTCAATGAGCGAAACGGTCTCGGTGAATGGCGAGCCCAAACCGTTGATGGGCACGACGTTAATGGAATTGCTCGAGGAAAACGGTGTTGACAGCAGCAAGAGTGGTGTGGCGGTTGCGCTGAATGGAGAGATTGTGCCACGAGCGGATTGGGCACAAACTTCTATGAAACCCAATGACAAGGTAGAAATCGTGCACATCGTGCGCGGGGGATAAAATGGACGCTAAGGTCGCAAATAACGAGTTTACCATCGCGGGAAAAACGTTTTCGTCACGTTTTCTGATCGGTACCTCCCGTTATCCAAATCAACAGGTCATGATAGATGCGATAGAGGCGAGTGGCGCGGAGATCGTGACCGTGGCCGTACGCCGCGTTAGCCAGGATAGCGGCGGAGAAGGGTTGTACGACCTGCTGGGTGACAGGTTTCATCTCCTGCCAAATACCGCCGGTTGTTTTACAGCCCGCGATGCCGTTTTGACTGCCGAGCTCGCTCGTGAGGCGCTAGAGACAAATTGGGTCAAACTGGAAGTTATCGGTGATGATGAAACCTTGTTCCCTGATGTTGAGCAGCTCTTGAGAGCGGCGGAAGAATTGGTCGGCAAGGGGTTTGTTGTTTTGCCGTATTGCAATGACGACCCGATTACCTGCAAGAAGCTTGAAGACATTGGCTGTGCTGCTGTCATGCCTCTTGCCGCGCCAATTGGCTCCGGTATGGGAATTCGCAATCCTTACAATCTCAGGATTATCCGCGAGCAATGCAGTGTGCCGATCATTGTTGATGCCGGGGTAGGGACGGCCTCTGACGCGGCTGAAGCATTAGAGCTTGGGTGCGATGGCATTTTATTGAATACCGCAGTTGCCGGGGCCCGGGACCCAGTGAAAATGGCAAAAGCGATGAAGCTGGGCATTGAGGCCGGTCGATTTGCCTTTGAGGCAGGTCGAATTCCGCGTCGTTTATATGCGACTGCCTCAACGCCTACCGATGGTGCCATCGAATTGTGACCAATTCGCTGCCGGTGCCGCCCCTTCTGGTAATTACCGATCCACCAGCATCAACCCGGTCCATTGAAGATATCGTCCAGGAAGTCCTTGGCGCAGGTTGTCGATGGATCATGTATCGAGAAAAAGAAGCGCCCACCGATAAGTTCGGCCGTACGGCTGAGAATTTATCTGAACTTTGCCGAACCTTTGATGCAATTCTGAGTATCAATGGGGACATCGAAATAGCCCAAAAGTGTGATGCGGGAGGTGTTCACCTTCAATCGGCTAGGGATGTTGGTCGGGCCCGATCAGTATTGAAATCAAATTCTATAATCGGTGTGTCATGCCACGGGATAACCGAAGCACAGCAAGCGGGACAAGCAGGGGCAGACTATGTGACCTTAAGTCCTGTTTTTGAAACCATAAGCAAGTCAGGATACGGACCGACTATAGGGTTGAAAGGATTATCTGAAGCCGAGAAAAGCCTATCGGTACCTGTCGTTGCTCTCGCAGGAATATCATCTGACAATGCGGCTGCTTGCCTAGAATCCGGTGCGCAGGGTGTCGCTGTTATGGGTGGGGTAATGCGTTCGCAGAACCCGGGCAAGACAACAGAAGAGCTAATTTCTGCGATTGGTTATTAAACGAAAACCGATTGAGCTATCTGGCGTTAGGGAATGAACTGCTCATTCAGAACCCGCTCTTCAAGGTCATGTTCTTCATCGAAGAGCAATTTGAGCGAAATATCCTTTTGTTGAAGGATGGTGACCGACTTAACATTTCGAACTTCTGTATAGTCGGCCACGGCGCTAACCGGCCGTTTTTTGGGTTCTTGGATATCTATCCTGATTTTGGCACTGTCGCGTAGAAGGGCACCTCGCCACCGGCGGGGGCGAAAGGCGCTAATTGGTGTAAGTGCAAGCAACTCCGCGCCCAATGGAATGATAGGGCCGTGTGCTGATAAATTGTAGGCGGTACTGCCAGCGGGAGTTGCGACGACTGCACCATCGCATATGAGACCTTTCATTCTTACCTTGCCGTCGATGCTCACGCGAAGGTTCGCCGCTTGCCGTGTTTGGCGTAGCAGGGCCACTTCGTTGATACAAAAGGCATCCTTTTTAGTACCGGACACCGTTTGTACTTTCATCTGCAGCGGATGGAGTTCAATGGTACGAGCCCTTTCAAGGCGTTTGAGAAGGCTCGCTTCCTTAAATTCATTCATCAGAAACCCAACGGTTCCTCGGTTCATTCCGTAAATCGGGATGTTGAGCTCGAAACATTGATGCAATGTCTGCAGCATTGTTCCGTCGCCACCGAGCACAACAGCAACATCCGCTTTCTTGAGGGGCACGGTTCCATGCCGTTTACGCAAACGTTGACAGGCATTCCGTGCGGCTGGAGTACTGGCGCTAATAAAAGCGATACGCTCAAAGGTCATAATAATTGAATCTGTCAGGAAAAGACTGCGGTGTACAGTCGGGTTGGCCTATGCAACCGACCTGATAGTACGAGAAACTGTTTCATTTGATAGAAATTTTTAGACTTTCGATAATCGTTTTATGGCCCTCGCGTTTTGCATGATCAAGTGCCGAAAGACCATTATTGTCACGCTGGCGAGGGTCAGCACCAGCGGCAATCAGCTGATTGACGATATTTAAATGGCCGTTCCAGGCAGCCCGCATTAATGCCGTTACATTTTCATCGTCGGGGATATCCAGCTCCGCTCCCGTATTGACAAGGGTCGTTACGACGGCCGACTGGCCATTAATTGCAACCCCACATCAGAGGTGTTCTTTTTTTGTTATCCGCTATTTCGATATCTGTTCCGTGATCAAGGAGGATATCGATGATCTCACGACGACCACGCCAGGCGGCATTGATCATTGCTGTCTTGCCATCGATGTCCTGGCCATCGACGTCAGCACCCTGAAGTAGGGCGTCCAATAGATCTTTAACCTCGCCGCGGGCTGCAGAACTACGCAGTTTATCGTTAGATTTTGTTTTGGCATCTCCTTCGCTGCCGCCACCTAAATTTATTGGTAGAAGGGAAAACAAACTCTTCAACTGTTTTCGTAGCCGTCGCGACTTAAGAATTTCCGATGCTCGCATAATTCGTTGCAGAGGTTTGCGAGCAGCCGCGGCAAATTTGTTGCCTTGTTGCGCGGCCGCCCACCACCAAGCATCTGCTTGAGCGAGATATTGGGTCTCGGTCCTGGTTTCGCAGCTAGGTACCCCAAGAGCACCTGTGCTTTTGTATATCTTGTATCTGCGGCCTTTTGTAACCATTCCCGGGCACTATCAAAGTCCTGGTCCGTTCCTTGGTCACGCAATAAGAGTTTGGCAAGGTTATATTGGGCATTTGCATGACCGGCTTTGGCGGTGCGTTCAATTCGTTTGAAATTTCTTTCCTGTCGTGCAACCCGTTCTGGTGTCTGGTTGCCAGCAGGGCTTCGGCTCGTTTCTTTGAGAAGGTCGGGATTTTCGGCCTCAATTATATCGATCAGGGTTTTTGCAGATTGAATGGGCTTTGTCGGGCGTGAAAGCGCCCCGAAGTCCTTACCCTCTCCGCCGCCACCTTGACCGACCTGGCCGCCGCCGGTGTTATCATTTCCGTCAGCACCGCCACCGCCCCGTTTTGTCCTAGGTTCTTTCGTATCGGGTTTTGTTTGAGGAGGCTTTTCGGCCGGTTGCTTTTTTGTCTGCGCTAGTTTGACCGGCGACGGCGTTTTTGCCTCAATTTTTACGGGGGCCGGTTTTGTTTTTGATGGTTCCGCTTTCGGCGCTTTTGGTTCAGGCTTGGAACTTTTTGACTCCGCAACAGGCTTTTTATCGGCTGTTTTTTGAGGGTTGGGCCTTGCGACCTTATCCTTGGCTGCGGACGGCGGAGTCGTAGGTTCTGACTCTATTTTTGACGGCTTGTTATCTGGCTGAATCTGTTTGCTTTTGTTTATCGCAGCGGTTTGTTTTTCAATGACCTTCTGAACAATTGATGGAACATCCGTTGCGGATATGATCTGGATTTCGATATTCGGCGCACTCTGCCCGGCATCTTCTGTAA
Organism: uncultured Alphaproteobacteria bacterium; assembly: GCA_951812775.1. Lineage (GTDB taxonomy): Bacteria > Pseudomonadota > Alphaproteobacteria > MPNO01 > UBA2964 > UBA2964. The sequence continues at coordinate 1,661,365 of OX638326.1, read as the reverse complement.
TCTTTTCGTCTGTTTCCTGGCCCTTGGCGGTGTCGAGGGTGATTTCAATCTTGTCAGACTTTGTCTTCGCCGCGGCTTTGGCCTTGCGAGCACCCGCTTGCGCCTGTGTGTCGACCATTTCAGGCTCTTTCTTGTCCTGACTTAGCGCAAGCGTCAGGACGGGTAACCCAACGAGTAGTAAAACCATTGGGCTGACATGGAGGATCGTTGAAAGTGTGGCACCAAGCCACATTTCCTTATTTCTGCGTCTTAAAGCCATAGCGTGGCTATTAAAGCAGAGCTTTTACGACTTGTCCGTTAGTTAAATCACTAAACCCGGAATAGGCCGAAATGTTATTCGGCTGGTTTTTCCTCTGATTCAGCTGTCTCTTCGTTTTCAGCCTCGTCGACTTCAGGGTCAGCAGTTGTCTCAACAACTTCTTCGGAAACGACTTCTTCCTGCTGTACCGCTTCAATCTGGTCTTCCTCGTCCAGAGTGCCGCCTTCAGCTTGCGTAATGGCTTCTTCTTCAGAGCGTGCAACGTTTGCCGTTACTGAGACACTGACTTTGGGGTGCAAGCGGACGATTACCTCATGCATCCCAACCGTTTTGATCGGACGGGCCATTTGCACTTGTTTACTGTCAACGATGAAACCGGCGTCGGTAATGGACTGTGCAATATTACGGACGGTAACGGAACCATAGAGCTGATTATTATCACTCGCCTGACGTACGATAGTGATTGAAAGGCCATCAAGTTTCTTCGAAATGGCGTCAGCTTCGTTTCCGAGTTCCAGGTTGGATGCTTCGAGCTGCGCCCGTTGGGTTTCAAACAAATCTTTGTTTTCTTTGGTTGCCCTCAAAGCCTTTTTCTGCGGAAGGAGATAATTGCGCGCAAATCCGGGGCGCACAGCAACGACGTCACCCATTTGGCCAAGTTTCTCAATTCGTTCAAGAAGGATTACATCCATCACTCATTCTCCTGATCTCCGTCCGGCGTCGCAAATCGTTGCCGTAACGATATCCATTGTTCAAAAACACCTAATAACACAACCAGCGCAGATAACCACCCAAACACGACTAGGAGGAAATAAGTGCCAAATAGGACCGTTCCGCGAGCTGATACGCGCCGCGAGAGCGTGTGTATAACCGCTAGGCCCAAAAGAAAAAAGGGTGTTGATAGCAATGGCGAAGCATTCCTACCAAATTCCCCAACTGTTCCCGACAAAAATGACAAAAGAATTACTATTGCCAGAGCCACGCTCATCCAGTTGGGCAACTCAAATTGGCTATAGCGGGGCAATGGTCTGATCGCATGACCTGTGCGTGCCAATATATTCTGAGCCAAAGACGAGTTAACTATTGAAATAAGCAGCCACACGGAAAGCAGCATGCCAGGAAGATATTGTGCTAACCCTTCAAGTGGCAAAACTATTTGCGGATTGGCGGCTGCAACGCGCGAAAAAACCGTTTCGAGCAGGCGTTGCGATTTACCCGTCAGGCCACCCTCATCTCCCAAGAAATAAATTGAGATTGCAGCCAGGAAGACAAGGCCATAGGCCGTCAGCCAACCGAGAACCATTCCGATCGGATACCATTCCAATTCTCCGGGGTTGGGCCCCGGGCGTGAAAAAAGCGATTGCCGTATAACGATAAGGGCGGGGATCGCCGCGATAACGATATAAATTCCTGCCGCCGTTGCATGAATGCCTATCAGAATAGCAATTGCCGCAAGAATGCTCGCGATAATCGAGTTTACAAATCCTTGGGAGAGTCCGACGGCTAATACGGGTACTGATGCCAAATAGGTCAAGGCAATGGTCCCAGGGGCACCGGTGCGCACAGCAAGAAAGAAGGTTGCACTTGCCAACCCTCCGATGAGGGCGATGAGAAGCCCCCGGGTCACGCTAGGGAGGTCCTTAGACCTTTATTCGACGACGAAGGGCAGGAGCGCAAGGTTACGCGCCCGTTTGATGGCCCGCGCCAGTTCCCGCTGCTTCTTCGATGAAACGGCTGTAATTCTCCGGGGAACGATCTTTCCACGTTCGGACACGAACCGTTGAAGCAGCTTCGTGTCTTTATAATCAATTTTCGGCGCGTCTGGAGAAGAGAACGGGCAACTTTTTTGCCGCCGAAAGAAAGGTTTGCGACCGCCTCTCATTTGTCTTCTCCTTCATTGTCGCTAGCTGCGGGAGCTTCGGTATCCGTGCTTTCTTCCACTGGCTTGGTTTCCGCTTCGGGCTCAGCCTCGGCTTTATTTTCACGCCGGTCGTCACGACGATTCCGTTCATCACGAGAATTCTTATTTTTCATCATGACGGAAGGTTCCGCATCCAACTCATCGACACGGATTGTCATGAGGCGAAGGACGTCTTCATTCAGGCGCATATTGCGCTCAAATTCTTTAACCGCCGGAGCCGGGGCATCAAGAGACAGCATGGTATAGTGACCTTTGCGGTTCTTTTTGATCCGGTAAGCGAGGCTTTTAAGGCCCCAATATTCTGTCTGGGCAGCCTTTCCACCACCTTCAGTAACGATAGCGGACATACTTTCTGTCAGCGCCTCAACCTGGGCGGCTGAAATATCGGGTCGTGCAATGAACACGCTCTCATAATAAGGCACGTTCGAAACTCCTCGTTAATGCCGAATAGTCAGTTTCAATCCTGACTAAAATAATTGTTTAAAAACAGTCATTTAGAAAATGACAACCCAAAAACTCACCAAAAATGAGCATTTAGGTGTTTCAGGGTGCGCATATATACACGATTGAGACCTATGTGCAAGCATATGAAATGCGTGTCGGTCGCTTGACAGTTTAACGCTCTCCGCTATCACTGGCGCTATCAAATGCCCCTTCATATAGGAGAAGCAAAAAGATGAAGATTGCGTTGGTATTTCCTGGTCAGGGATCGCAAGCTGTCGGTATGGGAACGGCTCTTGCAGAAGCCTTTCCGGTCGCGCGCGAGACTTTCGAAGAAGTTGCCGAAGCCCTAAAGCAAAACCTGTTTAAACTAATGTCCGAGGGGCCAGAGGAAGCTCTGACCTTGACCGAAAACGCCCAACCCGCCCTCATGAGCGTAAGCCTCGCGGTCATGCGCGTCCTTGAGAGTGAAGGAAAGTTTGATCTAGCCTCCGGCGCGACATGTGTTGCCGGGCATTCGTTAGGAGAATATTCGGCGCTGGCCGCCGCGGGGAGTTTCACGCTCGCTGACACAGCTAAGCTACTCAAAACGCGTGGGCAGGCAATGCAACAGGCGGTCCCTGTCGGAGAAGGCGGAATGGCCGCTCTGTTAGGCGCCGACCTCGAGGCTGCGACGAAGTTGGCGGAAGCAGCAGCGGAAGGTGAAGTCTGTTCCCCTGCCAACGATAATGCTTCGGATCAGGTGGTTATTTCCGGCGCTGCGGCGGCAATTGACCGCGCCGTTGCATTGGCTCCTGAACACAAAATAAAACGAGCTATACCTTTGCAGGTTAGTGCCCCTTTTCATTGCAGTATGATGGCACCAGCCGCCGATGTGATGCGGGATGCGCTTTCGAAGGTTGATGTGGCACCACCCCTGGTACCGTTGGTTGCCAATGTCACAGCAAAACGGGTTCAGGAACCGGATACGATTTGCCGACAGTTGGTAGACCAGGTGACAGGCATGGTTCGTTGGCGCGAGTCCGTCTTGCAAATGAAAGCTGATGGTGTTGATACATTGGTAGAGATCGGTTCGGGGAAAGTCTTGGCTGGATTGGTCCGGCGTATTGATCGCGAGATGTCAGCTGTTTCTGTTTCGGATCTGGATGGTGTTGAGAAATTTCTCGGTAGCCTTTGATCGTTTTTAGAACGGAGTGAATGAATGTTTGACCTATCAGGAAGGTCGGCGCTGGTTACAGGCGCCAGCGGAGGCATAGGTGGTGCAATTGCGAAGACTTTGCATGAACAAGGGACGACTGTTGTCCTGACGGGCAGAAACGAAGAAGCCCTGAAGAATATCTCAGGAGCTCTGGGTGACCGTGCGCATGTCGTGGTTGCCGATCTGTCGGACAATGATGCGGTGGACGGATTAATTAGCTCTGCCAATGAAACAATGGGTGGACTCGATATTCTAGTGAACAATGCTGGCCTTACACGAGACGGTTTGACGATGCGTATGAAAGACGACGATTGGGCGGAGGTGTTGGAGGTCAATCTCACCGCAGGATTTCGTCTCGCCCGCGCGGCCCTTCGCGGTATGATGAAAGCTCGTTATGGCAGAATTATTAATATTACCTCCGTGGTTGGGCAGATGGGAAACCCGGGGCAGGCAAATTACGTCGCCTCAAAAGCAGGTATGACGGGTATGTCAAAAGCGCTGGCTGCCGAAGTTGCTTCCCGTGGCATCACGGTTAACTGTGTCGCACCGGGTTTTATTACAACAGCGATGACAGAAAGTCTTAGCGACGATCAGAAGCAGGCTATGCTTGAAAGGATCCCTGTCGGGCGATTTGGGGCTCCTGAAGATGTCGCGGCATGTGTCACCTTTTTGGCGAGTGAGGCCAGTGGTTACTTGACAGGACAGACTCTGCATGTAAATGGGGGCATGGCGATGGTATAGGCCGAAGCACCGTCTATTCAGTGCTGTGCGATAGGACCCGATTCGACATAAAACTACGGATTATTATTGGCCTGTATGGGTCATCAATTTAACGAGGGAAAGCTGGTATGAGTGATGTAGCGGAGCGCGTCAAAAAGATCGTCGTAGAACATCTGGGTGCAGATGAAGATAAGGTAACGGATAGTGCCAGCTTTATCGAGGATCTAGGTGCAGACAGTCTTGATACGGTTGAGTTGGTAATGGCGTTCGAGGAAGAATTTGGTTGCGAGATCCCCGACGATGCGGCGGAAAAAATTCTGACCGTTAAAGACGCCATTTCGTTTATCAGCGAAAACTCAGACGGTTAAGTTAGTCACTATTTCGGGTTAGTCGAATATGATCGACCTCCCGGCAATATGTGATCTTACAACTGAATGAACCGAATGAGACGTGTCGTAATCACCGGCATTGGTATGGTTAGCCCACTTGGCTCTGGCGCTGAGCCAAGTTGGCAACGCTTGAGGAATGGCGACTGCGGAATCGATAAAATTGATTCCTTTGATGTATCGGATTTGCCGGTAAAGATCGGTGCAGAAGTACCGCTAGGCGATGAAGCTGACAGGCATTTTGACTTTGATCGCTGGGTGGACGCGAAGGATCGACGGAAGAACGATAATTTTATTATTTTCGGGATTGGTGCTGCCTCACAGGCTATCGCTGATTCTGGCTGGGAGCCAAAGGGCGAAGAAGAACTCGCCCGCACCGGGGTTATGATCGGATCGGGCATTGGCGGATTACCGGGAATATACGATGCTTCCGTCGCGCTTTATGAAAAAGGGCCACGCCGGGTTACCCCCTTCTTTATTCCTTCGACGCTTATCAATCTTGTATCGGGACAGGTCTCCATCCGGTTTGGTTTTACAGGTCCCAACCATGCGGTGGCGACAGCGTGCTCAACCGGTGCGCATTCAATTGGTGATGCGGCGCGGCTAATTCAGTTTGATGATGCAGATGTTATGGTTGCTGGCGGTGCCGAAGCAGCGATTTGTAGAATTGGTATAGCTGGCTTTGCGGCGGCAAGAGCGCTTGCCAGTAATTTCAATGATAACCCTAAAGAAGCATCACGGCCCTGGGACAAGGATCGCGATGGTTTCGTTATGGGGGAGGGCGCTGGTGTTGTCGTCCTCGAAGAACTCGAACACGCTAGAAAGCGCGGCGCAAAAATTTATGCTGAAGTCGTAGGTTACGGTTTATCCGGCGATGCGCATCACGTGACCGCTCCGGCAGAAGACGGCGCTGGCGCCACGCGCGCGATGAAAATGGCAATAAAAAGGGCGGGTATAAATTTGGAAGATGTCGATTACGTCAATGCCCATGGGACCTCAACGCCTCTCGGTGACGAAATCGAATTAGGCGCTGTTAAACGCCTGTTTGGCGACCATGCCTATTCGCTGTCGATGTCGTCAACAAAATCTGCGATTGGGCATCTGCTCGGGGCCGCGGGTGCCGTTGAAGCCGTATTCTCCGTCTTGGCCATTCGGGACAACGTTGTTCCACCGACGTTAAATTTGCACAAACCTTCTGATGGATGCGACATTGATCTGGTGCCCCATACTGCGAAGGAGCGGCCAGTCAGTATCGCAATGTCAAATTCATTTGGCTTTGGGGGTGCAAACGCGACCCTCATCTTTAAAGAAGCACCCTGACGATGATGCAGCGGACATGGTTCCGCATGCTCCTGGTTCTGAGCATCGTCCTGTTAATCCTTGTAACAGGAACGTATTTTTTCGCAAAAGATCATTACATGCGGCCTGGACTGCTGGAACAGTCAAAAACAGTTATTATTGAAAGAGGAAGCAGCGTCGCGCGAATTGCCTCTCAGCTAACCAAAGCTGGTGTGATCGATAATGCAATTCTCTTTCGTATTGGTGTTCGGCATGAAGGGTTGTCGTCGAAACTTCAAGCTGGCGAATACGCATTTCCAGCCAGATCAAGTATTCAGGCTGCGGCAAATTTAATTGCGTCGGGAAACACAGTTAAACGCCGCATTACAATTGCTGAAGGTCTTCAAACAAATCAGATCAAGGAATTGGTGCTAGCTGCGAAAGGCCTGTCAGGCGAAGTGCCTGATCGGTTTTGGCAGGAGGGGAGTTTCTTGCCTGAAACTTATTTTTATTCATACGGTGACATGCGTGAGGCTCTGTTAACTCGCATGCAAAAGAAATTAAATAGTGAGCTTGCAAAACTTTGGGCCAAGCGTCCGGCAGGGACGTTATTGAAGACACCCAGCGATGCGCTGGTTTTAGCGTCGATTATCGAAAAGGAAACAGGCAAGTCCTCTGAGCGCGCCCATATATCAGGTGTGTTCCATAATCGCCTGAGACGCCATATGCCGCTGCAATCCGACCCGACCGTGGCATACGCTGTCACAGCCGGAAAAACAGTACTCAATCGGCCGCTGACGAAAGCGGACCTGAGGACAGTGTCGCCGTTCAATACTTATCTCAATAGAGGATTGCCACCTGGTCCAATAGCGAACCCCGGTCTCGCCGCAATCCGTGCAGCAGTTTCGCCAATCGAAACATCTGACTTGTATTTTGTAGCGGATGGTACGGGTGGGCACGCGTTTGCGCGAACGTTGCGAGACCACAATCGGAACGTTGCCATGTGGCGAAGGCTCATGAAAAAAGGCCGTGACAAAAATTAGCTGAAATTGACAAAAACCGCTCTGACCAGTATTGGCTGCGTGGGGCAGTTCGTGATCATGAACCACGAAGGGTAGGAAAAACTATCAGCATGAGGAAATCATGAAAAAAGAAGCTGATGCTGCGACGCAGCAGGTAATGGAGCTAGCGACAACCTACGGTATGGATGTCATTGCAGCTCTAGCGATTTTAATCATCGGTTGGATGATTGCCGGTTGGGCGGGTAATAAAACCCGCAAATGGCTCACTAAATCATCAAAAGTCGACGATACGTTAGTGCCGTTTCTGAGCAATATCGTCCGTTATGTCATTCTGATTTTTGTCATCATTGCCGTTCTCAGAAAATTTGGCATTCAGACTGCAAGCATTATCGCCGTTCTTGGTACCGTCGGCCTCGCGGTTGGTCTCGCATTACAGGGAACGCTATCGCATTTCGCAGCTGGCGTTGTTCTCTTGATTTTGCGTCCGTTTAAAATTGGTGAGGTTATTGATGCCGGTGGTAAAGTTGGCGCTGTAGAGGAAATTGGTCTGTTTGCTACAAACCTGAAAACAGCGGACGGGATTTTTGTCTATGTCCCGAATGGATCCTTGCTCGGGGCGGCGATTACCAACTTCTCACGAAATGCAACGCGATATTCATATCGTTGAGCACAAGAAAGACTGACAGTTAGCTATGAGGTTGCCGAAAGGGTCATTCCTTTTCGGCGACCTCAGGCATTAACACATCTGAAAGCGCCGACGGTAATACACCTAGTAGCCAGGCGATAAAATACATCCGCCAGGGAAATGCAATTCTGGCGGCATTTTTTTCGAGGCCTCGCCTGATAATTCTTGCAGCTTTCTCACCAGTCATCAGAAATGGCATCGGAAAGGGATTGTTCGCAGTCATCCGGCTTTCGACAAAACCGGGACAGATCACTGAGACCTTTATGCCTTTGGGTGCGTATCGACCTCGCAGGCCTTCACCCCACACGCGAACGGCTGCCTTCGATGCTGCATAAGCTGGTGTGCCAGGAAATCCTCTGAACGATGCCAAAGAACTCACAATAGCGACCTGGCCTCTCCCTCTTAATTCCATCAGTTCAAGAGCAGGTATGAGCGTATTGAGCACACCGTCGACATTTGTCTCGAAAATTTTGCGAGTCGCTTTAGGGCCGTATCCAGCGCCGTCATCGCCTCCGGCGATACCGGCATTCGCGATCACGATGTCCAAAGGTGTCTTGGCATCGGTTTGACGAATCCAATCGGAAACAGATTTTTCATCGGATATGTCGAGCGCTTTAGTGTCCACGCGAGCACCCTCGTTTTTACATATCTGGGCAATTTCACTTAACCGCATAGTATTACGGCCACAAAGGACGAGATGTTTTCCAGCACCCGAAAATTCGACTGCTAACGCCGCGCCGATCCCACTTGATGCGCCTGTGATCAGAATTGTTTTATTTGTATCCATCGTTATTCAAGCGGCTGGTCTTGTTGGCAGGTTCTCGCGCCATTATAGTGCGCGATCAAAATTTAATTACACGTTACGGGGTATTCGTGACCTTATCCAGCATGACGGGATTTTCCCGGGTTGAAGGCACCGAAGACGGCTATAGCTGGGTATGGGAACTCCGGAGTGTGAATGCTCGTTCACTAGACATTCGTCTTCGAATTCCTTCCGGAATGGACCGACTTGAAGCTGAATTTCGAAAGGCGGTTGCCGAACAGCTTAACCGTGGCAATGTGTCGGCGACTTTGACAGTAATGCTGCCTCCGCGAAAACAGGAAGTCTCGATCAATTCTGAAATACTCAATCAGGTGCTGGCGGCTTCCAACGAGCTCTCCAAATCTGACAATGTTTCTCCACCAAGTGTAGATGGACTGCTTGCCGTTCGTGGTGTTTTGGAGGTTCAAGAAGAGGAAGAAACCGAGGAGCAGCAGCAGAAGCTTGATGCCGAGGTCAGTGATGCATTTTTAAAAGCAATTGCAGGGTTAATTGAAAATAGGGTTGCCGAAGGCGAACGTCTGGCAATTACGATCAATGGGCATCTGGACGAAATCGAAAACTACGTCAAGGAAGCGGCAGGCATTGCGGCAGCTCAGCCGGCTGCAATTGCTAAACGAATGCTGGATCAAGTTAAGGCGCTGGCATCAGAGGTTCCCGCTCTTACAGAAGAACGCTTAGCCCAGGAGGTTGCTGTCCTGGCTGTCAAAGCAGACATTCGGGAGGAGTTGGACCGTTTGTCAGCGCATGTTGATGGCGCGCGTGAATTGCTAAATGGGGGATCACCCGTTGGTCGAAAACTGGATTTTTTGTGCCAAGAGTTCAACCGGGAAGCAAATACAGTCTGTTCCAAATCTTCTGATTTGGACCTAACGCGTGTAGGACTTGAATTGAAGGCCGTCATCGAGCGGTTGCGAGAGCAGATACACAATATTGAATAGTACGAGTAGCAAAATGGTATTTGATCACATTGCACGTCGCGGATTGATGTTAGTTCTGTCCTCGCCGTCAGGCGCGGGTAAGACGACAATTTCCCGTATGCTCCTGGAGCGTGATGCAAATTTGTCTATGTCTATATCAACGACGACACGTCCTAAGCGGCCTGGTGAAGAAGATGGTCGGGACTATCATTTCGTTGACCCTACAGAATTCAATTTGATGATTAACCGCCAGGAATTTCTCGAACACGCTAAAGTATTCGGAAATTACTACGGCACTCCCCGAGCGGCGGTCGAAGAAGCGCTATCTGGAGGGTCGGACGTTATCTTCGATATAGACTGGCAAGGGGCCCAACAGTTGAGTCAGGTGGCCGGTGGCGATCTTGTTAGAGTTTTTATTCTCCCCCCCTCAACTGAAGAGCTTGGCCGACGGTTACAAACTCGTGCCGAGGACTCAGAAGAAGTGGTCGCATCCAGAATGGCCAAGGCGGCAGATGAGATGAGCCATTGGGATGCATATGATTTTATTGTCATCAATGAAGACCTTGAGGATAGCGTTGCCCAAGTCCAAACAATCCTTGCTGCGGAACGCCTCCGTCGCCAAAGGCAGGTAGGTTTATCAGAGTTCGTAAAGCGGCTTCGGGAAGGCTATTAAACGCTGCTAATTTCGTGATGATATAGATTCTGCGATCTTGCAGAATTGCGGGACAGTTAAAGTCTCAGCACGTGCTTTGGGATCAATTTCTAAACTTGTTAGAAGTCCCACCGGATCCGGAACCAGAGATTTCAACGCACTTCTCAACATTTTCCGCCGTTGACCGAACGCGGCAGCAGTAACTTTTTCCAAATCTTTGAATTTTGCTTCTGCGAGCGGCTGTACACGCGGGGTCAGTTTTACGACAGAAGAGGTTACTTTTGGCGGGGGAACGAAAGCACGCGGGGGTACAGTAAATTCCGTTGTGATATTGCAAAGCCATTGTGTGATGACGCTCGTCCGACCGTAATTCTTGCTGCCATGGCTCGCAGACAAACGGTCAGCGACTTCCTTTTGAAACATCAGGGTCATCGAATCTATAGATGAAATTTGGTGAAGCCAGCCAATGAGGAGCGGAACTGAAATATTGTACGGCAAGTTAGCGATGATTGTTATTTTGCTATCTACTGAGAGTGGGCTGCAGTCAAATTTCAGAGCATCGTCTTTAATAATCGTCAATCTGTCTGGAAAGGCCGCGTAAAGGCCCTGCAACGCTTCTATACAGCGTTTATCTCGTTCAACTGCAAATACGTGCCGGGCATCCGTCTCGAGAAGGGCACGCGTTAATCCTCCCGGTCCGGGTCCTATTTCAAGGACATTGCGACTCTTTAGCGGACCGGCGCTTCGGGCAATTCTTCTGGTTAAGTTGAGATCTAGAAGGAAATGTTGTCCTAAAGAACGGCGGGCACCCAAACCATATTCAGCAATAATATCTCGCAAGGGAGGCAGCGCGTTAATATCAGTCAATTGCCCGACCGTTACCGTGCTTGTCTTGCGGATACCATTTCACCCGCGACATTGATCGCTGCGATCAAACTGCCTGGATTGGCGGTTCCGGTACCTGCTATATCGAATGCAGTACCGTGATCAGGAGAGGTGCGGACGAAGGGTAGCCCAAGGGTTACGTTGACGCTGCTGTCAAAATCAAGAGTTTTCGAAGGAATGAGCGCTTGATCATGATACATGCAGATTACCGCATCATATCGACGCCTTGCTTCTTCATGGAACAACGTGTCCGCGGGAAACGGACCTGCAACATTCAACCCACTATCTTGAAGCTGTTGAATTGCCGGTTTGATGATTTCGATTTCCTCGCGCCCTAAATGCCCGTCCTCTCCGGCGTGTGGATTGAGGCCTGCGAAGGCTAGTTTTGGTTTTTTAATCCCGAATTCATTTAACAAAGAGGTTGCTGTTGTTTGGGCACACTGCTTCAAGCCATCAATGGACAAGCTTTCAATAGCATTCCGCAGTGACAGATGAATGGTCGCAGGTACTACCCGTACGCTGGGTGATACCAGCATCATAACAGGATCAGTTTTCGAATTCGATTTGGAGGCAAGATACTCGGTGTGGCCGGGGTATGCGAAGCCGACTTCATAAAGCGCAGATTTATGGATGGGATTGGTTACCATAGCGCTCGCTTCGCCTGAAAGGACAAACGCCAAAGCACGGTCAATCGAATGGATAACTGTTTTAGAGGCCGCTGGATCGGGGCTCCCAGGACTGATTTCTTCGACCAACGTTTCCGTGAGAACAGGCAGCGCTCCAGAGAAAGCTCCCGTCGCTTCGTCCGGCGCGGTTATCGTTTCGATCGGAATATCCATCGATAAATGGCGAGCAAGTGCTTTTAGTCGCCTGGGGTCATCGATAAGAAAGAATGGATACACCGCTGATTTGCGGGTTTTTCGCCATGCCATGAGCGAAATCTCTCCCCCGATACCAGCTGGGTCTCCCATAGTAATGGCGATGGGAGGGCAATCATTCATGCCCGGAATGGAAGACATCAAACCCGTAGATCGACGACGGCAGCACTCCGTAGATCACGCATGTAGCGCCGGATCAAAACGGACAGTCGCTCTTGGGTTAACCGCTCTTTGATTCGTTCTGGTGTCGGTAAGTTCGATTCTGGCATTTTCTTGTCACAGATCATGAAAATAGAGATGCCACTCGGTGTTCTGACCGGTGCGCTGGCTTTGCCGATTTCGAGCTCACGGACGACACCACGTAATGGCTTTCCAAGTTTCCCTACCTGCATTTTTCCGAGCAATACCTTGCCCGTAGCTTTTGCCTGTTTAGCAACTGAGACCATGTCCGCGCAGCCGCCGACTGTTTCACTTAGCGATTTCGCCAAGTTGGTCTGTACCTGGATCTCCTGTTTCGATGAGTTGTTTGGGAGCGGTAATTTTATCCTTCTCAGATCTACAACTGCTTTGTCGGCCGAAGGCTCCAGAACCTTTCGTTTTCCTGCTAAACGATAGATTTGGAAGCCTGATAGAGTTCGAATTGGTCCTGCAATTGTTCCCGGCTTCATTTTGGGGATTACGCTAGCTAGCTCTTCATTCAGGACACTCTGCTGTATCCAACCTAGATCGCCGCCTGTAGACGCACTGGCTGCTGCAGAAAATTGCCTGGCAACGGCGGTGAAGCGCGCGCCCGCCCGAAGTTCATCGGCCAACCGTTGCGCGGTTTTTCTAACGGCGGATTCCTGACCAGCACTATCGACCGGCAAAAATAGTTCAGAAACGCGATATTCGACTTGTCCCCGGCGTGCTTTTAAACGTGCCATGACTTCCGCGACTTCTTTATCACCGATTGTTATTCTCGGCAACAATCGACGGCGAATGAGCTTAGACCATGCGATCTGCGCTCTAATGCGTGCAAATACGGCGGTTCTAGGTAGGCCTTTTGATCTCAAAAAGCTGCCAAATGTGCCTGGTTTGATATTGTTTTGTCTTTCGAGCGCGGCCATCGCAGCCTGAATATTTCGTTTCGAAATGGACACGTTTCGTTTCTTGGCTTCCTGAAGTTGAAGTCGCTCATCAATCAACGTCCGTAGTACTTGTCGTTTGAGGCGTTGCTGAATGCGTCGGGATGGACGAATTCCTGATGAGGCGATCACAACCCGCATTCTAGCCTGGAGGTCAAATATAGAGACCACATCGTTGTTTACGATTGCCGCTATCCGTTGAACACTCTGGCTATAGGCAGGCGCGATCGGATGTGTAATGAGCATACAGAGCAGCAGCGCCCCTAATGCTATGTCATGCGACAGTTTTCTTTGAATTCTACGATGAATAATCATTTTTCAGAATTTAAACGTGATGGCGACGTTTGAACAGACACTATCAGTTACCTGATTGAATCTCACCTAGGTTCTTAAATATCATTGTTACAAAAATAGTATCTGACGGACGAACGTCACGATCCTGTGTGAATATCCGGGTGAAGGCTATTTTCATCGTAAAACAATCACATTCATAGGTAAGCCCAATATTGTGATTGAGCGTACTGGATGTTTGTAAATCACGCCTTGTCGAGGCATTGATCGACCAGGCAGGTGTAATTCGTGAAGTAAAGCCATAGGTGATTTCTTCTCTATCCGTGAATTCACCTGACCCTGACCCTTTGTCAAAAAAGCTGTAATTGAGGTTAAGATTAAGCGCTCCGGGTCCCACGTTCGCGGAAAGTTCATTTCTACGGAGCGAAAAGTCGTCTTTATCCAATCGAAACCGATATTGAAGCTTAACTGGCGACGAAGGTTGTATGGATACTCTTCCTACAATGTCAGAAAAATGATCATTCAGGCCGGAGGTCGTCGAAAAATTATTATCTCGCCGGAGACGATAGCTCTGGCCGATAAACCCGTCTGAGTATCCTGTAGCCCCAAACACTCCAAACCTTAGGCCATAATAGAGTCTTTGGCCGCCTTCCACACGATCAAGGCCAGTAAAGCGGTTTCGGCTAAAGAGGTTGGTTTCGTCGAATTCGATGTCCTGGCTGTCTTCGTTGGGGATTTGGCCGGGATTTCCTCCATTGGGAGCGACCTGAAACCCTGCGACCGGTTCAAAAATCCGTGTGGTTGTTCCATCGCTACGTGAAAACGGAAACCGCCAATCAAGGCCTAGTCTGGGAAACAGGCGACCAGTCACACCGGAAGACGTTGTCCCGACGGCCTTTCCCAACTCCTGAACGTTGCTGGCATAGTAGGCATCTGCCTGAAGCGATGCGTACAAATGGTATACCTCGCCGGTTCGGGCAACGTGCGGTAACTCCCAAGAATTGGTTAAAGACAGCCGCTTGCTATCAGCGCCTTCGCTGCGTGAAAGCGAAAGTAAATTGGCGTCGAAAGCCCAATGGGCATCGCCATTTCCAATCGGGGTGATAGCGTTAAAATCAAGCACTGGTGCAATGAGCGGTGTAGTTCCATGGTCATCGTCATCTCGGAGCCCTCGCCAGAAATACCCTTGCGCAGAAGCATAGTTCTGCCCCCTGAACCCTTCGACAAAAACGTGATTAGTGAGGGTATCGTCACTGTCAAAGTCGTACCGCTGCAGATAGGTATCGTCAGAGGCAAGACGAATATCTGCTCCGGCGCGCCATGTCCTGTTCAGGTCCGCCCTGAAATCCGAAAAAAAGTGTCCTCTGAAACCCTGATCGCCCGATTGCGTGGTTCCATGTGTCCCACTGCCTGTGAGCTTGATATCGGCATCGACGAACCGTTGCCTGTATTCACCAGCGAGGACCAATCCTTCATTGGTCGTGACAATAGGTCTTAACGTCGCGTCCTTATCTGGCGCGATATTAAAGTAATACGGCGTTTCCAAAATTGCGCCGAGAACAGATTCTGAACCGTAACGCGGTGCGAGGAAGCCGCTTCGGCGTTTTACGGTCGGATCGGGATGCACAAAATACGGCGTGTAGAGAACGGGAACGCCGAAAAATTCCATAAACGCATCCCGGTACTCAATGCTTTGTTCGGTCTTGTTGTGAACAACGTCGACTGCTTTTATCCGCCAAAGCGGTGTGCCCGATTTACTCTCACAAGTTCGGCAGGGAGAATAAACGGCCTTTCGTAATTCTGTTCGCTCACCGCCGACGCGCCTCCCCCCTACGGCGGCCATGCGGGCTTCATCAGCCATCAGAATACGAATATTTTGAACGATGCCATCCTTGAAGTCCCCAGTAAGCTCGGCGTGATCAGCAAACACGACGTCGCCGCTTGGCTCCATTAGGACGACGTTGCCTGTCGCCGTTACAATGTCTTCTTTCTGATTATATGTGACAACATCTGCACGAAGTACTCGATTGCTTTCGACCATTTCAACGGATCCGGTCGCAATGACGAGTCCCAGCTCTTGTTCATGTCTAAGACGGTCCGCTTTGAATAATTTGTCGCCGGATTTATTGGTGTGGGTTTGTTGCTGCGTCGTTTGAGAAAAAGACGGGTTAGCATTGCTGAAAATCAGCGAACAACATAGAAATGCAGCCAAAAATTTTTGCAACGACCTAACCGTCTTCCAAGTGAAACAACAAACCGGCACCTAGCAAACAGCTCACTGCAGCGGGACTCCAGGCTGCCAAAAATACCGGCAAACGTGAGGAGAGGCCCAAGGCGTAGGCAACATCGGTCGTAAAATAGATTAAAACACCTGTCGCCACACCTACGACCACGATTCCTGTCGCGCCTCCTCGGCGAATGGGACGCATGGTAAAGCTGGCGGCAAATAAAATCATTGCACATAGAAGTATTGGATCGGCAAGCTGCGAATGCCAGTACAGGCGATGTCTAAGTCCCGAAAACCCCGCTTTCTCTAGTATATTGATAAACCCAGGGAGTGCCCAAAAGGACATCGTCTCGGGCTTTGCAAAACTATCCTGGATGTTTTCGTGAGTTAAATTGGTCGGGATCGATAGTTTGGGTAATGTCGAGAGAGGCTTTTCAGGTGCGGTTATTCTTACATTTTCGAGGTGCCACTGCTTAATTCCTAGCGTTGCTTTTTCAGCATCAATTCGGGATGCAAAATTTTCTGCACCACGAAATTTAAAGACAATCACATTTCTTAAGGACATTGTGGAAGGCGTAATTTTTGAGGCATGCAGTATGTAATTGCCTCCCGGAATTGGTTGGCGAAGCCAGAGGCCTTTCCCTGAAATAGCGGCCAGGCTGTGATCACCTTTAAAGTATCTTGATTCCAATTGCTCGTATCGAAACATCATTGCTGAGGCAAACGGGTTGTAAACGGTTACTTTAACGATGCCGATCATTGCCGCGACGATTATCACGGGTGTTAAAAATTCCCACGCAGAAACCCCGGAAGAACGGGCCACAACAAGTTCGTGATGTCTGTTGAGGCGCCAAAATGCCATCATGCCGCCAAAGAGAACGGTAAATGGGATTGCCTTTTGGGCTAGATGCGGAAGTTTGAAAAGGACCATTGCCATGATGTCGGTGATCGTCACATTCTTGAGGCTCGCCGTTCGCCGCATAATTTCGATTGTGTCAAACAATGCAATGAGGGCTACAAGAACAAGAAGTATACCAAACCACCAGGTCAGAAATTGACGGCTGATATAGGCTGCGAAAGTCGGATGGAGCTTCATTACGAAGGCCCCGATTCAGGTAACGGATCAGGTGGCGATTGTTCCGTTTTTTGATTGCGTCCAATCTTTGTGTCGCTCAAGAACCAAGTGCTAATGATGATCGGAAGAATTGGAATTACATACATCAGGAATGCGAATTGTGGTGCCTTTTCAGCAAGATTCTTAACGCCTAAATGGCTGGTTTCGAGAATAATTACAACTGCAACAGCGACCAATACCCGCCAAAGCTGTCCGCGTCGGTTAAAGCTGCCGCTGAGAAGGAGAGCTATGCCAACGAAGGTAAAAGCCAATGGAAATAAAGGCGATGACAGGCGGTGATGTCCTTCCATTATCAACTTGTTGTAGACCCATTGATCGTCCGGGTTGGGTTTGAACAAAGTTGTCAGATAACGTTCCCTTGGTTCACGCCAGCGGGTGATCGGATCCTTGGTAATGGTCCCAATATCGAATGAGTAACGGTCAAAATAGAGCAGGGACAATCGGCCGTCCTTGGCATCGACCTGCTGTCTGTTACCGTTCACCATGACGACGCGAGGTCCCTTTTCAGTCGAGACGATCACGCCGCGTTCGGCCATCATCGTTATAGGGCTTTTGGGGGAACGTGCGTCATGTATGATGATGCCAGACAATTCTCCGGCACTTGTCTTGTTTCGGACGTATACTGTGACACCCTTCATCACAGAATTGAAAACACCTTCCTGAAGAAGCACGGTCGGTAATGAAATTCTTAGTGAAAATTGTAGGTCTTTAAATTCACGATATGATGCCGGGATAAAATAAGTCGTTAGAGAATAGCAAAAAAGGGTCACGAGCGTTGCAAGAATAATAGCGGGACGGGCAATCATGAATTGACTGCACCCGCCTGCTCTTAAAACGACAAGCTCGCTGTCCACCAGAAGTCGGTTATATGTAAACATCACCGAAGCAAAAACGGCGATAGGTAGAATAACTGCGAAAAATGTTGGTAGCAGCAATAACGTGAAGTACACGAACAAGGGTATGGACAGGCCCCGGTTCACAATCATTTCTATGAAGCGCAATGATTGTGTCAGCCAAACAACACAGGTCAGTGTCGCCGCGACAAAGATTGTCGCACCAAGAAGCTGACGAAATATGTACCCGACTATTTTTTTCACGTTTTAACTATAATCCAGTAGCTGACTCACTGTCATAAGAAAGCGCACCCGTAAACCGCGGTGCGGAAGAGGTGTTAGGATCGCTCAGGGGTCTGTCTGTGCGAGATAATACATCCGTTTTGCTTCGCGTCGGCCGCGGCACACCGAGTCTAAAATTATCCCGCAGACTAAAGAAATAAAAGCGAGGACCATTATACCTGTCGTCAGAATGGCCGTCGGTAATCTTGGCACAAGACCTGTTTCGATAAATGTTGCGAGAAGTGGATAGGCCAGAAAAAGCGAGATAGAGGCGAGCGCTATAAAAATTGTGCCAAAGAATTTGAAGGGTCGCATTTCCTTGAACAGAAAAATTATGGTTGTCAAAATTCGGATGCCATCCCGATAAGTATTTAATTTACTCGCTGACCCTTCGGGCCTGGCAAAATACGAAGCCTCAACTTCATCTACCGGCATCTTCATTTCAAGAGCATGTATCGTCAGTTCCGTTCCAATTTCAAACCCCGTCGCGAGAGCAGGAAAAGATTTCACGAAACGACGCGAAAATGCACGATAGCCTGAAAGTATATCTGTAAACCGACGGCCGAACAGCCACCCGACAAAAGTGGTTAATGTCTTGTTTCCCGTTCGATGTCCCATACGGTATGCGTCACCGCTGTTATCTTCGTTTCGCCGGGTTGCGACAACCATGTCGAGATTGTCGCGCTGTATCAGACCGACCATCTCAGGTGCGATGGATGCGTCATACGTCGCGTCACCATCAACCATAATGTAAATATCAGCGTCGATATCGGAGAACATTCTCCGGACGACGTTGCCCTTCCCAGGGAGTGTTTCTGAGCGTACGACCGCGCCGGCTTCGTTCGCAATTTTGGCTGTTCGATCTGTCGAGTTATTGTCGTAAACATACACGATGCAGTCGGGGATCGATTTTTGAAACTCCTTTACGATGTCGGCAACGGTAGCTTCTTCGTTTCTACATGGGACAAGTATGGCGACGCGATTTGACATAGTCGTCTATTTACTCTTTTTGTTTGAATTTGCCGAATTCATTTTATTTGCCTCCGGGATAAGGGTGCGGCCAACTTCCCTTGATAGTCCAACCCTCTTTGTCTCGCCGTAGGAGGTAGGATTTCTTCGTGCCGCTTGGAACATCAATAACAGGACTAAGTTCGCTTGGAACATCGTATATCCGCCAGATGACATAAATCGCGAGAGGCAAAATGATAAATTTATGGGAAAGGGATATGATATCGCGAAAGGAAATCGATTTGTCACGCAGTACCACTGCCGCTATGGCAATGAGTAATGACAGAAAGAAAACAAGATTGACCTGTTTGAGAGCGATTGCCGCGGTAATTGCGAGACCCGCTTGCCAAGCGTATGTATGCGCCAGACTTTTATCGCCCGCGGAAAGAGCATTGAGCATCAGCCAAATCATTGCGCTGGCGAACCCAACGGTAATAGTCGTCGGTAAATCAGCGTAGGAACTCAAGACCAGTCGCGTGACGTAGGTCGGGCTGAGTGCCGTTGCGATCAAAATGGTGAGTGCGCAAAACGCCCAGCCGACTTGGAGTGCATTCAATTAACGCGGCGTAGCGCCATTTCTTGATGCGACCTCATCGCTTTGGGCAATCGTGATGGCAATTCTGGCGACCAGTAAGCCAAAACTGACAACGAGTAGGATATTGAAGAGAGCAGTCGCGCTATCGACCATGTGCCCGGCAAGTTTGCTTGCAAGATAGGTTATCAGGGCGACCCCATAGGGGTATGCCGGAAAGGTCGATTGGCTTTTGGGCAGTTCAGCATCGGGAAAGGCGTCGTTCTCCAACAAGTAACGAGCATTCGGCAACCAATGTGTGAGGTCATCCCATTGGGACGGGATCATCGCTGCTGCCAAAAAGAGCATTGGCAGGACAAGAACTGCCGCTTTTCAGGCGGCGGGCGGACCTAATTGCGCCTGACGCCGCCATAAAAGGACCAGCGCTAGAAGAGAAAAAATTCCAAGGCCGATTGCAATTTGCGTGAAGGAAAATAGTTTAAGCGTTCCAACAACCGTGAAGACGGAAGAGGCCACCGCCCAGCCAAAAATCAGATCACCTTCTCTCCTGCGGTTGGGGCCAGCCACAACTGCGCCCAAGGAAGCGACCATGAGGGTGACGACCAAAAGTGCTGCCATCCCGATGAACTGCGCCGAGGACATAGTGAAGCTGTTTATGAGAGCTGCCATTGTTCCCGAGAAACCGCACAACAGAGAATATATGTGTCATGCAATTTATGGCCAGACACGTCTGCAATCTATCAAAACACATCGAATCGCGCCAAAACGCCTTTTCTTTGGCGCGCCCATTGGTAGAGTGACACCGACGGCAAATCGCCGACAATAAATTTGGAAAGTTCGGAGAATAAAATATGCGTTTGACCTTTGCGACCCCAGATCTGAAACGTGCGGGCGCGTTTGTTGTTTTTGCCACCGATGGCGGCAAGCTTTCGGCGAGTGCGGAGAGATTTGATAAGTCCACGGGGGGGGCACTTAAACGTGCTCTCAAGAATAGCAAGTTCAAAGGAAGGAAAGGACAAAGCTTGGCGGTCATTGGGCCGACCGGTGTAAAGGCGACCCGTATTCTTTTGCTTGGCGTTGGCAAGCCTGAGAAGGTTGATGATCTTGCGGTACAGTCCTTGGGCGGAGCGATATATCGATCACTCGGAGGGTCCGGCGATAAATCGGCTTCAGTTGTCGTAGACTCCATTAAAGGCGTTAAGATGTCAGGCGCTGAGTTCGCAGCAAATCTCGCTTATGGCTGTCAGCTTCGCAGCTACCGATTTGACAAATATCGGACCAAAGAAAAACCAGAGGATAAACCCTCACTGACGTCCGTTGCCGTAATGGTTCGTGACGTCGCTGGCGCTCGCCGAAAATTCGCGCCGTTGCGAAATATAGCTGACGGCGTGTTCTTTACACGCGATTTGGTTTCGGAGCCAGCAAATGTCATTTTTCCGACCAGCTTTGCCTCGCGTCTTCGCGCACTGACGAAGCTTGGGGTCAAATTGAAGGTTCTTGACGAGAAACAAATGAAAAAGCTCGGTATGGGTGCATTGCTAGGGGTGGGGCAGGGAAGTGCCAATCCGTCCCGTCTCGTTGCAATGGAATGGAAAGGGGCGCCACGTGCAAAAGACCAGCGACCCATCGCCTTTGTCGGCAAAGGCGTCACATTTGATACCGGCGGTATTTCAATTAAGTCCGCCGGTGGCATGGAGGATATGAAATGGGATATGGCAGGTGCCGGGGTCGTTTCAGGTCTTATGCATGCACTTGCTGCTCGAAAGGCGAAAGTTAACGCGATCGGCGTCGTTGGTTTGGTTGAAAATATGCCTTCCAGCAATGCGCAGCGACCGGGTGATGTCGTTAAAACAATGTCCGGTCAAACAATTGAAGTCATCAATACAGACGCGGAGGGTCGATTGGTATTAGCCGACGCGCTGTGGTGGTGTCAGAAGACATATAAGCCGCATACAATCGTGGACCTCGCGACCCTGACTGGCGCAATCATAATTTCGCTCGGCCATCATCATGCGGGGATGTTTGTGAACAATGATAAACTGTCGGACCAGCTCATCGCAGCTGGTAAAGAAACCGGCGAAGCATTGTGGCGCATGCCGTTGGGGGATGCTTATGACAAGCAAGTGCGGTCTCAAATCGCTGATATGAAAAACGTAGGTGGCAGAGACGCAGGCAGTATAACTGCCGCTCAGATACTTCAGCGGTTTATCCAGAAGGATGTCGCTTGGGCCCATCTCGATATTGCGGGTGTTGCCTGGTCAAATTCTGACGCTGGTACGGTGCCGCGAGGTGGTACCGGCTTTGGGGTTCGCCTTCTTGATCGGCTGGTTGCCGATCACTACGAAGGGAAATAATTGGCACTCAGAGCCATGACAGATGTCGGTTTCTACCATTTGACAAAAACGCCTCTCGAACAGGCGCTACTGCGCCTGCTTGAGAAGGCGGTAGAAGCTGGAAAGCGAACTATTGTAAGAACGAGTAGTGACGAACGGGTCGCTTTTCTGAACGGTGCTCTATGGACAAGTGATGCGGCTTCCTTTTTACCCCATGGGACACAAAAAGAAGGCAACCCTGCACTTCATCCTGTTTGGCTCACAGCAGAAATTGAAAATCCGAATGACGCGGAAGTGCTAATGCTCACAGACGGTGCAGATACAACTGCCTATGAAGAATTTGATCGTTGCCTGGAAATCTTTGATGGCAACGATGACGACGCCGTAGCTGCGGCAAGAGTGCGTTGGAAGACCTATAAAGACGCAGGCTGTACCTTAACCTATTGGCAGCAAAACGATGGAGGTGGATGGGAAAAGAAGGGGGAATAAGACATTTGTCCTTTGTTGTTCCATCTGATCCGCGAATCTTTATCCCCAACCCATGTGTAAGAGATGGTTGCCGTAGGGAATTTGAACGTATATAAGGCCGCCGCCTTCAAAAAAACGAGAGTATCAGCCCCATGGCTATTCAAAGAACATTATCGATTATCAAACCCGATGCGACCCGACGTAATCTGACCGGACAAATCAATGCCCGATTTGAAGAGAAGGGTTTGAGAATTATTGCTCAGAAACGCCTTCATCTGACACGTGGACAAGCTGAAGGGTTTTACGCCGTCCATGCGGAGCGCGCATTCTTTTCAGACCTTTGTGATTTTATGTGCTCTGGACCGGTGGTCGTGCAGGTTCTGGAAGGCGAGAACGCTGTAACGGCGAACCGTGACATTATGGGGGCAACAAACCCGGCAAATGCTGACGACGGGACGATCCGTAAGGATTTTGGTGAGTCGATCGAGGCTAACTCAGTTCACGGGTCGGATTCACCCGAGAATGCAGCAATTGAGATTTCATTCTTTTTCAGCCAAACCGAAATCGTCGGTTAGCTATCGGGTGTATGGGCCCGCTTTGATGCGGGCCCGAAGATTTTCCTAGAGTAGGAAAATTGCCATCAGGCCGACGATTGCCAATACAGAAATCGTCCCAATTAGCATAAAAGTCGAAAAGCCTTTCCAACCTTGTCGGGTCTGCTCTGCAACGGTTTCGGTAATATCTGACATTCGTTTTCTCCGCAGTGATACTGATCCTAAACTATAGCTTAAAATATCTTTGTATGAAGAGTTTGAAAAGTCTCGATTAAATAGCGTCGGTTGGGTTTAGAAATGCGATGCCAGGCGCTGTCGCATCCTTAATAACTACTTTTTCGTCAATGATCTCAGTTTTGTTATTGGCGATCAGGGACAGCGTATACGGATAGCAACGGTGTTCAGCAACCAAAACACGTATCGCGAGGCTTTCCGGGTCATCATCAGGTAAAATAGGAATGGCCGCTTGCACAATAATAGGCCCCGCGTCCATTTCAGTCCGTACATAATGGACAGTACACCCGGTGAATCGAACTCCCTCTGCCAAGGCACGCTCGTGAGTGTCCAGACCTTTAAAAGCAGGTAACAGGGATGGGTGGATATTTATTAACCTGTCGCGCCAATGCTCGACAAAGGTTTTGGTCAAAAGGCGCATAAATCCCGCGAGACATACGAGTTGGATATTGGCGTCTTCGAGAGCCTTAGTAATGGCGTCTTCGAATGTTTCTCGATCATCATACGCCTTGTGATCGATTGTAAGCGACGGAATGTTGGCCTCTGTCGCACGATCAAGACCTGGCGCATTGGGTACATTTGACAAAACAAGCGCAATTTCTGCGGCGGCATCGGCCTTTGCACAATAGTCAATCAAGGCCTGCATGTTGGTTCCTCGTCCTGAAATGAGGATCGCAGTTTTCAGCCTGGCCATGCTGTTTCCCAGTTCTCGATACTTACAAGTGCTGCGCTGTCACTTGAAACAACCTTTCCAATTTCGAATACGGTTTCTCCCGCCTTGGTTAAAATGGCACACGCTGAATCTGTATCTTCTGGTGCGACGATCACAACCATTCCGATGCCACAATTAAATGTTCTCGCCATCTCATCTATGGCAACATTTCCAGCAGAGGACAACCATTTGAACAGGTCGCTTATTGGCCATTGCGAGCCATCTAAATTAACGCCGAGCCCGTTGGGCAGGACGCGAGGAATGTTTTCGGTGAGTCCACCACCGGTTATGTGCGCTAGTCCTTTTACGAGCCCGGCTTTATGTGCCGCCAAACAGGATTTTACATAAATCCTTGTTGGGGCGAGAAGACCGATACCTAGCGTTCCGTCACCAAACGGCGCCTGGCTATCATAACCGAGATCCAAATCATCAATAATGTTGCGGACTAGGGAAAAACCGTTTGAGTGGATACCATTGGACGCGAGGCCGAGGACAATATCCCCTGCTTGGATTTCGGCGCCAGTAAGGACCTTACCTCGTTCGACGGCGCCCACCGAAAACCCGGCAAGGTCATAATCTTCACCATGATACATACCTGGCATTTCAGCGGTTTCGCCGCCAATGAGGGCGCAGCCAGCCTGTCTGCAACCCTCTGCGATCCCTTTGATAACGTCTTCGGCGCGATCAGTATCCAGCTTGGCTGTAGCAAAATAGTCGAGGAAAAATAACGGTTCCGCGCCTTGAACAACGAGATCGTTGACACACATCGCGACCAGATCGACTCCGACGCTACTATGGTCATTTGCAGACAAAGCCACTCTCAGCTTTGTCCCGACGCCGTCGGTTGCGGCGACCAAAATCGGATCTTTAAACCCAGCCGCAGCAATATCGAACATACCGCCAAACCCGCCGATCTCGACATCGGCTCCCGCCCGTGCGGTTGACCTGACATGGGGTTTGATCGAGTCGACCAAAGCAGCGCCAGCATCAACGTCTACTCCAGCATCTTTGTAGCTACGGCTGTTAATGGCTTTCTCGCATGCTTGAAACGGGATAATCTTAGGCTATGCCATTGCCTCTCTATTCCGTGAAGATACTTGATCCCGCCCGGTTTGCAACGTCTGCCTTTGCGCCGATTTTTCTGGGTATTATCGCGATCACGTTGTTGCTCAACCCGTTGGCTGCTGCGGCCCAGTCGAGCGTTGTGTACACGGTCAGCGACGTTGAGGTCGATGAAACCGCCGAATCAGCGGCTGCAGCACGCGACATCGCTTTGCAAAAAGGGCAGGCAAATGCCTTTCAACGGTTGATCGACCGGATTGTTCCGATTGCTGACCGAAGCAAAGTACCAGATATTCAAGTGCCGCAGTTACTTCAACTGGTGTCAGGTATAGAGGTTAGCGACGAAAAAACGTCTCCTGTACGGTATTTGGCAAATTTGACGGTACGATTTAACGCTACCGCAGTTCGTACCAAATTGCGTAATGCTGGCATCAGATTTGCTGAAACAACAAGCAAGCCGCTAATTGTTTTACCGATTTATAGCGTACAAGCGACGCTCCAATTGTGGGACACAGGAAATTTATGGCTCAATGCCTGGCGGGGTTTGCCGCAAAGTGATGGGCTGATCAATTTAATTATTCCGAAGGGGGAAACGGCAGATATTGCGGAAATCAGCCCTGAACAGGCTATCGGCGGTAATGATGATCAGATTCACTCGATTGCTCAACGATATGGTGCGGATGGGGCTCTGTTGACGGTTGCGACAGTTACGCAAGCCCAGGGAGAGAAAATTATTGAGGTGTCTACAAGCCGACTAGGACCAGGGGGATCGGATAGAACTTCCGTGCAGAGTTTCACTAGCAATAAAGAGACGACAATTCAGGGTATTTTAACCAGCGCCGCAAATAACTTGCGCCGTGAAATAGAAGAAACCTGGAAGCTCGACAATCTGTTGCACTTCGATGATCACCGAGAGCTCCTGGCTGAGGCGGATTTGCGCGGACTTCCTGATCTAATTTCTTTGCAAAAGAAATTGGAACAAATCTCGCTTGTTCAAAAAGCGGAACTGGTAAGGCTGTCCTTAAAGTCGGTTTTATTTCGTCTTCGCTACCTTGGGGATCCCGGCCAGCTACGGCTGGCCTTGGCGCAACGTGATATGGCGTTGACGCAGGGCTCCGTCTATTGGAAGTTGCAGCCGACTCGGCAATAATACGTCGGCATATCGCCCCTTCGGCAGTATAAATCCCAGAATAATGCGTAGTATGGATTCAAAAGCTTTTTAGAATGAGTGTTCCCAACCTAATTTCCCTCGTGCGCCTCATGGCCGTCCCCGTGATGATTTATCTGATTTTAAACGGGTACTTTCTGGCTGCATTCTGGTTATTTGTTGCCGCAGGCATATCGGATGCGGTGGATGGGTATATCGCCAAGCAAATGGGTCAGGCGACTGTGCTTGGCAGCTATTTGGATCCGCTGGCGGATAAGGCCTTGCTTGTGGGTGTTTATGTCACCATGGGGCAGGCCGACTTATTGCCAAGTTGGCTGGTCATACTGGTGGTATTTCGTGATATCATAATTATTGGCGGCGTGGTTCTCCTGCATATTTCGACCGATGGTGTCAAAATGCGGCCTTTGATAGTTAGCAAAGTGAATACCGCCGCTCAGATTATCTTGGTGATCAGCGTTCTTGCCAATTTGGCATATCCTCAACTGGAATGGTCGCAATTTGTATTGATCTTGATTTACATCGTAACGGTGACGACATTGGCTTCGGGTGGCGCTTATATCGTGAGTTGGGGGAAAAATGTCGAAAAGAGTGAAGAAAGTAATTCTCGATGAACTCTGAGCGCCAAACTCGTTTTTGGTTGTGCGTCTTCGCTGCGTTTTTCGCACTATTGTGGTTGCTTAGCGATGTCCTGTTCCCATTCGTTGCTGGTATTGCTCTGGCATATTTGCTCGATCCGATCGCAGACAAGCTTGAAAACTGGAAATGGCCGCGGTGGGTTGCATCTGCGGTTTTAACGTTGTTTGCCGTGTTGACCGTTGTCGCTGCTCTGCTTGTGATAATCCCACTACTGCAGTCACAGCTTGTTGAATTTTCATCTCGAGTTCCGGAATATCTTGGAGCGCTTCGGACGCATGCAGCGGAGCTCATCGCGACGATGCAATCCCATTTGACCGATGCCGATATTAACGCGCTGACACAAAAATTCAGCGACGCGGCTGGCCCCGATATTATTGCCTGGGTGGGGCGTGTGCTGGCGAAGATATGGGGAGGCGGTGTTGCGCTTCTAAATCTTCTGTCCCTACTGGTAATTACACCTATCGTGATGTTTTACCTTTTGCGCGATTGGGATCGGATTGTCGCTGCGGTTGATAGTTGGCTGCCGAAACGCCATGCCCAGACCATTCGGGATCAGGTTTCCGAAGTAGACTCTGTACTCTCCGCCTTTGTTCGGGGGCAATTTACTGTCTGCTTGGTGTTGGGGATATTTTACGCTATTGGCCTCTCGGTAATTGGCCTGGATTTCGGATTTATCATAGGGTTTGGGACCGGATTGATATCCTTTGTTCCCTATTTTGGAATGCTTGTCGGATTTGTTGCCGGGGTTGGTGTTGCGATTGCTCAGTTTGGTGAATGGCAACCTGTCGTATTGGTGGCCGCTGTATTTGTCGTCGGTCAATTTCTCGAAGGCAATTTTGTAACGCCAAAACTTGTCGGCGATAAAATCGGGTTACATCCGGTTTGGATAATCTTCGCCTTGCTGGCGGGGGGTACTGTTTTCGGATTTACCGGCGTCCTCCTGGCAATTCCGGCAGCGGCGGTTATTGGTGTTCTCAGCAGATTTGGCGTTGCGCAATACAAGAAGAGTGCTGCTTTTCTTGAGGGCGATTCAGACCATGAAGCTGGGTGATGGCTGAACGCCGTCAGCTGACGCTCGAATTACCACATCGCACGGCCTTTGGACGTGACGACTTTTTCGTAGCAGCCTGCAATCAGGAAGCACTGGCCTTTATTGACATTTGGCCCAATTGGCCAGGGCCGTTAGCGGTCCTGTGTGGTCCGCCCGGATGCGGTAAAAGCCACATGGCCGCAGTTTGGCAGAGTCAGGTTGGAGCATCGGTACTTGAACAAACCGAAATAGCGACCATGGTTCCAAACATCAGCTCTGAAAACTGTCTTTTCGTGGTGGACCTTGTCGCAGATATTCCTGATGAAGAGACATTTTTCCATCTGTACAATCGTGTTGCGGAACAGAATGGCACTATTCTGGTGACAGCTCCGATACCTCCGGCACGATGGTCCTTTAAATTGACGGATTTGGAGTCGAGACTTCGCGCGGCCACAGTTGTGAATATCGGACAAGCCGATGATGAATTGCTTGAAGCAGTATTGGTAAAGCTTTTTTCAGATCGTCAACTTCGGATAGAGCCCGACGTTGTTGGCTACTTGCTTCGCCGCATGGACAGAAGCCTCGGCGCCGCGCGAGAGCTGGTAGCACGTCTTGATGAAGCGGCGTTATCAGAGCAACGAACCATTTCCGTACCTTTTGCGCGTACGGTTCTGGAGGCCTTTCAGTCGGGTTAGTCGATCTTTACAAGCTGGATCGTCTTTCCAGCCGCTGTAAGCCCTATCCGTCCGTGTTTCAGAGCGATCGCATCTTTACCAAATATTTCGCGCCGCCAGCCTTTTAGGGCGGCGATGTCGGCATTGTCATTGCGCGCCAATTCATCAATATCCTCAGAGTTTGCGATAAGCTTCTGCGCCACAGAATGTTCTTCACATTTCATTTTCAGGAGGACTTTGAGGAGATCGGCAGCGGGGCCTGCTTTGGGAAAATTTCCGCGAGATTTAGGAGCCTCTGGGCACTTATCATTTGGCAGTGATAGTCCTCGCGCAATGGCCTCCAGAATTTTTGTACCGCTTTCACCCTTGGTTTGCCCGCCATGCAATCCTCGCATGTTTTTCAGTTCTTCTTGAGTTCTCGGCTTTTGAATTGCCAATTCAATCACGGAATCATCCCGCGTAATCCTGTTGCGGGGCACATTGCGCGTTTGGGCTTCTTCTTCACGCCACGCCGCGACTTCGCGAAGGATAGCGAGCATTCTTGGTTTGGGGTTTCGGACTTTCAGGCGTCGCCAAGCCTCACGGATATCAAATTTATAGAGTGAGGGGTCCAAGAGCGCAGCGAGTTCTTCCTCTACCCAATCCGCGCGACCATTTTCCTCGAGAAGTTTGGTCAGTTTTTCATAGACGACACGCAGGTGGGTGACATCGGCCAACGCGTATTCGAGCTGCTTGTCTGAGAGAGGGCGTCGCTGCCAATCAGTGAAACGCATGGATTTATCGATCCGCTGGCCAGCCAATTGTGAAACCAGTGTTTCATACCCAACAGAATCTCCGAATCCGCAGACCATGGCGGATATCTGGGTGTCAAAAACCGGGGCTGGTAGCTCGCCCATTAGCCGATAGAAAATTTCAAAATCCTGTCGCGCCGCGTGAAAGACCTTGAGCAGGTCTGGCTTTCGCATCAGGTCCAATAGTGGTTTTAAATCAATGCCTTCCGCCAACGCGTCGATTGCAGCTTCCTCGTTCGGGCCACCTACCTGGATTAAGCAAAGGCGTGGCCAATAGGTTTTGTCGCGGAGAAACTCTGTATCGACGGTAATAAACTGGGCGTCTGCCTGACGATCACAAAACGTTGCCAAGGCATCGTTTTCGGAAATAAGGGGCATTTGAGAGCTATACACAAGTTTTCTGACGCATGAAAGAAATTGCTAGGGCTTAATTGCATAAATCCTTGACAAGACAAGCCATTCTGTGGCCACTCCCCCGCTGGTTCGGCGTTTTATTTTTGCCCGGCGGGGAGCTCTATGCATCGATACAGAACACACAATTGCGACGCTTTACGAATGGCAGATGCTGGCGCGACCGCGCGCCTGTCAGGCTGGATGCATCGAAAGCGTGACCATGGCAATCTTTTATTCGTTGATCTACGTGATCATTTCGGTATTACGCAATGCGTCGTCGATGTCTCCAGTCCGGTATTTCCGGAGATAGAGGCGCTACGTCTTGAATCGGTAATCTGTGTAACCGGCGAAATTGTTCGCCGTAGTGATGAAACCATCAATTCAAATATACCGACCGGTGAGATTGAGCTGGTTATCGCTGAAATAGAGTTGTTAGGGCCAGCAGACCAGCTGCCGCTGCAGGTAAACTCTGATCAGGATTATGGAGAAGAAACCCGTTTACGGTATCGTTTCCTGGATCTTCGTCGTGACAGACTTCACCGCAATATCAAACTGCGATCAGACGTTGTGTCGAGCATTCGCCGACGGATGACAGATCAGGGCTTTACGGAGTTTCAAACACCAATTCTAACGTCAACCTCTCCTGAAGGCGCTCGAGATTTTCTGGTTCCGAGCCGTTTACATCCGGGCAGTTTCTATGCGCTGCCACAAGCGCCGCAGCAGTTTAAACAGCTGATTATGGTCGCGGGGTTTGATCGTTATTTCCAGATCGCCCCTTGCTTCCGGGATGAAGACGCGCGGGCGGACAGGTCTCCCGGTGAATTTTATCAGCTTGATATTGAAATGTCGTTTGTCACTCAGGATGACGTTTTTGAGGCCATCGAGCCCGTTTTACATGGTGTATTTGAGGAATTTGGTGGCGGAAAGAAAGTGACACCCTTGCCATTCCTGCGAATTCCCTGTGCGGAATCGATGTTAAAATACGGCAATGACAAGCCCGATCTCCGGAATCCGATTGTCATGACCGATGTTACAGACATATGGCAGGGGACGGATTTTAAGATATTTGCTTCCTCTATCGAAAAAGGCTCGGTCGTCCGCGCCATTCCGGCGCCTGGCGCTGCGGAAATGCCGCGCAGCTTCTTCGATAAACTCAATGACTGGGCGCGCGCAGAGGGAGCGGGAGGACTAGGCTATATCATCTTTGGTGATGGCGAGGGGAAGGGACCTATTGCAAAGTTCCTGGATAGTGACCGGACGGCCAAGCTGAAAGAGACCGCGAGCGTCGGTGACGGTGATGCCGTGTTTTTTGCATGTGGTCCTGAGGCAGATGCTTCGAGATTTGCCGGGCAGGCGCGCGACCGGATAGGCGCGGAGTTAGGGCTTGTTGACGAAGACCGGTTCGATTTTTGCTGGATCGTAGATTACCCGATGTTCGAGCGTGATGAGCGGACTGGCGGGATAGAATTTAGTCACAATCCTTTTTCAATGCCGCAGGGTGGCTTGGAGGCGTTAGAGAATGATGACCCGCTTGAGATCAAAGCCTATCAGTATGACATTGTCTGCAACGGCATCGAGCTTTCCAGCGGCGCGATTCGGAACCATTTGCCTGAGATTATGTATAAAGCCTTCGATATCGCTGGATATGATCAAAATGAAGTGGATACGCGATTCAGTGGCATGATCAACGCTCTGAAATATGGCGCCCCACCGCATGGTGGCGCTGCTCCTGGGATTGATCGCATCGTTATGTTGTTGGCCGACGAACAAAACATCCGTGAAGTGACGATGTTCCCGATGACCCAACAGGCACAAGATTTAATGATGAGCGCACCTGCAGCCGTGGATGACAGCCACCTTGAGGAACTACATATCCGGGTTGTCATGCCGCCGACCAAAGAAGATTAGTCGGCAATTTGAACTGAATTTGCGGGTAAATTCATCCAATTATTGACAGTTTATTGGTAGTTTGACCGTACTCTTTTGCCAATATTAGCCCTAAAGAATGGCAATATTGGAAAGATGCCATGAAGAGAACTGTCGCGATAATTCTGTTTCCGCTTTTACTGTCTGCTTGTGCGGTGCCGTCGGCGCTAACGCTGGCCGGGTATGCCGTAGAAAGTGCCTCTTACATGAAGACGGGGAAAACAGTGTCTGACCACGCCGTTTCCGCAGTTGCCGGCCGTGATTGCCAACTGCTGCATGGCGTTACCAAGGGGAAGGTTTGTAAGGATCAGAAACGTTCTGGAAAGGCTCTGGCCAAAACACGGGTCGCGGGAGTTAGGGCAGTAAATCGCGCTGAAAATCGAAACAAAACCGGCGGGAAATCAAAACACGTCAGGCCCCCAGCGGAGAAATGGGTCGTCGTTGTTGGCACCTACCCCGACCTATTGGTTGCAAAAAAATCTGCCGCTGCTGAAGCGCCACAGAAAACCCAAATTGTCACAGCCGTTGTGGATGGCGAGGTCGTTTATAGGGTTACGTCGCTGCCGTTTGGCAGTGCCGACGCCGAAAACAAGAAAGGTACATTTGTCCGCTCCGAAACTCCGCACGTTTCGCTGGTGCCCGTTTGCCCCGAGTGGATGCAAGATGACAAATGTATCGTGATTTATTAGACAACAAACTAACTATGACGGGAGGACGGAACATCGTGTTTTCCTATTCAGCGGCTGTTTGTGACGTCTGAAAACCTGATTGTTTTCGACGTTTGTTGTAATACATTGCCATGTCAGCCCGATGGATCAGGTCGTCTACACTGTCCTGTGGACCATAGGGTTCGACGCCGATACTGACTTGCAAACCGATGTCCTTTCCGCGGTAGACTGTGCCTGCGCTATCCAGCATCCATTGAATCGTCCGCATACGGCGGGTGCCGTCTTTCCAGCTGCTTTTGACGAGAACAATACCAAATTCGTCGCCGCCCAAACGTCCTATTACATCAATTTCACGAACCGAGTCCCGCAACGTACGGGCAGCGCATTTCAACAGATCGTCGCCTGCTGAATGACCAAATTCGTCGTTTACGGCTTTGAGGTTATCTAAATCGCAATATCCGACGACGCCAGTCTTACCGAACCTGCGGGCACGAGCGATAACGCGATTGAATTGCGCTTCAAACCCTCGGCGATTTGGCAGTTTGGTGAGAGGCTCAGTCGACGAAAGGTTTTCAAGTTCAGCGCTTCTTTCTCGCTGCGCCGCAATGCGTTGTTCTGATTCTGTGGCATATTGTAGGGCGCGTTCAACAATCGCTTGTTCCCGTTGCCTATCATTGCTTGGCAGGTCTTTTACCAAATGCTCGGAGAAGACGCCGACTTTCTCTGT
The DNA here is from genome assembly GCA_951812775.1 of uncultured Alphaproteobacteria bacterium. GTDB lineage: Bacteria > Pseudomonadota > Alphaproteobacteria > MPNO01 > UBA2964 > UBA2964. Next base: position 1,628,492 of record OX638326.1, on the reverse strand, counting down.
CAGTGCCGAATCGCTGGCCAGATGTGGTGCCATAAAGGTATCCATAATGACTACTCTTCGATAACCGGTGATCCCAAATTTAAATCTATTGGGCGCCTCTAAAAACCTCGTCATTTTGGCCATGATCTGCTTCACTTCTCTCATCGGCTTGATGGAGGATGGAATGTCGGCTCAGCCCGGTTTTTTCGATCTTGATGAGCGTTACGCGGCGCTGTCGGCGGCGGGTGATCCGTTGCTTCGGCTTGGTGAGTTGGTCGATTTCGAGTTGTTTCGCCGGCCCTTGATCCGGGCGCTACGTCGCTCGGACCGGCGCCAGGGTGGCCGGCCTCCCTATGACCCCGTTCTGATGTTCAAGATCCTGGTGTTGCAGGCACTATACAATCTCTCGGATGATCAAACCGAGTTCCAGATCCGCGACCGGCTGTCTTTCATGCGGTTCCTGGGCCTGGGGCTTCACGCCCGGGTGCCGGACGCCAAGACGATCTGGCTGTTCCGTGAGTTGCTGGTGCAGGCCAAGGCGATCGAGGCGTTGTTCGATCGCTTCGACGAACACCTGCGCGGCCATGGCTACCTGGCGCTGTCGGGCCAGATCGTCGATGCCACGATCGTCGCGGCGCCCAGGCAGCGCAACAGCGTTCCGGAGAAGGTGGCGTTGAAGGCCGGCAAGGTGCCAGAGGAGTGGAAGGACAAGCCGGCCAAGCTGGCCCAGAAAGACCGGGATGCGCGCTGGACCATGAAGCGTGGCCGAGTGAAGCGTCTGGAGGATGGGCACCCCAAGGGGCCGGAGATCATGGTGCCGGCGTTTGGCTACAAGAACCACATCTCCACGGACCGGCGGCACGGGTTGATCCGCAAGTGGCGCGTCACCGATGCCGCCGCCAATGACGGCCGCCAGCTCGCCGGTCTGATCGATCCGGAGAACACGGCGAGCCCGGTCTGGGCGGATACCGCCTATCGGTCCAAGCGTAACGAGAAGATGCTGGCGCGCCAAGGCAAGCGCTCCCAGATCCACTTCCGCAAGCCGCGCGGCAAGCCGATGCCGGCGACCCTGGCCAAGGCCAACGCGGCGCGCTCGGCGGTACGCTCCGCCGTCGAGCATGTCTTCGCCCATCAGAAAGGCTTGATGGCGCTCTCGGTTCGGACCATCGGCATCGCCCGGGCCGAGGCCAAGATCGGCATGACCAATCTGGCGTATAACATGCGCCGTTTCCTCTGGCTCCAGGGGCGAAGTGCGCCCACATGACGCCGGAACGGCCGGTTCGACCGGCTAAACCGATCAAATCGACGCAAAACGGCTCGAAAAACCGACACTCAGACGCGCCCACCCGGTCAAATCACGCCGCAAGCGGCCAAACCGAACGTTCTTCGAGGTGTCCTATTGCATACGACACCCGGCAATAGCTGTGCCATACAAAAAGTCCTAAAAATCAATAGGTTAAGGTTAAAGTTCAGAGGGTAAGATTGCCGGGTCGGCAAAATTTGCCGGTAATGCTGCACAATTTTCACGGATGCTTTGCGCGAAAATTACCTGCATGAGATACTTGGAATGAGTCCGCTGAAGCGTTTAATACGTATCGATAGTTGGGGCCCTGACGTTGTTCCGAAAACTGTTCAAATCAACATTGCTTGCTTTTGCGATCTGTCTGCCTACCGCTGCCTTTGCTGTAGAGTTTGCGGCCCATAGAGCTCTTTATCTTCTGACACTTGAGTCGGCTCCGGCGTCGGGTGGGGTTGTCGGGGTTAGCGGTGAAATGGCCGTGGATTGGCAAAATGCATGTTCGGGTTGGACCTTCGACTATCGTTCAATAATCGACATTCTGAAAAACGAAGATGGAAATTTAAGGCTTGCGACCTCTGCGACGACCTGGGAGTCGGTTGATGGTCTTCTGTACAATTTCGATGTTCGTCACACCACTAATGGTACCGACAAAGAACAAATTTCTGGTGTTGCCCGGATGTCGTCGGATCTCCGTTCGGGACGTGTCGAGTTTGTAAAGCCCAAGAAAAGGACTATGCAGCTCCCGGAGGGCACATTGTTTCCGATCGCCCATTCACTCGCAATCATGCGGTCCATGTTGGAGGATAAGTCGCCAACATTCGTATCCAAGAACGTTTTTGATGGCATGGATACGACAGGGCTTTACCTCGTGAATGCTGTTATAGGTAAGTCCAAGGTTGCGAAGAATCCATCTAACGTGTTGCCACCTTCGATGACCGGCGAAAAGTCATGGCCAGTGGGACTCGCATATTTTCGACGGGATAGCGCGAAAACGGCACCGGACCACGAGATAAATATGGCGATCTATGAAAACGGTGTGGCCGATAAATTTTTAATGGATTTCGAAGAATTTGTCGTCCGAGCCGAGCTGGTAAGATTAGAAATCGCAGAAAGATCGCATTGCAAAAGCTGAAGACTACTGGTTATGCGGCCATAGCCATGCAGCGCCCCGTACGCCACTGGAATCACCGTGTTTCGGTGGCACCAACAATGTGTTGATTCGGTCGGAAAAACACCAGTTTTGCCATAGTCGGGGCACCGTCTCATAAAGCCTTTCGACGTTCGACATTCCACCGCCTAAGACAATTACATTTGGGTCCAGAAGGTTGATGATACCTGCTAATGCTCTAGCAAGCTGTTCCTCATATCTCGATATAGAGGAATCTGCGACCGAGTCTCCTGCTTGCCAGCGTTCAATGATTTCGGGTGGGGTAGCTGATAGCCCACCTATTTCGGAATGGCTTCGTGAAAACCCAGGACCGGATAGAAAAGTTTCGATGCAATTCTGTTTGCCGCAATAACATGTTCGTTTTACAGAGTCCTTGTATTCCTTTGTAACGGTTACCCCGGGTTGTGGTGAATGCCCCCATTCTCCTGCGATTCCATTTTGACCAGGAATCAATCGTCTATTGATGACCACGCCGCCACCAACGCCAGTGCCCAAAATGACGCCGAAAACGACGTCATGACCTTTGCCTGCGCCGTCTATGGCCTCCGATAATGTGAAACAATTGGCATCATTTTCCACGCGCACTGGTCGTCCCAATATACTTTCGAGATCCTTATCTAAGGGGTGCCCAATCAGCCAGGTTGAATTCGCTCCCCTAACAAGGCCGGTATATGGCGAAATGGTGCCGGGAATACCAATGCCGACGCTACCTGATCGATTGAGCATTGCTTCCAGATGAAGAACCCCATCTCTAATCGCCTCTAAGGTATCCTGATATTTATTCTGGGGTGCAGGAACGCGGTTGCGGACCAAAAGGTGTCCCTCTGCGGAAATCGCAGAAAACTCGATTTTTGTACCGCCCAAATCGACCCCAATGCGCATTTAAGACGCTTCTCCCTTGTTCATCCTGAATGATTTGTTCGCATATTTTGCAATATGGGTTGAAAAATACTGAGGATCTTGAGTGTTTGTTTCCAAGAAAACGTAACTGGTGTGTATGCAGTGATCATAGCTTGTTAACCTTTTTACACCAAAATTCGGTTTGTAAATGCACGACTTTGAGCCATAAAGGGCAAAGTTTGGTACGGTGGTAGAGTATGGGACCAAAGAAAATTCTTATTGTCGAAGACAACGAGCTAAACATGAAACTTTTTCATGATCTCCTCAAGGTGTACGGCTATGAGACATTTCAAACCAAAGATGGTCGGGAAGCTCTTGATCTCGCCCGCACGCACCGACCCGACCTTATTTTGATGGATATCCAGCTTCCGGAAGTTTCTGGGCTGGAGGTCACAAAGTGGATCAAAGAAGACGATGATCTCCGGGACATTCCGGTTATCGCCGTTACCGCATTTGCAATGAAAGGCGACGAAGAGAAAATTCGAAACGGTGGTTGCGAAGCCTATGTCGCAAAACCAATCTCTGTTTCGACATTTCTTGAGACGATCGAAAAAGTTATCGACTGAACAATTTTCCGGAGTCCTGATCCAAGATGTCCGCCCGTGTTTTAGTCGTTGATGACACCCCTGTGAATGTGAAATTGCTCGAAGCAAAGCTGCTCGTAGAATACTACGAAGTGCTTACCGCAGTTGACGGTCCCTCTGCGCTCGTTGTTGCGGAAGATCATCTACCGGATATTATTCTCTTGGATGTGATGATGCCTGGGATGGATGGCTATGAAGTTTGCGGCCATTTAAAAAACAATCCAGTCACGGCACATATTCCAGTTGTAATGGTAACTGCACTCAACGAGGTTCGGGATCGTGTCCGCGGACTGGAGGTAGGTGCTGACGATTTCCTGACGAAACCCGTCAATGATGTTGCACTTTTCGCGCGGATTAGATCATTGGTCCGCCTAAAAAGGGCGAGTGATGAGTGGCGCGCCCGCGAAGCGACCGCTGTAGAGCTTGGTGTAACAGATGCTGCTCAAAATTGTGTTGACCAGAAAGCACCAGGGTCTGTCCTTATCGTCGCAGAAGGTATGTATGACCGTGACCTTGTAACTGAAACATTGTCCTTGCAAGGGCATTCGGTTGAACTCGCTGAAGATGATGATCAGGCCATCTCCATGGCTAAAAGCGGAGACTATGATCTCGTGCTGGTCAGCGACGGCAATCGATCCCAGGATGCCTTGCGTTTATGTTCACAAATGCGGTCTGAACCAGAAACCAGACATCGGCCCATCCTAATCGTGGTACCGGAAAATGAGGAAGACCGTCTCGCAAAAGCCCTAGAGCTTGGCGTAAATGATTACCTTGTTCGGCCGGTCGAACGCGATGAGCTTATTTCTCGCTCGCGGACTCAAATTAGACGTCGACGTTATGAGGAACGCCTGCGGGAAAATTATACCTTCAGTGTCAATGCCGCTGTCACGGATAGCCTGACCGGGATGTATAACCGGCGATATTTAGAGTCCCATTTTGAACGAATTGTTGCGCGGCTTGCGGATTCAGGAAAACCAATCTCGGCCCTAATCCTTGATATCGACCATTTTAAAACCGTCAATGATACACATGGGCATGAAGCGGGAGATGAAATCCTTCAGGCCGTTGCGAAACGTATTCAAAGTAATTTGCGCGGATTTGATACAGCTGTCCGATTGGGCGGTGAAGAATTCGTTGTTTTACTGCCGGATTCTTCTTTGGCGTCCGCATCTGCTGCGGCAGAAAGGTTATGTACATCGATCTCGGGCGGGAAATTTGTAGTTTCAGGTGTTGATGACGGTTTGGCGATAACGGTGAGTATTGGCGCTGCTTGTGTGTTGGCGGGCGACAGTGATCTCGAAAATTTGCTCCGCCATGCTGATGCGGCATTGTATGAAGCCAAGCGCACGGGCCGTAACAAGGTTACAACAGCTACTGGAGCCTTGCCGTTATCTGAGGCAGGGGAGCCCGTTCAGGAAGCATTGCCGACACCTGAGCGCCCGCTTTCCGCCAAGCAAGCTACAGGCTGAATTATTTTGGTGCCCTCGCAATAAAAAAGCCGCCGCGGCAAAAACCGGGCGGCTTGTCTAATTTTCAAAGCAAAGGGCCTATTTAATCTTGGCTTCCTTGAACATTACGTGTTTTCGGACAACAGGATCATATTTACGCATTTCGACCTTGTCGGTCAGTGTCCGAGGGTTTTTGCGTGTAACGTAGTAAAAGCCAGTGTCAGCACTGCTGACGAGCTTTATTTGTATCGAGTTAGCCTTGGCCATGACAATCGGTTCCGTGCCCTAAATTCAGATGCGCACAACATAGTCCACAATTACGCGCTGTCAAGCAATTCACATCCCATTTAATAGCCTATTTCAGCGTTCGGCTAAATTTGTCGGGGGATGTGCTATCGTAGATTTATAAATTTTATTATTCATTAACAATAGTTTGGCGGTTTCTAAGTCGTCGGATGGTCGTATTGGCGAAGGCGGGCACGCTAGTTTGTGCGTTCTGGAATAATGCGAAAGTGCCGCGTGCGGACGATAGATTTTTTGCACTGCGGATAAATTATCGCCACCACTTGCGAGGGCGGATTTTACGGTCTCGAGCCTATCTCGCGAAATGTTCGTGCAAATGACGGGGACTATTCCCTGAGAATCTAGTGTTTGCCCGGAGGGTGCTAAAATTCTCGCCCAGGTTAGATGATATTCCGCAGTGTTTGGTAGGCGCACGATAGTTTGTACGGTGCCTTTACCATATGATGTTGAACCGATTAGAGCGGCCCGCCCTGAGTCTCTTAGGGCAGCTGCAACGATTTCAGCAGCCGATGCTGATCTTCCATTGATCAATACCACCATCGGCATGTCGGCCAAGACCTGCCCCGGGCTCGCATCGAATATTTGATTGCTCTCGGCATGTCGGCCTTTTGTTGAAATGATCCGGCCCCTGACCATAAATAGATCCGCCACAGCGATTGCCTGGTCGAGTAAGCCACCGGGGTTGTTCCTGAGGTCTAGGACGATACCCTTTAGATCGCTCCCCATTTCCTTGACGGCTTTAACAATGGCCTTGCGAAACGTGCTTACGGTTCCTTGGTTAAAAGTTTTTATGCGAAGTATTACGACATTCTGCGCATGCCGACTTATGACGCTCTGTCGAATTACGTGATCACGGATAACAGAGAGAGAAAGTGGTTTGTCCAGCCCTTCACGTACAACCCGAATTCTAACGGGTTGAGAGATTTTGCCGCGCAATAATTTGGCGACGCGTCCTACAGAAAGTCCCAAGGTCGATTTGCCATCTATGTGCGTGATCCAGTCTTTTGCTTTCACGCCAGCTTCATCTGCGGGATTGTTCGGTGTTACGCTGCGTATAATTACGCGATCGTTGCGTTGATCTAACACGACGCCAATGCCGCCAAACCCGTCGCGTGTCGCCCGGCTGCGGCCAGCTGCATCAGGTGGTAGATATCGGGAATATTTGTCGGTGTTTTCGATAATTCCCGTTAGTAATAGTTTGTGAGTTTCTGCTTCGCTTAGTTCTCCGATCGCGGTGGACTGTGACCTCGCTTTATTTACCAGTTGAACTGTGAGATCAGCCCATCCATGGAGATCTGTATCTTCAGGTAAGGCGCGCTGAAGCGTTGTTGAACCATCGACACTAAGTGCAACGCCATGTTCGGTCTGATCGATACTTAACATAGCGTCGACAGCAACGAGTTTCCGCAATCCATTGATGCTCATTGCACCGGGCTGTAATGGTTCGATGTATCGGTCGGCCAGATTCTCCAGAGCGACGGTAAGTAGATTTCCAGACTCCAGGTTTTTCTGCTTCTCAACTTCGTTCGCGCACCCAGCCAGGACCAAGCATGCAAAAGAGATGAGCAACTGCCTGAATCTTGGTATTGGATATGCTGACGGACCGGACGACATTTAGCGCCTCACGTTACACTTGCCCTACCTGGAATTTACAAATCAGTCGAAAGGATAGTCCATATTTCCTAACGTCTTCTTTTTTTCCCCAGAACGCTTGTTCCCAGCATTTTTACGTCGATGGCGGGCGTTTGTCGCGGTATTTTTTCAGACATTTGCTCCGCGGGCTCAATAAGCAGACCCCCGGTCGCGATATTTGCTTCCTTGAGGCGAACTTTCAGAAATTGACCAAGCTCATATCCGGTTTTGGAGCCATCAACGAATAATCCCCTACGGTCGGGGTCCAGCCGAAAATAACCGCCCTCCAGTGTTGAGACCGGTATTAACCCGCTGGCGCCGATGTCGACCAACTCCGCAAACAGACCAAACCGCTCAACGCCTGTAATTCGGGCGTTAAACTCTGCACCAACCTGATCAGACAGATAGATAGTTGCCAAACGGTCAAAGGCATCACGCTCCGCCGCCATGGCACGGCGTTCGGTCATCGAGATTTGTTCTCCAATTTGGGGAAAGTCATCCGCGTCTTCGATATATAAACCGTCATCGCCAAGATGCAGGCCCTGAATGAGGGCGCGGTGTACGAGCAAATCGGCATAGCGTCTGATAGGGGAGGTAAAATGCGCATATCGGCGCAAGGCGAGGCCAAAATGGCCGACATTACTTGGGCTGTACACTGCCTGAGCCTGGGAGCGGAGGATAGCATCCTGGATCCCCATGAAGTCTGCTCGACCTTTGGCGCTACGCAACAGGCTTGCAAAATGACGGGGGCGAACCGCCTGCCCGCCACCAAGGTCTAGGCCAATGGTTTTCAGATACTTTCGCAGCGCTGCGACGCGATCAGCTGCGGGGTCATCATGGACTCGATACATGCATGGCATGTTGACGGATTCCAAGGTCTCTGCGGCGCAGACATTGGCCAGGATCATGAACTCCTCGATAAGCCGGTGGCTGTCTAATCGAACGCGAATATCTACGCCTGATATTGCTCCGTGCTCATCGACACCGATTTTCCGTTCGGGAAGATCGAGGTCAATAACACCTCTTGCCTGACGGCCTTTGTTTAAAGCTTCAAAAGCACCGTAAAGGCCCGAAACAGGGTTTTTGGGAATTACCGATGGGGCGTCCTCAATCACGCCATCACGCATATTTTGCACAAGGTTGTAGGTGAGCCGCGCTGCCGACCGCATCATACCTCTGCGAAACTGGTGACGTGTCTTCTGTCCATTGTCGTTAATCCAAATATCAACCGCGAGACAGGGGCGATCTTCGTTGGGAACCAGAGAGCACCAGCCGTTCGACAACTGTTCCGGTAACATGGGAATGACCGTTGTTGGGAAATATACTGAGTTGCCACGTTCCTGTGCGACTTTGTCGAGGGCATCACTCGGACGGACATAGGCGGCAACGTCTGCGATGGCCACGATGAGATGCCATCCGTCATCTGTCTCATTCCGTTCGGCCCATACTGCATCATCAAAATCTCGAGCCGTCTCATCGTCGATCGTTACAAAGGGAATATCCCGAAGGTCGTCGCGACCCTCCATAGTTGCTGCACCGGATTGTTCTGCCTGGCGTAAGGCCGCTGCAGAAAACGTCTTTGGGATTTCGTGTTTTGCGATCAGGGCCGGGACGATCGAGGAAGGGTCTTCGCTATTGCCAAAACGCTCGACGACACGGGCTAGTGGAAGTCCGTGCTCGCGCCCAGAAATTGTTTCACATTCGACGAGTTCACCGTCCTCCGCTCCATCCGTATCCCGACTATTGATCATATAGTTGGTTTTGAGGCGTCGGTCCGCTGGCTCAACGATGCCGCTATCGGGATGTCGGCGAAAAACGCCAATTATGTTTGATGGTCGTTGTTCCAGCCGTTTAATAATATGGGCCAGGTAGCTGCCTCGCTTTTTTTCAAGCCGGGCGAGGACGCGGTCACCAACTCCGGGCGCCGGTCCTTTGAATGCTCGCATGTTTGCCCGAATTCGGGGTGGCGCTTTTTCGAAACGGTGATCAGTTGGCCGCAAAATTATGTCGCCGTCCTCATCGAGACCGCTGACTTCCAGAACTGAGACCGATGGAAGGTGGGTATTTGCCATGTAGCGTTTGCCTCTGCCACGGCGAATTTTGCCGGCTTCGGAGAGGGCTTCCAGCAACGCACCCAGCGCACGTCGGTCTGAGGTCGCGAGTTTATAGTTTCGCGCGAGTTCTCTGCGGCTCAGAGATTTGCCGCTTTTCGAGATATACTCAATAAGGGCTTCTTCGGTAGGAAGGGTCCCGTTCTTTTTGTCGTCTGCCACTTTCCGGGCAGATCAGCTGCTAGATTTGGCCTTTGCGGCCTTTTTTGCGGCTTTCTTTTTTGCAGCCTTTTTCTTAGCAGCTTTCTTCTTCCCTTTTTTCCCTTTGGCGGCTCGGGCAGCCAGTAATTCAACTGCCATATCCAGCGTGATCGACTCTTCTGTCTCCGATTTCGGAATAGAGGCGTTTACACGGCAGTGTTTGACATATGGTCCGTAGCGCCCCTTGAAGACGCCCACTGGTTTGCCGTCTGATGGGTGCGTTCCAAGGTCTCGTAGAGCGGTTGCAGCACCCCGGCTTTTGGGCGGTTTTTCTTTAATAACTGTTATCGCACGGTTCAGTCCGATTGAAAGGACGTCTTCCTCTGGACCGAGTGAGGTATAGGCGGGGCCAATCTTAAGATAGGGGCCGTAGCGGCCGATACCTGCCTGGATCATCTCACCGCTTTCAGGGTGCGGGCCGATATCACGGGGGAGAGAGAGTAGGGCAAGCGCTATCTCCAGTGTTACGTCCATCGGAGAGAAATTTTTAAGAAGCGTTGCGCGTTTGGGTTTCTGCTTTCCTTCTGGTTCTCCAAGCTGGATATAAAAACCGAAGGGGCCCTTGCGCAGTGTGACGTCTTTCTCTGTTTCAGGATCAATACCTAAGACTTTTGGCAAAGACATGCCTGCGATTTCATCATCTTCGGCGCTGGCGACAGAGAGGGGGCGCGTGTAGTTGCAGTCCGGGTAATTGCTGCAGCCAATAAACGGGCCGCCTTTTCCGAGCTTGAGACCCAGACGACCGTCTTTGCAGGAAGGGCACACCCTAGTATCCGAGCCATCTTCACGGGGTGGGAAGAAATGCGGCCCGAGATCAGCATCAAGCGTATCTATGACATCTGAAATTTTGAGGCTTTCGGTTCCCTTCACAGCTTCATGGAAAGCATCCCAGAAGTCTCGGAGAACTTGCTTCCAGTTGGTGTCACCACTGGCAATAAGGTCAAGGCGATCTTCCAGGTCGGCAGTAAAGTTATATTCAACATAACGTTCGAAATAGCCCGACAGGAACGCCGTGACGACGCGCCCGCGATTCTCAGGTTCGAAACGTTTATTCTCGAGCCGGACGTAATTTCTGTCTTGTAATACTGAAATAATGGAGGCGTAGGTGGAAGGCCGTCCAATGCCGAGTTCTTCCATCTTGCGAACCAGGCTCGCTTCAGTAAAGCGGGGTGGTGGTTTCGTGAAGTGCTGTTCTGGCCTGACTTCGCCAGTTGTCAGAGACTCGCCTTCAGCGACACGCGGTAGAATTTTTGAGGAACCGTCATCATCGTCAGTCGGGTCGTCTCTGTCTTCCTGATAAAGCATGAGGAATCCGTCGAATACGATCACAGAGCCTGTGGCGCGCATCACCGTTTTGCGATCAACAGTGGCGGAATCGATAGCAACCTGTTCCAGTGCCGCTTTCTGCATCGAACTCGCCATCGCGCGCTTCCAGATCAGCTCATAGAGACGACGACCGTCATCATCCAGATAGGACGCCATGTCCTTTGGCTGTCGTGAGAAATCAGTTGGCCGAACAGCCTCATGTGCTTCCTGAGCATTCTTTGAGCGATTGCGAAATACATTTGGCGTATCTGGAACATACTCAGCGCCAAATTGATCCCTAATCAGGTTCCGGCTGGCAGTGATGGCTTCCTGCGCCATCGAAATACTGTCCGTCCGCATGTACGTGATGAGACCAACGGTTTCACCGCCAATATCAACACCCTCGTAAAGACGTTGTGCAATACGCATCGTTCGGGCGGTACCAAAGCCCAGCTTTCGAGAAGCTTCTTGTTGCAGTGTGGACGTTGTGAAGGGCGGTTGCGGGTTGCGGAAAACCGATTTGCGTTCAATTGAGGTAACTCTGAAGTCACCTGTCTTAACCGTGTCCGCCGCCCGGTTCGCGGTTTCAGCATTAGCCAGCGAAAAACGGGTGAATTTCTCACCTTCGAAATGAGTCATGCGCGAGGTCATCACACCACCCTGACGGGTCGTGAAGTCTGCCTCTAAAGACCAATATTCCTGCGGGACAAATTTTTCAATTTCGCTCTCGCGCTCGCTTATCAATCGCAAGGCAACTGATTGAACCCGTCCAGCGGAGCGGCTACCGGGCAATTTGCGCCAGAGAACAGGAGAAAGCGTGAAGCCCACCAAATAGTCCAACGCCCGACGGGCGAGATAGGCTTCGATCAATCCGTGATCGAGATCGCGTGGTTCCTGGATGGCCTGCAGAACAGCGTCTTTGGTGATCTCATGGAATACAATACGCTGGACGTTAACGCCGTCGAGGACTTTCCGGTTTTCAAGAACCTCCTGGACATGCCAGGAAATCGCTTCCCCTTCGCGATCCGGGTCCGTCGCGAGATACAAATGATCCGCGCCACGCGTGGCATCAATTATTGCTTTTAGATGTTTTTCTGAGTCGTCTCCAACTTGCCAGAGCATATTGAAGTCCTGCTCAGGATCGACGGAGCCATTCTTGGGTGGCAGATCGCGCACATGTCCATAACTTGCCAACACGGTAAACCCGCTGCCAAGATACTTATTGATCGTCTTGGCTTTGGCTGGCGACTCTACTACGACAACGTCCATGGCGGCTCAGTTACTCGTTAAAATTACCTGTCACGTCTCCCGTGAGCGAATGGATGCTATCTCTTATTAGGTTGCTGGATCGTTTACGAAATCAACGAAACCAGATTTCCCGGATGGCGTTCCAATCGCCCCGCGAGTTCCAACTCGAGGAGTACCGTTAGTACAACGGCGGGTGACAATTGGCACTCGCGAAGCAGTTCGTCAATACTTACTGCAACCGGGCCCAATAATTCGCAGACGCGATCCCTGGCCTCCGATGTTTCATTTTCGGGGATGGTTTCGGTAGCGTCCGGCAGAAGTTTGACGAATTCCTGAGACGCTTTAACGGTCTCCAACATCGGAGAAATCTGCGAAATAATATCGTCTGCCCCTTCAGTGAGTGTCGCCCCATCGCGTAGCAGGCCATTTGTACCCTTGTGTCGCGGATCGCGCGGTGATCCGGGGACGGAAAAAACTTCTCGTCCCTGTTCCAACGCCATGCGCGCCGTGATGAGCGACCCTGACCGCAGCGCGGCTTCGACGACGAGGACGCCGAACGACAAACCCGAAATCAGCCTGTTTCTCGGTGGGAAATGCCTGGCTGTGGGTGACGTCCCCAAAGGTTGTTCGCTTATTACCGCACCAGTTTGGACAATTTTTTCGTAAAGTGCCTCGTTTTCGCGGGGATAAACAATGTCGACCCCCCCCCCCCCGCGACGACAGCGACGGTGCCAGTTTCGAGTGCCCCTTCATGTGCGGCAGTATCAATCCCGCGGGCTAATCCCGATGAGACGATAAGCCCTTTCTTTCCTACAGCGGCGGCGATATCACGCGCGAAGACCCGGCCGGCAGCAGAAGCGTTCCGGGCACCCACAACACCGATTGAGGGTTTATTGAGCAGACTGGCATCGCCAAACAGCTGCAGAAGAGGAGGAGGGTCGTGAATTGTAGAGAGGGCTTCGGGGTACGCCGGTTCACATAAGCCGATAAGAGTACCGCCCCGTTCTTCAAGAACAGCGAGTTCGTCGTCAGCCTCGAATTCCGGAATAATTTTAATAGCGCGTTTCCTACCGCCACGGCGCGAAAGCTCGGGCGCGGCTTCGAGGGCGCTGGCGGCTGATCCGTAACGCTGAATCAAACTTCGAAAAGTTGTAGGTCCGACGTTTTCGCTGCGTATCAGTCTAAGCCAATCGCGATGTTCAGTGCGGGAAAGAGAACGTCGTTCAGTATCCATTGAGACCCGTCCGCATCAAATCATACCTTCAGGACGTACTTTCGTCCGGTACGGTCTCCTGGCTTTTCGCACCAATTTTGGTTTCTTCGCCTTTGAGCAAACGCCTTATGTTCGCATGATGTCGAATCCAGATAAGAACAGTGAAAACGGCAAAGAGCTCGACGAGCTGTGGCGTTGCTAACCACCAAGCAGAAATAGGTGCGGCAATTGCTCCAAGTAGTGCTGCAAGAGAAGAATAGCGAAACACCAACGCGGTGAGTAACCAAATGCCGACCGCGACGAGCCCTGTTTGCCAGGACAAGGCCAATATAATGCCGAGGGTAGTTGCTACACCTTTTCCGCCCTGAAATTTTAGCCAGACAGGAAACAAGTGGCCCAGAAAGGCACCGAGCGCAGCGACAACAGCGATATCTGGTCCAAACTGTGCGCCGATAAGAGCAGCGAATACGCCTTTGATTATGTCAGCCGACAACGTCGCTGCTGCGATACCCTTTTTCCCGGTTCGTAGTACGTTCGTTGCCCCGATATTTCCTGAACCAATGTCACGGATATCACCGAGGCCAGACATCTTGGTAAAGAGCAAGCCAAACGGTACTGAGCCAATCGAATACCCTCCGATAAAAGCGGTAAGAATATAAGGCCAGGAATGTGCCCAGCTTATCGGGTCGATCACGACGTATCCTTTCGGTCTGCGCCTGGAAATTTGTTCTTTAAATGACTGGAATTACTTCTAAAGCTGAACGCTATTGGCAGCAAGCTTATCGCATTCTGAGTAAATTCGCATTTTTGAGACAGATTCGCATAAAAAGCTACACAACGGTGTTCAGGTCGACTAAGATATCTTTGTAACTAATCGCTGATCCATAAGGGCCAGTATAAGACTAATAAGTAGACCACGACTGCAATGGTCGATGGTTATGGGGGACATGAGGATGAATTTCGATCCGAGTAATCGGGAGATGACGAATATCGCCACAGTCGCTGGCGAAGTAACCCTGTTCCGTGCGGTAATTGCCCGCGCTTTTCATGACGCACTTAATCGCAGGGGGATTAATGGCGAGACTGGTGATAGCGAAGCGCGCGAAGCCAGAGTTCTACGGGAAGAGGCCAGGGAATGGCTGCTGACAGATAGTCTTGATTTTAGACGCATTTGTCAGTGGGCGTTACTGGAGCCCGAAGCGGTAAGGGACTCCGCGGTTCGGGCCATTGATTCCTGTGACGCAGGAGCGGGCAGAGTCGCAGCATAACTCTTCATAAAAAAGCGGGCTTTAGGGCCCGCTTTTTTATTGATTGTGGCGACCCGCGCGAAGAGTTGAAATCAGCCGAGCAAGTTCAGCGGCAACTTGCCGATCCTGAAGCGATGGCGTTCTTGGCGCTAAAGCAGCGCGTCGCAGTTTTTCCAATTTTATTACGGTCTCTCTGATGTTTCCTGGTACCGGCGATGCATCAAATTTGACGATACCGGAAATCGCGTATGGCCTATTTAGCGGCCCTGTAACGTAGAAGTACTGTGGAAATGACGCGTATGGCTGCCCGTTTTGGAAATGCTCCATTTCGTGGCGCCTAACCTCGCGATCTCGGCGTTGCAGCTGCTCAAGCAGGGCAATTTCGTGGGCCGTAAGACCACGAGAATCAACCGAAGCACCGTTCTTTTTGGCCCGCGCTTCATCTCGCAAGATACCATCAATTTCAATCTGCTGCCGGTCGGCCCGTCTTTCGTGATCTGACTGCCCTTGCAGCTCTTCAAGTCCCCGAGTGCTGTAGATTCGTTCTTCGGGAGTGGATAGGTGCGGATGTTTTGACGGCCGAGTCTCAGTCGACGGTGGGGATACCTTATCTATATCCTCGGATGGAACATTGGATCGTATACCTGCTGGCCCGGTACGAAATATTATCCCATCCGCGCCGCGTTTAAGCTTTCCCAGAAATCCGGGAGTTGGCGGTAAGCCAGGCGCTTCCGTTTGTTTGTTACCTGATTCTGCAAGCGCGGCTCCATACGGAGGTACAGCAAAGGAAATTAACGCGCACGACAACAGACATTTTGAGGTGAGGGCTTTGGAAAACCCCACTTTCAAGAACAGGCTATTCCGCCGCTTGCGTATTCTTGTTCGGAAGGTAGTTGTCTTCCACTGTTCTCTTATTCATCGAGAATGTGCTCTCGACGGTGGTGTAGTCCTTATAACCGAGGCGAGCGATGACTTTCATCTTCAGGGTATCTACCAGCCCATCGTCTGTAATGTAGTCATCATCGATATGCACGCCAACGACACGGCCAAAGACGACATGATGTACGGATTCCGGTGCGTGCCCGGGCAGGACGACCGTCTGGTGATAGACACATTCAAAATGGGCTGGTGATTCTTTGACTCTGGGTGGTTTTACCTGAACGGATGGTACCGGGGTAAGTCCAACTTCGGCCAACTCATCAACAGCCGGGTCATCGATCCAGCTTGAATCGTTCATTTTATCCTTAGTGTCATAGGTCGCGATGTTAAAGACGAATTCGCCTGTCTCTTCGGCATTGAGCACAGAGTCTTTTTTTGTGCCATCAGCGCGGGAACCACCGGAGAATAATACAAAGGGTGGATTGTAAGATAATCCGTTGAAATAGCTGAAGGGTGCCAAATTTCCGACACCGTCTTTGCTGATTGTACTGATCCAGCCAATCGGCCGCGGCACTGTCAGCGCCTTGATCGGATTATAAGGAAGGCCGTGATCGTTCTTGTCCGCGTCAAAATACATAAGATTATCCAATTGTCAGAGTGTGAAACTATTATCCAGCGCCACAGTTGTTTTGAAAAGGTCGAAAGCTAACTCGCGACAAGAGGGGCGATGTAGGCCAAGACTGGCGGCAAGGTGAGAGCGGCAAGCATTGTTTGCGCGGACAATATGGCTGCCATGAGGGGGGCATCTCCCCCCATCTGTCGCGCAAGTATATAGGATGCTGGTGATGCCGGTGCCCCGCCATAGAGAACAATGATTGCCAGTGGTAATCCCGTGACGCCAAACTGGTGGCACAGGAAAATGGCGATAACAGGCATAATACAGAGTTTAAGAATTACAGCTGTTCCCATCGCCAGGATGCGAGAACGCTCCATAACAATGACAAGACCTGCTCCAATGCATAGGAGTGCTATCGGTAAGGTTCCCCGGTCCAGGATCGAAAGAAAAGTCATCAACCAATCAGGCATTGGGATGGAAAGGGTATTGATAGCCCAGCCAATGGCACACCCGATAATGATCGGGTTTTGTATCACCTGCAGCGGGACGCGCCCCCAATTTGGTTTGCCTGTTCCCGCATAGGCGGAGATCAAAGGAACCAGGGACGCGTTGATGAACGGCATCATGACCGCAAGAAAATACGCGCAGAGGGCTACACTCTTTGGTCCATAGAGGGCGTCACCAATAGCGAAGCAGAGATAGGCATTAATGCGTGTCGTTCCTTGCAGAACAGAAGTGTAGGCAGGGCCATCGATGCGCAAGAAGGGTTTAACCAGCAAGGCAAGAACAATCATACTTGCGCCGAGAGACAGAATAGTCAGCGCCATCGGTCCGACCGGCATTGTCGAGAGATCGGATTCTGTAATGCTGCGAATAATCAGCGCGGGTAGGAGAACATAATAGGTAAGTTTCTCTGCTGGCGCCCAAAAGCCATCGCCGGGAAATCCGGTTTTCTTAAATACGTAGCCCACGACAATGAGAAGGAAAATTGGCAGTATCGTCGCGGCGATCGCTAACATTGATGGTGGCCCTTTTTGGAGATTTGGTCGTTGGCGGCGATAAAATTGTAGCCTTTGTTATCGATCAGATGGCACCGATGCAAGGTGGCTCAATATCCAGCGCTACGGTCGACAAGAAGTACGAGTTTTTCGCCTGACCAAAACCGCCGGACGTTGTCGGCAATCTGGGGAACAATGTTTTCAGGTTGGATTTTGCGCGCGGTGTGGGGCATTAAAGTGATTTTTGGGTGCGCCCAAAACGGATGTTCTATGGGCAGTGGTTCTTGCCTAAAAACATCAAGCGTAGCTGCCTTGAGCTGTCCGGAGTCCAATGCGGCAATTAGATCCTCATCAACCACATGGTGACCACGCCCTATATTAATGAGGCAAGCGCCTTCGGGTAGCATCGCAAAGGTCCGCGAACAAAGAATATCTTCGGTCGCTTCGGTCATCGGAAGAACGTTTATGAGAATGTTAGATCGCGCAAGAAATGGTTCGAGGGAGTCTGCGCCATGGAAATTTTCAATACCATCCATCGAATTGGGTGTTCGGGTCCAACTCGCGACCTGGAAACCAATGTTTTGGAGCACCAGGGCGCAAGGCACAGCGATAAGACCCATCCCCATCAGACCGACGCGGCAGTCGCGCGCTTCTGGCACGTCCGGTTTTTCCCATACTCTCTGTCTCTGATTTTCCAGAAAAAACGGCATGTTTCGATGATGTCGCAAAACGTGTAGTAGAACATATTCAGCGATCATTCGATCACCGCCCGGTTCGCTCGCCCGCACTATCGGGATATCAGATGGCAGTTCGGGGTCCGCGATCAAGCTGTCGACGCCCGCCTGAAGGCCAATAACAAGTTTCAGCTCCGGCAAACGGGGAATTAAACCAGGGACACGATGTGCAAAAAGCGCAACTTCGACATCCGAGAGGTCCTCTGCATCAACATCGGTTCTCAATGTTTCGTTTGGCAGGGCATTTTCTAATATTGAAATCCATCGATCCGGCGGACCAATGGTAGACGCAAGCAAGACGCTCATTAAATTCTGATCACTGTTGGTAAGGTGCTTTCATCGAGTCGCGATATCTTTGCCAGGCGACATCCAATGCCGCGAGACAATCCGGATCCATATGTTGTTTGGCTTCAATATCAGGACCCCAATTTCCGTAATTGTCAGTGCCTCGAACGAGTTTTCCCGTAGCACCTTCAAATTGGGTTTGTTTTACATGCGGGCCGCAAAGATGTACCGCATAGCCGATGCGCGGCATATTCGAGGGGTTGGGCATTGAACTATGGACGGTCCGATTGTCGTGGATCGACATTTCTCCGGCATGAAGTTCCAGGTCGACGATCTCACTTTCCTCGATGCCTTCAATGGTTTGACCCCGCGCAAGCAAGTTGTCCGGATCAAATGTCTCAACATGTTTCATCACCGCTTCGCCTTTATGGGAACCTGGGATGATCCGAACACACCCGGTTTCCTGTGTACTATCTGAAAAAGCAATCCAGGCAGTAACAGACTCAGCGGGGTCGAAGCCGTAATAGGTGGAGTCCTGATGCCAGGACACAAATCGATGATCATTTGCCTTTTTGGTGAAGAAGCTGGAACCCCAAACGATAATATCGGGTCCAATGAGATCTTCTACGGCATCCAGCATATTGGAGTTCTGGATTAGCTCGGTCAGCCAAGGGAAAGGTAGATGTGCCTTAATGCGAAACCGGCTTTGGGCTTCGCACCCTATTTCTTCTTCCAGCGCTTCAAAATTTTTACGAAACTCGAATGCCTCCTCCGCCTCCATGACTTTGACCGGCGCAATTGCGCCTTGGTTATGGAATCGTTCGACTTGTTCTTCGGTAAGGCGTTTCGGCATGGTGTCCTCTGATCTTTGTGGCAAACGGAAACCAGAACCGTGAGTGTGACAGTGAAACCCGGGTCCGCCAAGTCAGACATGAATTACTACTTTCAGATTTTAGCCCCAGCCATCGGGTTTCTCGTCCTGAAGCTGGTCAGATTGATTGGCCATGAAATCGAGGGCGCCCTGCAAAATGTATGCGGCGGCCATTTTATCAACATTCTCTGCTCGCTTGGCGCGCGACATATCCGCTTCGATCATCGTCTTGGTGACGGCAACGGTTGAAAGACGTTCGTCCCAGAATGCCATCTCCATATCGAAATGTGCTTCCAGGTTTCTGCCGAACTGCCTTACGGACTGGCAGCGCGGTCCTTCGGTACCATCCATATTTACCGGCAACCCGATAATCAGGGCAGCGACTTTATGCACGACGCAAATATCCAACAGTTGTGTCGCCGTATGAGTGAACTTTCTCAGGATGAGCGTTTCCATTGGTGTTGCGACGGTGCGTGACATATCGGACAGGGCCAAACCGACGGTTTTTTCGCCAACGTCTAGGCCAAGCAATCGCCGATTGGGCGGCAATAAGGCTGTTAAGTCTATAAGCTTGCGAACCGTCATATGCGATGTTACCTTCCGCGCGCTCAAATTTGGGTGAATTTCGGCAAAAAGCTGCGGCTTTTCGTCGAATGACCTCGTTTAAAGAGACACCCCTGAACCATAAGCTTTGAGACGAATACGCTATGTCGGTCGACAAATCCACCGTGGCTCGTATTGCAACATTGGCCCGGATTAAAGTTCCAGAAGAAGATATCGACGCCCTTGCTGACGAACTCTCGAAAATCGTCGGTTGGGTTGAGCAGCTTGATGAGGTTGATACCGAAGGCGTTGCGCCAATGGCGTCGACCGCTGAAGGTACCGTTTTGCGCCAACGTGATGATGTGGTGAGCGATGGTGATCGCCGCGATGATGTTCTGTCGAACGCGCCGGACACAGATAAAGGCTATTTCGCTGTGCCCAAGGTGATCGAATAATGGCGGCACTCACGGAATTGACACTGGCGGAAGCGAAAGAAGGACTTGCCAAGGGCGAGTTTTCCTCCAAGGAAATAACCGAAACTTATATTGCGGCAATTGAATCCGCGCGTGATCTCAATGCCTTCGTGAGTGAAACACCCGAAAGAGCGCTTGCAGATGCGGAAGCCTCTGATAAACGGCGCGCCGTTGGTGAGGCAGGCGCTCTCGACGGACTACCGATTGCGATCAAGGATTTGTTCTGCACAAAAGGTGTAAAGAGTACGGCATCGTCTCACATGCTGGAAGAGTTTGTGCCTCCCTATGAATCCACCGTGACGTCCCAGATGGTTGACGCCGGTATGGTGATGCTGGGTAAAACCAACCTCGACGAGTTCGCTATGGGGTCATCGAATGAGACCAGCTATTTCGGACCGGTCGTAAATCCCTGGAAGCGCAAATCTGATGATCAGCCATTGGTTCCTGGCGGTTCGTCAGGCGGATCTGCGGCGGCAGTTGCGGCGCGTCTTTGTTTGGCGGCAACAGGAACAGATACCGGGGGGTCGATCCGCCAACCTGCATCGTTCTGCGGCATTGTCGGTATGAAACCGACCTATGGACGGTGTTCGCGATGGGGAATTGTGGCCTTTGCATCCTCGCTGGATCAGGCTGGCCCGATGGCACGAACTGTCCAGGATGCGGCGATCCTGTTGCAATCGATGGTCGGGTTCGATCCTAAAGATACGACATCGGCCGAGTTGCCGGTTCCTGATTTTCAGGCCGTTCTTGGTCAGGATATCAAAGGGATGAAAATCGGAATTCCCAGCGAATACCGGATCGAAGGAACCGATCCGGAAATTCTGGCACTTTGGGATCAAGGGATAAAATGGCTGCAAGACGCCGGTGCCGAGGCCGTTGAAGTTAGTCTGGCCCGAACCAAATACGCTTTGCCGGCCTACTATATTATCGCGCCGGCGGAAGCATCATCAAATCTCGCACGCTATGACGGTATGCGGTATGGGCTGCGCGTCGACGGAGAAACTCTGGCTGACGTCTATGAAAATACACGCGGCGAAGGTTTTGGATCCGAAGTACGACGTCGTATTTTGATGGGTACCTATGTTCTGTCCGTTGGTTACTACGACGCCTATTACATTAAGGCGCAAAAAGTTCGGAAATTAATCGCTGACGAGTTCTCGGCGGCCTTTGAGCAAGTCGATGCAATTTTAACACCGACGGTGCCGAGTGCTGCTTTTGCCCATGGTGAAAAAAGCGATGATCTGTTGGGTATGTATCTCAATGATGTGATGACGGTGCCCGCCAGCCTCGCTGGTCTACCGGGTATTTCGGTGCCGGCTGGCCTGTCGTCAGATGGATTGCCGCTGGGATTACAACTCATCACCAAAGCGTTCGATGAAGAAACTTTGTTCCGCGTCGCCAGCGTGCTGGAACAGTCCGCTGGTTTCACAGCGCGGCCGGACGGGGGAGCGTAAACCGCCATGCGCTATCATTTTTGGTACGTCCTTATTCATATTGGCCTCGGCGTTGTTGGCTATCAGTATTTTACTTTTACGAATATCGGCGGGATTTACGCCTTTGGCGCCGCGCTTATCGTACAGGCCTACGCTATTTATGAGATTCACCGTGATGCCAAGCCCAAATTCGACGCGACCTTGCAGGCCGCAGAGAGTTTCAAGGCCGCTGAAGAGATGAAGGTCGACTACCGTAAACGGTTAGGTCGGGTCTGGCTGATGCGCTCCTGCATGTATGCACTGCTAACATTGCTGTCGACGATGGCGGTTCGCGGGAGCACGGTGCAATGACCGAGAAGAATTTGATCAAAGGGCAAACCGGTGACTGGGAAGTCGTTATTGGTCTTGAGGTCCACGCCCAGGTAATCGCCAAAGCCAAACTGTTCTCCGGTGCGGATACATCGTTTGGCGCAGAACCAAATGAGCAGGTCTCGCTCGTTGATGCGGCGATGCCAGGGATGTTGCCTGTTATCAATAAAAAAGCCCTTGAGCAGGCTGTGCGGACAGGGCTTGGGATCAAGGCGCAGATCAACCGGTTCTCGGTTTTTGATCGGAAAAACTACTTCTATCCCGATTTGCCGCAGGGCTACCAGATTTCGCAATTCAGCGATCCGATTGTCGGCGAGGGCGAAATCATTATCGATATGGAGGACGGGGAAAGCCGCACAGTCGGTATCACCCGAATTCATCTCGAACAGGATGCTGGCAAAAGTGTTCATGATATGGATCCGCGCAGTACCTATGTCGATCTCAACCGGTCCGGCGTGACGTTGATGGAAATCGTCTCGGAGCCGGATCTGCGCTCCGCCGATGAGGCAGCGGCCTATCTCACAAAATTGCGGGCGATCCTGCGCTATCTCGGAACCTGTGACGGCAATATGGAGCAGGGCAGCATGCGCTGTGACGCCAATATCTCAGTTCGCAAGCCTGGCGGTGATCTGGGCACGCGTTGCGAAATCAAGAACGTAAACTCGATCCGGTTTGCAGCGCAGGCGATTGAATATGAAGCGCGACGCCAGATCGAAGTGATTGAGGGTGGCGGTACAATTGATCAGGAAACGCGTCTGTTCGATGCCAATAAAGGCGTGACGCGGTCGATGCGCTCTAAAGAAGAAGCGCACGACTATCGATATTTCCCCGATCCCGATCTGTTGCCGGTTAACCTGTCGGAGGAGTTCGTTGAGGAAATCCGCGCGAGCCTGCCTGAACTTCCTGATGAAAAGAAGGACCGGTTTGTTGCTGAGTTTGGTTTGTCGGCATATGACGCTGACGTCCTGGTCGCAGAGCGCGCGATTGCGGAGTATTTCGAAGAAGCCGCCGATGGCCAGGATGCCAAGACAGTCGCCAATTGGGTGACCAGTGATCTGTTTGGCTATCTCAACAAAGAAGGCCTTGAGATCACAGACTCGCCGGTGGCTGCCAAACAGCTTGGGGCGTTGGTCGGGTTGATTTCTGACAGTACGATTTCCGGTCGTATCGCCCGTGATGTCTTTGCCGAAATGTGCGCTAGCGGCAAAGATCCAGCTGATATCGTTGAAGAGAAGGGGCTAAAACAAGTCTCAGACTCAGGAGAGTTGGAAGGCATCGTCGACGAGGTAATCGCCAAGGGTGCCGCGCAGGTCGAGCAATATAAATCCGGTAATGAAAAGATTATCGGCTGGTTTGTCGGGCAGGTAATGCAGGCGACCAAAGGTCGGGCAAATCCGCAGATGGTCAACGAAATTCTGCGTAAGAAGCTCGCAGGTTAATTTTCAGATTTCGGCTTTTCGGCCTTAACTTCTTCGAATAACCGCCGTACCGCGCGGCCCGCAAAACGCGCTGGCTCTTCGGTTGGCTTTGTTTCTGCCGCGATTTTCTTAATGTCATCACGGGTGTTTTCCAGCCGCGGCTTGGTCGCAGACCAAGCGGCCTCGGCACGGGGTTTGATTTCCTCGCGATAGGTTTCTGCCGCCTTTTGCTGAACACGTTCATCGCTCGCGATACGGCGTGCGGCCTGAAATAGAAGATTGCGAAGAATTGGCATGATGAGGACAGTTTACGCTGATTTGTTATGCGCTGTCAGAAAAATCCCGCAAAACTCCATTGAGTTCGTCCTTTAGCCGGATCATCATGCTTGGCAACGCGGTTATCAGGACCGCACTTATATACGGAGCCAAAACGCGATGATCGACCTTTATAGCTGGGGTACGCCCAACGGTCACAAAATACATATTATGCTTGAGGAGACCGGGCTGGAATATGCTGTTCACCCAATCAATATCCGAGCCGGTGACCAATTCAAGGAAGAGTTTCTCGAATTCAGCCCCAATAACCGGATACCGGCGATGATCGATCGCGATGGTGCAGGTGGCAACGAAATACCGGTATTTGAGTCTGGCGCGATGCTGATTTATCTCACCGACAAGTCCGGTCAATTCATGCCCTCGCTTGCTGACGACCCGGTCGGACATTACGACGTTCTGCAGTGGTTGATGTTTCAGATGGGCGGTGTCGGACCGATGTTTGGACAGGCAGGCCACTTTCGGAACTATGCGCGGGAGCGCGCCAGCGATGAAGAACTGCAATATGGTATCGATCGCTACACAAATGAGGCGCATCGGCTGTACGGTGTTCTCGACAAGCAGTTGGCCAAACGCGATTACTTGGCCGGTGAATATTCAATTGCGGATATGGCGGTTTGGCCTTGGTGCCGAACACCGGAACGGCGCGGTGTCGATCATGCGGATTTCCCAAACGTGACGCGCTGGTTTGATGCCATCGATGCGCGGCCCGCCGTTAAAAAGGCTGTTAAGGTTTTGGATGCAGAGTCACAGCGCCCGGCAGTACACGACGACAAGGCCTGGTCAATCATGTTCGGCGATAAGCAGTTTGAAAAGAAATAGCGGGGCGGTTAAGCCGTAATCTCTAACCCGCCGTCTTTGGCGTCGATCAGGATGATGGCAAGGCGGCAGGTCTTGTCGCTGCGATTCCACCAGGCGTGGTTGGTACCCTGCTGGATCATGATGTCGCCTTTATTGAGATGTGTTTCGGCACCATCGTCCAGCTCCATATCAATCTCACCATCCATCACGACAATGATGTCGACAGTATCCGTGCGGTGCATGCGACCGGGCATGCCTGCGGGGTAGTCGTTGATGGTAAAGCGCGATCCGTTGCGTGGGGGCTGAGTGCCGAGTTGCCGTTCGCCGTAATCGTCATCGCTCCATACTTCGGCTGGGCATTCATCTGTAGACCAGATAAGGGTCGCGACCATGCCTCGGCCAGACCATTTGTGATTGGAGGCATTGCCTTCCCAGGCGACAATGGATTTGCCATTTGCGTTGCGGGTTACAACACGGTGAAGAGGAGGGCTAGGCGGATCACCGGTACCGTCATGCGGCATCATACGAGGTGGTGATATATCTCCTTGTCCGGGTTCGCGTTTGGCATCGATCATAATAACGGCAAGGCGGCAGGTTTCTGTGCCGCGATTGATCCAGGCGTGATTTGTCGCCTGTTGGACCATTAACTCGCCGACCTTGAGGTGCGTGACCACACCGTCATCGAGCTCCATATCAATCTCGCCGGACAGGCAAATGATATAATCCAGCGTGTCCGTCCGATGCATCCGGGCCTCGTTGCCAGGCATAAAATCGATATAACAGATTCGTGTACCGCACGGCGGGGGTTGCCGGTCCGTCTGCCGTGCGCCGTAATCCTCATCCGACCAAATCTCGATTGGCATTTCATCCGATGACCAGATCAGTGTGTTGAGGACACCTTCTCTGCCGCTATGGTTTGAAGCATGATCGTCTATGGTCACCACGGCTTTCATATCTTTGTCATGGCCGGTGATGACCCGCCGGATCGGTGGCTTTGGTGTTGGTTGCTCGGTCATTGGATTCCTGTCTTAGGCGTTTTTGTATTTAGCGTTTGGGCAGGATACGTGTTTCGCCGATTTTCATCACCCAAAGGTTTTTTGCCGCAATGCCAAGGGCTTTGCCACCTGTCATAAATCTCTTCAGGGCTTGAAGAGGGGGATCGTCCCCAAGCTGTACCGTCCCCCAATGCATCGCGAGATGCACTTTGGTGCGAAGGTCATGTCCAATTTTCAGGCAGTCTTCGGGCACACAATGCGCACCATTCATTACAATACGGGGCAGAAAGGCGCCGATTGAGAGCAAAGCAATATCAAACCCGCCGTGACGCTTGGCGATATCTGCATAAACGGGGCCATATTCGGCATCACCGCCGAAATATATGCGAGCCCCGTTTTTTCCTTCAATTGCCCAGCCAGCCCAGAGTGTATCATTGGTTGCGAACAGGGATCGCTTGGACCAGTGGATGACGGGGAGTGCTGTGAAATTTATACCCTGCGACGCCGCTGATTTCTCCCAATCAAGCTCAATGACCTTGCCATAGCCGCGTTCGCGAAAATATTTGCCGAGCCCCAGTGGCACCATCGCCGTTATGCGGTGGCGGTTCTTCAACGTCTCGATGGTCGGTAAATCGAGGTGATCAAAATGGCTGTGGGAGATCACCACGAAATCAATGGGGGGCAATTCGTCAACGGTTAGCGCCGGCGGTACATAACGTTTGGGTCCTAACGGACGAACGGGCGAGGCGTGGCCGGTCAACCATGGGTCTGTGAGGATGGTCTTGCCGTCAAGGCGCAGCAAAGCCGTCATATGGCCGAGCCAGGTAACCGTGTTTTGTCCAGCCGTTGATTTAAGTCCGGCGAAAACCTGTTTTTTGGGAAGAACATGACCCGGCGGTAAGACTTGTTTCTCCACAGGGCCTGCGAATGCTGTAAACTTGTTCAATAACCAGGGCAGGCGGTCTGTCCAGCTATTACGTTCCGGGCTGCCGACCGGGTTCCGAAAGCCTTCTGTCGTGTGATGCCATGGGTTGCCTGGCATTTGTACGGGTTTGCTGCATCCAGCGAGGGCGAGCAACAGCAATGCAGCAGAGGTAAGGGCAAACAAGTTTTTAAATCGTGTCACTGTCCCGCCTTTCCCGCTCTGTCATCACTCAGAAAATATGGTAATCTCGGTCAGAATCAAAGCGGCCGGGAATGAACGAGGTTCTTATGGCAACAGTATTGGAAAACATCATCGTTAAACCGCTGTCGGACGCACTCGGCGCCGAGGTTTCGGGGATCAACGCCGCTGAACTCGACGATGCAGCCTTTAATGAATTGCGCGACGTGTTCCATGATAATCTGGTGGTTGTGATAAAGGATCAGGACCTGTCACCGGCGCAGCAAACGGCTTTCGCCCAGCGCTTCGGTAAAATTCAATATCACATCTCGCCGGAATATCTGATGAAGGATCAGCCGGAAGTAATGATCCTGTCGAATGAGAAGGAAGACGGGAAGTTTATCGGTCTACCTGATGGTGGCAGCGAATGGCATTCCGATCATTCTTATGTCGATCAGCCGACCGGCTACACCATGCTGCATGCAATCAAGGTGCCGAAAGATGGCGGTGACACTGAATGGACGAATATGGTGCGCGCGTATGAAGCACTATCCGAAGACTTGAAGGCGCGGCTCGACGGGCTGATTGGAATCCATAGCTTCAATCGCATGAAGAACCAGCGGCTCACCGTGCCGGTGCGTCACATGAATGACCCGGATTATTATAAACGCTCGCCGCCGGATGCATTTCATCCCATTGTACGAACGCATCCACATACCGGTAAAAAGGCACTTTATATCTCGCCGCGCTTTACGATCGGTATCAAGGATATGGATGATGCTGAGGCCCAGCCACTTCTTGACGGGTTATTTGCGCATATCCAGAATCGCGACTTCATCTATCACCATCGCTGGACAAAGGGCGATCTGTTGATGTGGGACAACCGCACGACAATTCATCTTGCTTTGCTTGGTGTCCCAGAAGGGCAGGCGCGCAGGATGCACCGGACAACGGTACTGGGCGAGGTTCCTTTTTAGTACTGGATTAGATCGAACCGCCGGAACTAAAAATAAATAAATTATTCCGTCTTAAAACTCGGTGAGAACCGAACCCAAACGGCGACCAGGCCGAGGGCGATGACACCGGCGATGCCAACGATATAGAAGGCGTTGGCGAGTCCGCCGACGGCCTCCATGTCCGCAAGTGCTCCCATTCCGGGTGGGACCAGCAATCCTCCAAATCGATTGAAAGAAATTCGGAGCGCGGTGACTCGTCCTTGTAAATGCGGCGCGACATTGCGTGACAGGATGACCATCATCAGCGGCAGGTTTAACCCCTGAGCAAATCCACGAACGCAAATGCCAAAGAGCAATGCCATAAACAGCAATGTTCCAAAATTGGTCCCGAACAGCGGTGTTATCGCGATGGCGGCGACAGAGACAGTGACCATAAGAATAAGCAGCCAATGTGCCGGGTATCGTTTCATAAGCGGCCCGGTGCAAAGTGCTGCGACGGCAGAGGCACCATTGGCGGCACCGATAAGCCAGCCAATCATGCTGCCGCTGATCCCAACATGTTCACCCAGCCAGACGACATAAAACGAGCTTTGTACGCCAGAGCCGGTTTGCCGCATGACCGTCACCATAATAACCATGGCGACGGCGGGGATGAGCAACAGACGCAACGTTTCGCCGTAGCTCGACTGTTTCTTCGGCGTTTCGCCATTTTCGTTGGCTTCTCTCAAGGCATCCGCATCGTCACGAGACGGCTGGGTGGCTTCCCGGGTATCCGGCAGGAACGACGCTGCGATCATACCGCCGCAAATCCAGATGGCGAGAAAACCAAACCCCCCCCAGGGGCCCCAGAAATCCCAGGCATACCCGATAGCGGGTGGACCCAGAAATCCGCCGACCCGCGCGACGAACGTCATGCGGCCCGCATAGACCGGATGGCCTTTCATGAGCTGGCCGACCAAAGTTTGGCTACCAATCCAGGCGGTACCTTCAGACCATCCGGAAATCATTTGAACGAGGATAATGGAGAGTACAAACAGCACACCCGGATTTTTCAGACTGTCACCAATTTCGACGCCAAAGAGTGGGGCGATGCAGGGATAGGCGACCGCCGAGAGAGCGCCGGTTAAACCGAACACCATGATGACGCGTTTGGTGCCGAAATTGTCCATCATGGTGCCCGAAAAAACCGACATGGAGACGGTTAGAAATTGGCGCGATGCAATAACAACGCCAACGAGTAGACCGAGCTTCTTGTCGATGAGCGCGACGACGAGCAAGGCAATGATGGTTGACCCCATCGATTGCACATTGCCATTGAAAAACGCCGTGCCATAAACAGCAGACTGCATCTTTACCGAATAGCTTTGTGGCGCATCTGTTGTCATAAAAACTTGCTGCCGGGGTTATTTATTTTTTGAAGGCAGGTGATCGTACCATCCAGACCACGGTCAGCGCCAACCCGGTCAATCCGATGCCACCAATGACATAAAAACTTTCTTCAAGCCCTACCCATTGGGCAATGCTGCCCATCAGCAACGGAATGACCGCAGAGGCAAGCCGGTTGGTTGTGATGCGGAGCGCGACGACCTTGCCCTGTTCGCTGGCCGAAACCGCCTGCATGCCAATCGACATCATTAGCGGCATGTTCCAACCCTGTGTCAGACCGCGCAGACAGATCACACCAAACAGAATGAAATAGACCTTGCCGACGTAGGGCAGGGTGATGTAGTCATTTCCAAACAAGGGCGTACTGGCCATCACGGCCACGGAGAGCCCAATGGTGAAGATCAACAACCATTGCGGCCGTACCCAGCGGGTTACCCACCCCACCGAAAGGGAGGATGAGGCGGAGACGATATGGCTGCACCCGACCATAAAGCCGATATCGGCGGCGGTAATGCCGAGCTGATTTAACCAAACCGGATAAGAAGGATAGCTGAATGCCCGAGCCGGTCTGCCGTACCAACGTAACCACTGTGACCAGCAATACGGAGGCAATGCCGAGCATCCGGAAGGTCGCGACGTAATCTGACCAGCTTGGCAACACCGCCCAGACGCTACCCTTTTTCTTCGGGCTGTCATGCTTGGCAACTTCGGCAGCCGGGACCAGCCAGCCTGCGACCCAGCCGCCGGCAATCCATAACGCCATGAAATAAAACCCTGTCGTGGGGCTATATTGATGCCAAGCGATGCCCGCCAGCCAGGGGCCGAGAAACCCGCCGAGCCGTAATGCGAAACTTAAATGGCCGGCATAGGTTGCGTGACCCTTCATTAGTTGCCCAACAAGTGCCTGACTACCGACCCAGCCAGGTGATTCCGCAAGTCCGTTGAGCATCTGCAGCGCAATAATCATTGCGAGAAACGGAAAGAACGGGAAAGCGGCCATCGTGGCCACACCGATCGCACCAAATACCAGCATGATCCGCCGCGCGCCGAACCGGTCCATCAGCGCCCCACCATGGATGGTGAGCAAAACCGGCAAGATCTGGCGCGATGCGACGATCAACCCGATGAGGAAAGGTTCCTTAACGACAATCGCTCCCCAGAGCGGCATCAAAATACCGGTCAGGAAATAAATATTGCCGTTAAAGAAACCACTCGCATAAATCGGTAGTTGCAGCCGCCAGGAGTAGGTTTCAGGTGTGGATTGAGGGTTAGTCATAGATACTGCAGGAAAGAGCACCGGAGCGCGGGTTCCTAAGAATGATCTTCTGTCAGTGAACTCGCAAGTGGGGCTGGACGTTTTTGCCTGTGCGGCTTATGCCGGACAATCAAATCGAATGGCGGGATGACAGAGATGATCACACTTTACAGCAAGGCAACTTCGAATGGCCGTAAGGCATCGATCATGCTTGAGGAATGCGGGCTTGAATACACGGTCCGGCCGATGGCGCTGGAAAAGAAAGAGCAAAAGGAAGACTGGTATCTCGCGATTAATCCCAATGGCAGGGTGCCCTGCATCGTAGATGATGATGGGCCAGGTGGAGAGCAAGTCTCGGTCTTTGAGTCTGGCGCTATCCTGCAGTATCTGGCTGAGAAGTCCGGCAAGTTTTTTCCGAAGGAGGGAGCGGCACGAATCGAGGTTCTTAATTGGCTCTATTTCGCTGCGGGTCACATCACCCATACGGGACTATGTGTCCACTGGCAGGTTCGTAACCGTGATAGCGGAAAAGAGCACGCCCATCTCGATATGTGGCAGGAAGAAAACAACCGTGTTTATGGCGTGCTTAACGATGGTCTTGAAGGTCGCGACTATCTTGCCGGCGAACTTTCAATCGCTGACTTTGCCGCCTATCCCTGGATTTATCGCTACGATATGCAGGAGATTGAGCTGGATCGCTATGCGAACGTGAAAGACTGGTTGGCACGCGTGGGAGAGCGGCCGACGGTCAAGCGTGGTCTACAAATCCCCCCACGTGATGACGGGTTCTAGAAAGGTCAGAAGGAATGATTGATCTCTACACAACAAGCACACCGAACGGTCGCAAGGTCTCGATCCTGCTTGAGGAGGCGGGGTTCGATTATACCACCCATGTCGTAAACATTCGGGCGGGTGAGCAACACGACCCTGATTATCGGGCGATAAACCCCAATGAGAAAATTCCGGCAATCATTGATCAGGATGGCCCAGCGGGAAAACCGATAAGAGTATTTGAAACCGGGGCGATCATGCAGTATCTCGCGGAAAAATCCGGACGCTTTATGGGCAATGATGCGGTCACAAAGCTGGAATGTCAGCAATGGTTGTCGCTCGTCACAACCGGCTTGGCGCCGACAATTGTTCAGGTGTTTTACTGGTCTCAGCACGCCCCTAAAGCAACCTCAGAAGAGGTGGTGACATTTGGGCAGCAGCGCTATAGCGATGAGATGCGGCGTCTGGTCGGCGTCCTGGATTTTCGTTTGCGCGAATATGAGTATCTGGCCAAGACTTATACAATCGCCGATATGGCTGCCTACCCGTGGATTGCCCGGCACGAGTTTTTTGGGTTCTCACTCGATGATTTCGTTGGCGTCCGGAACTGGTATAATCGGTTATCGAAACGCGCTGCAATTCAACATGGCATGCAAGTCCCAAGCTAATTCGTCTTAGATAAGGAAGTTTTATGTACGATATTTATAACTGGCCAACCTCCAACGGACGCAAAATTAATATTGCGGTGGAGGAGTTGGAGGTCGAATACAAAATTCACCCTATCGCCATTGGTAAGGATGACCAGTTCACGCCCGAGTTTACGGCGTTAAACCCCAATCAGAAAATACCTGCAGTCATTGATCAGGATGGTCCCGACGGCAAACCCTATGTGATGTTCGAATCCGGGGCGATCCTTATGTATTTGGCGGAAAAGCATGGCAAACTAATGCCATCTGATACGGCGAAGCGCTATGAGGTCATTCAGTGGTTGATGTTCCAGATGGGCGGCGTTGGACCGATGTTTGGCCAAACCCATCATTTTCGTCGTGCGGCACCAGAGAAAGTCCCATACGGGATCGAGCGCTACACAAAGGAGTGTCGCAGGCTATGGGGCGTTATGGATGGTCGTTTGGCAGACAATGAATGGTTAGCGGCAGGTGCGTTTTCGATCGCTGACATTGCCGTGTTCCCCTGGACCATGCGTTATGAATGGCAGGGGGTCTCGCTAGACGAGTTTCCCAACGTAAAACGCTGGTTTGAGGCTGTTGATGCCCGTCCGGGCGTGCAGCGCGGCTTAGCCGCCCAGGTTCCGGGCTAGGAACTTTTCTTCACCCGTCTCAGCGTAATCTGAGGCGGGTGCCTTAGTATCAGTGGTGTGTTGGTGCGGACTGAAGGTCATTCGCGGCCGAGCGAGGCCGTCCGCGGCGGCGCATAGGTTTTCCTTGTCCTGTCATATCGACTAGCTCGTCGCGACAACCTTCGAGACATTTCATCTCGCGCACATCTTCACGGTCCAGGACCTGTAACGTGCTAATCTTGATTTCGACGAGGTCGAGAAGGTTTTCGATGGATTGTTTTGAAAGTGACATGATGCTTCTCCCCAAATGAGTTGAATTCCCTATGGAGAAAGTTTCGACCCGTTATGATTAACAATTGGTTTAATGGTCCTCAGTTTTTGCTTAACCGAAAATAAACAACAACGCGCCATAGTCAGATCATCGATATTTTATTTGAAGGAGGGCGCCATGAGCCCGCTCGACAGTTTCAATTTTGATGACGCTATGGCCGCCACAGGCCAGCGATCAGAAGCAAGTCGTCGCTTGAGTGATAAAATCCTGGTTGCATTTACGCATGCCTATGCTGTCGGCGAACAAGATGTCGCTAAAAAATTGAAAACCGCGC
The DNA here is from genome assembly GCA_951812775.1 of uncultured Alphaproteobacteria bacterium. GTDB lineage: Bacteria > Pseudomonadota > Alphaproteobacteria > MPNO01 > UBA2964 > UBA2964. The sequence continues at coordinate 1,595,733 of OX638326.1, read as the reverse complement.
TTGCGGCGAACGAAAAGAATGCAGGCGCAACAAATAATCGGCGGGCCGGTGACGGGGCTGTAGGACAAGCTGATCTCTGGGTCAGATTTGTCGATGCCCGAGACGGGTACAAGAAGGCTTGCGACAAAAAAGGCGCAAACGCTGCATCTATTGCCGCGGCATTGGATGACATGAAAGATGCCTATCGCCAGTGGTCGATGGGCTGAGTGTTTCAGACCTATTTCGTTGCTTATTCTTTCTGAATTTTACTCCTAATTGACCAGATTGGCCTCCTGTCGTTGACAGGGGGATATGCCTGTCTTAGATAGGCCGTGCATACAGCGTGTAACAACACCACTCCACGGCGGAGGGGTGGCCGAGTGGCTGAAGGCGCTGGTTTGCTAAATCAGTAGGCGGGCAACCGTCTCGAGGGTTCGAATCCCTCTCCCTCCGCCAGTTTTCCCGTTTCTTGGCAAGATTAGCCTTCTCCTGATCACCTGCTATGATGGTGATCATATAAATACAAACGGGGCTTCACTATGCCAGATAGCAGGCCAGCATCGGCTGAGATGACTGAAGGTCAAAAAACATCAAAAACAAAAGACGAGAACCTCATTTTACCGGCCCAACTCAAGCTAAAACGCCGGTATCCAACGGCGCAGGACCTTCGGGCAAGGGCCCGTAAACGGCTGCCCAATTTTGCTTTTGAGTATGTCGATGGCGGGGCGGGTAGCGACACAGGAATCGCCCGAAACTGGAACGCTTTTGATTCAATTGAAATGGTACCGCGATACGGAAAGGTTGTGTCGCCGCCGCCAACAGATGTGGAGCTGTTTGGTCGACCCTATTCGGCACCTGTCGGAATCTCACCTATTGGCGGTCCCGGCACAGGGTTTCCTGGTGCAGAAACATATTTTGCCAAAGCGGCGCAGGCAGCAAGAATTCCCTATACGCTTGGTGTTTTGTCAGCGATCACAATCGAGCAGGCGGCGGCATTGGCACCCGACGTGCTGTGGCTTCAGCTTTACCGATTTCCGCGCAATGATCACAAGATCGGTATGGATTTGGTGCAGAGGGCAGAAGCTGCCGGTGTCCATGCCTTGATGCTGACCTGGGACTCCCCTGTCAGAACAACGCGACCTCGTGAAGTGAAAAGCGGGATCATGGCACCCTTTAAACTAACCAATAGATTAAGGCTGGATGCTATGCGTTCGCCGCCCTGGCTGTTTTCCATGATGCGCAATGGTATCCCACGCTTTGTCAGTTTGCGGCCCTATATGGATGGAAAAACCAGCATTGAGGACTCTACAAAGTTCATCCGTGCTGAAGGCGGTGGTGCCTTTACCTGGGAAGAGATCGCGCGGTACCGGGAAGCCTGGAAGGGCCCGCTGCTTCTAAAGGGCGTGTTGCACCCCGGGGATGCAGAGCGGGCGATCGCCGAAGGGATTGATGGTCTTGTCGTGACCAACCATGGTGGCCGTCAAATCGATGCACTTCCGGCATCCATTGATGCTCTGCCGGCAATCGCGGCGCAGGTCGATGGCCGTGCCGAGATAATCGTTGATAGCGGGGTGCGCTCTGGTGTTGATATCGCACGCGCGATAGCGCTTGGTGCCAACGCTGGATTCGCGGGCAAAGCATTTCTGTGGAGTTTGGGGGCACTGGGCGGAAAAGGGCCTGCGCATATGATAGATTTATTCAAAGAAGATTTCAGTGCGACTCTGGGGCAGCTCGGTTGTCACACCGTTGATGAACTTCGATCGGTTAAAACACGGCACCCCGGCGCTTATAGCTTGGTCGATTTCGGTCAAATTGATTAGTGAGACCTGAGGCCGTTTTGTTTGGCTAGGTGTCCCGATTGAGTTTGTGTTACCGTCAGTGATCAAAATGTGGCCAAAGACCGGATGAACTGGCGGGCGCCCTACACAGGTAAGCGAGGCAGGCTATGGATTACGACCTGATTATCCGTGGTGGCAATATTGCCGATGGCAGTGGCGACGAAATCTTTGAAGGTGATGTTGCCGTAAAGGATGGCAAAATCGTTGCTGTCGGCAACGTTACCGGCAGGGGCACGGAAGAGATCGATGCCAAGGGCATGCTGGTTACCCCCGGGTTCGTTGATATCCATACGCATTATGACGGCCAGGCAACCTGGGAAGAACGGCTTGTGCCGTCCAGCTGGCATGGCGTGACCACCACCGCGTTTGGCAATTGTGGCGTTGGGTTTGCGCCGGTGCGGGAACAGGACCGTCAGAGCCTAATTGATCTCATGGAAGGCGTTGAGGAAATTCCCGGCTCTGCCTTGCATGAAGGATTGCAATGGGATTGGGAGTCATTTCCAGATTATCTAGACGCTCTGGATAGACGAAAGCACGACATGGATTTGTGCGCCCAACTCCCACATGCGGCGCTACGTGTATTTGTGATGGGGGAGCGGGCGTTGCATCTCGAGGATGCCAATGAAGATGATATCAAACAAATGCGCGGCCTTGCGGCAGAGGCAATGAAAGCTGGCGGTTTCGGCTTTACGACATCGCGGTCACTAAATCACATGACAGTTCAGGGTGATCCGACACCGACGTTAAAAGCACGGGAGGAAGAACTTACCGGGATTGCGATGGGGCTGAAAGATGCTGGAACCGGCGTTATCCAGATGATCGGTGAGTTCAGTCCTGATGACCGCCACGAAGAAATCGCTATGTGGCAGCGGATTATGCGTCAATCGGGGCGCCCACTCTCCATTACAGTTACCCAGCGACACCGGGATCCAGATGGATGGCGAGATATTCTGGACGGCATTGATGCTGCCTCCGAAGAAGGCCTGGAAATGCGTGCTCAGATTGCGCCGCGCTCCATAGGGTCAATGTATGGGCTGAGCCTGAGCCAGCATGCTTTCTATCTCCACCCTTCCTATAAAGAAATCGCTGATAAACCGCTGGAAGAGAAAGTAGCGATCATGCGTGATCCGTCATTTCGCGCGAAGTTATTGGCGGAAAAACCGGTCCATCGCAGTCAGCGTGTCATTGACCGTTGTACTAATTTTGATTTCACTTTCCGTTTGGGGGATCCCCCTGATTATGAGCCCTCGGAAGACCGGTCGATCCGCAATATGGCAGCGCGAGAGGGGCGCGATCCACTGGAGTTCACATACGATCTGTTGCTCGAGAAAGAGGGCAAAGCCTTCCTGTTCTCACCCAACACCAACTATGCGCAGTATAATCTTGATGTTTGCAGCGAGATGATCCGTCACCCACGCAGCTGTCTCGGTTTAAGCGATGGCGGCGCGCATGTCGGGCATATTTCTGACTCAGGGTATCCAACCTTTGTCCTGACCCACTGGGGCAGAGACCGGCCAAACGGGCGGATTGATTTGCCCTGGCTGGTTCGCTGGATAACCAGTGCGACAGCTGAAGCGATAGGTTTGCATGATCGCGGTCGTCTTGCACCGGGCTATCGTGCAGATATCAATATCATCGATTATGACAAACTTGGTCAAAGCTATCCTTATCTCACCTATGACCTGCCCATGGGGGGGAGACGCTTTATGCAAAAGGGCGAGGGCTATAAAGCAACCTATCTCGGCGGCGTAGCAACTTATCTCGATGGAGAGTCCACAGGGGCGTTGCCCGGAAAACTGGTCCGCGGTCCCCAAGCAAGTCCGACATTAGCCAGCGCTGCGGAGTAACATTGATGGCGGCAAGAACATTAACACTAGCGCTCGACCGCTATGACCGACATTTCCCGTTTTATGACGGCACGGCTGTTCCTCCTGACGGCATAGAGTTTGAGCTCAAGCAGGTCGGGCAGGGAACAGGTTTTCGGGATGGTAGTGACCGTCATGGCCGGATGATCCACAACCGAGAATTCGATGTTTGCGAATTCTCAATGTCGAGCTACCTCATGGCTAAAGGGCGCAATATGCCATTGACGGGTATCCCGGTATTTCCCCGAAGGCTTTTTAGCCAGAGCCAGATGTGGGTGCATCCAGACTCGGATTACTGGCATCCAAAGGATCTGATCGGAAAGAAGGTTGCTATCAGCTCCTTTCAGACGACTTTGTCCCTTTTGGCGAAGGGTGATCTGAAATTTTATTACGATGTTCCGTGGGAAGAAATCCATTGGCTTTTGACTGCCGAGGAGAAAGTCAAATTCGAGACTAAACCGGGCGTAAAAGTGGACTATTTAGGTGACCGTGAGCAACTAGGATATATGCTGGAGGCTGGCGAGATCGACGCTTTCTTTCTGCCACACCCGCCACACTCAGTAGCAACGGGACAAACAAAAGCACGCCATCTTTTCGCAGACAGCAAAGCGGAAGAGTTGGCCTATTACAAAAAGAACGGCGATTTTCCAATTATGCATATTGTCGTGATGCATCAGGATCTGGCAGACGAAATGCCCGATCTGGGAAAAGCGCTTATCAAAACCTTTAGCGATGCCCGCGATTTGGCGGAAGGTTATTACGAGGATCCGAACTGGTCCCGTTTGGCGTGGGGCCGTCATAACTATGAAGAGGAACGCGACGCTTTTGACGGTGACCCGTGGCGTTACGGGTTTAGAGAAAACCGCGACAACATCGCGCGCTTCATTAAGTACTCTCACGATCAAGGATTGATCGATGAGCTCTACGAACCAGAGACCCTTTTTATTCCGAATACGCTGGATACATAGACGGACTCTTTCATTCCCAAGCTAAGAACTCCCTATTCTTGCTTGCGGTGTGCTTGAATGAGCTGTTGAGTGATTCCAGCCTGGCTACATTGTCATTGCGCTCGGTCGGGGTTTACTAAATCATTGCCTGCAACTCGCGACAAGCGATCGGGAAAGAGAATAAATGGCGGATGCGGCACAGGGGACCGACCCCGTAGAAAATCAAAACCCTATGCAACCGTGGGCGAAAAAGACTTGGCGCGGCCTCGCTGCCTTTATGGCTTTTGCCGCCCTGCTTTGGAATATCGATTTCTTTGAATGGTTCGGCTACGCCTTTGTGCAGGAGCAATATTATGCCTTTGTTATGGCGTTTGCTCTGTCTGTCGTGTTCCTGGAAATTCGGCTTAATAGGGCGGAAGACACCCGCGTTCCCTGGTACGATATTCTGCTGGCAGCCATTTCATTTGTCGTCCTGCTTTATATCTCCGTGAATTTCCTGCATTTGCGTGAGTTTGGCCTTGCGGAAAGCACACCGTTGGCAATCGGTCTCGGCGGTATCGTCATGGTCCTGGTTCTTGATGGACTAAGGAGATCTGCGGGTTATGTCATGCTCGCTGTTGCAGGTGTTTTTGTTCTTTATGCGCCGCTTGGTCACATGGTGCCGGGCGACCTTGAGGGAACCAACGTTGCCATATGGCAACTCGCGATCAATATGGGATTCAATCCCAACGCCTTATTTGGCATTCCGCTGCAGGTTGGAACAACCATCGTCATTATGTTCATCCTGATGGGGCAAATCTTGATGAAAGCGGGCGGTGGGCAGTTCTTTACCGATCTTGCCATGGCGACGGTAGGCCGCCGAAGAGGCGGCGCCGCAAAGATATCGGTAGTGGCTTCAGCGTTGTTCGGCACTGTTTCCGGAACAGCGGTATCCAATGTTGTGACGACGGGGATCATTACGATCCCGCTGATGCAACGCGCCGGGTACAAGGCGACACATGCCGGTGCGATTGAATCGATAGCCTCCACGGGCGGGCAGTTTATGCCGCCAATTATGGGTGCCGCCGCCTTCCTGATGGCGGAAACACTTGAGATACCCTATGCGGATATCGCCATTGCGGCGCTAGTGCCATCTGTTCTCTATTATTTTGCAGTGTTCATTCAGGTCGACCTGATCGCGGCACGCGATGACATCAAGTTTGTTGATCTGGAGTTGCCACGTGCCCGTGACGTTTTGCGCGACGGCTGGCATTTCGTTCTGCCGTTTGTGGTACTGATTTACACCCTCTTTGAACTAAATTTGCCGCCGGAGCGTGCAGCGATCTGGTCTTCTGCTTCCTTGTTGATTGCTTTTATTAAGCCGTACAGGGGGGAGAAACTCAAAATTGGTGATTTGTTCGACATTTTCTGCAGTACTGGCAGGATCGTTATCGAACTCTTGATGATTACGGCAACTGCCGGGTTTGTCATTGGTATTCTCAATTTGACGGGACTTGGTTTTGCTCTGACGCAAATGCTGGTCGGGATGGCTGGGGAAAGTCTGATTGTGTTGCTTCTGATCAGTGCGATGATTTGTATCGTTCTGGGCATGGGAATGCCGACACTGGCCATTTATGTATTGCTGGCTGCCCTCATCGCACCTGCAATCATTGAAGCGGGTGTCGAACCAATACCGGCGCATTTGTTCATCCTGTATTTCGGCATGATGTCGATGATTACACCGCCCATTGCGTTGGCGGCGTTTGCCGCCGCCACATTGACCAAAGCGAACCCCATGGAGACAGGGTTCGTCGCGATGAAGTTTGGCTGGACGGCATATTTTGTTCCCTTCCTGTTTGTGTTCTCGCCAACGCTAATTTTGATTGGGGACCCAAAAGACATCACGATCAATGTCGTGACGGCTGTGATTGGGACGCTCTACGCATCTTTGGCGGTAATCGGTTTTCTTAAACGCCCGATCCACGCAATCGCTCGCTGCTTGTTTGCAGCTGCCGGAATTTGCGCAATGCTGCCGTACGAGATTTCCCCCCAGGCAGCCGGTTTGAATGCGTTGGGCGTGGGCCTGGGTGCTCTCCTGATCATCTTTGAAGTGTTTAGGGCGCGCGATGCGGCGAAAACCCTTTAGGGCCGTGACGGCATCAAATTATCCGGCTAAGCTTCTATCAAGTGAGACGAATTTCATAAGAATTACCTGTTTCAATTTCGGAGGAAGTTATGAATAAGATTGTATTTGCAGCGGCTTTTACGGCCGCTTCAGCCATGGTCGGTGTCGCGGCCGCGCAGGTTGCGGTTTTTGCGACGAACCCACAGGGCAGTCTCGGCTACCGCACCGGTATTGCTGTTGCGAAGACTGTTAGCGCTAAAGCCCCCGGCGTGAAAGGTCGCCCCCAGCCAATGGGTGGGTCCACGACCTATATTCCAATCGTGAACCGTGGCGAAGTTGATTTCGGTTTCTCTAACGGTATGGAGACACTTTACGCCTACAAGGGTGTTGGTACGTTTAAAGGTCGTCCGCACAAAAACCTGCGCCTCATTGGCCGTATGTTCCCACTACGGACCGGTATCGCAACGGTAACGGATTTTGGCGCCAAATCGATTCATGATTTGAAGAAGCTCAAGGGAAAACGGATTACCTCAAAATATACCTCCTTGAGCATCATTGAAATTTTCATCAAGGGCGCTCTGGCGAATGGCAACATGTCTTACGATGATTTCAAAAAGGTACCGGTTTCCGGGTTTGCCAAGGGCATTTTCGCCCTCGGCGAAGGTAAAACAGATATCTCATGGATCAGCCTTGGGTCGGGTGCCGGCCGGAAGGTAAATACGCAGCTGCGCAAGAGGGGCGGGTTCACTTATCTTGATATGGATACGACGCCGGCAGGATTGGCACGCTTTAAGAAGATCATGCCTGCAGCAGAAATCGTTCTGGAAAAAAACACCAAGATGCCTGGCATCTTTAAGCCAACCAATATTGTTCAGATCGATTATGTGTTGTTTACACATAAGGATATGAATGAAGAAGTTGTCTATAAGGTGACGAAGGCACTCGCCACAAATAAAAAGCACCTCGCCAAAGGTTTTGGTGCTTTCAATCGGGTGAAGCCAAAGAATTTTGGTGCACCTGATATGGCGCCATACCATCCTGGTGCCATTCGTGCTTTGAAAGAACTTGGCCGCAAAATCGGCGGTAAATAAAACCATTCGATTTCAATAGAAATGGCGGTCTTCGGGCCGCCATTTTTTGTTGGTGCGAAGCAGTTTGGAATAGATTTGAGTTTTGGGTCGAAGGAAGGATAGATGGCATTTGCAGATAACAACGGCGTAAAGCTGTTTTTTGAGGAATCTGGCGAGGGCATTCCCATCGTCTTTGTGCACGAATTTGCCGACGATTACCGGAGTTGGGCGACACAGGTTCGTTTTTTCTCACGCCGCTACCGTTGCATTACCTATAATGCCCGCGGATTTCCGCCGTCTGATGTTCCCGAGGAGCAAGAGCAGTATTCGCAGGCGATAGCCGCTGACGATATAGCAGCCGTGATGCGCGGCGCCGCTGTTGAGAAAGCCCATATAGTGGGTATTTCCATGGGCGGGTTTGCGGTTCTTCATTTTGGAATCCGATACCCGGAAATGGCGATATCTCTCACTGTCGCTGCGTGCGGTTACGGTGCGGCTTATGACCAGCGGGAGCAATATGCTGCCGATTGTGAAGTGCTGGCGGCGGAGTATGACAAGATTGGTGCCGCTGAAATGGCGCAAATGTATGCTGATGGGGCCTATCGTCAGCAATTCAGGGAAAAGGATCCGCAAGGCTGGGCGGAGTTCCGCGATACGCTGGCTGAACATTCTGCCACCGGTTCTGCTTTGACGATGCGGGGTGTGCAGAAAGTGCGCCCAAGTCTCTACGATTTGGAAGATGATTTGCGGGCGATGAAGGTTCCAACACTTATCATCAGCGGCGACGAAGATGATTGGTGTCTGGAACCGGGGCTCTATCTTAAGCGCACGATTCCGGCGTCGGGTCTGTGGGTCGTACCCAAAACCGGTCACACGATTAATTTAGAAGAACCCGCGGCATTTAACGGGCAGCTATCAGAGTTCTTTGCCATGGTCGAAGCGGGGCGCTGGGCCGAAAAAACACCCTATGAAGGGGCTTCCGCTCTGCTGTCTGGCCTTCAAAAGGATGACTAGGCGACTGTCGGTTTCGGCGCGCGTTGGCCAGCCTGTTCCATTAGCGGCATAATTTTGTCGATCCACTGCTGGCATTCGGTTTTGTAATCGACCCAGGAAAGCAGAATGCCATCGATACCCATTTCGACCAGGTCATTCATCTCGTCAACGATCTGCTCAGGGGTGCCAATTAACGGGTAGCCTCCATGGCCACCGATAAAATGACGCCGGAATTGATCCAGGACTTCGGCGGGAAGGGTCTCTGACTGCATCCCGAAAATTTCCAGCAGGTTGTTTACGGCGACGTAGTCGCCTTTCTCGACGATGTAATGTTCAGCGTAGTCCCGCGCTTCCTTTTCAGTTTCCCGGCACACGATATAGGCATGTATCCAAACCTGAATGTCACGACCGGCTTCCTTGGCCATACCCTTGAGGTGACTCATTTGCGCCTTGCCGCCTTCTTTGTCGCGCTCTTTTAGCAGAACAAAATTCATATCGGACTGGGTTGCGGCAAATTTCTGTCCGGCTGGCGATCCGCCGGCATTCATCACTGGGGGCATGGGTTTTTGGATTGGTTTGGGCTCACTCCAGACAGCTTTCGATGTAAACCATTGGCCGTTGAAATCGAACTCACCTTCAGTAGTCCAAATTTGGCGAACGAACTTTAACCATTCGGTGGCATATTCATAACGAACCTCATGTTCCTTCCAAGCCGCCCCAAACATCTCGAATTCATTCTTGAACCAGCCACACACAACATTGAAACCAAACCGTCCGCCGGAGATGTGGTCAATCGTTGCGCATTGTTTGGCCGCGGCGACGGGGTGGATGAGCGGTACATGGGCGGTGGAAAAGATACAGCTGTAATCGGTGATCGCTGAAACCGCCGCTGCCCAGTTAAAAGTTTCAAATGTACGGTTGTTGAAGTTGGTTTCGCCGCCATAGCCTTTCCATCGCGCGACTGGCAGCAAAACTTCAAACCCTGCCTGATCTGCCATTTTCACGACTTCTTCCGTTTCCGGCCAGGTCATGTCCCAGGTATTGTCCGCTGTCGTGATCGTCGAGCCGTGTGAACAGTTCATGGCGATAATGCCAATTTTCATCTTGTTATCGTTGAACAGCGGGTTTGGCTTTAGAGAATTAGTCATATCGCCTGTCGGGTATCAGTTTTGATTTTTCCGAGTATGATGCGCCGGTTTTTCGGCATCAACCCCATTGCTGTCGGCGATGGCTGGTATCGATTCAAATGCAGGTGTAATTTCCCAGGATGGACAGTTCGACATCAGCAAAAGGCCCCCATCAGCTGAGTTCCCGGATTTACGCCAGATCATATGCCGGTCTGGAGATTGATCCTGATCGCAATATCAGCGACGACGCGATTGTTTTTTGGCGGATCGTCAAACTTGCCTTCAGCAACAGGATCCGGATTACTTTGGCGTTGTTTGGCATCGTCGCTGCCGCCTGTTTTCAGTTGATGATCCCGCAGCTTTTAGGCGATGCGGTTGATGGGGCTTTGGGGCTTGTTGGCAAAGGAAATGTATCTCCGGAAGCTGGACGCGACGCGCTTTACTATGCTGCTTCACTTCTTATGGCCGCAGCGGTTCTACGCGGCGTGTTTACGCTCCTTCATAACTATTGTGGTGAGTCTATCGGCCACCTTCTGGCGTATGACCTCCGTATCGCGTTCTATGCCAAATTGCAGCAGCTTAGCTTTTCATTCCATGACCATGTTCATACCGGAGAGTTGATCACCCGAGGCATGCTGGATTTGGAAGGTATTCGCTCTTTCATGAACACCGGGCTGTTGCGGGTTTTTCTTCTGGTCATACTGGTTGGTGTTGGTGCTTACCTATTGATCTCGACTGATCTGGTGATGGGGCTGTTGGCGCTTGGCTTCGTCCCGTTCGTGATGTGGAAATCGGCGGTTTCCCGCCTGAAACTGCGCGGCTTGTGGTGGACCCTCCAGGAAAAGATGGCGGTTCTTGGCCGGATTATGGATGAGAATCTGACGGGTATCCGTGTCGTTAGAGCTTTCGGCGCGGAACCCTATGAGCTGGAAAAATATGATGTGGCGTCCGAAGAAGCCCATACCATGGCTGCCGAGCGTATAAAAACCCGCGTTTCATCCACCACAGCGATGACATTCGCCTATTTCGTGGCGATGGGGCTCATCCTGTGGGTCGGTGGCACGCGGGTGATTGATGGGCAAATGACCGTGGGGACACTGACGGAATTTTTGACCTTTATGACGATCCTGCAATTGCCGGTGAGACAGCTTGGCTTGGTCGTCAATTCGTTCGCCCGGACATTAACTTGCGGCGCGCGCATGTTTGGCGTACTTGATCTCGATCCTGTCGTTGCCGACAAGCCCGATGCAAAGGAACTATCTGATCAAATTGAGACCGTTAAATTCGAGAATGTGAGTTTTGCCTATCCCGGCGAAGGGTTGCCGACGGTTCTGAATGGTATTTCCTTTGAAGTCAGACGCGGCAAAACACTGGGAATTGTTGGCCCACCGGGAAGCGGAAAGTCGACCATCGCACATCTGCTACCGCGATTTTACGACGTAGCTGGGGGACAAATCACCATCGATGGGGTTGATATACGTGAAGTCAAACTGTCATCGCTTCGCAGCAAGGTCAGTGTTTTGGCGCAGGACCCCTTTCTGTTTACCGCCTCGTTGGAAAATAACATTGCTTACGGAAACCCCTGGGCTGAAGAGACAGAAATTCGCAATGCTGCGACGATTTCGCAGATTGATGGGTTTATTGATGGATTGCCGAAAGGGTATGAAACGCTGGTTGGAGAACGCGGTGTCTCTCTTTCCGGGGGGCAAAAACAACGGATTGCGATTGCGCGCACGGCTATGTTGCAGCCTGAAATTCTTGTTCTCGATGACTCAACGGCAGCAATTGATGCTGGCACAGAACAGCGCATTCGGCAGGCGCTAAAAGAACAGGCACAGAGCGCTGCCACGATCATTATTTCGCATCGTTTGGGCACATTGCGCCACGCCGATGAAATACTGTTCATTGAGAATGGCGCTGTAGTTGAACAAGGTTTGCACGATGATCTGGTCGCACAGGGCGGCAAGTATGCGGCATTATTTTCTTTGCAGAGTCGCGAGGGCGAAGAGACCGTGAACGCCACAAAGGGAGCAGCTGAATGACGTCAGCCTTCCGTACCGCCGCTGATCCCAATGCCGTTCGGCCACCGCGTGCTGTTGTCGGCTCGCAAATCAGCCAAGATGAGGTGATCTTTGGCGCAGCATTCGACCGAAAGGTTGTTCGTCGGTTTGCGGAATATGTGAAGCCATACCGCAAGACAATGTATTTCGCGATGGTATCGGTGCTCGTTTTTACGGCCGCGCAGCTCTCGATACCGTTGGTTATTCGCTACGCCATCGATAAAGCACTCGTCGGCGATACCGGCAGTCAGGCATTGCTGACATTTGCCGTTGCGATTTTTGCAGCCGTTATCCTCGTGAATTACGCCGCCAACTATCTGCAAGACCGGCTCGTCGGGTTGACCGGAGAACGGGTAATTTTTGACCTTCGGACTGCCATGTACGCGCATCTCCAGGATGTCGCGCTAACATTTATGGATCGTACCGAAGTAGGGCGCATGATGTCCCGCCTGCAGGGAGATGTGAATTCTCTGCAGGAATTTCTGGAAAATTCCATTACGGCATTCGGTGACCTCGTTTTGCTGTTCGGCATTGTCATCATAATGCTGACGTTGAACTTTGAGCTTGGTTTGCTAACGCTTTCCGTCGTACCGACCTTGTTCTTCGTTCGAATGGTTTGGTTACCATGGGCGAGAAAAGCATTCCGCCGGGCGCGCGAAACCAACTCGATCACCAACGGTGCTCTTGCAGAAGGTATTCATTCGGTGCGAACCGTGCAGGGTATGCATCGTGAAGCCGTAAATCTCGAACTTTACGGCGACAAATCTCAGGAAAACCTTCGGGCTCACCTTCGCGCCGCAAAATTTGCACAAGTCATGGTCCCGATCGTTGACACGCTGACAGGGGCAGCCATGGCGATTGTCGTCGTTGTTGGTGGCACGCTGGTGCTTGATAAGGCGCTGGATGTTGGGGTGATGGTCGCCTTTCTGTTTTACGTGCAGCGGTTTTTTGATCCCATCCGGTCGCTGACCATCCAATACAGTGTAATGCAGCGGGCGATGGCTTCTGGCCAGAGGATATTTGAGGTCCTGGATGTACCCTTGGCGATCTCAGACAAACCGGATGCGGCGGACCCCGAAAATGTTGAGGGGACATTGGAGTTTCGAAACGTCACATTCGGGTATTACAAAGACCAGCCTATCCTCAAGGAGTTGAGCTTTAAGGTGCAGCCGGGCGAGACGATTGCCCTTGTTGGACCAACCGGGTCAGGTAAGACCAGCATTACGGCATTGTTAAATCGTTTTTATGATGTCTGGGACGGCGAAATCCTTATAGATAATGTCGATGTGCGGGACTATGCGAAAGCGGCGCTGGGCCGACATGTCGCAATGGTTCTGCAGGATCCCTTCCTGTTTACCGGTAGCATTCTGGAGAACATACGCTATCGGACGACTGATGCGACGCGTGAAGATGTTGAAGAAGCCGCCAAAATAGTCGGTGCACATGAGTTTATTACCGCGTTGCCATACGGGTATGATACCGTCCTCGAACAGCAAGGCCACAACCTGTCGATGGGGCAAAGACAGCTTCTGAGCTTTGCCCGCGCTTTGGTAGCGGATGCTAAGATTTTGATCCTCGATGAAGCGACGGCAAATATCGATAGCTACACAGAGCGCCAGATTCAGATCGCATTGCAGCGACTACTGGAAGGCCGAACAGGCATCGTGATTGCGCATCGCCTGGCAACGGTGCGCAATGCTGACAGGATCATCGTTCTGCAGGAAGGGCGGATCATCGAAACTGATACGCATGATGCATTGATCGAGAAGAATGGTCTTTACGCAAAACTCTATGAGTTAAACTACGCGTCCTTTGATGATTTACCCGAAGATATCGTCAACAACACGCTGACAGCGCCCGTTCGTTCCTGACTCGCACTTACTGCTTCTGTTGCGGTTGTGCAGGTGATTGCCTATCCTTTTTTCAAAGATGGGAGAAACGTCATGGCGACAGTGGCGGCGAAGCGAAAACGACAAAAATCAAAGGTGGTCGTCAAGCAGGTTGGCGCAGCACTAGGCGCGGAGATTTCCAACGTTGATCTGACACAGCCTGTTGCCAAGGCCGACATGGTGGCCATCCAGAAAGCATTCGTTGCGCATGGGCTGCTGATCTTTCGCAATCAGGACCTAACACAGGATGAGTATATTGCCTTTGGCCGCCAGTTTGGTGAGCTGACAGTTCATCCCTTTGCGACCAGTCTTCCTGATCACCCCGAGCTTATTGTCCTTGATAATGATGGCGACAATCCGCCGCTCTCGACGGATCAATGGCATAGCGATGAGATGTTTCGCGAAGAGCCTCCTGCCGCGACAATTATCCGCTCGACGATTGTCCCGCCGGTTGGCGGCGATACGTTGCTCGCCAGTATGACGGCGGCCTATGACGGCCTTAATCCGGCGTTACAGGATTTCTATGGCAACCTTGAAGCAGTAAATGACTTCAAGGTTTTTCGGGCGCTTTATCAGAATACCTACGAAGGTCGGAAGAAGCTTGTTGAGATGGAAGAGCTTTTTCCCAATATGGCGTACCCCGTAGTGCGGGTCCATCCGGTGAGTAAAAAGCGGCTAATCTATGTAAGCCCGCAGACCACAAAATTCATCAAAGGCGTTCGGGATTTTGAGAGCGAACAAATTCTCCAAATGCTCTATCAACTTCCGGAAGTCCCCGAATATCAGTACCGGGTTCGCTGGGAAGCTAATATGATCATTATTTGGGATAATCGGTCGACCCAGCATTATGCGCCGCGTGATTACCTACCGCACCGTCGACGGATGGAACGACTTACTGTCAGGGGCGACAAGCCATTCGGTGTTAAAAGAAAATTGAAATCAGCTGTCGTGGAAATGAATATTCGCGGCACTGACAAGGCCGAAAAAACCGGAAGCCATCGCAAGAATCTTGCGCGCCCGGCGACAACAATGACCAGGAAAAAATAGGACAGCCAATGACAGAGTCGAAATTTCCGCCAGATGTTTATGACGATTCCGGTTTTCGTCTTCCTTTGCCCAAACGGGAAGAACTTGAGGAGGAGGCAAAGGAAATTTTTGATCATTTCATGGACCCTGACGGCGGAACATATGTCGGTATCCGTGGTCCGGGCGGAATCAGACTCCATAGCCCGAAACTGTCGAAGCTGACCCAGGAGATCAATTATTACCTGCGCCATGAATCCGGCATTAGTAAACGGGTTCGGGAGCTCGTGATCCTCGCGACAGCACGGGAGCTCAACCACCAATTTGAATGGACCGCTCATGAACCTGCGGCGTTAAAGGTTGGGATTTCGCAAGAGATCGTCGATTTGATCAAGTTCCGTAAACCCACGGATGACTTGGAGGAAACAGATGCAGTTGCCATCCGGCTAGGGCGTCAACTTATCGGTGATCGAAAATTGACGTCGGATACCTTTGCGTCAGCACATCAAATTTTTGGCACCAGAATGCTGATCGATATTGTTTCCGTTATCGGAAGTTATGCGGCAACGGGTGCCTTGCTGACGGCATTCGATATTCAACTACATCCAGGAAAAGAGCCACTCTTGCCAGTAGATTAGGGCTCATCAGGTGTCGTCGTCCCAGGGGATAGCGCGCATCTTTTCGCCAATATCACAGCCCTTTTTGTAGGCCTGGGGCTTCGCGCCCAAACGACGCTGTGCGAGTAGGGATACTGGGACAATCTTGGCCGGTTTTGCTGCAATTTCGAGGATGAGTTTACGGCGTACCGCGCGGGCAAAGTCTTTGAAATTGTTGGCCACGACCATAAACGCGCCGGGTCCCCCAATGACGCAACCGAGATAATATTTATCCAGATCAGGCAGATAGTAACGGCTCATGAATCTGCCGCGGTCGTTCATGATGGGTAAGCCGTTGATGGTGATCCGTTTCTTGATCGTGGCGTCGCGAACAAAATTGACCTGACCACCCCAGTTGTTTGGCCCGTCACCGGAGACATCGATAACCCGTCTTGTACCTTCTATGTCATTGGTTTCGATCATTTTGGTGGCGAGTTCAAGAGCGTCACTGATCGATGTACGACGGCCATAGGTTGGCGGTGCGCGCAGCAGTTCATCGGCAAAATCATTCGCGGTTTTCGCATTGTGAAGGATGCGCCAATCGATGACGATTTTGTTGTGAAACGCACTGGAGTAATCGATATAGGCGACGGCTATACGGCGGAGAAAACCTGACGAGATCGCCTTAATGATTTCTTTGCTGCGGAAAGCATCGGCGATACCCTGTCGTTGCAGTTGGGCTTCATCCTGATCAATACTACGCGACACGTCGGTTGCCATGATGAGCTCAAGATCGACAGCCTGTTTTGACCAGCCGGGAACCGCAGAGGTCGCGATAAGAAGTGGGACTAACAGTATTCGCGCCACGGAGTGTGCTGACATGTTGAGCCTCGCGAACAAACATCACCTGATCATCAAAGCGTAGCCCTAACGCTCTAAACCGGGCAAGATATAACGGAAAACCGGGCAAGATATAACGGAACACTTTTAGGGGATGAGAAAAAGGATGGAACTTGGTGCGATGGCGGGCTCAGTGGCGGCCCTGCTCAAAGAACGTAAATGTACGGTCTCAGTAGCTGAATCGTCTTCGGGAGGCCTAATATCGGCCGCACTTCTCTCAATTCCAGGCGCATCAAACTATTTTGTTGGTGGTGGTGTGATTTATACGCGTGATGCGCGGCGCGGCCTTATGGGTGTGTCAGAAGACATCGCGACAATGAGGGCGTCGACCGAGGAATATGCCCTGATTATGGCGCGGCAAATGCGCGAGAAACTGGGTACCGATTGGGCGCTTTGCGAAACCGGTGCGAGTGGTCCGGGCGGCAATCGTTATGGCGATGATGCCGGCCATTGCTGCGTGGCCGTTGCTGGCGCAATTGAAATTGCGATTATGATCGAAACTGAAAGCAATGAGCGTGAGGCAAATATGTGGCACTTCGCTTCCGCGGCACTCGAACTATTGGAAGCTACTCTGCGCGAAACTGGCGGTGACTGAAGGGTTTCAAAAGAGGGCCAAACAAAAAGGCCAAAAAAAGCCGCGCAAGATGACGGCGAAAAGACTGGAGAATATTGCGCTGTATTATTGCCGGCGCTATGTCGTCTCGGAAGCCAAGCTCGCAGATTACTTAAAACAGCGTATCTATCGTGAAGTCAAAGATAGCGACGCCCGCCTGGAAATGTTTGAAGAAATTCCCCTGGTGGTCAAGAAAATGGCTGATGCTGGCTATGTGAATGACCAAGAAGCGGCGTCGGCAAAACTGCGTTCAGCCCTGCGCTCCGGCTACGCCGCCAATCGCGCTGTCTATATGGCATCCCGAACTTCTATGGTCGAAGGTGAGAGGGTGGAGAAGGGGTTGGTGTCTGCAATTGAAAATGCGCTGCCTGATGCGGGGATTGTAGACATTGAAGCGCCTGAGAGCGCGGCGGCAATGGCATTGTCTGCCCTGCAACGAGCGAAACGCGGTCCCTTTCGGACAGGGCGAATAGATGAAACGACGGAACGCCGTGATATTTCCTGGCTACAGCGACGTGGCTACGGCTTTGACGACATCAAAAAGGCGATGGGGCTCGACAAGTCTTATTGATTGGCTTTCCCGTCTTCGGGAAAGGATTCGAGCGAACTCTCAAGCATTTTGAGCCGTCGTCGTGACCAAGCCCAAACACCAATACAGATAATAGCGCCCCCGATAATTGGTGGTTGCAGCCCGTAGAATGACGATAGCCAACCCATTAGAAGGGCGCCTAAAGATGGGCAACCCCTGGCGATGAGTGTGTAAAAACTCAACATGCGACCCCGCATTGAGTCGTCGACTGCAACCTGAATCAATGTTTGTTCGATGACGCCGATCGCAACGATGGCGTACCCCACGGCCAGCGTAAACAACATAGCGATCCAGAAATTGTCGGTGGATGCAAATCCGATTACCGCGATTGAGAGGATCAGTGTGTTGAGGATGAGAATACGGGTGAGGCCGGTGACACCATCGCGTTTTGCCAGTGATATACTACCGATAAAGGACCCGACCCCGAGAATTGATGTAAGCCAGGCAAAGCCATCAACGCCGCGGCCAAAGATTTTATCCGCGAAGCCTGGGAGCAACTCGATAAACGGTCTGCCAAAAATCGCCATCATGACCAGAATTATCAATAAGGGCCCTATGCCCGGATGATTGAATGCGTACCGAAAGCCGTCCATGATTTCGGTGCCTAGTGTCGTAGCCTCTTTTACTTTTTTACCCGCGGTGTTGAGCAGCTGAACTTTGTAAAGGGTGAAAACGAATACAAAATCAGCGACGACGGTGAAGGTGAGGACCGGTCCGACGCCCCAAATAGCGATAGCCGGTCCGGCAAGGGCAGGGCCGCCAATACGAGCGATATTGAAAACAATTGCGCTGATACTCACTGCCGAAGTCAAGGCTTCCCGGCCAACGAGAGATTGTATGAGGGACAGTCTGACCGGGTAATTGAAGGACATCACGACGCCATTCATCAAGACCAGGGCAAATAGGGAATAGGCGGTGATTTGATCCGTTACCGTGAGCCACACAATAACGGATGAGATTATGGCAGAGATGGTGACGTAAAGTCGGACGGCCTTCAGTCGATCCATACGATCTGCCAGTGCTCCGGCAAGAGGTGCCATAATGACGTTTGGAAAGAAGTCTGCCATCGCCATAGCACCAAGCCAGGTCGGACTTTTCGTTAGTTCCCAGGTTAACCAGCCAACAGCAATCCGCTGCACCCACATGCCGGCCTGTGACGCTAAGTTACCGGCCATGTAATTCCGGAAATTGGGAATCTGTAGGGTGCGAAAAATAGCACTACTGCCGGGTTCGGCCATATAGGTTCTCTATCTCGCTATGATCAGTTTCTAATCATTCTCTTCATCAATGCGCGCCGTCGTTGCCTCAGGAAAGACAGTATCGATGGCGTGCAGGGCGATTTGTTCATCCTGAATGGCTTTGACTCCGGAAACGCCCATCGCGCCGACCAGATGGCCATCGATGATGATTGGGACGCCACCGGCAGCGGCTACAAGGCCGAAAGTCGCATATGCTTTGTGATCGTTTTGAATCCATCGTTCCCAAACCCCACTCGGCCTCGCTGTCATGGCAGCAATATTGGCTTTACCGAGCGAGGTGTCGTCATTGCCGGGACGGGCCCCATTCATGCGATGTACCGCGATGATCCGCCCACCATCATTCAGGACAGAAATCACCACTTCCCAGCCCTGACGCTTTGCTTCCTCTTCGGCGGCCGCGAGGAGTTGCTTGGCATCGCCTGGCGTTAAGACGGGTTTCATGATCATGACGGGTGTCTTTCCATCGGTTCCGGTGAGCAAGAAAGTTTAGGGCCCGAGGTAAAAGGAGTCTATTGGCAGCGACATATGAGATTTCGATCACTAAAGATTGTCGTTTAATATAATAAGCTAACTAATTATTAGCTTGCTTATTATAATCTAGCTTATTAATTTTCGGGACGATTTGAAAAAGGGAAATTAGTAACAATGAGTTTTCGGGAACCAACCGACCATGTCGGTTACCTGATCGGCGATGTGTCACGTATGTTGCGCACGGTTTATGACCGACGCGTTGAACCGTTGGGGCTGACTCGGGCCCAATGGCGGGTGTTGGCGCGGATCAGCCGGATCGAAGGCTGTACCCAGACTGAGCTTGCGGCGGAACTGGAGATTGAGAAACCGACCCTCGGGAAGCTGATTGAGAGACTCGAAGAGAAAGTGTGGGTGACCAGAAGAGCTGATAACAAAGATGCCCGTACCAAAAGGGTTTTTCTAACGAAACGCGCGGCACCTGTCCTTGATGAGATGTTCTCACTTGCAGATGAAGTCCTGAATGCGGCGATCGCTGGCCTGACCCGGACAGAGGCCAATCAACTAAACACTGCCTTGTTGCAGGTGAAATCCAACCTGTCGGAACTGTTGAGTTCCGAAAACGGTGAGAAGTAAGACGATGCGGTTCAGGTCAAAAATGCTGCTGCGCTTATTCCTGTTGGGCATCGTTCCGATCGTAGCAATTATCATTGGTGGACATTACTGGGTTAAGAGTACCCGGTATGTCACGACCGAAAATGCTTACGTCAAAGCACACCATCTGGCGGTGAGTGCAGATATCGACGGTCGCGCAATCCGCGTTTTGGTCAAGGAGAATGATCGCGTTAAACGCGGAGACCTCTTGTTCACCCTCGACCCGGAACCGCATCGGATCAATGTTGCCAAGGCGGAAGCCGAGTTAGGTGGTATTCGCAATACATTGCAGGCCTTGCGCGCTGAGTACCGTCAGGCCATTGCCGAACGTGCCGACGCCCGCCAAGAGGTCGCCTATTTTAAGCGGGTTTTTGACCGCCAGCGCAAATTGTCAGCGCGTGGCGTGGCCTCGAGGGCGCGATATGATGAGGCGGAACGCAATTTGACCAAAGCGCGCCAGTTTGCTCGCACGCTGGAACAAAAGATTTTACAAGTGCTCGCGCGTCTGGGTGGCAAGCACGATATTCCGTCCAACCAGCACCCGTTATATCTCGAGGCGGAAGCTAAATTGCACAGCGCTGCGTTGAACTTGCGGCGGACTCAAATACGATCTCCCGCCGCTGGTATCGTTGGCAAAGTGTCTTTGCAGACCGGCGAGTATGTTGAAGAGGGTAAGGCGGTTCTTCCCATTATCCAGACGAATGAGACATGGGTTGAAGCGAACTTGAAGGAAACACAGCTCACCTTCGTTCGTCCTGGACAGAAGGTGAGCCTCACTGTGGATGCCTATCCGGATTTCGAGTTTGCGGCGGCGGTGAGTTCCATAAGCCCGTCGACGGGGGGAGAGCTTTCTGTCCTACCGCCGCAAAACGCGAGTGGGAACTGGGTCAAGGTTGTCCAGCGGGTACCTGTTCGGATTGAGCTCAAAAAGGGGGGCAACGGACCGGAATTGCGCGCCGGTATGACGGTCTCCGTTGTTATTGATACAAAGCGGGAGCGTAGTCTGGCAGGGATCATCAGCTCCGCGTTTGCCCGCATTGGCGAAAAAGACTGACCGGCCGGCGCAATGGCGTCTATTCCCCAGGAAGCAGAGAAGTTCTCCGGTATCAATCGGCCATTGATTACTGCGACCGCGATGATGGCGACGACGGTCATCGTGCTCGATATCAATATTGCCGCTATTGCATTGCCTCATATGCAGGGCGGTCTGTCGGCCAACCAGGATCAGGTTTCCTGGGTGGTGACGACTTATTTCATGATGCAGGCAACAACAATGGCTGCGACCGGCTGGCTTGCTGCACGGATTGGACGAAAGCGGCTATTCATTGGCGCCCTAGCGGGGTTTGCCTTTTGCTCGCTGATGTCAGGCAATGCGGAATCGATACCAGAGATCATGTTCTTTCGCGGCCTGCAGGGTATGTGCTCGGCGCCAATAGTGCCGATCTCACAGGCACTCATGCTGGACTCCTATCCGCGCGAACGGCACGGGCAGGCGGTGGCGATCTGGGGAACTGGTGTAATGTTCGCGCCGGTCATGGGACCAGTTATTGGCGGTTGGCTAACGGACGAGTTTAGCTGGCGCTGGGTGTTTTATTGCTCAACACCGTTCGCCATTCTTGGGGTAATCGGTGCGACTGTCTCTGTTAAGGAAACAGCGACGGATCGGAATAAACCCTTTGATATTATGGGGTACTTGTTTCTTGTTCTGGCGCTGGCATCGCTGCAATTGACGCTTGATCGCGGGGAAATTGAAGGCTGGTTCGACTCCAACTACATCATCATCACGACGAGCTGCGTTGTACTTGGGCTTTATCTGTTTACGACCCATAGCCTGACGACATCGAACCCGTTCATCAGTCCGGGAATATTTCGCGATAGGAATCTGATGTTGGGCATTCTGTTCCAGTTCATGCTGGGATTTCTGGTTTTGTCGATGAACGTCATCATGCCGTTGTTCCTACAAAATCTCAGAGAGTTTCCGATCTTGCTCGCAGCGATGGTGATGATGCCGCGCGGCATCGGTACACTGATTGGTTTAGTGGTTGCCGGGCGGTTATCGAACAAGGTGGACCCCAGAGCCGTCATTATTTTTGGTTTTTGCTGTGTTGCGTTCTCTGCCTGGCGAATGTCCAATTTTACAGTCGATGTCGGGTTGTGGGATTTCATTATTGCGGCGGTTTTTAACGGCATCGGCATCGGGGCTATCTGGGTGCCGTTGACAGCGGTGTCGTTTTGGACGCTACCGTCCAATCTACGTACAGAAGCCTCGACCTTTACCAGCCTGTTCCGAAACTATGGCAGCGGTATCGGCGTTTCGGTCGTCATCAGCATTCTGTCGCGTTCCCAATCCACCGCACATGCGCATATGACGGAACGTGTCACCCCGTACACGGAGGCTATGCAGGAGCCCTGGTTACCAGAACAATGGAGCCTGTCCTCCGTAGACGGATTGCGGCTTTTGGATTCAGAGATAGCCAGGCAGGCAATGTCGATCGGTTTCTTTAACGATTTTTATTTGATCATGATTGGCGCTCTGGCCTCCATTCCGGTTGTGATGCTGTTGTCGCGCGGGGCAACCAAGTAAGGCCGGTTTCAAATTAAAAAGAATATGTTCTAAGCTGACTAAAAGAGGGAGGGACAACATGCTTCCGGAAACCAAAGTTAAAACGATAAATGTTTCTGAGACGCGGACTTGGAATACGTACGGCGTAGATAAAGAGGCGCAGATCATCTTCGAAGAAGATGTCGCGGCAGAAATGCGTGATGGCATCAGGTTGATGACCAATGTCTTTCGACCTGCGACACCGGGTAAATACCCGGCGATCCTGAGTCTCGCCCCCTATGGCAAACACTCCTACCCCCCGGACAAACAGTTTGAACGAATTCCCAATGTCGGGCCGTTGCCATTTTCCGAATACACCGGCTGGGAAATGCCGGATCCGGTTTACTGGGTCCCCAATGGCTACGTGGTCGTTGGTGCTGATTGCCGGGCGACCAATCAAAGCGAAGGAGAGCATTTCGCGCACTTTGATCCGCAAATTTCGAGAGACTTTCATGATCTGGTGGAGTGGATTGCGGAACAGGATTGGTGCGACGGCAATGTTGGATCAAATGGCGTGTCCTATCTTGCGGCAACGCAATGGCTGGGTGCGTCGGAAAACCCGCCCCATTTGAAAGCTGCCATTCCCTGGGAAGGTTTTAACGATTTTTATCGCGAACATGTCACTCATGGCGGCATGCCCGATACGAATTTCTATCGCGAAATCTGGGGGCGTCGAATGAATTCACAGACCGGCTTTATTGCCCGAGATGCGACGGCTGAGGACTCGATTGGCGAACAGAATAATCGCCCGCTGATGGACGGTTTCTGGCGCAGCAAACATCCCGACCTGACCAAGATCAATACGGCCATTCTGGCGGTGGCGAGTTGGGCCACAGCCGGTCTCCATACTCGGGGCTCGGTAGAGGGCTACAAGCAGGCGAGTTCTGAGAATAAATGGCTTTACGGGCATGGCCGTAAAGAGTGGGAAACTTACTACGCCCGCGAAGGGTTGGAGCTGCAGAAACGTTTCTTCGATTGCTTCCTGAAAGGGCAGGAAAACGGCGTGCGTGAGACACCGCGTGTCCGCATCGAGGTACGGGATTATTTCTATGATGGTCGCGAACGCTATTTTGACGATTTTCCTATTCCCGAAACCGACTACCGGCCGCTTTATCTCGATGCGGCGGACAACTCTTTAAATGATGCTCCCGCTTCTGCTCAGGCGCAGTCCGAATACGCCGCTCAAAAATCAGAAACGGAAGTCGATAGCACGAGCTGGGAATATACATTCGAGGAAGCGGTTGATCTCATCGGGCATATGAAGCTCAAGCTCTGGGTCAGCGCAGAAGGGGCAGACGATCTTGATCTTCATGTAGCGATCAAAAAATTCGACAAGCATGGAAATGAGGTCTGTTTCCCCGACTTTCAGCATATTGAGAACGGATTGGCGGCGAGTGGCTGGCTTCGGGTATCGCATCGTGAATTGGATGAAGAAAAATCGACGCCTTGGCAGCCCTGGCTCAAGCATGAACGTCTTCTCAAACTGGAGCCGGGAGAAATCGTGCCCTGCGAGGTTGAAATTTTGGCGTCTGCAACCGGTTTCCGCGCAGGTGACAAATTGCAGCTGATTGTACAGGGCTATGACATCATAGACGTCTATAACCGCTTTAAGCACGAGGAGACGGTTAATGCGGGACACCATGTCATTTATACAGGTGGTGAGTATGACTCACATCTGCTGGTCCCCGCGGTGGCGGTCTAAATCAACTTTTCGGTTTTGAACCGATAAGCGCAAAAACAATCCGGCAGGTTTCCGGGCCTGAATTGATCCAGCTATGCAAATTGGCTTGCTGGATCATGACGTCGCCGGCGCTCATATGCACCATTTCGCCATCGTCGAGTTCCATATCGATTTCGCCGTTGAGGCAGATGACATAATCAACGCTCTCGGTCCGATGCATCCGGCCAGGTCCGGGCGGGTAATCAATCACCCGGCACCATGACCCAAGGGGCGGTGGTTCAATTTCGTTTTCCCGAAGACCGAAATCTTCATCGGTCCATATTTCGGCCGGGGTTTCATCACTGCCCCAGATCAATGTTGATACATTCCCCCGTGGCCGTAACAGGCGCTGCGGCGCAAGCCCGTCATGCATGACGACGGCTTTCCCATTTTCATCATGGGTCGTCACGATACGTCGGACAGGCGGGAGCGGCGGCGTTTTTCCCTCCGGGTAAGGCTCGATATCGGAGAGGGGCTGTGGGCCCGGACCCTGTAGACTACCATCTGCTGGTCGCTTGGCATCGATAAGCACAAAAGCGACACGGCAGGGTTCGGTGCCGCGATTGAGCCAAGAATGGATCGTACCTTGCTGAACCAGAATATCGTGCGGCTTCATATGGACGGTCACGCCATCATCCATCTCCATGTCAATTTCGCCGGACATACAGATGGCGTAATCAAGCGTATCTGTGCAGTGCATCATGCCAGGTGCACCGGGTGGGAATTCGACTATTCGAAATCCCGAACCGTTTGGGGCCGGTTGGATTATATTCTCGCGCGTGCCAAAATCTTCACCGCTCCATACTTCCGCTGGCGTTTCATCCGAACTCCAGATAAAAGTTGAGATGTGACCTTGCTCCCGAATTTGCTGATTTGGCGCAGGGCCATCCATAACGATGGTGGCGCGACCCTTTTCGTTATGACCGGCGACGATCCGGCGGATAGCATATTTATCTTTGCTCATAGTTTGGTTCCCGGTCAGGACGAAAAGGGATTCTCGCCGTCGGGGCCTTCTACATCGAAGGAAACCAGTAGGACGGCGACAGAAATATAGAAGCCCAGCAAAATGATAAATTCGACCAGCGGTTCCTTGCCCAGGGCCGCCTCGGCCTGTTGGTATAGCGCATCGCTTATGCGGCGTTGGTCGAGCATTTCTTTAGTAATGTCATAGACGAGTTTTTCGGTCTGATCTGAGAAGTCTGGGGTTTGTCCCGCCTTAAGCGCTTCGATAACCGCATCATCCAATCCAAATCGTCGCGCCCGCCGCTCATGGACAACCCATTCATAAGGTGCCTGATAGGCCTGGGCGATCGTCAGGATTGTTACCTCCTTGAGATTGTGGGCCAGCGGTGAGTCCGACATCAATTGGTCGATAAACTGCGAGACCGGGTCACAAATATTTGGCGCATGGAGCATGACCGCAAAGGGACCACCGACCTGTCCGCCCGTTCGTTGAGCAGCGATACGGTCGTGCAATATACCCTGTTGTTCGGTCATCTCTTCGCGTGGAATTGGCGCCAATCTGGCCATGGATCCCTCCCTGGATTTGTTTTCAGCAGATTGCACGACAGAATGGGATGCGGCAACGGTGGCGGCGGTTTAAATTCTGGGTCATTCTGTCGATACGAAATTTTGTAGTATTGGGAACAAAATGAAAGCGGTTGAGATTGATAATTATGGTGGGGTCGAAGTCCTTGCCTTTCGCAATGTTCTGGATCCGGTTCCAGGTCCAGGGGAGGTTGTTGCGGATATTCATGCGGCAAGCGTGAATCCGGTAGATTGGAAAATTAGGAATGGGGAACGCCAGGCGGCCTTAAGACTGAATTTCCCGCACGTGTTGGGTGTCGTTCCGGGGTTGTGCGATCTGTCGGAGAAGGCGTAACAGAGTTCTCAGTAGGCGATGAGGTCTATGGCACAACAGCTCAGGACCAGCGGAGGTGTTATGCCGAAGCGTTGACGGTTCCCGCCAATCAACTCGCTAGAAAGCCATCCTCAATGTCTCATAAGGAGGCAGCGGCAATTGCGCTGGTTGGACTAACGGCGCTTGTATCGCTGGATGATGTCGCTGGATGATGTCGCTGGTTTGACGTCGGGTGAAACGATTTTAATACATGCCGCTGCGGGTGGTGTCGGCGGTTTTGCGGTTCAACATGCGAAACATGTTGGCGCGAAAGTCTATGCACCGGCAAGCGCGCCCAATCACGACTATGTAAAAAGTCTGGGCGCGGATATTGTAATTGATTATCGAAATCAGGATTTCACCGAAATCGTTAAAGAATGCGACGTCGTTTATGAAACGGTAGGCGGAGAGGTGCCGTCGCGCAGCGAAACGGTTTTAAAACCAGATGGTCGGCTGGTCTACATCACACGACCGCCAGAAGAATATTCACCTCGTGATGATATTGAATATCTACGACCTAAAGTGCCGCGCGCCGCCGGTCATATGGCGGTTATCTCCGATCTCGTAGCCCAGGGCGCGGTTTGGGCACCCGAAATCACTGAGCTGCCACTTGATCAGATCAAAAAGGCACATGAACTGAGCGCGACCGAGCATGTGCGGGGCAAAATTGTCCTGGTCGTACGCTAAGAGACGAAGATGAGTGATGTCCTGAGAATAGACCGAAACGGATCGCTCTTGCGATTAACCATGCAACGCCCGGAAAAGCGGAACGCGCTTAATTCTGAACTGGTCGAGGCGTTGATCGAGACGCTTGAGAATGCCGAGGCAGATAAGGATGTCCGGGTAGTTCTGTTGGCGGCAAAGACCAAACCTGTTATTGCGGTTGTGGACGGCCCGGCTTTGGGCGGCGGGGCTGCGCTTGCTATTGCATGCGACATGGTAATCGCCAGCCATGAGGCGAAGTTTGGCTATCCGGAAATTAAAAGGGGTTTCACTGTTGCAGGCGTTTTGCCGTTACTCGTGAAACATATCGGGGAAAAAGCTGTATTCGACCTGTATTCGACCTGTATTCGACCGGGCGTAGCATAGATGTTGATGAGGCCCGCCAGATGGGCTTAGTGAGTTATGTTGTCGATTCTGAAGATCTGATGCTCGAGGCGGAACGAGTTGCTGAAACACTGGCCGGGTACTCTGCAGATGCGCTCTCCATAATGAAACAAATTGTTCAGAAGACGGGTGATCTGCCGCTCGATGAGGTCATTGCCTTTGCAAGAAACGTCAAAGCCTCGGGAGATGGTTGACGGTGCGACCTCTAGTTATTTCTGTAATCAATAAATATTGTTACTTTAATTGATTTAATGACTGTAGAGGGTCTATGTCATATCTCGCCAATCTAGATATGAATCTCCTCAAGGTCTTGAACACCTTGATCGAAGAGCAAAACGTTACCCGCGCAGCCGAAAGGCTTGGCCGGACCCAGCCAGCGATCAGCAACGCTTTGAATCGACTGAGAAAACTCTTGGGTGATGAACTTCTGGTTAGAGGCGCCGGTGGTCTTACGTTGACACCGCGGGCTGAAGCACTCCGTGACCCTCTACATGACATTATGCAGCTTGCCGAAATTTGCCTTTCGGAAGGGGCACAATTCGATCCTTCAACGGCAGTGGGTATTTTACGTATCGGGCTGCCGGACAGACTCAGCCTCTCGGTCTTGCCGCCATTGGTGGAGCGGTTGGGCGAGACGGCGCCGGGGTTAGGTCTTCATGTAAAAACAACTGATCGGGACCAAACGATTAGTCTGTTTGAAAATGACGAAATTGATTTGGCGCTGGGTTGGCCCGAAAACCTGCCGACACATTTACGGTCAGAATGACTGTTTGATGAGGAGTTGGTTTGTGTATGTCGCCAAGGACATCCAATGCTTTCGGAAACGACCTCCTTCGATGCTAAAGTGTTGGTTTCGTATCCGCATATCGTCGTAAGTGCCACAGGTGGCCAACGGGCCGCCTTCGATAATTTACTTGCTGATCGCGGATTGGAGCGAATTGCAAAGGTCTTTGTCGGTGGTTTTTCTGCCGTGCCAGAACTCTTATGTTCTTCAGATATGATCGCTGTTTTTACAAAAAGGCTGGCAACCATCTTTGGCAAAAGCCATAACCTCATTCATACAGAGTTGCCATTGGAACTCGGGCCGCTAGGCCATTTTCTGGTTTGGCCGGCTCGTTATGATGGCGACCCCAGACATATCTGGTACCGCGAACAAATACGGGAGATTTGTGGCTCCTTGGACGCGCATGCCAGTCGGGGGTAGAATAGTGCGGTCTTGGCGTCACTCGTGACATCAGTATTAACAAAAAGATCAATAAAACGGATTTCCCCTTCGTGAGTAAATCGATCAAGGCTTCAAAAGAAATCGTGCTTGTTCATAGCTCGGACATCCATGTGGATGATGGATATACAGCCCGGGCGAATGATGGTGACGGCACGAACCCTCTGCTGGATGTTTTGACAACCGCTGAGGCCGTGAAAG
The DNA here is from genome assembly GCA_951812775.1 of uncultured Alphaproteobacteria bacterium. Classification (GTDB taxonomy): domain Bacteria; phylum Pseudomonadota; class Alphaproteobacteria; order MPNO01; family UBA2964; genus UBA2964. The sequence continues at coordinate 1,567,007 of OX638326.1, read as the reverse complement.
CCGATATCGTTCTTCTTGTCGGTGACGTTTTCGAACATAACCGGCTCGCCAGCGATATTGTTACAAAAGCCGCAAATATTATGAGCGACGCACCGATGCACGTTGTTGCTCTGCCTGGCAATCACGATCCAGCAATTCCGGATTCGCCGTGGCATCACAAATCAATGGCGAAGGCGGATAATCTTCATATTCTCGGCGTCACTCACAAGCGGGCAATACAGTTTGCCGATTTGGATTTGGAGATTTGGGGGCGGGCCCATCATAACTATGACGATATGAACCCGCTGGCGAAACCGCTGCGGCGCAAGACCCGCTGGCAGGTGGCATTGGCCCATGGCCATTACGAACCGGTTGCTGACCGGCGAACGGCGCTTAGAGCGTCATGGTTATTTGACGATGCAGAACTCGCTGCGACTGGCGCAGATTACGTGGCATTGGGGCATTGGAACCGGCCTGTCAGGGTTGGAGACAAATCAGTCCCAGCCTATTATTCGGGTTCTCCTGATCTCGCTAAAACAGTGAATGTGGTCAGGCTGACACCGTCTGGCCAGGTGAAAGTAAAACGTCATAAAATTGGCTGAAAAACGCAAACATTGCTGTCGGAAATAGGCATTTTGCATTTCCGGTTATTATGACAAAATAGAGCATAAATTTTACAGGACGGGATTAGGCTTATGGCTGAAAATACGTGGAAACGTAGTAGTTTACCTCGCGAACCAGGTGAGCTGGGCAAACCACTTATCGATCCGGCTATGTGGTATCCGGACGATATTCTGGCGAATGACGATTGGATTTATCGGTTGTCAGATAGTGAAATCGCCGAAGTAAAGACGGCAGTCGCGGGCGTTGAGGAACGTGGCCTTGATATCAAGGACATTACTAAAGAAGACTTCCCGCTGCCAACATTGGGCCCGCGTCTCCAGGATGTTCAGGATGAACTGATGGAGGGGCGAGGTCTCGTCCTAATTCAGGGCTTACCGATAGACGACTTTAACCGCGCCCAGTATGCGGCTGCATTTTGGGGCATTTCTGTCTATGTCGGCCGGGCGCTTTCGCAAAATCGCCAAGGACATCTTCTGGGGCATGTAAAAGATATCGGCGGCGACTATTCCAAGACGCGTGGCTATAAAACAAATGCCCATATGGTTTTCCATTGTGATCAGGCTGATGTCCTCGCGCTGGGTTGTATTCATGATGCCAAGTCAGGCGGTGAACACCTCGTCTGTAGTGCGGTAACGCTTTACAATGAAATGCTGAAACGACGCCCGGATTTGGCAAAAGAACTTGGATGGAAGTTCTATCGCCAACTTTCGAACGAAAAGCATCCCGGGCAGAAGGACCCTTATATTCGGCAGGGCATCTTCAATTTCCACGAGGGATATTTTGCAGTGCGGGGAGTCAGTTCGGCCTTGAACAAAGGCCAGATGTTACCTGGCGTGCCAAAATTTACCGAATCCCAAAAGGAAGCGCTTCAGATGTTCCGCGATATCGCGCCGGAAATTGCCATTGAAGTGCCCTTGGGACGGGGCGATATCAGCTACGTCATGAACCATGTGACTCTTCATTCGCGAACAGATTTCGAGGATTGGCCGGAGCCTGAGCGCAAACGTCATCTCTTGCGTCTGTGGATGAACACCGGTGACAGACGGCTCTTGCCGCCTGAGATTCACAAATTCACCCAGGGTATTTATGACGAGACGACGAAGTTTGTGGCACCGCTGGATGCCGAATAGGTTGGCCGAGATTTAAGCGGGCGATTATTTGGTGCCCACAGATACAGCAGAGCTAACGAGTTCCTCGGCAATTGATTGGCCGGGCAAGCTGGTTAAGCCTGACATTGGAACCGGTTTCTAACCTACATTTTGGTTGTTCATTCAAGGAGCTTCCATACTTTGTCCAATCTGGGGTGTCCCTTGTTGCTGGACCCTTCAGGCTATAAAAGTTGCTCTTCCATCTTTCAAAATACTGCTTTGGAGTATTGGTAATGGCGAATGAGGAAGCGCCCCGGCGCAACGAAGGCTATCAGGATCTGCGCGATTTATTGGAGCAGTTCGAGGAGATGGGCGAGGTTGCGCATGTTGATGGCGCGGACTGGAATCTGGAAGTTGGCGCGATTTCAGAAATGACCGCTGCGGCGAAGCCGGGTCGGGCAAAAGCCATGCTGTTTGACAACATCAAAGGCTATCCCGAGGGAATGCGCATTCTCTCCGGCGCTGCCAATGCCTTTAAGCGTCTCGCTGTTGTCCTGGGGTTGCCAGAACCAAAGGATGAGATTGATCTCGTTAAAAGTTATCGTGAACGCTCAAAACGCGAGTTCAAACTTATTCCGCCGGTCGAGGTTTCTACAGGCCCGGTCATGGAAAACATCATGCGAGACGATGAGGTGAATGTCTGGAAATTTCCCGCCCCATTCGTTCATGAGCTTGATGGTGGGCGCTATATCGGTACCGATGACGCGGTCATTATGCGCGATCCCGACACAGGTTGGGTAAACTCAGCCACATATCGGGTGATGGTGCATGACGAGAACACAGTCGGCATATGGATGTCGCCGGGCAAACAGGGGCGGCTCATCAGCGAAAAATATTTTGCCAAGGGTGAACCCTGTCCTGTTTTAATTTCTTGTGGACATGACCCTCTCCTCTTTCTGGTGTCGCATCAGGAGATCGATCATGAGGTGGACGAGTTCGCTTATGCTGGTGGCATGCGGGGACGGGCGCTTGAAGTGATCCCGAGCGAGATTCATGGTCTGCCCATTCCAGCCCATGCAGAGATTGTGCTGGAGGGTGAAATCTACGGCGATGAAATTCGCGAAGAGGGACCGTTTGGCGAATTTATGGGGTATTACGCTTCGGCTTCCAGTGAACTGCCTGTCGTGGAAATCAAGCGCATCTATCATCGTAACGATCCTATTTTGACCTTGGCGATCCCGTCACGCCCGCCGGAGAACTTCACCTTTGCACGGGCGGCAGTGAAATCGGCAATGATATGGGATGAATGTGAGAAAGCCGGTTTGAATGGCATTAGCGGTGTTTGGTGCCATGAGGCAGGGGCAGGCCGTTTGTTTAATGTAATTTCGATTAAACAGCTTTATCCCGGACACGCGTCGCAGGCGGGGATGCTCGCGATGAATTGCCACGCTGGAAATTATGCGGGTCGCTGGGTGGTAGTGGTGGATGACGATATCGATCCCTCCAACATGTTTGATGTGATCTGGGCGATGTCGACCCGCTGTGATCCACCGGAGGACGTGCAGTTTGTGAAACGGTCATGGTCAACGCCGTTGGATCCAATATTGCGTGAGCCGCCCTGGCAGAATAACCGCGGGCTTATCGATGCCAGTCGGCCCTATGGATGGAAGGATGAATTTCCGACTGTGGCAGAGGCTAGCCCCGAATTGAAAGCGCAAATGCGTGAAAAGTTTCCGGAATTGTTTGATTGAGCCATGGCAAACCCGACTGCTCCCATCTCATCCCGTGTATTGCATATGTGTGCTAGCGCGCGTGGTGTCTTTAGCAATGAGGAATGTGACGCGGTTATAGCTCTTGCACATGAGGAGGGGCTTGCAAAAGGTGTTGTTGGAGAGCGCAGCGTTGAACCGGAGGTTCGCGATAGTGATATAGCGCGAATAGCACGAACTGAGAAAACGGAATGGCTCTATAAAAAGGTTTTCGAAATTGTTCTGCATTTGAATTCGGAAGCCTGGAAGTTCGATTTATTTGAGTCGGAGGATTTTCAGGTGGCGGAATACACCAAGGAAGGTCATTACGACTGGCACTTGGACATCAGCTCCAAACATCCTTTCAGTTTGCGCAAACTTGGCGTTACCGTTCAGCTAAGCGATGGTGACAGTTATGAAGGTGGCAATTTTGAGGCTTGGTATGGGCCGCAAACAGACATCGCGCCCCGGGAACGGGGAACCATCGTGATATTCCCCAGTTTTGTTTTGCATCGGGTCGCGCCGGTGACTTCGGGCTCTCGGTTCTCTCTTACGGCGTGGGTGCTGGGACAAGAACCTTTCAAATAGGAATTAGATCAAATGACCCGTACCAAGCCGCCATTTCGTGCCGATGTTGTTGGCAGCTTTTTGCGTCCGGAACGTCTCAAGGACGCGCGTCGGAAAGCTGGGCTCGAGTTGGAGCCGCCCCCGGATTTCAAAGAAGAAGAGGATATATCGCTTGATCAGCTGCATTCGATAGAAGATGACTGCATCCGCGAACTGGTGGCGTTTGAAAAAGCCGTCGGCTTGCAGGTTGCTACTGATGGTGAGTTTCGTCGTGGATCCTGGGCTTATGACTCAATTGGCAGGTTTGAAGGCGTCGAATTGCGACGGCTGGAGGATGGCGATGCCTTTGCGGGAACAGGATTTCAGCCGCCCGTTGCACATACCGATGCCAAGATTAGCCGTCAGCAAGGTGGCATCGTTCTGCAGGACTACCTATTCCTGAAGGAGCTGACTGACCGGACAATCAAGGTAACTGTGCCGTCGCCAACGTTATTCTACGTTCGCGGTGGGCGTGAAGCGGTGAATGAAGATGTTTACCCCGATATCGAAGAGTTTTTTGAAGATCTAACGCAGGCCTATCGTGACGAAATTAAGGATTTGTCGGCAGCCGGATCAACCTATCTGCAAATTGATAACACCGATGCTGCAATGTTGTGCGCTCCGAAATTTCAGGAAGCCGCGAAGAATAAAGGTCTGGATCCGAAGGAGCAAATCGCGCTTCAAGGTAAGCTGGTCAGCATGGCTACGCGGGACCGTCCCGGCAATATGACGATCAGTATGCATATGTGTCGTGGGAATAATGCTGGCGCGTGGTTGGCGGAGGGTAGTTACGATTTTGTGGCCGAGGCGTTGTTTACACAATTCGACGTCGATGCTTATTTTATGGAATATGATAGCGAGCGAGCCGGGGATTTCACTCCGCTCAGATTTGCCCAGAAAGATTCATTTGTTGTGCTGGGGCTCGTGACGACGAAAACACCAGAGAATGATCCAAAGGACGTGTTGTTGCGGCGTATTGAAGAAGCCTCAAACTATATCGCCATTGAGAACTTGGCACTAAGCCCACAATGCGGCTTTGCCAGCGTCGCCCGCGGCAACCCGATCACCTTTGATGATCAGAAACGTAAGCTTGAACTGATCCTCGAGGTCGCCGACGGGGTTTGGGGTAACGTTTAGCTCAATACTTCGTCGAGAAACGCCATCGATTGCGTCCATGATTTTGGCGCGGCTTCCGGGTGGTGGCTAACCTGTTCCGGATTAAAGAATGCGTGTTTTGCACCCGGGTGGATATGAATGCGTAAATCAGGGTTGGCTTTTCGGATGACCTCAATTTCTTCCATTGAGACGCAATGGTCGATATCGCCGTAATGGATGACGGACGGACATTTGGGTTTGTATTCCAGTCGCGCCGGAACGTGGCTGCCATAGTAGTTGACCATGGCATCGAACTTCAGTTTATCGGCACTAACCCAGGCCCAGGTACCACCGGTACAGAATCCTGAGATGATAACCGGACCAGAACTGCGGAGTGTTTCCGCACTGGCATCGACGTCCATCAGAATTTTGTCGCCATCCAATGACGTGAAGTTTGCAATTCCCGCTTCGACGCCAGCGGGCGTGTAGGGATTAACGATATTGGGTTCGATGCGGTCGAACAGGGATGGCGCAACTGCGATATAGCCCTCGGCTGCCCATTGGTCACAAACATCGGCAAGATATGTTATCCGGCCAGTAATAGCATGAAGGATGACGACGCCACCCTTAACATCGCCCTCTGGGTTGCTCCGCCATGCGTCAAAAACGTGACCATCTGAAGCGGTGATTTTAATTTCTTTGCTCATAACCTTCCCCCTGAATTAGGTTCAAGTGTAAACGGGTTCTTCGCATGCGCCAATGTTCCCTATCAGGCGTTAGTTGACAGGTGCTCGTTCCATAAGGCCAAATGACGCAATAAAAACTGAAAATCAGGAAGGGAGAAATATTATGAAGAATTCTAGTTTGCGTATGGCTGCAATTGCGGCCGCCGTGGCAGCGATTGCCACCTCTACAGCGGCAGAGGCAAAGATTAAACGGATTACCATCGGGTCTAACCGCCAGGGGTCAGTTTTCTATCTTTTGTCCAGCACCTTTGCGAAAGTTTTACAGCAAAACCTTAAGGTGCGGGCGACAGCTCAACCGCATGCCGGATCAACTGTTTACTTGCCTGTCGTCGATAAAGGCGAAATGACTTTGGGGCTCAATAACTCAATGGACTCTGGCGCTGCTGTTCGCGGTGGAGCACCGTTCAAGAAGAAACTTAAGAATATTCGTGCCATCGCGATGGTCTGGACCATTCCCTACGGCTTCATGGTAAAAGCGAATTCGGGTATTAAATCGGTTGCCGATCTTAAAGGCAAAAAGGTTGTCACGCGGACAGGTCCGATTATCAGCCTTTCAAGCCTAAATGTCGCTTATCTGCATTCTGGTGGTCTGGGCGTTAAGGATATTACGGCGATCAGGTCTGGCGGTGTCGTCGATGGCATCACAAAGGTTGTTGAAGGCCGTGCCGATGCGGCGGCTTTGGCACCAGGTATGCCGGCTGTTCGTAAGGCACATGCGACTGTGCCAGGCGGTATTCGGTTTATACCTTTGGGAGCAGGTGGCTCAGACGCTTTCTTGGCGCACGAAGTACCTGGCGCTAAATCGAAAACACTGAAACCAAACAAGCGTATGCCGTTTTTGAAAGCTAAAACCCGCCTTGCGGCGTTTGATGCTTACCTCAATGCTGGCAAACAGGTTTCTAACCAGGACGCCTACAACATCATCAAGGTCCTCCACACCCAGTGGAAGAAGATGCAGAAATCTGTTGGCCCGTTGCGTCCGTTGCATATGGACAAAATTGCACCGGCCACCAACCCGCACCCCTATCACGACGGTGTGGTCAAGTATCTGAAAGAAAAAGGACTCTGGACTGCTGCCAATGAGAAGCAGCAAAAGGCTGTTTTGGCGGTAATGAAATAAGCCATTTTGAGCTTTTCAGAGTAACGCGTTAGGCACAGGGCTGGGGGAATGACTGACAAAGTTTGTCACCTGGTCCTGTGCGCTTTTTTGGCATTAATGCCAACGATCGGGATTTTATGGATATTGTCCGTTCCCGATTACTTCCAGATGGAACTGGTTTCCGAGCAGGTCATTGCTACCGTTCTTGGACTCGCAACCGGGGCCGCCCTTCTTAAATATCCCTATCGAGACAAGGCCGGACTGGTCGATCTTGTGCTCGCACTTATCGCCGGCGGTGTCTGGTTCTGGATGTCGTATAATCTGCAGCAGTGGTATTACGATATAGCGGAACGCCCACCGCGTATGTGGGTGCCCGGTATCTTTGCAATCCTGTTGATGATGGAAGGGGTTCGCAAAGCAGCTGGCGGCGTCATTGCGGGCCTTGTTTGGGTGATCCTGATTTATGGCTTTTTGGGTGATCACTTGCCCGGTGCTTTTGAGGCCGAAGTATTTCCGCCAACCAAGACAATTGTCCACCTATATGCCGATCCGAATGGCGTTCCTGGCCTTGTTTTGAGGATCGTGGTTGAGCTGGTCCTCGCCTTCATCATATTCGGAAAAATGATGGATGTGTCGGGCGCGATGAAGTTCGTGAACGACCTTTCTTTGGCACTCATGGGACACCGGCGTGGTGGCCCCGCAAAAGTTGCGGTGGTGGCATCATCAGCCTTTGGGTCGATATCAGGGTCAACGGTCGCCAATATTATGTCGACCGGTGTTGTCACAATCCCGATGATGAAAGAAACCGGTTTTGAGCCCAAATACGCTGCGGCAATTGAGGCTGTAGCGTCAAATGGCGGTCAGATCGCACCACCCGTGATGGGTGCGACCGCCTTTATCATTGCCGAATTTCTTGAAATTCCCTATGGCGAAGTCGCGCTGGCGGCTCTTCTTCCAGCAATCCTCTATTTCCTTGTGTTGTTTATGCAGGTTGATGGCGTCGCGGTGCGTTTTGGCATCAAAGGGTTGTCAAAAGAGAACCTTCCAGACGTTCGTGCAGTTCTTGTAGCGGGTTGGGTGTTTCTCGTTCCGCTCGCCGTATTGATCTACGTGCTTATCGGATTGGGATATCGTGCGGGATTGGCAGGGATGTATTCCTGCGGCCTGTTGCTCGTCTTAATGATATTCCGCAATCGGCGTTTGCCGAGCAAAGAGGAATGGAAAGGCTTCTTTATTGGAGGTGGTGAAAACCTGGTGCCGTTGGTCATGATTGCGGGCGGTGCTGGCGTCATAATCGGGTTATTGAACAGCACGGGACTAGCCTTCCAGCTGTCGCTGGGTTTGACAGAAATTGCCCAGGCCTATGGCATTCTGGCTATGCTGATATTGACCGCCGTCATTTGTATCCTGTTGGGAATGGGCATGCCGACGGCGGCGGTATATGTCGTGCTCGTGTCAATCATTGCACCCGCCCTCATTGAAATGAAAATACCTGAATTGTCGGCGCACATGTTTATTTTCTATTTCGGGCTTTTAAGCATGCTCACACCGCCGGTTGCCGTTGCCAGTATGGTCGCTGCGCAAATTGCCGGCAGTGATATGTGGCGAACCGGTTTGATTGGTCTGCAATTGGCCGCTGCGGCCTTCTTAATGCCGTTTCTATGGGCGTTTAATCCTGCGCTGTTATTACGAGGGACGATGACTGAAATCGTTTATGTCGTGATTACGACCGTTACGGCGGGAATTGTCATCGGACAGATGACCAAGGTAATTGGTAGCGGTGGTATAAAAGGAAGTCTCGGTGTTACCGGATTACTTGCCGCCGCGATCTTTATCGGCGGGGGGACGGTTTGGTACGGGGCTACGAGCCCGGCTTCGTTAATTCCGGCGGCACTTGCGTTGCTAATAATGTTTGCACTGCGTATTGTCCGGCAGCGAAAATCCGCAATTGAAACCGGGTAAAATGGCAGCAGCAGAACAACCCGCACGATACCGGCTCGGTGTCGATGTCGGTGGGACTCACACTGATTTAGTCCTCAATGATATGGAGAGTGGCGCCCTCACAATTGAGAAGCTGCCATCCTCTCCTGAAAACCCCGCACTTGCCGTATTGGAAGGGTTGAACCGGTTACTGGAGGCCGGTGTATCCCCAGATGAAATAGCTTTCTTCGCCCATGGCACAACGGTCACAACAAATGCTTTGCTCGAAAGTAAGGGGGCAAAAATTGGTCTGTTGATCAATCAGGGTTACCGCGCGATTTGTGAGGTCCAGACCCAGGCGCACGACGAAGGAAATCCATTTGATCATCTCTTTAGCCGTCCTGCACACTTGGCACCACCATCCCTCACACGTGAGGTATCGGGCCGCATGGACTATCTTGGCAATGAGATTGAGCCCCTTGATCGTGATGCCGTCGCAGAAGCAACAAAATCGCTCGTTGCTGAAGGCATAAATTCCTTCACTGTATGCTATCTATTCTCTTATATGAATGATGCGCATGAGCGCGAAACGGCGGAAATCATTCGCGAAATTGCGCCCGATGCGTTCGTGTCCCTATCAAGCGAAGTCCTGCCGCGTATCCGTGAATGGCCACGCTATTCGACGCCCTTGATCAACGCCTATCTGGTGCCAGTATTGGCGAAATATATCGCTGACCTCGCTGCCGGGCTGGACGACAGAAAGGTCATGACACGACGGCGTTTTTTAATGCAATCGAATGGCGGGGTGATGCCACTATCGGCCAATGCCGAAGCACAAACGGTTCACACATTACTGTCCGGGCCGGCCGCCGGAGTTCAAGGCACAGCCTATCTTTTGGGAATGGAACAGGGCTGGAAAAATATCGTCACCATGGATATGGGCGGCACGAGCTGTGATATCGCTTTTATCGAAGACGGCGTGTCACTGGAGCACGCAGAAGCGGTTATCGCCGGTCGCATCGTCGCGGTACCTGTGCTCGACGTATCAACAATTTCGGCGGGCGGTGGCAGCATCGCGCGTGTAAATGCCGCGGGTTTGCTTGAGGTCGGTCCTGATAGTGCCGGGGCGTCGCCGGGGCCTGCCTGCTATGGCAAAGGTGGCGCGTTGCCGACCGTAACGGACGCAGACGTTGTGTCCGGTGTCCTTAATCCGGATTTCTTCCTCGGCGGCAACATGTCGCTCGATTTAGATGCCGCCACGCAAGCAGTTCAGGATCAGGTGGCAACGCCGATGAAGATTGAACCGGCCGACGCCGCCGCCGGAATAACCAGGGTTATCAATGCGACGATGGCGGATGAAATCCGTGTCCAGGCAGCGAAAAAAGGGGTCGATCTTTCCGGCTTTACCCTGGTGCCGTTTGGCGGCGCCGGACCCGTTCACGCCGTTGCGGTCGCTGAAGACCTTGGGGTCCCCCGTGTTCTTGTACCAGCCAGTCCAGGCGCGTTTTCCGCACTTGGGTTGCTCTGCGCTGATGTCGTACATGATTATATCCGCTCCGATCTACGGGATTTGGATGGTATTGATGCAGATCACGTTGAATCCGCCTTTGCCAAATTAGAAGAGCGTGCCACCGCAGAACTTCAGGAAGAAGGTCTCGGGGACGAAGACAGTCATTTTCTGCGCGAAGTTGATCTCCGCTATGCCGGGCAAGGTTATGAATTACGTGTTCCCATCGACGGTATTCCAACGCCGCTCGACTCTTCCGGTTTCGCCGCGTTGGCAGAACGGTTCCATGATCGGCATGAGGCCGTACATGGTCATGCTGCCCGCGGTGCCCTCATTGAAGTTGTCAGCTATTGTTTGCGGGCGGTCGTTCCGGTGCCAAAGATCGAAATGGCATCGGCGATAGATCAGAAAGCTGTCCGTTCCGAGCAACCTATTGGCAAGAGAATATTTAAGAATGCGCGCGGACAATCTGTCGAAGCTGATGTTTGGCGACGTGAAGATTTGCCTCTGACCGGAACTGTCGATGGACCGATAATTGTCGAACAGCTTGACGCCACCACAGTCGTGGCCACTGGTTGGAAGGTTCGATTGGACAATGCCGGAAATATGGAACTTTTTCGGGAGGAAGCGGCATGAATGCTTCGGAAGTAACAAAGGTTGACCCGATAACGGTTCAGATTCTGCGCAACCGTATCGGTAGTCTGATGGATGAAATGCATCACCATTTCTTCCGCTCGGGATACTCCACAATCGTCCGGGAATCTCGTGATTTTAGCTGCGTCATCCTTAATGCACAGGGCCGCCTCCTGGTGGCCCCGCCAATGTTCTTTCACTCAACTGCCTATCGCTATTTCGTACGGCGGATATTTGAACTCGTTGGTGATGACGGGCTGTGTGATGGCGACGTCTTTATTTCAAACCATCCCTATGACGGTAGTATGCCGCATGTCCCCGATATGGGTGTCATCGTTCCGATATTTCACCATGACGAGCTGATTGGGTTTGCCGGTTCCATCGCTCATAAGGCTGACGTTGGCGGCACCATGCCTGGATCAACCTGGGGACAGGCGACGGAACTGTTTCAGGAGGGCATTGTTTATCCACCGACTAGACTCTATCGCGCCGGGGAATATGATAAAGGCATCGAACGTCTAATTGCGACGAACAGCCGCCAATCGGATCTAACATTGGGGGACCTTAGAGGTCAGGTTGCCGCCTGTTTTATCGGTCGCGACCGGTTACGCCAGATATGCGACGAGTATGGAACAGAAGAGCTCACAGCATCCCTTGATGCGATGATCGCCGCCGCCGGGGTCGAGTTCCGTGATGCCTTGTCACAATTACCTGACGGCACGCAGGAAGCAGAATCCTATCTGGATAGCGATGGGATTGATCGCAACAAGCCTGTTCGGATGCATGTGCGTATGACGGTTAAGGGTGGTCAGGTCGAGTTTGACTTTTCCGATAGTGATCCGCAGGGGCGAGGACCGGTGAATATTCGTCGTGCTCTGGTCGAGGCGTGTTGCTATCAGGTGTTAATCGGCATGATTAATCCTGACCTTCGTTATAGCGACGCCGTTCGCGATGCCGTCACCATTAAGTTGAAGGAAGGCACGGTTCTCAGCCCAACCCCGCCAGCGCCTTGCAGTTCCTATATGAAAACCTGTATGACAGTAATCGATATGCTTTTGGAAGCTTTCGGTGCTTTCTCAACGGATCGTGCTGCGGCTTATAGTGGGGGCAGTGGCGGTGGGCTCACCGTTGATTGGGGCCCCGGACCTTGCAAGCCCCGGGGCAATCAGTACGAAATCTATGGGTCCGCCTATGGCGGGTCGGCTTCACAGGATGGCGCTTCCGGGACTACAGTCCACCTGTCAAATATATATGTGACACCAATTGAAATTGTGGAAACTGAATTTCCCTGTCGTGTGACCAAGTTTGAAATGATCCCGGGTTCGGGTGGCGATGGCAAACATCGTGGCGGCCTCGCCCTACGACGCGAATATGAAATGTTACAGCCGGGTCTGGTGATATTCCGAGGGGATCGTGCAGTTCGACCGCCACGCGGCGTCGCAGGCGGTGAAGCCGGCAGACCCAGCCGGTTTGTCGTGAATCCCGGTAAGAAAAACGAACAGGAAATGCCGATTACTACCAGTGTAAACCTGGATACCGGCGACACACTCGTGATGGAGGCGGCTGGCGGCGGAGGCTATGATGATCCGGCGGAGCGTGATCCCGACAAACGAGCGGAAGATATTCGTCAGGGATATGTGACAAAGGACTAGCAAGAGAGACCAAATGGGCGAAACGCAACCAGTTTTCAGCAATATCCATAAAATCCGCGTTCTGTGGACGGATGCCGACCCGGCTGGCATCACTTTTTATGGCAATTACTTCAAGTGGATGGATGAAGCATCCTATTACCTATTCAAAGCAGCAGGTATCCGCTGGGAAGAGTGGGGTGAAAAGTGGGGCGCCCTCGGCATTCCAATTTTGAGCGCTCACGGCGATTTCAGCTCGCCAAGTAAGTTTGGCGATGAGCTATCGGTTGAGAGTTTTGTCTCGGAGTGGGGGAATAGCTCTTTTACCGTCACGCATAGATTCAAAAATGGCGACAGGCTTGCGGCGGAAGGTTATGAGAAACGGGTATTTTGCTTAGGGGATCCGAGTAATCCAGAGACGTTTAAGTCGGCACCAATTCCGGCAGAAGTCCGAAAAGCGTTGGGTGGTTGAGTTGGTTTTGGAGGACTGGTTATCAAATAGGTTTTTGCATGAGTGAAAAACCCCACATGGCCGAAAAGGCCTATTTGAATAACGAGTTTATCAATAGCTCTGACGCGCGATCATTGCGGTTGCTCGCGGAATATCTTGAGCCGCTGGAACGATTTGAAGATCACAATATCAAGGACACAATTCTGATATTTGGTTCGGCGCGGCTGCTGTCGCGTGAACAGGCGCAGCAAGAGCCGGACGAAGCCAAGGCGAATGGCGATGATGTTGCAATGGCGGAACGAGCGCTGCGAACATCCCGTTATTATGAGGAAACGCGTGAACTCTCGCGCCGCTTAACCGAATGGTCAAAGGGATTGTCGGATTCTGACTGTCGATTTGTTGTTTGTTCCGGTGGTGGTCCCGGCATTATGGAGGCCGCGAATAGAGGGGCTTGCGAGGGCAAAGGAGAGAATATTGGTCTTGGAATTTCTTTGCCATTTGAGCAAAGCAATAATGCCTACATTACGCGGAAACTTGATTTCCAGTTCCACTACTTCTTTATGTGAAAATTCTGGTTTCTCTATGTGGCAAAGGCTGTCGTTGTGATGCCGGGTGGCTTTGGGTCGTTTGACGAACTCTTCGAGTCACTTACGCTCGTTCAGACCGGCAAAATCAAAAAACACCTGCCAATTGTTCTTTATGGCGACGAGTTTTGGAACAAGGTCGTGAATTTCGACGCCTTGGTCGAATTCGGCACAATATCTCCCGAAGATGTGAATCTGGTTCACCGCTCAGATAGTGTAGACGATGCGTTTGATTATATTACGGCGCAACTGGCGGAGCATTCGATTGATTGTCCGGGAATTGGTTTGTAGAGGTTTTCGCCAAACAGTCTGCACATTTGCGATCGCATTATTTTTCGGAATTTGTGGGGCGTCACTACCCATCTCGGCTCGAACAACACCATTGGTGAAACTGGTCTCCGGGCTGCCCTGGCCAGGTGTTTCAAATCTAATTGGTTATCGTGGGAAGATTTGGTTTGCCAACTCTGTAAAGTTCGTCAATCACAACTCCGCGGACATCTATGGTTTTGACCCCGCAACGGGCAAAGTTCGTTACGAAAAACATCTCTTTAGTCAGGATGCCGGACATCCGGTTATACAAAATGGTCTGCTCTATTGGCTTTTTGAGGATTCGCGTTTTTTGCCGGGGCACGGCGAGTTTATAGTCACCAACGGGACAGACTGGAACTGGCATCTCATTCCTAAAGGGCGCGCGTTTCATACTCATGTGATGCAAACGCATTCCGGTCGGCTGTATGCCGGCATTTCTGCCTGGGTCGCAAAGATCGTTGTCTCTGATGATGGTGGTACGAGTTGGCGCAAGTTTTACGAATATCCAACGCCGGACCGCCGGGTCAGTCGGATTACGGCACTCGCCAATTTAAAGGGAAAGCTCTATGCCGGGGTCACGACCCGGTATGATAAGAAATCTCCCAAGCTTTTGATGCAACAGGGCAGCACTATGATGCCGGTGCCCGGATGGCCGGCCAGCGCCTCGGTTGATGAGTTGGCAATTCTCGGCGGATGGCTTTATGGCACCAACGAGGGACCAAGGGAAAGTGTTCTCTGGCGTACCGATGGCAAGAGGACGAAACGTGTTGGCGGACCTTCAGACGGCAACATGCTGTGGGCGGTTACGGCGCGAAAGGGCGCAGGAGCCCTTTGGCGAAGTGACGATGGGTTGCACTGGACAGAGGTTCAGAAGTTTAAGAATGGTCGGCCTCTCGACGTCGCTGTTAAAGGTGGCCAACCTTATGTTGGTTTGCTGTCAGAAAACGGCGGCGAACTATGGGGAGGCTTGAAACGGGAGTCCGTTGCCGTTAATCGGCGCCGCACACCATTGCCATTAAAGCTCAAGCGTCCAGATTCTGAGATCATCGTGGCTCTCAAACGTCTTGATAAAATCCTTGGCGACGTTTCTGAATATCCGCGTCTGCGATTTGCCATGCGTCCTTTGGTAGCAGCACAAACATCAGAGATTAGCTCTGGTTTAGCTCAACGACTGAATGGTCCGTTTCCCGACGGCACAGCACGGATGTTTGGGCGTCGTCAAATCCCGGTAGCGAATATGGCGCAATGGTATCTCCTGTGGGGGATTGCTCATAATGGTCGCGGCAGAGTACCGCTGTGTTATTTACGCGAACGATGGACCTCTAAATCCAACCGGGCAGAGAAATATATCCAGCCCACTCTTGCCGCAATGTGGGCGGTGCGCAAATTAGGGCAAGACAACGACGTGACCCTTGCAGCCCTCATCGCGCGTCTTGATTTCAAAGATGATCCGAGGTGGGTGACCGGCGATGTTGTCGGGGCGCTGACCGACTTAACTGGCAAACGCTTTGGATACGACCGGAATGCTTGGCATGGCTGGTGGCGGAGTCGAAAACAGATCAACTGTTGAGAACCGCTTCTAGCCAAAACTCAATTAACCCGCACATTTTGTTTTAAAACACGCCATTAGTGCTTTCTCCATCATGGGTGTGAATTGTCCGTCTATCTTTCCGTTGTAAAACCCTTTCTGCTGGAGAAAACGTTGTAAAGGTGCGGTGTGTTTCTTTCCGATTCTTGCGGCCCTTTTGAAATATGAAATGGCTCGGTTATATTCGCCTTTGCTACCATAGGCCAAGGCCCGATTGTGGATCGCCTTAGTGTATTCCGGGTCTATTGCGATGGCCTTGTTGTAATCTTGAATTGCTTGGCCATATTGGCCTTTGTCGCCGTGGGCTTGACCACGATTGTTGAAGGCCCTCGCATATGTTGGATGTAGCGTGATGGCTTTATCGAAATCCTGAATCGCCCAGTCGTATAGGCCTTTATTAATGTAGGTGATGCCGCGATTGTTGAAGGCTATCGCGTATTGGGGGTTTAGACTGATAGCCTTGTCGTAATCCATGATCGCCAGGTCGAACTGGCCTTTATCATCGTGGACGGTACCGCGATTGTAGAAGGCGTACGCGAATTTAGGGTTTAAACGAACGGCCTCATCAAAGTCTTGAATCGGCCGTTCGTATTGGCCTAAATCGCTATAGGCGTAGCCCCGATTGTTAAAGGAATTGGCATATTTGGCGTCTGGTTCGATCGCCTCATTGTAGTCCCGAATTGCTTGGTCAAATTGGCCTTTGTCGCTGTAGGCGGTGCCGCGATGGTTATAGGCAATCGGGTGTTCGGGGTTCAGCTCGATACATCGCGAGTACAGCTGTATTCGTTTGTCCAATTGTTCTGTATTCGTTTGTCCAATTGTTTTTCTTTTTGAGCTTCCTTGCAGAGAGCAAGATTGTCCACAAAAACAATTTCAGCCATTACAAGCGACGCGAAAACTGCCGCAACAGCTATGATCGTCGTCTTAAGATATCTACGCATCGTGTTCCCTATACGACCGAGTGCGTTGGCAGACTATTACAACCATCTTGCATAGTGAATGGGGTTATAGGGCCTGCTTCTATCGTATCTATAGTCAGTCGACGAATGATAGTTTTGCTCAGCTGAACAGGTCGTAAAAGGAAGATGTGGTTTGTGACTTAATCTTCAATGTCGTCGAGGGTCGTAAGGTTTGGCGGCTGCCCTGGCAAATTCATCTCTTCCCAGCGTTCTACGACACGATCATGAACTGGCTTTCGGATCATTGTGCGTATCGGGAACTCCGCGAGATGCTTGTGCGGTTTGCAGGCATCGATCAGAGCCTTTGACCCGTAGGGCCGGTTCTCTGGGGGGAATTGGCTGGGGTCGAGGCCGGTTGACCATGTCTTATGCTGTAAATCGATGTCATGGGCGGGGTTGGCCCGCGTACTGAGCGCCCAGAGAACCTGGTTGATATCCGTTGGATCGACATCCTCATCCACCGCGATGATCCATTTTGTGAAATAGGAGCCCGCTGGGCATTGTGCCGCTGCCGCGAGTGTCTGGGCGATATGTCCGGCATATTGCTGTTTGATGGAAACAACCGTCATGCCCCAGCTCGAGGCGGCGGCAGGATGGCAATAAACCCCTTCAACGCCGGGGATGCCAAATCTGTTCAGATCATCCCAGATCGCGGCGGACCGCATAATGGCGTAGTACGCCCCGATTTCGCAGGCAGGATAATTCGCCATGAGGGCCGCCGTCATGATGGGCTGTTTACGCATGTGGAGTGCCTTGACCTCGATGACGGGCTGCGGTGACTCCGGCCGGCCATAATAACCGGTAAACTCTCCGAGCGGACCCTCCATTTCGAGATCATCCTTGGAGACGGTTCCTTCGATAACGATTTCGGCGCGAGCGGGGATGGGCAATGACGTTGCGACTCCATCGGTCAACTCCATAGAAGAACCGATCAAGCCGCCAATAATATCGAGTTCAGAAACATCGCTACCGTAGGATTGGGCCGCAACCATGAAAGGGACCGGATCGATACCGTAGGCAACGACAACCTCGCAATCCTCGCCACGCGCCCACCAGGCTTCGCGGTCAAGCAGCCCATGTTTCCCTGGTGAGCAATACATGCCAACGCGCCGCGGGCCGTGTAGCATCTGGCGGTAGCAACCGACATTAATGCGTTGCGATTCAGGGTCTTTGGTAAAGGTGATATCTCCGGTCCCGATATATTTTCCGCCGTCACGTGGCCAGAAATGCGGTACAGGCAGTTTTGTCAGATCAATATCGTCACCGGTCAGAATGATCTCGTTAACAGGTGCCGTGTCCGCGGGGACCTCAACGGGTGCTAATGTCCGTTTGCTGCGTTCACGCGTTGCCAGGATAAGCTCGCGCGTCGGGAGATCGGGGTCGAGGCCTACCGCCAAAGCATATCGCCGTTTGCTGGCGCCTAGCATGTTGCTGAGAATCCGGGTGCCGCTGCTATCGTTCTCTATATTTTCGAACAGCAAGGCAGGAGAGTTTTCGTCCCGAGCGACCATATAGGTTGCGGCAGCCAGTTCTTCCTGAGCATCGACGGCGGCGGAAACACGGAGCAAGCCACCGTCAGTCTCGATAGCATCCATCCATTCGCGGAGGTCACGTGGCCCCCGCTGATTATCTTGTGCGGCAGCAGGGCCGGATTTTGATTGATTTGTCATCAGCAGACTTTGCCACGCCGTCCGGTCCGACGCAAAGGGGCAGCGGAGACGGTTCCCCGCACACCCTTTCTCTTATACTCTTTTGAGAACCTACGATTGTTTTGGAGGATTGTGCCATGCCGATCTTAACCCGCGTCGATCATCTAAATGTACAGGTGCCGCCGGATAAGGAAGAAGAAGCGATAACTTTCTATCGTGATCTGGTTGGTTTTAAACAGCTCAAAAAGCCGGACAGCCTGGGCCCGAGGGGCGGGCATTTCTGTATTTCAGAAAATCCGTGGTATGAGCTTCATGTTGGGATTGCCCGCGGAACAAGTTCGGCAGATATCGATTTTAAAAATACGCTGCGCAACCACTTGGCTTTTCAGGTAGAGGACCTGGCGGAAGCACAGCAAAAGTTTGAAAAGGCAGGAATAGCGATTATTGATGCTGAGGCCTCGTTTTCGAAGGAACGCGATTTCCATCAAGACCGGTTCTTTATTCGCGACCCGGGTGGCAATTTACTCGAAATAATGGAAACACGCCGGGAATACGACGCGGTACCACACTAGATATCTGGATTCTTTTGCCTTTGGCGCATATCCGCTATACAGAATGCGATCAAATAGCTGACGGAATATTGTGACTGACTCCCCTTATATAATTGATCAGCCCGAGGACATGGTGTTCCGGCTCAACCGTCGGACATTAGCTGATCCCGAAATTTTGACGCGCGAACAAACCGCGATTTTCGATAAATCTTGGATTTATTGCGGCCACGAGTCCGAAGTGAGTGAGTCGGGAGATTTTTGCACGAGAAATGTGGGGGGGAGGCCCGTAATCCTTTGCCGCGATAGTGATGGCGGGGTACGCGTTTTTCTTAATGCCTGCCGTCACCGTGCTGCAATGGTTTGCCGTGAACCTTGCGGCAATACACGGCGTTATAACTGCTTCTATCATGGTTGGAGCTATAATCAGGATGGCGATCTCGTCGGGGTTCCAGGCGAAGAGTCCTATCCACCTGGTTTTGATAAAGCGAATTTCTCGCTGGCCGAACCGCCGCATGTCGATTCCTACCGCGGATTCTGGTTTATCAGCTTTGATCCGGAAATCGCTGATTTGAATGAATATCTCGCTGAAGCAACGGAGTATCTCGATCTGGTGGTCGATCAGTCGCCGAGCGGGCAAATGCAGGTCATTCAGGGTACGCAGGAATATGATATCCGTGCCAACTGGAAGTTGCTGGTTGAGAACAGCTTCGACGATTATCACCTGCTGACGACGCACAAGACCTGGCTTGATTATATGAAGGACTCGGGGGTTCAGGTCGAACCGCCGAAGGGGCAAGGGTTATTGTTACCGTCCAAAGGGATCGGAAAGGGACTCGGAAACGGCCATGCCGTGATCGATAACATCAATTTCCGCGGTCGACCGGTGGCCAAATGGATTTCAATTTATGGCGAAGATGCCAAAGAAGAAATTGAAGAAATAAGGACGGAACTGGTCGAGCGGCTGGGTGAACAGCGTGCAGCACGTGTCGCCGATACAAACCGAAACCTCGTCGTATTTCCCAATCTGGTTATCAATGACGGGTCTTCGGTGACTATTCGAACCTTCTGGCCGGTTGCGGCAGATCATATGAAAGTCACGGCATGGGCGCTTGGCACCAAAGAAGAATCGGAGCGGGCCCGCGCGAGACGGCTCGATAGTTTCCTAACGTTTTATGGTCCCGGCGGTTTCGCGACGCCGGATGATGTCGAAGCGCTCGAAGCGGTTCAGGCGGGGCTGGCCACCTGGCGTGAGGCCGAATGGTCGGAAATGACACGAGGGCTCAATAAGGAAGGTGATCAGCTCAATACGGATGAAGAGCATTTGCGGGCGTTTTGGCGTCAGTGGAATGCCATGATGACGGCAGACGCATGAACGCCAATTCTATTTCCCGCAGCGACGTTGAAGAATTTCTGTTTGAAGAAGCAGCCCTACTTGACGAGTGGCGGCTTGATGAGTGGCTGGAGCTGCTGACGGATGATGCGATCTACCAAATTCCGTCGACGGACGCACCTGATAGCGATGCCCGGCATGCCCTGTTTTTGATTGCTGATGATGCAACGCGCATCAAGGCACGGGTGAAGAGGCTAAACGATACCGAAGCGCACGCGGAATCACCGCGCAGCCGAACCAGACGGATGATCGCTAATGTCCGGATTACGGGGTACGAGGGAGATAGCCTTACAGTATCGGCCAATTTTTCAGTCTTTCGCTATCGCCGAAACTCTCCGCTCCGGCAATATGTGGGGCGTTATGAATATCTGTTGAGAACGACTGATGATGGTCTACGAATTGCAGAACGGCGGGTCATTCTTGATCCGACAGAACTTGGCACACTCGGCGCTGTAAGCTTTATTCTGTAACAGAATTAGAACACTAATTTATTACAGTTTTAGATATATTGACTTTGGCGTTGTTAAGCCAAATCTGAATGAGGCATCTCATATTCTGGAGCCGCCAATATGCCATTTCTGAAAACCCCGATGATCGCCGCCGGTACGTTGGCCATTGCCCTTCTCAGCATGGCTTGTACGCCGACATCTCTTCCAGCAAAGACTGTTAAGTCCCAAAATCACAGTTTTCGCGTTGTCGAGTTAGCTAAGGGGTTGGAACATCCTTGGAGTATCGCGTTTCTACCAAATAACGGCATTCTGGTGACGGAGCGGGCAGGGCGCTTGCGGCTCGTTCATAGCGGACGGCTCGATCCGAAACCCGTTTCAAATGTTCCGGCTGTCGTCGATAGCGGACAGGGTGGATTGTTCGATGTCGTATTGCATCCCAAATTTTCAGAAAACAATTTCCTTTACCTGTCCTATGCGGCGCGATGCAAAGGCGGTGTGAACACGCGTGTGACACGTTTTCGGTTTGATCAAAAGGCCCATGCATTGGTGGCGCCAAAGTTAATCTTCGACGCGGAACCGAAAACCTTTGGGGGGCGGCATTTTGGTGGGCGTCTGGCGTTCGACAGGCAGGGTTTTCTGTATATTTCCACAGGGGATCGGGGCGATATGTCTCGGGCACAGAATGTCGCTGACCACTCAGGCTCAGTGATCCGGTTGCATGATGATGGACGTATTCCCAAAGATAACTCCTTAATAAAACGATCAGGTGTGAAGGCGGAAATATTTAGCTATGGCCATCGAAACCCTCAGGGTATGGCGATGCATCCGGGGACAGGTGCCATCTGGACACATGAACATGGTGCGCGGGGTGGTGACGAAATCAATATCGTTCAAGGCGGCCTGAATTATGGCTGGCCGGTGATTACACACGGCATCGATTATGATGGTTCGAAAATTGGTATTGGCAAATCCGCGCCGGGGATGGAGCAACCGCTATACTTCTGGGTGCCATTGATCGCGCCGTCGGGGATGGCATTTTATGAAGGCGATAAATTCCCTAAATGGCGTAATAGTCTTTTCGTAGGGGCTTACGCGGCGAGGCTTTGGTAAGACTCGAAGTCAAAGGCCAACAGATCGTGAAAGAGGAACGCTTGCTGCAAAATACCGTTGGCCGCGTGCGCGACGTCAGGACAGGTCCTGGCGGCTTTCTCTATCTTGCCACTGACGACAGCGAAGGTCGTTTGTTGCGCCTGGAACCCGTCAGGTAATTAGACCTACTTGAACATATCCTCAGGCAGGAAATCTTCGAGATCAACGCTGTCAAAGTTTTTTGGCATCGCACGGGCAAAGCGTTCTCTTTGATCAGGTTGGCTCGCAGCAGGCATGGTTGCATCAATAAGCCATTTGGTGCCCATCCGTTCGAACTGATGACCACCCTCGGCGACGGGCGAAACCTTATCGAGTGCAAAAGTCCTTGTGTTCGGAATTAACACAACATCATCCGCAGCGTTTACGCGTGTCGTCATTGACCACATCACCTGACGCAAATCATCGGCATCGATGTCTTCATCGACCGCGATGGCTATCTTCGGATGGAGGTATGGGCCAGACAGTGCTGCCAAGAGCGCCGTTTTGGCCTGGCCGGAAATCTTGGGACGTAATTTCACGACGATCATCATCAGACCAGCAGCGGCATGACAACGGATATCAAGGATATCCATCCCGCCTTCCACTTTGCTCAGATGATCCCAGGTTGCCAGTTCAATCCCGATACCAGTTGTCGCCTGGGTGCAAGTGATCGGCGCGCCACAATGCAGCGCATAATAAATCGGGTTGCGACGGTGGGTGATGGCTTTGAGATGGAAGACATCGCAGTCATCAGCTTCAGCGTAGGTACCAGGGACCTCACCAAAAGGCCCTTCATGGCGCAATTCCCCCGGTATGATTTCGCCTTCAAGGATGAGCTCTGCATCCGCTGGGACTTCGACATCGATAGTCTCGCATTTGACCATGCGCACCGGTTCACCAAGAATACCTCCTGAAACCGACAGCTCATCAACGCCATACGTCGTCGTAAAAGCGGAGCCAAAGAAAATGGCCGGATGTGCGCCGATAACGACGGCGACTGGCATGTTTTCTTTACGGGCAAGGTATTTCTCATTAATGCGTCGGGCCTGACGTGGTAGCATCAGGAAACCGGTGGTGTGTGCATCGAAAACCTGTTGGCGGTGAATTGAGATATTCCGGATGCTGGTTTCCGGCTCCTTCATGATTGCCATGCCTGCTGGAATAAACGGGCCGCCATCATCTTCAGAAATCGAGACCACAGGAATATCGAAAAGTGAGGCCTCATCGCCAATCTTGATGACTTCTTTACAGGGGGCGTCTTTGGCGTCCTGCATTACCGGCTCGATTGGTTTCGCGACCTTGCGAAGCATGCCATCAAGAAATTCGTCCTCGGTAAGGTTTACGCCCATCGACCATTTCTTGCGATCCGTAAAAATCTGGCTACAGACCTGCCAGTCAGGGTGTCCCTTCACATTGTCAAAGATCGTCGCCTTCCCGTGTTGATCGTATGTCTTCCACTCAACAGCAGAAAGATTGGTTGCAGGATCGACTTCCTTGGTGACGCGCACCATTTCGCCGGTCTTTTCGAGTTTCTCCAGATAGCTTCGAAGACCCTGATCCTGGAGATTGCGTGCGGGAGAGGGTTTCTTTGTATCACCCTTTTTCATATCACGGCGGTCGAGATCACCTTGTTTATTTACATCCCGCATAAATCCGCGCAAACCGTCGTCGCCCATTAGGGTCTCCCTTGATTAGATCGTTTTGTGGTGGTGTTGTTTTAAAAGAGGAAACGGTGTGTTTCCACCTCGTTTTTAGTTGTTATTGTCCTTTGAAATTCGCGCGCTTGCCTTCCTTAAAGGCCTTTAGCCCTGCTGCCCGATCTTCCGAGAAGTTGAGCATATGGGCAAGGTCCCCTTCGCCAAGGAAACCATTGAAGCGGCTTTGATCCAGACCGCGATTGATTGCCTGCTTGCTCATCATGATGCCAAGCGGGCCATTCTTGGCCATTTCGGCAACAATCTCTTTTGCTTTTTTAAGAGACTGACCGACAGGAACCACATGGTTGACGATCCTGTATTCCTTGGCTTCGTCGGCTTTTAGACGACGTCCTGTCCAGATCATTTCCTTTGCTAGTGCCGGGCCGATTAGACGGGGGAGGTTCTGCGTGCCACCGCCGCCAGGAATCAGGCTATGTCGTACTTCTGGCAGACCAAACTGAGCGTTTTCACCGGCGACAATGAAATCACCCCACATTGCGGTTTCGAAGCCTCCGCCCAGGCAATATCCTTCGACAGCTGAAATGACAGGTTTGGTGTAGAAGCAGAGAACGCGATAAAGCTGCCGGTTAGGGGCGACGTTGAAGCGCTCGCGATACATATCGAACCAGTCTTCGGGTTTACTGCCCATGCGGCCCAAATCAGCTCCTGCACAGAAAGCACGTTCATTGCCGCTTAAAATGACGGCGATAATTTTGCGATCCTGTTCGACGTCGACGAGGACATCTGCAATTTCCTGCGCCATTTCGATATTCATGGCGTTGAGAAATTCCGGGCGGTTGAGCTGGATGTTGCAGATACCGTTCCGCTTGTTCACCAGAATGAATTTGTACTTTGGTTTGTGCGCAGTTTTTTTCGCGGGGGCCTTTTTTCGAGCTGTCTTTTTGGCGGCTGGTTTCCTGGCCATCTGTCGCTGTCTCCCAGTTAGATCGATTTGATGCGCGATCTTCGGAGCAGGCGGGCGATCCGTCAACCGGTAGAGGCAAAAGAGTCAATGGCGTATGGCACTTGCCCGGGGGCTGCGTTATACAAAGCGCATCAGATTTATCGGAGCAGAAAGCGTCATGGAAACCTACAAGATGTATATCGACGGCGAGTTCGTCGACGCGGAAAACGGAGATCGTAATGACTCGATCAATCCTTTTAACGGCGAAGCGATTGCCAGTATTCCCCGAGGCGGTGCTGCGGATGTAAATAAGGCGGTCGCGGCGGCTCGCAAGGCGTTTGATCATGGCCCCTGGCCCCGTATGACGGGCGAAGAACGTAGCGAGTTGATTGGTAAGGCGGCGGCCCTCTTAAAGGAACGCATGAAAGATTATGCCAAGCTGGAATCGCTTGATTCTGGTGGCACGATCAACAAAACCGGCGCTGATGCCTTTCTCGCCTCCCGACAATTGGCATTCTTTGGTGAGCAGGCGAAACGGTTTAACGAAGAAGCTGAGCCGATCGATGGCATGATGCGGGAAGGTCGGTCGTTCAACTATACGATCCGCGAACCGATGGGTGTCTGTGCGCAAATTATCCCGTGGAATTTCCCCTACATGATGGCGATCTGGAAGCTGGGCCCTGCTTTGGCGACCGGCAACACTGTTGTTCTGAAACCTGCGTCTGATACGCCGGTAATGGCGCTGGAACTAGCCCGAGTGTTTGATGAAGTTGGATTTCCACCGGGCGTGGTGAACATTATCAGCGGCCCGGGCGGCGTTATCGGCGAAGCGCTGACAACGCACCCCGATGTCGACAAAGTAGCTTTTACGGGCTCTACAGAAGTTGGTCGTGAAATTATGGCGAAGGCCGCCGGCACACTGAAAAAAGTCACACTGGAATGCGGCGGTAAAGGCGCCAATATCGTTCTCGATGATGCTGATCTCGATATTGCCATTGATGGGTCGATCTGGGCCTCTTATTATCATCAGGGTCAGGTTTGTGAGTCCGGTACCCGCTTGATGCTGGATGCCAATGGCCATGACGACTTTGTTGAGCAGATGGTCGAAAAGCTCAATGCCATGACGATGGGCGATCCGTTGGACCCTGCCACTCAACTCGGTCCCGTCGTGTCCCAGGCCCAAATGAAATCGGTCCTCGAATATATTGAAATTGGTAAGAACGAGGGCGCGCTATTGGCGTGTGGTGGTGGACAGGCAACTGGCGGTGATCTTGATAAGGGCGCCTTTGTACAGCCCACGCTGTTTACCGGAGTAAACAATCAGATGCGGATAGCGCGCGAGGAGATTTTTGGACCTGTTCTCGGCGTCCTTAAATATGACAGCGTCGATGATGCGATTGAGATGGCCAATGACTCGATCTTCGGTTTGTCAGCGGGAGTTTGGAGTTCGGATATCGATAAGGCCAAAAATGTTGCGTCGCGTTTGCGCTCCGGCACGATCTGGATCAATGAATGGCACATGCTTTCCGAGCGGTCCCCATTTGGTGGCTATAAGCAATCTGGTGTGGGGCGTGAGTTCGGTGATGAGGGGCTTCATGAGTATACAGAGATGAAGACGCTCTATGTCGATGATGCCAAGACCCGGGACAACAAGCCCTGGTATGACATGGTTGTCGCGCGGCCCAAGTCTGACGCTTAAGCGTTCTGTAATCTCTTTTATGCCGCGCTAGGTTCGCTTTTGCGAGCGCAATAGGTAAACAGGGCGAGAATGGCGATAAAGAGCACAACGACACTGATACCCAGTGACCAGTGTATCCCGATATAGCCGCCACCAACGCCAACGGTCAGGCCGCTAAAGGTCCTCATGCCGAGACTACCAACGTTATAGAGTCCTATCGCGCGGCCCCGGAGATCGGGTGGTGCATGTATTTGTGCAAGGGTCCGTGTCATGGCGTTAAAGGCGAGGTCGACGAAACCGGCACAAAATAGCAGGAATACGGCGAGGTAGTAATTATCGGTGACCGCAAACCCACCGATCATCAGGCACCAGATAAGGGCGAGAACGAAGGCAGTATTCACTTTGGCTGGCAGCAGGCTCTTGCTTTCGAGCACGACGCCCGCCGTAAAAGCGCCGGTGGCGGCCGCAGCCAGCAAAAAGCTATACCTGATACTGGTATCTGAGAATCCGAAGTCGTATGCGAACTCCGGCATTTGTGCCTGATGCGCATTGCCGACGATCATCGCCGCAACACCGGCAAGAGCTGTCATCGAAAACACAATCGGAACCGTTGAAATCTCTTTGATGGCGGCTTTGACATCTGCAAAGCTGCTGACAGCGCGCTGGCGTTTTGGTGCAGCTTCTTCCTTTTTGCGGAACTTCGGTCCATAGGGTGCTTTCCAGAGCCACAAAGCGAGCGGCAGGTAAATCAATACATTGATGAAAATGCCCATGGCCGGACCAAATGCCAGCATCAAGCCGCCGCCGATGGCCGGTCCCATCAAGAAGCCCAGCATACGTGCGGTGGACATCATGCGGATAGCGCTCTGCAGTTGTTGGCCGCCAACCATGTCGTGGACAAAGAGTTGCGCTGCCGGGTTCCATAAGACTCCAGCAATGCCATGAATGGTCAGAAGAACGACGGCGTGCCACTTTTCGAGGCTGTCCGTAATAAAGAAATACCCCCAACCCAGCGAAGCGATCATGAAGAGTGCCATGCCGATCTGGATTACCCGCCTCGGATCGTATCGGTCAGCAAGGGCTCCCGCCCAAAAAGAGAAAAATAAAAACGGCGCCCAGTGCGAGATTATTGCGAACCCGCCAAGTTCCGGGGACTGAAACTTTTCATACATGATCCAGTAGCTGATGACATGCTCGATGCTGTCGCCCATCATCGCGAGGCATGAGCCGATCAGATAAATTCTGGCGCCCGGGTGGCGCAGGGCGGCAAAAGATTTAGGCGTTGCCTCGTCTTTTGTATCTGTGCTCATACGATCCCCGAAATTGGCCGAAATCTAGGTCGGCGCCGATTTTTATGCCTGAGCGACATCCAGCAGATTACCATCTGGGTCCGCCAACGCATAATCGCCGTAAGGGCAGCGTTTGTGCAGGGCAAGGCGGGCTTTTCCTTCTTCATTGAACGCAATTCTGCGCGGGGCGATGTGTGGGTTATCATTGGCAAGTCGTTCCGCACGTTCAATGAAGGCATCAAGATCGGGGACCCTAAAGCCGATGTGATCCATTGCTGGTTGTTCAATTCCGGAGCCATCAAAATCGGAAATTTTCCAGGGGAGGATCGACATGGTGACGCGACCATCCGTAAAGCGGAAACCACCATCCTCACCGGGATCATTTTTGGGTTCCAGGCCGAATATTTCACCGTAAAACCCTGCAACCCTTTCAGCTTCTCTGACTCGAATAGCGAAATGGCTTATTGAAATCTCTTGTTGCCAGCTATCCATGTCATACACTTCTGCGCGATTGGCGTGCCCGATTTGTGATAAATCAAAATAGTTGCCAGCGGGGTCATGGGTGCTGAAGCTCGCGAAAGGGCGTCCGCTCGGGCGTTCCACCACTTCAATATCCGGATAGCGTTCGGCCAACTTGGCACAGGTTGCGTCGAAATCTTCGACTTCAATGCCAAAGTGATCGATGCCCGCCCGTCGTCCGGCGCGTCGGGGGATCAGGGTGACGCCGACATAACCATCGCCAACGGAAATTGCACGGCGCTCCCTATCCGTGTCGCCGGATACCGTCATGTCGAAATAGGCCCGATAGAACATGCCGAGCGTTGTGTAATTGTCTGTCGTAATCGCGAGGTGATTCAGTTTCGCCGACAATTTTTCCTCCCAATTAGCAAAAATAAAGTCTGCGCCCTGTTATTGATTTTCGCAACGGCTATTGCTCTTGCCGGCAAGGCGATTGAGCGGCACACTTGAAACAATATAATTCAACCAAACAGGCAGATAAATGATCAACGCGGCAATTGTCGGTATCGGGAGATGGGGCCAATACCTTGTGACGTCAGTTCAGGGCTCGAGCGAGCACATCAAGTTTACAGCGGGTGTCACGAGGACCAAAAGCAAAGCCGAAGGTTTCTGTAGCGAGCAAGGGATTGATCTTCGCGACAGTTATGACGAGCTGTTAAACGATCCGGAAATCGATGCCGTCGTCCTGGCGACACCGCATACGCAGCATGAAGAACAAATCATCGCGGCGGCGAAGGCTGGTAAACATGTCTTTACAGAGAAGCCTTTTACACTTGATCGTCCGAGTGCGGAGCGCGCCGTTGCTGCGTGTAAGGAAGCTGGTGTGGCGCTTGCGCTGGGGCATAATCGGCGCTTCATGGAAAATACTGTCGCCCTAAAAGCAATGATCGATGCCGGAGAACTCGGCACACTGATGCATGTCGATGGCAATCAATCGTCGGACCTGAATGTTGCTGCGGGAGCGTGGCGGGATTCGCGTGAGGAAAGTCCCGCAGGTGGGATGACATCGCTCGGTGTTCACGCGCTGGATTGCATCATTCACCTCGCCGGAAAGATCAGCGCCATAGATGCTTACAGTACGCGCCGCGCCATAGGGTTTGACATTGATGACACCACAGCCGCGTTGCTGCGTTTTGAAAACGACATGACTGGAACGTTGGTGACCTTAGCCTCAACTGCACGTATCTGGCACATCCGGATAGCAGGCTCCAAAGGCTGGGCAGAAATGAAAGATAACAAGACGCTGACAGTCTGCAAATCTGATGGTGTCCCTGAAGACATTGTGTTTGAAGATTCAGCCTATCCGCATATGGGGTCCATTACCGGGGAAATTGAAGAGTTCGCGCTGGCCGTTGAAGGAAAGGCGACTTACCGGATATCTCCTGAAGAGATGATACATAATGCTGAAGTCCTGGCAGGCCTTATCACCAGTGCTGAAACGGGTAATCGGGTAACCTTTAGCTAAATGACTGATGGCCACCATATTGTTGTTCTAGGTGGTGGCTATGCGGGGTTAACGGCGGCAGCGCGGATCGCCGAAGCGCATTCCGCCGCCCTTGTCACCTTGGTGGATCGAAAGTCGTCGTTCGTTGAACGTATCCGGCTACATGAAATCGCTGCCGGGTCCGAACCTCGTGATCTTGGCTATTCAACATTTATGCAAAGCCGAGGCGGATCATTCGTACAGGGCAACGTCTCGGCAATAGATCTGAGCCAGCAACATCTCGCAATTGACGGACAGAGCTCACTTGATTGGAGCACGCTGATTTACGCGCTTGGCAGCTATACGGATGTAAACAGCATCGATGGCGTTGATGAGCATGCCGTGACACTCGATGACGTCAGCGCATGTCGGCAGCTATACCAACAGTTGGAAGTCGCACCACCCAAGACCAAAATATTGATCGTCGGTGGCGGCCTAACAGCTATTGAAGCCGCGTGCGAATTTGCCGAGAGGTTGCCGGAATTAGACATTACGATTGCGCTAGGAACGGGGTTCGCTTCATCCGACGAACCTGGCGGACTGTCAAATTTGGCAGTCGAATATTTAAACTCGGTTTTTGAACGATTGGGCGTAAGGGTTCTTGTTGGCCGCCGCGTTTTATCTTTGACACGAGGCGCCGCAATATTCAGTGATGGTACGAAAGAAACGTTTGATGTTTGCCTGTGGGCTGCCGGGTTTTCGGTCCCCGATCTGGCAAGGCAGTCAGGTTTGACTGTCAGCAAATCCGGACAAATTTCGACTGGCGTTACTTTAGCGTCGGTCAGCCATCCGAATGTCCTGGCGGTGGGGGATGCAGCGGAAGTTGTCGTTGACCATGGCGGGAAATGTCGGACGAGCTGCGCCACCGGCCGACCGATGGGAGAACTTGCCTCTAAAACTGTTCTCGGGAGGCTGGCCTCAGTATCTCTCGATCCATTTCAATTTAGCTATGCCTTTCGCTGCGTGAGCCTTGGTCGCGAAGACGGGCTTATCCAATTCGTAGATGAAAAAGATTGCCCGGTTGAAGAAATTTGGACAGGGCCGCGCGGCGCGCGCTGGAAGGAATATATTTGTCAGCGCACCCTGCAGGGCATCGGCTTTGAGGTCGATATCGGCGCCCCACCAGACACGCCGCCGGTGCGTCCCTAATTGTTTATAGTTTCTGCCAGTAATTGAGCATCCGCTTTCGCATAGCGGCGTCCGGCATCGTGCCGCGGCCCGCGCCCAGATTATCCAGCATATATTTGACTTTATCGGTGCCGGGGATAACGCAAGTAACGGTAGGGTGGCCGAGTATATATTTCAGAAAAAACTGGCTCCAGCTGTTCGCGTCAAACTCCTTTGCCCAGTCAGGGAGTGGGCGGCCACGGACCTTTCGGAACATGCTGCCACGGCCGTAGGGACGATTTACCATGACGGCAATGTCAAGATCTTTGGCGATAGGCAGAAGATCGGTTTCAGTACTGATTTGATTCAGGGAATAGCCGAGCTGGACAAAATCAGGATTGTGTTTCCGAATGGCGGCGGCGAGTTCCTGGTTATATCCGGCCCGAAAATGGGTAATTCCGACATAACGAATACTGCCTTCTTTCTTTAGTCCGCGCAGGATGTCCATCTGTGTGTCGGTGTCGCTGAGGTTATGGACCTGATCTTCTTGGTCCTGAGAAGTTTGAACGAGTTTTCGATCTGCTCTTTGCCTTCATGGCGACCATCAGCCCAAACCTTGGTGGCAATAAAGGCGCGGTTGCGGGCCCTCATCTGCGTTAGCAGTTTGCCGATGACGTTTTCCGCATCCTGATAGCTCGGCGCGGTATCGATAATCGTGCCGCCGCCATCGAACAGATTTTGCAAAACACCCTTTCGTTCCTGCCATTCGGGTGTGTTGTCTTCGACATCGAACACCCGAGATGTACCAATGCCAATTACAGGCAACATCTCACCGGATTTAGGGATTGGACGTTTCTTAACAGAAGCGGCGGCAGTGGCCGGCATTGTCGGTGCCAGTGTGGCAGTGGAAATGCCGAGACTATATTTTAAAATTGAACGTCTTGAGGTACGCCATCCGTTTGAGAGTTCTGTCATCTCAATCACTCCTCTTGCTTTGTTCGGCTTGCCGTTCCTGAGATCGGCCAAGCGCCACCTATAAAATAAACCATAGCCCAGCGATCGGGACGGTAACCATTGCAATTCCTGATATCTCCAACCCCGATCCTTGCATGGCCTTAAACAGCCAGCCATTTACCGCATCGCCACCCCGGAACACGACTGTATCAACGACGCTCTTTGCTTTGTATTTGGCTTCGCGGTCAACGACGGTAAAGAAAATCTCGCGGGCGGGGTTCGAAATCGCAAAATTTGCGGTTCGCTGAACAGCCTGAAAGATGATGACAACCGCCAAAATTGGTGAGATCGCCATTACAGCAAACCCAATAATCGCGACGAACGGCAAGATGGCAGCCGCGGCGCCAACTCCAAATCGCTTGATGAGTCGACCTGTTCCGGCGAGCTGGATGATAATCGTGAGGATACTGACTGCGAGTTCGATGCCAGCGAAAATTTGGATACGGGATTCGGAGTTTTCTGAGGCCGCAGCAACAATGTTCTGTTGCTGGAAGTACAGAAATGTACCTGTGAGCGACAGAAAAAATACCCATAGCGCGATACCTGCGATGTAGGGCGATTTAAAAATCTCAAAGATTCCCGCAAGGCTGCCGCCACCGAGGGGTTGCTGAAGATCCCGTTGGGTATCTTGCTCGTTGCGATTTTTATTCGCGGATTCGGCGGCGACGCGACGCATACAAAATACGGCGACTTCCAATAGGACAGCAGCGATTATCAGAAGATTTATGGCGCCCAGAGGTTTAACCAGTCCTAGCGTCAAGGAAGGGCCCAAAAGAGCACCTGCAGATCCACCCGCAGCGATAAAGGCGAACAGTCTTTTACCTTGTTCGGCACGAAATAAGTCCGCCATCAGTTGCCAGAAGACAGAGACTACAAAGAGGACAAAGACGCTGATCCACACAAAGAAGGCCCGGGCGACATAAACCCGCTCAATGTCCAAAGTCAGCAAAAGCCAGAAAATCAGGATGTT
Source organism: uncultured Alphaproteobacteria bacterium (assembly GCA_951812775.1). Classification (GTDB taxonomy): domain Bacteria; phylum Pseudomonadota; class Alphaproteobacteria; order MPNO01; family UBA2964; genus UBA2964. The sequence goes on along the minus strand of OX638326.1, from coordinate 1,534,615 downwards.
GATGACAAAGAAACGGTAGACTATGGGGATAAATTTTTCCCGGGAATATCGGGCGACAACCCAGCCGTAGAGCGGTATCGCGCAAAGAATCGCAATGAATGTTGCGGTAAACAGCCAGTGAAGGTGTCGCGTGCCACCAATAATGCCCATTTCGTCACGCAATGGGCGCAGAATGTAATAGGCACACAGGACAGTGAAGAAATAAGCAAAAGACCAGAGCAAGGCCCGGATTTCCTGCGGTCGAACATCAACAAGTTTTCGGAGCCATTGCTCAAACATCTGCGCATTCCCCCATTGTCAGTATAACACGCCCCATGTTTGAACGTTCCGTCGCGTTTTGGCTTTCACCCGAATGTGATAAAAAAAGACTGGAGATTGGAACAGCATCCTAAAAGAATAAAGCTATGAAGATTATTTGGGATTGGATTGCGCCGCGTCGTGGATTCTTGGGTTTTGCGATGGCGGCTCTGGCTGGCTTTGGTATTTTCTCTGTTGCCTCAGCGAGCCCAGTCCTGTGGAAATTTCAATGGCCAAAGACTGATTTCAAACAGACCTCCGTTGATTTATCGGAAATCATTTCTGGTGGACCGGGTAAGGATGGCATACCGGCGACCAATACGCCTCGGTTTAAATCTGTGGCCGAAGTCTCGAAGGACAAGTTCTACGCTCCAAAGGAACCTGTCATTGGCTTTGTCATGAATGGTGATGCGCGGGCTTATCCGCTGCAAATTCTAATGTGGCACGAAATCGTCAACGACACTGTTGGTGGCGTGCCGGTTGCGGTGACTTATTGCCCGCTGTGTAACTCCGCGATTGTTTTTGACCGGACTGTCGCAGGTCGTGTGCTTGATTTTGGCACGACGGGTAATCTGCGTAAGTCCGATATGGTCATGTATGACCGGCAGACGGAAAGCTGGTGGCAGCAATTTCTGGGGAAAGGCATCGTTGGGCAAATGAACGGGGTTACCCTGGAAGCACTGCCTGCCCGCGTGGAATCTTTTGAACGATTTGCCAAGCGTGCACCGAATGGCAAGGTGTTGGTTCCAGCGGGTGACATCCAGCGGGCCTACGGGATGAATCCTTACCTCGGTTATGACACGGCGCCACGCCCGTTTTTGTATAAGGGCGACATGCCTAAAGGTATTAAACCCTTGGCCTATGTGCTGGTTGTCGGCAAAGAAGGTTGGTCTCTTGATTTGCTAAGAAAGAAAAAGCGGATCAAGAAAGGCGATTTAGTCATCACATGGGAGCCGGGGCAAAATTCTGCATTGGATACCAGTGACATTGCCGCAGGGCGCGATATCGGGAATGTTGTTGTCCAACGGAAAGTAGATGGCAAGCTGGTCGATGCCGCTCATGATCTGACCTTTGCCTTCGTATTTCACGCATTTATTAAAGGCGGCACCTTATATAAGTAGGGTCGTGACGCAGCTTGAATCCTTTGCTGGAATGCTGCCTTCAGACACCCTATCTTATGGATAGGGAAAGACATTATGGCGAGTGGCAACAAAAAAGTTCCAACACAGGTTGGCTCACAGGAGGTCTCGGACTTTCTGGATAAACTTGCGCGCACGCCTGCTGTACGGTCCTCTGATGGTGTCGGTCGTTTAATGTTTGCCATGGATGCAACGGCAAGCCGAGAACCGACTTGGGACAGTGCCTGCCATATTCAGAGTGAGATGTTTAAAGCGACAGACGGGCTCGGCGGGCTGGAAGTGCAGCTGGTCTTTTTTCGAGGGTTTGACGAATGCAAGAACAGCTCTTGGCTTGCCTCTTCGGATGACTTGGTCAGACGCATGACATCCGTTTATTGCCGGGGTGGCCGGACGCAGATCGGAAGAGTTCTCAAACACGCTGTCGGGGAAACTAAAAAGCGAAAAGTAAACGCGCTGGTTTATGTTGGTGACGCGATGGAAGAAGAGGTTGATGACCTTTGCCATACAGCGGGCGAGCTCGGCGTTCTCGGCGTACCAATCTTTGTCTTTCAGGAAGGCGATGATCCCGTTGCGACGCAAGCGTTTAAGCAGTTTGCCAACCTTACAGGAGGAGCCCATTGTCGATTTGATGCGTCTTCCGCAAATCAGCTGAAGGAATTGTTGGCGGCAGTGGCGGTGTTTGCCGCGGGTGGATTGCCAGCTCTGGAAGACTATGGAAAACGGGCAGGTGAGGCTGTCGCTCAGATAACTTCTCAGGTTAAATAAAGTATTCTGAAGGCCGAACTGGAATATAAATGCCGTATCTCATTCTAGGAATTGCTGTTGTCATCGGAATTGTCCTGATTATTCGGGGCCTGATGGGACTCAACCGCGCCCGGGCGATCAAGATACTTTTTGGTGTCTTTGTACTCGCTGGGACAGGTGCCGCGATCTATTTGGTTGCATCACGTGGTCTTGGCGCCGTGATGTTCTTCCTCGCATTTCTTCTGCCGATGCTGCTCCGTTGGCGTGCGGCCAAGCAGTTCTTTCGGAATTTGGGTGGCCCGAGCCAGGGACAGGCAACGGGTGTCAATACACGGTTTCTTCGAATGTCGTTGGACCATGACAGCGGGATATTGGATGGCACGGTTCTTGAAGGCCGTTTTAAGGGTCGACGCCTGGGCGAACTGTCTCATACTGAGTTGCTGGAATTGCTGCAGGAATGTCGCATTGAGGATGAAGAGTCGGCTCAGGTTCTTGAGGCCTACCTCGATCGCGTACATGGTGCAGCATGGCGTACTGGTGATGCGGGCCAGGACGGAAAAGGCCGCGCATCTGGAGAGCATGGGGGGGGTTCTCCATGGGGCTGCGCCATGACCCGCGAAGAAGCATATGAGGTGCTCAATATTTCGCCAGGTGCGTCGCCCGAAGAAATTAAAGCAGCACATCTCGCATTGATGAAGAAAATACACCCTGATCAAGGCGGCTCGAACTATCTCGCGAGTAAAATCAATCAGGCGAAAGAGCTTCTGCTCGGCGAGTAAAAAAGTCTCAGATTTTGCAGCTTTTCTTGCCTTTTGCCGGTTATTTGTGGCACAAACACGCGTCTATCGTTGAAAATTCAGTAATTAGTTCCTAAGGGTAGTTTGATGGCACAGCGTGTTCGCAAGGCGGTATTTCCAGTTGGTGGCATGGGAACCAGGTTTTTGCCCGCGACTAAGGCGATGCCCAAAGAAATGCTGCCGGTCGTTGATAAGCCCCTGATACAATATGCTGTTGAAGAAGCGCAAGCGGCAGGGATTGAAGAGTTCATTTTCGTGACCGGTCGAGGTAAGGCCGCGATTGAAGACCACTTCGATCATAGTATTGAACTCGAAAATATCCTTAAAGAACGCGGCAAAACGGCTGAAGTCCGGCTGGTTAGTGGACCCATGCTAGAACCGGGACAGGTAGCCTATACCCGTCAGCAAGAGCCTCTTGGGCTAGGTCATGCCGTCTGGTGCGCACGGGAACTGGTTGGCAACGAGCCATTTGCCATTCTTCTGGCTGATGATCTCGTGATGGCGCAGACGCCATGTCTTAAACAGATGGTCGAGGCATTTGAAAAGACCAACGGCAACATCGTCGCGGTTGTCGATGTCCCTAAGGAACATACCAACCGTTATGGAATCGTTGATACAGGGGCAGAAGAGGGGGCACTCGTTGAGGTCAACGGATTGATCGAGAAACCAAAACCCAAAGATGCACCTTCGACACTTTCTGTTATTGGTCGCTACGTTTTGTTGCCTGAGGTATTCGAACACTTGGCCCAAAAAGAAACCGGTGCAGGTGGAGAAATTCAGCTGACAGATTCGATGGCTAAAATGATTGGCTCGTCGCCCTTCCACGGTTTGCGATTTGAGGGACGCCGTTTTGATTGTGGTGACAAGGCCGGCTTTTTCGAAGCCAATTTGGCGTTCGCCCTGTCGCGAGATGATTTGCGCGACGAAGTATCCTCTCTCATCAAACAATATGTGTAATAATTTGGCTGTTGCGGAATCCGTTTTCAGCCCTGTTTAGGATAAAGAAGTATGAAAATTGCGATGATCGGTACCGGCTATGTCGGGATCGTTTCCGGTGCGTGTTTCTCCGAATTTGGTGTTGAAGTTGTCTGTGTCGATAAGAATGAGGACAAGATAAATCGGCTTAAAGCTGGCGAATGCCCCATTTACGAACCAGGCCTCGAAAATCTTGTGGCCAATAATGTGAAAGCTGACAGGTTGTCGTTTACCACTGATCTAACGAGTGCGGTAAACGGTGCGGACGCAGTGTTCATCGCAGTTGGAACACCGAGCCGTCGCGGTGAAGGTCACGCTGATCTTTCCTATGTTTATGGTGCGGCAAAAGAAGTTGCTGAGGCGCTGGAGGGCTATACGGTGATCGTCACAAAATCGACGGTTCCTGTTGGCACGGGCCGGGAAGTAAAACGGATCGTCGAAGAGACACGGCCAGACGCGGATTTCGATATCGCGTCTAATCCTGAGTTTTTACGTGAAGGCGCCGCAATCAGTGATTTTATGCGCCCGGATCGGGTGGTGATCGGTACAGAAACTGAACGGGCGGCCGAAGTTTTAAGTGAGCTCTACCGACCTCTTTACCTGCTTGAAACACCGATTGTCCAAACGACTTTGGAGACAGCGGAACTCACCAAATATGCCGCCAATACCTTCCTGGCAACCAAGATAACCTTCATCAATGAATTTGCCGACCTTTGTGAAAAGGTTGGAGCGAATGTCCAGGATGTGGCCCGGGGGATTGGGCTTGATGGACGAATAGGTAACAAATTCTTACATGCGGGGCCTGGATATGGTGGGTCCTGTTTTCCAAAAGACACGTTGGCTCTTGTCCAGACTGCAAAGGATGCTGATGCCCCAATTCGAATTGTCGAAACGGTCATCGATATCAATGAAAAACGTAAGACACAAATGGCCGAAAAGGTCGTTGCGGCATGCGGCGGTTCGGTAGCAGACAAAACGATCGCTGTTCTTGGTCTGACTTTTAAACCGAATACGGATGATATGCGTGACAGTCCAAGCTTGGTGGTGGTTCCCGAGCTTCAGCAGGCGGGTGCTACTATTCAGGCCTTTGATCCACAGGGGATGACGGAAGCAGCTCATCTGTTTGAAGACGTCGTATTTTGTGAGGGGCCTTATGAGACGATGCAGGGCGCCGATGCCTTGGTCATCGTTACCGAATGGAATGCGTTCCGTGCGCTAGATTTTGAGCGTGTAAAGAGTCTCTTGAAATCACCAGTACTCGTGGACCTCCGGAATATTTATAATCTGGATGAAATGAAGCGTGCCGGATTTACCTATCACAGTATTGGACGCGAAGTAGTTTCACGCGAGCTCGATACATGAGCGGATATCAACTCGATTCAACCATCCTTCGCGAATATGATATTCGCGGCGTTATCGATGAAACGCTCACGGTCGAAGGGGCTCTTGCCATCGGACGTTCCTTCGGCACGATGGTTGTCGAGAGCGGAGGACGGACTGTCTGCGTCGGATATGACGGGCGTCTAAGTTCCCCTGACCTTGAGCAGGCTGTCGTGGACGGGTTAATGGCATGCGGGTTGTCGGTTGTTCGCATCGGTCTTGGCCCGACGCCCATGCTCTATTTTGCGGTAAATATAGTACCAGCGGATGCCGGCATTATGATTTCGGGGTCACATAACCCCCCCGAGTATAACGGCTTTAAAATGATGCTCGGCAAAGCCCCGTTCTATGGCGAAGACATTCTTCGGCTCGGAGAAATTGCTGCCGCGGGGCAATATGCCGAAGGGGTTGGTGAAAGCTCTGAACTAACTATTCATGACAAATATGTCGCGCGCCTTGCTGCAGACTATTGCGGTACGCGGCCACTTAAAGTGGCATGGGATGCAGGAAATGGATCTGCTGGTGATGCGATGCGCGATCTATGCGCGGTGTTGCCGGGCACACATATCCTCCTTAACGAAAAAATTGACGGGACATTCCCGGCGCATCATCCAGACCCAACCGTCCCGGAATGTCTTGAGCAGCTCCAGGAAGTTGTCAGATCTGAAAAATGCGATTTCGGTATGGCTTTTGATGGGGATGGCGACCGCATCGGCGCGATAGATGGCCAAGGACGGATATTATGGGGCGATCAAATTATGATCCTACTCGCCTCTGACGTTCTCAAAGAAATTCCCGGCGCAACAATTATTGCGGATGTTAAAGCAAGCCAGACTCTTTTCGATGAGGTCGGCCGAATGGGTGGCGACCCGTTGATGTGGCGCACTGGTCACTCCTTGATTAAAGCAAAAATGGCAGAAACCGAAGCACCGTTGGCGGGCGAAATGAGCGGGCATATCTTTTTTGCCGACAAATATTATGGTTTTGACGACGGGCTCTATGCTGCGGTTCGACTTTTGAATCACGTTGCTAATCAGAATCAGTCTTTAGCTGAAATTCGGGACGGTCTGCCGCAACCCGTCAATACGCCAGAGCTTAGGTTCCCCTGTGACGAAACTCGAAAGTTTGAGGTAGTAGAAGAGGTCCTGAACCGTATGAGAGAAAAGGGCGCTGATCTCAGTGACGTCGATGGTTTGCGGGTGAAAACAGAAGATGGGTGGTGGTTATTGCGCGCCTCTAATACTCAAGATGTGCTGGTGGCTCGCTGCGAGGCCAAAGACGATGCAGGTCTAAATCGGTTGAGCGAAGCACTCGTTGCAGAGCTTGTTGAAAGTGGAGTTCAGCCACCTGAATTTTGAGGTTTAATGGTCGCCTTGAGAGACCGCGCTTTCTTCGCGTATGACCAGGCAGGTGATATTTCGCCGTTTGAGCACCTTGCAAGCTTCACGGGCTTTGGCTTCCACTAACCCGACGAGCCGTGCACGGTAAATCCTCTTGCCCCGTGCTGCGCTGGATTTTACGGAAATACGGCTGCGTCTGAGAGATGGCGCAATGCGTGACGCCCGGGAGGCCGCCAAATGTGCTGGCGTAAATCTATCGAAGGCGCCGACCTGAACGCTCCAATTGCGCGGTACTTTTTTCTTGGCCTTGTTTCGGGCTCTGCGTTTTGCGATTTGGGCTGGTGACAGACCGACGAATGTAACTGGCAGACCACCATTCTTGCCGGCAATTTTGCGTTTGCGGTCAGTCTTATCCATTTCATCAAGCATTCTGAACACCCGCTTGAACAGGGTGATCGCGTGCCTGTCGCGTTTGTTCGCGGATTTTCCGCCAAACACGGTTCCTATCAAACGCCGACCCTTATATTTGACCGAGACAGCAATATTGAATCCGGAATCGCGAATATATCCGGTTTTGATCCCATCTGTTCCAGGAAGACGACTCAAGAGCTTATTGTGATTCCCATGTCGTCGACCGCGAAAATAGAACTCCTTGGTTGAAAAAAATTTAAAGTATTCCGGGAAATCGCGGCGTAAGGCGATGGATAGCCTGGCCATGTCGCGTGCGGTCGTGACTTGTTTTCTATCCGGTAATCCAGAAGCATTTCTAAACGTTGTTCGAGACATGCCGAGCTGCCGAGCCCGATAAGTCATCATGCGGGTGAATTTTTCCTCGGTTCCGCCGAGGCCTTCCGCGATCACCGTGGCGACGTCATTGGCCGACTTTGTCACTAGCGCCTTGATGCCTTGTCGTACAGTGATGGTAGTGCCGCGTCTTACGCCGACTTTGGATTTCGGCCGTCTTGCAGCACGCCGGGAGACTTTAAGAGCGGTTCCAAATTGAATTTTTCCGGATTTTAGCTTCTCAAAGACCATATAGAGAGTCATCATTTTGGTCAGAGAAGCGGGATAGGTTTGCCAATCTGGATTAGCGGCATGAAGGACTGCACCGCTTTTTTCATCAACGATGATTGAAGCATACCGGGCAGACATGGCGGGCGTGAGCTGTGTACATACAGCGATCATTACGGCAGCGATCAGGCGGAGGTGCACAAGGTCCCCCATATCCGAAAGTTTGCTTTATGCGCCATGCTGAAACAAATTGCCCGCAGATCAAGAAGTTATCGAATTTAAAGGGATTTTATTTGAAAGCCTTTCAAGAGTCTATTCTGGTCTCAAAATTTTAAGGATCGATTAACTCTGGTTAACCGACTGTAATCTAGTGGTGTTTGAAATTTGTGTTGAATTGGTGATGATTCCGTGGCGAATCAATGGTTAACGAAGGATAGGAATTTGGCAGATGAGGGGTAGTTTGTTCTTTCAAGATAGGTACCCTATCTAATAACATAACTACTCACCCGTAGTCCGAGTTTAGGTCACTGATTAGAATACTTTCGAAAGACGATGAGCGATAAAGAGACAGATCGGCCGCTTGGCGGGGATGATGACACGAACGTTGGTGTCGTCGTCAGGACCAAGCCCAAAACCCGAAAACCATCGATGTATAAAGTCATCATGCTGAATGACGATTATACACCAATGGAATTTGTCGTTTTGGTTCTTGAGCGTTTCTTTAGCAAAAGCCATGAAGAAGCCATAAACATCATGCTGCATGTACACCAGAAGGGTGTCGGTATTTGTGGGGTCTTTACGTATGAGGTCGCAGAGACCAAAGTAACCCAAGTGATGGATCTGGCGCAGCAGCACCAGCATCCATTGCAATGCACACTCGAGAAGGAATAACGCATGTTGTCGCGGAACCTTGAACGTAGTCTTCACCAGGCATTGTCATGTGCGCGTGAACGTCATCACGAATATGCAACGCTTGAGCATTTGCTGTTTGCCTTGATCGAGGATCAGGACGCGGTTGCAGTGTTGCGCGCCTGTGGTGTTGATCTGGACAAACTCAAGGAAGACCTTGTCGACTATCTTGACAATGAGCTTGGTAATCTGGTCGTCAATCGAGATGAGGACTCCAAGCCTACTGCCAGTTTCCAACGTGTTGTGCAGCGTGCTGCGATCCACGTCCAGACGGCAGGACGTCAGGAGGTGACAGGTGCCAATGTCCTTGTCGCGATGTTCTCCGAACGTGAATCTCATGCCGTGTACTATTTACAAGAACAAGAGATGTCGCGTTTCGATGCGGTGAATTACATCTCACACGGTATTGCTAAAGTACCCGGTCGTTCAGAAGCGAAGCCTGTCGAAGGCACCGAAGGCGAAGAGGGCGAGGAATCAGAGGTCAAAGAAGGGCATGAGGCCCTTGATACCTATTGTGTTGATCTTAATAAGAAGGCAGCTGAGGGCAAGATAGACCCTCTGATCGGGCGTTCTGCTGAAATAGAACGCACGATCCAGGTTCTCTGTCGTCGGACGAAAAACAATCCTCTTTATGTCGGCGATGCCGGCGTCGGTAAAACGGCATTGGCCGAAGGGCTGGCGAAACGCATCGTCGATGGCGAGGTTCCTGAAGTTCTGTCTGATGCGACGATTTTTGCCCTCGATATGGGCGCGCTTCTGGCCGGGACACGTTACCGCGGTGATTTCGAAGAGCGCTTAAAGGCTGTTGTGACAGAGCTCGATGCCTGCGAAGGCGCCATTCTGTTTATCGACGAAATTCACACTGTAATTGGCGCTGGGGCGACGAGTGGCGGTTCAATGGATGCCTCGAACCTGCTGAAACCAGCATTGCAGAGCGGAACGCTCAGAAGCATGGGATCTACGACCTATAAGGAATATCGTTCCTATTTTGAAAAAGATCGCGCTCTTGTGCGTCGTTTCCAGAAAATCGATGTCATCGAACCGTCGATTGAAGATGCCGTCAAAATTCTGCGCGGTCTCAAGCCCTATTATGAGAAACACCATCGTGTCCGCTATACGGCCGAGGCGATCCGCACAGCGGTCGAACTAGCGTCACGTTATATCAATGATCGCAAACTGCCTGACAAGGCGATTGATGTAATCGATGAAGTTGGCGCTGCGCAGATGCTTCTGCCAGAAGGCAAGCGCCGCAAAATGATTACTGTCAAAGACGTTGAAGATGTCGTTGCCAAGATCGCGCGGATTCCTCCAAAGAGCGTTTCGCGGGATGATCAGGAAACGCTGAAGACGCTGGCAGATGATCTGAAGCGCGTTGTGTTCGGTCAGGATGACGCTATTGCTGCATTGTCTTCGGCAATCAAGCTGTCGCGCGCAGGACTTCGCGAGCCTGAGAAGCCGATTGGTTCCTACCTGTTCTCTGGTCCAACCGGTGTCGGTAAGACGGAAGTTGCCCACCAGCTCGCCAACACTATGGGGATTGAGCTAATCCGGTTCGATATGTCGGAATATATGGAACGCCATACAGTGTCTCGGCTTATCGGCGCGCCGCCAGGCTATGTTGGGTTTGATCAGGGTGGGTTGCTGACCGACGCAATTGATCAGCATCCGCATGCGGTTCTCCTGCTTGATGAAATCGAAAAGGCACATCCCGATCTGTTTAATATTCTGTTGCAGGTGATGGATCATGGTCGACTGACGGATCACAACGGCAAGAATGTGGACTTCCGCAATGTCATCTTGATTATGACGACGAATGCAGGAGCTGCTGATATGGCCAAAGAAGCTATTGGTATTGGCCGGACCAAGCGTGAAGGCGATGATGAAGAAGCCATCAAACGCATGTTTACGCCTGAATTCCGCAATCGCCTTGATGCGACAATTGGCTTTAGCGGGTTGTCGCCGGAAATCGTTTCACTCGTTGTCGACAAGTTCGTCATGCAGCTCGAAGTTCAGCTCGAAGATCGCAATGTCACGATTGAACTCGATGATGCCTCTCGCAAATGGTTGGTCGAAAAAGGTTATGACGAGCACTTTGGGGCACGTCCGCTGGGTCGACTCATTCAGGAAAGTATTAAAACGCCTCTGGCGGATGAGTTGCTGTTCGGCAAACTGGCAAAGGGTGGCGTTGTCAATGTCTCTGTAAAGGATAAAGAACTGACCTTCGATATCCGGCCAGAAGATCCCAAAAAGAAGCCGACCAAACCTAAATCCAAAGCCAAGGGTAAAGGTAAGGGCAAGGATTCAGGCAAAGACAACGACGACGGTAAGAAGACACCCGAACTCGTTAAATAGCGCGACGACAGGAATTGGGTGTAGACCTAGACCTCCAGGTCTTTGCGATAGGGTGAGCGCTCGTCCTCAAGCACGTCCATTTCCCATTCGGTTTCCCGTTGTTCACTGATCAGGAATTTGGCGACGGCTTCTCGAAAGGCCGGGTCTCGTATCCAATGCGCACTATAGGTCTCAGACGGAAGATAGCCGCGGCTGATCTTGTGAGGACCTTGCGCACCGGCTTCCACGCGGGCCAGGCCATGATCAATGGCGTATTCAATCGCGCGGTAAAAACAGGCTTCGAAATAGAGCATGCGGTAGCGAGGCGACCCTCCCCAATTGCGGCCATACAACGTTTCTGACCCGCGCAGATTGAGGGCCGCTCCAACATATTCGCCATCGTCACTGGCCATAATCATGACGACTTTTTCAGCAAGTCTTTCCCGCATAAGCATAAAGAACTCACGGTTCAAATAGGCATGCGCCCACTTCTTTTCGACCGTAGTCAAATAGAACTGGTAGAACGCCTCCATATGTTCCGGCTTTAGGTCATCGCCGGTTAACACTTCAATTTGGGCATCCTGATTGGCAAGTTTGCGTTCCTTGCGTATGGCTTTTCGTTTTCGGGAATTCAACGCCCCAAGGAAATCATCAAACGTCTCATAGCCTCGATTATGCCAGTGGAACTGTTTGCCCAGCCGTTTCAAAAAGTCCTGGCCTTCGAGAAGGTCGCGTTCCTCCTTTTCACAGAAGGTGATGTGGAGAGAGGACACCTCGTGCTGGTTGGCAAGTTCGCGTAACCCAGCCACCAGAACACGCCGGGTCTCAATTGGGTCAGGGCCAGGGCGGACGAGTAGACGGGGGCCGGTGACCGGAGAGAAGGGTACCGACACCTGAAGCTTGGGGTAATACTTGCCGCCGGCGCGTTCAAAAGCATCCGCCCAGCCCCAATCAAAGACATACTCGCCATAGGAGTGGTTCTTGAGATAGCCGGGAACCGCGCCGATAAGCTGACCGGACGCATCCTCTAGCAATAAATGCTGGGGTAACCAGCCAGACTCTGCACATGCCGAACCGCTTTGTTCGAGAATGTCCAGAAAAGCGTGGCTTACAAATGGATTGTCATCGCCCGCGCAGGCATCCCACTCGGCCGCGTCCACCTCTGCAATACGACTCGTAACTTTTACCGCTATGGCATCCCCATCAGGCATGGGTAGAGATTAGGCGAGGGCAGGAAGGTGAGCAAGGGAGTGAGCGGTAGAATGGATCGGAATAGCGCAAAAAGAAACCGCCACCTTGGGTGGTGGCGGTTCTCAAACCCATCAATCGGAATTACTTCTTTATCACCTTGTAGGAAAGATAACCTACATGACTAATGGCTATAAGGCCTAGTAATCCACCGTCCATGTCTGGAAAACCGTTGATGCCTACCTTACCAAATTCCGCTGCTTCACCTATATGGGCAGCAATCAAAACCGTATAGGAAATGCCGACTACCATCGAAATCAGCAACATTTGAACTCTGCCGAGATCGACCTGTTCTTCCGACCCTTTCTCTTCACCAAAAATGAGATCGGAAAACTTTGCATCTTTGGGAGTTGCCCCAGATGGAAGGAGTTCACCCGCTAATTCCTTGTCCTTGAGTATTAATGGTGACCCAATGAGCGAAATTGTGCTTATTCCCATTAACGCCCATAAAAATGTTGGAATGTTCAGAAAGGGAAGAATGTTTTTGGGATTCTTGACGTCAACGGGTGGTTGCGCGGTATTCCAAATAATCATCGTGAATACGGTGCCGAGAACAAGGATAGTCCAGAATGTCATCTGAGCTTTCGACAGGCTGTAACGATTGCGACTGTCGATCATTATTCCAAGCAGGCGGTCCTTTCGGCCGGTCCCGATCATCATGGCCATGAACGCGATGAGCAGAGTTGAATAGGCCCATACCTTATGAACCGTCCACCAATCCGGTAGCTTTCCGGATTTTGCCTCGTCGTGGAGTGAGAAACCGTAGGATGCGAGGAATATCAGGCCGATCAGTGCCATGAGAAACCCCCAACCTGATTTTGTTAGTGGCATAATTGTTCTCCAGAGATGCTTGATTTCAGTATTTGCCCGTAAGTCTTCCGCCAAACTGAGTACCCTCATTGAAGGTCGGTGCCCCAGCCCCTTTTTGCCAAGTCAGGTCAAAGTGGGTGTCCTTTTTATCGGGCAAATTGAAGCGTAGCGTTGGGCCGATAGAGTGATAAAACTCAGTGTTCGGAATATCGTACCAGAGCTTGGCATGCGAGATTAGCTTGAAGGGTAGGGCTCCGAATCCCGGAAATCCTTTTGCATTTTTAAAATCGTGATCGAACGCGACGTCGAGCTTTATTCTGCCTAAAACGTCGTCCGTCTGTTCCATGCTCTCATCTTTAGCGCCCCCAGTCGCCGTACTGGATTCGTTATTGACTTTAAATTTGTAGCCTCCTTGGAGGAAAGCGGCGATTCGAAGATTTCTACCTAACTTTATGAACGCATTTTTGGACAAATTCATTGGGCGGTACCCGACCTCTATTATTCCTGCCGCTGAATCAAGTTCTCTTGTTGTTTCGATTCCTGCCGAGAATGGCATTACCTAGAATGGGCGACTAAAGTCGGCCGCGACTTTTGACTTACCAGGCACTATTTGAAAATTTTCGTCCTCGGCATGAAATACTTTCGACTGAAAACTCGTATACCTACCGGTAATTTTTAGCACTACAGAGTCAAATGAATCTTCTGCACCTCCACTTATCTCGGCCTCTGGTTCGAAGAGAGTGACAGATATCTTTTGGCCTGCGATACAATCGATCTAGGGACTACTGTTTGGTCCGCAGCTCGCGATTAAAGCAGCGTCTTCTTTTTCTGTAATTTTGTCGGCAATTCTTTTTAATGCAAATGATAGTGCTTTTTGTCCCGCTTCTGTATCGATTGCTCCGACGGTAACAGTTGTCGGAACTACCTTTGCACTTTGTGCGAAACTGCTATGCGGTATTTGAGTGCCGAAAAAGATTGTTAGGATGGCGAATATATTTAGTAATTTCATAATTTCTTCCTGAAAAGTGGTTGTTAGGTTGATAATTGACTATTCAGGTATGAGCTCATCCAGGAGTTCGTTTATGGTCAATTCCAACCAATTTTCTGGCCAAGTTGGACGGGGATTAAAGTGGAAATTGATAGCGTCCTGATATGAATCCTGCATAACTTCGTTTCTTAGTATTTCTCCGTATTTCTCCGTGCTTTGTTGTGACGGGGTCGAATTCCCCATGGATATCCTTCAGCGTTTGATGCATTACTCCTCGAATGATTTGTTTGTCTGGCATTGTTTCGTTCCTTTTCTGTTTAAAGCCGGATTTCATATTGATCCCCAATACTTTTCGTATCTTCTGTCGAAGCACGTCGGGAATAATGTGGATGTTGTCGAATTCCTCCGGTGGCGACGGATTTCCGCCAGAGGTGTGGTTTAACTCCCCCCGCCATCTTGGCGGTTTGTCGGGGCCACACGGAAAGTCGGGAATGAGGTGGAGGATGAAGGAATGACGTGTGGGCCGATCCTTGGAGGGGGTCGGAGCCGCTGTACGTGATTTAGGTCGCTCAACCAAGCCGTCCTTTTCTTCACCCATCCGCTCTACTCATTGCGTCGTTCGTGTAACCAACACGAGGACTATGAGCGTTGAGCGTCTCGTTGGTGTCTGTCGGTTATCGTAACGTTGTCTGCAGATCGTCTAGATATGTTTCGGGCACAAAACGCGCAGGTGGGCGGGACCACGTATGTATGGAAAGACGTTCGGCGAACGACTCATATAACGCCGCGGGCGACTCTTTCGGAAAATGGTAAGGAGGCTATTTGGTGCTCGAAAGTCGGTGAGCGGCTTCGGTCGGTCGGGCGGTAGACGGTGCTTTATGTCGTGAAGACACCAAAGGATTAGCGGGCGATGATTTCTTCGCCCAGCCCTCGAATGCCTTTGTTAGAATTGCCGCATCATTTTCTTCGCGGATGGCCTGGTAGAGTGCTGTGGTGTCTACCATCGGCTTGATGGTGAGGTCGCGACGGAGTTGGTCGCGGCAAAGAGAATATTGTCGCAGTGCCGCTGGACGGTCGCCGCGTGCATAATGAAAACGCATTATGTCGCGGTGGACATGCTCAAGGAGCGGGTCGGTTTCGAGCAATTTCTTGCCGTAGAGAAGGGCGGCGCTCCAGTCCTGTTGTCCCGCACGCCAAACCATCATGCGTTCTACGGCAATAATATATTTGTCGCGCAGCAGTTCGCGTGGAAACAGGCACCAGTGATCGTACAGGCCGGGTAGCAGGTCTCCTTGATATAGATCGATCGCTGTTTCCAGTTGATCGATATTTTCTTCGATACGGAACTGTTCCGCATTCTCGACAAAGGGTTGCAACTTTTGTTCGAACTCCGAAGCATCAACATTCACCGATGCGATGACGCCGATTTCGTCATTTTCGAATGCGATGTAATCTTCAATATTGAGATTGGTTGCTCTGAAAGCGCGTCTTATAAGCCATAGCTCCTGGCGCAGCGCTTTCATAATGTCGGCATGGTAATTGTCGCCCCAGACTGTCTCTGCCAGCTGCAATCGACCAAATCGGCGGTGTGGGTTCATAGCAGGTAGGCGAGCAGCCCTCGTGACTTAGACGATCTTAAGCCGTTTATTTGTGCGGACCCGACGGCAAGGTTAAACCCGCCGAGAAATCGACAGCGTAGCATCCCCAATATTTCCCCCTACGGTAGCCGTGTTGCTACCTTTCCACTCTCCCAAAAGTGGTAATGGGATTATAGGGCGCTTTTTGTATTAGCCTGTGCGGTGAATCACATTTTTGCAGGATCACCAAATTTTGAGGGCGGAGGTCATTCCACCTCAAAGATACCGTCAACCTCTACTGCGGCGCCCTGGGGTAGGGAGGCGGTAGCCACCGCGAAGCGTGCGTGCCGGCCTGCCTCACCAAAGATTTCGACCATAAGGTCCGATGCACCATTCATCACAGTTGGCGGATGAATAAAATCGGGTGTGGCATTGACGAATCCGCCCAGCTTTACAACACGTTTGACACGGTCGAGGTCGCCGCCACAGGCTACTTTTAATTGGCCAAGCAGGTTTAAGCCGCAGGCACGTGCGCCTTTTTGCGCGGTTTTGATATCAACATCGTCGCCAACCTTTCCTGCAATCAGCCCGTCAGCCGCCAAAGAAACCTGGCCTGACACAAAGATGAGGTTGCCGGTTTGAACAAAGGGGATGTAATTCGCAGATGGGGTGCGGGGTTCAGGAATCTCAATTCCCAATTCAGCTACACGCGCGTCGATCTTTCCAGCCATTTTCTTTCCTGTCGGTATGTGGTGTCAGTGGTGCCAGCCTAGCGATAGAGGTAGGTGCCCGCTAGGGGGAATTCCAGCTAAGGGGAGGGAAGGCGTAAAAAAATGCGGGGGGTGAATAACACCCCCCGCAGTTCAGGGAGACGCAACGTCAAATATGCCGTTGCTCGACAGCAGCATCCGGTGAGGAAGAACCGGGTGCTGCACTCCGTGCCGTATCCGATGCAGAACGGCGCGAAGTTTCTGCATCACTCATTGCCTCTTCTTTTGACAAGGTGATGGCTGTTCTGTCTTTCCCCGGCGGCTCCTTTATAGGCGTCCGCTCGGGTGAAAATCCGCGGGTGGCGTGGGCCATGGCCAATGCCTGAGACATTTCCGCAGGGGATGTATTGTTAGAAAATTCTGGTACGTGCGAGTTAGGTTTCATCTGGGTCATTGCTCCCGTGTTTGCCGAGGTTTGACCGCCCTGAATGACCGTAAGGGACGGCTTCGTAGATTGTGTAGTGTCTTTATTGTTGCCTTGGTTGGTTGATGTCAGGTCAGGCACGTCCCAATGCCCGAATTCGTCTCGGTACAAACAAAGGGATTTAAGACCGAGGCGCCACCCGGTCAGGAACAGGACATGGCAATCAGCAACAGTTGTGCTGTGCGGTAGGGCAATCACATGCCCGATGCCGCCTGAAATCATGGGCTGTATGGCTGCCATCATCCGAATAGTGGCATCTACTTGCTCAACTGATTGTCTCGCGCTTTCCGCAGTAACAAACACCACAGCATGAGCTGCATCGCGATAAGGCAGATCTTCCGGTTGCCTGTTTCCAAAACAATACTGATTGGCCTTGTCGATCACTTCATCGCTAAAGCCCAGCGCCGCCAGCAAGTTAAAATTGGGGTTTTCTAACTCTTTGCCATTCACCCCCAATATCTTGATGCAGGTTTCTTTACCCAGTATCCAGGGGTTAAAGACCTGAGACAGGTCGATAGCATCGATCAGTGCATTCTCGATCTCTTCAATCATGGTTTGGGTAAAACCACGTTTCTTGAGCGAAGAATGGTTTATTGCCGGGGCATTTTTAAGGGATATCTTGCCAAGAAGGGCTTCGACAAACCTGTCGATTTCGGAACGTGAGTAACCAAGCGATATTAACCCCTGACCAACGGCATCAGCTATGGTCGGTTGACGTTGACCCAGCTTGTTGTGCCGATGTTGACAGAGGGCAGTCACCGGCTCGAGACCCAGCGCATTACTTTTAAGAATTGGATTTGCGTCCAAATCAGTTGAAATAAGCGTTACTTGGGCATTTCGATACCCGGTTTCTTCTCCAACGCGCTGGACTAATTCCCACGTCTTGACCGCTGCTTCATAAAGTTCCGGAAGAGCACGTTGTGGATTGATAGGGTGTGGGGCCCAACCCAACCCTTCATAACCACCGATCTGGCTCTCGGTTGCGCGTCGGTGATTGCGGATGACCCGTAACATCGAGTCTCGATTGTGTTTATATTTCGGGAAGGTACCCAATTCTGCAGCCATCGCCGCGGATTGTTTGTAAGCAGTTGCTGTAAAAAGGGAGCAGATTGTCGCCCCAAGGGCGCGTGCATCTTCACTGTCATATGGCAATCCATAGGGAATTATATACTTGACTAACCAGGCGTATTGTCCTAATGTATGGGACATAGGAGAATGATATGGCAAACAACGCACCTGGTAAACATCACCGCGAAGGTATCAGCTTGATTGAGTTGGCAGAGATGTTCCCCTGTGAAACATCAGCGGAAGATTGGTTTGAGGATGTGCGATGGCCTACGCCGGAAGACCGGCTTTGCCCAAAATGCGGAAGCCGCAACACGGCACCGAAGGCAAATCGCAAGCCTCTCCCTTATAGATGCCGTGATTGCCGTAAGTTCTTTTCAGTACGTCACGGTTCGGTCATGGAACAATCCAAGATACCTCTCCGTAAGTGGGCATTCGCGATTTATTTGAATGCGACGAGCCTGCAAGGTGTTTCGAGCATGAAACTTCATCGCGATTTAAAAATCACCCAGAAATCGGCTTGGTTTATGGCGCATCGGCTCCGCGAAGCGTTTGCTAGCGAACAAGGATTATTCGTCGGTCCCGTCGAGATCGACGAAACCTACATGGGCGGTAAGCGCAAGAATATGCCAAAGGCGAAACGCAAACATCTGAGCGGGCGCGGACCGGTTGGCAAGACCGCCGTTATCGGCGCAAAGGACCGCACAACCAACCGCGTGACGGCGCGATCAGTAAAGAACACCGATGGCGCGACGTTACGAAGGTTCACTGAAAGTGTGAGCGATTTGACCGCAAAGGTCTACACGGACGATGCTGCGGGCTATAAAAGTGTGCGACGTGATCATGAAGCTGTCAATCACTCAGTTGGCGAATATGTGCGCGGTCAAGCCCATACGAATGGAATCGAAAGTTTCTGGGCGATGCTTAAGCGAGCGCACAAAGGGACGTTCCATAATATCAGCCCAAAGCACCTTGATCGATATGTTAATGAGTTCGCAGGCCGTCACAATATCCGCGACCGGCATACCATCGATCAAATGCGCGATATCGTTGGGGGGATGATCGGCAAACGGCTCATGTATCGCGATCTGATTGTGGGGGAAGCACGATGAATAACGCCGTAATTCCCCCTGTCA
Source organism: uncultured Alphaproteobacteria bacterium (assembly GCA_951812775.1). Taxonomy (GTDB): domain Bacteria; phylum Pseudomonadota; class Alphaproteobacteria; order MPNO01; family UBA2964; genus UBA2964. The sequence goes on along the minus strand of OX638326.1, from coordinate 1,515,674 downwards.
TCAATGATCCCGCTGCCCTTGCTCGTTCACTGTTCCCAAGGCCGGTCGTTCGCTCCTACGATAATCGCGTTCCTGTGCTGGCCTGTCTTGATAATTTGAAATTTTTGCGCTCGATCCCGGATGGGCAGTGCAAACTGATTGTTACGTCACCTCCTTACAATTTGGGGAAAGACTACGAAGCCAAATCGTCCTTGGACAGCTATTTGGAGGCGCAAAAGCACGTTATCGAGGAATGTGTGCGCGTTCTGCATCCAAAGGGGTCCATTTGCTGGCAGGTCGGAAACTTCGTGCAGAACGGCGAGATAATGCCGTTGGATATCCTCACATACCCAATCTTCCAAAGATGCGGCCTGAAAATGCGGAATCGGATTATCTGGCATTTCGGGCACGGCTTGCACTGTACACGGCGGCTGTCAGGCCGATATGAGACAATCAATTGGTGGACACGTGCGGACGATTACACGTGGCACTTGGACCCGATCCGCGTTCCATCAAAATATCCAGGCAAAAAACATTTCAAAGGGCCGAATACCGGCAAACTGTCCGGCAACCCGAAGGGTAAGAACCCGTCCGATGTCTGGGAGTTCCCGAACGTCAAGAATAACCATCCAGAAAAGACAATCCACCCCTGCCAATTTCCGGTTGAATTGGTTGAGAGACTGGTTCTCTCGATGACCGATGAAAACGACGTGGTTCTTGACCCATATATGGGAGTGGGTTCTGCGGTTATCGCTGCATTGATGCATGGGCGCGACGCTTACGGTTGCGATATTGTTCCTGAATATGTCGAACTGGCGCAGCAGCGCGTTGCCGCGTGGCGTAGCGGGGCACTGCGCACCCGCCCCATGGGAAAACCGGTTTATAACCCGGTTCTGCCGAACGGTGGTCATTAATGCGGGTGAAAGCCAGATATTCCCATTTAAATGGTGAGGAATATCTGCTTGTTCACCACTCCGAGCTCTGGGCGGAACTATTGGGCGTCATTGCTCAAGTCGATGCTCAAGTCGATGCTGAAGCCTGCCGGACAAAAGTGTCGACAGAAAAGACGCGAAAGGGCAGAACGCTCTATAGCCCTGTCGATATGAATGCAGCATTTAAGTCTGGCCTGGAAGCAAAGGGTTGGGAAGAACGCCGGAACACGTTTTGGGTAACGGAGGATGAGAGTTTGCTACGCTCGATTCAGGGGCAAAGCGAGGCTGAGCAGAAGTCAGCCATAGCGGCGACGGGCCGCAAGCCGATTATGTCCTACAATCAGACCGATTTCGTGAAGGATCGTGTCGCGGTCGAAGTTCAGTTCGGAAAGTATGCGTTCGTCGCGCATGACCTGTTCGTTAAACACTTGAGCTTTTACGTCTCGGATATCCTCGATGTAGGGATAGAAGTCCTGCCGATGAAAACCCTTGAATCGCAAATGTCGAGCGGTGTCCCGTATTATGAGCGTGACTTGCTCAATGTCATCCGGCAGGGCCGTGGCGTGCCCGCTGTGCCCCTCGTGTTGCTAGGTGTCGAACCATAACCCTTGATCTATGGTTAAAAATAACCTACCTTCTCCCCAAGTGCTACGAACACCTTGGGGAGAAGACGATTTCCATCCTTACAACCATTTTGTCATGGCTGGTTTTGGTATGTTAGGCATCTGGCATCACCTCCTTTCCGCCCCAAGATTTGCAGATAAACCGCAAGGTTAATTAACTATATAATTCCCATTGCATTCGGGTTCCCCCTGTTTTCATTATTCAAAGAGATGGGCACGCCCGATTGTCGTCGCAATGTAGATAACGAGGGTGTGAAGATACGGGCGCCACTGATTACGATTGCTGCAGCAGCAAAAGCAATACCCCTATCGCACGGCTTGGAGAACGGTAATCCGGATCAGTAGTTTGTTAGATCAAATACCGCAATTTTTCTTGGTCGGGCACTTATGCGATTTTGTGTTCTTGACCTGATGATAGCCGTGCGAGACATCGTAATTATAAACCCGTGATGCAATACGCGCGTAAGACCAGGAGATTTCTTTAGGATAATAACCAGTTATCAGGTACCGGGCTTCCAGATCGCGGAGATATTCCTTTTCGCAGAAACTGCCAGAGCCGCGCTTGCCAAAGCATTGGGCGCGTTTCATGCAAATGGCGTCCCATTCATCAATCGGTTTGGCGTTGCTGTCCTCAATCTCGCGATTTTCGCCACACCATTTTCCGTAGGATGCCTCCAGATTTACGTACTTGTTGGAATAAAACCAATCATACGTACAGCCGGAAACGGCAAAGGCCAGACAAATTACGGTTAAAATACGCGCCATGGGTCCACTCACTTATATTCTCTGATGTCCGGAAACATCGTAAATCGAAGCCCCTTATATACCGAAAGAATAACAAAATACATAATTTTTAGACACTTAACCGACAGCTCTGCGCCCGGGAGGTATCGGGAAACCTTCAATGCCAGTCGTACGCAATAGCAGCATCCTGAAAGGTTTTGAGGGCCGGTGCCATCTCGTCGCTTTTGGTTGTCACCAGTTCGAGGCTGCGATGGCCGGTCAGATCGCAAATCGGTCGATAGAGAACATCATTCAGGATGATTGAGTTGGCGGGGATAACGCTGACGCCTAGCCCCTATCTTAAAAGCTCAAGCACCCAGTCATCGCGTTCGCTGCGCAGAACGACGTCCAGTTCCAACCCGCTTCCCTTTGTAAAATCAAGAAACTCGTCACGGAACTCGCAATGCAGTCGGTCGAGATAGGGTTCCCTGGCTATTTCTTCCAGCGCGACGGAGTCCATTTCCGCAAACCGGTGGCCGTCGGCAAAGGCCACGACCATGTGTTCGTTAAACAGATCGATGGCTTCGAAACGCTGGTCGTGTTTGGCCTCACGGGCGCAGAACACACAATCAAGACTGCCACTGAGCAAGAGATGCGGAATAACCGGGGGTGTAACATCATGTAGCGTCACCTCGATATGAGGGTCCGTTTCACGAAGGTTTTCGAGAAAGGCACTAAAGCGCCGCGGCCCGATGGTGCACATTACCCCCACATTGAGCGGCTCTGTCGCGGCCTTGGTCGCGAGCTTGGCGGCGTCTAACGCCCTGCGACGGTTTTCCTCGATACGTTCAAAGTGAACCCGCATGGTGCGGCCAAATTCCGTGAGTTCGACATTTTGCGTATTCCGCGCAAACAGGGCTGCTCCCAAACTGTCTTCCAGATTGCGGATCGCTTTTGATAATGCAGGCTGAGACACCGCGCAGGCTTCGGCCGCACTGGTGAAGTTCAAGGTCTCGGCAACCGCGAGAAAAAACCTGATCTGATTGAAGTTCATCTTCTTTTCCTCCGGTGCCGGCTTCTGGTCAGCTGGATGATGTCCCATGCGTTATAACCAAAAGGTATAAAACCCATAAATTATTGATATTTCACAATAAATTAGAACAACCTTACCTATAGAGAGCGTTAAAAATCAAGCTTTTTACTGGAGGGAAAATAATGCGTCATCTCATCTTCTCAGCCGCTTTGACCCTTGGCCTGGCGGTTGGACATCCTGGCCTGAGTATCAGCGCCGCACATGCACAGGTCGTTAACCAGGCGACATTCAATAGTGATGGGTCGGTAAATGCCCCAACGGATTACCGTAGCTGGATATATGTGGGTACGCCGCTTACCCCGAATGCGCTCAATGGCGGCAAAGCGTCGTTTCCGGAATTTCACAATGTCTATATTGAACCTACGGCATATGCCTACTGGCAGAAAAACGGTAAATGGGCAGAAGGCACACAGCTCGCGAAAGAACTTGTCCTTGTCAGACAAAAGGACAAGAGCGAGATGAACAAGGATGGCTCGACCGGTGAGGTTTCCGGTGTCGGGTATTTCCAGGGCGAATTCGCTGGACTTGAGTTAACCGTCAAAGACAATAAACGGTTTTCCAAGGAGCCAGGCGGTTGGGCCTATTTCAGCTTTGGGCACAAAAAACCGCCTTATGCGAAGACAGCAAAAGCGTTTCCCGCCAAGGACTGCAATGCCTGTCATGCAGCTGCGGCCGCGGATGATTTTGTCTTTACCCAGTTCTATCCCGTCCTGCGGGCGGCGAAACCGAAATGAGAAAAAGAAAAATGAAAAAGTGGAATAAAATTGCTGTTGGAGCGATTGCCCTCGCTCTTACAGCGGGCGCCTTTCCGTTCTTGATGCAGAACGGCAATGCGGAAACAGCCAAAGACTTTTCTCTGGTGACAGATAGCAAAGGGCATATCCAGGTCCCTAATGTTGACTACCGTAAAGACTGGACCATGCTTGGTGCCTGGGCGATTGCCGCTGATAAAGACAAGCAGGGGTCGCAGGGGATGCATGTCGTTTATACTCAACCGGAGTCAGTGGCGGCCTATCGCAAGACCGGTAAGTTTCCCGACGGGGCGATCCTGATCAAAGAACTTTTTTCAACCGATACGGCGGCCATGACCACTGGCACGGTCAGCCGGGCCAACCAGACCATGGGCTGGTTTGTCATGGTCAAGGAATCCACGAACAAACGGTTCCCCGGCAATAAGCTCTGGGGCAATGGTTGGGGGTGGGCGTTCTTTGACGGCAAGAACCGCACCAAAACCAAGACAACGGACTACAAGGCCAACTGTCTTGGCTGTCATGTGCCGGTCAAAAACAGCGACTGGGTCTATGTGAACGGTTATCCGGTTTTGCGGGGGAAATGAGCCCAATTTTTCTCCCGAAGGAGAGAGGTGCCTGACCAACCAATGCCCGGCAGGAACGGCACTTCTCTCCGCTCCCGACTTTTTTTCATGAAGATCCGACTGATAGCTTGCCGGTAACCCCGTGCTGATCGATTAGACTGGCGATGAAGCCGTTGGCCTTCGACTCTTCGACAAACGCAGCGACAAATTTCGCGGCCACTGTGTTTCCCTTCGTTACCCCGATGGCTTGTTGGACGGCAGTAAAACAGCCATCCAGAATTTGGCATCCGGGAAAATTCTCTGATTGCGCTACCAAAGCAGGCCGCAATCCCGCCAAGGCTTCCAAACCTTCATTCCTGAACAGTTCTACTGCACCGGGAACGCCCTTTGCGCGCATAAGCTCTGCGTTATTGAGATGACGGCTAAGATACAGGTCATAGGCGCTGCGGCCAGATACGGCGATCCGCACGCCTTTCTCATCAACGTCCTCGATACTGGTCAGTGATGATCCGGCCGGCACCAGATAGGTGGCTTCTATTTCGACATAGGCGGCGGAGAAATCGATGACTTCCGCGCGTTTGGGTTCGGCCCCAATCATCCCAAGATCCCATTCGTCCTTACCAGCCGTATCGGCAATCTCGCCGGGACTGGCGGATTGCACCATGGCAGCGTCGACGCCCAGTTTCTCGGCGATGGCGCGTCCCATATCAGGAGCGACACCATCCGGTTCACCGGCAGCTGTCGTGCCGGTATTCATTAGATTGTTGGCCATGTTGAGGCCAACCCGGAGCGTGCCGGTCGGGGCAAGTTGCGCGAGGACCGCGGGATCAATTTCGGCGTTCATGCGCGTTGCCTCAGAGCGGAAAGAACTTGTCGACCCAGCTTTTGACAATCTCGCGGACGCGGGTGTTGTTTTCCGCAAACATGAAATGATCGGTCTCGGCGAACAGATGCATATCGCAGGGCTGCCCGGCTTTCTGGAACATTGCGACCGACTGTTCGGTTGGCGTCACGGAATCGTCGGAGCTGTGCAACAGGAGCAGTGGGCGCGGTGCGATATCACCAACGACATCTTCGGCGCAGAAGTTATACATGCTCTGCGGTACTTCCGCCGGAAACTGCGTCACTGACTGGTTCGCAAGATTATTTCGCAGATGCTCTGGAATTGGCACGATATCGTAGCGATCGACCATCAGCGACTCGCCGGTCTTTTCACGGTGACGACGGCCTTCTTCAAGCATTTTCGTAAATTTCAACCAGCCTTCCTTGGTCGGGTGCTGGCCGCGGAATTTGCGTTCGCCATGGCCCCAGCCGCCGGAAGAGATGACGCAGGCAAAGCGATCATCGACGCCTGCGGTATAGATCGCCACGGCCGCGCCAAAGGAAGATCCGAGGACGCCGACACGAGACCCATCGACTTCATCGCGAGTCTGGAGGTAATCCATCGCGGCCTGGGTGTCTTCGACCTGCTCCTGACAGATCACCCGGCCAAACTCGCCTTCACTCTCGCCACAGCCGCGCATCGAAAAACGGAATGCAGCGTAGCCCCACTCGTTGAGCATTTTGCAGGGGCCCATAACATTGTTACTGGTGCAGTTACTGCCAAACCCGTGCAGCACGATGACGCAGGGCAGTTTCTTGCCCTCGCTGCCTTCGGGTGTGTGCAGGGCACCGGAGAGGGTCAGCTCGCCGGATTTGAACGTGACGTTATCTTCCATGGGAAACTCCGTTAAATGGGTTGCTGTGTTTATACGGTTGCGATAGATGGGCCGCAAGGTGCGGTAGACGTAATCTGTGGCTATCGGCAGAATGAAGAATGCGAATTGTGGAGTAGGAAATGTCAGACGGCGTCAGAATAACGCGTGAAGCGGCTACGGAATTACTGGTCGGGATTTTTGAAGCACGGGATTGTCCGTCCGATGAGGCCTTGCTTGTTGCGGAGGGGTTGGTCTGGGCTGATCTGCGGGGCATTGAATCGCACGGGCTGGTGCGGGTCCCGCAATATATGTTGCGGCTTGATCGAGGTGTCGTAAATCCTCGGCCGCAGATGAAAATCATTAAGGAAACACCGGCCGCCGTGGTGATTGACGGCGATCACAGCCATGGCCAGATTGCCCTCAACCTCGCGATTGAAAAGGCGCTGGAAAAGGCCAAACAGGTCAGTGTGGGCTGGGTCGTTGTCGGTGATACGAAGCATACAGGCGCCGTGAGCATGTATACCCGGCAGGTGGCCGAGGCAGGGATGGCGGCGCTCTATATGGGCGGCTCGCAACCCAATATGGCGTATTACGGGACCAAGGCGGGTGGCGTCTCGACCAGCCCGATTGCCATGGCGGTACCACGCGGTAATGGGCGCATAATATCGCTGGATTTATCGACCGCAATCGCCGGCGTTGGCAAATTGCTGCAGCACAAGGTTTCGGGCGAACCGCTTGGTGAAGGCTGGGCCCTGGATGATGAAGGAAACCCGACCACCGATCCGCAAAAGGCCACATTGCCCACACCGCTTGGCGGTCCGAAAGGCTCTGGGCTGTCATTGATGTTTGAATGCATGACCAGCCTGATGGCAGGCCGCGCGATCCTTGAGCCCTGGATCAGGGGGGAGAACCAACGCCATCATCAAAGTGCCTTGCTGGCGGCGATTGATATTTCGCAATTCGGTGATCTGGAAGAATACAGCAATCAGGTTGAAGCGCTGGCGGATGTCATTAAAACCCTGCCCAAGGCAGATGATGTTGATGAAATCCTGATGCCCGGCGAACGTAGCGATGCGATCTATGAAGAGCGCATAAAGAACGGCTATATCGTGCCGCCAAAGGTATGGGCAAAAGTCGTCGAGGTCGCAGAAAAATATGACGTGCCGCTACCGACGGTTGGTTAATTAGCTCATTTGTATTTGTCATCCCCGGGCGTGACCCGGGGATTCAGTCTTTTGTATCCCTGGATGCCCGGCTGAGGCCGCAAGGCGGACGAAGGTCCGGGCATGACGAAAGAGGGGTTGTTGCGAAGCTTGGGTAAGACCGCTACACGGGGTGAATCACCGGCAATGAGGGAAAAAGTAGAACAGACTGTCTCTATACGTCACCCCGCACCTGATGCGGGAACCCATATCGCGGTCCAGGGTGACGCAGGAGAGAGGGTCAGGTAATCGTTTCCGCCGCTTTGACGCTGTCGATCAGCTGGGCGCGGCGCATATAGGCTTTGGCTTTTTCGGGGTCTTCGCTGGTTGCCCGCATTTCAGCGAGTCTCTTTTTACGTTGCTCCGGGTCCCGTTCTTCGAGCTGCTTTTTGTTGGCGATTGTCTGAGCCTGGGTGAAATCAGTCGAGGCCTTGTGGCGCTGGCGAGTATAGAGGTCAAACAGCTCCATGCCACTTTCGCCCTTCCAGACCGCGGCGAGTTTAGGGGCGAGATTGATAGCGTCATGGATACCGCCATTGAGACCCATTCCACCGATGGGATTATTCACATGCGCGGAATCACCGGCGAGAACCACGCGACCTTTATTAAACGTATCGGCGACGCACTGGCTCACCATATAAACATTGGCGTAGGCAATCTCGTAATCCTCGTCTCGCGGAAAGAACCGTTTGAGGCGCTCCTGCATGGCGTCTTCGCGTTTTGCCTCTTCTTCGGTTTCACCAACTTTCATGGGGACAACGAAGCGCCAGATATCCGGCTTGTCGGGCTCGCCCTTCACCCGAAACAGGTTGCACCATTCTTCGGGGTGCGAGAAATAATTGCGGATCGCGATGCGGTCATCATGCGCGGTCAGGTCAAAATAGGTGCCAATCTTGATAAATTTTTCGGGATAGGTGAACCCTTCGAAGGCTATGTCGGCTGCCTTGCGAACGACTGATCTCCCGCCATCACAGCCCACCAGATAGGAGCCACGGATTTTTTCGATACTGCCATCGGCCCGCTCCACATCGACCATTACGTGATCGTCGAACTGTTCGAACCCGGTGACGGCATGGGAAAATCGCACGTCAAAAGTCGGGTCATCGCCGAACAGCTCGATCACCTTGCGCACCAGCTTGTACTGTTCGTACTGCACGACGTAGGGAAATTTCACCTCATCGGCCAGCAGTCCGAGATCGAACTCCGCAATGACATCATGGGTCACCCGGTCATGGAACCGGTATACCGGCGATTTGAGCCCTTCAGCGATCATGTGCTCTGCGAGGCCAAGGTTGTCCAGCATCTCAACAGTTGGCGGGTGATGCGAGGCGGCCCGCTGATCAACAAAAGGTTCGTCGAGTTGCTCCAGGGCAATGAACGGCACGCCTTCGCGATGGAGCGCGACGGCAAGGACCATTGCCACCGGCCCGGCACCGGAAATGATTATGGGGTCGCGTTCAGCCATCAAGTGTTCCTGTTCGAGTTTTGATCAGTATCCGGCGAACGACCAAACCGGTCAACGAGCGGCCAGGCGGTTTTCAAAAAAAAGCGGCCCCCGAAGGGACCGCTTAAATCTTCAAACAAACTGCGTTTGAATTTTACTTGATACCGAGATCGCGTTTCGCCTTGGCGACGATATGTTTCGGCGTGTTCAGGATGCGATCAACGATCGGCTGAACGTCGGCACCTGATGCAGGTTCAATGGTGATGCTGCGTTTTTTGGCATCAGACCGGAATTTCGGATCAGCCATTGTCATGTCAAACGCCTTGCGCCAGCCAGCGACCTGGTACTTCGCCATGCCCGGAGGGCCAACGATCGAACGACCGAACGGACCGCCACCGGAAATCAGCTGGATGACCGCACGGTCTTCCTTGGTCTTGGCGAGATCGAGCATCAACGGCACGTTTGGCAGATCGGTTGCCTTCTTTAGGCCAACCTGAATGATCGGGATAATCTTCTTATCCTTGATCCATGCCTGGGCGCGGGATTTCCAGCTGACCCATGAGCTGATGCTGCCTTCGACTTCGCCGGCCTCCATCGCGATTGCGATCTTGCTGGTGCCGCCATAACCGAAGACGAATTTGATCTTGGTTCCCAGATAGGTGTTCATCGTCGCGGTGTTAATGCCACCAGCAGATGATTTACCGGTCAGCCCAACGGCCATCGGAATCTTTTTCAGATCTTCCAGTGTTTTGACCTTGCCGGTATGCCAGGACATCAGAACCGGGTTGGCCGGCACCATAACGCCGAGATAGGAGAACTTCCGGGCGTCATATTTGATCTTCTTGGGGCGCAGAAGCTGGGCCACTGACATATAGTCAGACAACATGCCAATGATGCTGCCATCGCGCGGGCCGGCATTATACATGTAGTTGGCTGCTTTAACGCCGCCGCCGCCCTTCATGAACTGGCAGACGATGTTGGGGTTGCCCGGCACATATTTGCCGAGATAACGAACCAACTGGAAACAGTATTTTGAATAGCCACCACCGGAACTGAATCCGACGACAACCTTAACCGTTTTGCCTTTGTAAAATTTTTCCATCTCATTGGCAGAAGCGCTGCCCGCCGCAGCGCTCATGAGCGCGCCGGCTGCAACGATTGCCGTTGCTTTGCTTAGTATGTTCCTCATCCTTTTCCCTCTGGTAATTCTATTTATTTTGAACAAGTTGACTGAAAAGTCCTGCCTACTTTAGGCGAGCGCTGCAATGAATCAAATTCAAGGCGTTGTCTGGCGTAACCCATCGAGCAGAAACACTTCGACCGGCTGGGCAATACCTTTGAGGGATATTTCGCCGGCGGTCGTTGTCTTAACGGCATCCTCAACCTCACCATGACAACGACGGCTGATCAGAATTTCACTATCCTTGGCCCGATCGCTTAGCCGGGCGGCGAGGTTTACCGCATTGCCAATTGGTGTGTAGTCAAATCGCCCTTCAACGCCGATGACACCCATAGTTGCATAACCGCTGGCAACCCCGACACCCAGCCCGACATCGGCTCCGAGCTTCCGCCAATCTTCGCACAAGGCCGCAAAGGATGTCCGTAGCTCCAGTGCTAACTTAATGGCACGCAGGTCCGGATCATCACAAGGAATCGGGTCATTAAAAAATACCATAACGCCATCGCCCGCCCGATAGCCGATAGTTCCCTGATATTTCTCGGTCAATTTACCTACCTCTTCATGAAAGCTGCGGAGGACATCGATTACATCCTCAGGTTCCATGCTCTCGGTCATCGAGGTAAATCGGCGGATGTCACAGAACAGACAGGCAATATAACGACGGTGACTCTTGAGGAGCGATTCCTTGTCTTCATCGGTAACAAGATTTGCAACCTCGCCCGGTAAAAACCGTTTGAGGCGGGCCAGCTTTTCAATTTCTGTGACCTGTTCATCAACCCGCTGTTCCAGAGAGTTGTTGATATTCGAGAGCGCAATCGCTTGCGCCTGGATCTGACCGTTGAGAAACGCCAGGCTACGATTCTGATTGAGAAAGGCGGTAATTAACAGGAGTACATAGCCGGTTGCCAGAATGGCATCGTGATAAAACCCATACAGGGTGCCAATGATAATGATCAGGGCGGTGATGCCAATCATCATCGGCAGGTTCTTGCCATGCTGACGACGGTCGATAACGAGGGCACCAACAGCGCCGGCAGCAAAGAGCCACATGATGAGGGCCTGTATATGTGGATCGATTTCAATAATGCTTAGACCGAGCAAAGGCGCCAGAAAGGTAAAGCTGGCTTTTCAGAAACAGAAGACCAGCGATATAACAGCACCGAGATAGGCGAGTAGCCCATATTGGGCGGTGCGGTTGTTGGGCGCGATCACAGTATTGTTTTGCAGTGTCGTCATCTGCATTTTCGTTTCTATAACGACAGGGTCGCCGAAACTGGCGACTGATGCAATGGCAAGATTTCTCTTCTATATAAGCTGTTTGCGTCGCCGGTTTGCCATTAGACCGAACAGCCCGAAGCCGAACACCATAAGCGTTCCAGGTTCCGGGACGTTTATGTCCAAGGATAGATTGTCAAATCCACCAGTGTTGATTGATGGTTCACCAAGCGTGCCGTTCGAGACATAAATGCCGATATCGATGGCACAGCCACCGGTCGATAAATCAAGTGTCCCACCATTCTGTGAGATGAAATCGGATTCTGTTATGCCGCTCGCTGAAAGGCTGGTCCAGCCCAAGCCGTTAACGGCGAACCCAACGTTGACGCGATAATAATTGCCACTCTGCCGCAGGAGCAGGCCATATCCCATCGCGCCGCCGGCGGTGCTTGGGTCGCTAATGCCGTCGAACGAAATATCAAAACTGCTAAACGCGCCATCCGTGCCTGGGTCATAGGTAAAGCCGGAGTGAAAATGCCCGGCGATAACGCTGGACGCAGTTGGCGTATTGATCTGATTGACGACCTGACGATAGGCACCCGGATTGCCGCCAGGTGTCAGTTGCGTACCGCTAATGGTGAAAGAGTCGTTTGGCGTGGTGTCGAGTACTTCAACCGTCGACCAACTGCCATTGGCGAATTCGGTTTCTGAAAAGCTGATCACCATGCCGTTTGCGGGTAGCGTCAACATTGCCACCAGAGCCAGGACAGGTATTGAAATGAATTTTGTCATCTTATTGATGATCAGATTTTCGTAAAAGATCTACGCCGCCGGATGACTCCCAGACCGGCCAGGCCAAAACCGAAGACCATGAGCGCGCCAGGTTCCGGCACGTCTTCGGCAATGTTGACGAAATTGGCCTGAATGGTGCCAGAATCGGTACCGCCATCAGAAAAGGTGAGAACCATTGTACTAATCAGCGTTGTAAAAGGCTGAAACAGCGGCAGAGAGTCATCGACAAAAGTCGTCGAGGTGATGTCGGTAATATCCAGCGCGAAGCCAACCAGATCGAGTCCACCGACCGTCTGGTGAGGTCCCGGCAGGGTGCTGTTTGAATCAATCGTGAAATGATCCCCCAGCGGGTCATCATCGGTGGTCATATCAAACCCCAATGTTGCCGCGTAGCCGCCGGTTACGGAGACAGCAAGCGTTATCCTGGCAAAGGCACCCTGGGTCGGGTCGGGGTTGGTATCGATTGTTGCGTCATCATAGGTATAGTCGATGCGCAGCGTTTCGCCCAAAAAGGCGTCAAACGCGGCGCCACCCGTCGTACTGTCGACAGTCCCTTCATAGGCAAAGGTGATGGGTGCTGCAGTACTGGTACTGCTAAAGGCGGCCAGGCTGACGGCGAGCGACATCGCGGCAATGATATGCCGTCCGGTCCTCGTAATCAGAGTGTTGGCCGTAAAAGACATTTATCTCAGCTTTCTCCAGCGTGAAATGCGGCTGCATTATGGTTCCGGCGCCGCACAATGCTAAGACCTAACAGGCTCAAACCGAAGACTGCCAAAGTGCCCGGCTCGGAGAGTGGTGGCAGGGCAACGCCCTCTTCGATTAGCCCGGATATGGCGAAAAAGGTCAGGGACGTCGTGGTAGCGGGCGCCGAAGCGGCGATCCAGTTCGAATTTGTTGCATTTGGAAGACCTGCATTTGAAAACCCAAAGCCGGTGCCAAGAGCTGCAAATGTCGCAGCTGTGCCGTCTGCGACAGACCCCGTAAAGACCGAGCCTCCCTGATTCAGATCACCGTTTTCATCACGCTCGATAAAGGCGTCGATTGTCCCATCCCAGAGATCGGCATTGTTGTCAGCGATCTTTGTTGTGCCATCGAGCAGATAAATCGGCACGCCGGTGTCGGTGAGAGGGTTGGTATTTGTGTTGTCGCGGGCATCTACGGTGTCAGTGGACCCAACCGCCATCCATGTCGTGCCAAGGGCGGCTAAGGTTGCGTTGGCATTGGAAACACTGGTCACAAAGGCGTTGTAAACACTGATGTCGTTTGATGTCGCATCATGGGTAAGCGTGGTCCGGAACATCAACCGGTACTGGTTCCCGGCTCCAAGCCCCGGATCAATGATCGGTGCCGCCTGAACCGCGACAGTGCTAACGAAGAGGAGGCAAAAACTGCAAACGATTGTGACGCTCTTTAATATAGTCGTTTTTATCATTGTTATCTTCCCTGTTTAGCCGTGTCTGGCTTTATGAGCGATGTTTACGACGGACCATCCCCAGTCCGATAAGGCCCAGCCCGAAAATTGCAAGCATGCCCGGCTCGGAAACCGGGAGGTCGGCTGTTGCAGCGACGGAGTAACCGCGATTGGACAAAAAGTTCCCGAACTCCAGCGACGTACCGATATCGGCACTGGTAATGTTCTGGGTTGAATTGCCGGTCAGTGCCCGGACATTGAAACTACCTGCCCCTGGAAATTGATAACACCGGCATTGGCAAATGTCTGGCCACCGTCTTTCCAGCCGAAAAAGAAATTTCCACTGGTAATAGCCGCGCTACCTTCCTGAACATTAAAGGCGATGCCAGTATTGACGCCGAGAGAAATTCCGCCGCCGACAGTTTGGGTTTCGCCAATGGCCCGCAGCGCATAATTCGCACCGCTGATCAGCTCTAACAGGATCGGTGTGATGCTGCGTCCGCTCGTACCTGTATGCGCATGCAATGACCATGTCTGAAGTTCACTGCCAATAGCGCCAACGCCGAAACTCGCTTTGGCAACATAGGTTGTTTGGGCGCCATCCGTGATACCGCCCGGTACAATCGGATTGCCAATCGTTATGGGCGCGGCCGCTGCATTTTGAGCACCGAAAAGGAGTACCCCAAACAGTGATAAAAACACTTTTAAATTGTTTTTCTTTATATCTTCGTCTCAAAAAACATTACGCAGTTATAAGTTATAGGCTTGATGCTGTGGCTTGATCTCTTTATCTTGTTCATAAGGAGATTGAGCATGAACCTTTTGAATATCTTCACACGCTATCCAGATCAAGAAGCCTGTATTGAGCATTTTGAAGGGGTGCGGTGGGGCGATGACCCGCATTGCCCTCACTGTGGAAGTACGCACGTTGCCCGCAAGAGCGAAGGGCGCAAGATTGGTCGATGGAATTGTCATGGCTGCAAGTCCAGCTTCAACGTATTGTCGGGTACGATTTTTGAAAAGACAAGAGTTCCCCTTCAAAAATGGTTCATGGCCATCGGCCTGATTGTGAATGCGAAGAAAAGTCTGTCAAGCTGTCAGCTTGCTCGCGATCTTGACCTGACGCAGCCCACTGCATGGTATATGCAGTAGCGGATACGCGCCCAAATGGCGACCAAACAAGGCGAAATTCTGCTTCAAGGTATCGTCGAAGCAGATGAAACCTATGTCGGCGGAAAGCCTCGTAAGCGGAATAAACGCAAAGAAAACAAATCGTTACCCCCCCCCCCCCCCCCGCATAATCCAAGAGGCAGAGGCACACGCAAAACACCGGTTATCGGCGCGGTAGAACGTGGAGGTAAAGTTGTTGCGAGGGTCGCAAGCGACCTAACTGGAAAAGGTGTTCTCAAATTCATTCGTGACAGCGTTGATCCTGAAGGCTCATTGCTCATCACCGATGAATTCAAAGCATACAACGCCGTCCGTTCAACTATTGCACATGCCACGGTCAACCACAGCCGCGGGGAATATGTTGATGGTGAGGCGCACACCAATAGTTTTGGTCGCTTCTCAAACGGGCCTGGTACGGCTCGCACCACCACTACCGTAAATGCTACACGCCGCTCTACGTGGCCGAAACCTGCTGGAAATACAATCAGCGCAAGTCCGACAACGCTTTTGGGGCTTTCATGCGGGGGGGGGGGTTCGCATGAACCGGCTCTATTACGGCGACTGCCTGACCATTATGCAGGACATGCCGCTCGGCAGTGTGGATCTGATCTATCTGGACCCGCCATTCAATTCCAACCAGGATTACAACGCAATTTACAAGGACGAGACGGGGCGCCCCTTGCCTGATCAAATAGAGGCGTTCTGCGACCTATGGACCTTGGATGCAGAACGGGAACGTGCGATCCGCTCCATGCCGGTTCTCATGCGCGAGGCTGGGGTAGATGACGGAATTGCCGAGTCTTGGAAAATCTGGATGAACGCGCTTAGAAAGACGCAACCGCGCCTGTTGGCTTATCTCAGCTACATGACTGAGCGACTGTTGCCCATGCGCGGCATTCTGAAGCCGACAGGCTCTATCTATTTGCACTGCGACCCAACTGCTTCACACTGCATCAAGGTGATGATGGATGGGATATTCGGACATCGTAATTTCAGGAATGAAATCGTTTGGCAGAGACAGTGACAGAATTCTTTTCTATGGTAAATCAAACGAAGTAACATGGAACCAGCTTAGCCAGCCACTGAAAGAGGATTATGTAGAGCGCACCTATCGCTATGATGATGGCGGCAGGCGTTACCGTCTGAACCCGCTCCATGCAGAGGGACTTAGTGGCGGCGGCTATGAGTACGAATGGAATGGGCATAATAGAGTATGGCGATACCCGATAGATGGAATGCGGGATATGGAAAGTCGAAATCGCTTGCATTATTCGAAGACCGGTCTGGCCAATAGAAAATTCTACCTTGATGAGAGCAAGGGGACACCCTTACAGGCCACATGGGTAGACATTAAGCATCCACATGGCAAGGAACGCCTCGGTTACGCCACGCAGAAGCCATTGGCTCTGCTTGATCGCATAATTCGAGCCAGCAGCAACGAGGGTGATGTTGTGTTCGATCCTTTCTGTAGCTGCGCAACAACTATTGAGGCCGCACACAAGCTGGGTCGGCGGTGGGTTGGGTCGATATTGCGATTCATGCGATCAAACGCATTGCAAAGGTCCGCCTTCAGGACCGGCTTGGCCTGGTCGAAGGAGAGGACTTTACCGTTACTGGATTTCCTCGCACGCTGGAAGGTGCGAAAGACCTTTGGGAGCGGGACAAGTATCACTTCCAGAAATGGGCCGTGGAGGAGGTTGACGGGTTCGTTACGTCCCGCAAAACTGGCGATGGTGGGATTGATGGTAGATTGTATTTCAATCATCCAGACTACGAAGAATTGAAAAGTATGGTGCTGGAAGTCAAAGGTGGTAAGAATGTTGGTATCAGTGTTATGCGCGATCTCCGGGGCGTTCTTGAGAGAGATGACGGATTGATGGCCAGTTTAATTGTGCTGGAAGATTTGGGAGAACGTAAGATTAGGAATTTCAGGCAGGAAATGGCTTCGGCAGGTGACATTGAAGTCAATGGCATTCCTTATGCACGTATGCAGATGTTGACAGTTTCAGAAGTTCTCAATGGAAAGTGGTTTATTACGCCCGGTGCGGTAGGACGTGGGTTGGCGCAACCGAGTCTCCCATTAGGCCAGGAGGTTCAAGCCTATAACTTATAACTGTGAAACATTATTCATGGCTAAAAACAGCCGGTAATATGCCCTTTACCTGGCAAAAATCGTGCCGATTTTAAGGTTTTGTTTACTATCAGAGACTTGTCTGGTGCAAATTGAGACGATGATTCGAGAAACGTAAAGAAAACCGACAGTTATCAGGAAAACAAAGGACATTTTTATGCCAGAAATGGCAGGAAGAAAATACTCTCAATACGGGTAAGATAATTATTACTCAGCGGCAGCGGCGGCGCGTTTTTCGCGCTGTTCTTCCTTGACGCGCATCTTGTCGACGGCGGCTTTGGCGGAGTCAGTCACCGCAAACATTTCAAGCTCGTTATACTCGTCATCCTCCACCGGGGTCAGCGACAGATCGGTATAGTCTTTGGTCGACTTGCTCATTTTGAGGAACTGACGGAAGGCGCCATAGCGGACGACCAACGCAAACAGATAGAGATGTTTGTAGACAATCTCAAAGCCATAGCGTGGATAGAAGATTAGCGGGTTTTCGCGCTTCAGCCCGGGGCGGCGATCTCGACGATATTTGCGCCGGAAATAACCGCCTTCCAGCGGATGCACATCTTCGAGCTTGATACAGCTATGGAACCACAGCATCAGGAACAGGACTTTGCCGGCACTCATCCCGCTGGCGGCGGAACGGCGCATCACGGTCTTGATATGCTCCGGGTTGAAATAGGTTTTCCAGGCCAGCTTGTAGGCATGTCCCCATTCCTCGGGTGTCATATTGGAATGGCCGGTGGTGACATGCTCAAGATCATACTTGTTCATGTCGGGGTCCATCCACACACCTTTGGCGGAGAGTTCCTTGTGATCCTGTGAGCCCGGCAGCAGCGTCGGACAGAAGAATTCCAGTAGATCAATCGGCAGCTCGCGCTTGATGATCTCAATATCGCGGACGATTGTCTCTGGCGTGTCGCCGGTGAAGCCTAGAATGTACCCGGCATAGGTCACAACACCGACCTCACGCCAGGCAAGCAGCATTTTGCGGTAATCGGTGATCCGATTTTGGCGCTTGTTGGCGCTCATCAGACTGTCAGGGTTAATGTTCTCCAACCCGATAAACACCCGGCGTACGCCGGCGCGTCCGGCCTTTTCAATAAAGCCGGGTATCTGATGGCACAAAGTGTCGACCTGAATAATAAACCGTACCGGAATGTCCTCTTCCTCGCGCAGCTTGATGATGCGGTCGAAGATCATCTCCCAGTCCTTGTTACGGGCGAGATTATCGTCAGTGATGAAAAAGCTGAAAATGCCCTGCGCCGCGTTGTCACGAATGATGCGCTCAATATCATCGGGCGAGCGGCGGCGTGATTTGCGCCCCTGCACATTGATGATGGTGCAGAACGAACACTGGAACGGACAGCCGCGCCCGGCATCAAAACTCGAAATACCGCCAGCGGTGCGTTTCACCCGGGTCGGTGGCAGCATTGGCGTGATCGCATTCTCCAGCCCCGGCAGATCATTCATATAGTTATAGGTTGGGGCCATTTGCCCGGCATAGGCATCCTGCAGCACCTGGTCGAGACGGCCTTCGGCCTCGCCAGCAAAGATCGAAATGCCGAGATCCATCGCTTCCTGAATATCGGCAGGTACCTCCGGCAGCATCGCGAGGCAGCCCGAGACATGAAACCCGCCAATGCCGACCTGTATACCGGCCTCGCGCAACGGCCGCGCCAGATCCATCGTGTGCGGGAACTGGTTCGACTGCACCCCGACAAACCCGACCATGCCGCAGCCATCATTGGCCTTAATCTCGGCAATGATTTCAGAGGGACGGATACGGGTTTTGGTTTCGTCAAAGGCGCGTACTTCGATATCCACGTCGGGACCGAGAATTTACCGCTCGATGGAATCAACAAACAATCCGTTGAGCGTCGCCAGTGTGTTCGACGGAATCGCCGAGCGCAGCCACTGAATGACATAGCCGTCATCGTCGTAATGCGACGGCTTGATCAGATAAACCAGAAAGGTTTTCTGCGCGGCTATTTGCGAACCATCCATGTGCGTACGCCCTGTTTTTCAACTATCGCGACCGTACAGAGATTACCACGCCGACTCAAGGCGTTAGGGGAGGTGTAACCGGGTCAATAATTCGTCACCCCACATACGTCGTACCTGTCATCCCGCAGTCCCCCTACCCGTCATCCCGCACTTGATGCGGGAACCGGTTTCTTTCTTTTGTCATCCCCGGGCTTGACCCGGGGATCCAGTCTTTTTTGTTTTCTGGATGCCCGGATCGCATCCGGGCATGACGAGCGTGTTTGTGGCTGGAGCCCGGGTGGTCGACCGGGGTGACGTTCTCTGGGAGTCACTCCCCATTTCCCCTGTCGCGCCAAATGCGTTAGCGTTCCGGCAACGCTTTATTCAATGAGAGGAGACGCTCATGGCGACGAAGATGGGCGAGACATATGACGAGCTGGTCGAGGTGCCCGGCGTGCGCGAGCGCTGTAGCGAGGAAGAGTGGGAGACGCGGGTCAATCTTGCGGCCTGTTACCGGCTGGTGTGGGAGTATGGCTGGCATCACCTAAACCTCAACCATATTTCGGCGCGGGTGCCGGGGGATGAGGAGCACTTCCTGCTGAACCCCTATGGCCCGATGTATAACGAGGTTACGGCCAGCAATCTGGTGAAGGTCGATCTTGAGGGCAATGTGCTGGATGAGAACACGCCCTATAATATCAATCAGGCTGGCTACACAATTCACAGTGCGGTGCATGGGGCGCGGCCCGATGTGCAATGCGTCTTGCACACCCATACGCCAGCAGGCATTGCGGTCTCGACGCTGAAATGCGGATTGCTGCCCCTGCATCAGGAAGCGCTGCGGTTTTATGGCGGCACCAGCTACCATGATTATGAGGGCGTCGCGCTTGATTTGGATGAGCGCGAACGGCTGGGCAACAGTTTGGCCGATAACAAGGTGCTGATCCTGCGCAATCACGGTCTGCTGACCTGCGGCCGGACAATCTCGGAAGCCTTTGTACTGATGTATCACCTGGAGCGGTCGTGTCAGGCGCAGATCATGGCGGGGGCGACCACCGAAGACGACAATATTCATGTCACGCCGCCGGAGGATGTTCGGGAACATGCAGCGGCGCAAACAACGCGCAATAGTCGTAATCCGGGCGAGTTGCGCTGGCCGGCTTTGATGCGCTGGATGGATCGTGTTGATCCGTCCTTCCGGAATTGAGGGAGAGCAGGATGTCGGGTGACAATTTTACAATGCGCGATCTCGCCCAGGCGGTGCAGGGCCAGATGGCGATCCACGGAAAGGATGCGGCCAAGATTCTCGAAGGCATTCGCGAGCCTGTCGGCAAAATTCTCGCGAGCGATCTCAGTACGATCGGCGTGATGCGCGAAGGCAATCACATCGACGAATCGCGCTATCTTTATTATGACGGCGAGATGTCGATCACCTTTGATCACCTGCCAGAGGGCAAGGATATCCCGCCGCATGATCATGGCATCTGGGAAATGCTGGCAATCTATAGCGGAAAACTCCATCACACGGTCTATGACCGCGAGGATGATGGCAGCAAGGAAGGCTATGCCAAGCTGAAAGTCATTGACGACCGGGTGCTGGAGCCCGGAGAGATTTCGATGGTCGCGCCGCCAGCGGAAATTCACAGCTTCACGGCGCAGACCGACGATACCTGGTCGGTTACGATTGTCGGCGGACCCTATAAGCTGGACCGGCATTATTATGACCCGGCGAATAATAGCTGTCGGATCGCAAACCCGAAAAAGCAAAAGGTGGTTTAGGACACAAGATGGGTTTGTCGAAAGCCGATGTTGGGCGGCGGTTTTCCGGCCCATCCAAAACACTGACCGATGCGCATTTTCTAATGTATTCCGCGATTTCCGGCGAGGCAACCTCGCCGGCGCTGCGTGAGGACATCCGCCGGTGCCTGCGCGAGATGGGTGCCGCCCAACCGGTGATCTTTAATCGCTACGGCTCGACCGAACTGGGGGCGTTTGCGCAATGTCAGGAAGAAGGGGACTAGCACAACCCGGCACCCGAGCTGCAATATCATGAAATCGTCGATCCCGAGACGGGACGTCGCCTGCCGGACGGCGAGCGGGGTGCGCTCGCGGTAACACATCTCGACAAGCGCGGTACGGCGCTCATTCGATTTGTTGTCGGCGATATCGTTTCGCTGGATCGAACGCCCTGTCAGCATTGCGGCCGCACCAGCGAACGGGTCGTCGGACCAGTGGTGCGTACCAAGGATTTGATCAAGGTCAAAGGGATGCTGATCAATCCCGATGTGCTGCTTGGCGCGCTCGACGCAATTCCGGAGATTTCCGAATTTCAAGTTGTGATCCAGCATCAGGACGAGAACGATCCGTTATCGATGGACGAAATGCTGATCAAGGTGGCCCTTCAGGCCGGGGCCAGCATCGAGGTCGGCGATGAAATTGCGACGCAGGCCAACCGTGCGGTGAGTGTTACACCGCGTGTCGAATTTGTTGAGATAGAAGAGATCTATACGGCTGGCGCCCAGATCAAGGCGGTGCGATTTATTGATCGTCGTGCCGCTTCGGACAGCGCGGTCCGTTAATATGGACGAGCTCACCCTCGCCAATCTTTTCAATGTTGCGCTGGCGATTGGCGTCGGCGTGGCGCTGTTTAACGGGATGATCCATGGCTATACCGGGTTCGGTGGCGCGCTGATCATCATCCCGGTTCTGACATTTCTGTTCGGCCCCGTCGAAGCGATCGGCATGGTGATGATTATTACTATTTTAGGCGCGGCACAGCTGGCCCGAGAGACGGTGCATCTGGTGAGATGGCGGGAGCTTGGTCCCATCTGCATCGGGATTGCGGCCTTTACACCGGTTGGTGCGTGGTTCCTGTATTATATTGATCCCGAAATTGTCCGGCGTTCCATGGGTGGTTTTGTCGTGCTGTTCGCCTTGATCCTGTTGAGCGGCTGGAACTATCGCGGCAAGCGTGGTGCCTTGCCCAGCGCTCTGGTTGGTATGACGGCGGGTAGCATCAACGGGCTTACCGGCGTCGGTGGTCCGCCCCTGGGCTCTATTTTCTGTCTTCCCCTCTCCCGGTAGAGGTGCAGCGTGCCAACATTATTATGTGCATTGTCGTGTTAATCATCGCAATGATGGCAGCGATTGCCGTGGGCGATGGTTATACGTGGCTTGTTGTCACGCGGGCGCTGTTAATTACGCCGGCCTATATGCTTGGCGCGTGGTGTG
The DNA here is from genome assembly GCA_951812775.1 of uncultured Alphaproteobacteria bacterium. Lineage (GTDB taxonomy): Bacteria > Pseudomonadota > Alphaproteobacteria > MPNO01 > UBA2964 > UBA2964. The sequence goes on along the minus strand of OX638326.1, from coordinate 1,493,556 downwards.
GGGCGCGACTGTTCGTGATCGCCCCCAAAACCTGGTTTAAAAAGGTCGCGCTGGTAATTCTTTTGGTCACCGGCGTATCTGTCTTGCTCGCCTGAGTCAGCCATAAACCCGCTGATTGGCGGGCCGTTCTTTGAGGCGATCACAATAGGAATTTAGAACCGGAAAACCGTCGAGGAGTCCGACAAATAGAGCCATGAAACAGCTATGCCCGACGACGATGTCGGCGCCGGAGAAACGGTCACCCACCAAATAGTCTTGATCGGTCAGAGCGTCTGACAAAATCGTCGCGCGCTCGGCAAAGTCGCGCCGACCTTTGTCCGCAAGGTTTGGATCGTGCGGTGTTCCCGGCGGTCGCATCGCTTCCAATGGACGCATTGTATTGTCAAACACCAGCATGGTGGCGGGATCCAACTCACCGGCGGCAAAAAGACACCATTGATAATAGAGCGCGCGTTCCGGCGACCCGAGAGGCGGCGCAAACTTTCCATCATCGTGCTGGTCGATCAGCTGCAGGACGATGGCAACAGACTCATACATCAGATAGCTGCCCGTCCTGAGTGCGGGGACAGCGCCAAGCGGTTGAATAGCGCGATAAGCTTCGGAATTTTGTTCACCCGACATCAGATCGATTTTTACCGCTTCATACTCAACACCGAGCTCTTCAAGGGCCCATTTGGCGCGGTTTGATCGGGTCGGGGGGAATTCGTAAAGGACGGTCATGGTTGGGCTCGTGCGCTGAACGATCGATCAGGTCAGATTAGAGACTTGGCCAACCAGGGTCCAATCAACAATTTGGCAGAAATGCAGAAAAGGTGTGTGCGAATTCGTTCGCATATCGCTATGGTGCCGCCGAATTATAGCGCGGTGGAGGCGTAATGTTTAACGTCGGAGATGTGGTCCGGAATGTGGCTGCCAATATTGTTGGTGAGGTCGTCGAGATCGATGGCGATACCGTTTATATCGAACAGGAAAATGGCGCCGAGGTCGACTTTGCAGCTTCAACGCTGGTCCTCGAAAGTGCCTTTCAGGCCAGACATAGCGGCGGTGTCCAGGAAGAGGCACATGCCTATGACGACACCTATCAGACGGTCATCGATAATCTTTACCCGGCAATGCTTGAAGTCGGGCAAGTTGCCCATGCCAAAGTGCCGACCGTTCCCGGAGTTACGCCCAAGAAATGGGACGAGCTGAGTGCACTGCAAAAGCTCAATGTTATTTCGGATGTAACCGATACGCCGGTTAAAAACTGGATTGATGCCAGTAAACCCGGCGCCAAACCGTCGCTCTCCACCTTGCAGCTTTCGCTGCTCGCAGATCATCAAAAGGGACAAAAGTAATGGCAGATTCTCACGGCAAAAATGGCACGGTTCTGGGTGCTGATGAGGTGGCTCTAGTCATTAAGGCGGATGGTGAAGCGACTCTGTGTCTACCCGATTACGAAGATGATGATGAAGTGCCACGGCACACGCTGTTTCTCGTGGCTTTGATGAACAAGATGCAAGACGAAAACTGGGTCGATGAAATTATCTCGGAAATCCTGCCCGAAGATTTGGACGACTGACTAGTCGTCACAAGTGCGCGTCGGCAGACCCGGCCCACCGGTCTTTTCGCTGCGGCGCTCCAGTACTACGACGTCGTACCAGATATCGTTGATGTGGCCATAGCGTTCGAGAAAGCCAACCTCACGAAATCCACATTTGAGATGAAGCGCCCGGCTCGCCGCATTACCGGCAATGATTTGCGCCTGCAGGGTCCAGTAACCCGCCGCTTCTGATGCCTCGATCAAACCGGCCAAAAGCGCGGTGCCGATCCCTTTACCATGGGCGTTTTCTGAAACATAGACGCTGACCTCAGCGACCCCGGCGGTGCTTCAGGTGTCGGGTACCTGTCGGAGAAGACCATCCCTGAATTTTGCCATCCTCTGATGTCGCGACAAACCGGCCGGTGGTCAGATGGGCCTTATCCCAGTCAGGCCAGTCGCGCGTATCGGCGGTAAATGCGGCAAGCCCGGTGGCCAGCCCTTCGGCATAGATTGCCTGAACGTTAGGCCAATGGCTGGGGAGTAAAGGGGAGAGGGTGATGGTCATTTTGTGAGGCACATTGTTAGCATAGCAAAATATTCATTGAGCTAAACGACCTTGAGCCAGGTGGTCATCCCTGCCGCTGCATGTTCAACCATGTGACAGTGCAGGAGCCAGTCTCCTGGGTTGTCTGCGACAAAGGCGATTTCTGTGCCACGACGGCTTTCGATGAGCAAGGTGTCTCGCAGCGGACCGGGAGGCGCGCCATCGATGACCTGTCTGAAATGATGTCCATGTAAATGCATGGCGTGCGGCCAGACGGTATTGTTTTTGATCTTGATCCGGACGGTTTCTCCTGCTTTGGCGGTGACCAAAGGTGCTTCGGGCAAATCAGCCATGCCGTTAAAGGCCCAGACTTTCCCCTGTTTCACTAATGAAGGCATCATTGTCATTTTGCCATTTATCATGGCCCCGGACATTCTTCCCATTGCCCCGCCTTCCATATTGAGGCTTACGCGGCGTGCGGAATCGAGGTCACCAAGCGGAGGTAAAGGGTTTTGCGGCAGGGGTGCCGACCTTGGCAGCCTGTTACTGCGGGCGCTCCCCTTAACATGGAAAGAGCCAAGAACATATTCCTGGTTATTTTCATAAAAGATGAGGTGCGCTTTTGACTCCACGGGTTCCGCAATATCGACAATCAGGTCAACCCGTTGAGCAGGCCCTAAGACGATGTGTGTTGTGGGCATGGGTTTTCTCAAAGGCTGTCCATCGAGCGCAACAATCCAGCCGGCCAGCCCGGAAAAACCCAACGAGAAAATTCTGGCGTTGGCGGTATTGATCAAGCGCAGCCTGAGCCGTTCATTCAGGCGCGCTTTTCGGTCAAAATCGCTTTTTCCATTGACGGTGATCCAGTTGCCGAGTCTTCCACCGTGTGACCAGTCTCCGATGGATCCAAAATCGCCTGCAATCTTTCCATCCGGTTGAAGACGCCAATCATCAAGCATCATGACGATATCATCATCGACCTCTGGCAAGTTGGCTTCATCGACAATCAGAGGACCGTATAAACCCCGGGCGAGCTGTTCCCAGCTTCGGTTATGCGGGTGGTACCAATAGGTGCCGGCATCGGGCACCTCAAATTCGTAAAGGAAATTCTTCTGTGGTGGGACGGCCTTTTGGGTGAGGTCTGGCACACCATCCATTGAATTCTTGATGCGAATGCCATGCCAATGAATTGTCGAGGGTTGAGGCAATTCGTTGATAAAACGGTGCGACAGTTTCTGTCCCTGTTTGACACGAAGCAATGGCCCGGGCACGCCCCCGTTATATCCCCAGATTGGAGTCTCTGGCGCGTCTGCCGGCCCGAGTTTCGCCGTGCCTGACGTCGCCCGAATTTCAAACGGCGCCGCGCACGTGGCGTTGGTGAAAAATCCCGCGACAGGCAGTGATGCGAGGCTGGAAAGAAATTGTCGCCGTGTGATCGGAAATCTGCCCATTTTGTACTTTGGCTGATGCTTTGAATTTGAGTTGCATCGTAAATCATCCAGTCACCGGAAGGTCAAGGAAATTGGTGAACGCGTACTATGATCTAATCGTCAATGATCTCAATCTCGAGCAGGCCAGTGGCCCGGGCGTGCGGGGTCGAGGGTGATGGTCATTGGTATTTGCGCGCAGGTGAGTTCGATTAATTGGTTTCACCGTCGGATGTATCGGGCTTTTTGTCGAATACGTATCTTCCAGCTTTAATTTCGGCATTTACGCGTTGTAAGAATTCGGTTCGCTGCTCCGGTTCTTTCAAATCGTTATAAGCCTCAACATCTTTGGAGTTCAACGGCGTGTGGGTGTAGCCGAGGTTTTCCATACAGGTATGGGCCAATTCGGTTTCTTTATTCGCGCGTGCAATACCACTGGCAATCCCTACTGCTATTCCGCCAGCTATGGCCCCTATTAGGCCGCCGCTGCCGCCATAGTATCCGGGTGAGGGCGACGAATAATATTTCGAACTTTCAGCGGCGTTTTTATGGCATTCTTTTAAATCGGCCTCGAAATTTGTGAACTGGATGCCATCCTTTACAAATACTTTACTGGTGCTGCAGCCAACCAGTGCAATGAGTAGACAAACTATTCCACTGTTTCGAATTGATCTCCGCATTAACCTACCCTTTGAATTACATATCGTCTGAGTCTTTCAATTTATTGTAGTTGAAATGCGACGGATCGCGCTAGCTGCCCTCGTGTTTGGTATAGATCACCCCCGGGCCGTCTCATGAAAATCCGTTCCATAACCGCAAATGAAGTTTCCGTGCTTCGTGATACGAGATTGCGGGCTCTACGAGACTCTCCAGATGCGTTTGGCGAAAACTTTGAGGCTATCGCAGGGCGCCCAACTTCCTATTGGAACGATCAGTCGGCAGCGGTCACTGAGCCTCATCGGAACGTTCTGTTTCTGGCGTTCGAGGGCGGAGATACGTTGGGCATGATTTATGGGCTTCGCGATCCGGAAGATAAAACTGCAGGACGGATCACCGGCATGTGGGTCGATCCCTCACGCCGCCGCTCTGGCATTGGTCGTGCTTTGCTGCAGGCGGTTCTCGATTGGGCGATTACCGAGGAGTTCAAAACGGTTGGGCTGTGGGTCGCGGTCGACAACCAATCGGCAATCGATCTTTATCGCCAAGCAGGCTTTGTCGTGACCGAGGCACGTGGTCGGCTAAATGAGCATTTGGCTATCGAGACGCTCAAGATGGTTTTTGAGCTCTAGGCATCACCCAGCCTGTGACTTTCCGCAACTCGCAATCTCGTCTAAAACTAAAATTAGATACATAAACATCAAAATAGGGAGTGAAAGACATGCAGACGTTGGGATTTATCGGTACTGGTGGCATGGGCAAAGGCATGGTCGCCAATTTGATGAAGGCGGGCTACAGCCTGGTCGTCAATGATCTCAATCGTGAGCAGGCCAAGGGGCTGGAGGAGCAGGGCGCTACGTTCGTCGATTCACCAAAAGCCGTTGCAGAAGCCTGTGACATCGTGCTGTCCATGCTGCCCAACAATGATGCTGTCACGGCGGTCGGACTTGGCGAAGGTGGGCTCGCAGAGGCAACCAGCGGCGCCAAACTTTGGATCGAATTCAGCAGCATTGATAAGGAGACCATCGTCAATGCCAGTGATGAATTGGCGAAGTCGGGCTGGACAGTTGTCGATGTCGGGACCGGCGGCGTGGAAGAGGTAGCAGCGGCTGGTCAGTTGGCCCTATGGGTTTCAGGGTCCAAGGACCTGTTCGACGAGCATCAGTCGATTTTTGAGCCGATGGCAAAATCAGTCCTGCATGTCGGCGAGCTCGGCAACGCCAAGCTCGTCAAGAACGCGATGGCGATGTTTGCGGCGGTGCAGCATATGAGCCTCATTGAGATTTGCAGCTGGTTGGGTAAAGGCGGCATGGAAAAATCCACCATCCAGAGCATCATTGCGAGCTCACAGCAGGATTCTGTAGCCACCCGCAATATTATGGAAAAGGTCGTGAGCGGCGATTTCAAGCCGCGCAAATCCTGGATGCCCAAAGATGTTGGCTTCGGGCTGGATATGGCGCGTCAGATGGAAGTACCGATGCCGTTTGTCGGGCTCGCCTATCAGATGTTCGCCATCGCCCAGGCGACTGGTCATGATGGCTGGGAGGCAACAGGCATCTCCTGCAATATTTATGACGTAATAAACGGCAAGGACCCGAAATCGAGCTGAGGTCATTAGCATGAGCAACGCTGCGGATGATCCCCGTATCACTGATATCATCGAGTCCGGCGTCATACGGCTCGCTCTGTTTCTGCCGCAATATGCGACGGCAGCGGATGGTGTCGTAACGCCGCTCGGGGCGGGTGTTGTTGGCAATGCATTAATTGGCACCCTTGCTGAGAGTCTCGGTATCAGGATGGAACTCATCGAGCAGCCATCGCCGCCCGCGGCGATCAAAACCCTCAACGACGGTGGCTGCGATCTGAGCATTCTGGGGGTCGAGGAGTTGCGTTGGCAGCTCGCTGATTTCACCCCACCGGTTATCCAGTTTGACTTTGCCTATCTGGTGCCGGTTGGCTCCGCTATTCAGGAAACAGACGAGGTTGATCGACCGGGCTGTCGGATCTCGGTACCGAGTGGTCACGCCTCGTGGATGGCCCTTAAGGCCACCATTAAACATGCCGAGATCGTTGCCACGGAAATTCCCGATGAAGCCTTTGCGATGGTGCAGGCAGGCGATGTTGATGCGTTTGCCCTGCCGCGGGAACAGCTCATCGATTATGCCGAGCTATTGCCGGGGTCTCGTATCCTTACCGAAGGCTTTGGATATAATATTGGCAGCTTCGCTATTGCCAAGGGCAGGCAAGACCTGCTGGATTTCATGAATGAATTCGTCGAAGAGGCCAAAGCCTCCGGACAGGTAAAACGCATCCTTGATGAGGCCGACTTGACGTCACGCGGCTTTGATGTGGCGTAAAATCGTTTAATTGCCTGATGTTATGGGGCGCTTTGCGGCGGCTTCTTTCGCCCATACATGATAGTTTGCAATCCTTGAGCGACGCGTCCCGCCCGCGCCATAAAGAACTCGATGGCTTCCGGCTGGGGAGCGGTATCTTCCAGCGTTGACCGAAATAGTTCGAGCCAGATCGCAAAATGCTCGGGTTTCACATCAGTCAGGTTTTTGTGGATCGGCCCCATATCTCTTTTGTAGCTGCCATCTCCAAAGATAAAACTGACCCAGAACGACTTGATAATGACAAGATGCTCGCTCCAGTCATTACCAATGGTGTCCTGGAAAATCGGGCCGAGTACCTCGTGCCTGCGAACACGGCTGTAAAAGTTATCAAGTAAGAGAGTGATGTAATTCTCGTCCACACCCACGGCATTGGCGCGGGTCCGTAATTCAGCCATGTGAGCTTCTCTGAAGGTTGAAGTCACGATGTTTCTCAGTTTGGTTCGCGATAGAATTCGATCAGAAATCGGGTATAGCGGTCTAGCCGGACCCGATGAACCTGTTGGGGCTCGATCACCGTATGCGCGTTTGCCTCCAAGCGGATTGTTTGCTCCGGCGGCCCTTCAATTATGAAATCAAGCGCGCCCTCGATGACGATAAGTTTCCCCCAGACACCTGGCTTCGTGTCATGTGATGTGGTGAGGGAGTCAGGAACAGTTTTTGTCGTGAATTCCGGAGACTCGGCATATTTCTCAGCATGTTCCGGAAGTTGCGCCGTCATTTCTTTGTACTCCTGGGCATCAAATTAATTCCCGATTTGTTCGAAAGAGAAAACATGTTCGGCCTTCGTTAAAGGAGCACGCGTGGTTAATCCCGCCAGTAATTATTGGCTTTGGCCACGGTGTTAAAATTTGTCGCGACGACCAGAGAGACCTGGATAAGGCTGTCGGCATTGTTTGCGTAATCGGGACGCATTTTCTCTCTGCTGGCATCATCCGGTTGCGTCATCTTCACGGCCATGCGCGACAGCTTTATCGCGACCTTATAGCCTTCCTCAGCTGTGTTGGTGATTAGACTCGGTAAACAGGACATCGGCTGTTCCTCCATTTAATTATACCGTACACGATTAATTCGTGTACGGTATAATTAAATGTTTTTGTCTGGATGTCAATACATATCGTTTGCGATATAAATTTCGAAAGCCAGACCTTTAACCTATCGGGACCGTGTCGATGCCTAAACCTGTTGCGATTGACGATCTGCCGAAAAGCGTCGAAGAGTTCATCTGTTTTAATATCTATTCAGCCGGACATGCTTTTAACCGAGCCTATAGCCCGATGCTCAAAGAATTAAATCTCACCTATCCGCAATATATTGCCCTGACCATATTGTGGGAGGAGGACGGATTGAATATTGGCGAATTGTGCGACCGGCTGCGTCTGGAATCCAACACGGTAACGCCGCTCTTGAAGCGGCTGGAAAGCCTTGGACATATCAAAAGAAAACGCGGTGAAATTGATGAGCGTCAGGTTTTTGTTTCTTTAACGCCCAGTGGGCGAGCGTTGCAAAAGCATGCCGCCAACATCACCAAATGCATCATCGAGACCACCGGTTATGATCTCGAAAAGCTCGAAGCATTGGTGAAGAATATCTCCAATCTGCGCGACAATGTGATGCGGGCGACGGCGGTTCCGTAATTTTTTAGGCCTTAGGGATGCACGTCCTGCGTAAACCATTCGGTGGGTAACTCATGCCCGATGCCTCTTGTCACCGCCTCCTGATAGACCTTATGGGCGACGGCGGTAAATTGAAGTCCCTGACCGACATTATTGACGAAAGCGGTCGTCTGTTCGGCATTTTGTCGGCCCTGCGTCGCGCCGCTTAGGAGCTGTGGTAGCTCTTCTATGCGGTCCCAAAGCGGTTCATCCCTCTTGAACCACCAGCCGTCAGTACCCTCGGGCGTTTCGACGGTCGGCAGTTTGTAAAGCTGGGGCCGGGTTGTCGCCGGATTTTTGGAGAACATAAACGGCCGGTCTACAGAGTCGAGGAAGGTTTCATCAACCTCCTGCACCTTCACGGCACTAAAATGCACCCCAGGTTTTAACCAGTCAGTACGATGAACGGGGTCCATGGAGTTGGTACCCGTCGCGACTATATCGGCATTGGTAACGGCTTCTTCCGCAGACTCGACGGGAATGAGTTTGGCGTTTACCCGGTTCGCCATCTCGTGGCAAAACCGTTCCCGATTGTCGGGGTTGGGACTGAAGACACGGACTTCCTTGATAGCACGCACCGCGCAATGGGACATCAGCTGGCCGCCTGCCTGCCACCCGGTTCCCAGCAGCGCCATTTCCTCCGAGTCTTCGCGGGCCAGATAGCGTGCCCCTAACCCGTTTGCCGCGCCAACCCGCATCCGCGAGATATAGCCATCCGGACAGATCATGACGGGCGCCCCGGTTTCCATGCTGAACAGGAGCATCAACCCATTCCACCGACCATCAGCCGAGGCCAGGCGATCCCGTCTTATATTTCCCGCCACTTCAGGCCAGATCAGCACATCACTGTTAATGCGGAGCGCGGCCATACCCGCGGCAGACCAGAGTCCACTCATCGATTTCAGACTATAGACGCCCTCGGTGTCGCCAAATTTGGTCGGTGCCAACGTATCAACACGCGGGCTATTGATGGCCTCCTCCGCCTCAACCGCGTGCTGGCAGGCTTCGACACATTCCAGGGCCATTTCCATGGTTAGGATTTGGTCGATTTCTTCATTGCTGAGAACCAAGGTCATGGCAGCCTCTTTCAGTGTGATTGTTGAATCATGCTACCCTGATGGCAGGCTACTAAAAACGGTGAATTGAACCAGACTTTTAAAATTTACATTTTCCGGTGACAGGCATCGCGCTAGAGTTGGTTCAAAGGGGGAATTGCCATGGATCATATTGAAGGGACAGCCAGTCCGCAGTCGGAGAATAGCACCGTGCCGTCAACGACCTATGTGCCACCGCTTCAACTTACTGAAGGGCAACCACCGCCAGTCGCCTCAAATGGCGGGCTGTCCTACTATTCCTTTGATCGCGATGGGGATGCCGGGACATCCAAGGCTATTGAAGACGCGCTTGCCCTTGCCACAGAGGGTGAAGGCGAACGGGTTATTGAGATGCTGGAAAATGTCCCGCCCGGTCCGATCGAAACCGAATGGGGGATCGGGTTTCGCGGCTACGAAGAATGCCTCAATTTTATCCGCGATAACAATATTGAAGCCCCCGAAGGTGGCATCGCCATTCCCCTGGCCTACACCGTGTATGAACGCCCGACCTATTCCGTCGTGCGGTCTAACAGGCTATGGCGTGACCCGGCACAGGCGGACAAGGCAAAAATTTTGCGCCGCGCTGAGGAAAACAACAAGCGCTACAATTTGTTTTTCCCAAGCGTGATGCGCGACGCGCGCCGTATTGAAGACTATCATCCCGGAATTTCGCCGAGCAGCCCAGAATGTATGGACAAGCTTGGTTTGGCCGTGGCGCATTGTGAGTCAAAACTTAAAAACGTTTATGATTCAGCGGAGGTCGAGCGTGTCTTTTATCCTGAGATTGAAAAAGCTTCTGCTGGATTTCTTCCCGGAGGCGACTGATGCGCTGGTCTATAACCACGATGTCTTTGACAAGGACTATGCCGGCGATCACACGGAAGATCGGGATGCTAAAAACCCCGGCGTGAATGCCAACTATTCCAACCGCGTACATAACGATCTCAATGATAATAGTGGCCGTGTGCGGTGCCGCGAGTTATTGACGAAGAATCTCCGGAATTTCGGGCGACAACAGCACTATACGGAGGCAGAAGCCGACGAAAAAATGTCGCGACGCTTTGTGTCCATCAACCTGGCCAAGCCGATGGAACCGGTCGGACAATACCCGTTCGTGCTCTGCGCATGGCCGTCCTTCGCCGATCAGCCCTATATCAATAATTACCGGATATATGATGACCGGGTTGGCGAGACCACCCGGTTTACCTACAGCCCCGATCACGAGTGGTACTGGTTTCCGCAGCAGAAACCGACCGAGGTCTCGATGCTGAAATGCTATGACAGTGTTACCGACGGCTCGGTGTCGCGCTGGTCCTTTCACGCAGCCTGCGAAGACCCGACGGCGCCTGCCGATGCGCCGTGCCGCAAGAACGTTGTTGTCCGCTCCTACGTGTTCTTTTAAATGTCAGAACCATCGTCACTGATCATTCTTGGCACCTCAGCGGGGCCCTCTTTAACACCGCATCGTGCGCAGACCTCGCACCTTTTGACCGTAAACGACACTTACTATGTGATTGATGCTGGCGACGGTGTGGCACGGCGACTGGCGCGGGCCGGGGCGACGGTGCGCGATATTGGAACGATATTCCTCACGCATCATCATGATGATCACACCGCGGGACTTGGAACGCTGATGTCATTGGCGTGGGATGGGCACCGCACGGACCCGATCAATGTCTATGGACCGCCGCGTACCAAAGAGCTGGTCGATGCCACGGTAAGCCTGTGCAGTATAAGCGCGGATATCCGCATCGCGGATGGCGGGCGTTCAATCCCGCTGGATAAAATGTTTTTCGGTCACGATGTCGGTGTTGGCAAAATTTTTGAAGATGACAATATTCGCGTCTTCACGACAGAAAATACGCATTTCAGTTTTCATCAGGGAGACGCCGCTGGACTTTATAAGTCCTACTCCTATCGGATCGAGACACCAGATCGCGTGATTGTGTTTACCGGCGATACCGGTTTCAGTGAGGACGTTACCGAACTGGCAACAGGGGCAGATATCCTGATCACAGAGACATCGTCCTGCGACGATCGCCGGGATGTAATGATCAAAGATGGTCGCTGGCAGGCGATGAGTGAGGCCGAGCAGGAAGGCATCATGCGTCAGGCGACGATGGGCCATATGGACCTGGTCAAGATCGGTGAAATGGCAACCCAGGCCGGTATTAAAAAGGTGGTGCTGTCACATCTCACCCGCCGCGCCGACGGTGATGACTATGAACCCTGGGCAGAAGAAGTTCGGAAACACTACGCCGGTGAAGTCGTCATCGCCGAGGATTTGATGGAAGTTTAGGGGGGCGGGCACAAGTCGCCCTGACCATGTCTGAACTATTGGATCACGAGCACTATCGTCTTTAAATCTTTTTCCAGCTTCCATCGGACTGGCGACAGGCCTTGCCGAAGGCATTTTGTAAGTGGCCACCAATGACAATCTGTGTTTTGTATTCACGGCAATAGGTACCGGCGCGGGTTTGATAGGTGCGCGTCGGGGTGACCTTGTACTGACCATTTCGGTCAGGATTATTCCAGATAACGGTCTTGCCGTTGGGGGTCCGTTCCAGAACCTGTCCGACGCAATTCTGATCGGCCTCGTCCATTGTACGGCCAATGCTGCCGCCAATAATCGAACCGCCAATAGTCGCGAGTTTTTTTCCGCTTCCACTTCTGATATTTGAACCGACAGCTGTACCGACCACGCTGCCCAGAATTGCGCCTATGACTTCGCGGTCACACTGTCCGATGCCCGCGGTCGGGATTTTGACCAGATCGTTCCCACCCGCTTCATGTTCCACACCATTCTTTTCGTAGCGAACCTTTTTACCCTTTCGGGTGCCCCAGGCAGGTACCCATGATGGTGGACCGCCGCGTCTCGCATTATTCGGTTTTCCGTATGATTTGTTGTGAAACTTTTTCTGGCCTTTGGAGTGTCCCGGCGGGTTGTGCTCCGGTCGGTGGTTCGCGAAGGCGCTGACAGTTACCGTTATAGCGAAGGCAACTATGGAAAAAACAACGATGGTGGATTTTATCTGTTGTATCATGAAGGTTTCCTTTTGGACTGCCGGTGCGCTAAGCGGGCTATTTATTCAGATTAAGGGAGAATATCCCTGTTATCCATGTAAAACCCTTTTGTCACTGCATATTGGCGATTACGTGGCGAGCATATTTATGTGCCACAGAATTTTGATCTCACATTATAGAATGTTATGTTCTGCCATTATGCCATTCGCTAATACAGAGGAATGAAGGTGATGAGTTACAACCATATCACTGTCACAAAATCGAGCCCGCACGTCGGCGCTGAAATTGGTAATGTTGATTTAACGGAGCCGCTATCTGAGGCGGAAGTCGAGGACATTCGCAACGCTATTAATGCGCATGGCGTGGTTTTCTTCCGCGATCAGGAGCTTAATCCGGAATCGCATGACCGGTTTGTCCGCTATTTTGGCGAACCTCACGTTCATGCCGGGGGCAAGAGTACGGCTTCCAAACCGGTCGATGGTTACTCGGCGCTGCGCAAACAGTATTTCAACAAGGATTCAGCGCGTATTTCGGGGGAAACATGGCATTCGGATCAGAGCTGCGCCGAGGTTCCACCGATGTACAGCGTCCTCTACCAGCAAATCATCCCGCCGGATGGTGGCGGCAACACCATGTTCCTGTCTGCCGCCAAGGCCTATGACGAGCTGAGCCCCAGCATGAAGGCCTACCTTGAGGGCAAGACAGCGACCCATACGGCGGGGAAGGCCTTCGACGCGAAGCTGACCAAGGACAATAAAGAGACCCATCTGGTCGCGGAGCATCCGATGGTCACAGTTCATCCGGAAAGTGGTCGCAAGGTGCTGTACGTCAATCCCAACTTTACCAGCCATATAAACGACGTCCCGGAAGATGAGAGCCGCCATATCCTGGAATTCCTGTATCAACATACGCAGCGACCGAACTGGATGATGCGGTTTAACTGGACCAATCATTCAATCGCGTGCTGGGACAATCGCGCCGTCCAGCACTACGCGATCTGGGATTACTGGCCGAATGAGCGGCTCGGCTTCCGCATGTTTGTCGGCGGCACCGAGCGACCCCGGGCGGAATAAAGGGGTTCACTGGGCGTCAGTTGCACCGGCGGTTCGTGAGAGCTATTAATTTCTCAAAGAATATATAACGGGGAGTTCATCCAATGGATGGTACGACGATTTACGAAAGAAAGCCGAATATCGCGACCGACAAAGAGGTTTTGTTCTCGCTTCGTGATACGCCGCTCCTGGAACAGGGGACAATATATGACCCGCTGGCCACGGCCGAGAATCTCTGGGTAAATCTCAAGGTCTATGCCAGCGGCGGCGAAAATGCGCTGCATTCCCACGCCAGTGAAGACCACGCCTTCATCATCCTGCAGGGCAAGGCAACCTTCACCTTTGACGAAGGCCGCACCCAGGTGGTCGGCAAATATGAAGGCGTAATGCTGCCAAAGAACGCCAAGTACAAATTCGAAGCAGACGAGGAAGAAAATCTTGTGATGCTGCGAGTCGGTGGCGGTGTTCGTACCGAAACCGGCCTCAACGATCTGACCCATTTTGGTACGCCCAAGGACGTTACCGCCAAAACATCTTTTGCTGATGGACAGGTTAAAGTTGGCGATGCGAAAAAGAACGGCGAAACTTCCAAAAAACGCGTTTACGCCGAAGGCAAGTTCTTCGCGGCTAATGAAAATTAAGATTAAACAGGGAGCTTAAAATGTCCGTATTACCCGTAGATGCCTCCAAATTTTCCGGCATGTCGGAAGAACAGGCCGCGACTTTTCCGCGCCGCACCGTAGAAGGCATTCATCTCACCGAAGATCAATTGGCGACGATGCCAAGAATGATCTCAATCGACTCGCATGTCATGGAGCCCGATGAGCTGTGGAAAGAGTTGCCGCAACGGCTGCAAGACCATCTGCCCAACGTGCCCTTCCGGCACTCGCCGTCAGGAGCGTTGAAGGCGGAACACCGTTTGAATGATCAGAAGCATGACGGCATTGCCGCGGAAGTTCTGTTCCCCAATTACGGCATGGCGCTTTACGGCATCGATGACATTGAGACCCAGCAGGAATCATTCAAGCTGTATAATGACTGGCTCTATGACTGGAGCAGCGCCGATCACAAACGCCTGATCGGTGTGCCGCTGATCTCTGTTTATGATCCGCAAGGCGCGGTCAAGGAAATGCATCGTTGCTTTGACAAAGGTATGCGGGGCGCCCTGATCTGGCAGGTTCCCGATCCGAAACTGCCCTTCAGCAACACAGAACATTACGACCCGATTGTCGCGGCCTGTGCGGAAGCCGATGAGCCGGTGATCTGTCATATCCTGACCGGGCATGGCTATATGAAAACCGGGCATAAGCGGAATGTTGAAGGGATCAAGGACTCGCCAAATACCAAGACCAATGATTCCGCCAACACGCTGTTTGATTTCATCTTATATGGCTATTTCGAGCGCCATCCCAAACTCAAATTCCTGCTCGCCGAAAGCGAAATTGGCTGGATTCCCTTCCTGCTTCAGCAATGGGATTATTACTTCGAACGTCATCGCAATTCGTACCCAATTCCGATTGAGCGCAAGCCCAGCGAAATCTTCGCAGAGCATTTCTACGGTACCTTCCTCGAAGATTATGTTGGAACGCGTTTCCTCTCCTGGTGGGGCGAAAAGAACTGCATGTGGTCAAATGATTATCCGCATTTCAACATGACCTTCCCACATTCGCGCCAGGTCGTCGAACACCATCTGGATGGGCTTTCTGAAGAGCAGCACCGCCGCTACACATGGGACAACGCGATGGATCTCTTCAAGCTCGACCTGACGGAAGAAGATCGCCTGAATTAATTTTTGCGGCCAATGTCGCGCCACGCAGTATCGGGTATGCGGCGTTCCCTGTTATGTCGGGGCGCCAGCCATGCGCAATTGACGCTTGAATTCGCGCCGCCTACGCTCGCCCGCCAACACACCGAGAGGACATTATGACCGACGGCCCGACCCGAATCCGCGAGATACCCGCAGACGAGCTGACAGAAGAACAACAGAAGGTTTTCGACGACCTTGTGGCTGGGCGCGGAAAGCTGCTCACGCCCTATAAGATATGGATCCATTCGCCCAAACTCGCCGCCGCAATGGAGACCACCGGCACGTTCCTCAATAAAAAAGGTTCCCTCTCCGAGCGCGAGGTCGAACTGACCATTGTGATCATCGCGACACATTGGCAGGACACTTACGTTCAGGCGGCGCACGTAAAGCGTTGCCTTGAGCTGGGCTATCCGCAAGCTGCGATGGATGCAATCAAGGCTGACAGCACGCCCGACCTGCCAGACGCTCGCGAGAAGGCTGTCTATGATCTATGCCAAATTTCTATGGCGCCGGGAGGTGGCTCGGATGAGGTCTATGATCAAGCGACGGAACTTCTGGGTCGCGAAGGGGTCGCCGAGGTACTAGCGCTTCTTGGATACTACTCAGCGGTCGCCATGGCGATGAAGCTCCACCGCGTGCCTCTGACAAAATAGAGCGCGGTTGGTCAAACGACAGCATGAATTTGGGATGACAGTTGGACGCCTGTTGGATGGGCGACGAACCTGACGGAAGACGACCGCCTCAATTAAGAACCAAGCGGAAAATTAGAATCTGCGGTCCCTTTACATAAAACCCTGCCTGCCGAAAAAACCCTATTCACAGAAGGGTTATTCGTCTAGCTTGAGCGTTCGCGCTATGTGAAACGCAGTGCTTCGGGTTGGGCCAATATTAATTGGCCGTGCGGAGCAGAAAGGTACTGCGGTGGCGTAGGGGCCCCAACTTGTCACACCGCCAAATTCGACAGCCCACAATTATCACAGTCCGTAATTTTCGAAGACATACAAGCTACCTCTATATCGGGAGTCCATTCTATGTTTTTACTTAAATCAATTTCGGCCTGCGCCATGCTGACCCTGGCCGTCCTCGGCATGACAGCATCTTCGGTTGTTTCCGCACCCATCACGGTACCGTCAGACCTCAGCGTTGGTGAACAATACCGGCTGGTCTTCTTAACCACCGCGGGCCGAAATTCCACGTCCAGCAACATTGCTGACTATAACGCCTTCGTCACCGCCTCCGCGAACACCCAGACGGAATTAGCCGCGCTCGGTACCACCTGGACGGCAATCGCATCCACCGCCACGGTCAATGTGATCGATAACACGTCAACCTCCATTGGTATCGGTGGGATCCCGATTTATCTCGTGAATGACACGAGGCTAGTCGATAACTACGCCGACCTTTGGGACGGAACCCTCGACGCTCCTTTGAATGTATTTGAAGATGGAACATCGAACGTTGGGTCGGAGGCGGTTTGGACCGGAACCAGTATTTCCGGGACGGCGACCGCGACCGCTCTGGGCTCGGGATCAGGGACCATCGGCAACGGCGCCAGCACATCTAACACCTGGACAAACGACACAACCCTGTCCAATTTCTTCTCTCGGAGGCTCTACGCAATATCAGATGTGATCACCGTGGAGGCTGCTGCTGTTCCGGCTCCGGCACCGATCGGTCTATTGATTTTGGGACTGGCGGGCCTCACCGTCATCCGGCGTAAACGGGCTGCTCGATAAAGCCGGAGAATGCACCATCAAGAGACGGACGAACCGGTGCCTCTTTGCGCCCCTTTTTTGATGGCGCGCGTATGCCTGTTTATCGATAAATAACGACAAGCCCTAGCTCCATCTATCTCCAAAAGCGGTCGTTCGGTGCCATTGGACACCCCCATTCTCGGCGCATAGACTCTCGCTGTTAGCAGGAGTTGAGGAAGCGTTGGAATGACACGACGAAGCCAAATGAGACGGGCAGCATGACGGCACGAACGGAGCTGCGCCAGACCGGTGCGGAGATCAGAAAACGATTGGGGCTGGAAGAGAGTATCGCTGACGACCTGGCGCCGGGGGCGGCGAACCTGACGGACGAAATCGTGTTTGGCCGGGTTTGGCCGGGTTTGGGCGCGGCCCGGTCTGGAGCTGGAGGACAGGATGCTGGCGACGCTCTCTGCGCTGACCTCCAAACAATACCTGACACAGCTTGCCGATTATGTCGGGGCGGCGCTGCACATCGGCATGCCACCCTGCCTCATTCAAGAGGTGATGATCCACTGTGCAATGTATACAGGGTTTCCCACAGCGGAGAGTTCACTCCAAGTGGTTCGTGGCGTTCTGGAAGAGAAGGGCGTATCGCAACCCCAAACTGACCCTAAAGAAGCTGACCCAAATGAAGTTGATCTCGATGAGCTTGAGGTGGTGGGCCAGAAAACCATGCGGTCCTTACATGATGAACGGTCGGAGGGTGGCTATGCCGCGCCGGAATCCGCCGCGAGTGGTATCTACGCGACGGCAATTGATTATCTGTATGGCGAGGTCTGGAACCGCCCCGGCATCACCCATCGCCAGCGTATGATTTGTTCCGTCGCGGCGTTTACCGCGACCGAGTTGGTGTCGCAGCAAAACAAATTTTTCCGGTCGGCCCTTAATGTCGGGCTTTCCCGCACTGAAATTCTCGAAGTCATCGCGCAGACCGGTCCCTATTCCGGCTTTCCCCAGGCCTTCAATGCTCTCGCTGTGGCGGAAGAGGTTCTTGACTGATGCTAGGCTGTAAAATGGAGTTGGAATTTACGCCGCAGCGCGACGGCGTATGCAGCGCAACCCAATGAGGGCAATGCCGAAAATGGCGATTGAACCAGGTTCTGGGACTACATTGTCTTCGACGGTCACCGAGATACTCTGAAAGCCATATGTTTCGAACGAGTCAGCGCCAAAAAGCGACAAAGTCAGCCCCTGGGTCACGTCGAAGTTTTGGCTTGTGTTGATCGGCCCCACTGCAACAGGTGACAGCAATGAGGCAGCGTCAATGGTACCAATATCGAAAGACACTGAGTAAGAAACGACCCCCGTCGTTCCAAGTCTCGTTTGTGCCGGGACGAAGTTTGCAAAACCAGAGAGTGTTTGCAGGGCCCCAGCCGAGACAGACGCCTCGGCCGTCTGATGGCTGCCGCCACCATTATCACCCCAGTTTGAGGTAAGAAATCGAGCTCCGTTCTGGATGCCGACCAGTGTGTCTTTATCTGCTGGTCCGGTTGTCCGGTCTTCGACCACATCAATCGTAACCTTATATTGAGTCGCCTCAGATAGAACGCCGGCGCCAAAAACGTCTATGTTGAGGTAATTTGCCAGGCTGGTTGTCGAAAGAGAGGTGCCAAAGAGGACGGAACTTCCTGAGATTGTTCCATTCCTGTCCCCGGTAAGGGTGACTCCGGCACCGCCGTTAAGACGAATATTGTCATATGTTTCAGCGAACAACACCGCAGAGCGCGCAGCGCTAGTTGACAGCCCAAAGGCGAACAGGGCCAAACACAGGCAGGCTACATATGATCTGATGGATTTCATAACGCTCTTAAATGCAACGCGTGTCACCTTAGTTACAGGTGATCAAAAATGGGGCCAACCACGACCGATGTCGATACTGCCGAGCAAGCTCACATTTATGTGAACTATTAGCAAGCGATATTCGAAATCAACGCAAGATATTTCACAACAAGGAAGCTAACTTCCGCTTCTGACCCGAAGCGGGCGTTAATGGCCGCTGAAACTACTTTCCGCGCTCTATAGCGCTATATGCGCCGCGCAGCTTCAAGGTTACAGTCAGAGGTTTTTTATCGCGGTTACGCCAGAACCAGCCGTGATTTCCGTCAAATGCTGCGACAAGCTTGCCTTCTGAACCTGTGGAGCCTCGGCCTTTATCGTACGTCACCGCTTTGGCGCCGCTGTGGGCATGAAGGTCGTAGTTCACGCGGCCTCCCTCAACGATTACCTTGTAATCCGCGATCTTGCCTTTCTTCATGACCAACTTGAGTTCATGTGTTTCTCTCGGCTTAAGCGTGAACCGAATTTCATCCTTCCAAGTGGATTTATCCTGGGCATGAGCGGTCCCAACAAAGACGTTCAGCAGGCGAGCGGCTATTCCAGGCCCTGCTCGACCCGGCAATGAAGAGCGATGGTCGCGCTCGGCTTCTTTGGAAAGCACCTTTTTGATCTGGCCCATTTCGGTCAAGCCCATGACCTTTCCCGCGCCAGTCAGGTCGATCCCATATTCAGCGGGCAGGATGACCGTCACGAGGATCAATATCGCCCCAACAATGGCGATGATGGTGGAGCGCAGCAGTTGGGCCGAAGACGGCAATTTTTCAAGGCTGGGTTTCTCTGCGTTGAACATTCCTCTTTCCATTCTGCTACGCGGCCACGAAGTAGCCACTTATATGGTAGCCCATGAGCATAAACCCAAGGGACATCATTATGACATTCACGGAATAGGCTTGGCTGAAAAACTTGGCCGACTTACGCCAGTAACCCATGACAATAAGGATAACCAACAGAGCCAATATTTGGCCAATTTCGACGCCGACGTTAAAGGCCAACAGGTTCGCCAACAGACCATCGTCCGCAATTTTGTAATCAAGGATTTTCGTCGCCAGACCCGTTCCGTGAAACAACCCGAAAATCAGCGTTGCAGCTTTCGTATTCGGTTGAAAACCGAACCAACGTTGATAGGCGCCAAGGTTGTCGAGTGCCTTGTAGACGACACTGAGACCGATGATGGCATCAATGAGGTAGGCGTTTAGGCCCCAGCCGAACCAGACGCCAGCGAGAATGGTCACGGAATGTCCGAGCGCAAACAAGCTCACATAGATTGCAACGTCCTTCAGCTTGTAAAGGAAGAAAACAACGCCAAACAGGAACAGGGTGTGATCGTAGCCAGTCACCATGTGCCTGGCCCCGAGATAGGTAAATGGAATGAGTTTGACGCCCCATATTTCCTGAATATATCCGGCGTCGCCCGCAGTGACATTGTGGGCATGGGCAAAACCCATGCTCAGCAAGGGGACACTCCCGACAAGAAACATCAGGATCAGCGTTCGTACCGCATGGGAACGGTTGAAATGACACCATGCACTCATTGTCGAACTAGCTTTCTCTTTTGAACTGGTTACCTCATTAGCAAAATCTTTGCCTGCTTGTCGTCAAAACGGGCATTCTCTTTCGCTAGTTTCTTTTCGAACTTGCGGTGCGCCTTGTTCACTTTGTCGCGTAATTTTTTGCGTTTCTTCCTAATCTTGTCGCGCTTGTTCTCCCTTGCAGCTTCCCGCCTGAATTCACGTTTTGCCTTTTCAAGCTTGCGCTCCAATTCCCGTTCAAGCTTGGCGATTTTTCGGGCGTGCTCGTCGTTGGGCTTCCGAAGCTCTCGACGTGTTTCCTCGTTCACTCCTGATGGAGCGTGACCATATCTACCCGGAGGGGGCTGATTTTGCCGCGCTTTGTCACCCCCAGTCGCGCGGTGAACTTCGTTTCTAGCAGCATCAAGGGTGCGATCCACCACATCCCGGATGATATCGTCCGTCGTGCCGGACTGTGCGATGGCAGCAGGTGAACTGAATGCCAAAATTATGCAGCAAAGGACTGTTCGAAACATCATACTCATTCCTATATATTCAACTTTATTATTGTGAGAGTAGTACATGTTGATCCTGAACCCTAGATGAACAGCTGCATTATTCAATTCATCTACTCAACGGTAAATCTGGCTATGTCGTTTAATGGCTAATTGCGGACATCAATCCGGCAACCGAGAATGTCCGTTACTGACCCAGAACGGACATATTGTTGTATGAATTTTGACCCTTCAAGGCCCCGACTTAGAGGCATTGGGTCCAATTTTGTGTCGTCAATGGCCGGGCGCTACAAAGGGGTCAATTAAGATTGCGGCGCCAGCTCAATCAAGCGTTTTTCGTAAGCCACCGCTCGACTTCTGCTTCAACGATTTTAGGAACGGAATGCCTAATTTCATGATGCCACCACTGAATAGCTCCTGGCTCTTTGAAGAACCATCTTATCCTGCGTTCGGCTGTATTGGTGAGGTCAGCATCCAAATTGGCCTGTCCTCGGAAAACTAGCAAGAATGACGTGGACAACATGTATTCATTCGCCTAGGCCGAATAGACAATTTTGTCTTCATCGCCAAGCGCAGAAAAACTGGTATTGCCTTTGCAAATGACGGCTGCGACAGACTGATCCAACGATCAGGAGAAATTGTTAGCCAGTCGGTTCAGATGGTTCTCCCAGTGAGTATTTCTGACGGTCTTGGTATTTTCCCTGACCTGAATTGCGAGAAAGACCAACGATCCGATTACTCCAAGTGCAGCAATTAAATCCGCCAAATTAGCTATCAAATCCATCGTCAGACCTCACCCCTAATCCAGATCAAAACCGTGGCTCTGGAGAAATGCCTTAAACTCAGGCCGTTCCGGTTTGCCGAGCTGGCGGGAGATATGTTCTGACCAGCCATAGAACTCGGCGACGCCCCACAAATCCGTGTGGGTCTGGCGTTCTTCGGGGATGGGGAAGGCGGCGTGGCGGGTTTGATCATATTCATCGATTCCGGCCTCGAGATTGCTGTCGTCATAGCGGTCACGATGCACGACGACGGATTGCGGCAGGCGCTGATTGACATAGCCGGGGGCTTCCGGCCAGCCCGCCATGACACCGGCGATGGGGAATACGCCATCCGGCATTTCGAGAATATCGGCGACGGCATACATATTGTCGCGCAGGCTGCTGAGCGGGGCAGTGCCGAGCCCGGCGGCCTCCGCGGCGGTGACGAAAAATCCCATGGCAAGCGCGGCATCGACCGTCGCGTTGAGAAACGCATCCATGTTGTTATTGACGTTGGGCCGATTGCGGAATTCGCCAATTCGCTGATTGCGGCGGATATCGGCGCAGAAAACCAGAAGCACCGGTTTCCTTTCCAGCCCGGTCGTGCGCGGACACCAGGGGGCGAGTTGATCGCGGATGGCCTGGTCTTTGACGACGATGATCGAATATTGCTGCAGGTTGGATTTACTCGGCGCTGATTGGGCGCAGCCGAGCAGCACATCAAGCAACGTGTCGGAAACCTCTTCATCCTTATAGAGCCGGATTGAGCGCCGAGAGAGCAACGCCTCTATTTTCTCACTAACGACGGAACTGTCACCGATGCCGGTGTCTTTGCCATAGCGTGCCGTCAGCAGGTCTTTCGTTGTCGCCATACCGGTTTATCCCTCTGCTTGCGCTTTATCGAGAATATCCTGCGGTGTTTCGGTAACGATCTCGGCATAGACCGGGACAAACGGGCCGCTATCGACCAGCTTCACAAACTCCGGTGCCATATCGACCATCTCGACGCGAATTTCCTTATGGATCTCGATATCTCGCCATTCGCCGATCAGATAAAAATGATCCTCATCCTCGACATCGCGGCACAGCACACCGTCTTTGACCTGCGCGTCCGATTTATGCATCGGGTTGTCGTCATCATAATCGAACTCGTTAAACAGCCGGATAAATTCACCCCCGCTGCCGGGCTTTACCCGGAAATCGTAGACGTGAAAGAAATTCCCCAGCTTGGCCAGCGGTTCCAGTGCCATATCCGTCTCTCCCTGTTTGAATTGTTGGTGAACGGTACCCCTCCCGGCGGTGGGGATCAATCTATGGTCTTAAGGCGGCGCTTGTTCGCAGGGGTGATCGTTCGGTAAACTCCGGGTTCCATTATGATGGGAAGGATCGGTCACCATGCCCGACACACCTTTTATCGATGACGGCAGTAATGTACCGCTCAGCGAACTCCGCTGGCCGGATGATGATCTGACCCGTATTCCCGACTGGATCTATACCTCCGACGAGGTGTTTCAGCGCGAACGCGAACGTATTTTCTTTGGCGAGAGCTGGTGCTTTGTCGCGCTGGAGGCGGAAATTCCCGAGCCCGGCAGTTTTAAACGCTCCTATGTTGGTGATGTGCCTGTCATCGTGACGCGCGATGAAGACGGCGACATTCATGTCTTCGAAAATCGCTGCGCCCATCGCGGCGCTGAGTTCTGCCGGGCGCTGCGCGGCAAGGCGGAGAACTTCACCTGCCCCTATCACCAATGGATGTATGACCTGAAGGGCAAGCTGATGGCCGTGCCGTTCCGCCGTGGCGATCACGGTGAAGGCGGCATGCCCAAGGATTTTAAGCTTGAAGATCACAACCCCAAAAGCCTCAACGTCACAACGCGGCACGGCGTTGTCTTTGCCTCATTTTCGGAATCTGTCGAGTCCCTGGAAGAGTATCTCGGGCCGGAAAACCTCGAACAGTTCGATGTTGTGTTTAAAGGCCGCAAGCTGAAAATTCTTGGTTTCTATAAAAACCGCCTTCAGGGCAATTGGAAGCTGTATCACGAGAATCTCAAGGACCCCTATCACGCAACCCTGCTCCATGTGTATCTCGCGACCTTCCGCTTGATGGTCGCGGGTCAGAAATCGGCGATGATCTGTGATGAGTCCGGCCGGCATTCAACCATGGCCTCGGCCAAGGACGATAACATCGAGATCGGTGAAGAGACCGCGAGCCAGATGAAATCGGCGTTCCGTGAAGGGATGGAGCTGAACGATCCCGATTTCCTCAACTATGTGCAGGAGTTTGACAGCCCGTGGACGGTCACGATGCAGATCATCTGGCCTAATCTGGTGGTCCAGCGCGAGCTTAATACGCTGGGGATTCGTCATATCGTGCCGCGCGGCCCGCACGCGCTTGATATGTACTGGACAATGTTTGGCTATGAAGATGATACGCCAGAGCTGGAGCGCCAACGAATGAAGCAGGGCAATCTCATGGGCCCCAGCGGGTATCTCGGCGTCGATGACAATGAGGCGATCAAATATCTGCAAGATGGATTTAAGCATTCGCACAGCCAGGAAGGCATCGTGAAGCTGGAGCCTGAAAAGGAAGGCAGCACCGAAACGCTGATTTCCGAGGCCTCGGTGCGGGCGCTCTATCGGCACTATCGCCAGGTGATGGATATATAATATGGCGTCGACACATCCAGCTGGCACCAACCTGTCGCCAGAAGAAGCGCGTGCGTTGCGCTTTGAAATCGAGGAATTCAATACCGAATATGCCCGTATCCTGGATGAACAGGATATTGATTTCTGGCCGGATTTTTTTACAGCAGACGGGTTTTACCGGGTCACTGCAAAAGAGAATCACGATGAGGGCCTGCCCGTTGGGCTGGTCTGGTGTGATGGTCGTCCGATGATGCAGGATCGCGCCGCGGCGGTGAAAACCACTATGGTCCATGCGCCGCGCTATCTGCGGCACTATAACAGCAATGTCCGGGTCACCGGTGTTGATACTGATGGCACAATTCATTCTGAATCCAACTATCTGGTCATCGAGACCTTGATGGAACAGGAGAGCCGTATTTTCCAGGCCGGGCTGTATATCGATCAGTTTGTTCGTGAAGACGGGGTGCTGCGCCTCAAAGCTCGCGACTGTATCTATGACAGCCTGTTGATCCCCAACGACATGGTTTATCCGGTTTGATTGACGCCCTTCATGGAGTTTAGCCCATCTGAACTAATGGCCGTGGCGGCGATTTATGTCCTGGCTGGCTCGGTCAAGGGCGCAGTAGGGCTTGGGCTGCCAACGGTGAGCATGGGGTTGCTCGGTATCTGGCTGCCGGTGGAACAGGCGGCGGCGATTCTGATCCTGCCGGCATTTCTGACCAATATCTGGCAGTCCCTCGCCGGGGGGGCGTTGATATCCCTGTTGTCCCGATTATGGCCGATGCTGCTCTGTCTGGTGCTGGGAACGCTTCTGACGGCCAGCATCATGACAGGTGGTAACAATGCGCTGAACGGGGCCTTTCTAGGCGCGATCCTGGTGATCTATGCGGGACTCGTTCTCGCAGGTTACCGGTTTAGCGTGTCGCGGAAGGCCGAACCGGTGCTGGGTCCGGCGGCGGGGTTGAGCACCGGGCTCATTTCCGGCGCCACCGGCATATTCGTTGTCCCGGTAGCGCCGTATCTTGAGGCGTTGAATCTCGGCAAAGACGGTCTCGTGCAGGCGATTGGTTTGACGGCATTGATTGCTTCCGCAGCTCTGGCGGTTGGCCTTGGCCTCAATGGCAGTCTGGAGTCTGACGTCGTCCTTCCCGGGGCTATCGCCGTGGTAGCTGCCTTCGCCGGTATGTTTGTTGGACAGGCCCTACGCGCCAGATTATCGGTTGAGCTGTTTCGGCGCTGGGTCCTGATCGCGCTGATGTTGCTCGGCGCTGCGATGATTATCCGCGCTTTTTAATTCCGCTGCGGGTCAACCGAGGCTGGCTCGTTAACCGAGATAATCGGCAATCATATAGGCAAACACTTTGGCGGTATCGCGGGTGCGGTCGACTGAAGAACAGTCGTTGTCAGTATGGGCGAACCGATCTTCGCCGCTGCCATAGTTGGCGCAGGGAATACCGACATGGTTGAGATAACCCTGATCGAAGGCGGTCGTGGTGTAGAAGGTTTCGGGCGGCTTGTCGAGCATCTCTTCCGCCGCATTACAAACTGCTTGGACGATGGGCGAGTCCATTTCGACCAGTGACGGGTACATAAACGGGCCTTCGGTCATCTCGACCTGCCATTTCTGGCCGCTGGCCGGGTCTTCCATACCATCGACCTGCATCACGATCTTGCGGATATCCTCCCATTTCTCATGCGGGTCATCGCCCGGTAGCAGACGGCGGTCGAGGGTGATCTCGCATTCTCCCTGAATGGTGTGGGTTGAATCCGGGAAGCTGCGGATGTGGTTGACCGCGAAAGTCGGTGTCCCGAGCGCAGGATGCTCACCGGTGAGTTCGAGATGGTCTTCCAGCCGGTCAATGACCTCGCGTGCGCCGGTAATCGCGTTGCAGGCCTTGCCGGGGGCGCTGGAATGTCCGGGCGCGCCTTTGACTTTGACAAAGGTATCGATCCGGCCGCGATTGCCGAGGGTGAGTTTCAGGCTGGTGCCACCGAGAATTGCCATATCGGCGCGTACCCCTTCGCCCTCGACGACACTGGTGATGGCATCGTGGCGCCCGGTTTCGCCGGACACACAACACAGAAATACCAGTTGGCCATTCACTGGAAGATCGGAG
Organism: uncultured Alphaproteobacteria bacterium; assembly: GCA_951812775.1. Lineage (GTDB taxonomy): Bacteria > Pseudomonadota > Alphaproteobacteria > MPNO01 > UBA2964 > UBA2964. The sequence goes on along the minus strand of OX638326.1, from coordinate 1,467,244 downwards.
GCTATGATGGTTTCCATCGCATGGAGCATGGCGGCCATGGTGCCTTTCTGCTCGCTAGCACCCTTGCCGAGGACAACCTCCCCCGGGAGATCATACTGCGCGCCATCGACAACATCGCCGTCATAGGCGTTTTCCATCGTCGATTGCGGCTGGTTCATCGCGTTGCTGATCAACATCAGCGATTTGCCGGATGTGTTTTCGCCATAGGTGGCAATCAGATTGTGCATGCCATCATAACGGATGTCGGAAATCCCCATCTCACGTAGACGGGGCTCGACGGCATTGCGGATAAATTCGGCGAGCAGCGGTTCAGATTCAAACTTGTCGGTTTGCGGACTCGGCACTTTGACGAGCTCAACCAGAATCTCCTTCACCCGGTCGGTCGAAATAGCGTCAGCGATAGTTTTTTTGATGCTCATGCCAGATTTTTCCCTGTCTATTTAGCATCATTGTAACGCAATCAAATCTCGGGCTCACCATCGAATAAGAGTGCTGATCGCCGTGTTTTTCTTAACGAAGGATTAATTCTGATTTTTCACAATGGGGGTGAATGCAACCGGTGCGTCTGTGCGCCGGTTATTGCGGAGATTTGCCGTGGGCCTGTCCCTGACCAAGAAATCGTCCGGTGGTGGTGGCGCATCATTCAAGGATCGTTTTGCCGCCTGGTGGCATGGCACAGAGCTGCGCGAAGCGGAACCCGATTTTGATGATGGTGAGTACAAAGAAGTCGAGGTTGATGACGACGGTGAAGAGGTCGCCGCAGAGGCATCCGACTCTCCGGATGCCTGGTCAGAAGCGAAATGCGAAATTGCCAAAGGTCTCTGGACACCGGGATTTATTTCCCCCGGCGGCTCTGAATATGTCGAAGAACTTGTTGCGGGGTGCAGCCTCAGTTCTGACGAGACGATGCTTGAAGTTGGCATCGGAATGGGCGGCAATACGACGACAATCGTCGGTAAATTCGGAAACTACGTGACTGGCTATGAAAACGACGAAAAATTGGCCGCCGAAGCAAAAAAAACCGCCGTCGAATATGACATCGATAGCAAGGTAAAAATCGTCGGCGAACCTTTTGATCTCGCGAAAGTTAAAACCAATTATTTTCGCGCCGCGCTCATGCGCGAAGTCCTCTATACGATGGATGACAAAGAAACCGTCCTTGCGAAGATGTGTGACTCATTGAAAGAGGGGGAAGCCTATCTTGTCATTACGGATTTCCTGTTCGATGAAAATGCAGAGTCCGAAGAGCTTGCGGCGTGGAAGCAGACTCAACCCAACCCGGTACATCCGTGGACGGCAGAGGCTTTAAAGAACTGTCTTGAGTCGCATGGTGTTTTGGCCCGCATTATGGAAGATGAAAGTGAACGCTATTCCGAAATGATCCGCGGCGCCTAAGCTAGCTATCTCAATGAAGTCAAAGGCCAAAGTGTTAGCGAGGCCTTTGGACGACAGCTGGTGCATGAAGCACAATATTGGCTCCTGCTGACCAGTGCGCTGGATAGCGGTGTCCTGAAATATTACCGCGTTGAAGGTGTGAAAAACTCCTGATATTTCCTCCTATCAGCGCGTTGACAAAAAGCGCGCTGCTCACTATGTTCCCGCCTTCGCAAGATGGAAGAGCAGAAAGTAATCCGATGAAAGTCGCAAATTCTCTTAAGACACTTAAGTTGCGCGATAAGAATTGCCGCGTTATTCGCCGCAAGGGCCGCGTTTATGTGATCAACAAGCAGAACCCGCGTTTCAAGGCACGCCAAGGCTAAAAGCGTATTTTCGGGAGCTGGAAGCCGCGCCATTGGCGCGGTTTTTTTGTGCCTGCGTTTCGTGGTCTTCGGGATGGGCTTGCACCGCCTATCGCCGCTATAGTTTACTTTCCAATGTGATGCCGCGATTGACTGAGTGAGATCAGAATCTCCATGGAAATGCCGGAACCCGATGTCGCGACGACAAATCGTCGGGCAACAATAATCGATGCGCTTAGACAGATTGTGCCGGCGGCATCAGTTATTGCCGAGGAAGAAGGTCTACGGGCTTATGAATGTGACGGCTTAACCGCCTATCGACAGCTGCCCTTGATCGTTGTCTTACCCGAAACCACCGAGCAAATCTCACGAATTTTGAAATACTGCAAAGAGGCCGACGTAAAAATCGTCCCGCGTGGTGCAGGGACATCGCTATCCGGCGGTGCCCTGCCTTTGGCGGATGCCATCACGCTTGGATTGGGCAAACTCAATCGCATTCTTGATGTCGATTATGAAAATCGCTGTGTTGTTGCGCAGCCCGGTGTGACAAATCTGGCGATTACCCAAGCGGTTGAAGATGACGGGTTTTATTATGCGCCAGATCCGTCGAGCCAGATCGCCTGCACCATCGGCGGCAATGTCGCGGAGAATTCCGGCGGTGTTCACTGTCTCAAATATGGCCTGATCACCAACAACCTGCTCGGGGTCGAGATGGCTCTCATGGATGGTGAGATCATTCGGCTTGGCGGGAAACATCTGGATGCAGGTGGGTATGATCTGATGGGTGTTATCACGGGATCCGAGGGGTTGCTGGGCGTGATCACCGAAGTGACCGTGCGAATTCTCGCAAAGCCGCCCGCTGCAAGAGCGCTTCTGATCGGATTCGACTCCAGCGAGGCTGCCGGTCGTTGTGTTGCGGCAATTATTGGTGCGGGAATCATTCCGGGAGGCATGGAGATGATGGACCGACCGGCGATACATGCGGTGGAGGGTTTTGTTCATGCCGGATATCCGCTGGATGTAGAAGCGATCTTGATTGTCGAGCTTGATGGACCCGAGGAAGAAGTTGATTTCCTGGTTGGTCGGGTCGATGAGATCGCCCGAAATGCTGGTGCCTCGTCTGTTCGGGTTAGTCAGGATGAGCAGGAACGGTTGCTGTTCTGGGCAGGCCGAAAATCCGCGTTTCCAGCGGTCGGGCGCATTTCCCCTGACTATTACTGTATGGACGGCACGATCCCGCGGCACAAACTGCCTGAAGTCCTGAAACGAATGTCGGAAGCCTCTGAACGATTTGGATTGGGGGTCGCCAACGTTTTTCACGCTGGAGATGGTAATCTGCACCCCCTTATCCTGTACGACGCCAACGTCCCGGGTGAGTTGGAGAAAGCGGAAGAGTTTGGTGCCGAAATCCTGACATTATGCGTGGAAGTCGGTGGCGTTTTAACAGGCGAGCATGGCGTTGGCGTTGAAAAGCGCGACCTCATGGAAACCATGTTTACGGAAATTGATCTCAAGCAGCAGCAACGGGTGAAATGTGCCTTCGACCCAACGCAATTACTCAATCCTGGAAAGGTATTTCCGACCCTGCATCGTTGCGCCGAGCTTGGGCGTGTTCATATTCAGGGTGGCGAGATGCGGTTTCCTGATCTGCCCCGTTTCTGATGTCTGAACTGGTTCAACCGGCTGACATATCTGCGCTTGAAGCCGTCATCGGTGCTGCATTGGCCGACGACCGAAGATTGGAAATCAGAGGCGCGGGGTCAAAACAAACTCTTGGTCAAATGATGGATGTTGACCAGGTGGTTTCGGTGTCCGGTCTAACCGGTATTTCCTTGTACGAACCGGAAGAGCTGGTGCTTGCGGCGCGGGCTGGAACACCCTTGGCGGAAATTCAGGCGGCATTGACGGAGAACAATCAACAGCTTGCCTTTGAACCCCCAGACTGGGGTCCGTTGCTCGGGAACGACATTCCGCAAACGGTTGGCGGTGTGATAGCCACCAATCTTTCTGGCTCTCGCCGGCTCCAGGCTGGTGCGGCGCGTGATCATGTGCTCGGTGTGTCGATGGTAACGGGTCGGGGTGAAGTAGTGAAAACCGGCAGTCGTGTCGTCAAAAACGTGACCGGTTACGATCTGTGTAAGTTAATTGCGGGCTCCTACGGAACGCTTGCCGTGGCGACCGATATAACCTTGAAAGTTCTGCCAACAGGCGAAAAGACGAGGACCGTCCTGGTGGCCGGGCTTGATAAACCCGCGGCCGTGACGGTGATGACCAAAGCATTGTCCAGTCCACATGATGTATCTGGTGCAGCGTTTGTGCCTGAAAAGCTTTGTGCGCGATCCGGGGTTTCCTATGTTTCCGCTGCGGCGAGTTCGATCACGGCCATACGTGTTGAGGGGCCTGGGCCATCCGTGGAGGCACGATGTCAGGCGCTTCGCGATATGCTGGGCGTGTATGGCGATGTGGAAGAATTGCATTTCCATAATTCCAATCGGTTCTGGCGGGAAATCGGCGACGTCACCCCTTTTGTTGATAAAGTTGGTGTGGTCTGGCGGCTTTCAGTACCGCCTTCATATGCTGTTGAAGTCGTACAATCGGTCTGTGATCAGGCGGCAGCAGAATTTTATCTTGATTGGGGTGGTGGATTAGTTTGGCTTCGGTTGTCTGAAGAAACTGAAGATGGTGGCGCCGCTGTGATACGGGAGGTGGTTGAAAAGAGTGGCGGACATGCGACGCTTATCCGCGCAGACGATCATCTTCGATCGTCCCTGGGTGTGTTTCAACCGCAAGCTAGTGGGGTGCAGGCGCTTGGCCAGCGCATCAAGCAGGGCTTTGATCCGGGAAATATTCTGAATCCCGGCCGTATGTATTTGACTGGCGGGAGCATGTCAGATGCAGACTAGCTTCTCACTTGCCCAGCTGAACGATCCAAATATTGCGGACGCTAACGATATTCTCAGATATTGTGTACATTGCGGATTTTGTGCGGCGACCTGTCCTACCCATGCCTTGCTAGGGGATGAGCTTGATGGCCCGCGGGGCCGTATCTATCTGATCAAGGATATGCTGGAGCAGGATCGTCCGGCGTCAGATACCGACGTCCTACATATTGATCGTTGCCTTTCCTGCCCGTCCTGTATGACGACCTGCCCGTCGGGAGTGAATTACATGCATCTCGTCGGTCATGGTCGGCGCCATATCGCAGCCACCTACCATCGTGGTCTCGTTGATCGGTTTTATAGATCGGTGTTTGGGTGGGTGTTACCCGACCGACAGCACTTTAAGCTCGCACAACGGCTCGCGTCGTTTGTCCGTCCTATTGCCGTTTTTCTTCCCGGACGGCTTCGAAAGATGGTGCGTCTAGCGAGCAAGAGACATAAAGAAAATAAAGTAGTGACCCCTGATGCATTTAAAGCGGCTACAAACCAGAAATATCGTGTCGCACTGTTAACCGGGTGCGTATAGGATGGTATTGATCCCGCTATAAACCAGGCAACAGTCCGATTATTGACCCGCCATGGCTGTGAAGTGGTCGTTTTACCTGAAGTTGGATGTTGTGGATCGATCAACCATCATCTAGGTCAGGAAAAACAGGCGCTTAACGCTGTAAGAACCAATGTAACGGCCTGGGCAGCGTCAGACAGGCAAAAACCCTTCGACGCCATCATCTCCAATACGTCCGGCTGCGGTACGATGCTCAAGGATTACGGGTTTTTGCTCAGGAGCGATCCAGAATATGCAACGCATGCCGCCCGGATATCCTCGCTGGCCCGAGACATCACGGAGTTCATGGATCATATCGGAATTGAGGGGACAGATGAGCGAAAAACTTTAAAGGTCGCTTACCAGTCGCCATGCTCGATGCAGCACGGCCAGAAAATTACACAAGAACCGGTAAACCTCCTTCGCGCAACGGGTTTTGAGGTGGTGGAACCGGTCGGTGAACATCTCTGTTGCGGCTCGGCGGGCACGTATAACATTCAGCAACCTGATATTGCGAAAACACTGCGCCAGCAAAAAATTGAATCACTCTCGGCGCTTTCTCCTGTTATAATCGCCAGCGGCAACATTGGATGCATGACGCAACTGGATCAGGCGGGCTCCGATGATCTGCCGTGCCCGATTGTCCATACAGTTGAATTGCTGGACTGGGCAACAGGCGGACCCGTACCACCAATGATGATTGATATGATCGCGACACAATCATGAAAAACGTTCTTTCCTGGATGGCCAGCTCGGCAACCCTGTCCTTCGATGTACCGGTTTCTGGTGGTCAGAATGACCCGCGGCTCGATCCGCTTTTTATCGCTTTGAAGGCAACTGGCGATCCCGATGAGGCCGAGCAGCTTGAGGCGGGCATCTGGGCCCTCTGGGGTCTGTCGGGTGATGATGAAATCGATCAACTCATGACGATTGGAATAGGTGCTATGGCAGATCGCGATGGCGAAACCGCGCTGACCGCTTTTAACGAAATTGTATCGCGGGCCCCTAACTACGCGGAAGGCTGGAATAAGCGCGCGACCCTGTTTTATCTCGCTGGTGAGCACGAATTATCAATCGCTGACATCAAGAAAACACTGACGCTTGAACCACGCCATTTTGGGGCCTATTCGGGATTGGGGCTGGTCTATATGGCGCTCGGTGAGGAACGCAAGGCACTGGATGCGTTTGAACAGGCGCTTGAAATTCACCCGCATATGGATGGCGCTGATACGCACATCCGGGAATTACGCGAAATCGTCAAAGGGCGTGGAGTCTAAGCCCCTTCATTTAAATTAGTGAATGGTGCGGCGACAGCGACGCGTAATAAACAGCGTTCCCAACCCTGCAGCAAAGACCAACATGGCCCCGGGTTCTGGATACGCCGGGTGCGGGCACGTCGGCCTGTGTCACCTCAATCCACAGGCTGTCCCCGATAAACAGCTGGCTAAAGGCAAGCCCGGCGAAGTTGGTCGTCAGTGTATCAAAGAAACCGCTGAGAAAGCTTTGGCCGCTTTCGAGCCGGACGACTTCAAACTGATCACCAACAGTGAGCGTTGAGGCAAAACTCTGATCGGCAACAACATCCAGGCTGCCTGATAGATCAGCATCGCCATTCAGGATATTCAGCAGGTCGTGTCCAACCCCAACAACAGCGCCAAACAGTTCAAACTCAAAACTGGCAGCGGCGCCCTGAACATAGTTGCCATCGGAAATGGTCAGGATACCGGGTGAGTTGCCGGCGGCCAATGTGCCACTAGTGTTATTGAAACTGTGAGTACCCGCACCGTTAAATTGAACTGTGCCGCTACCGCCAAACCGGCCGCCCTGAAGTTCAACTGTACTATTGAACCCTGCGGTCGTCATGATCCCGTTAACTGTCGTTTGACCGCCGGTTTGTATGTAATTTCCTCCGGTGACATCTAATCGGCTTGCTGCCTGGACATCTACCAGCCCGCCAGCTTCTTGAACAAACTGATCCGCTGTTCCAGAAATATCAATGCCTGCAGCCCCTGTAGCGCGGATTGTCCCTTGATTGCGGAATAGTGCGACACCGCCATCAAGGGTGATCGCAATATTCGCCTGATCAGCAGTGATGGTTCCTTGATTGATGATTCCGCCGGAATTGGCACCGATTTGTCCGGCGCCGCGGATTGTTTGACCAGAACCAATCGTCAGGACATCGGTCGATGCAGCACCGCCATCCGCGCGAATACGGTTCTGGAAGTTGTCGGTCCAGACGATTTCGCCAGTCCCGCTAAGTGTTTGAGTTCCGATAAACCCAAGATCCGTAGACGAGCCCAAAGAGCTCATCGTAATAGTGCCGTCATTGACGAAACCATTGCGAATGCGCCAGTCCTGGGCGTTGTTGCTTACGATGTTTGAGCCTGATGCGAGGCGGACATTGTCCAATATTGCACCGACCGAAGACTGGGTTGTTCGGATATCTCCCGTTCCTACAGTGGTCAGGTCTCCGCCGACAACGACAGTGTCGGAACTTGCGAAAGTCAGGTTGGAACCGGCAAGCACTTCAATTTCTGTATTGTTGTTAAAGGTACCGATATTCAATGTTATGCCGCCAGTACCTTCAGCTCGAAGAACGTTGTTATTTGTGAAGTCCGGGGTGCCGGGATCCAGAGTCAGAGCAATAGTACCCTGTTGGCGGATTGTACCATTATTGATGATCCCGCCGGAGTTTGCGCCAATTTGGTCGGCACCGCGGATGACCTGGTTGGCGCCGATGGTCAGGACTTCTGTAGAGACTGCTCCAGCGCTAGCACGAATGCGATTCTGAAAGTTGTTGGATAAGACGATTTCACCATTGCCGCTGGTCGTCTGGCTTCCGACAAATTCAAGGTCAGTGGATGAACCCGACGAGTTCATACTAACTGTACCGTCATTGACGAAACCATTCTGAATACGCCAATCATTACTATTATTACTGACGAGATTTGATCCCGACGTTAGTCGAACATTATCCAGGGTCGCCCCTGTTGTACTTGTCGTTGTTCTTATCTCCCCTGTCCCGGCAGTGGTCAGGTCGCCACCAACGATTGTGGTGTTTGCGCTGGTGAGCGTCAGGTTTGATCCGGTGGCCACGTTGATGGCGGTATTATTTGTAAAGGTACCATCGTTTAAAGTTATCCCACCGGTGCCGTTGGCCTGCATGGAGTTGTTGTTGACAAAGTTGGCGGTGTCCTCTGGGTTGATAATAAGGGCTGAAGAACCTTCCTGAATTAGGGTGCCGTTGTTAATAAAACTGCTTTCATTGGTTAGAAGCTGCCCGGCTCCTCGGATGGTATGTGTGGTACTGTTGGTAATGATATCTGTCGCGCCATCAGCCAAAATCCGATTTTGGAAATTATTGGTCATTTTGATGGTACCGGCGCCATCGATCGTTTGCGTTCCGAAGAAGGTGACGTCGGTTGACGACCCCGAAGAAGGTGACGTCGGTTGACGACCCCGAAGAAGGTGACGTCGGTTGACGACCCCGAAGAATTCATTTCCCAGTTCGCGTTATTGGTGATGCCGTTCTGAACGCGAAAATCCATACCGTTATTTTGTATGAGATTTGAGCCAGCTGTTACCGTGACACCATTGAGCAGCACCCCAACAGTGCTTGCGTTCGATCGAATTTCACCGGTGCCTGTTGTTGTAAGGTTACCGCCCACGATGCTAACAGTTGACCCATTCAGTGAGACGTGTGAGCCATTGGATGCTTCGATAGTGCTGTTATTCGTGTATTGGGCGCCGTTCAGTTGTAATCCACCCGAACCCTCAGCCCGGAGCACGTTGTTATTTACAAAATTACCCGTTGAATCGGGGTCGATGATGAGCTGCGCGGTGCCCTGCTGGATAATTGACCCGTTATTAACAATGCCGCCTGCATTAAGGCCAATTTGACCTCCGCCCTGGATGGTATGACCAACACCATTCGTCAGGATATTCCCCACCCCGTTAATGACCACCCGGTTCTGGAAATTGTTGTTCAGGGTCAGCGTGCCAGTGCCGCTGATCGATCCTCCTGCCGTGAAGGTCAGATCATTGGTGGACCCGATGGAATTCATATTGATCGCGCCGTTATTGGTCAGCGTACCATTTACGAGCGTTATATCGCGGCCGTTATTTAAATTTAACGTGTCGTTTGCTGAAACATTCAAAGAGTCGATGGTGACGTCGGTATTCAGGTTGACTGTCGAGTTTCCTGCACCACCACTATCAATCTGCACAGCGAACGTGTCATTGACGTCATTATTGGGAAACGCCGCCGTTATCGGCGCGCTGCTAAAATTCCAGTTCGTGCCGTTGGCTGCGATGTTGTTCCAGTCATCGATATTGCCATCTTGCCATGTAGCGGTAATCGCGGCAGCGTTCGCCGCAGGACCAAATGCAAGAGAAACCAATAGTGTTGCGACGGAAGCGCTGGTCTTCAAAAGACGTTTGTTCATTATATCGTCCGATCCCTGCAGACTGTTTTTATATGACTTCCCCCAAAGCCATTGAATTTACATAACAAAATTATGTCTTGCGCTCAACCCAGCCAATGCGCAGCACGTTGGTCGCCCCGGGTGTGCCAAAGGGCACGCCGGCGGTGATCACCACACTTTCTGAAGGTGCCGCATAGTTGAAGTCTCTTGCGGTATGGCAGGCACGGCCAACCATGTCTGAAAAATCGCTGACATCTTTTGTGATGACGCATTGCACGCCCCAGGTGACGGCGAGCCGTCGCGCGGTTGGCAGGCGTTCCGTTAGGCACAGGATTGGCACTTTCGGCCGTTCGCGGGCTGCCCGTAAAGTCGTCGAACCGGATGTCGTGTAGGTCACGATGGCAGCGGCAGAAATCGTATGGGCGACCTGCCGTGCTGCGGCCGTTATCGCATCCGGAGCATTGGCTTCCGGGTCACTGTGCGAGGTATTGAGGTTTTCCCAAAATTCCGGGTCCAGCTCGACGCGATGGATAATACGATTCATCATTTCGACGGCTTCGAGCGGATACTGTCCGGCGGCGGTTTCCGCTGACAGCATCACCGCATCGGCGCCGTCATAAATAGCCGTCGCGACATCGGAGGCTTCGGCGCGTGTCGGTGTCGGGGACTCGATCATCGATTCCAGCATTTGGGTCGCCACTACAACGGGTTTCCCCTGTGCGCGGCATTCACGAATAATGCGTTTTTGCAGGCTGGGTACATCTTCGGGTGGTAGCTCAACGCCCAGATCACCGCGCGCGACCATTACCGCATCTGACATGGTGATAATTTCATCGAGATGTTCGATGGCGCTTGGTTTTTCCAGCTTGGACAGGACTCCGGCGCGTCCGCCTATGATCTTGCGGGCTTCAGCAATGTCTTCCGGACGTTGGACAAAGCTCAGCCCAATATAGTCCACACTGTGATCCAGTGCGAATTCAAGATCTTCGCGGTCTTTCTCGCCAAGAGAGGATATCGGCAGCACCGCATTGGGCACGTTGACGCCCTTGTGATCTGAAACCCTACCGCCGGTAATGACCTCCGCCTCGGCATAATCCTCACCGGCCTTTGTTACTTTGAGGCGTAATTTGCCGTCATCGATCAACAGCTCAGTGTCGGCTGACAAGGCGGCAAAGACCTCGGGGTGCGGCAGGGAGACCCGGCTAGCATCTCCCGGCTTGGTGTCGAGGTCGAGACGTAGCGTTGACCCTGCTTCCAGTTCAGCGGATTTGTCGGCAAATTCCCCGACGCGAAGCTTGGGACCCTGTAAATCCGTGAGAATGCCCACCAGCCTTCCAGTATCGATTTCCAGCTTGCGGATGGTCGAGATACGCTCCTCATGATCGTCATGCGAGCCATGGCTGAAATTGATCCGGAACACATCTGCACCGGCATCAAAAAGCGTGCGGATCATTTCGGGCGTATCGCTGGCGGGGCCGAGCGTTGCCACTATCTTAGCCTGTCGGTATCGGCGCATGGAATCCTTATAGATCAGGGTTTCAATGGGCGCCAGCGCATATCGCGATGGCACGGAAATCATTCACATTGGTTAGCGTAGGACCTGTTACAATTGTATGACCAAGCGTCTCAAAAAATGTTGCACTGCGATGCGCGGTGAGAAGGCCGGTGGGATCGAGCCCCATCTCGCTGGCACCCGAAACGCTATAGGGCGTCAGGTAGCCTCCGGCATTTTGGCTATTGCCGTCTATCCCATCCGTATCGCAGGCCAGCGCCCATATTTTCGGATCGCGATTGAGGGCTAAACCGAGAGCGAGTAGGTATTCGCTGTTCGGGCCGCCATCGCCCTGCGAGCCACCGAGCGTTACCGTAACTTCGCCGCTGGACAACATCACCAGCGGGGGTGAGCGTGAGTGGCGAAAGCGAGCTGCCGCCAGTGCCTGTCGTGCATGATCCGCGGCGATGTCTTTCGCTTCACCAGCGATGTCATCCCCGAGGACCAGGGCTTCCCAACCCTGACGTTCTGCCTCGGCGGCGGCTGCCTGCAAACCATCGCGGGCACGCGCGATGACCGTTACAGAATCCTCGTCAAAGAGCGCGGTTCTGGAAATATCCGGTATATTTTTATCCAGATGCTGTTGGACAGAGTCCGGTATCTCGATCTTGTAATCCGCGAGGATTTGAGTGGCGGAGAAAGCGGATTCTGGTGGCGGCAAGGTCGGGCCGGAGGCGACAATCGCGGGATCATCGCCGGCCACATCAGAGACAACCAGCGTCACAACGCGGGCCGGATGTGCGGCGGCGGCAAGCCGCCCACCCTTGATCACAGACAGCGCCCGGCGAACTGTGTTGATTTCGGCAATGCCGACACCAGACCTCAAAAGAGAACGATTAACCAGCTGTTTGTCTGCAAGCGTAATGCCCGGCGCTGGCAGGGAGAGCAATGCGGATCCCCCGCCGGAAATCAATGCGATAACGAGGTCTTCTTCCGTCAGGTGAGAAACCAGTTGCAAAATATGATTGGCGGCGCGTTGCCCGGCTTCGTCGGGAACCGGATGACTTGCTTCCAACACGTCAATCGATTGGCAGTCCGCTTTATGACCATACGGAACAACAACGGCGCCCGAGAGCGGTCCAACCCAGCTTGCCTCGAGCACTTTTGCCAGTGCAGCGGACGCCTTGCCCGCGCCGACCACTATCGTCCTGCCATTTGGTGGTGCCGGGAGATGGGCGGGAAGGCACCGATCCGCAGAAACAGCCTCGAAGGTGGCTTCAAACAGATGCTGCAGAAATATGTCTGGCCGTTCGGTCATTCAGCTATTAGACCTTAGCGCCGCAGATCGTGCAAAGGACCAACGGTCCTTTAGGGATAGGGTATAAATGGACGTCTTTACACAGGGAACCAGATCATTCGCAGTACTTCGATGGTTTGGTACATTGACCGGGGTCACGGGCGCGCTTGTGCTGGCGCTGAATATACCAGTCAGTGGCTGGGGCTGGGTTTTATTTGGTGTTTCGTCTTTATGTTGGACAATTGCTGGCGCTGTGATGCGGGATTACAGCCTGGTCGTGCTGCAAACCGCTTTTTTGATCGTTGATATTATCGGAATTTGGCGCTGGCTTATTATATAACAAATAAAGTAATGACCCTAATATTTTGATCCACGAAATTTTATGTAATCTGGGGGTAGATTTTATCTTGCAACTGACCAAGATTACCCTCATCGACACGAACATTATCCGCGCTTCATTGTCGAAGGCGGAAAAAGGAGCATAAAATGGCTGATATTGATGAACAGACCCAGATCGAACTCGAAGCGGCGGCTTTCCGGACGCTGACCGCGCATCTTCTTAAACGCAATGACGTTCAGAACATCGATATTATGAATTTGGCCGGGTTTTGCCGGAATTGTCTGAGCAAATGGTACCTGGCCGCGGCCGAGGAAAAGGGGCTCCACATCACGATGGATGATGCCCGTGAAAAGGTCTATGGCATGACCTACGACGAATGGAAGTCTACATACCAGAAGGATGCAACGCCGGAACAGCAGGAAGCTTTCAAAAAGGTTATGGCGGACCCCAACCTGACCAGCTGACGCCGCGACCGCGACATCCATTTTATCCACAACTTCTTTTGCCGATCGGACTCATTTGAATCCCGATTCGCGCTGCCCTTTTCTATCCTGACTCCGCTACGACAGATAAAGGGAGACACAAAAAATGTCGGACGGAACGGGTAACCTTGCACGCGACCATCTGCGTGCTTTCATTGAGTGCATCGAAAGGCTTGAGGAAGAAAAGGCCACGCTCATGGAAGATATCCGTGAAGTTTATGCCGAGGCCAAGGGCACGGGGTTTGATCCCAAAATCATGAGACAAGTGGTACGGATCAGGAAAATGGAACCCGACCAGAGACAGGAACAGGAATATGTCCTGGATACCTATCTCTCCGCCCTTGGCATGCTCGAACAATCAGGTGCCAACGTTAGCACCGCCGAAGAAACCCAACACGCCGCGGCAGAGTAAAACTCAACGCTACCAGTAATTTGGTTCCCGAGAGTTTTCTGGACGGGCACATTCAATAACTCTATAACTACCTCAGGGTTGGTATCTTTGCAGTAGCGTAAGAAAGAGATACCGGAATGGCGCGCAAATTCAGTAAAAGCGTGATGTTGAGAAAAACCGCTGCTAAAGCCACCTTAGGGGCTTTGCTGGCTCTTTTTGTCATGCCTGGCGCACATGCTGCATTGATTGCGCATTATTCCTTCGATGGTACGCTCACAACAGATGATAGTGGCAACGGTCATACATTAATCGCCGGCGGTGGCGGACCGACTCAGGTCGGCGGCCAATTTGGCAGTGCGGCAAGTTTTTCGGGTGGCTCTTTCTTCTACAATGCAGATGCCGCGTTTAATCTCTCGACGGGCAATTTCGCGATTTCCCTTTGGTATCAGGCCGCGCAATCATCATTTTCCCCGTTGGTTGGAAAAAATTCTTCTAGCTCAAATCTGGGCTATGCCGTCTCCCAGTCCACTGGCCTCTCTGGATATCTCAACGACACAGTTGGTGGGGCGGTTTCAACCACCACACCCGCGGATGATGAGACTGCATTTCATCACCTCGTTTTCCAAAAAATTGGTGGCACACTGGAACTCTACCTTGATGGCGTTTTGGAATCGACAATTGGTGGTGCCTCGGGAAGTGATACCAGCAATGCCTTCGCAATCGGCAGCCGCAATATAACAAGCGGTGGGGCGGAAGGTTCCGGCGGCGGTACATCGCAAAAAATGAACGGGTTGCTCGATGAAATTTACGTTTTCGACAGTGGCTTGAGCACAACGGAAATTTCTAATCTCCACCAGTTCAATAGTCTCACCGCACCCGTTATTTCCGAACCAGCCGGTTTGGCAGTGTTTGGCCTTGGCCTTCTCGGTCTCGGATATCTGCGTCGACGCAGAAAATCCTAAAGGAAATTTTACAGCGGTATACCGGGCGGCTATTTAAGCCGCTTTTTTTTATTCCGCCGCTGCGACCTTATCCGCCGTTTTAGTGTCGAAGTCTGACGCATCATGGCGTTCGTGGAGTTGTTCATGCAACTCGCCGCGATGCTTGTTGACCATACGACCGCGCTTCACTGTTTCGCGGGCATCGATCTTTTTGGCCCAGCGCATGCCGTTAATATAGCTTTCGGCATCGACAAACTCGGCAGCGTCATATTGCCGGTTCAGCAGCAGCCCGCCATACCACGGCCAGATCGCAATATCGGCGATGGTGTATTCATCACCGCACATATAGCGGTTCTCAGACAGACGGCGTTCCAGCACATCAAGCTGGCGCTTGGTCTCCATCGTGAATCGGTCGATGGCATATTCAATCTTGACCGGCGCGTAATGATAGAAGTGACCAAACCCGCCGCCGAGATAGGGCGCGCTGCCCATCTGCCACATTAGCCAGGACAGGCATTCCGCGCGATCAGCAGGATCCGCTGGCATGAGCGCGCCAAACTTTTCGGCGAGGTAAAGCAAGATCGCACCGGATTCAAATACCCGTGTTGGCGGGTTGGTGCTGTGATCCATTAGGGCCGGAATTTTGGAGTTCGGGTTCACATCAACAAAGCCGCTGCCGAACTGGTCGCCATCGCCTATCCTGATGATCCAGGCGTCGTACTCCGCGCCCTCATGACCGAGTGCCAGAAGTTCTTCCAGCATGATCGTGACCTTCACCCCGTTTGGTGTGCCGAGCGAATAAAGCTGCAACGGGTGTTTGCCGATCGGCAGTTCTTTTTCGTGGGTGGGACCCGCAATTGGGCGATTGGTTGAGGCAAACGGGCCACCATTCTCGGCGCCCCATTTCCAGACTTTGGGGGGGACGTATTCAGTTTCAGACATCTTGCTCAGCTCCGTAAATATGGCGCGGGTGCCCTTTTAGAGGATCACCTCAGTTGCCTAACCATATAAGGACCAGTGACCAGAAGGGAAGTGGGGAAGGTTTTAAGTTCCGGTGGCCAAATCTAGCTGTGGCGATAGGCGACAAAGCTGGTATTGGCAATCCATACCAGATCGAGACGCTTTGACAGGTTGTTGAGGACCGAAAAGACATCTTTGGCCCGTTTGGGACCGCGATAGTCATGCCACAGGATGACCCCGCCCGGCTTTATCATCTCCAGGGCCTTTTGAGTGTCGCTTTCGACATAGGATTTGGCGTGCGAACCATCGATAAATATCAGATCCATGGTGCCCTTGTGGGACGCGTGATCGAACTCTTTGTTGTCGCCAAAAATCTGAACGATAAAAATCTGAACGATACGGTTCTCTTCCGTTGTACCTTGATAATAAAAGCTATCGAAACGTGACACGTCTTTGGCGGCGATGCGGTCTGTTTGAGTATCGCCAGCGGATTCCTGGTACGTGTCCAAATCGTCGGGGGAAAGGGTGAGGGGGGTCACCTGCGCTTGCGGTGCATTGGCGGCGAGAAGATAGGTGGTTTTGCCGGTCGCCGTGCCGAACTCAAATATCTGCTCCGCCTTACGGGCCAGATTGCAGATGATCCAGGTCTCGAAATCGCTGATCCCGCCATAGACCCGGTAGGCACCCACCGTCCTGATCTCGGTCTCCGTCGTGGGACCATGCGGCCCTGTCTTAAAAATTGGATGAAAAACTTCCGGCAATACGCGTTTGATCGGCCATTCCTTAAGGAAGCCGCGCTGCTTTCTGAGCATGCGTTCGCCAAGCAACAGGTGAACAACTACGGCGAGGGCAATGATAAGGACGATGATCGCGATCGCGGGAAGGGACAACATACAAAAGGCCTGGAACCAAAAAGAGGAACTCTACGACGGTCGCGAGTTTATCGCGGCTGACCGAGTTTAGTAAACGTGCTCAATCACCAAGCCTGTCTCATCACGAAATTTTACGTTGGAGAGTGTAACACCTGACCGTTACAGAAAACGCCGCCGTAACGGTCAGGGTGATATCTAGCTTACGCCGCCGGATTATGCAGCCAGTGAGGTTTCCGTTGGCCCGATGCCCGCCGATTCAAGCGCCGCGATGATTTCCTTATCCGCGCCCGGTTCAAGCGGCAGCAGCGGCGACCGGATGGTGGCGTGATCGAGGATGCCGCGATGCACCAGACCGATCTTGAGGGCCGGGGTGGCTTCCATGTGCGAACCGCGATGATACACACATTTGGTCACCGGCAGCAGACGCTCATGGATTTCTTTTGCCTTGGCGTAATCCTGGGCCTTGCCGGCATTGAGAAGTTCGAACAGGGCTTCGGGGGCGAGACTGCCATAGCCAACCAGCGCACCATCCACATCAAACATGGTGTGTAGCAGATATTCGTCATGGCAGGTCAGAATTTGCAGATCAGGCCGTTCGCGCCGCAGGACCGAAATTTCAACATCCCAGCGGCGCATATTCCGGACACCATTCTTGGTCGCGATCACGCCCGGCTGGGCAGCAATCTCAAGCTGGGTGTCGAGGTTAAAGGTTGCCTTGGTGTTGTCAGGATACTGGAACAGGATTTCTTGCAGCCCGGACTCTTCATAGATCGCCTTGTAGCGATCCTGCGGCGCGCCATCCTGATAGCCAAAGCGCAACCAGCCATGCGAAGGATAAACCAGCGCGCCAACCGCGCCGGCATCGGCGGCCAGCTTGGCTTCTTCCGCGGCGACCTTGGTGCCTTCGCGGGTGATGCCGGCGATGATCGCAACCTTATCGCCTGCTGCCTCAACATAGGTCCGAATGAGGGCGACCTGCTCTTCTGACGTCAGAAACGTCCCTTCGCCAGCGTGGCCCAGAATGACTAGGCTCTTTACGCCATCAACGGATGCCAGCCAGCGCGCGACGCGGGCATTGGCTTCATGATCGACAGCGCCGTCGGGTGTAAAGGCTGTAATGGGTGCGGGGTTAATGCCGCGAAGATCAAGCGGGGTCATAGTAAACTCCTTCGTCAGATGTCATTGGCAGCAAATTCCCATATCGCGTGAAAAATGACAACATCGATCCACTGGCCCGAACTGTCAGGGGATTTTACAGTTCGATCGTCTTTGCCAAGGTAAAAACTCTCTAAGCTATTGGTAAAAATAGATATTAACCAATTTGGCGTGAATCTTGCCTAGTTATTAACAAGAGGAAGTAATTTTAATAGCGGACCCAAAGGTCCTAGTGATAAGAATATGAAAAAAGCCTTTGTCACCACCTGTATCGCCCTGTTCATGAGCGGCGCCGCAAATGCCGGGACGATCTTCTCGCAGAGTCTGACCGGCGCAGGGCTGCTCACTGACGGCAATGTCACTGTTCATGAAACAGGTGTTGTAAACGGCTCTAGCCTCGATTTCACCACCCGTTCCGTTACCAGAGGGGCATTGTTCACCTGGGATATTCTGGGGGCCTCCAGCTATAACGATCTGACGGTTGCGGTGAATATTGATCATACTGCATTGAACGGTCCCGATAATGATTTGTTTATCGGTGTTACTGATGGGGTAAATGTCGTGGCGCCGACCCGGATCGATGGATTCTCTGGGGCAATAAATATCTTTCAAGGTACCGTTGGTGGAACTCCTACGAACCCCAGTTTTACAATCTTGCCTAGTGGTAGCACATTGTTATCGGGCCTAGGGGCGGTAGATCCCGTTGATTTCAGTGTTCTCTTGCCGTCGGCAGGGACAACAGGGACGTTATTGTCCGTTGAAGAGGATGGGTCGTCGGTGACCAATTTCGCGCTTAGTCAGGCTCTTAACATTAGTAACGGTTTGCAAATCATAGTCTTTGGTGACCACACCTCGGAAGATTACGCGATTAACTCCATCAGCGTGACGGTAAATGAAGCGGATATCAGCGAACCGGGAGCTTTGGCTGTCTTTGGTCTCGGATTGTTTGCGCTGGGCTATATGCGCCGCAGACGTTCGGTCTGATTACGCTGTAACGCCGTATTTCCGAAAATAGGTTTCCCGCAATTTCTCTTCTGTTACGGCTGGGTTGTCATAGGCCGGCGACAGGATCGGGCTGACTGCCGTGAGTTTGATCAGGACGGCGTCATGCACCTTCGTTGATGTGCCAAGCTCCTTCAGGATGGTTTCGTTAAATTCCACATAGAGCACATCGCCAGGAGAATGCACGGTCGCGGTGCCGGTAAAGCGATAGCCGCGACGGGAGAACACATCGATACAGTTGATCTCGGTATTTGGGTTCCGCTTCAGATTATCAATGGTGCCCGGTGATGCCAGGTTAGCGAAGATCAGCGAGTTATCGTCATAGTGCCGCAGTGTACTTTTGGGCGACAGGTTCGGGCTGCCATCCTCATTGACAGAGGCGACAAAGCTGAGATTGGCCTGTTTGATGATGGCTTTCATATCGTCATCGAGCATCGCGGGACGGTTCCTTGGTTTGGATTTAAGTGTGTGTTCGATCAGTGTAGACGCTGCCAGCAACCCTGTCAGGACCGAAAGCGGTTTCACGAACGGTGAACCAGGAGTAGCCTTCAGACCTCCTTATTGCTTTTTCCTGGGACCATCGTGACCCGACAGCAAGTCGAATTTCTGTTTCTCAATATCGGGCATTTTCTCGATCACCTATTCATGCTGGTTTTCGCGACAGCCGCGGTGCTCACCCTGACCCGTGAATGGGGGATGAGCTATGCTGAGTTGATCCCTTATGCGACGCCCGGGCTTGTTGCCTTTGCCGCGGCCTCAATTCCGGCGGGTTGGCTCGCTGACAAGTGGAGCCGCGAAGGGATGATGGCCATCTTCTTTATCGGTATCGGGGTGTGTTCCATGGCAACGGCAATGGCCCAGTCGCCGCTGCAGATTGCCTGTGGCCTGTTTGACATCGGTCTGTTTGCGGCGATTTATCATCCGGTCGGATTGTCGATGGTGGTGCAGGGACGTCAGAAGACCGGCATGCCGCTGGCGGTGAATGGCGTGTTTGGTAATCTCGGGGTGGCGAGTGCGGCACTGATTACCGGGTTTTTGATCGACAATTTCGGTTGGCCGTCGGCTTTTATTGCACTGGGCGTTTTCTCTGTCGCGATTGGTCTTGCCTATATCGGTTTTATCCTCACCAGAAAGCGCGACGCCGCCGCGCCGGTTATGGCCAGAACACCGATTAGTGACAACAACCTGGCAGAGATTCCACGCCAGATTCTTATTCGGTTGTTTGTGATCATTCTCTTTACCACGGCGATTGGCGGGTTGATTTTTCAGAGCACCACCTTTGCCTTGCCCAAGGTGTTTGACGAACGGCTGTCGGGTTTCGCGGTCACCGCGACACAGGTTGGCTGGTATGCGTTTCTGGTTTTCACCATCGCCGCCGTCGCCCAGTTGGTGGTCGGCTATCTGGTTGATCACCATTCGGTCCGCACCGTTTTTGCCTGGGTCGCTGGTTTGCAGGCGGTCTTTCTTGCCGTCATGTTTCAATTGACCGGTGTTGCAGCCCTGGTCGTGGCGATTGCTTTCATGCTGGTGGTGTTCGGACAAATCCCGATCAATGATGTCCTGATCGCGTGCGCGACCAAATCCGAGTTTCGCAGCCGGGTGTATGCGCTGCGCTATATCGTGACCTTTTCCATCTCCGCCTCCGCCATACCGGTGATTGCCTGGATTCACGGCGGCTGGGGGTTCTCGGCCCTGTTCCTGGTGCTGGCAACAGGCGCGGCGGCCATTCTAACGGCCGTGCTGATGCTGCCAAGAACCGGGTCGTTTATTCGCACGGCACCCACCCCTGGTTAAGAGCATATTCGGGCTGCAAAGATCGCTGGTTTTGTCGCCTTAAACTCTTTATGTAGGATGCTTGATTGCCGAATATCATCTATATGATATTTCCTGGTATCACCCTGTTTTTGCTGGAAAAAATCGATGAGTGCTGATCGCTGCCAGATGTATAACGACAACCCCTTTAAGCTGGGGCTTTTTGGCGCCAATTGTTCATCGGGGCGCGCTATCAACAAGCTGCCGGAGCGTTGGCTGGCCGATTGGGATAGCTGCGAGAAAATGGCGAAGCTGGCGGATGAAGGTGGCATGGATTTCATCCTGCCGATCGGTCGCTGGAAGGGCTATGGCGGTGAGACCGATTTTCAGGGGACAACCTTTGAGACCATAACCTGGGCGACCGGGCTACTCGCCCATACAAAAAACATCACTGTTTTTGGCACGGTGCATGCGCCGCTTTTCAACCCGATGGTCGTCGCCAAGCAAATCGTGACAGCCGATCATGTCGGGCACGGGCGCTTTGGACTGAACATTGTTGTCGGCTGGAATGAACCGGAGTTTCAGATGTCCGGCATCCAGCAGCGCGAACATGGTGATCGTTACGAATATGCCGAGGAATGGATCTCGGTCATCAAGAAGATGTGGAATGAAGAAGAACCCTTTGATTTTGACGAAGAGTATCTGCATTTAAAGAATGTTGTCGCCAAACCAAAACTCCATGGCGACTCGTCACCTTTGATTATCAATGCAGGCCAGTCGCCGATCGGGCGGGCTTTTGCCCTGCGGCATTGTCACGCTTTTTTCACGAATTTTCGCGAGGCCGATGTTAAAAAATCCGCCGAGTTTGTCGCCAAATTCAAAGCCGATGCAAAGGCGCTCGGCCGCGAAGCCAATGTCTATACGCAAGGCCATGTCGTTTGCCGCCCGACCCGCAAGGAAGCAGAAGAGTATTTCCATTACCTCACCACCGAGGGCGTTGATTTTGAAGCCATCGAAGGTGTTCTTGAACTTAAGAACATCACCCGCGCCAACACGCCGGACTATGATGAATATGTGCGGCAATTACCGCCGAAGAATGTCGGCTACCCGATTATTGGCTCACCCGATGATGTCACCGAAAAATTCGCCAGGATGCACGGTGCCGGGCTTTCGGGGATCGCGTTCTCTCTGGTCAACTATGTCGATGAATTGCCGCTGATCACCGAAGAAGTCATCCCCCGTTTGAGAAACCTCGGTCTCAAAACACCGCCGTTACAATCCGCTGGATGAGGCGTCTCGCTCTGACCGGGCGTCACTCTCCGGTTGCGACCCAATGTCGTTCGGCGAGGTAAAACGTATCCAGCTCATCGGGGCGGTCATCGCCGAGCAGGTTCTGGCTCACGTCATAATTGCGCTTGGCCTCGCAGAAACCGAAAAAGCGGTATGACGGCCGCATGGCAATTACGACTTCCCAGTCTATCGGCAGGGAGTCGGTTGGGTTCACGGGCTGGATGTTGTCCTTTTCGTAGATGGCCTCAAAGCTGTTGAGGCGCCATCCGACATCGGTGAGGACGAGGCGCGAGTGAAATCTGACATGGGCGCTGACATCCAGCTCGACGCCGTCCAGCGTGAGCCGCTCGGTGATGTTGGCCGGGCTCTCGCAAATGTCGCGGTCACCCTTCTGGTGAAGCTTCGCGGGGAAGGTCCGATGGCGGGCAACGCCACCCGCCGCAGTTTTTGCTTTCAGCGCTTCGGTAAAATCCTCGATGATGCCGTCTAACTAGGTGGTTCGCACCGGTGAGCCCGGGACATAAGACCTCGTCAGCCCCTCCCAATCCCGGTTGTCCCGGCACAGGCTTTCAAAGCGCACGAGATAGAAAATTTCGGCCCTGTCGAGTAGGCCTTTGGTTCGCTGTTCTTCGCTGTCACGTGGCATTGAATTATTTTTCCCCGCTTTGTTCGGACGAAATTTTATGGACGGTAGCAGGGCAAGTCCACTGAGGATCGATCGTCCATATTATGTCTAAATCTTGTTGAGCGAGAATATTCGGATATTCGAAAGATCCGGGTGCTAATCGAATCAAGTGGCTTGAATTTCTGTGATAACGATTTAGGTTAATCTGGTCTCAGACCCACGCATACAAACCTGGATTGTCCGGGTTGATGTTAGGAGGAAAGGATCATCATGCTGACACTACTCTCCCCGGCCAAAAAATTGAATATGGACCCCACCGAAACGCGGGTTCCGGTCACAAAGCCGCGCCAGCGCGAGGATACCAGAGAGATCGCGACTGTTGCCAAAGCCCAGTCGGCGGATGACCTGAAACGTCTGATGCATATCAGCAACAATCTTGCGACCATGAATTTCGAGCGCTTTCAGGCTTTCAACCTCGACAATAAAAGCAATTCCGCCAAGCCCGCCGGGCTTGCCTTTGACGGCGACGTTTATTGGGGGCTGGAAGCGGACAGCCTGTCCGACGACACGCTCACTTACGCGCAGGATCATCTGCGTATCCTGTCTGGGCTTTATGGTGTGTTGCGACCGATGGATGCGATCCAGCCTTATCGCCTTGAGATGGGCACTAAAATGGCGAATGGCCGGGGCAAATCTCTTTATGAATTCTGGGGTGACCGCATCGCGGATCGGCTGAACAAGGACCTTGGTGGTCATGCCGACAAGACCGTGGTCAATCTGGCCTCAAATGAATATTTCAAGGCGGTGGATGCCAAAGCGCTGGGCCGGACGGTGATCGGCGCGAAGTTCCTGAATGTGAAGGATGGCAAATCCCGCTCGCTGATGTATTACGCCAAACATGCTCGTGGTAGCATGGTGCGCTGGATCATGGAAAACCGCGTGGATCAGGCCGAGGGTCTTAAGGATTTTAATGCCGATGGCTATTCCCTTGATGCGAGCGCCTCAACGGATCATGAGCTCGTCTTCACTCGGAAGCAGCCGCCTCTCAAGAAGTAAAATCGCTGGATGGGGGCGTCGCTTGATGCCTCAACGTGGTTTGGCGTCGAACGCAAAAGAGGGTCGCGCAGCTTGCGTATCTGACATATTGGAACAATGAGCGCTCAGCCAGAAAATCAGTTTGTCGTGGTGGCGATGTACCACTTTGTCGGACTCGATGATTTCGAGGAGATGAAGCCGCCGCTGCTCGATATTTGTCTCGAGAACAATCTCATGGGCACAATCCTGCTGGCGCGCGAAGGGCTGAACGGTACTATCGCCGGGCCACGACAGGGCATTGATAATCTGCTCACCTATCTGCGCGCGGACCCGCGTTTTAAGACGTTGCGCTATAAGGAATCCTATACCGCGAAGCCGCCGTTCCGCCGGATGAAGGTCCGGCTCAAGCGCGAGATTGTCACGATGGGGGTGCCGGATACTGATCCCGGCGAACTCTGTGGTGAGCGGGTTGATGCGAAACGCTGGAATGAATTGGTGAAGGACCCTGAGGTGCTAACGATCGATACGCGCAACGCGTATGAATGCGATATCGGCACATTTGAAAACGCCATGCTGCCGAACACCGAGACGTTTCGCGAATTTCCGAAATTTGTGGATGAGAATCTTGATCCGCAAAAGCACCGCAAAGTCGCGATGTTTTGTACTGGTGGCATTCGCTGTGAGAAAGCCACCAACTATCTGATGAAGCAGGGCTTTGAAGAGGTCTACCATCCCAATGGCGGCATCCTGAAATATCTTGAGACGGTTGATAAGGAGGAAAGCCTGTGGCGCGGTGAGTGTTTCGTGTTTGATGACCGGGTAGCGGTTGATGAAAACCTCGCGCCGGGCTCTTACGCGCAATGTTATGCCTGTCGCCGGCCGCTCTCGGAGAGTGATCGGGAGTCGCCGCTCTATGAAGTTGGGGTGTCATGTCCGCATTGCCATGGCAAACACAGTGATCAAAAGATTGCAGGGTTAAAGGAACGCCAGCGGCAAATCGACATGGCCAAAGGCCGTGACGTTCAGGATGGCTGAACCGCGATGACTTCTTATCCCATTCTCTATTCCTTTCGGCGCTGTCCTTATGCCATGCGGGCGCGGATGGCAGTCATGCAGTCCGGCACAGTGTGTGAATTGCGCGAGGTCGTGCTGCGCGACAAGCCGCCTTCAATGATCGAATTATCACCCAAAGGCACGGTTCCGGTCTTGCAGCTGCAGGATGGCACCGTGGTGGATGAAAGCCTTGATGTGATGCGCTGGGCACTCGCGGCTAATGATCCTGATGGCTGGCTTGAGGCGGCGGGCGATCTTGAGGCGTTGCTCAGTCGGCTGGACGGAGAATTCAAGGACAGTCTGGACCATTATAAATACCACGTCCGGTTCCCCGAACATCCGCAAAGCTATTACCGGGAACAGGGCGAGAAATTTTTGGCGGAACTGGAAACCCGACTGGCTGCCCATGACGGGAAGGGGCTCAGCGCGCTGCGCACGACCTTCGCTGATATCGCGGTGTTTCCGTTTGTCCGGCAATTCGCCTTCGTCGATAAGGCGTGGTTCGACGATACGCCGTACCCGTTATTGCAGGGGTGGTTTAACCGTCATATTGAGGGCGAATTGTTTCTGTCGGTGATGAAAAAATACGCCGCATGGAAACCGGGAGATGATGTCGTGCTGTTTGGGAACTCGTTAGGGTAGTGGCGTCATATCGATGACGAAGGGCCCGCTTTCGATAGAGAGTGTTGGGCCGACATTTCCGATAAGTGTCATGCCTGTCGTCACGCGGAAGCTGATATCCATGCCAGTTGTTGAGTTTGTTATCGACACTGGTGTTCCAAAGGTCTGGATACCAAAGAGCCTTTGCACGCCTGCTGCTGAAGTGGCGAGCTGGTCGGCAGCGGTCATCAGAAACCCTTCGACCGTGGAGGTGCCGCTACCCGTTGTCGAGGTTGCTGTGGCCGAGGCGGAAAACCCGGCGCCGCCATCGAAATCGGTCAAGGGAATTTGAAGCGTTCCGGCAGCTGGGGCGACGTCGGCGCATGTTGCTGAGGTCCCGCCCGAGGTCGAGCCGGTAATTGTTGCGCAGAACTGGCCATTGCCACCCGCGTCCCCCGTAATGGCGACGCCAAAGTCGACTACAGCCTGAATGTCGAACGAGGCGTCCATTCGAATGTATCCGTGCGTGTAACTGCCATTCGGTGGACGCGTGAACGAACCGGAAAGGGGAGAGGTCGTGGTCGGGGTGACATTAACCAGCGATCCTCCAGAACTCGAGAAAATCGTCGTACAGGCTGAGAGGCCTGGCGAGCTTGCTGCAGTGGGGGCTGTTGGCGGAGAAGAGCAAAGTCCCAGTTCATAAATCCGAATTTGATAGAAATCGGGTTGGCCCCAACAGGCGGTGCCCGTTGGAAACGTGGTTGTTGTGCCGGTCACCGTGCAGGAAGGCAGGTTCTGCGCCAAGGCTGGTGGGAGAGAAAAATATCCGGCAAACAATAAAAATATGATCGCAGCTATTCGCACCGGTTCAGCTCCTAGAATCCACTGGCAGTTACAGAAAAGTTACCCAGGACACGCCGTTCTTTGCGGATCAGGTTCTCTCGGCGAACTTTATCGTATTTATGATTTACCATACTCGCGAGCTGATATGGCTGTTTTGCAAAGAAGGGCTTCTTGTGTTTTGGCCCAAAAATCAGATCGATCAGATTTACGCGGACTGCAACAAAATTTTCGTTGTTGGACTCTTCAAAATGTCGGCGGCCAATTTCAAGGAAAATTCCATTATAGAACTCGCCTTCAAAGGAATAGCTAATGCCTTTCTCACTGAAGTCCCCCGTCTGAGCCGTCCATTCCAGGACTTTCCCGTATAGCCTGGTACGCGGCATATAAGGCAATGGGACGCCAAGCTCGATGTCATAACCGTCTAAGGCGCGTTCCTCAAAACCGTTGGCGCCAACTTTCCATCCACTC
Source organism: uncultured Alphaproteobacteria bacterium (assembly GCA_951812775.1). GTDB lineage: Bacteria > Pseudomonadota > Alphaproteobacteria > MPNO01 > UBA2964 > UBA2964. The sequence goes on along the minus strand of OX638326.1, from coordinate 1,441,000 downwards.
ATACCCCAGTAATAGTTGAAGTTAATTTCACCAACGGTTGTCCGAATTTCTGCACCAACACTGACCCGGCTATGGTTATAGGGCCATTCATAGTCAAAGAAACTATTCACACCCAGCAGAAGCTTTTCATCAAAAACCAGCCGCCGATATCCCAACCCGATATTCGTTGTCGTTCGGCGATCAAATCGGGAAACACTGCCTTGCGTAAAAATCAAGTCGTTGCTTTCGGCGCGCTCATAGAGCGGAGCGAGAAACAGGCCGCTTGCCAATGCCTGGGTGCCATCGCCCGACTGGGCCGCTTGCAATAAATCCTTAGGTTTAAGAGTAGACATGACCGATTCCTGAGCCGTTCCGACAGGAGCCCCATTCGATCCGCATCCTCCGTCATGGCCGCCAATAGACATGACCGATTCCTGAGCCGTTCCGACAGGAGCCCCCCCCCCCCTGCCAGTACCGCAAGGCAAGCGCTGACCCCCGCAATCTTCGAAAATGCGGGTGTTTTTAAAAAGCTAGTGGACTGCCCCATAACCCATAACCTACTAATATTTATTGTTTTTAGCTGATTATGGCATCTTTTTAGCAATCGCTGGATTGCCCGTCAATTAACCTTCCTGGTTAAGGTTATTTTGAAACAGTATTTTTCTCGATTCCTAGAATTTCTCTACCCAGGGGCGGAGTTCCAGTTCCCAGGCCCAGCTATCGCGCGGCTGACGCCAAAAATTGTAATAGCTGTTGGCGATATTGTCGGGCTCAAGCAGCCCGTCGGGTCCACGATCAGTGTGCGGGTCGCCGGGCTGTTTGATACCGCCATCGATAACGAAATGCGCGATATGGACATTCTGCGGGTGCAGCTCGCGGGCCATTGATTGCGCCAGACCGCGCAACCCGAACTTGCCCATCGCGAATGTCGCTGAGTTGGGATAGCCCTTCACGCCGGCGGAAGCACCGGTAAAAAAGATCGCGCCACTGCCACGCGCGACCATCTGTTTGGCAGCCTGCTGGGCGACAAGAAATCCGCCATAACAGGTGATCTTAATCGCCGTGAGGACAGCGTCGGGGTCAATGTCGGTGATGGGACCACGCACCCGGTTCGAGGCGTTATAGACAACGATATCCGGTTCGCTGAGGTCGTTGGTGACCGCGCTGAACAATCCTTCGACAGCGTCGGGGTCCGTGGCGTCGCAGGCATAGGCCTTGGCGCCGGTTTCAGCGACGAGGTCGCCGAGCTTGTCGATATTTCGGGCCGCAAGGGCGACCTTGACGCCTTGTGATGAGAAGCGCCGTGCGAGCGAAGCGCTGAGCCCCGCGCCGACGCCAACAATAAGGGCGGTTTCGCCTTCAGCCATGATGGTTTCCTTCTCTGGTATCTATTTCTGAGTGAGCGGTCGGATCACGATGTGATGGACGACCTTGCTGACATGTTTGGTCCGTTTGGCGATAGCGAGCACTTTGCCAAATTCATGGCGTGAGAGAGCGCGACCGATGATGTAGACAACCGAATTCACCACCCGGGTCTGGTAGTTTGCGGAGTTGACGCCATTCTCCGCAAGAAGCTGTGAATTGATCTTGGTCTTGATCCAGACATCATTGGCCGTGTTCTTGAAACCACCGGCACCAGTAACCTGTACGTCGTTATAGATCGTGCGGACACCGGGGATGCCTTTTGCCATGGCCGCGATACGGTTGCGGTTTTCTGGCAACGTCACCGCGCCTGTGAGCATGACGCGACCTTCATAAACGTTTGTCTGGAGATCGAAAAACAGGTCCTGATTTGTACCATTCAAAACCCGCTTATTGATATCGAGCCGGATCTCCGCATCAGTTGCGACCTGACCCAGCCGTCGGTCTTCGACCACTGCGCACCCCTGTGCCAGCGTACCGATGATCAAACATGCCGCCGCGAGTTTCGAGGCCCTGAAGCGGGTCGTGGGATTGTTGTCTGCGTTAGCGTCCATAAAGGGCCTCCAGTGTTTCGCCATATTTTTCGCGGATCATGTGCCGCCGAATTTTGAGTGTTGGTGTCATCATCCCGTTATCAATCGTGAAGGCTTCCGCAGTTAACGTAAAGCGCCGAACCTTCTCTATCACTGAAAGGTCACTGCTGACCCGCTCGACGGCTTCACTGATTACAGGTTTGAAGTTGGGATGTTCGATCACATCGTCAAGCCCTGTGCTGTCGGGACCCCGTTCCGTTGCCCAGCTGGCTGCAAAATCCGCATCCGGGACAATGAGGGCGACAAGGTTGGGGCGTTTATCGCCATAAACCATTGCCTGACCGATTTCCGGCTGGGCGGTCAGCATCCCTTCGATACGTTGTGGTGCAATGTTATCGCCGCCGGAATTGACGATGATGTCTTTCTTACGGTCGGTGATACGCAAATGGCCATCATCATCGAACTCGCCAATATCACCGGTATGCAGCCAGCCATCCTTGATGGCGTCGGCGGTCGCCTCAGGATTGTTCCAATAGCCCTGCATCACCAGCTCACCGCGGACAATAATTTCACCGTCATCTGCGATCTTGCACTCAACATCAGCCATGATCTGGCCAACGGTTTCGATACGATTATGGGAGGGCGGGTTACAGCTGATCACCGGGGCGCTTTCAGTCTGACCATAGCCTTGCAATAAACGCACACCGAGGGCGGTAAAGAATATGCCGATATCATAGTTGAGCGGCGCGCCGCCTGAGACCAGGGCTTTAAGTCTTCCGCCAAACCTTTGCTGGACCTTGGACCGCACCAGCTTTGTCAGGACAGCGTTCTGAAGCGACTCAAGACCTCCAAGATTGCCGCCATTCTCGTATTGTTTCCGGCCAAGCGCGACGGTTTTCCGAAACAGTTTTTCAGATAACCCGCCGGCCTGCTTGACGCCTCGCTGGATGCGGTCATGCATCACCTCATAGAGCCGTGGCACAGCGGTCATCAGCGTTGGGTGCACCTCCGCCATATTCTGCGCCAGCTTGTCGATGCCTTCCGCGTAATATATCTGGGCGCCCACCATGATCGGGAAGAACTGTCCGGCGGTATGTTCGTAGGAATGTGATAGCGGCAGGAAGGACAGAAACACTTCATCATCCAGCCCCATCTCTTCCAGCATCTTGGTCGAGCCGGTGCAGTTGCTGAGAATAGCGCCGTGGCTGAGCATCACACCCTTGGGGGTGCCGCCGGTGCCCGAGGTGTAGATCAGACACGCCGTGGCATCGCGGGCAATGCCGGGGACGGCCGAGGCGAGAGTTTCGGTGGCATTGTCCTGAGAATCCGCGATGATCGATTCCCACAGATGGGTCGCGATGCCTGAAGTTTCTCCGTCAGCAACCTCCTCCATCGTGACAGCAAACTTCACGCATCCTGCTTCTTTTGCCGCAGGCAGGACTTTTGATGCCAGGGCGGCATTCGAAACAATAACAGCGCTTGCGCCGGAATCTTCCAGAACATGGCGGTGATCGCCTACGCCATTGGTAATGTATGCCGGGACGGTAATGCCACCCGCTGCCATGATCGCGATATCGGCGATCGGCCATTCAGGGCGACTTTCAGATACCAATCCAACCCGATCACCAGGTTGAATACCGAGCTTCGTCAACGCTTCGGTCAGCGCGCCAATCTGAATTGCAGCGTCGGCCCAACTTACGGACTGCCAATCACCGTCCTGCTTGCGCCATAGAAATGGCGCATCCCCTTTTCGGAGGGCTTGCTCATGAAAAAGGGAGACTAAATTTTGTGTCTTTTCCATCATCTCGCTTAGACCGTTTTTCCGTTATGTCCCTGTTGCCAGGAATTATACACAGAATCGGGCAATGGGTTTAACTCGCTGGTCGTCTAATCAGTTTTGAAATGCCGACACCCGAAATCATGGGAGTGTGGAACAACACGAAAAACACCGCGCCGCAAAATATGTAAAAGAATTCAACAGGTTGAACGTAAGACTAGCTGCTCAATATGGCGGTCGCTGTGACGGCTAGATCATCCTCAAAATCGGTCGCCCACATTGTCACCATATCGCCTTCCGGTGCGCCAAAGATCGTATAAGGCCCGAGGTCGAAAACCGGCTTTTCGGATTGATAACTAAAGGATTGCAAGGGACGGTCAGGCGCTTCCGCCCGGCACATTTCCATTATGAGGAAAGAGACCAGTGTCACTGGAATAAGAAGACCATGATAGCCTTCTTCTTTGGTGGTGTAGTCGCGGTCATAATGGACACGGTGCGAATTAAATCGCACAGCGGAGAGGCGGAATATCATTACCGGGTCGGATTGGTATGTTTGGCTCCAGCGGTTCGTAGCCGGGATATCGAAGGGCTGATCAATGTCGCCCGGCCCATCCTCTCCGAAATATAAAACATCGTGCTCATCGACCACCGCCACGCCGCGTGATGAAGAAATTGTTTCACGTACCGTCACGCGAGCCGTTGGGCCGGCGCCAAATTCCTCGATCTTAATTTCCGCGACTTCGGTCACCTTTGTGACCTCATCGCCGATGTGCAGCGCATCAAGATACTTGCCGCGTACCCCCACCAGACGGCGTCTTGGGAGCGGTACAGGTGGGGCGACACCTCCCCCTGTCGGTTGACCATCCGACCGCAAACTTTCAAATGGCACCAGTGGCGGAAAGAACACACCGTGCCAGCCGGGTGGAACAGTATCACCTTTGTTGCGGGCAGGATGTTCGACATCCAGAGTGACCGCCAACCGCCCGACCTGTGACGCCGTGATGACGTCTTCTGAGGTCTGGTTGTTGCCAACAAATTGCTGCAGATCATCAAGATTATTGATCATGAGTTTTTCCCTATAGCAGCTCAAGGATTCGATTGTTCTCGGTTAGGTCGTTGATCGTATCGAACTCATACGCATCCCAACCCGCAGATATTGCGGCGCGTATAACATCGGGGGTGTCGTCAAAATAGAGTGGCTGTTCCGCCGACCCTATATCCAGCTCTGTATTGATTTTGGAGAAAAAGAAACAGTATCTTTCGCAACACCTAGGCGTGCACTGTAATAAATCTCCCTGAAGAGTTCTTTGAATCTCAAATCGTGCCAAAGGTAATTTGCGCGGTAGGGTTCCTGCGCGGTGGCAAAATACAGCTCAATGTTTTTCCGTTGCTTGAGCTGTTTTATCACCTCAATAACGTCTTCATTGAGATGGGAATTTCTTGTGAACCAGTAATCGACAAAGTCGTCGACAGTACCACGACACCCTAACGTCGGAAGTAAGTTGGCAAGGACTTCTTTAAGATCACGATCACCTTTTAGACATTTCTCCATCAGCGAGTCCTTGCCCTGCGCTGGTGGAAAGAAGAATGCTTTTTGAAAGGCATCCTGCTCTATACCGAAATCCTGCTTCAGGTCGGTGTCCCAGGGTCGGCGGCACGCGGGATTAAAATGCCATCCCTGAATTATGACACCATCGACATCAAAAAATATCTTCACGACGGAACTCTATTGGCCGGCCCACAATTTCACACACCGTGCGGCGATCACCTGTTCATAAGGCACCTTGCCGCTCAGTTGGCCAACGGAATGGGCGAAAGCGTTCATTTTTGCGACCGTTTCCTCGGGCATGGCAGGGTCGTAAAACGGGGCATCGCGTTCGACGATCGTGGCAATGAGGTTCGCGGCTTCCGCTGGAAATAGGCCGTCGCCAACTTTTCGGGCAAGCGAGGGGTCGTTCTGCAGTGCCTTTTGGACTTTGACGATGGCGCGGACAGCGGCGTCTACTTCCTCCGGCGCACTGGCGATAAATGTGTCAGTTGCAACCAGCCCGGCACAGGTTGCAAAGCGGACATCGCCGGGGTCGTCACCCCGCCGGACATCAACATGAATTTTGCCGACACCGCGGCTGACGGCCGTTTCCGCTCCCATCGCGTTGGACCAGTAGCCATCGATCTTGCCCTCGGTTAAGGCTTCTGCAGCAAAAACGCCAAACGAGACATCGCGGTCCTTGCCGCCGGGCAGATCGATTATCTTGAGATCTTCTTCAGGATCGAGTCCGCTGGCGCGTAACATGGACTTAAAGGCGAGATCTGGTCCTTCAGCCGCGGTAAAGGTCAGCCCACGCAATGCCTGAACATCGCCCCGTTCGGCCTCCAGATTGTTGCGAACGGTGAGGAGCCATGGCGTGCCCTGGGATAGCGTGACGCAGACCTTGGCGCCTTGCCAATTCGGAAACTCGGTCAACGCATCAAATACCGAGCCCGCGATCATCGCATCGGCTTCACCTGCTTTTAGTGCCCGTGTTGAGCCCATGGAGGAGACCAGTTCAATCTCGACATCGAGACCCTCTGCTTTGAAGTATCCGAGCTCGTAGGCGGCGAGGGCTGGGAAACAGGTGTTACTTACAAGATCAACGGCGGCGATGCGCATATTTAGAACTCCGAAAGGTATTGAACGCGAAAAAGAGGATCGCTCATAAGCGGAAATATGTCACCGGGTTCTTTATTCGCAGTTGGTTTCCGTTAACCCGCGCCTTATATCGTTAGACGAAACAAGGAGTACCCGATGGCTGCAAAGCGACAAAAGAAACAACACCTCCCGACATGGGACCTCAAGGACCTCTATCCTGGGCCAAATAGCGCGGCGTTGAAGAAGGATTTGGCGAAGGCCAAAAAGGACTCTGCCGTCTTTCATAAAAAATATTTTGGCAAGATCGGCAAGTCGTCAGGCAACGCGCTGGGCGCGGCCATCAAAACCTATGAGAAGATCGATGAAACGCTATCGCGGATCATGAGTTACGCGCAGCTGGTGCACGCCGCTGATGTCGCGGACCCCGAAATTGGCAGGTTTTACCAGACCACCCAGGAGGCGGTGACGGATATTGCAGCTCATCTGGTGTTCTTTACGCTTGAGATAAATCAGATCAGTGATCGTGAGTTAAAGAAAAAACTGAAATCACCGGCATTGGCCTATTACGCTTCCTGGATACGTGATGTCCGGGTGTTCAAGCCGCATGAACTTAATGAAGAAATGGAACGGCTGCTGCATGACAAACGGGTTGCCGGGCGTGCTGCCTGGAACCGTCTGTTTGATGAGACCATGGCTCGTATGCGGATTGATCTCGATGGCAAATCAAAGACGACAGAAGAGGTGCTGCACAGCCTGTCGGATAAAAATGGCGCTGTGCGCAAAAAAGCCGCCAAAGCGTTGGGCAAGACATTTGGCGAGCATATCCAGCTGTTTAGTCTGATCACTAATACGCTGGCCAAGGACAAGGAAATCGATGACCGTTGGCGCAATTATGCGCGGCCGCAATCGTCCCGCAATCTCGCCAATCATGTTGAAGATGAGGTCGTGGATGCGCTGTCGGCGGCAGTCCAAAAATCCTATTCCGATCTGTCGCACCGCTATTACAGTCTTAAAGCAAAATGGTTCGGCAAGCGTAAGCTTGATTACTGGGACCGCAATGCGCCGCTGCCGGACGCCGGTGGCAAAGATATTCCCTGGGACGATGCCCGTTCACTCGTTCTCAATGCTTACGGCGCGTTTTCGCCTGAACTGGCGAAAGTCGGGAAACAGTTTTTCGACAAGCCGTGGATCGATGCCGCACCGCGTCCCGGCAAGGCGGGCGGCGCCTTTGCCCATCCGACCGTACCGTCTGCGCATCCCTATCTTCTGGTAAACTATATGGGCCAGCCGCGTGATGTCATGACATTGGCGCATGAGCTGGGTCATGGTTGTCATCAGGTCCTCGCGGGCCCGCAAGGCCAGTTAAAATGCGACACGCCGTTGACACTCGCGGAAACTGCTTCCGTGTTCGGTGAGATGCTGACTTTCCGCTCCTTGCTGGCCAACGAGAAAAATCCCAAACGCCGCAAAGCTATGCTCGCGGGCAAAGTTGAGGACATGCTCAATACTGTTGTACGGCAGATTGCATTTTATGAGTTTGAGTTAAGGGTCCATAGCGAACGCCGTGACGGTGAACTGTCGGCGGATCGTATTTGTGATATCTGGATGGATGTACAGAGCGAAAGTCTTGGTCCGGCAATTCGGTTCCATGATGAGTACAAATATTTCTGGACCTACATCCCGCATTTCATTCACTCGCCGTTCTATGTCTATGCCTATGCGTTTGGTGATTGTCTGGTGAACTCGCTCTATGCGGTTTACGAAAATGCCAATGAAGGATTTGCGGAACGCTATCTCGATATGCTGCGCGCCGGTGGCACACTGCATCATAAGGAATTGCTGGCACCGTTCGGGTTGGATGCTTCTGATCCCAAATTCTGGTCAAAAGGGTTGGGTGTTGTATCCGGTCTGATCGATGAGCTGGAGGCGATTGGCTGAACGCAATGGATTCTGATGACGCCTCTGAACGTAACACGCTGGGCGGACGGGTAAAACGCTATGCCCGGGTCGGTGGTGCGGTCGGCGGTCTGGCCGCGCGTCTGGCGGGGGCGAAATATCTCGGAACCTCGCTGGACAAGGACGCGCATGCGCGGGATCTGCGCGATGCGCTGGGTGGGTTGAAGGGCCCGCTGATGAAGGTGGCGCAGATCATGTCGACCGTGCCCGACATGTTGCCGCCGGAATATGTTGAAGAGTTGGCGCATCTGCAAAATAACGCACCGGCGATGGGTTGGCTGTTTGTAAAACGTCGCATGGCGGCAGAACTTGGCGCTGACTGGCAAAAGAAATTCAAGTCATTCGATCATGACGCAGCTGCGGCTGCATCGCTCGGTCAGGTGCATCGCGCGGAAACCAAAAAGGGCGAGGCTTTGGCCTGTAAGCTGCAATATCCCGATATGCAGTCCGCCGTTGAGGCTGATTTGCGTCAGCTCAAAGTGATCTTCGCAGTCTATCGGCGCTATGACAAAGCCGTTGATCCCGGCGAAATTCATAGTGAAGTGGCGGCGCGTCTACGTGAAGAACTCGATTACAAACGCGAAGCTGCCCATATGACGTTGTGCGGCAATATGCTGGGCGATGAGAAAAACGTTCACGTGCCAAAATCATTTCCGGCGCTGTCGACCGACCGGCTGTTGAGTATGAGATGGCTGGAGGGTGAAAACCTCCTGACTCTCAAAGAGGCAGCGCAAAAAAAACGTGACCAGGTGGCTCAGAATCTGTTCCGTGCCTGGTATGTGCCGTTTTATCATTACGGCGTTATTCACGGTGACCCGCATCTCGGGAATTATTCGGTGCGGCCGGATGGCTCTATTAACCTGCTTGATTTTGGTTGTATCCGGGTATTTGGCCCTGAGTTCGTTCAGGGCGTGCTCGATCTCTATAATTCATTGCTCAACGATGACGCTGATCTTGCGGTCCATGCCTATGAAACCTGGGGCTTTAAAGGGCTGAACCAGGAAATCATCGATGTGTTGAACATGTGGGCTACGTTTATTTATTCGCCGCTTTTGGTTGATAAGAAGCGCAAGATTCAGGAAACCGATGGCACCATGTATGGCGCAAAGGTTGCTGCCGAAGTTCATCGTGAATTGCATCGGCTGGGTGGTGTGAAACCCCCACGGGAGTTTGTTCTAATGGATCGCGCTGCGATCGGGCTGGGATCGGTCTTTACCCATTTGGCGGCGGAAGTGAACTGGCATCGGCTGTTTAACGAGCTGATCGGTGATTTTAACGTCAAGAAACTCGCACAGACCCAAAAAGCCGCACTGAAGAAAGCAAAAGTGCCGGAAACCGCGTAAAAACGCCTTTTTAATATTATTGGATTAGGTGTTTCATTTCCCAGCGGTATTTGCTAGATAGGCGGGCCCCTGCGGAAGATTAGTGTTCGAGGGGTTTGTTTGTCGGAAGGAGATACCGAAAACCGTGCAAGTATTTGTTCGTGATAATAACGTCGACGGCGCTCTGAAAGCGCTGAAGAAAAAGATGCAGCGCGAGGGCATCTGGCGCGAAATGAAGCGCAACCGCTCTTATGAGAAACCCTCGGAACGCCGCGTCCGGAAGAAGGCCGAAGCCGTACGTCGTACCCGCAAGCTCGAACGCAAGCGGATGCAGATCGAAGGTTTCTAAGCCGATTCTGTTGCCGGGATTATCCGGTTCTTTTTGACCACTCATTCATGACATTGACGACGGCCCCGGTTAGGGCCGTCATTTCGTCTGCGCCAATGATAAAGGACGGCATCAGATAGACGATGTCGCCAAATGGTCTGATCCACACATTCTCTTCACTAAAGCGCTGACGCAGCCAGTCGATATCGCGGGGCTGGGCCATTTGCACGACGCCGATGGCGCCCATGACGCGGACATCTTTGATCCCCGGTATTGTACGGCAGGGTTCGAGCTGATCCCGCAGCGCGTCTTCAATACGTTCGACCTGTTCGAGCCGGTCGCCATCCTCAAACAGATCAAGCGATGCATTGGCGGCGGCGGCAGCAAGTGGGTTTGCCATATAGGTCGGCCCATGCATAAATGCGGCTTTCTCGTTATCAGACAAAAATGCTGAGAAGACATTTTCATTCGCCGCCGTAGCAGCCATTCCGATGGCGCCACCGGTTAGCGCTTTGCCGATACACATGATGTCAGGGACGATGTCAGCCTGTTCACAGGCAAACAGGGTGCCGGTGCGGCCAAATCCCGTGGCGATTTCATCTGCGATAAACAAAGTGTCATGACGACGGCAGGCTTCGCGAAGGGCGGTGAGTATCTCAGGCGAATGAAACTTCATGCCGCCCGCTGCCTGAACAAGCGGCTCAAGGATCACGCCCGCAATTTCATTCTGTCCACCCATGAGAAGCTGTTCGAACGCCGCCATCTGATCGGCTGTTCTTGGTAGCTCAATGATGATCTGTTCGGGGATGGCACCTTTAAATAGCGCATGCATTCCTTCATCAGGATCGCAAACTGACATCGCTCCCGTCGTGTCACCGTGATAGGCGTGCTGAAATGCGACGAAACGTTTACGCCCCGGAACCCCCTTATTGCGCCAATATTGCACCGCCATTTTTAGGGCGATCTCGACAGCCACTGATCCCGAATCTGAGAAGAACACATGTGACAGCGCGTCTGGCGTTCTGGCCCCCGGTAGAATAGTTGATAGACGATAGGCAAGTTGCAGTGCAGGCTCATGGGTCAGCCCGCCAAACATGACATGTGGCATGTCGTCGAGCTGCTTCTGCATGGCTTCAATAATGTGCTCATGATTATAGCCATGGCAGGCCGTCCACCAGGAGGAGATGCCATCAATGAGCCAGCGTCCGTCTGACAGCTTGATTTGCGCGCCGCAAGTCTCAACTGCCGTAAGCGGCGCGGACTCGGTTTGCATTTGAGTATAGGGACGCCAGAGAAATTTTAATCTCGGGTCGGTAGGGGGCGCGGGAGCCGTCATGCCCTCACTTCATTGGCGTAATGCCAAGCCGCTCAAACAACGCCAAATCGGCTTCGCGTTCCGGATTTTCTGTGGTCAGAAGAACATCGCCGTAGAAAATCGAATTGGCACCTGCTGCGAAACACAAGGCCTGTGCTTCATCCGTCATTTCCTTGCGGCCGGCCGAGAGCCGGACAACAGAGGCCGGCATCATGACCCTGGCGACAGCAATAGTACGGGCAAATTCAATGGCGTCGATGGCGGGTTCATCAGAGAGTGGTGTGCCTTCAACGGCGACCAGCATATTGATGGGTACGCTCTGAGGGTGCTCCGGCAGTGTTGTAAGTGTGGTCAGCATGCCGGCACGGTCCTTGCGGGTTTCCCCCATGCCAACGATCCCACCGCTACATACGTTAATCCCGGCATCCCGAACATTGCCGAGTGTGTTCAGCCGGTCTTCGTAAGTTCGGGTGGTGATGATCTCGTCGTAATATTCTTCCGACGTATCGATATTGTGATTGTAATAATCGAGCCCGGAGTCGCTTAGCCGCTTGGCTTGTTCTTCACGCAACATGCCGAGCGTAACGCAGCTTTCCAGTCCCAGCTCTTTAACGCCCTCGACCATCTTGCAGACAGCTTCCAGGTCCCGATCGGTCGGGCTGCGCCAGGCAGCCCCCATGCAGAATCGGCTGGCACCGCCTTCCTTGGCGTCTCGCGCGGCCGCCAGAACCGAATCGATATCCATCAAAGCGTCTTTGTCTGTGCCGGTATCGTAATGCGCGCTTTGCGGACAATATGCGCAATCTTCGGGACAGCCGCCGGTCTTGATGGACAGCAAGGTACTGATTTGTACTTCGTTGGGATTAAAATAGCGCTGGTGCAGGGTTTGCGCTTCAAATAGTAAGTCACTGAAAGATTTAGAGAATAATGCCTCAGCATCAGCTAGCGTCCAATCATGCCTGATGTCGGCATCCGCGCCCTGAGAAGAGGTTCGTGCAAATATGTCTTTGCTAGAAAGTGCCATCGCGCCTTACCTGTGAACTGGCGTATAGTAGGACGACAGGCAACAATCTGAAAGGTGCAGTTCTGTGTTCAGACTGTAAAAACGATGGAAGGGCGGGGACCAAATTTAAGCATAGATCAGGTGGTGCGCCGCAAACTGCAGGGGCTTGAGGTGCAAACACTGCGCCGTGGGTTGCTGGAGATCGGGCGCGGTGATGTCGGGAGAACAACCAGAGACGGCCAGGACCTGATTTCGTTTTGCTGCAATGACTATCTCGGCTTGTCGCAACACGCTGAAGTCAAACGCGCGGCCGCAGACGCTGTCGAGACGTTCGGTGTAGGGGCAGGGGCTTCTCGTTTGGTCACCGGAAATCACCCCCTCTATGCTGACCTCGAAGATCGTCTTGCACGCCTTAAGGGAACCGAAGCGGCCTTGGTATTCGGCAGTGGCTATCTTGCCAACCTGGGCATACCGCCGGTATTTGCCGGATCTGGTGACCTGATCATCGCAGACGAGCTATCGCATGCGAGCATGCGTGCCGGCATTCAAGCCTCACAGGCTGAGAGCCGGTTTTTTCAGCACAACGATATTGATGATTGCCGCCGCATTCTTGAACAAGAGAGAATTAGATTCCGCCACTGTCTTATTATGACGGAAGGTGTATTCAGTATGGATGGAGATCGGGCGCCGCTCGCGGATCTTTGTGATCTGGCGGAAATATTCGATGCCTGGCTGATGACAGACGACGCGCACGGATTTGGCGTTTTGGGCGTCGGTCGCGGCAGCGCTGTGGAAGACGGCGTGGCTGATCGAATTCCTCTGCAAATGGGTACATTGTCCAAAGCCGTTGGGTCATATGGTGGCTTTATTTGTGCGTCGCGGCCGGTCATTGATTTGCTGGTCAATCGGGCGCGAAGCCTGATTTATGCGACCGGGTTGCCGCCAGCTGTCGTCGCCGCGTCTTGTGCCGCTCTGGATATTATTGAAAGAGATGATGAGCTCGTTCGACTTCCCATGGCGCGCGCGCTCCAATTCACGCAGAGCCTCAACCTGCCAGATCCTGAGAGTTCAATTGTACCGGTAATTATTGGCGCTGCAGAAGAAGCCCTGACAGCTTCCGAACAACTTGTTCAGGAAGGCTTTTTGGTCACTGCAATCCGCCCGCCGACGGTGCCGTATGATACCGCTCGATTGCGGTTTACCTTTGCGGCCCATCACTCAGAAGCGGATGTTGAGCGTTTGGCAGATGCGGTGAGAGAGACCGGCTTGCTGCCGTGACGTCATTATTTATTTCGGGCTCTGGAACCGGCGTCGGTAAGACATATGTGACCACTATACTGCTCAACGAAATACGGCAGGCGGGATTGCAATGCACTGCAATAAAGCCCGTAATTTCGGGGTTTGACGAGGCTAACCCCGCCGAGAGTGATACAGCACTCATTCTGGAAGCATCCGGGCGCACGGTCTCGCAGAATAGCATTGATGAAATATCGCCATGGAGATTTCGGGAACCTATTTCACCTGATATGGCGGCGATGAGAGAAGAGCGCTCGCTCGATATCAAAGAGATTGCCAGTTTTTGCCGAGACTGTTCCGCGCCTGACTCCACACTCCTCATAGAAGGTGTCGGCGGAGTCATGGTGCCGCTGACGGATACCGAAACCGTCCTTGATTTGATGGTTGAAATTGGGGCGCCGGTGCTGCTGGTTGTTGGGTCCTATCTTGGCACGTTGAGCCATACATTCACGGCATTGAAAACAGTTGAGGGTTGCGGCCTTGTCGTGGCTGGAATTGTCGTTAGCGAGTCGCTGGAGAACCCGGTTTCGTTGTCAGAAACCGCCGCGGCCATATTGCGGTTTGTCGGCGCTATACCCGTCGTTCCCGTGCCACGTGATGGATCATCGGCAATCGCAAAAGATATCGGTCTAATAAAATAGTCCTACCGGCTAGCGTTATTGTGCATCCAGTTGACAATGCGGCTGACGACGGCGTCTTCAATACCAAGAAATCCATGTGCCGACAGGGCTTTGCACGGGCTCGAAATATCCGGATCGCCACCGTCAAACAAAATCGTCTCGACCTTTGGCGCGTTTTTGAGAGCGGCCGCAAAGGCAGGCAGACTTTCTGTGGGCGTAACCACGCAAGCGTCTTCTTTGTGATGAACGATCAGGGAAGGAACTTTAATCTTGCGAAGATCAGCGTCATGCGCCGTTGGTTTTCCGGCATTTGACTCCTCTGTCACTGTCGCCGTGAAAACCGCCCCATCAACAGGAAGCACGCCCGCTAAATAGGCGACAGAGATTGAACCTCGGCTGGTCCCGATCAGCCATAGCGGTAGATTTGTCTTAGATTTAACCCATTTCACGACGGCGGCGATGTCCTGCCGGTACTCATCGGAGTCTCGCCAGTGGATAAGACCTTTGCGGCGGCGGTCAGAAGGAACGTCCACCGTTATGGTCAGGACGCCACGCTTGGCAAATCGACCACGCGAGCGTACGAGAAAATTCTTGGTTCGCGCGCCGCGGCCTTTCCACAATTTAACTTTGCCGCTGCCGCCCGCGAACAGGATTGCAGCAGATTTTACGGGACCATCAGGTTGGGTAACGACAAATGAAATGGTGACGTCGTTGCGGGTCTCTATTGTTCGTTCTGTCTCGGCTCGCGATGGGTTGGTAAGCGTTACCATGACCAATAAAGTCCCCAAAAATAAACCCGACCGGCCTAGTTTGATCATGTTGTTTCTTCCTCCGAATTTGCCTTCATCATAGCCTTGTTCACTTGCCTTCACCATTGCGTGACATCCCCCTTGGCAAATTCGTAACAAAAAGGCATTGTGCGATCACCGGACCTTTTTGGCAGGTAATTTGCACTAGTTATTTGATGAAAATCGCGGTTCCCAAAGAAAGATGGGCTAACGAAGCCCGCATCTCCGTATCTCCCGATTCCGTAAAGAAGTTTACAGCGCGGGGCTTCGACGTTGTCGTTGAGTCGGGGGCTGGTGAGAGTGCCTCAATTTCGGATGCTGCTCTTACGGAAGCAGGGGCGTCGATAGCCGCCAGTGCCGCTGACGCGGTTGGCGATGCAGATATTGTGTTGCGCGTTCAGCGACCGATGACAGCTTCAGATGGCGGTGAAGATGAGATCGCCATGATGAAGTCGGGGGCCATTCTCATTGGAACCTTGTCCGCGCTTTCCAATGCTGATCAGGCAGAGTCCTATGCAAAGCAGGGTGTGACGGCCTTTGCCATGGAATTGCTGCCCCGTATCAGCCGGGCGCAATCAATGGATGTCCTGTCGTCGCAATCCAATCTTGCCGGATATAAAGCAGTGCTTGATGCGGCGCACGAATATACCAAAGCTTTTCCAATGATGATGACGGCGGCGGGCACGATTCCGCCCGCAAGAGTCCTGGTGCTTGGCGCCGGTGTTGCGGGCCTGCAGGCAATTGCGACGGCGCGGCGATTGGGTGCTGTGGTGTCAGCCTATGATGTGCGGCCTGTTGTTAAGGAACAGGTTGAGAGCCTAGGTGGCCGCTTTGTTGAAGTTGATCCGGACGCCACGGCAGACGCCGAGACCGCCGGCGGTTACGCCAAGGAAATGTCGGATGAATATAAAGCGCGACAGGCCGAGGTGTTAAAAAACGCTCTGATCAAAACGGATATTGCGATTTGTACGGCGCTCATACCGGGGCGGCCGGCGCCTGTCCTGATCCCGGAAGAAACCGTTCAGGAAATGCAGGAAGGATCGGTGATAGTCGATCTTGCGGTAGAACAGGGCGGCAATTGTCCGATTAGTGAATTTGGTAAGGTTGTCGTCAAGCATGGCGTGACAATTGTTGGCCACGCCAACGTACCGAGCCGGTTGGCTGCGGATGCCAGCATGCTTTATGCAAAAAACCTGCTGAATTTCATTACCCCGATGGTTGATGCGGAAACCAAAGAACTCGCCATCGACTGGGAAGACGAGATCATTCAAGGATGTCTGGTAACACGAGATGGCGCGGTCGTGCATCCCGGCCTCGGTCAGACAGAAGAAACAGCAAAGGCAAGCTGAGCATGGATCCGACAAAAATAATGCAGGCCACCGAAGCGGCCGCGGCGACGGCAGCAACCGGATCCCTCATTTCTTTCTTTACTGTTTTCGTGTTGGCGATTTTTGTTGGTTATTACGTCGTCTGGAATGTTACTGCGGCTTTGCATTCGCCCCTGATGAGTGTCACCAACGCTATTTCGTCAGTTATTATCGTTGGGGCGTTGATCGCAGTTGGTCCGACGGACGCTAATTTCTCCAAGATCATGGGTTTTCTCGCTGTCGTTCTGGCTTCTGTGAATATCTTTGGCGGCTTTATCGTTTCGCAGCGCATGCTGCAGATGTTCCGGAAGAAGGGGTAAGGCGTGTCTGAAGAACTAACCGGCCTGGCCTACCTGCTGGCGGCGATCTGTTTCATTCTGGCGTTACGGGGTCTGTCTTCACCTGAAACGGCGCGGCGTGGCAATCTCACCGGTATGATCGGTATGGCGATTGCTATTGGCACGACTTTGGCGAGCGCGCATGTGTTGAGCTACACCTGGATCGTCGCAGGTATTCTGGTCGGTGGCACAATTGGCACCGTTACGGCGCTAAAAATACAGATGACCGCGTTGCCCCAGCTGGTGGCGGCGTTCCACAGCCTGGTCGGTCTGGCGGCAGTTTTCGTCGCGACGGCAACACTTTATGCGCCTGAAGCTTATGGCATAGGGGCGGTTGGCAATATTCTGACAGCGAGCCTGGTCGAAATGGCAATCGGCACTTTTATTGGTGCGGTCACCTTTACCGGTTCCATTGTCGCCTTTGCCAAATTGCAGGGATTGGTTTCCGGCGCACCGCTGGTATTTCCCGGGCAGCATATTCTAAATGCCGTTTTGGGTATTGCCGCTATTGTGTTGATTGCCTGGTTCTCAACATCAGAGTCCTATCAGGCCTACTGGCTGATCGTCGCACTGGCCCTGATCCTCGGTTTTCTGATTATTCTCCCTATCGGTGGCGCCGACATGCCGGTCGTTGTCTCCATGTTGAATTCTTATTCCGGCTGGGCGGCCTGCGGTATTGGTTTCACGCTCGGGAATACCTTGCTGATCATCACGGGCGCGCTCGTGGGGTCGTCAGGTGCGATCCTGAGTTACATCATGTGCAAGGGCATGAACCGGTCTTTCTTCAATGTCATCCTTGGCGGATTTGGTACGGAAGAAGGGGTCGCCGCTGCGACGCAGGGGGATAAAACGGTTCGCCAAGGCAGTGCTGAGGATGCCAGCTTCATTATGCAGAATGCGGGCAAGGTGATCGTGGTGCCGGGCTATGGCATGGCGGTGGCTCAGGCGCAGCACGCGCTACGCGAGATGGGCGATGTCCTGAAGGAAGCCGGTGTTGAAGTGTCCTATGCAATTCATCCCGTTGCTGGCCGCATGCCCGGCCATATGAACGTGTTACTCGCCGAAGCCAATGTACCGTATGACGAAGTATTTGAGCTTGAAGAAATCAATCATGAGTTTTCAACAGCCGACGTCGTCTATATCATCGGTGCCAATGATGTGACCAACCCGGCCGCTAAGACAGACCCGACCAGTCCAATCTATGGCATGCCAATTCTGGATGTTGAAAAAGCGCAAACAGTGTTGTTTGTGAAACGCGGAATGGCGTCAGGTTATGCCGGCGTCGATAACGAACTGTTTTTCCGCGATAACACGATGATGCTGTTTGGCGATGCCAAGAAAATGACTGAAGAAATTCTTCAGTCGTTTGGTTAAGTCACTTATAATCCAGTTAGATTGAATAATTGATTTGGGTCGCTGACCGATCCATATTGACGATATGGCTATACTGAAAATTGCCCGCATGGGCCATCCTGTTCTGGCGGAACGCGCCAATGAAATTCCCGACCCGACGGCCCGCGAAATTCGTAAACTCGTTGAGGATATGCATGAGACGCTGGGGGATATCCAGGGTGCGGGGCTCGCTGCGCCACAGGTGCATGTAAGTAAACGGTTGGTGATCTTTGCCGCACCGCAGGAACGTGGCGAGGAGGAGGAAGCGCCGGAAACTGATTTTGCGCCAATGACCGAAATCATCAATCCTGAATGGCAACCTCTGTCAGAAGAAATGGCGTTGGGGTGGGAAGGCTGTTTGTCTGTGCCGGGTCTGACGGGTGCGGTGCCACGCCATACCCATATCCGCTATCGGGGTTATTCGCCGCAAGGCCAGGTAATCGAACGCGAAGCAACAGGGTTTCATGCAAGGGTGTTCCAGCATGAGTTCGACCATCTGGACGGCATTCTTTACCCGATGCGTATGCACGACCTTTCCTTACTGGTCTTTACCGAAGAAGCGCAAAAGTTTGGCTTGCCGTCTCTGGTGCCCGAGGAAGACGTGGAGACGGATGAAGGGGAGGCAGCCTAGTGGCGGGCTCGACCGACAGCCGCACGGAGCACCGAGATCGTCTGTTGGAGGCGATATTGCCCCACGTCGCTTTCGATGGTTGGACGGATGCAGCATTAGAAGCCGGGGCAGCGGATGCCGACATGGAACTTATTGCCGTCGAACGTTTCTTCCCTGGCGGTAGCAAGGAACTCGCGACTTATTTCAGCGACTGGGCTGATCAGAAAATGCTTGCGGCGCTGGCATCGCGCGATATCGATGATTTGAAGTTGCGCGAACGCGTCACCCTCGCTGTACGTCTTCGTTTGGAAGCTTTGGACGTACACCGTGAAACAGTGCGTCGGACAATTGCCTTTCTATCCCTGCCGGGAAATATCTCCCGCGGCGGGAAAGGCGTTTACAAAACCGTTGATGCCATCTGGTATGCGGTGGGTGATCGATCTTCCGATTTTAGTTTCTACACCAAGCGCGCTTTGCTGGCCGGTGTCATTACGACCACGACACTTTTCTGGCTTAACGACGATTCAGAAAACAGCGCCGACAGCTGGGCATTTCTCGATCGACGCATCGCCGATGTGATGAAAATACCTGCCCTGCGCGGCAAGCTTGAAAAGGTCGCCTGCAAACTTCCTGATCCCTTTAAAATTCTGCGAGCGGCCCGCGCCCGTTAGCCACTGTCTTTATCCACTGTATTTATGTCTGGGTCTTTCTAACGACACAATGATGCTGCGCTGTATCAGGCAGTTCCCCTGTTTCTAATAATTCCTTAACGAAATGGGCGTTGACTACCGGCTGGGGCATTGGTGCCCTTTGCGAACGGGCCGGTTATGAAAGTATCGAGTTCCAGACCAGTTGTGCCAAACACGAAGCTCGCCGCCGCCTACGCGTGGACCGGTGAGGCGACGGCCCCCGCTGCCCGCGCTATTTCCGATACGACAAGCGTTCTGGGCATCCCGGATGCAGAGTTGACGCCCAAGGCCCAAGGGGCGATCCAGCGCTTGATGGAAGAAGTCGAATCGCTGCGTCGTGAACTTGAACAAAGTCGCCAGCGTATTGCTTATCTTGAACAACTTGCTGACCAGGATGCGTTAGCACCTGTCGCAAACCGTCGCGCCTTTGTACCCGAACTTTCTCGAATTATGGCCTTTTCTGAACGCTATGACTCACCGAGCAGTTTGGTCTATTTCGATGTGAACGGCCTCAAACCGATTAATGATACACATGGTCATCCCGCGGGTGATGCGGCGTTGATGCGAATTGCTGACGTGTTGGTTGAGAATGTTCGAGAATCCGATGTTGTTGGTCGTCTCGGCGGCGATGAGTTCGCCGTTATTCTATCGCAGGCGGATGAAGCAACAGCGGCCGAAAAAGGTCAGATGCTCGTTCAACGCATTGAGGATCAGCCCCTTGATTGGAATGGGGCGGAAATTCCCCTCATTGTTTCCTACGGTATCTATACATTCAGGGGCGGTGATACTGCGGGCGACGCGTTGGCCGCAGCTGATCGTGCGATGTATGAAAACAAGATGGCTTACAAGAAAAAGGCTCAGGCGGCAGCCGCGTCATGAAGGCGGTTTGCCGTTAGGCGATGTCGTCGGGAATGAGCCGACTGCGCAGCGTCTGAATTTCATCTTTTAAAACCAGTTTGCGCTTTTTGAGACGCTGCACCTGCAACTGATCAAACGGTACCTCTTCAGAAATTTGATCGATGACACCGTCTAAATCGCTATGCTCAGTTTCAAGCTCTGCAATTCGGCGTCTGAGGGTTTCCTGATCTTGCATCGTTTGGGTCTAGTTTTCCGTTTTGCTGGCGCGTCGGGTGTTTGCTGAGGTAGGGATATCTCATTCGGCTTTACAGCTTCCTAATATAACCGGTTTTCAACGTTGTGTGTTCTAAGATGGTGAAGAAATAATGGCAATAAAACGTATCGGCGTTCTGACCAGCGGTGGCGATTGTGCCGGTCTAAACGCGGTTATTCGGGCGGTGACAAAACGCGCGATCACCCGGTATGGCTGGGAGGTATACGGTATTGAAGATGGCAGTCATGGATTTCTGGATCGACCGCCGCGCTTTCAGAAGCCGGCACTAACTGATTTCACCGGAAATGTTCTCCGCATGGGTGGAACGATGCTGGGGTCGGTGAATAGCGGTGATCCCTTCGACTTCCCAATGCCTGATGGCAGTCGTCAGGATCGATCCGAAGAAATTGACGAAGGCTACAAACTTCTCGGTCTTGACGCTCTAATCGCAATTGGTGGTGATGGCAGTTTGGCGATTTTGCGCAAGCTCGCACAACGCGGCGGTTGGAATTTGGTCGGTGTCCCAAAGACAATCGACAACGATGTTGATTTTACTGAGAATGCCGTGGGGTATTTGACGGCTGTCGATGTCGCGACCGAAGCCTTGGACCGGTTGCAACCGACGGCCGCCAGCCATAGTAGGGTCATGATCCTCGAAGTTATGGGACGGGACCATGGTCACATTGCGATAAATGCGGGCGTTGCTGGTGGTGCCGATGTGATTCTCATTCCCGAAATTCCCTACGACTTTGATCGTATCTGCACCAAACTTGAAGACATTCGCCAACAAGAAGGCTGAACGTTCGCCCTCGTTATTGTTGCCGAAGGGGTGAAGCCTGATGACGGATCAAAGACGGCTATCGGACAGTATCTTTGTGATCGGTTGTCAGATAGGACCGGCGCGGAATGTCGGGTGACGGTTCTTGGTCATACGCAGCGAGGGGGCGTCCCGGCGCCCCGCGACCGGTTGTTTGGCTCAGCCTTTGGCGTTCACGCTGTTGACCTGGTTGCCGCTGAAAAGTTCGACCGCATGGTGGCTTGGTCTAGCCGGGATTGTATTGACGTTCCTTTGGCAGAGGTTGTTGGTCATTCACACCCGGTTGATTCTGGGGGCGCCGTCGTGCGCACCGCGCGGGGGCTCGGAATCTGTCTTGGAGATTGAACCAAGCTGTGCCTAAAATAAGGCGTTCTGTTTCTGACTTATAAGGAGGTCAATATGATTGTTGACGAAGCTAAGTCTTCACTCGAAACACACCACGCCAGTCTAGAAAACAAGCTCCTTGAAGAACTTAACCGTCCTCAACCCGACCAGAACCTGATCGCAAATCTAAAAAAGCAAAAACTCCGAATAAAAGACGAAATGCTGGGCATTAACGCCTAAATACTAGAATCACTTTCTTCTTACCAAACTGGATATTCCATTTGGTGACAACTATGGGATGACAAACAGCGTCGATATAGGCGCCGATGAACGCTGTCGTTTGCAAAAAATTCTCAAGACGAACGTGGGAGGGATCATGTCAGGTGAGTTCGATAGCACCTATCAGCGCGCGATGACGGATAGGCAGGGCTTTTGGGCCGACGCGGCGGAGGGCATAGATTGGGACCGTAAGTGGGATAATGTCCTGGATGAGTCTAATCCACCATTTTACCGCTGGTTTTCAGGCGCCATGCTCAATACCTGCTATAACGCGGTGGATCGTCATGTGGAAAATGGTCGTGCTGATCAAGATGCTCTGATCTATGACAGCCCAATGACCGATCAGGTCATCAAATTTACCTATCGCGAATTACGGGACCATGTTGCGCTTTTTGCCGGCGTTCTCGCCGGTGAAGGCGTTACCAAGGGCGACCGGGTCGTTATCTATATGCCAATGATCCCTGAGGCGGTGATCGCCATGCTTGCCTGTGCGCGCCTTGGTGCGGTGCATTCAGTTGTCTTCGGCGGGTTTGCTGCCAATGAGCTTGCGGTACGGATTGATGATGCGAAGCCAAAGGTTATGGTTTCGGCATCCTGCGGACTCGAGCCTGGGCGGGTTGTCGAGTACAAGCCTTTGCTTGATGGCGCTCTTGATCTTGCAGCACATCAACCCAAACGCACGATAATGGTCCAGCGTAAAGAGAAGCAATGCTCCCTGGGGGAAAGTGACCTCGATTGGAATGACGCGATGGCTGCAGCGGAACCGCATGGCTGCGTTTCAGTGGCAGCAACCGATCCGCTCTATATCCTTTATACCTCCGGCACGACGGGTCAGCCAAAAGGTGTTGTGCGGGACAATGGGGGTCACGCGGTCGCCTTAAACTGGAGTATGGGCGCGATTTATGACGTGAAGCCGGGAGATGTGTACTGGGCGGCTTCGGATATTGGCTGGGTGGTTGGTCATTCATACATCGTTTATGGGCCCTTGCTTGCTGGCGCGACGTCTATCTTTTATGAGGGCAAACCGGTGGGGACGCCGGATGCTGGCGCGTTCTGGCGGGTTATTTCCGATCACAAGGTGACGACATTGTTTACCGCTCCAACGGCGTTTCGGGCTATCAAGCGGGAAGACCCGGACGGAAAGTTGGTTGCGGATTACGACCTCCGTCACTTCAAGGCCCTATTTCTGGCAGGAGAGCGTTCCGATCCGGATACTTTGAGCTGGGCGGAAAAACATCTTGGGGTTCCCGTCATTGATCACTGGTGGCAAACCGAAACGGGATGGTCAATTTGCGCTAATTGTCTCGGTATTGAACAGCTGCCGGTCAAGCATGGATCACCCACCAAACCGGTACCCGGGTGGGAACTCTGTGTTCTTGAAGAAGGCGGCAACGAAGTAGCCTCAGGCGATATAGGGGCCTTGGTCGCAAAGCTGCCCTTGCCGCCCGGAACCTTAATGACCCTGTGGAATGCCGATGATCGATTTAAGGATGCTTATTTGAAAGAATTCCCCGGTTTCTATCAGACGGCAGATGCGGGCTATATTGATGAG
Organism: uncultured Alphaproteobacteria bacterium; assembly: GCA_951812775.1. Lineage (GTDB taxonomy): Bacteria > Pseudomonadota > Alphaproteobacteria > MPNO01 > UBA2964 > UBA2964. Next base: position 1,417,553 of record OX638326.1, on the reverse strand, counting down.
GACGGATATGTGTTCGTCATGGCGCGTACAGATGACATCATCAATACGGCAGGTCACCGATTGTCGACCGGTGCGATGGAAGAAGTTCTTGCGGCGCACCCTGACGTTGCCGAGTGTGCAGTCATCGGTGTCTCAGATGAGTTAAAGGGTCAGGTTCCGCTGGGTTTTCTCGTCCTAAATACCGGTGTTAATCGCGAGAACGGCGAAATTGTGGGTGAAGTTGTTGGTATGGTCCGGGAAAACATTGGACCGGTCGCCTTTTTTAAGACTGCGACTGTGGTCCAACGTCTTCCGAAAACCCGATCTGGAAAAGTGTTGCGAGGCACAATGCAGAAGATTGCGGATAGTCAGAGCTACAATATGCCCGCGACGATCGATGACCCCGTCATTCTGGATGAAATTACCGAGGTATTGAAATCGATCGGCTACGCAACTGGCAATGGCTAGAGAATAATCGAGTCAGTCTCGACGTTTTGAAGGCGGAGCATATCTGCCTGACGATAAGCCTCGAGAACAGAGGCGGTTCTCGCGACAGCTGGTCCTCCGCTATAAGTCATTTGCGCGATCTGTGCGGTAGCCGTAGAGCTGCTCTTACGGATGTTCTGATGTGCAGGGACATCTTGGGAGAATGAGTGAATATCGCGACTGGAAGCGGGTGCCCGGAAAACAGGTTGTACGGAACGGGTAGGCTCGCCATCCGCAGTGATTGATGATGGGGTCGGGGCAATCGAGCGGGTGCTCTTAATCGCATATGGTGCAGAAATTATTTTCAAAGCAGCCTCCCTATAAGAGACTTATATATTTGTTATGATCGATGTTTTGTCAATAAATAATTAATAATTATTGACCTATATTAACCTTAATTAATATTAACCATAATAATTTATATATTTTTAAATAAATAATAATATTTTTTATTAAGGTTTTAGCCAAAAATATTTCTTTTGGTTTACAAATATTAATACATCTCTTTAACAAAATAGAAACATCTCGTCAGCTATTCTGTCGTTGAAAGTCATAATTGGGTGACTGGTAGAAGCGGATATCCAAGTAGGAGATCAAGTGAATGCAGGAAGCATGACATGAGTGACGCATCTACAGAGCTAGAACGATTGCGGGCGGCGATAGCAGCCTCCGGCGACGTTGTTTATGACTGGGACCTGCCATCAGATGAATTCTCGTGGCTGGGTAATGTCACCGATGCCTTCCAAATTTCAGGTCTTCATCAGGTTTCATCTGGTGAATTATTTCACCAGCGCATTCATCCCGAAGATCTCGCAAACCGCCTCGACCAAATCTCTTCTCTGTATCAAGGGCAATCCGAGTTCGAATGCGAGTTCCGTGTCCGGGATGCGAACGGCGAACAACGTTGGTTTCACGATCGAGGTGTTGCAGAAATGGGTCCGGCCGGTAAGCCTGTGCGGCTACGCGGGACCATGCGGGCTATCAATCAACGTAAGGATGAGCACGAGAGAACCCAGTACCTGGCAAGTTATGACGAGTTGACGGGTCACTTTAACAAGACGCGTTTGCGCGAAGCGCTTGATCAAGCCCTTTATTACGGGTCCCGCTATAAAGTGGTTGGGGCATATCTGGTTATCGGAATCGATAACATCAATATGGTCAATCAGGCCTTTGGCTATGAGGTTGCCGATGCCGTGATCGTCGCGCTGGGGCATCGGCTGGATCGTTGCCTGCGGGCTTGCGATGTCATTGGCCGGTTGGGTGGAGATCGTTTTGGCGTCGTTCTGAGTAATTGTCCGAGTTCTGAATTGCCGGTTGCCGCCGAGAAAATTCTCGAGGTTGCCCGGAATACCGAAGTAGATACGCCAGCTGGTCCCATACATGTAACTGTTTCAATCGGTGCTGCCAGTTTCCCTGAATCTGCGATGACCGCTAGCGATGCAATGACCAAGGCGGACATTGCGTTACAGAACGCGAAACGCGATGGCCGAAATACTTGGTCAGCCTATTGCTATTCCGAGGAACAACGTGAAGGGCACCGCAAAAATATGGTGATCGCGGAACAGGTAAAGCAAGCGTTGCGCGATGATCGTCTTGTCCTGTCCTATCAACCGATTGTATCCAGCGACACACACGCGCCGGTCGTGCACGAATGTCTGTTACGTATGATTCAACCCGATGGCGAAATTGTCGCTGCTGGTATGTTTATGCCGGTTGTCGAAGAGCTTGGTCTCATTCGTTTGATTGATCGCCGGGTCCTGGATCTCGCGATCAACGTAATGATGGAAAATCCAACCGCCCGATTGGCAATCAACGTGTCGGGGCTGACGGCAGGCGATAAAACCTGGTTGCGCCATATCGTTGGCTTGTTGCGTAACGAACGGGAGATTGCCGAGCGGTTGATTGTTGAAATCACCGAAACAGCCGGTCTGGAAGATGTTGAGGAATGCGCCCGTTTTGTTTCGACTTTGCGCAAACTCGGTTGCAAAGTAGCGCTCGATGATTTCGGCGCGGGTTATACGTCTTTCCGTCATCTGAAAATTTTATCAGTCGACATGGTCAAAATTGACGGGGCTTTTGTGCGTGACCTTGTTCAAAACCCAGCCAACATGATCTTTATCCGCTCGTTGCTTGATCTCGCGCGCAACTTCAACCTTGAAATCGTCGCGGAATGCGTCGAGACAATGGAACAGGCTCAGATGCTCAAGGAAGAGGGCGTAAAACTCCTGCAGGGCTGGGCTTTTGGAAAACCTGAGCTAGAGCTGCCCTGGGATGGTACGGAAGAAAAATTGCCCGAGCCGGAGCCGCTACAGATCGAACACCAGCCGGTTCGGCTGATCGCCGGGTAAAACTCCCCTATCGCGTATCTCTAAACCGTAGCCTCCAGCGGTTTCCTACACTATATACTCCGTAAGAGAAAAACCTTCGGAGAACAGTAGGAATCATGAGTGATATTGTCATTGCGAGCGCGGCACGGACACCAGTTGGAACCTTTAATGGGGCTTTTGCCGATTTGGCAGCATCGGAACTCGGTACTGTTGCCATAAAGGCAGCACTCGAACGTGCCGGTGTTGCGCCAGAGGACGTCTCGGAAGTCATTATGGGTCAAATTTTGACAGCCGGGGCTGGGCAGAATCCCGCGCGCCAGGCGGCGATGGCTGCAGACTTGCCTGTTGAAGTGCCCGCCTATGGCGTCAATCAGCTTTGTGGTTCGGGTCTCAAGACTGTGGCTCTCGGGTTTCAGGCAATCAAAAGCGGTGATGCTTCAGTTGTTGTCGCCGGCGGTCAGGAGAGCATGACCCAGGCGCCCCACTGTATGTATTTGCGCGGCGGCAAAAAAATGGGCGACGCACAGATGGTTGACACCATGATCCGCGATGGTCTGTGGGATGCTTTTAACGGTTATCACATGGGCTGCACTGCGGAGAACATCGCAAACCAGTGGCAGATCAGTCGGGAACAGCAGGATGCATTTGCGGCGCGGTCGCAACAACGCGCCGAAGCCGCGCAGGCAGCAGGACGTTTTGCGGAAGAGATCGCACCTGTAACGATCAAAACCCGCAAAGGAGATATCACTGTTGATCAGGATGAGTATCCGCGTGCTGGTGTAACGGCAGACTCACTTGCCGGGCTACGTCCAGCGTTTGCGAAAGACGGTACAGTTACAGCAGGGAATGCATCGGGAATAAATGATGGTGCGGCGGCACTGGTGCTGATGACGGCTGAAGAAGCCACTGATCGCGGCATTTCACCACGGGCGCGCATTGTGTCATGGGCGCAGGCTGGCGTTGATCCCTCTATTATGGGGACGGGTCCTATTCCCGCGAGCCGGGCAGCCCTCGATAAGGTGGGCTGGAGTGTGGATGATCTCGATCTTATCGAAGCCAATGAGGCCTTTGCGGCGCAAGCGCTGGCGGTAGGTAAAGATCTTGGCTGGGATGACGAGAAGCTGAATGTGAATGGTGGCGCAATCGCGATTGGCCATCCGGTCGGCGCGTCAGGCGCTCGCGTTTTGACGACATTGCTCTATGAGATGGAAAAGCGCGATGTCGGTAAAGGTCTCGCCACATTGTGCATCGGTGGCGGCATGGGCATCGCCATGTGCATAGCGCGAGACTAATCTGAGATCATTCGGGAATAGTTGCCTGAAATGACGGGCGCTCACTAATCTGGTCGTACCAGGCGCCGAGCGTGGGCCATTGTGATTTCCAGTCCCCAAGAATGTCGCCCATGCGAAATTCGACCCAGCCGATTCCGGTCGCAATTGCGATATGACCAATATTCAACGCGCCTTCGAGCACATTTGGGTTGGCGTTGATCCAATCCATGGCGCGTTCAAATTTTCCCCATTGCTTGTCACGCACGGCGTCTGATTGTTCTTCAGCGGGTCGACCTCGCTCGCGCTGTACATTGATAGCCGCTTCCGTCATCCCGTCGGCTAGTGCTTCGAGCGACAAAACTTTATGGCGGGTTTCCGGGTTTTCCGGGATTATCTTGTGTCGGCTATGCAGTGTATCAAGATAGGCACAAATGACAGACGAGTCGACCAGAATATCGCCGTCATCAAGGATCATGGCTGGTACTTTTCCAAGCGGATTATGATCAATGATATCACTGTCCGGCTGGTGATAATCCGTCATCATCCGTTCGATACGGTCATCAAGCCCCGTCTCAATCGCTGTGACGGTGACTTTGCGAACGAATGGAGACCCGGGCGCCCATCGCAGTTTCATTCTATCGCTCTTGATCAGAAATTATCTTTGCGCGTGCGGACTTCGCTAAACACCTCAACCGGGCTACCATCAGGGAGACTAACGGCTTCGGCGACGGAGGCCACATCCGCCCGCAAGAAAGGGTTGGTTTCCTTTTCGAGACCCAACAGTGACGGAACCGTGCGTTTGTTTTCTGCCCGTAAGGCATCGATTTCAGCAGCGCGGTCAATCAAAGCCTGATTGCCAGTTTCAATGGTGATGGCGAATTTTGCATTTGCCTGTGTATATTCGTGGGCACAATAGACCATCGTGTTATCTGGTAGAGCGCGTAGTTTACCGAGCGAGTCCCACATCTGTTCAAATGTGCCTTCAAACACGCGACCGCAACCAAGCGCGAAGAGGGTGTCGCCGCAGAACAGTGCGCTGCTCTCTTCGAACCAGTAGGCGATATGACCGCGCGTATGGCCTGGCGTGTCATAGACTTTGGCAACAGCATCCCCGAAGGTGTACGTGTCGCCATCCCCAACGTCGATATCAATGCCAGCAATCCTGTCATGATCGGCAAGGGGTCCAACGACTGTACATCCATATTTCTCCTTCAGCTCAAGATTGCCGTCGGTGTGATCATTATGGTGATGAGTGTTGATAATGTGTGTGAGTGTCCAGCCGAGACGGTCGAGCGCCTCAATTACCGGTTCGGCGTCTGAGGGATCAACAACCCCGACTTTGCCCTGTCCGGATTCCTTGATCAGATAGACATAGTTATCATTACGGGTTGGAATTTGTTCGATTTCAAGCGTAGACATCTGGTGTTTCCCTTGCTTGTGGCGTCATTTCCACCGCAACCTAGCAAAGCGATTGGCGTGAGCCAACTGCGGGCTTCACCAATTGGTAAAATGCTGTGATAAGCTGCAGACATGTGGAATGACGCCGTCGATTTACGGGACTTTTACCGATCCAGCCTTGGGCGCTTGACCCGGCGGGTCATCCGTCAACGCGTGCGAAATATTTGGGACAACACGTCCGGCCAGCGCATTTTGGGACTCGGCTATGCGACACCCTATCTGTTGCCGTTTCAGGACGAGGCGGAACGGGTTCTCGCTGCCATGCCAGCGAGACAGGGCGTACTGCATTGGCCGAGCGAGGGGGCGGGGCAGGTCACGCTTTGTGATGAGGCGGAAATTCCGCTGCCGGATGTCTCCATGGATCGAGTCTTGCTGGTTCATGCGATGGAGTGCAGTGAACAGCTGCGGCCGATGTTGCGCGAAGTATGGCGCGTATTGGCTGATGGCGGGCGTCTGATGGTAGTGGTGCCCAACCGGCGCGGCATCTGGGCGCGCATGGATCGCACGCCCTTTGGCCATGGCTATCCCTATAGCCCTGCGCAGCTCAACCGACTTCTGCGCGATACTCTGTTCACACCGATCAGGACCGAGCGTGCCTTGTTCGCCCCGCCCAGCCGATCACGCATGGTGATTGCCTCGGCACCGGCGTGGGAACAGGTTGGGCAAAGATTATTTCCGACATTTTCGGGCGTGCTGATTTCAGAGGCCGGAAAACAGATTTATGCGGCGACCTCCGATAGCAAACGAGCCCGCCGCCGCCGGCGCTATACCGCCACTGTGCCCGGTGCCAACCGGGTGAGCGAGGCCGTATTTGTCCCAGTTGGCGAAAAGCCCATACCAAAAACCCCCACGGCTTAGTGTCAGAAGGTGTTTTCTCAGAGTTTGATAATCTGATTTTGATGTAAGGGAAATCTCCGATGAACAAAGATACTATCGATCCTCGTATCCGCAGTTTATACACGCAGTACCGTCACAATCGTCTGGAACGCCGAGAATTTTTGAATCGCGCCGCTTCAATTACAGTTACTGGCGGTTTGTCTGGCTTGGGAATGGCACAAGCTATGCTGATAGGCAGAGCCGAAGCACAGCCGATTTCTCCGGCCGGGAAGCTGCCGCCAATTCCCTTTGATAATGTAGTTCGTGCTTTGTTCAGTATCGCCGAAATGACAGCTATCGATGTAGGTGTAGTCAAGCCCGGTGATGTTGCCCTTGTTACCGATCAACAGGGTGCTGGTATGGCATTCATCTATGATGCCGCAAGCACGGCGATAGTGGACGGTGGAACGATCTTTGCCCCCGATGTGGGACCGGGAAGGTGGTTGCGTCAATACTCCCTGCCCTTCGTTGACGCGGCTTGGTGGGGCGTAAAGGGTGATAGGGACCCGATTGGGAAAACCGGCACAGATGATACCGCAGCGATCCAGCGTGCTATCGACGCGGCGGCAAGGATGGGCCAATCCACTGAGACTAGGGGACAGGGCGCTGTACTGTGCTTTGCACCGGGGTATTTTCTGATTTCCGATCTTATCACGTTTTATGGTGGCGAAGCGGGAAAGGGTCGGACCCACATTCAAGGCGCGGGGTCTTCCTCAACAACATTCTTTCTCGCGGATGGGTCGGAGACAGATATTTTTAAATTAGGGCCGACCTCTCCGACGCCGGTGCCGACACATCATCATTCGACTCTCCGGGATTTTCGGGTCTTCGGCAATCGGAATAATCAGAAGGGGAAGGATTTTATTGGGTTAAACCTCTACGGTGGCGGGTCGGGGCTGGTTGTCGAAAACGTCAAACTCGACGACATCGCGGGAACAGCTTTCCACATAGAATATGTGTCTTACGTAACATTGAGAAACATCCACGCGGCACGTTGTGAAAGATACGGTCTGTACATTGATGGGAGTGAGTCAGCCAGCACACAGAATATTTGTATTGATGGTCTGGAGGTCGGCTCGGCCGGTATCGCGCAAATTTATATAAAGAATATGCCCGGTCAGGCTCAGCTAAACCTCCGCAATTTCCGGATCGATTCTGGCGGCGGCACGACAGTAGGCGAATTGCCGCCCTCAGAAGGATTCGTCGTCCTTGATACGATGAACAATCTGCCTTTGTTTCTTGACGGCTTCTGTATGCAGATCAGCGGCGATGTCGGAATTCAGCCGGAGATTAATGTCTTTACGTTGAAATCGAACAACGGCACCTTGCCGCAACTTTCCATCCGCAATTCCAGAATTGTCGTTGCCAATCGCCCGCCCGGTGCGGTTCTCAATATGATCAAGGATGACGTGAATTCGATCTCGATTCCCTATAATTCAACCTTCCCATTGTGGAACTATAACGTTCCGCAGATGGGATACTCTCTGTCGACACCTTCTGATCCGGTCTATGCATCCAGATACAAGGATGAGGCACAGAATGGTGTCGAAATTGCCGGACGCAGGATCAATTTTGGGAGCGGGTCGAAAGCCACAGATATTTCGTTAAACCGGAATTCGTCCTCTCAATTGAGTGTCATCGATAAAATAAGCGGCACAACCCGAGGTCTCAAGGCGAGTCGGTTTACAGTCGACACGGACATTCGGTTTTCTAATGGCGGCGTGCTTGAATTGGCCGGGGAAGGCTCTCCCGAAGGTGTCCGGACAGCGCCCGCAGGCTCGACGTTTCGGCGGTCAGATGGCGGGCCAGGTGCTCGTTTCTATGTCAAAGAAACAGGGGCCGGGAATATTGGATGGGTCGCAAAATGAAGGTTTACCGGAAAGCTGGAGACGTTATTCATATTGGTGAGTGGGATCACCTTTATAGCGAGAAGCTGAACCCTGATTACGACATGATGTCTGATGCTGAAAAGAGAGCCATGATAGAGGCCGGTCACGACCCGGAGTTTCTGTACAATGATAACGGTGAACGAATTATGGTTGATCTCAATCCGATTCCACCAGGCGTCATGGTCGCAGATGAAATGGTGCAAACTTTGCCAGATGGTAGCCGCGCAGTTGCCAGCGATTATCGCCGTAAACGGCAGGCGGAATATCCCTCACTACCGGACCAGCTCGATATGATTTATCACGACAGGGTAAATGGCACCGATCACTGGTTTCAGACGATTGAGGCCGTCAAGCGGAAGTACCCAAAGACGGTGTAATTTCTGCCGAAAACGATCAAGACGGTAAAAACACGCCTTTTCCGGTTTTTTGCTGATCCAGCAATTGGTATGCCTCTTCGGCTTGTTCCAACTTGAACTGATGGGTGAATACGCTATCGACATCAATTTTGCGGTCCGAAACAAAACGCGCGCAGTCAGCCTGACCGTTCTTGGAAAAGGTCCAGTGTCCGAGAACGGTCACCTGACGAAATGTCAGATCAGGCCCGACATCCAATGTCACCTCCCCGTTGGTGGCAACAAAACAGGCAGTACCCCATATCCGGGTGCCTTTGACGGCAGCCTGTCGCGCCTGGGCAACACCGGCCGTTTCTATGACCTTGTGCGCAGCTTCGCCATGGGTCAGGTCCTTGATTGCCTGAACTGGGTCAACGTCGCTCGGGTCGATAACGGCGTACGCGCCTTTTTCAAGCGCCAATTCTCGGCGTTCGGGCGATGTTTCAATCGCGATCACGCGGGCGCCCATCGCGGCACCAAACTGTGTCGTTGATAGGCCGACAGGTCCCTGACCAAAAACAGCGAGTGTTTCATCACCTTCGAGGCCAATTCGTTTGAGCGCGCCATAGGCGGTGCCGGTACCACAGGAAATCGCAGCGCCTGTTGTAAAGGAGAGGTCCTCCTGAAGGGGAACCAGCGTGTGGGAGGCGACGCACATATAGCGTGCGTGGGCCCCATGTCCCATTCCGGAGCCATAAGTTATCCGGCCTTCATCGCAGAGCTGCGACCAGCCTGATTTGCAATGACGGCAATTGCCGCAGCCATCGTAATGGTGAACCATGACCCGGTCGCCGACCTTCGCCTCGCTATCAGCAACATGTTTGCCGAGTTCAACCACGACGCCACAAGGCTCGTGGCCAGCAATGAAATGTTCGGTACCGGTGAATTTGCGGCGATAGGCATGGAGGTCAGTACCACACATGCCCGAAGCCTTGATTTCCAGAATGACGTCGCGGGGTCCTGGTGTCGGGTCGGCAAATTCCCGTAACTCGACCTGTCGGTCTCCTAAAAAAGTAATGCCCTTCATCGTTCAACCTCCCAATGGCGCTTTATGGCTAAAAGTTTATGCGGCCTGTAAGGGTAAGTCTATCGACGGTGAAAGTCAGCGAACGTTTAAAACCGACGTATTGGCGGCGCCCATCACTCTAAAGGCGGTCCCGCCAACATACAGGCGTCGGAATAATTTTTTGCCGGAGCAGGCGACAGCGATGACCGCGTAGTTATCTCCCACCTTGACGATTTCCTCAGTAGGGTTGCCCACTCTGACAAGCACATCTTCTACCCCGATATCCATTTTCCCCAGCATTTCCGCCGCTTTTTCCAAAACACGCCCGGCAGTTGCGATATCTGATTGTTGCTGGGCGACGCATAACAACGTGACGGGTCTGTTGCTATGTTTGGCGAGAACGGCATCGCGGCGCATGGCTTCAAGTGAATGTTTGGTGCCGTCAATGCTGATCAGATGTCCAGTGCCGCGACCTTCCTGATGGGGTCGGGCGACCATGACCGAGCAGGGCGCCAGCATGGCGACTTTCTGAGTAACGCTGGCGCTAAAGAAGGCGCGCATTTCGCTATGCCAGTGACTTGGCGCACCCATGATAATCAGGTTGTAGGGCCCGAGCTCATACTGATCCAGAATCCCGCTTGCGGGGTCGGGAGCGGTTTTTAGCTTTAATACAATGCTTCGACCATTTTCGTGGCGATATTCAACTTTGTTGTCGCCAAGTGGGTCACCCCAGGATTCCGAGTGGCTCATTGATGCCGTCCAGTGGGCGGAAATTTCATCCTCGCCTGTCAACATGTCGAGGCCGCGTTTCAGGTGACGAATTCCGGGAAGCTCAAGACCCCAGTCCAGCATATTTTCGCGGGCGACACGCACCTGCAGACCACCGGTTCGCAATCCCTGATCGATGGGACGGACATAAAGCAGAATGATATCGCATTCACTGGAATGGCCGATCCGTGACGCAAAGCGAAGACCGGCATAGGATTCATCTGTGCCATCAATACAGACCAGAATGCGGAATCGGTTACGTCGTTGTTCTCGAACTTCCGACATTTCCGCCTGAACGGAATTCTGACCTCGGGGTTTTCGGATCGTAAACGACATCTGACGCGCTCAATTTCCCAACAAAGGCCAGTAGAATGACGCTGCCAGCATCATGATGATCATCGATATCACGACCATCCGCCAGCCGACCACGAGAAAATCGGTCGTCTTGAGGTAACCTGACGCATAAACAATGGTGCAGGCCGGTGTGCCGACCACGGTGAGATAGGCGAATGCTGAGGAGATCGCCGTAATGAAGCCCAAAATGATCGGGCTTTCTCCGGCTACCGTCGCCATTTTAAGAACGATAGGGCCCAGGACCGCGACGGCGGCACCATTTGACATGGTGTTGGTGACGAGCGTGGTCAGGGCAGATACGGCTGCCCACAGCCCCAGCCCTTCCTCTGCACCCAGCGGTGTCATGAGGTTTAGAAAACTTTCCGCGACCCATTGCGCGGCGCCAGTATCCTTCATCTGAACGCCGAGGGAGATCGCTGCGGCATAAAGCAGAACAACACCCCAGTTGACGCCGGAATTAACATCCTCCCACTGTACCAGCCCGGCGATCAGGAAAAGCGCCGCCCCGAGAACCGCTATGGTCCCCAGGCCGGTGTCCTCAGACAGGAAAATCCACCCGAGAAGAATGAGACCAAATAAAAATATGGCCAGCCAATCAGCTGGTTTCATGGCGCCCTGTAAGACGACTTGCTGGCGCAGCTTGGCAACAGAGCGTGACAAAGTCTTGTATTCAGGTTTGAAAGTCCAACACAGGATCAGGGTAACGAACGGTAACTGAACCAGAAATATCGGATAGGCGTACGCGATCCAGGTTACGTAATCGATCAGGAATTTTCGGGTTTCGGGGTTGGTCGGGTCAAAGAAAAACTCCTTCCAGTACCCGATCATGATGGCATTTCGGGCGCCGCCTGAGGGTGTTCCAATGCCGGCGACCGAACAGCCATAGGAAATGGAAAATAAGAGAACAGCCGCTAAACGCCGCACCTGTTTCGGATCGTCAGATGTCAGGGTGATTAAAGTTATGCCGACGGGGAGCATCATGGCGGCCACGGTGTGTTCGCCAACAAAGGAGGCAAGGACACCGGATACCAGAGAAATTCCGAAACATATCCGTGTCGTTTTTGTGCCGGTCATCCGAACGATCAACCAGGCGATTCTGATATCGAGTTTTTGTTTAACGACAGCAACCGCCAGCATGAGCGACCCCATGATGAACAGAACTGAATCCGTCATGAGGGTTTTGGCGACCGTCGTTGATTCGATGCCGAGCAAAAGCACCTGGCCGACAATGATCAGCAATGCGACGGTGGGCAAAGGTACTGGCTCGGTTACAAAAAGAATGACCGCGACCACCGACATCGTGAGGACGATTTGGCCTTCGCGGGTTAAGCCCTCAGGTTGCGGCATGACAAGCATGGCAAAACCTATGGCCATGGCGATAAAAAACCAGCGTTTCTCCCAGAAATAATAGAGATCGATTTGCGACTGCAGAAGACGCCATCGCTGATATCCGCGCCGCCGGACCTTGGTCGACCAAATATCACGCGGCTCGTATGACCGTAAACTGTCGGAAACTAGGCTGACATCCGCCATCAGCAGACCCGCAGAAATTCGATTGATACAACTATACTCATTGGAGCGTTAACTTCACTGCCTCGCAGAATTAGCCGTTATTACCCTTTTACTTAAAGCCTACCCTACTAAACCGGCCCTTATCTCACAACTTTCGACCTATTCACGGTGCAGTAAGAATATCGCCTGCTCGCCGCGTAAGTTGGCCATATGGCTGCCGGTTTTGATTTGGCGTACCCGGTCGTTGCGATCGAGCGACAGGCCTTTGTCGATCTTGAGACCAAGCTCTTCACTGAGATCAACAAAGTCGAGCACCGTGCAAAGATGGATGTCCGGACTGTCATGCCAGCCAAACTGATTGCCCGCCGGGACAGGCACGCGACCGTTAAGCATCAGCGACAGGCGTGTCCGCCAATGACCAAAATTGACAAAGGATACAACGGCATAGCGGCCAATTCGGACTAATGTTTCCAAAACGTCTTTTGGACTGCGCGTGGCCTGCAGGGTTTGGCCGAGCACGACATAGTCAAAAGCGTCCGTCGGATAATCAGCTAGATCAGTGTCGGCGTCGCCTTGAATCACCGAAAGACCCAGCGAAACACAGGCATTCACACCTTCCTGGCTCAGTTCAATGCCGCGGGCATCAACATTTTTTTCCTGGGCTAAAAATGCCAAAAGAGCACCGTCACCACAGCCCACATCAAGAACCCGGCTGTCCGGTGTAATCATATCGCTGATAAGCTGCAGGTCACTTCGCAGCGGTCCGATGGTTGGCAGCGCATTCATAGTGACAATCCGCTATGGCGGATGGCGCCATCGATAAATCCCGACAATGTTTCGTGCAAAACCGGCTCATCCAGCAAAAAGGCATCATGGCCTTTGTCTGTTTGTACTTCCAGAAAGCTGACATTTGCGGCAACGGCATTGAGGGCGTGTACAACTGCGCGGCTTTCAATCGTCGGATAGAGCCAGTCACTTGAAAAAGAGACAACGCAAAAACGAACTTGAGTGTCGCGAAAGGCGTCGGCGAGGACACCATTATGTTCTGCGGCCAGATCGAAGTAATCCATGGCGCGCGTGATGTAGAGATAGGAGTTTGCGTCAAATCTTTCAACGAAGGTGCTGCCCTGGTGACGCAGGTAGGACTCGACCTCGAAGTCAGCATCGAAACCGTATGTAACCTTCTCGCGTTCCTGAAGTCTGCGTCCAAACTTGCGATGCAATGCCGGTTCCGACAAATAGGTTATATGCGCTTCCATCCGGGCGACCGCGAGACCGCGTCGGGGGCGTTTGCCCTCTGGTATGTAATTGCCCTGGCACCAGTCCGGGTCGGCCATGATCGCCTGACGGCCCACTTCATGAAACGCGATGTTTTGGGCGGAATGGCGTGGCGCGCCAGCTATTGGCACTGCCGCATATAGCCGGTCTCCGTATTTGGAAGCCCATTCCAGGACCTGCATCGCGCCCATCGATCCACCAATAACACAGAACAGTTTATTGATGCCGAGATGGTCAATGAGCATTGCCTGCGCGCGGACCATGTCTCCGATTGTAATAACGGGGAAATCCAGTCCGTAAGGTTTCCCGGTACTGGGGTCGATAGAGCTCGGCCCGCTGGTCCCCATACAACCCCCGAGTACATTGGTACAAATCACGAAAAACTGATCGGTATCGATGACCTTTCCAGCGCCAATCATCAAATCCCACCAGCCGTCTTTTCCGGTGACCGGGTGCGCCTCTGCAGGATATTGATCGCCAGTAAGTGCGTGGCAAACAAGGATCGCATTCGATTTGTCAGCGTTCAGCGTACCGTAGGTCTGATAGGCAATTGTATAGGGTCCAAGGACCGCGCCAGAATCCAGGCGCAGAGGCGCATCGGCTCCAAGCTCTACCTGATGGCCGGGCAATTCCCCATGATCCATGGGGCTATGCGTAACTGTAGAATCCGTCATTTTAGCGTTACTTCGGCGGCGATTCTTGGTGACAAATGCCTAAATTTCCATGATAGCTATGTCGAAGTAAGAAATTTATCAATGTTTTCTTTGCTTTTGGTTCATGGCGGGGCGCGTTATAAACGCGCGGCCCAAGTGGGAACACGGTAACTTTTTAGGCTGCCAGAGGCTTTTATGAGCACGAACAACAATAATTTGGACGATCTTAGAGTCGAGATCGACGCCATAGACGACGGGCTGCATGACCTGATTATGCGGCGCGCCGATGTTGTTGCGCGCATAAAAGAAGCCAAGGAAGATACTGGCGGCCCGGTTTTTTGGCCTGGTCGTGAAGCCGAGGTCTTGCGGCGGTTGGTTAAACGCCATGACGGTGACTTGCCCTCGGCGGTTATTGTTCGAATTTGGCGTGAATTGATGTCGGCCTTTGTAGCCATGCAGGGTGATTTTTTGATCGCTGTTTGGGATGGTGAAGACCCGGGCTATTGGGATATTGCGCGTGATCATTTTGGCTCGAGAACACCACTGACACGGCATACGACAACACGCGGCGTATTGCAGGCTGTTGCCGATGGCAGTGCGACTGCTGGTGTTCTCCCGCTACCGCAAATCGATGAGCCCGAACCTTGGTGGCCATTGCTTGGAAATGAAACTGGTGGACGGCAGGTTCGTGTTTGTGCGCGCCTGCCGTTTTCGTCTAGTGGCAACAGCCGTGGTGGCAGGTCTGAAGCGTTGTTGGTCGCTGACATCTCGCCAGTTGAAACTGGCGAAGACAAAAGTTTTCTGATTATCGAATGTGCTGAGCCGATAAGCCGATCACGTTTGACAGGTTCATTGACCACTGTTGGCTTGGCGCCTTCGGCTCTGGTCACACTGCCAAAAACCAATGCCATGATGGGGCGCGAATTGTTTCTGATTGAGGTGGACGGGTTTGCAGCGACAGATGACAGCCGCGTCGCTCAGTTTCTCGAAGACAATGCAGATTTTTTGATGGCACGCGTGGTCGGCGGATACGCTGTGCCCCTGACGACGGGGGCGTAACATGCTGACGCCTCGTCCCGGCATTCTGGAACTCGCGCCTTATGTTCCCGGCAAATCGTCGGTGGATGGCAAACAGGCTGCGATAAAACTATCCGCGAATGAAAGCGCGCTGGGTCCAAGTCCCAAAGCGTTAGCAGCATTCCGCGATGCAGGGCAGTCATTGCATATATATCCCGATGGAACGTCTATTGCCCTGCGCGAAGCCTTGGGACTTGCCAACGGTCTAAATCCCGACCACATAGTTTGCGGCGCGGGATCGGATGAACTGCTTTATAATTTGGCGCGCGGTTATGCGGGTCCGGGCGATGAAATTTTGCTCGGCGAGCATGGCTTCAATGTTTATCCCATCGTTGCGCATTGTGTAGGTGCCGTCCCCGTAAAAGTACCGGAAACCAATCTGACATTTGACGTTGATGCAGTTTTGGCTCGGGTAACGGACAAAACCCGAATTGTCTTTATCGCCAATCCTAACAATCCGACGGGCTCTTACATTCCTGCGTCGGAGCTGGCACGCCTGCGGGCCGAATTGCCGGACGATATTCTTTTGGTGATTGATTGTGCCTACGCGGAATTCGTACCGCGCAACGATTATGATATGGGGTTTGATCTGGTTGATGCGGCCGAGAATACCGTCGTGACGCGGACGTTTTCGAAGATATACGCGCTGGCGTCGCTGCGGATCGGCTGGGCCTATTGTCCGGCCTCAATCGCCGATGTGCTCAATCGGCTGCGCGGACCGTTCAACCTCTCGACCGCCGCGCAGGCGGCAGGGAAAGCGGCTGTGGAAGATACGGCGCATCTTGCGGCTGCCCGAGATCATAACGCGGTTTGGTTGCCATGGCTTACAGACCGGCTGACGGAATGTGGCCTGACGGTCTTTCCAAGCGCGGCGAATTTTGTCCTGGTCAGATTTCCTGATGACGACATCCATAATTCGACTGCAGCGATGACCTTCTTTGGCTCCAGGGGAATCATACCACGCGAAACCGGCGGCTACGGTTTGCCTGATTGTCTACGGGTAACGATTGGCCGAGAGGATGAAATGCGCGCGTTCGCCGACGCCGCAAAAGAGTTTATGGCGGGGTAGTTTTCAATGGCAGGCGGTATTTTATTTAACAAAATAGCCTTTATCGGAATCGGTCTGATCGGTTCTTCATTGGCACGGGTTATACGGCGCGATGAGTTGGCCGGGTCAATCGTCGCTTGCGCACGGACGGAGCAGACTCGACAGGCAGCGCTTGATCTCGGCCTCGCGGATAGTGCAACGGACAATGTTGCGGAAGCGGTGCGCGATGCCGACCTCGTTGTGTTGTGCACACCCATCGGCGCTTATGGCGCAATCGCCGAACAGATGGCTGACGCACTGAAACCAGGCGCGATCATTACCGATGTCGGTTCCGTGAAGCGGTCGGTCATCGATGCCGTCTCGCCTCATTTACCAGCAGGTATTCAATTTGTTCCCAGTCATCCGATTGCTGGAACAGAAAATTCCGGTCCCGAAGCGGGTTTCGACAGCTTATTTGAAGATCGCTGGCTGGTTCTCACCCCGGAAGATGGCACGGACGAGACAGCAATCGACCAGGTGGCGGAGCTGTGGCGACGAACCGGCAGCAAAATTGAGCGTATGGACCCGGATCATCATGACCAGGTCCTGGCCATTACTTCACATGTACCGCATCTGATTGCTTATACCATTGTCGGCACCGCCACTGATCTGGAAGACAGGTTGAAGTCGGAGGTTGTCAAATTTGCCGCTAGCGGGTTCCGGGATTTTACGCGTATAGCGGCGTCCGACCCCGTGATGTGGCGCGATATCTTCCTCAATAACAAGGATGCGGTCCTCGAAATGCTGGGGCGGCTCACCGAGGATCTGAGCGGGCTACAGCGGGCGATCCGCGATGGCGATGGCGATGGTCTTGAAGCGTTATTTGCCAGGACCCGCGAAATTCGCCGGAGTGTTATAGAAGCCGGCCAGCATATTCCCCCCAAGCCACCGGGCACAGAAACCGACAGCTAATTCCAAATAATTTTTGGCAGTTTGAACAGCTTGACAGGTCCGACATGCAGATGCCCGTCTTGGATCGCAAGGGAAACGCGAATTCTGTCGCCCTTTTTGTCGCCGGTGATATTTGATAGCGCGCGCAGCGCAAAGCGCGTGACCATTGCGGTCCCAGGTTTGATGAGTCCGCTATTTGCCATGGCGTCCAGAGTTTGGTCATAACCGGAGACTCGACCGCTAAAGGCAGCGATGGGTTGCAAATTTGGGTCAAGAGCCAAGGTTCCGGTCCCGCTGATATCGAGCCTGGACCAGCCAATTTCGAGCCTCTTTACATTTAGAGAGCCACCGCTGCGGGACCATTGTGACAAAATCTGTTTCAGAGAGGGGCCGTTGGCCGAGCCCAAAAAATCAGCGCTAAGGGCAACACGGCTGATCGTCCGGCCAAGGATCGGCTTGATTTCTTTCGGGAGTGTCAGTCCGAATAGTTCGGTGGAGATAAAAAACGCCGGGATTTGATGTGGTTTGGACCCCGCAGGCGCAGTCCGGTCGAGGTCGAGTTTTGCGTTAAGTTGAGTGAAGCGATAAGTTTGGGCCTGGAGTGTTTCGAGTGCGGCTCCCTCAACGGTAAAGAGGAGTTCCCGTAGGGCTCCGTTGGAGCCAAACTGCAAGTCGCCGTAACCGCCGCCTATTTCTAGTTTTGTGGATTCAGCTGCTTTGGCGGTGCCGTAGCCCAGAAAATGTTCGCCCGCTGTCGTGAAGCCAACTCGGGAGAGTTTCCATGGTCGTAAATCGAGCTGTATCTGGGGACCAGACCAGTGAAACGGTGCTTTGCCACCGGCGCGGCTGAGAGCCGGTTTCTTGATGTCCATCTGCCATTTTAGAGGGAAGCCAGCGACTGCGACCTTTCCGTGTTCAACCGTCCAGCCGCGGGTACGTTGCATAGCTGACCAGTTGGCCAGGCCGATCTCCAACTGTGAAGCGATTACAAACCACAATCCGCTATATAAAGCGGCGAGACCTGCCATGATCATTGATCCTCTAATGATCGGTTTGCGCCATTTCTGGAAATTAAACGCCATGCGTCTTTATAGGCACCTCGATAGAAGTGGTCGAGAGGGACCAGAGGGATTACACTTCTGGTTCGATTGAGAATTCTGATGAACCAAGAAAAATCTCAAACTCTCTCGCTCGGCATGATGGTCGTGCTCTCAGCGCTGTTTGTCTTCTTTTGGGCAAGCGGATTTGTCGCGGCAAAGTACGGTATTCCGTATGCTGAGCCTTTTACCTTTCTGACGCTCCGGTTTGTCCTTGCGCTGGTGATCATGGTTCCGTTGACCATCATCTGGAAGGTGGAATGGCCGAAATCACTACGATCCTTATTGCATATCATGGTTGCGGGTTTGCTGGTGCAGACGGCTTATTTGATCGGCGTGTTTTACGGCATCTTTCTCGGTCTTTCGACTGGTGTGATGGCCCTGATTGTTGGGTTGCAGCCCTTGGTGACAGGCTCGCTTGCCGCACCGATTTTGGGAGAAAAAGTGACAGCCAGACAATGGGTCGGCCTTGGTTTGGGCTTTATAGGCCTTGGGCTCGTTGTCGCGGAAAAGGTTGAATTTGCGGGGCAGGGGGCTTGGGCGATTTCTTTTGCCGGTCTTGCCCTGGTCGGCATTACTATTGGGACGGTTTACCAAAAACGGTTTTGCGCCGATATCGATGCGCGGGCTGCGGTGACCGTTCAGAATGCAGTTTCGCTGGTCGTCATTGGGATGCTCGCTGCCGGGTTTGAGACGATGCATGTGGACTGGACAAGGGAGTTTATTTTCGCCTTGACCTGGTCAGGTATTGGTCTTTCCGTAATCGCGCTGGCGCTCTATTTTTTCCTGGTGCAACGCGGCGCGGCGGCTCAGGTCACGAGTTTGATTTATCTCAGCCCGCCGACGACAGCGATCATGGGGTGGCTGATGTTTGGCGAAACATTTGCAATATTGGCAATGACAGGTATGGTGATCGCCGTAGCCGGTGTCGCATTGGTCAACAGGTAAGTCATGTCGGAAAATCGCAGACGCATTATTGTTTCAGAACCCGGAGATATCTGGTTTTTTGCCTATGGATCCTTGATGTGGAATCCCGGGTTTAAAACAAAGGACGTTTGTCAGGCGCGTCTTGTTGGGTGGCATCGCCGGTTTTGTGTTTCCTCCATCATTTATCGGGGTACCCCGGAGCAGCCGGGTCTGTCGCTCGGTCTGGACCGCGGCGGGGACTGCCAGGGGTTGGCCTTGCAAATTGCGGAACATGATCGAGATCAAGTTTTTGCCTATCTGGCTGAACGCGAGATGCCAGAAGAAATTTACAGCTGTGTGCCGGTTTCGATTGAGAAAGAGGACGAAGTCGTTTCCGCCTATACGCTGGTCGTAAATCCTGATCACGCGCTTTATGTCGCTGAGCTGTCTCTGGAGAACATGGCCGCCCGGATTGCTAACGGTCATGGCAAGAATGGTCCCAATCGCGAATATCTGGCAGCGACAGTCGAACATTTGCAGAAACTTGGCATCAAGGATGATGGTTTGGAACAGGTTCTGGCGCGTGTCGATAAAATTACGCCGTAAGGGCGTCTACCCTCGCTACGAGAATTGCGCTAAAAACAGCTATCGAATTTTAGGGAGACAACAATGAAGCTCGTAAGCTTTTTCCACGATGGTCGAGAAGGTTATGGCGCGGTCAAAGATGACGGTATCGTCGACCTGTCGGGTGCGATGTATCAGGAAACCCATTTCGCCAATCTGAAAGGTGTTATGGCTGCCGGTGACGGTGCTATTGCTGCACTTAAGGCGACGGTGGAGGCAGGGGAACCCACCCTTGGAATGAGCGATATCACTTTTCGCATGCCGATCCACAATCCAAGCAAGATTTTTTGCGTCGGTCGAAACTACTACGCCTATCACGAGGTGATGGAGGATGGCCGACCGGAATGGCCAAGCATTTTCCCGCGCTTTCGGGATTCATTCTCATCTCATGACGAGGCGATCATTCGGGGCTCTGACGATGCTGACCAGCTCGATTACGAAGGGGAGTTGGTCGTCGTGATTGGCAAGCAGGGGCGGCATATCAAAGAGGCGGATGCCATGTCCTATGTTGGCGCTTATACGATTGCCAATGAAGGCAGTGTTCGCAATTGGATCGGTCGCGGCACACAAAACTGCCCGGTTAAAAATCAGTGGCGCTCAGGGTCAATGGGGCCCTGGATTGTCACGGCGGATGAAATCGATGATCCGATGAAGCTTCAGATCGTCACGCGGGTGAACGGCGAAGAACGTCAGAACGGCGGCACCGACATGATGATCTTCGATATCCCTTATGTAATCTCGTTCATTTCCCGCTTTACCCAGCTGGAGCCCGGCGATTTGATCTGCACAGGCAGCCCTGGCGGTTCCGCTATTGAGCATGATCCGCCGGGTTATCTCAAACCGGGTGATCATCTTGAAGTGCAGATTGATGGTGTCGGGTTGTTACAGAATCCGGTCGAGGCGGAGTAATCTTTCGCTAGCCTGAGGGCGGCGGAAACTTTTTGAGAAAGGCTTCATCTCTAGGCAGGGCGTTGTGCAGGAACTGTTTTGGTTCGCGCAGCCATAGCCCATCATATTCGCGCGATTTACGTTCCGAAATAAGAACGTCGATTGGTAACGGGATATAGTCGGCATGCCATCCCGGCCACCAGCGGTTGGCTTTTTCTTCAAAATGACCGGTTAGCTTTTTCCACGATGTATAGCCATGATAATCGAAGGCGATGTCGTCTTTCACCGCTACGATATGGCTACCGGTAAATCCCTTTCCGGGTTTGATCCAGATGGGAGAAAATTTGGCGTCTGAAAACTTTTGTATGAAGGCATAGGCTAGTATGTGGCAAGCGCCGCAGGCGAAAAAATACCGATCTCCTCGCGACCAGCTTTTACAGGGTTGTTTTTAACGCCTTTCGGGACCCGATACATCGAAAGTTACTATCACCCACATTTGCTGTGGCCGCAGGATGTGCAGAGATCACAGCCTTCCTGGCGGATCATCGCAGCTTCACCGCATCTTGGGCATTGATGCGGGATGATGCCGCGCGATGGTGTGTCTTCGTGAGAGGCTGTCCCACCGTTCGCTTCGGCCGCAAGCGCCGCCTGCGCGGTTTCCGCCTCGCCGGGACGCGGTAGGAATCCGATCTCGATCATATGGCGTTCGATGACACCGCCAATTGCTGCGAGAAGGGAGGGAACATATTTGCCTTCAAACCACTGGCCGCCGCGCGGATCAAAAACAGCCTTTAATTCTTCAACGACAAACGAGACATCGCCGCCGCGCCGGAAGACCGCGCTGATCATACGCGTGGGGGCAACGGTCCAGGCGTAATGCTCCATATTCTTAGAGTTGATGAAGACTTCAAACGGGCGACGCCTGCCATCCTGAACGATGTCGTTGATGGTGATGTAGATCGCGTGTTCGCTCTCGGCCCATTTTATTTTGTAGGTCTGGCCCGGCAATTCCTCCGGCCGGTTAAGCGGTTGCGTCATATAGACCACGCCGCCCGACTCGAGATTATCTTCCGGTTTGGGCGGTGGGGCGTCGAGCGGGAGTTCGGCCTGTGACGCTTGCTGGTCGCTGTTGTTTTTCTCCAACACCGCACCGGTAATCTCATTGGGCCGATAGGTGGTGCAGCCTTTGCAACCGAGCGCATAGGCCTCGCGATAGACTTCCTTGAAGGCGTCAAAATTCAACGCTTCGGGGCAGTTGATGGTTTTGGAAATAGAGATGTCGATGTGCTTCTGTATAGCGGCCTGCATCACTAAATGGTCGAGCGGCGTCAATGCTTCAGCATCGACAAAATAATCCGGCAATGTCGCGGTTTCGCCAAACATTGTGCGATAGAGCCGCCAGGCATAATCCGAGACTTCTTCTGCCTCGCGGGATCCGTCTGGCAGGAGCACATTGCGTGTGTAGCTATAGGCGAAGACCGGTTCAATCCCTGACGTGACGTTGTCAGCGAATAACGAAATCGTTCCGGTCGGGGCAATTGAGGTCAATAACGCATTGCGAATACCGTTCTGTGAGATGGCGTTCCGGACATCTTCGTCCAATGTCTGGGTATGTTGTCCGGCAGCATATTGTTGCGCATCATAGAGTGGGAACGCCCCCTTTTCTGCGGCGATTTCCGTCGATGCCAGATAGGCGTGTCGCTCTCCGGCGGCAGACCATTCTCCTGCCAGTGCAACAGCCTCAGCGGAACCGTAGCGCACCCGACACATGATCAAGGCATCGCCTAATCCTGTGATGCCAAGTCCAATTCGCCGTTTGGCGCGGGCTTCGTCAGCTTGTGCCTCAAGAGGGAAGTTTGAAACATCGACGACATTGTCCATCATTCGTACAGCCACCGGTACGAGTTTCGCCAGCGCGTCTAAATCCACATGGGCATTGTCAGTAAAGGGCTCTTTGACCAGCCGCGCGAGATTAATGGAACCCAGCAGGCACGCGCCATAGGGTGGCAAGGGTTGTTCACCGCAGGGGTTAGTCGCGTTGATGGTTTCGCAGTAGGAGAGATTATTCAGAGAATTGATGCGATCGATAAAGATCGCCCCTGGTTCCGCGTAGGCATAGGTGCCACGCATAATTTTGTCCCAGAGATCACGAGCCTTTACCGTGCGATAGGTCTGCCCCTCAAACTTGAGGTCCCAAGGCGCGTCCTGTTCAACCGCTTCCATAAAAGGGTCGGTGACAAGGACCGACAGGTTGAACATGCGAAGCCGACCTGCTTCACGCTTCGCTTCGATGAAAGCTTCGATATCGGGATGATCACAGCGTAGGGTGGCCATCATAGCACCCCGCCGGGAACCTGCGCTCATGATGGTGCGGCACATCGAATCCCAGACATCCATGAAGGATAGAGGTCCTGATGCGTCTGCGCCGACACCTTTAACAAGAGCTCCTTTTGGTCGAAGGGTTGAGAAGTCGTAACCGATGCCGCCGCCCTGCTGCAGAGTCAGTGCAGCTTCTTTTAACAGGTCAAAAATCCCGGCCATGTCATCAGGGACAGTGCCCATGACAAAACAGTTGAACAGGGTGACCTGACGGGCGGTTCCCGCACCCGCAACAATCCGTCCCGCCGGCAGGAATTTGAAATCTTCAAGAGCTTCGTAGAACTGGGATTCCCATTTAGCGGCATCCTGTTCGGGAGCCGCCAGGGCCCTGGCTACCCGGCGCCAGGTGTCTTCAATCGTTTTGTCATGCACGACGCCATCCGGTTCCTTGAACCGGTACTTCATGTCCCAGATTTGCTGGGAAATGGCGGAGATGGCGGTCATTCGGATGCCCCTGATTGTTGGCCTCATTGTTCCACGTAAGTGGGGCAACCTACAATATCAACTGGCCGTGTAGAATTCAATGTTCTTGTTATGTTCGAAGTGGTGGGCCGAACCGGAAAGAACCTTAAGCGGCCCAAATTACCTAATATTGCGAAGAAAACTAGCCTAATACAGGCTTTCTTACGCTGATAAAGATCAATTACGGAGAATTTGAGCTAATTTCGGTAATTTGGGTCACAAATCTCGCTCTGAGCGGTCTCAATATCCGTTTCCAGCCGTTTCATGAACTCTTTCCGGGGCAAACCAGGTGGTATTGGTGGAAGAAACCGCAATGTAATTGTTCCCGGACGCCGAACGAGTTGTCGTCGGGGCCAGTAAAGGCCAGAATTTAAGGCGATGGGAACCACAGGTATTTTGAGGTCTCTATAGAGTGCCGCGACGCCACTCTGGTACTCACCTGTTTCGCCGGGCGGGACACGGGTTCCTTCCGGGAAAATAATGATCGGTCTATCGGCAGCTATCGACTCGCGGGCATTCTTCAACATTTTTCTGATGGCGGAGGCACCGGCACTTCGATCAATGCTGATCGCACCATATTTTTTTGCATACCAGCCAAAGAATGGCAGCCAAAAGAGTTCTCTCTTCAGGATGATTGCCGATCTTTCTATCTTGTAGGGAAAAAGTAAGGTGTCCCAGGCCGATTGATGTTTGGATGCGTAAATCACTGGCACGTCAGAGACATGTTCAATGCCTTCAATTCGAAAATCCAGCTTGCAGATTGTGCGAAGTAGCCAAAAGACAGAACGTGTCCATAATTTGGCGATAAAATCGCTCGCCCAGAATGGCAGGATTAAAGAGGGCAGGAAGGCAAAGCACATGAGAAATGCCCAAATGCCGTAGAGTCCATGATAGAGAAAGGAACGCATCATTATCATGATTTGCCGTCCCAAAGCCGTTTCATATTGGCGCCAAATCCGGCGCACGCTATCAAATATTTGTTGAATTCACTTGCAAGAAGTCTAGCAGTTCCTAGCCAACGCCACCAATTATCGCGCTTGAACTGTGGCGGAAATACCGGGTGGGGGATAATGGAAATGTCTGGCATTGCGCGGTGAAACTCATACAGACTTCGGGGGATGTGATAGCTCGCCGTGACCAAACGCAGAGATGTTAACTTGTTTTTTTTGATCCATTGCGTGGTTTCAACGGCGTTACCAGCGGTATTATCAGCGCGATACCCAACAGCAATGCAACAGGCAAAGTCATCGGGTTTACGGCGTACCAGTCTTAGAAGAGCCTGAACATCAACACCACGGGCAACCCCGGAGATAAAAAGCAGCTTGGCGTAGCCTTCGGCTAATAGCTGCAGGCCGACTTCTAGTCGGCCGGTGCCCCCCGTTAAAACAATAATGGCATCGGTTTTTGTCTTGTCCTCGACCTGACGGGTAGGAACGGTGCTTACAAACCAGGTGAGACCTAACGTCCAAATCGCAACGAGGGCAAAAATGCTGAAAACAAGGGGGAGTCCCCAGCCTTGGATGAAGCCTTTTCTGGACCGCCGTGATCTCCAGCTCATGGCATGCGCCCGAGTGCGCGAAGTACAGTAATGCGTGCCGTGACTGTGCTGATGCCAGCTGCTGCGAAGGCTACTGCCAACACACAAATCCATTGCCAGATACTCAATGAGATCGGAGGAAGAAGCGAAGACTCAACACCTGACCAAAGGGATACCAACCCCAGTAATGTGGCCGTGGCCAGGAAAACGCCGGCGATTCCGCCCTTCAATCCAAGAGTTAGCGCATGCCAATGGAATTGGTCAGCAACATATTGATCTTTGGCGCCGATAACATGCAGAAGCTCAATCACATCCCGGTGGATGGTCAGGCTTGTACGCGTTGCAAAAACAACAGTTGCGACGGCGGCGATGCTAATAAGGACCAAAACCGCAAGCGTGATCGCCTCAACGGCACCGGCAAGGGCGATGAGTTTATCAAGCCAGGCACCATGATCATCGACCTGGGTGCCACTGACCTCTTTGTTCAGTCTTTCCCACAGCGCTGCAACGTCGATATTTTTCTCTGGATTAATTCGGACATCGATTAATCTTGGGATAGGTAAACCCAACGATTCTGATACAACATCGCGGCCCAGCCAAGGAGCGAGCAAATCCGAAATTCGCTTTAAGGGAACCGCTTCTGTTGAAACAACGCCAGGCGTCTTTCTGATAATTTCTAATGCACGATTTAGACGTTGTTCTGTGGTTTCAACCGCTTCGTCTGATGTGGTGGTAATCTGTACCGTCAAGGTCCCAGTAAGATTACTTCGCCATTGATTGCCATAAGAAGACAGTACGAGCACGGCAGCCAATGCCATTGCCGCCAGCCAGACCATAAAGGCGATGAGCCACGGCAAAAACCGGCTGGAAGCATCACGCGCGAGAGGTAGGACTGGAGCGCTCGACATTATCGCCTATCCTCGGCGTCGGTTTCGTCTTCATGTTCAGAGAACGGCGTTCCAGCTTTTAAGACTTCGAGTTCACCATTGGCCAAGTGAAGGCGTGGATGGGCGAAGCCGGTAACCAGAGATTTATTATGTGTCGCGACGACAACAGTTGTTCCTATCTTGTTGAGTTCTTCAAAGAGATGCATCAATCGCATTGCGATGTGATCATCGACATTTCCAGTTGGTTCGTCCGCCAGGAGCAGCTTCGGTCGGGCGATTATAGCGCGTGCTATCGCAACCCTTTGTTTTTGGCCGCCGGAAAGCGTTGGCGGGCGGGCGTCTATTTGGTCGGATAACCCGACCCAATTCAGAAGTTCGGGAACATGTTCGCGCACCTGTTCCTCGCTGGCCCCGGCCACTCTAAGCGGCAGGGCGACATTTTCCATTGCTGTCAGGTGATCAATAAGTCGAAAGTCCTGAAATACGACGCCAACCTGTCGCCGCAAACCCGGCAGATCCCGTTTCGGTGTTGTAGCAATGTCATGTCCAAACAAGGAAATCAGGCCGCGCGACGGCTGATTTGCAAGATACATGAGCCGTAAAAGGGACGATTTTCCGGCACCACTCGCGCCGGTCAGGAAGTGAAAGCTCCCTTCCTCCAGACGCAAAGACACGTCATGTAGGATTTTAGGACCCAAACCGTAGCGGACGCCAACGTTTTGAAATCTGATGACGTCACCGCCGCCAAGCACCATTTTTCCTCACAAGGATCTTCATCAGGAGAGAATGACACAGCGATCACGGGCTCGTCCAGCATGCCGCATCGGGAAGTATCCAGATTGCCTTTGCTTGCTAATATTTTGATGAAACCTTATACAACCACGTAGTACGGGGAGACGGATGCCGTCATTCGTCGCAGTAAAATAAGGCACTAAATTCGGGCGATATGATTATAACCTGTCCTGAATGTGAAACCCGCTATGGGGTTGATGCAGCAGCAATTGGTGCGTCCGGACGCACAGTTCGGTGTAGCCGATGTGGGTATAGCTGGGTTGAACGACAGCCTGACGATTTACCACCGCCTCAGGAGATGCCGACGTCACCGCCGCGTTTAGAGACCGGGCGCCGGGCTCGGCCATCAGGGACAAATTTACCGGCCTTGCCACGTGAAAAAAAGAGTAAGGCCCCTGTAATTCTTTGGTCACTCGTTGTCATCGTGCTTGTCGGGATGATTACGGGAGCGGTTGTTAAACGCGATATGATTATGGAACGGGCACCAGCATCGAAATCCGTTTTCGACCTGCTTGGCCTTATCCCGCCACCTGGTGCCGGCCTTGCAATCCAAAATCAGCGTATAAGAGCGGTTCCCAAAGACGGCAAACAGGTTGTCAGAATTGAAGGCGATATCGTAAATATTTCAGGTAAAGCGGTGGTCGTACCGCGAATACTTGGCATTATTCGTGACAAAAATGGCAAGGTTCTCAAGCGCTGGCGTTTCAATCCACCGCTTCCCAAGCTCCTCCACAAAGAACGTGCAGGCTTTGCAACTGAAGTATTCCCGCCAAAAGGTAGCGAAGAATACATAATTACCTTTGACCAACGGCGGTAACCATCCAAATGACCTCCTATGACCACGAGCATAAAATCAAAACGATGTTTTCAGCAGAACAGATTGCTGAACGTGTTGACACCCTTGCCCGCGAGATAGTTGCTGATGAGAAGGAGAACATCCTCGTCGTCGTTATCCTGAAGGGCAGCTTTGTCTTTGCTGCTGATCTGATAAGGGCGTTGGAGCGGCATGGTGCGTCGGCGCAGGTCGATTTCGTGACCCTATCCAGCTACGGCATGGGAACTGAAAGTTCGGGGATGGTGAGGCTTACTCATGATCTTTCTGAGGATGTGGCCGGGCGCATCGTGCTTTTGGTCGATGATATTCTGGAATCAGGCCGAACAATTGCCTTTGCTGTCGAAACCATGCAGGAGCGACGGGCCGCCTCGGTAAAAACCTGTTTGCTCCTTGATAAGCCGACACAAAGAAAAGTCGAGATCGAAGCAGATTATGTAGGATTTACAATTGATCCCGAATTTGTCGTGGGGTACGGGCTCGACCTTGCGAAACGGTATCGTGGTCTACCCTATATCGGAATTGTGCAGTCTGATTGATCTGAGGTTACGCTTAAAAAACATAGATTTTCCGCGTGTTCTTGGCGATTTGTAAACGATTTCTAAACCTTCCAGCTCTATAAAATTCTCCACATCCGATATGAATCTGTTTTGAGGAATTAACTGTTGGCAACCATCTTAATTGCTGAAGATGATAAAGCTGTTCGTGAGTTTGTGAGTCGAGCTTTGATTCAAAATGGTCACGAGGTGACAGCTGTTGGCGACGGGTTGCAGGCTCTCACCGCGCTCGAAAAACAGCGTTATGACATGATGCTGGCCGACATTGTGATGCCTCAACTGGATGGCATTGCGCTCGCCCTTAAGGCCTCCAAGGATTATCCCGATTTACCGGTATTGTTAATGACCGGCTATGCCGCAGAACGGCAACGGGCTCACAATTTGGACGCGCTAATACATGATGTAATTTCCAAGCCTTTCACTCTTACGGAAATTCGTGAAACAGTCCGCCGGATTACGAACACGGCCGGTCCTGACGAAACCGTTCACTAACTGATATTAGGAAGCGGTGGTCGCGGTCTTAGAAGCGTTGCAATAGTCGCTCAATATAATCGAGTTCTAGCTTAGGTCTAAATCCTTCACCGGATCGGCGCCGAAGTTCGTCGAGAATTTCACGGGCTCTCTGGACAGCGCTTGCGTCCGGTATGGAGACATCTCCCGTGTCCACATCCTCTCCCATGATTTCATGACCCAAGGGATCTCGACGTGGCCGGTTTTGCTGATTGCCTCTGTTCCTGCGTTGACCGGACTGACGGGCAAACCGGTCCATCATCTGTTGCATCAAGCTGCGACCTGCCCGTCTCAGCGCATCTAGCGCCTGGCCTTGAGAGCCAACTGCATCGACAGGTCGACCACCTTCCAGAGCACGGGTGGCATTGCCCATTGCGCGATCTGCACGATCCAGCGCCTGTCCCGGACCTTGTCCTCTTCCCTGACCCTGTTGCTGGCCGGGTTTTCGTCCTGGCATCATGCCACGCAATTTGCGTAGGGCCTCTCGGATGGCTTGCTGCTCCGCAGCACTAGGTGCTCTGCCACGCTGTCCGGATCGCGATCCGCGGAAAGTACGTTCCATAAGTTGTTGCTGGCGCTGAATGAGGCGCTGCAACTGCCGCAAGGCGCCACCCTGACGCCCGCTGCGGCCGCCGCGCTGTCTCATCACCTGCATAGAACGCATGCCTTCCAGCATTCGTTGCAGACGGGCGAGCAGTTCGCGCGCTGCCTGACGAGATCCTGATCTCATAAGATCGCGTATTTGATTGAGCATACGTGTCAGGTCTTCGCTTCGGAACATACGCATCGTGTTGGGATCGAAATCCACCGCTTTCTGGGCATTTGGATTGCGGCTCATCTGCTCCTGCATGGCCTGCAGGAATCGGTTAATGGCGCGCCGAAGCTCCCGCATCAACCGATCCAACTCTTTATCACTGGCGCCTTCCGCCAACGCTTTCATCAAGGCATTCTGAATGCGACGAAGATTGCGCTCGGCTATTGATAGTCGGCCATCTTCGATTCGCAACGCAGTGTCCCAGAGCAGATGAACGACAGGATCAACCACCGCTTCTGTTTGATCGTGGATCAGGCGCGAGCGGGCTGAAGCCAGGGAGAGATACACGACGGAGTCGTGATTAAAATTGCCGGGGACGGATGCTATACCGGCAAGTCCCCGCAAAACACGGCCGCGAAGTTCGGGTTGCTCGGATAATCGGCGACGTTGTTCGATAATAGCCTGAGCAACCGGGTGATTGAATATCCTCTCCGGCAGCGTCATCTTAACTGATTTCGCGTACCCAGCCTGTTTCTGGCCATCAACGGCAATCATTTCGATGATCACAGGCAGACCAGCCCATTTGTGCGGTGCTAAATCGAGAAAGGTCGTTTCATTGACCTGCTTCGAACTGAGCGCGGGCAAGGGCAGATCAACCTTATGGACAGCGAGGCCTTTTACCTTGCCGCGCTCGTAAACACGTCGGATCTGAATATAGGCCTTTTTAACGCCGTAATCGTCCTGAGCCTTAAAAGAAAGCCGAAGGGTCGCTTGCGGCGTGGCAGCAGGTTTATCAGTAAAAGAAATCTCAGGCGGGCTATCAGGAATGACTTTAATATTCAGCCGGGCAAGTTCATCGTCGCCGGTTGCTACAACGTGTTCGCCGTCTTTCTTAAGTTTGTAAACTAGCCTGCTATAAGCTGAATCAACCTTTTCGAAGGGTGTCTGCTTGGCTGCTGTGATGAGCGTGGGGTTGGTGTTTCGGGCGCCTTGAATTTGCGCCGTTAAAACGCTACCGGCGGGGACCTCCAAAATTTGCTGAGTAGGGGACGCCGCCGTCGATTCCTTGCCGTCGCCGCTTGAAGATGTTCTCAACGGAAATACAGGCGGTTTGCCGGTGTATTCCGGCGGCGTAATCCAAAGATCCAGGGCCACTCGCGTCGGTTTCGAAATTTCGCCAATCGCTGGAACAACCGCACGGGCAAACCGATCGGCGGGATCTGACCATCCAGCCGTTAGGGCAATGATGAGCAAGAGTACGAGAGCAGCACGAACGGCCAGGGGATCTTTTTTTGCGAGACCGGGTTCAGGCATCCCAACCCGAAGGCTCTGAGCCGCGATTGCCATGCGTTGCTGATGAAGTTGCCATAGCGCATTGCTGTCAGCAGTTTCCTTACCTGACACCAGCGTGTCATTGATCGCGGTAAGAGGTCTGTGATCAAGACCGCTCGCAGTTTCAACCCGTCGCCGTGCTGCGATGTTTTGTGGCCAGGAAAATTGTCTGATGGCGCGCCAGATGAGGAAACCAAATGTCCCCACGAAGAAAAGTAGCAAAAGCCCATGCACCCAGCTGTTTATAGATGGGAAGACGTCCAGCAGAGCAAGCGAACAAAAAATCGAAACGATAGCTACAGGCGGCCAGACAATCGGCCATAAACGTTCCCAGGCCAGCGCCAAACGCGCCAGGGTGATCTTGATGCCAAGCCGGGTACCGGTGTCTTTGGGTTCGCTACGTTTCATATCACGTCCATCAATAAAACCGACCTGATCTCAGGCCGCATCGTCAAAGGACTTACATAGGGAGTTTCACAGCCATTTGGGCATATGGTCAAGCGACAAAAGCTCTTCAAAGCTCGGTCGAGGCCGAATAACGCTAAATTCTGCGTGATTAACCATGATTTCCGGGATTGGCAGGCGGGTATTGTAGCTTGATGCCATCACCGCACCGTATGCCCCGGCCGATTTTAGATACAACAGATCGTTTTCGGCCAGCGCTGGCAATCGCGCATTGCTCGCCAGAATATCACCAGTTTCGCAGACCGGCCCTACAATTTCAGATTCCGTCAGCTCGCTGCCACTGTTCTCATTTACGGGTGCGGCGGCATGGACGGCACCATATAGCGTCGGACGGGTAAAATCGTTCATCGCGGCGTCGACTACGACAAATCGTTTTGTCGCGGTTTCCTTAACTTGAATGACGGAGGTAACAAGAATACCCGCATTGCCGACCAAAACGCGGCCCGGCTCGAAGGTGAGTTCAACATTGAGATCGCCTACCGTTTCGGCGACGACAGCTGCGTACTCCGTTGGTTCCGGCGGTTCTTCACCGTCATAGACAATGCCAAGGCCGCCACCCAGATCAAGGCAGGTGACTTTGTGACCGGCGCTACGAAGGTCTGTGACCATATTTGCCACCCGCGTGAAGGCTTCGCGAAACGGGTCTAATGTTGTCAGTTGCGATCCTATATGGACCGCCAGACCAACCGGCTCGATGCCTGGCATTTCTGCGGCGCGCTGAAAGAGTTCCGGCGCCAGAACAATATCTACGCCAAACTTGTCTTCTTTCCGGCCCGTTGAAATCTTGTCATGCGTTTGGGCGTCAACGTCCGGGTTGACGCGAAAAACCACCGTTGCTGTTTGACTCAGATCAACAGCAACTTGGTTGAGGACATCAAGTTCACCAATTGACTCAACGTTAAACTGGCCAATACCAGCCTCAATCGCAAAACGCATCTCGTCGCGGGTTTTGCCGACACCGGAAAACACGATTTCCGAAGGCGCTATACCGGCAGCAAGTGCACGACGGGCTTCTCCTTCGCTGACGACATCTGCGCCGACGCCAAGTTTGGCGAGGGTTTGGATGACGGCCTGGTTCGAATTTGCCTTTACCGCATAGCAAATCCGCCCCTTAACACGTTCAAGCGCATGCGCCATGGCTTCATAATGTCGGGTCAGCGTTGCGGTCGAATAGCAGTAAAAGGGTGTCCCCACGGCAGCCGCAATCTCGGCGATGGCGACGTCCTCAGCGAACAGCCTGCCATCGCGATACTCAAAGTGATTCATCGCGGATAATTCCTGGGGTAGTCAGATTTTTTTGTTCCGGGTGGCTGTTCAAGATCACCCTTTTTTCCGCAGGCGGAAAGTGGTGCTGCCAGAGCACAAACCAAAATCATCAAGGCAAATATACGTATCACAGGAACCTCTCGCGGGCGCTCTTTACCTGCGCCAGAACATTTTCCGGTGCCGTGCCGCCATAGCTGGTGCGGCTGGCAACAGAGTCTGCCACACCCAGAACAGAAAATACATCGGTTGTGATTTTCTCTTCAACGGATTGCATTTCTTCCAGCGTCAACTCTTCCAGATTCCGCCCCGATTTTTCAGCGATGCTCACCAGTTCACCCGTGATGTGGTGGGCATTCCGAAATGGCAGGCCGAGCACTCTGACAAGCCAGTCGGCCAGATCAGTGGCAGTTGTGAAGCCTTCCCCGGCAGCTTCCTGTAGCCGATCAATGTTGAACTCAATATCGTCAATCATACCCGTCATCGCAACGATACAAACGCCGAGCGATTCTGCGGCATCGAAGACGGGTTCTTTGTCTTCTTGCATGTCCTTTGAATAGGCCAGTGGCAGGCCTTTCATGACGGTGATCAACCCGATCAGGGCGCCGATGATCCGACCGCTCTTGCCCCTGACCAGTTCGGCGGCATCGGGGTTACGTTTTTGCGGCATGATCGAGCTGCCCGTCGTAAAGGCATCGCTAAGTTTGGCGAATGAAAACTGAGCCGAACACCAGACAACGATTTCTTCTCCAAGCCGTGACAGATGGAGCGCGGTGATCGCTGCCGACGAGAGGAACTCTAGCGCAAAGTCACGATCCGACACCGCGTCGAGCGAATTGGCCGTTGGCCTGTCGAATCCCAGCTCTTTTGCCGTTTGCTTACGGTTGATTGGAAATGATGTCCCGGCCAGGGCCGCACTGCCCAGTGGGCTTTCATTCAGCCTTGTCCGCGCATCGCGAAACCGGCTCCGATCCCGGCCCAGCATTTCGACATAGGCCAGCAAATGATGTCCCGCTGTAACCGGCTGTGCAGCCTGCAAATGGGTGAAGCCGGGCATCACCGTCGCGGAATTTTTTTCGGCCTGATTGATTAGGGTTGCCTGAAGCGCTTTCAAAGCCTCATCAACGGCATCGATCGTGTCGCGGACCCATAGTTTGAAGTCCGTTGCGACCTGGTCGTTGCGTGAACGGGCCGTATGAAGCCGGCCGGCATTTTCACCAATAATTTCGGTCAGCCTGCCTTCAATATTGAGATGAATATCTTCAAGCGCGTTTTTGAATTCAAAACGCCCCTCTTCAATTTCGGTGCGAATTTTACCCAAACCGTCGATGATCTGATCGCCAGCAGAAGCGTCCAGAATTCCCTGCTCGACAAGCATCTTGCAATGGGCTATCGAACCCACAATATCCTGCTCATAGAGGCGTTGATCGAAACCGATGGAGACATTGATGGCCTCCATCAAACGATCTGGTGCCTGGCTAAACCGGCCGCCCCACATCGCGTTCGAGTTATTTTGACTTTCCCGCGCAGGGGCGTCCGTGGCAGGGTCAGCCTGCGTATCGGATGTAGGTGTACTCTTCGCGCTCATCGTTCGGTCTCAATCCGGTCTAAGAGGTAAAATGCGTAAAACCGTTCTTGTCTTCACAGCCCTAATTGCTGCGAGCACCGCCATGTGGGCATTTTTTCCCCATAAATCAAGTGAAAACCGGGCTGTAGCCGCTTCACTGGGCCCACCTCTAACTGGCTGGATGCAGAATTTTACCCCGGCTGATCCCGTCGAGCCAGCTCAGAAGCTGGAGGTTCTTGAGAAAGACGGCAAGATTTTGTCTCTCGACAAGTTCCGGGGAAAGCTGGTTCTGGTGAATTTCTGGGCGACCTGGTGTGCTCCCTGTATTCGCGAAATGCCGTCGCTCGCAAAGTTGCACAAATTACGTGGCGGCAAAAATTTTACGGTTCTGGCCTTGTCGCAGGATTTTAAAGAATGGGCAGCCGTCAATCCATTTCTTGAAAAGCATAAGCTTGGAGATTTGCCGATCTATGTGGATCGGAAGTCGGCGACCGGGCGCAAGCTAAAAGTCATTGGCTTGCCAACCTCTGTACTCCTGTCGCGCGATGGAAAAGTTCTCGGACAACTCAAGGGCATTGCTGAATGGGATACGCCGGAAGCGTTGGCGCTCATCGACTATTATAGCCAGTTGGGAAGTAATCGTTAGCGCGTCGGTACTGGCTTGTCGCCGGAATAATCATAAAAGCCGCGGCCGGTTTTACGACCGAGCCAACCTGCTTCAACATACTTAACCAGTAGGGGGCAAGGTCGGTATTTGCTATCAGCAAAACCGTCATACAGGACCTGCATGATTGCCAGACAGGTATCAAGACCGACGAAATCAGCAAGCTCCAGCGGTCCCATCGGCTGGTTGGCCCCGAGTTTCATGGCGCCATCAATATCAGTGACGCCGCCGATGCCTTCCTGGAGGACGTAAATCGCTTCATTCATCATCGGAACGAGAATGCGGTTTACGATAAAGGCCGGAAAATCTTCAGACGTGATTGAGGTTTTTCCGAGCTTACCAACAACGGTGTTGACGGCGGAATAGGTGGCCTCATCAGTGGCGATTCCCTTGCTCAGCTCAACGAGTTTCATGACCGGTACCGGGTTCATGAAATGCATCCCTATAAAGCGTTCCGGTCTGTCCGTGGCAGCGGCTAGGCGGGTGATCGAAATGGACGACGTATTAGTTGCGAGAATGGCATCGTCACGCAATGCGGGGATCAAGTTCTCAAATATGGACTTTTTGATTTCTTCATTTTCGGTCGCAGCTTCAATGACCAGATCACAATCGCCGAAACCTGCATAATCGGTTTTTGTCGTGATGTTGCCGACTGCGGCATCCAGAGCGTCTTGCGTTAATCGTTCTTTTTCGACGAGTCTCTGCAACCGACCACCAATGCCGGTGACCGCTTTATCAAGCACGTCTTGTGAGATATCTGCCAGGCTGACGCTATAGCCGCATTGTGCGCAGACCTGTGCAATACCGCTGCCCATCTGGCCAGCACCAACGATGCCAATATTCTGGACGTTTACAGCGTTGGTCATCTCATCACTTCCTAATTTTGCGATCATCGTTAGACAGTGTTAGCGAGGTTTAATGCCTTGCTTGTCGAGCTCTGCCGCCAGCGCGGGCATTTCCTCAAACAGATCACCGACCAGGCCGTAATCCGCAACCGAGAAAATTGGCGCTTCTTCGTCCTTGTTGATCGCGACGATAACCTTGCTGTCTTTCATGCCTGCAAGATGCTGGATCGCACCGGAAATGCCGATGGCCATATAAAGTTCTGGGGCAACGATCTTGCCAGTTTGTCCGACCTGATAGTCATTGGGAACATACCCGGCATCTACCGCAGCACGTGAGGCGCCGACGCCAGCACCAATTTTATCGGCGACCGTTTCCACCAGGTGGAAATTATCCCCTGACTGTATACCACGGCCGCCCGAAACGACAATCCGAGCAGAGGTGAGTTCGGGACGCTCAGAACGAGTAAGCTCCTGGCCGACGAAAGATGAAAGTGCGGGGTCGCCGCCAGCATCTGCTGTCTCAATGGGCGCGCTGCCACCGAGTTCAGCCTTGTCGAACGCCGTCCCGCGAACGGTAATGACCAGTTTCTCTTCACTGGCTTGCACTGTTGCCAGGGCGTTTCCGGCATAAATCGGCCGGACGAACGTGTCCGCTGACTTTACTTCCATGATGTCGGAAACCTGCACGATATTGAGCAAGGCCGCGACACGCGGTGCAACGTTCTTCCCGTGTGTCGTATGTGACAGAACGAGATGGCTGTAATCGCCGGCGAGACTGACGAGCAGCGCCGCAAATGGTTCCGCGAGTCCATTGGCATAAAGCGCGTTATCGACCATCCGGACTTTGCTAATGCCGGCAATGGTTGCGGCGCTATCGGCAGCAGCCTGGCAATTTCCCCCGGCAACGAGAATTTCGACATCACCGGCATCCAGAGCAATGGCAGCGGTTACGGTGTTGAGTGTCGCGCCCTTGATTTCCTGATTATTGTGTTCAGCAACTACGAGGACAGTCATCAGATTACTCCTGCTTCGTTCTTGAGTTTGTCGACCAGCTCGGCAACATCGGCGACTTTGCCCCCTCCCTGACGCGGCGGGGTTTCCTCCACCCGAAGTGTCTTAAGGCGTGGCGTTGCATCGACACCCAAATCTTCCGGCGTGTACTCGTCGATCTGTTTTTTCTTGGCTTTCATGATGTTGGGTAGGGACGCGTAGCGTGGTTCATTCAACCGCAAATCAGTCGTGACCACGATGGGCATCGATAAGGATACCGTTTCAAGCCCGCCATCAACTTCACGCGTGACCTCCGCCTTACCGTCGGCCACGTCAACTTTCGACGCGAAGGTGCCTTGGGCCCAGCCCATAAGGGCGGCGAGCATTTGGCCGGTTTGGCTGCAATCATCGTCGATGGCCTGTTTGCCAACGATGACCATGTCGGGGCTTTCTTTTTCGCAGACTGCTTTTAGGAGTTTGGCAACGGCCAGCGGTTGCAGCTCTTCGTCGGTTTTGACATGGATTCCACGATCAGCGCCCATGGCGAGAGCCGTTCTGATGGTTTCCGTGCATTTGGTCTCACCAAGGGAGACCGCAACAACTTCAGAAGCAGTGCCTGCTTCTAGCAGGCGGATCGCTTCTTCTACGGCGATTTCGTCAAAGGGGTTCATCGACATTTTGACGTTGGCAAGCTCAACGCCTGTATTGTCCCCCTTCACACGTACTTTGACGTTGTAATCAATGACCCGTTTTACGGCGACGAGAATTTTCATGATCAATCCGGATGTTTGACAAGAAATAAAGCGCTACAGACAAGCCATAGACGCCAATATTCATATGTATACGAACAAAGTCAGGCGGGATCAATATGTGGCGTTTGCGAAGCGGATTTTCGCAATCATTTCAGTTATGCCCGATCAAAAAGGCGATGGCCACCAAAGCAATCGCGATACCCTGAAACAGGATGCGGTAGCGCATCAAAATGTTGGAACGGCGAGCACTTTTTTTGCCGGGCCGAAGCATGCCCAACACGCCAGTGGCCATGACCAAAAAGGTAAGCACCATCGCGATGATAATGAGCCAAGGAAAAGATTGTTGCATCAAAGGACTATAGGATGGTCCGGGAGTTTAGGACAGGGAGAAACTTGTGGAATAACACTAGTCGTTGGCGCAAACGGAGAGCTGCACGGTTGTGAGATTTAGACGGGATTTAGATGTTTTCAGCCATTCACAACCGGCTTTTCGCGCCCGCAAGGTTTCGCCCTGAGATATCTGGCTTTCCAGGAGTTGGACTTTGCTTTTTGCTAAAAGGCGTCTTTGTTCACGGCGTGCCAGAATTCCGCTTATCCAATACCATTGTAGCGCTTTGACTTTATTTTTTTCGCCGCTGCGGCCAGATTCCAAAAGTTCCGCCAAGCTATATTGTGCTCTCGCAAGTCCCTGATTGGCGGCGCGTTTGAACCAGGTCGCTGCGAGTTTGAAATCCTGTTTTCCGACATAACCGATCATATGCATTACAGCCAAGTCGTGCTGTGAGCGCGCATCGCCCTGTTCAGCTAATCTTTTGAATGTTGCAAAGGCGCTATAAAACTCACCCCGGTCGAATTCAATGACGCCATCTTTATAAGATAGCGGCTTTTGCGCCGCTGCCGGGAAAACTGAAAGGCAGAGCAAGACTATCAATAGAAATGTCGCTATCGCCTGTTTCATAGGGTGAGTGTAGGACCAAAATGCGTCTTGCCGATAGAAAAACCTTACAGGGCCTGTTGACAGTTTTATGGTGTCGTGGCGCTCTGTCGTTATGAGTCTTCTGGATAGAATCAAAGTTTGTAACAACGGAACAGAGCATTCGGCCTATTTACCTTTTCAGGTCGGCGATGCCCGCGTGGGATGGATTCATCGCGAATTTTCGTCGGCGATAAAGCCATTTAAGAACGTGTTCCTGGTTGAGAGTGATGCCATAAGGTTGTCGGATCAGCTTCACGATTATAAATCTCGTAGCGCCGCTGTAGATACTGTTCTGCGGGCGCTGGACGATGACGACTGGTTTTCCGGCTGGCGAAATGAAGCCTATCCAGTCGGCACCGGATTTTACAAAAAACCTTTACTGGAAATGGAACGGACCGCCGTGCCACGTTTCGGCGTGTCTGGCTATGGCGTTCACATCAACGGTTTTGTCCGGAAGGGCGATGACCTTCATATGTGGATTGCGCGACGTGCTGACGACAAGCCAACCTATCCTGGGATGCTCGATAATTTTGTCGCCGGTGGGCAACCAGTGGGTCTCGGTTTGATAGAGAATGTAATTAAAGAGTCTGCCGAAGAGGCTGCGGTCCCGATAGAGATTTCAAGAACAGCAAAACCCGTCGGGGCAATTTCCTACCAACATGAGGAAGATAACTGTCTCAAGCCAGATACGATGTTCGTGTTCGATATGGAGCTTCCTTCGGATTTTGTCCCCAGCAATACTGATGGTGAACTTTCCGAATTTAGGCTTCTTCCTGCGCGCGAGGTTATGGCGATCACCGCCGATACTGCTGATTTCAAGTTCAACTGTGCGGCGGTGAATATCGATTTCTTTATCCGTCACGGAATTTTGGGGCCAGAAGATCCGGACTATATTGAAATTCAGCGTGGTCTTCACCGGTGACTCTGGTGCGCAACAAAGAACGTCTCGCCGCCGCGACGGCCGAGCTTTGTGAGCGGGATTCCGATTTGGCGGCGGTTGTGGATGAGTTTGGCACGCCGCCGCTTTGGAAACGCCCTCAGGGATTTCGCACAGTTCTCTATCTTATCCTTGAGCAGCAAGTGTCCCTTGCCTCTGCCCGCGCAACCTATGAAAAACTGATGGCTAAACTTGGCGGACACCCGACCCCAGAGTCCTTTCTATTCCTCAATGACGATGATCTTCAAGGGCTAGGGTTTTCGCGTCAGAAAACCCGCTATTGCCGTTTACTCGCGGAAGCAGTGGCTGATGGCAGCCTGCCACTCAACAAACTCAGGCGCTATGAAGATGAAGCGGCCAAGGCCGAGATGATGAAAATCACCGGCATTGGACACTGGACCGCGGATGTTTATCTGATGGAAGCACTCGGTCGGCCGAATGTCTGGCCGGTTGGCGATCTTGCGCTGGCGGTAGGGGCTGAAAAGGTCAAGAAGCTGAAGGGACGGCCCAGTGCGGAAGAGCTTCAGCAGCTTGGCGAGCAATGGCGGCCTTACCGGGCGGTTGCGGCCCGTATTCTCTGGCACTATTACCTAAACGTTATCAGACCGCCACCAGGAGGAAAACCATCATGACCGATTTGCCAACACTTGCGGGACCAAGCTTGGGACCGGTCTCTGGCAATGCGAAAAGCCTCGTTATTCTATTGCATGGTTACGGTGCGAATGGTGACGACTTGATCGGCCTCGCGCCACCTTTGTCGCAGGTTCTACCGGATACTGTCTTCGTCTCACCCAACGCGCCGCACCCATGCGCCCAGAACCCGTTTGGTGGCCTTCAATGGTTTGATGTTTGGGAGGGCGATGATTATGACCGGCTTGCACAGGTGCGTGTCGCTACGGCGACGGTCGATGCCTTTATCGATAGTGAACTGGAACGTTTGAGGTTAAAAGATAACCAATTTGCCCTTCTCGGATTTTCTCAAGGGACGATGCTGTCGTTACATGTCGGATTGCGTCGAGCAAAAGCGCCCGCCGGAATACTCGGTTATTCTGGGCGGCTTGAAGCGCCGGAAACGCTGGCAGATGAAATCAAGGTGCGGCCACCGGTTATGTTGATCCACGGTGAAGAAGATCCTTTGCTCAATGTTGAGCTTATGGATACGGCGGCGGGTTTGTTGCGAGAAAACGGTGTCGAGGTCGACACCCACCGCCGACCGGGGCTCGCGCATGGTATTGATCAGGACGGCGTTAATCTCGGTGCAGGGTTTCTGAGCGTCACCCTTGGAACGTCAGACTAGGCAGATGACGAACTTTCCAGCCGGGACCTTCTAAGCTCTGGGTCCCAGTGGCCTTTGCCTTCCAGGTCACCCATATCAATATCCAGTTATAGCCGTCTTGCGGATTGCTGAGAATCTCCCAACAATTGCCGTCGCGGTCCCAAAAATGAAAGCTGTAGGTGCCGTGTTGCTCAACCGGTTGCGACACATTGTACAACCCCCAGTCCTCCGCGCCATCAAGGATAGCCTGATAAGACTTGTCGACTTCTTCATCGCTCGCAACATCAATGCCATTGTGGTTGAGCCTTGGCATTTCACCCATGTTTTTGTCCTGGACAACGGCGTAAATGTGACTGCCCCCGAGCCGTATCATGAGTGAAATTTTGCTTGTCTGCATGACCTCTATGCCAAGAAATTCTTCGTAGAATTTTCGTGTCGCGGCGAGGTTTTTTGATCCTAGCGTGCTATGCGAGAGAAATTGGGAATTGATCACTGATTTTTTTGCGGTCATATGAGACGTTCCTTTTGATCTCAGCAAAATCTGTAGGGAGATTAGACGCCCGTCCTTTGCGAGCGTCAAATGCTGATTCGCTGGTCACGTTGTACAGCCTGTCATTCCCTTGTAACATTTATGGCTTATGAGAAGAGAATAGCTACTGGGTCTAACCACGTTGGCGTCGATGCAAGATTCACCCGCTTTGGTTCTCAATGCCGATTTTCGGCCATTGAGCTATTTCCCGCTGTCACTCTGGTCCTGGCAGGATGCGGTAAAGGCGGTTTTTCTCGATCGGGTCAATATTGTCGCAGAATATGAAGGTTCTGTCCGGTCGCCTTCATTTTCGATGCGGCTGCCGAGCGTTATTTCTCTAAAAGAATATATTCCGCTTTCGCGACAACCTGCTTTTACTAGGTTTAACGTGTTTTTGCGTGACCGTTTTGACTGTCAATATTGCGGTGAGTGGTTCCCCGTGCATGAACTCACTTTTGATCATGTCGTGCCGCGCTCAAGTGGGGGGCGTACCAACTGGGACAATGTCGTTACTGCATGTTCCGCCTGTAATTTGCGCAAGGCAAACAAATCGGTAAAGGAGGCGCAAATGTTTCCGCGTCAACCACCGAAACAGCCTTCGACCTGGCAGTTGCAGGAAAATGGCCGGGCATTTCCGCCAAACTATCTGCATGAAAGCTGGCGGGATTTTCTCTACTGGGATACCGAGTTGCAGGACGACTAAGTTGGGC
This sequence comes from uncultured Alphaproteobacteria bacterium, assembly GCA_951812775.1. GTDB lineage: Bacteria > Pseudomonadota > Alphaproteobacteria > MPNO01 > UBA2964 > UBA2964. The sequence goes on along the minus strand of OX638326.1, from coordinate 1,375,718 downwards.
AATTAATGAACGTCGACGGGGTCACCTTCGGAGCGTTGCAAGATAAGCGGTGAACGGCTTTCCCGGGCCCAGCGGTAGCGCTTTGCGTAACGTTGAACATCCGGTTCCTGCCACGCCGCGTCGAACGCCTCATCCGTAATATCAGTATTTTCAAGAACGTCATCTGCATTGAGCGTCGATTTCTCGGAATGGCGAATGAGCCAGCATAGCGCTTCCCACCCAGTTTTGCTGCCGCGACGACTCGGAGAACTTTCGATCAGCCCACGCCCTTCGGGGCCATCGATAACCTCCACGCCTTTCCAGAAAGCAATGTGACCCTTGATCAGCTCAGCTTCTTCGTAGGGTTCTTCGTATTTCCAGGCAGCGCCGGCATTCTCTTCACCATTGGCAATAACATCGAGATAGCTCGCGAACCCTTTCCAATGGCAAAATGTTACCGGGACCTTGGCATTGGGGCGCAAATAGTCCCAGTTCACCGCGTTTTCCGGAAAATAGGCGTTGCCTTCGACATGCGCGATCACATCACTTTCCGCTAAAATGACACCGTTCCATACTGCTTTTGGCATATCGTTCCTCTACTAATTCAGATCCCGGACGCTTCAATCGAATAGCGAAAGATCGACAACATCTCCCATGCGTATATAGCCCGCATCGCTCGGATGTAAATGATCGCCGCAATCATATAGTGGGAGCATCTCGTTAGGATGATCCGGATTTCGTAGCTCTTTGTCGAAATCGATGATGCCGTCAAAGACATCGGTCTGGCGTAGCCATGAATTAATTTTCAGGCGTTTCCGATTACCTTCTTCAGTATACCGTCCCTTCAAACCGGGAGGCGGGTTATAATCTTCATACTCATAGGGCAGCAAAGTTCCGGCAAAAATCTTTATGCCCTTCGCATGCGCTTTGACCGCCATTTGCTTCATGCCCGCAATGAGCTCTTCTGCTGAGACGACAGGGTCAGGGTCGGAACCACGGTTGCGAATATCGTTAATACCAAGCTGAAAGATCAAATGGGTGACACCAGTTTGAGCAATGACATCGCGATCAAAGCGCTGTAGTGAACTCCCGCCGCGCGCATCATGAATGATTTTACTGCCACCGATGCCCTGATTCATGACGCCGTGCAGGCGCCCGCCTTCCTTCTCGTGCCGCGCGATGATGTTGCGGGCCAGCTGGTCGGGCCAGCGGTTATTAGCGTCAACGGTTGAAATATTGCAGTCGGTCAGCAAGTCCCCAAGCGTGACGATGCCGCCGGTACCGGCAGGGCATTCTACGTCGATGCCGCTGGCAAACAGGAAAGTGTCAGTGGATCGCTCTATAGGGAAGTCCACGGCCGTGACATGATTGCCGGGCGAAGAGATATAGTTGGTCTGGTTGCAGGTTGTATGCCCGGTAACGTCGAATCCCTCTGGGATTGTATCGGGGAGATAGAAGCTGATTGAGAGGTCGCTCAACGGCGCAAATTCGAGCTCTACTTCGTCACTGACCACGCAGGCTCCTGCCGAAATTGCTGTTGATTCTTCTCCGTCAAATGTAAGCGCCCGAACGGTATTGATGTCGATGGCGGCATCCGCTGTGCGATGGGCAATTGTTGCTGAACCAATAGCAAGGCGTTGTTTTCCATAGGCATTCGATATTTTGACTCGTAGATTTGAGCCGCCGATGCTGACATGGGCGATCATCCGCAACGTTTGTCCGTTGAAAGAAAATCCTTCGGTTGCTGCCGGTGTGGTTGCCCAGGTACCGACCCAAGACATCAGACTTTTCCAAGGGCCTTTAGGATCGTCTCCGGAGACATCGGTTGAGCGGTGACTTTGCCGCCGAAAGGCCGGATGGCGTCATTCACCGCATTCATTACAACGGCGGGTGCAGCGCCCGTGCCGGATTCGCCAACGCCTTTGGCGCCGAGTTCCGAAACACCTGTGTGCGTCTGGATATGGGCTACTTCGATATCGGGCATTTCACCTGCCATTGGCGTCAGATAATCCGCCAATGTGGCATTCTGAAGCTGACCGGCAGTGTCGTAGACACATTCTTCGTAGAGCGCGCCACCTAGTCCCTGTACGCAACCGCCGCGCACCTGCTCATCCGCAAGCTGCGGGTTAATGACCCTGCCGCAATCTTCAATGACCCAGTGGTTGAGCAGCTTAATAAAGCCGGTATCGGTATCGACTTCCACATAAGCGCCTTGAATACCGTTGGTGAAAATATAGAGCGCATCGCGCAATCGGAAACGATGCGTTGCCGACAGCGTTGGCTGAATATGGTTGGGAAGTTCCGCCACCTGGAAGTGCCCGATACGGCCGATTTCGGCGAGCGAAATTCGTGATGATGTATCGCCCTTATCAACGACATGGCCGTCAAGGATATCGAGCGTATCAGGCTCGGCCTGGAGCAGGACGCCCGCAATCTCCAATATCTCGGCTCGAAGCGTCATCGCGGCCTGATAGGTCGCTTCACCACCAATGGCCGTCGCCCGCGAGGCATAGGTGCCGCCGCCATAAGGTACCGCGTCCGTATCGCCTTCGATGACACGGACTGACTCCATTGGAACACCAAGCGTGGCCGCTGCAATTTGTCCCATGACGGTATCGACACCCTGACCCTGATCCGTCACACCGACCATGCAAATCACGCCACCAGAGGGTTCCAGTTTGATGGTGCAGGAATCCTGAGATGAGATTGGCGCACCGCCCGCGCCATAATAGCCAGCAGGACCTGGGGCTGTGCCCTTAATAAAGGCGGCGATCCCGATGCCGCGTTGAATACCTTGTTTTCTGAGTTCTGCCTGCTCTTCGCGCAGGGCGTCATAGCTCATGCGCTCAACCAGGGTTTCAAGACATTGTTGATGCGACATGTCGCGCATCTCAATACCAGCGGCACTGACTCGCGGATAAGAATCGTCGCGCATCACATTGCGACGACGGAACTCCATCGGGTCGATATTGCAGGCTGCCGCGGCCTGATCGACCAACGACTCGCCAACCGTATTCCCGATCGGGTGTCCAACCGCGCGATATTGCGATGTCGGCACTTTATTGAGATAGACCACCTGCGTGGTCGCCCGATAATTCTCATGCCCGTAAGGACCGCCAGTGATATTCAGAATTTGATTGGCTTCAAATACGCTTGTGCGCGGATATTGCGAATATGCCCCGGCGCCCGACCGTACATCGATATCCAGTGACGTAATAATACCGTCCTTGCTGACAGCCATACGCGCTTTTACGCAGTTCTCTCTCGCGTGAATATCGGTCGCGAAACTTTCCAGCCGATCCGCAACAAATTTTACAGGTCTCGCGAGCTTGATCGCCGCAGCCGTTGCCGCAATTTCGTCGCCGAAAGTGTGAATCTTAAGGCCAAACGAACCACCGACATCTGGCGCGACGATTCTCACGTTGTGCTCGGGCACGCCCAAAGTGCGGGCAAATACCGCCTGGATCATATGTGGGCACTGGCTGCTTGTATGAATCGTTAGCCGTTCCGTGCCCGGGTCATACTCCGCCAGCAAAGCGCGAGGCTCCAGACTGACCGCCGTATGGCGGCCAAAGGTGAAAGTATCCTCAATAACAACATCGGCTTCGGCAACAGCCTTCTCAACATCACCAGTCTCGATCATTTTTTCGAAGGCGAGATTATCGCCAAGATCGGGATGGATGACAGGTGTGCTTTTGTCGAGGGCGGTTTCCTTGTCGATAACGACAGGCAGTTCTTCATATTCGACAATGACCAGTTCCGCGGCATCTTCCGCTTCGGCGCGTGTCGAAGCGACAACCATGACAACAGGTTCGCCTTGCCAGCAGGCGCGGTCGATGGCCATCGGGTGCTGGGGCTCTGATTTCATCCCGTCGAAACAGACCAGCGTGCCGACCCAGGGGCCGGTGCACATTTCAGCTAGCTCCGCGCCAGTCATGACCAGCGTGACGCCAGGCTGCTGTTTTGCGGCTTCAACATCAATGGACAGAATTTTAGCGTGGCCGTAGGGACTGCGGACGAAAGCAGCATGCAAGGTGCGGGCGGGCGCAATATCGTCGGTATAGCGGCCACGTCCGGCTACCGCGCGTTTTGCAGCATCGCGCGACAAGGTCCGGCCAACATAGCTATTTGGTTTATCCAACAAGGTGAGGGGGTGTTTCCTTATTCATGGTTCAGCCCTCCTCCAATCTTTTATTGATCGTATTTTCCACGGCATCGACAATGGCGTGATAGCCCGTACAACGGCAGAAATTCCCTGACAGGTGGTTCCGAATTTCTTCCCGGCTGACCGGCTTGGGGTCCTTCAGGAGTTCAGATGCGGTGATCAACATACCGGGCGTGCAGTAACCGCACTGCATGGCGTTGCGCTCGACGAAATTCTCCTGCAAATCGGCGATTTCACCGGTGTCAGTGAGGCCTTCGACGGTCACTACTTCGGCGCCATCGGCTTGAACCGCTAACATCAGACAACCACGAACAACGGCACCGTCGACCCGTACCGAACAGGCTCCACAAACGCCGTGCTCGCAACCAAGATGTGATCCCGTCAACCCCTCCTCTGTGCGGAGAAAATCCACAAGATGTTGGCGTACGGGAACCGTGCGCGTCACCTGTTCGCCATTCACCGACAAAGAAATTTCAAGTTTTGATTCACTCATCAGGCTGCCTCCGCACGTTCGATAGCGGCATCCAACGCGCGCCCGGTAAGTACTTTTTGTAGATGCAATTTCATCTCTGAACTGCCTTGTAAATTGGTCATCGGATCGAGGTCGTTGGTGAGAGCATCTGCTGCTGCCTCTTTGCATGCCGCGGACCATGTTTGTCCGACGACAGCTGCCATCGCGCCGGTAGCAATAGTTGGCTTGTCCTCACTGCCGAAATAAACCAGTCGTAAATCTTCAAAGGTCCTGTTTGATATGCGAGCGACGCAGGCGAGCCCTGCCATCGCAAAATCGCCATGACGTTGCGCAAGTTCCAAAAAGACCGATACGTCGTCCGGTTTCTCGATGGGAACCGATATCTCGACCAGAAGCTCGTTGGATTCACGGGCCGTTTCATATAGTCCCTGGAAATAGTCGTCGGCCGCTATTTCGCGGCGGCCTTTGACGCTTTCAACAATCAACGTGGCGCCAAGAGCTAAAACACAAGCTGGCATTTCGGCCGCCGGATCTGCGAGTGCAACGCTTCCCCCGATCGTACCCCGGTTACGGACCGCGTGGTGGGCGACATGTTCCATGGCTTCTGCGATGAGCGGCAGGTGCTCCGCAATGATCGGTGAGTTTGCGACCTCAACATGGCGTGTCATCGCACCGATCCGAACGACATTATTTTCTAATGTGATTCCGCTTAGATCGGCGATCTTGTTGATATCGATTAATGTGCCTGGTTGGGAAAGGCGCATATTGAGGGTTGGCATCAGGCTCTGACCACCGGCCAGAATGCGCCCGTCTTCACCGTGCTGGTCAAGCAGTTCAAGCGCTTGTTGACGCGACCCTGCTCTTACATATTCAAATTTGGGCGCCTTCACGCCATTCCCCTTCTTAAGGTTTGTTGCCGAAATTCGACTGAATTTGATGTCGCGAATGCTCCCACCTTCGGCAATAGAGCGCAAGACGCTGATCCCTGTTTTTCGCGACTAACCGTTTTCAATCTCATTGAAACGCGCTAACCATGCGCATCATTTCAGCATCGGAGTGTCCGGCGTGGCGAATAAGGACTTAAGGAACTGGATCGAAGAGATCGAAGCGGCGGGTGAGTTGCACCAGATCTCTGGCGCGGAACCCAAGGAAGATATCGGCGGTATCGTCGATATCGTTCAGCGCAAGATGGGTAATCCGGCATTGATGTTTGATGATATTCCGGGTTTTCCCAAAGGACATCGCGTTCTTTCTAACCTGGTAACCTCAACACTGAGAATTAACCTCGCCCTTGGCTTGCCGGCTGACGCTTCTGAGATGGATCTCGTTCAGTGGTGGCGCCAATATATGAGTGATGCGCCGTCGGTGCCGCCAAAGCAGGTCAATGGCGGCGCCTTGCTCAAGAACGTGACCGAAGGCAGCGACGTCAATGTACAGTCGATCCCCACACCGGTTTGGCATGAGCATGATGGCGGCCATTTCATCGGCACAGCTTGTATGGTGGTGATGAAGGATCCGGACTCCGACTGGATCAATTACGGTACTTATCGGATGCAGGTCCATGAGCCGGATGTTGTGTCGGTCATGATGTCGCCTGGCAAGCATGGTCGTTTGATTATGGAGAAATATCATGCGCGCGGAGAGCCATGCCCGGTTGCCGCCGTATTTGGTATGCACCCGGCGCTATTTATGCTGGCAGGGCTTGAAATTCCGTACGGCAAAAGCGAGTACGAAGCGGCGGGCGGCATTTTTGATGAAGCGGTTGAGATCATCAATATGCCTAAGACCGGATTGCCCGTTCCGGCGAATGCCGAGATTGCGCTAGAGGGTTATATCCATCCTGATGATGAGGTCGTTGAAGGGCCGCTTGGTGAGTGGACCGGCTACTATGCCGGTGGCCAGCGCCCTGAACCGGCTATACGAGTAGCAACCATGATGCATCGCGACAATCCGGTGCTGATGGGCGCGGTACCTGCTGTGCCGCCAAATGATAATACCTATTATCTTGGGCACTATCGTTGCGGCGCTGTATGGTCGCAGCTTGAGGCGGCGGGGATACCCGGGGTCAAGGGTGTGTGGGCGCACGAGGCCGGTGGCAGCCGGTTCTGGCTGACAGTTTCAATTGATCAGCTATATGGCGGGCACGCCAAGCAGGCCGGACTGGTCGCATCACAATGTCTGGCGGGGGCCTATTGCAATCGCTGGACCGTGGTCGTTGATGCGGATATCGACCCGACAAATATCAATGATGTCATTTGGTCCATGTGTACACGCTGCGACCCTAAAGAAGACGTTGATGTTATGTCGGGTGGCTGGAGTTCGCATCTCGATCCGATGTGCTTTGATGATGAGACGGATCGACGGAATGCGCGAGTTGTCGTTGATGCCTGCATCCCGTTTCGACGCAAAGAAACCTTTCCAATTGTCGCGCGAAACAGCAAGGAACTCGATGATCGAATGCGTCAGAAGTGGGCGGATGTCCTTCCTGACAGTTTCGTCAAAGGCGGGTAACGGTTTATCGCCGTTTTCAATTCGCTAAAAGGATGAATAACACTCTCCGTGGCGCCGCATGGATGATCCTGGCCGGTATTTGCTGGACGATCATGACGATCCTTGTCCGTCAGCTTTCCGAAAATTATTTGTCCTTTGAGATTCTGTTTTTTCGAAACCTGGTTTCGGTCTGCATTCTTTTGCCACCAGCCATGAAGGTGGGGCTTTCAACGCTCAAGACGCAACGCCTGCCCCTTCATTGTTTGCGGGCGCTTCTGTCTTATATTGGTGTGCTTTTGTTGTTCTACGGCATAGCGAATATACCGCCGCCTGATGTTACGGCACTGAGTTTTACCCAGCCTCTCTTCGTCGTTGTGTTGGCGGCGATAATCCTGAAGGAAACAGTAACCGGTGCGCGATGGTTGGCGGTGTTTACTGGATTTGCCGGATTATTGGTTATCGTTCGTCCCGGATTGGTTGCCATTGAGGTTGCCACCTTACTGGTGATGTTGTCCGCGTTTTCCTACGCTTGCTCAAACATTTGCGTGAAACGGCTGATGACAACCGATACTGCTAATCAGTCAGTGTTTTATTTCAATCTACTGATGCTGCCGATTGCGTTGGTACCAGCGATGTTCTTTTGGATCACGCCAGCTCTTGAAGATATTCCGATATTTATTGCTATCGGTGCTAACGGGACGATCGCGGTGTATGCCTATGCGCGGTCATTTACGCTTGCCGATGCCAGCGCGGTGATGCCTTTTGATTTTTTGCGCATGCCGATGGCGGCAACAACAGCTTTTCTTCTATTCTCTGAAACCGGTGATATCTGGACCTGGGTCGGGTCCGTGATCATATTCGGCAGTTCCGACGCGTTGGCGCGCAGCAGCGGCAAATCAGCCTAGGCTGCAGGGATCATTGGTGCTCCCTGTATTGTGCAGCGTTGCAACATACGGAGTTGATCCATCGGAAATTCGCGGCGGGCATGGGTGCAGCATCGGTTGTCACAGAAGACCAGATCACCCAGACACCAGACATGTTCGTAGATAATTGCCGGGTCTTCGATGATATCGAATAGTTCCTGCAGAATTGAATCGCTGTCAGCACGGTCGAGGCCTTCTATTTGTGCACTCATTAACCTGCTGGCAAACAGCGCTGTACGACCTGTTATCGGATGACGAACAAAAATGGGCTGCCAGAAATGCTGAATGTTATCGAGCCCCTCATCAATATTCACCTGAGCGGTCGTCGCAAAATCATAGGCATGCAGTACTTTGCGGCCCGATAGTTTTTTCTTGAGGGCCTCCGGTATGTTTTCATAGGCCTTGTACATATTGGCAAACATCGTGTTGCCACCACTATCGGGCAAGGCCAGGGCATGGAGCATTGTTGCCTGGTCCGGTACGAGCCGGTAGCTCAGATCACTGTGAAACCACAATTCGCCTTCGGGGACCGAACCGACAAACTCGCCGTCAGGATTTCGCTTATTGGTGATCATCATGATTGTGCCGCCATGATCATCGTCTTCTTTCCGCTTCTCAGCAGGGAGTCCGCGCTTGCTGACGGGCCCAAGCCTGTTTGCGAAAGCAATCTGTTCCGCCTTGCTGAGATTCTGATCGCGGATCACGACAACACCATAGTTATGCCAGGCACTCTCAATCTTAGCGAAGTTGTCGTCATCCAGGTCTTGGCGGAGGTCTATACCCGTAATTTCCGCGCCAAGCGGTGCATCAAATGGCGTAATGGTCAGGGACATATCTTACCTCCTTCTAACGGCTATGCGTTTAAGTGACGGCGATATAGCGCGAATATTTCTTTCCAGTCCTGTTCCGCGTTGTCTGCGGCATAGATGTCACGGTCGGGCAGGGTATAGCCATGTTCGACGCCTTTATGCATGTTGCCAACATAATCGACAGGCGATGAGACTAGCAACGGCTCAAGCTCGGCCACCATATCCGGCGGGGACAGGTGATCATGTTCGGCCCAACCGCAATATAGTCCGCCACGCATTTTATCGAGTTGCAGATGTGGTGAATCAGCCCGGTCTGACAGAGGTTTTGTGGCGTGCAGCGTTGCCGTCGCCTGGAAGGCGTCAGGAAATTCTACAGCGGTCTTGTACCCGATCCAGCCGCCCATGCACCAACCGACTGATCCCATCGCACCGGACTTAACTGCATCAAGGTTTCTGATAAATGGGAGAAGATCGGCAACGTCCGACAGGATCATGTCGTTGGAAAGTTTTTTTCGCTGGTCATGGACGATCTTCTCGCGCGTTTCATCGAGCTTGTGCAGCGAGATTTGCCTGCCGTCACTGTCCCAGAACACATTGGCGATATCACCCTGCCGGTAATAGAGATTAGGCAGAACAGCGCAGTACCCCTCTGCCGCGATCTTTCTGGCGATACCGCAAAGCTCTTCGCGCACCCCCCAGATATCCATAAACAACACTATGGCGGGGTGTGGTTGGCCATCGTCAGGGTGGACGATGAAAGTTTTCATCGACCCATCTTTGGTCGGCACCAGAAAATATTCTTCTTTCACTATGCAGCCGTTTCTTTGGAGGCTTTAAATTCTGCTACCGTCATTGAACCCGTATAGATTTCAAAACAGATGCCATTGGGGTCCTGAAAAAAGATTGAATAGCTGCCGCTGCCGTTTTCCAGACCGCCTCCAAGAGGTCCCTGAATGGAAGGCCCAGCGGTTTTGACTCCTTGTGCTTCCAGATCGGCTTGCCATTTATCGACGAGGTCGCGGCTCTCGACCGGCATTGCAATGTGATGAAGACCGACGCCCGCCATTCGTGAATTTCCGGAAGGAAGTTTTTCACCATCCTCAAATAAAGCGATCGTGTGATGACGTTCACCGTCCATCGAAACGAAGGCAACGCGCGTGCCATTATCCATCTTGTCCGTTTCGGTAAGTCGGCCGCCCAATTTCTCAAGAAAAGCCAGTTCTTCCTCTATTGAGGGGACATGAATGCCAATGTGACCGACGTGAAAGCCTGCCATCTCAGCGCTCCTTTCTTGCAAAATATGTTCAGATGTCTTCGAGGTTAGCAGGAATTCTATCGTACTTACATATTCCGTTTGCTTGACCGTCTTATGGCGACGTCATACATCTCAGACAGAAAAAACGGGGACAGACGTGTCAGACAGAAAAATATTTTCCTCAGGCGGGCATTGGGGTGTATTCCGGGTTTCGAACGATGAAACTGGCACACTCGTTGCGGAACCTCACACTCGGGACCCGAATCCAACGCCACTGATCGACTCGGCGGTTTCAGCAAGCCAGAATCTCAATAGCCGTGTGATGGCGCCTATGGTGCGCAAAGGCTGGCTCGATAATGGGCCAACCGGCACGGGCTCGGGGCGGGGTGGGGAGCCATTTGTTCAGGTGTCCTGGGAACAGGCAACGGAGCTCGTTGCTGAAGAACTCAAACGGGTTTACGACAATTTTGGACCCTCTTCGATTTATGCCGGTTCCTATGGTTGGGCCAGCGCCGGGAAATTGCATCAGGCCCAAGCCGTATTGAAACGGTTTCTCGCTCTTGCGGGCGGGTTTACCAATTCAGTTGGAAACTATTCCAACGGTGCTGCCAGCGTTTTAATGCCTCACATTCTGGGATCAGGGCAAGCCATTAACGGTCCCCTGACAAGTTGGCAGTCGATTGTCGATAATACGGATTTGCTTTTATCCTTTGGTGGGGTGCCCCTAAAAAATACACAGATCAACTATGGCGGATTGCCCGAACATGATGACGAAGCGTGGCAGGAGAAATTGTCGGCCGCCAAACTGAGCATCGTATCGGTTAGCCCGGTACGTGATGACGCCGCTGGTTTAGAAGGTGCCGAGTGGCGGGCAATCCGTCCCAATACGGATACTGCGTTTATGCTCGGTCTGGCCTTTGATCTCTATCAGGCGGATGGCCATGACCAGGAATTTCTCGATGAATATTGTGTGGGGTTTGAAAAATTCACGGCTTACCTTACAGGTGAAACCGATGGGCAGCCAAAAGATGCCAACTGGGCATCGGAAATTTGCGAAATTCCTGCCGCGACCATTCGTGCACTAGCAGAACGTATGATGGTCGGTCGGACAATGATCACGGCGTGCTGGTCATTGCAGAGGGCCGATCATGGTGAACAGCCTTACTGGATGGCAGTGACACTGGCAGCGATGCTCGGTCAGATTGGATTACCCGGCGGCGGTATGGGTTTTGGCTATGGTTGTCTTGGGGGTATTGGAACGCCAGGGTCCCGAGCGGCCAGTCCCGGTTTTCCCGTCGTAGATAACCCGATCAAATCCTATATTCCGGTGGCCCGGGTGACAGATATGTTACTTAACCCGGGCGGGAGCTGTGCCTTTAATGGCAAGACGCTTACCTATCCCGATATTCATGCGATCTACTGGTGTGGTGGCAATCCCTTCCATCACCACCAGGATATTAACCGGCTGCTCGAAGGCTGGCGGCGCGTTGATACGGTGATCGTACATGAGCCGTTTTGGACGTCCGCGGCGCGGCATGCCGATATTGTACTCCCTTCAACAACGACCTTGGAGCGAAACGACCTGGGCGCAGCCTCCGTTCCTGCGATGTGGTTTGCCATTCAAAAAGCAATGGAGCCGGTAGGTGAAGCACGCAATGACTTCGAAATTCTGGCCGATATCGCCGAGCATCTTGGGTTTCGCAAAGAATATACCGAGGATCGCGATGAGATGGGCTGGTTACAGCACATGTACGAGGTGGCACGCCAACGGAATGCTAAGGCCGGTATTGAAATGCCAGCGTTTGAAAGGTTCTGGGAAGACGGCGATTTCGAATTTTCACGCCCCGAGCAACCGGTCGTTTTGATGGAGAGCTTCCGAAAGGACCCAGTTGCTAAACCTCTCAAAACCAATTCAGGAAAGATAGAAATATTTTCCGAGGTGATCGACGGTTTCGGTTATAACGATTGTCCTGGCCATGCGGTTTGGCTGGAACCGGCAGAGTGGTTGGGATCAGATAAAACTGCTGACTATCCGCTTCATATGATCTCGAACCAGCCAAGGACGCGTCTGCATGGTCAGCTCGATTCCGGGCCTTATAGTGTGCAGTCAAAGATAGCCGGGCGCGAACCAATTTATATGAACGCAGTTGACGCGGAAGCCCGTGATTTGATTGCCGGTGATATTGCGCGAGTTTTCAATGACAGGGGGGAATGTCTCGCCGGTGTGGTGATTTCCGACGATTTGCGTGAAGGCGTTGTCCAGTTTCCCACAGGCGCGTGGTACGACCCGTTGGAACCGGGTGTCACTGGCACGCTCGACCGGCATGGAAACCCCAATATGCTAACCCTCGACAAAGGAACGTCGAAGCTGGCGCAGGCTCCAATTTCCCAAACCGCCCTGGTTGAGATTGAACGCTTTGAAGAATATCTCCCGGAGATCACCGTGCATTCGCAACCGCCAACGGTGTAAAAAATGCTAGGCGGGTCTCTCGGATTCTTTTCAACGGAAGAGAGGCAGCTATATTATTTTTTGGTCATTATGGCCTGCATAAGCCCCGTAAAATCGCTACAAATCGATTTTTGAATAAAGTTCGTCGTGCAATGGCGAATTTCTGACATAATTCGATACTATGAATGCACCCATGAAGTTACCTGGATACATAACAGCCCTTTTGCTAGCTGCTTCTTGGGCGTTGCCAGTGAGCGCTGAAGGCGTGCGGGTACAATCCGGGGCTACCAATATCGACGTATTTTCGGCGATTGAAATTGTCGTTGCGCATAAAGGCGCCACCGGATTTGTCAAAAAGCGCATGGATCGCATGGAAGCTATAGGCGCTGAAATGAAACTGATCGGTGCTATGGTCCGCGGTAAAAAACGCTTTGATGGATCAAAAATTGCCGCGGCATCGGAGCGAATTGCACGGCACGGTCGAAAAATGAACAAGCTTTTTCCGAAAGGAAGCTGGAAGAAGCCGACCCATGCCTTGCCCAAAGTCTGGAAGGACTGGCGCGGATTTACGCGGGCTATGAATACGATGGTGCGATCAGCAACCGTTTTGGCAGAAGCCGGTCGGGCCGGAAATAAGAAACGTGCCAGAGCCGCCCATATCGCGCTCGGCAAATCCTGTATCGGCTGTCATCGCACATATCGACTTAAGAAAAAGAAACACCGCTAAATTCGGCTCGATAGCCAGATTGCAAGTTTTGATCCCGCTTTGACCGCGCCGGTTAGAATTTCGTATCCAGCCGCCTGCTCAGCACCCTCTTCAACGGCTTTGTCGCGGTGAGCTTGCTCATCCGCCCGAAACTCTTCGATGGTATCGCGGATATCCCGTTCGTCATCTCCTAGCTGCTCGGCCTGTGCCGCATAATGCTCGTCGATGACTTCTTCGACGGCCTGAGTACAGGCCATTGCCGCCTTTGGTCCGAGAAGCGCTGTCCCGGCACCAAGCGCAAAACCCGCAACATGCCATATAGGCGCCAGGGCGGTGGGTCGTACCTGACGATCGGCAACTATTGAATCAAAACGATTGAGGTGACGCTGCTCTTGCTCGGCCATTTCACGGATTGGCGCTTCAGCTTCCGTCCCTGCCAGGACGGCGAGCTGGCCAGCATAGATACGCACGGCACCGTGTTCACCCGCATGATCTACTCGGATCATAGAGTCGATCATCTGTTCGCGTGTCGGGTCGCCTGGCATTCGCTTTTCACCCGTAATCTTAGGCTTGGTGGTCTTGGCGTTGCTTCCCACCTCTATCTCCTGAATTTTTCCGCACCGAAGAGTGCCGCTACCGTACAGAATACAGCAAGAGTAGCTGATGCGAGAAAATTATATCCAGCCAGTGAAATTCCAAATAGTGACCAAGCGACTTCATCGCAACGGACAACAGGCTGTGCCATCAATGCTTGTTTCAGCTCTTCAACGGTGTTGCCGGTAATATTGCCTGAACAGGCTGTCGGGCCGGCAAACCAGCCATATTCAACCCCGGCATGATAGAAGCCGATGCCGGCGGTAACGGCAAAGGAGAGAGCGATTAACGCCAGGATTAGTTTTCGGGCTGGCGCTGCTGTGATCGGCATAAGGGCGATCATGCCGAGCGCGAGCGCAATGCCATGTGGCCAACGTTGTGTCAGGCAAAGGCTGCAGGGTGCCAATCCGCCAATATATTGCATGGCAAAGACGGTGATCAGTAATCCTGCCGCCGCTAAAGCGGCGATACCGGCAGCGTTGCGATGATTAAATATTGGGGAGCTGGTAAGAGAACTCATACGCCAGATATGTGGTGCAAGGTCTGTCGGGTCAAGGGATTCGGGATTTTATAACAGGTACTTGACGAGGACAAAGCCGCCAATGAGCAAAACTACGAAGGCGGTAAAAACCAGACCCAGCCGCTTCTCGATAAATTCTTTGATCGGTGGGCCGAGCCAGTACAAAAGCGCTGCAACAATAAAGAACCGCAGTCCGCGTGCCAGGACAGACGCGATTGTAAAGGTCGTGATGTCTAGTTTTGTGACGCCACTGGCAATGGTGATGACCTTGTACGGGAAGGGTGTTGTACCGGCGATAAAGACAATCCAGGCGCCCAGCTCGTTATAACGTTGCTGGAAGTCCGCAAACTTGCCGCCATAGCCGTAGAAATCGAGTAACGGTTTGCCGACACCTTCGTACAGGAAGTAGCCGATCGCATAGCCGGCCAGACCACCCAGCACCGAGGCCGCCGTGCAGGCCATAGCGATTCCCAGCCACTTGGTGCGCGCCGCCAGAACCATCGGGATGAGCAAAACATCCGGTGGAATCGGAAAGATCGAACTTTCGATAAAGGAAATAATGACCAGCGCCCAAATGGCGTTGGGGCGGGCCGATAAGGACATCACCCAATCATAGGTGCGCTGTAACAAAGTTGGTCTCCCGGCGGGGCTTAAGGATGCCTGTTTAGAATGGTTCTTAACAGCCGAAAAGCGATGGGGCAAGTGCATGTTGACCATGCGGTGCCGGTCGCTATGATCCCGGTCGTCTAACAGACAGCAAGGGCGCTATACTTTGGCGCTAAACAGGGGCCCCTGTGGCGGAACTGGTAGACGCGCTGGATTCAAAATCCAGTTCTCGTAAGGGAGTGGGAGTTCGATTCTCCCCGGGGGCACCATTTTTGTATGCGGCGACTGAAAGCCGCGAACATACAAATATCCCGGGTGAATTTTTCTTAAAAGAGGCGTCAGTCGATACGGACCAGAACGCGTCCGTCGAGGGCTGTGAAACCGATATAGGTGAATTTGGTGCCGGTCTTCTCGCAGTACTCCACCCACGCCTTGTGTTCGTGGAGCTTCCAGCTCGGATAGTTGAAATATTCGTCAAACAAAACCATCGTACCTGCCTGAAAGCGCGCGCCGATATTGTCGAGGATTGTGACCGTTGAGCTGTACAGATCGCAATCAATATGGGCGAAGCTCACCGGCCCCTCGTTCTCTTCCATAAAGGATGGGAGTGTGTCGCCAAATAGGCCTGGCACCAGCGTGGCGTTCGCCGGAACCTTAGGCAGATTTTTTTGCTTAAAGGCACCGCTGGTTTCGACATGGCCTGCCCAGTCGCCGGGCAATCCCTGAAAACTGTCGAAGCCGAAAACGATTTTACCGGTGGGCGCTGTATTTGCGATTTCACCAAGCGTATTGCCCGTGGCGACACCGAATTCGAGATACAACCCGTCATCTGCCGCATTCTCGACGGCGAAGCGGATAATATCGCGATACGCGGTAAAGATTTGTGCTTCAGGCATCTCCGCCTGAACAAAATCGGCCGCTTCAGATCGCGCACGCATCTGTAATTCATAGAGCAGGTTGCGGGCGTAATATTTGTAGAAAAACCTGTCCAGAAGGCGTTGTGCGACATTTCTTTTGGCCTTCACGTCTTTATATCCCGGGAGCTGGTGATGGTCTGATCAACATACCGAACCTGATTCCCGCGGACTAGCCCTTTTGTGATTTGGTGTTTGCCAATACAGATTTGTATGTCACATTAACAGCCTGATTCTGACATAATGTCAGGCAGGGTGTCGTTTTTCGGGTGGCAGGAGCCGTTAGTGTCCGACGTGAAGCTTTCATTATTGATTGTTGCTCATAACGAAGCGGGGCAAATTGCCGACTGTATCAAGAGCGGGGCGTTTGCTGATGAGATCGTCGTGCTGCTCGACCGGTCAACCGATGAGACCGGTTCAATTGCCGAAAAACTTGGCGCCAGGCTTGTCAAAGGCGCGTGGCCCGACGAGGGCGAACGACGTAGCGCGGGTATAGATGCTTGTACAGGAGACTGGATTCTCGAGCTTGATGGTGATGAACGTGTGACAGTTGATCTGGCCAACGAGATTACAGAGACTTTGCAATCACTGGCTGCTGATTATTTTGTTATTTCGTTCCGCAATTATGTTGGGGACCGCTATGTCCAGTATGGCTGGGGCGCCTATAACGGTGTCGGTGGTAAGACGGCACTATTCCGGCGCGGCAAGAAACAATGGCATGGCGGCACAGTGCACCCGAAGATTACCCTGGATGGCCAGCGCGGAGAGATGTCCAACGGGATTGATCACTTTGTGGATGATGATCTCAGTAGCGCGGGTATAGATGCTTGTACAGGAGACTGGATTCTCGAGCTTGATGGTGATGAACGTGTGACAGTTGATCTGGCCAACGAGATTACAGAGACTTTGCAATCACTGGCTGCTGATTATTTTGTTATTTCGTTCCGCAATTATGTTGGGGACCGCTATGTCCAGTATGGCTGGGGCGCCTATAACGGTGTCGGTGGTAAGACGGCACTATTCCGGCGCGGCAAGAAACAATGGCATGGCGGCACAGTGCACCCGAAGATTACCCTGGATGGCCAGCGCGGAGAGATGTCCAACGGGATTGATCACTTTGTGGATGATGATCTCACCTCAATGTATGCCCGTTTAAATAGTTACAGCACTGCCGCCGCAGCTGATGCCGTCGCGGCGGGCGCCGTGCCCGGTGGATTGTCGACATTCCGGCGGTTCTTTCCTCAATGTATGCCCGTTTAAATAGTTACAGCACTGCCGCCGCAGCTGATGCCGTCGCGGCGGGCGCCGTGCCCGGTGGATTGTCGACATTCCGGCGGTTCTTTAGCCGTTTTCTGCAGTCCTATTTTGGCAAAAAAGGATATCGTGAAGGCTATATCGGAATAGGGCTGGCGTTATTCTCAGCAATGTATCCAGTCCTGACCTATATCAAAGCGCAGGAGTTCTTGCGCGCTAATCAGGATAAATAAAAAGTCAGGCGCTGCCCTGTGGCGGGCCGCCCATGACCCTGTCTTCAGCAATCGCTGCTTCGATATCATCGAGAAGGTCGCTTATCGCGGCATCAATGTCGGCTCGGTCGACCCCTTCCTCGAGCATGGCACCAAGCAACCCGGCAGCGCCCTGCAGTGCCAGGGAAAAACGAGGCAGCTCATTGGCCATTTCCCATGCAGCGGCCGCTGGCATAAGCGCCATGGCAACAATGTCCTGGGTACGACAGACCAGGCAGTCATCGCTCATATCGTGCTGGATTAGTTTTTTGATCTCGTCGTTCATTCTTTCACCGGCGGCGTAGTTACATTGGAATCCACTAGGGTGGATCACTCATAGCATTTTTGGACTTTGTGCAAGCGCGTTTTTCCTAATTCACCCGCAAAATTTATTCGGTCACTAACACGGCTTTGAGTTTTGCTCGGATAGCATCCGGCATTGCGGCGGCTTTGCGGGATTCCATATCAAAAAACACAGCGACGGTAGTTTGTGTCGCGATCAGCGTGCCATCCTCTGAATTGGTCATGCGCTGACTAATCGTCAGGCTCTTGCCGCCAAGCCTGGTAAAGGCACTTTCGATTGTCAGCAGCTCACTGGCGGCCGCTTCATGCAGAAAATTGGTATTGGTGTTGGCGATTACCGTAACGATTCCACTTTTCTTCAGCGTCGCATGGCTCAACCCGACGATTGACCAGAGATGAAATTCAGCATCATCAAACAGATGCGCGTACCAGCGAACGTTCATATGTCCCAGGACATCACAGTTCCAGGGATGCACGACAGCGCGATGGGTTTCAGTCCAGTCAGCCATCAAAGTTAAGCCCTTGCTGGATGGCGGGCCGGTCATTCATCATCGCTGCCCATCGCGCGAGGTTAGGCGACCCTTCCAACGCTTCCGGGATTAACATTGTCGTTCGGGCGTGAATGCCGAAAAGTGCAAAGTCGCAGATGGTAATCTCTTCGCCCGTACAAAAAGAACGGTCGGCGAGAAATCCATCCCAGACCTGATAATTCTCCCGTAGCCTGCCAATGAAGTTCTGGCGCGTCGGTTCATGTGGGTCTGCCATACGCCCGATGAAAGAGATCGCGCCATAGGTTGGACCGACATCTGTCGTCGCATTCATCATCGGGTCCCAGAAGGCGGCACGGGCCACCGGGTCCGTGGGAATAAATTTCCCCACCTTTTCGGCAAGATAGAACATGATTGCGATGGATTGCAGGACTGTCATCTTTTCGTTATTCGGCCCGTCTTCATCGACAATGACCGGAGTCATCCCCATCGGATTCATCGCCAGATATTCCGGTGTTTTGTGTTCACCTGCCTTCATATCCACGCGGTGTAATTCGTAATCAAGGCCGCACTCATCAAGCGTAACTTTGGCACGGATACCGTTCGTGGTGGGGGCTGCGTAAAGATGGATCATGTTTGGCTCTCCGTTCCAAATAGTTTGATGGCGGCACTTAGATATTCTTCCGACCGCTCCCGCGGCAGGTTGTGACCGCAATGGCCCAGTAATTGAATGTCAGCGGTTGGCAACGCTTTCGCTAACACCATCGTGGTGTCTGCTGCCGGGCAGGGCTGGTCGACTCGACCATGCAACATGACGACTTTTGCCGAAATGCTGGCAAGTCCTTCGGGGATCAGGATCCCTGCGTCGAGATACTGCTGACGCGGTGGGGCAAACATCTCACCAAAATACGCGGCATAGCCTTGCGTTTGAAGTAAGTCCCAACGTTGGTCGATCATCTCTTCCGTCAAGGCGGCAGTACTGCCCACCATCTTTAACATCGACTCCTTTAGGGCTTCAGGTGTCTTGGGCAGTGTCCAAAAACCATCAAGCGCGTCGTTAAGCGCATAGGCAGACCCCACTGTGCTTGAGGTCAGGACACATCTTACGCGATCACAGCGGCTTGCGGTTTTGAGCGCGAGGGCACCACCCATCGAATGACCGGCGACGCCGCACGGCCCAGGTGGCAAGACCTCCTCTATCATAGAAAGCGCTTGTTCGACCCAAAGCTCGACATCGAAATAGGGAGGCGCCGCTTTACGGCCCGATTCACCGAAGCCGATAAGATCAGCGGCAAACAGATGGCAATGCTCGATCAGCGGCTCCAGAACAGGCCCGAAATTGCCCATAATTGATGTGCCAGGCCCGACCCCGTGCAACATAAGCACCGGAAGACCTTCGCCACCTTCCCAGTAATGGACGTCATGGCCTGCGACTTGAGTAATTTTGCTTTCCAACAATTTTGCTCCTTATAGAGAAGGATCAAACTTGGCGGGGCGATAGTCCTTTGGCAAGGGGCACAGGGCGTCGTTCTGAGAAATAGGTGCTAGGTCGCTATACGTCGTCCCTGTGGCGGGCGATAATAGAAAAAACCGGTTCTGGAGAATCTGATGGACTTTGGTGTCTTCGATCATCTTGATCGTGGAAGTATGCCGCTCGATGCCTATTACGAATCTCGTCTGCGCGTAATCGAGATGTATGATCGTGGTGGGTTCTACGGCTATCACGTTGCCGAACATCACGCGACGCCGTTAGGAATGGCCGCATCGCCGAGCGTGTTCCTGGCGGCGGTTGCCCAAAGAACGAAAACACTTCGGCTGGCAGAAGAAATCTGCATGCTCGACCAGATGAGTGGCGGGCGGTTGGAACTTGGCTTTGGTCGGGGTGCCTCACCGCTAGAGATTGATATCTTTGGACCTGACCCAGCGGATGCCCAGGATATCTATTCGGAATCGTTGGAAATTATTCTGACGGCGCTTCGCGATCAGCATGTCGATTTTCAAAGAAAGTTTTTTACCCTCAATGATGTGCCGATCGCGTTGGAACCAAAGCAATCGCCGCATCCTCCGATGTGGTACGGCATTCATGCCGTTGAAAGTGCGGCACGCGCAGGAACCAACGGGTTTAACGTGATCAGCCTCGATACGGCTTCTGACACGGGACCCATGGTTGCGGCCTATAAAGCAGCACGGCAGGAGGCGAAGCTAGACGGCCCAGAGCCCAAAATAGGTATTGGCCGGTTTATTGTCGTCGGTGACACTGATGAGAACGCCCTTGCGGTTGCGCGGCGCGCTTATCCGATTTGGCATGAGAGCTTCAACTATTTGTTTAACTATCGTGGTGCAGCGGCACCACGCCATCAGCGGCCATCAAAGTTTGATGACATGGCCGCTCTGGGTCGTGCTGTTGCGGGATCGCCTGAAACCGTAATCGGAGTGCTGCGAAACGAGATGAACGCTTCGGATGCGAATTACCTTGTTGGCCAATTTGTGTTTGGCGATATGTCATCAGAAGAAGCCGAGACTTCTATTGGACTGTTTATCGACAAAGTCATACCGAACTTGAAGGCTTAGCCTCCTTAGTCGAAGCGCTGGGCGCCTTCCAGGGCAGCAACGCCAACCTTTGCGACCTCTAGGTCTTGCGCCCCTGTGCCCGAACCCACCCCGATGCCGCCAACAATCTGACCATCGACAATGAGCGGCAGGCCACCTGGTAAGTTTACACGCTGCCCTTCTGTCACCAGAGCAAGCTTGATATCGACCCCTTCCGGAATATCTCCTGTCGGGATGCCATAGATCGCAGCCGTTTCCGCTTTGCGACGGGAAGAGACGTTGGACATCACAAAGGCGCCATCCATACGGCAAAACGCCACCAGATTGCCGCCGGTATCGACCACCGAAATGCACTGCGGTACGCCCATATCTTGGGCTTTGCCGATGGCGGCTTGCAGAACCTTCATGGCGCCGTCGCATGTTAGTTTGAGTGTTGGGGCGGTGTCTGCCATCTTTATCTCCATAACAATTAATTTGGCCGCTTAATCGTGACCTTTGATGCAACAGATTTACAGGAGCTTGGCCGAGAATGAAACTGCGCCGCTTTGGCCGAACGGAATTACAGGTTTCCGAACTTGCCTTTGGTGGCGGGCGTTCCGGTGGCATCTTAATCAATGCAGATGACGATACCCGCCGCGCGGCAGTACGCCGCGCGCTCGATCTAGGTATCAACTGGTTTGATACAGCCCCACAGTATGGCGATGGGAAATCGGAAGAAGCGCTGGGCTGGTTACTGGCGGAGGTTTCCGAGCCTCCTTTTGTTTCCACGAAAGTTCGGATAGATGTTCAATCGTCAGAGAGTCTTGCAAGTCAGGTTGAACGCAGCGTTGCCGAAAGCCTGGAACGATTAAGTCGCGATCAGGTTGATCTTCTACAAATTCATAGTCTGATTATGCCGGAGGCGTCCGGGCGAACGATATCCGCTGATCACGTTTTGCGTGCGGGAGGAATGGCGGACGCGATGGAGAAGTTGCGCGATCAGGGCATGATACGGTTTCTCGGGTTGACGGCACTTGGCAATAACAGGGCGACGATTGCGGTCATCAAAAGTGGCCGATTTGATGCGGCGCAAGTCTATTACAATCTCATCAACCCATCCTCTGCCTGGGACCAGCCGGTCGACGGCTGGGGTAGTTATGACGGCACTGGTATTATGGCGGCCTGCCAGAAACAGGATATGGCGGTGATGGCCATCCGGATTTTTGCTGCCAGCTACCTCGCCACGCCGACACGCACCGGACGCGAAAGCATTCTGACAGAAAATACCGAGGCGGAAACTGAGGCCCAAAACGCCGAAGCTGTTTTTTCGACACTTGGCGGTGCGCAGGGCAGTCGAGCACAGACAGCGGTACGGTTTGCGCTCAGCAATCAGAATGTTTCGACAGCCATTGTCGGGTTATCCGAAGCAGCCCATCTTGATGAAGCATCGACGGGCGCTGATTTGGGGCCGCTTCCTGATGATGCTCTTCGAGAGTTGGACAAACTCTATCAATCTGGATTTGCGTGAAACTATGACGGAATTAGAATTAACAGATCGATCAGCTTACATAACCTGGACGCAGGATATTGTGCGCTATCGTGACCTTGATCCAAATGGCCACGTCAATAATGGTGCGATCAATCAGTATTTTGAAGACGGACGCGTGCATCTTCGTGATGAACGTATGGTTGGTTTGGATGAAAACCTGCTTCGAGGGTTCGCGATAAAGAAGTTCACCGCGATTTACCATGCTGCTTTGTCTTATCCGGCGACCGTCGATATTGGCAGCGTCGTGACGAGGATCGGTAATTCATCCTTTGTGCTCGGCCAAGGCGTGTTCGATGGCGAACGCTGTATCGCTACCGCGGATGTCATTTCGGTGTTTTTTGATGCGGGGACCGGTAGTTCTATATCGCTGCCCGATCCCGTTCGCGCTGCGCTAGAGTCAGCGCAGCCAAAAGTTTGACTAGTCTCTCTATAGGGGATTGCAGGGACGCCGCAACGTTCGCCACATATGTGAGGCAGGCGTGTTGTCATTCCCGAGCCCTTCCTTGGGCTGTTTGAAATGACGGCCGATAATGTCTTCAAACTGTTCCATCTCGACAACGACATCGGGGTCGAATGAATAGAGATCATTCACGCAGATCATGCGTGCGGACATGTACCATTTGTGGTTCTTCGCGCGTTCATATTCTGCAGCGATATAGGGTTCGGGTTCGTAATCATCGCCGAACATGCGTCGGTAATTGTCGGGATAGGCATAGCCGACAGATTCATCGGGGTAGAACCTCAGGCACTGATGCATCTTTATCGCCCAGCTGACTTCTTCATCGACATATGGTTCCAGGAGCTGTGCCCCCCAATAGCCGTGGTCCGCACGGATAAAGCCGATGACAGCAATGTCGTGTAATAGACAGGCCAGAACCATCTTTTCCGGTAGCCCGTTCTTCTGCGCGAGATTCGCACTTTGCAGAAGATGGGCCTGTGTTGGCGCAAAGCGCAGACGAAAGAAATCAAGAAGTGTTGGCGCGTCGGGCATTGGCGGCAGGCGCGGGTCTTCGCCCATCAAGAGTTGTTTGCCGGTGCCGGCGCCGAAACGATTGCCGAGCGATTGCTCGCCATCTGCCAAATGAAAGAGCAGGGACTTCGTGACGAGGCGGTCACCGAGTTCCCGAATTTGTTGTTCCTCGAGCGCATCGGCGCGTTCAGACATGGTGGGGTTAGTTGCCATTGGATGCATCCTTTCGCAAAGCCAATGTGAAGCAGTTGACAGAAGGGTGGGACGCCTTTTGATGCGCGTCAAGCGGCAGATGCATTTCCTTGTGCTGTTGCGTACACTCCCGCGACAAGGAGAAGAGTTACGATATGCAAAATATTTCTCACGATTGTGGTTATGCTCAAACTGAACCCGCGCTTTGGGTAGATCGTATTTTTCCCGCAGACACGACAGATAAACCGCCACTGGTTCTCGTACACGGTGGCGGACATACAGGAAGTTGTTATTTGCAGAAACCCGACGGCGGAAACGGGTGGGCGCAGAAATTAGCCGGGTTGGGCTACCCCGTTCATGTGATTGATTGGCCGGGTATGGGACGCAGTGGCCGCGTCGATTATCCAGATCTGACCGGAGATTTCGTTTGCAAAACAATCGGGGCGTTTATTGAAACATTGTCTGAGCCATGTGTGTTGCTCACCCATTCGATGTCAGGTGCCTATGGCTGGCGGCTTGTCCAGAATTTTGGCAGGCGCATAAAAGCGGTGGTCGGTGTCGCGCCGTCACCACCGGGGAACATACAGGACCAGCCGGAGATTCTGGAAGAAGGCGATGGCTATGTTGTCGTGAAGCGCGGTGCCTTTGAACGTCGCGTCGATCTTGAGAAACCGACGCCGTTTTATGTCGATTTGGTCGAGAACAAGCTGATCGGTGATGGCGATCGGTTTCCACGAGAATTTACCGATGAGTACAAAGCCAGCCTGACCGGGACACCGCCGCGGCTTGCGTATGAGCGGGCCAACATCGCAGGTAGTCAACTAAAAGTAACCAACACCGCACCGTTTACGGACAAGCCAATCCTGGTTGTGACGGCGGATCATGATTGTGATCATACGCAGGATATTGACGGCGCCGTGGTGAGCTGGCTGCGCGAGATCGGCGCGGCGGTTCAGTTTTGCTATTTGCCCGATGAGGGGATCGCCGGGAACGGTCATATGATGCTGCTGGAAAAGAATAGCGATGAAATTGCTGAGATAATTGCACAATGGCTTGACAAAACGCTTGCCCATTAGGCGATGAGGGTGCGCGGCGGGGACGTATTTGATACAACGCTTTTAACAATTTTTCAGTGAGGGAGAAGCTCGTGCCGACAGCCAACTATCCAAGTCTTAAAGATCGCGTTGTAATTATTACGGGCGGCGGTCAGGCGCTAGGTCGGACCTATGCGCATGAATTTGCCGCACAAGGCGCGATACCGGTAATTGCCGAGCTAAACGGCGAAAATGGCGATCAGGTTGTTAAGGAGATCGAGCAAAAAGGCGGCCGTGCCCTTTGTGTCCAGACGGATGTGTCCAGCGAGTCCGACGCCAATGCAATGGCAGAAGCAGCCTTGTCGGCGTATGGAAGAATAGATTGTCTGATCAACAATGCCGCCGTGTTCTCACAAATTACCATTGCTCCTTTCTGGGAACTACCGGTTGATGAATGGCAGTCAGCCATGCGGGTTAATATTGATGGTGCGTTTTTCTGTTCCCGGGCTGTCGTCCCGGCGATGCAGGAACGCAAATGGGGCCGCATTATTAATATTGCATCGACAACTGTTCCGACCGGTCGGCCAAACTATTTGCATTACATCACGTCAAAATCGGCGATGATTGGCATGACGCGTTCAATGGCGAAAGAACTCGGTGAATGGAATGTAACTGTTCATTTGTTTATGCCGGGTGCCGTCGAGACAGGGGTCGAGCGTCCGTCTGTTTCCGGCGCGATGTTTGATAATTTGGCGAAACAGCAGGCCATTCAGCGTCCCGCGACGATGGATGAGTATGCCGGGTTTATGCTTTTTCTCTGCTCGGATGATGCAGAGTTTACTACCGGACAGACATTTGCGGCCAATGGCGGAATCGCATTCCCTTAACTGTTTTTGGGCGGCATGCTTGGTTCGATCTGTACCTGCTCTTGCAGGGTTTCAATCGTGATGTCGATTTGTCCGCGCAATTTTGTAAGCCAGTCGATCACCTCGTTGAAGTCTTCTTCTGAGTATTCTTCCTTAAAGACTTCATTCTCCATCATGAGCTTGGCAAGTATTTCAACGAATTTGAGTTGTTCGGGGTCAAGTGGCTGCATTGGTCTGTCCTCTGTTCTGATCTGAATGGGAGGTACCTCAGCTTCGCCTCGACCGCAACCGTTCGATGGAAGGGTGAACAGGTGCGCGCGGCTTGTCCCTGTGCTACATAGCGGCCCGGCATTCAGGAGGGATAAGTGGAAACCATCATCGCGTTTCTGGTCGAGGGAACGAATCTTACCATTGCAGGCTTTTCAGCTTTATGCGGGATTTCCTTTATTGGCAGCTTTATCGCAGCGTCTCTGGGTCTTGGGGGCGGGCTTCTTGTGCTGGCGACGATGACTCTGTTCTTGCCGCCTACAGTTCTTATTCCGATCCACGCTGTTGTACAGATCGGTTCAAATGGCTTTCGAGCCTTTCTGATGCGGCGCGACATCCTTTATTCGGTTATCCCTGCCTTTGCGATTGGCACGCTTGTTGGTTCCTTTATTGGCGGCAAGACCCTGTTTGCTCTCGAAATCTGGGTATTGCAGGCGATCCTTGGGGTCTTCGTTCTATATGCGACGTGGGCGCCGAAATTTAAAAGTTCAAACCCTGGGCCCGCCAAGTTTTTTGGATGTGGCGTGTTTGGTGGATTTGCGACGATGTTTGTTGGTGGCACCGGACCATTGGTTGCGCCGTTCGTCAACGCAGCCTGCAAGGAACGTCAGCAGGTCGTTTCCACCCATGCGGCCCTCATGACCTTCCAGCATTTTTTCAAAGTGATTCTGTTTGGTATTCTGGGCTTTGCGTTTGGTCCCTATATTCCTCTTCTCGTTGGTTTGATCGCGTTTGGAGTTTGCGGGACGATCGTAGGTAAGAGAGTACTCGATAAATTGCCCGAGAAAGTATTCCGCATTGGTCTGCAAACGATTCTGACCCTGTTGGCGGCCCGGTTACTTTACGCCGCCGCCACGAGCTACTTTTCTTAAGATTAATCAGCGCCGCGCTTGCCGCGTACCCACATGGCGGCAATGTAAATATATTGTGTACCCATATTTACGATGATGATGCGGAATAGGTGAAAGGCCATTACCGTCGGTATTGCCATCTGGAGCGCCTGGGCGACAATCGCCATCTCCGCCATGCCGCCGGGAGCGGTTGCGATGATCATCGTTGCGAGAGGAAGATCAAAAGCCCAGCTAACACCAAGTGCAACGGCAGCCGACGCCAAAATAATAAACACGGCATTCACCAGGGCAAATGGTATGAAAAGCTTGTGCCGGGCAAAGAAGGCCCGTTCGTAGCGTTCCCCTAAAATCAGCCCAAACATCAGCTGTGCAAAATCTGTGAGCCAGCTGGGGACCTCTGATAGGGTGACACCATTTAGGGCGAGGATCATGCCAAGGAAAAGAGGCGTGAGCAGGCACCCATTATGAAAGCGGAGCCGCTCGGATAATTCGCCGAGAATTAATCCTGCAACAAGCCAGGGGATAAGGATTGTATAATCGAGCGCAAACTCCGGTCGATAGGCCGAGGGCTCGATGTGGATTCCGCCATAAGTAATGCCGAACGGAATCACGATCACTAAAATGGAAACGCGCAGGCTGTGGGCGACGGCGACCGGCGGCATAGTGGCACCGTATTTCTCCGCCAGATTGGCCATCGCCATAGAACCGCCTGGAATTGACGAAAAGAACGCTGATTTACCATCGACGCCTGATACTCGAGACATCACCAGTGCCCCGACACCGCCGATAGCAAAGGCCGAAAATGTTGTGATGAGGATGGCAAGGGAGTTTGACGCGAGAGCAGCTATGACCGGCGGTGTAAAATAGACACCGATTGCTGAGCCTAAAATCACCTGACCAACCTGCCGTCCATAGGGCAAAGCGAATGCGCGGATGCCCAACAGATTCAGAGTCGCAACGGCGACCATCGGGCCGATCATCCAGGGAATTGGTGTTTCGAGCCAGGCGAGGAGCGCGCCTGCTGGAATGCTAACGGCGAGGGCGAGCGCCATGCGCGGCAGCCGTTCTTTAAAGGTGTCGAAGAAACTCATTAACGTTGGGAACCGGTGCAGAGGATAGGTGGGACGCCTATTTTAGATCTTTAATGTGAAGCTGGCGACCCGCTCTCGGCAGCAATCGTTTCTGCAGCCAGGTGACCAATGCAAAACGACTTTATGAGACCGCCGACATAGGCCGCTCGAGGGCCGCCTTCCAGCCCGCCAACGGTGGAACCCGCCGCGTACAATCCTGATATAGGCCTGTCGTTGGAATTCATGACCTGTCCTTTGCCATTCACAGACAGGCCCCCTGAGGTGACGGTAATGCCAGCGCAGAGGGGAATCGCATAAAACGGTGGATCTAAAATGGGCTGAGCAGTGTAGGTGGTTTGAGTCCGGCCAGGGGTTAGAGGTGAGTCTGCGCTGAAGGCAGCATGTTCGTTGTAAAGAGCTATCGTTGCCGACAGCCCACCGGGGTTAACACCGGCTGCGTTCGCCAATTCACCGAGAGATGCGGCCTCTAGGACGGTGCCACCAGCGTCCGGCAAAGATGGGTTAGGCGGCACGTTGTCGGTGGTTTTTGCCGCTTCCCAAACACAAGAGTCGAAAATTGTGGTAGCGGATAGCGGGTCATCAAGCCGCGCGATGGCGTTCGCTATATAAATGCCGCCAAGCCCTTCATCGGCAAATCGTTGTCCATCCCTGTCGACGACGATGCTCGTCGCACAAATCTGGTCGACCTGCGGATAAGGCCATAGTTTTTCATTGGTCATCGCGTCGCGGCTGAGGACGTGACCATAAAAGCTATCAAGCCCGACTGCGGCGGCCCCGATTTCGGTTGCCATCTTTAATCCGTCCCCGACACCGGTCCCTGCATTGCGGCGTTGTAGCTGAGAGATGTCGCAACCAATATGTTGCTGAACGAGCTCTGAATCAGCCTGAAAGCCGCCGTCAGCGATGACAACGGCGTTCGCATTGATCGTTTGGGTCTTTTCTTCTGAGATAATTTCCACACCGCTAATGTTGTCGTTCTCCCGCAGGAGCTTCATCGCCCGTGTACCACGGCGAATTTCACCACCAGCTTTCACGAGCTGGTCGCCAAGTTTTTGCAACAATGCGTTTGCGCCACCGCCTTCCCAGTCCAGCCCGGCTTTCATCTCCCGCAAAGGCGACAGCATTGGCATGTGATCTGTGCGGCGCGGGTGATCTTCGAAGGCCGCCCCCTGGCCTTTGAGCCATTCGATGGTTCGGGCAGCGTTTTTACCTATCGCCTCAGCTAAATCTATTCGCGCGGCACCATCGACATTGTCGATAATGGTATTGGTTAGTTCGCCAGGATCTGTCCAAGGCGTACGAAAGGCGACATGACAAGAACCGGTCGAGAATCGTGAATTACAGTCGTAAAGCTCTTCACTACCCGCTTCCAAAACAAGCGCCTTTAGTCCGAGCTCGGCGGCACGGTTAGCTGTGGTAAGGCCAGCAAAACCGGCACCAATAACAATTAGATCAAAAGACATAATTTACTCAGTAAAGATGAAGGTTGCCCCGGCAGCTTCCGAAGCAGGGACTTGCAGACCATCATTGGTTTCGGTGAATTTGATGGCGTTCTCGATAAGATATTTCTCGGTGTCTTTCAATGTCTGGGTTCGGATTTTTAGAGCGGCGGCATAAGGGGTTGTTGGCGCTTCTATACGAAAGGTGGCTTGCAGGCAGTTAGGGTCGGTAAGGACAAAATTGCCTTCGCGTAAGGTAAATCGCCAGCTATTTCTATCTTCGCTGGCGGGTATTCCGAAATACCATTCATACCGCATGGCAACCGTAGCGGGATTATCAACACATACAATCAGTTCCTCCAAGGCAATGGCACCGTTCGGATGCGCTAAATAGCGCTCCTGCCATAAGAAATCCCGTGTCAGGTGTTCGATGGCGAGCACACGGCCCTCCGGCATTTCCTCAGGCGGTAAACGGACCAGATTGAACGCAGCCTGCCGTTCGCCATCCGGTGTGTCCAGCGATCTTGCCAGACGATGTATGCCGTTGGCGCCAAAGCCCTCCTTCGCCAGCCGGGTAGCGGCGGCGGTGCCGTCACTGCAGCCAAACGCCAGAATATGAATGCCTTCATAACGCGCCAGAAATTCAGGTATTTTATTGTCATAGAGGGTGGCGTCGATTACCCCCATTAATTCCAGATAGCCTTGCTGCAGCATGATGCAGCGGTTGGCGCAGCCCCATTGGACAACAGCGCCGCCGGGTGTCAGGGCGCCGGAATGCTGAGAAAGTGGCGTGAGGTGAAAACCCAACCTTTCATATGCTGTTGAGGAGATGTTCAGGTCCCTGACCATCACGGCAGCATGATCAAGGGTGTCTATTGTATCTGAAATTTTGTCGTTCATGTCCGGTCGCTTTGCTATGGGCGTATCCTGCTCAATTTGCGCGATTATCGAAAGGGCGGATATGGTGTGCGTAACAATTAAGGCAGGAGCGGCGAATGACTATTAGCTTTCGCGATATGGTCGAGAGACTGCGTCAGCAGGGCCATATCGAAGATATTAAAAAGCCAGTTGATATCCGGCACGTCGCGGCCCTTGTCGACAAATCTGAAAAGGCACTCGTTTTTCACAACGTCAATGACTATGCGATGCCGGTGGTGTCGGGGGTTGCAAATGGTCGTGAACGGATAGGCGCGGCTTTCGATTGTGCCTATGGCGAAGTCTACAAGCGTCTCGATACAGGCCTGTCCAATCCGATTGACCCTGAGATGATCAATAGCGGGCCGGTACGCGAGGTGGTGTTGACCGGTGATGATGTTGACCTGTTTGAGCTGCCGGTACCCCTTTTCTCAATTCATGATGGCGGGCCGATGATCACGGCTGGCGTCACTATCGCGAAGACCGAAGATGGGTCTTTGAACGCCGGGATTTACAGATTTCTTGTGCGGGAGAGAAATCTGACAGGCATCGATATTGTCACGCCGAATGATCTGCAACGTCTCGCACTTGCAGCTTTCCGCCGGAACGAGCCTCTACCGATCACTATTAACCTTGGAACTCACTTAGCGGTAAATGTCGGTGCTACCTATAGAGCACCGCTCGGACTCAGCGAGTTGGCGATTGTCGGCGGGATGGCGGGCGAAGCAATTCGACTGACGCCCGGACAGACAAATGATGTACCCTGCATTGCCGACGCGGAAATTGTTTTAGAGGCGGAAATTCTGCCGACGGGTTGGACCAAGCCAGAAGGACGGTTCGGGGAGTTCACGCGGCTGATGGGGGGGCTTCACTGGAATCCGCATGTGAAGATCAACGCGATCTCAATGCGTAAAGACGCCATGTATTATGCGTTGCATATGCCCTGGGAGGTGATTCTTCCAGGTGCGCCTAACCGGGAGGCTGCCGTAAGGCGGGCATTCAAGACAGCTAATCTCGATCTGGTTGATGTCAATATAACGCCCGGTGGTTCGTGCTATTTCCACGCCATTGTTTCGATTCGCAAACGACCGGGAGATGCCAAACACGCAATCATGGCTGCGCTGATTGCATCGGACATCAAACATGTGGTCATTGTCGATGAAGATATTGATGTCTTTAACGGCACCGATGTTGAATGGGCGCTCGCGATCCGGGTCCAGGCTGATCGGGATATTGTTACAATTCCTGATGTCAGGGCAAAACCACTTGATCCGAGTCTCCAGATTACGCCCGGTATTACGCTGGTCACAACGAAATGCGGTATCGACGCAACGATTCCCGACGATCTGCCGCGCGAACGATTTGAACGGATTGAATATGCCTACGCGGATGAACTCAATTTGGCGGATTATACGGGAGACACCGGCGGTGGCACGAAATCGAGCGGCGAAGTTGATGTCGCCGATTTGGCGGCACGTGTAAAAACTCTATTGCAGGACGAGCCAGTTTATTTCGCGGCATTGTCTGAAGTTTTTGAAGCGGAAGGTTTTAAAGCGTTGTCGCGGGCGTTAGGTGAATTGCATGCTAACGGTGAGCTTTGGCAGGACCCGCAAGGTCGCCTTTGTCTTGCCGGGTCAGAATTCGCCGCTGAACCTCCGCCATCAATTGAATAGAGGGATATGCTGGTTCGAAATTTATTCAGAAAGATTTTTTTGAGCCAGCTCCGCAATGTCGAAATAGCGGCTTCGCGCGCAGCAGGGTTTGACCCGATAGTGACTCTCCGTTCTTTGCGTTTCTTCCATTTAGAATTTCGGCTGATGCGGGTCTTGATCTTTAAATTTGGATGGTCAAACGCATGATAGGCGCCTTTGTAAGCTACATACTGTGCTGGAAACCCGTTTCTTGCCGCACGTCGTATCAAGCGCATACAGGGTTTGGGCCAGGTCCAATTATCCGCTAGTCCGATAAAAACCAGCACTGGCGCATAAGGTTTAAACCGTTTGTTGACGCGGCGGGTCAGGGTGATGCAACCGGGGTAAAATGCGCCGACGGCTTTAAAGCGGTGCCCCTCACCAAAATAATCGGCTTTGTTTTCACGTACACCCGACACGGCGGCCATTGCGCCGTTTGACCAACCGACCAGAGCAATTTGGTCTCTTTTGACAAAGGGTTGTTTCTTGAGCCACGCTAATCCGCCATAGGCATCAAAGGGTCGGTCGTCGATCGAATGTAGTGGCCGTTTTCGTTTGCTGCGCATGGTTCGAAACCCGCGAGGCGTAAATCCATCCACTGCTAAAACGACGTAACCCCATTTTAGAAACCTTTTTATCCAGGCCACCGAATTGGTCTTAATTTTCCCTGATTTTGTATAGAGCCCGGAGCACCCATGCATCATGACGATAGCCGGGCGAGGGTCGTTTCCGACAGGCCGAAACAACTCGCCGCGGATTTGGGTTCCCTCGGCATCAAAGCTCTTGAAAAGGACTTCCTGGCCTGAGTTTGCTGACCCAACCGATGCGATGAGGGAAAGTACAAAGAAAACAAAGATCGGAAAAAAATCGCGCACGGCCAACCCTTCGGAAAGAAAACAGCCTAACCGAAAGACAGTATAAAATATTCCATTAAATTACGCTTTACCTTTTGGGTTAAGAAGCCAGCCAAAAATGACTGTTGCGAGGACCGCGCCAATGAGTTGTGCCGCTATGAAGGCTGGCATGTCATCCGGGCGAATGCCGGAAAAGGTATCCGTGAAGCTTCGGGCAATTGTAACCGCTGGATTGGCAAATGAAGTGGAAGATGTGAACCAGTACGCTGCAGAAATATATAAGCCGACAGCATAGGGAACGGCTGAAACGCGAAAACGCACGCAGCCAAAGATGGTCGCCAGCAATCCGAACGTTGCAACGATTTCCGCTATCCACTGTGCCGGTCCTGTCCGGACATGGGTTGACGCTTCCAGCAGGGGTGACCCGAACATGATATGGGCCACTATAGCGCCTGCTATTGCCGCCAAAACCTGTACGACAAAATATGTGATCGCAAGCCCCGGCTTGATTTCCTTGCGAATGAGAAATGCCAATGTCACGGCGGGGTTAAAATGAGCCCCGGAAATTGGTCCGAAGATAAGGATCAAAACCATCAGGATGGCACCGGTCGCCGCCATATTTGCGAGCAGGGCGACACCGGTATTCGACGGTGACAGTGTTTCGGCCATGATGCCGGAGCCGATAACGGTGGCGAGCAAAAATGCGGTGCCCAAAAATTCAGCGGCGAGTTTTCGGGGGGTGTCAAAACTATCCATGGTTTTGGTCCATTATTATTCTTCAGGAGTCGGCGTAGATTGTCCCATTGCATCAAGTTGTTTCTGCAAGGAAAGCTTGTCGAGCGTTGTTACTGGAAGATTGATGAAAGTTCCGATGCGCCGTTCAATGATCCCGTAGACATCGGCAAACACCGCTCGACGCTCGGCATCAGATCCTTCGAAGGCAGCTGGATCAGGAAACGGCCAGTGGGCCGACATAGGTTGTCCGGGCCAAATCGGACAGACTTCACCGGCGGCATTGTCACAGACAGTGAAGACAAAATCCATTTCGGGGGCGTCTGGGGTCGCGAATTCGTCCCAGCTTTTGGATCGTGCGCCGTCAAGCTTGTAATTTAAGCGCTCTAGCAGGTTCACCGTATAAGCAGGTTCACCGTATAAGGGTGAATTTCACCAGATGGATGACTACCAGCGCTATAGGCGATGAATCGTCCGGCACCCATGCGGTTTAAGACTGATTCCGCAATTATGCTTCGGGCCGAGTTTCCAGTACATAAGAACAAAACATTGAATGATTTTTTCTCGGTCATTTTATACAGCCTCTTCTTTCTCCTTGTTCATTTCTTGTGGCAGGCCACACACTTCTGGCTGCCCATCGCAACAATCCTCGGTCAGAAACTCAACGAGGTTTCGCATTCCTTTGAAATTTGCGTTGTAGATCAAGGATCTCCCCTCACGCGTACAGTTGATCAGCCCCGCTGATTTGAGTTCTTTTAAATGAAAGGACAATGTAGGCGCTGAAAGTTTCAGTTTTATGGCAATTTTCCCCGCGGGTAGCCCCTCGGGTCCAGTTTTTACCAGAAGACGAAATATGAGCAGCCTCGTCTCCTGAGCGAGGGAAGACAGTGCTTCAATAGCATTATTTATTTTCATAATTTTAGAATTATCAAAATAATGGAGCTGCTTCAAGCTGCTCTATCGGCAACAAACTTGTAAAAGCTCAGGGAATATATGATATGTTATAACACTAGGAATTTTAGGAGGGCGCCGTGAAGAAAGTGAAAGGTGATACGCAGATCATCGCTCCCTTCCAGTCCCACAAACATGATCACGAGCAATGTGTAGCGGACGCACTTGCTGCCGCAGAAATTTGTTGCAAAAAGGAGGGGCTGAGCTTTACCCCCTTGCGCCGCCTGGTGCTTGAACTGGTTTGGTCCAGCCATGGGCCAATAGGTGCTTATGATATCCTTGAAAAACTGAGAGACAGTCGCCGGAATGCGGCGCCTCCAACAGTCTATCGGGCGCTCGATTTCCTTATGGAACATCGGCTTATCCATCGGATCGAATCACTCAACGCCTATGTCGGATGCGGCGACCCGGAACGACACCATGGTGGCCAATTTCTGATCTGTCGCGACTGTCACGCCGTTGCGGAGCTCGATGACAAGGCAATCGGCCGGGCTGTATCACGTCGCGCGGATGCGCTCGGTTTTGATGTTCAGCAACAGACTGTTGAAGTAATCGGTTTGTGTGCGGAGTGTACGGCTGAGACCAGTAATGGCTGATCGGGAAGCCGGAAAACCGCTTATCTCCGCTGAGGGTCTGACTATCCACCGTGGTAGTCAAACGGTCATTGATAAAATCAGTTTGAGCGTTAGTGCCGGCGAAATCGTTACATTGGTCGGCCCTAACGGTGCCGGAAAATCCACGTTAATTCGGGCTTTGTTGCGGCTGATCGACTGTGACAGTGGCACGATAGAGCGGGAACCCGACGTAACGATTGGCTATGTCCCGCAGCAATTGGAAATCGATCCGACGATGCCTATCAATGTACGGCGCTTTTTGCGGCTCGGCGCGTTGGCACCTGAAGATGACATGAAAAGAGCGTTGGACGAAGTCGGTGTGGCCAAGGTTATAGATACACCAATGCAGGGGCTGTCTGGTGGCGAAACCCGGCGTGTCCTTTTGGCACGGGCGCTGCTTCGCGACCCTGACCTTCTTGTGCTGGATGAGCCAACAGCGGGGGTTGATTTTGGTGGTCAGGCAGAGCTCTACGAGTTGATCCGAGCGATCCGCGACAGACGGCAATGCGGTATCTTGCTGGTGTCCCACAATTTGCATCTCGTCATGGCGGCGACTGATCGTGTGCTGTGTCTTAACCATCACATTTGTTGCGAAGGGCAGCCTGATGCGGTGACGCGTAATCCAGCCTATCTAGAATTATTTGGTTCAGAAGCCGCCGCGTCCGCTATGGCCGTCTACACACATCATCATGATCATGATCATGATTTAAGTGGGGCGCCGGTGGACCAGGAAGATCATCACGATCATGAGCACAGCCATGGATGAGTTCTTTCTGATGGCACTCGCCGCTGGCATTGGGGTGTCGTTGGTGGCTGGTCCGCTTGGTTGCTTTGTTGTGTGGCGGAGAATGTCGTATTTTGGCGCAACCCTGTCGCATTCCGCATTGCTCGGGGTCGCGCTGGGGCTTTTGCTCGGCATCAACCCAATGCTCGGTGTTGTGGCAACCTGCGTTGTCATTGCCGCAACGGTGTTTTCGATGGAGCGCGATCCACGTTTTGCGACCGATACAATTTTGGGCATTCTGGCCCACGGGTTGTTGGCATTGGGGCTTGTCGCGATAGCCTTCCTGGATAACGTCCGTGTCGACCTTATGGGATATCTCTTCGGGGATATCCTGGTGGTTTCGTCTGAGGACCTGATCTGGATTTATGGCGGCGGCGCCGCCTGTCTTTTGATGTTGGCTTTAATGTGGCGCGGCCTGCTGTCGATGTCTGTACATGAAGAGTTGGCACGGGTGGAGGGAGTGCCCGTCAGCGCAATGCGTCTGGTATTCATGTTGATGATTGCCTTTGTCATCGCGATCGCCATGAAAATTGTTGGCATTATGCTGATTGTTTCAATGTTGATCATTCCGCCAGCAACGGCGAGGCGTTTTGCCCGAACGCCGGAACAGATGGCGATATTGGCCGTCCTGGTCGGGGCTTTGTCGGTCCTGGGTGGTTTGGCAGCTTCGTCCACAATTGATACGCCGGCTGGACCCTCGATTGTGGTTGTGGCTATGGCCTTGTTTTTTGCGACCGCGATGCCGGGTGCTGCACGGCGCCAGGTCTAGAGGAACAGCTCCAGTTAGAGTGTTTCGAGAAAAGCGATCAGATCATTGATCTCTTGATGGCTGAGATTGAGACTGCGTAACAGGCCTCTGCCATCAAGATGAAGCCGTTCTTCATTTAAAGACGAATAATGCATTACGACATCCCGGAGGGTCGTGAGTGATCCATCATGCATATAGGGCCCCGTTTGGGAGACGTTTCTAAGTGACGGCACCCTGAATTGTCCCCAGTTTTGATGGGAGCGGGCAACATGGCGGGTGGCGACGCCAGGTACTTTTGAGGGGTTGTCGTTGTATCGACCGAGCAGAGTGTAGGGGCTTTTCTCGAGCTTTTGGATGCCGCCAAATCGGCCTTTGTCGATACCCCCGGAAGGCTTGAAGTAGCGAACGCCTGCATCATCAAATTCACCATTTGTGAAGTTGGCACCTTGATGACACAGACCGCATTTTCCTTTCCCAACGAAGATTTTAAGGCCTCTTTGGGCGGCCAGGGGATACAGATTAGCTTTTTGGTTGTCATTATTAGCGAGCGCCTCGCGAAACTGATCGAACGGTGTCCGCGGCGTCACGATTGTTTCCTGATACGCCGCTAGAGCTTTTCCTAGGTTAACCAGAATATCTTCGTCGGTATGATTTGTCGGCAATGCGTTGAAAATGGCCTTGTATCCACGCGAAAAAGGTATGTCGTTTCGTAGCCGCTTGGCGACCATGGTGGCAGAGCCGTTCAACTCGCGTGGATCGAGGATAGGGCGAATGCTCTGGGCCCAAAGATTGTCAGAGCCACCATCCCAGCCAAACCAGCGATTGAGCCGTAAATTGGCGAGTGAAATCGTATTGCGATCGACTTTCGAAACGCCAGAGCTCAGCGCTAGACCATCTGCATAGGCGCGGTTCGGATTGTGACAGGTGATACAGCTATGGCGCCGGGAAGCTGACA
Source organism: uncultured Alphaproteobacteria bacterium (assembly GCA_951812775.1). Lineage (GTDB taxonomy): Bacteria > Pseudomonadota > Alphaproteobacteria > MPNO01 > UBA2964 > UBA2964. The sequence continues at coordinate 1,338,508 of OX638326.1, read as the reverse complement.
GGAAACGACTCCGAAATAATTCTCTCCCAAAAGCAATTGCTGTCTGGTTTCCGGAAACGCGATTGCTCGGATCGGGCGTTAGTTTTGGCGGCCAGGGGCCATGTGAAAGAATGGCTGCTCTTTCATCTTCCGAGAATGTGTTTTGGTTGGAGGCGAGCGACGATGCTGCGGCAAAAATAATACCGAGGCTCGCAAACATCCCCTTCACAAAATGGTGCATTATTTTAGCGTGAGTTTCGTCGCTATCCGGGTGGATGTACTTCCCTGTCTGACATCAAATTGCAGCATCCATGATCCCGCCATATGCATCATCAACCCCTTGGCGGTGAACTGGCCGGGGGCAATGTTCTGTACCGTGGAACGATAATTCATGCCATGGCTATGCATCGGCATAGTGGCGTCAACCTTCAGACTGTCAGGCAAAGGTGATCCGTCCGTGGTACAAATGCCTATTGTAAGACCAAAGAATTTGCCGACGGTGAGGGTTTCAGGGTCGGTGCGATACACCAATCTGTAGGGTCCTTTTTCTAATATTTGTCCGCTTGTGGCTTTCTGGAGGCCATCGCAATTAAAGGCGGCCAGAACAGGCTCTGATGAGAAAGTAAAGAACCCAGAAATTAGAAAAAGAAGGAGAAAACGCATTCGTCTATTTGTTGACCGATTTGGTTTTTAGCGCCCAGTCCGCAATCGTCATGGCATTTCGCCAGGCGATGTTTTCCGCCAGTGAGTCCGGTAAATCCTTCAGCCATTCCCGGGACTATGTTGCATGTTCGATGACATAGTACCAACGTTCTGGGGCGAACGTGTCGGTCCCAATCATAAACCGGTCCGGAAAATCCTGAAAAAGCTTACGCCACGACGGGTCGACCTTTCCGTTAGTGGCATGTTCATCGCGAAAGGCTAAATCCGACCACAGGTTTTTATACTTCTTGAGCATAGTTCGTATTTCAGCAGGATCAGTGAAACCTGAATGGGCCCATATGACGCGGGCATCGGGATTTTGTTTGAAAATGCCATCGATGACCCCTGCATCTGAATGTGAATGCAGAAAAATTCCATATTGTTTGGCGAGAGAAATAACGCGACGCAACACCTTGGTATTCACATCATTGCCATAAGCATGAAATTCACCGATACCGGCATATTTATTAGTCGAAAGGCGGTTTTCCAAAAGTTTGATGACGCTTTCGTCATGCATCCACGAGCCAAGTTCACCGCGCCGCCGATAGGGGCGCAGGACTGGCACAATTAGATCCGGGGCGGTTTTGTAAAGCAGCTGCGTTCCCTTGTCGCTACTACTCGAAACGAAGGCCTTTTTAAGCCCTGCTTTGCGGAGCAGGGCGACAGCTTTCGCGGGGGGCAACCCTTCCCAGGCATCATGACTGTAATGAATATGAGCATCTATTAGAGGCCGATCGGCAGAGTGTCCGATTGATGCAATTCCGACAGATAGCAAACCGAAGATAAAACCTGTTAATGCCTTGTGCATCGATTGAGACCTCTGATGAATATTGGATGATCGCGCGATATTATCAGAAGACAATATTGATTGCCGCAAAATTGTGTTTGAGCTCTAGCAGGTGACGAGACAGTGCGGAATGGTATGGTGTGCTGTGTTTTCGGATTTGTGATGCCTGGATAATCAAGATGAACAAAGACCTCAGATCTTTTATCGGAGAAGCCCGTCAGCTCGGATCAGCGTTTTACGCGAATGTTTCTAAGCCGGTTGATCCTGTTTTCGAGCCCTGCGTTATTCAGCAGAAACTCGCCGCGGAAGGGCGCTATCCCGTCATTCGTTGTGAGAAGGTAAATGGCTCAGAGCTACCTTTGCTTACCAACCTGTTTGGAAATTATGAACTTCTGGGGCTGGCGCTCGGCGTGGACCCAAGTGAACCCAAGAGTGCCATCCTGCAAAAGTTTATCGAGAAGGAAGCAAACCCCTTGCCGACCAAGACGATTGCTAGGGGAGATGCACCCGTTAAGCAGCGCATCATCAAAGGGGACGAGATTGATCTGTCAGAATTGCCAATCGTGCATCACGCGGAAAAGGATTCAGGAAAATACATCAATGTTGGCGTGTTAGTGGTCCGGGACCCTGATACCGGCGTTCTCAATGCCGGGATGTATCGTCATGAGCTACAAGGCAAGAACCTGTTGGGCTGTATGTTCAATCCAGCCCATCATGGTGGCTACATATATCGGCGGTACAAAGAGTTAAATAAGAGGATGGAGGCGGTCCTGTTTATCGGTCATCACCCGGCCGCCTTAATCGGCACGCTGTGCGAAGGACCAATGGATTTGAGTGAGCTGGAAGTGATGGGCGGCCTGCTCGGTGAGTCTTTGGAGGTCGTCGATGGTGAAACTGTTGATCTCCCAGTGCCGGCTTTCGCTGAAATAGCAATCGAAGGATATCTTGATCCAGCGGGTGAGACCAAAGACGGTCCCTTCGCTGAATTCACAGGGTATTACGGGCCTGCGAAAGATCCTGTTGGGTTAATGAATGTCACGGCGATCACAATGCGGGATGATGCGATCTATCATGATCTCGACCCCGCGCATCAGGAACATAACCTCGCTGGAGCTCTGAGCCTGGAGAGCACGGTCTATGACAGCGTCCGTCATCTCGTACCAACGGTTACAGCTGTCTATATGCCGGTTTCAGGTTCGTGCCGGTTTACGGTTTATGTCTCTGTAAAGAAGCGCGTGCCAGGTGAAGGCATGTCCGCAGGAATGGCGGCGCTCACAGCAAATCCTAATATCAAGATGGTGATCGTGGTGGATGACGATATCGACATCTATAATGAGCAACACGTGCTATGGGCAATTGCCACGACGTTTGAAGCGGATAGAAGCCTTGCACTTATACCCAACGCAATGGGATCTCATCTCAACCCGGCTGCGTATGGCGAGGTTCGTACAGAATCCGGTCCGATGAATACAAAGGTCATTATTGATGCAACTCGCCCGGCCACGCTTCATTTCGAAGAGCCCATCAAACCGCCGCAGGACGCCTGGGATCGTATCAAGCTGGAAGACTATCTCGATTAGGTCTGACCTTCACCCGACCTTGAATTTTGCTGAGTTGGTTAACCTGTCTCCAGTTGTCACTAAATTTTACAATAATTTGAGACATTAACCATAATTCTGCGGAAATCTTCCGGATTTCCTGATCCCAAAAATTAAGAATTGACGATCTTAACCATTGTCATCGGCTTAAGAGCCCGGTCTCTCAATTCTGGCATGAGGCTTGCCCCGTCTGGAACGAGGGGTGAATGGTATCGCGGATGGATAAGCGGTGCCTGACACGAAACTGGGAGAATCAGGGATGGCACTTCAGATAAGCAAATTCGTATTGAGAGCAGCAGTTGCAACAATGGTTTTGGCCAGCAGTACAGTATCGGCTGATACCGTTCATGATCAGGCAGCGTTTGATACGAATGGATATGGATGGGATAGCGTCGCGGGGAAATCAAAACAGCAGATTGCTGATGATTTTCGTTTAAAACAAACCGGCAAAATCACGAATTTGCGCTGGACAGGGAAGTATCACGATAGCTCTGCGCCAGGGGAAAAGACGTTTGAGGTTTTGGTATTTGCTGATCAGCAGGGCAAACCAGGAAACCTACTGCATTCCGAAACGGTCACTGCACGGGGGTGGGATACGAGAGTATCGGATATCGGATCGCACAGGATGCTTTCCTATAATACGTCACTGTCCGGCTCACCGGTTCTCGCTGCCGGTAAGACTTATTGGCTGTCCATTCGGGAAAACGATCCAACAACGAAAGCGCTCTGGAGCTGGTCCTTTCATAAGGAAAATGTTGCTGGTGGTTTCTCCTATCGGTTGGGAACAGGACAAGAATGGTCGGTAGGTAGCCGCGATATGGCCTATGCGCTGACAGTCGCGCCTCCTAATTAAAACATTTTCAATATCCAATTCACGGTCGCTGGGATACTATCTTTAGCGGCCGTTTTTTATTTAAAGATCAATTATTTAAGTCAGAAAATTTTTGCTGGTTATCTTTGAATTTCTCTTTAAAAGAGTATCAACAGCGCTTTGTCGAACCAATTGCGCCGGCATTTAATCATAATTTAAGAAAAATACTGTCTGTTACACGCCTTCTGTAATTTATTCGAAGGGGTGTTCCCGTGGGTGCTTATAATAAAATCTCGAAATTTGCCATTTCGATGGTCGTTGCCGTTTCCGGGTTCGCGACTGTCGCCTCAACAGCTGCTATTGGCGCAGAAAAGAAATCGCGTGAGGAATGGAAGAAGGAATATGTACGTCCTTCTGAGATTCCATTCCCTAAGGAAAACCCCTATACCGCTGCCAAGGCTGATTTGGGTCGGACACTCTTCTTTGACCCGCGCTTGTCAGGCGCCAACTATATCTCTTGTGGCACATGCCATAATCCCAGCTTTGCCTGGGGCGATGGGCTGGCCAAGGGTATTGGCCATGCGATGACTCGATTGGGTCGTCGGACACCAACTATTCTCAATCTCGCCTGGGGTGAATATCTCATGTGGGACGGTCGTTTCGAAACGCTTGAACAGCAGGCGCTAGGTCCCATGGCGGCAGCTGTTGAAATGAACCAGAACATGAAAGCGATTGTCGCCGAGCTTCAATCCATCCCTGAATATCGGACGCTGTTCAACGTCAGCTTCCCCGGTAAGGGTATAACGGTTGATAACATCGCCAAGGCAATTGCGACGTTTGAGCGGACTGTTGTCAGGGGCGTCGCTCCGTTTGATCGCTGGATCGCTGGTGATGAGCACGCAATTTCAACCTCTGCGAAGCGTGGCTTTGATCTTTTTAACAACAAAGCTAATTGTGTTGCTTGCCATTCTGGCTGGAACTTCACTGATAGCAGCTTCCATGACATCGGTATGCCCGACAAAGATATCGGTCGGGGTAAGGTCGTCCCTGGTGTCGTCGTTATGCAGCACGCTTTCAAGGTGCCGACTTTGCGGAACGCGGTCGAACGTGCCCCTTACATGCATGATGGTTCGCTCAAGAATCTGTACTCAGTGGTTGAGCATTACGATAATGGGTTTGTTACCCGTCCGAGCAAGTCAGAAGAAATTTACAAGCTGAATCTGACGGCGCCGGAAAAGACTGATCTCGTCGAGTTCATGAAGACCTTGAGCAGTAAGGATGCCCCTGTGGCTCTGCCGCGTCTTCCTGCCTATGACCAAACCGTTGCGGGCAGCTTGAATGTCAGCCCGGCAGCCGGTCCTTCAACGGGTTCATCAGCAATGCGGGCATAAAAAGGGTCCTGCAATACCTTCCTGATGCACTACATCCCGTGCGCGAAATAGAAATATCGATTTATATCTAGGAGATTATGAAATGAAGTCCAAGATTCTTGCGAGCGCCGTCGCCACCCTGTTTGTGGTGGCCGTCGCGGCTCCGGCCAGTGCTGAAATTGTGATCACGCAAAAGGCCAAAAAGTTCGACAAGAAAAAGATCAGTATCAAAAAAGGTGAAGCGGTCAAATTTGTGAATTCCGACTCGATCTCACACAACACTCATTCGCGAAGTTCTGGCGGAAAATTTGATCTCGGTGTCTCCAAACCGGGCACTGCGGTGAGCAAGGTTTTCGACAAGTCTGGCAAATTTAAGGTCCGTTGCACCATTCACCCGAAAATGAAACTCACAGTTAAAGTCAACTAGTCGCATTTTGGCTTTTCAGGCCGGCGATCAGATATAGGTAAAAAATTATGTTGCGTTTAATTCTCTCGGCCCTGGTTCTGTGTTTCGGTGTCTCACAGGCCTTGGCTGCCGACCGGCAACCCAAGGAACATATCGTTCAAATTGTCAGCGACTATGACAATCTCCGGATGTACTTCAAACCAAAGCTGCTGATCATCAAGCCGGGCGATAAAGTGACCTGGGTAAATCAGGTGGCTGAGGATCATAACATTGTCAGCTATCCCGACGGTTTTCCTAAAGGCGGTCAAAAGCTCGAAAGTCCCTATCTCAAAAAAAGAACGAGAAATGGACCCATACTTTTTCGAAGCAAGAAACGTTTGAGTATCACTGCATTCCGCATCTGCCGATGGGGATGCACGGTACAGTGATTGTCGGAAAACATTCTACTGCTGCAGAGTTTCATGAACCCACAGCGACAGAGATGAAGGCCTATCACGCAAGGCTTCGCGAATATTATGACGACGAGGAATTCAAATACACGCCTCGTAAGAAACGAAAAACCGCTAAGTCCAGTGGGCACAAGAAGCACGTCCATAATCAGAAGTAATTTTTTGAATTTCGAAACGAATTTCGTCTTTTTAAAGTCAGGTCGCTCATGTCTATCAAACAGAAATTATATACCGGGTTTGGTTTTCTAATTCTGCTCTGCATTTTGTTGGGTGCCTTTGCGGTCAAGGAAACACAAGAAATTGGTCAACTCGTAAGGACCACTTATGATAAATCGCTGATATCGATCAATTTCGTTCGGTCGGCGCAGTCGAACTTTTTGATCGCGGACAGACTGTTAAATAGTGCTATTCAGAACCCAGCTTCTCTCAAGAAGCCAGAGACTGTTGAGGCCTTGGTTGAAGCAAGTGAGGCAGTAGGAGAAGATCTCGATGTCGCCAAAGAGATATCTGTTAACGAGCGTTCTCTCCAACTTATCGATACTGTAGTGGCTCTTAACGCGGAATGGCTCGAAACAGCAAATGCGGGTCTAAAGAAACTAGGCTCGTTTCAGAGTACTGGGTCAGAAGCAGCCACGATGCAGAAAGCTTTGACCGCTAAATCTAAAGCCTTGCTAGAGTCTCTCGGTCTCTTGGTTGAGTACGCTTCCGAAGATGGTTATGTCTTTAGTCAGAATGCGGGTAAGCAGGTTGATCGAACGATCTTGCTGACAATGATTGCCGCTGGCGCCGTTACCGCTATCGGTCTCATCATTGCAACATTACTCGGTTTTGGCATTAGTCGGCCGTTAAATAGCATTCGCAATTCCATGGTTGTGATTGCTGACGGGGATAAGACCGTCGATATCCCCGGCATGAAACGCAAAGACGAAGTTGGCGAAATGGCCCGAACCCTTGGTCAGTTGAAAGACAATCTCATTGAAGCCGATGAGCAGGAGAAACGAGCTAGCCGGGAACGACAAGAGAAGCGAGACCAAATCGCAGAACAAGAGCGAAAAGAGCGCGAACGCGAACAAAAGGAAGCAGCGGAGAAGGCGAAAGAAGCTGATCAGCGGCGCATACGAGGCGAACAGAGAGATCAACGGATCAGTCAATTCGACGAGCAAATTGTTCAGGTGATTGATATACTGGGTACTGCCTCTACAAAAATGCAGTCTTCCGCGCAGACGATGTCAGAGTCGGCAAATCAAACGAATGCGCAGGCAACCGCCGTGGCCGCTGCCGCAGATACGGCAACCGGGAATGTTCAAACAGTGGCTTCTGCGGCTGAAGAGCTGTCGGCCTCGATTGAAGAAATTAATCGGCAGGTCAAACAGAGCAATCAGATAGCGCAAGGCGCGGTGACACAAGCCGAGAAAACGAACGAAAAGGTCGAAGGCCTTGCGGCGGCAGCGCAAAAGATCGGTGACGTTGTCAATCTGATCAATGATATTGCCAGTCAGACAAATCTGTTGGCCCTCAATGCGACGATCGAAGCAGCCCGCGCCGGTGATGCAGGTAAAGGTTTTGCCGTTGTGGCCTCCGAAGTGAAATCACTGGCCACCCAGACCGGTAAGGCCACCGAGGAAATCGATTCCCAGATATCCTCCATGCAGGCGGCCACTGGTGAAGCAGTCCAGGCCATTCAGGAGATCGGTTCTACAATTGGCGAGATCGGCGAAATTGCAACCTCGGTTGCGACGGCGGTCACCGAACAGGGTGCTGCCACGCACGAAATTGCCAGTGCCGTTCAGCAGGCTGCGACCGGTACCCAGGAAGTTTCGAGCAATATTGCAAGCGTCACCGATGCTGCCGGGGAAAGTTTGACCACGTCGGAAGAATTGTTAGGCGCCGTCAATGACATGACGAAGCAAAGCCAGGTGCTGCGTGAAGTGGTTGATGAATTTCTTGACAGTATTCGTGCGGCCTAGCCCGGCAACGACGTCTCCCAGATATCATCCAGCGTAATATCGGCAACGCGCTGTTTCCCGATATAGGCCATCGTGCGTTTCATCTCATCCTTCAAAATATCAATAGCTTTCGTCGCCCCAGCTTCGCCGCCTGCCGCTGTACCATAGAGCGTTGCGCGTCCCGCGAGTACCGCATCAGCACCTAGAGCCATGCATTTCACGATGTCGCTGCCGCGCCTGACGCCGCTATCGACAATGATCTTCATACGGCCATCTACAGCTTTGACGATCTCGGGCAGCACCTGAATAGGTGCCGGGGCGCTATCCATATTTCGACCGCCATGGTTGGAAACGACGATACCGTCGACGCCATGTTCGATAGCTTCCTCTGCATCGTCGGCGCGCATGATGCCCTTGATCAGCAGCTTGCCTGGGAATATGTCACGCAGCCGGTCGACATCATCCCAGGAGAGTTGATCGGCCCGTTTGGTCGTTGGCTTCTTGTCTCCCAGCTTTGAGACATTGCCGGTAATTGGCATCTGATACTCTTTAGGATAATTCACATGTCTCGGCATGCCGCCGTTCATGAAGTAGCGGCCCATGACCGTTGAGAGCCATGTTGGGTGCCGTAACATATCGACGACGGATTTTGCGTTCAGGACATAGGGGGTTGCGAATCCGTTTCGGAGATTGTGTTCCCGATTGGCGCCGTGGCCGATATCAACTGTCCACAGCAGTGCTTCAAAGCCATTGCTGGCTGCCTTTTTGACCAGCTCATCGGAGTAATGTTTTTCCTTCCACATATAAAGCTGCATCCAAAGTCGCCCGCCCGCCTCGTTGGCCAGCTTCTCCATCGGTGTATTTGAGCCCGTCGCCAATGTGAAGGGAACACCCGATGCCGCGGCAGCTTTGGCCAGCTCAAACTCGCCTTCATACCAGGCGAGCCCTGCCGTTCCTGTTGGTGCGATGGCAAGCGGCATAGCAGCGTTTGAGCCAAAAATGTCAGCCTCCAACTGGACATCAGAAATGTCAGTGATAACCCTGTTCAGCAGCTTGATGTCGGTCATCGCCTGGCGATTACCCCCAAGCGACTGCATGTCCTCGGTGCCTTTGTCGATATAATCGAACACACCTTTGGGCAGGCGACTCTCTGCGACTTCCCGTAAATCGGCAATGTTGTAGCAGCGGTCTAACCGGCTCACCTCTTTCTCCCTGAAACGTTTTTTGGCAACCTTTGTTGGAGCCATATCTATTGGTATCCGTAAAATAGCGCAAATTTTTGGTGACGGGGAGGGCAGGGGCACGATCAGGGCTCGAAGATCGTTCCAGATTCACCTAAAGTGACCGAAATTTCAGTAGGAATTCATCAATGCTGGAGCTCTATAACACCCCTCATTCAACCTGTAGCCAGAAGGTTCGCATCTGCATGGCAGAGAAAGGCCTGGAATGGACAGATCACCTGCTTGATCTTGGCAAAAAAGATCAACTGGACCCTGACTATCTCAAACTCAATCCCAATGGTGTTGTGCCGACACTGGTGCATGACGGAGTAGTCATAATCGATTCCAGCGCGATCTGTGAATATATCGACGAGGTGTTTCCTGATCCGCCGCTGGTTCCTGCCCACCCGGCAGAACGTGCCCGAATGCGGGCCTGGATGCGTTATATGGAAGAGGTGCCCACTGCGGCCGTTCGGGTGCCGTCCTTTAACATGGCATTTCTGCCGCGATTTGATGGTCTTGATGATGATCAGTTTCAGCAGAGCGAGTCTGGCCCGAGACCTTTGCGCAAACATTTTTTCGAAAAAATGGGGCGTGAGGGATTTGCCAATGATGAAGTATCGGCGTCACTCGAACAGCTACGGCAAACCTGCGAACGTATGCAGGAAGCTTTGGGTGCAGAAGGGCCATGGCTCATGGGCGAAAGATATACGCTGGCGGATATTATCATTGCGCCTTTGATCGATCGTATGGCCGATCTCGGTTATGCAGAATTGTGGTCAGATTTGCCAGCGGTTGTTGATTGGTACGACAGGATGCAGGCGCGTCCTGCGTTTAAAAAAGCCTTCTATCAAAAGACCCGAGTGTCCGAATTTCTTGAGTTGACACCATTGCAAGCGACGTCCTAAAAGCGCGGGGCGTTGGCGTGCTGGGTGTCGTGATAAATTCGATCGATTCCGACATCTTCAGCCCAGATGCGACGGTGGGCTTCTTCCAGATAGGGTCGCATCCCCTCGACCCGGGCCTTGATCACCGCATAGTCTTTTTGAAATTGCGGTACGACTTCCATGATCTGCTCAATTAGCGCTTCTTCATTCATGGTCTGAAGTCGGCCGTCCTGAAGGACCACTTTGCCATCAATGATTACTGTCTTCACACCGCGCCCGCCCTCGGTGTAGACGATCTGACGCGTGGCACTGTTAAGCGGAATGTAGGTAGGGTCGGTCAGGTCCAACAGCGTGATATCGGCCTTGGCACCGGGTACGATTTTTCCTAAATCATCTCGTCGGATGGCATGCGCGCCTCCAGTGGTTGCCGCCGCGAAGGCAGCGCCAGATTGCGCCGCACTTGGCTCACGATTGCTTACCGCGACCATCAGGCAAAAGAGCTTCATCGCCTGAAAAATGTTTTGGGCATCACTGCAAGAACAATTGTCGCAACCGATGCCGAGGCTGACGCCAGCTTCCTGCAGACCGAGGATTGGCGGGATACCACTTTTGAGCTTGGCATTGCTCAACGGGTTGATGACGACATTGGTGCGGGTCTCCCCGAGCATCTCAATCTCTTCCGGCAGCAACCAGACACTATGCGCCAGATTGAGCCGAGGGCCGAGCAAACCTTCTTCCTTAAGTCGTCTGATCAGCGAGCCACCATGCTGCGGATATTCCCGTCGTGCCTGCAAAGCCATGCCCTTGGATTCATATATATGGGTAAAGATTGGCAGGTCATGAGTTTCGGATAGCTCGACAGTGCGCGCAATTAATTCGCTGGAACAGCGTTCGGGTGCCGAGGGCCCCAGCGCCCAGCCGATACGGTCGCTGATCGCGTCATTGTTAAGGTAGGTATCAATAAAATGGCCCAGCTGGTCGATTTTTTTATCCGGCTCTGCCGCCGTGGTCAGCTTGTCGTGATATACCTCCGGGAATACCTCGCGCCAGAAGGGGATCGTATCGATGCCCTTGATGTCACCATATTGCAGCCCAACAACGGCACGAATACCGATCTCCTCATAGGCTTCGATCACCGCTTCAAGATGTTCCGGGTCGAAGGGGTAAAGGGTCACCATGTCCTGAACGCACGTCATGCCGGAGCGCAGACATTCCAAGGCACCCAACAGCGTCCGTGCCTTGATTTCTTCTCGGCTGCGTTTGGGGTAGGCGGGAGGTAGGGCGAGCAGCCGCCAGCTTTCCAGCGGTGTTTCCTCCATCATGCCTTTGCCCAGCGTGTCATGTGAATGATAGTGAGCGTTTATAAAGCCGGGGATTACCAAGCGGTCGGAAGCGTCGATTATTTGTGCGCCCGCCGGGGCGGTCATGTCGACGCCAACATCCGTAATGTCCTGATCCTCGATCAGAATATCCTGAATTGCGGGAACATGGGGATCGGCGTCGGGCGTCATCACCCGGCCACCTTTGATCAATAACGCTGTATCACTCACCGCCGCTTCCTCTTTTTATTTAAAGAGAGCATAGCGCGGTCTGCTGAATGATGAACAGGCCGTCTGCCTCAACCGTGACCGCAGCCGCAATTTTCCAAATGGAAGACGCGTTCGGCGACATTGCCCAGAAGATTTTGTTTGCCGTCATCTGAGAGATTTGACGCCTCAATGATTTTGCGTGGTTCGAGATCGCCAAAAATAAACGGATAGTCTGATCCCATCATCACCTGTTCGGAGCCAAAGGTGTCGCAGACAAATTCGAGGGTTCTGACGTCCTGTACGACGGTATCGTAGTAACAGTCAGCGAGAGCCTTTCTGGGATTGCCGAGTTCTGGATTCTGGTCATGGTTCATTTGCATCCGGCCGAGCAGGAAGGGGAGGCCGCCGCCGCCGTGACTAAGGACAAAATTCATGCCGGTATATTTTTCCATATGGCCGGAAAAGATCAGACGAGACATCGCAGTGATGGTATCGAGCCCGCGACCGACAGTATTGACCAGCCCGTAATCCATTAAACGCGGATCACGACAGCCAAACATCGGATGTAAATAAATAGATGCCTTGCGATCAGACGCAAGTTCCCAGAATGGATCGAGATCGGGATCGTCGAGATTGCCTTCGCCGCCCTTGGGTTGGGTACCGATCATTGCACCGTGAAAACCGGCATCGAGAGCCGTTTCAAGAACTTCGGCAGCCATCATGCCGTTTTGCATCGGGACACTGCAGAGTGGTGCAAACCGGTTGACGTCGGAGCAGGCCTTGAGCAAATGGTCATTGATGAACTGGCTCCAGCGTTTGCCTTCTTCATCGGGAATTTCATAGCCGAAACTATCGAGCCAGCCGCCGCAAACCATGACGTCGATTTTTTGCTCATCCATCCAGGCCAGCCTGGTATCTTCCTGGCGCAGGCCAGGGAGTATAGGCCGGGTTAGCGGGCCACCTGCGAAGCCGAGCTTCCAAACACTATCCTCATTCATACAGTCGATACTGGGAAAATCAGAGGCGCGGTTGCGCAGATCATCCAGCATAGCCTGTGGCATGTAGTGGGCATGGGAGTCGACAATCATGACGGACCTCTATTTTTTCATATCGGCGGCAGTATTGACCATTGAGTGCAGGGAACGCGCGTAATCGATAGCGCCGAGCTCATCCATTTTCGGGGCAACATGGAGATATTCCTTGAGACCCAGAATTGCCGGGCGCGGGCGGCTCAAAAGCGTCTGGCAGAACTGCTCGACTTCAGCATCAAGCTTGTCGGCATCGACGACCTGGCTGATGAAACCATATGAAAGCGCACGCTCTGCATCGATGAACTGCGCAGTATAGGTCATCCACAGGATTGCGTTACGACTGATCCGGTCATAAAGCGCCGACATCACCATCGTGGGCATGACGTTGTGTTCAATTTCGGGAATGTTGAAGGTTGCCGTGCTGCTGGCAAAGGAAACGTCGCAGAGCGAGGCAACGGCCGTGCCAAATCCCATGCATCTTCCCTCAATAACGCCGACGATTGGTACCTGCGCGTTGCGGATTGCCTTGTAACAGTTGAAGATCGAGTCGTATTCGGCGCGACGCGTATAGGCTTCCGGGTGAGGTTTACCGGCATCTGCGTTGCGGGCGCGCCCGGTGCAAAAATCAGGTCCGGCGCTGCGCAGCAAAACCATGTCTGAATTTTCATGGGCGGCCAACATGGCGGCGGACAGCTCTGCGGCCATACCATCGGAACAGGCGCCGTCTTCCCGGTTCAGTGTGGTTTCGAGAATACGTCCGTTTTGATTAAGTAGCAGTTCGTCGCTCATGTTTTTCTCCCGTGAAGTGTTTGACGGTTTCGTCTATTCGGTTTGCCCATTGATCAGGGCCTCTAGATCACGCACCCGCATTGGCAGGGTTTCGATAGATTTTCCAAGTGGGGCCAGCGCATCATTTACCGCGCTTGCAATTGCGGCTGGCGCGCCAAGATATCCCGATTCCCCCGAGCCTTTCTGGCCAAATGTTGTCAGTGGGGAGGGGGTGTAATGTTTGATCATCTCAACGTGCGGAATTTCATGCGACGATGGCAGCAGATAATCCATAAAGGATCCGGATAGATGCTGGCCGCCTTCGTCATATTCGAATTTCTCATAGAGTGCTGCACCAATGCCGTGGGCGATGCCGCCGAAAGTCATACCGCGCACGATGTCGGGATTGAGGACGGTGCCGCAATCATGTCCCATATGATAATCGAGGATTTCAACCTGCCCGGTGTCAGGATCAATTGTGACCAGCGGGATATGGGCTTCAAAGGCATAGCAGGGATACATTTGCACCGTACCGTCTTCAGCCGGCAACGCCCCCCCGGTGGGGACTTCCCAGGTATGCTGTGCTTGCAAGCCGGGCTCTGATCCCAGGGGCATCTTATGATAGTTGCGATGGGCAATGTCGACCAATGTATTCCAGGTCATTACCTTGTCGGGATCGCCATCAACAGAAATATCGCCGCCATCATAGACCAGCCGTTCGACCGGAAGCTGGAAGTTATGGGCAGCAATTTCCAGAAGTTGCTTTTTTATTTTTTCCGCCGCACCGGCCGCGGCGCCACCGAGCATGATAGCCATCCGGCTACCAACCGGGCTGTTCGATGGCAGCGCACCGAGTGATTCAGCATGCACGCCGCGAATGGTGTCAGGGTCACGCTCCAGCACTTCACCGATCACTGCAGAAAGAAGTGTCTCGTGTCCCTGACCCGAAGTAGACGTTCCCATCAGGGCCGTGATGGACCCCAGCATATCGACTTTGATCAGACAGGATTCCATCCAGGTCGTGGTGTCGTTCTTTGGATTCAGGAAAGGCTCAAAAGAAGAATTCCCACCGGACGGTTCGAGACATGTCGACATACCAAGTCCGGCGAGCTTGCCTTTAGCCCGTAATGCGTCGCGTTTTGCTAAAAGCTCCTGCCAGCCTGCAGAGTCTTGAAGTTTGTCGAGAACGGCGTGGTAGTCGCCACTGTCATATTCCGAGCCCGAAGGGATACGATAGGGGAATTCATCGGCGCGGATCAGATTGCGGCGCCGTACTTCATCGCGGTTCATGCCAAGCGCCCGCGCAACCTTGTCCACCATCGTTTCAATGGCGAAGTTCGTTGGTGCCTGTCCGAAGCCGCGAACAGCTTCCTGACTGGTTTTGTTTGTGGTTACGGAAATCGCGTTATAGGACGCGCTCTTGATACGGTAAGGGCCAACGATGGCGCTAACCGGTTTGCCGAGCTGCAAAGGGGCGCGGCCAGGGTAGCAACCAGCGTCATCGGTTGCTTTGATCTTTAGGGAATGCATGACGCCATCATCGTTATAGGCGACATCCATATCAAAAATGCGGTCGGGCCCGTGCATTTCACCGCCAGACATATTTTCCAGCCGGTCCTCGTTGAAACGCACCGGAGCCCGGAGTTTGCATGTCAGATAACTGACGATAACGGTTTGCCGAATGCCCCGCTTAAGGCCGTATGAGCCACCAACATCTACGTCAAAGTGTACGTTTACGGCATTGACCGGCAGGCTCAGAGCGCGGGCAATCTGCTCAGGATATTTGGGCATCTGAATCGACGCCCAGACATCCAGCACATCTTTGCCTTCATCCCACTTCGCGGTGACGACAAAAGTTTCGATCGGCACGGTGGAATTGCGGCTCCACTTCGCGCGGAATGACAGATTATGTGGCGCACTGGCAAAGTCGTCGTCGACGTCGCCCCACACCCAGGTTTTGTCGCACAGTATATTGCTGCCGTGCTGTGGGTGCACCAGCGGCGCATCGGACTGCATGGCTTCTTCAGGGTCGATAACAAAATCAATCGGATTGTAATCGACCTCCACCAACTCGACCGCATCTTCGGCAATGTGGCGGGACTCCGCAACGACAGCCGCGACCCATTCGCCTGCGTAGCGCGCCCGCTCATGGGCCAGCGGAATGCGTTTGACATTTGGCAGGTCGAGCCCGGACAGCAACGGATTGATGTTTTCAAAAAGCTCGGCGCCGGTGAGGACGTAACGAACACCCGGCAATGCCAGCGCGGCAGTCGCATCTATGCCTTTGATCTCCGCGCAGGCATATGGGCTGGTGACCATCGCGACATGCAACAGGCCAGGGAAGTTGTAGTCTGCAGCGAAATGGCCGCGTCCGGTAATGAAACGACGATCCTCGGTGACGCGCCGTTTTTTGGTGATGTAGCGGAATTCCTGAGAAGCGGTGGTGTCATCCATTATGATGCCTCCCGGATTTTCTTTGCTGTCATTTGGACGGCTTCGACGATCTGTTGATAACCCGTACAGCGGCAAAGGTTGCCACCGATCGCCTCGCGAATTTCTGCCTCGTCAGGATATGGGTTTTCCTGCAGCAAAGTGTGGGTGGCAATCAACATCCCCGGCGTACAATAGCCGCATTGCATCGCATGATTTTCCCAAAACGCATCTTGCAATGGACTTAACTCGCCTTCTGGTCCTTCAAGGCCTTCTACTGTGGTGATCTCGTGACCATCTGCCATCACCGCATACATAAGGCAGGACCGGACAGGTTTGCCGTCCAGTACGACGGAACAGGCACCACAAACGCCATGTTCGCATCCGATATGGGTGCCGGTCTGACCGAGGACGTCGCGCAGAAAATCAACCAATGTCACGCGCGCTTCCGCATAGCCTGACATTTCCCGGCCGTTTACGGTAAGTGTAATTTTATGCTCGCTCATACCAAATCTCCCTTGGCCCCATCTCGAGCGTCGGAAATTGCCCGTCGCGCCATGACCTTGGCAACGCGGCCCCGATAGGCGGCATCGGCATGAACATCAGATTGCGGGTCGATCAAGTCGTCAATTTTTGCGCACGCGACCTTGATGATATCGTCATTGAGGTCTGTGCCTATCAACGCTTCTTCAATGTCGGTTAGCTTCAGCGCTGCGGGTGTAGCACCGCAAATCGCGACGGCTAATTTTTGCACGTTTCCACCGGCATCCAATGTCGTCTGAGCTGCGGCAACTGCCAAAGCAAAGTCGCTATCGCGGATACTTACCTCGTGAAATCCAAATCCGGTGTTTTCAGGAGACCAGATCGGGAAGTGCACTTCGGTTAAGCATTCATCTGGCGCCAGCGTTGTCGACATCGCGGAGTCAAAAAAATCACCCGCCGCAATAGTGCGTTCACCGCGCGTGCTTCGCGCAACAATTATTGCGCCCAGCGTTTGCGCGATCAACGGAATTTCGGCCGAGGGATCGGCGTTCACAAGGCTACCCCCTACCGTGCCGCGATTGCGGGTCTGTGTGTGTCCGACGTGAGACAGAGCATCTGCCAGGAGAGGCAGTTTCTCCTGCACGATTTCTGAGCTGAGCGTGTCTGCTTGTCGTGTTCTGGCCTTAATGACGAGATGATCGCTGTCGACGGCGATTCCTGATAGCTCCTTGACATCGTTGATATCAATGAGGAGAGCAGGACGGGCAAGTCGCATGGCCATTAAAGGGATTAGCGTCTGGCCGCCTGCTATGACGCGGGCATCCTCGCCACCATCTGCGAGAGCCTGACAGGCCTCATCTATCGACGAGACCCGGACATAATCGAAGGGCGCGGCTTTCATAGGTACACTTGGTCTTTCCTGGTCAGCATAGCGGTATGATGCATGGATATGGAGCGGCTAGGGGGTTGTCAATACGCTGCCGTATGGTATGGCAACATCACAGGACTATTTGCCATAAGAGTGAGCAGAAATGAGCAGCCCAAAACGAGACTATCGCGACCTTCATGACCATATCAAAGCGCTCGATGATGCCGGGCTATTGGTTACCGTCGATGAGCCGGTTGATAAAGATGCTGAAATGCATGCGCTGGTGCGTTGGCAATTTGTTGGGGGCCTTAAAGAAAGTGAACGCAAGGCCTTTCTGTTTACAAATGTCGTCAATGCCAAGGGACGAAAATACGATTTGCCGATAGTCGTAGGCGCCCTCGCCGCCAACCAGGACATTTACAGTGTTGGTATGCAGGCGCCGGTGGAGGAGATTGGGGCTAAATGGGATAGCGCAATCGGCAATCCCGTTGATCCCGTTATCGTGGATGAAGCGCCCTGCCATGACGTTGTCATAGAAGGGGATGCTCTTTTGGGTGAGGGGAATGGCATAGACTCTCTGCCAATTCCGGTTTCGACTCCAGGGTTTGATGCGGCGCCAACATTAACGTCGACAAATGTCGTCACTTGCGACCCCGAGACCGGGGTTCAGAACATGGGAACCTACCGTGCGGCGCTAAAAGCACCGGATCGGATGGTTGTACGTATGGCAACACGTGTTGGCGGGGCCGGTGGTTATGCGCATTACAAAAAACACCAGGCGCGCGGTGACAAGAAAATGCCAGTCGCCATTGTTCTGGGTTGTCCGCCGGTCGTCGCTTTCATGGGACCACAGAAGTTACCGCTGGATATGGATGAGGTTGGCGTTGCTGGTGGTCTTGCCGGGGCACCCATCAATATGGTCAAGGCACGGACTGTTGATTTGCTGGTTCCCGCTGAGGCAGAGCTGGTCATCGAAGGGATCATCGATACCGAAATGGTTGAACCGGAAGGCCCATTTGGTGAGAGCCATGGTCATGTCGCGCTTGAAGAATTCAATATGCCGATGCAGGTGACAGCGATCACCCATCGAAAGGACGCGGTACTTACGTCTTATATAAGTCAGGCCGCGCCATCGGAATCGAGTGTCATTAAACGCGTAGCCTATGAACCGCTGTTTCTGGCGCACCTTCGCGATGCGCTTGGCATCAAGGGGGTAAAGAAAGTCTCTCTTCATGAACCGTTGACCGGTCTGCTGCGCGTCACCATCATTACCGTCGACAAAGACACGCCTAAGACAGAAATATGGCGCGCACTTTACGGATCGGCGTATTTCAAGGGTGATTGCAGCAAAGTCTGTATCGCGGTGAACGAAGATATCGACCCTGACAACGCGGATGCCTTGCTGTGGGTCATAGCCTATCGGTTGAATCCGGTTGATGATGTGCTGACTCTGGCACATCGCGGACAAGGTCATGGTCCCAAGCGTGAGCACACCGGTGAAGAAGATTCGACGCTGTTGATTGATGCGACGATGAAGAGCGATATGCCGCCCGTTGCCCTGCCGACTCAGGAATATATGGAGCGCGGTCTTAAACTCTGGAACAAGCTTGGTCTGCCACCAGTGCGTCCGACCCCGCCGTGGTTTGGGTATTCTTTGGGCGACTGGACACAGGATTGGGCTGATGCCGCAACGCGCGCCGCTGCCGGCGACTACCTGGAGAACGGTGCTCGTACGTTGCAACGTCAGCAAAAGGGGCTGGTCCCGGAAACATCGGTGCGTGACGCAGAAGATGGCTGGGACGAGAAAGAGACTTTCTGAATTATTAGTCTCTAGGGGTAAGCAACAGAATTGACATTGCGTGGCGGTGCAGCCACTATCGTGCGCTTTTTGTGTTTATCTGATTTAGGCGACTGAGGCGTCGCCGGATGCAAAGTAACGAATAGGGAGAAATTTATGACTTTTGTTAAAACAGGCATCGCAGTTGCTGCAGCGACGATGGCTTTGGCGAGTACTTCGTCATATGCCATGGAAACGACGTTGAACGCTGTTACTGGCCTTCAGCCAACCAACATCATCGCACAGAGCTTTATCAAAACTTTCCTTGAGCCTACG
The DNA here is from genome assembly GCA_951812775.1 of uncultured Alphaproteobacteria bacterium. Classification (GTDB taxonomy): domain Bacteria; phylum Pseudomonadota; class Alphaproteobacteria; order MPNO01; family UBA2964; genus UBA2964. The sequence continues at coordinate 1,319,131 of OX638326.1, read as the reverse complement.
AATGCCGCAGGTAAAGGGATTGTTCAGATCAAGTATGTGGGTGGTCAGGAAGTTGTTCCACCGCGTAAGGCTGCTGCTGCTCTGAAGCGTGGTCAGTTCGATATTTTGAGCTGCCCGACTGCTTACTATATTGGCACGGTTCCAGAGGGCTATGGTATCCTGGCATCAAACCAGGGACCAAAGATTCTCCGGAAAAATGGTGGTTTCGAGCTTCTGCAGAAGATTTACAAGGAAAAGGCGGGTTCGCATCTGCTGGCATGGGGCGAAAGCATGACATCCTACCACATGTATCTTCACAAGAAGCCAAAACTGGGTAAGGACGGAATCCCGGATCTTACCGGTTACAAAATGCGTGCAACGGGTACCTATCGTCCGTTGTTCCGGGCCCTCGGTGCAACAACCATTAACATTAAATCTTCAGAAGTGATCACCGCTATCCAGCGTGGTACGGTTGATGGCTACGGATTTACGGATGTTTCTGTTGTTGCCATTGGTCTCGACAAGGTTACGAAATACCGCGTCATGCCGAACTTCTATCAGACAAACCAGGTTTTGACGGTGAATCCGGCAAGCTGGGCCAAGCTGAGCAAGAAGCAGAAGGATTTCCTCAACGCACAGGCTGTCATTTATGAGACCGCTTCTGTGAAGTTTGTTGAAAAGAGCCGTCTGGCTGAAGAAAAGAAGATGAAGAGTTCTGGCATCAAGGACGTTGTGCTTAAGGGTGCAGTTGCTCAGAAATATCTGGACATCGCCCATGGCGAAATCTGGAAAGAGCTGAAAAAGCGTTCGAAGTACCATGATGCGCTGAAACCGCTTCTTTACAAGCCTGGTAAAGCGAACCGTCAGGTTGATACGGGTCGTATGCTTGACCAGAAGCGCTAAATTCTAATCAGTCTCATACTATTGAGGCTGTTTGATTTGGGGACGGCGTCGACCATTCGGTCGGCGCCGTTTCTTATAGGGAATTTTGCAAAAAACCGGTTGTTGAACTCAGCAGGGAGAGCGGGTTTGACATCAAATTAGAGTCCGTTCACTATGCCGCCGGATGCTCGCTGCCTTTATTTTAGTGCGGCATAAATCATTAATGTGAATGAACTCATAGGGAGGATCAGATGACATTTATTAAATCAGGAATTATTGCGGCTGCGGCAGCAACTGTTGGCATTGCCAGTGGTTCTGCTTTGGCTATGGAAAAGACGTTGAACACCGTTACCGCATTGCAGCAGACGAACGTGCTTGCGCAGTCTTATCTCAAGACATTCGTTGCTGAAGCAAATGCGATTGGCAAAGGTATCGTGAAAATTAAATATCTTGGCGGGCAGGAAATCGTGCCCCCTCGAAAAGCCGCGTCAGCACTGAAGCGTGGCCAATTTGATATTTTAAGTGCGCCGACGGCCTACTATATCGGTACAGTTCCGGAAGGCTATGGTCTTCTTGCGTCAAACCAGGGACCACGTGCATTACGTGCAAATGGCGGGTTCGCTTTGCTCCAGAAGATTTATAAGGAAAAGGCAGGTGCTCACCTGTTGGCCTGGGGCGAAAATATGACCTCTTATTATATGTATCTCGGTGTTAAGCCGAAGATTGGTAAAGATGGTCTGCCTGATCTTAAAGGTCTCAAGATGCGTGCGACGGGTACGTATCGTCCGTTGTTCCGGGCTCTTGGCGCGACAACCATCAATATTAAGTCGAGCGAAATTATCACTGCCATGCAGCGCAAGACGGTTGATGGGTTTGGTATGACCGATACCTCGCTTCACGCGATTGGCCTTTCAAACGTAACAAAATACCGGGTATTCCCGAATTTTTATCAGACCAACCAGGTCGTAACGGTCAATCTTAATTCCTGGGCCGCGCTGAGCCAGAAACAAAAAGATTTCTTGAACAATCTGGCCCTGCATTATGAAACCTCGTCGGTTCTGTATGTTGAGCTGGAACGCCAGAAAGAAGAGCCTTTGGTCAAAGGCGCCGGCGTAAAAGACATCGTTCTCAAAGGAGCAGCGGCTCAGAAATATCTGGACGTTGCCCATGGTGAGATCTGGAAAGAGCTGAAGAAACGGTCCAAATATCATGACCATCTCAAACCTCTCCTCTACAAGCCGGGCAAGCCCAACCGTCAGGTTGATTTCGGCGACACCCGTTTGCAGAAATAAGACTGACCGCATACCAACGATAAAAGGAAAGTCCTTCAATGGAGGCATTTGACAAAATGCTGGGGAAGACAAACACGGCGCTGTCGTGGTTTGCCTGCACTTTGATCCCCTGCATGTTTCTGATGATTACGATCGATGTGTCGATCCGGACACTGGGCTATCGCCCGCCGCTCTTCACGTCATCGGTCGTTGAGTATGCACTTCTCTATATGGCGATGTGTTCCGCACCGTGGCTCGTCCGCGAACGCGGACACGTCGTCATCGAGGCTTTGGTGGCGATAATGCCGGATTTCATTCGGCAACCGCTGGCCAAAATTGTTTATTTAGTCTGTGCCCTGGTTTCGTTTTTGTTTGCCTGGCTTTGCTGGGGAATTTTTGCGGATTACTGGGTTGGCGGTGAGTTAGACGTACGCGGTGTTGATATGCCTTACTGGCTGCAGTTTCTGCCGTTGCCGCTGTGCTTCCTCCTCGTTGCCCTGGAATTTTGCATGTATCTCATCGGGCGCAGATCGTACTACACGTACGATCTCGGTGAAGTAAAGGATGGCGTCTAGTCATGGAATGGTATGAGGCTGGAGGCCTTCTATTAGGCTGTGTGGTTGCGGGGATGGCTTTGGGTTTCCCTGTTGCCTTTACTTTCATGATCACCAACGTGATTGGTATTTTCGTTTTCTCTGGCGGTTGGCCTGTTCTTCCGCAAATTGCTGATAACGCGACAAATCTGATTACATCTTTTACGCTTTCGCCGATCCCGATGTTTATTTTGATGGGGTCGATGTTTTTCCATACGGGGCTGGCGATCAGGGTTTTTGATGCCTTAGATAAATTGCTGGGAAAAATTCCCGGTCGGCTTTGTTATTTGACGGTTATCGGCGGTTCTCTGTTTTCGACCCTGACGGGGTCGACGATGGCGAACACAGCTATGTTGGGTTCTCTTCTCGTCCCGGAAATGACGCGGCGTGGCTACAGCAAGAAGATGTCCATGGGGCCAATTCTTGGTACCGGAGGGTTGGCGATGATCATTCCGCCCTCTTCGCTGGGTGTTCTTTTGGCCAGTATTGCTCAGGTAGATGTTGGGCGTTTATTGATCGCCGGACTATTACCAGGGATCTTGTTGGCAACGCTTTATGCGGTGATGATTACTTTCCTACTCTGGAAGAATCCGGAATCAGCACCAAGTTACGATGTTGAGCCGTCTTCCTGGAAAGAAAAAGTCTACCAGATTTGTGTGAATATACTGCCGATGGGGCTGGTGGTCTTTATGGTCATCGGGTTTATCGTTCTGGGTTGGGCGACACCTTCTGAATCCGCATCGTTTGGTGTGGTGGGCGTTGTCATCCTAGCGGTGGCGCGGCGAGTCTTTACCTGGGATGCTTTTAAGACGTCATTGCAGGGCACGATCCGTGTCGCCGGTATGGTGTTCTTCATCTTGATGAATTCGACAGTGTTCAGTCAGCTTTTATCTATGTCAGGCGCCAGCCGTGGCCTCGTTGGTTGGGCCACCGGTTTTGATGTTTCGCCCCTGCTGATCCTAACCTGTATGTTCCTGGTGTTGATTATGCTGGGCATGTTTATGGATCAGGTCTCCATGATGCTGATCACCGTGCCGATCTTCTACCCGCTGGCAATTTCGCTCGGCTATGATCCGATCTGGTTCTCGCTGATCGTTCTGATGTCTCTTGAGATGAGCGCGACGACACCGCCATTCGGATTGCTGTTATTTATAATGTTAGGGATGGTCAAAGATACGACCTTGGGCGAGGTCGCGATGGCGGCGTTGCCCTACCTGTTCTGTGACATGGTTTTGATTATTATTCTTGTTATTGCACCCGGGGTAGCATTGTATTTGCCAAGCCTTATGGGGACTTAGGGGGAGGCAGGCGGAGTCCGTCTGCATGCTAGAAGAAGACGGTCCGGTGTGGATGCACCGGGCCGTTTTTCTATGAAGCGCCTTTAATTCCTATGCGAAGATCGTATCGTCATCGTCGTCAAAGATATCTAAATCATCATCGTTGTGGAATTCATTGAGAATTGGTTCGGGACCTCTTTCGGCAACGGTTGCTCTTAAACGGTCGCGCGTTCTGTCACCAAATATGCCGTCTACCTTCAACGGAACGGCGTCACTTTCAACATGATTTAGCGAGGTTTGAAGAGTAGACACCGCGCCTGGCATGCCATTGTCATCGGCATTACCGAGGAATTTCCCTACCACATGCTTGATGCCCGTCCGTTACCGGTTGTCCGACGGGGGAGAGTGCGGGTGTTATGTCGGTGGGAAAGGTTTGATCGTTGTCGCGGTCACTTGCAAAGGCTTGCCGATGCGCTTCTGTCACAGCATTTTCAGCTCTGGCGCGGTTAGGGTCGTTGGATAGCATGGCGGCTTTCGTACGGGTTAGCCTGTTTAACTCCGGCTCGGTAAGCTTTTCAGGTTGTTTGCTCAGGGTTTCTTCGACCGTCTCGTCTCCGCCCAATGCGACGCGCTCAATCTTCATGGCGGCGGGGGGCAGGTCAGATAGCGGGGCGTCTGTTCCTTGCGGTATTGACTGGTTGTCTCGTCTACTAGTAGCGGCATTACTATATCCAGGTTCATCGAGTTCCCTATGCAATATATTACGTAACCTGCCATCGGGCCGATTTGGCGTTATGCGATTTCCTTTCGTGCCTCCAATAGGCTTTGAAAGATCGTTTCAATACCGTGGAATTCATTGAAGTACTGGTCGTTCGTTAAAATACTTCTGACATCTATTTTCGAATGCTCTAACACAGCTCGGATGACTGAATTGCTGTTCTGTCCATCGTGACTTTTGGTAAGGATTCCAGAGTTGCTGTCGTTGAGGTTCTTATCACTGTCAAATAGGTTGTAATTAATTTCTGCGCGTTGGATTTCCAGGGCTCGGTGGGTCATATCTTTCCTATTTAATAAGAGTGAGGAACTTTTTGGTGTTACAACCTTTTTTATTCCGGTTCACTTGACGAGGATGAGAGCTCGCCTTTGGACTGTTGTTAACTGTTTGAGGGTGACTCATGACGCCAACCAATCTGGAACAGAAAAATGATCAAGCTTTGCTTCGAAGCGTCGGGCTAATTTGGCTATATGCAGGATCGGTCATCGTAGGCTTCTCTGTGATGGGAGGTTCGACGATATGGGTTGATACGCTGGAACTGCCGCGCATTGCAAAGAATGCGATTCTTTTGTCGGTTTTGATTAGTACCTACCTGTTCACAACTTTCTTTACGATGTCAGCATTTTGTATGGCGCGGACTAAACTCAATTTTACGGCAGTTTGGCGCGTGTCACTGGTCACCAGTATTTTGATGATTTTTACGATCCCCGTTGTGAGTATTTTGGGTTCGTTGGTTGTTTTAGGTATTGGTCATCATTGGACTGAAAGCGAACTGTTTTTGGCGAGTTTGAGTGCGATACCCGTTCTGGCGGTTCTTTGGTGGCTTTTTTCACGATCAAATTATTGGAAAAGCTTCATTGCAGAGTGGAATATGAAGATAAAGCTAGCTTTGTTCCTTCTGCAGCTATTGATTGGCTACGTGTATATTGCTGGATATTTTATAGCTCGGTGTTAAAACGAATATTTATCTCAAGAAATCTGAGTTATTAACTAAGGTAATAATACCACAATTATAACTTATGTCAACTATTCTAGGTAAAAAGACCATTTCTCAAAAGGGTCGAATACCGAAATGGGGAGCTCAAATTCGCTTTCCATTACTTTCGGCTTTCTGAAGCAGAACGTTTGGGTGAATTAGCCTTTTAGCTCTGCCCGGACGAGTGCGGCACCATCGACCATGGCATTTAGCTTTCCAAAGGCGACCTCGCGGCTGAGATATTTCATGCCACAATCGGGTGCTACAATCATTCGGTCGGCTGATACATAATTCAAGGCCGAGCGAATGCGATCAGCGACGATCTCAGCTGTCTCGACTTGGTTGTCTCCGAGATCGAGAACACCGACGATTATTTGTTTGTTTTGCAAGGCCTCCAACGCGACGGGGTCCAACCCTGGCTGCGCCACCTCAATCGAAATCTGATCCGTTTCACATGTGGCAAGCTCTGGCAGGAACGAATAGCCTTCGGGCTTGTTCTTGACCGCATGGGCGTACCCGAAACACATATGCACCGCTGTCGTACCAGTTGCGCCGTCGAGTGCCCGGTTAACAACCTTTACGGCATAGCGCTTTGCTTGTTCGGGCTTTGCCTGCATCCAGGGCTCATCTATCTGAACGATGTCTGCCCCTGCCGCAAATAGTGCAAGAACCTCCTCATTAACGGCCTCAGCGTAGGCCATGGCGCAGGCTTCATCGTCGCCATAATGCTCATCGACGGCCGTTTGCGTCATGGTGAAGGGGCCGGGCAGGGTAATTTTAATCTGCCGATCTGTGTTGGCACGGAGAAACTCGACATCGCGCACTTCAATTGGCCCAGAGCGCTTAATCGGGCCAACGACGCGCGGCACTAAATTTACTTTCCCTGATCGCCCTATGACCTCGGCGGGGTTATCGACATCGACTCCATCGAGGGCGGTGGCAAAGCGATTTGAATAGCTCTCGCGGCGGATTTCACCGTCGGTGATGACATCAATTCCCGCGCGTTCCATATCGTGGATGGCGGCGAGCGTTGCAGCGTCTTGTGCTTCTTCAAGCTGGTCTGCATCTATCCGCCATATATCGTGGGCACGAACTCTGGGGGGGACAATCGCCTTAAGCATCTCGCGGTCTACCAGCCAATCGGGTTGCACATAGCTGCCAACGACAGTCGTCGGCAAGAGGTGAGAACTCATAAAATTCACTCCGTTGTCTGGGTAGGCTGTTTGCACGATAATCCGCCGCAATTCAATGTTATGCAATGCTGATAGAAGACAAATGGGAAATGAAATGATTGAGCTTTATCACAACGGAATGTCTACCTGTTCGCAGAAGGTTAGGATAACACTAGCCGAAAAGGGTCAGGAGTTTACCTCGCATCATTTCAACCTCCGGGCTCGTGATCAGCATCATCCGGACTATCTGGCCCTCAATCCCAATGGGGTCGTTCCAACCATCATCCATAATGACAAGGTCATCTATGAATCAGCCGTTATCGATGAATATCTGGATACAGTCTTTCCAGAGCCGTCATTGCGGCCTGAGTCGCCTTATGAATGCGCCAAGATGCGCATATGGGTCAAACAGCTTGATGAAGGGCTGCACGCCGCGAGCGCCACCATTAGTGCCTGTATTGCTTTTCGTTATCAATTCATGGAAGGGAAAACCCCGGAACAATTGAGGGAGACGCTCGACGGGTATGTAGACCCCGGCAAGCGCGCCCGTATGACAGAAAATGTCATGAAAGGGGTTGAGTCATTGTTCTTCAAGCCTGCGATAAAGCGGGTAGTCAAAATGCTTGATGATATGGAAAAGGCCCTGGACGGGGGCGCCTGGATGACGGGGGATAACTACTCTTTGGCTGATATCGCTTTTACACCTTATGTGAATAGGGTTGTTCACCTCCAGCAGGATTGGTTGTTCGATACCCGACCCAACGTCGCAGATTGGTTCGACCGAATTCGGGCCCGTCCGTCATTTAAGACGGCAATGTCTGATTGGTTCATTCCTGATTTTCTAACGTTGATGAAAGCGCGAGGAGGTGAGAATCGGGACGGTGTTCGGACGGTCATGGAATCTGACTGAAAGAATTCGCCGCTCAACAAATTGAAGGTTGGCAGATCACACTCATACGTTACTATCTCTGCGATTTGAAAGCAGGGTCGAATTTCACCCTGTAAAATTCGAATAAGGGAGAAACCGAGGATGAAAAAAACATTTATACTTGGCGCATCAGCGCTCGCGTTAACGCTTGCTGCGCCGCAGGCGATAGCCCAAAAAGCCAAGGAAATCAAAATAGGGTTTGTGACGACCCTGTCCGGCGGCGCTGGCGTCATCGGCAAGGACATGCGCAATTCAGTGCAGATCGCACTTGATCACCTCGGTAATAAAATGGGGGGTGTTCCGGTGAAAGTCCTCTTTGAGGATGATCACTTCAAGCCGGAAGTAGGCAAACAGAAAACAGAAAAGCTACTGCATAAAGATAAGGTAGACATTATGTCCGGCTTTATCTGGTCCCATGTGGTTTTGGCTTCTCGCAACAGCGTTGTGAAAGCTGGCAGGTTCCTGATTATTTCCAACGCAGGTACCTCCAAGATTGCCGGCCGACTTTGCCACAAGAACATCTTTTCGACGTCCTGGCAGAACGATCAAGTGCCAATGGCGATGGGTGAAGTGCTCAATAAGCGCGGCGTAAAAAGCTTGTACATCGTTGCTCCGAACTATGCGGCGGGACGCGACATGGTTGCCGGCGTTGAACGGACATTCAAGGGTAAGATCCTCGGTAAGGATTTGACCAAATGGCCAACCCAGCTTGATTTCTCGGCAGAGCTCGCCAAGGCACGGGCTTCAAAAGCAGATGGCGTGTTCATCTTTTACCCGGGCCGTGCGACCAACGCTTTCATGCGCCAATACGCGCAGGCTGGTCTCACCAAAACGCCGTTATATTCGGTATTCAGTGTCGACTCACTTAGCTTGCCGAAGCTGCAACAGGCGAAGCTGACCAATGTCCTTGGGACCTTCTCAACCCAGTTCTGGGCACCTGATCTGGATACGCCTGTGAACAAAAAATTCGTTGCTGATTATCGCAAGAAGTTTGGTAGTTATCCGTCACATTATGGCGCGCAAAGCTATGATTCCATCATGCTGATCGACAGCGCAGTCCGCGCTGCCGGTGGCGATCTTAAAAAGATGGATACGATGCGGGCGGCTTTCCGCAAGGCTGATTACGGTTCAGTCCGCGGTAAGTATGTTTACGGCAATAACCATTTCCCCACCCAGGATTTCTACCTCCGTAAGGTCGTTGCTGACGCTGATGGAAAATGGACTACAAAGATCGAACAGAAGGTCTATTCCAATCATCAGGATGTCTATGCAAGCAAGTGCAAGATGAAGAAAACCTGGTAATTTGGAATTGTAATTATGTGGCGGGGACGCGGTTGCGTCCCCGTTTCACGTTCTGATACGCACATCCATGGTCGATCCACACCTACTATTCGAGCAGCTCTTTAACGGCATTCAGTACGGCATATTGCTGTTTCTGCTGGCGGCCGGGTTAACACTTGTATTCGGCATTATGGATTTGATGAACTTGGCACATGGTTCGCTCTATATGCTGGGGGCTTATATTGCGGCGACGGTTACGCTCGCCGCAGATTCGTTCTTATTAGGAATCGCGGTTGCGCTTCCGGCGACGTTGTTCGTGGGAATCTTACTGGAAGTTATCGTTCTTCGAAAACTGTACGATAGAGGGCATCTCGATCAGGTCTTGGCGACCTTCGGGATGATCCTGTTTTTCAATGAACTGGTGCGTTTGATCTGGGGACCGGCAGGCATCGAAGTCCCTCTTCCGGTTGTTCTCAATGCGTCACTGACGCTGTTTGATATTCCGCTGCCGGTATATCGCATTCTGGTGATCGGTGTCGGGCTAGCAGTCGCTGCCTTCCTTTATGTCCTCGTGGTCAAGACGAAAGTCGGCATGTTAATCCGCGCCGGAGCATCAAATCGTGAAATGGTTGGGGCTTTAGGTATTGATATTAAAAAGGTTTTCACTCTGGTGTTTGGCCTGGGGGCAGCGTTGGCAGCTCTGGCCGGTGTCATGGCAGGCCCTATTTTTGCGGCAACAATTGGCATGGGCGAAAACATACTGATCCAGGTTTTGGTGGTTATTGTGATCGGCGGCATTGGATCAATCCGGGGAGCATTCGTTGGCGCCCTCCTGATTGGCGTGATTGAAATATTAGGGCGTTCCTTTCTGGATGATTTGTTTAAGCTTTTTCTGCCAGTCAATGCAGCGGAAACGGCAGCACCAGCCGCCGCGTCAATGTTGATCTATATTCTGATGGCCGGGGTTCTCTTCTTTAGGCCTCAGGGCCTGTTTCCGGCGCGTAGCGGTTAAGCCATGTCGCTGAGCCGTGAGACTATTGTTGTCATCATAACTTTCGCCCTTTTGGCGATTGTTCCATTTATCGCCTCATTGACTGAAGTCCCATTTTATCTCGATCTTGGTCGCCGGATGATGATCCTCGCAATCGGTGCGCTGAGCCTCAACCTGATTATGGGCTATGGCGGGATGATCAGTTTCGGGCATGCCGTTTTTGTTGGCATCGGCGCCTATGTTGTCGGAATTTGCGCAGAACACGAGATTGTCAGCGGGTTTATTCAGTGGCCGCTTGCTCTCATTGTTTGCGCAGCCTTCGCCTTTATTTTTGGGGCAATTAGCCTGCGGACACGGGGCGTCTATTTCATCATGATCACGCTTGCCCTTGCCCAGATGATGTATTTTCTCGGGGTTAGTCTTGACCGGTATGGGGGGGATGATGGGCTGCCTCTTATCGAGCCCAGTAATTTTTCCGGATTAATTGATCTGAGCGAGAAGACCAGCCTGTATTATCTGGTTTTCGTCCTTTTGCTTCTGTGTCTTTGGATCTGCAAACGGTTGGTCAATTCGCGTTTTGGGATGGTTATTCAGGGCGCTCGTTCCAATGAAGCACGGATGCAGGCAATTGGTTTTCCGACCTACCGCTATCAGCTAACAGCCTTCGTAATTGCGGGGGCGATGGCTGGACTTGCAGGGGTACTGCTCGCAAACCACACAGATTTCGTCAATCCCGATATGATGCATTGGACCCGATCTGGCGATTTAATCATCATGGTTTTGCTCGGTGGAATGGGTAGTCTGGCCGGTCCTGTTGTCGGTGCGCTGGTCTTTATCTTGCTGGAGGAAGCGCTTTCCGGCATTACCGAATATTGGCAGCTGATTTTCGGACCCTTTCTAATTCTCGTGGTGTTGTTCGCACGTGGTGGATTATTGGGATTCCTTGAAAAACGAAAAACGTCGGAGGGCGAGGGTGACTGAAGCTCTCCTAAAGGTCGAAAACCTGCGCAAAAGCTTTGGCGGTGTTCTGGCGACAGACAATCTTTCATTAGCGGTGGAGACTGGCCAGATTCATGCCGTGATTGGCCCTAACGGTGCCGGCAAGACGACTATGATTGCGCAGCTTGCCGGTGCTTTGAGTTCGGATTCCGGGCGGGTATTATTTGATGGTGAGGATATCTCCGCGTTAGCTCCCCCAGCGCGCTCTCGTCGAGGCATTGCCCGGACTTTCCAGATTACCAGTATTTTTTATGAGTTTACGGCCCTAGAGAATGTCGCTTTGGCGGTCCAGGCCCATGATGGGCACTCCTTTCGGTTCTGGCGTGAAGTGCGCAATGAGGGGCGTTTGACTGACCCCGCCCAGGCCGCTCTGGAAACCGTCGGTCTTGCAGGTCGTGCCAATATAGTCGCGCGGAACCTGTCACATGGTGAGCATCGTCAGCTTGAAATTGCCATGGCCCTGGCGACCAAACCAAAGCTTCTATTACTTGATGAGCCCATGGCCGGGATGGGTGCCGAAGAAACCCAGGAAATGGTGTCGATCCTAAAAAGGCTGAAAGGGGACCATACGATCCTGTTGATCGAACATGACATGGATGCCGTCTTTGCTTTGGCCGATAAGATCACGGTGCTGGTGTACGGGAATTCTATTGCCTCCGGCACCCCGGATGAAATTCGGGCGAATGAAGAAGTGCGCACCGCCTATCTTGGGGAAGAAGGAACGGCGAACTGATGCTCAAGGTAGAGTCGATCGAGTCCTCTTATGGGACGAGCCAGGTACTTTTCGGTATGACGCTTGATGTTGATGCCGGTGAGGTTGTCACCTTAATGGGACGGAACGGTATGGGCAAGACGACGACCATTCGTTCGATTATGGGGCTTATGCAGCCTCACGCCGGCACGATCTCTTTTGAAGGGCAACGGATTTCCGGATTGCCATCACATCAAATTGCCAAAGTTGGTATTGGATTAGTTCCCGAAGGACGACAGATATTTCCCAATTTGACGGTGCGCGAGAATTTAATCGCTACGGCACATAACCTGGCAAAAAATTCTGACCCTTGGACATTGGAAAAAGTTCTTGAGCGATTTCCGTCACTGGAAGCGCGAATAACGGGCATGGGTAACGAGCTTTCCGGGGGCGAACAGCAGATGCTGGCAATTGGCCGGGCGTTGATGACAAATCCCAAACTGTTGATTTTGGATGAAGCGACGGAGGGGTTAGCGCCACAAATCCGTACGGAGATTTGGCAATGCCTTGAGGATCTTAAGGAGCAGGGACAATCGATACTCGTCATCGATAAAAATGTCGCAGCTCTGACCCGGATCGCCGATCGGCACTACATTATTGAAAAGGGCCAGGTTGTATGGTCGGGGACGTCCGAGGCATTACTGGATCAGCCTGAAATCCAACACCAGTACCTCGGCGTCTAAAAGTCCCACCAAAGAAAAAGGCGCCCTGGAAACAGGGCGCCTCCTCGCTCATTGCGGCGGAACCGCAATTAAGTTCTTACTACTTAAGAAGATACTTCTTCAGGTCACCAAAATATTTCGCTGGAATCTTCTTCTCGGCAGCGGCCCAGGTTGACCCCATGACCGTTTTCGTGAACGCCTTACCATATTCTCCCGGAAGGTCGATCGCTTTCACGCCGGCACCAAATACTTTGGCGTTATCTTTGTCGGCCAGTTTCCGCATATATGGTGTACTGGCGACTTCGAACTTCTCGCCCCAGGCATCAAGATAATCTCGTTCTTTCTTGGTCATCTTGTTGTAGGCATCGAGATTGACAACAGCCATGGTTGATGAACGCCAGAAGCCGGGTCCGATACGGTATTTGATGTATTTGGTCCAGCCATAGCGGAAAATACCGCCTTCTGGCCATGCAAGACCCTTAACAACACCACGTTCCAGTGACGTGTAAACATCACCTGGTGAGATGTTAATCGGCACAGCGCCCATCGCCTTCATGAAGGGATGGTAAAGCGCGGTTGACCGCATTTTGAAGCCTTTGAGGCTAAGGCCGGTTTTTTTGTCTTTCTGCGGTGGGTCGATCAGATATACGTGGAAATTACCGGAATTATAGAACGGGTGGGCCAAAATCCGGCCATTAAGTCCTTCTTTCCAGCATTTCTGCATAACATTCCAGCCACCATTCTTACGAATAACCGACTGAGGCTGTGTCGACAAAGCGGCGACACGGGCACAAGGTACCAAACCAGCATAGTATCCGCTGGGGCCAAACATCAGATCGATGACACCGCGCTTCAGAGCTGCGCCCTGTTTACGGTTTGGAATGACTTCCGGGCCACCTTTGTAATGCAAGGTAACGGCGCCTTTGGCTTTATTCATCGGCGTATGCATTAAATCAAAATAGGCAACGACCTGATCATGATTTCTGTTCAGGCTGGTTGTTACATTCAGCTTAGCTGCTTCGGCTGCAGCACCCGCCAACATGGCGGCTGCGGCGACGCCGACAGCAACGCTGGACATCTTTAAATTACTCATAAAAGTTCTCCCTTCACTCTTCTTATCTAAAACGCGAATAAATCAGCTCCGACACTTCACCTGGCGCTGACATTTTTGTCAATATTGGATTTGCTAACAGTTGGATCATGGGGGGCACGATAATTACTCCCTGATTGATGACCACCCAATGCTAAAAAGGAATTATGGCGAGAATGAGGCTTGCTAAGCTGCGATTAAAGGTGCTCCTTCGATCATCCCGCGTTTAAGCAGGCGTCGCTCTGTTTCGGCGAAGTCTGTCCGGGCGTGCGTCGAACAACGATTGTCCCAGACCAGGAAATCACCTGGCTGCCAAACATGTTCGTAAATGATGGAAGGGTCTTCAGCGTAGGGAATAATTTCGTTGATCAATCCTCTGGCTTCATCTTGCGGCATGTCTTCAAATGTCGCCGACATTAACCGGTTTACATAAAGCGCTTTGCGACCGGTGTCCGGATGCTGCACGACAGCCGGATGCCAAGCATGTTTCACTTTGCCCAGCTCACTCAGGTCTGGTTGGCTGGTTTCTTTATAATCGAAAATCTGCATGACACGTTTGCCCTCTATGGCTCTTTTGAGTCTTTCAGGCAAAAGGCCGTAAGCGGCATACATATTGGCAAACTTGGTATTGCCGCCGGATTTGGGGACTTCGACGGAATAGAGAAAGGTTGCCTTATGCGGTATATCTACAAACGCCATGTCGTGATGAAACCACATCTCACCATCTGGCAATGAGCCTATTGGTTCGCCGTTTTTGCGAATATTTGAAACAAGCATGATATAGGGGTCAGCTTCCTGGCGGCGATCAGCAGGTCTGGATCGTGCACCTAGCGGACCAATCCAGTCGCTACTGGATAATAGTTCCTCATCAGAAATTTTCTGATGTCGAAACAGAAGAAGCACGTTTTCATGCCATACTTTGAGCAACTCCTCCTGAATCTCTGTCGAAACAGGTTGGCTTAAATCGACGCCGCGTATTTCAGCGCCGATTGCGGGTGAAAGTGGAACGATTTCAAACGTCATCGCTGGGCCTCGGCAATTTCCGTAGGGGATATAGTTTAGGATCTAAACGAAGTGTCCTTCAACGATTGATAAGAAAAGTAGAATCGTGCGGAGGTATATGACGCCTATTTTAGTTTTCTCGCCGTCAACAGAATTTAAGGGGTGGTTCATTTCTCTGAATTATGCGGCATTAGTGTGATTTTTCGAAGGTGTGTGTTGGGAGGGCATCTGGAGTTGTCGGCGCGAGCCTTTTCTTTAACTTCCCCATTGCCATTGAGGTAAAAAACTAAGCCGCACCTGGTCCAAACTGAAATAAGCTCTTCGTCTGTAGCACTAGGTCTCAATTCGATTTTAACGATTTGTGTGCCCTGTGGTTGTAGCAAGGCATACCATAATTGATTTCCACTGATATGTGGCGGCGTTTTGTCGTGCATTGAACTCGGTAGCAGAGCGAAGACGGCCATAAAATTGGTGTCGGAGCCGTTCCCTAATTTGCTGGCGGTGTCGAGCGTGGCGTTGACCGGATCGCGCAAGGTGACGGTGAAGGTCTCGTCGGGCTCATCGATGGCATCGCCGGTCACCGTGACGTCGATGGTCTGCGTCGTCTCACCGGCGGCGAAGGTCAGGGTGCCGCTGGCTGCGGGGCGGAGACCAGAGAGGCATCCACGATCTGACCTCCGGTGGGTTTGTACCCCCGTTTGCGGAGCTGCGCGGCCCATTACCAACGCAGTTGAAGCCTCAGCCCAACACCATGCTCGGCTTTGCCGCTCGCTGGTTCCCGCTGTGTAACTTCAAGGCTGGCATCCAGCGACGGAGCGATCGTAAATCGGCTGCCCAGGCGATAATCCCGTGCGCCTCCGTCCATAAATGAAACCCCGCCATAGGTCGTCAGAAGACCGCCCCGCAGCTCTGTCCCATAGCCAACCTCGGTTTCTATCCGTACGCCATGCACGCCACTATTAACGATGGCGCCAGTCATCCCCTGAGACCACAATTGTGGAATACCCCTGGATGTTGCGCCATAAGCCGCAGCCATGCTGAAGAAAGGCCCCCTTCCATCCACCCGCGGATCAAGCAGGATAGAGAAATCCCCGCCCCATTCGTCAAGGTCTGCCTGATTCGCCACAAGCCGCCGCGCATTGGCCGCTACGGTGAGGCCCCGGGACCAGCGGTCCACATATTTGATCCCGGGGCCCAGTTCCAGCCCGAAACCCGTCGAACCGTCACCACTGTCGTGGCGCACACCCAGCTCCAGAGACGAAACCAGCGACGCGGTCGAGGATAATATCTGTTCATGTGACCCTTCCAGCACAAACCGCAGGCGGTCGGTGTTCGTCGTTCGGTGATCAATCAGAGTGCCATCCCCCGAAACGTCCAAGCGTCCAAACATGGCGTCGCCCTTCAGCCGCAGCCTGCTCTCCCCGCCCGGGACGAGCACGTCGGTCGCCGCTAGTTGACCATTGCCTCCAAACGCCAGCATAAGCATCCGCATGTCACTGTGCGCAAGGCCTGCCTGTTCATCGTTAATTTCCAGGTCACCCCAGCTGTAACCTGCGGTGACCCACATGTTCAGATCATTAGGCGAGACCCAGCCGACATAAGGATGTATTCCGGTCATCCAGCTTTTATGGGTGCCCTTTACCGCCGGTTTTCCCTGAACCTGATCCGTGTAGCTGAATGTGCTTTTTGACCGCGAAAGCATCAGGCCTCCCAGGACTTCGGGTGTTATACATCCATCGACACCGACATGGGACCCGAAGACATCACCGGCCCAGGTCACCACGTCGTTCCTTCCGGAGAGGTTGCGGTATTGCCCCGCCCCCGAGAACATCAGGTCATCGGCCGTGAGAGGCAAGGTAAAGGAGCTGCTGCCAAGTATCTCCTCTACATCCAGGCTGCCCCGATTAAGTGTCTTCTCGTTTGCCTGGAGAAATCGCAGGATAGTCGGTTCTCCCAATATGGACAGGGTTACCCTCTCTCGCACATCGCAGGCCGCGGGCTCGACGCGGCTGGCCACGGCTCCGGCCACATTCGAGATCAACGCACGTGACACCTCTGGGAGGATCGCATCGTTGACACGGTTCAGGCGCTCCCGGACCGACAGCCCCGGCGTATCGTCGTCATCGCGGATGGTGGCGGTGGCGGTGGCGGTGGCGAGCGTGGCGTTGACCGGATCGCGCAAGGTGACGGTGAAGGTCTCGTCGGGCTCATCGATGGCATCGCCGGTCACCGTGACGTCGATGGTCTGCGTCGTCTCACCGGCGGCGAAGGTCAGGGTGCCGCTGGCTGCGGTGTAGTCGCTGCCCGCCGTCGCCGTGCCATCACTGGTGGCATAATCGACGGTGACCTCCCGGTTCGAGGCCGTGGCCAGGGTCACCGTGAACGTGACCGTCGCCGGGCCGCTGTCGCCTTCGTTTATGCTGACACTGGCAACCGACAGCCCCGGCGTATCGTCGTCATCGCGGATGGTGGCGGTGGCGGTGGCGGTGGCGAGCGTGGCGTTGACCGGATCGCGCAAGGTGACGGTGAAGGTCTCGTCGGGCTCATCGATGGCATCGCCGGTCACCGTGACGTCGATGGTCTGCGTCGTCTCACCGGCGGCGAAGGTCAGGGTGCCGCTGGCTGCGGTGTAGTCGCTGCCCGCCGTCGCCGTGCCATCACTGGTGGCATAATCGACGGTGACCTCCCGGTTCGAGGCCGTGGCCAGGGTCACCGTGAACGTGACCGTCGCCGGGCCGCTGTCGCCTTCGTTTATGCTGACACTGGCAACCGACAGCCCCGGCGTATCGTCGTCATCGCGGATGGTGGCGGTGGCGGTGGCGGTGGCGAGCGTGGCGTTGACCGGATCGCGCAAGGTGACGGTGAAGGTCTCGTCGGGCTCATCGATGGCATCGCCGGTCACCGTGACGTCGATGGTCTGCGTCGTCTCACCGGCGGCGAAGGTCAGGGTGCCGCTGGCTGCGGTGTAGTCGCTGCCCGCCGTCGCCGTGCCATCACTGGTGGCATAATCGACGGTGACCTCCCGGTTCGAGGCCGTGGCCAGGGTCACCGTGAACGTGACCGTCGCCGGGCCGCTGTCGCCTTCGTTTATGCTGACACTGGCAACCGACAGCCCCGGCGTATCGTCGTCATCGCGGATGGTGGCGGTGGCGGTGGCGGTGGCGAGCGTGGCGTTGACCGGATCGCGCAAGGTGACGGTGAAGGTCTCGTCGGGCTCATCGATGGCATCGCCGGTCACCGTGACGTCGATGGTCTGCGTCGTCTCACCGGCGGCGAAGGTCAGGGTGCCGCTGGCTGCGGTGTAGTCGCTGCCCGCCGTCGCCGTGCCATCACTGGTGGCATAATCGACGGTGACCTCCCGGTTCGAGGCCGTGGCCAGGGTCACCGTGAACGTGACCGTCGCCGGGCCGCTGTCGCCTTCGTTTATGCTGACACTGGCAACCGACAGCCCCGGCGTATCGTCGTCATCGCGGATGGTGGCGGTGGCGGTGGCGGTGGCGAGCGTGGCGTTGACCGGATCGCGCAAGGTGACGGTGAAGGTCTCGTCGGGCTCATCGATGGCATCGCCGGTCACCGTGACGTCGATGGTCTGCGTCGTCTCACCGGCGGCGAAGGTCAGGGTGCCGCTGGCTGCGGTGTAGTCGCTGCCCGCCGTCGCCGTGCCATCACTGGTGGCATAATCGACGGTGACCTCCCGGTTCGAGGCCGTGGCCAGGGTCACCGTGAACGTGACCGTCGCCGGGCCGCTGTCGCCTTCGTTTATGCTGACACTGGCAACCGACAGCCCCGGCGTATCGTCGTCATCGCGGATGGTGGCGGTGGCGGTGGCGGTGGCGAGCGTGGCGTTGACCGGATCGCGCAAGGTGACGGTGAAGGTCTCGTCGGGCTCATCGATGGCATCGCCGGTCACCGTGACGTCGATGGTCTGCGTCGTCTCACCGGCGGCGAAGGTCAGGGTGCCGCTGGCTGCGGTGTAGTCGCTGCCCGCCGTCGCCGTGCCATCACTGGTGGCATAATCGACGGTGACCTCCCGGTTCGAGGCCGTGGCCAGGGTCACCGTGAACGTGACCGTCGCCGGGCCGCTGTCGCCTTCGTTTATGCTGACACTGGCAACCGACAGCCCCGGCGTATCGTCGTCATCGCGGATGGTGGCGGTGGCGGTGGCGGTGGCGAGCGTGGCGTTGACCGGATCGCGCAAGGTGACGGTGAAGGTCTCGTCGGGCTCATCGATGGCATCGCCGGTCACCGTGACGTCGATGGTCTGCGTCGTCTCACCGGCGGCGAAGGTCAGGGTGCCGCTGGCTGCGGTGTAGTCGCTGCCCGCCGTCGCCGTGCCATCACTGGTGGCATAATCGACGGTGACCTCCCGGTTCGAGGCCGTGGCCAGGGTCACCGTGAACGTGACCGTCGCCGGGCCGCTGTCGCCTTCGTTTATGCTGACACTGGCAACCGACAGCCCCGGCGTATCGTCGTCATCGCGGATGGTGGCGGTGGCGGTGGCGGTGGCGAGCGTGGCGTTGACCGGATCGCGCAAGGTGACGGTGAAGGTCTCGTCGGGCTCATCGATGGCATCGCCGGTCACCGTGACGTCGATGGTCTGCGTCGTCTCACCGGCGGCGAAGGTCAGGGTGCCGCTGGCTGCGGTGTAGTCGCTGCCCGCCGTCGCCGTGCCATCACTGGTGGCATAATCGACGGTGACCTCCCGGTTCGAGGCCGTGGCCAGGGTCACCGTGAACGTGACCGTCGCCGGGCCGCTGTCGCCTTCGTTTATGCTGACACTGGCAACCGACAGCCCCGGCGTATCGTCGTCATCGCGGATGGTGGCGGTGGCGGTGGCGGTGGCGAGCGTGGCGTTGACCGGATCGCGCAAGGTGACGGTGAAGGTCTCGTCGGGCTCATCGATGGCATCGCCGGTCACCGTGACGTCGATGGTCTGCGTCGTCTCACCGGCGGCGAAGGTCAGGGTGCCGCTGGCTGCGGTGTAGTCGCTGCCCGCCGTCGCCGTGCCATCACTGGTGGCATAATCGACGGTGACCTCCCGGTTCGAGGCCGTGGCCAGGGTCACCGTGAACGTGACCGTCGCCGGG
Organism: uncultured Alphaproteobacteria bacterium; assembly: GCA_951812775.1. Lineage (GTDB taxonomy): Bacteria > Pseudomonadota > Alphaproteobacteria > MPNO01 > UBA2964 > UBA2964. The sequence goes on along the minus strand of OX638326.1, from coordinate 1,299,415 downwards.
CCGCTGTCGCCTTCGTTTATGCTGACACTGGCAACCGACAGCCCCGGCGTATCGTCGTCATCGCGGATGGTGGCGGTGGCGGTGGCGGTGGCGAGCGTGGCGTTGACCGGATCGCGCAAGGTGACGGTGAAGGTCTCGTCGGGCTCATCGATGGCATCGCCGGTCACCGTGACGTCGATGGTCTGCGTCGTCTCACCGGCGGCGAAGGTCAGGGTGCCGCTGGCTGCGGTGTAGTCGCTGCCCGCCGTCGCCGTGCCATCACTGGTGGCATAATCGACGGTGACCTCCCGGTTCGAGGCCGTGGCCAGGGTCACCGTGAACGTGACCGTCGCCGGGCCGCTGTCGCCTTCGTTTATGCTGACACTGGCAACCGACAGCCCCGGCGTATCGTCGTCATCGCGGATGGTGGCGGTGGCGGTGGCGGTGGCGAGCGTGGCGTTGACCGGATCGCGCAAGGTGACGGTGAAGGTCTCGTCGGGCTCATCGATGGCATCGCCGGTCACCGTGACGTCGATGGTCTGCGTCGTCTCACCGGCGGCGAAGGTCAGGGTGCCGCTGGCTGCGGTGTAGTCGCTGCCCGCCGTCGCCGTGCCATCACTGGTGGCATAATCGACGGTGACCTCCCGGTTCGAGGCCGTGGCCAGGGTCACCGTGAACGTGACCGTCGCCGGGCCGCTGTCGCCTTCGTTTATGCTGACACTGGCAACCGACAGCCCCGGCGTATCGTCGTCATCGCGGATGGTGGCGGTGGCGGTGGCGGTGGCGAGCGTGGCGTTGACCGGATCGCGCAAGGTGACGGTGAAGGTCTCGTCGGGCTCATCGATGGCATCGCCGGTCACCGTGACGTCGATGGTCTGCGTCGTCTCACCGGCGGCGAAGGTCAGGGTGCCGCTGGCTGCGGTGTAGTCGCTGCCCGCCGTCGCCGTGCCATCACTGGTGGCATAATCGACGGTGACCTCCCGGTTCGAGGCCGTGGCCAGGGTCACCGTGAACGTGACCGTCGCCGGGCCGCTGTCGCCTTCGTTTATGCTGACACTGGCAACCGACAGCCCCGGCGTATCGTCGTCATCGCGGATGGTGGCGGTGGCGGTGGCGGTGGCGAGCGTGGCGTTGACCGGATCGCGCAAGGTGACGGTGAAGGTCTCGTCGGGCTCATCGATGGCATCGCCGGTCACCGTGACGTCGATGGTCTGCGTCGTCTCACCGGCGGCGAAGGTCAGGGTGCCGCTGGCTGCGGTGTAGTCGCTGCCCGCCGTCGCCGTGCCATCACTGGTGGCATAATCGACGGTGACCTCCCGGTTCGAGGCCGTGGCCAGGGTCACCGTGAACGTGACCGTCGCCGGGCCGCTGTCGCCTTCGTTTATGCTGACACTGGCAACCGACAGCCCCGGCGTATCGTCGTCATCGCGGATGGTGGCGGTGGCGGTGGCGGTGGCGAGCGTGGCGTTGACCGGATCGCGCAAGGTGACGGTGAAGGTCTCGTCGGGCTCATCGATGGCATCGCCGGTCACCGTGACGTCGATGGTCTGCGTCGTCTCACCGGCGGCGAAGGTCAGGGTGCCGCTGGCTGCGGTGTAGTCGCTGCCCGCCGTCGCCGTGCCATCACTGGTGGCATAATCGACGGTGACCTCCCGGTTCGAGGCCGTGGCCAGGGTCACCGTGAACGTGACCGTCGCCGGGCCGCTGTCGCCTTCGTTTATGCTGACACTGGCAACCGACAGCCCCGGCGTATCGTCGTCATCGCGGATGGTGGCGGTGGCGGTGGCGGTGGCGAGCGTGGCGTTGACCGGATCGCGCAAGGTGACGGTGAAGGTCTCGTCGGGCTCATCGATGGCATCGCCGGTCACCGTGACGTCGATGGTCTGCGTCGTCTCACCGGCGGCGAAGGTCAGGGTGCCGCTGGCTGCGGTGTAGTCGCTGCCCGCCGTCGCCGTGCCATCACTGGTGGCATAATCGACGGTGACCTCCCGGTTCGAGGCCGTGGCCAGGGTCACCGTGAACGTGACCGTCGCCGGGCCGCTGTCGCCTTCGTTTATGCTGACACTGGCAACCGACAGCCCCGGCGTATCGTCGTCATCGCGGATGGTGGCGGTGGCGGTGGCGGTGGCGAGCGTGGCGTTGACCGGATCGCGCAAGGTGACGGTGAAGGTCTCGTCGGGCTCATCGATGGCATCGCCGGTCACCGTGACGTCGATGGTCTGCGTCGTCTCACCGGCGGCGAAGGTCAGGGTGCCGCTGGCTGCGGTGTAGTCGCTGCCCGCCGTCGCCGTGCCATCACTGGTGGCATAATCGACGGTGACCTCCCGGTTCGAGGCCGTGGCCAGGGTCACCGTGAACGTGACCGTCGCCGGGCCGCTGTCGCCTTCGTTTATGCTGACACTGGCAACCGACAGCCCCGGCGTATCGTCGTCATCGCGGATGGTGGCGGTGGCGGTGGCGGTGGCGAGCGTGGCGTTGACCGGATCGCGCAAGGTGACGGTGAAGGTCTCGTCGGGCTCATCGATGGCATCGCCGGTCACCGTGACGTCGATGGTCTGCGTCGTCTCACCGGCGGCGAAGGTCAGGGTGCCGCTGGCTGCGGTGTAGTCGCTGCCCGCCGTCGCCGTGCCATCACTGGTGGCATAATCGACGGTGACCTCCCGGTTCGAGGCCGTGGCCAGGGTCACCGTGAACGTGACCGTCGCCGGGCCGCTGTCGCCTTCGTTTATGCTGACACTGGCAACCGACAGCCCCGGCGTATCGTCGTCATCGCGGATGGTGGCGGTGGCGGTGGCGGTGGCGAGCGTGGCGTTGACCGGATCGCGCAAGGTGACGGTGAAGGTCTCGTCGGGCTCATCGATGGCATCGCCGGTCACCGTGACGTCGATGGTCTGCGTCGTCTCACCGGCGGCGAAGGTCAGGGTGCCGCTGGCTGCGGTGTAGTCGCTGCCCGCCGTCGCCGTGCCATCACTGGTGGCATAATCGACGGTGACCTCCCGGTTCGAGGCCGTGGCCAGGGTCACCGTGAACGTGACCGTCGCCGGGCCGCTGTCGCCTTCGTTTATGCTGACACTGGCAACCGACAGCCCCGGCGTATCGTCGTCATCGCGGATGGTGGCGGTGGCGGTGGCGGTGGCGAGCGTGGCGTTGACCGGATCGCGCAAGGTGACGGTGAAGGTCTCGTCGGGCTCATCGATGGCATCGCCGGTCACCGTGACGTCGATGGTCTGCGTCGTCTCACCGGCGGCGAAGGTCAGGGTGCCGCTGGCTGCGGTGTAGTCGCTGCCCGCCGTCGCCGTGCCATCACTGGTGGCATAATCGACGGTGACCTCCCGGTTCGAGGCCGTGGCCAGGGTCACCGTGAACGTGACCGTCGCCGGGCCGCTGTCGCCTTCGTTTATGCTGACACTGGCAACCGACAGCCCCGGCGTATCGTCGTCATCGCGGATGGTGGCGGTGGCGGTGGCGGTGGCGAGCGTGGCGTTGACCGGATCGCGCAAGGTGACGGTGAAGGTCTCGTCGGGCTCATCGATGGCATCGCCGGTCACCGTGACGTCGATGGTCTGCGTCGTCTCACCGGCGGCGAAGGTCAGGGTGCCGCTGGCTGCGGTGTAGTCGCTGCCCGCCGTCGCCGTGCCATCACTGGTGGCATAATCGACGGTGACCTCCCGGTTCGAGGCCGTGGCCAGGGTCACCGTGAACGTGACCGTCGCCGGGCCGCTGTCGCCTTCGTTTATGCTGACACTGGCAACCGACAGCCCCGGCGTATCGTCGTCATCGCGGATGGTGGCGGTGGCGGTGGCGGTGGCGAGCGTGGCGTTGACCGGATCGCGCAAGGTGACGGTGAAGGTCTCGTCGGGCTCATCGATGGCATCGCCGGTCACCGTGACGTCGATGGTCTGCGTCGTCTCACCGGCGGCGAAGGTCAGGGTGCCGCTGGCTGCGGTGTAGTCGCTGCCCGCCGTCGCCGTGCCATCACTGGTGGCATAATCGACGGTGACCTCCCGGTTCGAGGCCGTGGCCAGGGTCACCGTGAACGTGACCGTCGCCGGGCCGCTGTCGCCTTCGTTTATGCTGACACTGGCAACCGACAGCCCCGGCGTATCGTCGTCATCGCGGATGGTGGCGGTGGCGGTGGCGGTGGCGAGCGTGGCGTTGACCGGATCGCGCAAGGTGACGGTGAAGGTCTCGTCGGGCTCATCGATGGCATCGCCGGTCACCGTGACGTCGATGGTCTGCGTCGTCTCACCGGCGGCGAAGGTCAGGGTGCCGCTGGCTGCGGTGTAGTCGCTGCCCGCCGTCGCCGTGCCATCACTGGTGGCATAATCGACGGTGACCTCCCGGTTCGAGGCCGTGGCCAGGGTCACCGTGAACGTGACCGTCGCCGGGCCGCTGTCGCCTTCGTTTATGCTGACACTGGCAACCGACAGCCCCGGCGTATCGTCGTCATCGCGGATGGTGGCGGTGGCGGTGGCGGTGGCGAGCGTGGCGTTGACCGGATCGCGCAAGGTGACGGTGAAGGTCTCGTCGGGCTCATCGATGGCATCGCCGGTCACCGTGACGTCGATGGTCTGCGTCGTCTCACCGGCGGCGAAGGTCAGGGTGCCGCTGGCTGCGGTGTAGTCGCTGCCCGCCGTCGCCGTGCCATCACTGGTGGCATAATCGACGGTGACCTCCCGGTTCGAGGCCGTGGCCAGGGTCACCGTGAACGTGACCGTCGCCGGGCCGCTGTCGCCTTCGTTTATGCTGACACTGGCAACCGACAGCCCCGGCGTATCGTCGTCATCGCGGATGGTGGCGGTGGCGGTGGCGGTGGCGAGCGTGGCGTTGACCGGATCGCGCAAGGTGACGGTGAAGGTCTCGTCGGGCTCATCGATGGCATCGCCGGTCACCGTGACGTCGATGGTCTGCGTCGTCTCACCGGCGGCGAAGGTCAGGGTGCCGCTGGCTGCGGTGTAGTCGCTGCCCGCCGTCGCCGTGCCATCACTGGTGGCATAATCGACGGTGACCTCCCGGTTCGAGGCCGTGGCCAGGGTCACCGTGAACGTGACCGTCGCCGGGCCGCTGTCGCCTTCGTTTATGCTGACACTGGCAACCGACAGCCCCGGCGTATCGTCGTCATCGCGGATGGTGGCGGTGGCGGTGGCGGTGGCGAGCGTGGCGTTGACCGGATCGCGCAAGGTGACGGTGAAGGTCTCGTCGGGCTCATCGATGGCATCGCCGGTCACCGTGACGTCGATGGTCTGCGTCGTCTCACCGGCGGCGAAGGTCAGGGTGCCGCTGGCTGCGGTGTAGTCGCTGCCCGCCGTCGCCGTGCCATCACTGGTGGCATAATCGACGGTGACCTCCCGGTTCGAGGCCGTGGCCAGGGTCACCGTGAACGTGACCGTCGCCGGGCCGCTGTCGCCTTCGTTTATGCTGACACTGGCAACCGACAGCCCCGGCGTATCGTCGTCATCGCGGATGGTGGCGGTGGCGGTGGCGGTGGCGAGCGTGGCGTTGACCGGATCGCGCAAGGTGACGGTGAAGGTCTCGTCGGGCTCATCGATGGCATCGCCGGTCACCGTGACGTCGATGGTCTGCGTCGTCTCACCGGCGGCGAAGGTCAGGGTGCCGCTGGCTGCGGTGTAGTCGCTGCCCGCCGTCGCCGTGCCATCACTGGTGGCATAATCGACGGTGACCTCCCGGTTCGAGGCCGTGGCCAGGGTCACCGTGAACGTGACCGTCGCCGGGCCGCTGTCGCCTTCGTTTATGCTGACACTGGCAACCGACAGCCCCGGCGTATCGTCGTCATCGCGGATGGTGGCGGTGGCGGTGGCGGTGGCGAGCGTGGCGTTGACCGGATCGCGCAAGGTGACGGTGAAGGTCTCGTCGGGCTCATCGATGGCATCGCCGGTCACCGTGACGTCGATGGTCTGCGTCGTCTCACCGGCGGCGAAGGTCAGGGTGCCGCTGGCTGCGGTGTAGTCGCTGCCCGCCGTCGCCGTGCCATCACTGGTGGCATAATCGACGGTGACCTCCCGGTTCGAGGCCGTGGCCAGGGTCACCGTGAACGTGACCGTCGCCGGGCCGCTGTCGCCTTCGTTTATGCTGACACTGGCAACCGACAGCCCCGGCGTGATGTAATGACACGCCCAGATCCGAATGCTGCAACTGGTGCCACTACGGCGGCGGCACTCTCTATCCGCGATGGATTTGGCCTCATCCTCCGTTTCAGCGAACCCCAAGCCCCAAATCGACGATCTCCCGGTATCAACGCTAGAAAAGGCGGCGCAGTGTCGAGCAAAGCGAGCCACAATCTGGCAATTATTGCCGCATTTGCTCATTGCGATCGCGTCAGCGTCGGATTGGTCATGGCTAATGCCCCACCCCCATTGATCCCCTGTGGGTGTATCAATGGCAATGGCCCCCGCCGCGATGGCCAGCCCAGGACAAACCGCAGCCCAGATTACAGCACACAGCCCTGCGAAACGTTGGAAATTCACCAATATCTTCCTTAATTACAGATCCGGAATAACCACCCCATTTAGAAACAGGGTAGCGATTTAATGGCAACAATAGCTCTCCATGAATCCCCAATCAGGTTCCCCTTTGAGGGTAACAGAAAGGTAGATTACCCCGACTCGTTCATACGACCATAGTTGAAGCGAAGCCTCTCACACCGAGCTAAGTGCGCACAAGTCCATAGTGACATATTTGTTGTAAATGTATTACATGAATGAAGTAGATCATATATTTAGGTTCAAAGGAGGGCTTCCAATGAACCTGATTTCCATCTTCAAAATGTTCCCCGACCAGCAGGCTTGCATTGATCACTTGGAGGCTATCCACTGGCCTGACGAAGCGTCGTGTCCCTACTGTGGCGGTGCACGAGTTGCCCGCAAAAGAGAAGGAGCAAAGGTCGGTCGATGGAACTGTCACGACTGCCGGAACAGTTTCAATGTTCTCAAGGGAACTATCTTTCGCGGAAATGTCGATATTGGCGGGGATGTCATTCTCGAACTGTGCTTCGACAATGTCCCGGCAGTCATCGATTGCTGTTGATAGAGGTTTGATTTCGAGCGACATGGGCAGCTCCACGAATCCTGTCTGTTGATTAGTTTAGGCCCAATTTTTGCTGTACTTCAACGATTGTTGATGAAGAGCAATATGTAAATCATTGCTAATTCTGCGATTGCCGTTGAGTCTGCGTGCGTTTTCGTCCTTAATAGCGCCAATAATATTTAACAGGCGGGGGCGCTTTACCGTGAACGCTATTTCAAACGGGTATAATAAACTGCTGCATGGCATGGCTAGTTTGGCGGGTGTCGCCATATTTTCAGCTTTTGTCATGATTGTCGTTGATGTGCTGATGCGCATTACCGGCCTTGAGCCGTTTATTTTTATACTGACAACCGTCGAATATATTCTGTTGTGGTTTACGATGCTTGCCGCACCCTATTTGCTGCGTATCAAGGGGCATGTGTTTATTGATGCAGTAACGCAGTTCTTGCCGCCGAAGGTAAAGACAGCCGTTGCGAAGCTGGTGTACCTACTCGGTATCATTGCCTGCTATATTTACGGCTATCACCTTGTGATTTTGCTGGTGGAATCAATTCAATCCGGTGAACTGGATATGCGGAGTTTTGAAATTCCGATCTGGATACTGTTTTTGCCGATGCCGCTCTGTTTCTTTATGTGCGCGATTGAGTTCGTTCGGTATCTGATCGGTATAGACGATATGTACAGTCAATCAATTCAAGAGCGGGAAAACGTCTGATGGAATGGTATTGGGCTCTTGCCACCCTCATTGGGATGGTAATCTTTTTCATGGCGCTGGGCGTTCCTGTCGCTTTCACTTTTATTATTACCAACATCATCGGCGTTATCATCTTCTATGGTAGCACTGCTGGCTGGATACAGATTGCTGATAATTCAACGCAGCTGATAACGCGATTTACGCTCGGGCCTGTTCCGATGTTTATCATGATGGGGGCACTATTCTTCCATACAGGACTGGCCATAAGGGTGTTTGATGGGCTGGATGTCCTGTTCGGGAAACTTCCAGGTCGCCTTTGTTTCCTGACGGTCGCAGGCGGGTCTCTGTTCTCGACCCTGACTGGGTCCAGCATGGCCAATACGGCGATGCTTGGCTCTTTGATGGTCCCTGAAATGCAGAAGCGTGGCTATAACTGGCAGATGTCGATGGGGCCTATTCTCGGGACGGGTGGTCTGGCGATGATTATCCCGCCCTCGGCGCTCGGCGTTCTGCTCGCATCCGTAGCGAGTATTGATGTCGGTAAACTCCTAATCGCTGGCTTTATTCCTGGATTCGTGTTGGCGGGTCTGTATTCGATAATGATCTTCCTACAGCTGTGGAGAAAACCTGATTCAGCACCGGCATACGATGTTGAAATGCCGCCGATGGCGGAAAGGATCAAGCTTGTTTGCGTCAATATTCTGCCCATGGGCATTATTGTCTTTATGGTCGTTGGATTTATCATCCTCGGCTGGGCAACACCGACGGAAGCGGCGGCATTCGGCGTGTTCGGCGTTATTATTGTCGCCCTAGGTTTCCGGGTCCTTACCTACACCGCAATTAAAACCGCCGTGGAAGCGACGGTTAAAGTCGGTGCGATGGTGTTCTTCATCATTATGAGCTCGACGGTCTTTAGTCAGCTGCTCGCTTTTTCGGGCGCTAGCGCAGGACTATTAAAATGGGCCGCAGCTTTCGAAGTGTCGAAGTACTGGGTCCTGCTCATCATGTTCTTCATCCTGATTGCCCTTGGCATGTTCATGGATGCTACATCGATGATGCTGATTACGGTGCCGATCTTTTTCCCGCTGGCAGAGCAGCTTGGATTTGATCTGATCTGGTTTGGTCTTTTCGTTCTTATGACATTTGAAATGGCAGGGACGACACCGCCATTCGGGCTCTTGTTATATGTTATGCTGGGCGTGGCGCCGAAGGGCACGACCTTGTACCAGGTCGCCGCATCGGCATTTCCATTCCTTGTGTGTGACGCCATTCTGATCCTGATGATGGTTAAGTGGCCACAGATCGCCCTATGGCTGCCGAGCCTCATGGGGTAGGGAGAAGAGAGACCATATTAACGTAACAATGGCGTCCTTGGTGGCGCCATTGTTGTATCTGACCCCTCACAATTAGTAACACCGAATTGAAGCCTAGTTGATTGGCTGGAAGGCGCTGTCAGGTCCATAACATATGGATCAGATCGCGGCCTGGTACGAACATGCTTCTTCCCGGTGTCCCACGCGATTTTCCGGACGATTGTTCGTATGGACCAGCCCCTCACAGGCAACCGGTCTGTACCTCGCGGGTCCGGACCAAATTGGTCCGAACCCGCATTTTCTCATCGCGCTTCTTAGCGATGGCAATTGAGGATGATTAGGCATGGTGTATCGTTGGATCACCTGCATTGCCGGATTAGGGTTGGCATTCGTAGGGTTATCAACTACTGCACAGGAGCGGTCGAAGGCTCCTGGAACGCATATGATGATTGCCGACCCCGCATCGCTGAGTGGTGAACGGTCCGAGGCCGTCTACCAATCGATTAGAGACACTTTGCGTCGACAATATATGCAATCGGGGGAATCCGGTAACGGCTGCCTTTCAGTCGTGGCGCCGACCCAATCGCGAGCCCTACCGTTCAGGTGTCCACGGTCAGCGCTTCGTGAACCATTATGCAAACCCTTTGGCACGAGATTATGGAGTCTTTAAATCCCGAATGCCCTTTCCTGAAGGCTCAATTATCGTGAAGGATAGTTTCGCGGTAACAGAATCCGGAGAAGTAATGTCGGGTCCAATGTTTCTAATTGAGAAAAAGGAAAAGGGATTTAACCCTTCTTCAAAAGACTGGCTTTTTATGATGCTAAAGCCAGATGGGCGCCTCTAAAAACCTCGTCATTTTGGCCATGATCTGCTTCACTTCTCTCATCGGCTTGATGGAGGATGGAATGTCGGATCAGCCCGGTTTTTTCGATCTTGATGAGCGTTACGCGGCACTGTCGGCGGCGGGTGATCCGTTGCTTCGGCTTGGTGAGTTGGTCGATTTCGAGTTGTTTCGCCGGCCCTTGATCCGGGCGCTACGTCGCTCGGACCGGCGCCAGGGTGGCCGGCCTCCCTATGACCCCGTTCTGATGTTCAAGATCCTGGTGTTGCAGGCACTATACAATCTCTCGGATGATCAAACCGAGTTCCAGATCCGCGACCGGCTGTCTTTCATGCGGTTCCTGGGCCTGGGGCTTCACGCCCGGGTGCCGGACGCCAAGACGATCTGGCTGTTCCGTGAGTTGCTGGTGCAGGCCAAGGCGATCGAGGCGTTGTTCGATCGCTTCGACGAACACCTGCGCGGCCATGGCTACCTGGCGCTGTCGGGCCAGATCGTCGATGCCACGATCGTCGCGGCGCCCAGGCAGCGCAACAGCGTTCCGGAGAAGGTGGCGTTGAAGGCCGGCAAGGTGCCAGAGGAGTGGAAGGACAAGCCGGCCAAGCTGGCCCAGAAAGACCGGGATGCGCGCTGGACCATGAAGCGTGGCCGAGTGAAGCGTCTGGAGGATGGGCGCCCCAAGGGGCCGGAGATCATGGTGCCGGCGTTTGGCTACAAGAACCACATCTCCACGGACCGGCGGCACGGGTTGATCCGCAAGTGGCGCGTCACCGATGCCGCCGCCAATGACGGCCGCCAGCTCGCCGGTCTGATCGATCCGGAGAACACGGCGAGCCCGGTCTGGGCGGATACCGCCTATCGGTCCAAGCGTAACGAGAAGATGCTGGCGCGCCAAGGCAAGCGCTCCCAGATCCACTTCCGCAAGCCGCGCGGCAAGCCGATGCCGGCGACCCTGGCCAAGGCCAACGCGGCGCGCTCGGCGGTACGCTCCGCCGTCGAGCATGTCTTCGCCCATCAGAAAGGCTTGATGGCGCTCTCGGTTCGGACCATCGGCATCGCCCGGGCCGAGGCCAAGATCGGCATGACCAATCTGGCGTATAACATGCGCCGTTTCCTCTGGCTCCAGGGGCGAAGTGCGCCCACATGACGCCGGAACGGCCGGTTCGACCGGCTAAACCGATCAAATCGACGCAAAACGGCTCGAAAAACCGACACTCAGACGCGCCCACCCGGTCAAATCACGCCGCAAGCGGCCAAACCGAACGTTCTTCGAGGTGTCCAGATGGCAAAATTGTTGGTATGACGAAGGGCCGCGGAGCACAAAAAGTGCAGTTTTGCGCAGACTGTCACAATCTGGCGCCGGAGGGACAGGATCAGCTCTATTTTCTGCCTGAGTCCGCACACCATAATTAGGAAATCTCGAAGGGCTCACCTAAACAGTGGTCACGTCGCTCATCCGAATTAAAAATTTCCTATTATTGGACAGTTGAGGCTATCAACCTTCAGCGCACCATGCCATCAATAGCGTCCCGAGTGCAAGCAGGAGAACCACTAATCCTGGTAGTAAAGGTACCTCGCGTACGCTTTTAACCGTGAAGTTTTGATTGTCGAGAAGGCCCAGCCAATCACGCCCTGCGGAGGCACGCTCGGGTTTGACGCGGCGCAAATCCGGCGCTCCGTCTTCCATCCAAATAATACCTCCACGGGTCGCGTTGCTGAGCTTACGGAAGCGTTCCCCGGTCGTTCGCATGTCCGAGAACTCCAGTGGATTGAGGTTGCCCACTGCAGCCAAGGCAGTCCGGTTTCGGTCGGTTACCTTATATATTCCCGTTTCTGCGACCGGAATAAGGGCCCTTGCTCTGCCGCCAATGCCAGGTGATAGGGTTACCGACGTGGTTATGCCGGAGGGTGTCGTAACCTCAACCGGGGATTTGTCAGGATCAACGCTGCGACGTGTGATTGCGAGCTTGTTACCTTCCAAATGGGCCCGCAAGGCGTTCTCTTCGAGTTCTGGCTCTTTCATCAGCCAATGTGCGAGCTTTCGCAGCAATTCCGCATGAGGCCCGCCACCACCCAAACCCCGTGCCCACAACCAGATTTGATCACTCGTCAATTGCGCGACGCGTCCTTTTTGAACCCGATTGACAATCAAAATTGGTTTTCCGGACGTACCGGTCATAAGGGTGCGTCCACCGCGCCTAATGACCTCGACTTGTCGGAACCATTTACCCCACCGTGGTAATTCCTCGCCGATGCCGGCGCCCGGTAAATCGGCGGTTACGCTATGACGTTGGCCGGTTTCGGTGAGTTTCGCACGCAGGCCGCCTGTCATGACGACACCGGTCGGTTCACCGGGGAGTATCCGACCCAACGGAGACTGATATAACGTCTCATTGCTCGCAAACTCTGGACCGCCTGCCTCTAATATGGCGCCGCCGTTTTCGACGTAGCGCGCGACATTGTCGATATAAATCGATGGCAAAACGCCACGGCGGCGGTAACGATCAAAAATTATCAGATCGAAGTCATTGAGCTTTACCTCAAAAAGTTCGCGGATTGGGAAGGCGATAAGCGACAGTTCCCTTACCGGCGTCATGTCCTGCTTTTCCGGAGGCCGAAGGATCGTGAAATGCACCAGATCTACAGATGGGTCGGCCTTTAACAGGTTTCGCCATACCCGTTCGCCAGGGTGAGGTTCTCCTGAAACCAGAAGCACACGGAGCCGTTCCCGTACGCCATTGATCGACACGACAGCGCGATTATTTATGGGTGTGAGCTCACCTGGAACACCCTGTACCTCCATTTGGAGAATGTTGGTACCTGCATGGCCGAGGGTAACTTTGACGACATGGTCACGCCCTATAGGAACGCTCATCAGTTTAGGCGGCCCGCCATCCTGAATGATGGAGACCGGTACATTACCGGTCGGCGTCTGGGTGTCTTCAATGCGGATTGTTAGTTCGATTTCTTTATCGACAATGCCGTACTTGGGCACACTCTGAATGATAATTCGGCGGTCAAACTCTTTGCGTTTACCCGTCAGGAGAACATGAACCGGCCCAGCGAGTGGACTGTCAGCACCGCTCGTTGGCACATCATGCACCTGACCATCCGTAATAAATATCGTACCCGCCATTCGTGTCTGGGGGACATCTGCAGTTGCCCTTTCCAGAGACTTAAAGAGACGCGTGCCATCAACTGGCCCCCGCGCCGCGTCAGATACGCCGGCTCTGATAACCCGCAGTTCGATGTTGCGCAGATTCGGAACCGACTTCTCTATGTAGGCCAAAGCCTGCGCTGAGACGGTGGCCCGGTTGCCGATATTTTGACTTGTGGATTCATCGACGACGACGGCTAAAATGTCCGGTCTGGCGTCACGATCTTTCTCAATAGCGACAGGGTTGGTTAAAGCAAGCAGGAGGCCGGTTAGCGCGGCAGAACGCCAGGCGATACCGCGCGCCCGGCGAAGGATGCCGTAACCCAGCAAAATCATGGAGAGAACTGCCAGGACGATAAGGAGTGACCAGGGAAACAGCGGTGAGAAATCAACGGTTATCATGCCATCTATTCCTTACTGCCCGAGCCGTTCAATGATTGATGGCACATGAACCTGGTCGGTCTTGTAATTGCCGGTCAGAGCGTACATGACCCAATTGACCCCGAACCTGTAGGCAAATTCTCGTTGGCGTTCGCCATCAGGAGACACCGGAAACATCGGTGATCCTTGCGCGTCGATTGCCCAGGCGCCAGCCCAATCATTGCTGCCAATCAAAACGGAAGAGACACCATCATTATGGCGTCCGCCACGCCGTTCCACCCACACTGTCCCGCCACGCCAGCGACCGGGATAGTCTTTCAACAGATAAAATGCCTTGTTTATAACGTGATCAGTTGGCACCGGAATGAGCGCGGGAATATCAAGTTCGCGCAACATTGACCTAAGCTTTGCTGTTTCGGCGCCACCACTGTCAAAGGGGTCAAAGGTTAGCGTTGATTGCTCCCGAGTATCAAAAAGGACAGTACCCCCGGTGCGGAGATAGGCATTCAGTTTTTCGACGGCTTGGTCGGAGAGGGGCCGTTGCCGAAGTGAAACCGGCCAATACAACAACGGAAAAAATGCCAATTCATCGCGTTCGATATCAACAGCAATCGGTGTACCCGCCTCAACAGCAGTTCTGCGGCGCAATGTGTCAGTGAGGCCAATTAAGCCCGCTCGGCTAACGGAGTCGATCTTAGCGTCTTTTGTCAGGACATATGCGAGACGTGTTTCCGAAGTCGCTTGTAATGCGAACCGTTCTGCTGCGTCGAGGGAACTAGCAGGCTGCGACGGCTTCATTGTTTGCGCCGTACCCGCAGTCGCGAGGACCGTCAAACTCGCGGCTAAGACCAATGCGATCGCGGCGGCCCGTCCCACAGTTTTGCTGCCGGAGGAAGATACAATACCTATTCTTAAACCGCGCAAAATATAGCTAATGATCAGGTCGGCGATCAGCAGGACAAAGGCAAGGAGTAGTAACCAGCGTTTGGCGTCCAGCCCGGTGGCAACCGTGTAATCGGCAGTCTCGACGCCAGCCGGAATATTACTCAGCGCCGATAGAGCACGTATTGAGGGCGCTAAATTGAGGGCGCGGCGTGTCTCCCCTTTTCCATAATAGCCTGGCGGTGTTTGCGGGGCTGCAGTTGCCTTAGCAAATGATTTTCCAGGTATCGAGACAGCGGCGGTGGAAGGTGTTCCCAGAACACCAAATCCATCCATAATCTGAAGCGGCGGAAAACTCGTCGTCGTGCCGTCACCACTCACGCCGAGGCTTAACGCGGCGACGCGCTGCATCATACCGACAAAAAGACCCGAAAGAGGCAGGTTAGACCATTCCGTATTGGCGGTCGTATGGAATAGGACAAGCCAACCATTCCCTTTGCGCTCTGCGGTCACCAATGGGGTTCCGTCGGTTAACCGAGCCCAGGTTTTGCCATTTAAATCCAACGTCGGTTGGGCAAGTACCTGACGTTTAATCCGGATGTCTGCTGGAATCGGGAGGCCTGAGAAGGGGCTTTTATCTTCGAAAGCCATGAGTTTGGCCGGCGTCGTCCAGGACATCGTGCCACCGAGTGCACGACCGCCACCACGGAGTTGAACGGGTACGAGTTGGTCGGTGCCTTGTGCCATATGCGGGCCGGCAAACCTTATGAGAACACCACCTTTATTCAGCCAGGTGAGAAGTGCCTCGGATTGCGGGTTGCTGAGTTTCCCAATGTCAGCCAAGACAATCATTGCCAGCTTCGACTTTGTGAGTTCACCAATTGTCCCTGTTTGGACATCGCTAAAGGGGTCAAGAGCACGCTTCAGATAATAGTCGTCGCTCAGAAGAGGCACGGAGCCTTCCGTTAGACCGCCAATTGCAATCCCGACCGGGCGTTGCCGCCAGCGTTCATCCAAAAGGAATACTGCACCAGCACTATCCTCGCTTTCGATTTTTGCACTTGCAGCGCGATTTCGGATATCCGGTGGAAGCCTGAAACGGGCTTCGGCGACGGATTTTTCCTGATCGAATATCGCCTTCTCCCGTCCTAAAAGTCGGCCATCCTCATCGAACAGTCGCACCTGAACGTCGGACTGGGCAGGCGCACCCTCTACCCGTCGGACGGGAAAGGCCAATCCGCCGGTAACGGTCCTCGGTCGCGATAAAAGTTTTGCTAAAGCAATGGACGGTTCCTGGTAAAGCCGCAGTGCGCCCATTTCCCGAAGGCGATCCATCAGCGATGTGGCACCAGCGTCGTTAAAGCCATCAGAAAGCCATGCAACATGCGCCGATCCAGAAACAGTCACGTCTTTTAGGGCATCCAGTGCGGCGCGTCTGTCTGTCGCCCATGGCTTGGGCTTTATCCGCCTTAGGATCTGACGGGCTTCGGCGGGACGCATAAGTTCACTAATGTGGCTTTTGTCGGATCGAAGGCGTTTGGCGGTCATCACAATACGGACGGCGCGTCCTTCGCGGTCAGCTTGGTCTACGAGACTCTCAATTGTATCCAATCGTTTTTGCCACTCAGGTGCGGCGGCCCAACTATCGTCAATCACCAGAACCAGCGGTCCGCTGCCATATAGTTGCTTGCCTTGGTCCCAAACGGGGTGGGCGAGACCTAAAATAATCAAGGCGGCGATGAGCATGCGGAGAAGGATCAGCCATAACGGTGTTCTTGCAGGTGTTTCTTCCTGTGGACGGAGGGCCAGCAAAAACCGTAAGGGAGGGAAGGCTTGGACCAGTGGAGCAGGGGGGGTGACCCGGAGCAGCCACCATAATATCGGCAGGGCGGCGAGCGCCGTCAAAATCCAGGGAGAAGTGAAAACCAGGGGGCCAAGATCGAGCATTTTAAGTTCCTGGCGTTTCTGCAAGTGCGTGATAGAGCGCGAGCAAGGCAGATTGCGGCGGTTGGTCGGTGGCGTGCGCGATGCATGTCCATCCCAATCGGCGCGCTATGTCTTCAATCGCTCGCCGGTGTTTCTCCATAAGCTGTACATATTCAGCCCTAACCGCTTCAACCCGGCCAATCAGCGCAGCGCCTTCACCTTCCAATCCTTCAAATCGCACACGACCGGCAAATGGCAGGCTCTGCTCGGCTGGGTCGAAGACCTGCAGGAGGTGTCCTCGTACGCCGAGCGAAGCAAAGCCGCGAAGGGTTTGTTCTATTTCTTCCGGGGGTGTCAGGAAATCGGAGATCATAACAACCCGGGCATAGCGCGGTAGCTGGTCAAGTGGCGGCTTACTTTCAGCGTCTTCATCTTGCAGGGAGATCGAAGCCACAAGCCGGTCCATAACAGCCCGTCCATTCGATGGAGGTACGCCTGAGCCGAGAAGTGTGATACGTTCTCCGCCACGGATGAGCAAAGAAGACAGTGCCAATGTTAATACGGCGGCGCGATCAGACTTGTCGGGAAGCCTGTCATCAGAGTGGAATTTCATAGAGGCCGAGCGATCCAGCCACAGCCAGACGCTTTGTGCTGCCTCCCACTCGTTTTCGCGAACGTATAAATGTTCGCGTTTTGCAGATTGCCGCCAATCGATCCGTTGTACGGGATCGCCTTGCTGGTAGCGTCGGAACTGCCAAAACGCCTCCCCTTGGCCCACACGTCGCCGACCATGGACACCCTGCGCAACAGTTGCGGCAATACGTTCTGCTGCAACAAGCAAAGGCGGTAGACGGGCGGCGGCTTCTTCTGCCCGTTGCCGGATCAATGCTGGGTTTTCAGCGCCGCGATCGCTGAAACCGGCAAATTTTAGGCCAAAGGAGCGCACAACCGTTCAATTACCTCGTCTATGGTTACGCCATCGGCCCGTGCCGCAAAGCTCAATGCCATGCGATGTCTCAAAACAGGTTTTGATAGAGCGACCACATCATCTATGGAAGGAGCGTAGCGACCGTCCAATAACGCTCGCGCCCGGCAGGCCAACATCAATGCCTGGCTGGCACGTGGGCCGGGACCCCAGGCGACGTGATCCCGAATATCGGGTAAGGCGCTTTCTGTTGGACGCGCGCTTCGAACCAGATTGAGAATAGATTGAACGACGCTATCACCAACCGGTATCTGCCGAACCAATTTCTGAGCAGAAATCAGATCATCTGCCGTAAGTACTTGTTCGGCAGTCGCTGTTTCGGCGCCTGTGGTGGCTAACAGAATTTCCCGCTCTGCTTCTTCCGAAGGGTAACTCACGTCCACTTGCATCAGAAAGCGGTCGAGCTGAGCTTCGGGTAGCGGATATGTACCTTCCTGTTCTAGAGGGTTCTGTGTTGCCAGGACATGGAACGGGTTCGGCAGGGCATGGTTTTGGCCTGCCACCGACACCGTTTTTTCCTGCATCGCCTGGAGAAGCGCAGACTGTGTTCTTGGACTGGCACGGTTAATTTCGTCAGCCATAAGAAGCTGGCAAAAAACGGGACCTTCGATGAATCGAAATGACCTTCTTGTTCCATCCTCAGCTTCGTCAAGAATCTCTGAGCCCAAAATATCTGCGGGCATCAGATCTGGCGTGAACTGCACTCTTTTGTCATCCAGACCAAGGACCGTTCCCAGCGTTTCAACCAGTCGGGTTTTTCCGAGACCTGGGAAACCAATTAACAAAACGTGACCACCAGCCAGCAGCGTGATAAGTGTTTCGTCGATTACTTGGTTCTGGCCAAAGATTATTCGGCCTATCCGGTCGCGAACGAGGGCCATCCGTTGGCCAAGAGAGTCGATTTCCGCGACCAGACGGGCAGGGGGTTCTTCACCAGAAGCGGTAGTTTGAGTTAGGGAATCTGTTTCAGCCATATAGAGTCTCCATGACGCAGGCGGCGCACCATGGGTAAGCCACTTTCCGATAACCCTGGCGACGATTTAAAGGAGTCGCTTGAGGGCGGTCTTCTTGGCGACAAATCCGGCGTTCCGAACGGCCAGCTATTTTGTGGCGATATCGACATGCGTATCGCCCGTGACGGTACCTGGTATTATCATGGCTCTCCCATTGAGCGAAAACAACTCGTAAAACTGTTTGCTTCTGTATTAAATCGAAATGACCTAGGTGAATTCTGGCTTGAGACGTCGGCGGAAAAGTGCCGGATTCAGGTCGAGGACGCGCCGTTTCAGGCCATCGAAATGTCCGTCGAAGGCACAGGGGAGAATCAGTGCCTGAAATTTAGGACCAATGTTGACGATATTGTGATCGCAGGATCAGAGAATCCTATCAGAGTGGTGGTCGATTCTGCGACCAACGAACCTTCTCCCTATTTGCAGGTTCGGGAAGGAATCGAGGCCCTTATTGCCCGTGCAGTTTTCTATGACCTTGTCGAGCTTGCGGTTGAAAAACCAAGCGAGGACGGAACAATTCTGGGTGTGTGGAGTGACGGTGTTTGGTTTAGCTTGGGTCTCGCTGATTGATTTAACCGCTGATACAAATAATGCGTGATCTTTTAGAAAAAATTTTTGTTGGACCATGCATCGGTCCCAATCCATGTGCGCCTGGCAATATTTGGCCGGCGCCTGAAGATGCCGGGAAACAGTTGCGATCGGCGGCAGTTCTTGTCCCCCTTATTGATAGAGTAGACGGGATGACAGTTCTTTTGACCCAACGGACCGACACCATGTCGGATCACGCTGGGCAAATTGCCTTCCCTGGGGGGCGGGTGGAACCAGGAGAGGAGACTCCCGAAGAAACGGCCTTACGAGAAACCGAAGAAGAAGTTGGATTGTCGAAGACAACTATTGAAGTACTTGGGAGAATGAATGCTCGAGATACCGGAACTGGGTATCGCGTTATGCCGGTGGTCGGGCTGGTTCAACCGCCGATGACCCTCGCACCTGATCCTTCCGAGGTGGCTAAAATATTTGAAGTTCCGATGAATTTCGTTATTGATCCGGAAAATCATCGCTTGGAAACGCGTGACGAACGCGGAAAATCGCGAGAATATTATGTGATGCCCTATAATGATCACTATATTTGGGGTCTGACCGCCCGCATTTTGGTTGAGTTGGGGAAGATGGTGAGGAACGCATGATCCGTTTGATTTTATTGTTCGTAGTGCCGCTGGTCGCGCCAACGGGGTTTTATATTCTGTGGAGAGCCTTTGCGCCCCCTAAACTCGGTGGGTCCAAGGCCATTGCCCGTGAAGATTGGGAACCACTTCCGTGGACATGGCTTATTTTGTCAGGTGGCTTGTTAGTGGTTATTTCCGTTTTTACAATTATCGCTTACCCCGAACTGCTGGATTTCTAATGAAGGGCGAGGTCTGTGAAACCCGCTGCCTCAATCGATGTACATAGCTGGATGGCTGATGCGCAAACGCGCATTGTCATGGAAGCATTGATGGCAGGAGGCCAGACCGCACGCTTCGTTGGTGGTTGTGTCCGAGATGCACTCCTGGGTCTCCCGGTCAAAGATATCGACATAGCGACACCCGAAACGCCGGAACGCGTTACCGAACTTATCGAACGAGCAGGTCTGCGGGCCATTCCGACAGGCATTGATCACGGTACAATCACCGCAATATGTGAAGGTATTCCGTTTGAGATCACAACTCTGCGGCGCGATGTGGAAACATTCGGGCGTCAGGCGCGGGTGAGTTTCACGACAGACTGGGCGCAGGATGCGGCGCGGCGCGATTTAACATTGAACGCGCTTTATTGCGATGCTGAAGGGACAGTCTTTGATCCTGTTGGCGGACTGGCAGATCTGAAAAAAGGACGCATCCGTTTTGTCGGCGATGCACGCAGCCGGATTGAAGAAGATGTTTTAAGATTATTGCGGTTCTTTCGGTTTTACGCCTTTTATGGCGTTGGTGAAGCGGACAAGGAAGCACTCACCGCTTGTCGTGAGATGGCACCAAAAATCAGCACCCTCTCTGTGGAACGCGTCTGGAAAGAACTCTCCCGATTACTACTTGCGCTTGATCCATTGCCGACATTTGAATTAATGCAGCAGAATGAGGTCCTGCCACATTTGCTTCCCGAAGCGGTCCATTTTGACCGACTGCCCGCTTTGATAGAAGCGGAGGTTGCTACCGAAAGCGCACCGGACTATCTGAGAAGATTAGCGGTAGTCAGCAATTTTGATCGCGAGTCGGCGGGGACGTTTTCCGCTCGAATGAAACTTTCGAATGTAGATCGCGATCTGCTTTGCGATCTTTGTGGACCAGTCTTGCGACCAGACCCACAAGCAAATATCAAACAAAACAGAGTAGCGATCTACCGATTAGGGCCCGATCTGTTTCGGGAACTTGTACTGATCGGGGCCGCCCGGTCTGCTGATCAAAAGTGGTTGAGCTTGTTTTCCAAACCGCAAACTGATCCGGTGCCCGAGTTTTCGATTACGGGTCAGGATGTTCTGGATATGGGAGTGCCGACGGGCAGTGACGTTGGTAACTTGATTCGACAGGTCGAAGACTGGTGGATCGCTGATAATTTCGTGGCGAACCGTGCTGCGTGCCAAAAGCACCTGGAATCACTCGTTAGCGCGCGGTCTTAACCAGACGACCAGTAACGGTTCTTACCCGCTCGCCACTGCGCGTGCTCTTAAAAACAAGCTTCATTCCCGTGCCAGAAAGTGTGCGGTCATCCAGAAAGTGTGCGGTCATATTGCTGGAGTGCATAAACGCCTTTTTTGTTTACGCGCATAATAGAGCGTCGAGCCAGTAATATTTGCCCAACACATTTCCTGTCCTTTGAGCGGATCGCCACTTGTTGCACAGTGGAAGACGCCCGCTGCGCCTGCGGCACGCAAAGTCTTGGTGCTTTTACGCTTGCGGATGTCAGGCTTGCTGGGGTCACCGCCTTTACGAATGACACTTGTCCAGTCAATTTTGAAACCCGTTCCAGCAGGTGCGATTGTTACGTCAAAGTCTCGGGCAGTCGTTGCGAAGTAGATACTGTCTTTATTCTCTGAAACGCCACCGCCGCTAAAGGTGCCAAAAAACGCATCAATCGTAAGATTGGGTTGCGCGGCATGCGTGACGGATGATGTAACAGCGAAAAAAATAGCGGCTGTAAGTACGGCGAACCGAGTCATAACTCCTCCGGAATTTAATTGTCTGACTGCCACTATAACGAGCCGATGTAAGTTGGCCAGCCTGTCACGACCATTTTGCGACAGGTGGCATTGACATCAAGATGGCTTTAACATTGCCGCCTGTTTTGAGTCCAAATTTGGTGCCACGATCGTGCAGCAGATTGAATTCCACATAGCGCCCCCGTTTGATCAACTGCTGCTCGCGCTGCTCATCGCTCCATAGTTGATCTTTTCGGGCTCGAACGATTGAGGGGTATGTTTTCAGGAATGTCTGACCAACATCTTTGGTGAAGGCAAAGTCCGCGTCCCAATCGCCGGTATCAACATAATCGTAAAAGATGCCGCCAATTCCACGCGGTTCATCGCGGTGTGGCAAAAAGAAATATTCGTCACACCATTTTTTGAATTTTTCGTAATAAGTTTCATCATGCCTGGTGCACGTAGCCTCAAGTTCGGTGTGAAATTCTTTGGCCGCTGCGTCATCGGTCAGCATTGGCGTCAGGTCCGTCCCGCCACCAAACCAGGATTTGGAAGTCGAAATAAAGCGGGTGTTCATATGTACAGCGGGGACCAATGGCGAGCACATATGGGCGACCAGCGAAATGCCTGCCGCCCAAAATTCAGGGTTTTCTTCCGCACCCGGGATTTCCTTCCGGAATTCGGGTGAAAACTCGCCATAGACCGTCGAAATATTGACTCCAACCTTTTCGAAAACGCGACCATGCATCACCGACATGGTGCCGCCACCGCCATCGGCACCGGTATGATCTTTGCGCTGCCAGGTTTTGCGTTCGAATGATCCGACGGGCTCGCCTGCGGCATTCGCGCCACCTTCCTGTTCGATGGCTTCGAACTCGGCACAGATCGAATCACGGAGCTCTGCAAACCATTGCGTGGCGGCTTCCTTTTTTTGGTCGAGAGTCCGGGTCATTTTACATTTCCTGCGGAAAAATTATTGGTCTGTCGCATGGCTTCACCCAACACCATCGAACAGGCCATGGCAATATTCAGCGAGCGGGCACCACCTGCCATAGGGATACATAGTCTGGCGTCTGCAGCATCATGAACTTCCTGCGGCGCGCCCGCACTTTCACGACCCAGTAACAATCTGTCATTGGGCAGAAAGGAAAACTCGCAATATGGCACATCTCCTGAAGTTGTAAGCAGGACCAACCTGTCTTCGGAACTGACGCAGTCCTCCTTGAAATGACTCCATGAAATATGCCGCGTTAAATCCACCTTATCGAGATAATCCATGCCTGATCTTCTCAGTCGTTTGTTATCCAAAATGAAACCGCAAGGTTCAATGATGTCCACGCCGACATCCAAACACGCAGCCATCCTTAGAATAGTGCCAGTATTCTGGGGGATATCAGGTTGATATAACGATATTCGCATGGTTAACGACCTTTGCATTAAGGTCTTTTTCGATTATACCCGTGCCCCGTTACAAGGGCACGTATTGCCAGCATTTCGAACATGCTGCGGCGTAAGGCCGCAGTGTTTGAATCTGTTGGTGCGTTAATGATAACAGGTACCTTTGCAGAGCCGCGACATGTGCGCGGATATAACCAAGAGGGACATAATGGCGAGTTCTGCTGATACGGCTGGCGACGGCGCTCATGGCGCCGAAGAAGGTGAAACCAGGCGCGATTTTCTGATGTTGGCAACAGGGGCCTTTGGGGCTTTTGGTGCGGCAGCTGCGGCCTGGCTACTCATAGATCAAATGAACCCGGCGGCAGATACGCTGGCGGCATCAACGACTGAAGTTAATCTGGAACCCATAAAACCGGGTCAACGCGTGCTGGTTAAATGGCAAGGGAAACCTGTCTTTATCGTGCGTCGAACCGAAGCGCAGATCAAGGCTGCGGGTGCTGTCGATCTCGCCAGTCTTCCTGATCCTGAAGCCGATGCAAAGCGCGCACAAAAGCCCGAATGGCTAATCATTGTTGGTGTTTGCACCCATCTGGGTTGTATCCCGTCGGGCACCAAGCAAGGTGAAGTAAAAGGCGAGTTTGGCGGCTGGTTCTGCCCCTGCCATGGCTCCCATTACGATACATCAGGGCGGATCCGCAAAGGACCCGCGCCCAAAAATCTTCCGGTCCCGGCATATAAGTTTTTGTCGGATAAGCTCGTTAAGATCGGTTAGGAGAAAACTGGATGCGCGATTCTAAGTTTAAAAACCCGATCATTGCCTGGATCGATTACCGGCTGCCGGTTTTTACCTTCATGGAGCACGAGCTTCATGAATACCCAACACCGAAGAATCTGAACTACTGGTGGAACTTTGGTTCTCTGGCGGGGATTATTCTGGTCATTATGATCGTTACCGGCATTGTGCTGGCGATGCATTATACGCCGCATACGGCCTTCGCTTTTGACTCTGTCGAACGCATCATGCGGGATGTCAATTACGGCTGGTTGATCCGTTATATCCATATGAACGGGGCCTCCGCTTTCTTCATAGTGGTCTTCATCCATATCTTTAGAGGGTTGTATTTCGGCTCCTATAAATCCCCGAGAGAACTCCTGTGGATGCTCGGTGTTGTTATCCTGCTGATCATGATGGCGACGGCCTTCCTCGGTTACGTGCTTCCCTGGGGTCAGATGAGCTTCTGGGGCGCCACGGTTATCACCAATCTGTTCTCGGCAATCCCTATTGTTGGTGACTCTATCGTTACGCTGCTCTGGGGTGGTTTTTCAGTCGATAACCCGACGCTGAATCGTTTCTTTAGTCTGCATTATCTATTGCCCTTCGTATTGGTGGGTGTCGTTGTGCTGCATATTGTTGCCTTGCATCAGCATGGTTCAAGCAACCCGATTGGCATTGATACAAAGTCACCGCAGGACACGATCCCGTTCCATCCGTACTACACAGTCAAAGATTTGTTTGGTTTAGGGGTCTTTTTGGTTCTGTTCTTCGGGTTTGTGTTCTTCGCACCAAATTACCTGGGTCACCCTGATAATTACATCGAGGCCAATCCACTGGTTACGCCGCCACATATCGTGCCTGAATGGTATTTCCTGCCGTTCTACGCGATCTTGCGGTCCTTTACGGCGGATGCTCTCATTTACCTGCCAATCTCATGGTTGATGTCAGCTAAGCTGGCAGGGGTTCTGGCGATGTTTGCCTCAATCTTGGTGCTGTTTATTCTGCCATGGCTTGATCGTTCACCCGTCAAAAGTGCCCGTTTCCGGCCGATTTATAAGCAGTTCTTCTGGTTGCTCGTCATTGATTGCGTCATTCTGGGTATTTGCGGTGCTAAACCAGCTGAAGCGCCTTGGACGTATATCGCCCAGGCTGCGACTGCTTATTACTTCCTGCATTTTATTGTCATCATTCCGTTGCTGGGTTTCTTCGGAAAAACCAAGCCTTTGCCGACGAGTATTAGTGAACCAGTCCTCAAAGGAGGCGGGGGGTCTTCCTCTGCCGCCAGTACCAAGCCGATGGAGAAAGCCTGATGCGCAAGTATTTGATGAGCGGCGCAGCGGCTCTTTCGGTTGTGGTTCTTGCCTCCGGTAATGCTGTGGCTGCTGGCAGTGCCGTAAAACCACCCGAGCAGCAATGGTCGTTCTCGGGTCTCTTTGGCACGTTTGATCGCGGATCACTGCAACGCGGCTTTCAAGTCTATAACGAAGTCTGCGCCGCGTGCCATTCAGTTCGGCTATTGGCTTATCGCAACCTCATGGACATTGGTTTCACCGAAGATCAGGTGAAGAAAATTGCCGCCGCCAAGGAGGTAACTGACGGTCCAAATGATGAAGGCGAGATGTTTCAGCGTCCCGCCCAGCCAGGTGATCGTTTCGTAAAACCCTTTCCAAATGAACAGGCCGCACGTGCCGGGAATAACGGGGCTTTCCCACCAGATCTAACGCTGATGACCAAAGCGAGAGTAGGTGGGGCAAATTACCTGCATGCATTGCTCACCGGTTATAAACAGCCGCCGAAAGACCAAAAGCTCGCGGAAGGGATGTCCTACAATTTGTATTTCGCGGGTAACCAGATTGCTATGGCGCCACCGCTCGCGGAGGGTGCTGTAGAATACGCTGATAAAACCAAAGCTACTATCGATCAGATGGCCCGTGACGTTACGACGTTCCTTGCCTGGGCAGCGGAGCCCGAGCTTGAATGGCGGAAGCGGATGGGGGTTAAAGTCATTCTCTTCTTATTGATTTTGACTGGTATGCTGTACGGCGTGAAACGTAAGGTCTGGTCAGACTTACACTGATTTCACAGGTGTTGGCACTCGTGCTGATGCCTGTCATGTGATAAACGAACCGGCGATGATATTTCATCGCCGGTTTTGTTTTGTAGGTATTGAATTGTTATGGCAGACACAGCAAACACACCTGTTCTCGGCGTCATCGGTGGCAGCGGCCTCTACGAGATTGACGGGCTTTCCAATACGCGTTGGGAAAGCGTTGAAACGTCCTTTGGGAGGCCGTCAGATGATTTGCTGTTCGGGGAGCTTGATGGACAGCAGATCGTGTTTCTACCGCGCCATGGCCGTGGGCACAAAATACCTCCGAGCGGATTGAACTTCCGAGCCAATATTGAGGCGATGAAACGGGCGGGCTGTACGGAGATCGTTTCGCTAAGCGCCGTTGGCTCCTTAAAGGAAGAGTTGCCGCCTGGTACATTTGTGATCGTTGATCAGTTTATCGATCGGACCTTTGCCTGCGAAAAAAGCTTTTTCGGCGATGGTCTCGTTGCCCATGTATCGATGGCTGATCCGGTCTGCCGCCGATTGGGTGGTTTCATCGAGCAGGCAGCGAATGGCTTGTCCAATGAGGTTGTGTGCGGCGGAACCTATCTTGTTATGGAAGGGCCTCAATTCTCCACACGTGCGGAAAGTGAGCTTTATCGCAGTTGGGGGTGCGACGTTATAGGCATGACGAACATGCCGGAGGCCAAACTCGCTCGTGAAGCAGAGATGTGCTACGCAACCGTTGCGATGGTTACGGATTATGACTGTTGGCATGAAGATCACGACGACGTAACCGTAGAGTCGGTGATAAAAGTTTTGATTGAAAATGCCGCGGCTGCGAAGCAGCTGGTCGTTAACCTGGCGCCGCTCGTCAGTGGTCGGTCAGAAAATTGTGAAGAGGGCTGCCACAATGCCCTCGACGTCGCGATTATTACTGCTCCAGATGCGCGGGATGCTCAAATGGTGCAGAAACTGGATGCAATTGCAGGACGGGTTCTGAGTCCATGAACGTTGATGGTGTCCCGTTTCGGACGATTTGGCTCGCTCAGAATGGCGAAACCGTTGAGATTATTGACCAAACACGTCTGCCTCATGAGTTCATTACACTCTCTTTAAACTCTGTCGACGATGCGGCCCACGCAATACGCTCCATGCAGGTCCGTGGCGCCCCTCTGATTGGTGCGACGGCGGCCTATGGTATGTGTGCCCTTGCCGTTCGAGAAGACGCTTCTGACGGGGCGTTACAGGCTGCCTACGAACTGCTTCTCCAGACCCGGCCGACAGCTGTCAATTTGCGCTGGGCGCTGGATGATATGAAAGAGGCTCTAACGCCATTATCTCCAAGTGATCGGGTAGCGGCTGCCTATGGCCGGGCTGCAGAGATTTGCGATGAAGACGTCGCGATGTGCCGCTCTATCGGAGATCATGGCGTTCAACTTATTCGCGATATCTGGGACAGGGTGGATCGGAAACGTCCGGTCAATGTCCTTACGCACTGCAATGCTGGTTGGCTGGCGACAGTTGATTGGGGCACCGCGACAGCACCGATCTATGTCGCCCATGAACAGGTGATACCTGTACATGTCTGGGTTGATGAAACCCGACCCCGCAATCAAGGGGCAGGTCTTACTGCCTGGGAACTTGGCCAGCATGGCGTGCCTCATACTGTAATTGTCGACAATGCCGGCGGCCGGAGATGTTGCGAACAAGATCGGGACATATCTTAAGGCCTTGGCAGCACGTGACAACGACGTGCCGTTTTACGTTGGATTACCGGGTCCTACCATCGACTGGACCATTAGCGATGGTCGCGATATTCCGATTGAGGAGCGCGACTCGGCAGAAGTTACAGATATCACCGGTCGAATGGAGAAAGGTGATATCGAAACGGACACCTCGAAGAACGTTCGGTTTGGCCGCTTGCGGCGTGATTTGACCGGGTGGGCGCGTCTGAGTGTCGGTTTTTTCGAGCCGTTTTGCGTCGATTTGATCGGTTTAGCCGGTCGAACCGGCCGTTCCGGCGTCATGTGGGCGCACTTCGCCCCTGGAGCCAGAGGAAACGGCGCATGTTATACGCCAGATTGGTCATGCCGATCTTGGCCTCGGCCCGGGCGATGCCGATGGTCCGAACCGAGAGCGCCATCAAGCCTTTCTGATGGGCGAAGACATGCTCGACGGCGGAGCGTACCGCCGAGCGCGCCGCGTTGGCCTTGGCCAGGGTCGCCGGCATCGGCTTGCCGCGCGGCTTGCGGAAGTGGATCTGGGAGCGCTTGCCTTGGCGCGCCAGCATCTTCTCGTTACGCTTGGACCGATAGGCGGTATCCGCCCAGACCGGGCTCGCCGTGTTCTCCGGATCGATCAGACCGGCGAGCTGGCGGCCGTCATTGGCGGCGGCATCGGTGACGCGCCACTTGCGGATCAACCCGTGCCGCCGGTCCGTGGAGATGTGGTTCTTGTAGCCAAACGCCGGCACCATGATCTCCGGCCCCTTGGGGTGCCCATCCTCCAGACGCTTCACTCGGCCACGCTTCATGGTCCAGCGCGCATCCCGGTCTTTCTGGGCCAGCTTGGCCGGCTTGTCCTTCCACTCCTCTGGCACCTTGCCGGCCTTCAACGCCACCTTCTCCGGAACGCTGTTGCGCTGCCTGGGCGCCGCGACGATCGTGGCATCGACGATCTGGCCCGACAGCACCAGGTAGCCATGGCCGCGCAGGTGTTCGTCGAAGCGATCGAACAACGCCTCGATCGCCTTGGCCTGCACCAGCAACTCACGGAACAGCCAGATCGTCTTGGCGTCCGGCACCCGGGCGTGAAGCCCCAGGCCCAGGAACCGCATGAAAGACAGCCGGTCGCGGATCTGGAACTCGGTTTGATCATCCGAGAGATTGTATAGTGCCTGCAACACCAGGATCTTGAACATCAGAACGGGGTCATAGGGAGGCCGGCCACCCTGGCGCCGGTCCGAGCGACGTAGCGCCCGGATCAAGGGCCGGCGAAACAACTCGAAATCGACCAACTCACCAAGCCGAAGCAACGGATCACCCGCCGCCGACAGTGCCGCGTAACGCTCATCAAGATCGAAAAAACCGGGCTGATCCGACATTCCATCCTCCATCAAGCCGATGAGAGAAGTGAAGCAGATCATGGCCAAAATGACGAGGTTTTTAGAGGCGCCCAAAAGGTTTGGGTAACGCCCGTCGGCAGCACTGCAGCGAATTACGGTTTTGATGTGACGCCTGCTCGTCTGGTCACCGGTTTAATTACTGAACGCGGGATTTGTGAGGCGACAAAAGCTGGATTGCTGGGCCTGTATCCCGGGAAAAATTAGGAAGAACAATGGAAAATCTCTGGTCAGATACAGACGCCCAAAACTATATCGATCAATTTACGACCAACGAGGTTAATCAGGATGTCTCCCTGCGGGTCTATACGTCGCGCCTGTTGGGGGGTGAACCTAAATTGGTTCTACACGGGGGAGGCAACACCTCAGTCAAAACAGTAATGCCGGATATGCTCGGGCAAGATACCGAGGTGCTTTGCGTTAAAGGATCTGGCTGGGATCTTGGGGATATTGAGCCTCCGGGGCTTCCGGCCGTCAGACTCGAGCCTATTCGTCAACTTTCGGCGCTTTCGGCACTGTCCGATGAAGGAATGGTCAATGCGCAGCGGATAAATCTGCTTGATGCCTCGGCCCCAAATCCGTCCGTTGAAACGCTGTTGCATGCCTTTCTGCCCCATAAGTTCGTCGATCATACACATGCTAATGCGGTTCTTGCCCTTACGGACCAAGAAGGCGGTGACGAAATTTGCCAAGAGGTCTTCGGCGATCGTATGGGCTATGTCCCGTACATTATGCCCGGCTTTGACTTAGCTAAAAAAGCCAAGGAAGTTTTTGAAAACGACCCTGATGTTGAGGGTCTGATCCTTCTCAAACACGGGATATTCAGTTTTGGCGAAACCGCCCAGGAATCCTATGGTCGGATGATTGAGATGGTTTCGATCGCTGAGACCGAGATTGAAAAACGGCGCTTGAGAAATTTCTCTGGCGTCGATTTACCGGCTCAGTTGGCTTGTGCCACGGAGATCGCACCTGTATTGCGCGGTCTATGCGCTCTGGACACTGAGGCTGGTACGCAACGTCTCGTCATGGACTTCCGGACAAATGACGCCATTGTTGCGTTTACTGGTGGTGACGGGATTGGCAGATACAGTCAGCAGGGCACCGTAACACCTGACCATGTCATTCGTACCAAGCCCAATCCTCTTATTGTGCCAGCTCCAGTGGCAGGAAAACTCGATGAATTTGCAGCAGACGCTTGCACCGCTGTCGAAAAATATATAGCTGATTATCACGCCTATTTTGCGCGTAACAATAAAAGCCAGGCAACGCCCAAGACAGAACTTGACCCGATGCCGAGGGTCATTCTGGTGCCGGGTGTGGGGCTTTTTGGCCTTGGCAAATAGCGCCGGGGCGGCATCTGTTGCTGCGGATCTAGCCGAAACCAATATTGATGTGATTACTGATGTTGAATCGATGGGGAATTACGAAGTGATCCCTGAAGCAGATATTTTTGATATCGAGTACTGGTCACTCGAACAGGCCAAACTGGGCAAGTCTTCGGAAAAGCCGCTACAACGTCAAATTGCTGCCATCACTGGTGGTGGGTCGGGCATTGGTGCGGCGTGTGCCAATGCATTTGCAGCTGCGGGGGCGGTCGTTGTTGTTCTGGACCGGGACAAAGAAGCTGCACAGAACGTTGCAAGTTCAGTCGGTGGACTCGGCCTCGCTTGCGATGTCACGGATTCAGATTCTGTATCAAATGCCTTCGATGCGATCTGCGAGCGGTTTGGCGGGCTAGACCTACTCGTTTCGAATGCTGGCGCGGCGTGGCAAGGTAAAATCGGTGAAGTCGATGAAGACACGTTGCGAGAGAGTTTCGAACTGAATTTCTTCGCCCATCAATCTGTCGCGAAAGCGGCTGTTCGAATTATGAAAGCACAGGGCACAGGTGGGTGTCTGCTATTCAATACGTCCAAACAAGCGATCAACCCGGGGCCTGATTTTGGACCCTATGGTCTCCCCAAAGCGGCGACTCTGTTCTTGATGAAGCAATATGCGCTCGAATACGATCAGCATTCACCGCATTCGATCAAATGCGGTGAATGCTGATCGTATTCGCTCAGGCCTACTTGATGACAAGATGATCGCCGAGCGATCCAAAGCGCGGGGTGTTTCAGAGGCTGACTATATGGGCGGAAACCTTTTGGGCCGCGAAGTTCTGGCTGAAGATGTTGCGCAGGCTTTTCTCGATCTCGCACTGGCTGAGAAGACAACGGCAGCGGTTGTTACCGTTGACGGTGGAAATATTGCTGCGTCGTTGAGGTAAGAAAAAGCCCCGGTCCTTGCAGCCCGGGGCTTTCCTTAAAAAAGTGATTGGAACGATCAGCCGACGTGCTGTCCAAATAGTTCCAGCGTCCGGGCATGTGCACGCTCACAGGCGCCCTGATTGTAGCTTTCCCGGTCATCACAGCAGAAGCCATGCCCCGCATCGTCATAGACATAGCAGGGGATGTCTGGGTGAGCTTCTTTGATCTCGGCTACCTGATTGAGCGGAATGCCTCCGTCTTTGTCACCAAAGTTGAAGATCACTGGTACTTTGGGTGTATCTTCGCGTTTGGCATGAATGCCACCACCGTAGAAGGTTGATGCAGCGGAGAGTCCATCACATTTGCAGGCGCCGAGCCAGCTGACATAGCCGCCAAAGCAATAGCCGACGATGCCGACCTTGCCGGCGCTGGAGGCTTCGTTGATGGCTGCCTGAACATCATTCTGGATGCCGTCGTCATCAAGGCTTCCGCGCGTATCACGACCCTTGCCGAAGTCATCCTGGCCATAGCCAAGCTCAAGACCTTTTTCCTTGCGATCAAACAGAGCAGGGGCAATAGCGACGTAGCCATTTTTCGCGAATTCGTCAGCGACATTGCGAATGTGCTGGTTTACGCCGAAAAGCTCCTGAATGACAACGACGCCGCCTTTTGCGGCGCCTTCAGGTTCAGCCTTGTAGGCGTCTAATGTATGACCGTCAGCGGTCGTAAGTTGAATAGTTGATCCCATTTTCCTCTCCCTGAAAGATTCCGCGACGGCGTCACGGTGCAAAACTATAGACCGGCTTTTTTAAACCTTGATGACGGCAGTTGCAATGCTAGGGCAATGACTGCGGGCATTGGCTAGACGTTGAAGCGGAACAAGATTACGTCACCGTCTTTGACAATGTAGTCGCGTCCTTCCTGGCGCATTTTGCCCGCTTCTTTGGCACCGGCTTCACCGTCACAGGTTATATAATCGTCATAGGCAATCGTTTCTGCGCAGATAAAGCCGCGTTCAAAATCGGTGTGAATGACGGCGGCGGCCTGCGGGGCTTTTGTGCCCTCGGTTATGGTCCAGGCGCGCGACTCTGTCGGGCCAGCTGTAAGATAGGTGATCAATCCCAGGAGCTGGTAGCCAGCGGCAATAATCTGGGAGAGGCCAGTTTCCTCCAGCCCAATCGATTCCAGAAATTCTGATCGTTCTTCCAGGTCCGTGAGTTGGGCAATTTCTGCTTCGATGGCTGCCGAAATTACGACAGATACGGCACCTTCTTCAGATGCTCGCGCGGCGACCTCTTCCGAAAATTCGTTACCACTTGCAGCGTCGCCTTCGCCAACATTGCATACATACATAACGGGTTTAGCGGTTAGCAGTTGTAACCCGTTAAACAACGCTTTGTCTTCAAATTGCCCGGCGACTGAACGGGCTGGTTTGCCCTCTTTCAGCGCTTCGATGACCTTCTCGACGATGGCAAGCGTGGCAATCGCTTCTTTGTCGTTACCACGCGATTTTTTCACCAGGGCATCACTGCGGCGTTCGAGACTCTCGAGATCGGCAAGCATCAACTCTGTATCGATGGTTTCAATATCGTTGATCGGGTCGATACGGCCTTCGACATGGGTAATATTTTCATCTTTAAAACAGCGGACAACATGCGCGATGGCATCCATTTCACGAATATGACCAAGGAACTGGTTGCCAAGACCTTCTCCGGTGCTGGCGCCCCGCACGAGGCCGGCTATATCGGCAAAGTCTATTTGGGTGGGGACTATTTTTGCTGACTTGGCGAGTACCGCAATTTTATCCAGCCGGGGGTCAGGGACCGCTATGTGTCCCACATTGGGTTCAATCGTGCAGAACGGGTAATTCTCAGCCTGTGCTGCGATTGTTGCCGT
Organism: uncultured Alphaproteobacteria bacterium; assembly: GCA_951812775.1. Taxonomy (GTDB): domain Bacteria; phylum Pseudomonadota; class Alphaproteobacteria; order MPNO01; family UBA2964; genus UBA2964. Next base: position 1,266,541 of record OX638326.1, on the reverse strand, counting down.
TAAGGCGTTAAACAACGTTGATTTGCCTACATTCGGCAGGCCGACAATTCCGCAGGTAAAACCCATTATGTATCTTTCTTTCGATCAGATAACGCCGCAGCGTCTTCTGGTGATTTTTTTGGTTTAGGTGGCTGGGTCAATAGGGCAACGCGGCTGGTAAATGCCGCGCCATCGCCGTTTAGCAGGAGTGGAATAGCATCGGCAACGGCGTCGAGCATTGGAGATAGCCATTGCTTATCTGCTTTGGAAAAATCACGCAGGACATGGCCGGTGACCCGTCCCTTATCGCCGGGATGGCCGACACCAAGGCGGACCCGCCAATAATCTTTGCCGATATGGGAATCGATACTCCGTAATCCGTTGTGGCCGGCGTGACCGCCCCCAAGTTTTGCACGAACCTTTGCTGGCGCCAGATCCAACTCGTCATGGAGAACGAAGATATCATTGGGATCCATGCGCCAATACCGCATGGCATCGCCCACGGCTTTCCCGGAATCATTCATATAGGTCAATGGCTTGAGCGCGGTAATTTTGGTGCCATCAATAAGGCCTTCGCTAAAAACCCCTTGTGGCCGGGATCGCGTTCGCGGCGCACTGAAACCATAGCGGCGGATTATTTCATCCACCGCCATGGCACCGATATTGTGTCGGTTTCCAGCGTATTCCTGACCTGGGTTTCCCAAGCCTACCAAGAGCAACATGGTGCCTCCGGTTTAGGGACGGGGAGAGATTTACTCTCCACCCTCTGCATTGTCGTCGCCGTCTCCAGCTTCTGCACCTTCGGCACCTTCTTCGCCTTCGAGACCTTCTTCGTCTTCGACCTCTTCCTCGACAGCCATAACTGTTGGTGCGGCGATCGTAGCGATCGTAAAGTCACGATCCGTGATCGTGAGCTCGACACCTTCTGAGAGTGTTAGGGTGCTGGCGTGGATAGAGTCACCGACTTCCAGTCCGGTAAGATCGATCTCAAATGCATCAGGGATCGCATCCGCGACGCAAAGAACCTCAATCGCATGTCGAACGACGTTTAGAACACCACCTGATTTAAGCCCAGGTGAATCGTCCTCATTGATGAAGTGGACAGGGATTTCAACCGCCAATTTCCGATCTGCTGAATAGCGCAGAAAATCGACATGTAAAGGTCGATCCGTAACCGGGTGATATTGCGTGTCACGAGGTAGGACCCGATGCGCTTTTCCGTCTATTTCGATATCTAGAAGACGAATGAAAAATCCGCTCTTCCCAAGTTCTTGTTCCAGACGGACGCTATCGACAGTAATTAACAGGGGTTCTTCTTTATTGCCGTATATAACAGCCGGGATTTGTCCGGCGCGGCGTGCAGCCCGGGCGGTCCCCTTTCCAGCCCGTTCGCGAGATGCCGCGGCAATGGTTTGAATATCGGCCATGCCGTATCTCCATAATTAGTGTTTGCGCCTGCCTCCAGGGGTGCCGACGCCTAAAAACCCCGCCAAAACAACGGGGGCGATGGGTTTTAGTCTTATGCGGCGGAATAGTCAAACAAACTAGACACGGATTTTTCTTCGCTAATCCGGGCGATTGCTTCTCCCATGAGCGGTGCAATCGTAATTTGTCTGACATTTTGGGAAACACGGACGGCTTCGGTGCCCATAATACTGTCCGTTGTGACCATCGTTTCAATAGGTGATGACGATACGCGAGACACTGCGCCGCCAGATAAAACGCCGTGGGTAATATAGGCTGACACTGACTTCGCGCCCGCATCCATCAGCGCAACTGCGGCATTGCAAAGGGTGCCAGCAGAATCGACGATGTCATCAACAACGATACAATCTGTGCCCGTTACATCACCGATAATATGCATGACCTCAGAGACACCGGCGCGTTCCCGGCGTTTATCGATAATGGCGAGGTCTGCATCCAGTGGTTTTGCGATAGCCCGCGCCCTCAGAACACCACCAACATCCGGTGAGACTAACGTCAAATTATCGCAATCAAACGATTGCTTGATATCGCGCAGAAAAACCGGTGCGGCGAATAGGTTGTCCACCGGGATATCGAAGAATCCCTGAATTTGCCCTGCATGAAGATCGAGCGTCAGAACGCGATCAACGCCTGCTTCAGTGATCAGGTTTGCCACAAGTTTGGCAGAGATCGGTGTTCTCGGGCCTGACTTACGGTCTTGTCTTGCATACCCAAAATAGGGAATGACCGCTGTGATGCGTCTGGCCGACCCGCGTCGTAATGCGTCAATGCAAACCAGCAACTCCATAAGGTTATCATTGGCGGGATAGGACGTTGATTGGACAACGAATACATCCTCTCCCCGAACGTTTTCGTCGATTTCAACGAAACATTCCATATCCGAGAAACGGCGAATACTGGCTTTACAAAGTGATAGATTAAGATAGGCAGCAATCGCTTCTGCGAGTGGGCGATTACTATTGCAGGCGATGATTTTCATCCCGACTTTCCCTGAGCTACCATCCCCCTGGAGGCAGCAAAATTGCGAATGCCAAAGGCACGCGCAATTTACCAGCGTCGGCATATTGTGTAAACGACCCGAGAGCGGTTAGCGCAGGGTTTTTTTGTCTTGTGGAAAACTATTTTGCGGCAGGCGATTTACGATCTCGCTGACGCCGCCCGCGGCGTTCCCGGCAATGATCGTTGAAAGATTTGACCAGCCATCTTTCAACATCGATTTGGCAACAGAATTTCTTTGGTCGAGCTTTCCAACCTGTTTTCCTTTCGCATCCAGAACCGCCCAATTAATCTCTATAGGTTGTTTCCCTGCTCTCACTGAACCAAGAGAAACGGATCCAGCGATAATGAGAGAGGCGCCGTCAAGTCCCCTCAAAACAGCGAATTTCTGACCCTTGAGGGCACGTTCCATTGCCTTCTTCAGAATAGCAGATTTGGTATCTTCGATTCCGTCAACGGGCCAGACATGGAGTGTCGGCAATTGGGTTTGGTTAGGGGAGTCTAACTCGATACGCGCACCTAAAATGTGGCGGGCGAAGTTTCTGGCGGTTTTTTTGACCCAGGGTGACAGAGATGTAGAACTTGGTTGCTTCCAGGTTTTGGCATCAACCGTATGGCGGGTTGTTTTTTGTTCAACCGCCTTTCCGTGCGAATCGGTAAGGGTCCATTCGATCCGAATATCGGACTGGATTGAGGATTCCCCCACGACCCTTGCGCTGCCGCTGACGAAACGGCTATGCCGGTTCGAGCCGGTTGTGGCGGCGGGTATTTCTAAAGCCATGAAGGCGTCAACCATGGCCTTTGAAAGTGCATCAGATTGAGGTTTTGAGAGACCAGTTACCGGTAAGACCGTGACGCCCGCGATATCGGGTCGCTGGGCGACGATTGGCTCTCCGGTTCCGGGAGTATGCGCAAAGGGTGTTGGCACTGGCTGACAGGCAGCCAAGCTGCAAATCAAACAGGCCCAACATGAGATATTGAGCAAAAATCTTCGCTGTTCAGATGATGACACAGCTGGCTACCAGGCCGATTAGACACACAAATATAAAAATTATCAGATGCGGCATGAATTTTAGCTTTTGAGTGCAATGGCCGAGAGGCCCCTTCCGTAGTCGCTTTTGCCGGCCAATGTAGTCCGCCGATAACTAAAGAGTAATTCGGTTTCTGCGCAATTGTCGATGCAGACATTCTCAAACTGCATGATTTGAGCCCGATCCAACATAAGTTCAACAAATCCACCAAGGTCGAAACGCAAATGAGTAGCATCGTCGTCGATAAAATATCTCGAATATTGTGGATCCTGACCGGTGAATTGATCCCGGAACTCTATTCCAACCTGATATGATTTTTGGGCAATGCACGGTCCGATGGCGGCCAGAATATTGCCGCGTGCTGATCTCAAAGCTTCCATTGAAGAAATTGTTGCCTCAACAATGCCGTTGAGCGCGCCGCGCCACCCCGCATGGCAGGCACCAATAATCCCTGCCTCAGGATCAGCGAAGAGGACCGGTGTGCAATCTGCAGTAAGGATTCCCAACGCCAAATTAGAGTGTCGCGTTACCATGCCGTCCGCTTTTGGCGCAGAATGCCGGTCCCATGGTTCCTCGATGGTGACGACATCCGTGCCATGAACTTGATAAACCGAAACGAGGGAGGAAGAATTGACGCCTAGTTTTGTACTGGCGCGTCGTCGATTCTCACTAACATGCTCCGTTGAATCGTCCGAGCCGTATCCACAATTGAGGGAGTCATATTGCCCGGTGCTGACACCACCTTGTCGGGTGAAGAATGCGTGTTCAATTGCCGATATCGTTGCGAAACTCTTGGCCTTGATGACAGGTATATTGTCGTTATTACTGGCAGTCATACGACGATACCTTCTTTGATATTCTCGAATCCAGCCGACGAGTTTTCTGCCGAAGGGGTGATCGACATAATCTTAAATAGGGTGCCCATTCCATCTGCGGCTATTAAGCGACGGGACCCGCTCGTCAGGACATCCGCTTGCTCCGTCGGTGCGTTTTTCGTAAGCGCATTCGTTCTTTGTTCAATGCCAAGTGCCGTTAGGAACTCTCCCTGAAAGATCGGGCCAAAAACGGCACCCTTGCTGGCTTGTGCTGCTGATTGTAGAGCTGCGAAGTCAACGTGGGCCGTCAAATCAATTTCTCCTACACCTAAAAGCGGGTCGTGATATTTGTGCGACCGTATTGCCTGCAAGGTGTCGCCCACGCCGTGTCTTACATGGCCGTAATCGATAATTAGAGCCGCACCGCCCTCTGTCACCATTCGATCAGTAATTTCGCCTACAACTTGTTCCGCAGCGACAGAACGCTCAAATATCGAACCAACTGATGAGTCTCTGATAACATCGGGTATGGCGATCAGGTTTTTACTGGCAGGCGGGTAGGGGCCGAAAAATAGATTTTCATTTTCCTTGTCAATGAAGAGCCTTCGTTCCTGCCAACCCTCTTCGGTTTGAATATATTGTTCAATAGGAAGCGCATCGAAAAATTCGTTGGCGACGATCAGGAGTGGACCCTCGGGAACAGAATCGAACCTGTCATGCCATTCAACGTCATAATCATTTAACGATGATCTTTGTTGTTCACGCAGGACTGCCCCTGTCTCAACGAGATGAACATCGATGGCTTCGGCGAACTCTGGCATAACGTTTCGGGCGGTTCGCAGAATATCAGCTATAAGTGTCCCGCGGCCTGGCCCAAGTTCTACCAAGTTGATTTTGCGCGGCGTGTCAGCATCTTGCCATGCTACGGCACACCACAGTCCTATGATCTCGCCAAACACCTGACTTATCTCAGGAGACGTAATGAAGTCACCAGCCTCGCCCAAAGGGTCCCGCGTCAGATAATAGCCGTGGGAGGGATCGCTCAAGGCGATTTCCATGAACTCGGATACCCTTAAGGGGCCATCGGCCTTTATCTGATCACGGATTTTGATGTCGAGCGGCGTCACGTCTGGCGACAGGCTCTATGAATTAGCCACGCACCAATCACAATCAGAGGCAGGGATAAAAGCTGCCCCATTGTCGCTAAGCCATATAGCGTTCCCAAATGTGCATCGGGTTCGCGAACAAATTCCACCAGGTATCGTGAAATGCCATATCCGGCCAAGAAGGTACCTATCAGCATTCCTGGACGTTCCAGTGCTTTGTATCGGTAGATCATTATGGCCAATACGCCAAAGAGCAGTAACCCTTCCAGACCTGCCTCATATAGCTGACTGGGGTGACGGGGTGTTGGTCCGCCGCCTGGAAAGACCATCGCCCAGGGGACATCACTCATACGACCAAATAATTCACCATTAATGAAATTTGCGATCCGGCCAAAAAAGAGGCCGATGGGTGCCGCGGCACAGACCATATCACCCAACGCTATGAAGGTGAGCCCACGTCTTCGTACAAAGAGCCAGGTGACGGTAATGACGCCGATCAAACCGCCATGAAAGGACATACCACCCTTCCACATCGCAAAAATCAGCATTGGGTTTTCGGCAAAGTAGACAGGGTTGTAAAATATAACGTAACCGAGACGGCCGCCCAAAATAATGCCGAGCGTGGCCCAGATGATGAAGTGGTCAACGTGGACCTGTTCGACACCATTATCAGATTTAGCGGCGATGATAATGATATATCGCCAGCCAAGTAAAATGCCCGCGACATAGGCAAGTGAGTACCAGCGGATGACGAGAGGGCCGAGTTCCAACGCAACGGGATCAATGGCCGGAAACGTTATTGCAAACATGGCCTCAATACCCTCGTTTCCCCAAATACATCAAATATATGGATCTTCAGTTGCGAGATAGTTTCGGACATATTGCGAAACACCTTTTTCAAGACTGGTGAAAGGTGCCGAGTAACCGACCTGGCGAAGACGATCCATCTGCGCTTCCGTGAAATACTGATATTTGTCACGGATAGCGAGGGGCGTGTCGACGAACTGAATTTCTGGAGTAATGCCTGCAGCATTGAAAATTGCTTTAGCCAAATCTGCAAAACTGCGCGCCTTTCCGGTGCCGAGATTAAATAGTCCGGAAACAGCGGGGTTGTCCTTAAGCCAGAGCATGACGTCCACGCAATCTCCAACCCAGACAAAGTCCCGGCTTTGCCCGCCATCCTCATAGTCAGGGTTGTGGGATCGAAACAGCACTGCTGGGCCCCCAGCGGTAACTTCCCGATAATTCTTTAAGGCAACGCTGATTTGACCATCTTTGTGGTATTCGTTGGGGCCATAAACGTTAAAAAATTTCAACCCGGCCCATTGTGGGGGCGCTTGATCGCCTGCTCCGGTTTCAAGGTTTCGCGCTACCCATCGGTCAAACAGGTGCTTGCTCCAACCATAGGCATTGAGGGGCTTCAAGGTGGACAGATGTTGCCGGTCAGCGTTATCGCTGAACCCCATTTCACCGTCGCCGTATGTCGCTGCCGATGAGGCATAGATGAACGGTGTTTGGTACTTAGCGCAGCGGGTCCACAAATCGCAGGACAGACGGAAATTGTTCGCAACGATACGATCTGCATCGGTTTCTGTGGTGGCGGAGATAGCGCCCAGGTGGAAGACCGCTTCGATACGATTCGCATTGCTGTCCAAATAGGGCAGCAACTTATCGGGCACGATTAGATCAGCTAGATCGCGCTTTGCGATATTGCGCCATTTATCATCGGTTCCTAACTGGTCACAGACAACGATATTGTCCGCACCGGCTGCTTCGAGCCCCGCGACAAGATTGGATCCGATAAAGCCGGCTCCACCAGTGACTAGGATCATGGTTTCTGTCCATACCGCATTGTGATTCCTTAACTTATAGGGTTTGCGGTGCCGTACTTCAAGAAATGGCTATTGGCAGTGACCTAAAACTCAGAAGAGCCCCGTGATGTTGCCTTTTTCGTCTACCTTGATGTCATGAGCAGCCGGCACCCGGGGAAGACCGGGCATTGTCATGATGTCACCACAGACGACGACCAGGAATTCCGCACCATTTGCTAGCCGCACTTCTCTAATTTGAACGACGTGATCACTTGGCGCATTCTTCAGATTGGGATCGGTAGAAAAGCTATACTGGGTTTTGGCAACGCAAATCGGAAATTTACCCGCCCCTTGTTTTTCCAGATCGCGGATTTGCGTTCTGATTTTCTGATCAGCTACGATCTCGCTGGCTTTGTATACTTTTTGCGCGATGGTTTCGATCTTGTCCCATAACGGCATCTCGTCCTCATAAAGAGGTTTGAAGGAAGAACCATCATTGGCTTCCGCAAGTTCGACGACCTTATGAGCTAACTCCTCGGTACCGGCGCCACCATTGGCCCAATGTGTGCAGTCGATTGCCTCCACACCCTGTTCGGCACAGCGCTCGCGGATCATGTTGATTTCAGCATCGCTGTCGGTGACGAAACGGTTGATCGCGACAACGGCGGGAACACCGAAACTTTTCACATTGCTGACATGACGTGCCAGATTGTCGAGGCCTTTCTGCAAGGCATCGAGATTTTCATTTGCGAGATCGTCTTTCTGGACGCCGCCATGCATTTTCAATGCCCGCGCCGTTGCAACGACAACAGCGGCATTGGGTGTGAGGCCTGCCTTACGGCACTTGATGTCGAAAAATTTCTCCGCACCTAGATCGGCACCAAAACCTGCTTCCGTAACAACATAGCCAGAAAGTTTTAGGGCTGTCTGAGTGGCGATCACGGAATTGCAGCCATGGGCAATATTGGCAAAAGGTCCGCCATGTACAAAGGCAGGGTTGTTTTCCAGTGTTTGGACCAAATTGGGCTTAATCGCATCCTTTAGGAGCGCAGTCATTGGGCGGTCAGCCTTCAAATCACGGGCGGTTACCGGTTCGCGGTTGCGGGTTTGGCCAACCACGATGTTCGCAAGCCTGTTATTGAGGTCTTCGATGCTTGTAGCGAGGCAGAAAATCGCCATGACTTCGGAGGCAACGGTGATATCGAAACCGGCCTCTTTCGGGAAACCGTTAGCAACGCCGCCAAGCGACGTGACAATGGAACGTAAGGCTCGGTCGTTCATATCTACGACACGTCGCCAGGTCACGCGTCGTAGATCAAGAGCCGGTTCCTGGGCCCAGTAAATATGATTATCGATCAGAGCAGACAGCAGGTTGTTCGCCGTTCCGATGGCATGAAAGTCCCCCGTAAAATGGAGATTGATTTCCTCCATTGGGACGACTTGCGCATATCCACCGCCCGCGGCGCCGCCTTTCATCCCAAAACAGGGGCCTAATGACGGTTCGCGCAAGCATATAGAGGCATCCTTGCCGATCCTATTCAGCCCGTCACCCAGCCCGACCGTGGTCGTGGTCTTGCCTTCGCCCGCTGCCGTCGGGGTCATCGCCGTTACCAGAATAAGCTTTGCGTCTGGGCGCTCAGGCAATGTCGCGACATGGTCGAGCGAAAGCTTCGCTTTGTAATGACCATACGGATCGAGATGTTCGGCAGGAATACCAAACCGTTCTTTTGCAATATCAATTACTGGCCGCATTTCGGCTTCGCGGGCAATTTCGATATCGGATTTATATTCTGTTTGAGCCATGATTTTTAGTTCCGCGCCAAGAAGGTAAAGTTTCAGGATAAGTGTCGCAATTTGGATTGATTAAACATGGAGAAAATAATTTGTACAGTACCTTCGATCAATGCGATTAAACGTTGCATAGCGGTTTGTTTGTCCCACATAACTAATATGGGCGTACTGGGTCGGCTATGTTGGCAAAAACAGGAATAAGCAAGATGCAAACGCGGAACCGGATTCTTGATGACGCGGCGAAGTTGGCTGGTGGCGCTGTCGGCACGCTGGAAGGCGTCCGCCGTGAGATAGAGGCTCTAGTGCGACAACATGTCGAACAAATATTGTCTCGATTCGATCTGGTAACGCGCGATGAATTTGAAGCGGTAAAGGAAATGGCGGCCCGCGCGCGAACAGAACAAGACATGCTTACAAAAAGGCTTGAGAAATTAGAGGCTTCTCAGGCAAAGCTGACTAAGGCAAAGCGGAAACCGACCCGTAAATCGTCTCAGTCGAAAAAGGCCTAAGCCTGGATTATTTCGTAGTTTTCCACAGAAACCGACCATGAAAACTAAATATACCCTTGCACCCTGAGTCTGCTTTTGGCACCCTATATATGGTATTAAACGGTCACACAGCCACAATATCTTCTGGAAATTGGGGTTGTATGAGGCCGGTTTCGCGTACTTGGGGGAGTTTAAATGGCGGTAACCGCAGTAAAAGATACAAGTCAGGTTACCACGAACCCGATTGATCTAATTGAACAGATCGCCGGGGCGCAGGGTTGGACATTTGAGCGCTCGGCAGATTACGAGATAGCTGCCGAAATTTCGGGCCGATGGACAGACTATCGGCTGTTTTTTTCCTGGTTGGACGATATAAGCGCGATGCATTTTGCCTGCGCGTTTGAATTGACGGTACCTGATCATCGTCGTGCACCGTTCAATGATCTTATGGCCCGTGTGAATGAGCAGCTGGCAGTAGGGCACTTCGATCTGTGGGCAGATCGTGGCTTACCGGTGTTCCGACATGCCTTGCTGCTTCGAGGTGCATCGGGGGCCAGTGTTGAACAGGTCGAGGATCTGGTCGAAATTGCGCTTGTTGAGAGCGAAAGGTTTTATCCCGCCTTTAATTATGTGGTCTGGGGTGGCAAAACACCGGAAGAAGCGTTTGATGCCGCGATGATCGACACCGTTGGCGAAGCCTGATCAACGAGAATTTTTCTAAGCTCTAATTTGTGTTACTAGTGGTACCTGTTTGGTGCAGTTGGCGAAGGCTGGCTGTGGCACGAAACATTAATTCGGAGAAGGAACGTGGATCAGAAATTGCTCCTAGTAGGTTGCGGGAAAATGGGTGGTGCATTGCTTGCTGGTTGGCTTGGTCGTGACGTATCCAAAGAAAACGTTGTTGTTGTAGAGCCCTTTGGCGGAGATGCTTTGCGAGAACAGTTCGGCGTTACAGTTCTCGAAACTCTGGATGATCTAAAAGCTGACTTTCTGCCGGAAATTGTCGTCTTCGCGGTCAAACCTCAGGCAATGGATGACATCGTTCCGCTCTATGCCAGGTTTGTTCAACCTGAAACCATGTTCCTTTCGATTGCTGCCGGAAAACCGTCGTCTTATTTTGCTGAGCTTCTTGGTGATGGTGCAGCGATAGTGCGAAGCATGCCCAACACGCCTGCAGCAGTGGGCAGAGGGATCACTGTGGCTTTCGGTAATGACGCGGTAAGCGAAAAACAAAAATCAATCGCTACAAGCTTGCTTGAGGCTGTTGGTGAAGTTGGCTGGGTTAATGATGAAGGGCTTATTGATGGCGTCACGGCGGTATCGGGAAGTGGCCCGGCCTATGTTTTTCTAATGATCGAATGTATGGCTAAGGCAGGGGTAGAAGTTGGCCTTGATCCTGCACTGGCGGAGCAACTGGCTCGTGCGACGGTTGCAGGCAGTGGTGAGTTAGCGCGCCTGTCAGAGGAGAGTGCCTCAACGCTAAGAGAAAACGTGACGAGCCCCGGTGGCACCACGGCAGCTGCATTGGAAGTTTTAATGACTGACGATGGTCTTCAAGAATTGATGAGTCGCGCCGTTGCTGCTGCCGAAAAACGGTCTCGAGAACTGGCGAGCTAAATTTTTTACGCGGTACTCGTAGGGTTGCCGGAAAAGGGTCCGTTACTGGCGGCTTCCGCGTGTTCGCGAAGAGGTTGGAGCAAGTCCTTCAACTTTCCGAGAGCTCTGACTTCAAGCTGCCGGACGCGTTCTTTTGACAAACCAAGCTCGGCACCCAGGTCAGCACGACTTGGTACCCTTTCGGCCAGGAAACGGCGGCGGATAATCAAGGATTCCTTTGGTGGTAATGTGGAGAGGGCCTTAACCAAGCGATCTCGCCAAAGACGTCCGTCTTTCTCCTTAATCACAGAATCTTCAGGCGTCGGCCTGTCATCGATAACTTGATCGACCAGCATTTCGGAAGTTTCCCGCGCTGCTGGAACATCCAGCGACTGATCTGTTCTCTTAATTCTCCGACCAAACTTTACGACGTCTGCGACCGATGTATTAAATCTGTCCGCTAAACTTCGTGCTAAATCTTCAGGTAAAGCATCTTCCCAGGGCCGTTCCGCCATCCGTCGCCTGATGTTGAAAAAGAGAGATTTCTGAGCTGCTGTCGTGCCAATTTTTACAAGCGATCGCGACCGGACAACGTAGTCCTGAATTGCCGCCCGTATCCACCACATAGCATAGGTAGAAAGTCGCGTATTCTTGTCGGGATTAAACCGTTTTAGGGCTTCCATGAGTCCGACAGTGCCTTCCTGAACTAGGTCGGTCAGCGGGTGCCCATGACTTTTGTAACGGCGAGCAATGTGCAGGACAAATCGAAGATGACTCGCTACCAATTCTTGAGCCGCGCTGCTGTCTCCGTTCTTCAGTTTCTTCAACAGTTCTCGCTCGCGCGACCGACTCAATCGCGGTTGGTGCAGGATCAACTGCATCAGGTTTTGAAGGGCGGCACGTGGCATGGTGACGTCATTTCAGCTTCGAGGCATGTAAATTCGCATAGCAAGCGCGTCGATTCAAATGAATCCGAGTCTTTTTTGCGCTTTTAGAATGCTTGGAAGAATTTTTCGGACGGCTTAATATAATTTTCTAACAGGATTGTATCAAAGATGGCAAAGCGACCCAGCAATACCCGTGGTAAAATTATTGACGCAGCTCTGAAGTGCGCAGCTGAAACACGTTGGCGGGTAGTATCTCTGTCGACAATTGCGGAGACTGCTGGCATTTCTCTCAGCCAGTTGTATACCCAGTTTCCTTCGAAAACCCGAATTGTTGAAGCAGTTATGGAGCGAACCACTGGCGAAGTAGTTGCTGGAACGGACCCTTCGGCGGAGAATGAGCCAGCTCATGACCGGTTACTCGATGCAATCTTGCGGCGATTTGATGCTATGGAGCCAAATAAATCGGCAATTATTTCTATCCTAAAGGATTTACCCACTGATCCAGCGAGAACGCTTTGTCTGGCACCAAGTTTTCTGAACTCGATGGCATGGACTCTTGAATCCGCCGGTATCAGCTCCTCTGGCGTTACCGGAAAAATTCGAACCAAAGGTCTGGCGGCGATCTATCTTGCAACATTGACTGTTTGGATGCGCGACGATAGCCAGGATTTGTCAAAGACAACGGCCTTTGTAGACCGCCGGCTCAATCAGGCAACTCAATTGGCGGCTTTTCTGCCTCTTGGAATTGTAGAACGATCTTCAGACAATCAATCAGAATAGCGTTTGTCTATGATCCTGATCCTTGAGCCTTACACCGCAATATAGGTCGGTCTTCTCCAGTATGAAAAAAATTGTGGGCTGGAATATCGTTGTTTTTGTTTCAGCGCTGTTCTTATGCGAGCTGATAATTGGTTCCTGGTTATCGGGCGGCGGGTTGGGGTACGTTCACGTGCCGCGAGATCTCGTCCTACAACATGACACAAAGAACATTCGCCCGGGCGGCGGAACCATTCGCTATAGCCGTGATCGGTGGGGGTTGCGTGGCGACCACAAACACCCTTCAGAAATCAATATTTTGACGATGGGCGGGAGTACAACGGACGAACTCTACAGCGATGATACAGAAACCTGGAGTGCCCAGTTGCAACAAAAGTTTAAACAGGTGGGAATTCCTGCCGTCATCGGTAACGCCGGAATAAATGGCCATTCAACTGTTGGACATATGTATAGTATGGAATCCTGGCTCAATAGAATTCCGCAATTGAAGCCAAAAATCATATTATTTTATGTGGGAATTAATGATGCTGTTTTGCCTGCCCGGGCTGAGCAAGACTCGATTGTCGCGAGCGGCTCATGGCCCCGTCTACGCCGTTATGTCGTCAACAATAGCGCTTTGGTTCGAATGGTCCGCCTTATCCGTGGTTCCTATATGGCCAAGAAATTGCGAGTAACCTATGAAGCTGCACCGCCAAAGCTAAAGCAGTATGGCAGTAACCCAGAATTTGATGAGACACCATATAGGGAAGCCGTGGCGGCGTATGACCATCGTATTAAACGCTTGGCAGAATTATCAGTTCGCATGGGTGCGTTTCCGATTTTTATTTCGCAACGTCGGGGCGATGCAGTCCTTCGCGGCGAGGTCATGTACGCCACAGGTGGAAAAGCGGTCAAAGATTTTCAAATCCAGAAATTGTATAACCAGAAATTGTTGCACACATGCCGGGTTGCAAAGACGGTTTGTATCGATCTTGCGGGCAAGATCAAATTATCAGAGGTCGATTTCTTTGATGGTCTTCATACAACCCCAAGCAGGTCGGCCAAGATTGCAGAATTTCTGTTCGCAAATCTTAAAGGGGTCGTACGAGACCAATTACTAAATGGGGAGACGCATCCGAATTCTGGCGCCACCCAACGGTGAATCTTCGATCGTAAGGTCACCGCCGTGCGCCCGGATCACATCGCGGGCAATCGTTAGACCAAGACCGCTACCACCGGTATCTGGGCTGCGGGCGCTATCGAGCCGGTAAAATGGTTTAAAGACTTCTTCCCGCTCCGCCGTCGGAATTCCCGGTCCGTCGTCATCGACGGTGATTTGGATCGCCCCCTTGATCTCGGTCACCTCGACGGCAACAGATTTGCCATGTAGCAATGCGTTATTTACGAGATTGGTGATGGCGCGTTTGAAGCCGTTTGGTTTCAACGGAATAAAAATCCGGTCCTTGGCGTTCAGTTCGATCAGAGTATCGCTGATCCGGGCACCATTAACCACGTCGTGGAGAATAGCGGATACGTTGGTTGTGGCGACTTGCTCGGCACTTTCCCCTTGAGCAAAGGCAAGATACTCCTCAACCATCTTTTCCATTTCTTCGACGTCTGAACGAAGGTCAGCAATTTCCGGGGAATCCCCAACCATTGCGAGCTGGAGTTTCATTCTGGTCAGCGGTGTTCTCAGGTCATGGGAAATTCCTGCTAACATTTCTGTGCGTTGATTCATCGTGCGCTGGATTCGCTCGCGCATGAGATTGAAGGCTGCTGCGGCCTGACGAATCTCTGTTGATCCCTCGGGTTTGAAATCAGAATCTTCCCGACCCTTTCCGAAATTATCAACCGCGGCCGCAAGGCGTCGGATTGGCCTCACCTGATTGCGCATAAATATAGTGGCTATGGCAAAGAGCAGCAAAGACGTTCCTACCATCCACATTACGAAAATATAGGTGGTCGAGCTAAACAAACGTTCCCGATCGACGACAATATCCATGACGCCATCCGGCAATTGAACTTGAATGCGCACTTCTCTTTCGTGGCTGAACGTATCCATATGAAAGGGACGACGCACCCGCTCACGCAGAGCATTGCCTAGCAGTTCATCAAGGGTGGATGATCCTGTCGTCCGTGGTGAGTTTGGTAGAATATCGTCTTTTCGGACATTGATTCGCAGGCCCAGATTGGCGCCCGCTGAATAGAAAACCCAGTCCTGATTTTCCTCTCCGGGAAAAATTCGACGGTTGTCGATCACACTGGCAATTTCACCAGCAACCGCAGATGCCAGCCGACGCGTTACGGTGTCCCAGTGTCGATCATAGAAAACCCATGTGGAAACGACCTGTAACAAGACCAGGGGCGTCACGATGATCATCACGGATCGCCCAAATAAGGTGCGGGGCAGAAATTGCTTGATGGAAATCATCGGCTCATATCTCTAATCCGGTCTTAAAACATAGCCGCGACCACGTATCGTTTGAAGATAGCGTGGGTTGCGGGGGTCAGCTTCGATCTTTCTGCGTAATCTTGTTACCTGAACATCAATTGTTCTCACACCACCACTTATGTTGCAGTCACGGATAAGGGTTTCCCTACTAACCGGGTTTCCCAATTGTTCAGCCATGCTGTGTAGCAAGCTGGCCTCCATTTCGGTCAGGTGAATACGGTCCTCGTTCTGCCACAATTCCTTTCTTTCGGTTTCATAAACACAATCCCCAAACTGGATTTTTGCTTCCGGCGCTAGCGGAGCAGCGCTGCTGACACGTCTGAGGATTGTCGTGATACGTAAAAGGAGCTCCTGGGGGTCAAACGGTTTCGACAGGTAGTCGTCAACCCCACGCTCAAGACCAGCGATGCGATCCTGCACTTCGCCACGGGCGGTGAGCATCAGTATGGGGACATCATTACGAGGTCGAAGCCATTCCGTGAATGCCAGGCCATCTTCTTCTGGCATCATTACGTCAAGGACGATCAAATCAAAAGTCAGTCCAGACAATAGGGCGCGTGCTTCCGCGGCACTGGAAGCCGATGAGACGGCGAATCCGTTCTCACTGAGATAACGTTGCAGAAGATCGCGCAAACGCGTGTCGTCATCTACGACCAGAATATGCGAGCTGTCAGACAAATTTATTCACTCTTGAGAAATTTTGGCCTTTGGCGCGGTTGACGAATTTCTTCAACTCCTTCTTCACTATATTTAGCATACCGAATTTTGTGCTCTTGGGGGAATGTTACCTGCACAGGTCCCTCTTCGGATTACTCAGCAATACCTTAAAGGAACCCTGATGCGACAAATTCGCCCATCTTCATTCTTTCATTGCTCCCTGCACGGTATCTCACTAAAAGGACCGTGGGCTACGACCCCCCAACGGGTTGCGCCTCTTCTGTAAGGGAGAGTTATTATGACGAATGAAAGCTTCGCGCGTCCTGCGCGGCTACCAAGTAATCCATGTTTTTCTTCTGGCCCCTGTGCCAAACGTCCCGGCTGGGATGCATCAGCGCTTGAAAATGCGTTAGTTGGCCGTTCGCACCGATCTGGTCCAGGCAAGGAACGGCTCGCTGAAGTACTATCGCGTTCTCGCAAAATTTTAGGTCTTCCTGACGATTATCGAATAGGCATTGTTCCTGCTTCCGATACAGGTGCTGTGGAAATGGCGCTTTGGTCGTTGCTCGGCGCCAGGGGCGTCGATGTCTTGGCTTGGGAGAGTTTTGGTTCGGGCTGGGTAACCGATGTTACCAAACAGTTGCAGATCGAAGACGTTCGGGTAATCAAATCGGGTTATGGCGAGTTGCCTGACCTTGCCGAAGCAGACTGGTCTCGCGACGTGGTCTTTACCTGGAATGGCACGACCTCCGGCGTAAAAGTACCGGATGCTAATTGGATTGCTGAAGATCGCGAAGGCTTGGCAATTTGCGATGCGACATCGGCAGCATTTGCGATGCCGTTGCCTTGGGACAAGCTCGATGTCGTTACCTATTCCTGGCAGAAGGTTATGGGCGGTGAAGCGCAGCACGGTATCCTGATTTTGAGTCCGCGTGCGGTTGAACGTCTTGAAACATACGTGCCGGCCTGGCCACTGCCGAAAATTTTTCGGCTCACTTCAGGCGAAAAGCTGATTGAAGGCATCTTCCGCGGAGAGACCATCAATACACCATCGATGGTTTGTGTTGAGGATGCGCTCGATGGATTGAAATGGGCGGAGTCGATCGGTGGCGCTGAGGCTTTAATAAGTCGGTCAGACAGCAATTTGAACGCGATTGCCCGTTGGGTGGATGATACTGGCTGGGCTGAGTTTCTGGCGGTCTCTGCCGAGATAAGATCGAGTACATCTGTTTGCTTGAGTATCGTCGACCCATGGTTCCTGGAATTGCCCGAAGAAGTGCAAGCGAGTGTGCCTAAGAAGATTGACGCCATACTCGAAAGAGAGAATGTCGCCTATGACATCAATGGCTATCGAGACGCACCGCCAGGATTACGTATCTGGGCGGGGGCGACGGTCGAAACCCAGGATTTGCAAGATTTATTTCCGTGGCTTGATTGGGCCTTTGCATCGGTGAAAGCCGAGCTTTCGGAAACGGAGTGAGAATAAAATGCCAAAAGTACTTATATCTGACAGTTTGAGCCCGCGCGCTGTTGAAATTTTCAAGAACCGTGGTCTCGAGGTCGACGTGAAAACAGGGATGTCGCCCGAGGAGCTCATGGCCTGCATTGGTGACTATGACGGGTTGGCAGTGCGTTCCGCCACCAAGGTTACGCCGGAAGTCCTGAAAGTGGCGACCAATCTGAAGGTCGTTGGCCGTGCCGGTATTGGTGTCGACAATATCGATATCGATGCGTCTTTCGCCAATGGTGTCGTTGTTATGAATACGCCTTTTGGCAATGCCATCACGACAGCTGAACATGCGATCGCAATGATGTTTGCACTGGCCCGTCAAATTCCTTCCGCTGACCAGACGACCCAGGCCGGCAAGTGGGAGAAATCCCGCTATATGGGCACAGAGCTTACCGGCAAGACACTAGGAATAATTGGCTGTGGCAATATCGGTTCACGTGTCGCGGAGCGAGCCCTCGGTCTCAAAATGCGGGTTGTGGTCTATGACCCCTTTCTAACCGCTAATCGGGCTCAGGATCTTGGGGTGGAAAAGGTTGAACTCGACGAGCTGTTTCCGCGGGCCGATGTCATTACGCTCCACACACCGCTGACAGATGCGACGCGCGATGTTCTCAATAAGGATGCTTTCGACAGCATGAAAGATGGCATCTTAATCATCAACTGCGCCCGTGGTGAGCTGGTGGTTGAAGCAGATATCAAGGCGGCGCTGGAGTCGGGTAAGGTTGGTGGTTTTGCTGTGGATGTATTTCCGACGGAACCACCAGAAGACTACAGCTTGTTCGGCATGGACAATGTTGTTGCCACCCCACATCTCGGTGCAGCAACCGCCGAAGCGCAGGAGAATGTCGCGCTGCAGGTTGCCGAACAGATGTCTGATTATCTGATTAGCGGCGCTGTCGTAAATGCGATCAATATGGCGTCGGTATCTGCAGAAGATGCGCCAAAACTAAAACCTTATATGCATCTTGCGGACCTTTTGGGTGGTTTCGCGGGGCAGGTTATAAAGACTGGGCTGCAATCCATTACCATTGAGTACGAGGGGCAGGCTGCAAGCCTCAATACGAAGCCGCTGACGGCATGTGCGTTGCAGGGTGTTATGGCTCCTGCGATGGAATCGGTGAATATGGTGAATGCGCCGGTAATCGCCAGAGACCGGGATATCGGGGTTTCCATCGTTAATCACGAAAGGGAATGTGAATATCAAACACTGGTCCGGCTGACCGTGACCACGGAAGAGCGACAGCTCTCCGTTGCCGGTACCCTTATTGGTGGCGATAAGCCCCGCATTGTCGATATTGGCGGTGTGCCGATGGAAGCATCGCTTGGCCGTCAAATGGTTTACACGGTGAATAATGACATGCCGGGAATCATCGGGGCACTGGGTATGGCGATGGCAGATGAGGGCGTTAACATCGCGAACTTTATCTTGGGGCGTACAAAACCGGGCGGCGACGCTGTTGCATTGCTGGAGCTAGACAAAGAAATCAGTGAAACTGTGCTGGATAAAATTCGAAGCGTGCCGCATGTGCTGGAAGCAACGCAGCTTAACTTTCCATCGATTGGGACGAGCAGTTAAGCGGTAATAAAATCGTCTGCGGCGGGGTCAAACCAAGAAAAGACACCGTCTTCTTCGTCGAAATACCAGCCGTGCAAAGCCAAGGTTCCGTTAAAGACCCGATCTAGTATCCACGGGTACGTCATGAGATTTTCAAACGAAATTCTTGTGAGTTCCTGGCTACATATTTGCATACGCTGGTCAGCGGGAATATTTGCACTCCCAACGCGGTTAATGGCAGATGCCGTCAATTGCGTCCAGTTTGGAAGATATTGACCGTCGACAATTGTGGCGATGCCTTCCGCATCTTCATTAAGCAGACAGTTAAGCAGCCCACAATTGGGGCCGACGAGAACGATGACATGCTCAACGCCATAAACCTGAACAGCGAATTCGAGAGAGGCGCCAACTGAAAAGTCCATGCCGTCTCCGGCGCCCGGGGGGACTAGCCCCGCTGCATTTCGAATCTCATAAAAGGAGCCTGGCGCTGCGCCAGTGAGGCGATACGGGTCGATAGGGAAATCGGCAGCGGTAATAATAGCGGCAACAGGTTTGCTTTGCTGATGCGCCTGTGACTTATCTGAGTCTCGACTGGACGTGGCGGCTTGTTTTGCTTGCGCTATCCAATTGCTGATTGGGCTGTTTGCCATTTCGCGATATTCCCAAATTACTTCGTGTGCATGAGTTAGCCCAAATGGGGCGCGAGTCCAAGTTCTCAGGCTTGCTCCGGTGGAACGTTCGCTTCATGATCCTTTCCAAGTACAAGGTGGAAAGATGGACATAGATCAGCTGGTGCAGCCTGATCGGGTACACCGTCGGGTGTATAACGATCCAGAAATTTTTGAACGCGAGATAGAGAAAATCTTCTCCGTCGCCTGGATTTATGTCGGGCACGCCAGTCAGGTCCCTAACCCTGGCGATTTTTTCTGTACAAATATTGCACGACAACCTGTCGTTATGGCTCGGCATAGTGACGGTTCCATACAGGTTTTGTTTAATAGGTGTGGTCATCGCGGTGCACAGGTCGTCAGCCCTGAAACCGGGCATACGGATACATTTCGATGTTGTTATCACGGCTGGGAATACGCGACGGATGGAACGCTCCTCGCAGTTCCACAACCTCGCGGATATGAGGAAAGTAAGGTACGCCCGGGTGATCCGGCATATGGCATGACAAGCCTGCCGCGCGTTGCAGAGTATCGAGGTTTTATATTTGCGTCGCTTTCTCATCAGGGCGTTTCATTGCAAGAATATCTAGGGCCTATCGCTAGCTCCATTGATGACATGGTTGACCGCGCACCGGATGGGGAAATTGAAGTTGCGGGCGGCATCGCGCGCCACCTATACAATGGCAACTGGAAGCTGGTTTTTGAGAATCTCTGCGACGGATTGCATCCTAACTGTGTTCACCAATCGTCGATTGAAGCGGCTCAACAGCAGGATGATGACGTCTTTTCGGATGGGGCAGGGGAGATCGGTGTTCGGCAGATGCGCCAGAATGGAGCGCCGTGGGAATTTTGGGAGACTCAGGTGGGATCGTGGGCATACCCATTTGGGCACAGCTATCTTGGTGACTATCATGATGATGCCAAGCTGATTGCTGCCCGGAACAACCCATCTTTTGACGATTATTTCAAAGCAATGGAAGCATCAAAGGGTAAGGATCGAACTCAGGAAATTCTTGGCGTGACGCGCTGGAACACAAATATTTATCCGACAATCTCGTTCATGAGCCAGTTTCGTCAACTTCGGGTAATTCGGCCGGTAAGCGTTGATAAAACAGAAGTCCTTGGTTTTTGCTTTCGGCTCAAAGGAGCGCCGGAGAAGATGTTTCACGACACTATTCGGTTTGCAAATATAACCAATGCGGTCGCTTCTCCTGTGTTAACTGATGACCTTGAGACGTATGCCCGCATTCGGCGGGGGTTGACCACTGATGGCAATGACTGGATTGCAATGTCGCGAGGCTTGAAACGCGACAAACAGGAACCTGACGGTGGCTGGCAAGCAGAGAATGGCCTAAGTGAGTTGCATATCCGAAATATGTTTGAAGCCTGGTCAGGCTATATGGCGGCGTAATTCCGATGGCAGAGATTGGCAATTCTGAAAAACGAGATATTGAACGTTTTTTGTATAATGAAGCAGAACTTCTTGATCATCGCAAATTTGATGATTGGCTGAAGTTATTTACAGACAATGGCTGGTATTGGTTGCCGATAAAGGCTGATCAGGAGAGTCCCCTAGATACTGTTTCCATCATCTATGACGACCGCAAGCTTTTGGAGACACGGGTTAGGCGGTTAAACAATGTCAACATTCATGCGGAAAGCCCGCCACCTCGAACAAGCAGGATTCTTGGCAATATAAGAGTAGAGGACCGCAATCCGGAAACCGGGGCTATTAGTGTTATGTCGAGGTTTCAACTTGTTGAATTCCGAGGCGAAAGACAGCGGATATTTGCGGGGTCAATGCAGCATTCTCTGGTACAGGTAAGTACAGGGTTTGCAATCGAGGGAAAACGTGTCGATCTCGTGAATGCCGAAGGCATGTTGGAAGGGATAACAACATTGCTTTAATTGATATCTGAATACTGTTTGCGCATGTTGGCCAAACCCGGTAGATAGCCCGCGGCACCCACGGTACAATACTTACGATCAAATTTTGCAAACTACCGCCGGTGGCGGGATAACATGACTGAGAACGAAAAAAATGCCCTGCTACCAGCAGGCCTGAGGGATGTATTGCCGGACGATGCCGCGTTTGAAGCGGAGATCGTCGAGCAAATTGTTAAGTTCTTTGGGCAAAACGGTTATGACCGTGTAAAGGCGCCATTAATCGAATTTGAGGACGGTTTGCTTAGCGGTGCCGGTGTTGCATTGGCACCACAAACCTTCCGCCTCATGGATCCTGTTTCCCAGAGAATGATGGGCGTTCGTGCAGATATTACGCCGCAGATCGCCAGGATTGCCCGCACCCGCTTGGGCCGCTCGCAACGGCCATTACGTCTTTCCTATGCAGGGGAAGTGTTAAGAGTTCGTGGCAGTCAACTGCGACCGGAACGCCAAGTCTTGCAGGTAGGAGCTGAATTGATCGGTTCAGCATCACCCTTTGCTGACACTGAGATCATTGAACTCGCGGCAAACGCCATAGAAACACTGAGAATTGATGACTTTAGCGTAGACCTAACGGTTCCCAGATTGGTTCCCAGTATTCTCGATCAGTATGGCTTAGCTGATGACGAAGTTGATGCTGTAAGAGCAGCATTGGATCGCAAAGACCCTGAGGCCGTTAAGTCCGTTGCAGGTGAGGCTACCGATACTCTTACCGCATTGTTGGGTGCCACAGGACCTGTAGATATCGCCCTCGAACGACTCAAAGGGACGTCTCTTCCAGATTCTGCTGAAGCTGAACGGGGTCGAGTGGAAGAGGTCGTGACCCGGTTGCAGAGATCAGGATCTAATTTACGTATTACTCTTGATCCTGTTGAGAATCGGGGCTTCGAATACCATACGGGGATCGGCTTTACGATCTTTGCCCGCGGTCTTTCCGGTGAATTGGCAAGGGGCGGACGGTATCGGGTAAAAGGTGCGGATGACGCTGATGGTGAACGGGCAACGGGTGTTACGCTATACGTAGATACGATTCTCGGGATGCTGACGAGATCAAATAAGCAAAAGCGAATTCTGGTTTCAAGTTCGGCATCGCGTGATGACAAATCAGATCTTCAGAATGATGGTTGGATCACGATTTCATCTCTAGATGACAGCGCCGGGTTAGAGGCGGAAGCGCGACAGTTAGGGTGTTCACATTTTATGGGAGAAACCGGCCCTGAACCGGTAAAAGGGTAATAGCCAAAATGGCAAATGTAGTAGTAGTCGGCTCGCAATGGGGCGATGAAGGCAAAGGTAAAATCGTTGATTGGTTGTCCAACCGCGCTGATGTCGTGGTTCGGTTTCAGGGCGGGCACAACGCGGGTCATACATTAGTGATCGACGATGTGACCTATAAACTCAGCCTGTTACCGTCGGGCTCGGTACGTCCCGGAAAGCTTTCTATTATTGGAAACGGTGTTGTCGTTGACCCATGGGCGTTGCTTTCCGAAATTGAGGGAATTCGTAGTCAAGGTATTGATGTAACCCCCGATACGTTGAAAGTCGCTGAAAACGCTTCTTTGATCCTGCCATTGCATGGTGCTCTGGATCGGGCCCGCGAAGAAGCGCGCGGCAGCGATAAGATTGGGACAACTGGACGGGGTATAGGCCCGGCCTATGAGGATAAAGTTGCCCGTCGTGCAATTCGGGTATGTGATCTTGCAGAACCAG
Organism: uncultured Alphaproteobacteria bacterium; assembly: GCA_951812775.1. Taxonomy (GTDB): domain Bacteria; phylum Pseudomonadota; class Alphaproteobacteria; order MPNO01; family UBA2964; genus UBA2964. The sequence continues at coordinate 1,243,304 of OX638326.1, read as the reverse complement.
ACACGCTGCCAGATCGAGTCGACCAACTGTTGATGCATCACAACGCATTGCTGAAGGGTTTGGGTGCACCTCAGATAGACCGGGAACAGCTTTTAGCAGAGCTCCGTGAATTAGCGCCACGCCTGTTGCCGTATGCCGACAGTGTTTGGCAGATTCTGGATGAGGCACGGCGAACCGGGAAACGAATTCTTTTTGAAGGGGCCCAAGGGGCCATGCTTGATGTTGATCATGGAACTTATCCTTTCGTGACGTCTTCAAATACGCATGCAGCGCAAGCTGCCGTTGGTTCTGGTGCGGCTATAAAATCGGTGGGATATGTATTGGGTATCACCAAGGCCTATACAACACGAGTAGGCAGTGGCCCATTTCCAACAGAGCAAGACAATGAAACCGGTCAAACGCTTGGTGAACGGGGTCATGAATTTGGAACCGTAACCGGTCGTCGCCGTCGTTGCGGCTGGTTCGATGCGGTGATGGTACGACAAGCTATCAAGGTTGGCGGCATAGACGGAATTGCTTTGACGAAACTTGATGTGCTGGATGGTTTTGAAACATTGAACGTTTGTACTGGCTATCGTTACCAGGGAAAGGAATATGATTTCTTTCCAGCAGGGCGAGACGCACAGGCAGGTGTTGAACCAATTTACGAGACGCTTGATGGTTGGTCCGAGAGTACCTGTGGGGCCCGGAGTTGGGCGGATTTGCCGGCAACGGCGGTCAAATATATCCGGCGAATAGAAGAACTCATCGAAACACCGGTTGCTCTACTCTCCACGAGTCCGGAGCGCGAAGACACTATTTTGGTGCATGACCCATTTTCGGCCTAACCAATCCGGGAAATATCCTTGAATTTGGCGGTATTTTGTAGAGTTCGCGACACCTCGTTAACGGTTGGTTTGGATTACTAATTTAGTCTCAAATCCATCATTTTGTGGGTTTTGAGAGTTTTATGGCCGAGGCCAATACAGCACAAATAGAAAATCAGGATTCCGGCGAAGTCAGTGGACAAGAGATTGTTGTTGCTAACCGGTATCGAATCCTGGTCGATTCTGCGTTGCCCGACCTAGATTTGGGCATGGCTAAGGCCTATGTGGTACGCGATGAAAAGACTCCCAAGGAGCCTCTTTTTGCGCGTATCTGTCCTTCTGATGCGGTGCCTCGGCTGGATATCCTCAACAACTTGAAACATATGATGGACGCCAATTTGTTGCGTCCTGTTGAATGCGAGGACGTGGCGTGGCCAGGCAGCACCCAGCAACGGATTGCTATCATATTTCGCAAACCTGACCACGGCGTTATGTTGCCCGCCAATGAAATAAAGACTAACCCTTTACAGCCTGATGAGCTTGCCAAAACCTTGCTAGGGTCGGCAGTTCTAACGCTGGGTTATATGGCTCAACGGGGGCTCGCCCACCGTTCTATCAGAGCAGATAATATCTATTGGCATGGCGGCGGCAGGAACTCGATTTTGCTGGGTGATTGTTTGTCTCACGCCCCCGCACTGTTGCAGCCAGTACTCTATGAAACGATTGAGTCAGGTATGACGCCGCCGATAGGACGCGGGGTTGGAACAATCCGCGACGATTTTTATTCATTGGGCGTGACTATTTTGACGATGGCCCAGGGCCGCCTGCCGCTTGCAAAACTTTCTGACCAGGAAATCATCGAGGCCAAATTAGCGCGCGGATCTTTCGGAGCATTGATGAATGGTGAGCGACCGCCTTTTGGTCTCCGAGAATTATTGAGAGGTCTTCTCTCTGATGACCCTTTTGAGAGGTGGGGACTCGAGCAACTGGAACAATGGCTCGGAGGTGGGTTGCGTTCTTCCGTTCAGGAAGTTCGCACAGGAGCGGTTGAACGAAGTTTCGAATTCGATGGCAAAGACTACACAAATTGTCGGGCTCTCGCTGCAGCCTTCGGTAAAAACTGGTTGAAGGCGGGTAAGGTGATTCTGGATGCGGGTTTTGAGAAATGGTTGCGTCGGGGCGTTGCCGATATATCTCTTGCTGATCGTCTCAGAAAAACACTCTCAATTGGAGGGTTGCCGGATAAAGAAAAAGGATTGGATGCCCGTAAGGTTTCTCAAGCCTGTATGATCATGGATCGCCATGGGCCGGTGAGATATCAGGGATTGATCGTGATGCCCACCGCATTGGGGTTAGCACTCGCTGACGCATATTTCAGGAAAGACACAAAAGCGATCAAACGCATTGCTGACGCAATTTCGTCAGGTGCTGTTCTGGATTGGTATACGCTTCAGGGCGGGGCGGAAACGATCATCTACGAAGCGGAAATCAATCAGTTGAAGCAAATGCAGCAATTGCTGAAACATACAGCTCCTGGTTACGGGATTGAGCGGTGCCTCTATATGCTCAATCCTACCTATCCTTGCCTCAGTGAAATTCTTCAAGGCAATTTTGTTCAAAATATTCGGGATTTGATGCCCGCTCTTGAAAAGAATGTTGAAATCCATGGTGCTCTCCCGACGATTGTTGATCGGCATCTCGCCGCGTTTATTGCATGCCGCATCAAGGCGAACATCGATAAGCCACTAGCGGCCCTGGATTCAGCACAAGGTGATGTCACGGCGACAAGACTTGGCATGCTAGGGATCTTCGCCCGATTGCAGGCAAAGTATGGACCCAAACATTTACCACACCTGACGCAGTGGTTGGCGCATGAACTTGAACCGACAGTCGATCGGGTCAATGGAAAATCAATGCGCGATCAACTGTGTGCAAGAGTGCAGAGTCTCAGCGGAACGGGCAGCCTGGTGGGCTTACACAATTGCCTGAACAACGACAAAATAATTCGCCAGGACGAAATCGCTCGTAAAAAAGCAGTGAAGGAATTCAGTGATGCAGCACGAGAAATTGCGCAACTTGAATCTAAAGAATTCCAGGAAAGTGCGCAGAGATTGGGTTGGCGAATCGCATCGGGCATTAGTACGTCGGTTTCAATCGCGACGATGACGTTCGTTGCCCTGTCGTAGACGACATTAAGGAATTTAAATGGCTGCCGCAAAAACCAGACGAGGTGCGAAACCTCTCACAATTGCAATTGGTGTGCTCCTGCTCATTTTTGCGGCTCTGCCGACGGCGATGTTGCTGGCGATGGGATTGGCGCCAACACTGGTTGCGAGAATAGTTGATTCGACGCCAGGTCGTTACCTCACAAAGTGCGTCGCCTGGATGAATATCGGCGGACTAACCCCCTATCTGACAAGTCTTTGGTTTTCGGGCCATGACATGGCAACGGCCATTAAAATCGTAACCGACGTTTATTCCTGGTTTTTTGTGTATAGCGCTGCCGGAATGGGGTGGTTGTTATTTCTCGGTCTTCCCGGAGCTGTCGCGATGTTCCGGGCCTTAAACGCCAAACGGTGCATTTACTTTCTTCGCGAGAAGCAAAAAGATCTTATCCTTGAATGGGGTGAGTGTGTTTTGCCAGCTGGACATAAAGCTGGGGAAAATGATGGGACAACGATTTCCGAATCGAATGATATCGTTGATGAAGAAAATGTTGCGCCGCAAGCCCCGGTAAACATCACGACGCAAGCCTAACCCAATTTTTGGGTAGAGTGATTATTAGGCAGCGAGAGCTGCTGATTTAATCGCCTTTTGGACTTTTTCAAAGGCTCTAACTTCGATCTGTCTAACGCGTTCCCGCGAAATATCATATTCCTCACTAAGTTCTTCGAGGGTTTTCGGATTCTCCGTAAGACGTCGTTCTACGAAGATATGGCGTTCTCGGTCATTCAGGCCGGTAAGGGCATTCGCGAGTAATTTCCGACGTCCCGCGAGTTCTTCGCGATCTCCAAGCACTTCTTCCTGATTGGCTGTTTCGTCAACGAGCCAGTCCTGCCACTCTCCGCCACCTTCCGCCTTCAAAGGGGCGTTGAGAGAGTTATCTGGTCCGGAGAGCCGACGGTTCATGTTAACAACTTCTGTCTCGGGGACGTTAAGCCGTTCCGAAATCTTTTTGACATTCTCTGGGGAGAGATCACCCTCATCGATGGCCTGTAACTGGCCTTTCAGCTTGCGAAGATTGAAGAACAGTTTTTTCTGGGCTGCCGTCGTCCCAATTTTAACGAGCGACCAAGTATGCAGAATGTATTCCTGGATAGAGGCTTTGATCCACCACATTGCATAGGTTGAAAGACGGAACCCCCGGTCAGCGTCAAAACGTTTTACCGCTTGCATCAAGCCGACATTCCCTTCTGAAATCAATTCACCGAGCGGAAGGCCATAACCGCGATAGCCCATGGCAATCTTAGCCACCAGCCGCAGGTGACTGGTAACCAGCTTGTGCGCAGATTCAGTGTCTTCCCGCTCCGCCCAATTTTTGGCGAGCATGAATTCTTCTTGCGCTTCCAAAATCGGAAATTTTCGTATTTCTGAAAGATAGCGCGATAAATTTGTGCTGGGATCTAATCCGGTAAGTGCTGGAAGGTTTGTGGCCATACCCGTTACCCCTTGTTTTAGTGCCTGTGTCTTGAGCTATGCACAGACTAGACGTCAATTTTGACGAATTTATGTTCGACCTTAAAAATAGGAATTCAATTTATCGATTTCAAGGAATTAAAGACTTTCTAACAAAGCAATTAATTCTCTCATTTCAATAGGCAAATGTGACAAAAATTTGACAGCGTCAGCGCTGACCGGGTGTCGAAATCCCAACTCAACCGCATGTAGGGCTTGCCCATTTAACTTTTTGATATAACTCAGTAATTCGGTATCTAGAGACGATCTTCGCGCACGGCTAGTGCCGCCACCATAGACGGGGTCCCCAATCACCGGGTGACCTATATGTGCCATATGAACGCGAATTTGATGGGTGCGGCCAGTCGCCAGGCGACATTCAACGAGGCTGGCGCGATCACCGTAGCGCTTTATCACTTTGTAGCCGGTTTTTGCGTGCTTACCTCCATTCTCCAACACCGCCATCTTCTTTCGATTTTGGCGATTGCGGCCAATATTCCCTTCGATGATGCCGATCCCAGGACGGGGAACACCCCAAATTAGCGCTTGATATGCGCGGTTGATCGTACGCGCCGAAAACTGGTCAGATAGATCAACGTGAGTGTGGTCATTTTTTGCGATGACCATCAAGCCGCTCGTTTCCTTGTCGAGGCGGTGGACGATTCCCGGTCGTTTTACCCCACCAATACCTGAAAGGCTCTCTCCGCAATGAGCAAGGAGGGCGTTGACCAATGTGCCGCTGCTATTGCCCGGTGCCGGATGAACGACGAGCCCTGATGGCTTATCGATTACGATCAAATCATTATCTTCATATATGACATCCAGCTTGATCTCCTCAGCCTGTGGTACAGCGGGCTCGGCAGCCGGGATATCCAACGTAAATTCTTCTCCCGATTTGACCCTATATGAGGGGGCCGTTATCGTCGCGCCGGCTGAGGTTAGTTGTCCGTTTTCTATGAGACCTTTAATACGCGTGCGTGAATGGTTGGGGAGAGCATCGGCCAGCATGCGGTCCAGTCTATTGCCGTCAGTGTCGGCAACGATATGGTGTCGATCAGTAGCCCCAGCAGATGAATCGTTTGATGTGGTCATAGAAAGAGAGTGAGCATAAACCATGCGTGGGCTCAAGAGTTTGGTGATCGGGATGGGCGTGTTGATCGTCGTTGGATTGACGGTTGTTATTGTCACCGTGGTTAAAAGATATGGCGGGGACGACTCTCAGTCGACCAAATCCCCGGCTCTTGTCTCGGTTCCTGTGGCGCATGGTTTTGGCGAGAAACGGGTTCAGATGCCCGCGGGCGCAAAAATATTGGAGACCAGTTTCGACGGAAATAGAATGGTCTTGCGACTAGGTCTCTCTGACGGAGAGCAGGCGCTGCTGCTTGTCGACATTAATACCGGGCAGCGCATTGGCCTGATAAGACTCGGGACGGCGCGATAGAATCCATCGTGCAGATCACGCTTGATCCATACGCTGACCTCGCCTATGAAACAGATATGTTCACATGTCCCCTTCGTCTAGCGGCCTAGGACATCGCCCTCTCACGGCGAAAACAGGGGTTCGATTCCCCTAGGGGACGCCAGCACTTGCCTGTCGCAACTTCCCGCAACGATGCGTGGTAATTAAGAAGCACTCGGGCGCAACACCGTCTTTATATTTGTGAATTCTCGTGCTCCGTAAACGCCGAGTTCTCTCCCATAACCCTACAGCTTTACACCACCAAATGGTAAGCGTGGGTCCGAGGCTACCATGGCATTGATGAATGTTTGTCCGGCTTCAATTTCGGTAGCGGCGCGGTCCTGTTCTTCCAGGTCAGAGGTCCAGATACTGCTGCCAAGCCCGTACGGGCTGTCATTCGCAAGCTCGATGGCACGATCAAAGTTCCTTGCCTTCAGGATGACCGCAACCGGACCAAAGACCTCCTCGCTATAGGCGGCTGTCTCCGGCGTTACATCGGTCAGCGCTGTTGCTGGATAGAAATATCCTGGGCCGTCTGATGGTGTTCCCCCTGTGAGAAGTTTTGCACCTGCGGAAACGGACCGATCCACCTGGTCAACCAGCGTTTCTAACCCGTCGGCATTGGCGAGGGGCCCGAGATCCGTACTGTCCAGCATCGGATCACCCAACTGCAATGCTTCGAGGCCTTCGGTAAACATGGTTTCGAACTGATCGTAGATGTCCTCGTGAACGATGAACCGTTTGGCACAAACACAGAACTGGCCATTATTTATGACGCGGGCCGTAATTCCAGTTGCAACGGCCTGTTCCAGATTTGCACTGGGCAGAATGATAAAGGGGTCATTGCCCCCGAGTTCGAGAACGCATTTTTTCAGAACGCTACCGGCGACGCTAGCAACGCTAGCACCGGCGGCCTCGCTCCCGGTTAATGTAACTGCCGCGACCTGACCAGAACCGATAAGCAGGGTCTGGAAAACACCGTCCGGTAGGCCCGCGCGAGTCAAAATATCCTCTATGGCAAGCGCACTGGTGGGTACGTTGGAGGCATGTTTCAAGAGAACAGCGTTACCGGCCATGACCGATGACGCGATGCAACGGAAAGCCTGCCAGAACGGAAAGTTCCAGGGCATGACAGCGAGCAAAACCCTGATCGGCAAATACCGAATGAAGCTGTCAGATTCGGTTTTCACCGGTTCGTCGGCCAAGAGCCCAGCACCATGGTCGGCATAGTGTCGGCAACTGAGGGCACATTTCTCTACTTCGCCGATGGCTTGTACGAGCGGCTTTCCCATTTCCTCGGTCATCATACGACCAAGTTTTTCTTTCTCGTCCAGGAGGATTTTCGAAACGTTATGCAGGACTTCGGCACGTGTTTCGAAGGAGGTCTTCCGCCAGTCCGCTTGGGCTGTCGCAGCCGCAGCGGTCTTCGCCGCTGTTGTCGCAGGGTCAAGCTCATCGTAGGTGGCGATAACGTCGCCAGTCGCCGGGTTGATGCTGAGGAGGCTCATTGACTGTCCTTAACTTGCAGCGTCTACGGCATCTAACACGACGACACCAATGGGATCGGACAGGTAATCTGTGATTTTGGCGCGATAGGCCTTGTAGTGATCGGTGTCGCGATGGGCCTGTAAGGCATCGGCATCGGTATAGCGTTCAAACAGATGGAAGCTCGGCGCGCTATCACTGTCTGCAGTCTTTTTGTATAGGTCATATATTTCGTTGCTCGGTTCCGCGCGTGTCGGACCGATCATGCCCTTTAAAATTTCTTCAACTTCGCCTTCTTGGCCAGCATTGGGCGAAAAGCTTGCGAATACAATTACTGGATTTCCTGCCATTTTGTCATCTCCCGTTAAGTCCTTGTTCCAAAACAATACTTCGTCTGTTTGAGCAAGGGTTTGCAAATTAGAATAATACATGTACTATAACGTTCTAAAACATATTGTCTACCCAGCCTATGAGGAGTTAACAAATATGCCTGCTGTGAATCCCGCTGGCGATGCAATGAGCATCGTGATGTGTCAGTTTTCGCCCGATGCCGCCACTGATTGGGCCGGTGTTGAGCACAACATTGAGCGTATCTTTGGCTATGTCGACCGGGCCTGTAACGGGTTTCCCGGTGTCGATCTGATTGTCGTGCCGGAATACAGCACCCATGGCTTCGGATTTGATCCATATGCCAAGCATCTCAAGCTCGCTTCCACTATTCCTGGTCCGGAAACTGAAATTTTCGGTAAAAAGGCGAAGGAAAAAGGCGTCTGGCTTTGTGTATCGGTTGTTGAAAAAGCCGATAACCCAAATGACAAGCCGCACAATTCCATGGTCATCATTAATTCTGACGGTGAAGTTGCTCTAAAATACCGCAAGATGATGCCTTGGTGTCCGAAGGAACCCTGGACACCTGGCGAAGAAATGAACGTTTGCGATGGTCCCAAAGGGTCAAAGCTCGCGATGTCGATATGCTCAGACTTCGACTACCCGGAAGTTTCGCGCGAAGCCGCCTGGAAGGGCGCCAACGTCATTATTCGCCCGTCGAAATACATGTATCCTTGGGACAAGATTTGGGACATTACCAATCAGGTTCGGGCCTATGAGAATCAGTGCTACGTGGTGGCAGTAAACCATACGGGCCAAGATGCCTCATATTCTTACTTCGGTCGCTCAATGGTCGCTGATTATGACGGCAATATCATCATGAAGATGGGTGATACTGAAGGAATGACCAAATGCGATATCTATCCGAATCAGGTTGAGGCCATTCGCGATGAACGGATTTCCAACAACTATCTGTATCAGTTGAAACACCGCGGTTACACGGGTGTGCCGCCGATGGGTAAAACTGAAAATCCATTCACCATCTATAGCGAATGGGACAAAGTACCCGAACGTTGGAACCGGGCCCCGGATGCGGGTTCCGAAGAGATCGCCAATGTCGGTCGCGATGCGCTTGAAAAGGCGGCTAAAGATCTCAAGAAATCTGATGAAGAAGCAGCGTAATTAGTGTGCCGCGCGCGGTGGGAACTTCTCACCGCGCGTTTTCTTTTTAAAAACCAAAATATTTCGATTTTAAGCCCGACAGTTACTGGGTGAGGAAGGGAGAAGAATTACGATGAAGAATTTAGCTTATCTCGTTGCTGCAGGTGTTGTTGCAGCGCCCCTGACAATGGCGCCAGCCGCTATTGCCATGGACTATCCGACCAAACCGGTCACCATGACGATTACCTTTAAGCCAGGTGGCGCGGCAGATATCGCTGGCCGTTTGTCAGCCAAAGCAGCTGAAAAACTTCTTGGCAAACCTATCAAGGCGACCAACAAACTTGGCGGCGGTGGATCCATCGGCTTTAACTTTGTCGGTAAACAAAAGCCAGACGGTTACAATGTAGGCTGGCTGTCTGCATCAATTCTGACAGCAACTCTGCTCGGTAAATTGCCTTATAGCTATGATCACTTTGACTATGTTTGTGGCGTTACTTTCGATGCAACGACCATCGCGGTCCGTGCAGATTCACCCTACAAGACTTTGCCTGAGTTCCTTGCGGCAACGAAAAAGAACCCCGGTAAGATTAAAGTTGGACATGCCGGTTCGGGTAGTTTCACCTATATGACGGCTGCGGCTTTGGTGTCTGAGCAAAAGGCTAAGGTCACATTCGTTCCTGTTGGCAAGCGGCGTCTGCCGTCCTTGCTCGCTGGTGAAGTGGATGCGATTTCGGTTCATCCGCCTGAGCTTATCCCGTCAATGAAAGCTGGCAAGGTTCGTTTGTTGGCCATCTCTGCGCCAAAACGCGTTCCCGCCTATGCAGATGTGCCGACTTTCAAAGAACTTGGCATGGATCTCGGTTTCTATCAGTTCCGTGGTGTATTCGTCCCGAAAGGCACACCGAAGAGCGTTAAAGCAGCTCTTGCCAAAGCGTTCAAAGCAGCAGCGACAGATAAGAAACTTGCCGCGACTGCCAAGAAACGTGGCTTTGGGATCAACTATATTGGTCTCGACAAATTCCCTGCCTATGTGAAGAAGCAGAACGCACTTCTGGGCGCGGTTGTCGCGAAGATCAAAAAGAAGAAGTAGCAGACAACGACCAAGTTGGCAGGTGGGAGCTGATCCTGCCTGCCGATTTTTTTCAATGCGATGGAGTAACCCTCAGTGATTGGTCGGATTTTCTTTCCGTTTTTTCTGTTCCTGGTCGTAATTGTATACGGCGTGACAGCCCAGGGCTTTCCCGTCATGGATCTACAAGAAGGCTTCGGTCCAGGATTCTTTCCGACCATTATTATGGCTATCGCAGGTTTGTTTGCCCTGATTGAGGGTGTTCGTCAGATCGCAGAATATCGGAGGCTTCCGAAGCAAGAGCCCTCCGATTGGGGTATCAGTTTTCGCGAATTTACTAATAGTCTGATTGTTATCGCCTGCGTCGTCGGAGCTGTCGTTTCAATGCCTTATGTCGGCTTTATTCCGGCAAGCGCTGTCATGGTTCTGGTTTTGTCAATTGTCATGGGGCTTAGGCCCTTGTGGAAAAGCGCTGTGATCTCGCTTCTGTTGGCAGTTGGCCTGTTTCTCGTATTTAGCGAAGGGTTCGGTGTGGTTTTCGCTTTCTGAGGCGGATCACGCGGCGGAGTTCATCGATTGGAATATTTAGTACAAGGAATCAATGCGGCACTCCAGCCTCTGACGTTTCTCTTGACCGTTGCAGGTGTGACGCTGGGGCTCGTTATTTCCGCTATGCCCGGTTTGACCGTATCTATGGCGGTCGTGTTGCTGCTTCCTTTTACATTTTATCTGGAGAGCGGTCCTTCACTCGGTCTTATGCTTGGCGTCTTTGTCGGTGGCATGGCGGGCGGCGCCATTTCGGCGATCCTGATCAATATCCCAGGTAATCCCGCATCAGTTATCACCAATGTTGACGGCTATCCGATGACGAAAAAAGGCCGCGCTGACTTAGCGCTTGGCATCGCGTTCCTGTCCAGTATTTTGGGTGGGTTGTTCGGGCTCGTGATGCTCATCATGGTCGCGCCGCAACTTGCGGATTTCGCCTTGCTCTTTGGCGCCCCCGAACAAGCCATGTTGGTGTTGCTTGGCCTTACACTCGTGGCTGGGTTTTCCGAAGGCGCTATGATTCGCGGCATGGTTTCCGCTGGAATAGGACTCGCTGTCGCGACCATTGGGCTAGACCCAATCTCGGCATCGTCTCGCTATACCTTCGACACGGTTATTTTCCAGCAAGGCGTATCTTTCATTCCCGTAATGATCGGCATGTTCGCAATTCCAGTCGCGATACAAAGCCTCCGGCAGGACGAAAGTGTTGGCCCGAAAATTGCCGACATCAAAATCAAAGCGTTTGACGGTATTAAGGAAGCTTTTGGCAAGCTGAAGAGCCTTGCTGTTTGCATCATTCGATCATCGGTGATTGGCAGCGTTATCGGAGCAATACCTGGAACAGGGAGCGCCATCGCGGCGACGCTGGGATACCAATATGCCGAGAAGTTCTCGCGAGATCGCGAAACGCCTTTTGGTGAAGGTCATCCAGAAGGTATATCCGCACCGGAAGCTGCTAACAGCGCGCTTACCGGCGGCGCGTTGATCCCGATGTTGATTCTCGGCATACCCGGCGACCCGGTTACTGCCGTAATGCTCGGCGCCCTGATTATTCAAGGACTGACACCTGGACCTCTACTATTTCAGAATAGCCCTGAAGTGGTTTATGGGCTGTTTGGCTCATACGGCATTGCCTTATTGGTCCTGTTTTTCGTAGCGCTATTTGGCATTCCGTTTTTCGTTCGTGCGGTGAAGATACCCGTACGGATTCTGATGCCCGCGATTGTCTTGCTCTGCATCATTGGTTCTTACGCGCTCAAAAACAGCGTCCTGGATGTCTGGATCATGCTGTTTTTTGGTGTACTCGCTTATTACATGCAGAAATGGGGTTACCCGATCTTACCGCTCTTATTGGCGCTCATCCTGGGCACGATCCTCGAAGAGCAGTTTCGAATGTCGCTTATCATCGCGTTGGGGGACCCCCTCATATTCTTCAAGAAACCCATTAGCGCCACCTTCATCGTGCTGATGGTCGTCTATTTGTCTTGGACATTTTGGCAGGAAAGGCGACCCCGCCGTCTTGCCGCCACTAAACCGTAGAAAAAATGGGTGATCTGCCCGTTGATAAAGAAAGGAAAGTTAAAATGACTGTTGTGCAACTCAGCGATGCCAAAGCCGATATCGTGAGCGATCAATATATCGGTGGTAAATGGGTTCAGGGTGGCGTCAGCGACGCCGTCGATATTCTCAACCCCTTTGACAATCAGTCGATCTGCGCCATCAATCCCGCCACCAATGATCAGGTGAATGAGGCCGTCGAGACAGCACATGCGACATTCCATGATCCTTCCTGGAAGGATTTGCTGGATCGTGAACGGGGCTCTCTTTTGTATCGTGTGGCTCAGCTGTTGCAACGGGATCTCGAGATATTTGCAACATTGGAATCAATGGATACCGGTATTCCTATTCGCGAAACGCGGATGGAGGTAGCGACCTCGGCACTCCATATGGAGTACTTCGCAGGCTTTGCGGGGAAGATCGAAGGATCGTACCAGGACCTCGGCGCACGGTTTAATTATACGCGGCGCGAACCCTATGGGGTGATCGGTCAGATCGTGCCGTGGAACACGCCGCTGAAGTTGATGGCGCGTGGATTTGCCGCGGCAATCGCCTGCGGCAACACCATGGTGGTGAAACCGTCCATTGTGGCACCGCTCAGCGTATTGCGTTTCGCCAAAATCGTTGAAGAAGCCGGTTTCCCAGCGGGTTCCGTCAATATCATTACCGGTTCCGGCCGGACGGTTGGCAAGGCCATCGTTGAACACCCGAAGGTCCGGAAAATCATCTTCACAGGCGGCACACAGGGCGGCTACGAAATCATGCAACAGGCAGTTGCGACAATTACGCCAACTGTTCTTGAGCTGGGTGGTAAAGGTCCGATCATCGTGTGTGAAGATATCGATTGGGACGAGGCCATCGATGGTGTTCTCACGCAGGCCTTCGCGCGTAAGGCAGAGGTATGCTTTGCCGGTACACGCCTTTTCGTTCCCCCTTCCATGCATGATAATTTCATTGCAGATTTGATGGCCAAGGCGTCGAAAATTCCTATGGGTAACCCTCTTGAAGGAACGACACAGCTGGGTCCGCTTATGACGGCGGAACGGCTTGATGAAATACTCGTAGAGGTGAAGAAGGCAGAAGAGCAGGGCGTTTCCATCAATTGCGGTGGCAAAAAGGCGGAAGAGCCAGGTCTAGAGAAAGGAAATTTTCTGCCACCCACGATTTTGACGAATGTCGAAAACGAAATGGATGCGGCTCAGGAAGAGCTGTTTGGTCCGGTCCTTTGTGTTATGCGATACAATGACATGGATGAAGCGATTGCCATGGCGAACAATTCCGAATTTGGTTTGGCATCCTATGTCTGGACCAATGACATTCGGAAAGGCCACCAAGTTGCAGAAGCTCTTGAATCGGGTAATGTATTTCTAAACGCTTACGGCTATCAGTCTGAAATTCCCTTCGGTGGTTATAAGATGAGTGGCATTGGCCGTGAGCACGGTGCAGAGGCCATGCATGAATACACGCAGGTGAAAAGCGTGACCGTTGGAATGGAACGCTTCAAATCCCGCTTTGATATTTAGCGCTACGATAAAGAGTTGGAATGAGCGTAGAGTCTAAGCTGTTATCAAGAGAATCCGATCAACCACTTTATCGGCAAGTCGCCGATGATTTGGTTGGCCGGATTGACGACGGACGGTTGTCTTCAGGTGAAATGTTGCCTAGCGAGGCCTCGTTGATGAGTGAGTTCGGCGTGAGCCGGGTCACCGTTCGTCAGGCGCTGGCCGAATTGGAAAAAGATGGTCAGGTCGTCCGGAAGCAGGGCAAAGGGACTTTTGTTGGCGCGACGCAGGTCAACCAACCGCTCAACCGACAAGCAAAAACCATCATCGAGGCTTTGACGGAGAGAGGGATTGAACCGGAAGTGGAGATGCTTGGGTTGGACCAGCTTGTTCCGCCTGAACGTGTCCGGGACACTCTCTGTAACGGAGACGAAAGGGTGACGCACTTGAGGCGCTGTTACAAACACAACGGTGCTCCCATCGCGCTCGTCGATCTTTATTTACCGCTCGCTTTGAGTGGGGTCGCGCACGTTCTGGCACAAGAGGATCATCTCAATGAAACGACATACTCGGTTTTTGAAAACGAAATGCACATCGCTATCAAAGAAGCTAAACATATTATTCGTTCGGAGGAATTGGATGCCGATGCGGCAGCAATTTTAAATATGAAGCCGGGGGAACCCTCCCTTGCCATGGACCGCATCACCTTTTCCAAAGAAAACAACGTCCTCGAAATAATGACGTTTTACTATCCCACCGACACATTTCAATTTGAGATCACGTTGCCGCGTCAGGAACGGGGACTCGCAGTAAAACTCGCAGAAGAATAAGGAGTACGCGGCATGGATTTAGGCATTAAGGGAAAAGTGGCTGTCGTCACCGGTAGCAGCACGGGTATTGGCAAAGCGACGGCGCGCGAACTTGCGGAGAACGGCGCCCAAATCGTGTTGACGGCAAGGGGTCAGGAAAGGTTGGAAAGCGCTGGGGATGAGTTGCGCAATCAGACCGGTGCTGACGTTATTTGCGTTGCCGCAGATGTCAGTAAGCCTAAAGACCCGGCGCGTGTCGTCGCAGGCGCGGTTGAGGCTTTCGGGTCGGTGGATATTTTGGTCAATAACGCTGGTCGCGCGCATGCGGGCGGCGTTTTGGATTCTTCCGATGATGATTGGGAAGATATGACCAGTACAAAGCTCCTCAGCATGGTACATTTTTGTCAGGCTGCGGCACCGCATATGAAACAAAAGGGCTGGGGACGGATCGTCAACATGTCTTCGGTCGGTGGTATCTACCCAAACCCCAAACTCACCATTTCACATGCCCTCAGCGCAGGAATCAATAACCTGACGAAAAGCCTGGCGCTCGACGTCGCCCCAGACGGTATTCTGGTCAATGCTATTGGCATCGGCGCGGTAACGACCGACAATTGGGCTGATAATATGATTCCCAAGGCGCGAGAAACCCATCCGGACTGGGCTGACCTTTCAGACGAAGAACTGGTCGCCCGTTTAGGAGCGGCGATGACGCCGGTTGGGCACTTTGGTGAACCTGAAGACATTGCCGCATTGGCGGCCTTTCTCGCATCTGACCGTAATCGATTTACGACAGGTGCGACTGTCGAGGCTTCTGGTGGCGCTGACCGGTTTATGTAGCCGCGAAGAGTAGGGGAAACCCATGAAAATTTGTGTTTATGGCGCCGGTGCTATTGGCGGGTACGTCGCTGTCGAATTGGCGCAATCCGGCTATGACGTGTGCGCGATTGCCCGCGGACCACACCTTGCTGCCATTAAAGAGAACGGTCTGAAGCTGCGTATAGAGGGCGAAGAGAAAGTCGCTAATATTCCCGCGAGCGATAACCCGGCGGACTTTGGCCCGCAGGATTTTGTGATCTGTGCACTTAAGGCCCATCAATCTGCCGAAGTGGCCGAAGATTTTGCACCTCTGCTCGGTCCCGATACGGCGGTCGTGACCGCCATGAACGGTATTCCCTGGTGGTATTTCTATAAGTCCGCTGGAGCGTTTGAAGGCCGGGTCCTGGAATCTGTCGACCCCGGCGGTAAACAATGGCAATTAATTGGCCCCGAACGCGCTATTGGTGCTGTCGTTGATCCGGCCTGCGAGGTGATCGAGCCGGGGGTAATAGAGCATCATGAGCTTAAGCGCTTCACGTTGGGGGAACCTGATGGCAGCGATAGTGAGAGAGTGCATGCCATCAGCGAAGCATTTATTAAATCCGGGATGGAAGCGCCGGTCCGCGACAATGTTCGCTTTAACGTCTGGCTGAAGTTGTGGGGCAATGTCTGTTTCAATGCTATCGGGGCGCTAACCCATGCGACGTTGGATCGAACGACTACAGAACCTGCGTTGCGCGCCCTTTGTAAAACCATGATGTATGAGACGAAATCCGTGAATGAGGCGCTGGGCATCGATATTCCTGAGAAATTTATTGAGCGCCGCTTGGATGCCGCAGCAGCCATTGCCGGACATAAGATGTCGATGCTTCAGGATCTCGAGCGTGATCGGTCGCTGGAAATTGACGCGTTGATGACGGCGGTTCAAGAATTGGGCCGCATGACTGATGTACCAACACCCAATATCGACGTGGTTCTCGCGCTTATACAGGAGCGCGGCCGACAGGCAGAATTGTATTAGAAGACTTTCATGAGTGATCCGATCCCTACAATTGCGGAGAGCGAAGCCTCCGGGGAGATCGCAGCTCTCTATGCAGACATCAAAGTGACGCTCGGGGTGCCCACGACCAACATGGTCTGGCGGCGCCTAGCAACGATTGATGGTGCGTTGTCATGGACATGGAATGCCGTAAAACCGTTATATGTGACCGGCGCTCTGGACGCCTCCGCGAAGGAATTGCGGCGTTCTATTTCAATACGACAAGCACAACCCTGGACGATAAAGGAACTTAGAGATGCTCGTATCGGCATTGAGAAAGAAAGAATAGTCCGGGCCGTTCTTGCAAATTACGATCAAACCAATCCGATCAACCTCATTGCCTTTACGGCGCTCACACTCTTTCTCAATGGTGAATTCGACGCTCTTGTCTGTGATGAATTGCCGACTGCCGATAGGCCGTCGCCGGTCGTCGAGACCTTGCCTGACTTGATGGCGCAGTCGGATATGCCTCCGAGAACTGAAGGCCTCGCATTGGATTTTAGCTCGATTGGTATGACAGAACGGGCAACTGTTGTGAGCTCAGGGATTGCACGGCATCTGGCTCACTGGCATGGGTTTCTAGCGCTATGTGTCGACCGGCTTAAGCCATTGGACGCCAATGGCATTCTTGATGACGCCGTTCTCGGAGTCGTAGAGTCGGCGCGTGCCGAGGGAAGTGCTATGGCTGGCAATTTAAATGTACAGACACCGCCACTAAACGCTGTCGAAATATCTGAAGCGCTGTCTCCATTCGTTGGGTGTGGCGCGATAGCAAGAATGATTCCGATTGTGTGTGCCATTATTGCCGCGATGCCGTCTGACAAATCTAAAGTTTAAACTCATATCAATTTTGATTGTCGAGGCCCTATGAAATTAATTTCATCTGATTTTCCGATTGGTACATAAACTGGTACTCTAAACGGATCATAACTCACGAGGCGATGCCCAAAATGCAGATTTTCCGGGACTCTCGGAAAATGGCGTTCTTCTCCCCTAGGGGACGCCAGCACACCGACGGAAATCGAAAAACTTGCGCACCGTCATCGGATCCACTGGGTGTATTTCGATGCTTGCACGATTATCATGGAAAAGAACGGCAGTGACGGGAGCGCAATGTGTCTGGTAGTGCCAATAATAGAATCGAGATGGTCGGCAATGACCTGCCGTTTTTTAAGAACGTCACCGGCGTTCGGGACGGTTTCGATCTGAATTACACCAGTGTCGGGCCAGGGCAATCGTTCAGGCCGGTACTCGAAAACGAACCTTTCGAGTTTTCTCTCGCCAACTATACCCTTATGAAGGATCGCAATATCGCTCCCATGACGGCGATCCCGGTATTTCTTAATCGTTCCTTTCGCCATGGCTCGCTTTTTGTACGCAAAGACAGTGATCTTACCCATCCATCCCAATTAAAAGGCAAAACCATTGGTGCCCGGGAATACACTCAGACCGCTGGTGTCTGGTGGCGCGGTCTGATGATCGACGAATACGAACTACACTGGAGCGATCTAAACTGGGTGTCTGAAAAGAAACAGCGATTTACGCCACCCGCGGAAGCTGGTGTTGAGGCGTTAGACGAAGATCTGGAACAGCTGGTCATTGACGGAAAGATCGATGCATTTCTGGCGCCAAGTACCAAAGACGGAAAAAATCCGGCTGGAGAACAGAAGTTGCGTCAGCTTTTTCCTGACACAGAATCAGAGGAACGCGATTACTTCGGGAGAACCGGCATCTTCCCTTTGAACCATGCTGTCGTTATTCATGAAGACATTCTGGCTAAATTTCCGAAATGTCCGAAGCCGTTGTTCGACGCCTATTGCGCCAGCAAGAAACAGTTTTATACGGATGGCGGCAATTTGAACCCTTGGGGAGATGATGCTGCTGGACACGACTTTATTCAATTCGGCCTGACAGATAAGAACCGTGAGATTGTTGCAACGCTTATGCGTTATCTGCATGAACAGAAATTTATCAGCCAGGTACCCGATATCGACGGATTGTTTATCGATGGCGCAGCTGAATGGGTAGATTATTAGTCAAAGACGGGTGTCCACAAAAGTAACGGTCTAACCCTGATGACAGGACATGCACGTGGTCGTTCCAGCTTGGTTGCAGGTTCATGCCGGAACGGCCCCGCCCATGCGAGGGGTTGGTTTGTCATTCATGAAGAGCTGACACATACCTGCCGTTACGCCGATTGTGACCCCAATCTGCCAGGCGAGGTCATAATTGCCCATCGCATCGAACAGGAGGCCGGCGCCCCATGCACCTACAAAGGAGCCTGTCTGATGGCAGAAGAATGCGACACCGGTAAGTGTCGCTACATTGCGAAGGCCAAATATCTGACCAACCAACCCTGTTACCAAGGGGGCGACGCCGAGCCACAGAAGACCCATTACAGCCGCGAAGATCAGTGTTGTCGTGGGTGTTGCAGGAAGTAGGAAATAGACCACGATAAAGGCGGATCGCAGTATATAGACCCCGCCAAGTAAATAGTGCTTGGGGTATCTGCCACCCATCCATCCCAGAATATAACACCCGATCGCATTAAAGCCCCCGATGACACCTAGTGCCTGAGCGCTGAGTGTCGGTGATTGACCGCATATTTCCAGATAGGCGGGCAGGTGGGCAGCGATAAAAATAAGCTGCAATCCACAGACGAAGTACGCCACCGCCATGGTGACGTAGCCTTTATGGTTCCAGGCTTCGATCAGAACCTCTTTGAGCGACATACTGGCTTCTGAGCCAGCAGCGATTTTTGCCATCTGCTGTTCTGTTTTATCTCCCGCACCGGTGAAAAAAGCTGCCGGGATCATGACCACGCAGAGTCCAAGAAACCCGACCATCGCCAACAGCCAGCCATCACTGTCAATTAGGCCTTGAGCTAGCGGGGCGGTGATAAAGGTTCCGATCGACCCGGCTGCGGATATCGTGCCCAGTGTCACGCTCCGTTTAAGAGGCGATACCGCCCGCGCTGAAGCTGCGAGGGCAAGACTTAGGCCGGTACAGGCGAGTGCCAGCCCCACCATGACGCCCAGGCCGATCCACAGAGCGATCGGGCCCTCAGCGATCATGGTGACTCCTAGTCCGGCTGCATAGAGAAGGGACCCAAGGATGGTCATCATGCGGCAGCCGAATCTGTCAGCAAATGCGCCGATCAACGGTTGTGTCAGGCCCCATGTAAAATTTTGAATGGCGATTGCGAGCGTAAAATCGGCTACTGAAATCCCCAAATCCTGCGTCACGGGCGTAACAAACAGCCCAAAACTCTGACGCATGCCCATGCTCATGGTCAGCATGGTGCCGGCACCAGTCAGGACGGATATCGTCTGGGCGCTGGTATATCCAGGGTGGCTGGTTGTATCGGGCATGAGGCGACTGCTGTTAAAGAACTGCGTTCAACTTATAGAAACGCAGTCAGCCACGCTAGCCACCCGAATATACAACAATTGCTCGGAGAAATACCCAGCCAATACACTTAATTAAGCTAACGAGGGATTCGCTTTATATGCCTACGGTAATGGGCCCATCTGCGAGCTTATTGACGAACTGATGGACACAGTCATTTCCGGAAGAATATAGCCGGTCAGTGGGACCGTCCCACTCTATTCGTCCGTCGTGGATCATCGCGACGCGATCTGAAATTCGTTCAACAGTGTTGAGATCACTCGATATTGAGATTGTCGTCGCCCCGAGCGCTGAAACACTCTCGGCGATGAAGCGAGAGATCTCATTGCTCATTATCGGGTCGAGGCCTGCGGTGGGTTCATCGAGAAATAGAATTTCGGGGTCATTGGCAATCGCGCGGGCGAATCCGACCCGTTTTTGCATGCCACCAGAAAGATCACCGGGGTAGAGATCGCAAACGTCAGCAGGCAATCCGACGATGGCCAGTTTCTCTACGGCGACCTGTCGCGCTTCTGTTTTAGAAAGTTCGTTTAGGTTGGTTTGGAGGAAGCAGATATTTTCCCAGACTTTTAAGCTGTCAAACAGACCGCCATACTGAAACAGGACGCTGCGACTGTTTTCATATTCTTTCCGTTTCTGGGTCGACATGTCGCGTAAATTTTGACCATTGATTTTAATCGTCCCCCTGTCTGGCGCGATCAAATCCTGCAGGCATTTGAAGAACAGGGATTTTCCGCAGCCTGATGTGCCAATTATGGTAATGGCTTCACCCTTGGCGACATCCAGCTTCATGTCTTTCAGGACATGGTTGTCGGCAAAACTTTTTTGGAGCCCCGAAACGCTCAATATTGGAGTGTCAGTTTCAGACATAGTGGTCATAAATTACCCCAACATTTGCGTTGGCGAAATCATCTAATGACAACGATCATAATTTTGAGATACCGCAAGTTGAGAGCGTAACGATGACGTCCCAGTTGATATTAGGTTTTTTTGTCGTGTCTTTGACAATGGCGGCGGCGGCAGGATTTATTGTTGTCGCAATCCGTGTTCTTCGACTATCCCGCCCATGGCTATCCCTGCCTCCACATGACTACAAGACGATTATCGTATTAACAGCAGTGTCGATTTGGCTGCTTGTCGCCAATGTCGTCGGTGTGTGGATGTGGGCCTTGGCATTTGTATGGCTGGATTTGTGTGCGACGCTGGAAGCAGCGGTTTACTTTTCTTTCGCGACTCTCACGACATTGGGGTACGGCGATGTGACGCTACCAAAACAATGGCGCATTCTGTCCGGAATTTGTGCCGCAAACGGATTGCTTTTGTTCGGCCTGTCGGCTGCTTTTCTATTCGAACTATTCCGGCGTCTGCACACGCGTAGCTTTGAGAATCAGGATGACGGCTGACCGTTACTACTCGTCGATGGGTTGTTGGTCACCTTCTGCAGCTTTTCGTTCGTCAGATTTTTCCTGTTTTGCGCGTTGGCGGTCAGCCTTTTTTTGCGCTCGCGCTTTTTCGCGTTCGCGGCGCTCAAAGCCATAATTTGTTTTGCGGGCCATTGGCTTCCTGTCATTAGGGAATAGCCCATTCTTAGTGGATCGATGCCCGGCTGTACAGCAAGCATTCAGGATAGAAACAGAATCGCTTACTACGTTGTATCCCGGTGAAAGGGAGCGCGTAGTCAAGTCACCAAAAACGGATTTACCCATTAACCTCCGTTTTAGCTTGCTTTCTCTTTCCTCAAAAACATAACCATGTCTCGCTTTGCGAGGAATGGGGGCTTGTTTCCGGTCATTCCATTCGCTGTTTGAGCGGCTTTTTGTCCTAAGGAAAATCAATGAATAATGTTCCAGGAATGTATAGGCTTTTAAAGAATGTCACTAATTTAGCGATGATTTTTGCGTTTTTCGCGCTACCCGCGAACGCGGCGACTATACCCAAGAATGCCAGTCCGAAAACCTTTGGCGGAGGATGGGAATGCAATCGCGGTTTCACCGAAGTTAATAAGACATGTGAAGCTGTAAAGGTACCGAAAAATGCGTATGCGACGAAGTCGCGATATGGGCGGATATGGGAATGTAATCACGGGTTCCAAAACGTCAGTGAACGTTGTCTCGCAATCAAAGTACCGACAAACGGATTCCTGAATGCTTCGGGTGATGGCTGGAAATGCAAGCGCGGTTTTATAGATGATGACCGTCGTTGTCGTCCTGTGAAAGTTCCAAAAAATGCCTTTTTGAGCACGTCGACCATAGGGCGGGCATGGGAATGCAACAGAGGCTTTCGGGAAAATAACGGTAGTTGCCTCGTTGTCAGAGTTCCGAAGAATGGTTATCTGCGATCCGGTGGTGATAGCTGGAAATGCGAACGCGGATTTCGAGCGACCAAAAACAAATGTATCGCCGTTGCTGTTCCTGCCAACGCTTATTTTGTGGATTCTTCATATGGGAAAGGATGGAAATGCGAGCGTGGCTATACCGCAAATGGCAAAGTATGTTCTTTAGTGAAGATACCAAAGAATGCTCATCTCAATTTCTCTGGAAATGGCTGGGAATGTAATCGACCGTATCGAAAACAAGGGTCGGGTTGTTCGCTTAGGTAACGGAGCGTTGGGCTAGAAAGAGACCTGTTTGCTGAAATTGGTTCTGCGACTTGTGAACTGCGTAGGCAGATTTATGACGCATAAAAAATTGATTTTCTTGACATTTTCGGGATAAGGGCCCATTTACCCCTTGTTGATTGTCTCTCGATAGCGCGAAGCACCTGAATTGGGTGCCACGTCCCGGGACCAATAATCAAAAAATCAACCCGTTCCGGCCGCGCCTGGAGCAGGGTCAAACGCCAGAAATCGTTTGCGGCGATTACGCTGTACACGTCTCTTGGCATATAAGGAATCTAGTAGTGAGTATTAGTAATTTTTCGGAATTTGGCTTGGCCGAACCGATCCAACGTGCGTTAAAAGAACGCAAGCATTCTACCCCGACACCTATTCAAGCCCGATCTATTCCCGATCTTCTGCGAGGCCGGGATATGCTCGGTATTGCGCAGACTGGCACCGGCAAGACGGCTGCCTTTGCGCTACCCATCCTCCACAATCTGGCCAAGGGAGAGGTAAGTAACAAGTCACGTAACCCTCGTGCACTGGTTCTTGCCCCGACCCGCGAACTGGCGATCCAGATTGGTGAAGAATTTCGGCTATACAGCAAATATATGCATCTCCGCCACACAGTAATATTTGGCGGTGTTAGTCAAAAAGCACAGGTAACCGCTATGCATCGCGGTGTTGACATTCTTGTTGCGACACCAGGCCGGCTGCTTGATCTCATGCAACAGAAAATCGTTAGGCTTGGCGACGTAAAATATCTTGTTCTCGACGAAGCCGATCGCATGCTCGATATGGGGTTTGTCCGAGATGTTCGGAAAATTATCGCGGCGTTGCCACAAGAACGTCAGTCATTGTTGTTTTCGGCGACGATGCCAGGTGAAGTTGGCAAGCTTTCTCAAGACCTTCTCTACAAGCCAGTCCGTGTTGAAGTAACGCCACAGGCAACTCCGGTTGAGCGGATCAAACAATGTGTTCATCACGTCGCTTCGGGCGATAAACGGAAACTGCTTGAAGATGTATTATCCGATCCGACATTTGCCCGTGTAATTGTATTTTCTCGAACCAAGCATCGGGCAAATCGGGTTGCGATGCAGCTTACCAAAGCTGGAATTGAGGCTGATGCCATGCACGGCAACAAATCCCAAGGCGCCAGACAGCGAGCGCTAAAGCGGTTTCGCAACGGGGACATAAGAGTATTGGTTGCGACCGATATTGCCGCCCGCGGCATAGATGTGGACGGCATAACACATGTCATTAATTTTGAGCTGCCAAATGAACCAGAGAGCTATGTTCACCGGATTGGTAGAACGGCGCGTGCTGGTGCCAATGGTGCGGCAATTTCGTTCTGCGACGGGACTGAAAGGCTGTATCTGCGTGACATCGAAAAACTTATTGGCAGCAAACTAACAGTCATCGGTGAGGAGCCGGTTGGTGAACCTGTAAAACCACCAACGAAATCCCGCAACAATCGTGGCCGTCCCGGGCAAAAACCCAAGAAAACCCGCCATCGTAGTGGTCGGGGCGCAGGTCACCGAAAAGGACCGGGTAATCCCAACCGTGGCGGTAATCGCCAAACGCAGGCGCGCAAAGCGGCCTAAGGGCTGATCAAGGTCGGTTGGGTTTTCCAATAAAGCCGTCGCCATGACCTGCTTCGTTGGCGGCCCAACCACCGGCTACTCGGCCACTGAAGACTGATGGGCCAAGCATTGTGCCCTCGAGACCGGCGCGACCATTGATATGGCCTCCCGCCATGCCGCAAGCTTCGCCAGCGGCAAATAGACCTTCGATTGGTTCAAAATGCTTGTTAAGCACCCGGCATTTGATATCGGTTTTGATGCCACCAAAATTCTTGCGGGCCGTGGGAAAGAACTGCAGCGCGTAGTAGGGCGCAGTATCGAACGGTTTTGACATACCGAGTGGCTTGCCAAAGTCAGGTTCGTTGTCGAGACCTTTGTTACAGGCATCGTTGTAGCGCTCTATTTCGCCCAGGAAGGTTGCCTCATCTACACCGATTTCCTTGGCAAGACCCTCCAATGTGTCGGAGCTCTTGATATAGGGTGAGTTGGCCAGGAGCTCTTCGACCTTCTCCCGGACGATTTTATCGCCTTCACGATAGTACGGGTCGGCGATCTCAAGGTTGGCTTTCATTGGTGTGTCAACAATCGCCCAGGCATGCGGTGGGTCTTGCGCGAGCATTGCCGGACTCGCTGAATTGCCGCCTGAAAGCGCTTCGTTATGGAAGCGTTTGCCCTGCTGGTTCACCCAGATATAGCCGGGGATATGGCGGCAAACCAGGCCACGCTTTTCGTCAGGATCTCTATAGTCTGGTGTCGAGTAGACATAGAACCAGACATTTTCCATGTGAGTCAGATAGCCGCCCACATCGGTCACCATCTTATGTCCCGACCCGGTCGAGCCACGGCCTGACCCTTCCATAACCTTGAAGCCCTTGAGTTCGGGGCGCACTTCCAACACCATCTCAATGTTTGAGTTGAAACCACCAGTCGTCACGACAACAGTTTTGCAAGTGACGTCGACTTCATCCCCGGTTTCAGAATTGGTGCCTGTAAAGCCAATAGCCTTATCACCATTCATTTTGATCGATTTGATTTCAGTATTTGTGACGATTTCTCCCCCTTTATCACGGAAGCCCTTAGTCAAGTGTGTCATGAGCCCAAGTCCGTTGCGTTCGGGGCGTGTCCAACGTTTAACTGAATTACCCTCCTGGGGTTTCATATCGATCCATTTGACACCGAACTTCTCCGCCCAGTGGTAAAGGTCGTGCAAACTATGTTCGATGTAATAGCGTGCCCAAACCACGTCTGTTGACAGGCCGCCCCATTTAACCCAGTCATCAAAGGCGAGATCGGGGGTGTCTTCAATCCCGGCTGCTTTCTGGACTGGAGATCCCACAATGCAACACCCACCACCGGATATGGCTGCGGCACCGCCAAGCTCAGCAGACTTTTCAAACACAATTACGCTGGCACCTGCATCACGCGCTTCGATCCCTGCTGCAATTCCGGCACCACCTGAGCCAATTATTGCAATTTCTGTTTCATACTTTTTTACGTCGGCCATTACTTGGGTCTCCAATTAGAAATTATTTGTCTCTGGTGTGTCCGTTCTATCCTTCGGCGGCAAGTTCTTCCGGAAGGGGTGCCGCCATAAGAATAAAGGCGATCATACAAGGTTCAGTGCCAGGGTTTGTCCAGTTATGGACGGTACCGCGCTGCACAAGGACATCTCCAGCCTTTAAGTGTACGACTTCGCCATCGTCGAGTTCCATATCAATCGCGCCCGACATCACAACAGCATAGTCCAGGCTGGCTGTACGATGATTTCGTGGCGCAACACCGGGTTCGAATCGGGAGATACGGAAGACTGTTCCATTTGGCACGGTTGTTGCTTCGACATCTGCCGAGATATCGTTCAACGCCGTTAGATCAGCTGGAGTCTGGTCTGTCGCCCAAATAACTGTGCTCTGTTGACCGGCGCGACGTGAAATAACGTTGTCAGACAACTCATCGATTGCAACGTGAGCTCTTCCGTTCTTGTCATGCCCTGTAACAACGCGACGAACTTCCAGTGTCATGAATTTCCCTTTGCCTAACGAGTGAGAGGCGCCCTGACGAGCTATCAGAAATCTTTGACGGCATCTGCGAAACGTTGGCGGAGCCCGGCACTATGCATATATCGATAATCCTGAGGATATTCTTCACCGGTCTCACACTTGATCGTTACGAAGGTTGGGCCCTCTTCCTGTAAAATACTGCCAATGCTGCTTTCAAATCCGGCCATATCAGAAATTTCATGGCAATTGTTGTAACCGGCCGAGTCCGCCATACCCGCGAAATTAACGCTATCCTGCCCTGGAATTGGATGGCCGCCATTCGCTTCATAAGTACCGTTTTCAAAAACAATGTGAATGAGGTTCCTGGGTGCTGCGTTGGCGGTGGTAACGAGACATCCCAAATTCATCAGCAGACTACCATCGCCATCGAGTAAAATGATCCGCCGGTCGGGCCAGGCGAGCGCAAATCCGAGAGCATGCGAAGACGTTAGGCCCATCGCCCCCGAAGAAATATAGTTCAGTGGGCTGGGCCTGATAGCATCCAGCTCAAAGGCAGTTGTGTATGCGGCGACGACGATTTCGTCCTCAGCAATTTTCGACACCAGTGATTTCAGGCATTCATCGCGTTTGATCATGATGCTAATGGGGGACGGCCGATGAGCATCGCGACGGGTGTGGATGTTTCATAGGCATTGTTAATGGCAGGTGAAATTTTTTCGATATCGTCGTCGGTTTCGATAATATGCCGAGCGATGCCCATAGCGTCTAAAATTGGCTCAATAATTCTGACGCCATATCGTTTGGACTCAGTAGGGGGGACGCCGGGTTCTTTTCCCAACAACCCGACCATTAAACAGATCGGGGATTGATATTCGACGGCAACGGCCCGAATGGCATTCATGGAATATAGTAATCCAGTGTACTGGATCAAAATCAGGGAGCGTTCTCCGCTGTAGGAAAGCGCGGCACTAATCCCAATTGTTTCATCTTCTTTGCAGGTGCTTATGTGTCGTAGCTCCGTATCCATTGAAATTGGACGGAGTAATCCACTTGCAGTTGTTTTGTCCGGAACGGTCAACACGGTTTTGACACCGCTTTCCTTAACCGCCTTGATAATGAGGCTACCGGTTAGCTCGTCCGACATTGTGTTGTCTCTTCCAAACTGGGTAATAATTTTCACCAACAATTTAGGTGAAATCGCGTATTTCCAGCTTGATAGTGTCGCCGAAAATTTCTCGAAAACAAGGAGAATGGGTAATTTTTTATCGAGAGTCCTTAAAGAATTCATGAAAATTAACCATTTTTCGGCGAAAATGTGCGACTTTTTGCCTCAAACGGCCAAAAAATTTAATCTTTTTGTTTCACTTTTTTTAAAAACACCATACGTTACCGTATGGCTATGACAAACAAATCCAAAAAGCCGGAACCCGAACGGGTTTATGTGATGAAAAAGCGCGACTGCTTGAAATGTGGCGAACGTTTCGACAGCAGTTGGGCAGGTGAACGCGTCTGTAAACGTTGCAAGTCCAGCGGTAGCTGGCGTAGCGGTTCAGATTTCGAGGCCGCCTAGAATTGCGCCTCGCCCGCAAGGGCAGTTTCTCACATAGACCATACATCCTCTTCAGTGCTAAAATCCGTTTCCAGGATTTTTTGCTGTGAAGGGGTGTGTGATGGATCAACCGGTAACTGTTCAGTATAAACCGCTTTCCCCCGCGTGCGGTGTGGAGATTCTCGGCGTGGATTTGCGCGAGAATTTGCCGCAGCAAACGATTGATGAAATTCGTGCCCTTTGGAATGAGTATATTGTTCTGGTGTTCCGTGGTCAGGAAATTACCGAAGAAGAACAGCTGCGTTTCGCTGGCCGGTTTGGTGATTTAGGGGAACGTAAAGCACCGCCAAAAGAGCTAAAGGAACGTACGACGGGCGTACTGCAAAACGACCAGCGCGTGATGCTGGTCAGCAACAAAATGCTCGATGGCAAACCGGTCGGTTCCTTTGGCGACGGCGATATGTGGTACCATATTGATTCCGGTTACGCGCAGAACCCTTATACCTACACCTTCCTGTATGGCGTGGAGTTGCCGTCAAAGGGCGGCAATACACTGTTTGGCAATATGTATAAGGCCTACGACTCCCTTAGCCAGGAGCTAAAAGAAAAGCTCGCAGGTAAGAAAGCACTACACATCCATCAATATGAGCGCCGCGCTCGGGTCGATATCTCAGGCGATATCAGCCACATTCCTCACTGGTTTCATCCGGTTTTCGTGACACATCCCGAATCCGGCCGTAAATCGATGTTTGTAGATCGGTTGATGACGCAACGGATTGAAGGCGTCAGTCACGACGAGAGTGAAGAGATTCTCGAACAGCTTTACGCGGCCGGTGAGAACCCTGAGGTCGTTTATGAGCATGAATGGGAATTGGGCGACTTCGTGATGTGGGACAATCGCTGTGCGATCCACGGGCGCACCTGGTTTGATCCTGAAGAGCCCCGTCTTTTGAGGCGTTGTACGATTGAGGGCGGACCACTTTACGAAGAACTGTCTGAATATCCGGATCGTAAGACCGCTTAACGCTGCCTATTTCTTTTGTAATTTTGATGACGTGACGTTGACGCACGCCCTGTAGCGTGTTTCGGTTTCTGTATGGATTGCTAATGGAGAAACTTCATGTCTGTCGCACGTCACCCACGTCCCCCGGAACTCGTTGATACCTCAATCGAGGACATTATGGATCAGTATGTCGCCCGATTTAAGGATCGGATTCCGGATTGGGAGGCGTTTGAAGACGCCAAGATTGAAGGTTGGAAAAGGGCGCAGCATCGGTTCATCGGCGCTGGCGGATCTGGCAAGCATGGTGACATGAATGCTATTCCGCCCCGTGCGCATACACTTAGCATCATGTATGTCGAGCCGGGGCAGGGGAATGCACCTCATACGCATGAGGTTGAAGAGACCTTTTTTGTATTGAAGGGTCACCTTGATGCGTTCGTTGAAGACGAAGATGGCAATCGAATAACGACACGGTTAGGCAAATGGGATTGCATCACGTGCCCGCCAGGTGTCATCCACTGCTATGCCAATACCAGTCTCGAGCCGGTTTGGTTTCAGGTCATGCTGGGCCGAGGAGTCCCAGAAACGATGGGATACGCTGACGATGGGTTATTTGAGCGTCGGGACGCTCATTTGAAATCGAACTAGCGGAGTGTTTCTCAGGCGGGTTGAATACCAAGCCGTTCGTCTCTTTGGCGTATCCACATGATTGCTGGCAGCGCGAGAACGATCATCCAGCTTTTGCCGACGATTTGACCCGCTATGAAATCAAGATTACCGAAGGCTAAATACAGGAAAACAGCACTGTCGATGGTCAGTCCGACGATTCCGCTGGCAAAGACAGCAAGCACCAGGCGGCGGCGCTGCAACGGCGTATAGACGGCAAAGTCCGCCAGCTCCGACAGTAGAAACGCAACGCCTGAGGCGAGGACGAGGGTTGGTGGTGCCAGCAATGCAGACAACGCAGCACCAGCCAGGATCGCTCCGACTGCATATAGGGCGCCGAGCCGCCGTTGAACCAGGTCTCGCAAAACGAGGGAAAGACCAATCATCAATACACCGCTCGGGGCCATCAATCCTGGCGCGACAGGGATCAGGCAAGGCCCCTTTTCAAGGCAAACGGTTCCGGCATTGCCGATCAGCCAATTCGCTGCGGGGATCGTTAAAGCGAAGGCCCCAAGAAAGATAAATCCTTCAATCTTTTGATGTCTTGTTGGTGAAATATCTGTCTCTGAACTATTCATGGTTACTCAATCGTTTTGTCGGCTTTGACAGTTTTTTCGATGAAGCCTTCATGCCCCGCCGCCCGTAAGGCGCAAGCCGGGCAATGGCCACATCCATATCCCCAATCGTGCCGCGTATTACGGTCTCCGAGATAGCAGCTATGACTGTATTCTTCAATTATATCAGTTAGTTCGGGGCCACCAATGTGATCAGCCATCTCCCAAATCGCAATTTTATCGAGGTGCATCAACGGCGTATGCAGGATAAAATCCGATTCCATTCCAATATTGAGCGCGTCCTCCATTGCAGCGATCGAGTCTTCCCTGCAATCCGGATATCCCGAGTAATCGACTTCGCCAACGCCAACAACAATGTGGCGAATACCTCGACGATAGGCTATTGCGGCGGCAAGCGTCAGAAATACCAGATTGCGGCCCGGAACAAACGTGTTGGGCAGCCCGCCTTCCGCAAAAGCAATTTCTGTATCCCGGGTCAGGGCGGTTTCGCTGATGTTCCCGAGTACTGGAATTGAATGTAAATGATCTTCACCGAGCTTCCGGTGCCAGGTCGGAAAGGCGCGTCGGACGGCGGATAAAACCTGAATTCGACAATCGAGCTCAACGGAATGCCGTTGACCGTAATCGAAGCCGACAGTCTCTACGCGTGCGAAGTTATTGATCGCCCATGCAAGACATGTCGAACTGTCCTGCCCGCCGGAAAAAAGTACCAATGCTGTGTCTTCTTGTGACATCTGCCTTCACTAACCTGTCCAAATCCACGGTGCAAGAGTTTGCTGTCGAAGATCACCTGCGTGACAGAATCTGGTTAGTCTCCTATAAAATCAAAGGAAGTTTTAGACCACTGTTCAGGTCTGTTGCTGTTTACCGCGTGGAGGATTTTATGTTTCGCTTATTGCTGGCTATATTACTGCCGTGGCTCTCGTTCTTTTTTATTGGGAAAATAATGCAGGGTATAATCTGCATAATATTGCAGCTGACACTGATTGGTTGGATACTGGCGGCAATTTGGGCTGTTTACGCACTTAGCCAATACAATACAGATAAAAAAATCGCAAAGGCGATGAAACAATAGTCGCGTATTCCTAAGGGAAAACAATGTCCAATAGTGCTGTCTCTACGATCGTCAAGATTGCTATCGTTTCCCTACTGGTAGGGTTGGCTCTGGCCTTTTTCGATATCAGTCCCCGGTCACTTGTAGAAAATCTCGGCGAAACCGTTGTTGATATTTGTGAAGTCGTCCTGAGCTTTCTCAAATGGTCGCTCAAATACATCCTCTTGGGTGCTGTTGTCGTCGTGCCAATCTGGTTGGTGTTTTTCCTGATCGGGTTGGCGAAAAAGAATAAGTAGATATCGATATTTAGATAAAATTTTCTACGGATTTGGTGGCCCGTACCCGGGGTGATCCGGTACCGGTTCATTGGCTGTCAGCACAGTGGTGCCGCCGAACCGTTCTTTCCAGCGCTCGATAACTTCTGGATTAAAGACATTATTTGGGATCTCGCCGGCCAACGCCTGCAGGACAGCATTGGTTGCCCAGATATAGCCGGGACCAAGACCACTTGCTTGGTTAGACGAAACCATATGCGGCGACAGAATTACCTTGTCGCCGAGATTCTTTAGTGGAGAGTTTCTGTCGATGGGTTCATCGGCAAAGGCGTCAATGGCCGCTGCTGCAATGACGTCATTTTCCAATGCATCTGCTAAAGCGGCTTCATCGACATTGGCCCCGCGCGACGTGTTCACGAAAATCGCCGTTGGCTTCATCTTCGCGAACTTTTCAGCATCCATCAGTTTCGATGTTTCCTTGGTGTTCACACAATGCATGCTGACAATGTCGGATTCTGCAAGAAGCGTATCCATATCGACTTTCTCGACACCGTTTCGAATGAATCGTTCGTCATCAATATAAGGGTCACAGGCTATTATGCGCATACGCCACGGTGCAAAGAGCTGGGCAACACGAGCGCCGATGCGCCCCAATCCGATAAGACCCAGCGTGAGGCCTGGGTAGTCGTCGGTGGTCCGGCGGCCAAGATATTGACCCATCAGGCCGGGGTCTCGCCAGTTGCCACTTTTGACAGCAGCATTGCGTTGATTGAGTTTTTTGATGGTGGCGAGAATAAAGGCGACAGTCCCTTCTGCTACACCATAACAGTTGGATTCTGTGGGGGCATGGCAGACCAGTATCCCAAGTTCCGTCGCGGCGTCGACATCGATATCATCAGTACCAACTGTGCATTTAACGACGACTCTCAGATTGGGGCTTGATTCCATGATGTTACGGGTGATCGGACTTGATCGAATTGACGTTCCCATCAAGGCATCCGCATCGCTTGCCATGGAAATCATGTCTTGCTCGTTATCGCCTTGTGGCGAATGCCAGCCAGCTTGGCCCATGGAAAGCTCGCATCCGTATTTTTCCAGCTTATCGTGGCATTCATCTGCCTGATCAACCGGGGCAAAAATGAAGATCTTGGGATCGCTCATAACTGTCTCTCCTGTAGGGCTTACTTGCGTTTTGTGACCTGCGTAGGGCAATTTCCAATCAGTCTATCAAATCTTTGGATGCGTGCCAGAGCGCTACAAAACGGTGCGCGCGGTAACTCTTTTTAACGTTAACAATTTGTATATTTTTTGTGGATAAAGTGCCGTCTATCATTCTCCAATTTAGGGCGCGAGTGGCATGGCAGGCACGACTGAAATATATATTTGTTACCCTGGTCAGGCGATCAAGGAAGGCAAGTGCGAGTATAGCGATATTCAGTCTCGTATGGAGGCCGATAGCGATGCGGCGCGCCGTTTCGCAGATGATCCCAAAATCGCGAAGAGTGCCTATTACAAAGTCAACGAAGACGGTGACTTTAAAATTTTGTGCACCAAGGAAAATGCCAACGTGAAGAAATCTGGCGGACGGCAAGGCATACAAGATTCTGGTGCCCGTACCCACCCCGACCGGAAACGAAAGGCCCAAAAGAAACAGGGCTTCTTCGGTCGCCTGAAGTCATCCTTTGCAGGCTGAGTTTCTATAGGCCGTCTACAGGTACCGAGCCGTCACGGCTTTCAATTTCAATTACCCAGAGATCGGGGTCGCGGTTAACCGATTTTTGGATACGTTCGTCGGCGTCCCGTTCTTCGATGACGTCTTCATCATGGGCGGGGTACCAGCTGAGTTTGCCATCCAGATATCGCATTTGCGATAATAACCGACACCCCACACCGGCTTGATATATTTTGAGTAAAACGGTGCCGCCCATTTTCTCGCCGGAGTTAATGACAACGGCGGGAATGCCCTCAACGGAACAACGTCTAAGATGAGCATCGACCCAGATATGGGTAGGAACACGGTCGTCAGCCACGATTAGCTACCCAAGTGGTCCCAGAAATGGTTCGCCCATATAGCTGTCAGATTGCTGGTCGAGGGTCTCCGGCCAATCGCCCGAGATCACCCGCCTTCGTTCAGATGCTGGGCGTGGCATTCCGTCCCAGCCAACCTGCTCCATATAGGCATAGAGATGGATCAGATGCCCGTCCGGATCGACAACAAAAGCGGTGTAATCAATTCCGGGGTAAAGTTCCTGCGGAATATCTTCGCGGATTGTGCACCCATGTTCTCTGAAAAAACTCAAAGCGTTTTTCAATTGCCGGTAATTGGCCAGACGGACAGCAAAGGCAAATAGTTGAGTGTCTTCCCGGCACCCCAGCTTCTTGCGAAGCGCGAGTGGATAGAGCGCCATCGAATGGTGTTCAGTATTGTTTCGCAGGAACACACATTGATGTCCTTGGTAGTCGACTGTTTCCGTCTCAATAAAACCGAGTGTAGCGCGATAGAACGAAATTGCAGACGCCATGTCCTGGCAGAATAAGCGGACGGGACCGATCTTGGTTATTTTAAACGGGCGTCCTAATAGAATGCCGTCGACATCATATTTTTCTTCCAGCGGTTCGATGTCGCGGTATCCGGTGTTCATTTCGACACCCGCTTCAAGCGCTTCATTCACTTCCCGGTACTCAGAAATTTGTGGAAGCGAAGCAACCTCCTTGAACTCACGGTCATGCATGTCCCAGGGTTTGGAATATCCGTCCCAACCGATTTGTTCGATGCCGTAATAAAGCTCGTTCTGGAACCAGTCCGCATCCATCAAGTAGGTATGCCAGTTTGATCCCAGCATATCCCGCCCGGCGCGGATCATGTTGCTGCCGCGCTCTTTTAGCCAGTGATGGCCATTTACCGCTTCGGCAAGCGTGCCGACCTGCCAGGTGATTTGATTGACTGTAATGTTTTCGCGCCATCGACCTAACTTATCCACGGCGCCACGTTGACGGTGATTATATAGAACAAAAGCATGGTGATCGTGCGAATAGCGGAAGAAATAGCCGCGGAGATCGCCAAACGGTTTTAGTTCCTCCGGGATTTCGCGGCCGTCAGGGAAGGGGTCCCGAATATCGACGATCCGAAAGCCCAACAACGCATGATAAAAATGAAGGGCTTCCTCCATTTTGATTGCGTTGATACCGAAATGGCCCAGTCGACGAATTTTGAAGGGGCGGTCGAGTAAAACGCCACCGACGTTAAATTTTCCATCAATCGAGTCGAGCATGATGTTTTCTTTGTCCAATTAATACTTCAGCGTACAAGGGTTAGTCTGACATCACCGATTTTCTACCGAACCACCAGAATAGCAACACCAGCGGTGTAAGAACCAATGTCATAATCAGGGTAACGCCAGCAGCCAGATTGGTGGCGCCAGATTGCCAATAGCTCCATATTACGGCGGGTAGCGTTATATTTTCATGCCCCACCAGGAAGACGGCGACGGTCAGTTCACGGTAGACGAGAATTGCTGACCAGATCCAAACGGACATCAATGTTGGCCGTAACAGTGGAACCAGAATCCGCCATGAGGTCCTGACTTCAGAGAGACCTGAAACATGGGCGGCCTCTTCCAGCTCTTTGTGTATTTGGAGAAGAGCGCTGTTTATGGCTCGCGTGGCAAAGCTTATTCGGGTGATGACGTAAACGATGGCAATGAGCGTGACTGTTCCGTATAGCGGGACAAAGTCTTTTAGGACAAAGAGCGCCATAAGAATTGCAGCAACGGCGAGAATGACTTCTGGCAGTGCATGTGGCAGGAAGGCCCCAAATTCGAGAACATAGCGGGCTCTGCTTCGACTTCGAACAATCAGCCAGGAAACACTGAAGGCAACGACAAGCGTTGCCGCAGGAACGACCAGGACAAGAATGATGGTGTTTTTCAGCCCGCGAAACACCAGATCCCAATCCATGTTTTCCATCAGATTGTCGATGGACATAAGGCTGAACATTTTGGCGGAAGGTGGCGCCAGGTAAGGAACAAAAGCAGCATACACGATCAAAATGAGGGGAATGACCTTCGCGGCAATGATGTAAACTATGATAAAAGTCCAGGCTGCTTTGCCCCAATGTCCGATATCAATGAGATTGGGACGATACCCCTTGCCCGTAACGACCTGGTATTTGTCGCCTTGCCGAAGAACGGTGCTGTACCACCAAGTAAGAAGAAGGGCGACGGCAATCATAATGACGCCGAGCGCCGCCGTTATCCCGTGCTGGGAGAATTCTTCATCACCCGGGTTAGCTTTTTCAAACACATAGGTGCTAATCATATAGACGCGGTTGGCCAGCCCGATAATCGCGGGGACGTCGAATGTCGCGATCCCGATAACAACAATATAGATAACCGCTGCCAGAATTGCCGGCATGGCGAGAGGAAGGGTCACGCGGCGCATGGTGCCGAAAAAACCTAAACCATGAATTTTAGCGGCTTCTTCCAGGGACGGATTCATCGCGCGAAACATTTGCGCCGTCAGAATAAAAGCCAGGGCCGCTAGGCTGAGCCCCTGCACAAATCCCATTCCAACTGGCGTAGCGATATTGATGGGGCCTTCCGACAAGGAAAAAAACCGGGTGGCCCATCTGTTCAGAAATCCGATTCGGGCGTGTGCCAGAAAGGTCCAGCCCATAGCGGTGTAAATTCCGGGGATCAGCAGACCGAGGGTCATGATGACATAGACGGCGCTCTTGGCGCGCATCGTGGTTCGCTCGGTAAGCCAGGCAACAGGCAATCCAACTCCCATCGATACGATGGTCGCTGTGACCGAAAATATAACGGTGTTGTAGAGGGCTTCCCCGATGATCGGATCGGAGAACAGATCGACATAATTACTTAAAGTAAATTTTGCATCCGACGTTCCAATAATGCCTGATTGGAAGCTGATCGAAATGAGAACCCCAACCAATACGACGATGACGAACATCGGTAGTGCGGCAAGCACCATCAGGGTAGGGGACGTTTTAGAATGCAAGGAGTGTACCTATAGCCCGGCAATAAAGCAGATTTCAGAAAGATACGGGTTGGAGGGGACGGCCCTCCAACCCGCTGATTTCAAGAAAAAAGTTCCTATTTTTTCTTCTTTTTCAGAATTGTCTGTAGCGCTTTACGGGTTTTTACATAACCACCTTGAGCGCCGAGCCATTGCGGTGAATTGATAACCGCTTTGGCACCTTTTTTCATCTGTGCCACCAGTTTCTTCCGCTGGTGGGATTCCGGATATACGTGGAGATCCAGACCAACGTTGTCCCACATCCATTTCTGACCTTCCTTGCTGTGCAGCCATACGACAAACAGGGCACCGGCATTCGGAGACTTTGAATTTACAGGTACTGACCCATAGCGGGTATGAGAGACAACGGCTTCATTCATAAGCGCATAACCGAGGGGTTCTTTCTTGCGAAGCGCCTGATTCACATATTGATCGCCGCAGCTTAGGACCAACATGAGGAATTCGCCGCTAGTGATCTTATTCATTGATCCACAACGCATCAGACCACCAATTTGGTTGGAAAGCTTTGTCGTATAGTCGATCATTGCTTTCTTGCCCAAAAGATCAGGCATGGCAAATTCACGCATCCCTGCCGCGTATGGCGTGGAAGCGATTTTGCCTTTCCATTTAGGCTTTAGTGTATCGGCAAGTGATTGCGGAATATCTGCCCCTTTGACGATATCACTATTATAGACGACACCGACAAGCGTAGACCCAGTCGCCAAAGCGGTTCCACCTGGTCCGACGGGGTCAAACCCTTTTTCCTTGATCATCGGACGGCTCAGATAATTCAACCAGTTCATTTTACGAAAAAGGCCGATTTTTGAACCTTTCAACACGCCGCCAGCGTTGCCGTATATGACGTCAGTGCTCGAGGGTTGCCCCGCTTTCATTTCGCGGGTGATCTTTGCAATCATCCGGGTCATGGAAGGCCCCGGCGTAAATTTCGCTTTAAGCGTCGTGCCATACTTTTTATTCATGGCGGCGACGATTTGCTTCAATCCTTTGCCGCCATTCAAGCTGGCTGACGACCACATAGCGTGCAGTGTTGTTTCCTTTTTTGCGCCGGCTATTAGCTCTTCCAGGTTTTTGGGGGCGTCGGCAGCATGTGCTGAGCCAAACGCCAACATTGCTGTGATTGGGATAACGGCAACGGTCTTCAAAGTCGTAAATCTAATTCTTCTCTTAGACATCTAACTGCCTCCTTGGTTTCAAGTGTTATCGTCGTTGGAAAATTACGCACCTCGTACTTCTTGTTGTCGACTATATAGCCCTAAAACCATAAATCTATTAGGGAATTACCCTACGAATTCGTCATAGCGGTGTTGATAAAGGAAGTGTTTTCATCGTTTGCCGGAAATATCATGATGTCCGACGGCTCAATAGCGATATGCAGCTTGTCGGCCTGCAACGCAGGCGCTACACGGCTTTTGCCGTCCAGCTGAGCAGTGCCCGCAAGTGCTTCAAATATATATTGATCACCCAGGAACGTTGAATTTCGAAGATCTGCCTGAATGTGATTTGTTTGCGCGTTATAGGAGTCCGTTGAGATTCCCATATGTTCGGGTCTAAATCCGATCCAAACCTCTTTCTCTTGAGCATCAATGTCCGGGACAGAAAACTCGCCAATTTCCGTTTTGATTATATTGCTTTCCGCAGATTTTAGTTCTCCGGGCAGCCAGTTGACTGTCCCAAAAAACTCCGCAACTTCCGGGCAGTTGGGCTTGGTGTAGAGGTCAATTGGGGAACCATACTGCAAAAGCTTTCCGAAACTCATCAGTGCAATTTTGTTGGCAACAGCCATCGCCTCGATTTGGTCGTGCGTTACATAGAGAACGGTCGCGTCCAGATGCTTTGCGAGCTCGCGAATTTTGCCGCGGACTTCTTCCCGCAATCTGGCGTCCAGATTGCTTAGCGGTTCATCCATAAGGAGAACGCTTGGATTAACAGCAATGGCACGAGCCAGGGCAACACGCTGCTGCTGCCCACCACTTAAAAGGGTCGAAGGTCGGTCAATTTGCTCTTCGAGCTGAACCATCTCAAGCGCTTGCTGCACACGGGCGCGAACCTGCTCGCCCGGAATTTTCTGGGCGCCTTCTTTCAGGGGGAGGGCGACATTGTCGTAGACGGTCAAATGGGGCCAGACGGCATAGGACTGGAATACCATGCCGAAACCGCGGTCCTGCGCAGCGACCCAGACAGGAGGGTCGTTTGAAAACACCGTACGATCAGCGACCTTAATCGAGCCGGAGTCCGGATTCTCAAGTCCCGCAACAGATCGTAATAATGTCGTTTTTCCGGAGCCGCTGGCACCGACAATAACAAAGAACTCTCCGGGGTCGACTTCAATGTTGAGGTCGTTCAGCGCCGCGACCTTGCCATCGGTTACCGTGAATTCCTTCATCAGGTGGCTAATAGAAATCATTCTCGTTCGTCCCCTAGCCAAGGCAGTTCGCCTGACTTGTCATTGTTATGAGAGCAGCCTAGGGATAAATATCCGTCAGCGCCACTACGATTGTCGTATTTATTTTAGGGAATTTTGGGCGGTCTTAAGCGTGATTTGCGCGTGTGGTCGAACTAAAATCGCGCCGGTTAGCTTCGGATTAGCTTCCCCGGCGGCGCAGCAGCATTTTCACTTTCCGGAAATACAGAGCTTTCCAACGTTTGCGAGGGGATATTCAAATGATCATGCAAAACGGTTTTGAACAAACCGCGCAAATCACTTGTCGGAGTTAAATCTCTGCCGCCATATAGTGAATCTTCGTCAAGACCGGGCCATCGAGTGGCCACATGGCCACCGGAAACAGCGCCGCCTGTCCCGTGATCTGTCCCTTTACTACCATTCATCCTGACCGTGCGGCCGAACTCTGTGACGACACAAATAACGGTGTCTCGCCATACTGGTTCAAGGCGATTGGAGAGCTCATCGAGTCCGCTCGCGAGGCGACCAGGATTCCGGGCCAATCGACCTGTTACGGTGCCCTGATTTGCGGCCAGTAATCTTCCGGCTGCTTCCGTCAGTGTCCCGAAGCGCCCGGGGTTCCGCATTTCGCGGGAACCCCGCGCTTGCATCCGTGCCCGGACGATCTCATCGCTACCCGGTAGATCATTCAAATAAGGGAGCGCCCCATCATCGGGGCCAAGTTGGCGTAAAAGCCAACTTTGGGGGTCGGTCGCAATTCCGCCGAGATAGCCGCCTTTGGGCCCCAGACCAAACCGGTTCGCTGCAATATAGCTATCCACGCTCGTCATTGTCTGCCTCCAACACCGCCGTGAATTCCAATCCCGGTGGCGCTCAGATAAAAGGCAACTGGCCCTGATATCTATTACGAACGATTAGAGCGTTTTATTCCCGTCGCTTGGAAGATTTATTTGTTCATCTGGGCTTTAAGATCAGCGATATAGTCGGCAAAGGCATCTGCCATCGAGAATTCCGGTTCCCAATCCAGCATTTCCTTGGCCCGCGAAATGTCTAGGGAAGCAGCTCGGTTGAGAGGCGCAACACCTGGGATGATTTCAACGCGGAGGTCAGGCAATTGGTCTTTTATCACTGCCACGAGGTCGTCAAATGACGTGGCAAACGGGTAAGCTACGTTAAAGACCCGCTCCGGTGGTTGCTCGATTGTGGCGCAGATATTGATCGCTCGACCACAATCCTTGGCATAAAGATAAACAAAACCCATTGTCTGTTCTTCGGGAATTTTTGCCGGTTCGCCTGTAATCCCGGCCATTACGAGGTCTTGCACTTTCTGGCCACCGCCAGAGCCCGCCCAGAAGTGCCCGACGCCGAATACGTTGCCAAGACGCAACATAAACAGATCGAAACCTGCATCCTGTGCGTATGCTTCAAGGATCATCTCCTGGGAAACTTTGGAATTGCTGTATGCCGTACCAGCACCCAGCAAATTATCTTCTGCAACCGGGTTTTCGGTAATTTTGCGCCAGTTATACGCACCAAAGGTGCTGATGTGGACAATACGCCTTACGCCGGTTAACCGAGCTGCGTCCGCAACGGCCTGGGTGCCGCCTATATTAAGGTCATAGCCGAAATGAATTGGATCATTAACCCGTTTACCGATGACAGAAGCCGTATGGAGAATAGTTTCTATATTGTGGTCATTGATCGTTGAGATAAGCCCCGGGAGGCTTCTGACGTCTTCATTTAGATAGGTAAAGTCCGCATTCCCCATGCGCGCTCGGAGATAGTCTTCGCGGGGAACCGGATCGACAAAGACGACATTTTCGCCGCGGCGGAGGGCGTGCTGAGCGTAGGACGTGCCGACAAGCCCGGCACCAGTGATCAATGTGGTCATGATATTCTCCCTGTCACTTCTCTGGATGTATTTTCTTCATTAATCTCTTCATTCGTCTTTCGCTACTGTCTTCTTGGCATTCTCTGTTCTTAGCAGATAAACGCTGCTTCCAATGATGATGGCCGCCCCGCCGTAACTCCACCAGCCCGGGGTTTCGGCGAACCAGATAATGCCAAGCACAAAGGCATAGACGATCCGCATATAGTCAAAAGGCATGACGAAACCGGTTTCACCAAGCCCGACGCCATGAGTAAAAAGGCCTTGGCCAAGGATACCAAGTGTTCCCGTCAGAGCGAGCAGTACAATCTCTGTCCATGTCGGTGTTTGCCAGACAATCATCGCCAGTATAAAGGCCAATAAAGTCGTGAACAGGGCGAAATAAAACATGATTGTGACGGTTTCTTCGGTGCGACTCAGAAGCTTGATGGTTAGAACGACGCCAGTACCAAATACGGTTCCGCCTAGGGCAACGAGATACCAGGGGTCAAATCCCCCTCCAAATGGCTTGGTAATGAGCAAAATGCCGCCAAACCCCAGAAGCGTTACGATCCCGCGTTTGAAGCCGATGACTTCATTCAGGAACAGGGCCGCGACGACGATCATGATCATCGGGCGTGAAAACTGAATGGTCACAGTATCTGCCAGGGTGATGTGAACAAGCGCAAAAAAGAAACAGAGATTGCCCATGAAGCCGACAAAGCCGCGCGCTGCATGGAGATGTAGCTTTGAGGTTTTGACAATCTTTAAACCCATCCGCCAGACCAGCGGCGTGATGACAATGAGACCGGCTAAAAACCGCACAAAGAGAACCTCGAAGGCGGGAAGGGTTTTGCCCAGATGTTTGACGAGCGATGCCATGACAATGAGCAGAAAAGCTCCAACGACAACAAAACAGGCACCGCGAACATTAGGTGAAATACGGTTCCAGCGTTCCAAAAGCGGGCCTGGTAATGGTAATTTGGGAGAGCGTGATCCTGAGGGGTTGGTCATTATTAGGCAATGTGCGCGTCGCTTTTTCCCTTGTCAAACGCTGGACCTACCGTTGCGTCGATTAGCAACCCCCCCTACCGTGGGTTACATGGAACATGAAGAGAGTAACCTGTCTTGCGGAAAGAAAGGGCAGGGGCTGGAATAGTTTATTCAGAGAGGAAAATTAAGATGGCAACCAATGGAAAAATGGATGGCAAAGTTGCCCTGGTAACTGGCGGCGGTGGCGCCATCGGCGGCGCATCTGCGCATTTGCTGGCTGATGAAGGCGCGAGTGTCCTGGTTGCAGATGAACGCGCTGAAATGGCAGAAAAAATTGCCCAAGAGATCAAGGATAACGGCGGCTCTGCAGAGCCTATCGCGATTGATGTTGCGGATCCGGCTCAGGGTAAAGCCGCAGTTGAAACCGCCGTTTCTGCCTTTGGCGGACTAAACGTGTTGGTGAATGTTGCAGCGGCTGTCACGCCGGATGCGCCGGTTGATGAATTGCCGCTCGAGGAATGGAATCGGGCGTTTGCTGTTAATCTGACCGGCCCGTTTCTGATGTCGAAATTTGCCATACCTGAAATTCGCAAGGCCGGTGGGGGTGCCATCGTCAATATGGCGTCACAGCTGGGAACCATCGGTGTGCCCAATCGATCAGCTTACTGCACGACCAAGGCAGCGCTTATTCATTTAACAACAATTTTGGCGGCGGAAGTAGCGGGAGATAATATTCGTGTGAATTCTGTATCGCCGGGTGTTATTGAGACACCGAGGACGCGGCGGCGGTTCGATACGGCAGAAGAATTTCATGAGTCGCGGGGTAAACTGCATATGCTTGGTCGTGTTGGTCAGCCGGAAGAAATCGCCAATGCAGTTCTGTTTCTGGCGTCAGAAGACTCTTCATTTGTTACGGCAACAAATCTGTTAGTTGATGGCGGCTATATCTATTTGAAGCGCCAGCCTGGAGAAAACGGCAAGGTCTAAATGCTCAGCCGTAAAATTCCGTCGAGTGGTGAAGAACTACCTGTAATCGGCGCTGGAACTTGGCGTTCCTTTGATATCGGCAATGGTCCAGAGGAACGATCTACCCGTGTTGAGGTTCTAGATACGTTGTTCGAGGCGGGCGGTACCGTCATTGATAGTTCCCCTATGTATGGTGCTGCGGAACGGGTTGTCGGTGATTTGTTGCCTGAGACTCATCGCCAGAATGACGCCTTTCTTGCCACTAAAGTTTGGACCGAGGGAAAACAACACGGTATCGACCAGATGCACCGGTCAATGGATTTGTTGAGGGTTCCGACCATTGATCTTATGCAGATCCATAACTTGGTAGATTGGCGAACTCATCTTTCTACTCTCCGGGATTGGAAAGAAGGGGGAATAATCCGGTATATCGGGATAACGCATTATACGGTGAGAGCCTTCGAACAGTTGGCAAATATTATATCGACCGAACCGATCGATTTTGTGCAATTGCCATATGCCATTTCTTTACGTAATGCTGCAAACCTACTCTTGCCTCTAGCTGCTGATAGAGGTGTGGCGGTGATCGTGAATCGGCCGTTTGAGGGTGGTAATTTGTTTGATGCTATCCAAGGCGTATCATCGCGTCGTTTGGTGGAAGAATTTGATTGCTCTTGCTGGGGAGAATTCTTCCTGAGGTATATCTTAGGGGAAACTGCTGTCACTTGCGTCATCCCGGCAACGGGAAATCCTGCCCACATGCTCGATTTCGTTTTGTCGGCCGGGAAAGCGGTACCCAACATCGCAATGCGCCGGGAAATGGTGAAATTCTTTGAAAGTCTCTAACAGAGTTTGGAAAAAAATATCATGCCACGCGATGACGCATAAATCTAACACCAGCGAGACCCGCCGCCAGTATCAAAATGGTTGTTGGTTCAGGGACAACCGGCGTGTCAGCCAGACCCAAATTCGTGACCAATGTTTGGATGCTGTTTTGAGTGCCTGAACCGGTATTACATGAAGATCCAAATTCTCGGTCATTCAGTCGGGCGGCATTCGGCAAATCAATGGCGCCGGTTGCCATAACGGGGTCAAGGCCATTGGGCGTTGTGGATCCTGCCACGGCACAATGTGTCAGCCCTACTGTGTGGCCGATTTCGTGCGACAGAGTTCCAAGTATCAAATTTCTCGTTTCAAAAGCGTTATTCACATTTACAACGAGGTTGTCAATTTGGTCGGTATAGATCGCACCAAGGGTAGTGCCAGGGGCAAAAGAATTTACTGGAAGCGCAATTGAGGGTGGTCCGAATGCTTCCCCCAGCGGGGCGCCGCCATCATTTGCGCTGCCTACAGCAATATAAAAATAATTACTATCGCCATTTGCGGTGACACCGCCATCTCCGATCGTTCCCAATTCGAAATTTATATCCAGTTGTTTGCCACTGGGAATTAATGGAGATGATATGTTGTGAAAGTCCTCTCTCAATCCGTCCATGATATCGGTGATAACCGCTGACCTTGAAAGACTTGCACCATAAGGGGCAGAGTCAAACGGCGTCATGGCATTCCCGAATATGGTTACGGTAGGATCAAAGTCGATTACAAGGGTCAGCGCATAAGCGCGACTATTGGGACCTGTTGAAATC
This sequence comes from uncultured Alphaproteobacteria bacterium, assembly GCA_951812775.1. Lineage (GTDB taxonomy): Bacteria > Pseudomonadota > Alphaproteobacteria > MPNO01 > UBA2964 > UBA2964. The sequence goes on along the minus strand of OX638326.1, from coordinate 1,199,416 downwards.
CCAACGAGCACAAGTAATATGACAATCGATTTTACGAACGAGCGGAGCTGATTTTACGAACGAGCGGAGCATCCAGATAAACGCCTTATAACCCTGAATCAGACCAGAATTCCCCCGCCCTTCTGATGCAGATTTTTATAAATCAAAATATATTGTCCGGTACAATCAGCTGTTTTGGGCAAATAGGCAAGTAAAATCGCTGTTACATAGGTTAATTTTATTATTGTTTTACAAATACCAAGGAGAAATTTCGAAAGAAAAGGATAGAAACGGGAGTATGGAAGAAGGTTCCATCAACCAGAAATAGAGTTCATGCAAAATTTTGAAATTTGGGCACCATTCGACCAATATTTTCAGGACAAAAATTGTCTGGTTCGTTTCAATTGTTGTCACCGCCTTCATGTCTCTCGATAATGAGATCAGCGCCTAGATTCACCATACACTTTACGGGGAAACAAATTGACAGAAGTAACACGGGCAAACGGTCACAGGCTCGACGGGATTTTGCCCCTTGGTGAACCGCCAATGCCTGGGCCACAGCCTACGGAAGATGACGTTTCATTTGACCTTGAGGTGGGCTTGGCCGCCGTAAGATCACTGCGGTCGAAAATTCCCGCCGATGCTCACAGCGCCCGAAATCTCGGAACGGAACGAGAAGGCAATGCCGTCTTAATCGATGCTGACGGGACTCTGGTCACGATTGGTTATCTCATCACAGAAGCGACTGATATTTTTATCGGCGGCTCTGGGGGTAAGGAAGTTCCGGCTCAGGTTGTCGGATATGATCACCGTACCGGTTTCGGTTTGGTCCGAACGGTTGAACCTCTTGATTTGACGCCACTTGCATTAGCATCCAATGTTGATGACGTCTTGCCAGGGGACAAAGTTGTCGTCGCAGCGTCAGGCGGTATTCCATCTGCTGTTTTGGGTGATGTCGTCGACCGGCGCGAATTCGCTGGGTCTTGGGAATACTTATTGGAATCGGCTGTTTTTACGGCGCCTTTGCACCCTCGATGGAGTGGCGGTGCTCTGATTGATCCGCGAACAGGTGCTCTCGTTGGTGTTGGCTCCCTATTTGTTCAGGATCCTGGCGGAAACAGTACCGAGAGTCAGGGCAACATGTTTGTCCCTGTGGATTTGCTACCGCCGATTTATCAAGAACTCATCGATACTGGTCGAGCGCAAAAGGCTGCAAAACCGTGGCTGGGAATGCAAACGACGGAAGCCATTGGGCATCTCGTTGTTTCGGGCGTTCATGATGGTGGACCCGCTGACAGAGCCGATATCCAGGTGGGTGACATTGTTGAGGAAATTGAATCCCAGACAGTTGAAAGCCTACCGGACATGTATCGTAAAATCTGGGCAGTCGGTGGCGCGGGAGCTGATGTCAGCATTAGTGTTGTTCGGGGGTCGCGCCAGATTGATGTCGTTATTCGTTCAGGGGATCGCCACGACTATTTGAAGGTTCCCCGGCGGCACTAAGAATTAGCCAACCAGTCATATTGCGACTAAACCGGAACTAATCGTTCCCTTTGAGCCTCGCGATTCGGGCGTCTGCAACGGCGATCGCAACACGGACATTCTCATCTTCCTGCGGTAGCGCAGAAAGGGATTTCCGGTAGATATGCCATTCTTCCAGCGTGCCGTTCAGAAGGTCAGGTTCTCCGTCAATTTCGAGACGGGAATGCTGACGGGCGTTGTTTTGCTTGGGTGAATTTCCGTTATCGGACGCAGGTAGCATTGGATTACGCCGCAGTTGATTTAACGAGTTGCCGACGCACAAATCCCGTAGCGATAATTTCGAGACAAAATATTAACAATGAAGGAGGTGCAGAAACCTCGGCACTTCCTCTTGCATCGACAAAAAGGCCAACGCTTGTCACTGACCCTGCGAGAACAACTACATCAACAGACAAAGTAGTGGTGTCGGACAGGTCTTCAAAACTGCCGCCGATTCCATCGGCTATCGCCAGTTCATCGACATGAAAAATATCTTCTCCAACCTGTTCGCCGATCGAATCAAAAATAACTGTATCAACAATTATACTGGCGAACGCTTTAGCTATTCGGTTGGGCCCGGATGTAGATGCCATTACCGCATACGCCCAGTCAATTCCTAACGTTACGGTGATATCTTCGGTACCAGCATTTCCAAAGAAAATCTCACCGTTTGTGACCTGATCCGAATAGGACTGGCCGCCCGGACCAGCAGCACCACCGCTAGCGGTGGCAACATGCGAATGGCCGAGGGCGTAAGGGAAATCACATCAGTGATTTCAGTGATGGTGGCGGTCCCAGTGCCGCTAACCGTCGTCCCGCTTTCAGATAAACTTGGTTCAGCGGTCCCGATAATTGTGAGAGTTGGCGGCTTTGATACAGGTCCCGATATTGTGCTGAAACCTGTAATTGTCACTGCTGCATAGGAACTGGCGTTATAGGTTGCGACGGCATGCGCCGGGCCAGAATAGGCAATGATCGCACCAAAGGCGGCGATTAGCATCGCAATCATCCTGCTCCTGAGCCTTAAAACCATCATCGACAACATTTCCGCCGTAAAATTCAGTCGGAGCACAGACGGCTCCGCCTATAAAATAAGCAAGAATTATGCCACCTCACTTAAAATATTTGTTTTCAATTGGTTACAGGAATTCAAGAAGGGGTCTGTTGAAATAATGTAAAGGATTCCGACGATTCAATTTCTGAATCTCCGATTATATCGGAATTAGTCTCCTACCCATTCTTTTAAAACGTTGACATCAGTCTCTTCGCCGCGATAAATGTCGTGTAAATTCTCAAATGATTCTGGTGTGAGGAGGCGCGAAAGCGCCCACACCGCCATTGCCCGAACCAAAGGTGATTTGTCAGCCAATCTTGCTTCTGCGAGATCCGACAATTCGGACCTGTTGCTGTTGCCGATTGCGATTAAAACGTTCCGGATAAATCGGTCACGTCCGAGCCGCTTAACGGGCGAACCAGAGAAAACTCTTCGGAACGCGGGGTCATCGAGCTGCCCTAAATCGGCGAGTCGTGGCCAGCGGAGTTCAAGCCTTGCTTCGAGATCAGGTTCGCTGGTTTTGTGGGCAAACTTGTTCCAGGGACACACAGCGAGACAATCGTCGCAGCCGTAAATTCGATTTCCAATCGGTTCTCTGAATTCTCGCGGAATATGACCTTTATGTTCTATTGTCAGATAGGAGATACAACGACGTGCATCTAGCTTGTATGGGGCTGGAAAAGCATTTGTCGGACAAGCAGACAGACACTGCGAACAGCTGCCGCAACTGTCCTGACTATCGCCCGTCGGTGTTAATGACAGGGTCGTATATATCTCGCCCAGAAAGAGCCATGAGCCCGCAGACAGGGATACCAGGTTGGTATGTTTGCCCTGCCACCCGACTCCCGCTCTGGCGGCTAATGGCTTTTCCATGACGGGCGCTGTATCGACAAATAACTTCACGTCGCCATTGAGGTCATCGGCGATAAACCGTGCGAGGACTCTCAGTTTCTTTTTGGCAACATCGTGGTAATCACGACCGCGTGCATAGACCGAAATTGAGCCCCGTTCAGGTTTCGCCAGGGCATCTAAGGGATCGCCATCCTGACCATAATTTAATCCGACGACGATGACGCTTTTCGCCTCAGGCCACAAATCGGTCGGTTGGGATCGCTGCTGGGTGCGTTCAGCAAGCCAACCCATATCGCCGTGATATCCGTTAGAAATAAAATCGGAAAGCCGTTCTCTGGCATTTTCGTGGAGCGCAGCGGGTGCAAAGCCTACGACGTCAAACCCTAGCCCCAGAGCGCGATCACGAATCGCCTCCGTATTGGCTTCTTCATTTGGCGAATATTTGTTCACTCGCGTCCGCGATAGGCAGGAACACCCTGATCTGGAATCCAGATATCTGCGGGTGGTGGTCCGCTTTGATAAAACACGTCTATTGGCATACCACCGCGTGGATACCAATAGCCGCCAATCCTAATCCAGTGCGGTGAAAGCAGTTCTTCCAGACGTTTAGCGATGCCAACTGTGCAATCTTCATGAAAAGCACCATGAGTGCGGAACGATCCGAGATACAGTTTTAAGGATTTGCTCTCGACGATCCATTGGTCTGGCGCGTAATCGATCACCAGATGAGCAAAATCAGGTTGCCCTGTAACCGGGCACAGGCTGGTGAATTCTGGGCAGGTAAAACGTGCCAAATACGTCGTGTCAGATTGTGGATTTCCCACACGTTCCAAGACGGCTTCTTCGGGCGATGCGGGTAAGGGGGTGTGGGCACCAAGCTGTGTCAAAGTCTCATCGCTAGCTGTGGTCATGGACCAACTCCGTTTTCTATTCGGCTACCGACGCTATCGGCCCGGTTTCCTGGTCAGCGTCAAATGCGGTTACAAATTTTGCCATCGTGCCATTCTCTATGGCGTTGCGCATTTCTGCCATCAGGGTTTGATAGTAATGCAGGTTATGCAAGGTCAAAAACATTCCCGCGAGCATTTCTCCGGCTTTTACGAGATGGTGCAGATAGGCGCGGCTATAGTTGGCACAGACCCGACATGTACAGGCGGCGTCCAGGGGACGATTGTCATCTGTGTGCTTGGCATTCCTCAGATTCAGGGAACCGCCGCGCACGAAAGCCTGGCCTGTGCGACCGGAGCGTGTCGGAATAACACAATCAAACATATCGATCCCACGCTGAACAGCGCCCACGATATCCGCAGGTTTGCCGACTCCCATAAGGTAATGCGGTCGTTCGCTTGGCAGCGTTGGCACTGTGTAATCGAGGACGTCAAACATGACCTCTTGGGGTTCGCCGATGGTGAGACCGCCGACGGCATAACCATCAAAACCAGTCTCAATCAAACGAGCAGCGGATTCATGACGCAGTTCACGATACATACTGCCTTGAACGATGCCGAAGAGGCCATATCCCGATCGTTCTTCAAAGGCATCTTTGCAGCGTTTTGCCCAACGCATGGAAAGCTCCATAGATTTGCGGGCGTCTTCCTCGGAAATCGGCCATTCGGTGCACTCATCCAGAACCATGGTGATGTTTGATCCGAGAAGACGCTGAATCTCTATTGACCGCTCCGGCGTCAGTTCAATTTTTGCGCCATCAATATGTGATTGGAAGACAACACCCTGTTCGTTGATCGTACGACGTTTGGAGAGGGAGAATACCTGATATCCACCAGAGTCGGTTAAGATTGGCTTTGGCCAGTTCATAAAACGATGAAGGCCGCCAAGTTTAGCAACCCGTTCCGCAGTGGGCCGCAACATCAGGTGATAGGTGTTGCCCAAAATAATTTCGGCACCGGTTGCCGCGACATCTTCGGGCATCATTGCCTTAACCGTTCCGGCAGTACCTACCGGCATAAAAGCCGGCGTGTTTATCTCACCATGGGCGGTTGACAGCCGACCTCGCCGGGCGCTGCCGTCAGTCGCCAGAAGCTCAAATCTTGTGCCGGTCTCACTCATTATGCGTCGTTTTTCTCCAGCAAGCAGGCATCACCGTATGAATAGAAGCGATACCCCGCCTCAATAGCATGGGCATAGGCAGCTTTCATTCGGTTGAGTCCTGAGAAAGCAGAAACCAACATGAATAGAGTTGAACAGGGCAGGTGAAAATTGGTCATTAGCCTGTCGACGATCCGAAACTCATAGCCGGGAGTAATGAATATATCTGTATCGCCCTCGAAGGGATTGAGTTCACCGACTGCGGGGGCTGCTGATTCTAATAATCGTAGTGCGGTAGTACCACAGGCCGTGACTTTCCCACCATTTTTCCTCGCATTCAGAATCCGCTGAACATTTACCTCATCAAGTTTGCCCCATTCTGAATGCATTTTGTGGTCATCGGTATCTTCAGCTTTAACTGGCAAAAAGGTCCCGGCACCGACATGAAGCGTCAGCTCGACAACTTCAACCCCGCTTGCTTTTATTTCAGACAGTAAAGTGTCCGTGAAATGGAGTCCCGCCGTTGGCGCCGCGACAGCGCTGGCGTTTGCGGCATATACGGTTTGGTAATCTTGTTGGTCCGTTTCCCTTATCCCTTCTTTGCGACTGATATAGGGTGGTAGCGGCATGAAACCGTTTTGCCCTAGCCCTTCATCCAGTGACTGTCCGGAAAACTCGATCACAATTTCGCCACCGTCTCTTTTTTCAATGACGTCTGCCGAAAAATCGCTCGAAAAGCTGATTTTATCGCCCTCCCGCAATTTTCGGGCAGGACGGGCAAAGGCACACCAACTTTGGTCCCCATTTCTTTTGTGCAATGTGATTTCAATGGATGCTTCTCCGCGACGACCGCGCAATCGCGCGGGAATGACCTTAGTGTTGTTCAGCACGAGGACGTCGCCCGGGGACAATAATGTCGGCAGATCGCGAACACTTAAATCCGCAAGAGCGTTATCAACATGAAGCAACCGCGCAGAATCCCGTGGTGAGGCTGGTTCCTGGGCGATCAGTTCTTTTGGTAGATCAAAATTGAAGGCGTCAGTTTTCATGTTCTGATTGCAGCAAGCACAAATTCCAGCGTTGTTTAGCAGGTTTATGCAAAGCTGTGCCATCCGCTATGAATCGTGATAGAGAAAGTCTCCGCTCACAGCGTATCATTCATGGCAAATATCAAAACTCGAGTTGCCGCGTTATTCGCTCCAATCCCAGATGGCGCCAAAGGGGTGGGGCTGATGCTGGGTTCTGCGGCGTCCATTTCAGGGGCAAATGGGGCTGTACAGCATCTATCGCACGGCATTCATGTCTTTGAAGTCGCTTTTTTCAGACAACTTCTCGGGCTCTTGTTCATGGCCGCCCTTTTTCTGCGGGGCGGTTTACGGCCCTTGTTTACACAGAAAATTTGGCTGCATTTATTGCGGGCAGTTTTAAATGTCGCTGCGATGTTGGCCTTTTTTTACGGGCTTAGCCTGGAGCCATTGGCAAAAGTTGTGTCGCTGGGGCTGACGGCACCACTTTTTGCAACTGTTGGCGCTGTTATCTTTTTGCGGGAACGGATGACGCTGCATAGATGGATCGCGTTAGCTATCGGCGTTGCCGGCGCGGTGATAATTCTGCGGCCCGGTATACAGGCTGTTTCTCTTGGCGCCCTTATGGTGCTGATGTCTAACATGTTGTGGGCAGTGGCCCTGGTGGTCATCAAGGTCTTAACGCGAACAGATAGCTCCGTTACTGTTGCCCTCTATGCCAGCCTACTACAGGCTCCAATCGCTTTTCTGTTCGCGCTATTTGTCTGGCAATGGCCGACATTGGAGCAAATGATATGGATGGCCCTCATTGCAATATTTGGAACGATTTCCCAACTCGCTCTGACAGAAGCTTTCCGGCATGCTGACGCGACGCTGGTCTTGTCGGCGGATTTTACAAAGGTGATTTGGGCGAGCTTAATCGGCTACTTTTTCTTCAATCAGATCCCCGAAATCTGGGTGGGCATCGGCGCTGTCGTGATCTTTATGGCGGTGTTTTACAACACCTATTCCGATTCCAGGCTTTCCGCAGCGGGTGATTCCACGCCATAGCGATGAAGTTCGTGCCCGTTCAGGCGGAGCCAGTTGCGGCCTCTTTCAAAATCATCCGATAGATTTTCGACAATATTCCAGAACCTCATCGAATGGTTCATTTCAGCAAGATGAGCGATCTCATGCGCGACCAGATAATCGAGCACATAGCCCGGTGCCATTACGACACGCCACGAGAAATTTAGATCGCCTTTTGCGGAGCAACTCCCCCACTGGCTCTTGGTGTCGCGGATGGTCAGTCGGCCATAAGGTCTATCGAACATCGCTGATTTTTGTTTTGCCAGGACTGTAATTTCACAGCCAGCTTCGCGCTTGTACCAATCCCGAACCGCATTCGATATACGAGGCTTTGGTGCGGCGACAACGAGTCTGTCTTGTTCTTTGCGAACATCAGCTCGCCGGGCATCGACGTGATGGATTGTTAAAAGGTCTCCGAGAAATGGAACAACCTCGCCCTCGTTGAAAGGGACCGGGGCGGGGTATTTCGATAGACGCTCTTCAAGCCAGTCCACCTTATCATGGAGAAAGCTGATCCCTTTTTTTTCTGAAAGTCCTCTTGGCAGAACGAGTTCGGGCTGAGCCGTACCTGGCGCTATCCGCAACGTTATGCGACGCGACCGGGGACTTCGCCTAATGTTGACGATAGCTGACCTGCCGCTGGGTAAGGTTACCGTCGTACGGTTTTCCGTTAGGCTTTGTGACATCTGAACTCTGACCGCTGATCAATGCCGCATGATGCAAGAGAATAAGATTCTAAAACAGCCTGGGGCGTACGTCCTTCTGATTGAACTGGACAAGATATATACCGGTTCCGTTGGCTCGCTTGGTGAAATCTCTCTTGCTGCAGGTCACTATCTCTATTTTGGAAGTGCGCGTGGGCCAGGTGGTTTGGCTTCACGTTTGAAGCGGCATGTCCGGTCAGACAAGAAAATACATTGGCATGTCGATCACATCACGCTGGCAGGTAAGGTGGTTGGGATATTGCCAGTGGTTGACGGTCGGGAATGCAATTTGTGTGACCTCGGGAGAAAAATGGCAAATTTGTCCGTGCCGGTCCCGGGCTTTGGCAGCAGTGACTGCAAATCCTGTCCCGCGCACTTCCTGGCGGTCCACGGAGGCGGCGTGGAGGTCCTGGAAGCGCTTGCAGTGGAAATCAAAGAAGAAATTTATCCGGCAGCGTCTTTTTTGCCGACAACAGCAGCACAGCCTTCAACGGTTTGACGCATGGTCCTGCTTTTATCGACGGTTTCGCGAATTTCAGAAGCGTAGGGCGATTTGGTCATCAGCCCATAAAGTGCCGCAGACCCGTCGTGAAACCCGCTTGGCATGTCGACGGCATTCATGGTCTTTGCAATCTCTTCCATCTCACCGATATAGCGATCGGAAACGGCGGGCAGGGCGGGCGTAAGGTTCTCCATGCGTTTATACATAGCCCCCTGGCTATAGGAGAGCTCGTCATGGAGGTCATCCGCTATGCCAAGTTTTTCCGCCGCCATAAGCATTGCTGCATGGAGTGCACTGGTGCCTTTTGTAATACCCGCATAACACATCTTCACAGCGGAGGCCTTGCCAGCTTCCGGGCCGCATTGCTTGATATCGACGCCTTTGCCATCGAATATGTTCATCTGTTCGGCGCCGCTGCCACTGACATAAAATCTTGTTGGGACCGCGGCACCGGGCGGATTGCCGACGATGCCACCGTCGATATAAGCGGCACTGGCGGTTTCGATGACGGTGCCGATTTGCGCGGCTGTTTCCGGGGATACCGCGTTGCAATCGAAATAGGGTGGCGTGTGACCGGTTTTCGTCATGGCGGCCGCAACGCGTTTGGCCTGAGCTAAAGCGTCTCCAGGTGGCAGGATTGAGAAAACAATATCAGCCTCTGCCAGCACCGATGCAATTGAACCGCAATCTCTAAACCCTGCGGCTGTAGCGCGCTCACGAGACGTTTCGCTGCGGCCTTCAAGGGCGGTGATGATATCGAAGCCGTGTTCCTGAAATGCTTTGCCGGTGGCGGCACCCATCTCGCCTGGGCTCAAAATTGCGACGGTCTTAATCGTCATGGTCAAATCCTCATCTAAACGATTTTTAAAATTCTAAGACTGAAATCAAAGAGACGCTAGCGCCCTGTTCGGAATTGCCAACCCCAACTGACTGCTCTGTAGCAGACAAGTGCGGCAAGGGCGGGGATAAGAGCAGTAAAACCAAGTACCCAGGCGGCGACGCGATAGATTGTTTCCCTGGATGTGCCTTCGTCTAACCCTGCCATATTTGCGACCAGACCAGCCGCAGCGGCGCCAAAGGCGACGCCGAGCGCTCTTATCGTTGGCATTGCCGCAGCTGTGATCCCCTCCTCGCCTTCACGCGCGACGCCCATGCCATAATTTGTCATCAGGACGTTTGTGATTCCGATACCGAAGCCAACGAGCGTGATCCAGACGGTAATCATGACGATGGTTCCTGAGAGGATGGAGAAGGTAAAAGCAACCGTTGTCACAGCGGCGAATACCATGCCTACGACTGATCCAATGCGATCCCGCATTCCCGATAGCCCCGCGACAGCGATGGAACCGATTGTCCATCCTGTAGAAAACACCAAAGACAGATATCCGAGCATCAAAGGCGTAACATCGTGCAACTCCTGCAGAAAAAGCGGCGCGAATATCAATAGCGTCGTATAGGTAATTGAGATCAGGAAATAGGACCAATAAGCCAGCCCTACGGGAGCAAAAAGGGATAACGCCTTGCTCGGAAACAGTTTCGTGTCGGAAGCTTCATCGCGGCGGAACGTCCACCAAACAAGCAATATCGCAAGACCAATTAATCCAGCACTTGAGAGATGTGTCTTGAATTGACTGGTTAGGCCGACAGCGAGGACGCCCGCGGCGAGTAGCAGGAGCCGTCTCCACGGCAGCGGGCGATGCGGCTCAGAGCTAGATTTTTCTGGAATTAGCCGCCAAGACATAACGACAAACGCGATGACAAATGGCGCCTGTGCCCAGAAAGCGCCTCGCCAGTATTCAAGCTCGGCGAAGACTCCGCCGATGCCGGGTCCAAACAGGGAAGCGACAGTCCACGTGGTAGATATCGTCGCTAGAATTCTGGTCCTTATAGAGGGTGTATACAGATCGCTAATAAGCGCCATTGATTGAGCGATCACGAGTCCGCCACCAATACCTTTTACAACGCGCCCGGCTATAAGCGTGCCCATATCTGGCGGAATCGCGCAGGCAATAGTGCCCACTAATAGGATCAACCCTCCCCAGACATAACCACGTCGCGTTCCGAGCCGGGATCGGACGTGGCCTCCCGCCGCGGAGCCGACAATTGTACCGACCATGTAGAGCATCGACGTCCAGGCATAAAAGGAGATGCCACCAATATCGGAGACGACTGTCGGCATAATCGTCGTGATGACAAATATGTCGATTGCGTGAAGTGCAATGCCGAGATTGAGCAGGATCGTATAGGGACCTAGGCTGCCACGCAGGAGATCCATCCAACTCGATTGTTGGTTCTTCTCGTCGTCAGAATCGTCGTTCGTGGGGTTAGTTTGAGGAGTGGACATCAACGTACTCTATGCGGCCCATTGAACCACGCCAAGGCAATCCGGTGCATTCCTATACAACTATGTTTAAAGTGCGTTTATGACTTTACTCAGTGTTCTTGATCAATCTCCTGTTCGAAGTGGGGCAACACCGGCAGACGCCGTGGCTGATACGCTGGCGCTTGCCGAACATGTGGACCGACTTGGCTATCATCGCTATTGGCTCGCAGAACATCATAGCAGTATGGGGCTCGCCGGGGCCGCACCGGAAATTATGATTCCGCAAGTCGCAGGCCGGACCCAGGGAATCCGCGTCGGCTCAGGTGGTATTATGCTTAGCCATTATAGCCCGCTAAAAATTGCCGAAGCGTTTCGGACCATTGAAACGCTGTATCCTGGTCGCATCGACCTCGGTATTGGTCGGGCGCCGGGCAGCGATCAGATCACCGATCAGGCCCTTCAGACCGGCCCCGGTGCACTGGGGGCGGAGCATTATCCCATGCAGGTTCGGGATATGATGGGATATCTCGCGGGCAATCTTCCAGAAGATCATCCGTTTACCAACGTTCGCGCTCAGCCCGCTGGCCCCACTGTTCCTGATGTCTGGATGCTAGGATCAAGTGATCAAAGCGCATCGCTGGCAGCTTATTTTGGTGTGCCGTTTTCTTTCGCGCATTTTATTGTCGCTGAAGGTGGACCGCAGGCGGTTGCCGCCTATCGCGAAAACTACCGACCATCGGAAGCCTGGCCGGAACCGGTTGTTAATATCGGCGTCTTCGCAATGGCCGCGGATACTGAAGAGGAAGCTGAGCAGTTGATGAAATGCCGCGACCTTTCTTCCGTCCGTCAACGCACCGGACGTGTGGGACCGGTCCCGTCCATAGAGGAAGCTGAAGCCTATGAGTATTCGCCGCAGGAAGAAGCGTTGCGGCGCTATAATCGCCAACGGTGTTTCTGGGGCACGGGAGAGCAGGTTCGGGATGGGCTGTTGGCGGCCGGTAAACTTTATGACGTCGATGAGTTTATCATTTTGACGATTTGCCCGACATTAGAAGCACGGTTTCGATCATACGAATTGCTCGCCGAATCCTTTGAATTGACTCCTCGTGACACTGGCGCGGTTGCCGCAGAATAATATAATAAAATCAATAAGTTATATTTAAAACCCCATTGAAAAATTGGCGCAATAGCAACCAAATTTTAACGCTGTCCGGCTAGGGGTTGCTTTGAATAACGGGGTGTTTTCATGGCAACAGCAGCCAGACAATATCAGGAACTTGGCAGTATCCTGCAAAGCGATGACGACTCTGCGCGAAAATCGCTCGCGGCGGACTTGGAAACGCCACCAGAAGTACTCTATTTCCTTGCCGAAAACGGTGAAATAGAAGTCCAGCGGCTTGTCGCTGAGAATCCCTCTACACCGAATAAAGCTGACGTCATTTTATCTCGAGACACTGATGCGCGATAAAGTAGTGAGTGTTCGCCGTATTTTGTCTGACGCCTTTAAATCACCCGCTGATGCGCCCCGCGAAATTGTCGTCGGACTGGCACGTGATACCGACGAGGAAGTGGCTGCGCCGGTTCTGTCGGGCTCGCCAGTTCTGACTGAGGAATATCTCACAGAGTTGATAGAGGATGGAGCACCGGATTGGGCGAAGTGCGCTATTGCAGAGCGGGAGGGGGTCTCGCCGCATCTGTGCGATATTCTGATTAGTGACGATTGTCCGGTTGCAATGAAACGTCTTGCTGAGAACAAGTCGCTTTCACTGCCGGAACCGGTACTCGAAAAGATTGTTCACAAAGCAGAAACCGCCCCCGAAATTCAGTCGGCCCTGGTAGAGTGGAGTGATCTCTCCGACAATCTACTGGTCCGTTTGGTGAGGTTTGTGGCTGCGCCGCTATTGTCCAAACTTTGTGAATGCCGGGACATAGACAGCAAAGTGGCAACGCGCATGAACCGTGCCATTGAAACCCGTAAAGATCAGCCAACCGCCCGCATTGTCCCGGCCGCTAAGGAGGTAAAAACGGAAACGGCTGCGACTAATGCTGTTGATGACACTAGTGCTGTCGAAGCGCCGCGTTATCGGGCAAAGAGGCTGTTTGATGATGGAAAGCTGACAGACGACCCTGTTGCGGCTGCTTTGGACAATAAGGATCATGAATTTGTCGTCGCGGCTTTGGCATTACGGGCTGGGATACCGATGCCCACTGTCGAGCGTATGGTGCGGGTAAAAAGCGTCAAAACGATTGTCGCCCTTGCCTGGAAGGCAGGGTTTAGCGCTCGCTTTGCAATGGATCTGCAACGCGACCTCGCTTTTATCCCTCCCAATAAGATTTTGAACGCTCGCGATGGCATCGATTTTCCGCTTCGCAATGATGAGATAGATTATCAACTCTCAATCTTTGAGTAGGGAAGGAAATCAGCGCACCTGAAGGTGTGTTTGACGCAAAATCACGATACAATTTATGTGCTTTGCTGCAGCGACCCGCCTGCCGCACCGTTTGTATTCGATTGGATTTCCTGCCTTATGAGTTCAGAAGTTTTATCAAGCGCGGTAATTCGCGGTACACTCTGGATGGTGTTGGCCACTGGGTTTCAGGCCACGGCGAGCGGATTTGTTCGCAAACTTTCCTTTGAATTTGGTGTCTTTGATCTGCTCTTTTTCTTCAGCAGCATAAACGCCGTATTGCTCTTGCCAATGGCAATGCGCCTATCTCGAGGCTCATTTGCGGGCGTGAAGAAGAGGTCTGGGCTCTACCTTGTTCGTGGATTTCTATCATTCGGGGGCATGTACGCGTCTTTCTACGCCTATTCAGTGATGGATATTGCGAACGTGCAGTCGCTGCTCTTTACCGTGCCTTTATTTACAATCCTGCTCGCCGGTCTTTTGCTTGGCGAATATGTAGGGTTGCGGGGTTGGTTGTCCTGTGCGATCAGGTTTTGTGGTGCGCTCATCATCGTACGTCCAGGCATTATTCCGATGAACCCGGGTGCTCTTGCTGCGCTGGCCTCTGCTTTTGCTTTTGCCGCTGCGAATATTGCGATCCGGAAATTGGGGTCCACTGAAAGCCCCATTATGATCACTATGATTTCCAATACGATCATCGCAGTGTGTTCGGTCGTCCCGGCGGCGATGAATTGGGTGACTCCGACATGGGCACAGGTGCCCTGGATTTTGATGATGGGTCTTCTGTTTATGGGCGCGATGGTTTGCCTGACATTTTCGATCCGAGAGGCGGATGCCCGTATTGTTCAGACAATTAATTTTCTGCGTTTGCCCTGGGCTGTACTCGTGGGTTGGGTGATGTTTTCCGAACTGCCAGATATCTGGACCTGGGTCGGCGCTGCAATCATCTTCCTTGGTGCCTATGACGTGTTGCGCCGCGAAACCGGTGGCAAAAGAAAAGCATGACGGAAATTAGTACGAATCCGGACAGTCGCAGCGCGGCCATGCGGGGCATAGCGTGGATGGTGTTGTCGGGTATCGGCTATTCAATTAATGCCGGATTGGTCAAACAGCTTTCTTCGGACCTCAACACATTGGAGATCGTGTTTTGGCGGTCTGTAGTCGCGACAATCATCCTGTTGCCATTTCTCTGCAAACATATTGGGTCGACCGGAAAAAAATCCCTCAAGAATTGGCACCTGTTTGTCTTACGAGGCCTGTTCACCTATTTGGCGATGGGGGCGACCTATTATGCCTTGGCGAATATGCCGATTGCTGATGTCTACGCTCTGCAATTCACACTTCCGCTATTTATGATTCTTGCGGCGATCCTCTTCTTGGGAGAGAAGGCCCGCGTTGGGAGCTGGGTTGCTTGCATCGTCGGATTTATCGGGACGCTGATTATCCTGAGGCCAGGGTTCGAGACGATAACCATCGCGGCACTGGCAGCACTCGCATCCGCAGTGCTGTACAGCATCACAAACATATTTATCAAAAAGCTGTCGCAGACAGAAAGCACGACGACGATCACCGTATTCGGCAATTTGGTCATGCTTGTGCTCGCGGCAATTCCATTGCTGTTTGTCTGGCGTTTACCTCCGATAGAGACAGTTGGCTGGATCGTTGCGCTTGGTGTTTTTACGACGGCAGGGCAGTGGGCCTTGGCCAGAGCGATAGCGACGGCAGACGCTCGTATTGTCTGGCCATTCGATTTTCTACGTATGCCGTTTACCGTAGGTGTCGGCTATGTGATGTTTGGTCAGCTGCCCGGCATCTGGACATGGGTTGGCGCGGTGGTCATTTTTGGGGCCGCTTATTACGTCATTCGCGAGGAGGCCGCTGCCAAGTGACCGATGCCGCATATTCCAATTCGATCAAAGGCGCGCTGTGGATGCTGGCCGCATCGCTCTGTTACGTGTCGTCTGCGACATTGACCCGTTATCTGGCAGGTAGCTATCCGACTTTTGAGCTGACGTTTTTGCGATGTGTTATCGGTGTTCTCGTTCTGACGCCAATTGTCCTGCGCAACGATATTAGCGAACTCAAAACCAAGGCGTTTCCGCTGCACTGTGTCCGTGCAGTCCTGACCTATATCGCAATTCTTCTTTGGTTCTACGCGACGGAACAGGTCCCGGTTGGCGACTTTTTTGCCATCCAGTTTGTGTCGCCCCTATTCACCATTGCCGTTGCCGCCATCATGCTACGTGAAAAGGTCAGCGCCAAAAGCTGGATGGCAGCGATAATTGGCTTCGCCGGCGTTATGGTCATCATCAGACCTGGCTATATTCCGGTTTCCCTTGGAGTGATAGCGGCACTTGGAACGGCTGCCGCCTATGCCTTTGTAAATACTTGCATCAAGGTATTGTCACGTCATGACTCGCCGACAGTGATGACGTTCTATGTTAACGTACTTGTTCTGGTGCTTGCGGCGATACCTGCTTATCTGACTTGGAAAACGCCCGTCGCGGAAGATTGGCCAATCCTAATTGCTGTGGCGTTATCCGCGACCTTGGCTCAGTTCTGTGTTGCTTCCAGTATCTCGTTGGCATACGCCCGTGTCGTCCAGCCGATGAATTTTTTGAGAATGCCAATAGCTGCCGCGATGGGCTTTATGGTGTTTGGTGAGTTCCCTGATCTTTGGACCTGGTTTGGCGCGGTCATCATATTTGGTGCCGCCTGGTATGCCGTTCAGCAAGGCAAGAAAAAATGAAGCAATTGCCGGGCGCTATTCAAGGGGCAATCTGGATGCTGTCGAGTTGCATCTTCTATGCCAGCGCGGCTTCATTGGTGCGGGAAGTTGGCGATACCTATACCGCCTATCAAATGACGATGATCCGGTCATTTGTTGCCGTCATTGCTTTGTTGCCGGTTTATCTGAGTGAAGGCGGCAGACTGTTCTTTATTCCCAAACGATTTTTTATGCATTTCCTGACGGGGGTGTTTACCTATCTGGGGATTATTTTCTGGTTTATCGCAACCGCCTCAATGCCGATCGCCGATTTCTTTGCGCTGCAATTCGTGACGCCGCTCCTGACGATGGCGTTTGCCGTTTTCTTTCTTCGGGAGAATGCTGATGCCCGAAGTTGGATCGCCGCGCTGATTGGGTTTGCTGGTGTTTTAGTTATTTTGCGCCCCGGAATTATTGAGATCAGCTTCGCCGCGATGGCGGCGCTGATCAGCGCTGTTTTTTATGCGAGTGACAATACGGTCATAAAGTCCCTCACCAAGGGGGCGTCGGCGACGATGATCGTCTATTACGCACATCTGCTGATGATTCCTATCTCAATTCCGATGGCCGTTGTGACCTGGAAACAACCCACGCTTTATGATTTCGGCATCATTGTGGCGATTTGCCTGTGTCTGACCATGGCTTACCTGTCGGTAGCCAAAGCCGTCTCTTTGACGGTGGCACGGGTGATCCAGCCGGTAAACTTTATGCGGATGCCGATTGCGGCGGCCTTTGGTTGGGTGTTGTTTAATGAATTTCCCGACATATGGACCTGGGTCGGCGCCGTCATCATATTTTGCGCAACGACCTATGCGGTCAGGAGGGGCGCAAAAACACCGGAAAAATCGACTACAACATGAATTTGCTGCCGGCTTCCATTCAGAGCGCTTTTTTTATGCTGGTCAGTGCCGTCTGCTATGTCGGCTCGGCAACACTGATCCGTTATATAGGTGAGGGGTATTCACCCTTTCTCCTGACATTTTTCCGTTCGGTTATCGCTGTGATCATTCTCGCGCCGGTGATTTTTCAGGTGCGGCGTTCGTCGCTTTGGCCAGAACGCCCTTTTGCTGTTCTGATGACCGGTGTGTTTTCTTATATTGGTATCTTTCTTTGGTTCTATTCGGCAGGGCGAATGCCGGTTGCGGATTTTTTCGCACTGCAATTCGCGACACCACTTTTTACCATCGCATTTGCCATAATTTTTCTACGTGAGCGCTCTGACTTTGCGAGCTGGTTTGCAACCTGTGTCGGATTTGCCGGGGTTCTTATCGTTTTGCGTCCCGGATTGATCGAAGTCTCAATTGCGGCCGTCGCGGCGATTGCCTGCGCGGCGAGCTATGCCAGCGTCAATACGGTGATCAAATCGCTTTCCACGACTGTTCCGACGACGGTGATCGTATTTTATGCCAATTTTCTTCTCGTGCCGATTTCTTTACCCATGGCAATTGTTGATTGGAAGATGCCGCTTTGGATTGATACCCCCGCCATTGTCGGTGCCTCGGTTCTTTCAACGATAGGCTATGTCACGGTCTCAAAGGGGATCGCATTGGCACCCGCCCGGGTGGTGCAGCCGGTGAATTTTCTGCGCATGCCTATCGGAGCGGCATTTGGTTGGGTGCTGTTCAGCGAGTTCCCAGATCTCTGGACATGGGTCGGTGCCGTTGTCATCTTTTGTGCCACGAGTTACGCCGTGCAGCGCGGCACGCGGAACAAAGGAGACAGCTGATGATTACCCTGCATGCTTGGCCTACACCTAATGCGCACAAGGTTTCCATCATGCTTGAAGAATGCGGGTTGAAGTATGAGGTTGAAGTCGTAGATATCACGGCAGGTGATCAGTTTAAGCCCGAATTTCTGCAGATCAGCCCCAATAATCGTATGCCAGCTCTGGTAGATGATGACGGGCCGGATGGAACGCCCGCTTCAATCTTCGAATCCGGAGCCATCCTGATTTATCTCGCCGACAAGACGGGCAGGTTCATGCCGACATCCGGTAATGCGCGCTTTGATGTAATGCAGTGGCTGATGTTTCAGATGGGCAACCTTGGTCCGATTTGTGGCCAGGCGCACCACTTTCGTGATGCTGCGCCGGAACGTGTGCCCTACGCGATTAACAGATTTACCGATGAAGCCGGACGTCTCTATGGCGTGATGGATAGGCGCCTGGGGGAGGCGCGCTATCTAGGCGGCGATGAGTACACCATCGCTGATATGGCATCTTGGCCCTGGATACGTGTGCACCGCTATCACGGCCAGCCGTGGGATGACTTCCCCAACGTTAAACGCTGGTTCGATGAGATTGCAACGCGACCGGCGGTTCAGGAAGGTATGAAGCTGCTCATCGAGAAACGCGCCAAAACCCGCGACGTACTCGACGATAAATCCCGCGATATTCTTTTTGGTAAAACTCAAATGGAAAAACGTTAGCTTCAGCTTTTATCCGCGTCGTTGGCTTCCTTGCGAATTGAAAAATAGGTGCTCGCAAAAATAACCAGGGCGCCGACAGCGACCCAGGGTGAGAAAGTTTCGTCCCACAACCAAAATGCGATCAGCGCAATAAAAGGCAGACGCAGGAAGTCTATCGGAAAGCACACCGAGGTATCGATGAGCACCAGCGCCTTGCTGAGACAGAAATGCGTTGTCAGACCGGAGAGGCCAAGCAGCAACAGCCACGGCACGTGATGCCATTCAGGCGCGACCCACAGGTAGAGCGCCGGTCCGAGGAAGAGCAGGCTCTGCACGACATTCATGGTGAAGACCATCGTGCTGGCACTGTCGGTATGGGACAGGACCTTGACCATGACATTTTGGGCCGAGAATAACACCGCGCCTAAAATCACCATCATTGTCGGAATTCCAACGGGGACGATACCCGGTCGGACAATTATGAGAACGCCGATAAAGCTGACCGCCATACCAAACCAGCGATACCGGTTAACCTTTTCGCCAATCGTCATCGCGGCAATCGCTGCGGTGAGGGCAGGGATGGTATATTCGATCAAGGTTACCACGGCGAGCGGTACTGAAATGACGCCAAAAAAAACGCAATATTGCCCGCCAGCATGGGTCGCGTTTCGGAGAAATTGAAATCCCGGGCGTTTGGTGATGAGGGAACGAATGCCTTCCTGGGGAATCATGATCGCGGATATGGCGATCAGGCCGATAATTGCCCTGAAAAACAAGAGTTGGGGCACAGTCATATCGGGTTTCAGAGCCCGCACCGCGATAACAATCCCCGCCAGACCGGCGACGGCGATGATCATCCAGCCAACACCGCGTAGGGTTTCAGCGCGTGTCGCGTTTGCGGTGCTGTTTTGTTCGTTCACAGAGGGTTCCACTGAATATCTACGACGGGTTCTGGTCGTTCGAAGCTTCTTCGCACGAAACCAGCTATGGCGCCAGCCTGTCGCACAAAGCCGGATTTACAGATCGCGTCGACGGTCGTACTTTGGCGGCATCAATACGTTTTAGGAGCCTTACCGATGGATGGATCGCAAGCTAGAAATCTCGAACACAACGTCACCTTCAATGATTTGCGGGAGTATATTGAAGAGGTCGACAAGCTGGGAGAGCTACGCCGTGTGGAAGGGGCGACATGGGAAGAGGATATCGGGATGGCGGCGGAACTTCTGCTGCATAGCGAAACCGCCCCCTGTGCCTTGTTTGATGAAATCCCCGGCTATCCAAAAGGACATCGGGTTTTTACAAATTTCTTCGGTGGCCGACGTCAGAACATAACTCTCGGCTTTCCGCCGGACCTCACAAAATTTGAGCTGAGTGTCGCCTTCAACAAAGCCTATCAGGAGGTTGTCCAGCGCCCACTTCCTTACGAGACCGTTGAAACGGGACCCGTGATGGAAAACGTCATGGAAGGCGATGACGTCGATGTCTTCTCCTTTCCGACGCCGCTTTGGCATGAGGGCGATGGCGGACGCTATATCGGTACGGGGTCCTTTAATGTCACCCGTGACCCTGAAGAGAATTGGGTCAATGTCGGCACCTATCGCGTTATGGTACACGATAAGAATACCGTCGGGTTTTATATCTCGCCCGGTAAGCATGGCCGCCTGCATCGTCAGAAATATATGGCGAAAAACAAACCGATGCCGGTTTGTGTTGTGGTTGGTGTTGATCCACTAAGTTTCCTGATGTCGTCCTCGGAAATCCCCTATGGCGTTTGCGAGTTTGATATAATGGGCGCTTATCGCGGCAAGCCGGTGCAATGCGTTATCGGAAAACATACAGGTCTGCCATTCCCTGCAAATGCAGAGATCGTGCTCGAAGGATTCTGCTATCCGGACAAACTGCACTCAGAAGGACCGTTTGGTGAGTGGACCGGTTATTACGGTAATCCGGAACATAACGGACCAACCCTGGATATTAAGGCGATCTATCATCGCAATGATCCCATTATGCTGGGGTGTCCGCCGCAACGGCCGCCCGAGGAACAATCGCGCTATCGCGCGGTGGTGCGCTCGGCCCTACTTAAAGAGCAGATTGAAGCGGTGGGTGTGCCTGACGTGCAGGTTGCCTGGTGTCACGAATGCGGTGGCGGGCGAATGTTTACCGCCGTGTCGATCAAGCAACGTTATCCTGGTCACGCTACACAGGCCGGGCAGATCGCCTCGCAATGTCGACTTGGCGCCTATGCAGGGAAGTTTGTCGTCGTTGTTGATGACGATATCGATGCTTCAAATCTGGAAGACGTTATGTGGGCCCTTTGTTTTCGGGCCGACCCGGCGACCGATATCGATATTATAAATCGGGGTTGGTCGACGGGACTTGACCCTTCGATCCATCCTGATCGCAAGGAGATTGGGGATACCACCAACAGCCGGGCGATCATTAACGCATGCAAACCGTTTCATTGGATGGACCGTTATCCCAAGGTCAATACGCCGGACAAAGAAACCTACGACCGCGCAAAAGAGAAGTGGGGTTGGCTGCTCAATACCAATCAACCGCCGCCGAAATAAGATCAGCTGTGCGTGGCGGATTTCGACTCGTGGTGGGTCATGTAATAGGTCGAACCGGCAATGACACTGGCGCCGACCCAAACCCAAATATCGGTCGATTGGTCGAAAACGAGATAGGCGACGAAGGCGGTAATGGGTAATCGCAGATATTCGATCGGTTCCACAATGGTAGCTTCTGCATGGATGAAGGCCCGGACCAGACAATAAGGGGCCACGGTTCCAGAGATTGCGAGGAGCATCAGACCAGGTACATCGGTGACAGTCGGCGTAACCCATTTAAACCAGTCCAAAGGTATTCCTGAACTAGGTATGTTCGTTGCAATTAGCCATCCGATCAGAATCGACATGCCCGCGAAAATGGACAACATAAAATGGTAATAAAAGGTTGTGGTGGTTGCGTGGTCCGTTTTGCCCAGTGACCGGGTATAGATCGCGACTCCTGCATAGGATAGAGTTGATCCCAGCACCAAGAACGCTGCCGGGCTCAGAGGAACAGCGCCCGGGCGCAGGATGACCAAAACGCCGCCGAATCCGATAAGTGTGCAGAGGAGTCGAACGTGTCCGGGCCGTTCCCGCAAAAAGATCATCGCGAGGACGACGACCATTAACGGTACCGTGAAATGCAGTGCTACCGCTTTGGCAATCGGCAAGAATGCAAGACCGGCAAACCAAAGCCACATACCGATGAAATTCGCGAGATTGCGCTGGATATGGAATCCCAGTCGGTTGGTTTGCAGGAAATGAAATCCGCGCCAGGATACAATCGCCAAGAGTATCGTTAGGCCAATGATGTTCCGAAAGAACACGAGTTCAATTGCCGGGATGTGATCCAGCAAGCGAACAGCGATTGGGACGAATGAATGTGCAGCGGCAGCGCCAACACCCCATTTTGCACCTATGAGAACCTGGTTTCCCGCCTGCGAGCCGGGCTGGCTTTGGGTCATCTATACATACTGAAGGCGTTGATGCGCCGATCAATCTTGGCGATTTCGTCTTTGTATTTCTTACTATTTACGTCGCTATAACGGCGCTTGAATTACGCCGTCGTCATCCCCTCCGGAAGGTCGGTGAATGTTGGTAAAAAGCGTTTCTCAGATGTGACGGCAGATAAAACGCGCTGAAATTCGCGGGCTTTGCTATTATTCTCGGTAGCCTTCTTTGCGAAGCGGACGCCCATGCGGTCAGCGCCGATATCCGTAAAGCTAAATCCACTTTTCTTGTTTGAGGCGTCTTTTACCTCTTTTAGCTCACCGATGATGTTTGCGGCATTCTCGCCACCGGTCAGCGCCAGACCGGCCGATATTGCGAAATGCTGAACGAAATCGTGGCGGTTATTCAATTTGACGAAAGATTTTTTACGGCGTTTAGACTTTTGTTCTGCCGTTCTAACTTCGCCAATGAAGCGCTCAAATCGACCATCGCCAAAATACAGTGCCAGCGCCAATATCGCGGCCTCATTTTCCTTAGCGGGGTCTCCGGAGGCTGACCGATTACTAGCAAGCTTAAACAAAGGACGCATAAATTCTGTCAACGAGACACGGCTTTTGGAAGAAAGTTGCGTTCCGAGTCTTTCAAGTAAATTGTAGTAAGTTCGGACTGCCCTCGGGCTGCTGACCTGAATTCGTTTCTTTGCTGCGGTTTTAATATCTTCGATTAAACCGCCGGGTGGTTGAAAACGGACATATACCGTCGGTCCGAGCACCTTTACAGATCGGATACTATTTATGATCGGATCGGCTTTGCCTTTTCCCACAATGTTGTCCAAGGTATATCGGAGCGCGGGTGCAATGAACTGCCGGGGTACTTCAACCTTTCCGACATATAATCGAAAAAACCGTAACCCACGGGAAGATGAGGCAATGATGGTCCGGATGTTGAGATAGCGCCCCAAAGGGTTGTCAGGTAACTCTACCGACATCCCAATGAGAATGCCAAACCGGGCAACTTTAACCTGGGTGGTAACATTCGGGATAGTCGCCATGGCGCCTTTGAGAACGGTGTTGAGTTCGCGAGTGGTGGCGCGAATTTCTGTTATCTTCTCTTTGGACATCAAGCGGGGGTCGTAGCGTTTCGCTAATTCCTGAGCATTTTTCATGTCTTGAAGGTTTATCGCCCCTGGGCGTTTGAGCGCTGGGGTGTCCTGCACAGCATTCATCGCAATGGCGATCGGCAACCCGATTAGAACTGCGAAGAAGAAAAGAAGGCTAATACGAAATAGACAGCCCATGATGATGTCACTCTTACTGGCTGGTTACGCTTTGTAATACTTCCGGCACTCCGAAGCGTATTTGTTCTAGCAAATCAACCGCTGTTATGCCACGAGAACCGGATTAATGGCAGATAGAATTAGTGCGCATAGAGCACCGCCAAGAAAAACATAAATAGCATTGCTCCAGTTGATCAGGCGCGTCATCGGGAGGTCGAACATCGTGGCACCAGTCACTACTGAAAGACTGCTGATCGAAACAGCGGTGCATAATCCCCAACCTGTAAGAAGCGCTTGCATTAGGACGAGGTCGGATAACCCAGTGGGAATACTTGTAAACAGGACAAGAAGAATTGTCCCGGAAACAATCGAATGTATCGCCATCATTCCCATTACGTTCATGAACATGATGACAAAAAAGATAATGATGGTTGGGGTGAGTTGGAGCTCCTGTAGCCATTCAAGCAATCCCATTGTCGGGAGCGCTTCTTCGAAAACGCGCCCGATAATCGTTGCGAAAGTGAGAATTGCCGTTTCGGGTCCAATTCTTGTTAGTCTTGTTCCAGTTTCCTTAAGGGCTCTTGAAATTGACCCTCTAGGTGTTAGCGCTACTGCCAGAAGACATGGGAGGGGCATAGCGATTACCAAGGCCTGAAGTGTTGAAAACCCTGTTCCTATGGCTGTTCCGACGACGGACAGCGCCGCAATAGCGATGGGCGGTGCGATCGGTGCCAACGTCATAAGGGATTGCCAAAGTGCCCTTAGCCCACCGCGACGGTCGAAACAAATAATAGAAATAACAATACAGAAGGCCGATAGACCCAATCCGAGTGACATGATCTGCCACAGGGCGACTTCGGGTAAATACTGACTGGCCACGGCCATTCCGACGACAAAAGGTGACCAGAGCGGCACAAGTGCCATGCCCCTCATCGCGGCGATAAAAACCTCCTGACGTTCGCTTTCGGAAGCGTTGCGCCCAAGAATCGGCGCCATGATGGCGAAGACACCAACTTGAAGAATAGACCCGATAAGAAAACCCCCGACGACCAGGCCGCTATCTCTTCTTTCCCGATCCAGGGCCGCGAATAGTCCCCGTGCTATGCCGATTTCCGGGCGCTGGTCAGCTGTTGCGCGTAGCAGAATGATCGTTGCCAGAAACGCCGGGAAGATCGTGGCTCGCCTCAGGCCACTCTCTATGGCGTCCCATTGATCATAAACATGGGCGATATATAGGGTTGCTGCAGCTAAAACGGCGCATAAAAGTTTTATGTTCCAGGTTGCCTGAGGTACAGCGATGACGGCTACACAGGCGAGGAGGCCAGTCATTACAGTCGAAACCAACTGAGTCGGAAACAGCACCTGAAACAGGCCCAGTATCCAAAGCAGTCCAATTAGCAAAATCAGCAGCCGCGCGATAAAAGTCAGTTTTGGGGCATTTGTCATTTTATGGGGTTAGCGGTTCTGACGTTGTTTCTGGAGTCCGTTAAATCGGTCGACGGCGTTAGATTTGATGGCGGAAGGCTGTGTGAAAGTGGGCACAGCATGAAATTTAGTTTTATTTTGCCCTATAAACTCTATATTTCATACTTAATGGTGATTTTGATACCAATTGAGTCGGCGAAGGATTCGAGATTCATGAGAAACACAATACTTGCGATATTTACAGGGTTGATGGTTGTCTCCGCGGCTTTGCCGAGCTTTGCAGATAGTGAGAAGACCCGCTTTATCGCAGTGCAGGGAAAGGGGACGGTAACGGCTGTTCCCGATATCGCCAGCATTAACACCAGTGTTTCAACCCGCGCAGATACCGCTCGAGAAGCCCTTATGGCCAATAACAGGGCGATGAGTGCGCTGTTTCAGCAGTTCTTCAAAGCCGGAATTGATGAAAATGCTGCTCCTAAGCCTGCGCATCTCACGAATATTCAAGAAATAAGGCGGAAATATCCGCAATTGGTATCAGGTCGCTTTTTCTGCGAAGAGGCGAACTGAAAAGAGCAGGAGGACACCTGCGATGGACATTCCTGCCATCGCGAAAAACGCGGCACCTGCATAAAGCTCATAAAGCCATCCTGACGCCAGCATGGCGAAAGCCATTGTCGTCCCTACGGCGAAACTTGAATAAAGGCTCTGCGCGGTCGCAGCGAATCCTGCCGGGACCGCCTTGGCAATGTAATACAAAGCAGCGAGATGTGTGGCGCCAAAGGTGAAGGCATGAAACCCCTGAACGGCAACTAATCCCGCCAAATCAGTTGTCGTACCGAGGACTACCCAACGAATTACGCCCGCGAGGCCACTGATCGTAAGAAAGATCACAGGGCCAATCCGGTCGATATATTTTCCGGCAACGGCAAAAAGAATAATTTCGGCAATAACGCCTTCTGCCCATAAAGCACCGATGGTAATTTCATCGAGACCATTGGCCCGCCAATGCAGGGTGGAGAATCCGTAATAAACGGCGTGGCTGGCCTGGATCAGGCTCGCCGACACCATAAATATGATCAGCCGGCCGTTTCGAAGAATGTTGAGCAAGGGTTCCAGAAAGGCTTTTGTGCCAGGTGTCTCCGCTCTCGGGACGAGATGACAGCTTGCCACGGTCAGGATCAACAAACCCACTACAAGCCATAAGATATAATCAGCTGGTTGCCCCCGTAGAATATACCCACCGCCGAGTGCGGCGATAATGAACGTTAACGACCCCCAGAGCCGAACTTTTCCGTAATCAATTGCACCTTCCCGCACCTTCAACATGGTAACGGCATCGGCCATGGGCATCAGTGCAAAAAGCAAAATAGATGAAATAACACTGATGACGAACAGACTCCAAAAGCTCTCGGAAAAAAAGAACAGGATATGGGTAATAAGCGCGCCCCAACCGAGCAGGATTATCATGAGGTCGGGTCGTCCGTGACGGTCAGCACTTTGGGCGAGGAGGGGGTTAATAATGGCACGGCTCCAGGTCGCGACGGCGAGGATGAGTCCAATCTCTGTCGCGCTGATACCCCGAGATTTGAGCCAAACCGGCCAAAACGGCATCAAGACGCCAATGACCAAAAATATTGCGCTGTAGAAGAGTGAAATCCGGAGTGCCATAAAACTTGATCCAGCTTCGATTGCGGGGTGTGCAATCCAACCATCGTGGGCGATACTTCTCTTAAACCATAACCGGATTCGGGGAGACCCACATTGGGAAAACAAACGATCAAGGCAGATACGACCGCTGAAGCATATCTTGCACTTTTGGAAGACCGGGGCGTTGACTATCTTTTCGGCAATGCCGGGACAGATTTTGCGTCCGTCATTGAAGCCCTGTCAAAAGCCCAACTGGGCGAGTCTAAATCGCCAACACCGGTAACGGTGCCGCATGAAAATGTCGCGGTTGCCATGGCACATGGTTATTACCTGGCGACCGGGCGCCCGCAGGCTGTAATGCTGCATGTAACAGTCGGCACGGCGAACGGCGTGTGCGGGATCATGAATGCTGCCCGCGAACGAATTCCAATGCTGTTTTCTGCCGGTCGCACGCCGATCACAGAAGATGGCCTGCCCGGTGCGCGCAGTATTTATATCCATTGGGCGCAGGAGATGTTTGATCAGGCCGGTATGGTCCGGGAATTGGTCAAATGGGATTATGAACTCCGCAATCTTGAACAACTTGAAACGGTCGTTGATCGTGCGCTGACGGTTGCAATGTCGGAACCGCGTGGACCGGTCTATCTGACCTTGCCACGTGAGATGCTCGCGGTACCACCTGGTGACTTCACTTTTGACAGTCCTACTGTTCGGAATCCTTCGGTAGCGGGTGTCCCCAATCCGAATGCTATCGATCAGGCAGCCGATATGCTGAGCAAGGCGAAGAATCCGCTTATAATTTCATCTTCTTTTGGGCAAAACCCCGATGACGTGGCTGCTCTGGAAGAATTCGCTAAAAAGTTTGCGATTCCCGTCGTCTGTTACCGGCCACGCTATGTAAATCTGCCAACAGGGCACTCCATGCATGTAGGGTTTGAGCCCGCAGAAAGGCTTGGCGCTGCAGATGTCATTCTGACTCTTGAATCTGATACACCATGGATTCCGAGTCTCCACAAAATATCACCTGACGCCCATGTTATTCAGGCGGGTGTTGATCCTTTGTTTGCCAACTATCCCATCCGATGTTTTCGCAGTGATCTGACATTAGCTGGAGACCCTGCTGCTACGATCAGAGCGCTATTGGCGGCCATGACGGAGGATGCGGATCGAATTGGTGGCACCCGCAAAGAGGTGGCAGCACAAAAAGCAGCGGTCGCGGAGACTCAAATAGCCCTATTGGAGCGTCAATCGGTTGGCGGTCCGATGGAATATCCCTGGGTGGCTCATTGTATTGGTCAAGTAATGAACGAAGAGGATGCCCTGGTTAGTGAGTCCCAATTGCCAGTTGGGTTTCTCGGGTCGCGCAAACCAGGCACCGTATTTGGTACCAGCCCTGCTGGCGGATTAGGTTGGGGCAACGGTGCGGCGCTTGGGTTGCAGCTCGGCGATCGTAAGCGGCGGGTGTTTAATGTTGCTGGTGATGGTTCCTACATGTTTGGCAACCCGACGCCCGCGCATTTTGTTGGTGCCGCTATGGAACTGCCGGTATGCACGGTGATCCTTAATAATCGCATGTGGGGATCGGTCCGCAAATCAACGCTGGGTCTGCACCCCGACGGGGCGGCATCTCGCCTGAATCGTTCGCCTTTGACGGCACTTGAACCTAATCCGGAATTCGAAAAAGTGGTTGAGGCCAATGGCGGTTATGGCGAGCGTGTCGATAACGCCGAAGATTTACCGGGCGCGCTGGAGCGGGCGCTCAAAGCCGTCGATGTTGAAAAGCGTCAGGCGGTTCTAAATGTGCAAACGTCATACGACGATGCACAGGCATTGGCGGATGCGCGGCGCTAAGGGTTAAGCAACCCCTTTAGCCGCCACCGCGCGGCTTTCAAAGGAGATCGAGCCGTCATCAGCAATCGGAAGCGTCGTTTCCAGCATTTCATAGACCGCGCTACGCTGACTTTCTGACAGGGTGTCATAAAACCGGCCGACATTCTGAGCATTGTTGGTAGTGGGTGCCCAATAGTCTTCGAGATCGCGAAACCGTGTTTCGAAAGAAATCGTTCTTTGCTCGACTTTCCTGAGACCCGCCTGTTCGAAATAACTCGATATTGAATCTACCTCCGTCATAGGTGTGCGATTTGTAGCGCGGTCCTTCATGCGCTCAGGAACAATTTTGGCGACAGCTGACCAGAAATGACGGGTTGTATTCATATTGCTGTCCATATCCCAATCATACAAAGCGACAATGCCGCCTGGCCGGGCAGTGCGCTTCATTTCACCGATTGCTTTGAGCTTATCCGGAACGAATTTAATCATCAGTCCCGATATTACCGCGTCAAACTGAGCGTCCGGAAATGGTAGTTCTTGCGCATCACCGATTTCAAAGGTGATTCCGTCATTGTTACCGTGTTGTCGCGCCGCAATGATTGATTTCTCCAAGGGATCAACACCTGTTATGCCAGAGGGCTCACGCGTTTCGACGACCGCCTGCGCCAGCATCCCCGCACCACACCCTACATCCAACCATTTTTGGTCTTTGTCGACATTGATCCAGTCGAGAAACTGGCTCGCTACTTCGCGACTCCACCGCCCCATAAAATTATCATAGCGTTCATACGTCTTGTTCTCTGACATTTCGTTTTTCCTTACTGTGCGGCAATCCATTGTTCGCGAGCGGCATTGCGATCGATTTTGCCGCGATTGTTCTTGGGGATTTCCTGAACGATTTCGATCATTTTGGGGCGTTTTGCTTCCGGTAGGCTCTCTGCACAATAACGCATCAGGTCTGTGTTTCCGGGTGCAGAGTCAGAGGATGTGTTACCCAGCTGACAATATCTTCACCATAAACCGGATCCGGGACGCCGAAAGTTACGGCTTCTATAATATTCGGATGATGAGACAGGGCCGCATCGATTTCCAGCAGTGAAATGTTAACGCCGCCTCGAATGATGACATCCTTGGCGCGACCGGTAATGCGTAGGAATCCCTTTTCATCCAAAAAACCCAAATCTCCTGTTTTGAGCGGTTTACCACGAATGGTTTCGATTTCTCCGCCGCCATACAGATAGGCGTGGGCATGTTGGGCGCTGACGGTTTCGATTTGACCGGTCACCCTGGGGTAGAAGCTTACCTTCATCGTTACGTATGGAAATTTGTTGGAATTTACCGGCCCGGCCAACGCTTCCAATCAAGCGAGTTTCCGGCGAATTGGCTGCGACAATTCCACCTTCACTCATACCGTATAGCTGAACCAGTTTTACGCCATATATTTCCTCAAAACGCTGATGAGCGTCGGGCATAAGGGGCGCCGTACTGCAGGAGATAAAACGCACACCGGAAAATACCTCTTCGCCGTTCTCTATGGGTTGCTCCAGCAACATATTCACGACGGTTGGCACAGCGACGATGATGGTTGGTTGATAGGTTTCAATCCAGCTGACAAAGCGCGACCGCGAAAAGTTCTTGGCGAAAAGAAGTGTCGCACCTGATGCCATGACAGGGTTCAGTGTGATCATGTGAGCCGATGCCCAACTAAATGCCCGGAACTCCAATACTCTGTCGGCGCTGGTCAGTGACCAACGATCTAGCTGATGTTGGGCGATAGCCTGGTAATTACTGAAGCTGTGCAGGACACCTTTTGGTTTGGCTGACGTCCCAGAGGTGAAGCAGATGACGCAGCGATCTTCTTGGCCATTGCAGGGGGTTAGTAAGTGACCATCGTCCAATTTGGCGAGAGAACCAAAGAGACGATTCTCCATATCTCCGGCGGAAAAGGGGAACCATTCTCCAATCGACTCGTGGCCGACAGCATCCGGATCGAGGCTGTCATCCCAAAGAACAAGCTTCGGTTCAATGCGTTCCAGCATCTCAACGAGATGATTGCGGTTTATCTCTGTATTTATCGTGCAGTAGGTCGCGCCGTAGGCCTGGACACCAAAATACAATATGAGCTGTTCCAGCGAGTTTTCGCCGAGGACGGCTATCCGATCATTTGCTTGTACGTCGCGACTAAGCAGGAACTGGCCTAGACGGTTGACCCATTCCGATAACTCGTTCCAGCTAAGAGACGTACCGTCCTCAAGGGATTTGAAGGCGGCCTCGTCTCCATGAGCATCGCAATTGGCTACGAGTTGCTCCGCAATTGTCGGACCGTCAGCCGGAAGAAGGCCGGTAGGGGCGAGGTGGTCGACCATACCGGCTATACTTTTCCGATTACCGGTTCTTCATCAAATAGCCGAATTTTTCTTCGGCCTTGCGCGCAACCTCAGGGCTTGGCGCGTTCGACATCGGGAACTGGTCCATCCAGTGGAAGGGACGACAAGCATCGATGATCGCCACCGAATGGGTCATGTCACCAACCTCGCGCTGTGCCGGGGTGAGCATTGGATCCGCCGGTGAGTCCCACGCGTTAGAAATAAAATCAATAGACTGTTTGGGGTCGGTTCGAACCATCATCGCCCAAATCAGTTGATCCAAACGCGTGACGTCAACATCTTCATCCGTGACGATGACGTATTTTGACGCGTAGGCTGCTGCACGGCATTGTGCAGCGATCTGGCCGGCCTGACGAGAATGACCTGGATAGCGTTGCTTGATCGACACCCCATGCAACATCCGGGAACCACCGGTTTCATGGCACCAGACCTGTTGAACATCTGGAACGCCTGCATCGATAATGTTTTGTTTGAGCATGGCGGAGCGCATAACAGCGCGGTAACGCGCCAGCTCATCTGGACCTTGGCCCATCGGCGGAACGCCGAGCAGGATCGGATCATTGCGATGATAGATAGCCTCGATACGGAGGACTGTCCGGGGCTCTTTGCCGCCTGCATAATGGCCGGTCCATTCGCCAAATGGTCCTTCAATCATGCTTTCTTGCGGGTCGACATAACCTTCCAGAACGATCTCGGCATTTGCCGGGAAGGGCAACCCGGTAACCTTACCCTCAACCATTTGAATGGGCTTGCCGCGCAGCCCGCCGACATAGTCCAGTTCAAACTCGCCATAAGGGGTTTCGGTGCCGCCAAAATAAAAGGACAGCGGATCGCCACCCAATACCATGCAGACCGGCATCTTTTTGCCCTGGGCCTTGTATTTCTCGCGATGAATGTAGCCATGATGGCCGCGGGCGGTCAGGAACCCGACTTCCTTGGGGCCATGGACCTGAGCACGATAAGCGCCAGCATTGAGCCAACCCTCTTCCGGGTCGCGCGTCACGCTGTAGGTACCCGTGCCAATATAGCGACCACCATCATTCTCGTGCCATACAGGGGCTGGAAACCTGGTTACGTCGATATCATCACCGGTCAGAATGTTTTCAAAAACCGGGCCGTCATCAACAATTTCATGCTTGCATGATTTCTGATCGACCAGAAAGTTTTCGCGATAAGCATTTGAGAGTTCCCATTTGCTAAGGTGTGTCGGAAAGCCGAGTGTCATGTTGCGGCGTGTGCCGGCGAACATGTTCATCAGCAAACGGAATCCTTTGGGACAGCCTTCAACATCCTCAAAAACGACGCAGGGTCCGGTTTCCTCACGCAGTACGGCTTCGGCTGCCAGGCCGATATCTTCCTGCCAGTTGGCGCCTTTCACATACTCTACTTCGCCGATCTGATCGGCGAGTTCCAACCACTCGCGCAAATCATCATAAGCGATATTGCCTGCAACATTGCTGCCGGACTCTGTACTCATTCTTTCCTCCAAATATCTGTCGAAGGGACTTTTGCATGGCAAAGGCAGCGGAGCAAGTCAGGGGAGGGTCCTTTGCCCAATGTACGTCATTTGACATTGAGATGGTCTGTCTCCACCCTGTTTTAGGTCGATTTCAGCGAGGCGAGAGACCTTATGACTGCCGACTTTCTATTAGGATGTACTTATAATTTCCTTCAGGCTGAGGACGCGGCCACGCCGTTGGATCGCTTTCAGATGGTACGCGATACCGGCGTGTTTGATTATATGAACTGGCTGCCGCCTTCAGATCTGATCAGCGAAAGTGTTGTGGCAGCGGAAAAGACCGGTATCCCAATGTTAACCGGTAACTATATCCATCAGCTTGGCCGCAATGACGAATTGCTCCTGGAGCGCATGCGGGATTGTGAGCGGGCTGGCGTCAAAATGCTAAATGTCATGCTTGGTACTTACGCGGCGGATGGTCATGAACTTTCCGATGATGAAGTCATTGAAACCTATCTTCGAACGGCCGAAGTAGGGGACCCAATTGGCGTGAAGTTGAGTTTCGAACTACATGTCGATTGCTGGAGCGAGAAGTACAAGCGGATCACACCGATTGTTAAAGCGGCTCAAGCCCGCAGCATTCCTTTCCATTTTACTGTCGATTACAGCCATGTGATCTTCAAAATAGACAATCCTGAACAGCAGGAAATTTCAGATGTTCGGGAGGATGTTGAACAGGGAAAGGTTGTGCTCGATCCTTACGAGCCTGGCAATCTGCTTGAAGAATGGATGGCGTTAGACATCGTGCATTTCGCGCAGTTTCGCCCCGTCATTCCTAATAATCCACGGAATTCCTGGGGTGTGAATCCGGATGGATCACCGCCGCGAGGTATCATGTACCCGTTTTTAAAGCCTGGCCCAGGTGAATGGCATTCACCCTGGTCGGCTCACAGGTTGGATATATGCAAGGAAGCATTTCGCAGAATTTTGCGATATCATCTTACGCAGGAAACCAGTCCGCTCGACTATGTGATTACGGAAATGATCGCGACGTCTGACTATGGTATGAACGCGAAATTTTCCCTTCTTGAGCATAACGCGGCCTGCGGGCAGTGGATCAGAGATACCTGGTCGCAGTTGAAAGCGATGCAGGCGGCGGAAATTCCGCTTCACGTTTGAGGAGCTGAAACATGATCATTTATTCGGAGCCAAAGACCGCAAGCGAGCTACCGGTGATTGATATCGGGCCGAGTTTTTCGGATGGCCCCATCGCGCGGGACAGAATTGCTGAAGAGATCGGCGCCGCCTGCCGAGATACCGGTTTCTTTTATATTTCCAATCATGGCGTCGACCAGTCGTTGATAGATGGTGCCTTTGCCGAAGCCTGCCGGTTCTTTGATCAATCCAATGACTGGAAAGAGAAATGCAAGAAACAGGGCTTGTCGAATGGGTATGAGCCTCCGGAATCTCAGCGGCTGGATAATGAATCACCAGGCGATATAAAAGAGTCTTTCAACTTCACAATGGGGAATGATCCGAGAGCCCCGGGTTATAAGGCCAATATCTGGCCCGAAGATTTTCCGAATTTTCGCGAAGGGCTGGAAGCCTATGAACAGGGCGTTTGGCAGGCAGGATTGCAGGTGTCCCGGTTGATTTCGCTGTCACTTGGCATGCCGTTTAATCATTTCGATGATACATTCGCGCCGCAAAAATCGCCGTTGCGTATTCTGCGCTACCCGCCGCAACCTGAGAACGCCAAGTTCAATCAACTTGGCTGTGGGGCTCATACAGATTGGGGCTGGATCACTCTTCTGTCGCAGGACGCCTTGGGTGGACTCGAGGTAGAAACAGCCTCAGGCGAATGGGTGCGCGTTGACCCGATCCCAGGTACTTTCGTGGTCAATCTTGGAGATATCATGTTGCGCTGGAGCAATGGACAATATCATTCCAGCCTGCATCGCGTCATGAATAATCACTCTGGCGAGAACCGCCATTCGATCGTTCTGTTTTTCAATCACGCGCATGACACTCCTGTTGAATGTCTTCCAACCTGTCTGGATGAAGGCGAAACGCCAAAGTTTCCACCCTGTACGGCGGGCGAACATTCGGCTCAACGCTATAATGAGTCGCGGCCCCAGCTTGGTGCTGCAGAGTAGCTGAAATCGGCACCAAACTGACGTTTGCCGTGCAGTTGCACGGTTTTAACTCGTGAGGCAAAGTATGTCTCACAAATATAAACGCTAGCAGGTGAGACACTATGGCAGACGGTTCTGATACCAATATTTCTGAAAATTTTGACGCAGAATATGACGTAATTGTCGTCGGTTACGGCTATTCGGGTGGTATCGCAGCAATTGAGGCATTCGATGCGGGCGCGAAAGTCCTGCTGGTGGATAAGATGGCCAATCCGGGGGGGATTTCGGTTTGTTCCTATGGGGCGATGCGTTCCGCTCATAATGCGGACCAGGCATTTAAATATCTCGAAGCGACCAACGGTGGAAGGACCCCCTCATCTGTGAACCGGGCGCTGGCTGACGGGATGGCAAAGATCGAGCCCTATATGCGGAAATTGGCTGAAGCCAATGGCGCTATCGTCAATCCGCGTGAGAAGGTCGCGAACTATCCGTTCGAAGGTTATGACACGTTTTATCAGACTCTGATCGAAGAAATTCCTAACTTTGACCCCGATACATATTATCCGCATGTGCGCGGCGCTCCGGGTGGCGCGCGCGTGTTTAAAACACTCGAAGATAACGTTGCACTGCGAAATATTGATATTTGGCTGGAAGCACCAGTTCAAAAACTGATTCACAAAATAGATGGCACGCGCGAAGTGCAGGGTGCTGTCATTCAGACGACCGGCGGTATCCGAAATGTTAAAGCCAAAAAAGCGGTGATTCTTTGCTGCGGGGGCTTTGAAGCTAACGAGGAAATGAAGCGGCAGTACTGGCAAATGAAGCCGGTCCTCGCGGCGACAACCAATTCAAATACCGGTGATGGAATCCGCATGTCGCAAGAGCTTGGAGCCCGCCTGTGGCACATGTGGCATTACCACGGTTCCTACGGATTTGAGCATCCCGAATATCCGTATGCCATACGGATGAAACGTCTTCCGGACTGGATTCCTGGTCGCGAAGCAACGGCTGTGGTGCAGATGACATGGATCGTCGTCGACAAGTTTGGCAAGCGTTACATGAACGAAAATCCGCCCTATACACAGGATACATCGCACCGACCGATGGAACACTTTGACACTGTGACACAGGAGTTCCCGCGCATCCCGTCTTATGTGATCTTTGATGAGGTAGGACGTCGGCGGTATCGCGTCGGCGCGCCCACTCGGAACGATCCAGATGCTCATTACGACTGGAGCCAGGATAACATGCAGGAGATTGAGTCCGGCCTCATCAAGAAAGCGGATTCGATTGCTGAACTTGCAGGCATGATTGATATGGAACCTGCAGAGTTGGAAGCTACTCTGAACCGTTGGAACGAACTTTGTTCCAACAAGGACGATGTTGATTTCGGGCGACCTTCTGGGACGATGATGAAAATTCAGCGCCCGCCATTCTATGCCGGTCAGGTTTGGCCGGTTGTGTCCAACACGCAGGGCGGCCCCGAGCATGATGCCCGCCAGCGCATTATTGATGTCGAGGACAATCCTATTCCTCGGCTTTATTCTGCCGGCGAAATGGGCAGCGCCTGGGGGCATCTCTATATGTCTGGCGGCAATCTCGCGGAATGCCTTGTAACTGGACAGATCGCCGGAAAAGAAGCGGCAGCGCTGGAGCCTTGGGGCTAAAGACCTGGTGCGAGATGCACGAGGTCGTAACCCGTCAGCCGTACCAGTACAGGAATATCCCCGGATACAGTTCGTATTGCAGGATTAACTCGAACAGCACGTATACAAAGACAATTGTACCGATTGCCAGGTAGGCGCTTTCCTTAACGGAATAGCCTCCGCGATACTTCATCCAGCAATAGACGAAGACAGGCGTGCAGGGCAAGAATCCGATTAAATATATGCCCAATACCAGAGCACCCATCCACAGGAAGATGAGAAGCTCCTGTCCCAATGTACGCTTCGTTGGATCTGCATCCTCATCAACTTCTTTGGGTGTTTTCGCCGAAAAGAAAACGGATATTTTCTCACCGATCTTGCTATCGGTCAGGGCCAATAAATCCAGGAGCAGCAATGGTACGGCAACATATCCGACCATCAATGGAAACATGCGATCCGTGATCTTGTATTGATAACTGGTGACGATAAACAGGATGACGACCGCCAATATGATCAGGATGTAATACGCCGAGGGCCGACGATGCTCTGGGATTCTCATTGTTCGGCCTCCTCTTTGGCGAGTTTTCGTTCTTTCATCTTTCGCCGGAAAGTCGGGAAGGCGAGGCTGAGAATGGTCAGGAAGAGCAGGAAGATCGACAGGCCTCTGGTATAGAAGATCGACATATCGTCGTCCGATATCAGCATTGACTGATGGAAGCTCAACTCGGTGATGCTGCCCAGGACGATTGCAATGGTGAAGGTTACCCGCGGGTAGTTAAACCTAATCATAAAGTAGCCAATAAACGCAAAGATAAAGGCGATGACGACATCGCCGATCTCGGTATTTAGGGCGAAGGCGCCAACGAGGGCGATGACCGTCACTGTTGGAATAAGCATGTGAACGCTTATCCGCGTGAGTAGTGCCATATATTTAGCTAACCCAAGAACAACCAGCGTGGCAAAAACAGCGGAAACCGTAAGGGCAACGACCAGTGTAAAGACTAGGTCCTGATGATCCTCCAGGAGTTTTTGGCCGGGCTCTATACCGTGCAGCACAAGCACGCCGAGAAATACGGCTGTTTCAGCACTTCCCGGAATACCAAAGGCGAGGGTGGGGATCAGTGACCCACCATCTTTGGCGTTATTGGCAGATTCAGGCGCGATAACGCCTTTAATATTTCCTTTGCCGTATTCGATGTCGGGTGTGGGGTCGCGTTGTGCCTGTGTTGAGTAGCTCAGGAAGGCCGCGACTGTGCCACCGACGCCGGGGACAGCACCAATAAATGTGCCATAGCCCGAGCCGACCACCATCGTCGACCAGTTCTTAAAGACCGATTTAACGCCGTCGGATATACGGCTGATTTCAACATCGGAGGCACTTTCTGAAATTGATCCGCCTTTTACAGCCAGATTGATCATTTCAGAAATTGCAAAAAGCCCAATCAGTGCGGGGACGAGCTTGATGCCATCTTCAAGCAATGGAATTCCAAAGTCATATCGGACAGTACTGGTAACATCGTAATAACCAACGAAGCCAACCATCAGCCCGATAATTGCTGTGATTAGACCTTGCAATAGTCGGTCGCCAGAGGACACAGCGATGGCGCAAAGTCCGAAAATAGCGAGCATAAAAAATTCAGGCGGCGTAAAGAGCAATACAATCGCCTTCATGATGGGGATAACGGCGACCAGCGATATAACGCCAATAACACCGCCCAGTGCCGATGCGGTTGCTCCTGCACCGATCGCCATACCGGCTTTACCCTGCTGAGCCAAGGGGTAGCCGTCAAAAGTGGTTGCGGCGTTGGGAGCTATACCCGGGGTATTCAACAAAATTGCGCTGATAGACCCACCAGTTGACGTCGCCGCCATGACACCACCCATCAGGATGATAGCCTGCCAGGGTTCCATACCAAATGTAAGAGGGATCAGAAGAGCTACAGCTGTTGTGCCACCAAGACCTGGTATTGCACCAAACAACAATCCGACCACCGATCCGGCTGCCAGCAGCATCAAGGAATGCGGCGAACTAAGATTAACGATGCCTTCGATTAATGCTTCAAACACGGGCTTCCCTGCTCCCCAGTTACTTATTTGGCGTTTGTTTTATTGTCCTAATTGGCCGGACGTCCTCTATTCACACTCTAGCGGTGCGTTTCAAAATAGTTCCGGCGCAGGAAAAAACGATCGGCGCGTTTTTGGCGCCGACCGTTTTAATCAGACTAGCGTGTCTTTTTGTTACTCGCGGCAAGAATGTCCTTGTACTGGACATAGTATGAGTACAGCTGACCAACAAGCTTCGTAGCATCAGCGGAGTTCAAAGGAGCAACCGGACGGCCAACCTTATTACCCCATGCGACAAACTCAGGGTCTGTCACTGATTTATATAAAGCGTCTGCTAGCTTGTCTTTGATCGCTTTCGGGGTTCCAGGTGTCGTGCCCACAATGCGGTCACCGCCAAGGATAGCGAGGTCTTTCTGACCCATTTCACCGGTTGTCGGGACACCAAACTCTGACTTGCCGTTGGTGATCTCGAGGATTGGTTTCAGGTCTTTGAAAGCCGCACGCTTCTTCTTTTTGCTGCTGACATACTTTTTGAAGCTGCCCTTCGCAAGAATGGTCAGGTCGCCATCACCGCGGATAACGCCAAGAGCATATCGAGAGCTCGACTTATAACCGGTGATGTATTTTGGCTGGACACCAAGCGCGTTCCAAAGAATTGCACTGGCGAGATACCCTGTCGTGCCAGGACCGGTGATCGGAATTTTGATCTGGCTCTTGGCTTTCAGGACGTCCTGGATAGTTTTGTACTTACCCTTTTTGGCGCTTGTTACGATGATGTAGCGGAACTGCGCTACTCGTCCAAGCCAATCAATTTTGCGGACGTCATACCCGGCTTTTTCGCCGATAATATTGGGCATTGCGTGACCAGGCATGTTGAACATCAAAATATGCGAACCGTCGGGCTTGCGTTTTGCAAGGAACTGAGCGGCTTTCTTGCCGCGTCCACCTGGCAGGTTCTTGGCGACAATATTGACCTTGCCACCCAGGTATTTTTTCAAATACGGGCCCAGCTTACGGGTAATCGTGTCAAAGCCGCCGCCAGGGCCATAGGCAATCAAGAAAGTTATGTTTTTCTTGGGAAAATCCATAGCCTGCGCCGGTGCGCTGGCTACCATGGCAATCGTGCTTAATGCAATTGCACCTGTTGTAATTTTGCTAATCATAAAAAACCTCCCTCTTGTTTTGTTTGCTCCATCAAGTGAATTTTGGAGCGGTAATCTTTTTCGCGGAACACAGCTTAGACGAACAAATCTGCGATGTTAACCCGGAATGACGTAAAAAATTGCACAAACGAAAAAGCGTAGCCCCTGTCAGTTCACCGGAATATCGGTGTAGTATTTAGAAAATTGGTCGTCGGATATGGCGTAAATTTAAAGGTGAAAGTGATATGGATACGGTTCGTCCAAAACTTTTCGCAGAGGCGATGCATCCTGCTGTTGGTGCGCGGGTGACAGGTGTCGATTTACGCGACCCCATCAGCGACGTTGTCGCGCAACAAATTCGCGATGTTTTTACGAAACATTCTGTGTTGTGTTTTCCAGAGCAAGAAATCACCAACGACAATCAGGCTGATTTTGCAGCTCTGTTTGGTAAAGCGGACACGGCTGACCGGACCAAGGAAGACCCAGACAATAAGCAATCTAAGCGCGGGGTGATGTATGTCAGCAATATCCGCGAAGATGGGAAACCGATCGGTGTTCTCCCGGATGGTGAGATGCATTTTCATTCTGATGGCGCCCATCGAGAAAAGCCCTATCGAGCCACGACGTTGTTTGCGATTGAAGTGCCGTCAGTTGGCGGTGAAACAAAATTTGCGGGGATGGCTGCAGCGTATGAAGCACTCCCAAAAGCTCAGCGCGGGCTACTCGACACTCTCGAAGCCCGCCACGTATTTAATTACAACAAGACAATACGAGAAGAAATGCGCCGCGATGAAGATGTTTCATATGCGATTCACCCGCTTGTAAAAACCCATCCCGACTCAGGGCGCAAATCTCTCTATGTCAGTCGATTAATGACGTGCAACATCGTCGGTATGGATGACGAACAAAGCGAAGACTTGTTGCTTTCGCTTTTTGATCACTGCGAGATCCCCGAATTTGTCTACACTCATCGATGGGAACCTGGTGACTTGGTAATCTGGGATAATCGTAGCGTAAATCATGCACGCAACGATTTCCCTGCCGATCAGCGTCGATTATTGCGGCGATATACCGTCTCAGAGCCAGACCAAGGTTAGTCGAACCGATCCACCGTTACATTGCCAAGTTCGCGGACCTTGCCGCGATAAGCGGTAACAGCTTGCTCGTGACGTAGCGCATTTCCGGGATCATCGCCCGGCACGGGTGTTTGCTCGTGATCAAATTTTCCAAATTTGTCTTCACCACGAACGAGTAATGCGCTCGTGCGTTCATCGCCGATCTGGCCGAGATGAGGAGGGTGGTAGATAAAGGTAATGCCCATGCGCCTGTCGTTGCCTTTATTCGGAAGCGACCCATGAACAAGGAAAGCGTGGTGGATGGATGCTTCTCCCGGCAGCAGAACAACTGAAACCGGGTCGACATGTTCGTCGCTGATGTCGACATTCTGACCGCTCGAGAGCATGTTGCCGCCGCCGATATCAGGGGCATTTAGATTTCGCAGCCCACCCTTGTGGGTTCCCGGCAGGAATTGCATACAACCGCTTTCTTCTGTGGCTGGCGAGAGTGCGATCCAAGCTGTCAGCACTTCGCACGGGTCATGGCCAAAATAAGTGTTGTCTTGATGCCAACTCACATAGGCATCATCGCTGGGTTCTTTGATCCATGCTGTGTTGTGATAGATCATAATGTCGGGGCCAATAAGATCTTCCACCGCATCCAGCAGTTTAGGGTGCGTCGCCATTTCAAAAGCCCACGGGAATCTCAAATAAAATTTTGTCTGGCCGATGCCACGGAAAAATTCGCCCATTGTTGCTTCTGTCTGCTCAACATTTGCACGGCAGGCTGCAACTTCATCCGCATTGAATACCGGGACCGGCGTGACAAAGCCGTTATCGCGATATCCGGCTATCTGTTGCTCACTCAAAACCTTGGGCATTGTGTGCCTCCGGCGCAGTGTTTGCGTTAACTTTGGGCGCTCAGAAACGCGCTCAGCTCGCTGGTGAATTCGTCAGGACTGTCAATGGTTGAAAGGTGTCCCGCGTCAGGGATTACCTTGATCTCGGAACCAGTTATTCCGTCACGAATAAATTCTGACTCTGCCATTGGTGTGGCGTCGTCAGAGTCACCGATAACAACCATCGTCGGAACTTTTACCAACGCGAGGTCTCCGCTGGCGTCGTAGGTCAGTAGCCCGCGAACAGTATCGACATAGGCTTTTGGTGGGCATTTGGAGATCTCTTCTGCCAGCTCGTCGAGTTTTTCGATTGGTGTCGTTGGCATCAGGCGGTCACCAGCATACTGACTGCCAAATTCCAGCATGGAGAGATAGGCGATGGCTTCCTGCGTGGCATATATGCGATCTTCGGAACCATCGCGGAGCCTCGCGAAACTGTCAGCAATGGTCATCGATAAAGCGAGATCGGGACACAGGCGGTTTAAACAGAGTGCGATCGGGCCACCCATCGACAATCCAACGATATGACATTTATCGATATCCAGGTGATCCAAGAGCGCTTTGTGGTCTTCGATGATGTCTTCCAATGAGAACGAACCATTATAGGAAGAGGCGCCGTGGCCACGGCAGTCGGGCGCGATACAACGATAATTTTCCTTTAACGCTGCGATTTGCTCGCGATAGAGATAATTATTGGTGCCTAGTGAATGGATAAACAAGATAGCGGGCCCAGTGCCCTCATCCACATAAAAAATTTGTTCACCATTGGATTCAATCGTCGGCATTACCCGTGTCTCCCTGCCCGTATTCGTGTGTTATCAGTTGCAGCAAGACTATCATCCTGCCTATTTCGAAGAAACCCCGCGAGGTGTCATGAAGCGCCAATCATAGGGCCACCTTCAAGTGTGCAACGCCTTAGGAGACGAGTTTCTTCGGGTGGAAAATCCGTCCGGGCATGTGTCGAGCAGCGATTATCCCACATGGCGAGATCACCTGCTTGCCAAACATGTTCGTACACAACTGTCGGGTCTTCTGCGATCTCAATCAGCTTGCCCAGAATCTCGTCGCTTTCTTCGCGGGGTAGGCCGTCGATCACAGCAGAAATCAGGCGGCTGACATAGAGCGCTGTTTTGCCGGTCTCGGGATGTTTAACGAAAATCGGTTGCCACTGGTGTTGAATGCCGTCGAGGCTGTCCTCGGGATCAATCTTCTCCAGCATTGTAAAATTATACGCCTGTAAAACTTTGCGGCCGCGCAACCGTTCTTTGATGTCGTCGGGTATATGTTCGTAAGCCAGATACTGATTGGCGAATTTTGTATTGCCTCCGGTAGAGGGCAATTCAAGGGCGTGAAGCAGAGTAGCCTTGTGAGGTTCAGGACGATAGCTCATATCGTGATGAAACCACATCTCCCCGTCCTGTAGGGACCCGATATAATTCCCTTTTTCATCACGCTGGTTGGTCACCAGCATGATGCTGCCGTCATAGCCATTGGCGACCTCATTCTGGGCATCTTTTGGCGTCGCCCGAATACCAACGTCTCCAAACTGGTTCGCAAAGGCAACTTGTTCGTCCTTCGACAGTGATTGGTTCCGGAAAATTAGAACGACGTGATCAAGCCATGCCTGATATATTTCATCGATGGCTGACTGAGCGAGAGGGGTGCGAAGATCGATGCCGGTTACTTCTGCACCGATGGGGGCATTAAACGGCGTAATCGTTAAAGTCACTTATGTCTCCTGGTCTTAAAGGGTTTTTGATGTCAGGCGGCTGTCAGAGCTCCCGATCCTTTCACGGTACAGCGTCGCAATAAACGAAGCTGGTCTTTCGGAAAATCTCGCCGTGCATGCAAAGCACATCGATTGTCTGTCATCAGCAGATCACGAGTCTGCCATTTGTGCTCATAGATAATGCTGGGGT
The DNA here is from genome assembly GCA_951812775.1 of uncultured Alphaproteobacteria bacterium. Classification (GTDB taxonomy): domain Bacteria; phylum Pseudomonadota; class Alphaproteobacteria; order MPNO01; family UBA2964; genus UBA2964. Next base: position 1,156,377 of record OX638326.1, on the reverse strand, counting down.
CTGCCGCGATATCAAACAGCTGGTTCAGAATTTGGTCGCTTTCGGCGCGGTCAAATCCTTCGATGAGAGCTGTCATAAGACGGCTGACATAGAGAGCCGTACGGCCAGTGTCGGGATGTTTAATGAAAATTGGTTGTCGGCAATTTTGTATATTGTCCAATCCGTTATCGAGATCATAACGCTCCGTCATCGCAAAGTCGTAGGCGTGAAGGGCGCGCCGACCGGCTAGTTTTTCTTTAAGCTCGGCCGGGATGTTGTCATACGCCAAATACATGTTGGCAAACATGGTGTTGCCACCCGTGTCCGGTATAGCCACGGCATGCAGCATTGTCGCTTTATGCGGAATCTCTTGGTAGCTGAGGTCACTGTGGAACCAAAGCTCTCCTTCAGGGATGGTTCCGACGTAATTGCCGTCTTCATCCGTTTTGTTCGTAACCAGCATGATGGCGCCGCCGTAATCGTCGGTTTCAACGCGGCGATCAACGGGAGTACCCCGTTCTCCCATGGGGCCAAATTTGCCGGCAAAGTCGAGCTGTTCCTCGGCGGTTAATTTCTGATCTCGGAAAATTACGACCAGATGTTCGTTCCAGGCCTTTTCGATGGTCGCTAGTGTTTCCGCTGATTGGGGTTGTGCCAAATCGATATCGGTAATTTCTGCACCGCCGACAGGAGAGAGAGGCGTTATCTTCATGTCGCCGGGATCATCTCTTCGCCAAGCAAGGTACAGCGCCGCAGCAGGCGTCGTTCGTTTGCTGGAAAATCTGTGCGGGCGTGACAGGAACAGTAATTGTCCCACATCGCCAGTTCACCTTCGGCCCAAACGTGCTCGTAATAGTTTTCCGGCGCTTCGCTGATGGCATAAAGCTCTTCGAGAATTGCGTCACTTTCATCGCGCGGCAGTCCATCAATTCGCGCTGTCATGAGCCGGTTTACATAGAGCGCCGTGCGACCGGTATCCGGGTGTCGTACGAAGATGGGTTGAGATTTGTTGTGAATGCCCGTCATGTCGCCATCAATGTCGACTGTTTCTGTCATATGATAGTCGTAGACCTGCAATGCTGTGCGGCCATTTAGCTGCTTTTTGAGAGTTTCCGGAATTTGATCATAGACCCGATACATATTGGAGAACCGGGTATTGCCGCCGGTCGAAGGAATATCGATGGAATAAAGCATCGTCCCTCTATGCGGCTTGGGCATATAACACATGTCATGATGGAAATACATTTCGCCATCGGGTAGGGAGCCTACGTATTTTCCTTTTTCATCTTTAACGTTGGTGATCAGCATGATCGAGGCGTTGTAATCTGCTCCCTCTGGGCGTTGTTCGGCGCGGCGAGACCTGGTGCCGGTGTCGCCAAAATTTCGGGCAAATGTGAGCTGCTGATCTTGTGTCAGGTCTTGATCAGGGAAAATCAGGACAAGGTTGTCCAGCCACGCCTGGGTGATCGTTGCTACTGTTTCCTCGTCAAGGGGCTGACTTATATCCACGCCTGTGACACGTGCCCCGATCGTTTCAGAAAGAGGGGTGACAGAGATTTGCGATTTTAAAACGCTTGCCATTGCTGTTTCGTTCCCGAAGTTTCTCGTAGGGCGTATTATAGCTGCACGATTATTGTGATTCCAGCTAGTGTAGCACAATTCAATCGCTCAAATTCTAAATTAGAATACGCCGTAAATTGTCGAAGCCAAATATCATCATACAAACCGGGCGAAGATTAGCATCTTTGTTGGAAAAGCAGGATGAAACTGCTGACCGTGGTGAACTTGTTGCAGAAATTCACGATTTTCTCGCCATGCTGGATGGAATTAAGCCCGTGTTTCTACATGGCAGGGGGGTGGCGCCCAAACACTGGATAGAGAATGTCCTCAAAATCGCCACCAATCCTGAGCTATATATCGTAGAAGGCCCATTTTGGGATGCCACGGCCTATGGCGAGTTTCCGGAATGGTATGCCGACCACTGCCGCGCTGAACTCCAACCCTACCGTGCCTGGTATATTTGCAAGGACCCCTCGATTGCAGAGGACGTACAAAAAATAAATGCCGCCAACGGCCGTCTTTCTATGACCGAAGAAGCGAGCTTACTTGGATATCCAGAATGCTGTGTGACTGCACATTACGAACGGGCGCGGCGATACCATCGCGGGTCTTTAGCCATTCTTAAACGGTTGGCCAAGAGTGATGAAACCAAAATGCGGGACTTGTTTTTCGGCGGTGCTAATCTGGCGCCAGTTACGCCGCAGGAAATCAATGATTTCGATGAGGCTTTTGAAATCCACGAGCCAGCGTTCGGAAGCTGGAATTTGTGTCGCGCTTGCGCTAAGGAGACCAATCGCACGTCAATGGAACTGGTGCACCAATATTCTGAGGTGATTCAAAAGGCCGAATTGAAACTGAACTAAATCCGCGCAAACGCCATATTGGAGGCGGTAATAACACGTAGCCCTTTCTCTGCATCGACGAATTCAGCCAATGTTTCGGTTGCTTCCGCTTTGAGGCTTTTTAATCCCTCTGCATCAAGCTGTTCGAGAGCGTGCCGAGAGGATGGGCCGCCGACTGCGAGACAATCAATAAAATTTTCTGCCGACGAAAAATAGCTATCCATTTGTTTCCGGACTACAGAGACATCATGAAATCCGATTTTCTGGAGTAGGTCACCTAAAACAACGGGATCGTTGTAGGAGAAAGGGTGCAGGACACCTTTTGCATCAATATTTCGGTTTTCAAGCGCTTTACCTACCGCAGCGTGGGCAGGGTTGCGGTGCGACGCACAATAGACATTTAACGTCAGATGTCCGTCCTGGGATAACACGCGCTTCATCTCTGCCAGGCCGTCTTCTTTTTCTGGAAGGAATTGCAGCAATTGGTTACCAACGATCACATCAAAGGTATTGTCTTCATATGGCATGTCTGTGACATCGCCCTGATGCCAGTCGATTTCGGCATTCGCGTCCTTCGATTTCGCGTAGGCGATCATCCCGGCATTAAAGTCAATTGCTGAGACACTTCCCTGTTTGCCAACAATTTGAGCGGCATAGCGTGCTGCTGCACCACTGCCACAGCCGACGTCCAGGAGACGATCTCCTTCCTTGGTTCCGGCATGGTCGACCATTAATTCCGACCATGGACCGAAAATGGTGGGCACTAGAAATTTTTCAAATGCCTCTGCTGCGGAGGTATCGATTGCTCCATTTCCCGTTTCTTCCGCCATATTCGTCCTTTAAAATCTACTCTTGTGTGATCGCTGCGATTGTTTGATAACGTGAAAAGCTTCTTGAAACCAGTCATTGCATCGCTGGAGGGGTCCAGGGTGTTTTTTGATTGTTGGATCATTAACGTGTCTTTAACGATGCGGGTCCAAAAGAGGGGCCTTGTTGGGGGATAAGTATTTGAATTTTATCGGATTCGCAAAATTTTGCGGAGCTTCAGTTTTGTTTCGGCACCAGCGGGAGAAACGTCGCTGGGGCGCTGTATTTGCAAATTGCTCGCTTGCTGCCCTCCTGTCAGCGTGCAGTGGGGCGCTTGGCGGCGGCCCTTCAACAACGCTGATTGTCACTGAACCGGCTAAAGCAAATTGCATCCTTTCCGGGAAAGGTTACTCAGCTCAGGTCACCACGCCGGTTAAATTGAAACTTCCAAAAAGTGCTTCACCGATCAAGCTTTCCTGTTCGGTATCCGGACACAGAACATTCGTTACAATTCTAAAACCAACTTTTAATGACAAGGTGTTGCACAACTTCCTTTTGGGAAGCTCAATGGGCGTGGCCGTTGAGCTCATGAACGGCAACCATGAAAAATTTCCCAGACGGGTCGTCTTGCACCTGGAGCCGTCCTCCTTCGCCAACGTTGCGGCACGAGACTTTTGGTTTGCCCGGTACCGTCAATATATCGAGTTCAAATGGCGACGCATCCTGGATGATATTCAATCTGAATGTTCTGATAGTTCAGGCGAAAACGGGAATTGCCAGGATGCGGTGAGAAAAGTCAGATCCGAGCGCGAAAACGAGCTCCGACGACTGGAACAGCGACGTTTACGTGCCGCCCACAAAACGAATTTTTTCGGTCAAACTTCAAATTTGCCGACAACCCGTTAATCAGGCAGCTTTTCTACGCGGTTTGGCTTTGAGTAAGCCCGCCCGTTTCAGAACCCCATCCAACCGTTTTTCCAACTCTTTGGATGCTGGCATCATCGGTAGGCGATGTTCATTCTTTGGCATGATCCCCAGCTTTTTCATCATGTATTTCATAGGCTGCGGATTGGTGTCGTAAAACACCGCCTGATTAATCTCAAACAACTCGTAGTGAATTTTCTGGGCCTGCTTCATTTTGCCTGCCCAGACTAACTCACACATCTTTGAGAGTTTCTTGGGCATTAAGTTGCCGACCGCATTCATCAGCCCGCAGGCACCGACCGTCATCATCGGATAGGACAGGTCTTCCAGACCGACGAAAATGCGGAAATCCATACCGAAATGATCGAGACAGTTGGAAACGAAACCAAGATCATCGACAGCATGTTTCATGCCGACAAAATGTGGGTTCTTGCGACTGATTTGGTCAAGTGTATCCAATGTAACGGATACCGCTGCGCGGCCAGGGATGTGATAGATCATCCAGGGCAGGCTGGTTTGCTTGGCGACCGCGCTGTAATAGGCGACGAGCCCCCGTTGCGACGGACGAATGTAATATGGCGTGACGATCAAAAGAGCATCTGCCCCTGCCTTGTCCGCATGCGCTGTGAGAGCTTCTGTTTCAGCAAGGCATTGTGAGCCAGTGGCGGCGACAATTGGTACTTTGCCACGCGCTGCTTCAATCGCGACATCCACTGTCCGGTTACGTTCCTCGACGGTTAGCGTGGAAGGCTCTGAAGTCGTACCATTAACAAGAATTCCGTGTGATCCGTTTTTTACCTGGAATTCCACCAGTTCGGCATAGGCGTCATAATCGACCTTACCGTTTTTAAACGGCGTAATCAGCGGTGGAATTGATCCTTTGAGGAAGGTCTTCGGCAAACGCATCATGTTATTAGCTCGCAATCTTGTCTCGGTTTGTATTGAAACCCATCTCGGCACCCAAAACGCTCCAGGGCTTCTTCAGGTCTTCTTGCCACAACAGGGACTCCATAACGATGTTGAGCGGTTGATCCTGGATCGTTAACTCATAGATCGGGTCGGCCCCGGTGCTGGCGTGATTGTGCACGCCCCACCCTGGTGCTGTTAACAGCAAGTCACCTGACTGCCACTCATAAACCTTACCTTCAACTGTCGAACGGCCTTCACCCTGGAAGATGTAATTCATCGCAGCGGATACGTGGCGATGCGGCTTGTCGACAATTCCTGGCGGTCGAATAGTAATTGTCGCAAAGAAGTTTGGCGTTGTGCCGTTGGTGCGGCCTGTCATCGGGTTCCACAATAAATACAGACGACGTCCAACATAGTCAGAACCAAGTGCCGAAAGCTTGTCGAGCTCGGCTTTCACTTTCTTCCATGGCCAGTGAAGCGCATGGGATTCTACCGATTCCGGGGCAATAAGAATTTCGTATGGCATTAGCCATGCACCGTCGTCGGTCAGCTCAAATGTTCCGTAGGGGCTTTTGCGCCGTGGATCATCTTCCGCTATTGCGCCTTCATCTTCCTCCTCGACAAGCTGAACATCAGTTGGCGGATCTTCCTCAACGATATGAACATTCATTTTTTCGAGAAGCGGCGCATTGGTGTAGGTCAGTCGAACCTGCACCTCATCCGTATCGTTGACATGGATGTAGGTTTGCATCGACGGGAAGTTGAAAACGTCATATTGCTCGAAATCAATTCGTTTGCCACTGACCACAGAGTGACCACTGCCTTGAATGCAGAAGTTAACCTGTGTTGAATTGTGACGTATCGGGCGCGTCTGCTCGCCGGGATTGAGAACTTCGAGGATTGGTCTAATTCCGGGCGCTAACCCAAGCCCAACACCAAGCTTGTGTGAATCCGGGTGAACAATCCAGCTTTGACGTCGACCGTTATTGGGTGTTGGCAGTTTTGAGAGGCGGTCAACTTCCGCGTCGAAATCTGCCTTTTTGACAATGGCCGGTTCCCACAGCTCAGGGTTTGGCTCAGCTGTGCCTGATTTGTCGAGAAAAATACCTTTTTGTTCGCCCATGATGTCCTCCATTCAATCATGCTTGTATCCAGAGTAGGGCTACAAGCCTGTTCAGATATGTTGATCTCCGCTCGGGCCCGGAAATCGGGGAATTTAAATAGTTAGATACCGCGCTTTTGGAGTGCGTTAAAGGTCAAGTTGCGGTGTTTTCTTCGTCCTGGTCGAGATTGGTTTTCATAACCCGCATCAGTCGTTTGAGCGTTTCGACTTCTGTAGCGCTTAGGCTGCTGGTTGCGATTTCGTTGATCAATATCGCCATCTGCAAGAGCTCGTTCTTGAGATTGCGCCCTTTCTGGGTTGGAAAAATATTAATGGTGCGGCGATCGCGGCGGTTTCTGACGCGCCGTACAAGACCGTTTTTTTCAAGAAGTCGCAATACGCTGGCCGTTGTTGGTTCCGTTGTGCCCACGCGTCGCGACAGCTCGCGCTGACTTAAACCCTCTTCGATCCAAAGTGCCCGCATAAAGTAATACTGGCCAAGGGTCATGCCATAGTTTGAAAGATTGCGTCGTAATGCCTTGCAGACCGCCAGGTTGGTGTCCCGGATCAGATAGCCAGGGCTCTCGTTAGGGTCGAGCCAGATATCGTCGTCATCTGTCTTGGGATTTTTCACGTTAGAAAATCCTCTATGTCGACAGAGTCGTAATTGGTCGGCATTGCGCGGTCAAATCGCGTCTTATCCTCGATCCGCGAACTCCAAGGCTTTGTTGCATCAATAGCGACCTTTGTACCGATACGGTACATAGGACTCATACCTGGAACAATGTCCGAAACATTATCAAGCGACCAAATTCTTGTATTGTCTATTCTGCTGACGTCCTGCTCTGCATGAACTCTTGTGGTGAGTGACCAGAAGATTTGTCTCAAATCAGAGGCATCCATATCTTCGTCGATAGCGATCGCCAGTTTCGGGTGGAGATAAGGGCTGGATAGTGCTGCCATCAAAGCAGTCTTGGCCTGACCTGCAATCCTGGGACGAAGTTTGACAATTACCGCCATTAAGCCTGACACGCCAAGGCATCGAATATCCAAAAGGTCTAGCCCGCCTTCAACTTTCGATAGATGTTCGTAAAGGGCAGCTTCAACACAGGTACCGGTTATCGATTGCGGGTCGGTCATTGGTGCGCCGGAATGCATACCGTAAAATATCGGATACTTGCGATGGGTGATCGCTTTGACAACAAATATTTCGGTCGACCCTTCCTCTGCGTACCCTCCCGTAACTTCGCCGAACGGGCCTTCTTCTGTCATAGCGTCCGGAAGAATTTCTCCTTCGATGATCATCTCCGCATCTGCCGGGACTTCGAGATCACTGGTCTCGCATTTGACGAGCCTGACCGGATCTTCAAGCAATCCACCCGCAAGTGATAGCTCGTCTATTCCATAACGCGTCGTGAACCCGCCCGCATAAAGGATTGCCGGATGAACACCGACCACCATTGCCACAGGCATCGATTCCTCGCGTTCCTGATATTTCTGATAGGTCCTGAGTGCATGGCGCGGGCAAATTAGAAAGCCGCTTCGATCAGGTCCCAGGATTTGTTGCCGGTGATAGGACATATTCTTGGTCCCGGTTTCGGGGTCTTTGATCACCGCCATGCCAGACGCGATATAGGGACCCGGATCCTGCTCAGAGGTCCACATGGCTGGAAGCTTCGTTAGATCGGCATCCTCCCCAGTCAAAATAATTTCTTTTACCGGTGCGTCTTTGGCATCGATCGTTACCGGCTCGCGGGGAGTCTTTATGCGTTCTACGACAGTTGGGATGACGTCTTCTTCTGTTACACCGAGTCCAATCGCCCATTTCCCTCGGTCAGTGATGACCTGACTGGCCAGCCGCCACCCCGGAAATCCCTTGAGATTGGTGAAAAGTGTCGATTTCCCGAATTGGTCGTATGTTTTCCACCCGATAGCAGAAACGTTTTCATGCGGGTCGGTTTCTGCGTCGACGCGGATAAGCTCACCCTGTTGTTCAAGGTTTTGAACATGGCCGCGGAAGGATTGGTCTCGCATGAATTGTTACCTTGATTTTATCTGTTCTTAATTTGCGCACATTCTGCTTGGCAGGGCGGAGCAGCGCAACCATCTGCATCCGTTTTCATAAATGTTGACCCTTATACTCCATGATCGGAAAATTAGGACGGTACTGCGAATAACGAAAATGATATTGTCACGGCCTCACGATATAGCCGGTGTGACAAAACCAGACTCAGGAAGACGCGTTTGATGGGACAGATTGGATTTTCTATTTGCAGGCGCCTGCTGTCCGTCTCTTTGCTCTTCAGCTTTCTGTTCCCGATTTGGCAAAGCACTCATGCTCAGACGGCAGACGATGACCAAATTTTCACACTGCAACCGGCCAACGATTATTTCGGAAATACAGACCAGCATTTTACAAACGGCTTTCGTGCCGCTTGGATGCCTTCGGTAAAATCTGTTCCAGACTGGGTTGTGAAAGGGGCCTCCTATTTTCCACTTTTTGATCCTGCCGGGAAAAAGCGTGTCGTCTTCTCCTTGGGACAAAGTATTTTTACGCCGGATGACCTCTCCGGGACGGCCTTGTTACGGGATGAAAGACCATATGCCGGCTGGTTGTATGGTGGCGTCGGGCTGGTGTCAGTGTCTGACAAGCGTCTCGATAATATTGAACTGAATGTCGGCGTTTTAGGCCCAGCGTCCTAACGGTTGGAACAATCAACTCAAGAATGAGCCAGGTATTCTGCTCAATTACGAACGCAAATGGCGGACGCGCACACCGCAGAAATATTTTGGGCTCGATACAGATTTTACACTGCATGTCGGGCCTAGTCTTGGCAATGTGCTCACCCAGGCCTCGGCGGGTTTTACGGTGCGCCTGGGCGGGAATCTCGGAAAACACGATGATTATGGGCCGCCGCGCATTCGTCCCAGCTTGCCCGGATCAGATTATTTTATCCGCAGTGATGGACTAAGCTGGTACGTCTTTTTCGGCGCAGAGGGACGGGGCGTGCTGCGCAACATCTTCCTCGACGGAAATACGTTCCGCGATAATCACAGCGTCGACAAAAAGTCATTCGTTGGCGATATCCAGGGTGGTGTAGCTGTTGTGATGGGGCGTGCGAGATTGGCCTATACGCATATTTTCCGGACAAAAGAGTTTGAAAAGCAAGACGATACAGACCAGTTCGGGTCGATCAGCCTGTCATTCATCTTTTGAGGTGTTTCCTGCTCTAACCGCGCCGTTTTCGGCCAGCAATATATACTCTACGATATCGTCGAATTCGTTCCTGATAGAATAAGAAAGAAATTTACATGACCACTTCGTTTAATCCTCCGGTCCGACGTCTTATGGGCCCCGGGCCTTCCGATGTTCATCCGCGCGTTCTGGGCGCCATGGCACGTCCCACCATCGGCCATCTGGATCCTGAATTTTCGCGCATGATGGAAGAGGTCAAAGAACTCCTGCGTTATGCCTTTAAAACTAAGAACGCGCTGACGATACCTGTTTCGGGGCCGGGCTCGGTTGGCATGGAAACCTGTTTCGTCAATCTGGTTGAGGCGGGAGATACCGTGATTGTATGCCAGAACGGTGCCTTCGGTGGGCGGATGAAATTGTCACGCGCGGTGCCGTCAAAAGCGGTCTCACCTGGAATTACGCCCGCCCGCCCGTTGAAGGGCTCGATTACGAAATGGATGTCCGAGGTGTCTTCACCGAACGGGTGATTTAACCTTTTGGGTCAAGAGTCTGGCGCGCCGTAATATAGTGACACCGTGTGTTTGGCCTCTGCGAAGAACAGCCAGCGTTCAAGCAGTGTTCCCGCCATCACAAATCCAACCGCGAGAATTGCTGCCGGAATTTTAAGCCAGGGCTCTGTTTCAACGGTCCCGACGGCGAGGAGCCAGGGGATCAGGAAGTAACCAAAAAACGCCCAACGACGCAGTTTTATGCTGTGCTTCCGGGCAATCTTGAAGCCCATCTCCTGCTGGACATAATTTTCCTGCGTATTAGGGGCATCCAGTAACCGGACAGGACCGAGATCGCCGAGTCCTGTCGCATTTTCGGGCGAGACCCAACTCGGTGAGGTGTCCAGGAAAATCCAGTATTTGCGTTTGAGCCACAGTGCCAGAACGCCAGTGATGACGACGATCATACCGATGCCCGGTGTGTGCAGATCAAACAGATGCGCCAGCAGGTTAAACCAAACGCTGCCGGTCCAGATCGCAAAGGCGAGATAAATCCGGACTGTGTGGCGATTAAACCAGGCGCGGATGGTCCGTAATGTCGCGTAGATCATCGACGTCGCATAGACAGTGAACGCCGCGAACAGGATAGTCAGCATGGCGAAGAGCCGCCAGGCGCCATCGTGGCTTTCATAGATGACCCAGCCAAATGCAAACAGGCCAAATGGGACGAATCCGGCAACTGCCAGGACTCCCTCACGTGACAGCCAGGAGCTTTTCCATTGTGACAATGCGCGCCAGGCCCGTTCGGGATGTCCCAGATGTAAGGTGGAAGACAGTAGACCGCTGATGACCATGGTGAAGGCGAGGAAAAATCCGGTAAAGCCAAACCAGCGATCTGGCTCAATCCATTGCCCGGCTGCAAAAATCCCCATCAGGAACAACAGGCCGTATCCGGCACCGGAAAAGGTGGTGAAGATTATGACGGAGTAGGCGGGATGCATCTTTAGCTCTTATTCTTGCCTAGCGGGACATAACGCGGTCGAGCCAACGGAACAATCCGCCGGCCTCTTCGCTCTCTGACGTTGGTTCAATCGGTTTTAGATGCCGTGGGCGATCTTCTTCGTATCCGGTGCTTTTGGGTCGCGGTGGCAGATACTTATTGACCGGCTGGTAGTGCAGTTCCGGCATGAGGTCATAGCCGCCGCGATCTTCCACCATGCGCGAAACATCGGAACTCGGGTCACCGAGGTCACCGAAATGCCTGGCATTGGCCGGACATGTTGAAACACAGGCCGGGACGCGCTCTTCTTCTTCGAGGTTTTCGTTATAGATACGGTCAATGCAGAGCGTACATTTCTTCATGACCCCGGCATCGCCGTCATATTCACGGGCGCCATAAGGACAGGCCCAGCTGCAGAGTTTGCAGCCTATGCAAATGTCTTCGTTAACGAGAACAATGCCATCTTCGGCGCGCTTGTAGGACGCCCCCGTCGGGCACACTTCAACGCAGGCCGGCTCTTCACAATGCAGGCAAGAGCGTGGAAAATGAACCGTCCGGCTATCGGCACCTTCACCGCATTCAAACGTATGGACGCGATTGAACCACACGCCATCAGCATTTTCGCCAAAGGGGTCGGTGTCGGGGAGCGGGGCGGAGTGGCCGCTGGTGTTCCATTCCTTGCAATTCACCGCGCAGGCGTGACAGCCAACGCAGATATCAAGATCGATAACCAGTCCGAGTTTTTTGCCGGTTGTGTTCTGGGGAATTTGGGTCATCCGTTATCCCCTTTTTTATTGGCACGGGAATACATACGGCCATAGCGTAATATGCTCGGCCTTTCCGGCAGGGCCTCTGGCGGCTTCAGCGTCGCAAATTGCGGTTCGCTCACCGCATTTTCTTCGTCTGGTGCTTTTTCAATACGAACACGGAGGTCGTACCAGGCTGCTTGTCCGGTTACCGGATCAGAATTGGCGTAACGGAAACCATCGCCCTTTGGCGGCAGCAATTCCGATATCACATGGTTCAGCAGAAAACCGGTCTTTGCTTCCGGAGCCTCTGGATCGAGATTCCAGGCACCTTTTTGTTTGCCAATGGCATTCCATGTCCACACCGTGTCGCCGTTCACGCCCTCCATGAGCTTCGCCTGTGCCTTAACCCGATTGTGGTGGCTAATGACCCAAACCCAGTCACCGTCTTCGATATCATGCGCTTCGGCAGTCTTGCGATTGATGTACAGCGGATTGGTGCCATGGATTTGGCGTAACCAGGCATTTTGTGAACCCCAGCTGTGATACATCGCCATGGGACGTTGGGTCAGGGCATGCATTGGGTATTCGTTGGTATCCAGGGCTTCGCCTTCGAAGGGCGGGTACCATATCGGCATTGGGTCGAAATATTTGTTGATCCGGTCCCGGTGCTCTTCGGGTGGTTGAACCGCGCCATGTCCCTGTGCGGCAAGTCTGAACTTTTGCAGTGGTTCAGAATAGACCTGCAGAATGATCTGATTGGCGGATCCAATGAACCCCACAGATGAGGCGTAATCAAGATAGTCGCGATTAGCATGTTTGAAGTAATGTTGCTCGGGGGGCAATTTGTGTTCCCAGAAGCAGCCATTCTCAACATATTTATCGAGTTGGCTCTTATTGGGTACTCCCGTGCCGTGACTATTGCCGTCTTCACCGCGCCATCCGGCGAGTGATCCAATACCGGGCGCTCGCTCATGATTTACGAGATAATCAGGATAGCCACCGGGATATTTGGCGCTGCCGTCCTCATTGGTTAACCCGGGCAACCCGATCCGTGATCCAAGATCGATCAGCACGCTCTGAAACGGGCGGACATCCCGGTCCGGTTCGACGACCGGCTGACGAATGGAATCGGCGGCGCTTTCCGCACTACAGATCGGGCGGTCGAGAAGAGATACGCAATCCCAGCGCTCAAGATAGGTCGTGTCCGGCAGAACAAGATCGGCATAGGCGACCATTTCCGAGAAATAGGCATCCGAATACATAATCTTGGGAATTTTATATTCGCCGGTTTTTTCGTCTTTGGCCGTGAGCATTTCCTTGGTGCCCGCCGTATTCATGGACGAGTTCCAGCTCATATTTGCCATATACATAAACAGCAAATCGACCGGGTACGGATCCTGATTGTGGGCATTTGTGATGACCATATGCATCATGCCATGCGCCGCAATCGGGGCCTCCCACGAGAACGCATGATCGATCCGTCGCGGGGTGCCGTCTTCCTCGACGAGTAAATCCTCCGGTCCGGCCGGGAAACCAAGCGGTGGTCCGGGCATCGGTGTTTCCGGGTTGATCTGATCCGGTTTGCCGGTTGGCTTTAACGGCGGTGGGGCCGCCTTCGGGAAGGGCGGTTTGTAACGGAAGCCGCCGGGACAATCGATGCTACCCAACAGAATCTGGAGAAGATGAATGGCGCGGCAAGTGTGAAAGCCGTTGGAATGAGCAGAAATGCCGCGCATCGCATGCATGGAAACCGGACGGCCAATCATCTTGTCGTGCTTGCGTCCGGCCCAGTCGGTCCAGGGCTGGTCGATTTCAATTTGCTGTTCGAAGGCCACATCGGCGATTTCAGCTGCGATGCGGCGCATTGTTCGAGCAGGCACACCGGTTTCTTTTTCTGCTGCTTCGGGTGAATAGCCTGCATCCAGGTAGCGCTCTGCCATAAGCGCGAAGGCGGGTACCGCTTTCCGCCCGTCTTCTGTCGTGAAAGAGCCGGTCAGCGCCGGAGAGACGCCTGCCAACCTCGCATCTGCGGCCTGATTGGTGCCGGTATCCCAGCACAGTGGTTCGCCGTCGATGCCACGGACGAACAATCCATCATCGGCTTCGCCGGGATTCTGGATAACCAGCCAGGGAAGGTTTGTGTACCGGACGATGTAATCGAGATCGATCTTGTCGGCCTTCAGCAGCTCATGAACAAGCGCCAGGACAAATTTTCCGTCAGTACCGGGACGGATGCCGATCCATTCATCGGCAATCGCGGAATAGCCGGTCCGGATTGGGTTTAGCGAAACGAATTTAGCGCCATTGTTCTTGAGCTTTGAGAGGCCTGCTTTAATCGGATTACTATCGTGATCCTCGGCAACGCCAAACATCAGCATGTATTTGCTGAGTTCCCAGTCTGGCTCGCCGAACTCCCAGAACGAGCCGCCTATGGTGTATATGCCGCCAGCCGCCATATTGACGGAACAGAAACCACCATGGGCTGCATGGTTGGGTGTGCCGAACTGACTGGCCCACCAGCCGGTCAGAGCCTGGCTTTGGTCGCGACCGGTAAAAAAGGCGAGCTTGCGGGGGTCAGATTTGCGGATATCGCCCAGCCAGGTACTGGCAAGTTCCAGGGCTTCGTCCCACTCGATCTCTTTGAATTTCGCTTTGCCTCGTTCACCAACCCGTTTGAGCGGTTTGGTAAGCCGCGCCGGCGAGTAATGGTTCATGATCCCGGCAGAGCCTTTGGCGCACAATACGCCCTTATTGACCGGGTGATCCCTGTTGCCTTCAATATAGCGGATGCCGCCGTCTTTCATGTGGACTTTGATGCCGCATCGGCAGGCACACATGTAACAGGTCGTATGTTTGATTTCGTCGGAGACCGTGGGTGATGTATCGATCTCTTCGATTGGGTCGAAGTACCCGCGTGTCATAAACGATTAGCTCCCTTTGTTGGCTGCTTTGTTAAAAGAGAACGCCGCTGCCGTCAAATCCAGAAAATTTGATCAGATAGTTTCGACCTAATCTTTGCATTATACAAAACCACATGCTGAGATTGCACCAGTTGACAAAAAAAGTTTGGAAAATGAGTGCCTCTTTAAAAACCTATTTTGATAGCGATACGAATAATGCCACGCATATTGTCTGGGATAGCGAAAATCGAAAATGTGCGATCATCGATTCTGTCCTTAATTTCGATCTGGCGGCGGGGAGTACCTCCGCGACAGCGGTGGATCAGCTCGTCGCCTTTGTTGAAGAGGAAGGCCTCAATGTCGAATGGATATTGGAAACCCACATTCATGCGGATCATCTAACAGCTGCTGCTTATTTGAAGGATAAGCTTGGTGGCCGGACTGGTATCGGGGCCGGGGTCGTTGATGTCCAAAAAACCTTTAAGAAGATATATGGACTTGGCGATGATTTCGTCGCCGATGGCGCGCAGTTTGATCATCTTTTTGCCGATGGTGAGGAGTTTCAAGTCGGTGCTCTTTCTGCAACAATCCTTCACACACTTGGTCATACGCCCGCCTGCGCAACCTATGTAATTGCTGATATGGCGTTTAGTGGAGACACGTTCTTCATGCCGGATTCTGGCACCGCCCGCTGTGATTTTCCGGGTGGCAGCGCCGCACAGCTATATAACTCGCTTGAAAAGATTTTAGCACTGCCTCCTGAAACGAGATTGTTTCTCAATCATGATTATGGTTGCGGTGGATCGCGCGATTGTTGCTGGGAAACAACGGTCGCTGGGCAACGCGATAAAAATATCCATGTCGGTGGTGGCACGACAGCAGAAGAATTTATTGCGATGCGCGAAGAACGTGATGCGATGCTCTCCATGCCGAGACTGGTGCTGCCTGCAATTCAGGTCAATATGCGGGCCGGTGAGTTGCCGCCACCGGACGCCGACGGCAACCGTTTCCTGAAAATACCGCTGAACGCCTTTTAGCTTTTAGGCTATTCGGCAGCGGATACTACCGGTACTTCATTCATCATCGACCCTTTCTGACGCCGCAATAGCGGCGCTGCGAAGGACAGCAATGGTGGAATAATCAGCAGTGTCAGGAGCGCTGACATGGCGAGACCGCCAAGAACGACTGACCCCAAACCCCGATAGAGCTCAGATCCCGCGCCGGGGATAACAACCAGCGGCAACATGCCAAAGACAGTTGTCATTGTAGACATAAAGATCGGGCGGATGCGGTTGCGGGTCGCTTCGGCAATCGCGTCAGCTGCATCCATCGCTTCTTTGCGGACGTGATGGAGTGTCTGGTGCACCAGCAGAATGGCGTTGTTCACCACCGTTCCGATTAATATCACGAACCCCAGAACTGTCAGCATATCGAGAGCCTGGAAGGTATAGATATTCAGGATCGACAAGCCCGCGACGCCGCCAGCCGTGGCGAGCGGAACCGAGAACATGATGATCAATGGGAAAATGAAGCTCTCATAGAGGATTGCCATGACGAGGTAGACGATGGCTATCGCGATGAGAAGATTGATTACCATTGCGTCCCACGTTCTATTGAGTTCGTCGGCGGTACCGGACATCGTTAACCGCACGCCTGGTGGCAGGCCACGTTCTTCCATAGGTGCCATAACTTCCTTGCGGACCTTGGCGATGGCTTCCTCAAGCGCGACATTGTTTCGCGGACGGATTTGCAGCGTTACGGTGCGTACTCTTTCGAGATGCCGAATTTGCGTCGGACCCTCCGTTACCTCAATTTTCGCGAGCGCCGATACAGGCAAGATATGCCCTGTGCGCGTGACCACAGGTAAATTTCCGATTTCCTGCGTCGATGTTGCTTCCCTGGGACCCATTAATGTGAGGTCGATGCGTTTGCTGCCCCGTGTTACCTCAGCCGCGCGTAATCCATCGTTTGAGGCGTCAACCGTAAGGGCCAAATCACGGGCGGTTAAACCAACATCGGCGAGACGCAGCAGATTTGGTACGACCCTTACTTCCGGCGCACCAAGTTCAAGTCCTGGTTGGGGCCTGATCTGATAGCCTTCGCTGCGGGGCATGACGCGACGAAGAATGCCCACGCCCTGACGTGCCACCTGTAACAGGTCTTCAAGATTTGGTCCCGTTATGTCGAGTTCGATAATACGGGATCCGCCTAATCCTCGGCCGAATAAGGATGTTTGCCGGGCAAACCCGAATGTCCCAGGTTCACTGAAAACGGCTCGTCGCATGATTGGAACCAATTCACGCGCACGTGTCGGATCCAGGGCATTCGCTCCCATAAAGGTCGATGTTGATCTCGCGACAAACCAGAAACGTCCCATTTTAACGGGGCCGGGATCGCAGTCCTTTATATGAAGAGGGAACCAGCCGCTTGCCGATCCAAATTCAATTCGAGAGTACCAAGGATCACAGGTCTTTGGCTCTTCTCCCTCTTTGGCCCAGTGGCGTCGGACACTTCCTTCTACTTTCGTCGCCATATTATTTAGGGTTTTTAAGTTATATCCCGGCGGTGGATTGGCGATGGCGATAATAAAGTTCCGGTTACCCTCCGGAAGGTAACTTAGCTTCGGCAGGAAGAAATAGGTTCCCGCTGCTGCCAAGCCTGTGACAGCCAGCACGACGAGTAACCCGGCGAAACGGTTGGTAATAACGATCCGGGTAAACCCGGTAATAAACTTTACAAAGCCACTGGCAAAACTATCGACTAACGGAATCCGTCTCGTCCCGGCCACCTTATGGGTGTTTTCGCCGAGTAATTTGTTTGCAAGTGTCGGCACCACCGTGATGGAAACAATCAGTGACAGAAGAACGGCGACTGACAGCGCAACAGCAATATCGCGGAACAGCTGACCGACGACGAGGTCCATGACCAGGATTGGCGCAAAGACGACAATGGTCGTCACCGCCGACGCCATGATGGCACCCCAGACTTCTCCAGCACCCCTTACGGCGCCTTCAAGTTTTGTGCTTCCTTTTTCTCGGTGACGATAAATGTTTTCCAGAACAACAATAGCCGCGTCGACGACCATGCCGACAGCGAAGGCGATGCCAGCCAAAGAAATTACGTTAATAGACCGGCCCATCGCGGCGAGCGCCACAAAGGAGCCGACGACGGAGACCGGGATGGCTAGTGACACGACAGCAGTGGCACCAAACGATCTCAAAAACAGCAGCAGGATCAAGGCTGCTAGCGTGCCACCGACCCAGATATTTTGGGTAACCAGCTGGATCGCTGATTTAATATACACCGTGTCGTCATGTACCTGTTTCATAACAAGGCCAACTTTCGGGAGTACGTCGCGGTTCAGCCGGGTGACGACTTTTTTGATACCTTCCATTGTTTCGATGACGTTTGCGCCAGTGTCACGGATTGCACTTACGGCAATGGCAGATTGGCCCATATTTCGTATACGGGCGTTGCGTTTTTTATGCCCGAACTCCACATGGGCAATGTCACCGAACGTTACCCGAAAAACCCGTCCCGTGGCTTCATCTCGCTGGGTACGAAGGACAACTTCTTTGACGCGCGCGACGGAGTTGAGTTCGCTTTCGGTTCTGACCCTGTATTCGCGCTTGCCTTCATCAACTTCGCCCGCGGAAACACTAATGTTTGTGCCGCGTAGAGCATTATTTACATCGGGGACAGTGATGCGGTAATGGGCGAGCCGTTTGGGATCTACAATGACCCGGATTTCGGATTCGTTTCCGCCGCGGACGTTGACGGCCGCAACACCTGGAACACGTTCCAATTGGTCACGTACGACGTCATCCAGGAAATCACCATAAGAACGTATTGATTTGGAATTACCTGGGAGTTTAGTGATCGAAAACCAAGCAATCGGATTGTCATCGGTGTCGCGGGTTCTGAGGATCGGCTCGTCGGCTTCTTCAGGCAGTCCGGTGACTTGTTGCAGCCGATTGTTGATAAGAAGGATGGATCTATTGCGATCGGCCGTAATATTGAATTCAAGAATGATCGTTGCTCGTCCACGGCGCGCGCGAGATTCCATTCGCTCTAGGCCTTCAAGACCTTTGAGCTTCTCTTCCTGGGGGATCACGATCTCGCGTTCGACTTCCGCTGGCGATGCGCCAGGCCAGGAGGTTTGGATCATGATGAGCGGCTTGCGAACGTCAGGAGTTAACTGAATAGGTATGATCCTGAGCGCCAGCCAGCCCATAAGGACGACCATCAACACGATGGACAGAATGGCGACAGGTCGCCGAACGGCGAGTTCAATAAGTTTCATATCTTAACCCTCCTGCCCAGATTTTTGGCCGCCACGCCGGCTTTCTCCACGCGGACCTTTTCGACCGCCTTCGCCCCGACCTTTGCGGCCTTTCCAGCCGCCTTTGCTGCCACCGCCGCGTTTTCCACGCCACCCGCCGCGTCCCCGGCGTTCACCCGGTTTGGATATTTTTATTTTTTGCCGCGGTCGTAATCGCTCATTGCCACGGATAACAACCCTGTCGCCAGGTTTTAGTCCTTTGAGTACTTCGAAGCGCAATCCGAATGCATCCCCCAGGGTTACCGGACGCATATCGACGCTGAGGCCGCTATCCGCCTCTTTTACGAGGAAGACAACACGTTCGCCGCGGCGCTGTGTGATGGCATCTTTGTGGACAGTGACAGTTTCCTTGGCAGCGCCGGAGGGGATATGGAGGACGACGCTCTGATTGGCGGCGACAGTGTCATCCGGCGTGATAAATTTGGGTGTAAATCGAACAGCACGTGTTCTTGAAAGCGCATTTTCTTCCGGGACGACAGCCCGAACAGTTGCTTTGAATGACTTTCCGAATTCGGGTTTTATGTCAATCTCAATGCCGTTTGTTAATCCACCCAACTGATTTGCTGGAACTTCGGCTTCGACCTCGAGGGATTTCTCGTTGAGCATCGTTACGACCGGCGAACCGACGCTGACATAGTTTCCTGATTCAACCGTTCGCTTGGTGATCACCCCGTCAAACGGTGCCAAAACGTTTGCGTTGTATAGATTGATGTCCGCCATGCGCAATTCGGCACGAGCCTGTTCCTGTTTCGCTCTCGCTTCTGCAAGCGCACTGCGGAACCTTTCGACGTTGCGAAGCTTGTCCTGATAACGCGCGACCGAAAATGCGGCGGATTTACGAAGCCTTTCAAGTCGTTCCAGCTCTTGCGCCGCCAATCTGAGCTGCGCGCCCGCAGTTCGAATTTTGGCTGAGAATTCTTTCAGCTCCGCGGATTTGAGGTCCCGTTCCGCAACCAGCATGTTGGATACCAGCGTGGCAAGAACATCGCCTTTCTTTACACGGTCGCCGACATGAACTTTGACCTCACCAATTGCCCCGCGTGTTCTTGAGGCAACAACGCCTGTCTGGCGGGCCAGGACCCGGCCGTAGACCTGTACGGTCTCAACGGCTGTTCCTTTGGTTACCCGGTCAACGAACACAGTCGCTGGGCCACCTCTGCCGCGCCGACCTCTTCGCCCGCCACGGCGTTTTCCTTTGCCCTGTCGGGCCTTCGTATCCCCCTTTTTTGCGTCGCCTGATTTTGTTGCAGTTCCCTTTTCAGGTTTTTGTGCATTTGCATATGACAAGGGTGACTGCAAAGACAGCACGCTGACCGCCGCGGTGAGCATGCTGACCATAGCGACACTGCGCAGGACTTCAGATACCGAAAATTTACGGTGGGATTTGGCAATCCGGTTTTTCATGGGGGTCAAACCCTGGTTAAATCTAGAGAAATTATATGCCCGATATGCATATCCCGAAAAGCGGAAAGTAAGACGTGGCGAACTTGTTCATCGAGTAAACTTTATCTACTACGTGATTTGTAGGCCACGAAATGCCTTGGTGTTTTCCGTCGGATTATCGCGTTATCGTGTAACGCGTGTTGTTGAATGAATGGAACAGATGATGACGACGTTGATATTCGGTCACGAAAGCTCAGAGTTGCACGATATGGGACAAGGCCACCCAGAACGGCCTGATCGAATTCGTGCCGTGAAGCGAGTACTGGAAGCAGATCGGTTCAAGGAACTTGAACATAGAGAAGCGCCCCTGGCGACTGTAGATCAGATCGCTCGGGTTCATGATCGCAACTATGTCACAAAGTTGTTGGAAGCCGTTCCTGATGAGGGCAGGGTTCAAATCGATCCGGATACGTCGATGTGCCCGGAGTCCGGTGAGGCGGCTTTGCGGGCATCAGGGGCAATTGTTGCCGCGATTGATGCTGTCGTTGCGGGGGAGGCGAACTCTGCATTCTGTGCAGTACGACCGCCTGGGCATCACGCCGAACCTGCCAGGGGCATGGGCTTTTGTCTCTTCAATAATGTTGCGATCGGCGTAGAACACGCGCGGAAGGCCCACAATCTGGAACGCGTCGCCGTAGTTGATTTCGATGTGCATCACGGTAATGGAACTCAGGCTGCTTTTTGGTCCGAGCCCAATGTGCTTTTTGCTTCCTCTCATCAATTTCCATTCTACCCCGGTACCGGGGCCGAGGATGAAACAGGCGTTGGTAATATATTTAATGTTCCTCTTGCCGATGGGGCCGGATCAGTCTTGTTCAGGCGCGGAATGGAGCGGGTTGTATTGCCAGCGCTGGAAGAATTTGATCCCGATTTGATTGTGGTATCCGCGGGGTTCGATGGCCATGCCCGTGATCCTTTGGCAAATATTCGCCTCGAGGAAGAAGACTTTGAGTGGATTACCGGGAAACTTGTCGATATCGCGGGTGAATTTTGCGACGGACGAATCGTTTCCTCCCTCGAAGGTGGCTATGACCTTGATTCTCTCTCTTTCAGTACAACGGCACACTTAACCGCTCTAATGCGCGCGCAATAACGTAGTCGCATATTTTACGTACGAAAAATGTCGGCGCGATGGATACAGACGCTTGAACGCGAGATGTTACTGACTAGGTTGCTCTCAATCGTCGGGGTCACTAAACTTTCACGTACATGAATTGGGATCCAAGTGGATGGCTAAAAGCGAGAAATTACCCGAAATCGGCTCTCTTTCGTTTGAGGGAGCGCTGGCTGAATTAGAGGATATTGTGCGTCGGCTCGAGCAGGGTAAAAGTGACCTCGAGAATGCAATCGGGGCTTATGAACGCGGGGCAGCACTTAAAAAGCATTGTGAATCAAAACTTAAAGAGGCTAAGGCGCGCGTCGAGAAGATAAAACTCGGTGCTGAAGGCGCCGAGGGATTGGAGCCCGCAGATCTTGAGTGAAGCGAATGCCATGATGCCGCTGCCAGAAGCCATGGCTGAAGGGGCAGCAGCAGTCGAACAAATATTGGATGACGTTCTCGCTGTGCCTCAGGGGCATGAAGCGCGATTGTTTGAGGCAATGCGGTATGCATCGCTGGATGGTGGCAAGCGGATGCGGCCATTTTTGACCCTGGAATGCGCCCGGCTGTTTGATACGCCGGACAGCTATTCGCTAAGAGCTGGCGTCGCCGTTGAACTCATCCATTGTTATTCATTGATCCATGACGATCTGCCAGCCATGGATGACGATGATTTGCGGCGGGGAAAACCGTCCTGTCACATAGCATTTGACGAAGCAACCGCGATACTCGCTGGTGATGCTTTACAAGCGGTTGCTTTTGAAATCCTCGCTGACCCTGCCACTCACCCCGATGCCGAAGTTCGTACAGCGCTAATAAAAGGGCTCGCCGTAGCTTCAGGCGGTCACGGTATGGTTGGTGGGCAGATGATCGATTTGGCCGCCGAGAATAGCGATGCAGATGTATCGACAATCACGCGAATGCAACGTCTCAAAACCGGCGCACTGATCAGCTTCTCCTGCGAAGCCGGAGCAATTGTTGGAAGGGCTTCGAAAGATGCGCGTCAGGCGCTGTCGCATTACGTCCACGATCTGGGCCTGGCATTTCAGATAGCGGACGATTTGTTGGATGTCCTCGGAAATGCAGAAGACGTTGGAAAGGCGACCCAGAAGGATGAGGCAGCCGGAAAGGCGACATTTGTATCACTTCTGGGGGTCTCGGAAGCACAGGAACGCGCGCAGCTGTTAATTGAGCAGGCTATCGCGCGACTTGACATGTTTGGTGAAAAGGCTGCACATCTGCGGGCTATTGCGAATTTCGTCGTTGAACGACGAACATAAGGAGGTTGCGTTGAGCAAGGGACCCGAAACGCCGTTGCTGGATACCGTCAAATTACCGGCGGATCTAAGAAAGCTAGAAGAAAAGCAGCTGCGGCAGCTAGCAGATGAACTGAGAGCGGAAACCATTGATGCTGTTTCGACAACAGGTGGTCATTTGGGCGCCGGGCTTGGCGTTGTTGAGCTTACTGTTGCGCTTCACTATGTGTTTAACACGCCCGATGATCGTCTGGTCTGGGATGTTGGCCATCAAGCCTATCCGCATAAAATCTTAACTGGTCGTCGAGATGGTATCCGTACCCTTCGCCAAGGCGGGGGGCTGTCCGGATTTACCAAACGGTCTGAAAGTGAATATGACCCGTTCGGCGCTGCACATGCGGCGACGTCGATTTCTGCCGCTCTTGGATTTGCCGTTGCCCGTGATCTGGATGGTGGTTCGAATAACTCAATTGCCGTGATCGGCGATGGGTCTATGACGGCTGGTATGGCATATGAAGCCATGAACAATGCCGGGTCTATGGATTCACGTCTGGTCGTGATCCTAAACGATAATGATATGTCGATTGCCCCACCTGTCGGTGCAATGAGCGCCTATCTGTCGCGGCTTATTTCCTCGCACTACTATCGTTCTTTGCGTCATTTGATGCGCGACCTTGCAAAGAAGTTTCCAAAACCATTGGAACAGGCGGCAACAAAGTCTGAAGAATATGCTCGCGGACTCGTGACCGGCGGGACGATGTTTGAAGAGCTTGGGTTCTTTTATGTTGGGCCTATCGATGGTCACAATTTGGATCATCTATTACCGGTATTAAAGAACGTTCGGGATTCAGATGAGCCGGGTCCTGTCCTGATACACGTCGTGACCAAAAAGGGTGGCGGATATCCGCCCGCTGAAGCGGCAGCTGATAAATATCACGGTGTCGGGAAATTCGATGTTGTGACAGGGGCGTTAGCTAAGGCGTCGCAGGGGCCACCAGCTTACACCAAGGTTTTTGCCCAATCCTTGATCAATGAAGCTGGGAAGGATGACAAGATTATTGCGATTACGGGCGCGATGCCGTCCGGAACGGGTCTCGATCTTTTTGAAAAGGCCTTCCCGGACAGGTGTTTTGATGTCGGCATCGCGGAACAGCATGCTGTGACTTTTGCTGCGGGAATGGCAGCTGAAGGATTTAAGCCCTTCGCCGCTATTTATTCCACATTCTTGCAACGTGCTTACGACTCTGTCGTACACGATGTCGCAATTCAAAATCTTCCAGTGAGGTTTGCGATGGATCGCGCGGGTATGGTTGGCGCCGATGGGGTTACCCATCAAGGGTCCTTTGATATTGCGTATTTGGGTTGTCTGCCGGGAATGGTGTTGATGGCGGCGGCCGACGAAGCCGAGCTTGTTCACATGGTGAAAACGCAGGTCGCTATAGATGACCATCCGTCAGGGTTACGCTATCCGCGCGGCAATGGTGTCGGCGTTGATATGCCCAAGTCGGCTGAAATTCTCGAGATCGGCAAAGGCAGGATTATTCGTGAAGGGACCAAAGTTGCCCTGCTGTCCTACGGGACACGTTTGGCGGATTGTCTCTTGGCGGCGGATGACCTCGCGGCCCGTGGATTGTCGACAACGGTCGCGGACGCACGCTTTGCAAAACCAATCGATGAGGATTTGGTCCAACGGTTGGCGACGGAGCATGAGGTTCTGATCACGATCGAAGAAGGCTCGATCGGTGGCTTTGCCAGTCAGGTTACGCATGTACTGGCGTTCAAGGGGCTTCTTGATAATGGCCTTAAATTCCGCCCTATGTATTTCCCGGATATCTACATTGATCACGATAGTCAGCCGCGACAATTTGAAATCGCTGGATTGGCGGCGGTTGATATCGTGGAGACGACGCTAAAGGCGTTAGGGCAGGAAATCACCGAAGCGCCCGCCCGGGCTTAGCTAGTTAAATCATGGCTGCGAAACAGCGCGTCGACCAGTTGCTGGTGGCACGCGGTCTCGCCGAAAACAGGACTCGCGCCCAGGCACTGATTTTGGCGGGGATTGTCTATTCCGGTGAAATGAGGCTCGACAAGCCAGGCCACCAAGTGAACGAAGATATTCCAATCGACGTTCGTGAACGTCCGCATCCCTGGGTTTCGCGTGGTGGAATTAAATTAGCTCACGGTCTCGAGACATTCTCCCTGTCAGTATCGGATTGTGTCTGCGTGGATGTTGGGTCATCGACCGGTGGTTTTACTGATGTGTTACTGTAAAATGGGGCTACAAAAGTTTTTGCCGTAGACGTTGGTCGTGGGCAATTGGAATGGCGGTTGCGCAATGATGAGAGAGTTGTCGTTCTTGAGGGGATGAATGCCCGCCGTCTCGATGAAACGCATATTCCCGAAACGCCTTCGGTAATTGTATGTGACGCGAGTTTTATAGGGCTCCGAACGGTTCCACCTGCCGCACTCAATTTGGCTGCATCATTTGCATCATTGATTGCTTTGATCAAGCCACAATTCGAAGTCGGCAAAGGACGTGTTGGAAAGGGGGGCGTTGTTCGCGATCCCGTCTTGCACCAGGAAGTTTGCGACAATATTCGTCATTGGCTCTCCGATGAAATGGGTTGGAATGTTGTCGGTATTGAAAAAAGCCCGATAACGGAACCTAAAGGGAATGTAGAATTCCTGATTTGTGCGAGGCGTGGAACGTGACCGATATTGACGTCACGATCAAAGCGTTAGGCGCGAAGGGGGATGGCGTCGCAGAAACAAAAGAAGGTGTTGTCTTTGTGCCGTTTGCCGTCCCCGGCGACAACGTAAGGGTAAAACTCAGCAAATCTAGGGACGGGGTTCGCCGAGGCAAAATTTTGTCAGTAACAGAAGCCGGCCGAGATCGAGTTCCAGCCCCTTGCGAACATTTTACGCGTTGCGGTGGTTGTTCCGTGCAACATATTTCACACCCAGCCTATCAGGATTGGAAACGCGAGATAGTTTGCCAAGCGCTGGAAAGACAAAATCTCGATAGATCGGTAATTGGAGATCTTGTTTCAGGGACAACCGGGGGGCGACGACGAGCAAGGTTTTCTACCCGACGTCTGGCGAACGGGACCATTCTCGGATTCCTTGAAGCGGGCAGTCACCGCATCGTTGATATGAATGACTGTCCGGTATTGCATGAAGATGTTGCCGCTATCATTCCGCCACTCCGCTGTCTTTTGGGTGAACTTTTAAAGGTTGGAGATGTCGCGGAAATTGCTGTGACGCGTGCTGATACGGGATTGGATATAACCCTATTGATGCCAGGCGATCCTGATTTGCAGGCGCGGGAAAGAATCGCGGTGTTTTCCGAAGCCAATAACGCGGCGCGCGTTAGTTGGAAATCGAAAAACTCTATGGCGGTAGATATCGCTGAGCAAATTGTAGCGCGGCGTGACGTGGTGATGAATTTCGGTGAAGTGCAAACCAACATTCCGCCCAATGCATTTGTTCAACCGACGTCCTGGGGTGAAGGTGTTTTGCGTGAACATGTTTTGTCGGCGGTTGAAGGCGCGCAGAATGTTGTGGAGCTGTTCGCAGGCTGCGGCGCCTTCACATTGCCCATTGCAGCAGCCGGCAGTCATGTTTTTGCGGTCGACTTGGCACAGGATCATCTCGACGCTTTGTCGATTGCAGCACGATCCAATGCGTTGGGCGAGCGGGTAACCGTTGAAGCGAGAAACCTTGACCGTCGGCCTTTGGCAGGGGTTGAACTTGATAAGGTGGATGTCGTCGTTCTCGACCCTCCACGTGCCGGAGCTTCATCTCAGGCCGCGTTGCTGGCGGGTAGCGCTATTCCAATAATTGTCTATGTATCCTGCAACCCACTAAGCTTCTCGCGAGATGCGCGGAAACTTGTAGATGGTGGATATAAATTGAATTCAGTTATTCCGGTCGATCAATTTCTATGGTCAGCGCATGTCGAACTGGTGAGTGTATTTACGCGTCCGTAGCCTTTAGCCGCATTGACCACGATGTCTCAATAGGTGATCGGCAAGGACACACGCCATCATCGCCTCGCCAACCGGAACAGCCCGGATTCCAACGCAGGGGTCATGGCGTCCTTTTGTTTTAATCGTCGTATTACGTCCCTGCCGGGTGATGGTGTTTCGCGGTGTCAGGATTGAACTCGTTGGTTTGACCGCGAACCGGACCACAATATCCTGCCCGGTTGAGATGCCTCCCAATATGCCACCGGCATTATTTGATCCGAAATCTACTTTGCCATTCTTCATGCGCATTTCGTCAGCGTTTTCTTCGCCAGACAAAGCGGCGGTGTCAAAGCCGGCACCAATTTCAACGCCCTTAACGGCGTTAATGCTCATCATGGCTGCTGCCAGTTCGCCGTCGAGCTTGCCATATATCGGCGCGCCCAATCCGGCCGGAATGCCAGACGCAACAATTTCGATAACCGCGCCGACTGAAGAACCGGATTTGCGGACATCATCTAGATAATTTTCCCAATGCGCTGCGGTCTTAGCATCGGGACACCAGAATGGATTCTTTTCGCGCTGTGACCACGTCCATTTACTTCGGTCAATGGATTCGGTTCCCATTTGGACCATCGCGCCACGAATTTTTACGGATCGTCCGAGTATCTTTCGCGCGATTCCGCCAGCTGCAACCCGCATCGCGGTTTCCCGAGCACTGGGGCGCCCACCTCCACGATAATCGCGAAGGCCATATTTTTTCCAATAGGCGTAATCAGCGTGCCCCGGGCGAAATTTATCCTTGATCGCCGAGTAATCTTTGCTGCGTGCATCCTGGTTCTGGATTAGCAGGCTAATAGGCGTACCTGTGGTTTTGCCTTCAAAGACGCCGGATAGGATCGAAACCTGATCGGGTTCCTGCCGTTGTGTGACAAAACGCGATGTGCCCGGTTTTCGTTTGTCGAGCCAGGTCTGGAGGTCGGCTTCGGTGATGGCGATTCCTGGCGGTGCGCCGTCAACAACACAGCCTATCGCCGGGCCATGGCTCTCCCCCCAGGTGGTCACGCGAAAAAGCGTGCCAAAACTATTATCGGACATTTGGTAAGCCCCGAATTCCTAAAGCGTTTTAGCTTAGTCCCCGGTTACCACACTGATATCGGGTGCGTCGACTGCTTTCATGCCAACCACGTTGTAGCCGCAATCGACATGATGAACTTCACCTGTAACCCCGGTTGAGAGATCGGACAGCAAATAGAGGCCTGCACCGCCTACATCATCGATGGTCACGTTGCGTTTCAAAGGAGCATTTAGCTCATTCCATTTGAGGATATATCGGAAGTCGCCGATACCTGAGGCAGCAAGGGTTCTGATGGGGCCCGCAGAAATTGCATTGACCCTGATGTTATCCTTCCCCAAATCCACCGCGAGATAGCGTACGCTGCATTCCAGCGCTGCCTTTGCGACGCCCATTACATTGTAATGCGGGACCACTCGTTCAGATCCCGCGTATGTGAGGGTCACAATGCTACCACCCTCATTCATCAATGGCTGTGCGACGCGGCAAACTGACGTGAAGGAATAGCAGGAAATTGCCATGGTCTGCGCAAAGTTCTCAGCACTGGTGTCGAGATATTTACCGGTAAGCTCGTTCTTGTCAGAAAAGGCGATGGCATGGATGACGAAGTCGAGGGAGCCCCATTTATCACCAAGGGTGGAAAAGACCTTTTCGATGCTTTGGTCATCAGACACATCGCACTCGACCAAGAGGTCACTGCCCAAACCCTCAGCCAGTGGCCTTACGCGTTTTTCGAGAACTTCATTTTGATAGGTGAAGGCGACTTCAGCGCCCTGATCCACAACAGCCTTGGTAATGCCCCAGGCAATTGAACGATCATTCGCGACACCCATGATCAGGCCTTTTTTGCCTTTCATGAGAGATGACGGCTCGGTCATGTGTTACGCACCCCTTTACGCAAATACTGTATGGGCGATCCTACACGAAAGGATTCGCACGGCAAAGCCGGAGGATGTCTCCAACAAAAAGTTGTGTATGCCTCAATGTCTTCTGCAGCAAGTGTTCTGATGCTAGTTCTGGATTT
Source organism: uncultured Alphaproteobacteria bacterium (assembly GCA_951812775.1). Classification (GTDB taxonomy): domain Bacteria; phylum Pseudomonadota; class Alphaproteobacteria; order MPNO01; family UBA2964; genus UBA2964. Next base: position 1,127,717 of record OX638326.1, on the reverse strand, counting down.
GCCAACTTCCATCAGCCTGACGACAGGCGCGGCCATAGGCTTGTTCGGTTTTGCCATCAATAGTGACTGTATGTTGATATTCGCGACACGGTTGACCCGTATCTGCGCTGGCAACAGTTCGCGTGGGAGTAACTGTTCCTGAGTTGCCACTGTCGGGGTTGGACCAGTTGGATGTCTGTCCGATCGGATTTGTTTCAAGTGCTGTTTGGTGGGTCTTGGCCGCATGCATTTGATCTACCTTGTCGAGTTTTTTCCCGATACGGCTTCCCAGAAAGACGCCTAGTGCAGCGCCAGCAGCTGAAGCAGCGACTCTGCCTTTACCACCGCCAATCTGAGATCCAAGTAGGCCACCAATTACACCACCTATAATGGCGCCACCAGTCTCGTTTTGGTCGTTTCCTGCGCAAGCCGTCAGGCCTAATCCGAACATGCCAATCACGGCGATGGTCACCAGTTTCTTCATCATTCCATAAACCTCACGCAATATGCTCTACTAAATTCATACAGAAACGCTCGGAAAAATTCTCGAAAGACTTTTCGCTGACATCTATTCTATCATGTATAGATGGGTATCCAAACGTTATTAGTGCAAGGCTTTTTATGTGCGAATACAGCTCCTAAATCGTATCTGTCTTGCAAAATTTACCCAACCCATTGATTTAACATGAGTTTTAGGCACCTAGATGACCGACGAAAACGATAAAAATCCGCTAGAGTTTTTTAGGGAATGGTTCGCTGAAGCAGAAGATTCTGAACCGGGTCTGGCTGAAGCGATGACGTTAGCCACAGCTGATCGATCCGGGGTTCCCTCTGCTAGGATGGTGTTGCTCAAAGAAGCGAACGAAAAAGGTTTCGTCTTTTACACTAATCTGGAAAGTCAAAAAGGCCTTGAGTTGGCAGAGAATCCGAAGGCCGCTCTGGTCTTTCACTGGAAGTCACTCAAGCGTCAGGTAAGAGTCGCAGGCGCTGTGGAATCCGTAAGCGATATGGATGCGGACGATTATTTCGCGAGTCGTGCTCGAGGGGCCCAAATTGGGGCGTGGGCGTCTGACCAGTCACGACCTATGAACAGCCAGTTTGATCTTGAAAAGAACGTCGCGAAATTTACGACGAAATTCGGTGTTTCGAAAATTTCCCGACCCTCTCAATGGTCAGGATTTCGGGTGATCCCCTCCACAATCGAGTTTTGGGAAGAGCGCCCTTTTCGTCTGCATCGAAGAATTTTGTACAGATTGGAGAATGGTAAATGGTCAGTAAGTCATTTATTTCCTTAAAATTATCGTCCGAAATCACTTGAATGCGGCGAGAAAAACGTCAAATCTAGGATGACGGAGAAATTTGGCCGTCGCTCAAAATGGTACTTGTTTGTACCGGGAGGAAAACATGATCAAAACGATTCTTGCTTGTGTGAGCAGCGGTGAATCAGGTCAGTCTGTGCTTGAGGCAGCCGGCCGAATAGCGACGCGATTTGATTCCCATATAGAAGTTTTGCATGTCCGGGCCGATCCTCGTGGTCTCGTTCCCTATACAGGGGAAGGGATGGATGGATCCATGATCGAAGAAATCATGGAAGTTACTGAAAAAGAGGGTGGCGAACGGGCAGTACATGCGCGTGAAGTTTTTGACTCGTTTTGTCAGTCTAGCGGTATTGCCGTCGCAGAAGCACCAAATGGTCAATCCGGACCGACTATCTGCTGGCGTGAAGAAAGTGGCCGTGAAGATGAAATCGTTGCGATCCGCGGTCGCTTATTTGATGTTGTAGCGGTCGGGCGTCCGGTGAAGGACTCTGCGTTACCGTCACCGATTACCCTAGAAGCAGCGCTGTTGGATACTGGGCGACCTACACTCGTTGCCTCACCAGAATTGCCGGCGAATACCGGAAGCCATGTAGCCGTGGCCTGGGAAAGTAGCCCGGAGGCCGCGCATGTGATCGGTGCAGCAATGCCTATTCTTGAAAAGGCCGACAAAGTTACGTTGCTCGCTGCAGACCCTGCAGAACCGCCGTCAATTCCGCCGGAAGAAGGCGTGACCCGGTTGGCTTGGTCAGGCATCAACGCGGACATATTGCGCTTTGATGTACATGAGGACGAAATCGGTGCGGCTTATTTGAAACATGCCAGGGAAGCCGGCGCCGATATGTTGATTAAGGGCGCGTACTCGAGAAGCCGCGTCCGCCAGATGATTTTAGGCGGTCGTACTCGTCACATAATCACGGCGACAGAAATCCCGGTCCTGCTTTGCAAGTAGTCCGGCCATTCGCATTAACTAACTGAATGGCCGAACCGATTAAATCTATCGTTTTGACAGGTGCGAGCCGAGGGATAGGCCACGCCACGGTGAAACGATTTAGCGAAGCCGGTTGGCGAATAATCACATGCTCGCGTGAAGATATTCCTGATGATTGCCGACGCGACCCAAATTGGGCGCATCACATCTCTACAGACCTTGCAGATCAGAAGAGTGTTGATGAATTTGTCAAACAGGCAAATGACGTTTTAGGGGATGATGGCCTTCATGCGTTGATCAATAACGCCGCCCAGTCACCAAAAACACCTTATAAGGAACGGTTGGGGTCTCTAAATGGCAGTCTGGATGACTGGCGCGAGGTATATGACTTAAACCTTTTTGCGCCCCTCACATTGGCGCGTGGGTTCGCCGCAGCGCTACATCGGGCGGAAGGGTCGATCATCAATATTACGTCAATTGCGGGACACGCTATTCATCCCTTCGCGGGCTCAGCCTATTCGACGTCTAAATCTGCGCTTTCAGCTCTCACGCGTGAAATGGCAGTTGAGTTTGCGGAGCTTGGTGTGAGAGTAAATGCCGTGGCCCCTGGCGAAATCGCAACAGAAATGATTGGGGCAGAGTATGAGTCCCTAATTCCTCGCATCCCATTAAACCGGATGGGGACAGCCGAGGAGGTGGCTTCGGTAATATTCCAACTGTGCGGCGAAGATTTCGGTTATGTGACCGGGTCGGAAATCTTTGTCACAGGTGGCCAGCACCTTTTTTGACGAAGCTGTCCTAAGAAGTTTTGAGATTTATTTTAAGACCGCGAAGCCACTCAAGCCGGTCTTCCACCTGGCCAATATCATGGTCCAACCAGTCAATCAGGAGTCCTGGGTCGTCGCTATGGTGACCTCGTAAATCAACCAGTCTGGCGAGTTCTCCTTCGCAAGCCTCGGTCATCATCTCCACCTGATCGCATTGGTCAGAAATATCAAGAAGGTGGAGGAAACGAAATTTGAGGGCGAGAATCAGTTTCGCGACATCATTGACCGGTGGTCGTACGGCTGCGCGCAAAAGAGAGATGAGTTCCGAACGGCCCTCTTCTGTCAGGGTCAAAATAGCTTCGGGAATTTCTTCGGTCTCGGTTTCTTCTGTCTCAACCAGTCCTTCAAATCTTAAAAGTTCAATCGAGGTTCCCATCAGGTCGAGAGAGGGGCCGGCAATACGGCTGGTAAAATTTCGGACAGCAGCAGCGAGGGCAGCATAGGTCATCGGTCCCCCGGCCAGAATGCCGAGAGCAGCGAGACGTACCGCTTCGCGCGGAAGAAGTGAATTATCTTTATACAAGCCGAAATACCAAAATTTGTACCTTTAGAGGGATATTATACACCCATTGCCGCTAATAGGCGGTGAAATTTAAAGGTAAATAAATCGATGGTTTGGGGCCTAGCTGTTCGTCCAGACGTTATGCGTTTGGACGAATAACTTCCGAGAAAAAATCGTTCCCCTTATCGTCCACGACAATGAAAGCCGGGAAGTCTTCGACTTCAATGCGCCAGACGGCTTCCATGCCTAGTTCTTCGTACTCTACGCATTCGACCTTTTTGATGCATTCCTGTGCCAGACGGGCTGCAGGGCCGCCTATTGAACCGAGATAAAACCCACCATGTTCCTTACAGGCATCAGTAACCTGTTGCGACCGGTTGCCTTTCGCCAGCATGACGAAACTGCCGCCCTGGGCCTGAAATTCGGCAACGTATGAATCCATACGACCGGCTGTCGTTGGGCCAAACGAACCGGATGCAAAACCGGTTGGCGTCTTGGCGGGGCCAGCGTAATAAACAGGATGATTGCGCATATAGTCGGGCATTGGTTCGCCGGCCTTTAGGCGTTCTGAAATTTTCAGATGGGCGAGGTCGCGGGCGACAATCAAAGAACCTGTCAGCGCCAATCGGGTTTTAATTGGATAGCCAGAAAGCGTCTTGCGGATATCGTCCATCGGTTGATTGAGGTTGATCGAAACGGCGTCACTACCAAGTGAATCTTCTTCAACGTCAGGCATATACTGTGCGGGGTTGGTTTCTAGTTGCTCCAGAAAAATTCCATCTTTGGTGATCTTTCCAAGCGCCTGCCGGTCGGCTGAACAAGAAACACCAATGCCTATTGGTAAGGAGGCGCCGTGTCGCGGAAGACGGACGACTCTGACGTCATGGCAGAAGTACTTTCCGCCAAATTGGGCGCCGATCCCCATCTCACGGGTTAACGCCAAGATATGGGCTTCCATTTCAAGGTCGCGAAAGGCTTGTCCGTTTTCGTTGCCCTGGGTAGGTAATCCATCAAGGTAGCGCGTGCTCGCAAGCTTAGTAGTTTTAAGATTCAACTCTGCGGACGTGCCGCCAATGACGATTGCGAGATGATATGGCGGGCAGGCAGCTGTGCCGAGCAATCGGATTTGATCTTCAAGGAAGGGGATGAGCCGGTCTGGATTTAGCATCGACGGCGTTTGCTGAAATAAAAACGATTTATTTGCGGAGCCGCCACCCTTCGCAATAAACAGAAATTTATAGGCGTCACCTTCAGTCGCGTAGAGTTCGATCTGTGCAGGTAGATTGTTCCCGGTGTTTTTTTCCTCATACATGGAAAGCGGTGCGAGCTGGGAATAGCGCAGGTTACTTTCTGTATATGTCTTGGCGACACCAGCTGCTAAGGCAGCTTCATCATTTCCATTGGTCCAGACATTTTGGCCCTTCTTTCCCATGATGATTGCGGTGCCGGTATCCTGACACATTGGCAAGACGCCACCCGCTGCGATGTTGGCGTTTTTTAAGAGATCCCAGGCCACGAAATGATCGTTGGGGGAGGCATCCTTATCATCAAGGATGGCGACGAGTTGCTTGAGATGACCGGGGCGCAGGAAATGCGCAGTATCAAAATAGGCTTCGGCTGCTAGCCTGGTAAGCGCCTCGGTTTCAACCGTTAAAACTTCTGTGCCATTGAGACTACTTACCCCGACATGGTCAGAAGTAAGCTTGCGGTATTCTGGTTCCTCTTGGGCTACAGGAAACATTTCGTGATACGTAAAATCCGACATAACAGCGATCCGCTTTAAGAGTTATGGGTAGTGGCGTTACTAAGCATTACTTTTTGCGAAAATTATCGAGAGCGACAACAGTGCCGTCATCGGAAGAGAAATCTGCAGCGGAATCTTCGGGCGTGGTCTCGGCGCTTACTTCGTTGGATTCTGTGTTTTCTTCTTCATTGTCCAGCTGTGTGATGCCGGGGCCTTCTTCCTGACCAAACTGCAATCCAAATTTGACGGAAGGATCAACGAAGGCTGTGACAGCATCGAAAGGAATAAACAACCGTTCCCGTTTTCCGCCAAAGCTGAGGGTGACGGCAAATGATTCATCAGTGATATCCAAATCCCAGAACTGATGTTCAAGGACAATTGTCATTTCTTCGGGATATTGAGCGACCAGCATGGACGAAATATCGACGCCGGCTTTCTGCGTCTCGAAAGTGATGTAGAAGTTGTGATCGCCAGGCAGTCCTTGATCGCGTGCAATCTCGAGCGAATCTCGCAAGACCCCGCGCATGGCGCGGTCTACCAGTTTGGCATAATCGATTATATCGTCAGTCATTATGAGTGCAGTTTTACGGGATTTACCGGTAGCACTGCAAGGGTGCACCGGCCGAAGCCGGTGCACGATTGTTAGTGGGGGGATTCTGTTGCCCGGTACCCCCCGGACCGCGCTTACCTAATATTAGGCAGCAAGGGCCAAATCATTATCATTGGCATTTGTAAATTAGCCCGATAACGGCGGTACAATGCCGGGCGAAAAACCAGTCTTTACACGCGCGTCGATCCTATTTCGCCCCCAGAGAACTCCGGTATATTTTCGGAGAAAGGGAATTGGTGGAGGCGCCGGGTACCGCCCCCGGGTCCGCATCGCTTATTTCACAGGCCGTTTATCGCCATAGCTGGTTACCCAGCACTTTCAATATAGGGTGATTCTGCCCTAAATTAAAGGGATTTATGTATTTAACTTGACAAAGCCTTTATTATTTAACTTCTCTTAGTGTGGATTTCCCACACTGGTCTATCCGCAGGACAAATCGCCTTTTCAGGTCTTTTGCGCTGGGTATTGGCCGCTTATGATTGGGAAGCTGACCAGCGTTCAGTAGCATTTTGACTGCTTTCTCCAAGTATTTTTGTTTCATTTGTCATTTACCTCAATTCTTCTATCAACTGTTCCCAGTTATGCTGGAAGAAGAGTTTTATTTTGAGGTTATTGGTTATGGGTTTTGGCTCTTCCATTAGGTTATCTTCTGTCACCAATTCTACCTCGCCCACTTCATCGTAATGACCTTCTAGCTCTTTTATCACTTCGGCTTTGTATTTTGTGTCTTCGTTGCCCGCTAGGTGATCGCCTTTGGTTTCGGCTACTACCAGCCACTTTTTGTCTACAGGTTTATCGTGTGTACAAGCAAACAAGAAGTCGGGGTAAATGGTATCCTTGAGCCAACCTTGAATACCGTAATCTCGCCTAGAAAGCATTTTCCACCACCAATCCACGGAGGTTTGTGCGTCCAGGTAAAGGGCAACCTGCTTTTCAAATTCATTAACCCCTGCTTCGTATTCGGTTTCAAACAAAGATTTTTGTAAGGGCATGTTATTCTCCCTTACAAGTAGGGGAGAGCCTTCAGGCACGCCACACAGTTGCTTGGCTACTTCGTAGTTGAGGTGTTTATCCTGCTCTATATTTTTGAACACGAAGTTTTTGTTTTTAAAATTTTTTAGATAAATAGTTTTAGTATGTTCATTTATTTGTTCTTTTAGGTTCTTTCTCAAGTTATAGACTATGAGAAATTTCTTGTGGGCTAGTTTATCCATATCCAGTTTGTTATCGGCTAGCCAATCTTGAACTATTCTTGCAATTTGGAATGGGTTGGGGATTATATCTGCTAACTGACGACAGAAAAAATCAATGCTCACAGGCCCACTATCTAGCAACCTTGTGGAAGTAAGGCTGGCACTTCCGCCTATATCCACGGTGGTGGTTTCAGCCTTTGGCTGACCGCTACGGGTGCTAATGGGGGCATCGGCTTGGAGTTTGTGGTATGGCACTTTAGCCAATAAATCGGCTTCATAATCCAGTTGTTTATATTTACCATTCTGTTTTACCAGCACCTTTGGCAAGATAATTTTAAGGTTCTCAAATTTCTTACGGCGGTTAATCTTTTGCTTTGGGTTTGGGGTTTTTTCCGTGGTGGTTATATAACGGCGAAGGTCTTTCATCCCCTCTTCGGCTAAGCCTTTGCTTATTGCCTCAATAGCATTGCCCGTTTGCTTGTTGTGGCAAAACACATAGCAACTATCTAGGTGGATATTGCCTGTGGTGTGGGCATAGGGCTGGCGTAGCACCCTGCCTATCATTTGGGTAAGGGAAGTTTCAGAAGTGGAATTATCCAGCAAAGCCAACACATAGGCAAAGGGGCAATCCCACCCCTCTTTTAGGGCGTCTTTGGTGATGATATAACGGATAGTGCTTCTAGGAGATAGCAGCCCACCATCATCAGGGGGTATGTCTTTGAGTTCGTCATTCTCACTGGTTTTAAGGGCTATTTGGTTTTCCTCAATGCCTAAGTTGGTTTTTAGATATTCTCTCACAGCTTCACTATGGATAAACTTGCCACCCCGCTCTTTATTGCCCGTTCGCTCCACCCGTATAAGCAATATGGGGCGGATGTATTGTCCTTTTTTGGCGGCAAGTTTCTTAGCCTGCTGCTCTAGTTTGTTGCGTTGCTCAAACGCCTGGTTAAGGGTTTCTTTCCAACTGGTGTCTTGCAGGGTAGATACATTGATAGGTAGTTTTATCATTTCCTCGCTTTTGAGGTCTTCGCCTTTTATATCTACTAAGATATTACTTAATTTCTCAGCAGGGGTGGCGGTTAGTTCTAACACCATTTTAGGATTGAACTTGTTTATGCCCGCACGGGCTTTTTCGCTATAGGTTTTATGCCCTTCGTCTAGCACCACCAGCGGGCGACACATTTTGAATACATTCACTAGGCTTTGCCTTACCGAAACTCCTTGGAAGTTGACATACTCATCTTCATCTTTTTCAAGGTCGGGGTAATGGCTTAGTAAATCGTTTAGGGATTGGTAATCAGACGCATTGGGGAAAAAAGATTGATACTTTTCGTCGGTTCTGAAGATTCGTAAAAAGTCTTTTTTGGTGCGGTAAGATGCTTGAACCATCACCACCATCACACACAGTTTATCTTGGATGTCTAAACAGGTTATGCGGTCGTTTTTCCGAAATACCTGCACCTTGTCATTAAAGTCTTGGTCTATGGCTTGGCGGTATGGGTGGTTGCGGTTTCTAAGGGCATTGTAAGTTTGATTGAAAATAGCATTGGTGGGGGTGAGCCATAAAACCAAGCCATTCATCTGCCCTGCTAAGTCGCGCTGAATAGGTAATAAACACTTAGCCGCTAGTAAAGTCTTGCCGCCGCCTGTAGGCACTTTAAGGCAAAGGTGTGGGATGGGCTCACCACTTTCAGTATGGCGTGATATCCATTGGTGGGTGAGTTTATTTTTATCCCATGCCCGTTTGGCAAAATCTTTCATCTGTATCAATACATCATCGGGCAAACCTTTGTGCTCGTTTTCCTCATACTCACCACGGGCATTTTGAATCTGCCTCAAGTATTTTTTCAAGGTATCTAGGGCTTCACTTTGGTATTTTTTCAGTTCCATTATTTCTTTGCGTGTTTCACAAGCTCAGTGGCAGTGGGTTTATTAACGGGTGAGCCGTAAAGGCTAAAAGGCAACTGGCACCAAGTAACTCTATGTTTAGCCAAGTCTTTGTGGCGTAAAAATTTGGATGTGGAATAAATTATTGCCTCTTTGTTTGGTCCCTTGTGCTTGTTTATTTCTTCTAAAATGTCTTCGTTCAATGCCGACTGTATACTTCTTAGAAATTTTAAGTTAGGTTTGTAGATAAGGTAAAGATTGCAGTTATTATGGCTGGCTATAAAAAAGTAAGGCGTAGTCTTTTTAGCTTTAGTAGTTAGCAACGATTTACCGGTGGCGTTGTAGAACAAGTGGCTTGCCAACGCTTTAAACGAGGGTAGCTCCTTGCCCTCTAAAAGGTTGCTTTCGCTTAGCTCCTTGCCTAAGGAACAAAAGGTAAACTCACCGCCTAAGCCATTTTTAAGATTTTCATCTTTAGCATTGGGAATGCCTTTTATTACCCTTCGCACCCTTTCGGCTGTGATGGTGTCGGCGTAATCTTCACACTCCACCAAGATGAATTTGCGGTTGCCACCGTCTTGCCTGTTTAGTTCTAACACCGCCTGTGCCGTGGTGCCTGAGCCTGCGGTGGAATCTAAAATAATGCCGTGGGGTCCCGTGGCAATGGCTCTAAAATGTGTTTGATTAAACGGGTGGGCTTGGGGGTTTGGAAACCCCCGTGTCGCCAAAGAATTGACGAATTTCCTTGCGGGCTGAACCTGTGTCTCCTGCGTCATTGTTATAAAATATACTTTGTGGAACTAAGCCCTGCTGAACCTCACTTAAAAATCTTTTAGGCGATGGGTTGCTATTACCATCACTGCCAAACCAGATGCGGTTATCGGCTACCATTTCTTCGTATTTCTTTTTAGGATACCGCCAAGAAGATCCTTTGGGTGGGTGGACTACCTTGCCCGCTGGTGTGGTTATGGGGTAATCATATTCGGCACTGTAGGTGGAAACTGATAAGTTATCTCTTGTCCACGGACCCCTAGGGTCGTTGTCGGGGTTCTTGTATCTGGTTGCATCTTTTTCCTCATCCCTAGGCAAAAGCATTGGTTTCCAACTTTCTTTATCCTTGGCAAAACACACAATGAAATCGTGTTGCCTTGAAAAATATCTTGCATCATTTTGCCTGCTGTATTTCTTTTCCCAAATTATTGTGGCAACAAAGTTTTCTTCGCCAAATATCTCACCCATTAAAAGTTTGAGGTGTGCCTGTTCGTTGTCGTCTATGGATATAAAAATAACCCCGTTTTGTGCCAACAACTCCTTCATCAGTTGAAGGCGGGGTAGCATCATACAAAGCCATTTATCGTGGCGTTCGGTGTCTTCACCATCCACCGGGGTTTTGTCTTTGAGCCACTTTTGCATCGTGGGGCTATTCACATTGTCGTTATAAACCCACCCTTCGTTGCCGGTGTTGTAGGGCGGGTCCATATAAATGCAATTAACCTTGCCTGAGTAGCGCGGCATCAGGGCCTTTAGGGTATCAAGGTTATCCCCATGGATTATGAGATTGTTATCCAAATCGCCGTTACTCACGGATTTGCCCTTATGGGCTTTAATGGTCCGGTAGGGAACGGTTAGGTGATGCCCGTAGATTAAATCTTTACTTGGAAAATCAAGTATAGGCATTGGTTATTACCTTGATGTTTAAGCCGTCAATGCTTTATAGGTGAGTGTTTTTCCACCCATCTGACTAAACAAACTGTTCAGCCTTTCCTGCGTATCCCGCTCACAACACCCTTCATTCAACCGAAATGAAAACACATCTACATAAGCCCGACAATGCTTTCTACTCCAGTTATGATAGATCCCGTTAAACCCCCGCTTTAATACCGCCCAGACGCTTTCAATGCCGTTTGTGTGGGCCATGCCGTTGACAAACTCCTTTGCACTATGATTAACCGTGTCATGTTGATACAAACGCTCAAGACCTACATACCCCTTATGATCATCAGTAAATAACTGACTTCCAGCAGTGATATTTTTATGGATCGTAGACTGTAGAGTATGTTGATCGGTATTGCTTATCGGAACCGCCCGAACAGGACCACCGCGTACTTTCATGCCTATGACTGCTTGTTTGCCAACCGTCCCACGTCCTGCCTTGAGCTTCTTGTTTTCATGCTTGTTGGCTTCTTTGCCACCAAGGTAGGTTTCATCAGTCTCTATGTGGCCACTCAACGCCTGGGGGTCTTCACCACAAACCAATCGTAAACGATGCAACATGTACCACGCCGTCCTTTGCTGTACCCCAATCTCTTTAGATAGTTGTAAAGAAGAGATACCTTTGCGTGAAGTCATCAGGGTATAAGAGGCATAAATCCACTTGCGGATGTCTACTTTGCTACGCTCCATCGGCGTATTAGTGAATACATTGAAGTATCCACGACAATCCCCACACCAATAATCGCCTACTTTCTTCTGCACTGTGATCTTCCCATCACAGCCACATTTGACACATACTGGTTTATCACCCCAACGTATCCCCTCAAAATACCGGATTGCATCCTCCTCGGTCTTATATAAGTCCATGATTTCATAGAGACTTAACACTGTTGCCTTTTTACCCATGACATTTCCTCCTACTTCTTTGTAAAATACTATATTATTAGTAAACATATTATCAGGGTTTTTTTAAGGTTTTGTACTGAAATGGTTTATCCTGTTGTCAAGTTAAATACATAATTCCCAAATTGAAAGTAAAGGGCGTCGCCGCTAAAATGTTCAGAAGGGTGTTATGCAGCAATATCTTGATCTAATGCGACTCGTGGTTGAAAGCGGTGCGCAAAAGGGAGATCGCACCGGGACGGGAACGCGGAGCGTGTTCGGCCATCAAATGCGTTTTGATCTGGCCGCGGGATTTCCGTTGGTAACTACCAAGAAGCTGCATTTGCGATCAATTATTCATGAACTTTTGTGGTTCCTCGCAGGTGACACCAACGTTCAGTACCTGAACGACAACAAGGTTTCGATCTGGGACGAATGGGCAGACGATAACGGCGATCTTGGCCCCGTCTATGGCGCCCAATGGCGCTCCTGGCCGACCTCTGATGGCGGCACAGTGGATCAAATAAGCCAACTGATACAGGACATTAAAACCAATCCGAATTCCCGGCGTTTGATTGTTAGTGCCTGGAATGTTCCCGAGATTGAAAAGATGGCTTTGCCGCCTTGTCATTGCTTGTTCCAGTTTTATGTCGCCGATGGAAAACTGTCCTGCCAGCTTTACCAGCGCAGCGCCGACATTTTTCTCGGTGTGCCCTTCAACATCGCTTCCTATGCGCTTCTGACCTTGATGATCGCACAAGCGACAGGTCTAAAACCGGGAGACTTTGTGCATACGTTTGGGGATGCGCATTTATACAACAATCATCTTGAGCAAGCTCAAGAACAATTGTCCCGTGATCCTCGGCCATTGCCTGAAATGCTTTTGAATCCGGAAGTGACGGATATTTTCCAATTTAAGTACGAAGATTTCATCCTCGACGGTTACAATCCGCACCCCCATATATCTGCTCCCGTAGCGGTCTGAACAGAATGCGGCTTTCTCTTATCGTCGCTGTCGCCGAGAACGGCGTGATCGGCAGGGACAATGATTTGCCCTGGAGGCTTTCCGGTGACCTGAAGCGCTTCAAGGCCGTGACGATGGGAAAACCTGTTGTGATGGGGCGTAAGACTTTCGACTCTATTGTCCGCCCGTTGCCAGGACGTGCCAATATTGTTTTGACACGCGATACAGAGTTCTTCGCTGAGGGCATTGAGGTGGCGAATAGTTTGTCGGAAGCCATTGCCATTGGGCAATCTGCCGCGACGAAAAGCAGTGCTGAAGAAATTATGGTGATCGGCGGCGCAAAAATATATGAAGCCGCCCTGGCTGAAGCTGATCGCCTCTATGTCACCGAAGTGCACAGTGATATTGAGGGCGATGTTCGATTTCCCAATATTGACAGGCGGGTTTGGAAAGAAGTGTCTCGAGAATTCTGTGAAGCGGGCTCCGGAGAAACCTGTGATTACAGCTTCGTACAGTACGATCACGATGTCGCATGACACATCACCGTTACTGGCCCTCGAAATTATAATCTGTTAACAAATTCCGGTAACCATTGGGGCTACTTGTAGTGTCATCGGGAAATTGGAGGTTAGGGCAATGCGATCCATTTTTGTCGGGATCGTTTTAGGAAGCTTTTTGGTGCTGACCAGCAGCTGGAATGTTGTGTCCATGGCAGGCCAAACGGCACGCCTTTCTTTACCCAAAGCCGACCGTGTCATTGTCTTGAAATCAGAACGCCGATTGATCCTAATGAAGGGTGATCATGTTCTGAAAATTTACCCTGTCGCACTTGGTCGTTATCCCAAAGGCCACAAACAGTTTCAGGGGGACGTCAAGACACCGGAAGGCGAGTATCTTCTGGATTTCAAGCTCAAGAACAGCCAGTTTTATCGTGCGATACGGGTCAGCTATCCAAACTCGCAGGATATTGCTAGGGCTCGCGCAATGGGCAAAGACCCAGGCGATAAAATCATGATCCATGGATTGCCGAACAGGATGTCGGCCAGCCGTGTCGGGCATCCTTCCCTCGATTGGACACAAGGTTGCATCGCCGTAAACAACCAGCAAATGGATGAAATCTGGAAGATGGTCGACGCGGGAACGCCGATCGAAATTCACCCCTAGGCGGCAGACTTTGCGGCTTGCAACGCCTGCCAAACTTTTTCCTGTGTCGCCGGCATTTCAATAGCGGGTGCCCCCACGCGATGCAGCGCATCGTTGATTGCGTTCATCACGGCAGGCATTGCACCAACAGTTCCTGCTTCGCCAACACCTTTTACACCGAGCGGGTTTCTGGCAGTAGGGACTTCATTGGCGGCAATATTAAAAGTACAAAAATCATCCGCCCTTGGCATGCAGTAATCCATGAAAGAGCCCGTTAGCAATTGGCCGCTTTCAGAGTCGTAACTAATGTCTTCCATGAGGATCTGGCCGGCCCCCTGGACAATGCCACCATGTACCTGGCCATCGAACAGCATCGGATTGAGGATTGTTCCGGCATCATCAACGGCGGTATAGCGAACCAGTTCTACCTTGCCGGTATCTGCATCGATCTCGATTTCGGCGAGGTGAACACCGTTGGGGTAAGTCGGCATTTGGCCTTGGCCCATACCAAACTGGCCATGTTCGTATAGGCCGGGTTCGATATCTGCAGGAAGCTTGGGCTTCTGAAATGCTGTTTTGGCAACTTCTTCGAGTAAAATATTTTTGTCGGTTCCCGCGACCGTGAAAGTGCCGTCACCATATTCGATGTCGTCGTCCGCGGCTTCGAGCAGGTGTGCGGCAATCCGTTTGCCTTTTTCAATAATTTTTTCGGCGGCATTGACGACCGCGGCGCTTACGAAAACAGCACACCGAGCATTGAAGGTGCCGATGCCATGCGCAACTTTATCAGTGTCACCATATCGGTACTGGACGTTGTCGGTGTTGATCCCAAGGCTGTCCGCCAGGACCTGTTTGAAAGTCGTGCCATGGCCCTGACCGTGATCCATGGCACCGCATAGCAATGTTATGTTTCCTGAAGGGTCAAATCTGATTTCGACGTGTTCGAAATTGGTGCTGGCGACACCGGTTACAGAATTCGAAGAACCGACACCCAATATTTTGCCACGGGAAGCGCTATCGGCCTGGCGTTTATCGATATCGTCATAATCACCTGCTTTCAGGCAATCTTCGAAATTTCGGACAAAATCTCCGCAATCATAGATGTCTCCAAAACACGTCGTGAACGGCATCTGATCGGGGCCGACGGTGTTGCGACGACGCAATTCGATGGGGTCCACGCCCAATTCTCTCGCCGCAACATCTACCATGACTTCGAGGACGTAAACCGGTTCAGGTTTGGCACCGCCACGATATTGTGCATTGCCGATCATATTTGTGAGACCGCCAGTTACTTTCGCATGGATAGCGGGAATGCCGTACACACCGGCGAGGCCACCAAGACCACCTGTTGCTGTACGGAAATTGCGGTCATTTCCAAAATACGCCCCGATGGGGACCTTGGTGTGGGTACGCAGTCCCAGGAATTTCAGGTCGGCGTCGAGTGCCAGTTCACAATCAACCAGTCCACCACGCGCCTGTTCGTCAGTCATGATCCCTTCGGTGCGTTCTCCAATCCATTTGACCGGTCTGCCAATTATTTCGGACGCCCATAAAGCCAGGCTGTATTCGGGGTGACAGCCACCTCTGGTGCCAAACCCACCACCCATATTGTCGCAAATCACCCGGAGCTGGGTTTGCGGTATGCCAAAGATCTGGCCTGCGATTTGTTGCCGTATGCCGTGAACTGATTGGACCGTAGCGCGTAGGGTGTAACGATCTTCATAGGAATCGTAGTCGGCAATGCATCCACGATTCTCCATCGGGTTGCCGGTGATACGATTTACGGCGACACGATGTTTGATGACATGGGCAGCATTCGATAGTGCAGCATCAGTCGCCGCGGCATCGCCTTTCTCGAATGTATAGGCCTCGTTGCCGGGATTGTCTTCCCAGAGCGTGTAGGCACCGGGCGCCAAAGCGTCATCGACAGAGGCGATAACCGGCAAAGCATCGAATTCAATCTCAATGAGCTCGGCGGCATCCTTTGCTTGATCCACTGTTTCCGCGACAACGAAGGCGATGGCCTCACCGGCATAGCGGACGCGACCTTGGGCAAGTAAGGGTTGGGCGCAGACAAAGCCAGGTGACCCGTCGCTGCGTTTGCCCGGCGCTGCAGGTTTGAGTGTTCCGAGGCCACGTGTGTTCAAATCTTCGCCCGTAAGAATTGCCAGAACACCAGGCGCGTTTGCAGCAGTTGCCGTATTGATTGAGCGAATGTCTGCGTGCGCCATTGGGGATCTCATCACGTAGGCATGTGCTTGCTGTAATGCGTTGACGTCATCCGTGTAGCGACCGCGGCCCTGCAGAAGTCGCAGGTCTTCTTCTCGCGGAATAGCTTTGCCAATCTGATTCATGATTATGCCGTCCTGTAAGTAGCAGTTTCCATCTCAGCGTTATCACAAGTGGCGCGCCCGGTTTCCGCCATATGTTCTAAATGGGCGAGGACTGATCGCGAGGCCGCGCCGTGCATCTTTTCTGGAAGATGTTTGTACAATCTTCCAACGATTTCGGGAATTGTGTGATAGCCATTATCCAGGCACTTCTGAATCTCTCCTTCCCGCATTCGTCGGTGATTTCTGTAGGCGCGGGTGAAGGGTTCTGGATCTGGTATTGAGGGGCCATGCGCTGGCCAATAGGTTTTTTCGTTGCGCGCGAGACATACCTCGAGGCTTGAAAAATATTCTGCCATATTCCCGTCCGGCGGCGAGACGATGGTGGTGTTCCAGCTCATGATGTGATCGCCGGAAAAGAGGATATCTTCCCCGTCCAGTGCAAAACACATGTGGTTGGACATATGACCGGGCGTGTGAACCGCTTCCAGGTTCCATCCGTCGCCCTCAATAACTGTTCCATTCTCCAAAACATGATCCGGTGCGAAGTCGTATTGAATCGATTCTGCTGTTTTGATGCCTGTCGGAATTTCTCTTGGTATAGCGCCGTGGACCTCTCCACCTACTTTATCTTTTAGGGGTGTAACACCGGGGGAGTGATCATGGTGGGTATGCGTTACGAGGATGTTTTCAACGGTTTCACCCTCAAGCGCCTTGACCAATGCAGCGGTTTGTTCTTCGAGGAGAGGGCCGGGGTCAATAACTGCGACCCGGCCGTGGCCGACGATGTATGTATTTGTCCCGTGGAACGTGAAGCCGCTTGGGTTGCGGGCGACCAGTCGACGGACCAGAGGAGTTACCTGTTGGACTTCGCCATATTCGAAGTCCATGCGTTTGCGAAAGGGGATAGCGGCTTCAGTCACGCCGTATCACTCCACAATAATTTCAGGCGCCGCCGGCTGGCTGTCGCCGCTGGAAATTTTAGCCCACAAACGATCAGCAATTTCATGGTATGACTTGGCCTGAGGGCTGTCCGGAGAGCTTGCGACGATGGGTCGACCAGTATCCGAACCTTCGCGGATGGCCATTTCCAGAGGGACTTCCCCCAGAAAATCGACCTCCATTTGGGCAGCAGCGTCTTTCGCGCCACCGTGGGTAAAGATTTCTGATCGTTCGCCGCAATGTGGGCACAGAAAATAGCTCATATTTTCGATGATCCCAAAGACCGGAACCTCGACCCGCTTGAACATGTTCAAGCCTTTCCGAGCGTCGAGCAATGCCAAATCCTGCGGTGTGGAGACAATGACTGAACCCGCCAGGGCGACACGTTGCGCCATCGTGAGTTGCGCATCACCCGTGCCCGGCGGCATATCGATGATCAGGACATCTATTTCACCCCATTTGACATCGCCCATCATTTGTTCAAGCGCCCCCATAACCATGGGGCCACGCCATATCATTGGTGTATCTGCGGGGACCATAAATCCAATCGACATGCATTTGAGGCCATATTTTTCAATGGGCATTAGCGTTTTGCCATCCGGGGAGTCCGGTTTTTCGGTAATGCCCAGCATCAACGGTAATGATGGCCCATAGATATCGGCATCTAGAATTGCTGTCTTGAGGCCTTTCTGGCAAAACGCCAATGCAAGATTGACGGCGGTGGTTGACTTGCCGACGCCGCCTTTACCGGAAGCGACAGCGATTACGGCACCTATGTCTTCGAGTAATTTGACTGGTTGCTGCTTGCTGTCCTGAGGCTGGGACGGTTGTTGCGGTGGCGCTGCTGCGGCCGTCGGCGCCGTTAGAACCACCGTAGGCGCCGTTAGAACCACCGTAACAGAGAGAACGCCGGGGATTGCTTTGACTACTTCCTCCGCGGCTTTGCGAACCGGTTCCAGTTTGGGGCCACGTTCTGCGTCGACTTCGATGGTGAATCCGATGTTGCCGCTTTTACTTACCAGGCCTGTAACCATATTCAGGCTTACGATATCCTGTCCCTTGTCGGGGTCCTGAATTGTTCGCAGCGCGTCAAGGATTTGGGCGTTGCTGATGTCGGCCATAAATTCACTCCAGACTGAAATTCTGTTAATTGTGGCAAAAACAGTAAAATCACTGCATTGCGTTCGGGTTTAAGCTAACATATATACCCCATAGGTCCGGTGGCAATGCGCTGCCATAACTTTGAAGAGGACAGAACGATATGCCTTGGCAACAACAGGGTGGTGGTGGCAACAACGGCGGCGGCCCCTGGGGCAGTGGACCCAGGGGCGGTGGTTCAGGTGGTGGAGCGCAACCTCCCGATATAGAGGAAATGCTGCGCCGCAGTCAGGATCGTTTTAAACAGATGATGCCTGGCGGACTGGGATCAGCAGCCGGAGTTTCGGTGCTGGTGGTTCTTGGCGTTATCGGTTGGCTCCTGACGGGCATGTATCGCGTTGAACCCGGCGAGCAGGGTGTCGAACTTTTGTTCGGTAAATTTGCTAATCAAACTAATCCTGGTCTTCATTTCTGGTTCCCTGCACCAATTGGCAATGTAGCGACGCCTAATGTGGAACGGACGAATACAATATCGATTGGCTTTCGTGAAACCGGTGGTTCCGGGCGTTCAGCGTCAATTCGTGATGTGTCTGAAGAAAGTTTGATGCTCACGGGCGACCAGAACATCATTGATATTGATTTTGTTGTGCAGTGGCGGATCAAGAATGCCAAAGACTATCTCTTTAATATTCGGGATCCACAAGCAACAGCCAAACTGGCCGCAGAAAGCGCAATCCGCGAAGTTGTCGGACAGAATACTCTGGAAGATTCTCTGGCAAAACGACGCCAGGATGTCGAAGTAAAAACCAAAACGCTGCTTCAGAAGATTCTGGATACCTACAAGGCTGGTATATTCGTTGCAGAAGTTAAGATGCAAAAAGTGGACCCGCCGCAGCCGGTGATCGATGCGTTTAATGACGTGCAACGGGCGAAGCAGGATAAAGAGCGGCAGCAGAACGAAGCTAACGCCTACAAAAATGACATTATTCCGAAAGCCCAGGGTGAAGCCGTCCGGCTTGTGCAGCAAGCAACTGCCTATCGAGAACAACTGGTCAAGGAAGCCGAGGGTGAGGCCAAAAGGTTTTTATCCGTTTATGAGGCATACAAAACCGGTAAGCAGGTAACCATTCAACGCTTGTATCTTGAGCGGATGCAGGAAGTTCTGAAGGACGCCGACAAAATAATTATGGATAGCAGCAAAGGTGGTCAGGGTGTCGTGCCTTATCTGCCGCTGCCTGAGATCAAGAAACGATCCGATAGAAACGCTCAGGGAGTTCGCTGATATGAACAAAATTATTCTTGTCATAATGGGTGTCGTCATTGTCGTCGGTGGAGTCCTCGCGTTTGACGCAATGTATACTGTGCACCAGACCAAACATGCTTTGGTCCTGCAGTTTGGTCGCTATGTGCGAACCGCGAGCGACCCGGGCTTGCACTTCAAGAAGCCGTTTCTGGAAAGCGTGGAGTATTACGAGAAACGCCTTCTTGATCTTGACCCACCGGCGCAGGAAGTGGTGCTAGCTGACCAAAAACGCATAAACGTGGATTCATTTGTGCGCTACAAAATCGTCAACCCACTTAAATTTAAGAAAAGGGCGGTCACACAAACCAACTTCCTACAGGTCTTTGGTGGTCGCCTGAACGCGGCGGTCCGGGCAGAGGTCGGTCGAATTCTGCTCGGCGATATGTTGTCTGATAAACGCGACGACGTAATGGCCCGTATTACACAACAGATGAAGAGTGAGGCCTCCGATTTTGGTGTTGAGGTCGTTGATGTCCGCATTGGTCGAACTGATTTGCCACCAGCGACAAGTCAGGCCGTTTATAACAGGATGCGGTCGGAACGTGTTGAGCAGGCTGTTAAACTTCGTTCTGAAGGCGCACAAATTAAGGCTGAGATCCAAGCCAATGCTGATCGGGAACGAACAGTTATTCTTGCTGAGGCAAGACGGACAAGCCAGATTCTTCGTGGTGAAGGGGAAGGCCTTAAAACCAAATTGCTGAATGATGCTTTCGGTCAGGATCCAGAATTTTTCGGGTTCTACCGGAGTATGGAAGCTTACGGTGAATCGCTTGGCGACGGCACCACGATGGTGCTTTCACCAGATAGCGAATTTTTTCGCTATTTCAGAGACTTGGGTGGAAAGAACCCAAGCGACAAATAGGCCGTAAAGGCGCAATACGGGATGTATCCCGACCTGGTGATTGCGTTTGCCCTGGTTTTGGTAATCGAAGGCCTGCTTTACGCACTGTTTCCCGAAGCGATGAAACGAATGATGGTTGCTGCACTATCGATGCCATCGTCGTCGATGCGGACCGCCGGGCTCCTTGCGGCAATCATCGGGGTCGGCATCGTATGGTTAATACGGTTGTGACAAAAATGAGCCATTGATTGCTAAACGGGTGAAAACTCCGCTATCGTCCTAATATTACGCACTGAGTCGCAAGTGCGGTAGACGACCGGGGTTGGCATGAAACGGACGTTGGTAATTGCGGCGGGGCTGGCGCGTGCCGGGTGTAGCAATTTTCCGGCGATCCTGCTTTTGAACGAAGACAATCGTTCCAAACCTACCAAAGCAGGTGAGGAAAACGCAGCGCCTGTCGTTGATTCTGTTTCTCACCCGGATGGCGCCGACAGGCGGCAATTGGCGATGCGGGTCGCCCCAGCGCCAAAGCGAAAGCCTAAACTGAAACCGGTCGTTAAAATTCAACCGAAGTCCCTGGTTGGACTGACGCGGGATCAAGTGCGCGAAATGATAGGAGCGCCGGTAACAATTGCCGACTCGCCGCCGTCCACCGTCTGGAGCTATCGCGCGAAAGGGTGCGCGTTAGATGTGTTCTTCTATCTGGATGTCGGCTCAAAAACCTTTCGTGCGCTTACTTTTGATCTGAAGAATGCGGGTAAGAAGGGCGCGGTCTCACCAACATGTCTTGGCAAAATAAAGGCAGCAGGCAATGGCAGCTAATGCAGAAGTTCTTTTGACCCCCCCACCGACGGATTTGACGAGGGTTCTCGTCGTTGATGACGATGAGTTGTTTCGTGAGTCGTTACAGCAAAATCTGATCGATACCGGGTTTGACTCCTGGGCATTCGGTGATGGGCCAACTGTTCTCGCATTTCTTGAGGACGGTAACAGGGCGGACCTAATCCTTCTCGACTGGCGCATGCCAGGGATGACGGGGATTGAAGTGTTGCGAAAGCTGCGAAGCTCCGGCCACGAAGTTCCGGTCATATTCCTTACCGCTCTTTCTGACCAAATGTATGAAGAGGCGGCATTGATCGGCGGTGCTGTCGACTTTGTCGAGAAATCCCGGAGCTATACTATTTTGAAGCACCGGATCGAACTCATTATGGATGGGCCCAAGGCGCAAGCTACGGAAACCGCCATTGCACAGGATAATGACGCTACATTTGCGCTTGGCGATTTAATACTCGACCCTGATATTGGTCGCGCGGACTGGCGACATGATAGAATAAACCTTACCCTTACCGAGTTCAGGATCGTCCATTTACCTGCGCGGCAGTGCGGGCGAGATGTCCGATATCGCGAGATCTATGATTTGGTCCGTGGGGAAGGCTTTATCGCTGGAATGGGGGAGCAGGGTTACCGAGCCAATGTCAGGGCATTTATCAAAAGAATTAGGCAAAAATTTCGTGAGGTCGACAATGGCTTCGATCGTATCGAGAATTACCCCGGTTTCGGATACCGCTGGCGCGTCGATTCGTAAGGCTTGGGATTCTTTAGTTGCGCGGGCTCTACTTATTGTCAGAGCGTTCGCGACAAAACTTGCGTTGCTCCTGGCGATCTTTATTGCGGTGCCGTAGATTCTGTATGGGCAGTTTCGTGCAGCGGATGAGGATAAACAGCCTCTTCTGCTGAAAGCGGCGCAGGAACAAGGGCGCCTCGTTGCAGAGTCGATCAAGCCTCATCTTTCAGAATTCACGCCTAAAACAATTAGTGACGTTGCTGCGGTTCTCTCACGGATCGGCGGCGAAGAAACAAATATTAAGGTTCTGTATCGGCCTGTTAAAGCAGCAGCGGCTAACGGCTTTTACTACGTTGCATCCGCGCCGAAAGTTTCCGCGAGCTACCTGGCGAGTGAACAGGAGGAACTGGTTCAAACGGGTATTTTCGATAGTGTGCCCGCGACATGTGAACGTATAGATTCTACGGCGGCGCGGTATCGTAATCCCAAAGGTAAAGAAGAATTGCTTGTTTCGATGCGGGCTGCAAATACAGGGGCGGGTTGCTGGGTCGTTATCACATCAACGGCGGCGGCAGATTTCTTGGAAACAGGTATTGGGCGGCCCTATTG
Organism: uncultured Alphaproteobacteria bacterium; assembly: GCA_951812775.1. Lineage (GTDB taxonomy): Bacteria > Pseudomonadota > Alphaproteobacteria > MPNO01 > UBA2964 > UBA2964. The sequence continues at coordinate 1,105,339 of OX638326.1, read as the reverse complement.
GCAAACACCTGAAATACGCTTTGCGGCGATAATTTATATCCTTATGGATGTATTCGTTGTCCTGTTGTTTTTGGACGGTCGCCGTAATTTACAACGATTTGCAACCTTGGCCCGGCGTATAAGAACGCGAAAGCGCGACAACACAACTTTTGCAGCGGAGAACCATATTCCCGAACTGAGCGGGGTTGCGACCGAGTTTGATCGGATGGTGGGTGCCTTACGGCATTCAGCTCAAATGATCCGCTATATGGCGGAAGATAATGCGCCCGCTTTCAAGACACCTATTGCGGTTATCGCGCAAGCGGTGGAACCGCTAAAAAGGTCATCAGACGTCAGTGATGGAAGAACACAGCGCGCCATTGAAATTATTGAGCATTCGGTTCAGCGGCTGGACAATCTCGTTTCCATTGCCAAGTGGATGGATGAAGCTTCCGCGGAAATTATTGACCCGACCTGTGAGCCAGTCGAAATCTCAGGGCTGTGCCGAAAAATGGCTGAAGAATATACCGCGGCACTGGTGTCAAAGGACCTGTCAATTTCAGTTGATGCCAGCCAGTCAGTAGTCGTTCTCGCGCAGGAAGACTCGTTGGAAACGGTTCTTGAAAATCTTTTGGAAAACGCAGCGAGTTTTTCGCCGAAAGGCGAAGCAATTCAAATCCGGATATCCAAGGAAAACGGAACCGGTATCATCAGGCTAGAGGACTCCGGACCTGGTATTGATGAAGCTGATTTGGGACGTGTTTTTGATCAGTATTTTACCAAACGCAGTCCAGAAGCGACATGCGCCCAGGATCAGCATTTTGGTGTAGGTTTGTGGATCGTTCGTCGGAATACAGAGGCTATTGGCGGAAGCGTGTTTGCAGGCAACAGGCCTCAAGGTGGCCTTCAAATCACCCTCAAACTCCCCTGATATGATCCCTAACTAACTTATTTTATTATGAGTTTCAGCCATTTGTGCGTTGCCACAATTTTGTCTTACCTTTGCCACGCTATGACCACGCCGTCCTATTTACTATTCCACCGCTGAGATTGGCTCTGGTTGAGCCCTGTCGCAAATGGATTAAAGGGTGGTGGGTTATGAATAGGTTTTTTCGATCAGTTCTGATTTTGAAATGCGTCATTGCGATTGCCGGGGTGGGGATTGTAATCGCTGTGAATACAGTGGCCCCTGATTCATTTATTCAAATTGCTGAACATGGTGTCGCGTCCCTTATCCTTCCACAAGGAGCGGACCATCTGGGATCCTGATTATCGTCGCTGGGCGATCAATCAGTTAAGTAGACAAGGGCAGCTCTGAAATATTCTGCTGTCAGCTGCCCCGCTCACGTAATTTTGCTTTATTTGTAGTAAAATTTATTTGTAGTAAAATACGTGTGAGGGGTGGAAAATGCCCAAATGATGCCTCATTTGATACCCATATCGTGCCCGAGCGGAGCAGCGATTTGGGAAAAATTCTCCCGTCGCTGATCTTTAAGTTTAAGATGCGGTAACCAGACTTGCCTGTTCAGGCATGTTCGCAAAAAGGAGAACGAAATGAAGAACTCGGAGTTTGTCCCCTTGTATGCAGCACGGCATACATATTCCAGCAACGCGAAGAAAAATGCGGGCAATTTGTTGAGGATATGGTCCCTTTCCCTGTTTGTAATCGCAGGAGGCCTAATGCTCTCCAGCGCAGCCTTCGCAAAGGCCGCCCCGGCAAGCTTCGCCGATCTGGCCGCAAAACTTCTTCCTGCAGTTGTCAACATCTCGACTTCTCAGGTTGTGAAACGAGAGGGCGCGACGCAACAGCAACGACCCCAATTGCCGCCAGGTTCACCTTTTGAGGAATTTTTCAAAGAGTTTTTTGATCGTCAGCAGCAGCGGAACACACCAAACAGACGTGCTACTTCGCTAGGTTCTGGCTTTATAATTGATCCCAAAGGCCTCGTTGTAACAAATAATCACGTTATCGAAGGTGCGGATGATATCTCGGTCGTATTACAAGATGACACGCGACTCAAAGCAGAGGTCGTTGGTCGTGACGCGAAAACAGACCTCGCCATACTTCGAGTCAAATCAGAAAAGAACTTGCCCTACGTGAAATTCGGGAATTCGGATAAGGCACGTGTTGGCGACTGGGTTGTGGCCATTGGCAATCCCTTCGGCCTTGGTGGCACCGTGACGGCCGGCATCATTTCAGCCCGCGCACGCAATATTAATGCTGGTCCTTACGACGATTTCATTCAATCCGATGCGTCTATCAATAAAGGCAATTCTGGTGGGCCAATGTTTAATATGGCCGGCGAGGTGATTGGTATTAATACTGCTATCTATTCCCCTTCTGGCGGCAGCGTTGGTATTGGGTTCGCCATTCCCACCAATCTCGCCAAACCGATCATTGCGCAATTGACCAAGTATGGTCGCGCGCGGCGTGGTTGGCTCGGCGTTCGGATTCAGACAGTTACGGATGAACTTGCGGAAAGCCTTGGTCTTGACAAGGCGCGGGGTGCTTTGGTTACAGACGTAACTAAAGGTGGGCCCGCTGAAAGCTCGAAGGTTCAGGTCGGTGATGTGATCTTGAGTTTTGACGGTAAGCCGATTGTTGAGATGCGGAACTTACCGCGCATTGTCGCAGAAACTGAAGTGGGTAAAAACGTCAAGGTCGATGTCTGGCGCAAAGGCAAGAAAGTGACACTCGATGCCAAACTTGGCGAATTCCCAGAAGATAAAAAGCCTGTTTTGGCCAAAGCGAGTGGCAAGAAACAAGATGATGGCAAGGCAGTAACGGTTCTCGGATTGACGATGGCGCCAGTCACAGATGAGCTGCGTCGCCGTTTCAAGCTCGGCAAGAAGGTCACTGGTGTGGTCATTACCAAGGTTGCCAATGATAGCCCGGCGTCGGAAAAGCACATTCGCGTTGGTTCAATCATTCGGAAAATCGGACCAGAGCAGAAACGCGTTAATTCACCCGATCAGGTAAAGAGTAAAGTTGAGAGCGCCCGAAAGGCCAAGCTCAAGAGTTTGCTGTTTCTGATTGAACGTGGTGGCGATTCACGATTTGTCGCCTTAAGGCTGACAAAGGCGAAAAGCTGAGGCGCTAAAGATGCAGGGTGGCGTTATTCTCTGAATTCTTCGCGCCGATAGCCCTGAATATAAAGTAAAGCAGTCAGGTCCCCGTAGCGAATAGCTGCGGGGGCTTGTTCTTCAACGACAGGTTTGGCTCGAAAAGCGACACCCAAACCGGCCGCAAGTATCATGGGTAGGTCATTCGCACCATCGCCGGTCGCCATCGTTTTTTCCATGGGAATATCACGGTTGGCGCTGATCGAATTCAGGGACATCAGCTTTGCGTCGCGATCAAGAATGGGTTCGCCGACTTCTCCTGTCAGAACACCATTTTCGATGATCATTTCATTTGATCGGTCTTCGTGGAATCCAACTTTCTTGCCAATAGCGTTTGTGAAGAACTTGAAGCCGCCTGAAACCAAAACAGTATAGGCACCGTTTGCGCGCATCGTTTGAATCAGTTGTCGCCCCCCGTCGGTGAACTCCGTTGTATTTAGCGTTTCCTCAAGAGAGGTAGCGGGCAGTCCTTCCAACATTCTGACTCGTTCACGCAACGCTTCCTTGAAGTCCAGCTCACCCCGCATGGCACGTTCGGTAATCGCAGCGACTCGGTCCTTCAGCCCAGCAATGCCTGCAAGCTCATCGAGAGTTTCTCCAGTGACGATTGTTGAGTCCATATCGGCGAGCAGTAGAGCTTTGCGTCGGTGCAAGACGGGTTGTATGACGGCGTCGATCCCAAATTCAGAAACCTGGCTGGCAATGTTATTGCGTAAACCTGTGACGTCGCCGCCTTCAAATTCAATGTCGCAGGCAATATCGGGCGCGAGCCAGGATGGCGAAGCGGAAACACATTTGGCGTTACCAAATTCTGTCTGGACATGATCGACATGTCTTTGTTGCAGATTAGCCCGATCAGGGTTTGCGATGAGTGTGATGACGAATTCCATGTCAGTCTTTATGGGTCGGAAAATTGTTGCTGACAAGCCGTCTGACTCTGAACGGCGCTGCAAGCGTATTTATGGCATGGTAGGATGTAATTATTGACGTATCGATTTTCGGAGAATTTGGATATGACCTCACCTATCAACCCGCCCTTTCGGGCAGAACATATCGGTAGTCTCCTTCGGCCAGCACCTTTGCTTGCCCTTCGTGCTGATCATGTCGCAGGTAAAATCTCCGATGAGGAAGTCCGGCAGGCGGAGGATGAGGCTATTTCGCAGGCCATCGCACTTCAATTGGAGCTGGGATTGTCGTCGATTACAGACGGTGAATATCGTCGCCATGCCTATTCGGACAGTTTTACGGTCGATGTTTTTACAGGCGTCAAAATTGGATCAACAGAAGACCGGAACTGGACATATTCCAATGTGCAAGGTCAAACGACGGAAGGCAGAGTGCCGATTGTTGTCGACAGGCTGGAGTGGCCAGGCCCAGTCAATGTCGAGGACTTCGAGTTTGTTGCGGGTCTAGCGGGTGCCGGTACACCGAAAGTGACCCTACCGGGGCCTTGTTACATCCATTTCAGATCGGGCCGCGACAATATCAGTACAGATGTGTATCCCGACTTGGATGAATTTTGGCAGGATTTGATTGAGGCCTACTTGAAAGAGATTGGAGCGCTATACGCAGCAGGTTGTCGATACATTCAACTTGATGAAACGTCTATTGCCAAACTCGGTGACCCTAAAATACGCGAAGGTCTGGAGAAGCGCGGTGACCGGTGGGATGATCTCCTGGAAGTTTACACGGACGTGATCAATGAAATTGCCCAGCGTACCCCTAAAGACTTAAGTCTCGGGATGCATTTGTGCCGGGGCAATAAAGGCGGATCCTGGCAAGCAGCGGCAGGCTATGACGATGTCGCTTCCAAGCTCTTTCGGAAACTGGACGTGCAGTTTTACTTTCTGGAGTATGATTCACCGCGCGCTGGCGGCTTTGAACCCCTCCGTGAAGTTCCGGATAATAAGACAGTTATTCTGGGCCTCGTATCGACAAAAGCATCGGCACTTGAGCAAATTGATACATTGAAACAACGGATTGAAGATGCTGCACAATATATCGATATGGATAGACTCGGGATTTTCCCCGCAATGCGGTTTTGCCAGTCTCGATAGTGGTAATCCGATCTCTTTCGATGACCAGGCAGCGAAAATTAAATTGGTGGTGGCACTGGCGCGAGAGTATTGGGGGTATAGGTCGGTGGCTGATAGGTAATTCCCAGTTCTATGTCTGACCACAGTAAGGTACTGGTCGTTGCCGGGCCAACGGCAAGTGGTAAATCCGACCTGGCTGTCGACGTCGCCGAGAATTTTGGTGGAGTCGTCATCAACGCGGACTCAATGCAGATATATGAAGGTTTGGACGTATTGACGGCCGCGCCGAGTAACGCAGCTCGTCGTCGGGCCCCGCACAAGCTATACGGCATCCGTGATCCGGCAATGCCATGTTCGGCTGGAGAATGGGCCGATCTTGCCACGCGAGAAATTCATATTTCTCAGGGTGAAGGGTTACTCCCAATTGTGGTCGGTGGTACCGGATTGTATCTACGAACGTTGATGACGGGCATTGCCAAGATGCCCGCAATATCATCTAAAATTCGCAATGATGTCAGGGAACGCTTGGTGCGAAGCGGCAGCAAGGCAATGCATGCTGAGTTGACCTCAATCGATCCATCGTCGGCGGCTCGCATCGAACCGTCCGATAGTCAAAGATTGGCACGGGCTCTGGAAATATATGAAGAGACCGGAAGGACGTTGACGGAGTGGCAGCTGAACGGTTCTGAAAAAGACAACGGATTTGATTTCAGCACTATCCTTTTGGAGCCTGCACGCGACCTCCTTTATTCAACCTGCGACGCACGATTCCAAAATATGTTGCAAAGCGGAGCTTTGGAGGAAATTCAGGCTTTGGTTCAACGAAACCTCGATCCAAATTTGCCGACAATGAAAGCGCTTGGCGTTCCGCACTTGATACGACACCTGGCTGGAGAAATAACTTTTGAAGAAGCCTGCAAGGCTGGTCAACAGGCAACGCGGAACTACGTAAAACGGCAGGGGACGTGGTTTAGAAATCAGTTTATTGCGGGTTTACGAGTTGAATCGCAATATAGTAATAATACGAAGCCAAATATCTTTTCATTTGTTAGCAAAATTATGTTGACCTGATCCGGCGGAAAGACTAGTTTGTCGCCGCTTATCTGCCATAATATCTTGGTTTTGGGCAGTTAAGAGCCTCGGCGCTAATAAATTTTGATGTTTTTTAAGGGGATTCCGCCTTGCGGGGTCGCCTTTTATTTGATTGGAAAAGGTGGAAGACGATGGCTAAACGCAAGCTGTCCGGCTCAGATATTGTTATCCAAAGTTTGGTTGATGCAGGTGTTGATACCGTCTTTGGGTATCCAGGTGGCGCGGTGCTGCCGATATATGATGCGTTATTCAAGCAAAACCGCTTGAAGCATGTTCTGGTACGTCAAGAAGGCGGTGCCGTTCATATGGCGGAAGGCTATGCTCGTTCTACCGGAAAGTTGGGTGTCGTCTTAGTTACATCTGGTCCTGGCGCAACTAATGCGGTGACCGGATTAACTGATGCGTTAATGGATAGCATCCCGGTTCTTTGTCTGACCGGGCAAGTGCCGACCCATTTGATTGGTAATGATGCGTTTCAGGAAGCCGACACCACTGGCATTACCCGTCCCTGCACCAAACACAACTATCTCGTAAAGGATGTAAAAGACCTCGGGCAGGTCATGAAAGAGGCGATGTATGTCGCGCGCTCAGGGCGTCCAGGTCCCGTTGTAATTGATCTTCCTAAAGATGTTCTGATCAACGAAACGACATATGAAGCAGGAAAGAAACAACCCGCGAAACACAAGACATATCGCCCGCAGATTAAAGGCGATAGCAGTAAAATTCGCGAGGCGGTTGAGCTAATTGCGAAGGCCAAACGTCCCTTGTTTTACTGTGGCGGCGGCGTCGTAAATGCCGGCCCGCGCGGATCGAAGTTGTTAACGGAATTCGTCCGAATGACGGGCTATCCCATCACGTTAACGCTAATGGGGTTAGGGGCGTTTCCCGCAACCGATAAGAAATTCCTCGGTATGGTTGGAATGCATGGGACCTACGAGTCCAACTTGGCGATGCATGATTGCGACGTCATGATCAATATTGGGGCCCGGTTTGATGATCGCGTAACCGGATTGATTTCAGAATTCTCGCCTGGATCAAAAAAGATTCACGTCGATATTGATCCGTCATCGATAAACAAGAATGTTGCCGTAGACATTCCCATTGTCGGCGATTGTGCTGCGGTACTGGCCGAGATGATCAAAGTATGGAAGACTACCAAACCTCGGAAGGATACAAAGGCGTTAAACAGCTGGTGGGGCCAAATTGAAAAATGGCGCAGCCGCAACTGCCTTGCCTATAAGCAGTCCAAAGAGATCATCAAGCCCCAATACGCTTTAGAGCGTCTGCAGGCGTTGACTAAGGATCGCGATACTTACATCACAACTGAAGTGGGTCAGCATCAGATGTGGGCGGCGCAATATATGAAATTCAACCAGCCCAATCGCTGGATGACGTCTGGTGGACTGGGCACAATGGGGTATGGTTTTCCGGCGGCGATCGGGGTTCAGCTGGCGCACCCTAAGGCCACCGTTATTGACGTTGCCGGTGAAGCATCTTTTCAAATGAACATCCAGGAGATGTCGACCGCGATTCAATATCGACTGCCCGTAAAAGTATTTATCCTCAATAACGAATATATGGGGATGGTTCGCCAGTGGCAGGAGCTACTTTATGGTGGCCGGTATTCGGAAAGCTATACCGCGTCATTGCCCGACTTTGTAAAACTTGCTGAGTCTTACGGTGCGGTTGGATTGCGTACGACGAAGCCTAGCGAAGTCGACGACGTTATCAAGGAAATGCTGAACAACGATCAGTTTACAATTGCTGACATCGCGATCGATAAGGGCGAAAATTGTTTCCCGATGATCCCGTCGGGCGCGCCGCACAATGAAATGCTTCTTGGCCCTGAAGACGAAGCTGAAAAACCGGTTTCGGAAGAGGGAATGGTGCTGGTTTAGAGTCAGCCCTATCAATATTTGAAGGTGGAGGAAAAATTGGACCCCATTGAGCGACATACGATCGCTGTTCTGGTCGATAACGAGGCGGGCGTCTTGGCACGGGTCATCGGTCTGTTTTCGGGACGAGGCTATAATATTGAAAGCCTGACTGTTGCAGAAGTTGACCCTGAAAGCGCCATCTCACGCATAACGGTGGTCACGTCCGGGACTCCGATGATCATTGAGCAGATCAAGGCACAGCTCGACCGGTTGGTTCCTGTACATCGGATTAGTGATTTAACCGATGGGTGCGCCAGTGTTGAACGTGAGTTGGCTTTGGTCAAAGTGCGGGGAACGGGTAATAAGCGCGTTGAAGCATTGCGCATCGCGGATATTTTTCGGGCGCGGGCTATTGATAGTACAAACAATTCCTTTGTGTTTGAGATTTCCGGGTCTACCGAAAAACTCGACGCTTTTATCAACCTGATGCGCTCATTGGGATTGGTAGAAATTTCAAGAACTGGCGCCGTGGCTATTGCACGCGGCGCAAAGGGGATTTAGGAAACGCCCCAACATTACGTTTAACCGTCAAATGTGGCGCGATTGGAAGATCGTGGCATTAATCGATAAAGAAAGAGGGTCCGTAAAATGCGCGTTTATTACGACAGAGACGCAGATGTCAATCTCATCAAGGCCAAGAAAGTTGCTATCATTGGTTATGGTAGCCAGGGTCATGCTCATACCATCAATCTGAGCGATAGCGGCGTAAAAGAAGTAGTGGTTGGGCTGCGTGAAGGCTCTTCAAGCGTCGCAAAGGCAGAGGGCGCCGGTCTCAAGGTCATGACGCCTGCCGATGCCGCCAAGTGGGCGGATGTGATAATGGTCCTCGTTCCTGACGAGTTGCAGGCAGCGCTTTACGACAGCGACCTTCGAGACAATATGAAACAGGGCGCTGCACTGGCCTTTGCACATGGATTGAACATTCACTTTAAGCTGATCGAAGCGCGCCCTGATCTCGATGTTTTCATGATCGCGCCGAAGGGGCCTGGCCATACTGTTCGTTCAGAATATCAAAGAGGGGCGGGTGTACCGTGTCTGGTGGCAGTTGATCAGGATGCGTCCGGCAATGCACAGGATATTGCTTTGTCATATGCCTCGGCGATTGGTGGCGGCCGGGCAGGTGTTATTGAAACGACCTTCCGGGAAGAATGTGAAACCGACTTGTTCGGCGAACAGGCTGTTCTATGCGGTGGTTTAACCTCGCTTATCAAGGCCGGCTTTGAAACGCTCGTTGAGGCGGGATACGCCCCCGAGATGGCGTATTTCGAATGTCTCCATGAGGTAAAACTGATCGTCGATCTGATCTACGAAGGTGGCATCGCGAATATGCGGTATTCAATTTCGAACACAGCTGAGTACGGCGATTATATCAGCGGACCACGTTTGATAGATGACAGTGTTAAAGCACGGATGAAAGAAGTGCTCGACGATATCCAGTCAGGTAGATTTACCCGTGATTGGGTTCTGGAGAACGCGGCAGGACAGTCGAGCTTCAAGGCGACACGCCGCCGCGAGGCCGAACATCAAGTCGAAGAGGTCGGCGCCGAACTCCGTGGTATGATGCCTTGGATTGCGGAAAATCGTCTTGTGGATAAGTCTAAAAACTAGCAATCAGCCGATTTCTGTGAAATTCCGGCGATTTTTGCTGAAAAGCGCTAAAAATCGTTGCTTTTAAGGTTAATAAAGGCTTAGGAATAGGCTACTAACTTGGTTTTGTTTGGATTCTCGGCCTGTCGGGTATTCTAAATTTAGCTGAGAGAACTATATCGGCAGTCAGGCGCGCTTACTCAGCAAGTGCCCTAAAGCAATGGCGAAGTGTGGAATGAACGACGTTGAATACAAAGGAAGTTTGGGTAATGCCTGGGCCTTATCGGCTTGGAACGGTGTTGCGCGTCCTTTGTTTGATGAATTCCCTAGTTTCGTTTGATGAATTCCCTAGTTTCGCTGGTACGCTAGAGGAGGGTCTACGACTTAGTAGCCCCTGAGTGGGAACCAGCTATGGTTGGCCGTTCAGGGGATGCAGCTATCGAGACGCAAGTCGTTAACCCCATACTAGTAAAAGGAGCTGAGTTATGAGTAGCAGCACCGATCCAAACCGAGTCATTGTTTTTGACACCACGTTGCGTGATGGCGAGCAGTCGCCTGGCGCATCAATGAATCTTGAAGAGAAGTTGCGCATTGCCGAACTCCTGGAGGAGATGGGCGTTGATGTGATTGAGGCTGGTTTTCCCATTGCCTCGAACGGCGATTTTGAGTCCGTCAGCGAAGTTGCCAAGCTGGTTAAGGAGTCCACTGTGTGTGGTCTTGCTCGGTCAGCGCGCGGCGATATTGATCGTGCGGCCGAAGCTTTGAAATCGGCAAAGAAAAGCCGCATTCACACCTTTATTTCGACCAGCCCATTGCACATGAAATACAAGCTGCAGATGGAACCTGATGACGTATATCAGGCTGTCATCGACAGCGTCAGCCATGCGCGAAATTTTACTGATGACGTGGAGTGGTCTCCGGAAGATGGATCACGCACAGAACATGATTTTCTGTGTCGATGCGTGGAAGCAGCGATCAATGCCGGTGCAACCACTATCAATATCCCTGACACCGTTGGCTATGCAGTGCCGGAGGAATTCGGACAGTTGATTGCTATGTTAGTCGAACGTGTGTCGAACAGTGATAAGGCGATCTATTCAACCCATTGTCATAATGATTTGGGCTTGGCGGTTGCCAACTCTTTGGCCGGTGTCGCCAATGGCGCGCGCCAGATCGAATGCACAATTAACGGTTTGGGTGAACGTGCCGGCAATGCGGCGCTTGAAGAAGTTATAATGTCATTGAGAACCCGTCAGGACCGGTTACCTTACACAACCGGAATTGATACCGAGTGCATTACACGTGCTTCGAAGTTGGTTTCAACGGTTACTGGTTTCACGGTTCAGCCGAACAAAGCCATTGTTGGTGCAAATGCGTTTGCGCATGAATCAGGGATTCATCAGGACGGCATGCTCAAACATGCGCAGACCTATGAAATTATGACACCCGAATCTGTTGGGTTGACGCAGTCCAAGCTCGTTATGGGTAAACATTCAGGGCGGCACGCCTTTCGGGTCAAGCTCAAGGAATTGGGATACGAGCTGGGTGAAAATGCCGTTCAGGAAGCGTTTAGACGTTTCAAGGATTTGGCTGACAAGAAGAAAGAAGTCTATGACGAGGATTTGGTTGCGCTCGTCGATGATGAAGTATTGCGCGCCAATGATACGATCAAGTTTGAGTCTTTGATGGTGGTTTGTGGTTCCAAAGGCCCGCAAACGGCTGAACTGGAGCTTGATGTTGATGGTGAGCAATGCTCGATCAAAGCAGAAGGTGACGGACCTGTTGATGCGACATTTAATGCCATTAAGGCGTTGGTGCCACATGAAGCCCGATTGCAGCTTTATCAGGTACATGCTGTTACGGAAGGAACCGATGCTCAGGCTGAGGTGACGGTGCGCCTTGAAGAAGGCGGCAAATCTGTAAACGGTCAAGGTGCTGATACGGATACACTGGTTGCATCAGCCCGGGCCTATGTAAATGCTCTAAACAAGTTGATGGTGAAACGAGAGAAGACAGCGCCGGGGGCGCTGTCCGCTTAAATCTTGCCACGTGGTTGGTAAACGAAGGAAGTAGTTGCTCATGTTTTCCAGGCTTTTGGGAATGTTATCCGCTGATATGGCGATTGATTTAGGAACGGCGAATACCCTCGTCTATGTTAAAGGACGGGGGATCATTCTAAACGAGCCTTCAGTAGTGGCTATCGCCGATGTTAAGGGCAAGAAGCAAGTCCTTGCGGTTGGTGATGAAGCCAAGATGATGCTTGGGCGTACGCCGGGCAATATCGAAGCTATTCGACCGCTACGTGATGGAGTCATCGCTGATTTTGAAGTTGCCGAAGAAATGATTAAGCATTTCATTCGCAAGGTTCATAACCGGCGTAGTTTTGCCAGCCCACAAATTATTGTCGCGGTACCATCAGGTTCGACAAACGTCGAACGTCGGGCCATTCAGGAGTCAACTGAAAGTGCTGGCGCTCGACGGGTGTTTCTCATAGAGGAGCCGATGGCAGCTGCAATTGGTGCAGGCCTTCCGGTGACGGAACCCACGGGCTCCATGGTTGTGGATGTCGGTGGCGGGACAACGGAAGTCGCGGTGCTTTCGCTGGGAGGGCTGGTTTATTCCCGCTCAGTCCGCGTCGGCGGAGACAAGATGGACGAAGCAATCGCTGGTTATATACGGCGAAACCATAATCTACTGGTTGGTGAGAGTAGCGCCGAACGGATTAAGAAAGAAATTGGGTCGTCGAGTATTCCCGCAGATGGTGAAGGCAGCTCAATGGAGATCAAAGGGCGCGATCTCATGAACGGTGTTCCCAAGGAAATTATTATTTCCGAACGTCAAATTGCAGAAAGCCTTGCTGAACCAGTAGGGGCAATCATCGAAGCTGTGAAGGTGGCACTGGAACATGCGGCGCCCGAATTGGCAGCAGATATCGTTGACAAAGGTATCGTACTGACTGGCGGGGGATCGCTGCTTGGAAATCTTGATTTGGTCCTGAGGCATGCAACTGGTTTGCCGGTGTCGATTGCCGATGAGCCATTATCTTGCGTGGCATTGGGAACCGGCCATTGTCTTGAGGAAATGAAAACACTGAGGAACGTTCTGTCGTCAATGTATTAACGATTGGTAAGCGCAAAATTTGTAATGTTTTTGCGGTTTAAGGAGAGGGCGTTAGTGAGCCCGGAGAGTAGTAAAAGTGAATAAAAGAGGCGGATCATCGGTAATGCGGCTTGCGGTACCTGCAAAGGTGCTGTTGCAGCGCTTCGCCTTTCTTTTTCTCGTTCTTGCCGCCTTTGGGATTATGCTTTTGAGCAAGGCGGAGACTGTGGTTGTTGAGAAAGTCTCGACAGTTGTGGTTGATGTATTTGCGCCCATTATGGATGTATTGTCGCGGCCAGCCGCCGCAGTTAACGACGCAGTAAAAACCGTCCGCGGTCTCGCGGATATGAGAGAAGAAAATGTTCGTCTCAAACGAGAGAACGAACGCCTGCTGGTATGGCAGGAAGCTGCAAGAAGGTTGTCCTCTCAGAACCAGGCCCTTCAATCTCTTCTCGATTTTAAACCAGCTCCAAACTCTCAATCTATCGCTACAAGGGTGATAGCGGATTCAGGTGGTGTATTTGTTCGTTCGGTCGTGGTCAATGCCGGTGACCGTGATGGAGTCCGCAAAGGCCAGGCTGCTGTTTCAGGGGCCGGACTGGCAGGTAGGGTTTCAACAGCAGGCTATCAATCGGCAAGAATCTTACTCATTACGGATATAAACTCCCGCGTTCCTGTGTTGATCGAATCCTCGCGTGATCGCGCCATACTGTCTGGAGATAATAGCGGGAAGCCCAGACTGACATTTCTGCCAGCTAATGCTTCGGTCAAAGCAGGAGATCGTGTCGTGACGTCTGGTCATGGCGGTGTATTTCCTCCTGGACTTCAAGTTGGCCGTATTGAGGTTGCTCCAGACGGTGTTATGCGGGTTAAACCGAACGTCCGTTTTGAACAACTTGAGTTTGTCAGGTTGATTGATTTTGCCGGGGTTAGTCCTGTTGCACCAAAAGTGGATAGGGGCGCGCCGCCAAAGCAGGCTGCCTCACGGTGACCCCGACGCTGTCGCATCTCTTTGATGCGGTTGCACGCAACCTCGTTCCTGCTGCGCTCGGTGTATTCTTTGTTTTGATCTCAAGCATACCGTTTTACCTTCCTGGATTTGGCCCCGTTGCCCCAAATTTTGTTCTGATGGCTGTGTTCTTCTGGGCGATTCATCGAGTCGACCTTTTTACCTCAGTTACAGTATTTTTCATCGGGTTACTTCTCGACATCCTCGTCGGTTTACCGCCTGGCATAAATGCTGCGGTGCTGGTCCTGGTCAGAACCATTGCCGCCTCTCAAGGAAAGGTGTTCCGGGGAAAATCTTTTCTCGTTCTTTGGTGGGGCTTTGGGCTTGTGGCGCTTGCCGCGGGGGGCGTCATTTGGGGCCTAACAGCGCTCTACCATTTGACTTTGATTGATCCAACGCCAATCGTTTTTCAAATGGCGATTACAGTTGCTGTTTTTCCCTTTCTCGCCTGGGTTTTCACCCGAACTCACCAGAAACTATTCCAGCACGTCTGATATGTATCGAGAAGATTCATCACGTTATAAGAAATTTTCGCGCCGGGCGATGATTCTCGGCGGCGGCCAGATAGCCTTATTTGGGTTGCTCGCCGGTCGCATGTATCAGCTGCAGGTTCTGGAATCCAAACGTTACAAGATGTTGGCGGAAGACAATCGTATCAATATTCGTGTTTTGCCGCCGCCCCGTGGCCGCATACTTGACCGGTTTGGCGTACCCCTTGCTATCAATAAAGAAAATTATCGCGTTCTTTTGATCGCGGAGAGAACACGCAATGTAAAACAGACGCTCGATACTTTGGGGCGTTTGATTTCAATTCCCGGTCATGAACGGCGGCGTATTTTACGTGAGATTAAAAGGCGAAGGGACTTCGTTCCGGTAACTGTTCAGGAAAATCTAGATTGGCATAAAGTGTCCCGCATTGAGGTCAATGCCCCAGATCTTCCTGGCATCGTTATTGATGTCGGTCAAAGCCGGGAATACCCGTTAGGGGCGGATTCTGCTCATCTCTTGGGGTATGTGGCGTCGGTTTCGGAAAAAGACAAAAAACAGGACCGTAGTCGCGATCCGCTTCTCGAACTTCCCGGATTTCGGATCGGTAAATCAGGTGTTGAAAAGGAGCAAGACCTGCGGTTGCGGGGCAAAGCCGGCAATAGTCAACTCGAAGTAAATGCTCTTGGTCGCGTTATCAGAGAACTATCGCGTCAGGAAGGTCAGCCGGGCGATGATGTTATTCTCACGATTGATTTGGGCATCCAGAATCTGGCGATAGAAAAGTTGCGCGATAAGAAATCGGCTGCAGCGGTTGTCATGGATGTAAATTCAGGAGGTGTTATCGCCTTGGCGTCAGTCCCAGGCTATGACCCAAACGCCTTCAATACGGGGTTAAGCGGAAAACAATGGCGAAAGATTATCCGTGATCCGTTAGCTCCCCTCACTAACAAGGCCGTTTCCGGACTATATGCGCCGGGATCCACATTCAAAATGGTCGTTGCAATGGCGGCGCTTGAACACGGTGTTGTCATGCCTGACCATAAAGTCTTTTGCCGAGGGCACGTCGAACTCGGAAATGCACGTTTCCATTGTTGGAAGAAGCACGGTCATGGTTGGATGGATCTGAACGCTGCGCTACAGCAATCCTGCGATACCTATTTTTACGAAATTGCAAAACGCGTCGGGATAGACAAAATCGCGGCGATGGGACGGCGTTTTGGACTCGGTCAATCGACAGGTATTGATTTGCCGAACGAACGCGGTGGATTAATGCCGACTTCTGCCTGGAAAAAGAAGCGCCTCGGAGTGCCTTGGCAGAAAGGCGAAACCCTGGTGGCGGGCATCGGCCAGGGCTTTGTTCTTACCACACCATTACAACTGGCCGTGATGACATCCCGTCTGGCAAGTGGGAAATCGGTGAAGCCACATCTTGTACATGGCGTAGTTTCCGCTGGCGTAAAGCGCACGCTTCAAGTTCCTGCGGCACAGAAAATTCAAATTGCCCCGGAAGTTCGCCGACTTGTCATGGAAGGTATGAATTCAGTTAGCAATACTGAACGCGGTACCGCTTACCGCGCCCGTATCAAGGAACCAGGATTTGAGTTGGCGGGGAAAACCGGGACCGCGCAGGTGAAACGCATTTCCAAACATGAACGGGAAACCATGGTGCTGAAGAACAAGGAAAGGCCGTGGAAGGATCGTGATCACGCTTTGTTTGTGGCCTATGCGCCCGTTGAAAAGCCACGATACGCTATAGCGGTTGTGGTCGAGCATGGCGGCGGTGGATCAGCTGTCGCGGCGCCCATAGCCCGTGACATCATGCACGAAACGCTGAAGAGGGATCCTTCTGGCTATCGCGACCGGGATGGCGTCGCCCGAGAAAATGAGAAGGGCCGAAAAGCATGAGGATCGGTGCGGCAGATCGTGGACCGATGACGATTGGCCAGAAGTTGTGGCAGGTAAACTGGTCGCTTGTGTCCTTTATTATCGTCCTGACGGGAATTGGTTGTGCAATGCTCTATTCCGCCGGGGATGCGAACTGGAATCCTTGGGCAAAGCGTCAACTCATCCGGTTTGGCATAGGGCTGTTTCTGATGATTATGGTTGCGGTGACCGATATCAGAATGTGGATGCGCCACGCCTATACACTTTATTTTTTGGTGCTGGGTCTTCTGGTCGCAGTCGAGGTTATGGGCGTCATCGGCATGGGGGCCCAACGCTGGATCGACCTTGGTGTCATTCAGTTGCAGCCCTCTGAGATAATGAAAATTACGTTGGTGTTGGCTCTCGCTCGCTTCTTCCATGGTGCCTCGCTGGAGGATATAGGTCGGCCTATGTTCTTGATTATTCCGTTATTGCTGGTGGCCGCGCCAGTTGTGCTTGTGCTTCGCCAGCCGGATTTGGGTACCGCCATCATGCTCACCATGACGGCCGGCGTCATCTTTTTCCTCGCAGGCGTTCGAGCCTGGAAATTTGGAGTTGTAATTGGCGCGATTTTAGCAGCGATGCCGGTCGCTTGGACGTTGCTGCACGAATATCAGAAAAAAAGAATTCTGACCTTTTTGAATCCGGAAAGTGATCCCCTTGGCGCTGGATATCACATTATGCAGTCCAAGATCGCTCTTGGGTCAGGCGGGATTTTCGGAAAAGGGTATCTTGGCGGAACGCAAAGCCATCTTAATTTTTTGCCGGAAAAACAGACTGATTTTATTTTCACTATGCTCGCAGAAGAATTTGGCATGGCCGGCGGTCTACTCCTCCTTGGCATCTACGCAATTGTTTTGATTTACGGGTTTGCAATTGCTCTAAGGGTTCATAATCAGTTTGGGCGGCTGATTACATTGGGGATCACAGGCACGTTCTTTTTCTATGTTTTTATAAACATCGCCATGGTCATGGGCTTGGTGCCGGTCGTGGGTGTACCGTTGCCGCTGGTCTCTTATGGCGGGACCGCAATGTTATCCCTGATGATAGGATTTGGGTTTATTCTCTGTTCCTATGTCCACCGCGATGTCCGGGTGGGTCGGCATGGTAGCGGCGGCGAAGATTAGCGCCTAAAACACCTGGATTATTCGCGAGTGACAAAGGCTCCACCCTTTGCTATCTAGCGGGCTGCGGGCGATTAGCTCAGTTGGTAGAGCAGCTGACTCTTAATCAGCGGGTCGTAGGTTCGAATCCTACATCGCCCACCATTTTCCCTTTAATACTTGCCGTTTCTTTACTGCTTGGTCGGCTTATGGCGCGGCCATATATTCCTTGGCGTTGAAGTAGGGCAGGTTGTCCTGCGGAGAACAGCCCATGACGGCCATCCGTTCGGCAATTCTGATTGCTTTCTGATATTTCCGTTCGCTTTCGTCCAGATCGTGTTCCTGGAAAGCGGTGCCACAAATCAGGATGCCGTAATGAGCCTGAACAGTGCGAATTTCCCGGCCTGTTAGCATGCCGTCGGCAATGATGGAGAGATCAAACTCATCTTGTTTAATGATCTGGATATCATTTTCGACGAGATATTCACGGATCTTGGTTTCAGCCTTGAGCGCGATATCCCAATAGTCAGATTCTGAGCGTGTGGTTTCTCCGGAGACCTCGTCAAAGGCCATACAGAATGACAGAAAGACTTGTTCTTTTGGTGTCGCCGTTCGCCAGGCGGTGCCATCAAGATCTTTCCATACAGAGAGGTTCATTTCGTCAAATACGCGTGGAACCCGGTCAAAGAAAAGTTTGTGGAGTCTATTTTCAGTGAGCGAACCGTCTTGTGCCTGTTCCTTGTAAATGTCGATTGCGGCATAAGAACCGCAAACCGGGCAGGTATCATCCTCATAGGTGTTCTTTTTATATATATGGGAACAACGGGTCTTGTTCGGGAGCTTGTTTTCGCAAAGCAGATAGGCATCGTGCCCATTCTCACCTTCCTGCTGCTGTCCTACCCAGTTGAACCGGTTTGTAAATTGCATATAGGACTTGCGATGACTCCATAGACTCCATTCGAGTTTTTCGACCGGACCGAATGTTGTCCAGTTGGAGCTAACATCAATTATGACGCATTTTTCTTTGTCGGGTGCTGAGCGAAGTCCGCGGCCTACTGATTGCCCCCAGAGTACTTTTGAAAGCGTTGGCCTTAAGTGAACGATGATGTTGCAGTGCGGGTTGTCCCAACCTTCAGCGAGGACACCAACGGAAACCATGGCTTCGACCTCTTCATTTTCATGAGCTTTGAGAAGCTTCATGCGCTCTTTGATCGGTGTTTTTGCCGTCACGATTTCGGCGGAAATGTCAGCTTTGCGGATACGGAACAATGTTTCTTCAGCGACGCTGATATCGGCGCAAAACCATGCCGAAATGGGGCGGGGCGAGACATTTTCCCGCTCTTGAATATAGCTGGTCATCGCGTAATCGATCATCGAGGATTTGACGATGGCAGGCGCGAGCTTAGCGACCGGGAAGTCTCCCGATGTAATGTCTATACCGGTGAGGTCGAGGTCGTGGACAAAATGGGTTCGATAGACCGGCGGGACCAGAACCCCTTCATTGATAAGGTCCTCGATATTGGCGCAATCAATAATCGCGTCGAAAGCCAAATTCAGCTGATCGCGTTGGTCACCGGTACGGCGTTCTGGAGATGCTGTTAAACCAACAAATTGAGCGTCGTCTTTCCCGGACTTGGTGAAGTCATCGAGAATTCGTTTATAGCCCTTGCCGTTGGGGGAGACCCGGTGTGCCTCATCGACAATAATGAGATCGGCTTTAGGAATAGCATCTGCCAGAACGTCTTTGGCGCGCATGCTGGTTGAAAGCAGAATGTCATAACCGTCAAAGGCAGGACCGGTGTCGGAAACGGTCAGTTTGCGAACATTGTGGTCATCGCGAAGGGCTCCTTCGAGCTGCTCCAGCAAAACAAGCCGATGACAAAGCACAATAATCTTTTTTCCTTCGTAAAACCGTTTAATGAGCTCGCTGGCTAGGACAGTTTTACCGGCACCGGTAGGTGCTTTGAGAATAAATCTACGGTGTTCTTTGATAATCGACGGATACTGGTCGATGATTTCTTGTTGCCAAGTTCGAAGGGGCATTGAGGTGCTTTATTTGAAACAGTAAGTCGAAAAATTGCGACCGAAAAATTTACAATCTTATAACGGCGGAGCCGCGACTTGTCTTCCTCAGAATGACTTTTAGAGAACTTTTTACCGTGAAATAGAAAATTTCGGTGGCATGAAACGTCCGAAAAGGGCATATCTCCGCCCGTAAAACAGCGTATCTAAAAATTCCCCTCATTTTATCCGGCTCCCTAAGTCCAAACCCCTAAGATGATTGATCAAACAAATCGTAAAATTGGCCTCCTGTTTCTGGTCGCCGGAATATTCTCTTATGGCTGGCTGTGGCCCGTCATGCGGCTCGGTGTTGAACATCTGCCACCGCTATGGTTCGCCTCTGTCCGCGTCTTTATAGGGGCCCTTGTCTTGATGGCAGTGCTCGCAGTGCGGGGGGAGTTAAAACTTCCAACGAAGGCTGATATGCCCGCTGTACTGAGCGTCGGAATTTGCATGATGGGGCTGTATGTCTCTCTTGTTCATACGGCGATGGAGTTTATTCCTGCAGGGCGGGGTGCTTTGCTGGGATATTCGACACCACTTTGGGTAACGCCTGCTGCTGTCCTGATTTTCGGCGAAAAGATGACGGGTTTGCGGGCTCTAGGCGTATTCCTGGGTCTGAGCGGGCTCGCAGTGTTGTTTAACCCGGCAGAACTCGATTGGTCCGATACTGACGCGTTGATTGGCAATGGTTTATGCGTGCTGGCTGCTATTTCCTGGTCGATCGCAATTCTACAGATGCGGAACCATAAATGGCATCTGTCTCCCTTACAGCTTGGCCCTTGGCAATTGCTGTTGGCGACCATCGTGACCTTGCCATTCTCGATCTGGTTGGCGGAACCGAAAATACCAACATGGTCGATCGACTTTGTTCTTCTCATCCTCTATGGCGGTGTTATCGGAACGGCCATCGCCATGTGGTGTGTTGCCTCATCCATCCGCTATCTCGGTGCTGTAACGACATCCGTTGGTCTTCTTGGAGGGCCGATGGTGGCTATCGTGACTAGTGTGCTCTTCCTCGGTGAAGCTCTGACATTAACCCTCGGTGGCGGCCTGGTCCTTATCCTTGGTGGTATTGCCTTGGTCACTTTAGGCGAGCAAAAAACCAAATAGGCAGACCTTGCTTTCTGAGCCGCTGTCGCGCTCAATAGGATTATATCAAGCTAAGATAGGATAATACCAAGCTAAGACAGTGGAGGCGCAACATGCCGTTTTTTCCGTCACTGCCCGAAGATGCGGGTGTTCGTAAACTCTGGGAAGTCTTTAACCCCGAAGCGCATAAAGGGTTGCAGCTGTTTTCTCGGGCATTTATGCGCCGCGAAGGACAGTTGACGGCGGCAGATAAAGAAATGATTGCAGCCTACGTGTCGCAGCTCAATGATTCAGAATATTGCTTTGCAGGCCATTCGAGGGTTGCGGTTAACCTTGGTACCGATCCGGGTGTGTTTGAGCCATTAGCCGAGAGCATTGACGGAGCACCTGTTCGAGAGGAACTCAAGCCGCTCTTGAGATTTGTCAAAATCCTGACCCTGACGCCAGCTCGAATTACCAAAGCAGACGCCGACGCCGTCCTTGACGCCGGTTGGGATGAACAATCTTTTCATGAAGCGATCATCGTTTGTGCCCGGTTTTCCATGATGAACCGGATTACGCTAGGGCATGGGTTGGTGGTGGATGGAGAACGCCGCGCAGGGGATGCCCTGAAAATGAATTACGGAGCTTCCTGATATGTCGACCTTTCCGCTACCTGATATTTCGCTCGACGGTCGTGTTGTCATCGTTACTGGTGGAGACCGCGGCTTGGGCTTTTCCATGGCGCAGGCGATGGCTGAACGGGGTGCTCGGTTGGTGATTGCCTCCGTCGATGCCGAAGGGTGTGTGCGGGCAGCCGAAGAGCTTGGTGGCTTGGCTGTCACGACAGATATTCTCGATCTCAACCAGTGCCGGAATACTGTCACCCGTGCTGTAGACGAATTCGGACGGTGCGACGTTTTGTTCAATAATGCCCGTCGTCTTATGCGTGGGCCAGGTTTGCCGCCGCAAGGCAACTCGTTGCCATTTTATGAAACTGACCCAGATATTTATCGCCAAACGATTGAGGTGAATGTCATCGGCACCTTTTTTATGGCGCGAGCAGCTATTGAATATTTCCGCTCTGTTGGGTCAGGAAAAATAATTAACGTATCGACATCTCGCCGTAACTTTTCGGGACCGCGTAACTCACCCTATGGCGTTACCAAAGCAGCAGTCGAATCAGAAACGCTGATCTGGGCACGCGATATGGATGGCACGGGGATAACAGTGAATTCGTTGTTGCCAGGCGGGTCGGCTGACGCTGACCCCAATCGATCTAAAGATCCAAGTAAAAAACTATTGCCTGTTGATATTATGGATCCGCTGGCCGTTTGGTTGGCGTCGGATAGATCTAATGCAGCAAATGGCTGTCGTTTTGTCGGAAAACTCTGGAATCCGGAACTCGATCCTGATGCCGCTGCCGAAGGGTCGCGCGAGGAGCCAGTCTTTATCGAGCAGCAAGAACCAGCAGCGGGTTGAGGTGACCGCTAGGGCAGGCCTAAAACCCGTTTAGCGGTGATATTTCGCTGAATTTCACTTGAACCAGCGTAGATAGTAATACGCCGGACTTCACGCCATAGAACGGAAACATCGACCGAACCTTCTTCCGTTTCCAATGGTTCAGTATCTGCCGCGTGCTCGCCAGCCGCCTCAAACATCAGATCAGCGATGCGCTGTATGTTCTCGGTGGCCACAATTTTCATGAAAGACGAACCTGCGCCAATATCCATGCCCGCTTTGGCTTGTTGAACGGCGTGGGCAAATACCGCAGATTGCGCAAGAACGTCGAGTTCCAGCTGGGTTACTTTGTCTTGAAAGACAGGGTCGTCGATAGCCCCCGTGGCTTTGGCAACTCTTTGTAACTTGTCGAGGCATTGAAGTGCCATTTGCGGGTTGGCATTACCCATGCGCTCTGAGGCGAGGAGGGCTTTAGCCACCGACCATCCGTCATTGAGTTCGCCGACGAGATTTGTAATTGGAATACGAGCATCGTCGAAAAAAACCTCAGCAAACTCCTCGTCATCGGCGATGGTCATAATTGGCCGGATGGTGACCCCGGGTGTTTTCAAATCGATGAGTACCATGGAGATACCACCCTGCTTTTTAGGGGCGTCAGGGTTTGTGCGGATTAGGGCGTACATCCAATCGGCGAAATGCCCGCCAGTTGTCCAGATTTTTTGCCCGTTTATGACAATTTCGTCGCCATCGATTCTGCCTGCGGTCTTGAGACTTGCAAGATCTGAGCCTGAACCAGGTTCGGAATATCCCTGACACCACATAACTTCGCCGGAAAGCATTTTGGGCAGATGGTCTTTCTTCTGAGCCTCCGTCCCATGGTGCATAAGAATTGGGCCAATATGGCCCAGTGCCTGACGAGACAGGATGGGAGCTCCGGCATGGCTCAACTCCTCCTGTAGGATGAGTTGTTCTGAAATACTTGCTTCCATACCGCCATATTCTTTTGGCCAGTGGGGTGCGATCCAACCTCTTTCGAACAACTTAAAATGCCACGGTTGAATCATGTCGCGTGGTGGGCGGGTCGACCAACCCCGAAGTTCTTCGGGCAAATTTTCTTTCATCCAGGCACGGACTTCGGCTCTGAACTTGGCATCTTGCGGGCTGTCGACAAGGAAACTTAGAGAACTCATGGGTGCTTACCGGTCTGGCTCAAAAGCGAAATATTCAAATTCATCATCAATTTTATCCCAACACAATCTGACCGCCATGCCGATCCCCACCTCTTCTGCTTTACAATTGTGGAGAAGGCTCATTAGCCGAACGCCTTCTTCGAGATCAACGGCCGCGATCAAATAGGGTTCTTCGCCTTCAAATCCTCTCGCTGGGATAACTGTATCGGTATAGGAGTAGACTGTGCCCTTACCTGTTACCTCACGCCATTCGAGATTACGTTTTCCGGTATGGACACTAAGTCCGCGCGGATAGAACTGATATTTTTCAGCTTCGGGGTCGTATTGCAGTAAAAATTTATGTTCGTTCACAGCGTCCCAGAAGGGCTGTGTAATGTTTGTGGGCGTCGGCGCCGGGCGAGGCCGTTTTTCGCGTTCAGCCATTAGCCTTTCTCCAATATGAGTACTGCACTTGTCCCCCAATTTCGGACATAGGGAATAACACCGATCCCGGTGCACATTGCCGTTGCCGGGTTCGGAACCTGCCGATCTGTGGCTTCACCAAAAAGCTGGCGCAGGGCTTCAATGATATTGAGTTGGCCGCCTGCGAGACCTGGCTGGCCCGCTGATATCTGCCCACCGCCTGTATTGATTGGCAATTTCCCTGTCGGCGAAATATCAGTTGAAAGGAGATATTCCGATCCTTCTCCCCGTCCACAAAACCCGATCTGTTCCAGCTGCAGCATTTCAGCGATAAGGAAGTCGTCATAGGGGTGAAACATGTCGATATCATCAGTAGACATGGCCGCTTTTTCCAATGCCTGCGGCCCGGCAATACTGAAACCGGTTTCTGTGATGTCAGGTAATTGTTCATGTACGTTGAAATTGGTTAGCTCAGCATAAGAAATCGGGTGTGCCATATTTTTGACGCCCAACTTTTTGGCCCGTTCAGTGGTTGTAATGATGATTGCATTGGCGCCATCGCAAGGCATGACAGAGTCGAGAAGTCTGAGCGGCGTCGAAACCATCCGCGCATTCAGATAATCATCAACGGTCATCGGTTTCCGGAGACCTTCGACCGCATATTCATTGACGACCGCCCCATTGCGCTGGGCCACGGCAAGCTTGCCGAGGGCTTCGAACTTCAAATCATATTGATGCATATAGCGGTGCATAATCAGCCCAAAAGCCCCTGGCGGTCCTTGAATGCCAGTCGGGTTGCGGAACTCTGATCGATATGAGCGTTGGTCATCGACGCGGCGCGTTGTCGGCGTTGCTGCGGCGATTGATAGAACCGTTTCACAATACCCCGATTGAATTGCTGCTGCTGCTCGGGCGATATTTCCAGGCATAGAGGCGCCACCTATATCGGTCGTCTGCGTCCAGGACGTCTGGAGACCGAGATGATCACCGAGATAGTTTGACCAGAAATTATTGCCAGCCTCGCTCGATGGCAGGACCGTCGCCATACCGTCAATATCCTTGGTCCCGAGCCCGGTATATTCCAAAACGCGGGATGTCGCCTCAGCGGCCACATCATATGTCGTTCGGCCTGAGCGGCGGACATTTTTCACCTCACCGTAGCCGATGATAGCGATGTCCTTATTTGCCAGAGGATTTATCATTTTACTTTTCCGGCTCGTTTCTTCCTGAAGATTTAGCCTACGCCGGGAATACCCGCTGTCAATGGGAGGCCGCCCGTTGCAAACCGGACCTTGCTGCGCAAAGATCAAAGCAACTGTGATAAGAGAAAGAAAAAAATATGGGAGATGAGTCCGCCAGCAAGGTTGAGGCCCTGCTGAAC
The DNA here is from genome assembly GCA_951812775.1 of uncultured Alphaproteobacteria bacterium. GTDB lineage: Bacteria > Pseudomonadota > Alphaproteobacteria > MPNO01 > UBA2964 > UBA2964. The sequence continues at coordinate 1,080,396 of OX638326.1, read as the reverse complement.
CCCAAAAGCGTTGCAATTCTTGGGGCGCGGGAAAACCCGATGGATTGGACGGCGCGGATTTTTGCCAATTATCAGCGTTTTGAATTTGAAGGCTCGGTTTGGCCCGTAAATCCACGCTTTGACGAGATTTGGGGTGTACCTTGTTATGCGGATTTATCTGATTTGCCTGCTGTTCCTGACAAGCTAGTAGTGATGCGGGCTGCGGCGTCGGTTGGTGGCATATTGCGGGAAGCAGCTGCCCTGGGTACGCGCAGCGCGACTGTCTACGCCGCGGGTTACTCCGAGCTTGGGACCGAAGAAGGAAAAGCACTCGAAAACGAGCTTCGGCAAGTGATCGAAGAAACTGGTCTTGCGGTCTGTGGCCCTAACTGCCTGGGCAGCATGTCTGCTCGGGGTCGGTCATTATGTCTCCCAGATGATCGAATTCGTGAATTGGTTCGCGGTCCCGTCGCGATGGTAGGTCAGAGTGGCACGACGACGCCTGGGATTGGACGAACGCTGATCGATCGCGGTATCGACGTGGGCTATATCGTTACCAGTGGTAACGAGGTAGGGCTAACAACAGCAGATTACATAAACTATTTTGTTGATGATCCCGATGTCCGGTTGATCTTTTGTTTAATTGAGGCTGTACGACGGCCACAGGACTTCCTCGCCGCCTGTCGTCGGGCGCGTGATGCCGGAAAACCCGTTGTCGCACTAAAGATGGGTGTCTCTGAAGGGGGAAGACAAGCCGCTCTAGCCCATACTGGTTCAATGGCCGGGGCAGTAGAGGCCTTCGATGCCGTTGCAGGCGATGCTGGCGTCATCCGCGTAGACAGCGGAGATGCGGCTATCGATCTTATCGAGCTGTTGATGAATGCAGGGTTGCCCGAGACCAACAATGTCGGGGTTTTAGTATATTCCGGCGGCGTAAGAGGTTTGTCACTTGATGCAGCGGACCGACATGGCGTGCCTCTTCCGGATTTTGCGCCGGAAACAGCGGCAAAGTTCAGAGAAATCCTAGGTGAAAGTTTAAGGGTTACCAATCCGCTGGATGCGGCAGGCTTTATGAACCAGAAGCTGGAATCAATCCTTGAAATGGTTACCGCGATTCAGAATGACCCCAATATCGGGACAATTTTATTTCAAGAAGACTTGCCGCCCAGCGAAGGCATCAATGATGCCAATAAAAGACGTACCAAACGTGTTTTGGACACAATGAAGGGCTTTCAGGAACACTTCCTCAATAAGGGCGGTAAACCCATTGGTTTAATATCACCCGCATCGGCTGACTTGACCGAATTTAGCCGGACAGCGCGCAAACAGTTTCCACAAATTCCGGTGCTTAGCGAGCCGAACCGCGCGTTTAAAGCGCTTCGGGCGGCTTTTAACTATCGCGATCGCATACGCGATGCAGAACAGAATCAGGAGCAGGTAGAGCGCGCGCCATCCGAGATAATCGAATCCGTACTAACGGATACGTCGATCAAAGAACCTTTTGCTCTTAGCGAGCCTGATTCAAAGAAATTACTCGTCTCATATGGACTTAACCTCCCCCGTGAGGGATTTGCAAAAACCGCTGAAGAAGCCGCAAAAATTGCTGACGATATTGGCTATCCGGTTGTTGTGAAAGGCGTCGCTGCAGCTTTGACTCATAAATCCGATGCTGGTGCGGTAATGCTTGGTCTGACAAGTAATGATGAAGTCGAACGCGCTTGTAATGATATTTCCAAAAACGTCGCAGAGTATGATTCGTCGGTTAACCTTGAAGGTTGGCTGGTTGCCCAGTCGACCGGAGAAGGTCTGGAATTGGTTGTTGGCATACAACGTGACCCGGAAATGGGGCCGGTTGTTATGTTTGGGTTAGGCGGCGTATGGCTGGAATTGATCAAGGATGTGTCTTTCGCCAGTCCCGGCCTCAATAGGGCACGGGCAGATCGCATGATCAATGAAACACGAGCAGGCCGGCTGATCGATGGGTATCGCGGTGATGGTCCTTATGATCGGGACGCCGTTATTGAGGCACTGGTTGCCGTCGGTCAGATGGCAGCGGATAATTCAGAAACGATTGAATCGCTTGATATCAATCCTTTCGTAGCGTTATCGCATGGAGAAGGCGCCGTTGCCCTTGATGCGCTCGCCGTTTTGGGGCGTGGAATTTAGGAAAGAAAAATGGAACTCGTCCTTACTGAAGACCAGAGACTCCTGAGAGAGAGTGCTGAGAAACTGGTGGAACGTTGCGGGGGACCTGATGCGCATCGGAAACTTCGTGACGGCGAGCCAGGTTTTGATAAGGAACGGCTTAAAACAGTGGCTGAAGCCGGCTGGCTTTCCCTGATGGTGCCTCAAAAAGCGGATGGGCTTGGAATGGGTGTGACTGAGCTTGCCCTAGCCATGGAACAGGCCGGCAGAGGTTTGTTGACCGAACCGGTGACGGCGCTGGCGGCGAGTGCTCGTGCGGTCGGGACGGGACGGGCAGCGACCGGGGCAGGCACAGAACAAGCATTAAGCAATCTCGTGTCCGGCGAAAATTTGCTAATTCCCGTTTTGCAGGATCCCACAACCCCCGATGACAAACGTGAGCGCGTGGTCGCTGAACATTATCATTATGGCTATCAGCTGACGGGCACCCAAACGGGTGTTCCCTTTGCCGAAATAGCGGATGGGTACTTGCTGGACGCCAGTACGTCGGATGGCACAATCCTCATAATTGTTCCTCGGGATACTTTTGGAATTTCGGTCCAATCCTCGCAAACAGTTGATGGTACGACGCATGGGACCATCGAATTTTCCGAAGTAACGTTGATGGCGGACGAGCTCTTGATCGCTGGCGTAAAGCAAGGCGAAGCTTTGGTCGCTGATGTACATGACCGGGTGTTACTGGGTGTTTCCGCGGAAATGCTTGGTGTCATGGAACAGGCGCTGGAGCTGGCCGTGGGCTATATGCAAACTCGCGAGCAATTTGGTCGCCCGATTGGCAACTTCCAGGCTCTTCAGCACCGGGCGGTGAACGATCACATACAGATAGAGCTTGTAAGGTCTCTACTTTACCAAGTTTGTAATGCCGTTGATGCGGGACATGGGAGTCGTTCCATGGTTGCAGCGGTCAAAGCCCGCGCGTCTGATGCGGTCCTGTCAGTTACAAAGTCTGTAATTCAGATGCATGGTGCCATTGGTTTTACCGATGAGTATGACGCCGGGCTTTATCTTCGCCGTGCAATGACGTTGGCAACTCAGTACGGCAATTCGGCAGAGCATCGTGAAAGCTATGCGCGGCATTCCCGTTTGGATGCCGAACGAGCGGCACAACCTAAAAAACGGCGCAAACGCAAGAAGCCCAAGAAATCAATTTTTGCGACCTAGAGAGTTTCCGCTGACTTTCGTATAACGCGTTCGGTAGGGAAACGGACGGTTACTGTCGTCCCGACATCAACCTGGCTCTGAATATCTAGCGAACCGCCGTGCATCTCCGCGAGTGACTTGGACAGCGGCAGCCCCAAACCTGTTCCTTCATAACGTCGATTGAAGGCGCTATCGATCTGGACACCTCGAAGAACGTTCGGTTTGGCCGCTTGCGGCGTGATTTGACCGGGTGGGCGCGTCTGAGTGTCGGTTTTTTCGAGCCGTTTTGCGTCGATTTGATCGGTTTAGCCGGTCGAACCGGCCGTTCCGGCGTCATGTGGGCGCACTTCGCCCCTGGAGCCAGAGGAAACGGCGCATGTTATACGCCAGATTGGTCATGCCGATCTTGGCCTCGGCCCGGGCGATGCCGATGGTCCGAACCGAGAGCGCCATCAAGCCTTTCTGATGGGCGAAGACATGCTCGACGGCGGAGCGTACCGCCGAGCGCGCCGCGTTGGCCTTGGCCAGGGTCGCCGGCATCGGCTTGCCGCGCGGCTTGCGGAAGTGGATCTGGGAGCGCTTGCCTTGGCGCGCCAGCATCTTCTCGTTACGCTTGGACCGATAGGCGGTATCCGCCCAGACCGGGCTCGCCGTGTTCTCCGGATCGATCAGACCGGCGAGCTGGCGGCCGTCATTGGCGGCGGCATCGGTGACGCGCCACTTGCGGATCAACCCGTGCCGCCGGTCCGTGGAGATGTGGTTCTTGTAGCCAAACGCCGGCACCATGATCTCCGGCCCCTTGGGGTGCCCATCCTCCAGACGCTTCACTCGGCCACGCTTCATGGTCCAGCGCGCATCCCGGTCTTTCTGGGCCAGCTTGGCCGGCTTGTCCTTCCACTCCTCTGGCACCTTGCCGGCCTTCAACGCCACCTTCTCCGGAACGCTGTTGCGCTGCCTGGGCGCCGCGACGATCGTGGCATCGACGATCTGGCCCGACAGCGCCAGGTAGCCATGGCCGCGCAGGTGTTCGTCGAAGCGATCGAACAACGCCTCGATCGCCTTGGCCTGCACCAGCAACTCACGGAACAGCCAGATCGTCTTGGCGTCCGGCACCCGGGCGTGAAGCCCCAGGCCCAGGAACCGCATGAAAGACAGCCGGTCGCGGATCTGGAACTCGGTTTGATCATCCGAGAGATTGTATAGTGCCTGCAACACCAGGATCTTGAACATCAGAACGGGGTCATAGGGAGGCCGGCCACCCTGGCGCCGGTCCGAGCGACGTAGCGCCCGGATCAAGGGCCGGCGAAACAACTCGAAATCGACCAACTCACCAAGCCGAAGCAACGGATCACCCGCCGCCGACAGCGCCGCGTAACGCTCATCAAGATCGAAAAAACCGGGCTGAGCCGACATTCCATCCTCCATCAAGCCGATGAGAGAAGTGAAGCAGATCATGGCCAAAATGACGAGGTGTTTAGAGGCGCCCGGTTTGCTCATTGTCGGCTTTGGGTTCAACGACAATCATATCGCCGAGCCCATACTGGCAGCCATCGAGACTAACCTTGCGATGAAGGTCGCTGTCGTCTCGCCTTCGCTCGAAGATCAAGGCAACGCGAACCAGCACCTGTCAAAGATATCGGGCCTGATAGATCAGGGTGATGCCCGCCTTTCCCTCGTAGCCGCAACGTTCGAAGACATCGTTCCGAAGATCCCGGACGTGAGCGCGATGACGGACCTGGAGCGCCACATCGAGCGGGTGCGCGCGTCGCGGGAGCGATAGCCATGCCATTGCCCACCGCACCCTTCGATTCCGGTCGCTATGTGGGAACGGTCATCCACGTTGAGCCCGCGCATGTTCGCCTGAACCTGCCCTACGGCAGCGGTCCCGTGTCGTCGAGCTATTCAGGTCACCGCATCGGAAAAGGGGAAGTTGGCGAATTCGTACTCATAGAAGGCGAGTCACACGCCATACTCGGGCGCATAACGCAGGTGCGCCTGCCGGAAGGGGAAAGGCTTACCGTCGAGCCGACCCGCGAGGTTGAAAAGACGAATTCCAACCCGGTTGGCATCGTGCAGCTCTTGTTGTCGATCGAATTATCGACCGGCAAGACCGTACGGGGCGTGCCGACGCATCCGCGTATCGGTCAGTATGCTTATGCCGCGCATCCTGATCTCGTGAAGCACGCTATTGAGGATGAGCCAGACACCGAAGGTAAGTTCGTCGGTCTCGCGCATGTCCCGAACGCCCCAACGACTCATGTAACATTTTCACCGTCCGCTCTCTTTGGCCGGCACTGCGCCATCCTGGGTACGACCGGCGGCGGCAAGAGCTGGACGGTCGCCCGGCTTTTAGGTGAGGTCGTGCGGCACCGTGGCAAGGTGGTTCTTTTCGACCCCAGCGGTGAATTTCATACGCTCTCCGAACGTGTTCGCCACATCAATCTCGGGGGCAGGCCAACCGGGGCCGAAGGTAACCGAGAATATGTAAGCTTTCCCTACAAACATCTTTCTGAGGGCGACCTGTTTGCGATGTTCCACCCGAGCGGGGGATCACAGTCGCCCAAGCTTCGTGAAGCGCTCGCCAGCCTGAAATTACTGCATTGCCAACCGACACTGGCGGAGGACGGGCTGCTGAAGAAGGTGAACCGTTCCAAGGCGGATTTTAATGCGGCGCTTGAGCAACATGCCGCCGCTATTCGCGAGCCCGGCGCGGAATACGATATCACCCGGCTTCCCGATCAAATCTATGAGGAATGCGTGTGGCCGACAGGCGGCCCGCCGCAAAATCCCAACCCGAATAGTTGGGGCGGTTCAGACCAGAATAGCCGGGGCTACTGCACAACACTGGTCAGCCGGATTGCCGTCCAAATTCATTCCAATGAAATGGCATCGATCTTCTCGCCAGCAGGTTTTCCGGACCTGACCGAAATTCTTGATCAGTTTCTGGCTGACGACGATCAGAGCATATTGCGCATTTCCATGGAGCATCTGCCGTTCGAGCATAATACACGCGAGCTCGTGGCGAACGGTTTTGGAAGATATCTGCTTACAAAAGCGCGCGCGGGCGCCTTCAGGGACCGGCCCTTGCTTACGGTGCTGGATGAGGCCCACCAGTTTTTGAACAAGAGCGTTGGCGACGAATACAATCGCTTCCGTCTGGAATCGTTTGGCTTGATCGCCAAAGAAGGTCGCAAATACGGACTTCTCACTGTTCTATCGACCCAGCGTCCGCGTGATATTCCCGAGGACGTACTCAGCCAGATGGGCATGTTTATCGTTCACCGGCTCATTAACGACCGGGATCGCCAGGTTGTTGAAAACGCTTGCGGCAGCCTTGATGCTTCCGCCGCGGCCTTCCTGCCCGTTCTCGGGCAGGGAGAGGCATTGGTCATTGGCCTCGACACACCCATGACCATGCCGGTTCAGGTCTTAAGGCCCGAGGACCAGCCTGATTCCACCGACATCAATCTTTGGTAAGTGCGCGTCCTGCGTTGCAGGACCGGACTTTTGTGAACCAAGCCCCGCCTATGGCGGGGCTTGGACGGTCTCAGCAGCCGGCTTTGTTCGAGCTGAAAGATGACCGCCGGCCGGAGTCGGAGCGCACCACCGACGGGCGTTACCGGGAGCCGGGCTTGTTCACCTTGGCGCAGGACGCGGGCGGATAGCCGCCCCGCGCCCAGAAATTTGCCGCGCGCTTCGCCGGTGGCGAAGCGCGCATCATTCTTGAAGGGACAGTCGGACCGGCAAGGTCTGTCGGAAGCGCCGGCCGGAAAGGGAAGGTGTCCGGTGGATGCCTGCGAGGCCAAGCGGGCGTGGTGTTTGTCCGTGATCAACGTGCGGCCACGATTCAATCCCTGCGCGTCCCAGCTTGCTCATGGGACGATCCTCGGCACAAAACATCGTGTTTATTTGGGTTTTGTTACAGGAACGCTTGCAATCGCGGCCGCATACGATATTTTCGTCAAAACAAAATATTTCACGAGGTTTTGTGCAGGAAACAACTATGGACTTCACCATCCGCTCTCTGTCGCCCTAGGAAAGCCGCGTGGTGCTCAGCTTGGCCGAGCACGGACACCGGGAGGTGGGCCGCCAGGAGATCATTCGGAGTCTCGGCGTCAGCCCCCAGGCCGCCGATCATGTGATCCGGTCCCTGCGCCGGAAAGGATGGCTGGAGCGCGCCAGTTGGGGGCGCTACCTCCTGATTCCGCCGGACATGGGACCGGAGGCCATAGGGGAGGGCAACCTGCTCGCCCTCGCTAGCCGCATCGCCGAACCCTACTATTTCGGCTACGGCACGGCCGCTACCCATTACGGGCTGACGACACAGCACCGTCACGTTATCTGGCTCGTCACGCCGGTGCGGCTGCGCGACCGGCGTTTGCTCGACGCCGAGGTTCGCATCGTCAATCCGGTCGAGCGCAAGTTCTTCGGGTTCGGTCCGGTCGATGTCCTCGGCTATCAGGTCATGATGTCCGATCGCGAGAAGACCGCGATCGACTGCATCGACCGTCCCGAGCTTGCCGGCGGCGTTGGAGAAGCCGCCACGATCCTGGCCCGCGCGAGCCGCCGCATCGACTGGCAAAAGGCAGCAAGTTATCTGACCCTGATCGACTCGGCCGCCCTGACGCGCCGCTTCGGGTGGCTTGCCGATCATGTCGGGGCCGAAATCCCCGCTGACGTGCGCGACCGACTACGACAACTCGCGGCGGGGAGCGGGAAGGCAGTCCTGGGACCCAAAAAGCCGTGCGCCCATGCCATCGGTTACCAAAGCGCCTGGCAACTTGCCGTCCATGTGGACGAAAAGGAGTTGCAGGAGAGTACCGGCCTGGCGCGGCGGCAGCCCATAAAGCGGGGGACGTAAAACATGCTCACGCACCCCCAGGTCCAACGCTATGCGGCCGAGTCCGGGCTTCGCGACCTCATGATCGCGGAGAAGGAAGTCATTCTCACCTATCTGCTTCAACTTCTCGCCGACCACGGTCTCCTGGACAAGCTCGCCTTCAAGGGCGGCGAAAGATGTTCATCGGCGCAGGCGGGCGCTTTTCGACAGACCTGGACTTCACCGGCCTCGAAGAGCATGACCACGAGGACATCATTCTGGACATGATGGCCGCATTCCAGGACCCGTACCACGGCATCACCTTCAGCATACCCGACGATAGCTACTACGAGACGCAGGATGGTCTTTCGTGGGGCGTCAATCCTGTCTATGTCCACGACTGGAACACCGGCGGGGACAGCGAGGTTAGGCTCCAAATAAGTCGCCGGGAAACCCCGACACTACCGACGGAACAGCACGAACAGTGCGAGCAGAGTTATTTCCGGCACTTACCTTTTGCACCTGTGCCCATCACATGCCTGGTCCTCCCGGAGATCATCGCCGAGAAAATTCGTGCCTGCTATCAGCGACACAAAGCGCGCGATATTTACGATCTCGCCATATTTGCAACCCGGCCCCTGGATCGGCCGTTAATCCGCCGTCTTGTCGTCCTCAAGCTCTGGCAGGCCCGCGATACTTTCGAGCCCGAACGGTTGATGAGCAAATTCCGAGACGGCACGGGCTTCGATTGGGATGATCTTGGCCAGCTTGTCCGGAAAACGCACATGATCGATTCAGCCCGGATCACCGCCGACTGTATCCACGGGCTCGGATTTCTCGCCGATATGGCTCCGGACGAGCAGACGCTCGCGAGCGACCAGCATTAGCGCGAACCCGCCCTTTGGGAGAAGCTTCGCGACGAACTTCCCGGTACCTGACCCTTAGCGTGTCGTCACCTGCGGTGGCCGATCGTCGCGCCTGCCTGTTCCGCTCCCTTAATCCTCGACCGTCCTGCGGCCTTTCTTTCTCGGTTCCTCGACGTATCAAGTGGATTTGAATCTATCTCCAAGCGGGGCCGCGATCAAATAGATCATGGTGATGAAGGTTTCAGTGTTGCGGTAACCCCTGGCCCGCGCCCTTGCAGCCTGGAACGGGTCATTCATCGCTTCCATGCGGGCATTGCTGTGGGTTGATCGCCAACGCTCCAAGATGCGTTCCGAATGCTTCTCGACCGTGTTCAGGGTCTTGCCCACGGACTCGAACAACGGGCCATCGCCAATCTGTGCGCGGGCGTGGCGCAGGAAGTGCGAGAGCCGCCATCGCGTGGCCCGCGGGGTTGCAGCGCGGCGCACCCAGCGGAGCTTCTCCTTGATCCGCCAAGCCTTGGCGGTCAGGAAGTCTCCGGCTTCCAGCTCGGCCAGGGCGACGGCCTGCTTGTCGGTCAACTTGCCGCCGTCATGCGCTTTCAGGATCGCCTAGCGGGCGGCGGCGGGCATTTGCACTTGCTTGCGTTCCGCCTTGCGCACGTCGTCCGCCGCTCTGGTGAATAACTGCACCACATGGAACCAATCCACGGTCACCTCGGCCTTGGGGAACTCCCTGGCGACGGCGACGAGGAAGGCGGGCGACATGTCGCAGACCACTTCTTTGACGTTGGTTGCATCGCCGCCGTGCGCTTTCAGAAAGGCCTTGAACGCCTTGACCGTCTCCTTGCCCTTGCCCGGCGTGGCAAAGACCACCGGATCGTCCTTGCGGTCGGCGTCGATGAACACGGTGACGTAGTTGTGCCCCGCTTGGACGCCGTCTCGTCGAAGGCAAACGCCTTGAGGCCAGAAAGATCAAGACCCCGCAATGCCTTGGCGACGTAATGCGCGACGATCCGCCACAGCCGCTTGTCGGTGATGCCGATGAACCGGGCGGCGGCCAGCACCGGCATCTCTCGGACCAGCGCCATCGCCGCCTGCTCGAACAAAAGCGTGAACCCGCTGCCCTCGCGCGCCCACGGAACGGTGGGCCGCTTCACCCCGTGCCCGCGGCAGTCCGTGCGCGGTACCCGCGCCGTGATCAGGCAATGGTGCTGGAAGAAGTTCAGGTGACGCCAAGTGAATTCCTTGAAATCATGCACCTTGCAGGGCCGGCCGCATTCGGGGCAAGGGAACTCAGCGCCACGATCCGCCTCCAGCAGAATCTCCCCAACATGGGGCAGACTTGTCCGTATTCTGGCTCTGGTCAACCAGTCGCCACGGCGGCGAAACCCCAAGCCCCAGAGCCAATACGTCCTTCGCGTCCATCGTCCACCCCTTCGTCGTCGTTATCGATGCCGACTAAAGGTAGCTGATTACGGCTTACCTGATGTCTTGAATTTCACTTGCTGCGTCGAAGAGCCGTAAAGAACAGGAGGATTCAGAGAAAGCGGGCTTCATTGCGCTCTGTGGTGGTAATTGCCCACCTGGGGGACCTATTGTTACTGCAGTCGGCGTACTCCACGGTTGCCCCGTTATGCACCGGCTCAGAGAACGCCTGAAAACCGTTCGAGGAACCGTCAAAATCCTAACTTCAGGATTTACGTCATACGGTGTAACCTGGAAGCCCCCTCTCGGCCAACGGATGAGAATGGCGCATGATCCCGCTTGGAGCTTTTTGCGGCATTGAGTACGGCATAGCCGAGACCAATGACATTGGTGCATTGGCGCAGGTGCTCGGTGAGAGCTTCAGTCGCCATGAGCCACCGACTGTGGCACTCGGCCATTCGGCGTCGCAGGTCGAAAATCTGGTGACAGCCTTCGGAGCTAAAGCCTCGGACGACGGCGTTAGCGTCATTGCACGATCCACTGCCACGCAGCAAGTCATCGGGGCTTTGCTGGTTGAGGATTTTGCCTCACCGCCACCAGTTGGCCTGGATCGGCTCACCCCAGTTTTCGCGCCGGTTCTCACGCTTCTCGACCAGCTTGAAAAGAGCTACCGCAAAACTAGGTCGATCAAACCGGGCTGCTATCTGCATCTCTTCATGATCGGCGTTCTCGACGATTGGACCGGCAAAGGCATCGCCCAGGAAATGGTGCGGATGTGTCTTATTCATGGTGCGGCGAAAGGCTTCCACACTGCGTTCGCCGAGGCAACGGGCACTACCTCCCGGCACCTCTTTAGCAAGTTGGGGTTTGCCGAGGTCGCCTTCCTTAACTACAAGACCTTCGAATTCGAGGGCCAGCACCCGTTCGCATCCATCAAGGGACACGACGGATGCGCATTTATGGAACGGGCTGTGGTCAATGCCACATAAAGCCGTCAAGGGCCATTAGTTGTCGTTCCATGTTTCTCGAAATTGTTCCATAGCTCGTAGGAATGAGGCGTCCAGATTCGGGTCATCCCATTTCCGAGCCGCGAGCTCCCAACGATCGATTAGTCGTTGGAAACTCGGATCGTCCGATTTCAGATGGAACGTGTAGAGCCGATTGACGATCTGGCGCATCAAATCGCGCATGGCGTCGTCATCGAAATGCGAGACGTCCCGCCACGGGATTTTCCGTCCATCTCCGTCGATAACAACGACATCCGTGAAATCCCCCGTGTTGCTGACAGGCACGATCCCGGCGTGGATATCTTCAAGCATCGTGTTACGAACACACATCAAGGCCATTATTTTCGCCATACCTGCGGTTATGCGTTCTTCATTCGCCTCGCCCATTCAAATAGACCCTATGTCATCCTTGGCCTTGCGGATTGCGCACGTTCACGTTCGCCGCATCCGATATCGACCATCTCACGCGGCCATAGTGCACGCCCAGCCAATTTGCGACAAGGCGGCGCTCATCGCTCATCGCTTTGATCTCGAACCCCTATCTCGCTTTCCCAAGCCATGGAGCACCAGTGACGCCGATATACCGTTTTAGCCCATCCAAGTATCGAAACCGCTTTATCTCCCCTCCAGCGCGCGCTCAGCGGCCGATTTTTCGCAAACCGCACCCCTACCGCGGCCGAACCACCAAGCGGCACGCTATTTCCTGCTTCTCATGGCGGGCTTTCGTCATGCACGCGACGATCTCGGGTCCGTGTTGCTTCCAGATATGATCTTTCCAGCCGCCGGAGAGCTCCGGTAGCGGGCTGACCTCGAACTGCTGCTCGACGACGACGCCTAGCCCGAACAGGGTGGGTGCCGAGAGGATGTAGGCGGAAAAACCAACCATCGCCAGGGCCGGAGGTTGGCCTCACGCCAGCGATGCAGGTCGTCGGTGTAAACGCGGATCACACACCCCAGTTCCTTCACCGCGTCAATCGCATCGCTGTCGTCCTCCGCTCGGGCGCCTGTTGTTTCGAGTTTCTGTGTTGCCACTTCTAGCTGGCTCTCGATCGTAGCTTGTGCCCGCATCAAACAATTGTTCAGAACAGATCGCTGTTCTAACATCGCGTCATTGATCCTGGCGAGCGCGGCATCCAGAATCTCCCCATTACCGCCTTTGCCAGTTCCCGAAGCCGGTTCCACTTGCTGTGACGGCTCCCGCTTTTCAATCAGGCTCAATTCCGGCTGAACATCTCTTCCCTGTGTGGCATTTGCGCTATCGTCTTCCGCGCCGCCGTCACCGTGATCCGCTCCTTCTTTCATGTTCATTTTCGTATTCCCCATGTCCTGTTTCATATGCATACACTCTCACCCCCCTCCGCCGCCCGTTGTTTCCGGATCACGAAGGGATTTGGATCGGCGAGCCGCCGGGCGTTGGCGCGTTTCCAATAGCGGGCATGATGGAGATGCAGCGCGTCGCGGGGCATGTCCTTGGGCGCCGCGATAACGTACTGCTCGTCCGGACCGAGCGTCATCAATTCGTCCGGGGTGACCAGGCGCTCGCGGGCGAGGGATTGGGATTCGCCGGCCTGCATGCGGGAGGCTCCAGCGATAATGCGGTCGCCGACGATGGTGCCGGAGCGGTTTTCGGTGCGGGTCTCGAAAGTGGCGGTGCCGATGGCCTTGGAGAGTTCGTCGGCGCCCTGGGCGTCGGCGCGGGGGAAACCAAGGATCTGCACCACTTCGGCGAGATCGGTGAGGGTGCGGCGGTTCTCTTTGCCCCAGCTGGCCTCAAGGGCGGAGAAGGACTGGGCGAAGCACCAGAAGTGCACCCCCTTGCCGGCGGCCATGGTGTAGCCGTCCATGACCGGCTTGAGATAGCCGAGCCGGGGCATTTCGTCGATGACGATCAGCATGTCGCGCTCCAGCGGGCGTCGCCCGGCGACGGCGTTGGGGATGGCGATCCAAAGGCGCAGCCAGCCCTTGACCTGGTCGATGGCCTCTTCGGGGGCGACGACGAAGATATCGGTGTTTCCCTCCGCGAGCCACATCGAATCGAAGCTGGACGCGGCGGTATGGGCGGCCAGTTCGGGATAGGCCATGAAGGCCAACTGATTGGCCACGGTGGTGAAGGTGGAGCCGCCTTCCTCCTTGCCGGTCCGGGCCTGCCGCTCGATGGCGAGATGAGTGAGCCCGCCGGCGAAGCGCGGCCGCGTGCGCACCAATTCGGCGAACAACGCCTGTTCATCCGGGCCCATGGAAAGCCGCCGGTGGAGTTGCGCCAGGTTCCGCCGTTCCGGCGGTTCCTTGAAGCGCACCCAGGCCATATAACCGGCGACGATGGCGCGGGCGGAATCGTAAAAGTGCCGGGCGTTCTGATGCGCGCCGGACGCCGGCGGGGTCAGCAGGGCGTTGATGTCGCGCACCGCATGGGCTTCGTCCTCGCGGATGAACTCAAGGGGATTGTAACGCGCGCTCTCCGAGGCCGGCAGATGGGCCTCGGGGAAAGCTGCCGCATGATCCTCGACGACGCCGAAGGGATCGAGCAGAACCACGCGCCGGCCCATCTCGCGACGCCGCCGGGCGGCGATACACCAAAGCTCTCCCCGGGGATCGATGGTCACGGTCGAGCCCATGAACCCACGTTCTCCCGGCGCGAGCAGGTTGAGCGCGATCAGCGCGCCCTTGCCGGTGCGCGGCGGGGCAACGGTGACGGCCGAGCCTTCCAAGGACCAGGCGATCAGCGGCGCCCGGACGCCCGGTCCTCGCTGGCCCAGGATAATGCCGTTGCGCCGGGCGAGGCGTTTGAGGTGATGGCGCTCCAGAAGCTTGACCTTGCCGTAAAGATCGGACTGGGCGCGTCTTCGCCGGCGATCGCGATCGAGACGCTTGAGAAGACCGCCCGCCAGTTCAGCCCAAAGCAGGCCGCACAGAATGGCCCCGGCAGGGGGCGCCGCGGTCAGGAACACGCCCCAGCCGTCGAGGTCCGCGAACGCTCGGGCACCGGCCACCAGCGAGGGCGCGGCGAGGATCGGCCGGATCGTTTCGACCCAGGCGGTGGCCGCAGACACCACCGTGGCGGCGGCGTAAAGCGCGGCGCGGGCGGTAACGGCGGTTTTCCGGGTGTCGGCGGTAAAATACGCCACCAACGCCAGGCCGAGAGCGGCGGCCAGGACGGCCGCGGCGCTCTCCCGGGACGCTAACCCGGCCGTCAGCCAGAGCGCCCAGGCGACGCCGCCCGCGAGCACCGCCATTGCGGCCGTGGGAAGGATCAGCCTCATGTCTCTTGCACCCCGTGCCCGTTCATCGGTTGCCCTTTCTTTGCTCTCGGCGTTCCTACGTTCACCTTGGCGGCCGTATCCCGCGGCGCAACCGGGCGCCGACCCGGAACGCGCCGAGCTGGGCGGTCCCGCCCAGCCGGTCTGCGTCGCCCCCCTCGGACCCGGCGCGCCCGCCGATCCAGTCCAGGGCCGCGCCGGGCAGGAGGTCGATCAGCTTGAACGAGGCGTTGATCAGGCCGTAGGCGATCATGGTGGCGGTGTCGGTGCTTTGGCCTTGCGCTTTTTGATGCCGGCTTCGGCCTGAAGCTGAAACTGACGGATTTTGCGGCGACGCTTCTTTCGGTTCTCGATGATTTCCTCGCTTAGAACAGCCAGATGCCAGAGGAGAATGATCTCCCGGGTTTCTTGTTCGTGGCGCAGGCTTGCCTCATCAAATTCAAAGGTCAGATTGACCATTGTTTTTCTCCGTTTGACGTTTTCTGGCCCGGTCCATCCGGGCCTTTCGCCATCCGGAATGCTCAGCCCACGCTGGACACACCCCTCGTTTCTATGGGGCCGCAACGTATGAGAAGGAGCGCATTTGCGCTTGTGTCATGAAGCCGTGGCGCTGGAGCCAGCTTCGGGAAGAAAGGCCGGGGGCCGGGACGGTCGCCAAACGTGGAAAAACACTCTGACGCTTTGAATGAGGCGCTGCGCCGGGCAATGCCCGACGAGCGTCCGATAAGGTCTTTCAAAAGGGGAAATCACCAGGACCGTGCGAAAGCTCGCTATCATCGATTTTCGCGCTTCTGGTTGTAAGCCAGACGCGTAGCCAGGCCGGACGCCAGTCAGCTTCCCAGATTTCCAGCTCATCTTCATAATCGGCCATGGCCTGCATCAATCGGCCATTGAGTACGCCGTGCAGATAATCATGGGCACCGAAGTAGCCTTCGGAAGCATGGTGACCGCTTCCCTGTAAGAACACCCGGTCACTGACTGTCAACGTCACTTCCACTTGACCCCGGTCCAGCGTTTCAGCGTCATGGGGACAATCGCTGGACCAGTGGGGCATGCGGTAATGTTTCAGGACGATATAGGGGCTTATTTCTGGCACCAGAAAGCCATTCAGGAAGGATACAGCATCGCCTTCAGGGCCATTTTGTTGAAGATTTGTGTGAGCGCGCTCACAGAGTAATCGTCAAACTCAATGGTGTTTTTAAATCGCGAGGCCAGGCCAGGATTCGCACCAATGAAGCGGCGCATTTCTTTGGAATAGCCCGCCACAATCACCACAAGGCGGTCAGGGTAATTCTCCATGTGAGCGATTAATTCAGCGATAGCTTCCCCCCCAAAATCCTTGCCGGATTCTTCGACGGTCAGTGAATAGGCCTCATCGATGAACAGCACCCCGTCCAAAGCAGAAAGGACAACATCTTTGGTCAGCTTCGCGGTATGGCCGATATACTGTCCAACCAGATCAGAGCGCTGGACCTCCACCAGATGACCTTTGCGCAGGACCCCAAACTCTTTAAAAATCTCAGCCATTATGCGGGCAACCGTCGTCTTGCCAGTGCCGGGATTGCCTGTGAACACCATATGGTGCGAGGCATTGTTTTCTTTAAAGTCATGGTTTCGGCGCAGGGCATTGATCTGGGCTTTGCAGGCAATGCGCTCTGCTTGTTCTTTCACACGCTTCAGGCCGATTAGACGGTCCAGCTTCGCATGCGTTGTTTGGACTTTCTTATTGAACATCTTAGCCTCCTAATCCTTCAGGTCACCGGCTTGCGGTGTCCATTCATCGTCTGGTGTCAGGGCAAAGCCAGAGCCGCTGCCTGTTTGTGAGTTGATTACATTGTCGATGGCGGTCAGGCGGTCGAGCGCCCGCGGCTTCTCGCTCACCCCATATTTCAGCAATGTCAAAACGTTCACCCAAGTGTTCGAAAACCAGATGAAAGCTCTTGCTGTAATATTTTTCCGGCTCGGCAAACTGACCGCGACGACGGAGACGCATGGCCCGAAGCTGATGCTTCTCCTTTGCCTCTTCACGCTTGTCGTGGGGCAGGAGCTTGAAGCTGTGTGTCAGCTGACGGTCAAACTTTTTGCCAAAGGGCCAGAAGCCAATACGAAACCTATCCTTATCGAAACGGACATTTGTATTTGATCTGAAAGTTGACCGGATGCTCCAACGTGTGAAGGGATAGAAAACTACTGGAATGGCAATAGCTGCCAGCCATGTTTTCCAGTCCGGATTTGCAAGCTGGGAAACATCATAAAAGGTGTAGCCAAGGCTCGCCTAGGTCAGCAGCACGGCAGTGCCGTCAGCGAGCTTCGCGCGCAGCGGCGAGAGCTCACGAATTGTCACATCGACCTTCGTATTGCCGTTACGGTCTTGGCGAAATGCCGTATTGGGCTTGCCTTTAAATAGTTGAAACAGCTTTCTCTTTTGCATGTTGACCTCGAATTCTTCTTGCGAGTTCGCTAACATGGTCATCATGACGGATCAGGCGCGCGCCTTTCCTCGCGCGTTCCTCGCGGGACTGGTCATGCGGCTATGACGGTGGTTTTGGGAGAACCAGGTGGCTTACACGGACGGACAGATTGATCGCTTGCGCGCGCGGCTTTGTGCCTATCGCGCCCAGAAGGGCGAAAACGGTCGCATGCGTCCATGGAAGGCGGTCATCAACGACATTTTGATGTCCGAGGCCACCCAGCATGAATATCCAAAAGATGGGGAGCTTCCCGAATTTAAGGAAGAGGCCTTACGCCGCTTTGCCGCTGGGACGAGCGTACCCAGCCAGGACAAGCTCGAAGATATTTATGCTTTCTTGGTGGATAAGAGTTTTCTGTTTGAAGAAGAACTCACCACCGGCGTGTGGGACTACAATGTGGCGCTCTCGCTTCGCAGTCTCTTTGGCGAGGTGGCGCGCGGCGGCAATTATTGGCAACAAATGAGCGGGTCCTACAGGTCGGAGGTTGAAGCCGAATTCAAAGGCCTCAAAGGTTTTGCCCGATACGACGTGAATATCGAAGCGGTTGACGATGAGACCATGCTGAAACTGGATCAGCAATGGTTCACCTGGCTTTATGACCGGTTGCCTGAAGATGAGTTCGCCAAGCGCTATGGAGATCAGATCAAAGAGCAGCGCGGTTTCGGCTTCCCGACCGAGGGCGGTGAAATCACGCTGTTTTTCAAAGAAGGTCTAACGGGCCGGACGGATATTTATCTTGTTACCGACATAATGAACGGGGCGGCGGCGGACTGGTTTCAAATCGCCAAGATCAATACCGGTGTTGCAATCAGCAACAAGCAGCCAACGGAGACTGCCGCTACGTTGAAGCTCGATAAAATACTGTACCAGGCCCAGCCTCAGGATAAGGCCGTGGAGGAGAGCTGATCATGGCGGTGGATAAGGAACAATACGGAGAGACCAAACGCCTGATCGTCTCACAGCGATCATCCGTCAGTGAGTTTGCCACTGACGAAAAAGCGATGAACACGCAAATCCTGATCGATAATCTGAAGGCCGGAACGATTGTAGAGCCTCAAGTGTTTTTTGATGGCGGGATCAGCCTTGACCACCGTGATCCAGAAACAGGCGGCACGCTCCTCCATGTCGCTGCCGCCTATGGCGTACGCAGCATCTTTCATCTGATCCTGAAGCAAGATGATGCCGATTATACGCGTACCGATTTTAAAGACCGCTACCCGTCAACCTTGGCCTATGAGGTCGCGCGCGACTTTGTGCTGGGTCGTTTCCTGATGAAAAAGGAAATGGAGCTGGCGGGCGATATAATCCTTTATGGGCCGGGTGCCGGGAAGGTTGTCATAGACGATTGAAGCGGTTTCCTCGGCGCGTAGGATTTTTACAGCCTACGCTTTTCGTAGAGCTCTGGTTTACGACTCAAATAGCGTGACTGTAATTCATATTTATTACAATGGGTTATGAAGTAAATTTGCATGAAATATTCATTTCGCCATACGATCCTGAGAATAATTTATTTTACATATTTTTTAGGGCAGGAAGATTGAGAAATGAAGAATAAAGAAAACGATTTACGTGAAGGCTTCAATGCGCATGAAGATATCAATGAGCTTGATGCAAGGGTGCGCGAGGGTACGAAGCGTCTGCTGGAGCATTTTCGAGAAGAGCGAAGAGCTGATCCAACAGACAACGCGCAGACAACGCAAATCCTGATTGATTGCCTGAAAGATGCCACAGTTGTTGATCCGCAGGTGTTTTTCTACTCCGGCATTGATCCGTTGCATCGCGATTCTGACACGGGGATGACGTTGCTGCATTTTGCCGCTGGCTATGATGACAGAGATCTCTTGCGGCTTCTACTCGCCCCTGATACCGACTATACAATGAAAGACAGGCATGGACGATTTGCGTCAACTCTGGCCTACGAATGCAGCCGCGATTTTGTCATGGGCCGCCTGCTGATAAAAAAGCAGGGCGAGCAAGCTCGCGAAAGAGGTGTAATTCTCTATGGTCCTAGAGCGGGTATGATCTCTCTGCAGCTCTAAAGCGGCTTGGATGCTGAACGGTATATTCGTTTAGTAGCCGATCTTCCCGGCGAACAGCGCTGCGAATGGTCCATGAGGATCGTAATATTCCACGCGCTGCATGATCATCGGCTTATAACCTGCATAGATCACGAGTTGGCGACGCATGGGATCGGCGCGGTTGAAAACGCGGGCAATCTCATCGGGGGTCAGTAGGTCATAAAGCTCGTTGGCTTCGGAGCGACCGGACAGGCCTTTGGCGCGCTGTTCGGCGCTTACCTCACCGTCACGGGTGCTTTCGATCCGCGTCTTGCCGAGGCGCTTTGAGATATATTCCGTTGAGGTCAGGTCTACATTCCCGAAGGCCTGGAATATCCCGGCATTGGCGGCAAAGCTCTCCCAACGCTTGCCGTAGAGCTCTTCGCCCTGGCCCCAGTCCTGGATGATGACCCAGAGTTTCACACCGAATGAGGCGATCTGCCCGGCGGCATCTTGAAGCTGCTTCATGAATCCCAGCACGGGAAATTCATCGAGGCAGACAAGAACAGGCGCATCGGGCCTACGCTCTTCCTGTTCCATCGCGTCCATCATTTGATTGATGATGATCCTCATCCAGCGGTTGCACATGCTCATGCGTCCGGCAGGCAGGCAGAGATAAATGCTGATTTCTTTCGGATCACGCTTCAGATCGCGTAGATCGAAATCGTGGCCGGTCAACACGGTCTTCATTGATTTGTAATCCAGAAAATCCGTGTGTCGCCGCACGGTGGAGAGCACGCCTGCGCGCTCATTTTCGGACTTGTCGAAGAAGGAGCGAATGCTGCCTTCTATCGCGGCGGCCACTTCTTCGTGGCCGGCCGCCTCCAGCGTTTCGGCGGCGCGCATGGCTTCGCGAGTAAGGATATAGTCTTCGGTATCTTCATCGGTGACCATGGCGCGGGAGATAATATGGCGTGCGGTGATCAGGTTCCGCTCGGTCTCGCGGAACAAATTGGCGGTCGCGACATATAAGAGTATCCCGGTGATGAACGTCTTGGCGCTTTCATCCCAATGCGGATCATTGTCCTGGGAGGAGCGGATCACCAGACCATCCGCGATCAAGGCCGCATCTTCGACGATGAAGGGGTTCTCCAAGGTGAGGACCGTCATCGGGTTATAGGCAGCGCGAAACGTTTGGGCCGTGCCTTTGGTGCGCTCAAAAGGATCGAGAACATAGACTTTCTGACCGAGTTCAGCGCGCCGTCTGGCGGTCTTGTTGGCAAGCTCGCCCTTGGGGTCAGTTGCCAGCACACTGCCGCGATAAAAGGCAAGATTGCCGATCAGGGAAACGGATTTACCGGCGCGGCTACCCGCCATTGTCAGTACATGGCGGTCATCTTCGATGCCAATCAGCTTATCGCCGAGCGCGCCGATCAGGATTTTGGAGCCCGGATTACGGGGATCATAATCGAGCAGCTTGCTGCCCAGGATGTTGTCTGGCGATTGCCATTGTGCTTGCGGCTCCGATTGTGCTTTCTGAAAGTGCGTTGTCAGCCCGCGCGGCACATCCTGTGTCAGCTGTTCGAGTAGCTCGTTTCGCGTATGTCGGTTTCTGCGTGTCATGGCGTCAGGATAGACGCTGGACTTCGCAACAATTCCTCGCCTGTTCCTCGCGTCCGGATTTCTCCCTGTCCGGGCTGCGATAGTCACTCCAGCAATCCCGTGGACCTTAGGCGGACAAGCCGCCGATGCCTGACGGCACCAGTCAATGGTCGGCCCGCACCAACCGTGTTGACCATGACTGATCGGCGGCTTCCCGCCTTTGTTCTGGCTACGGCTGGAATGAACCAGCCGCACAAATAAGGAGAAATCAAATGACGGAAACAGCTCAAACCAACAGTACGGAAAGCCAGAACGCCAACCTTCCCACTCATGTCGCCAAGACCCGGATGGCATACGGTAAAAAAGCCACCTATGAACAGATCGGTGTGGCTTGGCAGAATGACGACGGCTCATTTTATATCAAGCTCTATGGCACGCAGGTCGTCAGCAACTTTTCGCTCTACAGCCTTCAGCCGAAGGACGATCAGCAAAGCTGATCATCACGGTGATCCACAGAGCGGTCGGGACCAAAAGTCCCGACCGCTTTTTTTGTTTTCGAGGGGCGATAGTTGACAGGTGTTTCACTCCGTTTGGCCGCTGCAAGTCATTCGTTCCGATAGCATCTGAATGAGCCCGGATGGCTCCGAAATCCTCTGTGATAAAGGGTTCTGAGCTATCTGAATTTTGCTAGTGGCCGGATTGTTTTGGTAAAATAAGTGTATGAAGAGAGAGAGAAGGGTTAGGCTTGAGTACAAGGTGTGCGTGGTAATACCACGCGCACCTTGGAGGGGGACTTCCCATCCCCCGTTGACACCCCCTCGGAATCCCTAAGGCGCGTCCATGCTCATGGCATGTTCGAGCCTAAGGGATTTGTCAGCCAGCACCCGCCATTGAGGCAAGGCTGGCTGAGGGCAACGTGCCGTCGTTGCATCACGGCCAAGGAGATTTCGCTCTCCCTGAACCCATCGACCAGACGTGCGCCGTCTGGACTGGCGATAAGGGCCTGTCCGAGCCCCTGCACCCTGGACCAAAGGGCATGTCATAGCCCCTTGGAGCCCTCGACCGCTGTTTCGGCAGCGGCATCGAACAAAGGGAGATTTCGTTCTGCCCTTTGTAAACCCAACGACCGGGATATGCGTTCCCGGCACCGCGTCTGTTTTTCGGCGCGAGGAATGCGCGAGGAGGGACCTGCATACCAGAAATTAGGATTTTGGTATGACGGACCCGAAAAACAAAAAGCGTTCATCGCCTATTTCGTACCGTCCCCCGGAGGGGACGCGTAGCGAGCTTTTTGTTCGGCAGCTCAAATCCGGGCTATGCATGAACGCTTTTATCACCGAAGCCATTTTCGGAATGCCATCACCTCGGCAAGTGCGGCGTCCGCCGATTGAGAAGGCGGAGCTCGCCAGACTTCTCGCACTCGCAGCCAACATCCGCGACCAGTTGGACGCCTTGCAAAATGATCCGTCCATTCCCGAGCGCGATGACCAATTGGACCGGGCGCTCGATGACCTGAATGTGCTTCGCTCAGCGATATTTTCCGCCTTGGGGCGCACGCCATGCTTCCTTTTGGTTCACAGCATACCCTGGGCCAGGACCTTGCGACGCACCTCATGAACACGCACGATAATGAGCGCATGGAGCTTGTGGATATGCGCGGTAGCGTTGCCAAGGACTTGCATGGAGCCTTCGCCGAATGGGAGCTTCAGGCCCATGCCCTGACCAAATGCAAAAATATCTCTACAGCCTTTCGATCAATCCCGATCCACGCCAAGGGCCGCTGACCCCTGAGCAATATGAGGACTATATTGCGCGGGTTGAGGACAAGCTGGGCCTTGCCGACCAGCCACGCGCCATCGTCATGCACGTTAAAGACAGGCGCGAGCATGCCCATGTGGTCTGGTCCCGGATTGACGCCGAGGCCGGTAAGGCCGTGCAGATCGCCTTTGACCGCGAAAAGCTGATGATGGTGACGCGTGAGTTTGCGCGCGACCATGGCCTGGATTTGCCGAAGGGTTATGACCGTCACGGTCATGGCCGTGATCAGCTTTCGCTCTACGAGAAGGCGCAGCAGGATAAAACCGGCGTCACCAAGGAAGAGCGCATCACCCATGTCACCGAGGCTTGGCGACAGAGCGATGGCCCGCAGGCCTTTGTCCGCGCCTTGGAGGACCGTGGCTACATTCTCGCCACCGGCAAGCGCGACTACGTGCTCGTTGATGTCTACGGCGAGATGAATGCGCTGCCCAAGCTCATCGACGACAAGACCGTTCGTACCAAGGACATTAGCGCTTTTCTTCAGTAGGAGTTTTCGACTGACAGCCTTCCAAGCGTCGAGGACGCACGCAGGTTGGCGGATCAGCATCGCAAAGCCCGCGAGGCTTTTGTTAAAACGCAGCGCAATCAGGACAAGGCGAACGCGCTCAAGGATCAGCAAGCCAAGCGCCGGGAAACCGCTCAGAAGGAAGCAGCGGTGCTGAAGGTCAAGCAGGCCGCTGAAACACTCAAGCTTGCCGCCAAGCAGCAGGACGAGACTCGCAAGCTTGCAGGCCGATTCAAAGATGAGATGAACCGGATCAAGCGGCAGCGCGAGGCGAACAGCCCGACCGGTCTAGCCGCGTTTCTTGGCCGCGTGACAGGGATGAACTTCTTGGTAAAGGCGCTACGGGCACGTCACGATGCGTGCCGCCTGCAACAGCATGAGCAAGAAAAACAGGTGCTCGCCGATCATCAACAACGCCAACGTCAGGAACTTGCTTTCCGTCAGCGCATGCAACTCCTTTCCCATGAACGCCGGTTAAGGGCGCTCGACAGATTGGACGCGCGCGAGATGAAATCCCTCACCACCAAGCAGCTTGCTCATGAGCGAGCGCAAGAGCGCGAGGGCTTCCTGCACTTGCCGACCTTAGGCCGGAAACAGCGTGAGAAGACCGCCGAACGCGATGGTGGTGATAATCGGTACTATCCGGACATTCAGGATGCTTTCACTCGCGCCGCCGGTTCTGGTCATGACCATCATGGTGATCATGGCGAACGTGATTTCCGGTCGCTGTTCGAAAATCGCCGTAACACGCCGAAGAAATCACCGGGCAAGAACAAGGGCGATGATCGGGATCGCTGATGCCGTGAGCCGAATAGGGTCGCTATTCGGCTCACGGGTGATTAGCAGCGCTTCGGAAACTTGGACGTAAACGGCTTGTGGGATTTAACCTGGCTTAGATCGATCCGCCAGAAAGAGCTTGGATGGATTTCTTATCCACTGTTCCCCAGTCATCGTTGTCCAGAGCTTCCAGATCGAAAACACGGGACCAGGTGCGCTTCTTTTTCTTATCTAAAAAGGCAGTGAACTTCTCGATGTTTTTCATTCCAATGCGCTGCATTGCGTGAAAGCCATTACTTTCTTGTTCGTCTAAGCCCAGAAAGCCATTGTTTAAGACGGTGTGCCAGGCATCGTGATCTGACAGCAGAACTTGATCATCGGGTAATTCACATTCGACCATCACGTGGTTGCCCTCCGGCCCCCAGTGATGCTGCACGAAGCGCAAGTCAGCGCGTTTCTTGGTTGCTCCGGCCCATTGATACCAGCCCCAAAGCGGCATGGCATCCGCGTGCGAAGGTTCTCCGATACGCTCGGCAAGTTGATCGCGCATCCAGTCATAGGCGTGGGGCCAGGAGCTTTCACTGTGGTGTCTCTTGGCTTCCAGGCAGCCGTGACGGTTTAGGTGCTTCCAAGCCTCTTCGCTTTGTATCGACCAGATGCGCATTTTTTGTTCACTTTGTATCGGTTTTCACTGAACGACCGAATTTGTGATCGAATTTCACGGCTTGGAATCGTTTTTCATGGACGGTTCCGAAGCTTCTCGATCTTCCTTGAGCCGAATATATGGTATAATCGGCTCACGAGGATATCAAGCGAAAGGCTGAAATCAGACGTGACCTATATCTGGCAGAGAGAGGAATGGCCGAATTTTACCTGGGACAACGATGCCGTTGACCAGAATGCCTACGCCTATGCGCTGGAAGCCAGCAGCCTTGTGGGTGAAGTGAAGCACCTATCCGAGACAGAGAAAACGGACGCGTTGATCGATCTTATGGTCTCCGAAGCCGTAAAAACCTCCCAGATCGAAGGGGAGAACTTCGACCGGGAGGATGTGCGCTCTTCCATTCGCAACCAGCTTGGACTGAATACGACGCCGGAGACGGTGCGTGATCCGAAGGCAAATGGCGTTGCTGCCCTGATGATCTCCGTGCGGGATCATTTTGCGGAGCCTTTGACCGAGCAGCGCTTATGCGAATGGCAGGATCAGATCATCGTCGGGCGTTATGAGCGCGGCAAGCTTGATGTGGGCAAATGGCGGACCAGTGCAGAGCCGATGCAGATTGTCTCCGGTGCCATCGGCAAAGAGAAGGTTCACTACGAGGCTCCGCCTTCCGAGCAGATGCCCGCCGAGATGAGGCGTTTCATCGAGTGGTTCAACGCTAGCCAAAATTTGAAAGGCGCGATCCGTGCCGGGATTGCGCATCTCTATTTCGAATGCATCCATCCGTTCTCGGACGGCAATGGCCGCGTTGGGCGCGCGATATCGGAGATTGCCTTGTCCCAGGAACTCGGGCACCCAGCACTTCTGAGCCTATCGACGACAATCCAGGGCAGGCGGCAAGACTATTACGACGCGCTATCACGCGGAAGCCAAGGAAGTCTGGACATCACCGAGTGGCTGGTCTGGTTTACCGGTCTGGTTCTGGATTCGCAGCGCCAGGCTAAGGAGCAGATTGCCTATGTGCTTTCTAAAGCTCGATTCTGGGACATTCATGGCGACGGGCTTAATGAACGTCAGGCCAAGGTCTTGAGCAGGATGTTCCGCGAAGGCCCCGAAGGTTTTAAGGGCGGCATGAGCGCTCAAAAATATACCAAAATCACGGATTGCTCGAAGGCCACAGCAACCCGCGATCTCGCGGAGCTCCTGAAGATGGGCGCGTTCCGCAAGTTAGAGGGCGGCGGTCGCAGCACGCGTTACGACATGCAGCTTCCAGACGGGTAAGATGTGCCAATGCAGCTTACCAAAACCGATTTTATTCAGTATCTGAATTGCTCGAAATCGCTTTGGGTGCTGAAGCGCGAGCCTGACACTTATCCGCATGGCGAGTTTTCCGTCTTCCTGCAAAAGCTCACGCGCGAGGGATACGAAGTCGAGCGATATGTGCGCCAGTATTTCGATATCATTGCCGAGCGGGCGGTTGATTTTCAGCGCGTGTTCGAAACAGATACCGGTCTGTTTGCCCGCGCCGACGCTTTTGAAACGACCGAGGATGGCGAAACGATCTTGTATGAGGTCAAGTCATCAACGAGCGTGAAGACGGACGCGGGGCACAACCATATCAAGGATGCCTGCTTTCAAAAAATTTGCGCCGAGCGAAGCGGGCAGAAGATTGACCGTGTGTTTCTGGTTCACCTGAACGGAGAGTATGTCCGTGATGGGGCGGTTGATCCCGAGAGGTTGCTCAAATTCGCCGATGTTACCGAATATGTCGGCGCGATCCAGGAAGACACCGAAGCGGAGATCGATCAGGCCCTAACGCTCCTATCCGAAATAGATATCGACCGTGATAGCTGTTCGTGCCTCCATAATTCGCGGGCTCATCACTGCGATACTTTTTCTATTTTCAATCCTGACATTTCGCAGCCCTCAATCTACAGCCTGCCACGGCTTAGCGCCAAGAAGCGTTACGATTTCGTGGTCAACCGTTTGTTCGATTTGAACGCCGTACCTGACGATTACCCCTTATTGGAAATCCAGCAAATGGTGGTCATTGCCGCGAAGGCCGGGGAGCCCCAAATCAACCTTGCCGCCATTCAGCACTTTCTGTCCCACATGGTGTTCCCGCTTTTTTTCTTCGATTATGAAACCTTCTCTTCGGCGGTGCCGTTCCTGAATAGGACGAGCCCGCACAAGCATTTTCCGGTTCAATATTCTCTGCATATTCTGGACGCTGACGGTCAACTGACGCACCGAGAGTTTTTGGAACGAGAGCCGCGCCTTCCAGGCCGTCTCATAGAGCAGATGGAAGAAGATATCGGGCCGGTGGGAAGCATCGTTTCCTGGCACGCTTCATTCGAGAAAGCGCGCAACCGCGATATGGCTATGCTGTTCCCGGAGAAAGCCGAGTTTCTCGCTGGACTGAATGATAGGATGGTCGATTTGAAGGATGTCTTCAAAGCCGATTACGTTGATGCCCGGTTCGACGGTTCGACCTCCATCAAGAAGGTGCTACCGGCCATTCGCCCTGAGCTTAGCTACAAGGGCCTGGATGTTCAGGATGGCGCGTCAGCCATGGAAGCCTGGCAACGGATGATTAGCGCAGAAGAAGCCGAGGCTAACGAAATAGCGCAGGCGCTACTGAGCTATTGCAAGCTCGATACCCTGGCTATGGTGGAGATTTACCGCTTTCTTAGAGATGTTACAAATTCATAACCGATAAGTCGTCTAATTTTGAAATAAAAATCTGATTATGATAGCCTGTATTATATATTAATCGGGGAATAAAAATTGTTAAAATCTTTGCTGCCGTTTTTATTTTTGTTTTTATTCGTCAGTTTTTTAAATCCTGTGTGGGCAGGGTCTCAGTCACTAATTGCTCAGTGCCAGACAATTTCGTCAAGAGTGGTTGTCGACTTTAAGCCAGACTATGATACATGGGAAGTTAATGGCATCAAGAATTTAGTCTTTGGGTCTGGTCAATATGGAGGGACATTTTTTAGAAAAAGAAAAACAGCAAAGTTCGTATGCCAACATGATAGCAAAAATATAGGAATCGTGGGTTTGCTACGTGAAGATGGAAGCTTTTATGACGGATTTAATCCAGGTAGGTATATAGAACCGAGGTATGATTAATTTAAAATGTATCTACTGTTTATCTGTGGAGCCACTAAGTGGGTTTAATACAGAACATGTTATGCCAAGAGCATTTGGCACATTTGAGCATAATTTTACACTGAACAACTCGGTGTGCCGGACCTGCGATACATATTTTAGTCAGAACTTAGAGTTGAGATTGGCTCGGGATAGCCTTGAAGCGCTGGATCGAATTCCAAGTGACAGCGTAAGTCCAGAGAGTCTTACGAAATTACCATTCACCGAAACGCGTTTAAAAATTACAGAGGGTTTTTACCTCGGCTTGAATGTCAGGGTTGTGCTGAATGGTGAGATCCCGACTGTTGTTCCGTTCCCGCAGGTGGGGTTTCTCCGCGAGGGTGAGACTCAATGGGCGTATGTGACCCAGGGTGAACTTGATAATCTCTCCACCCCTTTGCCTACAGATATTGCTGACGACGGGATACGCATTATTACTCCTTCGGAGGAGACCGAAGAACAGATTATTGCAATATTGGATGAGAGAGGGGTTCCATTCCAAAGGCGAGGGGAGCTAGCGTCGCCGGGAACAGATGAGAGCGATATTGAGGTTGAGATTAGTGGGCAAGTTGATCAAATCATAATGCGCTGCGTATCCAAAATCCTTTTCAATTATCTTTCCTTCTGTGCGGGACATGAATTTACACATGATGAGAACTTCAATGTTATCCGGCGTTTCATTCGCTACGGCCATGTTCCGGATTATCGATTGGTGGACGTTTCCAATGAACCCATACTTCACACGGACACAGAGAATCTGAGGCAGACGGATGGTCATTTGGTTACTATCAACTGGACCGGAGACAATCGTCATATCATTGGTCAGATTAGTTTGTTTAACCGCATTACATATCGAGTAAGTCTTGCAAGTGGTTTTCAGGGGGTGTGGAGACCGATCCGTCAAGGGCACTTGTTCGACGTTGGCAATCGAACAATATCGGGACTTGGTGTTACCTCTCTGATTCTCCCTAATCCTTAATTCACTGAATTATTTAAATTTTATCGCAACCTCTGTATAGTCTACAAAACGTAAATCCTGCCCCCGCAACCATTGCATCGTAGCATGCCTTTAAAAACCTCAGGTGTCCCCTGAGGTTTTTTCTTTAGGTATACTGGATGCAATTCCCCGGAGGGAAGGTCCCCGGTGTTCCCGGAAATTAACGTCAAACATTAATGAACGACCGTTTATTCCATTGAGAAAAAAAGAGCTTTAAATCAAAGTGAGGATTACCTTGTGTTTGACATCTTGTTTAAAAGATGAGAACAATACAGGAACATCGGTGATCGAGTATGGCGAAATCTCAAATTGAATGGACGGACGCGACCTGGAATCCGGTAGCCGGATGCTCTCAAGCCAGCGCCGGCTGCACTAATTGCTATGCTATGCAAATGGCCGGTAGATTAGAGGCTATGGGTGTTGATAAATATGTAGGGTTAACTCGTAAAAGTGGTAAAAAAACTACTTGGAGAGGGATTGTGAGGCAGGACAGTAACGCACTTGATATCCCCTACAAATGGCGAAATCCAAGGAAAATCTTTGTAAACTCCATGAGCGACCTTTTTCACGCTAAGGTAAGTGATAAATTCATCCTTTCGGTTTGGAAAGTGATGCGTGAGACACCACAGCACCACTATCAAATTCTGACTAAACGTCCGGATAGAATGCAATATGCATTGCACAACCTGATTGAGGAGGTCTTGCCGAATGTGTGGCTGGGGACAAGTGTTGAAAACCGAAATGTTGTCGAACGGATAGATTACCTTCGAGATGTGTGTGCAAAAATTCGATTCATTTCGTTCGAGCCTTTGATTGGCCCGGTCGGCTCATTGGATTTGTCAGGTATCCATTGGGCTATTGTTGGTGGAGAAAGTGGCCCGTCCGCGCGGCCTATAAAAGAAGAATGGATAGACGAAATTCACGAGCAGTGCTGCTCGAATTCGACGGCATTTTTTTTCAAGCAATGGGGTACCTGGGGTAAAGACAATAAAAAGAGATCAAAAAAAGCCAACGGTCGAGAATATCGCGGTCGAACTTGGGATGAAATGCCTGAAATACACAATCGGTGTGTGGCATAGCTGCCAAAGGAGGAACGTTGGCAAGAAAATTATATGATTGGGATCAGGGCGCCGAGTTGGATGAACATTCGAAGCGCAAACACAAAATTCTCAAAGAATATTTCCGCCAATATCTAATAACCCGGTGTCAGTATCCTCAACAGGAAAGGTTTCGTCTTGCTATTATTGATGGCTTTGCCGGCGGAGGTCTCTACAAGTGCGGTGGCTACGGGTCGCCACTGATTTTTCTGGACACACTTAATTCGACTACGAAAGAAATTAATGTCCATCGGTCAGCTAACAGTATGCGACCAATTCAAATTGAGTGTTCCTTAATTTTCAACGACGATGATCCTAAAGCGATTCCAAAGTTAAAATCTGATACTGCCGGGCCAATCGCTGATATCAAAGAAAACAACCCAAACCTACATATTCAAGTTAGCTTCTTTCAACAAAAGTTCGATATTTTGTATCCGCAAATTAAGCAGGTTCTTATAGACGGTCGTTACCCTAACGCCTTATTCAACCTTGACCAATGTGGGTATTCGGAAGTTAACCCCACGACAATGAAGGATATTATGGATTCGTGGGCTTCAGCAGAAATTTTTCTGACATTTGCGATCGAAACGCTTCGTACATATTTATCCGCAGACAGAGAAAAAAATAACGTTCTTTCTGATCAACCCGAATTATTGGAAGAAATATATTCCCATCTTCGTGACGGTGCTGAAGCTATTAACAAGAAGGAATGGCTAGGTATTTCTGAAAAAATTGTTTTCGAAAACCTTAAATCTATTGCACCTTTCGTAAGCCCCTTTTCAATCCATAATCCCGATGGATGGCGTTATTGGTTGATACAATTCGCCAATAGGGCTTGTGCGCGCCAAGTGTACAATGATGTCCTCCACGACAACAGTAACAGTACACCCCAAGCGCATTTTGGACGATCTGGTTTAAATATGCTTTCTTTTAATCCCGCGCATGAAGGGGGACTTTACCTTTTCGATAAGGAATCTCGGGCTCTGGCCATTGACCAATTGCATGAGGATATTCCTAACCACATCGACGAACATGGCGATTCAATTAGTGTCGATGAATTTTATTTGGGTGTTTACAAAGAAACTGCCGCTCATAGCCACGATATTCACAAGGTAATTATCGACAACGAAGACTTGGAGGTCCTAACACCGGCAGGTGGTACACGACGGACAGCGCACACTATAAAGACAAGTGATATTTTGCGCTTAAAAAAACAGCGTAGTTTTTTTCCCATGTTTCCTGAGAAAGATTGAGAAAGAAATCTCTAAGGCCGCTGGGAACATGGTTCTTCCGGAACCCAAAACAGTCAAATTGTTTTGTGAGATATCCATAGGGTGTTTCCGCTAGTCCAGTATCTTCATCTCGAAGGCTAATCCCCATGTAAGATCGCTCAGCGCCCAACCCGATCAAATATCCGGCCAGTATTCAATTGGCAGGCCGGTATGGTTTTGGGCGTACAGAATTTGCGGAGTCTCATCGCTGACCAGATAACGGAGCTGTGCTTCAAACATGCGTTGTTCGAAGGCACCACGGTCGGGGTAATTGTGGTACATGGCTGTATTTGCCCAGGAAAACCGTTGAACCTGCCGGTTTCGTTCCAAGGCAACATCGGAATAGCGTTTCAGCAGTGAGTCGTCTTCTTTCTTAAAATGATCGATCAGCGCGGCGGAGAGTACACTGACATCTGCCACTGCTGAGTTCAGCCCCTTCGCACCGGTTGGTGGAACGACGTGCGCGGCATCACCCGCCAGGAACAGTCGACCATATTGCATGGGTTCCGAGAAAAAGCTTCTTAGGGGTGTCACTTCCTTCCGGAGGATGGGGCCCCGTTCCAGTGACCAGCCGGGAGCGCCAAGCCGGATATCCAGCTCATCCCATATTTTTTCATCGGACCATTTCGACAGATCTTCGTCGGGGGCGCATTGCAGATACAGACGGCTGATTGAAGGGGAGCGCATCGAAAGCAATGCGAACCCGTTCTCATGATGCGAAAACAGCGCAACTTCTTTTGAGGGAGGGGCTTCGGCAAGTACCCCAAGCCAACCAAACGGATAGACCATTTCATAGGTTTTTAGCACGTCTGACGGGATTGCCTGCCGTGCGGCCCCGTGAAATCCGTCGCAACCGGCGACGATATCGGCGGTTAGTTCACATTCCTTGCCGTCATATTCGTATCGGACCGTTGGGCAATCAGTTTCGATCCCTTCGATTGCTGTAACTGGGGCTTCGTAAAGGACGTTGTGATCCTCTTTGGCCAGCGTACCGAGCAAATCGCGGGTAATTTCCTGCTGGCCATAAACGGTAACGCCGCGACCGATGAGTTTCTCGAAATCAAGCAGGTAATGTTCGTTCCGGTAGCCAATTCAGACACCGCAATGCGACATTTTCTCCTTTTCCAGCCTGTCACCGACCCCCGCCTTATTCAGCATATCGACAGTACCCTGTTCGAGTACGCCGGCCCGAATGCGTTGTTCGACATATTCGCAGCTACGTGACTCCAGTACGATGCTTTCAATACCACGAAGGCGGAGGATCCAGGCCAAGAGCGACCCTGATGGCCCGGCTCCGACAATTGCTACAGGTACATGCATGATAAATTCTTTCTGATTTTGGTGGCAGCGCTGAGGGGACAAGCCGACATTAAGCCGCGTCCTGCATCGTGACAAGCCCCATCCCGGTCGTCATCGGCGCGTAATAATTCCGGTGGATCCGTTTTGCATCGGGTGTCATCGCGCCCCGCATGGTTAGCCACATGATAAGCTCCATCGCTTCCGCGCCTGCTTCTTTCATAAGTTCGTGGTGGGTCATCTCGCAGATCGACGCTGGATCGTTTTCAATCTTGTCGGGAAACCAGCTGTCACAGTCGCTGTTCAGATGGCCAAACCGTTCGCCATGCAGCTGATGCGACATGCCGCCGGTGCCCATTATGGCAACATTCTGCGACCCATCGTAGGATTCGACGGCACGCCTGAGGGCTTTTCCGAGTTTGTAACAGCGAAGCGCCGTTGGTATCGGGTGCTGTAGCACATTGACCTTCACCGGAATGACCTTCACCGGCCAATCCTCCTGATGCGGGAAACATAAATTCATCGGCACCAGTAACCCATGTTCCACGGCCATATCCTTGCACACCGTGATATCGAATTCCTCTTCGTAAACGAGGTGGCGACAGATATGGGACGACAAGGCGAGATCGCCCTTTATGGAGGGAAGGGGCCTGACACCAAACCCTTCATCTGCAATCGCATACTTAGCCGCTGCGCCAACGGCAAATGTTGGATATTTTGAAAACGAAAAATCACAGGCATGATCGTTATAGATGACGATCACGGCATCGACTTTACGGTCATCGGACAGCCATGATTTTACAGGCTCATAGGCATCAAAAAGGAGTTTCCATTCAGGTGTACCCTGTTTGCCATTATCGATTATCGCTCCAATAGACGGAACATGTGATGTTCCGATTCCAGCAACAATACTGGCCATATCAGGTTGCTCCTTTTTCAGTACGTGTTTCGAGAAACACCTCAAACGACATGCCGAGTTGCTGTGCGCCGAGGGGATAAAGGCTTACGCCAAATACCGCAGCGATCCGGACGACGTTATAAATATTGCCGCCGGCTTTCACGAGGTTGAGCCAGTCATTGTCCATGTTCAGTTTCTTTTCCTCTTCAGTCAGCTCGAAGCGGTTCATGACCTCGTCCATATCTGATGAAAAACATGCGGAGGCAAATGCTTCAATCAATAAGGTTTTATCCACGATAGGTAACCTAAAGCCTTCCGATCTTGTAGGGGAGGCGGCGTAATCGCTGAGTATAACGTTTATTATAAATACCCTGGGTTAAGGAGATGTTATGCCAGGTCTGTCACACATAGAAAAAAAACAACGCAAGTCTTGTGTCGCCTGGCTTAACACCTCGCTTAGCCTTGAAGACACACAAAAACGTTACGTGTTTGCTACTTTGACATTGAAGCAAGCAGTTAAACACAAGAAGTCTGGAATCTACGAACCACTAACCGATGAGAAAGCGAAACAAAACGCTGTTTGGTTTGCCGCCGCACTGAATAAACGAGTCTACAAAAATCGTTATAAGCGTGGGGAAGCAAAGCTAGAGCTCGTAGACTTTGGTGAGGGCGGTGAGGGTAAAATGGAAAGGCAACACCGGCATATGCTCATCGAGTTACCGACTCATTTGGGCTTTAATGAATTTTGTAATTTGATTGATAAGATTTGGAAAGGATCACGGTTCGGTTATAGCCAGTATGACTTACAAATCGCGACAAAACCCAGCTCTGTAATTCGGTATGGGTTAAAGACAGGAACTGAGGCACTCAACCTCGACAACTTGTCATTTGGATATGAGAAAAAACATTAAGACAAAGTGCGGTTAGTGAAGCTGTTGCAGAAATCACTAAATCGTAGAAGAGCTTAAGGTTTTGATGAGCCTATCAGCTGGGCTTAGTGAATATGAGTAAAGCGTCACCTTGGTTGCCCTTGCATCCTTGACGGCGTAGCTGTCTCTAAAATCAGCTAATAGCGACTATGATTTAATGCAGGTCGATAATGTCTGCCTATAAGGTTCATTTAAGCCCAACATATCCGCTACAAAATTAGATTAAAGGGTAACACGCCGCAGGTTCTGTGAGCGAAGCGAGCAGAAGAGTCGGTACTAAATCCCCCATGAAAACTGACTAGTTTGAGTTACGGTTTCTAAGGCTTACAGGGTCAGGGATTAGTGGGGTTCAAATCAGTAGTTTTAGTTCCTCGTTAGCTTACGCATTTCATTTACCTAAATACGTTAGTCGCCACGTATACGTTTGCGGCTCACTTAACGAATAAAATGGAAAATAAATAGGGATAGGAAACGTATTTAAAATCGTAACCGATCCACCGTATCAAATTTCAAGGGCTAGATTATATGAACAAAGAACTCATCAACGATTACCTAATTGCTACCCGTATCCCGTCTCACTTAGCCGCACACGCTAAGGAAGTTGCCAAAACTCAGGGAATGCCGTTATCCGCATTCGTAAGGCAAGCCGTTAAACGTAATATTGATAGTTACATCGTTAATGAGCGAAAGGTTATCGAGCAGTTCGTTTAATGGAAGCGGTAAGAGACATAGCTGCAGAGTTGAATCGGAGCAGAGACGTGAAGGCTGTTGAGTTAGATAGAAAGTTCACCAGCCAACATAATGAGTAAGTCGATGCGTGAGGTTCAAAGCTGGGCGAAAGACAAAGCTAGAAGCAAAACCGTGATGTTTGTTGCTTATACAAAATAAGCAGGGGAGGGTGTGGGTGGAGGTTTGCTCAACACCCTTTGTATTTCTTACGGACACGTTTTTGAAAGATTAAATGATACCAATTTAGAATTGGTCGTGGGGTCCAAATAAACGTACTCAAACACCCACCCCATTCTTAATTCGTCTCTAATTAATTTTGCTTTACAAGCATTTTTTATTACATACCTTTCTAAGACCTGCCATCCCTGACCCAGAAACTGAAAACGATTACTAACATTTCTTGACAGGTTATGAATGAAAGTGATGCGATTGAATTTGACACGGACATCAATAAGAGTTGTGTCTCTATCTAGTTTTTTAGGCAGTGATGATTTAAATTTTTTAAATTTTGCAATACCGATTCTTTCCATATCCCTAAGGGAACTTATAGCGGGTGAGAATTTAGAAGTAATAAAATTATTTCGAAGGAGTTGGTCAGTGGAAGGATACCACATCCTTTTTGATGCGACCTTGTTACCTTTATTAAGAAAATTCATTGGCACACCTTTTTCTTTACTAATTTTCCGATGAATATTCCTGCTGCCTTCATTGGCTTGTAACTCTGATATGCCTTCGAATGAACCAGAATGAAAACCCAATCGACCATTTATCCCTACCCATCGATTTTTTCCTGCTGCAAAAACGATCGTACATGCCGACAGACATTCCTTATTCGTTACGGTATTAAAACCCCTCTGCGATATAAAATCATATAAATTCTCCGCTACCCCGATACGCCCCCCAACACTTTCCAGATTAATTGTTGTTATAGATGGTGCTCGAATAATTGCTCTTTCAACGTCTTTAAGGAGACCATGTTTTATCCCGCCCTTAATGAGGAGTTCTTTTCCATTCTCTACAACAGTGATTTCATATTGAGGTATATCAGGGTCAGATAGAATGGCGATTTTATATAATGAGATAAACTGAGGAACCAGTGATGTTTTGTAAAATTCGTAGTTTTCAAGCACCCCTCCTAATATCACCAGAATTGCTAAATATCCCCAGACACTTAGTTTGTTGGGGTTTTTAATGTGATTTATTGAGGACCTTAATACTCCAATTATTTGCCAAAAAAAAAGAACCGAGAACATCAAATAAACGATACTGTTAGAAATAAATATAATCATCGGGTTAAAGGTTTTGAGCGAATCTAAGAATAACGCTATCGCGTAAAACACTGAAAAACTTACAAGCGCAACGGACAAGGAAACAACCCAATAGGAAATTGGTAGAGATACATCCCCTTTCCAATATTTTATAAAAAAATTAACCTTTACCGAATCGACTTGGTCAGTTTTCTTGTCTAAATCAGAAGCAAGTATTGAAACAAATGTTCGCGCCTCTTGCGGTAACTGAGTACGCCAACTATGACGCTCAACTTCAGAACCCTCTTGTTTCAAAATTTTCTGACTTTCATCTTCTAATTCTTTGCTATTTTTATTTTCCATCTGCACTTTAATTTTCTTATTCTTTTTTGCCTTCCGAAGTATAAAAAATACAACAGCACCGATGGCGATTAGTGGTAGAAAAGACTCCAATCCTCCAGAACCACCCGACTCGGCGAATGCAGGGTTTGAGAAGACGGTCAAAATAATGACAAGGATTAGATATTTACCAATACCAACGATTTTTTTAAATCCGGGAACTGACCCCGCACCTCCAAAAAGCACGGCAAATGTCAGGCAGAGTGTGGTGGTCAGTTCTCTCATACAGAAAGTGTGACCAATATTTTCCGTTTTGAAAAGCCAGTTCAGCGGCGATAACGTCCTCTTTTCGGCTTAGTCTGCTGGGCGACGACCCAAGCAAGTGCGGCAACACCCGTCAGCTTGGAATTTAATCCGTTTATGCTGTCGCAGCTGTACGCGATAAAATTACAGCCAGTGCCGCAATAAGCTGGTCAGTCCCCAAACGATTGTAGGTTTTCTACCAGTTTTCCCTGCAAAGGCAGTTTTGAAGCATAGAAGCGTTCAATTTGGTTGACTGATGTGCCGACATTTTTAGCCAACGTGTAAATATTAGTCTTACCTTGGCTTAAGACGATACGCATCGATATAGCTGTATGTCTCAGTGAATAAAGGCTGTGCTTTTCGCCGGTAATAGCGTCAGTTTTTAGCCCAGCCTCAATCACGCATTCGTTAAAGATCCGTTGTGCTATCCGCTTTGCGCTTCCACGATTTCGATATTGAGGGAAAAACAGGTGATCGTCCGGCTTTAGGTAGTCTGCGTTTCGTTTCCTAATGCTGTCATAAATGTTCACAGCCTGAGGCATTGTGTTGACGACGCGACTGCCCGTCTTTCCTTCGGGCACAAATATCTGCAACGACTTCGGGTTGTCTTGTATGGAAACGTGTCGGTGTTTTACGCCATAAAACTCACTTTCCGTCGGGCGCAAAAACGAATGAGCCAGGAACACGATCATATCGTATAGCTCGTAATCTATTACTGTCTCCCGCACCTTTAACCGCGCTTTAGCCATTTGCCTCGCTGTGTCCAATAACAGGCGATATTCATCCTTCTCTTTTTCAACAACAGGGTGAAACTTAAAGTAGGCTCTGGGGTTATCGTGTCGTCGCGTTCTGGGTAAATCGGGTACGGTTTGAATAAAGCCCATATCCCTAGCTAGTTTCAGCGTCTTCGAGATATTAGTGGCGATATGATTCATTGTAGCGGGTCGAAGTTCGCTGTTCTTACTCCGCACAAAATCGATGTATTTAAGATATTCGGGCGTGCCGATTTCGGTCACTTGTTGCGTGCCAAAATACTCAGCCGCGCCCCAATCTTTATGGAACAGATAAAACTCGGTATTTTTGGGCAGCTTTTTGTGACATTCGCCGCGTTCAGCTTTAGCAAATTCTCGCATTATCAACTCGTTTGCCAAAGATTTAAAAGCGGATACAGGTATCGTTTTGTTACTGGGCTGATCTAGGATTTTTCTATCGGTTGGTTTGAGTAAACCGCAGCCCACATTTTATTTGCGATTGTCTTCGCTTCTGTAAGGCTTGCCGTTTGGGTTGAGCGGATGATGTTCTTCTTTTTGCGGCTATCCCATACCTTGCATCGGTAATAAGGGGATTTTTGCACGCGGAACAGGGATAAACCTTTCTGTAACTTGATCGGTTTTTCTAGGACCTTATCTCTATTCGGGTTTCTAGCCATTATTTCACTCTCAAACCGTTTCGAACTCGAAACACATTAAGCCGCTAAAAGTTTCCTTGTAGTCGCTACGCCGATATGAAGTTCCTTTACTATTTTCTTTATCGCCATCCCGTCATTTCGTAGCTGAACTACCTTGTCTTTCGTTTCCTCATTTACATTAGAAGGACGACCCAGCTTTTTGCCTTCAGCCTTTGCCCGACTTAACCCAGCGTTTATTCGTTCACGGATAAGCTCACGCTCATATTCAGCCAAGCTACTAAAGATACCGAAAACCATGCGCCCTGCTGGTGTGGCGGTGTTTATGGCTTGTTGATGTATGTAGAGGTCGACGCCGGTAGCTTGTACTTCACTCATAAAGCTAATCAGATCCTGTGTGCATCGCCGACGTATCTCACAAAGAATGGAACGCCGGAGACGCCGGAATCTCTTAGCGAACACCAATGTCTTTCCTATAGCTACGTGGAGGATCCGGGGAGCTGGCATTTGTTCCGCGATGGAAAACTATATTCGGTGCCGATTATCAGCCGCGTGACGACCAGTGCCGGGCAGGTTCTATCTTCTGCAGCGGTAGAAGGTCTTGGTATTGCCTATGGGCCGATGGCTTTTTTCCGTGATCAGCTGGCGAGCGGGGTGGTGAAGCAGGTCCTGCCAGACGACAACCTGCCGCGCGCGTCAATATACAGCCTGTTTGCACGCAGCCGATATGTTCCGGCAAAAATTAGTACCTTTAACAGTTTCATGGAGAAGTTCTATATCGGCCGTATTTACCGGACGGGACCACCGATACTGACTGGTCGCTTCGGAAACCAACTGTTCAAACGTACCGCGCTGCCCTGGGTTTTTGATTTGGTTTGCCGACGAGGGATGCAATAGCCTCGGAAAGATTTTAAGCTGCCCCTCATCGCTCATCGCCCTGGGAGGCAAAAATGAAGACCGCAATCGTAAATCTCGGAACCATTGTCTCGGGGGATTGGCAGAACCCGTCTGTTGAGGGCGATACCATCATCATGGAGGACGGCAAGATTTCGTCTGTCGGGACGGCGAGTGCCGATGCGGTTTCTGCCTGTGACGTCGTGATTGATGCGGATGGTGCGACAGCGATCCCTGGCTTTATCGACTCGCAAATCCACAACACATTCGGTGATTACACACCGCGTCAGAAAACCATCGGGTTTCTCGAGAGCTATGTGCATGGCGGCAATACAACGGCGATCAGCGCCTCCGAGGTTCATGTCACCGGCCGCCCCAAAGACCCGGAAGGCGTGAAAGCGCTCGCGGTTGCAGCGCATAAATGTTTTGAAAACTATCGGCCCGGCGGGATGAAGGTCTGGGCGGGCTCCATCATTTTGGAACCCGGGTTGGTTGAAGAGGATTTTAAGGAGATCGCAGAAAAGGGTGTTGGCCTTGCCAAGGCGGGGTTTGGTGACGTCGAAACGCCCTATGATTACGCGCCGATGGTTGGCTGGGCGAAGAAATACGGCATGGTCACGACCGTGCATACCGGCGGTTCCTCGATTCCGGGATCTTCCGG
The DNA here is from genome assembly GCA_951812775.1 of uncultured Alphaproteobacteria bacterium. GTDB lineage: Bacteria > Pseudomonadota > Alphaproteobacteria > MPNO01 > UBA2964 > UBA2964. The sequence goes on along the minus strand of OX638326.1, from coordinate 1,040,651 downwards.
TATTTGGGCCCGTCATCTCCTCAAAATGCAGCCCGATGTTTCGTTTCATGTAAACGGTGGCCCGGTTGCCATGCCGGATGAGGATTTCGCGACGCTGCTTTATGAGAGCGGGATCAATCTGCAGGTTTGTACGGCAGGCAATCTCAGAACATTGCTGATGCTCGGCAATATGGTCCGTGATGCCGACAAGTTTGACCGGTTCCTGATTGCCACCGATACCCCAACCGGCTCCGGCATTATGCCTTTGGGGATGATGTATACGATTACTCATTTGGCGAGCCTGACCGATATGCCTGTCGAATATGCAATCGCAGCAGCGACTGGCAATAACGCCAGGGTCTATAACCTGAATTCCGGCTTTATCGCCGAGGGCAAGGATGCCGATGTTGTAATCCTTGATGCCTGTGTCGGCGGAACAACAACCGAAGCGCTAGACGGTTTGCGCAATGGTGACATCGTTGCGGTGATGGCGGTGGTGACCGATGGCGTGCCGCGGTTTGTCGGTCGTAGCCGCAACACACCGGCTGGTAACCGAAAAGTCCGGGTTGCCGAAAGTAAGATCATGCAGGATTTCAGCGGCGTTGCGCCTTAGGCGTCTTACCTGCGGGACATTTGAATAGGGAAGAGACATGCCACATTCAGTGGACGGGTACACGATCCGAAAATGGTATGAATTTGCCGAGGACACGGTAACCAACGAGACCGGCAAGGAAGCCGCTGGCGACGTGGTCCGGAAGATCGCTATCGCCGTGGCATTGAAGAACCCGTATGCGGGGCAATTCAGTGAAGATTTGTCTCTTTTGACAGACCCGTCGCCCGGGCTTGGTGAAGAAATCGGGCGCCGTCTAGTCGAACTGGCCAAAGGAGCCGCCATCGAAAGCTATGGCAAATCCTGCGTCGTTGGCTCCAGTGGCGAATACGAACACGGTAATGCCTGTCTGACGACTGATTTCGCCAATCCGGTACGCGATGCCGTGGGGGGCGCTGCCTCCTGGATACCCTCAACCGGCAAACGCGGCGGACCGGGCACTGCCATCGATGTCCCTTTGGCGCATAAAGACGCGCTTTATGTCCGCTCGCATTACGACACCTTCACCATTTCGTTCGGGGATGCCCCTAACCCCGATGAAATTGTGGTGATCTTTGCGGCGGCAACGCGTGGTCGACTTCATGCCCGATTGGGCGGTTTAAAGGCAGAAGATGTCGTCGGTGAAGACGGATTGCGCTGACGCCTGAGGCCTGTCTCTCCGCTTCCTGCGCGAATTGCGGATCGACATAGCGTTCGCCAGCGGCGACAACATGGGCATAGACGTCAATATCCAGGTCTTGTTTCGGGATGGGGTCGGGGTCCCAATGACCGTAGTCATCAACACCGCGCACCAGCGAAGCCGTGCGACGCCCGATCGTGGATCGGACATGGGGTGGGAAATAGAAAATACCGATACCGGTGCGCATGGCATCTGTGTTGTTGGCCGCGGAGCCATGAACGATCCGCTCGTGATGACAGGAAAACTGCCCGGCCTTCAGGATGAGGTCGACGGCATCGCCATCATCAATCGTTTCTATCGATTGCCCGCGGGCGAGCAGGTTTTTCTCGTCATAGGTTTCAACATGTGAATAGGCCGGTCCTCGATGTGTGCCGGGAATAACGCGGACACAGCCATTGTCAGGTGTGCTGTCTGTCAGGGCCAACCAGACCGTCACCAGCTCATTGGGTTCCAGGCCAAAATAGGCGGAATCCTGATGCCAGGACACAAATGAGCCATCCTGTCCGGGTTTCATCCAGAAACGCGATGACAGCGCAAAAATGTTGGGGCCAATCAGGTCTTCTACGACATCGAGAATTTTGGGATGACGGGAAAACTCATAGGAGCGCCGGAAACATAAATGCCCTTTGACGATGATTTCTGAAGCGCGTTTGCCTTCCGCGCGCTCGAACGCCTCGAGATCGTCACACATCGCGGCCGTTTCTGAGGAGGAAACACCTTCAAACGGCGCGAGATAGCCGTTGTCACCATAAAACGCGATCTGCTCTTCGCTCAGGACTTTCGGCATATTGGCTTCCGGTTACTTTTTTGATTTGCTCTTTGTCCGATGGACCATCGACTACGAAACTACGGTCCGGAAATACTAATTTTTGGGTTCACCGAACAATAATAATGAATCCTCCCGAAAATGGTACTTTGCCCTCTCCCAAATTTTTGGATCCCTGGGCAATGAAAAAACGTTGCCTTCAGAGTTTTCACGGATCTCAGTATAGGTCTTTCTTAAAGCCGACATTATTACTTTGTTTGCGCTGTCGAAAGCCGCATCGAATTTTTTGCCAAAAGAGGTAAGGTCTTCCCACTTAGTATTTTTGTGCAAACTCAGGCGCTCATTGAGATACAATCGAAACAAATGTAGCCCATAGAATTTTAAGGGAATTATATACTTGACTAACCAGGCGTATTGTCCTAATGTATGGGACATAGGAGAATGATATGGCAAACAACGCACCTGGTAAACATCACCGCGAAGGTATCAGCTTGATTGAGTTGGCAGAGATGTTCCCCTGTGAAACATCAGCGGAAGATTGGTTTGAGGATGTGCGATGGCCTACGCCGGAAGACCGGCTTTGCCCAAAATGCGGAAGCCGCAACACGGCACCGAAGGCAAATCGCAAGCCTCTCCCTTATAGATGCCGTGATTGCCGTAAGTTCTTTTCAGTACGTCACGGTTCGGTCATGGAACAATCCAAGATACCTCTCCGTAAGTGGGCATTCGCGATTTATTTGAATGCGACGAGCCTGCAAGGTGTTTCGAGCATGAAACTTCATCGCGATTTAAAAATCACCCAGAAATCGGCTTGGTTTATGGCGCATCGGCTCCGCGAAGCGTTTGCTAGCGAACAAGGATTATTCGTCGGTCCCGTCGAGATCGACGAAACCTACATGGGCGGTAAGCGCAAGAATATGCCAAAGGCGAAACGCAAACATCTGAGCGGGCGCGGACCGGTTGGCAAGACCGCCGTTATCGGCGCAAAGGACCGCACAACCAACCGCGTGACGGCGCGATCAGTAAAGAACACCGATGGCGCGACGTTACGAAGGTTCACTGAAAGTGTGAGCGATTTGACCGCAAAGGTCTACACGGACGATGCTGCGGGCTATAAAAGTGTGCGACGTGATCATGAAGCTGTCAATCACTCAGTTGGCGAATATGTGCGCGGTCAAGCCCATACGAATGGAATCGAAAGTTTCTGGGCGATGCTTAAGCGAGCGCACAAAGGGACGTTCCATAATATCAGCCCAAAGCACCTTGATCGATATGTTAATGAGTTCGCAGGCCGTCACAATATCCGCGACCGGCATACCATCGATCAAATGCGCGATATCGTTGGGGGGATGATCGGCAAACGGCTCATGTATCGCGATCTGATTGTGGGGGAAGCACGATGAATAACGCCGTAATTCCCCCTGTCATCAATGATCCCGCTGCCCTTGCTCGTTCACTGTTCCCAAGGCCGGTCGTTCGCTCCTACGATAATCGCGTTCCTGTGCTGGCCTGTCTTGATAATTTGAAATTTTTGCGCTCGATCCCGGATGGGCAGTGCAAACTGATTGTTACGTCACCTCCTTACAATTTGGGGAAAGACTACGAAGCCAAATCGTCCTTGGACAGCTATTTGGAGGCGCAAAAGCACGTTATCGAGGAATGTGTGCGCGTTCTGCATCCAAAGGGGTCCATTTGCTGGCAGGTCGGAAACTTCGTGCAGAACGGCGAGATAATGCCGTTGGATATCCTCACATACCCAATCTTCCAAAGATGCGGCCTGAAAATGCGGAATCGGATTATCTGGCATTTCGGGCACGGCTTGCACTGTACACGGCGGCTGTCAGGCCGATATGAGACAATCAATTGGTGGACACGTGCGGACGATTACACGTGGCACTTGGACCCGATCCGCGTTCCATCAAAATATCCAGGCAAAAAACATTTCAAAGGGCCGAATACCGGCAAACTGTCCGGCAACCCGAAGGGTAAGAACCCGTCCGATGTCTGGGAGTTCCCGAACGTCAAGAATAACCATCCAGAAAAGACAATCCACCCCTGCCAATTTCCGGTTGAATTGGTTGAGAGACTGGTTCTCTCGATGACCGATGAAAACGACGTGGTTCTTGACCCATATATGGGAGTGGGTTCTGCGGTTATCGCTGCATTGATGCATGGGCGCGACGCTTACGGTTGCGATATTGTTCCTGAATATGTCGAACTGGCGCAGCAGCGCGTTGCCGCGTGGCGTAGCGGGGCACTGCGCACCCGCCCCATGGGAAAACCGGTTTATAACCCGGTTCTGCCGAACGGTGGTCATTAATGCGGGTGAAAGCCAGATATTCCCATTTAAATGGTGAGGAATATCTGCTTGTTCACCACTCCGAGCTCTGGGCGGAACTATTGGGCGTCATTGCTCAAGTCGATGCTCAAGTCGATGCTGAAGCCTGCCGGACAAAAGTGTCGACAGAAAAGACGCGAAAGGGCAGAACGCTCTATAGCCCTGTCGATATGAATGCAGCATTTAAGTCTGGCCTGGAAGCAAAGGGTTGGGAAGAACGCCGGAACACGTTTTGGGTAACGGAGGATGAGAGTTTGCTACGCTCGATTCAGGGGCAAAGCGAGGCTGAGCAGAAGTCAGCCATAGCGGCGACGGGCCGCAAGCCGATTATGTCCTACAATCAGACCGATTTCGTGAAGGATCGTGTCGCGGTCGAAGTTCAGTTCGGAAAGTATGCGTTCGTCGCGCATGACCTGTTCGTTAAACACTTGAGCTTTTACGTCTCGGATATCCTCGATGTAGGGATAGAAGTCCTGCCGATGAAAACCCTTGAATCGCAAATGTCGAGCGGTGTCCCGTATTATGAGCGTGACTTGCTCAATGTCATCCGGCAGGGCCGTGGCGTGCCCGCTGTGCCCCTCGTGTTGCTAGGTGTCGAACCATAACCCTTGATCTATGGTTAAAAATAACCTACCTTCTCCCCAAGTGCTACGAACACCTTGGGGAGAAGACGATTTCCATCCTTACAACCATTTTGTCATGGCTGGTTTTGGTATGTTAGGCATCTGGCATCACCTCCTTTCCGCCCCAAGATTTGCAGATAAACCGCAAGGTTAATTAACTATATAATTCCCAATTTTAATCGCGAAATTTGAGAAAATTCTTTGTCTCTATTTTCTGTGTCTTTGAGGCTGAGGATAATTTTATGATAGGTGTGAATTGCCAACAGCGCCTCGTCGAAGTCTTCATCTGGCCATTTCGGAACTTCGTCGCCCAAATGGCCAAACGCATCTTCGTACAAACCCTTCTCATTTTTATGTAGAAACAGTCTATTGGGGGCGGAAATAGCAATCCTTGGATCGTGATACCAAGAATATATGATCTTTCCCAGGTCAACCATTTTAACCAGTGTTTCTGCGGTTTTAGCACGCGGCCAGGGTCGCCGACGGGCATATACTAATTTGCCCAGGTTTCCTCTGGGTTTAGTGTTTTTAAACTGAGTTTCTAACCAGAGTTGAATTGCATCATTTGCTCTAAAGTCAGGTACCCTAAGTGCGTTCTGTGTGTTGTTGGTCTTTATTAGCGAGGCGGCGACCCCTCGTTCTCGTGCCGCGCCTTTAACGGCTGTTAATTTTACTAACACATTAATTTTTTGGGCATCTTCTTGGATCGCTGATCTAATTGCCCCGACTGTTTGTGCGCCATTTACAATTTGAAGTTTTTGGATGCTCAGATTGCGAGAACATTTATCAAACTTGAAACTTTCACAAAGAGCGGAAATCCCATTGTTAAAATAATAAAAATTCTCTGGCTCATTCGCTATGGTGTCGGCCATCCCTTTGTTTACTAGGCCCTTTTTCCCCAAAAAGGTGCGTATATTCCAATTAAAAAGAGAATCCCTGTGATTTCGATAAAGTTGTTGTAGAGTTGTGCCGGGGACTGTGAATGTCAGGTTCTTAAGTGGTTGATCTTGATATAAAAAAGAGCCTTCTTTCAATACAATAGAGACTTCATCTGGGTATCTTTCTTCCATTTGACTATTAGAGGTATATTGATCGCAAATACCGTCAATGTCCCAAACTTCAAACGAAACATTATTATATTTTTTATTGAAGCTTGTGGTTACGGCACGTGAACTGTCAGTGCTTTTGCCTGTAGAGGCAAAAACCATATGGATTTGGTATGACTCTTTTTGCCAATCTAAAACACCGTTAGCAATTTCGATTAATTTGGAGTTTTTCGTCCCACGGTTTTTTAAAAGTTTTTTATCGGTGAGTAAGTCAAATGTGGCAAAAAATGACTTTATGTCATCATCTTTAATAGGTGGGTTTTGAGCCAATTTGTAATGCTTGCATTGCAGTATGAACACTTCTTCAGTTTCCGGGCTGGGCAAACAAATATCTATTTCGAAATCATCTGTTCGAAGAATACTTTCCTCCGCCTCATAGTCAGCGTGAGGGAGCCGTTCTTTAAGGAGGTTGAAGCACCAATTTTCGAAGGCCATTCCCCTTTGTTTTGCGTTGTTTTTGTCCCACGCATTTGTTTCACATATCTGCTCAATGTCACTCCGGAGCATGCTTTTGAAAGTGCTGATTTTCATTAGGATACCTCCATGGTTACGTTTTTGCTGATTTCGGCTTTAGCGTCGAAAAAATCCGTGTGCGGAATACAGGTTTTTGTTGTTATCAATAAATACAAGAAATCTTAGGGTAGAAAAATTATATGACAATTCAAGAATACCCAATCTTGTTAGACTCCGGTCCTTGGTTTAATTTCCTTGGTCAAATGTTGAGTGAGTAAAAGATGAAGATAGAGCCAACATCTCCCGCCGTAGGTGCAAGGATCACCGGGGTTGATCTGTCCCGGGAAATGGATGACGCAATGTTCGATGCTATCCATCGCGCGTGGCTGGATCATCATGTTCTGGTCTTTCCGGGACAGGATTTTTCGGAAGAAGATCAGGTACGTTTTACGGAACATTTCGGTGAACCAGGCACCCGGGCCCGAAATGTCGGATGGTCGGAAAAAGGCCGGGTGTCCTATCCCGGAACCATGCTGATCAGTAATATTCGCGAGGATGGCAAACCGATAGGCTCATTGCCGGATGGCGAGATGCTCTTTCACTCCGATGGTGCCTATACGAAACAGCCATATCGCTACACGTTACTCTATGCCATGGAAATTCCTTCCGTGGGCGGTAACACCCTGTTCGCCAATACCGCAAAGGCCTATGAGGCTTTGCCGGAAGAATTGAAAACCAAACTGGCTAATTGTCATGGTGAACATTTGTACTACGCCAACAATAATCAGGATGTGGCGACCCGTTCGCTGAGCGGCGTCCGCGAACATCCGTTATTTGTCGCGCATGAGGAGACCGGACGGCCCGCGATTTATGCCAGCCGCTTGATGACGTCACGGATTGTCGAGCTGCCCGAGGACGAAAGCGACAGGGTGCTGCATGGGTTATTCGATCACCTCGAGAAGCCAGAATTCGTTTATGAACATGTCTGGACGCCAGGTGATTTCGTCGTGTGGGACAATCGCTGTCTCAACCATGCCCGGACCGACTTCTCGGCAGGCGAACGTCGGCTGCTCCGCCGCACAACAGTGTGGGGTGTCGACCCGGAGGCATATACCGCTTGATAGACCTCGCGCTCCGGTTAACTCGCCATAAGGAGAACAAGATGTTTGTCTGCGACTCTCAGGTTCATATCTGGGCTGAAGAAACGCCGGAACGACCCTGGACCCAAGGGGGCAGGGAATTGGTGCGGGATATGGGGCACCGGCCAAAGGCCATCGGTTATGAAGAACTAAAAGACATGATGGATGAGGCGGGCGTTAATAGAACGCTCATTGTCCCGCCGACCTGGGATATGGACCGCAATGATCTCGGGCTGGAGGCGGCAGAGAAATATCCTGATCGTTTTGGATTGATAAGCCGTGTGCCGCTGCTGGAACCAGAGATTGGCAAACAGCTGTTGTATGAATTGCGGGATGAGCCTGCCTGCAAAGGCGTGCGGCTGACTTTCTTTCGCAAGGAGGAGGCGACCTGGCTGTTTGACGGCACCGCTGACTGGTATTGGCCGCTGGCGGAAGAGCTTGGTATTCCGACCATGATCCATGCGGCCAGGTTCGCGCCGCAGGTCGCAGAGATTGCCGAGAAGCATCCCGATCTAACACTGATGCTCGATCACATGGGCGTTCCTGGTGGTACCAAGGATGAAAATTGTCGTCCTTTTGTGGAAGGAACAGTCGCGCTGGCGCGTTTTCCAAATGTATCGGTAAAGCTCTCGAGCCTGCCGGCTAAAACCACCGCCCCCTATCCGTATACAAACCTTCAACCCTATGTCCGGCAACTCGTCGAAGCCTTCGGGGCAGAGCGTTGCTATTGGGGCACCGATCTGTCCCGTATCCTCGGCGTTGTCGGTGGAACCTACCGGCAATGTGTTACACATTTTACCGAGGAGATGGATTTTCTTAATGCCGAACAACTCGATCAGATTATGGGGCGGGCGCTCTGCAACCCCCTGAACTGGTCAATTGACTAGCCTTTCGTGTCGGGGTGCCCGAGTCCGGGTTTCCCTGCGATACTCCCGGCATGGATTTTCTTCTCCAAAATTTCAATGAAATCTGGACGCTAACGCTGTTGCTGGCGGCATGTGTCGCGCTTCCCAGCGGAATTATTCAAGGCTATGCCGGGTTTGGTGGCGCACTGTTTGCAGTGCCGCTGTTCGCCCTTTTATTCGGGCCGGTCACCGCTTTTAGCATCGTCGTCATTTTGATGTTAACAGGCCAGCTGCAGCTGATTTCCAAAGCGGTGGGAAAGGTCGACTGGAAGGAAGTTCTGCCTGTTGCGGGACCCGGCGTCGTGGCTTTATCGCTCGGTGTGCTGTTTCTGGTGTCGGCCGATCCGGGCTTTATCCGTCGCGGCATGGGGGTGTTCATTCTGCTGATTACCATCTTTATGATGTTCGGCTATCGGTATGCCGGGAAACGCCGGACATTGGTCGGCGTCGCGACAGGAACGGTGGCAGGCAGTATTACCGGATCGTTCGGTGTTCCAGCGTTTCCACTATCGGCGATTTATTTCCACAACTCTGCGTCGCAGCCAGAGATCATCCGGGCCAATGTGATGATAGCGCTTACCTGTACGCTGATTGCCTGTATTCTCGGTCTGGCCATACAAGGAGTTTACGACGCTTCCATTTTGTTGCGTGCCGCGATCCTTTACCCGGTCTTCACCACCGGGATATTCGTCGGGCAGTATCTTTTCAAAGTTGCACCGGTAGAGTGGTTCAAGAAGGTAACCTATGTGATCCTGATCTGTACGGCACTGGTGTTACTGGCAACGTAACAGCATTTGCAAAACCGGTGCGGGAACCGGAAACTTTCCGTTCAAGATCTAACAGGCCCGACGGGTGAATGAGATATGGCTTCTGAGACTAACCGCGACAAATCGCAGGACCCCGAAGAGGACGGGGTCAAATATTATATGAATGGTCAGCTTCATTATGAAGGCATGTTCAAGAATGGCCGTCCGGAAGGCGACCTGATCATGTATTACGATAATGGCCAGGTTTTTAAAAAGGGCAGTTTCAAAAACGGGCTGAAAGACGGCACCTGGTCTATCTTTGATGATCGCGGCGTCATGCTGGATGAGGTTGTCTTTAAGGCGGGCAGGGCGGTTTGACGCCTGTTAACATTCTGGCGACCGCAAAATCATAACACGGCCAATCGGGAGGCAACGATGAGCAGCAATACCCAACGCGGCAAATATTTCGAACATTTTTATCCCAACGCCGAGGAGCTGGCCGAAGGTGAAATGCGGATCACGGCATTGGGAACCGGACGCCCCTTCCTGCGGTGATCGCAGGCGAATGCCTGTTGGCTGATCGAGCTCGGCAATGGCGACAAGTTCATGTTTGATTTTGGCTTTGGGTCGCAGATGAACTTTACGGCGCTCGAAATTCCTTACAGCGACATCACGGCCTATTTTGCGACGCATCTGCATACTGATCATGTCGGTGACTTTGGGCAAATTCGGGTCGGCAGCTGGACCAGTGGACGGCTCAAGCCATTGGAAGTGTATGGACCGTCGAGCAACAAGCCGGAATATGGTTTCGCCCATTTTGTCAAACATCAGTGTGAGTCCTGTCGTTGGGACACGGAGTCGCGCGTTCACGCCTTGCCCGCTGTCGGGGCGGAGATCAACTGCCATGAATTTGATTATTCAGAAGTTGGCGTGATCTATGAGAAAAATGGCGTCAGGATCACCAGCTTTCCCGCCATCCATATCATGGACGGGCCCGTCAGTCTGAAATTGGAGTGGAACGGACTCAGCATGGTGTATTCGGGAGATACCACACCCGGCGAATTCATGATCGAAAACGCCCTGGGCGTGGATGTTCTGATCCACGAGACCTTCAATACGGTGGACCAGTTGATGACTCGTTCCGGGTATGATGAACGGTCTGCGAAGGTAATTGGCACCATCATCCATTCCGATCCCACGGAAGCCGGTTTTGTCATTGATAAATGTGATCCCGGACTCTGCGTGGTCTTTCACTTCTTCAATGATTTCGATACGGCGCCGGAAATGGAAAGAGCAATCCGTGAACATTATTCCGGACCAAAGCCTACTGTCGCATGAGTGTGGCACTATGCAAGCAAGAGCGTAACAGCGCTTAAGATCAAAATGCAGTAGGTGACGCGTTTGAACCATTCGACGGGCGCGACGCTGAACAGATACTGGCCCAGGAGGGCGCCACCGATAAAGATCGGGGCGACGAGGAGGGTTCGAGCGACCAACGCCTGATCGTAGATGCCCTGAATTGTCAATCCGACAATCCCGATTATCAGATTGCAAACAAGCGCCATCAGCACATTGGCCCTTATAACCGGTGTGCTTGATGGCGAGTTGTGAAAATACAAGGCGCTGAGGGGGAAGGCAGGGACGCCAAACCCGCCCGTGATACTGCCGGCAACTGCCCCGGTAGCGATACCGACTTGCGTGCGTTTGGTGCCGGTATATTTCCAGCCTGACATCATAAATAGGGTAATCGCGAGCACGAGGACGCCCATGCCCCTCTTGATAAACGTCGGATCGGCGGATACCAGAAACAGAATGCCGAGGCTGATCGTGATGCGCTCGCCCCGGCAAGCAGTGTGACCTCTTTCCAATCCGCATGGGCGAAAGCTTCGGGAAACAACGTCGCCTGGATCAGGAACATCACGATGAGGACCATTGCGAAGCCATGAACGGGGCCAAACAGGATCGCGAAGAACGGCACAGAAACCAGCGCGCCACCAAACCCGGCATAGCCTTGGATGGCGCCCGCGGGAAGTGCCACGAGGGCGGCAAGCGTCATGTTCAGCGTCCAGATGTCGCTGAGATATTGCAAGAAGGCGCTCATTGACTGTGTGTTACCGATCCAGCCCCAATAGTTTCGCCGCTGTGCCGCCGAGAATGGCGATGCGTTCGTCGTCTGTCAGGCCAGGTGTTCCCATGATGAGTTCAACCTCTGTGCTGGTCCAGCCATAGGGGTAATCCGTACCGATCATGATCTTGTCGGAACCGGTTTGTGAGATCAGATATTTCAGGGCGTCGGGATCAAACACGATGGTATCGAAATAGAGCTGACCGTCCTTGAGATATTGTGTCGGGTTCTTCTTCGGCAGCGGCCCGACGCGATGCGGAAAGGTGCGGATCACCGCGTCTGAGCGATGGGCATAGGAGGCAAAATAGCCTCCGCCATGGACCGCGCAGATTTTAAGGCCCGGGTGGCGATCCAGCGTGCCTTCGAAGATCAAATGCGATAGCGCAATCGTGGTATCAAGCGGATTGCCGATGGTGTTCTGCAGGACACCGCTGCCGGCCAGCCTGCCGCCCGCAACCATGGCAGGCGTTCCCTTGGGGTGCATAAAGACCAGCAGGTTTAGCTCGTCGCATTTGGCCCAGACCGGATCGAGCTTCGGATTGGCCAGTTCTTCGCCCTCAACCTCGCAACCAATGCTGACACCGCGCAGGCCAAGCTGTTTAACGCCATACTCGATTTGCTCAACGGCGAGATCCGGGTGTTGCAGGGCGATGGTGGCAAAGGCGACAAAACGGTCGGGCGTTGCGGCACAAATCTCCGCAAGTGCTTCATTCTGGATACGGATGAGTTCCGCCGCCGCGTCGCGCTCGGCATGGTACCAGTAGGGGTTAATGCTAAGCGCTGAGATATCGATGCCCTGCGCATCCATCGCGGCGATACGCTCAGAGGTGTCAGACATCAGGAGTGTCTCTTTTTCACACTCCTGACCAAGCACGGCGAGAGCCTCCGGGACCGCGCAGTGGGCGTGGATATCAACCGTGGTGATGCGCTGACCGTTGATCGAGAGTTCCTGGCGATGGGTGTGGTCTCTCGCCGGGCTGTGATCGTGGCTGCCGCTATCTGCGGGGGAGCGGTGCAGGTCGCACCCGACAAACCCGATGCCGGTCGGCTGTTTACCCATTGCTGTTCTCCACGACGTTTGTTCCTGAAAGATTACCGTATGATCAATGGCTTTAGCACAGCAGGTCAAGCTCAAGCGGCAGTATTGTGGGATTTGGTCGACAAGCGATGAAAGGAGCCGCTAGGGAAACATATCCCACAAATCGGATTGCAACTCGCGGGCCTCGAGCATGGGATTAAAACAGTCCGGGTCAATTCTGTCTGCAAGCGCTGCCTTGAAAGCTCTTTTGAGGTTATGATCGCGTACCGGATAGTCTTCCAGATAGTTTAACATGCAGGCATAATCCCATTCGACAGGGCCGCTGCTCACATCTTCCCAGTCGAGCCAGAAAACACCGGAGTTATCGTTACTGCACAGCACATTTGCGAAATGCGAGTCGCCATGGATTGGCACGAACTTTGTCGGAATATCATTTTTCAGGGCCCCGAGCGCGTCATCCATTGCTGAAATGCGCCCCAGCGTTTCATGGATTTCGTCGCCTGCCAGCACACCTTCACGTCAGTATCTGGGGCAGAGCCGTCTGGCATCGGCATAGCCATGCAGAAAGGGAAGCTCACCGGGATAGTCGGCCAGCGCTTCGTGACATTTATGCAGTGCATCAAGCGCATGTTTTCTGTCGCGTCGGCTTTTGCTCTCAACGATATAATCCCAGAATGATACGATCACACCATCTTCTTCATGTGGACCGGCATCGATTATGCTGCTCGGCGGAATAACGGGCGCACCAGCTGCGGCCAGATAGCGGCTGACATCCAGTTCGCGTTGCCGGGCGGCGGCATGCGAACTGAAACCGCCGGCTCTACCCGATACCCGTGCGATTATTTTGTGGGGGTGCGGTCGTATCGTGGCATTGCAGCCGAAATGGAACAGCTCCGTGCGTTCAACATCCAGACCATGGGCCGCGGCAACCGATAGGGCAGCGCGATGCGCCCGCTCGATCATCGCTGTTTTGGAGAGTTCCTCTGCCATACCCGAAACTGTACTCACTCACACGCTTTTCGAGATTGGAGCGTGATGCAATCGCCCCCTTGTAGCAAGTCACGCTATACTGCGATCAAATCAGTCGTTTTCGGAGTCGCGAGATGGAAAAGATCGAAATTCAGTTCACCCTGTTTTCTGCCTTTTATTCACCGTTGATCGCGGTGTTCTCGGCCGGCTTTCTGAAGGAGGAGGGGATTGATGCGAGCTGGTCGATCTCACCGCCCGGCGTGTCTGCCGTGCAGACCCTTGAGGAAGGTAGCGTTCAGGTGATCCAGACCGCACCGAGCCAGGCCTTTTTATCGCCGGCAAAAGGTGTGGTTCCGGTTGCAGCGCATTTCGCACAGATCAATGAGATGGACGGGTTTTTTCTGGTCGGGCGCGAAAAAGACGGGAATTTCTCCTGGGACAAGCTCGAAGGGGCCGGGATCGTTCTGTTTGGCGATGTTCATGTATGCCTGTCACAAGGCGGGGATTGATTTCAGCAAGATCAAGGTCAATGTCGGTGGCGTCGCGGCGATGGATCAAGCCTTCCGGGACGGCACCGGCGCTTATGTGCTGCAACAGGGGCCGTTCCCGCAGCAGCTTGAAGCCGACGGGTGGGCCATGTGGTGGCGCAGTCGGGGCCGCTGATCGGTCCCAATGCGTTCTCAAGTGTCGCCGCGACCCGTGAATGGCTGGCGACCGATACCGCGAAGGCTTTCACGCGGGCTTACAAGAAAGCGCGGGTTTATGTGAATGATGCATCTGCTGCTGAAATTGCGGCTAACCAGAATCCGCTTTTCCCGGCGATTGACGAAGCGGCGTTGGCAAACTGTATCGCGACCTATCAGAAGCTCGGCTGCTGGACACCGCACATTGAGATAACGCCGCAAGCCATTGATATTGTTCAGGATGTGTTTGAACATTTCGGCACGCTCAAACAGCGCTACGCCTACGACCAGATCGTCGTCCAGCCGCCCGCTGTGTGAGGTGCCCTACCGTTTGAAATCGATGACGTCGAAGCCGCGGGCCTTGTCGGTGATATGGATCAGCCCGCGATGGTCGAGCTCGACATCGTTGGTCTGGGGCGCGTTATAGCCTTCGCCGGGTTCGGGGATGAAATAGCCCACTTCCTCCGGCGCGGTCGGGTTGGCGAGATCGAGAATGCGCAAACCCGCCGCGAACCAAGTGGCATAGGCCAGCGTATCGTCAAACTTTTCGCGGAACTGATGCGCGCCAAACCGCACATCCTCGCCGGTATAGGGCATACCGTCTTCGGGCACCCGATGCTTATAGAGTAGCTTCATCTCGGTCGGGTCGGAGACATCAAACACATAGAGCGGCGCGTGGGATTTGCCGACATCCTTACCGCGTGTCACCCGTTCCTCATCAATCCCCAGCGCGATATCGCGCCCGTCAATCTGGAACGGCACGCGGAGCAGCGTATGGCTTGGCTCGGCCTCTTCCGGGTGCGGATCATAGGTACAGAGCGTCTTCGGGTTCTTAAGATCGCTGATATCGATAATCGCGAAGCCTGACATCCACAGCCCGGCATACAGCGTGTCGTCATGACGCAACGCATGATGCAGCCGGTGTTCGCGTTTCATCGGGCCCGGCTCTTCGCCACCGGCGGTATGCTGTCCCGGTATCCACCAGCGCGACACCTCTTCGAGTTTCTCCGGGTTGGACCAGTCATAGGTCACGAGAATATGGCCGAGGAAACCCTCCATCTCGGTTGAGAGGTAGAGATATTTCTCATCCATATCGAAACGGTGCACACCGCGTCCGCCGGTCTTGTGATAGTTGATCAGCCGCGGGTTGCTCTTGTCCTTGATGTCCCAGATCCGCACCCCGTGATCATCATAATCGCTGGTCATCTTGACCCCGGCGCGTGGTCGCTGCTCGCAATTGGTGACCATATAATCGCCCGCCACGCGGACTTTATGAGAGTGCATTTGCGGATTGGTCAGCTCTGCGGTCCACAACACTTTCAGATTATACGGATCGGAGATATCGATAATCGACGTACCTTCCGGCCCATACATATAGCCGACATAGGCGTAATTGCCGTCAATCGTGACCTGCCCGCCGCCCGGAATATCGAGCCGCGAGATCGGTGTAATATTATCGGATTGATAGGTGGTGCCCGAGGGCATCTTCATCATCGTGGCCATCGGCTGTCTCCCTGTGCGGATGCCTGTGTGAGGTGAAGCGTGACTCCGAACGGCGCAATTGGCAAGAGATCGTGCAAACCTTGCATATTCGCCCGCTCCGTGGTTCGATTCCGGCAACGTTTGGGTGCGTTTTATGGCTAAAGCAAACTCTGTAGACGCCGTTATCGTCGGCGCCGGATTTTCCGGGCTGTATCTGTTGCATCTGCTGCGCGGGCACGGTTTTTCGACGCGCCTGTTTGAGCGCGGCGGCGATGTCGGTGGCACCTGGTACTGGAACCGCTATCCCGGCGCGCGCTGCGATGTTGAGTCCATGCAATATTCCTACTCGTTTGACGAGGAGTTGCAGCAGGACTGGAAGTGGCCGGAAAAATACTCGGCCCAGCCCGATATTCTCCGCTATATCGGCCATGTCGCCGACAAGTACGACCTCCGCAAGGACATCACCTTCGAGACCTCGGTCACCTCGGCGCATTTTGACGAGGCCGCCCAGCGCTGGACGATCAAGACCGATAGCGGCGAGACCGTCACGGCGCAGCATTTCATCATGGCAACGGGCTGTATCTCGACCGCCAACCTGCCGGACATTCCCGGCATCGATGATTTCAAGGGCAACACCTATCACACCGGCAACTGGCCGCATGAGAAGGTCGATTTCACCGGCCAGCGGGTCGCGGTGATCGGCACCGGCTCGTCCGGTATTCAGGCGATCCCGGTGATTGCCGAGGAAGCCGCGCATCTCACCGTGTTCCAGCGCACGCCGCACTGGACCGTCCCGGCGCGCAACGTGCCGATAACCGACGAGTATGAGCGGATGTGGAAGGATAACTATGCCGAACGGCGCGCCAATATGCGCTGTTCACCGAGCGGCAGCCTGCGCAGTATCGCGCCGATTGATATCTCGGCTCTCGATGTCACCGATGAAGAGCGCAAGGAAGCCTATCGCGAGCGCTGGGCGGCGGGCGGCATGACGCTGCTCAAATCCTATAATGATCTGCTGACCAGCGAGGACGCCAATGAGACGGCGGCGACGTGGGTACGGCGACGCATTGCCAAAACGGTCACGGACCCGGCAAAGGCTGACCTGCTGGCCCCGAAGTCATACCCCATCGGCACCAAGCGGCTGTGCCTCGATACCGAATATTACGAGACCTATAACCGCGATAATGTCGATCTCGTCGATATCGCCAGCAATCCGATTGACCGGATCACCGCAACCGGGCTGGAAACCGGTGGGTGCGCCTTCGAATTCGACAGCATCGTTTTCGCCACCGGGTTCGACGCCATGACCGGCACGCTGCTGCGCGTCGATATACGCGGCCGGGCGGGGCAGACGCTGAAAGATAAATGGCAGGCCGGGCCGCGGACGTATCTGGGGCTGATGTGTGCGGGCTTCCCGAATATGTACGCCATCACCGGGCCGGGCAGCCCGTCGGTCAAAAGCAATATGATGTCCTCCATCGAACAGCATGTGGAGTTGGTCTCCGACACGCTGGTGCATCTCCGCGACAACGTCGTTGCGACAATGGAAGCCGAGCAACAGGCCGAAGACGACTGGACCGACCATGTGCAGGAGGTTGCCAACCAGACGCTCTTTCCCAAGGCCAATAGCTGGTATATGGGCGCCAACATCCCCGGCAAACCGCGCCTGTTCATGCCCTATATCGGCGGCGTCGGGACGTATCGAAAGATATGTGAAGAGATTGTCGCCGAGGGCTATCGCGGGTTTAAGCTGGACGGGGCGAAGGCAGGCGCCGCTGCGGCGGAGTGAGACTGGTGATTAAAATCGTACACAAATAAATTGACCCACGTTGTGATTTTTGTTATTCTTTAATTCTTAGATTCGTAACATGGAGTTTGTGATGCCTGAAGACGTCCTTTTTGAGGAATATGAAGTTATCCCTGAGTTGGCCCAAATGCGTCTGCCCAAGGAGGTTTTGCTTGATATTCTTGATAAGGCGCTAGGTGACCGTGGTAATGTAAATTCTCTAGACCCTCTAGAAACTGGCAGAACAGAAATGCGCCGATGGGTTACTAGATATCTTCGTGAAGATGCAACTCTCAAAGAGTTAGGTTGGAAATTGTGCCGTCATGGTCAAATAGAAGGAATTAGTAACGACGAACTCAAAATAAAACTTGCTTTCGTGAATACTAATGCCCGCACTGGAATTATTTCCAAACAACCGAGCAATATCGCCGAAAAAGGTACTCGGACTGCCACTCTAGCGGAACAGAACCGCAGATCGGATCAGTATGGGCTTTGGGATATGGACAATGTAGATGAAACGGACTCCATTTCCTTATACGATTTTTGGTATTTTTGCGGATATGCGGGTGACGATTATGTTTCCGCGGAAATTTCGCGGCCTGATCAAATAGTGGGTGGGTTTATCCGCAATTTTTCAAAAAGAATTGTTATTTGTGCTCCTGGAAAGTTGGACGGTTTACGTGCTCCTAATCCCGTAGCAGAGGATTTTGCTGAAATCGATCTGCCGATAATTACTCGCAAAATATAGGATGTTTAATCCACAGCGGCTCACTATCGCTCGGGAGCGCAGGGCGATGAGTAAAAAGGGACTCGGCGAAATTGCTGGTGTTTCTACAAACACAGTGCATCGTTATGAAACCGGCAAAATTACGCCAAGTGAAGAAAATTTGCAGCGTTTGGCGACTTCGTTGGATTTTCCTGTACAATTTTTAAGTGGCTCCGACGTTGACCAACCTCGTCGCGATAACGCCAGTTTTCGGGGTCTTGCTAGCAAAACGAATGTGGTGATGGATGCTGCTTTGGCATCTGGAACACTTGCTTATATTTTTGATGACTGGATATCTACAAGATACAATTCTATTGAACTAGATTTACCAGAATTTTCTGCGAACGTGGACCCGCAATTGGCGGCTGTATTCTTGCGTCAGCACTGGCAGTTAGGTGAGAAACCTATCGAAAATATGATCCATTTGCTCGAGGCAAAAGGGATTAAGGTTTTTTCTCTTGCCGAGAATAATAAGGATATTGATGCCTTCTCGGTGTGGCGCAATGATATTCCGTATGTTTTTCTAAATCGCTTTAAATCGGCTGAACGTAGTCGTTATGATGCTGCTCATGAACTTTGCCATTTATGTCTTCATAAGCATGGTGGAGCTTCTGCAGATAAGAAAAACAGCCCAATCGAAAAGGATGCTCAAGCCTTTGCAGGTGCGTTCCTAATGCCGGAAGCGGACATACGGTCGACTGTAAATACTTCTGTTTACAGTATTGACGACCTATTGAAGTATAAAAAGAGATGGCGCGTATCTGCTGTGGCGCTTGCTTACCGTTTGCTTGAGGTTGGTGTAATTAAGAGCAGTCGAAGCCGCTCCTTTTATGTCGAGATGTCGCGGCGTGGTTGGCTTAAAAATGAACCGAACGAGATTCCGAGAGAACAATCCAGCCTATGGCAACAGATAATAGATGATCTCAGGGAAAATGGTATTGCCAAGTCTGACATCGCGAGCCTAACCGGCGTTCCCGTTCAGGAACTGGAGTCTCTTTTGTTTGGCTTAGCCAATATGCTGACTATCGACGGTGAGGGGGTGAGGACACCATCAAGAAGGCCAAACTTAAGATTGGTTGAGTGATATCTATTCAATATTTCTCCACCTCCCCCCACAAACTTCCCAACTCCCCCAAATTCCAGTACACAGAACCCATCAATTCCCGCGCCGTTACGGCGTTGCGCGTAAACTGCAAATTTGAGGGTGAGGCAGATGGAAAAAGGCGTTCTGATACCGGTGATCACGCCGTTTCATGAGGACAGCTCGGTTGATGAAGAGACGCTGCGCCAGCTTGTCGATTTTTATTTTACGGCCAAGGTGCATGGGCTGTTTGCGCTGGGCTCATCGGGGCAGGGGCCGGCTCTGTCGGAGGCGGAACGCCGGTCGGTGGCCGAGATCGTGATCGATCAGGCGACCGGGCGGACGCCGGTGATTATCCATGTCGGCTGTGCCGATACGCCAACCACGGTGGCGCTGGCGAAACATGCCAATGAGATCGGGGCGGCGGCCATCGGGGTGATCCCGCCTTATTACTATAATGATGCGCCGCCCTCGGCGATTTTGGAGCATTACCGCAAGGTGGCCGAGGCCTGCCCGCTGCCGATCTATATATATGAGAACCCGAAATATTGCGGCATCTCGATCTCGCCGGATTTTGGCGTGACGCTCAAGAAGGAAGTGTCAACCATCAAGGGCATAAAGGTCTCCTATGGCGATGGCGCGATGGAGGATTATGTCAAACTGTTCCCCGAGGATGTGTCGGTCTTTACCGGTAATGCCGATATTTTCGGGCTGGTGCCGTTCGGTATCGCCGGGATGATCAACCCGCCGACCAGCTCGGTGCCGGAGCTGACGGTGGCGTTGTATGAAGCGCTGGAGGCCAAGGATTACGCCAAGGGCGCGGAATTACAGGCCAAGGTCACGCAGATTACCCAGATGTTTATCTCGACCCAGAAGAAATATGGCCGGGGTACGATTGCCGAGACCTTCCGGTTGCGGGGACTGCCGGTGAAGCGCTTCCCGCGCTGGGAAACCGCGCCCCTGCCCGAAGAGGCGATAGAGGGTATGCGCACGGTCTATCGCGATGTCGGCATTTTGGACTGAGCTGTTCTGGATTAAGGTGACGCTATGAGCTCGATTACCAATGCTGATATTCCCCGGGTCGGGCCCGGCACGCCGGGTGGCCAGTGGCTGCGGCGCTACTGGATGGCGGTGGGTGCGGTCGGTGAGCTGCATGACATCCCGCAGGCCGTCAAAGTGCTGGATGAGGAGCTGGTGCTGTTTCGCGATGGCGAAGGGCGCATCGGGCTGATCGGCCAGCATTGCGCGCATCGCGGTGCGTCGCTGGAATATGGTGATATCGAGGGGGCGGGTATTCGCTGCCCTTATCATGGCTGGCTGTATGATGTGTCGGGCAAATGCCTGGAGCAGCCCTCCGAGGTCAATGGCAACCCATTTTGCGCGAAAGTCCGGCAGGTTTCCTATCCGGTGCGCGAGCTGGGCGGGCTGATCTTTGCCTATATGGGGCCCGATCCCGACAACCCGCCGCCGCTGCCCAGCTATTCACCGCTGATTGATCATGGCGGCATACGGCAGATCGAGCCGACACGGCATTTCGATTACAACTGGTTCAATTTCTATGAGAACAGCGCCGATCCGGTGCATGTGTGGATTTTACACGGTGCCAGCGCCTATGGCGACCAGACCTGGGGCGACCGGTTTTTCAGCGCCGATGACCCGCCGGATTTTGAGCCGGTGGAAACGCCCTATGGCATGAAGATCGTGATGTCCAAACCGGCGACTGATGGTGATGGGGTGGTGGTTGATGAGATGAGCCTTGGCTTTCCCAGCATCCTGCAGGTTGGCGATACCGAATTTGTGCATGGCAAGGAAGACCCGCAGAAGCTGGTCAATAAGGGCTCGGACTTTGAACACTTTATGTTCCTGACGCCGAATGACGATGACAACTTCATGATGTTCACCGTCGATTACTATACCGGGCCGGATGAGAAGTTTTTTGAGCATCTCAAGGAAATGCGCAAGCGTGAGGAACCCAAGGATGACCGCAAGCCCTATGACAAGCGCCCGCTGATGCCGTTCCGCGGCAATGTCCGGGCCGAGGATATCGTCACCCAGGGGACACAGAAGCTGCTCGGCGAACGGCAGGAACATCTCGGCACGTCGGATCGCGGTGTGATTATGCTGCGCAAGATGGTGCGTGATGCGATTGCCGATGCGGCAGACGGCAAGGACCCCAAGGCGCTGCATCTCGAAGAAAATGCCGAAGGGCTGGTCAAGCTCGACTCCTTTGTTGGTGTCAGGGCGGAGTAGGGTGGATGAGCAAAGGCAAGATCGTCATCACCGGCGGCAGTGGCAATCTCGGTCGCACAACGGTGCAGACCCTGCTTGATGGCGGGTATGAGGTGTTGAACCTTGATGTCGTGCCGCCGCGCGAACGCATCTGTGAAAGCTGGGTCGCGGACCTGACCCGGACCGGTGATCTTTACGAGGCCTGCAAGGGTGCCGACGCCGTCATTCATCTCGCGGCACATCAGGCGCCGTTTATGGCGGCGGATGCCGAAGTGTTCCGCAACAACATGGCGGCCACCTATAACGTGTTCAAAGCGGCGTCGGATATGGGTGTACGGCGGATCGTGCATGCCTCCAGCGTTGCGGCCTATGGCTTTACCTATGCGCCGGAAATGTGGAACCCGGACTATCTGCCGCTTGATGAAAAACACCCGATGATGCCGAAGGACCCGTACGCGTTCTCAAAAGTGTTTGGCGAGCAGATCGCGGATTCCTGTGTCGATATGTGTGACATGTCGGTGGCGAGCCTGCGTTTGGCCGGGGTGAATTTTGATCTCACCTATGAAAGTCTGCCACAGCGCTGGGAAGAGCCGGGCGCGCGGCTCGGTACGTTCTGGAGCTATGTCGATGTCCGCGATGCCGCGGTTTCCTGCAAGCTCGCGGCGGAAGCCGATATCACCGGCCACGAAGCCTTTAACATCGCCGCCAAAAACAGCCGTTTTCCAACTCCGACGACGGAACTCGTCGAAAAATACCTGCCCGGCACGACGGTCAAATATGGTGTGGAGGCCAACTGGAGCGGCCTTGATACGTCAAAGGCACGTGAAGTCCTTGGCTATACCGACGGGCATATCTGGCAGAACCACATCCGCCCGGACGGCACGCTGATCAAATAATATTCTACGCCGCTTTGGCGAACCGGTCGCGGTCATGTGGCCGGGTGAGATCGACAATCGGGCCACGCGGCACCACGCCATTGGCGCCAATCGGTCCCGCTGTATCAACTGACAACGGTACAGGTCTTGGTATCCCACAGCATCGGCACGGTGACCCGCGTGGTGCAGCCGGGATCTCCCAGCGCATAAATCTCATGCAGGAAGTTCACGGTTTTGTCTGTACCCGGCACGTCGTGTGGTCCATCGACAAAGACCCAGCCCTGATCGGCCGAGGATTGTTCGGTATTGACCAGCGGAATGATGTCTTCAAGCTTTTTAAGAACACGATAAAGGGCGGTGCGGTGTGCCCACGGGCAGGCGATGGAGGAATAGAGCACATAACGGCCGGCCTCGGCGGGATAGTCGGAGGTGCCGTCATTGGTGATCCAGTTGCGAAACTGCGATGGTTTTTTGACATAGAAACCGGTTTCGGTTTCCGACAGCCGGTTTTCAAAGCTCCATTCGCCGTTTAATAGATGTCCCATGGCATGTCTCCAGTTAGATGCGGTGATCCCAATTCAATCTTTGAGAACGTGTTGCCGCAAGAGGGTAATCGCTTCCTCATAGTCCGGGCCGATTTTGGCCAGACACACCTGTCCGAAATTGAGGTTTTCCGCGTGTACCATCAGATCGAGGATTTGATCCTTGCATTCCTCTGGTTCGCCGACGACGAAGCAGCTTTTTACGGACTCATCAGGGACCCGTTCAGCCGCCTGCTGCACGGTGGCCCCATTGGTGAAGGCCGCATCCAGAGCGGTGACCAATTCCGGGTCGATAAAAATCGTGCGGAACTCGTCGCCAGTGGTTTGGTCGGTGTGGTTTGCTTGCCGGCGATCGCATGCGCACCGCGCGCGATCCCGATATTTGGTTCCCGCCCGTCTGTGAGTTCGGTCAGCGCCGCCATGCTGTCCGCTGGATCAACCGGGTTGCGGAAGTAGGGGACAAGGATAGCGGTGCCGAGTTTGATCGGCACTTTTGCTGCCATCGCGGCCAGCACCACGAAAATATTCCGGTGGCACAGATTGTCATTCACCCAGACCTGGTCGAACCCTTGATCATGCGCGAGCTGGGTGAGATCAACAATTTTGGGGACGGTATATTGATTGGCGATGTGAATGGTGAACTGCAGGCCGATATCGCCGGTAAACTTCGTCATTTTGTCTATTCTCCTACCAGCATGACGATATCCACGGCCGCCGCCATGGCCTGATAACCTACGCGGTTGGGGTGGAGCTTGTCGCCGGGACCGCCGATACAGCTGTTTGGCACCATCTCGGGGCGCAGTTCACCGGTGGCATCGTCATAAGTTGCGGCGTCGAAATCGATAATCCCGTCATAGATATCGGTGGTGCGCACAAACTTATTAAACGTTCGGCGTCTTGTATCGACCGACTCCTGTCCATGTCCGCCCGTCGTCGCATTTAAGGCCGTGGTGAGGGTCGCACCGATAACCCGTACCCCCGGGATGGCATCGCGCATCCGCGCAACGCCCTGCCGGACTCCATCGATCACCGCTTCGGCGGAAGCATCGGAGAAACCAAAATCATTGATGCCTTCAAGCCAGATGATCGTGCTGACGCCGGACAGGCTTATGACATCGCGTTCCAGACGGGACAGTGCCGATATTCCGCCGAGATTGTCAGCTGCCGGGGTGTTTTCCGGCGGTCCGATTACCTGATTGCCGCCAATGCCCTGATTGACCAGCGCGACTGTATTGCCAAACTTTGCATGCAGCCGCCGGGAGACAACATCTGGCCAGCGATCGAAGCCGTTGATGGTCGAGCCCGATCCATCTGAAATGGAATCGCCGAACGCGACAATGACCTTGGTGGGTGCGGCCATGTTCATCTCCAGCGCATCGAGAAAGAACCATGACGTTGTCGCGTAGGGAAACGCAGCTTCATCCTCTGACGAACAGACGTCCGCTGCGCCCTTCGCTGCCAGGTACGACGATTGCGACGCCTTCGCGTGGTATGTCATTGGCCCGGACTCACCGACGATGTGGAAACTCACAGCCAGCGACTTGTCGATTAACAGAGGGTTGTTCGGGTCACTGATAAAATCGAGATCAATCGGATCGCTGTTTTGCCAGCTATCTTCCGCAATCGTAACGCTGTTAGTTCCGTTGAATGTCATCTTTCGGCTGGTTCCCGGCATGATAGCGCTGCTCATGGACCTCAGACCAATGTGGATATCCTCAAAAGTAATGGGCTGGGATCCGTGAGCGTTCGAAAGACGTATGCGCGCCTGCCTGCCCCAAATATCGGGACGGACAATCATCCGAAAAGATTGATTGCGCGCGCTATAACCCGGTTCTGGAAAATGCCCGGACAGGTCAGGCTGCGCCGTTTCCCTGCCATGCGGGTAAGGCCCCTGTGCCGAAGCACCCCAGGCGGCGGTCCAATGATCAGTCATAGTCAGAATTTTCCAATACGGTGTTGCGTTTATCTTGCCCCGGCTATCAACCCATATACGTTCGGAATTCACCGGTTTTCCATCCACCCGGTCGCGCAGCCAGTCATAGACCAGACTGTCGACGCTTTCGCCAAGATCGGCAGAGGCGGCAAATTTCATGCTGTGATTGGCGCCCTGACAGACACCGGTACCGCTATAGCCCTTGATTTTGTCTTTCAGTCCAGCGGCAGCAACTGTGCCGTAATAGGTGCCGAAACTGGAGCCGCGAATGACAATGCGATCCTCATCGATTTCAGGACGGTCGTTAAGCCAGTTTACGGCGGTCTCCGCCGCCTCCGCGAAATTGTCAGATGAGATGGTAACACCCCGATTGCGGGTTTCGCCTTGTCCTGGACCATCAAGGGCCAGAACGGCCATGCCGCGTGATAAAGCGGAGTCACCATGCAGCGACACCATGTTTTCCTTGCTGCCATCCATGCCGCCGATATGGAGAATACACGGAAAGCTCTCGCCTTCCGCCGGAGCGGCAGGAAGATGAAGGAAGGCGGAGAGGGTAGTGTCCTTGAAGGGTATATCGACGCGCTCGACCGGATGCGGCACGTAGTCGATAAACTTGTCATAGCAGGAGATCATTCGACGTTCCCATTCCAGACACTCGTCGTTGATGTCGAAATAAGGCCATTGCGCGGATGCGTAGAGCAGAGCGGCGATAAAAAAGTTTTCATAGGCAGAAACCAAGCGTCCCTGTTCCTCAAAGCCACGGGCTATGCCCTCGCGGCGTTCCCCTTCTTTGCCGAACTCCGGACCAATATCGTCAAACACCTTCATACGTGCGCCGGCGCGACGGAAGGACGCCAAGTCGCCGCCGCCCTTTCCACCCTTGCCCCCAAGGTGCCCTTGATCCCATTCGGGGCCCACGGTCTTGATGACGGAATCTAAAAGCCAGCGCTTGGTACGGTTTTCCATGCGCAGATTTTTTTGCATTCTCCGTCTCCCTGTAAATGTTCTGTTTTATGAGAGCGTGGCGACGAATTGGGGTTTGGTCAATGTCGCATGGTCCATTTCATTGACGACCATTTGCCGTCAGAATGCGATGTTCATAAAGGAATTGAATTCATGATCCCGACGAAAAAATCATACCGCACGGCACACGTCGAGGTGGTTGATAAAACAAGCGACGAAAGCGCAGCGGCTCTTGAAAAATCTCTGGAGAGATTGCTGGAACTCTCCGGTGGTTTGAACAATTGGAACTTTCGCTGGCCCATGAACACTTACGCCCATGATATGGATATCAATAAAATGAGTCCGGAGGCGCAGGAACGGCTGGTATTGGCCGAGGCAATGACCCACGAGGATTATCAGAACATGGTCCTTAAACGGAAAAATCTACGGAATTCCTATAACACACTGCAGAACGAGTTTGATGTCTGTGTGACCTTGTCAGCGCCCGGGCCAGCGCCTGTTGGGTTGAAATGGGCAGGCGATGCTGTGTATGCCGTGCCATCCTCGGTTCTGGGAACGCCATCCTTCTCGCTGCCGGTGTTGCAGGCGGAAGTCCTGCCTCTTGGATTGCAGGTGATGGGATATGCTGATCAGGATGCCAAGGCGTTTGCTGCGGCGCGAGCGGTTCTCGGGCTGTTCGAGTGACGTAACCTCAAATGACGACACTGTTCGGGGACGGCGTTGAGGGAATAAAAAAGGCCGGTGTTTGAGCACCGGCCTTTCTTGCATTGTCGAACTGGCGGCTATTTCTTTTTGTCGCCTTTTTTACGCTTACCGGTCAGGCCGAGCATTTTACGGACCTTTTCCACTTTAGCAGGGGACATTTTCATCATATTGTTGACGAATTTCTGGATCTCAGGTCCCGGAATAGGCGTGATGTGGAAAGAACGGCCCTTTGCCTGTTTGCGGAAATCCTTGTCATGCAAAGTCGCCCAATAGGCTTTGCCAAGAGCTGCTGATCGGTCCTTTGGCACACGCGGTGCTACAGCAAAGGCGCGGTCAGATACTCCGGATTGTATGAACTTGAAAATTTCTCGTTGTTCAGCATTTTCTGCCAAATCAGAGAGCAACGGTACATTGGGAAGATCAGGGTGCTTTTTGGACCCCATCTGAACCAAAGTGACGATCTTGCCGTCGCGAATCCAGTCAGCCTTGCGCAAGGTCCAGCCGAGCCAACCGCCAGCCCAGCCATTCAGTTCGCCGGTCTCGATAGCTTTGCGGATCGGTGATCCACCGCGATAGCCAGTAATGATCTTAAACTTGGTGCCGAGCACATTATTAAGCAGGCTTGGCAGCATATAAGTATTATTTGACCGGCCGATAGCGCCAACGATGGCAACTTTCTTTTTTGCCTGTGCGATGCTGTGGACGCCGGCATCCTTGCGGAGCGTCATTGTATTGGTTGCTTCGCCCCAACCACCAAGCCATTGCAGTTTTGAGGGGTCGTATTTCGCTTTTGTCAGCTTGAGAAGCTTACGCTTGTCGATGCCAGCATTTGGTGCAATGGCAACCGAGCCGTCCTGTGGGGCGACATTGTAGACATAGTTCATGGCCTTGGTGCCGCCAGCGCCGCGTAAATGTTTTACGATGATGGTTGGCTTGCCGACCATGTGCTTGGCCATATGCTTCGAGAGAAGCTGGGCCATCGTGCCGTAAATCCCGCCGGGCGACACACCCACATAAATTGTCAGCGTTTTACCTTTGTAAAAATCAGCGGCACTGTTTGCGTGTGCAGCGCTGGAAATACCTAAAACGGCCGCCGCTGAAATCGCGGTGGCGAACATTTTTGTACTTTTCATGAGTTCCTCCTGTTCCGCCGTTCGATTGTATATTTGGAAATTTTTCGACATTCTGTAGAGACGGTATATTTAGCCTAGCGTAACGAAGGAAATAAATAAATGCGTCCCTATAAGTACGGTGTAACCGAACATGACCCCGCGCGAGCTTTTCCCGGCTTCACGATGTTTTCGCCGTCAGATGGTCATGAGACCTACCTGATCAATATGGAGGGCGACGTCGTTCACCAATGGGATCTGCCGCAACAGTTGGCAAATTATGCGCAGTTGCTGCCGACCGGTAACCTGCTGGTTTCTTGCGCGACGGGGGAGGTCCCAAAACTGCAAGCGGCTGGCGGCCGACTTCTTGAATTGGATTGGGACGGCAATATTCTCTGGGAACATATTGATAAATTTCAGCATCATGATTTTAACCGATGCCCAAATGGCAATACGGTCTATCTCGCCTGGGAACTTGTGCCGCCGGAAAAAGCCGGTGGAATTATTGGCGGACGGCCCGGTTCTGAACATGACGACGGCGGTGTCTATGTTGATGTACTCCGGGAAGTAAACCCGGCGGGTGAGTTGGTATGGGAATGGCGCATGATGGACCACTTCCCCTTTGAGAAATACACCTTGCGGACCAATCGTCATCGTCATGAATTTGCCCACGCCAATACTTGTTTCGTTCAGAAGGATGGCAATCTACTGGTCAGTTGGCGTGATCTCGATCTCATTGTGTTGCTCGACCGCGATAGCAAAGAACTTGTTTGGCAAATGGAAGAGCGTCGGTGGGGTGGGCAGCATGACCCACGGCGGCTTGAGAATGGGAATATTACGATTTTTGCCAATGGCAGCGAACAGGTAGGCCCCGAGTTTTCGCGTATCCTCGAATTAAACCCTGAAACTGGCGAAACGGTCTGGGAGTATAAAGGATCACCCGTCGATACGTTCTTTTCACCACGTGTAAGTGGCGCTCATCGCCTTCCGAACGGCAACACGTTTATTTGTGAAGGTCGGCAGGGACGGTTGTTCGAGGTGACACCGGATGGCGACATCGTCTGGGAATTCATTTCACCGCATGAACATGTCCGGGATGAAGGGATCATAAGACAGATATTCAGGGCATTGCGCTATGGCGTGGACTCACCGGAAATTGGCGGTAGGGTTTAGCAATATCTAATTCGGAGAGTTTAATGCTTACTTTGTATCACGGGGTCACATCGACCTGTTCCAAACGCGTACGGATGACGCTTGCCGAGAAAGGCGTTGAATGGGAAAGCGTCCATCTCGATCTATCGAAACGCGATAATCTCAACCCGGAATATTTGAAACTTAATCCGAATGGGGTCGTGCCAACCATCGTACATGATGGCAAGGTTCTCTATGAGTCCAATTTTATCATCGAATATCTGGACGAGGTTTTTCCTGAACCAGCCCTTCGGCCGACTGACCCTTATGAGAGGGCGCGGATGCGAATATTGATGGACCGGATCGAACATGTCCTTCATCGCAATATCAATACTGTCTCGTGGATCAGGCAGGGCCGGTACAAACGGTTCGACGGTATGACACCGGATGAGCTTCAACAGGTGCTTGATGATCAGGCCACCGAAGAAAAGCGCGCTATCCTGAAAAAGCGTCTGGAAGAAGGTGTTTCTGAAGGCGATATGGAATTTGCTGAAGCACGTGTCGCAGAAGTGCTGGACGAGCTGGATGCTGTGCTGGATGGCCGACCCTGGCTTTGCGGCGATAAATTATCGCTTGCTGATATCAGTATCGCCCCCTTTATGGAACGGTTTGAAGCCAACAAGATGCCACGGCTAACGGATTGGGTGAAGCGGCCAAATCTCGGTGATTGGTGGACGCGGACCAAGGAGCTGGAGTCTTTTCAAAAGGCATTTGAATTCCGGCCACCTGAAGCGGAATAGCTTATTTCAGAGGAACGCGCCGCGGTTTTTCGCCGCGGTCCCACTGCCAAAGCGAGCCGTCAGTTGTGAGGGCGATTGTTGTATTCGTGCTTGCGGCAACGGCTGACACATCACGCAGAATGGGTTTGGGGTCGGTGCCATATTCGCTGCCTCAGGCGACCAACGTATTGTCGTTCAGAATGGCTACAGTATGAGATGATCCTGTTGCGATGGCCTTGGCATTGCCGACGATCTTGCTCCAGCGAATGGCTTTGTCGCCTAACCCGTGTTTCCCGACCGGGCCGTAAATATTGCCGCCGGTTCCTAATACATCGCCATTGCTTTTCAGAAGTATAGCGTGACCTGTGTGAGCGGTGATGTAGGTGACGTCGGTGGCAGTACGAACGAACATATCAGTCGGGTCGAGCCGGCCATCGCCATATTGCCCGCGATGGGCTTTGCCTTTGATAAAAAGCTCGCCTCCTTTTGTGACGTAATAGTTCGCACCATCGCCAACAGCGGCGAATTGTATATTTTCGGCTATTTTGACGGCGTTGCGTGTCCCGCTGGCGATCCACCACAACACGTTTTCATGGTCAACCGCGAGGACTCCACTATCGCCGGCGGCAAAATGCTTGATCTTGTTCTTGAGAAGACGCGGTTTGCCAAAATTATCGTTGTCGAACCTGATCAGCGTTCCGTCGGGTGTCAGAATATAATTGCTGTCGTCACTGACACCGACCTGTACGGCCCTGTGTGGAATTGTGCGCGGAGTGCTATCGCCCCGCCAGGCATAGGTTGTTCCATTGATTATCGCCATTTGCCTGTCGTAATAGGCAGCCAGAAGGGGAGAAGAGCTATCGGACCTGGCAGAGGGCGAAAGGGCGAGAAGAACACCCAAGAAAATGAAAA
This sequence comes from uncultured Alphaproteobacteria bacterium, assembly GCA_951812775.1. Taxonomy (GTDB): domain Bacteria; phylum Pseudomonadota; class Alphaproteobacteria; order MPNO01; family UBA2964; genus UBA2964. The sequence goes on along the minus strand of OX638326.1, from coordinate 1,010,198 downwards.
GCGTTCTAATTTTCATGTGGTAGGACCCGGACTAGTTTTTGCGGGACAGACTGTCGGATAATTTGAGCCAGTCTCCCAACGAGAGCCGTTCGTGGAAAGGATGTGCGGGTGACGAGCCGAACAGCACGCCTGGCAGTCCCCGATGCTTCCCGCAGTGTGACAATATCCGGCATCGCTGTTGGTTTGGATAAAGCCGGGACCAATGTGATGCCATCCCCGGCTACAACCAGGGCAAGCAGTGTGCTGAGACTGGTCTCCCTCGTATTGGCATTTGTCGCGCCGGTATTGGCACTACAGACATCAAGGACCTGACTACGAAGACAATGGCCATCTGCCAAGAGCAGCAATTCTTCATGGGGAACATCGCAGACATCGACAGATTTCTTTTTAGCCAATCCATGACTTTTCGGTAAAGCAATCCAGAACGGTTCATCATAGAGCAACGTTTCAGTGTGTCGTGGGTCGTCCGGGACCGTCGCGAGGATAGCCCCATCAAGCTCCCCATCTGCCAGAGCCTTTTCCAAGTCTGCGGTAAATCCTTCAACCAGTGTTAAAGACAGGTTCGGTAATTCCTGGCGGAGATTGGCGAGAATAAGTGGCGATAATGATGGCGCTATTGTCGCGATCATTCCCAGTCGGAATGAACCGGATAGGGGGTCACGGGCGGCTTGCGCGGTCAGGACAATCTCATCGGCTGTCATGATCAGCTGTTGTGCCTGCGCAACGATCTTTTCACCGACCGCCGTCGTCTTTACGGACCGGTTTGTCCGTTCAAACAGCTTTACGCCCAGAAAGTCTTCGAGCTTCTGGATTTGGCCACTGAGGGCAGGTTGACTGACATGACATCGTTCTGCGGCGCGACCGAAATGCTCTTCGTCGGCGACGGCGATGACATATTGCAAATCCCGTATATTCATAATGATAAGAATAACAAATCGATATCATAAGAACAATCGATTTTAATAATGATTGGACTTTCTCTACATCTTTGGACGAGGCAATCACGCCCGCTAACCAAAGGAGATAGGTCAATGAGTAAATGCCCGGTTATGACGACCGCGAATGGTAGTCCGCTAGCAGATAATCAAAACAGTCTGACAGCGGGACCGCGCGGACCGCTCTTGGCGCAAGATTGGCAGTTGTTTGAAAAGCATGCCCATTTCAATCGTGAACGCATTCCAGAGCGCGTGGTGCATGCCAAAGGCTCGGGGGCGTATGGCACCCTCAAGGTCACCGGTGATATTACCAAATACACCAAAGCCAAGGTCTTTGAGGTCGGCAAGGAAACCGAGTGTTTTCTGCGGTTTTCAACAGTGGCTGGCGAAAAAGGCGCGGCTGATGCCGAACGGGATGTCCGTGGCTTTGCGGTGAAATTTTACACCGAGGAAGGCAACTGGGATGTTGTTGGCAACAATACACCCGTGTTCTTCGTTCGCGACCCGTACAAGTTTATGGATTTCATCCATAGCCAAAAACGTGACCCCAGAACCAATTTGCGTGATGCAACAATGCAATGGGATTTCTGGTCACACTCACCGGAAGCGTTACATCAAATAACCATCCTGATGTCAGATCGTGGGGTGCCCATTAGCTATCGTCATATCAATGGATACGGATCGCACACCTATAGTTTCATAAATGCTGATAAAGAACGGTTCTGGGTCAAATTCCATTTCAAGACCCAGCAGGGACATGCCTTTAACCTCGGCGACGCTGAGGCAATGGTCATTGGCGAAGACCGTGAGAGCCATCAGCGAGATCTTTATGACGCCATAGAACGTGGCGATTTTCCGAAATGGACGGTGAAAGTCCAGCTCATGTCCGAAGCGGAAGCAGAAAAGACCTCCTACAACCCATTCGATTTGACCAAGGTTTGGCCCCATGCGGAGTTTCCGTTGATTGAGGTCGGCACGATGGAGCTTAATCGTAATCCGGAGAACTATTTCGCCGAGGTTGAGCAGGCAGCTTTCACGCCCGCCAATGTTGTCCCGGGGATTAGTCATAGCCCTGACAAGATGCTGCAAATGCGGATCCTGTCTTATGGCGATGCTCAACGCTACAGGGTGGGTGCCAATCATCAGGCCTTGCCGGTCAACGCCCCGAAATGCCCGGTTCATAACTATCAGCGGGACGGTTCGATGCGGTTCGATGGAAACAATGGCGGTGCGGTGAATTACGAGCCGAACAGACAGAATGGCCCCGTGGAAGACCCTTCAATGAATGAACCTCCGTTGGCAATCGGGGAGGTTGCGGACCGGTATGATCACCGTGATGGAAATGATGATTTCACCCAGGCGGGGAATCTGTTCCGATTGATGTCTTCAGAGGAGCAGGGACGTCTCATGGATACTATAGCGGGTGCCATGCAGGGTGTTCCGGACGAAATCGTTAAGAGGCAGATCGGATATTTCCGTCAGGCAGATGAAGCTTATGGCGACGGGATTGCCGCCCGCCTTGGTATGTAAAAGACGACAATTGGAGCTGGGGCCTTTCCGGGTCCCGGCTTCTTTCCTTCAATTCAGGAAATTTCAGGTATGAGAACTTTCACGCAGTCATTTGTTGCTTTGATTTTAAGCGGCAAGACTCCATCTTTGTCGCCATCGGTCTGGACCGGAACAGTAGCACCGGAAGTACTCCTCAGTGAGATTTGCGATGTTTCGATTTGGGTTACATTGGGGTTTCGGGAAAGTCTTCCAATCCCAAGCCGGACCAGGCATTTGAATAAATCCCACCCCTGAGCCTTATGAAACAGGACCGCGACGAGGCTGGGCTGACTGGCTTCCGCGCGCTCTGTAATACGGTAGGGGCCGCCGTAATGTTTAATGTTTGTGACAACCACCCATTCAGCGGAATGTTCGCTACCGTCAGCGACGATATTAACGGGAACGTGGGTCGGATGCAGCAAAGCCTTGAGCCCCTCCAAAACAAAGGCGCCTTCGCCCACCTTCCGTTTTAAACATGGCGAAATGTTTCCGACTACTTGACCATCGAATCCTGCTCCCACCATTAGAAGAAATGGTTCGTCATTGAGACGCGGGAGGTGAACTTTCTGGTGGTTATCTTCGAGCAACACCTTTGCGATTGCTCGGGATCTCGACGGAAGTCTGAGCTCTTGCGCCAAAACGTTTGCGGTGCCAAGCGGGATGATATCGAGAGGCACATGTGAATCGATCATTCCTGCGACGACCTCATTGATCGTTCCATCCCCGCCTGCCGCAACAATAACGTCGGATACTGACTTTACCGCTTCTTTGGCAAGATCAGTGGCGTTACCAGGGCCGGTCGTTCCGACGACTGTCACTTTGCAATCTTCGGCTTCGAGGGCCATGACAGATTTTTTGAGTAACGAACCCCGGAGATTTCCTGCTACAGGATTGAAAATAATAGTGAAATTCTTTTGATGTGTAGTTCTTTGGCAAGGGTTGTTCATTAGTTATCCACAGATTTTTCCACAAAAGAGTCAACAAACTGACATAGAGCCGTAACGGAACGCAGGCATATATACGCGCGTTATCTAACCACCCTGCGTTACACATTTATGACGGGGGTTTGATTTCGAGTAGTAGTTGGCAATTGAGGTCAGGATATGACCAGTCTAGATGCATTTATTTCCCGCTTAAATGATCCGGTTTCGTTTCGAAGCAAGGACACACCCCCACCAGCCAAATAGACCGCGCCGCATAACAACAGTGGCGGGCCAAATCTCGGGCATCCTCATCTGAATAACAGACGCGAAGAAGGTGCCTTTCGCTATCGGACGATCTGGATTTCTGACATCCATCTCGGGACGCCAGAATGTAAAGCCGACCATTTGCTTGAATTCTTGAGGCAAACAGACTCAGAAACACTCTATCTGGTTGGTGACATCGTAGATGGCTGGCGCCTCAAGTGTTCCTGGTATTGGAACCAATCACAAAATGACGTCATTCAAGAAATTCTGCGGAAAGCTCGCAAAGGCACAGAGGTTGTCTACGTGCCCGGAAATCATGACGAGGCCTTACGCGAATATGTCGATATGCATTTGGGTGGCGTTGCGGTCAAACGCGAGGTTATTCACCAAACAGCCGGTGGTCGGTCTTTGTTGATTATTCACGGTGACGAGTATGACGGCGTCATGGCTTACGCGAAGTGGCTGGCCCTATTGGGTGATCACGCCTATAGCTTTGCCTTGGCGCTCAACAACTAGTTCAACTTTATCCGCCGGCATTTCGGGTTACCGTATTGGTCACTTTCGGCGTACCTCAAGCACAAGGTTAAAAATGCAGTTGAGTTTGTAAGTAAGTTTGAGGCGGCGATTGCCGCGGAAGCTGATCGGCGTGGAATTGATGGCGTTGTCTGTGGACACATTCATCATGCAGAGATGCGGCAGATCGGCGATGTACTCTATTGCAATGACGGTGATTGGGTAGATATCTGTACGGCACTCGTCGAACATATGGACGGCCGACTTGAGATCATAAGATTTGCCGAAATAGATCACGCTGGCCAAACAGTCCAACAACAAGAAGCGTTGGCTGAGTAGAGAGTGATTTTATGAAAATCCTTATTGTGACCGACGCTTGGTTCCCCCAAGTGAACGGTGTTTTTCGTACAATGCACACCGTCGGAGAGGAACTGCTAAAGGCCGGGCATGAGGTAATCTTCATAACACCTGAGAATTTCTCGACGGTTCCTTGCCCAACATATCCTGAAATTCGTCTTTCGATTAATGCTGGACGGAAACTGAGAAGATTGATCAAGGCGGCGCGCCCTGATGCATTGCATATATTAACAGAAGGACCGCTCGGGCTGGCGGCGCGACGATGGTGTCTTCGAAACGGCTTTCCATTTACAACGGCGTTTCACACGAGATTTCCTGACTATGTGTATGCACGGTTTCGGCTGCCAGTCCGATGGTCGTGGGCGGCGATACGCTGGTTTCATGGTCCGGCAACAAACGTGATGGTAGCGACCACATCGCTGGTCAAAGAATTGGCCAGTTATGGCATTACGAACACCACTCTTTGGACCCGTGCTGTTGATCTCGAATTGTTCAAACCGAGGAAAAGTGACGTCCTTAAAGATGTTCCGGGACCGATATTTATGTATGTGGGCCGTGTTGCGTTTGAAAAGAATATTGACGCCTTTCTCAATCTTGATCTTCCCGGCAGCAAGGTTGTCGTAGGGGGTGGACCAAGGCTCTCTCACCTAAAATCCTCTTTTCCGAACGTTTATTTTGCAGGCGAAAAACACGGCGAGCAGCTTGCGGAATATTTTTCCGCTGCAGACGTATTTGTTTTTCCGAGTTTGACAGATACTTTCGGTCTGGTGCTACTCGAAGCTTTGGTGTGCGGGGTCCCTGTGGCCGCTTACCCTGTAGCCGGCCCGCGTGACGTCGTGACGGATCCTAAGGCAGGTATCTTGGACGAATATCTGGCCACCGCCGCGCAGCGTGCGCTCTCCCTGTCAAAGGAAGATGCTAGAGCGCATGCGATGCAATATTCATGGGGAAACTGCGCGCAAATCTTTGTGAACAATCTTTTCTTGGCAGAAAATGCGTTGAAAAACACCGCCTGAGTTATTCAGGATATTCCCTTTCTGGACTTGCTGACTCAACTGAATGCGTCTTAAGGTGTTAAGGAATCGGTTCTTGATCGATCCGCTTCGTCAATACGCCGTGTCGACGGCGTGAAGCAATTTATTTCGGGAGGTTACATGTTAAATAGATTGAAATATGCATTACCTGTCGCCGTCGTGGCCAGCATGGTGGCAACGCCGACTCTGGCTGACAAGCTGGGGGATCATTACAAGGAGAAAACCATTACGGTTACGATCCCTTATGGTCCTGGCGGCACATATGACAAATATGGGTCTTCATTCACTAATCACCTGGGCAAACAGATATCAAGCAAGCCCAACATGATTATGCAGTACATGCCCGGTGCCGGTGGTGCCAAGGCTATGAACTGGTTTGCGAATGTCGCGCCTAAGGGTGGCTACAATATGCTGGTGCCGTTGGACAACACAGTTGTCAATCAGGTGCTGCGCCCTAAAAAGATGCGCTATAACGCCAATGATTTTCATTGGCTTGGCTCATCGAATCAGACCAATAGTGTGCTTGTAATTCGGACAGATGCCGGGATAAATCACATCCTCGATATGAGAAAGAAGCAGGCGATCAGCTCTTCAAGCGGTAAATATTCGAGCACCTATCTGTTCATCAAACTTGCAGCTGGCCTGCTCAATCTGAACGTCAAGACTGTCACCGGGTATAAGGGGTCTTCGCGCTCAATGTTCGCAATTGAACAAGGCGAAGTGCATATGACTGCGCCAAATTGGCTGGCTTGGAGTTCAAAGGTTCCACACTGGTTTGAGGGTAAAAAGCCTTTTGCCAAAGCAATTCTGCAAAATGGTTTCAAACCTGATCCGGACCTTAAGGACACACCGATGCTGACTGATCTTGTGAAGCCGGAGGACAAGCCTCTTGCCTCTTTCCTTGCTTCAGCTGGTCCTCTTGGCCGTGGTCTGATACTGCCTCCGGGTGCACCCAAGTGGCTGATCACACCGTTGCGTCGCGCTTATGACGGCATGAATGCTTCTCCCAAGTTCGTTGCAGAACTAAAGAAAAGAAAATTGCGTCTCATCGCGAGCACGGGTGAAGAAGTTCAGGCCGTTGTTGCGAAGGCGATCAAAGATACGTCCCCCGCTGTTGTGCAACGGGCACGTAAAATCATCTTTGGTAGCGGAAGCTAAGTCTTAGACTAGGTTCTAAAGAAAGGCGGTCCCTGATTTTCAGGGGCTGCTTTTTTTTGTTTAAACGGCCTGGAGCTCACCGCTTTCGGTTTCTTCCTGTATCAGTCGATCTACAAGGCACCTTACCTCAAGTGCTCCGGCATCCGCGCCAACATCAATCTTCGGGTTGCCGTCCCAGCGGTCCTGTTGGGCTTCGATAATGACGATGTCTTCATTGAAGGCGAGAACCGAGGCGTCATAAATCGCGTCTTCCTGTTCGGTTGTCAGCCCATCGGCTTTATTTGCCATCACCCAGAGATAAAGTGTGGTCTTGTCTGTTTCCGGCATGGCGAGGTGCAGCGTGTGCCGGTCGAGTAACATATTTTCCGGTTCGGCATCGCGGCCACCGGTCCCGGCTTTGGACGAACCGACCTGCAACCAGACAAATCCTGGCGGTGCGTATTCGATGACCTGCCAGCGATCAACATTATCAGAATACCCGGTGACGGCGACATGGGCGGGGGCAGGGGCAATATTCTCCATAAAACGGGTGATGCGGACACGGTCTCTATCACGTTCTGTCTTCGCGACGGCTTGTTCAGCGACACCGGATGCACCGATGGTGGATTTATGGGCGAACGGCAAATGGGTGACGTCCATCAAATTGTCAATCAGGAGTCGGTGATCGAAACGACCATAGAGATGGGCATATCTGACACGCCATTCCGAATCTGAAGCAAACGGAAAGTCATAGGGTTCCACCGAGTTACAAATGCTCTGATCACCCATCCAGACATGGATAAAGCCCTGCTTCTCTATGCAGGGGTAAGAACGAATTTTAGCTCCCGGCGGAATTTGTTTCTGACTTGGAATACGAACGCAGGCGCCGCTGCAGTCATACTCTATGCCGTGATATCCGCATTGCAGATTGTCGCCGACAATCTCACCCAGCGATAACGGTGCCTGGCGGTGAACGCAGCGATCCTCCAGAATCACGACCTGACCCGTTGACGGCGTTCGAAACAGAACCAAAGGTTCGTCCAAAATAGGTGACGCAACCGGTTTATCTGTTACTTCTTCGGAGAGGCCTGCAACGTACCAGCGGTTTCTTAAATGGATCGGGTTGGTCATCTGTGTCGTCCAGAGTTGTTATGGCGATATTCCAGTGGGCATCCCGGAATATACAAATCAAGGCGCCGGGACGGAGTTTTTCGCGCGCAACATCCTGATGACCATGAATGCCGCAACCGCAGCAAAAAGATGTTTTATCGTGTGCCCGCTGAGAGCTCCTTGCAGCATGTCATAAATCCAGTGATCCAGTTTCTCCAAGACTATGGCTGCGCCATACCAGGCTATTACCCAAAGAAGGTGAGATGCTTTGGTAAAGTGACCCTTTGGAAACAGTATCAGTACGATCGGCAACAAAACAATCGGGAAGAACTGGACAAAGCCATAGAAGCGGAGGTCTCCGTTTCCCTGTGCCTCGGTAATCGACCAGTAGATAAGGCTCGCAGCACCTAAAATGACCAGAAGCGGTAAGAGCCAAGGAATGATGTTCGGGCGATTGATCCGATCCGTCAGAAAGGCTGTAAAGAAACCCATGAAGGCGACGGTCATCGGTAGCCGGTCCCAGAACAACCGTTCATTGTTAGGTGCCCAGTGATAATAAGCGGAACCGACACTGACCATGGCCACCCCAATAAAGAAGACGATATATGGCCATTTCTCCAGAGATCGTTCAAAGATTGAGGCTCCGGAATGGCCAAGAACGGTCCATAGCCCCCAAATGCCTACCAGGGCAAATGCGGCATTCGATACAGTATTCCCAAAATTCAGAACCCCGAGACAGGTGCGGATATCGGCGAAAAGATGAAAGGCGGGGTCTTGTGGAATCGGTGCGATTTGCAAAAGGCCGATAAACGCAATGCCTCCGATGGCGATTATGATTCCGGTATTTCGGGAATGGTTAGGTGCATCGGTTAGAGATGTCATGCGTTCGTGCCGTCGCGTCCCGGAGCGTTGCTTCCGGGAAACAGCAAGGATTTAATTACAACTGGGACAGCCCCAGAGGCGATGATCATGCCGCCTATATCGATATAATCAAACTCCTCAAGGGCGATGCCATCGATTGAGACGATAGGTCCACCAAGCTGCAACTCTTCCGCGGCGTGAACGCCAAATACTCGACCAATGTCCCCCTCACATACCAAGATAAGGGGGTGCCCGTTTTCGAGATGAGCGGAGAGTCCGGTGACGGCTCCAGAAAGAAAATTGTGAATACGCACGTAACTCGCCGATCCGAGCCAGTCAAAACACAGGGCAACCGGTTGTTCGGCGTCGGTTTGGTCCAGACGTTGGAGCGCGTTGGCAATGGCGTCGGAGACTTCCTCTTGATCAATATCGTTTTGATCCAGTGCAAAGACCGGTTTGATCACCGGGGTGTTTCGTAATGGCAGGAGTGCTTCATCGGAAACCATGATCGTCGTGCCGGAGAGCTGAATCGTATATTGCGAGGCACCAACGACAGTTGCCCGAATATTTTCGACCGGTGGCATAATTCGGTAACCAGCAGATTCGGTGCGTTTAACAATGGCGCGTCCGAGATAGGGGCCTAGATCGCCAAATTCGTTTTCTTCATACCCATAGATGAATTCCGAAACACCACCGGAAAAGGTCAGGGCATCGATTTCTCCGCGCCAGTTGATAGGCCTCAATCTGTGGAGGGCCTCGGTTTGAGTACTCGGGACGTGAAGCGTGATGATTTCTTCTAGCCGATCCGCCATATGTTCGACAATATTCTCACAATTCGCTGTCGTAATTTTTTCGCCTGGTGACAGCTCGAGTCCGGCTTGTTCGGCGAAAAGACGTCCAGCTTCTTCGATCCGGGAAATCGTTCCTGACTCATCAAAGGCAATCAACCGTGCACCAATATCAACGGCGGTCAGCGCGACGATTTCGCCCTTGTCGCAAATGGCAATTTTTGTGGTGCCGCCGCCGATATCGACATTCATCACCACGACGCCAACATCCTTGGAATTTACAACTGCGCCGGAGCCATAAGCGGCCATTGCAGCTTCCATCTGATCGCCAGCGGAAACGGAAACAAATTTCCCTGTCTCAACAGCAAAGAGTTCGCCAATGGCGCGGGCATTCTGGCGCCGAACGGCCAGACCGGTGAGAATGAGGGCGCCCGTATCGACTTCATCTGGCCGCAATTGGGCAGAACGATATTGTCCGGCGATATACTCGCCGAGCTTGTTAGAATCGATTGTTTGCTGGTCGGTATAAGGGGTCAGAAAGATGTCAGAATCATAGATGACCTGTCGTTCGGCCGCGACATACCGGCCGTCACGTTGTTCCATCCGCAAACGTGAAAACACCAAATGGGATGTTGAAGACCCGATATCGACACCGACGCTGACGAGTGAGGTTTTCTCAGTTGCGGCAAGATTGCGTTGTTCAGCAAAGACAACACGGCCACCTTCTTCTTCCTCATCATACACGGCGTTGATCGGAGCCCTTCATTTGCGCTTTAGCCTCCAGCAAAAGAGTAGGTCGTGTTCTTGTCATAGAACTTGTCATCCATCCGGTTCTCCGACCCCTCGGCTGCAATGGCCTTCGTGAAGGCTGATCGTACTTGCGGATCTTCGAGATAGTAGGGGACAGAAGCACCCCCAGGGTAGGTGATATCAACCATACCCGGGTCAACAACGGTATCGCCCGGCACTCCTGCCTGTTGGGCAATGTGATTGTTTGGACCGTACCAGCCCAGTAATCGCAACGGTTCAGTGCCGGTGGAGAAATGCTGGTGAAACCAGTCACCTTCCATTGGTGCAGCGGAAATCATACTTATCTCGCCATATTCCTGTCGCAGTACGCTTTCACCCTGACCGTCCTGCCACGGCGTCGGGCCAAGTTCCTGCGGCCAGGTATAGGAGTACCCTTTGCCGCCAATACAGACAAAGGCGGCTGCTGACCCTGGTGAATAGGCGCGAGAATATCGCCCGGCGGGATGCTCGCCGATATATTGATAAAAGACGTTTTCCGCCATTTGCGGTTCCATTCGCCGGTAGCCAGGTGTCCGGCGGTTGTCGAGATAGAGCCCCGTCGTAAATACGTCAGCGACAACGTTGGTTCGACACATGGCTAGTCCCCGAGCGGGATCGGGTTGCAATCCTTCGGAAGGTTCAAAGCTGCTGCCGCTCGAGTCGTATCGCTTTTTCATCTGCAGGGAGGATCCGAAAATGACCTCTTCATCGCGCAGGAGGTTGAACATGTTGGGCGCTGTTGTCCCTGCGAGCAGAATTGCCGGGCTGGCCGAAGAATTCACAATGCGATGGTTGGTGTTCATCGGAATGGCGAATAAAGAACCTCGGCTCCATTCGAAAATTTCCGGCCGTTCTTGCCCGTCATCCCAAATTTCTGTTGTGCCGCGCCCTTCAAGGACCATGTATACTTCCTCGTACAGGTGGCGCTCGTCATTCAGGACCCCAGCGCCGGGCACTTCGACCAGATAGCTACCCCATTTTCCTTCAGTGCCGAAGAGCTGGATAAAACAGCCTCGGCCGCCTGTCATGTCCCAGGGCTGCATCGGGAGATTTAGAACGTTGGCGATGCCAATTTCCCGAATGACCGGGATGTTCTGTGCCTCCATAAAATCATCATAGGGTGTTGCAAGCCGCGGCCAGGAGGATGTGCCGGCATACAGATCGCGGCCAGGTTCGTGCCAGTGCGGATCACCCGCGACGTCATGGGGCATGAAAAGCTCTTAAGTTGCCGCAAATAAACTGAAAATCACGGTGCTGAAGATGGGCAAAGCATGATCAACTGTCAAGCGACCGGAAAGGTTCGCTGCCTGTATTCCTATTGTCTTTGATGACGCGCATAATGGCCACAAACTTTATGTATTGGGGAGGTTCAATCATGCAATGGCTGGAAAACAAAGTCGTTTTTATTACCGGTGCTGGAGAAGGGATCGGTAGGGCTGTCGTCGATCGATTTATCGAAGAAGGTGTCACTGGAATTGTTGCGTTTGATATTGTCGAAGAGCGGCTGTCGGCTTTGCAAGCGGCTCACGGTGATCGGATTGCGACGGTCTGTGGTGATGTCCAAAGTCTCCCTGATAATCAAAGAGCCGTTGAACTCGCAGTCTCTAAATTCGGTAAGCTTGATGTGTTCGTCGGGAATGCAGGTGTTCGGGATGGGCGCAAGCGGCTTGAGGATATGCGGGAGAAAGAACTGCAACAGGGATTTGACGATGTCTTCGGCGTGAATGTGAAAGGTTATATGATCGGTGCAGCAGCGGCCCGCAAGGAGCTCGTCAAAAGCCAGGGCTGTATCGTTTTCACCCTTTCAACATCATCATTCTATGTCGGCAGCGGCCCGATCTATACCGCGTCAAAACACGCCGCACTGGGTCTTATGAGAGCTTTGGCGCATGAGCTGGCGCCGGACATTCGGGTGAATGGTGTAGCGCCCAGTGGGACACCCACTTCTTTTGCGGATGCAGAAAGTCTTTTGGAACCGGATGCAGACAGAACTCCGACGCGGTCCGGCGGACCAACCAGTAATATTCTTCAACGTCAGACAGAGCCGACCGATCACGCTGCAGCCTATGTCTTGCTCGCCTCGGATCAGTCCTCTGTTATGACGGGATCAGTGATCAATAGCGACGCGGGACGCGGCGTTTCCGTCGCGTCCCAACGTTAGGTCAATTCTTAGGCGCCCCAGGGGGTGATGACTTCTTTTAGGGAAGCGTATCCCTGAAGGAATCCGGGACGGTCACCGCTGTAGTAGATTTCGTCGAATTTAGCGAGCGCGCCATCAAGGAAAGCCTCCAGTTCCTTGTTGCCTTTGTTCGCATCGAGATAGGCATCGCGGATCAGGACGAAATGAATACGTGGATCATAGGGCTGTTTGGTTCCACCAACCCATTCGTCACCATCCAGCAGGCGCAACAACATTGCGTCCGCTGAACCCAACGTCTGTTCATGAATGGCAGGTCCCGTCATGCGATGCATAACGGACGTCATGTCCCGACCATTGCCGGTGGTGTAGCCCATATCAGACCATACTTTCCGCATGTCGACATCCTGGCCGAGATGCTTGGCAACCATGCCGCCAAAGGCACGCAACGGGTCTGAGATATCAGCCATGAGATCGGTAAGGCGGTCGCCGTCCAGATCAGTTGCCAGCACGATGCAGTCACGCTGTTCGATCAGATCCCAGACCAGAAGACCATAGTTGGTGTCTGAGATGTGCTGCTCAATGCGGCCACCCCAGTTTTCCATACCGTCTTTGAAGTCAGCAGGAAGGAGGGCAATGATCTTATCGATTTCTTCCTTGAATTCGTCATAGGGGTCGACGGCGTATTTCCGGCCAACCTCGAACTTGGTGCCCTGGAGCAGCCAGCTATGGAGACCAGCATTAATACCGTCTTCCTGCGCCTGTGTCGGTTTGGTCGCAACACGACCCAAGCGACCGGTTTCGTGAACCATTTTCAGGAATAGACGGTTGGCATAAGCAAGCTGAACACCGGGAGTATTCATTTCTGAATGGATATGGCCAGTTTCTGCACTTACGCCGAAGACCGCCTTGTCCTGCGAATAGGGCAGGCAGGGCATGCAGCGTACCGCTGTAATCGGACCATATGGCCGTACGTTGCAGTAAACGCCGGCTTGTGTCCGTAGCGGAGCGTTGCCGGATTTACCCATCACCACGACCTTGCCGCCCTTACCGTCATTGACGTAGGCATCGCCGGCAGTCGACCATTTGATAGAGATGCACGGCATGTTGCCGAACCATGTGAGGGGCTCAAGGTTGTGATCATGCCGGTATTGCGACCACATCGGGACGGCGTAGAACGGCAGACCCAAGACATCGATCGCAGCCATGGTGCCGATGAGCGCAAATGCGTCAGTCATGGAATGAGCGACGGGCTCTACCTTGCCGTCATGATTTCCGCCCTGCCAGACAACCGCGTCAGGGTATCCGTCAGGCCGTACATCTGTTGGCTCATACAAATCGTTGAGCAGGCCAAACAGGTCCCCGCCATCAGCTTCAGTGCGGGCAATATTCATCAAATCAAGCATAGGTGCCTCTTCAAATTGGTATGTCAGTCGTAACGTAGGTGCATATTGCACCCACCCTAAAAATTGGGGCTAAACATGCTGATTTGCAGGCCAACTGTAAAGAGCGAGTTGGTGATATATTTTTAACGACTGAGGTGACGGGTCAGGTCTTCCACATTGTCCGAACCCGCTTCTTTTCGTTTGCGATCTTTCGGCCGCGTAACCTCTCCCAAAGCAGGATTCCCGCATAGTTTTCGACCTGGGTGGTCGGAACCCGAAATTTTTCGGGTTTCTTGTTGGTTTTTTCATTAGGGAGAATGAAGGACCACATGTTTAACGCACCGCTATTTGTTTCCGCCAGGACGGATTTGAAGTAGCTATGCGGAATTGGAATACTGACACCATTCTTGTCTTTGGCGCCGATAACTTTGATTGGTTTGCCAAAATCGAAGATAGGACCTGAAATGACATAGGTTTCAAATATTTTTGGATCGCTATCGAGTGTTCTGACCGCGCTTTCGAGTTCTTTCCAGATACCTCGGTTAAATTTCGGTTTTTGCGGTGACATGTTTGAGAGCAGGAAAGTCTCACTGTTCTGTAGTTCTCCTTCTCGCTGATTGGCGCTTGAAACTAGGTGTCCGCGGTCATGGCCAGACCTCGTGTAATCTGCGAGGTCGGCGCGAAACACCTGAGGGATACGGTAGTCAGACCGAAAGTTGTCCAGTCGTTCCACGGCCTCTACGCCTTCGTCGATACGTCCGACAATTTCGAGCGCCCATTTCGCCTGACGGAAATAGTAGGAATAGCCAATTGTGAAATAGCGATTGACCATGATTTGGTCAGCGGCAGGTGTGCCATATCGTGCTTCGCGGCGTTGGCTAAGTATATCAGTCATCTGAACGAACCTTCCTCCCGGGTAGTTTATTTAGTGAGTGATATCTTATGCCCTTACAGGTTGTATAAACAAGTGGGCACTAAAAGAAGAATTACAAACTAAATCGGGCGGGGCGAAACGGGCTTGGATCGATAAGTACGGGTGCTTCGGATATCACTCTCTAAACAGCGGAACTGCGAAGAAGGAATCTTCATGGTTGTGTCTCGAAAGTGGTGGAAATTTGAAGGCGGCGTAATCTCCGGGTGAAAGAAACCCACTCAAACCGGAACTGGCGAACAAGCAATGACGAGTGGTTGGTTCTCTACGAACCGACGACTACGACAAGGCAAAACAACTCGCATATAGGAAACACGCAGAAATAGACCTTCGGCAAAAGCAGGGTCTAAACGTGAAACCTGTGAGTGTTGGAGCAGTGGTCTCGGTTCCAAAGATTTGGATGATATTACCGATAGAGATATGGAGGGATACGAAGGGTTTAGGAGAAATTACGCAAAAAGCACAAAGCGTATAAAAAACAAATATATGCAGAACTACAAAGACAGCGTTGCACTCTCTACTCTCAAAGGTGAAATAAACTATTTCCGTCAGTTCCTCCGTTGGTGTGCGAGCAGCAGAGATACACTTGGATAATGTGTAAGGGTCAGTTTCCGTAAAAAATATGCGGGGTGTATTTTTCACAGGGAAGTTTCACGCATACCCCTTCCAGTTTTAGGGGGGGGGGGGTGTATTTCACGCAGGGAACCTATTGCAGATATAGATTGTCGCAGAATATGGAACCTTATTAAGGAATCTAATGGGTCAAGGGTTTTGGGTTGTATGGGGTGATGCTACTGATATGATGACGTTGTGATTTAAGGAGGAATCATAATGTCGGAAAATGTGACAGCAGATATCTTGATGATAGGTGGTGCCATTGTTCCCATCATCATCCTGCGATGGATATTTAAGCGTTTCATATTCCAAAAAAACTTAGAAACGGTTTTACGAAAATCGTGTTTATACAGTTTGGTTTTTATCGTATCGGTTATTATCGCATCTTTTGGGGCGGGTGAAGGTGGTTTCGTTTCAAGGTTGGAAAATATACCGTCAGTCCGACCAGTCTTTGTTTATGGTGTCGCAACGCTCATTGTTGTTGGTTTTGATTTGTTTATATCAGCGTTTCGGTGGGACAAGACCTAACCATCCAAGTGGAAGCACTCACCAACGCAGGATGCGAGACGATACGACAGGAAAAGGTTTCGGGGACATCCAGACAGGGACGAGATGAACTCAACACCCTGTTGGAGTTTCTGCGGGATGGTGACGAACTGGTGGTCACAAGGGTGATAGGTTGGCGAGGTCAATCCGTGACCTCCAAAACATCGTCTATGACCTTGATAAGAAGGGTGTGACGATAAGAAGGGTGTGACCCTATCGGCGACAGAACAACCGATTAACACCCGGACGAGTGCGGGGAAATGTTTCTTGGATATGTTGGGGGTCTTTGGCGAGTTTGAGACAAACCTTCGCAAAGAGAGGCAGATGGAAGGCATCGCAAAAGCAAGGGAAAAGGGTGTCTATAAGGGTCGCAAACCCTCTGTGGATGTAGAGAAGGTCAAGGAACTGCGTGATAGTGGTTTAGGGGCGTCAGCAATAGCAAAAGAGATGGGAATAGGTCGGGCGAGTGTTTATCGGGCACTCGGTTGGATTCTACTCAACACCCTTTGTATTTCTTACGGACACATTCAAGGGTAAGTTTCTGTGCAGCAGAGATGTCGGCGGGGGTCATTTTCTTCTCAACGGAATCTCTCAACTCCGTACCTGACTTATTTCCATCCGTCGCAGCAATATTTCCCCACATATGGGCACGGACATAATCCTGTGGAACACCCCGTCCTTGGTGATACATCAAACCCAGATTGTACTGGGCACGGACATACCCTTGTTCGGCAGCAAGTCTGTTTCACCGCAGTCTTGTAATTCTGGGGAACACCTTGTCCTTTGCTATACATCACACCCAGATTGTACCGGGCATCGGCATACCCCTGTTCGGCAGCAAGTTTCCACCACTTCATCGCAGTCTTATAATCCTGGGGAACACCTTGTCCTATGCGATACATCTGTCCCAGACGGTACTGGGCACGGGCATACCCCTGTTCGGCAGCAAGTCTGTACCACTTCACCGCAGACTTATAATCCTGGGGAACACCTCGTCCTGTGCTATACATATCTCCCAGACTGGTCTGGGCATCGGCATCCCCCTGTTCGGCAGCAAGTCTGTACCACTTCACCGCAGTCTTATAATCCCGGGGAACACCCCATCCTTGGTCGTACATCACACCCAGATTGATCCGGGCACGGACATCCCCCTGTTCGGCAGCAAGTCTGTACCACCTAACCGCAGTCATAGCATCCTGGGGAACACCTTGTCCTATGCTATACATATCTCCCAGACGGTACTGGGCACGGGCATACCCCTGTTCGGCAGCAAGTCTGTACCACTTCACCGCAGTCTTGTAATCCCGGGGAACACCCTGTCCTTCGCCGTACATAGTACCTACAAGGAGCTGGGCAAAGGCAGACCCCTGTTCGGCAAGAGGTTCCCATTCACGCAGAGCAGTTGCGTAGCCACCACTCTCATATGCGGCAGCACCCTTTTGGTAATCAGCAGAGAACGCAGATGTTCCCACCAACAGGGTCAGGAGCAGGACAGGAAGGATGAGTAATCTGTTCATACGGAAAGTCTAGCAGGGAATGTCCGGGAGGGGTAGAGAGAATGGGGTGTGATGGTTTTGGAAGCGTAGCGCATCGGTCTATCGGGCACTTGGGTCGCAGGGGGAAAGATAATGGACCGGAGTTTATTGCTTCGTTTCTTCACCAATCCGATAATCTGCGTGTCGTTGGTTATTGCGGTTCCACAAGTGGTCAGGTGGTTGTTCCCTGTCTTTTGGGGTGAGGACTATATGGGACTGACTTTTGGGTTCAAGTTGGTTTATGTGTTCGTTTCTTGGGGGTTTTTGGGGTGGCGAGATGTCCTTCAGTATCACCCGGAAGACCAGGTGTTGAGGGCCAACAGTGAAACGCCCCGCTTCGGCAGTTCCTCCATGAGATAATGGTCAAAAAAATTACTCGATGGATGGACGATTAGGGCGGCGCATTTGCTGCCCGGTGCCCGCCGTAAAGCGCCATATATCCGTGGGCCGCGCTCAGGAATGACATCCAGCGATACAAGCTCGGAAGGGGACATTGAATTTCTAACTCTATATGCGCTCGTCTAGGGCTTGGGGTGGGCGGCCAACCATTCTTTCAGATGAGCGTGGGCCCGATCCGCATAACCCTTGGTTTCTTCCGGGGTAGCAGTGTTGCACGTGATTTCAAGCCGAAGATTGTTTGGGTCAAAGAAATAGATCGATTTGATAAAGCCATGATCTGTCGGGCCGATGACTTTGATCCCCTCCGCAACAAGACGATCTTTCATGACGTCGACTTCCTCTACAGTGTCGACTTCAAAGGCGAAATGATTGACCCAAAGCGGGGTGGCGGGGTCTGGTGTGTACTGAATGCCATCCGCGAGATCGAAAAATGCGATGCACGAGCCATTTTTCATCCGGAAAAACAGATGCATATAAGGGTTATACTCGCCGGTGGAAGGCACATGATCGAGGGCAATCGTGTGGACCAGCGGCAATCCAAGGACATCTTCATAAAAATGTCGGGTTTCCTCGGCATCACGGCATCGCCAGGCAAAATGGTTTAAACCGGTTATCGCCGGAATTGTCCCGTCTTCCGGGTTGGCGGTCGTAAGGGGTGTTGTGTCATTTGGCATGGCTGACCTCACCTCTCGGGTGTGAACGGCGCGACGGTTTGATTTATCGCGCCAAAAATTGACTGACCATCATTATCCACCATTTCGATGCGAACTGTATCGCCAAATTTCAAGAAAGGTGTTTGAGGTTCACCCTGCTCAATTGTTTCTATTGTGCGGACTTCGGCGATGCAGGTAGAGCCGTGTGATCTGTCCCGGTTGGAAATCGTTCCGGAACCGATGATTGTGCCAGCCCCAAGTGGACGGGTTTTAGCGGCATGCGAAATTAATTGCCCAAAGTCAAAATACATATCTGTTCCGGCATCGGGATCACCGAGGACGTCACCATTCGTCGTTGCGGTTACTCTGCCGAGCAGTTTTCTTCCATCCCAATAGTCACCCAATGCGGCAGGCGTCACGGCCACTGGCGAAAATGCGGTCGGCGGACGCCATGCGTTTAAGGTCATTGGTGACGACGACAAGTTTGCCATCGCGGCCATTTTTGAGGGATGCGAGTTTCATGCCGATAATCTAGGGGGCACGGCGCAGGCGGTCAAACATCCGAAAACGCGGATTTAGGAGGTGCCGCGTAATGCCTTCAACTCTTTGAGAACAGGCATGTCCTCTAGGTCCTGATCACTCAGTCGATCCCAGTGAGTCCCGTCAGGTGGCGGGAATGGCTGGGCCACCTGAATTGTTTCATCAGGCGTGATAACGATGGATAGCGGCAGATCAATCTCATCGCGCGGAAAGTCCTTCACGACTGAGAGTTGGTGGACCGTTGTTGCGACCGGTACGGGCTTGTGGCCGAGTTCCCGCAAGATAGCGAATTCAATATCGCTATAGCCTTCGCCTTTGCCACATCTCTTGCCAGTGCGCGTAACGGCGACCGAGCCCGCAACAATGGCATCCACCTGCGGCATATCTTCCAGAGCGACTTCTTGTGCCCACTCATCGCAGGTCGACAGGGCGGTTGCTTTGGCAAAATTTTCTGCTCCAATTCTTGCCGGGTCAAACATCTTGAAACCGGCCTTTAACCGGGGTGTTGGCATGAAATAGGTGATGCCGCGCTTCAATGCCTCCATTCTCACTGGTCGTTGCGGAGAATCCGGATTTATTTTCATATATTTGGCGTCTTTCCAAGGAGGAAGCTCGAAAAGCCTTGTGGCCGCGGCTTCGGCTCGTTTGAAATTCGGAATGCGGCCATGGATCGGAAACGGAAATCGAGCCTGCCGCTGTTCTTTGAGCGTGTCCCACACATGCTGACGGGCGGAGTCCTTGGAGTTAAGGGAGAGTGTCACGATTTTGTATTATCGGTGACCATCAGCGCAAAGCCGTAGGACAAGGCCACTTCCTTCAACCGGTCAAAGCGGCCGGAAGCACCACCATGGCCCGCCTCCATATTAATCCAGCACAAGATTTGATTGCTGCCAGTGTTATGATGACGAAGTTTGGCGGCCCATTTTGCGGGTTCCCAATAGGTCACACGCGGATCTGTTAGTCCGCCCGTTGCGAGGACATTGGGGTAGGGCTGATCCGCGATGTTGGAGTAGGGGCAATAAGAGGCCATATCGCTAAATGCCTCTTCATCGCGGATGGGATCACCCCATTCGACCCATTCCGGCGGTGTGAGCGGCAGGGTTTCATCAGACATTGTGTTAATGACATCCACAAACGGGACTTCGCCGAGGATGCCTCTGAACAAGTCCGGTCGCATATTAGCGACGGCCCCCATAAGCATGCCACCCGCGGAACGCCCCTGCGCGACGATGTTGCCGCTGCTGGTATAGCGTTCGGCGATCAAATGCTCCGCGGCGGCAATAAAATCGAGAAACGTGTTTTTCTTTTTCTTGAGTTTGCCGTCGAGATACCAACCGTACCCACCTTCGGTTCCACCGCGAACATGAGCAATCGCATAAACCATGCCCCGGTCGACAAGGCTAAATACATTCGGTGAGAAGGAGGCCGGCATCGCATAACCATATGACCCATATCCATAGAGCAGCATCGATGCCGAACCGTCGATGACCGTGTCTTTGCGATGCAAGATTGTGACTGGGATATTTACCCCGTCATGGCTCGGTGCCATGAGCCGGCGGCAGATATAGTCGTTGGCGTTATGACCGGAGGGAATTTCCTGTTCTTTGCGCAAAACCCGTTCGCGGGTTGCCATATCGTAATCATAAATGCGCTGAGGCGTGGTTGGTGATGAATAGGCAAAACGCAACGTCGTGGTAGCGTACTCATATCCCGGGTGGAGCGATAAATCATAGGCCTCTTCGTCGAAGGTGATCTCATGCTCGTCGCCAGAGGTCAGGTCGCGAACGACTATTCGGGGCAGGGCGGCTTCGCGCTCGTGACGGACGAGATAATTCTCAAACAGAACCGTTGAGCGGATCAGGCAGCCGGGCCGGTGCGGGACAATATCGAACCAATTATCAGGTTCCGGGTTGTCAGCAGCCACTTCAGAAATTTTAAAATCCACGGCACCATCGATATTGGTGTGGATGATTAGCCGGTCGTTATGATCGCTGACATCATAGCTTATACCTGTGCTGCGTTTCGCAATTAGTCGAGGTTCAGCCTCAGGCGTATCTGCGTTGATCATCCAGACCTCGCTGGTTTCAGCATGGTCATGGGCATCTATCAGGATAAATCGCCCGCTTTCTGTTTTGCCGACACCGATAAAGAATCCGGGGTCTGTTTCCTCGTATATCATATCGTCTTCGGCAGGATCTCCGCCGATCAGATGCCGGAACACTTTGCTGGGACGATGGTTTTCATCCAGTACGGTGTAGAAAAGCATTTTCCCATCGGCGGAAAACACCATGTCGCCCTGGGCGCTTTCGATACGCTCGGGCAGGGTTTCGCCGGTCTGTAGGTCGCGAATTTCAATGACGCAATATTCCGAGCCGTTGTGATCGATGGCAGCGGCCAGCAATGAATGGTCAGGACTGTGTTCCGCGCCACCGATAGAAAAGAACTTCTCGCCTTCGGCTTCCTTATTGCCATCAATTAAAATTTGTTCGTCGGTCGTGACCGATGCATCTCGGGGTCGTCGACACAAAATCGGATACTGGCCACCAATGGCAAACCGCCGATAATAAGCCCAGTCACCGTCAGGTGTCGGGACGGAGGCGTCGTCTTCTTTGATCCGCGCTTTAAGTTCAGCGGTGAGCGTCTCGCGCAGCGCTTCAATAGGCTTGAGAAACGCATCGGTACGGGCATTCTCTGCCTCAAGGTAGTCTCGGATGTCTGCACGCAGTGCTTCTGGCTCACGCATCACCCTTTGCCAGTCGGGGTCTTTTAGCCACGAATAGGGGTCGTTCAGGGTGCGGCCAAACCGTTCTGATACGTCATCACGACGATCAGCGGTCGGGCCACTCCCCGCTGGGTCAGAGGCGTTCAAGCACCCTTCCCATAAAGCAAAGGATTACCCTCTACCTTGTTCACCTTCGCCGCCAATCAGGATAAAGGCCATGGTGCAATATTCGTTAGACTTGTTGACCCAGGCGTGATTTGTGCCGCGCTGTACCATGACATCACCAGCCTTCATCACCACTTCGGAGTCATCAAGATACATTGTCATTTCGCCAGACAGGCAAATGGCATAATCGACCGTGTCCGTCTGATGCATGAAGGAATGCTGCTTTTTCTGGGTGTCGCTGTCGCCATGCTGTAAAGCACCATCCGCACCATATTCCTGAAATGCTTTTTTGGCGGTTTCCTCATCGACCTGCTCTACCTGAGATTCGGGAGGGAATTCTATGAGTCGGAACGTCGTACCTTCCTTGGGGGGCGGCAGGGGAAGATCAACGCTGGTTGCTTCGGTTGGTTCGTCAAAATTCGCAGGCGTTGATTGCGTGGTCCACATATTGTGGAAAATTACACCAGGTCGATTTGGCGTGGTCTTCACGCCTGGCGTGGGGCCATCATCGATAACGATTGCGGTGCCATTCTCGTCATGGCCGGTGACAATCCGGCGAATTCCTACAGGTTTCTTATCGCTCATTATTCTAATCTCTTTCTCTACAAACTGTTCAAAAAGCCGGTGAGCGCCGCGTTAAAGTTTTCGGCGTTTTCCATGTTGGCGATATGCCCCGCGTCAGGGACCACATGCATTTCCGTGCCGGGTAGCATATCCAGCAATGGCGCCATTTCGTGGGGGCCAGCGGCCGGGTCTTCGGCACCTGAAATAAACAGGGTCGGGACCTTAATTTTCTCAATTCGGCCATGATAATCGATGGTCATGAGCGCACCGGAGCAGCCAAGAAACCCATCGAGTTTGGTCGTGCTGATCATGCCAATGATTTTTTCCA
The DNA here is from genome assembly GCA_951812775.1 of uncultured Alphaproteobacteria bacterium. Taxonomy (GTDB): domain Bacteria; phylum Pseudomonadota; class Alphaproteobacteria; order MPNO01; family UBA2964; genus UBA2964. Next base: position 987,419 of record OX638326.1, on the reverse strand, counting down.
TCGTCGCAGCATTGGCAGGGTCATTGGCAAAAGCATCAGTGAACCAGCGCGTCGCGGTGGGTTGTGCCATGCCTTCCATGCCGCCTTCTTTGGCCATGGCCTGGCGCTCGTTCCATGCCTGAACAAAGCCGTCAGGTGAATGATGTGGCAGGTCGCAGCCGATATAACCGGCGAGTCGGTCATCATGATCGATGGCAATGCCGAGACCTGTTGTGCCGCCCATTGAAAGGCCGCATAAAACGCTCCGTTTGACGCCCAGCGCGTCCCACAGAGCGATTAAGTCCTGAACCAGCAGGTCGAATGTATAAGGCGGTGTTGTCGCATCAGTACCGCCATGACCCCGCTGGTCATAGCGCAGCACGCGCCAGTCATTTGACAGGAGCGCCGCCTGCTCATCCCACATGCTAAGATTGGTCGCCAATGAATTCGAAAATGTAATCCAGGGCGCGCCTTCCGGCCCCTCAATTTCGTAATTAAAATTAATTCCGTTCGCCGCAATTGTCGGCATGATTATTTCCTCCGCATCGGTTGCCCGGTCTTGTTTGCCAGAGCAATTTGATACGGCCTTTGTCCCGCAAGGTCAATTGGCGGCGAGGGTGCAGAGGGGCCTGATCTATCCCCATTCCGATGAGCCCATTATGATCGGTAGCAGAACAGGAACAGGGAGAGTGTGATGCCACGCAAATCGATGAGTAAGTAGTTTCGGCGCCTGCTTGCGGCTGACGAGGTCATTGTTAAACCAGGCGCCCATAATGCCTTAAGCGCCAAGATAATCGAGGCCGCCGGTTTTCAGTCTTGTGGCGTTTCAGGCTACGCCGTTTCGGCAACGTTGTTGGGGAAGCCTGATGTCGGGCTGATAACACTTGATGAAATGGTGATGATGTCGCGCTATATCGCAGGGGCGGTGGAGATTCCGGCGATTGCCGATGCCGATACCGGTTATGGCAACGCGATCAATGTTCTGCGAACGGTTGAAGATTTTATTCGGGCAGGGGTTGCGGGGATCCATATCGAAGATCAGGTCGCCCCGAAACGCTGTGGTCACGTCGCGGGAAAACAGATCATCCCCGTAGAAGAGGCGGCGGGAAAGTACGGCGCGGCTGCAAAAGTGCGGGACGAGCTCGACCCTGATTTCGTGCTCATCGCCCGGACAGATGCGCGGGGTGTTGCCGGTGGTTCGGTGGAAGCCGTCATTGAGCGGTCAAAAGCCTATATCGATGCAGGTGTCGATATGATTTTTCCTGAAGGCCTCACCACGAAAGAGGAAATTGCGGAGGTATGCGACAAGGTAGAGGCACCCATCCACTATAACCGGACTGGCGTATTGCCAATGCTGACGCTTCCCGAACTTAACGAGATGAATATCGCCATGGTGAGTTTTGCGACGGGTGCATTGCGGTCAGGCGCGCGCGCCATGTGGGATTTCATGCATCAGTTCAAGGAACAGGATGTTGCCTGTCAGACCGCTTTCCTTGCCGAGGTAAAAGATCATCCGGTGGGCGACATTCACGTCTTTATGGGGTTTGATAAGATACGCGAGCTGGAGGAAGCGTTTTTGCCGAGTGAAGAGGTGATGGCAAAATACGACGGGTCTGTCGGTTTTATGCCGACCGTAGAACGATAGGGGCATCTGTCATGGGAATGACGGCAATTGAAAAAATTCTGGCCAGGAATTCCGGTCAGGAGGTTGTGAAGCCAGGTGATCTGGTTGTCGGGCAGGTGGGGACAGCCGTTCTCTACGATAATAATTTCGCACCCTCGATCTGGCGCGATATCCTGAAAGTTCATGATCCCGAACGGGTGGTCGTGGTGTTTGATCACCGCGTGCCTGCCAAGGATATCGTCAGCGCGACAGCGCAAAAGATTGGCCGCGATTTCGTGAAAAAATTCAATATTGAACGGTTTCATGATGTTGGTGCCTCACAGGGTATCAGCCATGTGCTGGTTGCCGATCATGGCTATGCGCTGCCCGGCAGCGTGCTGGTTTGTGGCGACTCTCATACTTGTAGTGCGGGGGTCTTTAACTGCGCCGCACGAGGCACGGGCGCCCCTGACATGTTCTATGCGGTGACCAAAGGGGAGACCTGGTTCCGGGTTGGCGAAACTATTCGCTATGATCTGGAAGGAACACTCACCGCGCCGGTGTCGATGAAGGACGTCTTCCTGCATATTGCTGACACCTATGGTTCGCATGCCAACCAGAATGTTGAGTTCGGCGGTTCCGCTTTGCCTGAGCTGTCAATGAATGCCCGTCGAACAATGACGACCATGTGTGCCGAACTGTCCGCGGAGTTTGCAACCTTCGAACCGGATCAGGTGCTGCTCGATTATGTGCGGGAACGCAATCCTGCGCCTTTCGAGGAGCAATATCCGGATGAAGACGCCGCCTATCTGGATCGCCGGACGATCAATCTGAGTGAGATGGAGCCTTTGGTTGCGATGCCGGACACGGTTCTGGAAAACTCGCAGAAAGTGGGGGACGTTGTCGGGACGCAGATCAATCAGGCGTTTATCGGTTCCTGTGCGAATGGCACGCTGGATGATTTTGCCGCCGCCGCTGCGGTTCTCAAAGGCAACAAAGTCTCTTCTGATGTCCGGCTAATCATCACACCAGGAACGCAGAATATTTATCTTGAGGCATTGCGCCATGGATATGTCGAAACCCTGATTGAAGCGGGCGCCGTCGTAACCAATGCGACCTGTGGGGCATGTGGCGGTGGCCATCTCGGCATTCTCGCTGCCGGGGAGAGCTGTATCACGGCAAGCACTCGAAACTTTAAGGGTCGTATGGGAGATCCCGACTCCAAAGTGTTTATGGGGTCACCGGCAACGGTAGCGGCATCCGCCATCAAGGGCTCGATTGCTGACCCCCGCGATATCGTCGGATAAGGGAGAGTTGGAATGGAATTTACCGGCAAAACTTGGAAGTTCGGCGACAATATCAATACTGATTTGATCCTGCCTGGACGGGCACAACTCTTTACCGAAGAGGAGCAACTGCGTTGTGTATTCGAGGCCAACCGACCGGGTTGGATTGATGAAGTTGCCGCTGGCGATGTTCTGATCGGCGGCCATAATTTTGGCATGGGGTCGTCGCGACCTGCGGCGCGCTCTCTGCGTAATACTGGGCTAGCCTGTATGGTCACGGAATCGATCAACGGACTTTTCTATCGGAATTGCGTGAATTGGGGGTTTCTCGCACTGGAATGCGAAGGTATTTCAACTGCCTTCGAGGAAGGCGACGAAGCGCACATTTCGTTTGAAGATTTTACGATAAAAAATAATCGAACGGATGCCGTTTTGCAGGCCCGTGCAATCCCGGAAGTTTTACTGAATACGATGAAAGCGGGCGGTGTGTTACCTTTACTTGAAGCCGAAGGGCTGGTTGCAGCAGCATGCTAGGGTTTTAGATCAGGGAGAAAAAGATGGCGACATCAGTAATCGCGTTACAGGAAGAAGAATCTCTTCGCGGCAAGGTGAGTGAGGCGGAATGGGCGGCCCGCGTCGAATTGGCGGCTGCTTTTCGTATCTGCTACGTCAATGGCTGGAATGGCTCGACCGCCAACCATATGACATCGCGCGTGCCGGATGAGCCTGAGCATTTTCTGATGAATGCCTCTGACTTCGCGTGGGATGAGATCACGGCGTCAAACCTTCTGAAACTTGACCATGATGGCAACGTCCTCAGCGATACGGATCGCAAGCCGCGTCCGGCGGGGTTGAACTTTCACAGCGCGATCCAGCGGGAGATGTCTCATATCGGCTGCACGATCCATCTGCATCCATCCGCTGGCGTGGTCATCTCGGCAATGAAAGAAGGGTTGATATTTTTTGATCAGGGTTCGTGCGGGGTCTATGGCCAGGTGTCCTACCACGACTTTGAGGGCATCGCGCAGGAGGCTGATGAAGCGCCGCGTATCCTTGCCGACCTTGGTGACAAATACACCATGATCATGCGGAACCACGGCTTGTTAACCGTAGGGCGTACTGTCGCCGAAGCTATGGCCTATATGGGGCGGCTGGTCAGGGCATGTGAAACGCAAGAGCGTGTTATGGCGTCTAATGCAACGCCGATGCCGCTTTCATCCGAGGTTTGCGAATTTACCGCGAGCCAATTCGCTGGACGATCAGGCAACGCGCCAATTGGTGATACAGAATGGCAAGCGTTCTTTCGACGGCTCGTCCGTCAGGACACGTCGTTTATGGCGTAGCCGCCTCAATCGATGGATCGGGAATGATCTCAACGATAACGTTGAGATCACCCGGTTCAGCGCCACCAAATCCTTCGATCCCAACCCCTGGGATGGTGATCGTTTTGCCGTTGATATGTCCGGCGGGGACATCCACCGCAACGCTAAGACCTGTCATTGTTGTCACCAGCTTGCAGACGCCATCGCGTGCTTCAGTCTCGGTCACTTGTAATTTAGCAGCGACATCCTGGCCTTTGACTTTCATTGACGTGGCGGCCGCCCCTTTAACGCGACCAAGCCGGGTTCCCGCGACATCGCCAAAAAGATCGTTGATGCGCTCGCCCGAGGTTTCATCGATCTCAAAATCATACCAGACACCGCCTTTTTCCCACGGAGCGCCATATCCGGGTGCGCCACCTTTGCGCCCCGCATTGCGATCATATTCTGCGCACTTTTTGGTATCGGCGAGCAGGTTATAGGCCGCTGTGATCTGCTTGAAGCGTTCGGCAGCCGCTTCGTCTCCGGAATTCACGTCAGGATGTAGCTCCTTGGCCAGACTGCGATAGGCGCGCTTGATAGACTCTAAATCGGCGAGACGGTCGACACCGAGAAGTTCGTACGCGTTCATCTCAATCTAAAGCTCAGGCGTTTTCAGAACTGTGCAATCGTCGGCGAAAGTCAGAGCCGTGCCGGTCATATCGCTGAGTTGATCACTTGAAATACCGTCGGCAATTTCGCGAACGATGAAGCTATTATCCCGGACATCTATCAAGGCATGGTCAGAATAGACCCGGGTAACGACAGCGGTTCCCGTCAGAGGGTAACTGCACTGATTGAGCAGTTTAGGCTGACCGTCCCGCGTGCAGTGATCCGTGATGACAAATACATCCTTGGCGCCGACCGCGAGGTCCATGGCGCCGCCGACGCCGGGCGGACGAGAGTTGTCGAGCGTGGCCCAGTTTGCGAGGTCGCCATTCTGAGCGACCTGAAACGCACCGAGAACACAAATATCGATATGGCCGCCCCGGATCATCGCGAAGGAGTCCGTATGATGTGAAATGCTTCCACCATCAAGAAGCGTGACAGGTTTTTTGCCGGCATTAATCAGGTCAGGGTCCTCTTCGCCGGGGGTCGGGGTCGGTCCCATCCCGAGCAAACCGTTCTCACTATGGATAATAACTTCGCGGTCATCGGGCAGGTAATTTGCGACCATTTCGGGCGCGCCAATACCAAGATTTACATAGGCACCCTCGGGGATATCCTGCGCAACGCGCCAGGCGATTTGCTTGCGGTTCAATTTTGCCATAATCAGCTCGCCTCTACTTCCATCACTCGGTCGACATAGATACCCGGCGTGATGACCTGCTCTGGATCAATCTCGCCAAGCTCAACAAAGCGGTCGACCTGGACGATGGTGGTTTCTGCCGCCATCGCCATGGTGGGTCCAAAGCCGCGGGCGGACAGGTTGTAGGTCAAATTGCCCCAACGGTCGGCTTCTCGTGCTTTGATAAAAGCAAACTCCGCTTTAAGCGGATATTCAAGAACATAGTCGTCGCCATCGATGTTACGAACCTCCTTACCCTCCGCCAGCGGCGTATTGACCGAGGTTCTAGTATAAAAACCGCCAATGCCGGCGCCACCAGCGCGCATTCGTTCGCTCATCGTGCCTTGCGGTACAATTTCAAGTTCCAGCAATCCGGCTGAATAGAGTTCTTTAGTGATCTCGGAATTGGATGAGGTTGGAAAAGAACAGATGACCTTGGCGATGCGCCGCTCTTTCAAAAGTTTGATTAAGCCCCGTTCGCCTTCACCGGCATTGTTGGAAATGATCACGAGATCACGATAACCACGGTCGAGCACTGCTTCGAGCAATTCCTGCGGGGCGCCGGCAGCCCCAAAACCAGCCGACATGATGGTGGCGCCGTCTTTCATCCCCTCAAGGGCAGCATCGAAGTCATAGACACGTTTATCGATCATGGTCTGCGGTAGATGTTAGGCTTGGTTTGTCATTCATTTGCCAATTTTCCGCCTTTCGTCGCCGCGTTGCAACTCTCGCAAAACTATTGCCTGCCAAACCTTGTATCGGCCCCGCTCGACGCGTTAGGTTTTGGTTAGAAAATTTAACGAGGTACAGATGGCCAGCTCGGCAAAAAAAGGCGGTTACCCCGACTTTCATGAGCATTTGAAAAAGCTCGACGAGGCCGGATTGCTTACAACAATTGATGAACCAGTCAATAAGGATACCCAACTGCATCCGTTGGTGCGTTGGCAGTTTCGAGGCGGCATTCCAGAAGAACAGCGCAAGGCGTTCAAATTTACCAATGTTACCGACAGCCTCGGCCGAACCTATGACATGCCTGTCGTGGTCGGCGCGCTGTCGACCAATGCTGAAATGTATTCAATCGGAATGGGTGTGCCGGTTGAGGAAATTGGCGATAAGTGGAATGAGGCGATGGCTAATCCCATCGATCCTGTCACGGTCGAAGATGCCGCTTGCCAGGATGTTGTCCTGACGGGCGACGATTTACAGGGTGACGGAAAAGGGCTTGATGGCCTGCCGGTGCCGATTTCGACGCCAGGCTATGATTGTGCGCCCTATTTAACGGCCACGAATGTCACGACGCGCAATCCTGATACCGGAACCCAGAATATGGGAACCTATCGCGCTGGTCTGAAGGCATCAGACCGGTTGGCGGTTCGGATGGTATCGCGACCCGGTGGTGCAGAAGGTCACATGCATTGGGAAATGTATAAGAAACGCGGCGAGAAAATGCCCTGTGCCATTGTCGTGGGATGCCCGCCATCTGTTGCTTATATGGGACCCCAGAAGCTGCCTGTCGGTGTCGAGGAAATGGCGGTGGCGGGCGGCGTTGTTGGTGAACCGATCCGCCAGGTGAAATGCAAAACCATCGACATTATGGTGCCGGCGGAATCCGAGATTGTTTTTGAGGGCTTTATCGATACCGAATATGTCGAACCAGAAGCGCCGTTTGCCGAAAGTCACGGTCATGTCGCGCTTGAGGATTTTAATACCGCAATGGATGTCACGGCGATCACCATGCGGAAAAATGCCGTCTTCACCTCGATCATTTCCCAGCTGACGCCGTCGGAATCCAGCGTCATCAAGCGTGTTGCCTATGAACCACTCTACATGTCGCATTTGCAGGACGGGCTTGGGATCAAGGGCGTCAAGAAGGTTTATCTCCATGAAAACCTGACCAATCTGCGCCGTATTCTGTTCATCCAGTTCGAACGGGGTGTACCTACGACCGAAGTCTGGCGGGCGCTTTACGGCGCTTCTTCGTTGGCGGCAGCAATCGGTAAATATGTTGTCGCGGTGAACGAAGATATCGACCCCAGCAACGGTGATGCGGTTTTCTGGGCGTTGGCTTATCGGGCTAACCCGGGACTGGATGCCCAGGTTCTGAAACATCGGGTTCCGTACGGGCCGCGTGACAAGAGATCGCCGGGTGGCGAGGATTCAACCTTGTTGATCGACGCCACGCTGAAATCTGACATGCCTCCGCTTGCTCTACCCAAGAAAGAGTATATGGAGCATGCGGCCAAGCTTTGGGAATCGTTGGACCTGCCACCACTACAGCCTGAATCGCCATGGCACGGTTATTCACTGGGTGATTGGAGCGATGAGTGGGAAGAAATGGCGAAGCGGGCTGCTGAAGGAAATTATATGGAGAATGGCCGTCGTAGTGCGCAGCTCCGCCGAAATGATGTGTTCCCCAATACCTCCATTCGCGAGGTTCCCGGAAATCCGTTTGAGGATAAGTAGACGTGTCTGACTCCGCGACAGGAATCGGTGCGGCAGTCCCGCGGGTCGAGGACCGCCGTCTGATAACGGGACAGGGGCAGTATAGTGATGACATAAGCCGTCCCGATCAGGTTTATGCCGTCATGGTGCGTTCGCCGCATGCGCATGCCGAATTGTTTGGCGTTAATGCGGATGATGCCCAGGAAATGCCGGGTGTTTTGGCCGTTCTATCCGGCGCGGATTGGCGAAGTGATCGTCTCAACCCTATGCCAGCCTGGGGTAATCCCAAGGATGTTGAACTGAGCAATCGCGATGGTTCGGATATTTTTTACACACCGCTTTATCCGGTTGCTGTGGATCGTATCCGGCGCGCTGGTGAGATCGTTGCCATCGTCGTTGCCGACTCCGAAGAACAGGCGCGTGATGCCGCAGAGACCATCGAGATTGATTGCAAGGTTCTGGACAGTGTGACGGATGGTGTCACGGCAATGGAAGAAGGCACCCCTGACCTTTGGGAAGAGGTGCCGCGCAATCTCAGTGTTGATGACATTAAGGGCGATGAAGATGCCTGCGATCTGATCTTTGCTTCAGCAGCTCATATCGTCCGGCTGGATACGTTTAATCAGCGGGTCACTGGAGTTCCCATGGAGCCGCGCGCGGCGCTCGGAGAGTACGACGCGGAAAACGATAGCTTCGCCCTGGAAGCGGGCGGTCAGGGCGTTATTCGTTTCCGCAATGAATTGGCCGCCACTTTCGGGGTCGAGCCCTCCAACATGCATGTGGTGTCCCGGGATGTCGGGGGTGGGTATGGCACCCGCAATCACACCTATCCTGAGTTTGCGCTTGTGCTGTGGGCGGCGAAACGTACTGGGAAACCGGTTAAATGGGTGTGTGACCGATCCGAAGCCTTTCTCAGTGATTATGCTGGACGTGATCTGGTGACACGGGCCAGACTTGCCGTGGATGAGAACGGAAAATTCCTGGCACTCAAAACCGAAAATATTGCCAATCTGGGTACACACACGGTTTCCTATGTTCCACTTGCGCGGGGCCCGACGGTCTATAATGGGGTCTATGACATTCCGATGGGGTATGCGGTGTCACAGGGTGTGCTGACCAATACCACTGCAACGGCGAGCTATCGTGGAGCGGGCCGACCGGAGTCAATGTTTGTCATTGAACGGCTCGTCGATATGGCCGCGCAGCAGACCGGTATTGATCGAATTTCATTGCGAAAGCGCAATATGATTCCGGAGGTGGCGCTTCCTTATACAAACGCCTTCGACGTCACCTATGACAGCGGGAAGTTTGCCCACAGCATGGAACGGGCGATGGAGATGGTCGACTGGGACGGTTTCCGAGCGCGCCACCGTGCGGCAAAGAAAGAGAGGCGTCTGCTCGGCATCGGGCTTGCAAATTACATCGAAACCGCAACCGGCTATCCCCAGGAACGGGCTGAAATGGAGGTCCTGCCGGGAGGTCGTGTTGATTTTATCCTCGGCACACAATCTTCAGGGCAGGGGCATGAAACCACCTATGCGCAGGTCGTTTCTGAATGGCTCGGCGTGCCGTTCGACAGTGTGGTTTTGCGGACGGGCGACACTGATTATGTGTCAAAGGGCTCGGGGTCGCATTCGTCCAGATCTATGCGTCTCGCGGGACATCTCTATCGTCAGACGGCAGAGGAAATCGTTACGCGGGGCAAGGAAATTGCCGCTTTTGCTTTGGAAGCCTCCGCCCGCGATATCGTGTTCAAGAATGGACGGTTCAGCATCGAAGGGACTGACAGGGCTTTGCATTTGTTTGATGCAGCCAAGGCGGCTGCCAGCGGTGATCTGCCGGATGATCTATCCGGCCCTTTGAAAGCCGTCGCAGAAATCAATGATTCCCTGCCAACCTATCCTAACGGCTGTCATGCCTGTGAGGTCGAGGTAGATCGCGATACTGGTGCGGTCACGATTTTGCGTTATGCGGGGGTAGATGATGTCGGACGGGTCATCAATCCAATGATCGTGGATGGCCAGTGCCACGGTGCGACAGTACAGGGTGTCGGACAGGCGTTGGGTGAAGAATGCACTTATGATTCAAAAAGCGGGCAGCTGCTGGCAGGATCGTTCATGGATTACTACATGCCGCGGGCCGATGAGGTGCCGTTCTTTTTGACAGAGAATAACGAAGTGCCAGCGACCAATACCTTCCTGGGCGTCAAAGGCGGCGGCGAAGGTGGCACGACGGCCGCACCTCCTGCGATCATCAATGCTATTGTTGATGCCTTGTCCGAGTTTGGTGTTACGCATATTGATATGCCCGCGACACCACAGAATATCTGGAAGCTCATACAGGGCGCAGAGGCCTGATTATCTGGAGATAAGCTGATGAATATTACCGGCATTCACTCACTGATTTATGGCTGCGAGGATTTGGAGCCTGCCAAGCGGTTTTTGTCCGACGTCGGTATGGACTCCGAAGATGGTGAAACCTTCGGTCTGGCGGATGGCACCAGCATCGTTTTGCGCCGGGCCGATGACAATGAGCTGCCTTCAGCACCTGTCGCTGGCGACACGGTACGCGAGATCATCTGGCGGGTAGATAGCGAGGATACGCTGAAAGAGATAGGTGATGAGCTTTCGAATGATCGGCTTGTCACTGAAACGGCTGATGGTGTTATCCATGTTTTAGATGACCTTGGTTACGCGCTAGGCTTTAAAGTAGCGGAAACCAATCCCATCGAATTCACCGCACCGGTGACCAACACTATTGGCGACCGCAAACGTTTCAATACCCGCGCCGATGGCACAGAGGTCAAAGTCCCAAAGCTGCAACGCACCGCCCATATCGGATGCTGGGCACCCGGTGATGTTGATGAGAACAAGGCATTTTATGTCGACCGGTTGGGGTTTCGCGAAACCGATTACATCAAGGACATCGGCGTATTTTTGCGGGCACCCGGATCTTCGGAGCATCACGATATCTTTTTATCCAAACGGGGTGACCGGGCGGGCTTTCAGCATGTCGCCTATGAGGTTCGCGATTTCGATGAGGTGATGTTTCTTGGCTCGCATCTCGAAGCGCAGGGGTGGGAAACCCATTTCGGGCCCGGTCGGCATATCTTTGGCTCCAACATTTTCTGGTATTTCTGGAATCCGGCAGGTGGATTGCTGGAGATTACCGCCGATCTGGACTGTATCGATGACGATTGGGAGATGCGCTACCATGACAGCTTGCCAAAAGGGGCAGGGACTTGGTTGGCGCGACCGGTTGACCAACAACGTATTCCGTTTCGCACCCGCGAACAGGACCAAATTATTGAATAGGGGAGATTCCGATGGCCGATAAAATACTCTGCGAGAAAAAAGGTGACGCCACCCATATCACGTTGAACCGCGCCGATTGCGGCGGATTGGTAAGCGATCCCATGGCGTCGGAACTGGCTGACATGATCGACGCGGCCAATAATGATTCCAAGTATGTCGTTTTTCGCAGTGCTGGTGATGACTTTTGCCTGGGCCGTGACCCGGAAGGCCGCGAGCCCGGTAAACCAAACGATGCAATGGATTCCCGTCGCCGCAGCGAGGTGGTGTTTAATTTTTATGGGTCGTTCCGGCGGTCAAAAATTCCGGTGGTTGCTGCAGCGCAAGGCCGGTCTTTGGGGTTTGGCTGCGCGATAGCCTCGGTATGCGATATCACCATCGCGGCTGAAAGTGCGCGTTTTGCACTACCTGAAATGGGCCACAACATCATGCCGACAATGGCCATGTCATCACTGGTTGACCGCGTTGGCCGAAAAGGCGCTCTGTATCTGACCTATTCGACGGAAGAGATCGACGCCCAAACAGCGCTATCCTATGGGCTGGTGAGCCGCGTGGTGCCTGACGATAAGTTGGATGCTCAACTCGAGATGGTCTGCGCTGCCATCGATAAGGCGCCGATGCCCGCAGTGCTGTCGGTCAAAGAATATGCGACCAACGCGCTGACGATGTCCGTCGAGCAGGCCTCTGATTTCGCCCGCAACATGCACTCGGCGGTAAATACTTCATCGGGCATGATGGGGAATAAGTAGAAAGTCAGCTTGCTTTGGCATCCTGTATCGCCTGCCAGACGCGGTGTGGCGTCGCTGGCATTTCGATATCGCGGACGCCGAGATCATAGAGCGCATCAACCACGGCATTGATAATCACGGCGGGTGCCGGTGTGGTGCCGCTTTCGCCGCCTGATTTAACGCCAAGCGGGTTCTGCGGGCTGATAACCTCGTGATAGGTGACGGAAAAAGAGGGCATGTCGTCGGCGCGCGGCAGCGCGTAATCCATAAACGACCCGGCATAGGGCTGCGCGGTTTCCTCATCGAAGAAGCAACGTTCCATCAAGGCCTGGCCCGCACCCTGAACGATCCCGCCATGGATTTGGCCATCGACAATCAGCGGGTTGATAACCCGTCCGACGTCGTCGACGGCGGTATAGCGTTCGAGCGTGACGGTCCCGGTTTCGGGGTCGACGACGACTTCGCAGATATGGCAGCCATTCGGGAACACTGCTTCATGCATGATGTTCTTTAGCTCGGCATTGAGCCCACCTTGTAATTCTTCTGGCAGGTCATCACGTTCGGCCTCACCGGCGAGCGTGAACCAGTCGATGGCTCTGTCTGTTCCCTGAATGCGAAAGGTGCCGTCGTCAAACTCAATGTCTTGAAATGCTGCTTCGAGCACAAAGGCGGCGAGGGCTTTACCTTTTTCGATGACCTGGTTGGAGGTTAACACAATTGCGGTGCCAGCCATGCGCATGGAGCGCCCGGCATGTGATCCGTTCCCGGCCTTGGCGACATCGGTATTGCCCTGCTGGATGAGGACTTTTTCAAAAGGGATTCCGAGCCAGTCGGCGGCGACTTGGGCGAAGCTGGTCTCATGCCCTTGCCCGCTCGACTGGGTGCCTACCGCTACTTTTACGCCGTCAGGCAACACTGACACGCTGGACCATTCCATCGACGCCCCCGATGAGGTCTCGATATAGGGCGCGATACCGATACCGCGCTTGAGACCGCTCGCTTCAGTCTCTTTCCGCCGCTGGTCAAATCCCGCGTAATCAGATTTCTCAAGCGCGATATCAAGGGCTCGTTCGAACTCTCCGCTGTCATAGAGCATGCCTTGTGGATTTTCATAGGGCAGCTGTTCCGGTTGGATCAGATTCTTGCGCCGCAATACAATGCGATCGAAACCGAGTTGCCGTGCCGCCGTGTCGATCAGCCGCTCAAGGGCAAAGACACATTCCGGACGGCCGGCGCTGCGATAGGGGTTGGTTGGCGGCGTGTTGGTCACGACAGCTTTTAAGCGTAACGTCGCCGGAGAGATATCATAGGGCCCCGTCGCGATGCCTGCACCTTTCGAAAGAGGGGCATACGCGACCGTATAGCCGCCGGTATTGCTGGTGTTTTGGCCGCGCATGGCGAGGAATTTACCGTCTTTGTCGAGGGCCAGAGAGAGCGCGCTGGTCAGATCACGGCCCTGCAGATCGCTCAACATGCACTCTGTACGGCTGGCGGTCCATTTGACCGGGCGATCCAGCATTTTGGCAGCGAGCAGGACAAGCGGAAATTCCGGATACACGCGATTGCGGGTGCCGTAATTGCCACCGACATCACCGCAAACGACCCGCATACGATCATCCGGGACATCTGCCAGCTTGGCGAGTTCCGTCCGGTGCCTTAGAGCGCCACCACCCCCGGCATAGAGGGCATAGCTGTCCGTCTTTTTATCATAAGTCGCCAACGCGGCGCGGGGTTCCATTGGAACGCCGGTGACGCGGCCAACATGAACGGCTAGGTCGACAATATGGTCCGCGCTCGTGAAGACTTTCTCGACGGTAGCCGGATCGCCCAAATCGCTGTCGACGCCGAGATTATAAGGCAGGTCATCCCATAGCAGGGCCGCTTCCTCTGCCTTTGCCGAAGACGCATTGGCGTCCAGAATTTCATAAGTGATATCAATTGCTTCTGCAGCATCTTCTGCCTGGGCCGACGTTTCAGCCACTACCATTGCCACAGCCTCACCCGCGATGTGCACGCGATCTATGGGTAAGGGGAACTGTTCCCGGGCATGTGGTAATCCACCCCTCGGCGCAAACAAGGTCGGGTCGGTTTTGGCGCTGGGGATTGGATTGTTTTGCAGCGGTGGCAGACCGGTTTTCTGCCAGTCACGGCCAGTGAAGACCAGAAGAACACCCGGCATGGATTCGGCCGCCGAAGTATCAATGCTCTTAATGATGGCATGAGCGTGCGGTGATCGCAGCATCGCGGCATAGGCCTGTCCTGCGATGTTTCGGTCATCGCTAAACTCGCCAGCGCCGGTGATCAGACGGTGATCTTCATTGCGAACGAGGGGCTGGCCGATGTTTCTGGACATGGCGGTAAACTATTGTCTGCCCGTCTAACGCGCAACATGCGGCACGTTGACGACTAAGGTTTTGCTTTCTAGTCTTTTGTCACGTCGAAGTTGCAGTTGGGAGACAAGAGAAATGGCACGTATTTTTGCAATGTTTGCAGTGTTGGTTCTGGCGGCGGGCTGTCAGACGACTGGTGAAACCCTTAAAAAATATCCGGTAGGTGGGACCTATAGCGGGATATTCAGTGTAGGAAAAAAGCAAGTTCCGTTACCGCCCGGTGAATGGGAAATCTTTGCGACGACAGTGACTCACAACAATAATGCGGTGCCATTTTTAGCCACTATATTAGTGAACAAGGATCCCAACGCGAAAGCATTGGCAATTAGAGTCAACACAAATACCGATGTAAGCAACGGCTTAGGTTGGGTGATCCTAAAAGCATGCCGTCGGACAAATATGCTCCATGTATATGCCCCAGACAATATTGAAGGCAGTGATCAGCGTTGCTGGTTTATAAATCATACGCGCATGACACGCTCCGGTAATAGCTCGAACGTCAGCACCATGGCACTCGAGCGAGCTAAAGAAAAAGGTGTCAAACTGCCGGTGACTTCTGTGTATGCCGGTTTCCGGGTCACAGATACCTACGACACTTTGACAGTTCGGGTATTCTTCAATCCTGAAGCGGAAGGCTTCGACCCGCCTGAGCTACAAACGATTGGCATAAAGACCGAATTTATTCAGATAAGAAGAAAGCCGCTTACGTCGAACGGATGAAGAAATGGGCAGAAGCATATTTTCCCAAAGTTGAAGCAGGTTTCAGGGGCAAGTTGGCACCTGCACGGACGGCTTCAACGACAAAATGAAGATAATCAAACAGTTATTGTGCGTTTGTTTTGGGGCGGCTCTTCTGTTTGGCTGTAAAACTACGAGCCAAACTGTGAAAAACTATCCTGCTGGATCGATTGTTAGTGGCGTCATTATTCAAGGCGAAAAGCGTATAGCATTGCCTCCAGGAAGCTGGAAAATTTTATCGTCGCAAGTCGATAACCCTCGGTACGGAATAAGTCCGTTTAACTCCTTTATTCTTGCCAATTTGGATCATAGGGCGGGATTGTTTGGGATCCTGATCGCGACCGACGTTACCAGTAGTCCACGTTACATGGCGGCGAGACTACCTAGACAATGTCTGAAGGACTCAACGGCGATTCATTACGTCAATCCTATGCCTTTGGGCGAGATGGATCAGAAATGTTGGTTTGTAGAAAAATTTCTTCCAGAAGATTTCAATTATTTGTCGGATGGAGTGAAAAGCGCCATAGAGTACAAAACGCGAAACAAAATATGGTTTCCGATCGATACTGGTTTATTTGGCGTAGTGAATTTTCGGGCCGCCACGCCAGAGAAATTTATGCATATCATGATGTTTTTTCATCCAGAGAATACGATGGCATCAGAAAAATATGGATATCTACCTGCCGGACAAAAGAATGGGTTTGTCAAAGAATCTTTCATCGGAAAAATGATAAAATTTGGAGAAGACAATTTCGACAAAATCCACGCAGGTTTTAAATATAACTGACGCTCACCAAGGAAATATTCCAAATCGGAAGTGAGTTTTCTTTACAGGTGCACTCCGTCACCTTTCGCCTTAAAATCCTCGTTCCAGCAAAGAGGATTTTCTGATGGCGACTAAACTGTTTCGCAATTCATCACATTGGGGTGCCTATTTGGCGGAGGTTGAGGATGGGTGCGTCACCGGCGTGCAGCCCTTTGAAGAAGACCCTAACCCGTCACCTATGTTGGCCTCTATTCCGCATTCGGTGCATACCGAGACACGTGTTGCGCGGCCTTTTGTTCGCGAGGGCTGGCTGAAGACCGGTCCTGGAAATGGCGAAGGCCGCGGGCGTGAACCGTTTGTTCCGGTCAGTTGGGAGAAAGCCTATGACCTCGTTGCTGGCGAGTTAAAGCGGGTTAAGGAAACCTACAGCAATGATGCCATTCTGGGTGGCTCATATGGCTGGTCGAGCGCTGGCACGTTTCATCATGCGCGGATGCTTGTCCGCAAATTCCTGTTCGCGGCCGGTGGTTGTGTCGATCAATCTTCGAATTACAGTTTTGGCGCAGCGATGGCTTTTGTGCCGCATATCGCTGGCGACATGCGCTCTGTTACGGGCCCGCTGACATCCTGGTCGGCGGTTGAACGTCACGCGAAGAATCTGATTGTTTTTGGCGGGATTAATCCCAAGAACACCCAGGCCGCACGCGGCGGTAATGTCGCCCATGAATTTCTACCCTCCATGAAGAAACTGGCCGCAGCTGGCGTGAATGTCATCAATGTCAGCCCGTGCCGGGATGATGCGCCGGAGTTTTTGGACCCGACATGGATTGCAATCCGCCCCAATACAGATACTGCGATGATGCTGGCGCTTGCACATACGCTGATAACTGAAGACCTGCATGATGCAGAATTCCTCGACCGGTACTGTGAAGGATTTGAACGCGTGCAGCCCTACCTCATGGGAGAAACCGACGGTCAGCCCAAAGACGCTGACTGGGCAGCGGCGATAACCGGCATTGATAGTGAGGTTCTGCGCGACCTCGCCCGGCAGATGGCCTCGGGCCGCACGATGATGTCGGCAACCTGGTCGTTGCAACGCGGTGATCATGGGGAACAACCGTTTTGGGCACTCATTCTGCTGGCAAGTGTTCTCGGACATATTGGGTTGCCAGGCGGCGGCTATACCTTTGGCTACGGGTCGACGGGCGGCATGGGAAATGCGCCGCCATTGTTCCGCCCGCCATCGATGAGCGCCGGGCGTAACCCGACAAACTATGCAATCCCCGCAGCGCGGATCGCGGATGCCCTGCTCAATCCGGGTGAGGTGATTGATTATAACGGCAAGAAAATCACCTACCCGGATATCAAGTTGATCTATTGGGGTGGCGGAAATCCGTTTCATCATCATCAGGACATTAATCGTTTGCGTCTCGGCTGGCAGAAGCCGGAAACGGTGATTGTGCATGAACCCTGGTGGACAGCGACGGCGCGTCACGCTGATATTGTGTTGCCGGTGACGACGTCGTTAGAACGCAACGACTTTGGTTCGGCGGCCCGCGATCCCTATCTGGTGGTGATGGAGAAAGCCATTGAGCCTGTCGGGGAAGCAAAGAATGACTTCGATATTTTGGTAGAGCTCTCAAAACGTCTCGGCTGTGAAGAAGAGTTCACAGAAGGTCGTGATGAGGATGCCTGGTTACGCTTTTTGTATGAAAGTTGTCGGGACGGTGCCAAGACCAATGAAGCAGCAATGCCCGACTTTGATACGTTCTGGGAAAAAGGCTCATTTAAAATTCCCGATCAGGAAGATGAGTACACCTTGTTTGCCGATTTTCGCAAGGATCCGGTCGCGAACCGGTTGAAAACGCGCTCCGGCAAATTCGAACTCTATTCGAGCAAGATCGAGAAATTTGACTATGACGATTGCCCGCCTCACGTAACCTGGATGGAACCCGCTGAGTGGCTTGGCTCTGAAAAGGCGGCTGACTATCCGTTGCATATGATGTCGAGCCAGCCCAAAGACCGTCTGCACAGTCAAATGGATGATGGCCCTGTTAGCGGGGCGTCAAAAGTGGCCGGCCGTGAACCTGTTGAGATAAATTCTGAGGACGCTGCCGTTCGTGGAATCTCCGCTGGTGATCTGGTCAGGGTGTTTAATGATCGGGGCGCGTGCCTGGCGGGTGCCGTTATAAATGACGATATCAGGCCGAGTGTCATCAGGCTGTCAGCCGGGGCCTGGTATGACAATAACGGTGGTGCGCCGGGGGCGTTGGAAATTCATGGCAACCCGAATGTGCTCACACGGGACAAAGCAACATCAAAGGTCGGTCAGGCGCCAACCTCGACCACGGCCTTGGTTGAAATCGAAAAATTTGATGAAGCCGCGCCGGAGATTAACGTCTCTCGGGCACCAGAAGTGGTCTCCGCCTAGGTGCTGTTTTGCCGGATTCAGAGGGTTAATATAACGGGATTTAGCCTCATTTGTTACGGCATAATTCGGTAACAAATTCTTCATAATTTGCTGATTCGAGCGGCGTTATATACTTCTTGATTGTGGAAGAAATATAATAACATAAATAAAAACAATGTCTTATAACGTTTTTGCTCCACAATTGAATGTCTTCACTAAAAATGTGGCCATGCTATAGTTAACTGGCCGGAACGCGATCAGCTAGCGGGTGAGGCTATCTGATTTGTTTGCCTTTCGTCAGGTCGAAAGACGCGTGTTTCGGGGCTAGTGACCGTATGGCGCTAAGACTGAATACAAATGAGTGCCGATCGGTCCCGGAAGGGGAGAAAGGGCTTTGAGTACGAAAGTCATTTGGTTATTTACCTTTGTGGCCCTCTATTGGGCTTACTGTATTTATTGGGGCGTCAGAGGCGCCCAGATGGCACGGACTGCCGGTGATTATTTTATTGCTGGCCGCAGCATTTCGATGTGGGTGTTCGTCCTGGCAGCGACAGCGACGTCGTTTTCCGGGTGGACGTTCATGGGGCATCCGGGGCTCGTCTATCGTGACGGTTTCCAATACGCCTATGCATCGTTCTATGCCATCACCATTCCCTTTACAGGGGTGATGTTCCTAAAACGCCAATGGATGCTGGGGAAACGTTTTGGCTATGTCACACCGGGGGAAATGTTCTCGGATTATTTCCGAGGCGATTTTATCAGAATTCTGACGGTTATCGTCGCATTGCTGTTCTCGATCCCTTATCTCGGATTGCAGTTGCGCGCGTCGGGCTTCCTGTTCAACGTTCTGACTGACAACTATGTCGGTGTTGAAGTTGGCATGTGGGTCCTGTCAGCCGTCGTGTTTGTCTATGTGGCATCGGGTGGTCTCCGCGCGGTGGCCTATGTGGACACATTGCAATGTATCTTGCTGGCATTGGGCATCATCATAACCGGTATCATTGCGCTTAATCTTGCGGGGGGCTGGGATTCACTGAACGCTGGTCTCGCCAAGCTAGGTGCTTCTGAAATCGGTAAATGGGGTACCACGAAAGGACTGGGGGGTGGCGATTACAATGCCTACTTTGCCGTCCCGGGTATAATTCAGTTTACAGCAGGCCTTGGTAAAGAGACGCCAGTCGGCGGGCTGTGGACCGGTATTATGATCCTGACTTACATGTTTGCGCTCATGGGTATTCATTCCGCCCCGGCGTTCTCCATGTGGGCCTTTTCCAACAACAATCCCAAGCCTTTTGCGCCGCAGCAGGTCTGGGCCTCATCCTTCGGGATCGGCCTTATCCTGTTCTTCTTTACGGCGTTCCAGGGCATGGGTGCCCATCTGTTGGGGGCTAATGGTGCGGTGACGCAAGCGGGGATCGGTATTGCTAACGTTCTACCGGACCTCACAGCCAATAAGCAGGGAGGACTGGTGCCTCACTACTTTAATCAGATTGGGGACACAGCGCCCTGGCTGGTTGGTCTGCTGGCAGTCTGTGCATTGGCCGCTATGCAATCGACGGGGGCAGCCTATATGTCCACCGCTGGTGGCATGCTGACGCGCGATCTTTATAAGCGTTACCTGAACCCAAATGCTTCCCATGACACCCAAAAACTATTTGGGCGCATTGGTGTAGCCTTTATCGTTCTGTCAGCATTGACGGTAGCGACATATTCGGCTGACGCACTCGTGTTGTTAGGAGGTCTGGCTGTTGCCTTTGGCTTCCAGATGTGGCCTCTGTCTGCTGGTTCCCATGGATTACCCGTCAGGGGGCAACATGGGGGCTCTTCGCTGGTATTCTCGGTGTCATCTTTACCGAAAACTTCGGTGCCTCGATTGCGGGCGCTGTGGGAATTGAACTGGGTTGGGGCCGCTGGCCGTGGACCATTCATTCCGCAGGTTGGGGTATGATCTGTAACTTGGCAGTTCTGATCCCAGTCTCGTTTATGACGCAGGATGACGGAGACCGTGAGCATCGCATGAAGTATCACAACTTCCTGCGGGAACACACGGCATTGGGCGAAGACAAGAAGAAGCTGGTTCCGATTGCGTGGACAATCACGCTTGGTTGGCTGTTCTTCGGTGTCGGCCCGGGTGCTGTCATTGGTAACGATATCTTCGGGGCACCGAATGCTGGCGTTGATGGCTGGACATTCGGTATTCCGTCCATTTGGGCTTGGCAGATCATATTCTGGGCACTCGGTGTGTTCATGATGTGGTTCCTCGCCTACAAAATGGAGATGTCCACAGTTCCTGAGAAAGATGTTGAGGCACTCACTGATGATATAGGTGATGTCGCAGCGCCTGCTCAGGGCGAGTAATCGGCACTATTTGGACCGGCAACGGTCCTCATAAATCCGAGTGGGGGAGGGGCAATGCCCTTCCCCCATTTCGTATCTGGGTTATAAATAATCGACCGGAACTTATTGAGTTGGGGAGATGGAAAAGCTCGCATCGCCTGAGTATTTTTGGATTTGGGGACTACTCCTTACGTTGGCACTGTTTTATCCCGTGCGACAATTGATTTGGGTAATGCAGGTTCGTCGCGCCGAACGAGACGGCAATCAGGACGAGGAACGCCGGACAGCTTTAAAAAAGAGGGCCGCAGTCACTTCTGTTCTGCTGTGTTCCCTGTTTTCATTCTTCTATAGCCACCATTTGTTTACGAGCGTCCCGTGAACCCCCGTGTTTTAAGACGCTTTATAATTCTCATGGCGATAGCGACGTTTGTCGCTTTCACTGGCTGGTTTATTGTGGGTGGTTTTCAGGATCAGGAGCCAGGCGATTATCACACGCGTGCTGGTGATATTCTGTTATCAGATAAAAAATTCGATAAGGCATTGGCGAGTTTCGACGAAGCCCTACAGGAGATGCCGAACCATCGCGGCGCGATAATGGGTAGAGCTATCGTGTTTATGCAGACCAACAAGGTCGTCGAAGCTAATGCCGAGCTTACCTATCTCATCAAATATTTGACCAAGACCTTAAAGCCGGATGACCTCACGGGCTTTGGTGTCTTAGCGGCGGCCTATGCGAACCGCGGCATTCTTAAGGATCGCGGCGGAAAGTACAAAGAGGCGCTTGCTGACTATATCGAAGCGCTCAAAACAGACGAGGAAGTAGTCGAAGGCCCCGGCGTGATAGACAAGATTCTCTATAGCTCCGGGCGGACCTCGACGGTGAGAAAACGGGCGCAGTATATTTATAAGCAACTAAAGTTGCCGCCCGAAAAACGCGTTCTAAGAATACCTGAACTGGATGCGCAGCAGCGGATGCACAAGCCGTAGCGAGACCTCAGAACTTTACGACATCGAGGACATCCTGGAACAAGACGAGGCAAAAGAATACCACCGCGATGCAGCCAAACAGAAGGTGACCGAAATCGGTATTTCCATCAGGGTTTCGAGCCCGAATGCCTTTCCAGGCAATAAAGCCAGTGACGGCGAGAAACAATATATTCACCGGCATTTCCAGCTGAGGCGATAAATCAAGAAATTCAAGCATGGTTTACTATAGCGCGTAACCCATCGGCCCGAAACATCAGGGTGTCGGGTTGGGCCCTTGATTGACGTTCTTCATCGTTTCGTCTGAAAAGTAAGGCGGAAGGATCTGGCTGGTCTGCGCGGTTGTTAGATGGCTCAACCAAATTCCGCCTCCTAGAAAAATTAAAATTACGGCCGCGGCGCCGCAAAACCGTCTCACTCCATACGGAACGATTGTCTTATATTCGGGGTCATAGCGATGAAAGGCCGGGTCACTGTCGTTCAGCATGCCAGCCGCATCCAAACCAATGATATGCCGTGCGTAATGTCGGGCCCAAACGGGGACTTGATTCTGGATCATATATGAACCAAAGACACTGTCAATTTCAGCAGTTGGAAGATCTGCACCGAACCAGTCTTTATATGCAAGTTGCAGGAGTTGAAATTCGCCTATCTGCAATAGATTCGCTGCGCGCGCGACTTCCGCACGTTCAGGATGTTCCTCGTGCTGAGGGTTTATCAGCGTCCTGAAAAGGCCCATGGCGGGCTCACCTTAGTTACGCTCTGGTTGGCCAGCAGAATGCCAGCTGCAGCGTGATGACGCCATTGAAAATGAGAGGGCGTTTAGAGTTGTTCAGAGTCTGTACTATTTGGACTTGAGTCAGCCTTGTCGCCATGTTTCTCAGCGAATTTGATAATCCGCTCAAAGAAAGTGAAGAACTGGTTGAAAGCTTCTTTCCTTTCGGCGCGGCGTTCCTGGCGACGTTCGACGCGTTTCTTCTCAAGCTGTTCGGGTGTTGCGGATGGCATTTGGGTCGCGTTTCCGCTGCCCGCACAGACCATATGTTCATCGCGGACTTTACACATGGTGATAACACCGGTTTTGCGGTCCAACGTCCAGCTCGCGCCATTCTCGATCTTTATGATCTCGTAACGTGGTGCGGTAACCGCCTTGTCGCTAGTGGATTTAGCAGCCTGAACCGGTTTTACGGCGGCATCCGGAATTACCAGCGCCGCTACAACGATAGCAGCGGCGAGCATGCCACTACCGGCTAAAATCGCTTTACCCAAAAATGTGTTACTAGGGGACATTCATAAATCTCCATAAAATCCTAGCCACGACGTACCCCCACACATCGTTGCTTGCGTTAATGCAGATATAGGACGACGAATAACAAATTCAACGGATATTAATCATAGCGATTATGTGACAATCTGTGACGATGGGGTGAAATCAAATTTCAGGAAGGAAATTCAATGCTTTATATGTGTTACGGGGTGGATGGGCCTGATGGTGCCGCAAGACGGGAGAGCTCCCGCGAAGAACATTTCGTCTATTTGAAGGCAAATGAAGATATTCTGGTTCTTGGCGGTGCTACTTTGGCTGATGATAGTGACGCCCGGTTGGGAAGTTGTCTGATTATCAACGTTCCTGATCGTGCGGCAGCAGATGCCTTTGCTGATGGAGAACCTCTACGGAAGGCTGGTGTCTTTGAATCCTATACTGTGGTCCGCATGCGCCGGGGGCAGTGGAATCCCGGGGCGGCTCCCGCATCGGCTGAAGGCGATTAGCCCCGCCAACGGTCGCCAACGAGACAATAGACTTTGGCGACCGTAAGCCGCCGCCGGAGTTGTCCGCCAATAGAGGGGAAATCACCGCTACTGACAGCAAATTTATTGCTGCCACGGCCAACATTGCTTTCATTAACACCGGCCTGTTTCAAAATGTTCAACAGGCTTTGTGGGGTGGATGAATAGGAACGCCCTCGCCGTGGTGCACCGGCAACATGAACGCCAATGATTTGGCCGTTTGCATTGATCCAGGGGCCTCCGCTTATACCACCTAGATTGGTTCCCCTATCCGGGACGCGCCGGATTTGCGTCCAGGCAACAACCGGCTCCCGAGTCGAATAGCGACCGTCAATCGCCATTGTGCGTCTGCCAATGACGCGGGCATGGACGTCACCCGGATCACCCTTTGGGAATCCGAAAGAATACCCATCCTGACCACGCGCCAGCCGTTTCTCGATGCCGGGCAGGGGCGGTGTTCCGCCATTCGTGCGCATGATGCTGATGTCGGCATGAGGGTGATGCCAGATTTGGCGGACCCGGACGAATTGGCGTTCGGCTTTTTGCAGCGCAACCTTGTCGCAACCATCGGCAACGTGACGCGCGGTTACCCAGATGCCGCTACGGTCGACGGAAAAGGCCGTTCCAGTTGAGGATTGCTGGCGATCCTTGATGGAGATGGATATGACAGGGTCGCGGCCGGGAATGGATGGAGCTGGGCTGGTGCCTGGCGGTTTCGCTATGATGACCGGTGGACGGCGCCCAGGGTCAGGTGTGTCTGAGCCCCAATCTTTTCCTAATATGGCGATTACGGCCATAATGACCGTTGCCAGAATGTCCCAAATCCGCATCGTTGGTAACCGGGTCTAGCCAGCAATCGCTGCAGCGTTAATCATCGCGACTGCAAGTTTTACTGCGACGACGATGATAGCCGCCCCCATTTCCCCATCTTCAATTCTTTTCGGCAGCCCCTTCAGCAGGATATCGACAAGACGAAATGTCATTAGTTGAATGAAGAGCGCAAGAACTCCCCAAATTACAATGTCGAGGACGCCAACACTTGTCGCCATGCAAAAGGCTAAAGGGATGGCAAGGCCAACAATGGCACCAGACAGTGACGTTGCTGCCGCGATGTTTCCTGACCGTATCAATCGCATCTCATGAATCGGCGTTATGAATTGATATATCCAGACGCCTGCGCCGAGCATCGCCAGCGTAACGGAGAAGTGCAGAATCAGCGTGGGAAAGCCATTGAGAAAGCTTTGAAAAATGGGATCCATAGTCAGTTCTTATCCTTCGATAAATCGAAATGCGAATTCGTTGCCAGCGGTTTGTACCCGGCCAGCTGTCGGGCCTGAGAAATGCGCGGGAATTAAAAGGATGTCGGTATCTGCGCAACTTTCCAGTATCTGGCGGCGACTTACAATTGCCAGCTCGCGGTCCGAACACTTTACCGTGCTCCAGTCGGGTTCATAGACCTGCAGAGGGTGATGCAGCGCATCGCCCGCAAATATTGCCTTTACGCCATTGGAGGACAGGTTTGCACAGCACTGTCCTGGCGTATGACCCGGCGCAGGGGAAAGATGAATGAGGTCATTAAGTTCGAAGTCATCCTCGACCAGAATGGCGCGGCCAGCTTCAACGATTGGTAAGACGCACTCTTCGAAAGCGGGACCAGAGGCCGCTGGTCCGTTTTTCTTACTCCAATCCAGCCAAAACTCATACTCCTTGCGACCGATAATATACTTGGCATTCGGAAAAGAGGGGACCAGGCGCCCATCGACCAGTCTGGTGTTCCAACCCACATGATCGACATGCAGATGCGTACAGAAAACATAGTCGATATCATCAAACGAAACGCCGGCGGCATGAAATTCCGCCAGCCAGCGGTCTTTGGGGTAGAGTAGTCCTTCGCGACGGTTTTGATGATCGCCGACACAGGTATCGATCAGAATATTGTGCTGTGGCGTTTGCAACAGAAAACTCTGGAATGTCAGGCAGATTTTGCCACTCGGTGGATCAAAAACAAATTCAGGAAGATCGTCCAGCGCGCGTTTGACCTGTTCTTCTGTTGCTTCCGGGAAAATCTCGTAGGGGTCATGATAAGGCCCCTCGCGCTCGACAATGCATGTCATCAGCGCATCGCCCAGAGCGAGCTTATTGGATTTGGCGACTGTATCCATTGACGGACCCTAATTTGCAACAATCGACGTGTTGACGAATCCTATTGCTCAACGGGCGTGGCGTCCACTGATCATGCGCGCTAAATTGATCATGAACGAAGGAGAAATATACATGGCACTCAAAGGCGTCCGATTCATTCCATATAAGGAAACACTTGATCTCTTAAGCGTCGAAGAGGCGATGCAGATATGTGAAGATGTGTATCGCATGCATGCTGCGGGGTCGGTTCAGTGGTCTGAACCATCCTCGTGGAAGCTTGATGCAGATGCCCCTTACCATAATCACTGGCATGTAAAAGGCGTGCTTCTGAAAGACATCCCGACCACCGGTGTCCGGATGTATAACTATTATGACGATGGAGTGAAGAATACTGTCGGGCAGCTGGAATGCGCACGTTACATCATGCTTGCCGACCCGATGACCGGGCACTCCCAGGCGATTATTGAAGAGCATTGGTCTTATGCGATCCGCAGCACCGCAGCGGCGATTTTACCGCTCAAATGGATGGCGCCCAAAAATCCAAAGGTTCTCGGGTTAGTGGGAATCGGCACGATGGGGGTCAATTGTCTGGCTTGTCTGCGAACGATGTTTGATTTTGAGAAGATTGTTTGCACATCCCGACGTCCGGAAACGCGCGAAGCGTTTGCCAAGAAGTGGTCGGCGGAGCTGGGCATTCCGGTCGAGACTGTGGACACCATTGAAGAGGTTGTGCGGGCCTCGGACATTGGAATTGGCGGGACGACCTCTACAGACATCATTGCCCGGGAGGAATGGGTTAAACCCGGCGCGACATATATTTCTCTGGCGCGACGAGAGATGGGCCCTGCTGGCTGGGCGGCATTTGACAAAGTCGTCATCGATGGCTGGGACGTGAATATCGTCACTAAAGAATTCAGCAACATGATTGAAAGCGGTCAATTCTTCCGCGAACAGCTCCACGGTGAAATTTGTGACGTTGTTACCGGCAAGGTGCCGGGTCGGGAAAGCGACGATGAACGGATTCTAATTCATACGACCGGGCTGGTGTCACAGGATGTCGCGGTCTGTCATCACATCTATGAACGCGCCAAAGAACGTGATGTTGGGATCGTGTTGCCGCCAACGGACGCCTGACTTCGCGCAACGGGCCTAAATTTTCACAAAAACCCTTTGCGCATTACGGTTATTTCGAGTGAAATCGTTATAAGACCAATCTGAATTGGCGAAAACGATAAATCAGGAGAGGTAATCGATATGAACACAAGGTTCTTGAAATCGCTCGGCATCGCTGCCGCCGCAATTCCTTTAACATTTAGCGCAGCGAATGCGTCCGACGCAGAGGTCGCGGCATTTTATAAAAACAAGACGTTGACCATGTATATCGGCTATTCGGCTGGGGGTGGTTATGATGCCTATGGTCGTATGGTTATACGCCATATGGTCAGACATATTCCCGGAAACCCTCGCCATGTTGCCAAGCAATATACCGGTGCGGGGGGCATTAGGGTTCTCAATGCAATTTACAATGTATTTCCGCAGGACGGGACTGCTTTGGTTATGGCGGGACGTAGCGTTATTGCTCAGCCCCTGTTTCGGAATGCGGCGAACGCAAAATATGACGGTTCCAAGCTGAAATGGCTCGGCAGCGCAAATCAGGAATACAGCCTGTGCGTTTTCTGGCATGAGTCAAAATACAAATCCACCGATGACCTTCTGCGGTCCAGACCGGCAATGGGCGGCGTTGGGCAGGGCAGCTCGATAGATGTATTCACCCTGATGACCAATAATTTGCTTGGCGCCAAAGTTAAGTTAATTACCGGCTATCCAGGCGGGGCTGACATCAATCTCGCGATGCAGCGTAAGGAGCTAGATGGTCGTTGCGGCTGGTCATGGTCGTCAATCAAATCGACAGCGCCAGACTGGATCACCGGCAATAAGATCAACTACACGCTGCAATTTGCTTTGAAGAAGCACCCTGAATTGCAGTCGGTACCGTTGATTGGGGACCTGGTAAAAGGCAAGAAGAACCAGCAAGCACTCAAGGTTCACCTGGCGCCCCAGGCCTATGGTCGTCCGTTTGCCGTGGGCCCTGGCGTTCCTCAGGCCCGTTATGTCGCGCTTCGCGACGCTTTCTGGAAAACGATGAAGGACCCCGTGTTCCTGGCCGACACCAAGAAGCGCAAACTGCCGATCAATCCGCTTTCGGGGCAGGAGGTTCAGAAGCTGGTTAATGAGATTTATGCGCTTCCGAAAGATGTCCTCGCCTATGCGGATAAGGTGGGTAATTCAAGAAAAGGAACTGAAGTTGCCAAAGCGGTCATTCCGATCGCGACTTACAAGGGCAAGATCACGAAAATCAAGCGCGGGGGACGTCGGGTTTCCTGGAAAGGTGCCAAGGCAACTGGCAAGCTGCGCGTATCAGGCCGCAAAACCAAGATCACGGTCGCTGGTAAAAAGGCCAAACGTAAAGCGCTCAAGGTGGGTATGAGCTGCTCCTTCCGCGTGAAGGGTGCGCAATCTGCGCTCAATATCGACTGCTAGTAAGAAAGTAAAATTAAGCAAGAGCGGTGCCATTGCGCCGCCCTTTTTTTGTTCGATATCATCTATTCGTTATCGGCCCAGGATTTCCTGAATTTTTGGCCAGGCGTCAGGGCCTTTTTCCGCCATGAGTTCGCAGAAAGCATTGTTACGCCAATCGATATAGGCGGCCTTGAAGCTTGGCCGTGATTTGATGCGCTCATAAAGGTCCGTGACATGCGGGCGCTTATCCATCCATTGCCAAAGTCGTAATTCATCGAGACGTATCAAATAGGGCGTATAACCGATTTCAGCGAGCGAAAAACTTTCCCCGGCCATCCAGTCTGTTTCACAGAGCTGCTCTTCAAGGTCGGCAAGGAAGGATTCGAATACAGCAATGGCGTCTGCAAATTGTGGTGACTCCATACCTTTTTCAATTTGTTCACGCTGACGCGCCCGGCGCTTGGGGTCCGGAATACTTTCAATATAGTTTTGCAGTTCCTCCGCCGGGCGTGCCAGATGCTGATGACGAAACGCAATCGAGCCTGACATGACGCCGGTATAAAAATGAATGATTTCATCGAGCCGTTTGGTCCATTGACGCATGCGTGCCCGCCCAACCGGTGACGCCGGTTTTAAGGATGGCTCGGGATAGGCATCATCCAGATATTCACAAATAATCGTGGATTCGATGATGACCTGCCCATTATCAACCAGTGTCGGCACGACTCCATTGGGGTTGAGTTGAAGATAATCAGGCCGGTGCTGGTCGCTGGCACGCAAATCAAGTACATGACTCTGCCACTCCAGGTTTTTCTCGGCCAGAATCATGCGGACCTTCTGCGCACAGGTCGACATAGTCGCGTGATAGAGCTCAATCATGACTTACGTAACAGGAACGCGTTCAGTTGACAGGACGGGATGGCCAAGGGCTTCGGCGCGCGCCAGCTTACGACAGTAATATTCCCAGAACACTGGCACGTTGCGGTCTTGCCCCTGGATTTTACGTGCCTGCTCTTCATCGCTTGGATAGGACCAGTCGAAACTGGCGCTGCTGGTTTTGACAAATTCTTCGCAGGCGGCTTCCTGCGCTGTTGCAATGACCAAGGCATGCTCGATTGAGGTACCGCAGGCGACGACACCGTGATTGCGAAGGAACATACAAAAGCTGTCCCCCATCACTTTGGCAGCTTCGCGACCCGTCTCAAGCTTAACGATAAGCTCGGAGGAGCCTTCATATCTCGGTGGCGGTGTCGGAAAGAAAATCTGTTGGTATCCGGCTGGACGCATCGGTTCGGTGCTTGAGGAAACAACACAGCCATAGAGCGGGTGGGTATGAATGGCCGCATTGATATCCGGCCGCATTTCAAAAATTGACGCGTGAATGGGCCATTCGCCGTGACAGCGCCCTTCGCCGGAGATGACCTTGCCATCAAGGCTGATATGAAAGAAATCCCGGTAATCAAAGACCTCGCCGAGGGCGATATAGGAACGCTTGATCCACATGCCATTTCCGTGCGGGTCACGGACACTGGCAAAGCCCAATGTCCGGTCGCCATGCCCCTCAATTTCGAGGATCCGGCATAGTTTTATAAGTTTATCGAGTTCGGCTTTTACGTCTTCCGTAAGTGCTGGCGCTTTTGACATGCTGTTCGTTCTCTTCCTTTTGCTGGAAGCAGTCTGGAAAGAGAAGAGCACCCTGTCAATCGGTGGACGTGAAGAAGAGCGTGTTAGCTCGCTTCTTTCCGCCTATAGGGTGGCGGACGGAGAATATAACCGAGTCGTTTTAGCGTCGAGCTGAGTAGCTTTCGGGCGATAAACGCCTCAAAATTTGGCGGCGCCTTGTTGATTTTGCGAAGGCCGCGACGCTTCATGAGCGCGAGCTGGTCTCGAAATAGCTGGGTCACGAGAGCTTTCGGAATATCGGGCGCGAATTGCGTCCGGACCAGTTGCCAGACATGTCCCGCTTCCTTGGGATCAACAATGCCAAAGTATTTCATAATGACGGGAACGACCGCGTTTTTGTCGCGTTGGATGAGTAAGATTGCGCACGCTATCAAGCGGACAAACTTTACGATGTTGAGGCGGTTCTTGGAAACAAAAGAGGTTCGGGTCCAGATGGTTCCGGATAAATAGGGCCGTGTGTCGCCGATTTTTGCCAAAACACGATGGCCATGCTGCAATGCTTTAGCAGCAAAGCGCGGTGAGACGAATACGCCCTGATAAACGTCATCCTTGAATCCTTTTACCCGTGCCAGCTCACGAGGTTCAAGGTGGAGTTTCCAGCGTGAACCAAACCGCGACTCGATCAATGGTCGGAGCAGCGCAGGGCGAAAACCATTGATTTCTCCAACGCCGACATTTCTCTTGTTGAGGTCGTCCAATGTCCTGATCTCTTTACGGACAGCAAGAACGGCGTGCGAAATGACGGCCTGCCCGACGACAAACTTTAATTTTCTACCGCTTAGAGCAACTTGGGCACCGCGACCTTCGACCGGGACGAAATCAACGGTGCTGTTCAGGCCGGCGGAAACGAGTGCCTGACTGGTTAACGATACCAACTTTACGGATAGTCCCTCGGAACGGAATAAACCTTTCTCGAACGCGACATAGGATGGCAGATGGGGCCAGCGTAGGTTGGGCTGTGCGTCCAAGCGTAATGGTGTTAGACGCCGCATTGGTGGCCATTGCCAGCATTATGCCGCTGAACAGGATGGGCAGGGCTCGATAGTTCATGATCGGTCGCCATAATCTGTCAAAAGACCATCTGGTATTAGCAGCTGGTGGTTAACAAATACTGGTCGCGGGCTCGATATAGATTTCTGGGGCTGTCTTGCTTCCCGACCGACCCAAAGAGATAATGCGAAAGATATTTGTAAATGAAAAAAAGAGGAGCGTGGAATGGGTAAACTGACCGTTAGTCTGGCGTGCTGTAACTACGACCGCACGCGGGCATTATTTGACGGGACGGTGGGCGTCGATGGTTGCGAAGTTGTAGCAAGTGCGATGTCTCCGGAGGAGGCCTTTCATCGCGCCTTTAAGTATGAGGAGTTCGATATCACAGAACTCTCCATGTCGAGCTATATGAATGTGCAATCCCGGGACGGTAGCCCCTATATCGGCATCCCGGCTTTTGTCTCACGGCTCTTTCGCCATTCCTCAATCTATATTCGGACGGATCGCGGCATAGATAAGCCCGAAGATCTGGCCGGTAAGACTATTGGCGTCCCTGAGTATCAAATGACGGCAGCCCTTTGGGTTCGCGGCATCCTTGAAGATGAATACGGTGTCAAAGCCTCTTCCATTCATTGGCGAAATGGTGGTCTGGAAGAAGGGGGACGCGAAGAGCGGGCGCCGCTGCATTTGCCGGATGAAATTGATCTGCAGAGTATTCCGGTTGATGAAACGCTGGCTCAGCATCTCGATGAAGGCAAAGTGGATGCGGTTATCTCAGCGCGCGCGCCATCAAGTTATTACACCAATGAAAATATTGATCGGCTTTTCCCTGACTATAAGGCGGCTGAGCAAGCCTATTTTTCCAAGACCGGGATGTTCCCGATCATGCATATGATTGGCATCAAGCGCTCGATTGTTGAGAAACACCCTTGGTTGCCGGTGAATGTCTATGTTGCCTTTCTAAAGGCAAAGCAGCTTTGCTACGAAGAAATGGAACAGGTTGGGCATCTCGCTCACACGATGCCCTGGCCGGTTTATGAGCTGGAGCAGGTTCGGAAGCTCATGGGCGAAGATCACTGGAAATATGGTGCGATCGAGAATGAGAAAGAAATTTCAGCGATGACACGGTATTCCTTTGATCAGGGGATTTCCGCACGGAAACTCGAAGCTGAGGATATCTTTGCAGAATCGACGTTTGAGCTCTTCAAGCTCTAGATCATTCAAGAGGAGAGAAGCATGGCTAGCAAAACAGAAACGTCGATTTCGCAACCCTGGATCGGCGGTAAGCCGTATGTCGCGACCGGGGGTAAAACAGAAGATTTACTATCGCCTTGGGATAGAAGTCTTGTTGCCACAATTGCAATGGCCGACGAGTCGACAATTGATGTCGCGATTGCAAGCGCGCGCGGGGCGTTTATTGCTAACCGGCATGTAACACCGGCTGAACGGGCGGTGTGGCTACGGAAAGCCGCTGACGAAGTTGATGCAGTTAAAGACGAGATTGCCGATATCACCATGCGGGCTCTCGGTAAGCCAAAGCGGGCCTGCGGCGTGGAAGCCGGACGTGTGTCTCAGCTGATGCGGTTATGTGCCGAAGAACTTCTGCGAATGGAAGGTGAAGTCCTACCGTTGGATGCTTTGGCTATGGGTGCAGGGCGTTTTGGTTTTACCAAGCATCACCCCCATGGCGTTATTGCGGCATTTACGCCCTTTAATGCGCCCTCCAACCTTCTAATGCAAAAAGTGGCACCAGCTATTGCAATGGGGAATTCAGTCGTCATTAAACCGGCCTTTGAGGGCGTTGGTGAGGCTTTACTTATCGCTGAGTGCTTTACGCGCGCAGGCGTGCCGGACGGAATGGTCAATGTTGTTGCCTGCCGTCGCGATGTTACTGGCCATCTGGTGGCCCATCCCGGTATTGCGGTCGTGACGTTGACCGGCGGTACAGCAGCTGGTGAAGCACTGGCAAGTGCTGCCGGGGCGAAACCGTTTATTGGAGAGCTTGGCGGTAATTCAGCGAATATTGTCTGTGCCGATGCTGATGTTAAGGATGCGGCCCTTCGGATCGTTCCGTCGGCATTTGAGGCAAGTGGCCAACAATGTATTTCAGCGCAGCGCATCATTGTGGAAGAAGCGGTGCTCGACGAGTTTCTTGAACATTTCGTTGGGGCAGCAGAAGCCATGAAGGTTGGCGACCCAACGAAAGATGACACCGATGTCGGTCCGATGGTGAACCTCGGTGCTGCTGACAGGGTGGAGGCGATGGTTTCAGAAGCGGTCGCGAATGGTGCTACGCCAGCGCTGCCGTTAAAGCGCGACAATGCGATAATTTATCCCACCATCCTCGTTAACCCGCCGTCCGATTCTCGCGTGGTTTGTGATGAAATTTTCGGGCCGGTCGCGGTGGTGATTCCGGCGACGGATTTGGACGATGCGATTGATATCGCCAATGATTCTGAATTTGGCCTGCAATCGTCCTGTTTTACCTCCAGCCTTGAAACGGCTTTCCGCGTTTCCGAAGAACTTCATGTTGGATCAGTCTGGATCAATGAAGGCAGTCGGTTCCGTATGGATACCACACCCTTCGGCGGAGTTGGATCGTCTGGTTATGGCCGCGAGGGCGTGAAATACGCGATGGAGGAGTTATCCTATGTCAAGTTCACCGGAATTCGTTTTCCCGGTCGCCAAGGATAAATCACCATGACGCGCGTGACGCCTCTGAGACGGGAAGATCATCCAGATCTCGACGAAAAGTTTTTCTCACCCTATGAGGCAACACGCGGTTATGTGCCAAATTCGAATTTAGTTATGGCGCGCCGTCCTAAGCTGCTGGCGGCCTTTCGGGCCCTGAATACGGCGGTCTTTGATCCCGACAATGTCGTTCCCGCAGGTCTGCTCGCGCTGGTCGGTAATATCCCCTGTCAGGCGGCTGGCTGTATGTATTGCGTCGCGCATACCGTAAATAATGCCGGCATGCGCGGTGTCGATGCCGATAAGGTCGCGGCGCTCTGGGAATATGAGACCAGCCCTCTTTTTGATGATGGGGAACGGGCTGCTCTGAGATACGCACAAGCGGCGGGGGCGGTCCCTAATATGGTAACCGACGAAGATACGGAAGCCGTTAAGAAACATTTTGGCGAAGACGGTGTTGTCGAGATACTGGCTGTCGTCAGCTGGTATGGATTTCTGAACCATTGGAACGACTCACTGGCGACCGAGCTTGAGGAAATCGCTTTCGAAAAGGCGTCCAAGACGTTGGAGAACACGGAATGGGATGCCGGGAAGCACACGCCTAAAAAACCTTAAATTTTGATCGTCTTGCTGTTGCAATTTTTGTCATACCGCGCCAATCTCAGGGTTCTTATACGAAGGATGAGTGATGAAAGAGCAAACTGTTAAAACTCAAGACGTTGTTGCAACTTCCAGCCGGAAAGTGATGCCTGCTATCGTTGCCATGTTGTTTGGTGCCTTTCTGGTCATAGGCGTTGGGTTTGCACACTCTGATACAGTTCACAACGCGGCACATGACAGCCGTCATTCCTTCGCTTTTCCCTGCCATTGAGTTCTAGTGGCCGATAAATGTTTCGGCGTATCTTCGCAACTGCTCTGTTAGCTGGCTTTCTGGGCGGGATTGGTATTTCCGTCGTTCATGAGTTTACGACGACACCGATCATCCTGCATGCCGAACAGTTCGAAGGTAAATCGAGTGTCCCTGAACAGAAACAAAGCAAATCAGGGAATCCGCTCCTTATTCTTGCTCACGGAAAGTCTAGTGGTGCTGCTGAAGACGGTCATGAAGCCTGGGGTCCCGCAAATGCCTGGGAACGCACCTTGTTCACGACCATTGCGAACATTATTACTGGTGTCGGATTTGCCTTGATTTTGGTGGCCTGCTTTTCGCTTTCCAGCGGAAACATCAATGGTCGTACTGGTGTCATATGGGGTATGGCAGGGTTTGGCGTTATGTCATTGGCGCCAGCCCTAGGGCTGCCGCCAGAGGTTCCTGGCGCGCTTACGGCGGAACTTGTCCCCCGGCAGGGCTGGTGGTTCCTGTGTGTCGCTGCGACGGCAGCAGGGCTTTGGATGTTGGTCTTTAGAACCGGGGGTATCTGGATTGTAGCTGGAATTGTGCTAATCGCACTGCCGCATATTGTCGGAGCCCCGCAACCGGCCCGGATCGGAGGGGCAGTGCCTCCCGAACTGGCGGACCATTTCGCTGCTGCCTCATTAGCTACAGCAGCGATCTTCTGGTCGCTCCTAGGCTGGCTTTCGGGGACATTCTGGCAACGTTTCGAAGAACGAAGCTGACTGATTCAGCCGAAAAAGGTCCTAACCGACCTTATATTTCGCCTTCATCTCGTCAAAAAATCCGCTATCGCCCAATTCCTCATGGATGGATTGGTCCATGTAGTCGTCGATATTGTCAGATTTATTTTCTGCCTCAACGGTCGCCATAATATTCTTACCACCTTCCACCGTCGGCTCGGCATTTAACGGCGTATAGGTTTTGAAGTTGTCGTAGGTGATGTCGAGATTTTTTGCCTCTGTTATATTCAGGACCTCGGCCATTATTGGTTTAGCACGCTCTGAATCCGCGACCGCGAGATAATTTGCCTCAACCGTCGCCCGCATGAATCTTAGGACAGCATCCCGGTTTTCAGCCAAATAGGCTTTGTCGACGACCAACCCGCTATACAGCCAAGGCATTCTATCGGCCAGGAGATCGCATAGAACAGTCATACCCTCTGCCAGGGCGATGCTCCGTAACGGTTCGCCAAGCATTGTGGCTTTGACGGTCCCATGTTTGAGATGAGAAAGCCGCTCAACGCCAATTTCCTGGAACGTGATGTCATCACGCGAAAGGCCCAGCTTTTGAAGGGCGACAACAGTTGAGAGTTCGCTTTCTGAGCCTGCGCTGCTGATTCCAACTTCATTGTCTTTGACGTCTTCAATACCCGTCACACCGGGCGCCGCAAAAAATGTACTGCGGATGACGTTGCTCAGAGAGCCGATGGTGGTGACGTCATACCCTGCAGCGTTTGCCCGAACGACCGATGACATGCCGATATG
The DNA here is from genome assembly GCA_951812775.1 of uncultured Alphaproteobacteria bacterium. Lineage (GTDB taxonomy): Bacteria > Pseudomonadota > Alphaproteobacteria > MPNO01 > UBA2964 > UBA2964. Next base: position 951,606 of record OX638326.1, on the reverse strand, counting down.
CATGAGCTGAATTCTGTCCGAAGACAGGGCGGGTCCGGTTTCGCTGCCGCCGACCATTTTGACGATCTCAAAATCAAGGCCGTTTTCTTTATAGAGACCTGTCGCTTCCGCCATCCAGATTGCGAAGAAAGTATTCGCTGGTGATGCTTCGCCTACTTTGAAAGTGATCATTTTATTTTTGTCCTTTCGGATTTATTTCCCTACTAACTCCCTGACGGCGCGCGATAATTCGCTTTCGGCATCGAGGTATTGATTGATCGTTGTGAAATGATGTTTGCCTTCCATAATCCAGCACTTTATGTCCATGCCCTTGCTGCCCCAGGCATCAGCCAGGTCTGAAGTCTGTCTGACAAATTCTTCGCCCTCCATGGAGCCGACAACCGCGAGAAGTGGTCCATGGTGTATTGGATCCATTAAGAGGGTACTGAATTCAGCGGCCTCCTTTTCGTCAAACTGTAGCTCATCATTTTGAAAAGAAAGTCTGACAGGCTCGAGGTCACTGACACCGCTGATGCTACAGCCAGCTTTGACCAGATCCTTGGGCAATCCGCTGCCATAAGACGTCCAGTCCGTTTGCATCATCATGGCCGTAATATGCCCGCCAGCGGAATGGCCTGAAATGGTGATGTTATTCTTGTCGCCATTAAAACTCTCGGCATTCTCCCAGACCCATTCCAGTGCGGCTCTGCAGCGGTCAATCAGTGTGTCCATTCGCACAGAGGGGATTAAGGGGTATTCAGCGACCACCGTTGTGATGCCGTGGGGAACAAAAGGTTTGGCGACAAAACCAAAATCGTCTTTGGTGTTGGATTTCCAGTATCCGCCATGAAAGAAAAAGTGAATGGGATGCGGACCATCTCCCTCGGCCTGATAAATATCGAGAATATCGGATGCGCCGTCCCCGAATTTCACATCAAGACGGCAATTATATTCGGCTTTGGCCTCGTCTGACCCGTTTGATTGTGCGGCTTTGCAGTCATCCGTATCCGGAAACCGGCCGCGATTGTTATATAAATCATCAAGCGAATTTTGATCGTATTCACGATAGATGGTGCCATCCATGATCTCGCTCCCTGTGTTATTCCGTTAGTCTGGAATATAGAAGGCGCCAGAAGGGTGGTCAAAGGACGAGTTCTGTTGACCATTGAGTACAATGTGGGAAAATGCGCCGGACATTACGGGAGTTAAAGCTCATGGCAGATACAGATGACCCGCGCCGGGGATATCACGATATAGGTGGTAAGGATTACGGCCCTATCGATCCGGAAGTAACAGAGATGAAACCGTGGGAACGCCAGTCCACGGCAATCAGCAACGCGTTAGGAGCGGCAGGCCGCCATCTTTATGTGACTGATGAATCAAGGCGCGCACGGGAACAGATGGGTGAGCCGCTATATAACGATCTTGACTATTACGAGCGTTCCACAGAATCGATGAAAATGATCCTTGTTGAAAAAGGCCTTTTCTCTGATGAAGAACTTGAAGAACGCATGAGCAAGATCGCGCAGCGTATGGCGGAGGCACGGGGATGAGCGGAAACTTCGCACCGGGAGATACCGTAAAGGTTATTTCGACCCACCCACCAGGGCATCGACGTACGCCATATTACATTCGGGGCAAAACTGGCGAAATTGAGCGGGTTTGCGGTGATTTTGCCAACCCGGAAGAATTGGCCTACGGATTTGATGGCTTGCCCAAGAAAACACTGTACAGAGTTCGGTTCAAACAATCGCATGTTTGGGACGACTATGCAGGACCTGAAACTGACACAGTAGATGTCGATATCTACGAACATTGGTTGCTGCCTGCATAAGGCGGCAAGACGGGAGATTTAAGATGGCGGAAGAACGCGGGACCCATGACCACGATCATGATCATGATCTCACTTTTCAGCCCAATATCGAAGATGGCGAGCCTGGTCGTTATGAGTTAATGACCTACGCCATCCGTGAATTGCTGATGGAAAAGGGGCATTTAACGCCGGAGGAGCTTCGCGCGGCGCAGGAAAAAGTAGAATCACTGCAAAAATCCGATGGTGCCATGATCATCGCTAAGGCCTGGACGGATCCGGACTTTAAACAACGGCTACTCGATGACGGCAACGCCGCCCTCGCTGAAGTTGGCGTTGATGCGGGCGCAGCCAAGATGACGGTGGTTGAGAATACCGACGATGTTCAAAATGTTGTCGTCTGCACGCTGTGTTCATGTTATCCGCGCGCTGTTCTGGGCATGCCGCCGGATTGGTACCGCAGCAAGAGTTATCGCTCGAGGGTCGTGATCGAGCCTCGTAAGGTTCTTTCAGAATTTGGCACCGACGTGCCCGATGATATGACGGTTCGCGTTCACGATAGTCTGGCGGATTTACGCTACCTGGTGATTCCCCGGCGGCCCGAGGGAACCGAAGGCTGGAGTGAAGAGCAGTTGGCAGCCATCGTGACACGGGATACGATGGTCGGTGTCGCTAACCCGACGGCGTCATGAAGCCTCTGTCATAAGAAGTAAAAGTTAGAACTCGGAGCAACGTCATGCCCGACACCTATGTCGGCAAAAAGATCACACGCCTGGAAGACGATAAATTGTTGGCGGGTGAAGCCACTTTTGTCGATGACATCCAGATCAAGGGTATGTTGTATCTCGCCGTCGTCAGGAGCCAGATGGCGCATGCCCGGATCAGCTCGATAGATGTATCAGCAGCACAGTCAGTTCCCGGCGTTATTGCGGTATATACGATTGATGACTTGCTTCCCGTTTTATCGCAGGAACGTGTGCCGGAAAATTTCCCCACGCCTGGAGACCGGGTGGATGTCGGACCCTATATTCTGGCGCGCGATGAGGTGTGTTATGTCGGCGAACCTATCGTCGCCGTCATCGCCGAAAATCGATATATCGCAGAAGATGCCGCACAGCTGGTGGTCGTTGATTATGATCCGCTTCCTGTTCTCGCTGATCCACGCGAGGCAGCGAAGCCAGAGGCACCGTCTGTTAACGCTCGTCAAAAATCACCAGGGAATATTGTCCACGACCTGAATTTTGGTCATGGCGATGTTGATAAAGCCTTTGCAGATGCCGCACATGTCGTGAGATCGGAGCTTTATCAACATCGTGGAGTTTCCAATTCTATGGAATGTCGTGGCAGCGTCGCGCGCTATGACCCTTTACGGGAAACCTTCACGATGTGGAGTTCCTGCCAGGCGCCGCATTCTCATCGCAGTGTTCTGGTTTATCTGCTGGGACTTGATGAGGCGCAGATACGGGTGATTGTCCCCAATATCGGTGGCGGGTTTGGGCCAAAGCTTCTGTTTTATCCCGAAGATGCTGTGATCAGCGCCGCTACGATGTTGCTCGGTAAGCCGGTGAAATGGGTCGAAGACCGCCGCGAACATTTAATTACGACGACCCAGGAACGGGATCAGTTCTGGGATGTTGAAATGGCCGTCGATGAAGAGGGCAAAATCCTCGGCCTGCGCGGGCAAATGCATCATGATCAGGGTGCCTATACGGCCCGCGGATTTAATATTCCTTTCAGCGCGGCGACGACGATTCTGGGGCCCTATGTCATTCCAAACTATGCCTTAAATGTCATCGTTGCCCATACCAACAAGGTGCCCGCGACATCGATGCGGGGCGCGGGACATCCCCAGGGTTGTTTCACGATGGAACGGATGATCGATCGTGCAGCCGATGCGGCAGGCCTCGATCGTACAGTGGTGCGGGAGCGTAACCTGATCCGCTTTGAGGACATGCCCTATGCCCATCCGCTAAAAATGCAAGCAGGACAACAAATCGTCTATGACAGTGGTAATTACGAGAAATGCCAGAGTGATTTACTTAAAGCGCTGGATTTTAACGATTTCCCGTCACGTCAGGCAGCCGCGCGGGCGGAAGGCCGTTATTTGGGTCTTGCTATCGCAAACTATGTGAAACCAACAGGACGTGGTCCGTTTGAAACGGGCGTTGTCCGCATCGGGACGTCTGGAAAGATTTCGGTCTATACCGGTGGTATCGCGATGGGGCAGGGGTTCGAAACGGCCATGTCGCAGATTGTTGCGGACCAGCTTGGCGTCAGTCCGGCAGAGGTAACGGTGGTTCATGGAGATACTCAGAATGTAACGCAGGGTTTTGGCGGATTTGCCAGTCGTCAAACAGTTTGCGCGGGATCTTCTATTCATTTGGCGGCAACGGCTGTTCGAAAGAAAGTGCTTGCCATTGCGGCACATCTTTTGGAAGCGTCGGCGGAAGATTTGGAGTTGGTTGACGGTAAGGTCGTTGTGAAAGGTGTTCCCGACCTTGCGGTAGATTTTCGCCAGATTGCAGGCGCTGTCGCCGGGGTACCTGGCTATGCGCTGCCAGAAGGAATCACGCCGGGGCTTGAGGCCGAAGAAAGCTTCATGCCTGACAATGTGGCGTATGCAAATGGCGCTCACGGTGTGGAACTCGAAGTTGATACTGGTACCGGCCATGTTCGGATCAATCGCTATGTCATTGTCCATGACAGTGGCACCCTGATTAATCCCTTTATTGTTGATGGTCAGGTCCAGGGAGGCGTCACGCTTGGGCTGGGACACGCGCTTTTTGAGAATATGATCTATGACGAACAAGCGATGCCGCAATCGACCAATCTTGCGGAGTACCTAATCCCCACCGCACCCGAAGTCCCGAATTATGAAATTATCCACCAGGAATCAGCGACGGACAGAAATCCGATTGGTGTGAAGGGCGTTGGGGAATGCGGCGTTATGACGGCGGCACCGGCTATTCTGTCAGCGATTGAAAATGCGTTGCGGGAGTTTGACGTGAAGCTCGACAAGTACCCGGTGACGCCATCCGAAATAATTTCACAAATTCGGTCGGTCGTTTGACTGCATACGAAACAAGGAGAAGATTGTAATGGCGCGGACGTCAGAAGTTTCACGCGACGAAATGAGCCCTGAACAGCAAAAGGTATATGACGACATAGCGGGCGGCCCGCGCGGTGGCGTCCGGGGCCCGTTCTTAGCGTTGCTGAACAGCCCGGAGCTTGCGGACAAGATTCAGAAACTGGGGCAGTTTGTACGTTATGACTGCTTGATCCCCTGGAATTTGCGCGAGGTCGCTATTCTGGTAACTGCCTATCACTGGAAAGCCCAATATGAGTGGTTTGCCCATGATAGCGAAGCTCGTAAATCGGGTGTTTCCGAGGCGGTGATCGAAGCCATTCGGCTAGGTGAACGACCGGTATTCGAAGATAGTGCTGAAGAAGAAATCTATGATTTCTGTTCAGAGCTCTATGCGACGAGACGGGTCAGCGACGATATCTATCAGAAGATCGTCGATCGTCATGGCGACCAAGGGGCAACCGACCTCGCCGGCTTGCTGGGGCACTACAATCTGATCGCTATTACCCTCAATATCTTCGATATAGAGGTGCCGGGCGGCCTCACGCCCCTTACTCTATAACGACTACTGAATAGGTGAGAAACTTCACCGGGCGGATCAGCTTATCGGTTTGCTGCTTGAGAGCGCCCAGCTCGCCGCTGCGGCGTGCAAACTCTGCCCACTCTGGATCGGCTTCCATTTTTGCACGTCGGCGCTCGCGGTCCCCAGCATCTTCAAATCCCCACATGAAGGTGACCTGATTGATTGGTCCGACTTCAGTGGTGAAAAAGCCGATAAAATTGCCAAGATATTTCTTCTGCAATGGTAGCGCATACTCTTCATAGACCGAGATACAGGCTTTCATTTTCCCGGGGTGAAAGTCGTAAGTGCGATGATCAATAATCATGTTCTTCTCTCAAAAAGTTGCGTCAGAGGCCAGCCAGGCATCGACAATTTCTTCAGCGGTTGCGAACCATACGTCGTCATGACCCTGAATATAATCCAGAGCAGATTTCAGCACGCCGATACGGTGTGACACGCCGATAACGAAGGGGTGCAAACAAATTGCCATGACGCGCGCTGAGTCTTCGCCTTCTTCGTAAAGCGTATCGAACTGGCTGCGGATCATCTGCTCAAATTCGGCATTTGACCGACCAGCCCGAAACTGCGGAAGGTCGTTGATCTCTGTTGAATAGGGCAGAGAGACGATCTTCCGCCCGCCCGCTTCCATGAAGTAAGGCTGGTCATCATTGGTCCAGTCACAGCAATAATCGAGCCCTTCTTCCGCAAGATAATCCAGCGTGTTCCAGGTTTCCTGTAACCCGGATCCGAGCCAACCACGAGGCTTTGTTCCTGTACATTCGGTGATGCGGGCTAGGACGTCCTTGATCATTTGCTGATCATTCTCTGGCGGCGTCTTGTGGAACGGGCGGGAATTGCTCTGATTGTGCCCCATAAAATTCCACCCGAGGGCCACAGCGTCTTCCATCATCTCAGGGTAAGCGTCGCATACCTCTGAATTCAGCGTACAGGTCGCACGGATGTTCCGCTGGGACAGGACATCCATAATCCGAAAGGCACCGATGCGGGCGCCGTAATCGCGTTGCGACCAGGACGAGACTTCCGGCGTATAGCTATAACGCGAGCCCGGAACGGGTTCGTTCAGCGGAAAGAACTCCAGATTGGGAGCAATCCAGACCGCAACACGAGCGCCGTTCGGCCATTTGAGCTTGGGACGCCGATTAATAGGAGTGTACGGAAATGGACCGTAGCGGCTTGGTTCCATTATGACGCTTCCTTCATTCCGGCCTTCGAATACAAATGCTCCACGATTTCATCGGTATGCATGACGTCAGCATATTTATGGTGCAGGTCAAACAGATTGACCTTGTGCGACAGCATGTGGCGGTCGAAGCAGCATTCCTCGGCCATTGTCACGTGGATACCGTTCGAATACCCATCGACCACACTGGCGCGAACGCAGCCGCTTGTGCTTTCGCCACAAACGATGAGGCTGTCGACACCCAGACGGTTTAATTGCGAAACCAAAGGTGTTCCGGCGAAAGCGCTGGCCCGTTGTTTGTAAACCATGAGATCGCCTTCCATCGGCGCAAACTCTTCCTTGATCTCCCAGACGTCAGGAGAGACCTGGACCTTCTGGCGATTGGTCGCATAGGCACGGGCGATATTCGCTTCGGCGCGCGTTTCAGTGGTTGAGTAAATAATCGGAATGCTAACGGCACGGGCCGCCTTGAACAGGCTCTGGGTTGGTGGAATGGCGTTCCAGGCATTTTCGCCGCACGAGCTGGGATAGACATCAATCAGTTCCTCAACCGGTTTTGGGCCGCCCTGATAGGCCATTTTGTAGAGGTCTATCGCGAGGAGTGCTGGCTTTTCACCAACATAGGTCTCGCGCTCATAATGTTTGTAGATATTGAGAGCGCCCTCAGAGACGACGTCTTTCCAACAGTGATCTTCAAAATCCGATGCCATGTCTTCCTCCGTTGTTTGATTTTTGTGACTGTATTACAGGGCGATAGAACCGGCAATGTCAGGCAAGCGTTTGTATCGCTTGCCCGCGGCTTCCGCGTGGTATCAAATTGGCTTAATGGAGCTATTTTGAGGGATGGATATGAAATATCGGAAGCTAGGGTGTTGTGACGTCGACATATCTGCCATCGGGTTGGGTGGCATGGCAATGACCAGCATTTACGGCGCTGCGAACAAAGATGAGGCAGTTTCAGCATTGCAGGCGGGTATCGATGCTGGCTTGAATTTCATTGATACATCGGACGCCTATGGCGGTGGCAAGAATGAAGAATTGCTGGGACGGGCGCTTGCCGGGCAACGCGACAAAGTGTTTCTGGCAACCAAGTTTGGTAATTTGGGTGGCCGCGCGGATGGCCGTCCTGAATATGTCATCGAAGCGTGCGAAAAGAGCCTGTCGCGGCTGAACACAGATGTGATTGATCTCTTTTTTCAGCATCGTGTGGATAAGGACGTGCCGATTGAGGAAACGGTCGGCGCTATGGCGCAGCTCGTTGAGCAGGGTAAAGTCCGGTATTTAGGACTTTCTGAAGCGGGTCCGGATACAATTCGTCGGGCGCATGCGACTCATCCTATTGCGGCGCTTCAGACCGAGTATTTGCTTTGGACGCGATTTGTAGAGGATGAAATTCTACCGCTGTGCCGAGATCTTGATATCGGCTTTGTTGCTTACTCGCCGCTTGGGCGCCTCTAAACACCTCGTCATTTTGGCCATGATCTGCTTCACTTCTCTCATCGGCTTGATGGAGGATGGAATGTCGGATCAGCCCGGTTTTTTCGATCTTGATGAGCGTTACGCGGCACTGTCGGCGGCGGGTGATCCGTTGCTTCGGCTTGGTGAGTTGGTCGATTTCGAGTTGTTTCGCCGGCCCTTGATCCGGGCGCTACGTCGCTCGGACCGGCGCCAGGGTGGCCGGCCTCCCTATGACCCCGTTCTGATGTTCAAGATCCTGGTGTTGCAGGCACTATACAATCTCTCGGATGATCAAACCGAGTTCCAGATCCGCGACCGGCTGTCTTTCATGCGGTTCCTGGGCCTGGGGCTTCACGCCCGGGTGCCGGACGCCAAGACGATCTGGCTGTTCCGTGAGTTGCTGGTGCAGGCCAAGGCGATCGAGGCGTTGTTCGATCGCTTCGACGAACACCTGCGCGGCCATGGCTACCTGGCGCTGTCGGGCCAGATCGTCGATGCCACGATCGTCGCGGCGCCCAGGCAGCGCAACAGCGTTCCGGAGAAGGTGGCGTTGAAGGCCGGCAAGGTGCCAGAGGAGTGGAAGGACAAGCCGGCCAAGCTGGCCCAGAAAGACCGGGATGCGCGCTGGACCATGAAGCGTGGCCGAGTGAAGCGTCTGGAGGATGGGCACCCCAAGGGGCCGGAGATCATGGTGCCGGCGTTTGGCTACAAGAACCACATCTCCACGGACCGGCGGCACGGGTTGATCCGCAAGTGGCGCGTCACCGATGCCGCCGCCAATGACGGCCGCCAGCTCGCCGGTCTGATCGATCCGGAGAACACGGCGAGCCCGGTCTGGGCGGATACCGCCTATCGGTCCAAGCGTAACGAGAAGATGCTGGCGCGCCAAGGCAAGCGCTCCCAGATCCACTTCCGCAAGCCGCGCGGCAAGCCGATGCCGGCGACCCTGGCCAAGGCCAACGCGGCGCGCTCGGCGGTACGCTCCGCCGTCGAGCATGTCTTCGCCCATCAGAAAGGCTTGATGGCGCTCTCGGTTCGGACCATCGGCATCGCCCGGGCCGAGGCCAAGATCGGCATGACCAATCTGGCGTATAACATGCGCCGTTTCCTCTGGCTCCAGGGGCGAAGTGCGCCCACATGACGCCGGAACGGCCGGTTCGACCGGCTAAACCGATCAAATCGACGCAAAACGGCTCGAAAAACCGACACTCAGACGCGCCCACCCGGTCAAATCACGCCGCAAGCGGCCAAACCGAACGTTCTTCGAGGTGTCCGCTTGGTCGCGGTATGCTTACCGGCACCATTGATGGATCTCACAGCCTGGCTGAAGGCGATCGACGTCATGATCATCCGCGTTTCCAGGCGGGAAATATTGAAGCAAATGTCGCGATCATACAGCCACTGAAGGAACTCGCGGCTGCAAAGCGCGTTTCAGTGCCGTAATTGGCCATCGCCTGGCTGGTGCATCAGGGTGACGACACCGTACCGATCCCGGGCACGAAACGGACGGCGCATCTGCTGGAGAATATCGCGGCTACTGATATTGCGCTTAGCGAAGAGGAGGTCCGTGAAATTGGCGCTTCGGTAAAAGCTGACGCGGTATCTGGTACCCGCTATCCCGAGAAACAGCTCGGTGGTCTCGGCATTTAAGCGTTAAATATCGACACGTTCCGGAGCGTTGAGGAAATTCTTCACAACGTGCCAGAAACGTGCGCGGTTGCGGCCGAGAAAAGTCACATGGGCGAGGCCCGGGATAATCACGAACTGTTTGTCTCGGGTTGGCAGTTTGTTGAAGTAATTCAATAAATCTTCTTCAGTCGCGATCCCGTCATGTTCACCGCGGATGATCAGAACCGGACAGGTTGTCTTGGTTGGATCGCACACTGGCAGGATGGAACACATATCGACATAGGTGCCGGTTGGCACAGCGTCACAGATGGCTAGCTCTGTGTCGGCCAGAGTTTCGGCAACGCCCTCTTCGGAGGTGCCGGGTTTGTCCCGAGTAAAGATCGACAGGAAAAACGCGCGGTCAACCGGGCGGACATTGCTGGACGTCCATTGATCCATCTTTTTGGCGCGCTCGATCAGGGTAGGGGCGTCCTCGCCGGTATAGACAAAAGCATCGAGGATCAGCTTGCTGACGTTCTCTTGATAAGCTTCTGCGAAGGCCGCTGCGCGTAACGCGCCCGAAGAGGACCCATAAAATGCGGCGCTCGTTTGCCCTGTTTCCCGCGTGACAACGTCCATACCGGCTCTCAGGTCATGAACCCCTTCGGAAATCGGGGAGTTGCCGTCAGTGCTGTCGGACCGGCCATAGCCTTCATGATCCATGGTCCAGACATCGAAACCATAAGACGCAAATTTATCCATTAAGGAGTAATCGGGCTTGCCCGGCACCTGAAGATCGAACCCCGTTGGCCCGCTAAAAGACGAGCCATGAACGAGGAAAAGGACGGGCTTAGGCGCGGTGTCGTTTACCGGATCACCGATCCGTTTGCGCCACATATAGAGTTTTATATCGCCTTTAAGCGCCCAGTACTCCTGGTTCCAGATATCTGCAGTCATGTCTATTGATCGACCCGACCCGGCATACACAGGAATCCGTCCAGCGAATGCCAGAAGCGTGCGCGGTTGATGCCGATTGTTGTGTTGTGAGCCTGACCCGAAACCATGACGAGTTGCTTGTCCTTGTTAGGCAGCGCCGTAAAGAACCCGAGGACATCTTCATCAGTAGCAATGCCATCGTGATCGCCACGGAAAATCATAACCGGGCAATCAACTTTCGTAGGGTCGACGACAGGCAGATTGACGCACATATCGATATAGGTGCCGTTGGGGACGCTTCCGCCACCATTGGCCATTTCTGCTGCCGCTGCGGCAGCGGGCAGTTCTGGAATGGTCAGCCCCTGAACGTCGCGATTAAAGATGTTCAAATAGGCAGCTTCGTCGACGGTACGGCGATTGGTGGCGCGCCACTCGTCAATCTTTTTAGCCCGTTTTTTGAGTGTTGGTGAGCCTTCGCCAGTCCAGACCAAAGCTGCCAAAACCAATTTTTCGACACGCTCCGGGCAAGCATTGGCGAAACCGCCAGCGCGTAGGGCGCCGGATGATGATCCGAAGAAACAAAAGGCACTCTTTCCGGTTACTTTCTCTACGACCGGTGCTGCAGCCCTGAGGTCTTCCACACCATCTGCGATGTAGGAAAACCCGTCAGTATGACTGGATTTGCCATAGCCTTCATGATCCATGGTCCAGACGTCATATCCCAGTCCGGCAAAGGTCCGCATCAGCGAGTAGTCACCCTGGCCGGGGATGTCCAGATCATAGGCCGTTCGCGCAGAAAACGATGATCCATGTACCAGAAACAACACGGGTTTATCCGGGTTTGCGGCACGGGCTGTCGGCGAATACCGGCGAAATAAAAACAGATCAATGTCGCCGCGTTTTGCCCAGTGCTCTTCTCCCTGAATATCTCCCGGGTCATTTGGCATATTGGTGATCAGATTGCTCATAAAACTCTTCTCCAATTGATTGTTGTCGGTAGAGTAAGGGGCTGATGATCGAACGGCAACCAATGGAGAGAACAGCGTGACGGAAATCAGTCTTATCAGTGCAGGGGCACCACAATCGGGAGTGGTCGCCTGTATGGAAACCTACATGACCGATACAGGGGCGCGTTTTGATCCGTCCTATATGACGTCGCCGGAAATCAGGAAGGTCATGGAAGGCGAAGGTGATAAGCCCGATATTCTGGTTGCTCCTGGGCCACATATGGAGGAGTACGGTGCTGCAGGGCTCCTGGATAGCGGGTCATTGGTGCGCGTTGGCGACGTTGAAGCCGGAGTCGCCGTCAGAGTGGGCGCGGAATTCCCTGATGTAAGTTCAGAACAAGCATTGCGTGACTCATTACTGAGCGCTGAATGTGTCCTCTATAACGAGGCGATTTCCGGGCAATATATCGAAAAGATGATTGAAGGTTTGGGTGTTGCCAACCAGATAGCGCACAAAACCGAACGCCTACCCAGCGCGGCCAAGCTGATGGAGCGGATTGGCAATGGGCAGGGCAAAGAGATCGGCTTTGGTCAGATCCCTGCTATCAAACGGCTCTCTGAACATGGGGTTGTTGTCGTAGGACCTTTGCCTGATGGGTTACGAAAAACGACAACCTATGTTGCGGGACTCATTGACCCTCGCGCTTCGCGGGTTGTGAAAGGGTTTCTTGGGTTTCTTGAAACGCCTCGCGCGCGTGAGATTTTGAACGCCGTCGGGATTACCTAACAATCGGTCGTTGTAGGTAGAGCCTGTTCGCGCGCTTTTCGCCGTCGATCAAGATACATCGGAACGAAAAGCGAAATGATCAGCATAACCCACATGACATTCCCGAGACTCGACGAGAAGATGACCATGACATCGCCCTGCGAAATGCGCAGCGCGCGCAGGAAGTAATTTTCGAGCAATGGTCCGAGAATGACGCCGATCAAAATGGCGGCGACATGGTAGCCGGTTTTGCGCGCAACATAGCCGATCACACCAAACGCCAGGGCGAGATACATATCAAAGACATAGGCGCGGGGAACAAACGATCCGACGAGGGTGAAAGAAATAATAATTGGTGCCATGTAGATGGTCGAAACGACCGTAATCCGCGACATATACCGGGCCAGAGGCAGGACGGTGAGGATCATGATCGCATAGGTAACGGCCATGGCGGTAAAGGCGCCGTAGGCAAGTTCCGGTTGGCTATCGAACAGATCCGGACCCACTGTGACACCATGATACTGCAGGACAACCGCCATGATGGCTGCGGTTGCGCCACCCGGAACGCCAATCACCAACAACGGAATAAGGGTTCCTGACGTGACGCCATTATTGGCTGACTCTGGAGCAACAAGTCCGTCGAGATGGCCTGTGCCGTACTTCTCCGGTGTTTTTGAGAAGGTTTTCGATTGTTGATAGGCAACAAAGGATGCGATAGCGGCACCTGCGCCCGGTACGACACCGATGACCAGGCCGATAATACTCGTCCAGATGATATGCCACCATCGTGATATGGCGAGCCGTACACCTTCCCAGGTCTCTTGCCAGCCGGCTTTCTGCATGGCGTCCATTCCGCGTTTGGTCAGGATGGACTCACCCTCAATAACGGCGAAAGCCTCAGAGACGGCGAATAGGCCGACAAGGGCGGGAATTAGAGGCACTTTGTCGTAGAGTTCAAGGAAACCGAAGGTGCCGCGTGGCGTCTCATAGACGACATCAGCACCTATATAACCAATCATAAGACCGAAGAACCCGGCAATGAGGCCTTTTAATGTGTCCTTAGCGGCGATGGTTGCGATCAGTGAGATGCCGAACAGCATGATCACAATCATTTCCACACTGTGCAGGTGATAGGCGACCTGCGACAACCATGGCATTGCCATCAACGCCAAAATGGTTGTCAGCAATCCGCCAAATACGGACGAAACGAAGGATATTGCCAGAGCCTGCTGAGCGCGGCCCTGTTTGGTCATCGGGTATCCGTCCAGCGGTGTGGCCGCGGCGCCAGCGGTCCCGGGTATGTTGACCAGTATCGCCGGGATTCCCGCCCCCATGCGAGAGGAGGCATATAGGGCGACCATAAAGATCAGCCCGATTTCCGGCTCCATCGCCAGCGTCATCGGCAAAAGAATAATGATGGTATTGGCGGCGCTGAATCCAGGAATAGCGCCCACGATGAGGCCCAACAGGATTGCCGGTAAAATGACCCACCAGAACGTGAAAGTGCGGCCAAACAGGTCCGCGAAGAGCCCCCAATCTATCTCCATATCAGAAAACGCCCTGTAGCATTGTTTCGACAGGGCCTTTCGGGAAGCGGGTATTAAAGGCGACGATAAACAGGAAGTAACCGCCGACAGATAAAATCAGGGACAGGGTGAGGATCAGCCCTTTCTTCTTGCCGCCGCTGAGGAGCAACATGGCGCATAGAAGGAAAAAGAATGTCGTGACGGTAAACCCGCCCCACTGGATGAAAAAGACATAACCTAAGGTCAGGCCCAGTAGTGCGAGACGTTTTGGGACGTATTCTTTCGGAGCAATAAGAGGAGCGATGCTCAAGGTGGCTTCGCCGCGGCGCACCTGGATGGCCGTCCGAATAATGAGCGCAATAATCAGCCCGATAAGAATATTGCCGACAAAGAAAGCACTAACCTGCGCCGTCCACGGGACGTTAATGATGGTCGTAAAGTAATACAGCGTGAACAGCAGCCCGGCGATGGGGAGCACAAGCTCCGCGCCAGCAGCCCGTTTTTCGGGCTTCCCGGAATCTTGCCCGTTCTCGTCACTCATTTAACGACCTTCAAATTACAGAGAAATCACAAGCAAAATGGCTGGCGTGAAGCTTATCCACGCCAGCCATGCTATTCACTTTGAAATCAGGACTTGCCGGTAAGTAGCGATTTGTATTCCTGACCGATTGCGGTGATGTACTCGACATATTTTTCGCAATCTGCCGGTGACCCATAGCTGATATATTTCCACGGGGCTTTGGTTTTCTCGACCGCTTTCTTGTAGGCCGGGTCAGTGTAAACCTTCTGCAGCGTGTCCGTCAGAACCTTGTAACGGTCAGGATGTTTTTCGATTGCTTCGCGTTTAATCCCGAAAGCGCGCGCTCCCGCATAAAGCGGTGGCAGTTTCATGCCGAAATGGTCGTTGACCACGACGGCTTTCTTCATTCGGTTCGGTAACGGGTTTGCTTTGTCAAATACCGCGACGATATCAAACTGCTTTTGTTTGCGAACGACGCTGCCCGACGGCAAAGCACCAAAATCCATCTCGCCAGTAGCAACACCAGCGCGCGTATTCCGTCCACCGGAAAGCGGTACAAGATTGAACTTGGCGCCAGTATGACGGCCAAGGGCGAGGACACCGAGTGATGCAGGATGCGCGAGACGGCTGACGCCGACATTCAATGTGCGCTTTTTGCCTTCTTTGACGATGTCGTCGATGGTTTTGAGTTTTTTGTTTTTCTTGCTGACAAAGACGATGCCGGGATCCTGATCAACCTGCGCGATATACAGGAAGCTCTTGAGATCGAAGGTTGGCTTTTTGACAACCCAGTTTAGAACCTCCGGGCCCATATTGCCAAAGATCAGGTTATAGCAGTCGGCTTTGGCCTTACCCATATAGGTCTCATAGCCAACGCGGCCTGCTGCACCCGGGTAAAATCCAGCCTCAAAATTGGTTTTGAGATAGTTTTTCCAGACGCTGGTGAACGCCCGCATGTTGCGGTCCGCGCCGCCACCTGCACGGGTCGGCACAAAGATCTGAATGTTCTTTTCCGGAAAGGCGGCTGCAAAGGCTGCCTGAATGGGCAACATGCTGAGGGCACTGGCACCCGCGGTTGCACCGGCACCTTTTAAAAATAACCTACGTGAAAAATCGTTGTCGAAATTACTCATCAAAAAATCTCCCTATCTTCGATCACTACCCTCTACGGTAGGATCAGTTGAGAACATCGTCAGGGATTATTGAGGGTGGGTCAAGGACTAGTAGCCCCGATTACCCCAACCTTGTTGATAAGTGTTTTTACGGGGCTATGGAGTACCACTGGCCGGTTTGTCGGGAAGTGTCTGCGTCTGGGCAGGCGCAGTCTTTGCGGGTTTTGGCTTGCCTTTGCATTTGCCAATATTTCCTTTGGGCATCTGAGCATTACAGAAATCAGCTCTGATCTGAATCACACTGGCTATTCTGGCACCTGTCAGGTTGGCATCAATGAACTTTGCTTTCTTCATATTGGTGCCGTACAGCGTTGCGTTAGTGATATCAGCGCCGGTTAGATTAGCGGTGAGAAGAGATGCATAGCTAAAGTTTGCTCCCGAAAGATTTGCGCCCCGCAAATTAGCGGCACGCAGGTTCGCCAGTGTCAGATCAGCGCCGGACAGGTTAGCACCCGACAGGTTTGCGCCCTCCAGATTAGCGCCTCTGAAATTACCACCGCGTAAATCGGCTTCAGCCAGATTGGCACTCCGCATGTTGGCATTGCTGGCGAAAACTCGGGGCATATGAACACGCGGCATGTTGGCGGCGGTCAAGTTTGCATTGGTGAGTTCTGCCGCTTCCAGATGGGCACTTTCCAGATCAATAAAGTTCATTCGGGCACCGCGCAGTGTAGCGCCATACATTGAAGCGCGCCCAAAATTGGCTTTAATAAGGTTAGCGTCGGTCAGGTCAGCACGTTCGAATTCAGCAAGCACCAATGTAGCGCTGTCAAACCTTGCTTTAATCAAGCTTGTTCGGGTGAAATTTGCATTGAATAGATAGGAGCCGCGGAAATTGGACCCATCCATATTTGCGCCTTGGTAATATCTATATCGTAAATCGCACAATATGCATTTTTGTGCACCGGATGCGGTGACACGGGTTCCTTTATTTTGCGCTGACGTCGTCGCAGAAAAGGCTGTGGACAAAAATATCGCCGCAATTACCGTATTTCCAAAATTTCGTGTCACGCCCATATCGGTTATGCCTTAAGTCTTAGAAATACAGGAACTCGAGGGCTTTTTTCAGCCGCACTTTGATATGCTTCTGAGTATCCCAACGTTCCAGGGCAACGTCGCCGGTTCTAAATTGACGGTACAGGCTATTTTCCTGGAGATGATGGAATACCGAAGTCCAGTTAGGATAGGGACGGAACCAATCGCTATAGCGCGCCTTAAGTTCGTTCAAAACCTTGCCACCATCTTTGCGTGCCGCTTCTTCTTTTTCCCGTATTTCGCGGGGGCGGTAAGTGTATTCAGGGATGCGTGGCGTGAGCAGTACAAGTACTGACCGGTTAAAGTCTCGCGTTGTTTCCCTTGAAAACAAATATTGAATTCCCGGGATATCCTGGACTATCGGTACGCCATCGCGAATATTCTCGGTTTCTTTCTCGCTAAGACCGCTAAGGATCAGTGTTTCGCCTTGGTTCATGATGACGTTGGCATTCACGGATTCCTTTGTCGTTCTTACCTGGTTATTGAACGTAACGTTGGCGCTGACTGTTGTCAGAAAGGTGCGCTCCACTTCCACCTGGAGTTTGACCCTTCCGTCAGGGGTAACAGAAGGTGTAACGGCCAATTTGACACCAATATCCTTATCCACCTCTGTCGCGCCCTGCTGCGCTGTGGTTGATACCGTAGCGGCCTTGATGTTCTCACCAGAGAAAAACTCAGACTTTTGGCCGGAAATAGCCACCAAACTGGAGCGCGCCAGAATCTCACTCCGAGTCGCACCAGCATTCGCCACGTTGAGAGAATATGTGATCGCTGGCAGGGTAAGTGTTTTGGTTAATGTCGTGGCAAAAGAGGTCGCCAGAACATTGTCCGTTTCTGTCGTCCCATCGACGACATTTCTGTTTCCCTCGAATTGTAACGTCCACCCGTTGAGCAGGTTTACCCCTTTGGCTGTTGTTATGTCTTCACGGGAGCTGATGATAACGACGTCGACCACCACCATCTTTTCTTTGCTCGCCCCTGCCGCAGTACTGTCGGCAGCCGCCGTGTTGGAATCCTGCCCGCCGAAGGGTGACCCACTATCCTGGTTTTGACTGGAGTCACCAAAGGGTGACTGGGTAAGCTCGATATTCTTGTTCTTGAGTGCTTTTGGTAAAGGGGCACGCAGGCGAGCTTTTTGAGTTCGTGCATGGACGCGTTTCCAGTCTTGCAGCCGTCGGGTTAAATGGATGAACCGGCCTCGGCGCGGCTTGGTTTCCTGATACAACGCCAGAAATTTATTGGCGTCCTCTTCCTGACCGAGAGCCGCGCTTACAAGAGACGACGTCCTGGTTGTTCGTACAGAATTAGGTTCTATTTCGCGAAGCCGTTTGAGGGCACCGGCTGTAATAAGCTGATACGGCAAGGTTAGAGAGTATGTCCGGATCATCGTCGCGATAGAATAAGGCGTCAGCAAAGGAAGTCTTAGCCTTGTCAAAACGGCGTTGGTCACGATGAAGTAACCCGAGCTGGTAGCGCGCAATCCAATTCGACGGGTCAAACTTGATGGCCAGATTATATCCCTGCTCAGCCAGTGCAAATTGGGTGGTATCCGAACGAACTGCCAGCATGTGATAGGCCATTGCATTCAGGAGTTGCAGATAAGAATTTTGGATGTCGAGTTTGAGGGCCCGGTTGAAGTAAACAGAGGCTTCCTTGAATTTGTTATCGCGAAGTGCCTCGACGCCTTTCTGTGATAGTTGATTTGTTTCCGTAGGTGCTGGTGTCTCTGCCGTTGGCTCTTTTGTGCCTGAACTCGTTACGTCCAACTGATCAAGAGTAATGCAGCTGGTAAGGGCAAGGACCGGAAGAATTGTGCACAATCTGGCAATCGGGGACACAAGTCTCCGAGCGGACTTGTCTTTATTATTGATTGTCAAAATCTCGACTAGACTAATCATGATTTATCTCGGAATTCCGCCGTCTGCGGACAGCAGGTCATTTGCAGTAAAATACTGTTTTGCACCAGCATGAAAGGGTACATGAATACCCTCATGTAGCATCGTGGGGTGGCTCGAAAGACTCAGTGCGTTGTGACTATTCTGAAAGCTTTCTAAATCGGCGAAAATCGCTTTGGCAACCACGTTGATTGTTCTTGGTGCAATGCGACTGAGGGTCATTAATACGCTGTATTAACGTCACGCGTGGCATGTGGATTTAGATTTTGCGAAAGCTTGCTTTTAACGAAGAAACGATTCTGTTTGATGTATTTTGCTATCAGACTTGCAGGAATGTCGATAAAGACGCCACCGCATTTCTGTGTAACGCGATCATAAAGTTTGGCGGGCAGCCCAATTGCCTCCATCATGATGTCGATTTTCTTCTCACAAAACGCGTTAGCCATGCCAACCGTGCCCAACTCCGTGACGCTGGCAAACAACGAGTTGTTCCATCCCAGAATTTTGAAGAACTCGTCTGCGATCACTCTTTTCCCGGAACCTTGGTTGCCAACATTGATTCGTTTGCCTTTGAAATCATCAAAGGTCTTTATACTGCTATCTTTGTGTACGGTAACGACGACGGGCGTGTCGTAGAGATTTGAAACTGTTCGCAAGTTTTTGTTAGCGCCGATATCGGCAAACTCTCCAAGACCCTTATAAGCCTTATAGGCCAGGTCGGCGCGGGTTATCGCTATGTCCAGTTCACCTGACGCCAGGGCCTGAAGTTATAGACAGAACCGCCCGTGCTGTAGGCGACGCACCGGACACGGTGCTCGAGACGGCCCGCATTGATAAATTTGCATAGCGTTTGCCCCACCGGGTAATAGGTTCCCCGAGTTGATGCTGTTCCGAGGGCGACAAACTTGTCAAACGCGTATGTCGTTCCAGGCAATAGAACGCATAACGTAATTAGCGCAAATCGAATTATGCGCATTCCAAGCCCCCTTTAATCAGTATGTGACCTTGAGGTCTGCCAACCTGAAACATACTTGCCATTAACTTACATGTTTTGGCAATTATATCACCGTGTGAATATTTAGCTAGCTCTCAGGTTTGCCACTAATGATTTTCCCTGAATAGTAAGCGCTATTTTGGCCTTTGCGTCTGTCCGCGAATACCCGCTGGAGTCATAAAATTTTTAACATTCATATGTCGGAAGCCGTTAAGCTTTAAAAACCGTTTCTTTAATAGGGAGAAAGGCCGATGAGCAAGGCTCCCGGTATTGATGTCAAAAAGATGAAAAAAACTCTTGTCGCCTGGCGAAAAGAGTTGCTGACGCTAATTGACAGTGGTGAAGAAACAAAGACAGACACTGAACTGGATCAGCAGCGAATTGGCAGACTTTCGCGCATGGGTGCCATGCAGCAGCAAGCCATGGAGGACGAGACCGGTCGTCGCCGGGAGAAGGAGCTGCAACGCATATCTACAGCCCTGAATCGGATTGAGAGCGATGATTATGGCTATTGTACCGCCAGCGATGAACCGATAGCGGTCAAAAGGCTCGAAAACGATCCAGCAACCCCGCTATGTATTACCTGCGCACAGAAGGCAGATTAAGCCCGGTTAGCGTAATAAAAGCTGACCGATCCCAATGGCGGCACCGATGAACAAGCTCACCTGAATGATCATGCCGATGATTAGACCGGGCGCACGCTTCTTTGGCTCCGTGATATAGCCAATGGGGCGCCTCTAAAAACCTCGTCATTTTGGCCATGATCTGCTTCACTTCTCTCATCGGCTTGATGGAGGATGGAATGTCGGATCAGCCCGGTTTTTTCGATCTTGATGAGCGTTACGCGGCACTGTCGGCGGCGGGTGATCCGTTGCTTCGGCTTGGTGAGTTGGTCGATTTCGAGTTGTTTCGCCGGCCCTTGATCCGGGCGCTACGTCGCTCGGACCGGCGCCAGGGTGGCCGGCCTCCCTATGACCCCGTTCTGATGTTCAAGATCCTGGTGTTGCAGGCACTATACAATCTCTCGGATGATCAAACCGAGTTCCAGATCCGCGACCGGCTGTCTTTCATGCGGTTCCTGGGCCTGGGGCTTCACGCCCGGGTGCCGGACGCCAAGACGATCTGGCTGTTCCGTGAGTTGCTGGTGCAGGCCAAGGCGATCGAGGCGTTGTTCGATCGCTTCGACGAACACCTGCGCGGCCATGGCTACCTGGCGCTGTCGGGCCAGATCGTCGATGCCACGATCGTCGCGGCGCCCAGGCAGCGCAACAGCGTTCCGGAGAAGGTGGCGTTGAAGGCCGGCAAGGTGCCAGAGGAGTGGAAGGACAAGCCGGCCAAGCTGGCCCAGAAAGACCGGGATGCGCGCTGGACCATGAAGCGTGGCCGAGTGAAGCGTCTGGAGGATGGGCACCCCAAGGGGCCGGAGATCATGGTGCCGGCGTTTGGCTACAAGAACCACATCTCCACGGACCGGCGGCACGGGTTGATCCGCAAGTGGCGCGTCACCGATGCCGCCGCCAATGACGGCCGCCAGCTCGCCGGTCTGATCGATCCGGAGAACACGGCGAGCCCGGTCTGGGCGGATACCGCCTATCGGTCCAAGCGTAACGAGAAGATGCTGGCGCGCCAAGGCAAGCGCTCCCAGATCCACTTCCGCAAGCCGCGCGGCAAGCCGATGCCGGCGACCCTGGCCAAGGCCAACGCGGCGCGCTCGGCGGTACGCTCCGCCGTCGAGCATGTCTTCGCCCATCAGAAAGGCTTGATGGCGCTCTCGGTTCGGACCATCGGCATCGCCCGGGCCGAGGCCAAGATCGGCATGACCAATCTGGCGTATAACATGCGCCGTTTCCTCTGGCTCCAGGGGCGAAGTGCGCCCACATGACGCCGGAACGGCCGGTTCGACCGGCTAAACCGATCAAATCGACGCAAAACGGCTCGAAAAAACCGACACTCAGACGCGCCCACCCGGTCAAATCACGCCGCAAGCGGCCAAACCGAACGTTCTTCGAGGTGTCCAATGACATATTGTGTTCGTCCGGCGACCCACACAAGCCCAACCAACAGGCCCATTCCGCCGAAACCGTGTAGGCAAAAAGCCACAACGACGGCAGAAAGAAAACCATGTGTTCCAGCGTATTCATTTGTGCCCGGTAGGCACATTCGAAATCTATATTGCCGGTTGTTGCGGGCGCCTCAATACCGTGTTTTCCCCGATTACGGCCAACATTCATCATTGTCAGGAGGTAAAGCAGCGTTGCCAGCAGGGTAACGCTGCCCGGATAGATGATTGTTTCCATGATTTTCCCCAGATTTTGACTGTTCTCGATACTGCCCAACATCTGATGTAAGGCGCGGGGTAAGAAAAATCTAGGCTTCTGCGGCGACTCGTCGTGCTTCGCGCTTCCGGTCGTTGGGGTCGAGGTACTGTTTGCGGAGCCGAATAGATTCAGGTGTGACCTCGACCAGCTCATCATCGGCGATATAGGCGATGGCACGTTCAAGGGTCAGTTTAACCGGCGGTGTCAAAAGGATGGCATCGTCTGACCCGGAGGCCCGAACATTGGTCAGCTGTTTTGCCTTGAGCGGGTTGGCATCAATATCCTGCCCTTTGTTGTGTTCCCCGATCAGCATGCCACAATAAACCTTTTCGCCGGGGCCGATAAAGAGCGGTCCTCGTTCCTCGAGATTCCATAGGGCATAGGCGACGGCGTTGCCTTTCAGGGTCGAGATAATGACACCCTGTCGTCGACCATCGATAGCGCCTCTATCTGGTTCATAATCATGGAAGACACGGTTCATGACGCCGGTGCCGCGGGTGTCTGTGAGGAACTCACCGTGATAACCGATGAGAGCCCGGGAGGGGGTGTGAAAGACAAGACGTTGTTTGCCACCACCAGAGGGCCGCATTTCGATCAGTTCACTGTGTCTGGCCGAAAGTTTCTCGACGACGACACCGGAATAGGCTTCGTCGACATCGATCACGACCTCTTCAATCGGTTCAATCCGGACGCCGGTATCGGGGTCGGTGCGATAAACCACGCGGGGACGGCTGATCGACATCTCATAGCCTTCGCGGCGCATGGTTTCGATGAGGACCCCAAGCTGTAATTCACCCCGGCCAGCCACCTCGTAGCCATTGCCATCGGCCGCTTCTGTGACCTGGATCGCCACATTTCCTTCCGCTTCACGCATCAGCCGGTCACGAATCATGCGCGAGGTCACCTTGTCGCCTTCCTGACCAGCATAGGGGGAGTCATTTACAGAGAAGGTCACAGCGAGCGTCGGCGGGTCGATTGGTTTAGCGGAAAGTCCTTCCGAAACGTTGACATCGCAGATCGTATTGGCAACGGTCGCTTTTTGTAATCCGGCCAAGGCAACGATGTCACCGGCCTCGGCGTTGTCGAGCGGCACACGTTCGAGACCACGATAGGCGAGAATTTTTGTGACCCGGGTTTGCTCAATCTGTTGGCCATCTTGCGTGATCGCTTTGGCCGTACCATTGGCGGCGATTGAGCCCGACAGAATTCTGCCTGACAGGATGGGGCCGAGATAAGGATTAGCCTCCAGCGTTGTGACCAGCATACGGAACGGGCCGTCAGGATCGACTTCTGGAGGACTTACGTGGTCTAGAATGAGCTTGAATAATGGCTCGAGAGACTCTTGCGGACCTTCCGGTTCTTCTGCCAGCCAGCCTTGCTTGGAAGACCCGTAGAGAACCGGGAAATCGAGTTGATCCTCATTGGCATTGAGAGCTGCGAAGAGATCAAAGATTTCGTCGAGAACCTCATTGGCCCGGGCGTCTGAGCGATCGACCTTGTTGATAATGACAATGGGCTTAAGGCCTTGCGCCAGTACTTTCGACAAAACGAATTTGGTCTGCGGCATCGGACCTTCGGCAGCATCAACGAGCAACAGGCAGCCATCGACCATTGAAAGGACGCGCTCGACCTCACCACCAAAATCAGCATGGCCCGGTGTGTCGACGATGTTGATACGTTGCCCCTGCCATTCGACCGACGTGCATTTGGCGAGAATGGTAATGCCGCGTTCGCGTTCAAGGTCACCTGTATCGAGGGCTTGCTCCTGCACCTGTTGATTGTCGCGATAAACGCCAGTTTGGCGCAGCATGCAATCGACCATGGTCGTTTTGCCGTGATCAACATGTGCCACGATGGCGATATTTCGAAGGTTTTCGATTTGCGCAGTCATGGCTTAGGCCACCTGTTCCTTTGTGGCTAAAAATTTAACATCCGGCCAGTCTTCACCAGCGCGGTCGAGATGCCAAGCGTTTCGGGCGAGAAAAACTGGATCGCCCTTGTGGTCATCGGCGAGGGCAGTTTCGTTGGCCCGGATGAATTTTTTCATAAGATTATCATCCGCCGCATCAACCCAGCGGGCCGTAATCAGGCTGGTCTGTTCGAACTGCACCGGTACGTCATATTCAGTTCTGATTCGATCGGCTAGCACTTCAAACAGCAGAACACCGACGACGCCGACAATCCAGTCCGCCCCAACGCGTGGTTTGAAGACAGAAGCGGCGCCTTCTTCGGCAAGCTGCTGCAGAGCCCGTCCAAGATGCTTAGCCCGCATCGGGTCGGTCGGTCGGGCGGCTTGCAGATGTTCCGGCGCGAAGCTGGGAATTCCCTTGAAATGCAGGTCCTCGCCCTCGGTGAGTGCGTCGCCGATATGGAGGTTTCCGTGATTGGGTATACCGATAATGTCGCCCGCCCAGGCTTCTTCGGCCAGTTCGCGATCACGGGAGAGAAACAGGACAGCATTGTTCAGCGCGAGTTGTTTGTCAGTCCGGACGTGTCGCAGTTTCATGCCCCGTTTGAAATGACCAGAGCAGAGACGCAAAAAGGCGATGCGATCCCGGTGTTTGGGGTCCATATTGGCCTGAATCTTGAAAACAAACCCTGATACCTTGCTTTCGTCAGGTGTAATTTCGCGTTCGACAGATGGTTGCGATCGTGGTGGTGGGGCATGCTCAACGAGACCGGCCAACAATTCACCGACACCGAATGAATTAATAGCGCTGCCAAAGAACACTGGCGTCATATTGCCCTCGAGATAGGCGTTGAGATCAAATTCCGGACATAACCCGCGCACCATTTCGACTTGTTCCCGGAGCTCTGTGACCGCGTGCTCGGGCAATAATTCATCGAGCTTGGGATCGTCCAGACCGTTACAGGTTTCAGTCTGATGCGGTTTTTCGCCGCGACCAGCCTTATCCATCAGAATGAGACGATCATTCAGCAGGTCGTAACAGCCGAGAAATTGCGATCCCATGCCTATTGGCCAGGCCGCCGGAGTCACGTCGATTTGCAGGCTTTGTTCAATTTCGTCGAGCAGATCAAACGGGTCCTGGGCTTCGCGATCCATCTTGTTGATAAAGGTGGTGATCGGCATGTCGCGCAGGCGGCAGACTTCGAACAGCTTGCGGGTTTGTGCCTGAATACCGCGCGCCGCATCAATGACCATGACGGCGGAATCGACAGCCGTCAGAACACGGTAGGTATCTTCCGAAAAATCCTCATGTCCCGGCGTGTCGAGCAGATTGAAAGTCTTGTCAGCATACTCAAACGTCATCACCGAGGCGGTCACTGAAATGCCCCGTTCGCGCTCGACTTTCATCCAGTCGGAATGCGCCCGGCGTTGCTCGCCACGCGATTTTACCGCACCGGCAAGCTGAATCGCGCCGCCAAACAGCAGCAGCTTCTCTGTCAGAGTCGTCTTGCCAGCGTCAGGATGCGAAATAATCGCAAAGGTACGCCGTCGGGCGACGGGGGCGGGCAACGTCGTCATATTGACTTCATAAATTCCAGAATATGCCGCGCTATGTCGCACCGCACAGCGAGAACGTCAAGCAAGATTGCAGCATTGAGCCTCTCATTCTAATTGACGAACTGCTATGAGATTTTATCTCTGGAGTCGCGAACGCAGAATGCATACAATTATAAGAAGAAAGAAAAACAACACCACAATCAATCATATTTGAGGGGCGAAATGCAAAACGAAGACAAATTTACACGTAGTCCTGCTACCGATACTACTCGGGATAATGTTCGTGATACTACTCGCGGGACTTTCTGATAACTCACATGTAGTTCTTCAAGTAGAGACGAAAAAATTTCAAGAATTTATTGGTAGTATTCTGGGTAAGCCTCAAACAATTAGAAAACTATTTCGTGGCCCATTTAGAATTGAACTTTCAAACATTGAAAACTTACATGCGCTCATTGAGCAGCGAATAGAACAGCAAAATACTGGAAATTTGGTGCAATTTACCGCGCGAATTTTTTACGATGACAGTTCATCAGTTCTCTTAAATTCACTTGAAGAATTAAGATCCTATAATGAAGTAAAGCCAATTGTTTCGGTTGGAGTACATTTGAGTTGGACGTACCTTGTTCAATTCCAAGATAAAGATAGTCAAGAAAAACAGGAAATTCAGGTCACTTTTCTTGGTTCAAATCGTAGAGAAGGAGGCGGATTTGATGACGACGAGATAGGGTTTATGTTTTTGCTAAGTCCAAAATTCGGACGAATCCAACTCCAAATTAATCATACCGCTAGAACTTGGGGGGGCGGACATCGAGTCACTGTTGGAGGGATATATAAGATCGGTAATTGAGAAAACAGGGCCACTCTCTCGATGGATAAATAAATATGGCGGCGGAATTGGATTGTGTTATTCTATAGCCCTGTTCTCGTCATATTTGATTTTGGGAATTTATTTTACAAGTTTAATTGTTGAAAAAAAATTCAATGAGACGATCAAATTAGTTGAGTTAGACCCAGCTAGTATTGCTTCTTTGAATATTAAAATTAATTACCTCGTCGACGTGGTGGGTTCCGGAATTTGGTCCACATATTTGCAGAATTACTTCGTGTATATGGTATTTGTTTTTTTCTCGTCTGTACTGTTTGGAGTTTTGATATCGCATTTTGCGGACAACCAACGCCTTGCGTTCATTCTGCTTTCCGATAAGGCAAAAGAATACGAAAAGGTAGTGACGCGAAACAGTACAAAGAAATGGTGCTATCTCGGGTTAACAGTTTTCGCAGGAATAATTACAAGTGTATTAGGCAATTATATCTATTACCGATTATTTTCAGAAATTTCTTCGTGACGACTTGTTTGTCGGCTAAATCCGCTTTTCAACGCCGCGTTTTCGGCCCTGATCAACGCTCAGGAACAAATCGTCGACGGACATCTTGTTCTTCATCAGCGCCTGCTCATGTGAAAAGTTGATCATATTCTCGAGCGTCTTGCGGTTTTGCTCGCCAAGCCCGTATTCCCAGGGGTCTTTTCCCAGAAGTTGTTCCTGTTCTTCCCAGGCCTCGCGATACCAAGCCAAGGGCACAATGCGCGGATTGACCATCTGTTTCATGGCAATTGCTTTTGCTTCGTTCAGCGCGTGAAACATGTTGATCGGCACCCAGGGATATTGTTCGACGATTTCTTTTTTGATGCCGGTGATGTGCATGATCGGGAACATGCCGGTCTTATTGTAGAAATTGACCTCTTCCTGTTTGAAATCGGGAAACAGTCGCGCGACACGTGGGTCACCATTGATAAACGGTTTGATGATTGAGGAGTGAATACAGGCATCCAGCTCGCCTTCCGCGACCATCGTCTCCACCGATTTGTCATCCGGCAAGGTCTGCAATTTGATGTCGTCTGGGAGTTCAACCGGGATGTCCTGATCAAGTTCCTGATACCAGTCGATCGAGCGGTGCGGCACGCCATATTCATGCTCGAGAATACCCTTCATCCACAGAATGGCGGTAACCTGCCAATGCTTGATGCCGACCTTCTTGCCGATCAGGTCTTTGGGTTCCTTGATCCCCGCATTTGTGTTGATAAACACGAAGCCGTGCCGGAACCGGCGATGCAGAAACACCGGAATAGCATCGAACGGCTTGTCCTGATCCTTGGCGACGAGATATGTCGAGCAGGAGGCTTCGGCCATATCGAAGTCTTCATTGTTATAGAAACGCCAGTGCCGTGTCGTGGAATCCATGTCGGTGAGGACGGTCAAATCGATACCATCCGGTTTAACAATTCCGTCAATGAGCGGGCGGGTGATTGCATAGTCACCACAGGCGAGGGTCAGGGGAATCTTCTTGGACATTTGGGTGCTTCTCCGTGATCTAGTCAATTGGACCGGGGTTGCCAGTGCCCGTGAAGGGCAGGCGAACACCGACGCCTTTATCCAAGGCTTTCTGATAAACGTAATGACACATTGCGATGTCGTGCGCCACCAGACCGGTGGTGTGAATCAGATTGCGCTCGGTGTCGCTTTCGCGTCCCGGGACTTTGCCACGCACCAGCTCGTGAATTTCACCATGCAGCATGTCATGCGTGAAAATTCCAGCCTCGGCTGATGCCCGGAAATACTTCATCAACATGTTCATTTCCCAACTATCGACAACTACTTTATCCATCAACGGCCAGCCTTCCGGGTCGAATTCGCGGCGGGTAAAGGACACATAGGTTGCGCCGGGTTTTAACCAGGGCTCGCGACACATAATTTCATCGCTGGTCGTACCACCGATACCAATATCGGCATCGCGTACCACCTCTTCAATTGAGTCTTTGGCCACGACGTTGATACCGAGCTTGGCCGACCATTTCTCCGCAAAAGCGTCACGGGTTTGCGGGCTACGCGACGTGCAGCGAATTTCCTCAATTCCGTCATAGAGTTCCACGAGACAGCGCAGCGCATTGGTTGCCATGGTGCCAACGCCGACAATGCCAACGACCTTTGGGTCTTTGGGCCCCAACCATTTGAGTGGCAGGGTTGTCGCCGCCGCACTGCGGATCGCATAGGTCCAGTGCTCTTCGACGATGGCTTTGTTGGTACCGGTATTGGGGTCGGCAAGGATGATATAGCGGCCGCACTCGAGCTGGCCGACCGTATTGCGGTTACCGTCGTCAAAATAGTTGTAAAGCCGGACGCCGGTGATCGGTGTTTCCTTCAGAAGCGCACATTTGACATGCCAGTGATTGTGAAAGGGCTCGCCGACATCGAGCTTGAAGCTCGGTGGTGTCGAGGCCATGACCGAGCCTTCTCCCTGCATACGGTATACGTCTTCGGCTATTTGCAGCGCTTCCTTGGCGCTGAGCAGATCAACCGTATCTGCATAGGGAATGAAGAGAACACCTTCGTTTTCAGCCATAGTAGGTTCCTTATCTTTCTGCTTAGTCGAGGATCGCAATCGCTTCGATTTCCATGATCAGCTCACGCTGGACCATGGAGTCGACTACGAGACATGTGGCGGCAGGGTAGGGTTCCTTGAAGAATTTGGGGCGCCATTCCAGGATCGCCGGAAATTGTGACAGGTCTGTCAGGAAAATATTGATTTTAACGATGTCGGACATATCGCCGTCGGCGGCTTCGACGGCGCTTTTCAGATAACCGAAAACGCGCTCGGCATGTGGGCCGGGTTCAAGATTACCGGCCTCGGCTTCCGGGTTGGCGGTCTGACCGGATATAAAGACCATCTTTCCCTTTTTGACGACATGGGTGAATTGCCCCGGTGGTGGCAAATCAAGAACTTCGACAACTTCAAATCCCATCACGCTTCTCCCTGAATATCTGACTTTTATTGCCGTCAAATTGGGCGAAGGATGCATGACTGTCAACGGCGCCAAACCTATCGGCTGTGCCAACTCCGCGATATGCTCCCATATCGGAAACAGGGAGGACGTCATGACCGAAAAATCAAAATTTCATAAAGTAAAAATTCTCGATGCGCCGACCCGTCAATTGCCCCACGGGCGAGGTACCGTGTTCGGCTGTGTTGACCCATCTGTGGGCTCAAGCAATGTCGATGTGCATGTGAATGTTATTAAACCGGGCGCCAGTCGGGGCGAGATTCATTTTCACGAGAAGGCCGAGAACGTCTATATCGTGATGGATGGCCAACTTGAAGTCTGTATAGAAGGTGGTCAGCGCCATGTGCTGGATGTGGGCGAGGTTGGCTTTATCCCGCCCGGTGTCGTGCATACGGCAACCAATGCAAGATCAGATGTCGCCTGTAAAATCGTCGAGGTCTATGCTCCAGCGGGGAAAGATTTTCACGAAGTTGATGACTGGCCTGATGGCGTTCAGCCGCCTGATCCAGATTAGTCGTCGATCACGAAATCGAAGTCCTTGCCGGCAGGTGTGTAGACTTCAAAAATTTCAAAAGGCTCGTCGCTGACATTAGTCAAAGAGTGCTTCTGACCTGCCGGGATATAGATGACGTCGTCTTCCTTGATCGTGTATGTCTTGCCTTCGACGACCAACTGTCCCTGGCCTTTTTTGACGATATAGACGTTATCGGCGTTGGTATGGTGGTGGTAGCGGCCACCGGGTTCTTTCGGATCCAGACGGTTCAGATGTACGTCGACCTTCTCGGCACCGATATCAGCATTGATCAGGCGGAGCTGCGTGCCACGATCACCTTTCATCGGCGTGACCGGGGCATCTGCAAGATTGAGAATTCTAAACTCGGGCATCTCGAACTCCCTAAAGGCTGGTGATCAGTGCCGTCACACTCGGGAAGGCGTGGACCATCACGAAGGCGCCGATTAGCGCTGTGCCTGTCCCAATTGCCAGATTAAAGCGCTTGAAAAGGTTGGTTCCCCGACGCGCACTGGCCATGATCGGCCAAGCGATGGCAGCGGATAAAATAGCCATGCCAGCCACCGATCCGACGCCAAATATCAGGACATAGATCAGGGCCTCAGCTGTTGAAATCTGTTGACTGACTGCCAACAGGAGGAGGGCGGCGGAACCGGCTAGGCCGTGCATTAAGCCAATCGCCAGGGCGCGTTTTGGAAGGGTCGAGCGATGGTCATGGTCATGTGCAGAGGCATTGTGGTCGGTTTCGTCTTCATGGCTGTGAAAATGGATATGACTGCCCTGATCGAGATGGGCATGCGCATGCACATGAATGCGTTCGCGTACGATCCTCAGGATGACATCTATGCCAAGTCCAACGAGCATAAGCCCTACGAGGAATTCCAGTGTGCCAGCAAGGCGTTCGGGAAAGGCAACGCCCGAAACGATGATAATCGCGCAGACGGCAAACAACGTTACCGTATGGCCAATGCCCCAGGCGATGCCGGTTTTAACGGTTTCGCGAATAGAACGGGCCTGGGTTGCCAGCGCCGCAACGGCCGCAACGTGATCAGCATCAAGTGCATGGCGCAGTCCTAGTAGAAACCCAATAGCGAGAACGGATAGAACAGTCATCGCTGGTTCTTACTCCTGACCTGTGAGGTAAACAAGAGCGACTTGATGATCAGCGGGACGACCTGTGTATCCGGCATAAATTCACCGATATCGACAAAGTCAAAATCGCTCAGCTGCACATTATCAACTGAAATAACTTCGCCTTCGACATTCAGTTCTTTCACCAGAATGTTGCCAATGGTCCGACCCGCATCGCCGTCCATCATGACGACGACGGGCAGCTCGGGATCTGCGACCGTTTTGGGCAGGCCATTACAGATGCCTTGTGCCAACGCAAAGAGCCGCGCATGGAGCGGATCACCGCCCCAGCGGAAGGCAATCGCGACACGGTCTTCACCTTCAACCATATCCAGCCGCTTCAAAGCCTCTGTTATCTTGGTTGAAACATCTTCCGCGGTGAAGTCACCCGACAAATCAATGTCCAGGCTGGCAACCGGAACGTTCCGGACCGGCAGCTTCTCTTTCTCGGACAGGAAGATCGTGTTGCCACTGACCTGCACTGTGAATTGAGACGCGCCGACGACGGTGGCACGTATGCCGTGGCCGGGGTCATAGACCGTTTCGGGAATACGCTTGTCGGCCAAGGCATGGCGGAGATCGTGCGCAATCGATTTTCCAAGGTCGCCCCGGTCTTCATCCTCGCGCCGATAAACAAATTCGGAAACGCCGCCTGAAAAGGTGATCCCGTCAATTGCCGGCGTCTGTGGCAATGTTTCGGTGAGCAGGAGCGCCTTGCAAAGATCATCATTTGGTTCGCGTGTTGCATAGGAAACGATGACATCGACCATACGGCTGACGATCTTCTTCTTATCTTCTTTAGAAAGGACCTCGCCAAGCGCCAGCTTGACGCCGACATCTTCGGCAACCTGTTCAGCAGGGCCTTCGATACGGGTCATCTTGCCATCATCATCAAAGGCAATGAGGCGTCCACCGACGGCGAAGGCAGAAGTTGCCAGCAGCCGTCCACCGTGGCACAGGCCGAGTTTGATGGTGCCGCCACCAATATCGATGTTGAGAATGGTCTTGTGATCCTGTCCGGACAGCGCAACCGCCCCGGAACCATTTGCGGCCATAAGCGCTTCGAGATTATGGCCAGCCGAGGCGCATACAAATTTGCCAGACTCTTCAGCAAACAGATCGGCGATCGCGCGGGCATTGTTCCGTTTCAGGGCTTCCCCCGTGAGGATCACCGCGCCTGTATCGATATCTTCTGGCGTCAGCTCCGCCTCTATATAGGCGTTACCAAAAAATTCTTTCAGCTCATCGGCGTCGATTGTGTAGTCGGAACGATAAGGCGTCAGCAGGATGGGGGAACGCCACAAGACCTGGCGGTTCACGACGACAAATCGGCTCGAGAGGCCCTCAGCCAGACGTTGCAGATGAACCTTGGAGAACATCAGATGAGAGGTCGATGAGCCGACATCAACGCCAACTGTCGTCAGCTCGACATTATCCTGTTTCCAGATTGTTTCCGCCAGGTCCTGCTCCTGCTCTGGCGTCATGCTGATATGTTCAAAACCTAAATCGTGCACGTCCATATCCTTTTGCTCTCAATCTCATTGATACGGCGACGGCGGGGTCTGCCCCGCCGCGCGCCTACTGTAGGCAGCCAGCTCTAATCCTGCGGGAAAGGCAGGTGGCTGAATTCTTCTCTCATTTTTTTGCGCAATTCGTCGCTGACATCCACGACCTGCGGGAACGTCCCCTTGAGATATTGATCATAGGGGATGCAGGCATCGATAAGGATACGACTATTGAAGTTGCCTGGCTGCACAAGCGGATCGCGGCCTGATGCCCAGGCTTTCTGAATAGTATCAATGTCAGTTATCGGGTCGAATCGCGTACTCATCGCCCAGAGGACCTGATCGAGATCGCCAGCGTCGATATCTTCATCGACGACCACGGTCCATTTACCGGCATAGGCACCGCCCTGGCAGTTTGACGCAACGTGAAGCACGTTTCGTGCATGACCGGGATAACGCTGTCTGATCTGGATAGCGGTAAAGCGGGTTGCCGGGCCTCCTTCGTGGTTCCAGACCCCTTTGATGTCAGGGAGCCCGCAGGCTTCCAGCGACCGCCAGATTTCTGCCGAACCGGCAATGCCTTTTAGAAGTCCGGTCTCGTCGACCGGTTTATGTTGCGGGGCGCAACAGATGATTGGATCATTGCGGTGCAAGATGGTTTTGATCTCGACATAGGCGCGGGGCACAGAATCATCTGAGTAATACCCCATCCATTCGCCGAACGGACCTTCCTGCTTTACCTTGCCCGGACGGGCCACGCCTTCAATGGCGATCTCGGCATCGGCTGGAATGGGGAAGCCGGTATAGGGGCCTTCGATGCATTCAATGGCATCACCGCGCAGTCCACCCGCAAAATCAAACTCGCAAACGCCTTCGGGCAGCGGACTGGCAGACAGCATATAAAGAAGCGGGTCTTCACCGACCAGGATGACAAATTTACACTCTTCATCGCGTTCAAAATACTTATCGCGATGGATACGACCGTGCTTGCCCTCGGTGATCTGGCAACCGATGGTCTTCGCATCATAGACTTGGTTGCGATAGGTACCGACATTGAAGGAGCCGTTATCGGGGTCTTTCGAAATAACGCAGTTGGCGGTGCCGATATAGCGTGCCTGATCCTGCTCGTGATGGCGCGGGACAGGGAATTTCAGAACATCAATGTCATCGCCGGTAAGGACGTTTTCCATCACCGGGCCGGACTCCACCATCTTCGGCGGGATCAGCTGCATGTTCTGCATGCGGTCGTAATATCGTTGGACAATATCGACTTTACGGTCGAATTCGAGCGGTAGACCAAGGGTCAGTGCGACGCGGCGAACAGAGGAAAGAGACCCGTAAAGTGTCCGAAAGCCCTGTTCATAGTCAGGAATATTGTCGAACAGGAGCGCAGGGGCATTGCCCCTGCTCTTTTCTGTCATCATCTGGGTGATGCTGCCCATTTCAGCGTCCCAACTTGCGTTATCGACGCATAGCAATTCACCGAAGTCATCGACTTTTTCGATCCAGTCGCGCAGACCGCGATAGCTGGCTTGATCGTTGGCTATTGCTGAACTCCTTGAGTCGTCCATCTTTTTCTCCATTTACCGCCAAAAGGAGTCTTACACGGCTGATGATTTCAGCGTGCAGAAGCCCTTATTTTGTTGCTGTTTCCCGAATGTTTTTACACCACGATTTCAGGTCGCGCCAGTGGCAACGCGTTACGACGGCTGACAGGCGAATTTAGTCAGCCGGTCCATTGACTCCGGGCGGGGTGATCTATTCAATCCGCGCCATCAAGGAAAACCAAAGCTACTAATGAAAGGGAGCACTATGAGACATGAAAATAAAGTCGTAATCGTCACCGGTGCGGGCCGCAATATCGGCGAAGAAACCGCCAAGCTTTTTGTACAGGAAGGCGCAAAAGTCGCCGTCGTTGATCTGGATGATCGCGGGAAGGAAGCCGCCGATAAACTGAACGCTGAGAAAGAAGGCTGTGCTGTATTCATTCAGGCCAATGTTGCGGATGAAGACTCGGTTAAAAATATGGTCGCGGAAACGGTGAAAGCCTTTGGCCGCATTGATATCCTGGTCAACAATGTTGCGATCTCAGATAACCTGACGATCCGCGAATGCACGCTGGCTGATTTCCAGAAAACCATCGACGTTACGCTGACCAGCCAGTTCCTGACCTGCAAATATGTCGGTGAACAGATGATCGAGCAGGGCGATGGCGGTGCCATGGTAAATATCGGCTCCACCTCGGGCTTTAAGGGACGTAACAGCGCTGTTGCGTATTGTGCTGCCAAAGGCGGCGTTGCCAATCTGATGCGGGCGATCGCGTCGCAATATGCCGAATATGGTATTCGCGTGAATTCTGTTGTGCCAAACCGTATTGGGTCTCCGGTCGGTAAGCAGGAATTCGATCCTGATCGTTTTGTCCAGAATATGTTGCATCGTCCGGGACTGCCGCAAGAGCTTGCCGCCGCGGTTAACTTCATGGCCAGCGACGAAGCTTCCTTCATCTATGGTGAAAACCTGTTCGTCGATGGCGGTTACAGCGCTGAAATGAATGGATAAAAGGCGATCCACATCGCCCTAAAATTTATGAGGCGATATGTTTCCTGCCGGTTAGTCCGGTGAAACCTATCGCCTCTTCTTTTGCCGCGTTGCCAGCCACGGCTCGTGGAGCGCTATGGATGTGTTTAGCCTGCGCATCCTTTGCAACAATGGCGCTGACAATCAGGCTGTTGTCCACTGATATTCCGCCCCTTGAAATTGGATTTTTCCGGGCCTTCTTCTCCTTTCTGCTCATGGTGCCGTATGCCATTCGAACCGGCCCGAGCATCTGGAAATCCAAAAACCACAAAGCTTTTATGGCCCGCGGTATGACGGGGGCGGGCTTTGTCATGTTCTTTTTTCCGGGCGTCGCGTTGATGGAAATAGCTGATGCGCAGGCACTGACTTTCACGACACCGTTGTTCGGCATGATGCTCGCCATGTTGTTTTTAGGTGAAGGCTTCAAGGTAAATCGGGTTTTTGCCCTGGCGGCCGGTTTCGCAGGCGCTCTGATCATTATTCGTCCGGGTTTTCAGGAGATCAGCCTCGGCGCAATTCTGGTCCTCTGTTCCGCCCTTTCAGCATCCGGTAGCGGTACCTTGATGAAGTACGCCACCCGTTCAGATCCGCCGGATAAGGTCGTGTTTTTTCATGCAATCTACATGACCCCCATCATCTTCATTGGTGCATTGTTTGACTGGCAATGGCCCAATTTTTACGAGTTGATCATGCTGGTGATCATTGCTGCGCTGGCGACATTGAATCAGAGATTTCTGGGCAGAGCTTTTGCGTCGACAGATGCGACCGCTGTCTTCCCGTTTATATTTATGCGTCTGCCATTTGGTGCGGCGCTGGGATTTGCGGTGTTCCAGGAAATTCCTGATATATGGGTCTGGCTTGGCGGCGCCATTATATTCGGTGCCGCCCTGTATCTGGCGAAATCAGATACAGGGGGCGCTAAACCAGCTTTATAATTTCCGCTATACGAAGAACGAGGGCAGGTGAGGTGGTTCATACCACAGCACCGGTACAATCTCGTTGAACATAATCAACAGGAACGTGATCGCAAAGACGGTGTAGATAGCGATGACCTTCCAGCTGAAATTCCCCCAGAACTTCAGATATAGAATGACGAACAGGACGAGGGACGGGAACTGCCCTATGAGCAGTGTCAGAACAAATATTCCGATGAGCCAGGACAGGTAATAAAGACTCTTTAAGACATAGGCACTATCGACCCCGACGACATCGGCTGCGGCCGTACCGGCCTTAAGAGCGGCTCTTCCCTTGAGGTCGTAGATCAGCGCGCCCAGGGCGAGGAAGCAGCCAATTGTCGAAACCGTCTGTGGGAAAACCCTTGGTGAGAATGACCATTGCATTGCTTCCACGAAGCAATAGACAAACATCATCACCAGTAAGGCAGAAATAGGCCAGGAGGCTGGCGGGCAATCTTTGCCGCCTTCCGCGACAATCATTGAGCCTTCGCCAGGTTTGAACTCGCTTGGCTCTGCGAGTTCTTTTTGTTTTTTGCGCTGTTTCATGACCGCATGAATGATAGTGGCAATGATCAACACGATAATGACGAGGACAATCGGGCGGGTGAAAGAGCCCCAGGCGTGAGTTTGCATGGAGAGGTTCATTGCCTCCTCCATGATTTTGCCAAGCACAAACCCTAAAACGATGGGCGGTCGCGGCCAGCCACCTAACTTCATGAAATAGCCAATGACACCAAAGACCAGCAAAACGATCCAGTTACCCAGTGTGCCGTTGCCGACCCAGGCCCCCATAAAGACAACCAGCATAATCGCGGGCACGATGATGTGGCCCTGCAGATAGGTGATCTTTGAGGCCTGACTGCCCCACAGGAGCAATGCAACTGCACCGGCAACATTGGCAAGGACGAGTGTCCACACCAGCGTGAAAGTAATGTTGAGCTTATCCGTCAGCATTTGCGGACCGGGTTCCAGCCCCTGGATAAAGAAAGCACTGAGCAGGATCGCCATTGAGGCACTGCCCGGAATGGCAAAGGCAATTGTCGGCAGCAGAGCGCCGCCTTTCATCGCATTGTTGGCGGCCTCTGGCGCGATGACACCGCGGACGTCACCCTTACCGAAGTTCTCATTGTTCTTTTCGCTTTGCGCCGCATGACCATAGGCGACCCAGTCAACGATCGAGCCCCCTAGACCAGGCAACATGCCAACATAGACGCCGATACAGGTACAACGAATGCCAAGCCACCAATGTTTGGCAGCATCTTTCATGCCATTGATAATGCCGCCGGTAGCAACCTCTTCCCTCTGAACCCGGGATATCGAGGTGTTACGAACAGCCAGCTCTAGTATTTCGGGAATGGCAAACAAGCCGAGCACGTAAGGAACGATAGGTAGCCCTTCGAGAAGGAAGTTCTGGTCAAACCAGTAACGGCGGACTCCGCCAAATTCCGCAAAGCCGATTGTGGCGAGCATGAGCCCAAAGCAGGCAGCCGCCGTGCCCTTGAAGATGGATTTCCCGCTAAGCGAGGCAACCATCGTGAGACCGAGGACAGCAAGCGCAAAGAGTTCAGGCTCAGAAAAAGATAAAATGACCGGCCGGATGACCGGAATAGAAATCGCCAGAAAGACAGCGCCAATGACGCCGCCAATCATCGAAACGGTATAGGCCGCACCGAGTGCACGTGAGGCTTCTCCTCGTTGCGCCATGGGATAACCATCAAGAATGGTGGCTTGAGATGCTGCTGTTCCGGGTATCCCGAGCAGCACTGAAGACAGGGTGTCTGCTGTCGTTGTTACCGCGTACATGCCGAGAATAAAGGCAAACGCGACATTCGGTTCCATCCCGAATGTAAAAGGTAGAATGATTGCCATGCCAACCAGGCCGCCGAGCCCCGGGACGGCTCCGAAAAACATGCCAATGGCGACACCCAGCAGCATATAGCCGGGCGCGGGCCAAACGAGTACGAGCCTGAGCCCGTC
Organism: uncultured Alphaproteobacteria bacterium; assembly: GCA_951812775.1. Classification (GTDB taxonomy): domain Bacteria; phylum Pseudomonadota; class Alphaproteobacteria; order MPNO01; family UBA2964; genus UBA2964. Next base: position 913,830 of record OX638326.1, on the reverse strand, counting down.
CAGAACCGCTTCCATAAATGTCATGGCGGTCTACCTCTATGATGGATGAAATGGGGACGTCCGGATGGACGTCCCCTTCATAGCTCTACGTCAGTCGATTTGACCTAACCGCGTGCGGCGTTGGCGTAATCGAGCAGAAACTTTTCAAGATCCTTAGGTACGTCCACGATTGTCTTGACATACTTCTGGGCGTCGGCACCTGATTTACCATCAAAATCGCTTCCGTTGACTTTCCGGTAATCTGCAAGAAAGGCCTTATCGAGCATAGTTTTGTCCCAAGCGGCGCGCATTTCGGCGACAGCCTTGGGGTTGGTTCCTTTGCGGAAGACCAGAATACGGAGCATTTCACGTGAGGCACCGATTGTTCTGATGGCATCCCACGTCATGCGGTCGGGGCGTGCGCCCTTGCCGAATTTCTCTTCGTACACTGCCTGGAAGCTCGGAATGTTCTTTGGAACGGTCGGTGAATGCAGAATAGTGTTGTTCGGACCAGGTGTTCCGATATGCCAGATCGGCACGGAAATCCCTGGTTTGATCAACTGTACAACCACCCGGCCATAATAACCGGCGAGTGAATCCGCGGTCATGTCGAGTTCGTTTTTCAGAATGGCCGCCCGAATCTTACCACCGGACTTGTAACCGGTGACATGCTTCAACGGAATTTTCAAAGCCTGGAACAGCAAACGGGTCCGAAGGTCTTTACTGCTCGTCGGGCCATGGCCGCCAGTCCGGATTGCGTGGCTCTCATTCGCGAGGAGGTCTTTATAGTTTTTGATAGTCTTCCCTGGAATGGCATCTTTCCGGATATGCCCAATCGTTTGCTGACCAATAGCGCCAACATAATGGAAGGCGGAAAGATCGACCCGAAGCTCAGGTGTTTTCATAACCTGCGCCATAATCGGAATCGTGAAAACGCCCATCATGGTGCCGTTCTTCTTACCGGCTTCACCCAGGAAGTTCGCGCCAACAACACCACCAGCCCCGGAAACATGACGGAAGACCAGGCGAGGTTTGCCTTTAATGTATTTTTTCATATGGCGCATGACCATGCGGCCCTGAATGTCGGTGTTCCCACCGGCGCCATAATTGATGATGATATTTACGCGTTTGCCCTTAAAGAACTGGGCATCGGCTGTCACGCTCAGGCCGGTCACTACGACGGCAGCGGCCATAATTCCGAGCGCTGAATGCTTTAATAAATTCATATTTCGAATCCTCCCTTAGAACCCTTTAATGTTGCGTTCCTGCAAGACCGACTTTAACCCCGCAGGGTTGGGAGCACATCAAATTACTATGTTTTCGAACTCCCGTGGAAAAGAGGCTACGCCAAGCAAAATCGCCATGCAAGGGGTGAAACCAACAATCCTTGCTTCCCAAATTCAGCCTGATTTCACCTCTCCTTAGAATATATCGACGTCTACCGGTTGCGGATCGCCGCCCATGCACCGTCGCAGATGATCGGTCGGCGGGTCAGCAAAGCCCCAGCGGTCCGGTCCCTGAACCCGCTGTGCCCACTCTTCCGGTGTTCCGGTTTTGTAAGTGGCCTCGTCCACCTGTTCGACTTCGGCGGTGTATTCAACGACCATACCGTTTGGCTCAAAGAAATAGCCGAAAACATTGTTTCCGGGGCCATGACGGCCGACACCCCATTGAACCGGGAAACCCTTTTGTTTCATGCGGCCTGAACCACACATCAGCGCGTCAAAGTCAGGGACTTCAAAGGCCGCATGATTTAGGGATGGCCCTTCGCTATGCGCGAATGCGATGCTGTGATGGTCGGAACTACACCGTATAAAATTCATGCGTTCTGTTCGGTCGCTGACCCGGAAACCCAGCACATCGCGATAAAACTCAGTTTGGTCTTCCACCTTGTCTGAATTGAGAACGACATGGCTAAGTTTGAAGGGACGGTCTCCCACCATATCCGTGTCGCTATGGGCTGCGATGCCGGAACTGACCGCATAGCCGAGGCCGTCCCGATCAGTGAAGCTGAAGCCATATCCGCCGCCTGGTCCCGTCAGGTCCCCGGGATCACCTTCCGTCGAAATGCCCAACCCGGACAGTTTTGCGTGAAGCCCGTCTACCGCTGCATTATCCTCAGCGGCGAAGTTGATCCTGTTAACGCTAGCTTTGCCGCCTTCATGCAGAACGACAATGTGATGCTCTGCGCCGGTGGCACGGAAGTAATGTTTTCCGTCTTCTTCGGCGACTTTCTTGAGGCCCCAGCAGAGTTCATAGAACCGACTCGTTTTGGCGAGATCAGGGACATTATATTCGATACTTCGTAAGCCTGTGACTTGTGGTTCGGTCATTTCATCCTCTTGAAATATGCACCAGCCCAGTCGGCTAGCATCTTTGTAAAAAGCCTATTACTCATCACCAGTTCTGCCAAGGAAGATTCCGAATAATTCAATATTTCAAATTTTTCCGCAGCCGTTCCCTTTTGTTCAAACGACTGATTAAATGGTGTCAGAATTTTGCGGCGGACCAGCCCGCCAGAATAATCGAATAGATAGGGAATTAAACAATGAAGCTTTGCCGATTTAATGAAGACATGCTCGGTGTTGTCGTCGATGGTACCATTAGGGACATCACCGATATTCAAACGAAAATTCGTGCGAATGCCTGCTATGACATGAAAGGTGATGCCGTAATCGCTGCCTTGCCGGAATGGCGAGACCGAATGGAAGAGGCCGCAGCAAAAGCACCGGGTATAGAAGTGTCTGATGTCGATCTGTTGCCGCCTATTGCCCGGCAATGCAAAACCATGGCGGCCCCGGTGAACTATGAAGCCCATGTCGCAGAAATGGCGGCCCAACCACACATTACCGGTGAGGACAAAGGACCGCACCGGCCACCAGGAATTCAAAATCAGGGCATATTCCTGAAAGCAAACTCTGCCGTGGTTGGTCCTGGTGAAGGCATCGCTATTCGTTTCCCGGACCGTCGCAATGATCACGAGGTCGAATTCGTTATTATCATCGGCAAAGAAGGCAGCCGCATTAAACGTGAAGACGCGATGGAGTACGTCGCGGGTTACACGCTGGGTCTCGATATGACCGTCCGTGGCGTCGAAGATCGCAGCTTCCGTAAATCCTGTGATGGATACGCGCCGGTCGGCCCCTGGATGGTTACGGCAGATGAAATTCCTGACCCCAGCAATGTCCCCTTTACCGTTCACCTGAATGGAAATCTTCAGCAGGACGCGCATACCAAAGATTTGATTTTCGATGTGCCGCGCCTGATTGAGTTTGCGTCTGAATTCTACACGATCCACCCTGGTGACTATCTGTTTACTGGTTCACCTCCGGGTGTCAGTGAAGTCCATCCGGGTGATGTCATGCATTGCGCCTGTGATTTGATAGGCGAAATGTCTGTCACCGTGCGCGCGGCGGAATGAAGGCAGCGATATACCGGGAGTTCGGCAACCCAGATGTCCTCCAATATGAGGATGTCGAGGATCCGACCGCCGGGCCCGGTGAACTCGTTGTAGAAGTTCACGCGGTCACAGTTAATCGCGTCCTTGATTGCGCCGTGCGTGCCGGTGAGCAACCGCAGCGTGGCGTTGTCCTGCCCCATATCGGTGGGGTCGATCCGGCGGGTATTGTCTGCGACGTAGGCGATGGTGTTTCAAATGTCGCTGCCGGTGATCGCGTTGCCTTATTGTCGCGGGCCCCGTGCCTTAATTGTGATGCCTGTGCCGCAGGTGAATTCAAAAAGTGCCCCGCGAGTACAATGCTCGGCGTCGGGCGATGGGGGGGTGCGGCTGAGTTGGTCAAAGTTCCGGCCTCGGTTGCGGTGAAGCTGCCAGGCAATCTGGAATTTGCGGAAGCTGCTGCGGTACTTCGGCATGGTCCGATGGCACATCATCTTTTGTTCGATACCGGTGAATTGCAGCCCGGCCAAACTGTTCTGGTGATGGGGGCGGCTGGTGGCCTTGGGCTGACCGGTATTCAAATTGCCAAGGCGGCGGGCGCGACGGTGATTGCGGCGGCAGGGGCGGATGAAAGAGTTGCCGTTGCCTGTGAATATGGTGCCGATTTTGGTGTGAACTACGCCAAACAGGACCTCACCGACGCTGTACGGGAATACATGGATGGTGAAGGAATTGATCTGGTTTTTGAGAATGTCTCAAACCCCAAGACCTGGCCCAAGGCCCTCAAATGTCTGCGCAAACTCGGCAGGCTGGTAACGGCTGGCGCCCATGGTGGCGGTAAAGTCGAACTCGATTGCGCGTTCCTGTATCACCAGAATATCCGCATTTTCGGTAGTACCGGGAACACGGAGCAGAATGTCAGCGATACTGTTTCCCTGGCGGGTGAGGGCAAACTCAAGGCAAAGATCGAAAAAGTCTTTCCATTGAGTGAGGCGCCAGCGGCTCATCGCATGATGGAGGGCGATATCTTGCCGGGGAAAATCATTCTCGATCCCACCGCGGGCTAGCTCTCTGGTTTGCCGTAACTCATCGCTTTTGCACGTGCTTCGAAAGCCTCTGGATCAGCATTGAGTCCGTGCCCAAGCGATAACCTGTTCATCATACTGAAGCGGGCACTAATCCAAATGGCATCCGCGAGCGCTTCTTCGTCCCAACCAGCGGCGAAAACCGCATCGGCATCGGACTGAACCATCTTGTAAGGTTCCAGGGTCAATTTGCGGACAAAGCGCAGTATGGGTTTCAGCTTGTTGTCGACCGGCGCCATATCGATGTCATCAATCAGAGACTCGAAGACGCCTTCCTCAATACCGTGTTGATGCGCTATAGCGGAATGCCCGCCGTAGCAATAGTCACAGGAATTAAGGGCGGAGGTGTAGGCTGCGATCAATTCGCGTTCGGCAATGGAGAACACGGAGTCGTCGCGCATTACCGCTTCCGAAAATTTCGAAAACCCTTCTTTATGGCCGGGCTTAATGCTGAACAAATGCCTGATACCGGCGTCTTCGGGTAATGAAGGAAAAAACGGCATTGCGTGGTCCTTTCGATTTACGGATGCCAGTGTCGCGGGTAGGGTGATGAAAATCAATTCCGTGCACTGTTTAGATAAATGGTTCGAGGTCTTTCATTCGTTTTACTTCTTTTACTTGGCACATCGCCAATGGCGCGGAGTGCTGACGGAGTCGTAGGAGCGCCATTGGCCAGTCTGGAAACGCAAGCAGGTATACGTACTCTTATCGATGTCCGCCATGTGACGGAGTGGTGTCAGACCGGAGTTCCAGCAGGCGCGAGAGAGATCTCAATTCATGACCCCAAAGGTCTGGCCGGGTTTATTGAAAAAGTGACGAAAGCAGTGAATGGCAAGAAAGATACGCCTATCACATTGATTTGTGCCTGCGGGTATCGCTCGGCAAAAGCAGCGCAGGGGCTGGCTGCCGCTGGTTTCGACAATATCAAAGACGTTCGCGAGGGTATGCTGGGTAACCCAGATGACGGGCCCGGTTGGCTGAAACGCAGACTGCCGACCCGGCCCTGCAAGACTTGTTAGAAATGGAGACAAAATGAGTGGTCAGCTGCAGGACAAGGTTGCGATCATAACTGGTGCCGGAAGAGGACTTGGCGCGGCGTACGCAATGGCGTTTGCGGAGGAGGGGGCAAAAGTCTGTGTTTCTGATGTCCTTGATACCGCTGATACCGTAAAGGCGATCACTGATGCCGGGGGGGAGGCGATCGGGCTTGCCTGTGATGTCACGGATATGTCTGCCTGTGAGGGAATGGTAAAAGCGACTGAGGAGGCATTTGGCGGTGTTGATATTCTGGTCAACAATGCCGCGTTATTCGTCGATATTCCCCGACGTACTTTCCTCGATATCGATTCAGAGGAATGGGACAAGGTGATGGAGGTAAATGTCCGCGGCAGCTTCAATTGCTGTAAGGCGGTTGTTCCGTCACTGCGCAATCGGGGTGCGGGCTCTATTGTCAATATTTCGTCGAGTACGGCCCTCAAAGGAATTCCCTTCACGCTGCATTACGTGACATCCAAAGGGGCCATCATTGCGATGACCCGGGCGATGGCGCGAGAACTTGGTGAGGAAAATATCCGGGTAAATTCATTGGCACCTGGCCTGACGATGAGTGAGGCCGTCGCGGCGGCGGATAATACTTTCGCGCCTTACAATGAAGCCTCAATTCGGGGACGCGCCTTAAAGCGGGAACAGGTGCCGGACGATCTCGTTGGGGCGGCGATCTTTCTCGCCTCTGATGCCAGTGCCTTTATGACCGGCCAGACGATGGTCGTCGATGGCGGTGACGTCACATACTAGGAACGAGATTTAAAATCACAGGGAGAGTTCAACATGAGCAGATGGGATAGCGTAAATGTCGGGGACAGCGATATGCCGATTTATGTTGGCGAGCCCGAAGGGGATGGACCGCACCCGGCAATCGTTTTGACCTTTCATCGCGGCGGCATGGATTCTTTCACAACCGAAAGTGCTGATCGGCTCGCTGCATCAGGTTTTCTGACTCTGGCGCCAGATTTTTACCACCGAAAAAAGGGCATGGACGCCGAGGAAGCAGTGAACTTCAGATTGGATGATGATGTCATCGCTGACATCAGCGCGACGGTGGATCATATCGGCTCGATGGAAAATGCTGACACATCTCGGATGGCAATCATGGGGCACTGTATGGGGGGACGAACTGCCTATCTAGGTGCCAGCGCGCTACCTGATATTTTCAAGCTGTGCATACCGTTTTACAGCGGTGGCGCGTTTTCACCCTGGGGCGACGGACCCAGCGTCTTTGACCGGTTCGACCAGCTGAAATGTACGGTTTACGGGTTTTACGGCAATGACGATAAAAATCCGTCGCCGGAAGATGTCGACAAGTTTGATGCCCGGCTGACCAAGCTTGGGGTTGAGCACACCTTCTACCGCTATGATGGTGCAGGTCATGCCTTCCAAAACACTGTAAATCCGGGAAATTTTCGTCATGAACAGTCAGAAGACGCCTGGGGCAAAGTCCTCGGACATCTCAGCGATCATCTGCTCGGCTAACGGAATTAACATCTAATTTAAGGAGAGAGACATGGTTGCCTATTTTATTGCCGATCAGCAGGAAGTTACTGATCCGGAAACGATGAAGACCTATTCAGCCGGTGTCGCGGCAACCATCGAGCAGTATGGTGGGAAGTTTGCAGTTCGTGGCGGGGGCCCTGAAGTCCTGGAAGGGGATTGGCCTGTTAGGTGGGTGATTATCCTTGAATTTGAAGACCGCGCCGCTCTCAAAGCCTGGTATAATTCTCCGGAATATGCCGATTTGCTTAAGATGCGGCTCGCCAGCTCGCGATCCAACGCCATCATCGTCGACGGCGCCTGATTGATTTCATGACGGCTTATTACATTACGCATCGCACATCTGAGGGCGACCCGGAGGTGATGAAGCTCTATTCATCAAAGGTAAACACGACGATAGAGAAGTATGGTGGAACCAAGATCGTCCGCTCAGGCGATATCAAGATTGTCGAAGGTGATTGGGATCCTGACCGGATGACAATCATCGAATTTCCTGATATGGCGGCGCTGGAAAGCTGGTATGACAGCCCGGAATATGCGGATCTCAAGAAGATGCGTCACGCCGTTATGACCTCTAACGCCATCGCGGTTGAGGGTATTTAACCGTTAACCATAAAACTTTGGGGGTGTTTGTTCCGCTGTGCCCGTAAAGCCACTTAATCCGTCCATAAAAAGGGACGTATTAGGAACGGGCGTCCAGCGGAATGGTACTGGCGGAAGACGATAATCTCAGCTCTTTGTTGACTGGCCAAAAGGCGGCATGGGACCGCTTTGTCGACAGTCATGGCCCTGCAATTTTGGGCAGCATTCGGCGTGCCTTGTCGGCCTATCCAAGTTCCGTCGATGAAGCGGATATCTTTCAGGACGTTTTTGTCCGATTGTGCAAAAAGGATTTCCGCCTTTTACGGCAATACGACCCGGAACGGGCAGGGCTTAAAACTTGGCTTAAGGTCGTCGCTCATAGCACTTCAATAGATGCGTTACGCCGTTAGAGACGTATGACCCTGCCGTTGGATGACGTCCCGGAAACCGCACTCGCCGTTGCTTCAGAACCGATCGAAAAAGTGAAAATCCCAAATGACCTGCTAACGCCTCAGCAGCATTTAACCATCACGATGCTCTATGAACAGGACCTCGACGTGCGCGAAGTCGCAACCCGTCTTGGCGTCGATCCGCAAACAGTTCGCAGTACGCACCACAAGGCAATGACCCGCTTGCGGGAGCATTTTGATGACAGCCACTGACAATTTTCGATGGCGTTGGGGATGAACCGGGCGAAGGGCCCGTATGGAAAATAGGCGAATGAGTGAGCCGATGAAGAAAACATTGATTTGGATGATTATGGCAGCCTCCCTAGGGTTAAACGCAGCTTTTGTAGGCGGATATTTTGTCGCCGAACAGCGTGCAGAGCGGGTAAGCCGAGGAGGCGCTGCGGAAATTGTTGTCGAACGGCTGCGTTTAAATGAAGCGCAGAAACAGCTGTTTCTGACATTGCGCAGCAAAGCACGTCAGGCCTTTCGTCAATTGTCAGATGAAGAGGTTCTGACCGTCGAAGCCTACTGGCGGGAATTGCTGAAGGCCAAAGCAGACATTCTGGCGATCAAATCGGTTGTCGAGAAGAGTGCCGTTCAGCGGGTGCAGTTCAATCTGGAAGTGAGCGCGCTGTTGCACGAATTCTTGGCCACTCTGAATCCCAGTCAACGAGATATCTTTGTCAGCACATTACGTCGCCGAAATTTGTTTGCCGGACGGTTTTTATTTTCCGGCGGAACGCCTCCCAGAGACTGATTTAAGGAGAAAGATATGGTTCGCAGAACACTATTGACGATAATCGCCGCCGGCATCGCGATGAGCTTCGCGGCACCGGTTTCGGCTCAGTCAAACTTTACCCGTGATGACGTGCGGACAAAGCGTGATCAGGAAATTAATCAACGCTGCGCGACGCGGGATTCACGGCAGCAGCAATTCCGTGACACCAGAGATTCACGTCTTGGGACCTATCAGGGAAATTTTCAGGACAAGAAGCAAAAGTTTCGTGATACCCGCCAGAGCAATCCGACGCGGGCCAATCGATGGCGTTCAAATAACGAGAACGCGCTGCGAAATTCACGCCAAAATCACAAATCGAGAGCGCAGGGTTATAAACAAAACCGACTCCTCCAGGGACAAAATTTTCGCCAGAATAAAAGGTCTGGCGGACAGAACTTCCGTCAAGGGCATCGTACGCGGGCGCAAACAGGGCGCCGTAGCAGACGTTAGAATGGCGGAAGCGGCGGAAGGGCTTTATCATGTCTGATATGGACCGAGATCGCGAGTTGGTTGGCCGTTCCGGCGTGATCGGCTCCAGGACTGACGATGCCCTTCCGCCACATCCCAATGAAATAGCGGCCTGGCTTGAGGCCACCGCTGAAGAACGGGAGAACATGTCAGAGATCACAGGCTTTCTGGCGGCAAATACGGAATTTTTACCGCTTCTCGAGGCCGAAATTATTGAACCGGCTGTGCCGGATTCGATGGTAGCTAAAGCGAAGACGCTATCCGGCAATGCATCTTCAACAGCTTGCAAACAGTATGTTTGGAGTCGCTGGTTTATCCCTAAACCCGCTTTTAGTTTTGCAGCAGTGGCTCTAATTGCGTCGGTCGTTTCCGGCTTTTCAATGGGGGCTGCCGTAAGCCACGCGGAGAAAATAGTTTTCACGGCTGTCTCATCAGAGATGACATTTGGTAGCGAGAAATTTGGCCAAGTGCCGCGGGTCCAAAATCTAGATCGGGCGGATCCATCGCTTGTTTGTTTTTCCATATCCCGGCAGCATAACACTTCCGATAATTGCTGTTTGAGACATGAGATGAAGTTATTTACCTAGGGTATCGCGCCCAACCCGCGTCGGGTGACCATTTTTCTGGCTGAAAAGGGTATCGAAATTCCGACAGAAGATGTTGGCGTACCGGGAAAAGCGTTTTTGACGCCGACGTTTTTGGAGAACCATAACCATCGCCGAGTACCGCTGCTGCAACTTGATGACGGTAGCTATATTGCTGAGGCAATGGCCATTTGCCGTTATTTTGAACAGATACATCCTGACCCGCCTTTAATGGGCAACAACGCGCAAGAGATGGCTGTAATCGATATGTGGGAGCGGCTCGCCGAGTGGGAGGGGATGCAGGCCATTGCTGAATATTACCGGAATTCAAAAGGATCGTTCACAGATCGTTCCTTGCCGGGGTACTCAAAGTCATTGCAGCAAATACCTGAGCTGATAGAGCGTGGTCAGGCGCGGCTGGAGGTGTTTTATGAAAAGTTTAACGCCCAGCTCGCCGACAATGAATATATCGCCGGTGATCGCTTTTCAGTGGCTGATATAACGACCCTCTGCACAATCGATTTTGCCGCGTTTTCCAAACTTGGGATTCCCGAAAACTGCGCAAATCTCCAACGGTGGTATGAGTTGGTCTCGAAACGGTCGAGTGTTGCCGGTTAGGCCTTTTGCTTCCGCCATGCCCACCATCGGATGATAAACCCGAAAGCTGAACCCATCGCCATGACAAGGAATGCCGCGGTCCAGGCATCTGCAGAATCCTTGCCACCTGTCGCCTGCAAGGTCGCGCCGATGGCCAGAGACCCCAAAACGCCGCCCGCGAAACCGACGCTCGCATGAATGGCCATCGTAGCGCCACGGACCTCCTGTTCTGCGGCCGCCACTGTCCCGGTGTTGATCGTTCCCGTATCTGAATAGCTGGTCATACCGTAGGCCAGGGCGAGAACGGTAATAACCCACAAGGGAGCACTGGTCGTGAAGGCGACGGCGACGCCGACGACAACTGCGGAAATCATACTGATCCGAATGATAGGTTCTCTTCCATGGCGAGCCGCTAGCTCACCACAATACATCGCGGCAGGAACCCCGATCAGCGCGACGAGCGTCGCCAGCCATGTTGTGGAAATGATGAAACTGCCGGGTTGGGAAGCTTCTGCAAAAACCAGGAAGGTGACGATCCACACCCGGTTGGAAAACACCTCCCATAAATGGCCAAAGTAAGAGGTGATATTGACCATCACCGGCCGATTACGGAATACGCGTTTGAAGTCTTCTATCTGACTTTGCGTGCGCTGCGTAATCTTCCCTTTGGGAAGGGCAATGATTCCAATAATCAGTGCAATGCAGATACCGAAGCCGGCAACGACAAAGGCGCTTTGCCAGCCCCAATATTCAGTGACATATCCTGCCGAGAGAATGGAGACGGCCGTGCCGACGGCGTAGACTGAGGTGTAATAGCTGGAGGCGCGGCTGCGCTCCGGTTCCTCAAGACTATCAACGATGGCCTTGAGGGCGGGCATATAAGTGCCAGCAACGCCGACACCAGTTAACATTCGGAAGACAACACCGGTCCATAGATCGTCGGCGAGAAAGGCAAACCCGAAACAGGAGCCAAACCCTATGAGACCGGCAAAGACGTATATTTTTTTCGGGAGGATACGATCAGTTAAAGTGACCAAAATCGGCACTGAGGTAACGTAGCCGATAAAAAAGGCACCACCTAACAGCCCCGCCTCGGTTTCTGTCAGATTCCATTCGGTAAACAGAATAGGCAAGACCGGGGTTATCGTCATAAACGCCATGGTGTTGAGCACCAGCGAGGTACAACTCAGGAAGACGAGAAGGCGGAAGGACATGTCAGCTCAATGATCTAGGACTGGTGTAGCTATACAGGGGCCGTACGGTCGCGTCATCCCGCCAAATATGAGTATCGCAGGGGGTCGATTTTGTTGGTCGTATGCTTTACATCACCAGCATAATTTTTTCACGATCAGTCGAGTTGAGATCAGCATGTCTTTTGAAATACCAACACCACGCGAAACTCTGGAATTAACAATGGGGGATGGTGCGACGATCCGTGTTCGTCTGCATGGGAATCCAGACGGTCCCCGGATCATCCTTGGTAATGGTAATGGCTTTGCGGCGGACGGGTATTACCCGTTCTGGAGTTTGTTTCAGGACCAATTCGATCTGGCGATTTTTGATTTTCGTAATCATGGTCAGAATCCTACGGCGATTTCGGGATTACCGGCGCATAACTACGCGCAGATGACGCTTGATCTTAATCGGGTCTTTCGCGAGGTAAACGCACAATGTGGCGAGAAGACCAACATCGGTATTTTTCATTCGATGTCCGGCCGCACAGCCATGAAACATGCCTGCGAGCTGGGCTTTAAATGGGATGCTTTAATCCTGTTTGACCCGCCGAATGTGCCGCCGCAGGGACATCGCGAGTATGAGCGCATGGGTGTGTTTGAACAGCGGCTCTACGAATGGGCAATGGGTCGGCCTGACCGTTTCAGTGATCCAAATGAATTGGCTCAACATTATAAGGACACAAGAGCCCATGCGACCTGGGTCGACGGTGCCCACGAACTGATGGCGCGGTCTGTTTTGTGCAAGGATGAAGAGGCAGGCGACTGGACCCTGTCCTGTCCACGCGAATTTGAAGCTTCGATTTATATTCAGGCGATGACCCTTAATTTATGGCCAACTGCCGCAGATATTGGCGGTGTCGTAAAGTTGTTTGGTTGTGATCCGGAGGCAAAAGGCGCCCCTGGTCCTGCGTTTGCCAATAAGGCGTTGGCTGAGGATGGCGGGTATGAGTATCAGACCGTTTCGGGCACCGGCCATCTCATGCAGATACAGGAGCCCGAGCAATGCCGCGATGGAGTCTTGGCGTTTCTTGAGGAAAAAGGCATCCTCTAGGGCGCGTTGGGTAAACAAATACACACGACAGGAGAAGTTGCGGTGGCGCAGCAAGCAAAGATCGAAAAATATGTCGGGCAAAGCGTCGAGAGAGTCGAGGACAGCCGTCTTCTGACTGGCCGCGCGAGGTTCGCAGATCATTACCCGGTGCCCAAGGGAACCCTGCATGGAGCGGTGTTGCGTTCCCCGCATGCCAGTGCAGAAATCGTTTCTATCGATGTGTCTAAGGCTGAGGCATTGCCGGGTGTCCGTGCCGTTTATACCGGTACAGATATTCAAGCGATCTCTGATCCGTTTTTGGTCATCGTTAAACAGCCACTCAATGAGTGGGCGCTGGCGGTGGACAGAGTACGGTTTGTCGGCGAGGCTGTTGCCGTGGTCGTTGCGCGGGATCGGTATATCGCGGAGGACGCTCTCGATCTGGTTGAAGTTACTTACAATGTTCATACGCCGATCATCGATGCGGAAGCGGCGACGGCGGATGACGCACCGCTGGTTCATGCCGATGCTGGCACGAACATTATGTCGGAACGCAACTTCATTTATGGTGATCCTGAAAAAGCGTTTGCTGACGCGGATCAGACCGTTTACCTTAAACTCGAATATCCGCGTAATTCACTGACCCCGATCGAAGCCTTTGTCGCTATCGTCGAATACCTGCCTGATGATGACGTGTATGACGTCTTGTCCAATTTTCAGGGGCCCTATACCGGTCATCCTGTAATGGCGCGTTCTTTCCGTGTACCGGAAAGCAATGTGCGTTTGCGGACGCCCGCAAACTCGGGCGGCAGCTTTGGTGTGAAACAGGCCGTGCTGCCATACATCGTGTTGATGGGGCTATGCTCCAAGTTGACCGGCAAGCCGGTGAAATGGGTTGAAGACAGGCTGGAGCATTTAACAGCCGCTTCTTCAGCGCCGAACAGAGTCGTGACGATCAAAGCGGCTATCAAAAATGATGGCGAAATGACCGGTATGCGGATCGATCAGCTCGACGATTATGGCGCCTATCTGCGATCACCTATGCCGGGTCCGCTCTATCGTATGCATGGTGCGCTCAGTGGGGCCTATAAGGTTCAGAATCTGGATGTCACCAATCGACTGGTGATGACAAACAAGACTCCGGGTGGGTTGGTACGGGGTTTTGGTGGCCCGCAAATGTATTTTGCGATTGAACGGCTGATGCACAAGATTGCGGTGACCCTCGGTCTGGACCCGCTGGATGTTATTCGGACCAATCTATTGGATGCCGGGGTCTTTCCCTATCAAGCGCCTGCAGGCGCGCTGTACGATTCCGGCGACTACCCAAAGGCTGTTGAGATGGCCGTTGAACAGGGTGGTCTGGCAGATTTGTTGAAACGGCGTGATGAAGCGCGCGCAGCGGGGAAGATTTACGGTATTGGCTATACGGCGCTTGTCGAGCCTGGCATGTCCAATATGGGTTATCTCAGTACCATCGTGCCGGTTGAAGAACGACGTAAACGGGGATCGCAAGACGGTGCGATTTCGATGGCGACGGTTAATGTTGATCCGCTTGGCTCGGTAAGTGTTACCAGCGATACAACGCCACAAGGACAGGGGCACGGAACGGTTCTGTCGCAAATCGTGGCTGATCAGCTTGGTCTGCGACCGGCGGATATTCGCGTAAATGTTGAACACGACACGCACAAGGATCCGTGGTCGATCGCAGCCGGTACTTATTCATGCCGATTTTCGCCGGGCACAGCGGTTGCGGCCCAACTTGCGGGTAAGAAGGTGCGGGACAAGCTGGCACGGATTTCCGCACAGCTGTTGAACGTCCCGGCAGAGCAGGTTGAATTTGCTGGCGGGCAGATTTTTGATCGTGAGAATCCCGACAACACGCTGAGCTTCCGTCGGATTGCGGGCGGGACTCATTGGTCACCAGGCCTGTTGCCTGATGACATGGATGCCGCGTTGAGAGAAACCGCAACCTGGGCGCCTCAGGAGCTGACGACGCCGGATGAACATGATCGTATCAATACGTCACTGACCTATGGATTTGTTTTCGATTATTGCGGGATCGAAATTGATCCGGACACCGCGGAAATCCGTATCGATAAATATGTGACAATGCATGATGCCGGGACTCTGATGAACCCGATGATCGTTGAAGGGCAGGTTTATGGCTCGTTCGGCCAGGGCGTCGGCGCGGCGATGTATGAAGAGTTTGTGACGGCGGACGATGGTAGCTTCCTGTCAGGGACCTTTGCCGATTATCTGGTGCCGACGGCTGTTGAAGTTCCGGAACCTGTTTTGCTTCATATGGAGTCGCCATCGCCCTTCACACCCCTCGGGGCCAAAGGGGCGGCAGAAGGCAATTGCATGTCGACTCCGGTTTGTTTGGCCAATGCGGTTTGCGATGCCCTCGATATCGACAATATTGTTGTGCCTCTCACCCCGGCGAAAATCAGTGAAATCTTGCATGGCGAGGAACCTGCGACGCCGAAAGGTAAAGCTCCGGAGCCCAGTTCGGACGGCGCCGAGACGGCACTTACCGGCGAGGGTGACACTTTTGTTTCTGCCGATCCGCAGAAAGTCTGGGACACGTTACTCGACCCTGAAGCACTGGCCGCCGTCATTCCTGGTTGTCACAAGCTTGATTTGGTGGGTGACAATGAATACAGCGCCGAGGTTTCCCTTGGCGTCGGTCCGGTTCGCGGCAAATTCACCGCAGCGGTCAAGCTTTCTGATCTCAATGAGCCAAACTCCACAACTGTTTCGGGTGGACTTGAAGGGCCGCTAGGGGCTTCGGCGGGGTCGGGTGAGGTGACGCTGGAAGCACGCGATGGTGGGACTTTTGTTCGGTACAGCTACCGCGTTGAGATTAGTGGCAAGGTTGCGGCGATTGGTGGGCGCATGCTGGAAGGGGCTGCCAAGGTTGTTGTCGGGCAGTTCTTTGAACGGCTTGTGGCACAGGTTGGCGGAAAGCCAATTCCTGCATCCGGTGATAGTTGGTGGCAGAAACTGTTGTCGGCTATCGGGCTCGGAAAGTAACGCGATGGCGTTGCCCGATCTTCAGGAAATCCAAACCAGCGAATATCGAATTTCCTATCGTGAGCAAGGGGAGGGCGATGTCCTGTTCTTTGTTCATGGTATGGGCTGTGGATCGGTAAACTGGGAAACCCAGTACGAACATTTTTCGGATCGATATCGGGTGATTGGCTGGGATGCGCCGGGCTATGGCAAGTCAACTGACTTTGATACCGATCTTCCATCGGTTGCTGATTATGCCATGGCGATGGCAGGCTTTCTTGACGCCCATGGGATCGAAAAAGCACATCTCGTTGGGCATTCCTATGGCGGCATCATGGTCACGGCCTTTCACCGCGCATTTCCAGACAGGGTTCTATCTTTGACGTTAGCGCAGCCGGTGGTCGGCGGCGGGGTTGATAAACCCGGAGATCGTGAGAAAGACATCAAAGAGCGATTGGCGCAGGTCGAGAAAATGGGGATGTCGGAATATGCTGCGCACCATGTGCCGCGCTCTTGCGCCCCCAATGCTGCGGCTGATGTCCTGGCCAAGGGGATAAAGCTGACGGCGGCGATGCCGCAGGCCGGGTATTTGCGCCAGTTCCGATCGCTGAAACACGCCAATATTTTTGAATGGACCAGCAAACCCAGAGTCCCGTCGATGATTGTGTCCGGTGAACACGACCGCACAGCGGCACAAAAAATGGTTTAGGATATCGCTAAGGAAATGCCCGGCATTCGCCACGAAAATATCGCCGATATCGGCCATATGATTTATCTGGAATATCCGGAACGATTTAACGCGCTCCTCGAAAACCTTCTTTCCGAAGCCGAATAACCAGCCTATTTCCATTGCGTTTCCTGATGTGATTTGCGAGCCTGTCATCAGGCATGGGGATGTCGAATTACGTTCAGGGATTTGTTATGAAAATTGTTTCTCGGGTTGGATTGGGCGGTATCGCCGTCGCGATTGTGGTGGCCGCATCACCAGCGATTTCACAGAGTTTTCTCGATAAAGGTCGGGACCTTTTAAAAGGCCTCGGTGGGAATTCAGGATCAAGCGCTACCGCCTTATCGGTTGGCGAAATCGCCGGAGGTTTGAAAGACGCCCTGCGGGTCGGAAGTGAGCGAGTCGTGAGCACGCTGGGTCGTGCGGACGGGTTTAATAAAGCCTCGGATGTCCATATTCCTCTGCCGGGTTATCTTAAGACAGTTCAGTCAATGCTCAACAAGGTGGGTATGGGGAGCCTGACGGATGATCTTGATCTGCGTCTTAACCGGGCGGCGGAAGCGGCGGTTCCCAAAGCCAGCAAATTATTTGGCAATGCGATCCAGCAAATGACCATTGATGATGCCAAGGCGATTTTGAATGGTCCCAAGGATTCAGCGACGCAATATTTCAGGAGCAAGATGTCAGCGCCGCTGATGGGTGAAATGAAACCCATTGTGAATAGTCAGCTTTCGCAGGTCGGCGCCATCGCGTCCTATGACAAAATGATCGGTCAGTATAAATCGATCCCCTTTGTGCCGGATGCCAAGGCCAATTTGACGGGCTATGTCCTCGAGAAAGCGATTGCCGGCGTGTTTTTGTATCTCGGGCGGGAAGAAGCCGCTATTCGCGAAAACCCCGCCAAGCGCACGATCGAGTTGCTGAAAAAGGTTTTTAATTGCTGATATGGCGGAAGCCTGTCTTTTGTCGCCACAGATAGGCGGTGGGCGCGCTGAGTATGAAAAGTTCTTAAAAGAACTACGGGGAATGAATATCGAGGACCCGTTGGTTCAGTTGGCGATTGAGGATGCCGAGCTGACGCTCAAGAATATGTCTGCTCCCTAATAGGAAAGGAGGTCACCTTATGGCTTACACGCTTGATCAAATGGTGAAGGATTGTCGTGGCGCACTCTCAGAAGATCGCGGTGCGGTGGGGCGACACGCCGTACGCCAGATTGTTGAAAAAGCCTGTCAGGATGACGACTTCGTCGCTGAACATCTTGGCCCTGACAATGATGTCCCAAGACAGGTTCTTTACGAGGATGAGGAGTTTGATTTCTGTATCTTCGTTCACGTTGCGGCACCTGAGACAGGTCTTCCGCATGGCCACGGTCTGACCTGGGCAATCTATGGTATCGCTGCCGGGATTACCGAGATGACAGACTGGCATTGCGTTGAAGAACCCGAAGGTAAGACTCCGGGTAAAGTCGTAAAGGTTAAATCATATGAACTGCCAACGGGGACCGCTCATCTCTATAACGAAGGAGATTTGCATTCCTCGCGCCGCGAACATGAGGTCCGTATGATCCGTGTAGAAGGAATGAATCTTTATGGCGTACGGCGACCTCGATATGAGGCTGCCGCCTAAGATGAATTTTGCTCTTCCCCGATGGGAAGAGCGTGGCATAATCGTTGCAACGTTTTAGAAGGAGGAGATTGTTATGGCTTATACGCTTGAACAGCTTTCAGCAGATTGTCACGCGGCAATGGCCGCGGATGCCGGTCCTGCGGGCCGCGAAAAGGTTCGTGGTTTTATTTCAAGAGCTTGCGCCGATGCTAACTTTGTCGCAGAGCATTTTGAAAACCCGGGTCAGAAAGAACGTCATCTTCTTTACGAAGACCCAGAGTTCAAATTCTGCATTCTGGCGCATAGCTACAATGGTGCAAAAGGCAGCAATCCGCATGATCACGGTCCCAGCTGGGCAATTTATGGCCAGGCAGTAGGTGAAACCATTATGACCGAATGGGAATGCGTCGAAAAACCTGCCGAAGGTAATCCGGGCAAGGTTCGGAAAGTTCGGGATTATTCTTTGAAGCCGGGCGATGCGCACCTTTATCTTGAAGGCGATCTGCATTCACCAAGGCGGGAAGATGATACCCGGCTGATCCGTGTCGAAGGTCAGAATCTCATCGGTGTTAAGCGCGATAAGTACGAGATCGCTGCTTAAACAATCGGTTGTTCTACATAAAAAGGGCCGGGATTACCGGCCCTTTTTTGTTGCGCGCAATATTTTCTATACGCCAGGGCAAATCTGTGTCACGCCGCCATCGACGGGGAAGTGTGTTCCCGTAATGTGAGTGGATTCGTCAGATGCCAGGAACAGGGCGGCATAGGCTACATCGAATCCGGTACCCATGCGTCCGGATGGAATGATCTCGTTCCGCGCAGCAGCGTACTCTTCTGCTGAGGTGTATCCCTTGTAAGTGTAGGAAGGCTTGCCATTGACCAGTCGACGAATAAACGGTGTGTCGATATAGCCCGGGCATATACAGTTTGCGCGAATACCGGAGCGGGCATGTTGGATCGCGATGTTCTTGGTAAATTCGATCATCGCCCCCTTGGTTGAAGAATAAACCGCCGTATTGGCGTTGAGATGCCGTAGCGCTGCAATCGAAGAGATGTTGATAATCGAACCGTCTTGTTGCTTTTCCATAATAGGAACGGCCGCCCGGCAGGTCAGCATTGCCGATGTCACGTTACGGGCAAAAGTGGCGTCCCAGTCATCCACGGTAATCGTATCGAGACTCCGTCCAACGCCCTGGCCCCCGACATTATTGTGCAAAATATCGATCCGACCCCAGGCTTCCACGCAGGCATCAACCATTGCCTGCACCGCATCCTCATCGGTGACGTCTGCGGCATAGGCCATTGCTTCGCCACCCGCTTCTTCAATCTGTTTAACAGTTTCCTCTGCTGCCTCGAGGCGAAAATCGACGCAAAAGGTTTTGGCGCCTTCCTTGGCGTAGACAAAGGCGGCCGCCTTGCCATTGCCCCAGCCATCTCCGATGGAACCCGCGCCCGTCACAATGGCGACCTTGCCTTCGAGGCGGTTACGGCTGGGGGTGTTTTCATCTGGTCCTATGGGCATTTTGGCCTACCTTTGAATTTGTTGGTGTGAGATGTTTTTCGCGCCTAGATCATCGGTGGTCAAGAGGAGGAAGATAGTTGCGTTCTTCACTGGTTTGACTCACCTGAAAAGGGCACACAGCGTTTCACTGGATATTCATTCCTTAAATATAGAGATTTATGGCTGAGCAAGACCCCAAAGCCGCACGCCGACGTACCCTCGTTTTAATTGGCTCGGTATCCATGCTGTTTATTACCGGCGGTGCAATGTTCATGATCGTTGTCGCGCTCAAAGATATGGTAACTGATTTCGGCTGGCCGCGAGAAGTGCCTTCATTGGCGTTTTCACTGCAATTTGTCGGGTCGGGCTTTGGCGGCCTCATTATGGGACGGATTGTCGATCGATGGGGATTCGGCGTTCCTGCTGTGCTGGCCACTGTCATGTTGAGCGCGGGCGCAACGCTTGTGAGTGAGATCAGCACCGCATGGCAGCTATACGCAATTTATCTCATCATGTTTGGCCTATCAGGGCAGGGGGCTCTTGCAGCGCCAGTGCTTGCGAATATCGCGCGCTGGTATTCTGAACATCGCGGAAAAGCGGTCGGTATAGTTTCCAGCGGTCAGGCATTGGCAGGCATCGTTTGGTTGCCGGTGTTTGGTTATGTGATGATCGAGATTGGCTGGCGGGATATGTTTTTCTGGTACGGCGTGTTCGCGCTGTGCGTCATGCTCCCGTTATGTCTGGTCGTGCGGCACAAACCGCAACCGCCCAAACCCCTGCTGCCAAAGCCGACCGGTACCAAAAGCACCTATTCTGGAAAACCGGTTTCTCCAATCTCAAATACTGGTATCCAGTACGGGCTGTGTTTTGCGATCTTCGGGTGCTGTATCGCCATGGCGCTGCCACTTGGTCATCTCGTATCCTTCGTGACGGATCGTGGTTTCCCCATTCAAAGTGCTGTCGAGGTGCAATCTGTAATGCTGCTATGCGCGTTTATTAGCCGTGCCGTCGTCCTTGGTCTTTTGTCAGATCGTTGGGGCGGCATGCGGGCGCTTCTCATATTCTCCGTCGCGCAGACAGTCATGCTGACGGTTTTCACAATAACCCATGAACTTTGGGCGCTTTATGTCGTGGCAGCCCTGTTTGGCCTCGGTTATGGCGGGCTCTTTCCAGTTTATACTATCGCGATACGGGATCATCTGCCGATTGGGGAAATTGGCCGCAGGACGGGGATTGTTTTCTTTGTCGGTGCTTTGGCGATGGGAGTTGGCGGTTGGATGGGCGGGTATCTGTTCGATCTTACCAAATCATACACGGCCCCGTTCCTCGTTGGTGCTGCCTTTAATGCCGCGAACGTGGTTCTCGTGATCTACTTGATTTATCGTCTTCGCGATGTGCTGCCTGGTCGGCTGGTCCGCGCCTGAATCAACTCGCTTCCTGAATGGCCTTCCACACCCGTTGAGGTGTCGCGGGCATTGTCAAATTATGCACACCAAGTGGTTCCAGCGCGTCATTGATAGCATTCATGACGGCGGCCAGTGCGCCGACTGTGCCACCTTCTCCTGCCCCTTTTACGCCGAGCGGGTTTGTCGCTGTTGGAACCGGGTGTCGATCAAGTTTGAATTCGCAAAAGTCAGAGGCCCGCGGCATGCAATAGTCCATGAAGGAGCCTGTGACGACTTGGCCGTCTGAATCGTAAACCATTTCTTCCATCAATGCTTGACCCGCACCTTGTGCGATTCCGCCAATGACCTGCCCGTCCACCAAAACCGGATTCAATTCAACGCCGACATCGTGGACAGCGGCGTACCGGACGATCTGGTTGGTGCCTGTCTCGGGATCAATTTCCATTTCGCAGACATGATAGGTATTGGGGATATTCGTGGTCTCAGGTGACCAGCTGGCGGTTTCATAGAGACCAAACTCCATGCCGGGCGGGACTTTTTTGGGCTCAAAAGCAACATCTATAATGTCAGCAAGCGACACGCTTCGATCAGTGCCCGCGACCTTAAACTCACCATTGTCAAACTCGATATCGTCATCGGCGGCTTCCAGCATATGCGCTGCGATCTTCTTTGCTTTCTCTCGGGTTTTCTCTGCCGCAAGAAGAACGACATTGCCACAGATCGTTGCTGTACGCGCGGCACCAGTGCCTGACCCAAAACTATGCTGGCTGGTATCGCCTTCGACTACGCGTACTTTTTCAGCATCAATGCCCAAAGTTTCGGAAACGATCTGCGTATAGATCGTCGCATGGCTCTGTCCACCAGCTGTAGAGGCTGTCATTACGGTGACAGTACCGCCGGGATCAAAACGAAGCTCAGCCGCTTCGGGGGCGGGGCTGCCCGACGGGTCGACGCTCGATGATACGCCAACGCCATAGAGCATGCCTCTGGCCTCGGCATCAGCCCGTCTCTCGGCAATTTTGTCATATTCCGCCAGCTCAAGGCATTTATCCATAACGATTTCGAACTCACCGCAATCGTAGGTTTGACCATTAGGCAGCTTCGCTGGCATGGCATCCGCCGGAATGTAATTACGGCGACGAATTTCCGAAGGATCGAGGTCGAGTTTTTTTGCGGCGAGATCGATCAACCGCTCCAGAACATAACTGCCCGGCGTCCCCGATGGGCCCCGGTAATTAGCCATTGGCACGGTATTGGTGAAAGTCGCCGTGGAATGTCCATGCACTGTTGGCATGTCATAGGTACTGCAGAGATAGCTTGCGGCCCCGTTGGGGGTTCCAAAGCCGTTCATGGACAGGAAGGCGCCGACATTGGCGTTGGCCTTGGCACGATAGGCCAGAAATTTACCTTCATCATCGAAACCAAGTTCACCTGAAATAGTTACGTCGCGGGCCTGATCATCTGAAATATGGCCTTCGCTGCGTTCACAGACCCATTTCACCGGGCGACCAACGCGTTTTGCCGCCCAAGCGGCGAGAGGTACTTCCGGTGTCAGTCCTCCCTTCATGCCAAATGACCCGCCGACATCGCCAGCGATCACAGTCATCTGGTTTTCTTCGATGTTGAACATCTTTTTGGTCATCATATTTCGCCAGACAAATGGGCGTTGCTGACAGGCATAAACCGTAAAATGTTCCCGGCCGGGGTCATAACTGGCAACGACAGCACGGGGTTCCATCGTATTTGCCGCAACCCGCGTTATAGGCATGGTCTCTTTGACAGTATGTGGTGCCGCCGCGAGCGCTGCTTCGGTTGCTTCCGCGTCTCCCTTTTGGGACGTGAAGGCTTCGTTGTTTGAGCCACCTTCGTAGAGGTGCGGTGCGTCGGGTTGCCTGTTAGCGACAGGATCGATCACTGCAGGCAGAATTTCATATTCCACCTCAATGGCTTCGGCTGCATCTTTGCCTTGGTTGATCGTCTCGCAGATAACCATCGCAACCAACTGTCCAACATGAGTGATACGGGTGCGTGCCATGGGCTCGCGTATGGGACGAAACCCCGGACTTCCGTCGCTCCGTTTGGGTGGTGCGTTGCCTGCGACCGGGCCGACATGGTCCTCTGCGCAATCGTCACCAGTGAAAATATCGATGACGCCGGGCTGCTGTTTGGCGGCCCCCGTGTTGATGGAAACAATGTTGGCGTGCGCATGAGGAGAGCGCAGAAATACCACGTGGCATTCAAAAGGTAGTTTTACGTCGTCGGTATAGTGGCCTTCGCCTTTTAGCAAACGCGGTGCTTCAACCTGGGTTACAGGTTGGCTGATCGAATAGCGCGTCATTCGTGATCTCCAAAGAAATGATATGACAATAGTTTATAGGAAGATTTTAGATCGGCAATTGCTTCAAATCAGCGGAAACGAGTTGACATCATCAGGTTGGTAACTGAGGGTGCGCCTGCATTAATTTCTGTCGACCGACCACAGCTCGGTATGTCGCCAGTTCACCAAGATGCGCATGCATCGGGAAGAAAGGAGACATACCATGGCGCAGGCCAATGACGGTGATACCGTTAAGATTCACTATTCCGGAAAACTGACTGATGGGTCCATTTTCGATTCGTCCGAAGGTCGTGACCCTTTGGAGTTCAAAATTGGCGAAAAGAACATTATCCCTGAACTTGAGGCCTCGGTCGTGGGCATGAATGTTGGCGATAAGGCAACGGTCGAAATTGCAGTTGAAAACGCTTGCGGGCCCCGCGTCGACGAGGCGA
The DNA here is from genome assembly GCA_951812775.1 of uncultured Alphaproteobacteria bacterium. Lineage (GTDB taxonomy): Bacteria > Pseudomonadota > Alphaproteobacteria > MPNO01 > UBA2964 > UBA2964. The sequence continues at coordinate 890,078 of OX638326.1, read as the reverse complement.
TTCAGACAGTCGAAGGCTCAGTCATTCCGCCAGAAGTTGAATTAACGGTTGGCGGCCAGCTTCAGGCCACGGCACCAAATGGACAGGATATGGTTTTTGTCGTCATTGAAATGAACGATGAGACCGTAACTCTTGATGGCAATCACCCCCTCGCCGGTCAAGATCTTGTGTTTGATATAGAGCTGGTTGAAGTCGTCGGGTAACGCCTCAGTTACCAAATGCATGTCGTTTGAATGTCGGCTAATCTGCCTCTAATTCTTCTATTAAAGGTTAGAGGCAGAGAAATGCGCCACATAGAATTTCGATCTGTAGCAGCGATAGTCAGTTTCGTCACGCTTATAGGGTTTCTCGCGTCTCCCGCAGATGCTCAAAACAAGCGTGGCGCTCGGCCGATCCCGAGTGTTGTTGTAGACACCGTCCGCGAAAAAGAGGTCGCCAGAACCAGTAATTTTATCGGACGCGTTGAAGCCGTAAATTCTGTTGATATACGCGCGAGGGTCAAAGGTGTTCTGGAAGCACGACATTTGTGGACGGCCAAACCGTTACCAAAGGCCAAAAACTTTTCGAAATTGAGTCGGCTCCCTATCAAGTTGTCGTAGAACAACGGCGCGCGGAGCTGGCACGCGCACGTGCTACGGAAATAAACGCGGCGGCTGATTTTCGTAGAAAGAAAGCGCTGGTTGGTCGCAGTGTCGTTTCGGGGGCTAAACTAGATGAAGCGAGGGCCGCGCTGGCGAACGCAAAAGCCGACGTGCTCAAATCACAGGCCGAGTTAAGGGCCGCGCAACTGGACCTGGGATACACCAAAATTGTCAGCCCTTTGACGGGGCGCATCAGCAAGGTACGCTATAGCGTCGGCAATCTGGTGGGCTCTGACAGCGAGCCTTTAGCGACGGTAACCAGTATTGACCCAATCCACGTCACCATTGGTGTCAGCGAGAAAATTCTTATCGAAGCTCGCAAGCGCGGGATCAATCTAGAGAAGCCATCCTTTGTTCCGACAGTTCTTCTCTCTGATGGTTCTGCCTATGAAGGGGAAGGACGGTTTGACTATATAGCGCCAACAGTTGATCAGGCGACCGACACCGTGGCCATTCGGGCGAGTTTTCCTAACCCCAAAGGCGTGTTGCTTCCCGGACAGTTTGTGACGGTCCTAGTTAATCCGAAAGCAAAGTTGTTGTGCGCCGGGTACAAACGGCACGCCAATCGGGGGCTGACTGGGTCATCAAGTCCGGGTTAGTGACGGGTGAACGTGTCATTGTCGAGGGTGTGCAGAAAGTACGGCCCAATATGGTGGTAAATCCCGTTTCTGCGACGAAGGGGTAAATTGTGTTTTCCTCTTTCTTTATAAATCGGCCCAAATTCGCAATTGTGATCGCAGTTTTGATAACGCTTTCGGGCGGTATCGCGCTTCTTTCCCTTCCGGTCGCTGAATATCCTGAAATTGCGCCGCCACAAGTCAAAGTCTCAACAGTTTATAGCGGTGCCAACGCCTCTGCAGTGGAGCAATCCGTCGCCGCACCGATTGAGGAAAAGGTCAATGGGGTGGATGGCATGCTCTATATGTCCTCGACCAGCGGAAATGACGGCAGTTACGATTTAACTGTTACTTTTAGGGTCGGTACTGACCCCGATATTGCTGCCGTCAATGTTCAAAATCGCGTGGCAACGGCGACCTCGCAACTGCCGCAGGAAGTAACCCGCAACGGTGTTGTGACGCAAAAGCAATCGACTAGCATGCTCATGGTGGTCAACCTGTTATCGCCAAAGGGATCGCGTGATGCTCTTTTCCTAAGTAATTACGCGTCGATTAATATTGAGAATTCGCTTGGCCGGATTAATGGTGTTGGCAGCGTATCGCAATTCGGTGCGTTGGATTATGGGATGAGGGTGTGGCTTGATCCCAATCGTATGGCGTTACTCAATTTGACGACGAGTGACATTCGGACAGCCATAAATGAACAGAATATTCAGGCGACAGCAGGCCAACTTGGTGCACCACCCTATGAGACCGCGCCGCAATTTCAATTTTCAATTCAAGCCAAAGGTCGCCTGGCGACGGTCGAGGAGTTTGGCAATATTATTCTTCGCGCAGACAAAGGTGGAACATTTGTACGACTTAAGGATGTTGCGCGAATTGAATTGGGCTCAAAGTCATATAGCTCGCAAGCGACACTCAATAACAAACCTTCAGCGGCAATAGCCGTCTATCAATCCCCCGGCGCCAATGCCCTCAAGGTTGCTGACAAGGTTTATGCCGAGCTTGAGAGTCTAAAGAGCCGTTTTCCACCAGATGTCGAATATAAAATTCATCTATGATACGACCCGCGCGGTTAGGGCATCCATTAATAATGAGGTTGTGGAAACACTTTTCATAACCTTTGCGCTTGTCGTTGCCGTGACATTTCTGTTTTTGTCGGATTGGCGCTCCACCCTGGTGCCGACGCTGGCCATACCAGTCTCGCTTATCGGGACATTTGCTTTTCTTTCATTGCTCGGGTTTTCGGTCAACTTGATCACCTTGTTCGCCCTTATTCTGGCTATCGGAGTAGTTGTTGATGACAGCATTGTTGTTGTCGAGAATGTTCAGCGCTTTATGCAGGATGAAGGGTTAGACGCCAAAGCCGCGACTGAAGCTGCAATGCGCGAAGTGACAGGGCCGGTGATCGCAACAACCCTGGTGTTGCTGGCTGTTTTTGTTCCCGTCTCATTTATGCCCGGTGTAACGGGCACCCTGTATTCCCGGTTTGCGCTGACAATTTGTGCAGCTGTTGTGTTGTCCTCGCTGAATGCGCTGACGCTGGCACCAGCAATTTGTGCGATTGCGTTGCGGTCTGGCTCAGGGGTACCCCGTGGGCCTTTGAAATGGTTTGCCGCCGCAGTAGATCGAGGACGCTGCAGCTATGTTTGGATCGCCGGTGGAATGGTCCGTAAATTATTTATCTCACTTGTTGCTTTTGTCGGGTTTGTCGCTGGAACGGGGTATTTGTTTATCAACGCACCCACCGGGTTTTTGCCAACTGAAGATAAGGGCGTTTTATTTGCGAACGTGCAATTACCGGCGGGGGCATCTTTGGCGCGTACAAACGCGGTTACCAAACAATTATCGGCTTCATTGCGGGATATTGAGGGCGTGTCGGACGTTATAGCGGTGCCCGGCGTTAGCTTGTTATCAGGGGCGGCATCAAATTCGTCGTTGTTAATTCCTATTCTCACACCGTGGCATGAGAGAACGACACCGCAAACGAGTTGGCAGGCGATTCTAGGACAGGCCAATGCACGTCTTTTCTCCGTGCCTGCAGCAAACGCATTTGCGTTTCCTTTGCCGCCTATCATGGGGCTCGGCACGGGTGGCGGCTTGGAAGCAGAGGTTCAGGATATCGGCGGTCAATCCCCGCAGGCCCTTGCCACCGCGCCACGCAGCCTCGTCTTTGCGGCCAATCAACAGCCTGAACTTAGGACCGTCTTCACGACATACTCTGCAAATGTCCCGCAGCTATTTCTGGAAGTGGATCGCGACAAAGCGCAGGTTCTCGGTATTCCCCTCTCAGAGGTCTTCTCCACGCTGCAGGCGCAATTTGGCTCTAGCTACATCAATGACTTCAATCTTTATGGCAAAGTCTATCGCGTCATCATTCAGGCAGAATCCCGTTACCGAAATACAATAGAGGATATCAACCGTCTCTATATTCGGAGCGCCAACGGCGACATGGTGCCGCTGCAGGCGCTGGTTCAGGTAAAGTCGGTTCTCGGACCGCTATCGATCAAACGTTATAACCTGTTCAAGAGCGCGTCGCTGAACGCCACCCCTGCACCGGGCGCGAGCTCCGGCGATGCCATTGCGGCAATGGAACGTACGGCACGCGAAAAGCTGCCTGACAATTACACAATCGCCTGGACCGGCACGACGCAGCAGGAACTCGAAGTTGGCGGGCTGATCATCGCGATTTTTGTCCTCGCACTCATTTTTGCCTATCTGTTCCTCGTGGCACAGTATGAAAGTTGGACGACACCCGTGTCTGTTGTTCTCTCTGTTGTTTTGGCAGCTTTTGGTGCCCTGTTGCCAATTTGGCTTTTGCCGCATCTGGTCAATAATCTCTATGCCCAGATTGGGTTGGTCATGTTGATCGGTTTGACGTCCAAAAGCGCGATATTGATCGTTGAATTCGCCAAGACACGCCGCGAGGCCGGGCTAGGTATTGAAGCAGCTGCTATGGAAGCCGCGAGGCTTCGTTTCCGGGCGGTAATGATGACCGCTTTGTCCTTTATTCTTGGTGTAATGCCCCTTCTATTTGCATCAGGCGCCGGGGCGGCGAGCCGAATCTCGGTTGGCTCTGTGGTATTCTGGGGGATGGTTTCGGCGACCTTTATTGGCTTGTTGTTCGTTCCCGTGCTGTATGTCGTCATTCAGCGTATGAGTGAACGTTTCGGTAAATCAGCAGAGGCTTAAATTCTGCAAAATCGCTAATTATTTTGCCGGGTCGCATTGTTTCCCGGAGTGAAATTGCCGACAATTGCCCCGATATAAATTCTATTTTTGGGAGGCAAGGTTATGGCGGCAACAAAAGCAGCACCCAAGATCGTTGATCCAACATTCGAGACCGTGAAGATTGAACGCGATAAAGGGGTCACATTTCTGATTATGAACCGGCCGGAGAAGCGGAACGCGATGAGCCCGCAACTCCATCTCGATATGAATGATGCGATAGACCATCTGTCCATCGATCCGCACACAGATGTGCTGGTGCTGACAGGCGCTGGCAAAGCATTTTGCGCCGGGCAGGATATTCGGCTGTATTTCAGGGGAACCGCCACCGATCCGGCTGCACGGGCGAAAGCCCGCAGGGCTTCCAATGACTGGCGCTGGCAAAAACTGTCGAAATTTCCCAAACCGACAATCGCGATGGTCAATGGCTTCTGTTTTGGTGGCGCCTTCACCCAGGTGAGTGCCTGCGATTTCGCTATCGCGTCAAATAGCGCAGTCTTTGGTCTGTCAGAAGTCAATTGGGGGATAATTCCGGGTGGCATTGTCAGCTGGAATGTCGGACAGATGATGCGGTTACGCGATGCCATCTATTACGCGACGACGGGCGAACCGTTTAAGGGCAAACGGGCGATGGAAATCGGCATGGTCAATAAATCGGTTCCGGCAAACAAGCTGAAATCAGAAGTGATGAAGCTCGCGCGACTGATGCAGCAGAAGAGTCCGGCTGCCGTGAAATACACCAAGGAAGCCATCCGCGCCGTACGCTTCATGAACGAGCCTGAGGCGGCGGATTATCTCAACGCCAAGAGCGATGCGCTCAAATTCATCGACAAGGAAGACAGCAGGGGGCAGGGGATGAGCCAGTTCCTGGATGAGAAAAGTTACCGTCCTGGTCTCGGTCACTTTGAACGGCGCAACAAGGCGAAATAGCGCCGGACGGCGAGACGCCAGCTATGGCGGTAAAAAAATCAGGTCGATTGCGGAAGCGCCCCGATATCGAGGCGCTTCTCAATCCGCGTAATATCCCGATTGTCGGGGCAAGTGATAAACCGGGAAACTGGGCCGAACGCAGCTGGAACAACCTCAATCGCTATGGCTTTAAAGGGGCTGTTTATCCGGTTAATCCAAATCGAGATCAGGTTTGGGGCGTTAAGTGTTACGCCTCATTAGCTGATTTGCCCGAGAAACCTGATCATGTTCTGGTTCTCGTGCCCGCCCGTTTTGTTTCGTCGACGCTGAAAAAGGCAGCCGCTGCGGGCGCGCGCAGTGCCACGATAATTTCGTCCGGGTTCGGTGAACTTCCAGATGACAAATCGATAAAACTTGGCGAGGAGCTTGCCGACACTATCCGCGAGACCGGTCTGGCGGTATCCGGTCCCAACTGTCTCGCCAATTTCAACGGCGGCAACAGGGTAGTGACCATGGTCGATAATCGGACGCTCCGGACCGAGCCAGGACCTGTTGCGATTGTTGGTCAGTCCGGCGGTCTGGTCATGGCGCTCAAACGCACGTTGGAAGAGCGCGGCATGGATGTCGGGTACATTGTTATCAGTGGCAATGAAGCTGGTCTCAAGACGGCAGTCTATATTGAGTATTTTGCGGCCAACCCGCAGATCAAGGTTATTGTTTTCTATCTTGAATCTGTCCGCGACTCGGAAAATTTTCTGGCGGCCTGTGAAGCGGCCAGATCGGTTGGTAAACCGGTCATCGTTTTGAAATTGGGAACGTCTGATAGCGGGCGAGCGGCTGCAATGGCACATACCGGTGCGCTGGCTGGCTCAATCGCCGCCTTTGATGCCATCGCCGGTGATGCCGGGGTGATCCGGGTGTCTAACCTGGATGACGTCGTCGAAGCTTCTGAGTATTTTCTGCACGCCCAATTGCCCAAGGGAAATGGCATCGGGGCGATAACGTTCTCTGGCGGCTTACGGGGGTTGCTGCTTGATCAGGCGGAAACAAACAATCTGTCATTTCCCCCTTTGAAAGCCAAAACCAAACGTCGGCTTGGTGAACTGCTCGGTGTCGGGTCGATCATTGGCAATCCCCTTGATTCCGGCTTTGCCGCTCTCAACAGCGAAGAGACATATATCAACTGCGTCAAGGCGCTGCTTGATGACCCGGGTATTCATACCTTGATGTTACAGGAGGAAATTCCCCGGGCGCCGGGCGCGGAACGCAAGGTTGAGTATATTCGTGCGGTCAACAAACTGGCGAAGAAAGCCGGTAAGCCGATCACCTATGTCACGATGATCTCGCATAGCATGAACGAGTATAGCCGCGATATTAGAAACGGATTCCGGAATGTCGCTTTTTTGCAGGAGGCAGATAAAGCGCTCCGTGCCATTCGCGCAGTGACGAGCTATGCCGAACGAAAAAATCGTAAAAAGCGCACTACGAAAAAGGTATCGCGCATTCCCGCAGCGGTGGAACATGCAATCAAAAGGGCAGCAACGCATGCCGGACGGATGCCCCTGTCAGAGATCGACTCCAAGAAACTTATCCGTGCCTATGGACTCAAAACCCCGATGGAAAACCTCGCGACCAGTGCCGCGGAGGCGACGGAAATCGCCCGTAAAATTGGTATGCCGGTCGTCCTCAAGGTAGTAGGCGCTGAACTGACCCATAAATCTGATGTTGGTGGTGTGCTTTTGAACAACAACACCATTGCCTCAGTGCGACAGGGGTTTTCAATGATCCGCCGAAATGTCACCGCGAATGCGCCGAGAACAGCTTTGGAGGGTGTTCTCGTCGCCGAGCAGGTTTCGGGCGAGGTCGAATTGGTGATCGGGGCTTTGCGGGACCCTGAGATGGGTCCGCTGGTAATGTTTGGCTCTGGGGGCGTTGCACTGGAACTCTATCGCGATGTCGCTTTCGCTGCACCAACACTGGACGAGACCAGCGCGAAGGCCTTAATCGGCAAAACGGCGGCGTTGCGCTTGATGCGCTGGTGGTGCTTGCCGCCTGAATTAGTCAGTTGGGCCGAACAACTTTGGCAAGGCTAGTCAATGAGATCCTCCGTTGTCAGGGGGCAATAACTTATCGCGCTCATATCCTGTATTTTTAAACCTGGTACGCTCGGCAACGTGGACAGCGCAGGCGAAGCTGTAATTTTCTACAGGCGTGAAAAGGGCTGATAGTCATTCTCTGCTATTAATGTCGATTTCCACGCACCGTCCAGGGGTGATGTGCTGGCTTTTTTATGAAATTGTAGAGGTCACCCCAACCTTGATGGTATAAAATCCGGCGAAAATGTGGGGGAGCTCTATTAGGCTTTAAACCATCTCGCAGTAGATTCTGATGCGTACTCCTCTAGTTTACTTCGTTAAGTGTTCACCGAACTGGGAATTTGGTTCGTACCCGCCTGTTGGTTCAGTATTTTGAGTGATCGAAGCAATCAGACTAGCGCATTAAACCATTCTATCGCGAAGGGTCCCGAAGAATGGGTCCGAAAAACGCGGATTGGGACTTGGTTTCTTGGTACTGCCATGTGGCGAAGGCATGTTTTGCCTGGCACGATGGCTGATCTGGAAACCTTGTTGCGCGGAAGTCGCGACTTTGGCCGGGTCTTGGATATCGGTTGCGGTCAAGGCTACGCTTTTCCCTTTATAGACCAACATCTTCGTCCGGAATCTCTTCTCGGAATTGATATAGACGCCAACCTAGTTAAGCGTGGCGAAGCCCTCGTAGAACGATGTTCTTGTCCCGCCGAAATAAGAGTCGGGGATGCGTCAAAGATTGATCTACCCGATGAATCTATTGATACGGTGTTTTGTCATCAGAGTTTTCACCATTTTACGGAGCAGCAACTAGCGGCAAAAGAGTTCCTCCGAGTCTTGGCGCCTGGCGGTAGATTGCTTTTTACGGAATCCTGCAGGTTGTTTATTTATTCGTGGTGGGTCCGATTGTTTTTTCGACACCCTATGAAAACACAAAAGTCTGCGGAGGAATATTTGACCCTGCTCCGGGACATTGGGTTTGAATTTGATAGCTCAGATGTGTTGACGCCTTTTTCTCCATGGTCTCGTCCCGACTTTGGCGTATTGGAAATGCTTGGTCGTCCTGTAAAGGCCTCTCATGCGCGACCGCTAGTTTGCGTCGTGGCACGGAAGCCTAGCTTGTAGACCAGGTCAGGAAATAAGATCAGAAAATTCTAACTGTTCGAATTTCAATGAACGCTCATTCCATTTCGTGCTGGCGGTTTCCGCTGCGCATTTTATGGCGATTGCGAGGCTATATCTTCTCGATGGCGTGAGAAGGGCGAAACCCCATTCCTCAGTCTCAATCGACGATTTCCATGCGCCAACCATCGGCATTTTGTCTACTGTGTCGACACCGTCTGTTGCTTCTTCCAGGCCTTTTCCAGTTGCTTTGCTCATTGCTTCACGCAGGCACCAAATCTTGTAGAAGTTATCGATTGATTGGCTTGCGATCTTTGTCTCCTGCGGACCAAACGCATAAGACGCTATCGCGTTAAATGAGCGGTTGGCGCGATGAAATTCCATGTCGATGCCAAGAGCGCCGATTGATGTAACAGCTGCCGCTATCATTCCGTTGCTATGAGTTATGGAAATAGCTGGCCCAATTTCGCCCGATGACAGTTTGATAAATGGCTTGCCTTTGTCATTGGCCACAAATTCGTAGTCGCAATTCGGCATCAAGCTACTACGCGCCAGTACGTTGCGTATTAGCGACCGGCCCAAAAGAAACCGTCGCGCCAGTTCTTTTCGGGAATATGCTCCCGCTGCTGAATGATCAGAGTGATTGGCCCAACGCGCAATAATGTGATCGACGAGAGTCGTATCCTTGGGTTGCGTTAATGTAGAAATACTTATGCAACCATTGTACATTTAAGTGTTTCCAGGTAAGATATACGCATCAAATGTGTGATCAAATAGTGACTATTTAACAGGGGGAATATGCATAGAATTAGAAACACGGCACCTCGGGCTATGTTTATCATATTGGGTGTGTTGATTGTTGCCGGTTGTTCACGTGTCAGCCCTATTTATAAGGTTGAAAATCAAACGATCCCAAGTATTTCCTCGAAACTGACGCTTGAACAGATCGGCGAAAAATAACTCGTGCAGCTAAATCCCAGAAATGGCTGGTTTCTGAGACAAAGCCGGGAGAACTTTTGGCAACGTGGAACTGGAAACGCCACGCGGCGACGGTGAATATTGTGTTTGATCAGAATAGCTACAGCATCAAATATAAATCGTCGAAGAAGCTTCTGGCAGGTGTTCCGACATATCCCGAAGACCTTCACGTCGGCAAATTCGTTGTTCATAAGCGCTACAATCAAGTGGTCCGCCAATTGGATACGGCGATTGGCCATGTTCTGGCCGTACCGAACTAGAAATATGATATGTGGCGGCGAGGGCATAGCACCTCTCTCTTTTCAATTGCATGCCTGGTCGGCCTGGAACGAAGCGCGTCCAACGCCGGATTGTTGGCTGGGGAACAATGTCGATAGTAGCATGGCAGCGCCAGGTGAAATCCCGATGATGTTGCGTCGTCGCGCGACATCGGTAGGCCGTGCAGCAATAGGCGCGGCAATTGGGTTGCCCGATGTTGAGAATGCACGTTTCGTTTTAGCAACTCGATACGGGGAACTTGCCCGAACGACATCAATATTAAATGACCTTGCCCAAAGTGAACCTGTTTCGCCGGCGGACTTTGGTATGTCCGTTCATCACGGTTTGTCGGGATTGCTGTCTATCGCTACCAAAAACAAAAAAGGTCATAGCGCGGTGTCAGCGGGTGCAGAGAGCTTTGGGTATGGGATGCTTGAGGCCGCCAGTTGTGCCGCGGAAAATCGTAACGAACCTGTCATTTTAATTTACTACGATGAAAAACCCGATGGCGGTTTCGAAGACCTCTTTGCAACGGGAAAGTCCGATGACGCATTTGTCGCGGCATTGTGCATCGGGGGCAGACCGTCAAAGGACAGGAAAGCTATTTGGATGCAAATGTCAGCGAACAAGGACGGGATTGATGACGGTGGGGCTAGCCATCTTGCTCATGAGTTCCTTGAATTTGTGCTGAGCGGTGAAGAGAAAAAACAAGCTTCAAGTCCTCGCCATATTTGGGAGTGGGGCTATGCTTAGCGTGGCGGGTAGATATTGGCGGATGGGGGCTACAGGCGTTGCATTTGGGGTTTTTGGTCTGGGTGGCGGGTTGCTCGCCATAACGGTATTCCCGCTTATAATGTGCGTGGTACCGGAGCGCGAATTAGCTCAAAAACGTGTGCGCTATGTTATCCACATGGTCTTCAGATTGTATCTTTGGTTTGTGCGCGCGATTGGCTTGTATGACGTGACAGTTGATGGCCGCGATATCCTGAGCTCTCGCACTGGCTGCGTCGTTATCGCAAATCATCCGACACTCCTGGACGTTGTTTTGGTTATGTCCGCTAGCGCCAACTTTCAATGCGTTGTTAAATACCAGCTTTGGCATAATTTTTTTCTACGTGGCGTCGTCAAGGCCGCTGGATTTATCCGGAACGATCTCAATGGCGAAGAGTTTATCGCAGAATGTGAAAAAGCCTTTGCTGCAGGCGATAATCTTCTCGTTTTTCCAGAGGGAACTCGGACGATCCCCGGCGAATTTCCCAAATTATTTCGAGGGTTTGCCAATATTGCGATTCTCGCGGAGGCCGACATTCAGGCAGTTGTTATTCAGTGCAAACCCATTTCCCTGATTGGAAAAGGACCTTGGTACAATGTGCCCAAAACCCGGTCCAGGTTTCACCTGACAGTGGGTGACCTTTGGCGTGTTGAGAGCTATAACAAGAAGCCGACCCGGGCCCTGAATGCGAGGCATTTAGTAAGAAACATCGAAGCCTATTATCGCAAAGCTCTATCGAATGACCGACCTTGAAACTGAAATAAAAATATTGATCGTCGACTCTTTAATGCTCGAAGATATCAAGCCGGAAGAGATTGCGAGCGAAGAGCCACTTTTTGTCGAAGGGCTTGGTCTGGACTCGATTGACGCGTTGGAGCTGGGTGTTGCTATCCGTAAGAAATTTGGCATTAAGATTGAATCGGTGAATGACGATATAAAAACTCATTTTCGTAGCGTTCAAAGTCTTGCAAAGTTCATCGAAAGTAAAAAGAAAGCGGAAGCATGACGCTGTCTCGTGAGGAATTGTTTGACACGTTGAGTAGTCACTTGGTTGAAATGTTTGAGGTGCCATCCGATAAAATTTCGCTTTCAGCGCGCCTTTATGAAGATCTCGACCTTGATAGCATTGATGCCGTCGACCTTATCGTTAAGCTGCAAGAAATTTCTGGTAAACGTATCAAGCCGGAAGTCTTTAAATTGGTTCGCACAGTTGAGGATGTTATCGACTGTATGGAAAATATACTGGCGGAATAGTAAGTGAATTCTCCCACCTGTTACTCACGGTAATTGCATAGGATGCACATGCCGATTTCGCAGATGGAAAGAGCCGATATTTCCCCTGACCATCCTGTGGCAATCCGCTCGGAATCCAAAATCCCGTTTTCACAATTTTATGACGATGTCGCTCACAATGCTGCCCGACTTCGCGCGAAAAATTGCCGAACAGGCGCGCTCTTCTGTGAGGATAGCTATTGGTTTTTAGTGGGTTTTCAGGCGCTATGCCATGCTGGCGCAACTATAATTATCCCGTCAAACACGCAGCCGCAAAGTCTTAAGGCGCTTTCAGAAAATTGCGAAAAGTTTGTCACCGACCAAATTTCCGGCGACGCCCTCAATTTTTTGCTGGAATCCGCAGAGACCGGGCAGGCCGACGCAGAGCTGTTTGACTCGCCACAAACCGAAATTTTCTTTTTTACCTCTGGGTCGACGGCGGCACCGAAAAAAATACGGAGAACTGTTCAACAATTGGAACAAGAGGTGCGAATGGTGTCGGAGGTGCTTCCAGAAATTGCGGCGGGAACACTCGTATCGGCGACCGTCCCGCACCATCATGTTTATGGTCTGATTTTCCGTATCTTATGGCCTTTTTCTAGCGGTCATCCCTTTTCCGCGACAACGCATGAAGTCTGGGAAACCCTGTTAAATGAGATCGAGGCTGGAGGGGCGATCATTACCAGCCCCGCGCATCTGTCGCGTTTGGCAGGTATTGATGCAATACCACCCGCTTTGACTCCCGGATTTATCCTGTCGGCGGGAGCGATTCTGCCACGGGAAGCTGCCTATGATGCTTCCCGGGTATTGGGGCGATGGCCAACAGAAATATTTGGCAGCACGGAAACCGGCGCCTGTGCAATTCGGCAAGCCGAAATTGCTGAAGCGCCCTGGCAAGGGTTGCCGGGTGTGAAATTTGATGTGACGGAGGATGAACTACTCAAGATACAATCTCCCGCGGTTGCTGATCGCCATTGGGTAGAAACGGCGGATATCGTTACGTTGCTGTCTGACGAGCAATTTAGCTTTAAAGGGCGCGCTGATCACATTGTAAAAATTGAAGGAAAACGAGTGAGCCTGCCTGAAATAGAGTCACACCTTTCCCAATTGTCCTGGGTAGAGGCCGCTGCGACCTTGATTGTGGAAACGCCCCGACAACAGCTTGGGGCGGTGGTAATCTGTAGCGTTGCTGGTCGAAAGAAATTGCTGGAAATGGGAGCGTTTCGATTTAGCCGACTGTTACGGCGCGAATTATCTCAGATGCAGGAAGCGGCAGGACTTCCCCGAGTTTGGCGTTTTGTCGAGAGCCTTCCTTCAAACAATATGGGGAAACGGAGTAAGGAAGATTTAGCGGCTCTTTTTACTGAGGGGGTCCTGCACGGTGAACGACAAAATCATTATTGAACCGACTATTCGGGATATTCGCCATCTTAACGGGGGTGTTGAAATTGATATTTCTATACCGCCGGAGCTTTTTTATTTCCGTGGCCATTTTCCGATACGCCCCATATTACCCGGCGTTGTGCAGATCGACTGGGCGGTTCAGCTCGCGGATCAGCATCTAGGGACCAATATCAAGAGTGCCCAGAAATTTAACGTAAAGTTCAAATCAATTGTTGAGCCTCCCGCCTTCTTAAAAGTCGTCCTTACCCAGCCACCTGAAAGTGACCGCGTAACATTCGAATATCGCGATGGGGATTCAGTTCTGTCATCGGGTTCTATCTCAATGCGAGAATTTTAATGACTTCGGATGCTACTCATTGGGCGGGGTTGAGAGAGCGTGGCCTTGGGTGGGGCCTGAATTTCTCCGCTTACGCCTACAGGCTTTTGGGCCGTACAGGTTGTTTGATCGTTTTATCACCGATCATCCTGTATTTTTTTCTGAGTGGATCTGAGCAACGGCGCGCGTCGCAATCCTATCTTGCACGAGTCCTGCCAATGTCAGTCGTTCATCGACGGGCCAGCTTCCTCGACTCGTATCGACATTTTATTGCTTTTGCTGGCAGCGCGCTGGATTCGTTTGCGGCTTGGAGTGGTCGGCTGTCTCCGGAAATATTGACCATTGCAGATGACACCGGTCTGAAGGATGCACGTGGCCAAGCCCGTGGTGCCTTGTTTATCGTCTCTCACCTTGGCAATGCTGACGTGTCCCGCGCTCTTCTTGATGATGCTACTCGGAAGCGCCTGACAATCCTCGTGCATACCAAACATGCGGTCCGGTTCAATGAAATGCTGGAGCAATATAACCCCGAAGTAGCGGTCAACACCGTCCAGGTTACAGACATTGGACCAGAAACGACGATCAATCTTCAGGAAAGAATTGACTGCGGCGAATGGGTCGTAATCGCGGGTGACCGAACACCGCTCGAAAATACGGAAAGGGTGATCAGCGCTCCGTTTTTAGGCGAAACTGCTTCTTTCGCCCAAGGGCCGTACATATTGGCATCGGTCCTCAAGTGTCCCGTCTATCTACTGTTTTGCTTTCGCGCAAAGCACGGGTATGAGCTGCATGTGGAAAAATTCTCGGATCGAATTACGCTTCCCCGCCAATCCAGAGATCAAGCTTCCCAAACCTATGCAGCGCGCTACGCAAATAGATTGGAGCACCACGTGATCAAGCACCCGTTTCAATGGTATAACTTTTTCGATTTCTGGGCGTAGTTTGATCAAAAGCAGGTGTGTGTGGTGATAGAAGCCGAAGTTGTCATAAAGGCTAATTTCTTTGACCTTGATCCGATGGAGGTCGTTTGGCATGGCAATTATGCAAGATATCTTGAGGAGGCGCGTTGTACTCTGCTTGATGACATCGGTTATAACTATGACGAGATGCGCGTGTCGGGTTTTATGTGGCCGGTTGTTGATATGCGCATCAAATATGTTCGTCCCATCAAATTCAAACAAGCGGTTAAAGTGCTCGCAACATTGGCAGAATATGAGAATCGCATCAGGATCAACTATGTCATTAGTGACGTCAGCAATGGTGGCGTTCTGACAAAGGCTCAGACAACGCAGGTTGCCGTAAATATCGATACCGAGGAAACGCATTTGGAATCTCCCCCGGTGTTGATTGAGAAGGTCCAAAAGCGTCTATGATCCAACGCCTTTTACCTACTGCGGGTCTATCCTGGTTGATTGAGGTGCTGTGATGGCGCGAGCTTTTGGACTTCCCGCACTCGGCATTGTAACGCCACTCGGCGATGACAAGACGAGTACTGCCAATTCCTTTTTAAATAGCGATAATAAAAACATTATTCCTCGAAATGACTTGCTTCCTGATCGGGACGTTCATGTTGGCGCTGTCAAGACGCAACTTCCTGATATAGCGGCGGAATTTACCGAGTTTGATTGCCGCAATAATCAATTGATGCTGGCTGCCCTGCAGCAGATAAAGAAAGAAATCGAAGAGCAGGTAACCCTCTTGGGCCCGGACCGAATTGCAGTTGTTATGGGCACCAGTACTTCGGGGATAGCCAATACTGAAGTAGCATTTGAGCACTATTTGCAATCGGGTGAATGGCCAAAAGGCTTCAACTATAAACAACATGAGGCAGGCGGACTGGCAGAGTTTACGGCCCGCATACTGGGGCTAAGTGGGCCGGCCTACACGATTGCGACGGCCTGTTCGTCCAGTGCAAAGGTATTCGCCTCCGCCCGGAGGTTAATCGCCAATAATGTTTGTGATGCCGCTATCGTGGGCGGTGCGGATTCTTTATGTCAAATAACTTTAAATGGCTTTGATTCACTTGAAGCCCTGTCGGCAGCGCAGTGCATGCCGTTTAGTGCACATCGCGATGGCATTAATATTGGTGAGGGAGCTGCCGTATTTCTCATGACTCGTGATCCGTCGGCAATCAATTTGCTTGGGGTTGGTGAAACGTCTGACGGTTTTCATATCAGCGCACCGGATCCGTGTGGCGAAGGCGCTATCGCCGCTATGAAACAGGCGCTGGCCGATGCCTCACTACGCCCTGAGGAGATAGCCTATATTAACCTCCACGGCACCGGCACGGTTCTGAATGACGGTATGGAAGGAAAAGCGGTGTCTTTAGTGTTTCCATCGGATGTGCCCTGCAGTTCTACAAAGGCAATGACAGGGCACATGTTGGGAGCGGCTGGCGCAACCGAAGCTGCCTTTCTCTGGTTGTCGCTCAATCCAGCCTTTAGTCCCGGCAGGCTACCGCCACATTTGTGGGATGGTGCCCAAGATCCTGAAATTCCTGCATTGAACCTTGTAGAGCCAGGCGCAGAATTACGGTCAGACTCAAAATTGGCGATGCTAAGCAATTCCTTTGCCTTCGGCGGGAACAATGCATCCTTGATCTTGGGAAACTAGTATCTTGGCGACGAACTATACTATCGAGGAAGTCGTGCCCCACGCACGACCCATGATCCTGCTTGATCGATTGATTGACTGTTTCCCTGAACGACTACATGCATTTCTGAAGATTGATCCGTCGGTGCCGTTTTTCCGACCGGACAACGGCGTTCCGGCACACATCGCCATCGAATATATGGTTCAGGCTTGCGCTGCCTACGTAGGCGTGGAAGCAAAGAACGCGGGACGATTACCCAAAGTTGGTTTGCTTTTGGGCACGAGAAATTTTGTCGCGCATCAAAAGTGGTTTTGCGACGGCACCGAACTGGATGTTATCGCCGATAATGTGTATCGCGAGAATGACATGGGTGTCTTTGATTGTCGGGTTGCAAACGTCACCAATGACGATATGTTGGCGTCAGCAAGGCTGACAGTATATCAACCATCGCAAGAACTAGATTTCGAGAATCTTGATGGATAGGACAATTTTAGTCACGGGTGCAAGTAAAGGCATTGGGCGTGCTGTTGCCTTAAAACTTGCCTCTGAAGGGTTTTGTGTCGTTGTCCATTACGGAAGTGATGAGGATGGCGGAAATGAAACGCTAGCAGCCATTGAGGAGAGCGGTGGTACGGGGCGTTTACTTTCATTTGATCAAACAGACCGTGCTCAATGTTGTTCTGTTCTTGAAGCAGATATTGAGGCGCATGGAGCCTTTTACGGGGCGGTTTTGAATGCCGGCATTGTTCGTGACAATGCCTTTCCGGCAATGGCGAGCGAGGACTGGGATGCCGTTCTGACGACAAATTTGGACGGTTTTTACAATGTCTTGCATCCGATTGTGATGCCGATGGTGTCGGCGCGACATGGTGGCCGCATTGTTTCCTTATCATCGGTGTCAGGTATTGCCGGCAATCGTGGACAGGTGAATTATTCAGCGGCGAAAGCAGGTATCATCGGTGCCACAAAGGCTTTGGCAGTTGAATTGGCGAAACGAAAGATAACAGTGAATTGTGTTGCGCCAGGAATTATTGAAACGCAAATGACCTCGGATTTGCCAATCGATGAGGTGATGAAGAGCATCCCGATGAGGCGCATCGGCAAACCCGAAGAAGTCGCCTCCCTCGTAGCCTTTTTGTGTTCTGATGACGCGGCCTATATTACGCGGCAAGTGATTTCCATTAATGGGGGCGTTATCTGATGCGTCGCGTGGTTATCACCGGAATTGGCGGTATTACCGCGCTGGGCGAAGATTGGCCGACGATTAGCGACAACATGAAGTCGGGACGTTCGGCAATTCGCCGTATGGACGGTTGGGAACGTTTCGATGGAATCAATACACGTTTAGGGGCGCCTGTTATGGGGTTCTCCGTGGACGACCGGTATTCACGAAAGAAACTGAGGACTATGGGGCCGGTTGCGCGCATGGCGGTGTACGCGACTGAGCAAGCGATCGAAGACGCGGGTTTGACGGAAACAGAGGAGTTAAAGAATGGGCGAACAGGGGTCGCTTATGGTTCCTCATTTGGCAGCCCTAATTCCGTTTTGACTTTTGCTGAGCTTATAGAAGACGGCCATTCTAAATCGCTGAATGCTACAAGCTATATCCGTATGATGAGCCATACGGCGGCCGTAAATATCGGCCTTTTTTTCGGTGTTACGGGACGGCTCATTCCGACCTCCAGCGCCTGCACTGCGAGTAGCCAGGCAATTGGCTATGCCACTGAGGCAATACGTTGGAACAAGGCAGATATCATGATTGCTGGTGGCGGTGACGAGTTGGATGTAACCGAGACAGCGGTCTTTGACACATTATACGCAACGAGCGTCAAGAATGATGCGCCGAATGAGACACCTCGCCCCTATGACAAAGACCGGGACGGGCTTGTTATTGGCGAGGGCGCGGTGACGATGGTTTTGGAAGAGCGTGAGCATGCCCTGGCGCGCGGCGCGCATATATTCGCTGAAATCGTGGGCTTTGGAACAAACACAGATGGCAATCATGTCACCCAGCCTCAAGCAAGTACGATGGAGGTAGCCTTGCGGCTTGCCCTTGAAGATGCGGAGCTTGATCCCAACGCTATTGGCTTCGTCAGCGGTCATGGCACTGCAACCGAGTGGGGTGATATCGCAGAGACACAGGCGACGAATGCTGTCTTCGGATCACAGATGCCGATCCACTCATTAAAAAGTTATTTCGGACATTCTCTGGGTGCGTGTGGCGCCATGGAAGCATGGTTAGGTGTTGAGATGATGTGTGCCAATGAGTTCTTTCCGACAATCAACTTGAATAATGTTGATGAACGGTGCGGTGATCTTGATTATGTGATGGATGAGTGCGTGAACATTGAGACGGAGTATCTGATGTCAAATAATTTTGCGTTTGGCGGCATCAATACGTCGCTCATATTTCGTCGCCCTTAGGGGTTGCTGCTAGTCACTTATTTCGCAAAGCCTCGTTTTTCTTCTTCAAGGCTTTGATCAAACCTTCGACACCACCACCCTGCCGCCGCAACACCGATGCAAATTCATCGCGGTAAACCTGTGCCTGGCTGAACCCGATTATCATGATGTCGAGAATAAGAAATTGTCCGTTTCGTTGACGTAATCGCCAGTCGATTTTAATCCATTTTGCGCCAGCACGATTGACACGACTTCGTACCAAAAGTTGATCACTGCCGAGGGGCCTGCTGCCTGTCACTTGTATAATATCAGGCGAAATCGATTTTATTCGGGGGCGAACATTGAAAACTCGATTGGTGTAAGTAAGGACGATTAACTCTTCAAATTCGTGCAGATATCTGCGTTTTTGGTCCGGCGTTATCTGATTTCGCAAGGGGCCCAACACGTATCCTGCAATTGTTGGAATATCGAAACCCCTGCGCAATTCGTTGCGAAGTCTTCTGGCAATCTCGGACCGAGACAGGTCTTTGCCTTTTAGCAATTCGATAGTTCGCGCAATTCCACTAACGATGAACTGACGGGCTTTTTCGGGGTCGGGTGCTGCAATAACCGGCGAACCGAAAAAGCCACAAACGACGATAAGGAAAACGGATATTTTTAAACGCAGGAAATTCAATCCTCGAACCTCGTTGCTGATTTGTTTAACATTGGGCATCGTGCAGAATGAACACGCGATTTAGTCACTCACGGCGATGTTTATGGGGCCTCCAAAGAATAAGAAGCTTAGAGACAGAGTTTTTTTTCGATTTTATCGCCTGTTCACTAATCATCCTATTCCATTTCGCAAACTACGTCACCTATGCGGAGTATAGCAGGATTTTTCCTGATATTGGGTTGGTTGTTGCTGTGCTGTTGGGTGTGGCTGCGCTCCTGACCGGGATATTGCAGATCCCCTCAATGATGCTTCGTATTATCGTTTTTACGCTTCTCATTAATATTGTTATCGGTGAAGCAATTTACGAATTTGGCGTCGCGAATGTAAGCCTCAGACTTCTGGCGATGACGATAACCATCTTCATCGTCTTTGCGGCAGTGTTTTATCTGCGCGAGCATCTCAACAAGGTTCTCATTGCGGCTTTTCTCGCCATGCTGTTTTCCACCCTGGGTATTGCCCATTTTGCAGGAAGTAGCGGCGGCCCGACTGCACGTGTGAAGGCGCAAACCGGTTCAACTAAGCCCGTTATCCTTCATTTAATTCTTGATGAGCATATCGGGCTGGCCGGGATTCCACCGGAATTGGCCGTTGGACAAACGACAAAGCAGGCAATGAGAGAATTTTATCTGGGGGAGGACTTCCGAATTTTCGGAAATGCCTACAGTCCGTTCTTTGAAACATCCATGTCCATCGCGAGCGCAATGAATTTTGATGATACAGGTGTGCCTCACAAGTTCCTGACGGACAGGCTGTATGGCTATTCGCTGGACCAGAATAAATATTTACAAGAGGCGATGGCTAATGGCTATCGGATCAATATCTATCAGTCGAACTATTTCGACCTGTGTGATGGCGTATCCCCAAGGGTTCAAAAATGTGCGACTTATAAACCTGATGTCCTGAGTGCTCGGGAAATTGGGGAATTACCGTTGGCAAATCGAATTCGTTTGCTAACGAATATGTATGTTAGCTCATTCGCCGTCATAAAAGCTCTCAAGATTGTTCAGAGACTGACCACGAATTGGTTCCGAAAATGGGGTATTGAATTGCCAAGGCTCGGGGTTTGGCATGGGCGGATCGGACCGCTCGCTGTGGCTCAAACGCTTTCACAGCTGGAAACCGATTTGGCCCACAGCAGCGGAGGCACCCTTTTCTTGGCTCATCTGCTAATGCCGCATTATCCTTACGTGTATACAGCGGATTGTAAAATTCGATTGCCTCTATCCTCATGGAAGTTACGGCAGCCGGAGAATGGAAGAAATACAGCAGATTCGCGCAGCGACCGATACCGCGATTATTTTGAACAGATTGCTTGCACAATGAAGAAACTCTCCCGGCTGTTCACTGCAATGAAGCGTGCCGGGATTTTTAAGGATGCGACAATTATCGTTCATGGAGATCATGGATCACGCATAAATTTGACGGGTTCAGGCTTTCCCCGTCATTCCAGGATGACCGGCGCAGATATCAGAGATGATTTTTCAACCTTGTTTGCGATTAAATCGCCTGGCGTCGTCCCTGAAGTTGATCTCAGACAGTTATCCTTGCCAAGACTTTTGGCCTACGCAGTCAAACGCGATAGTACAAACATTCGGAAAACTGACCGCCCTTCGGTGTTTCTTCGCACTGACAAAAACCAATATGTCAAAACACCTATTCCAGGTTTCAGGTGGCTCGGCAAATAAAGGACGTTTCGTGGATATTTTCGGAAACCTAATACATCGCCGCACTGTGGATCGAAATTGCGCGTACATGGAAACAACTGCAAAGTTTTCATTATGACGCACGCGAAATTCGTTTTTGCCGCAGTGATCATTGCATATCCTGCAATCGTCTATTTCGGCGTGCAGAATTTTGACGCGCGATGGGTGGCGTTGGCTGTTATTCTTGTTGCAATTTTACGCTTTTTGCTTGCCAAGCGGCTCGGCGGCAACGGGTTTAATTTGCCGCAGGGAAACCTGATTGTTGGGGCACTCTTGTTCGTTGGCCTGGCTTCGCTGGTGCAGAATTCTGCCATCCTTCTTCAGTATTATCCTTTTTGCATAAATGCTGTGTTTTTTTGCTTCTTTTTCATTTCGATCTTTCGACCCCCGTCAGTCATTGAACAGATAGCGCGCGTAACGGACCCTGATTTGTCGGCTGCGGCGATCTCATATACCCGCAAAGTTACGATGGTGTGGTGTGCGTTTTTCGTCCTCAATGGTTCGATGGCCCTGATTACGGTGCTGAATGCCGATCTGAAATTTTGGGCCATATATAACGGTGGCATCTCATATGCGCTTATGGGCGTCTTATTCGCCGGGGAGTATTTTGTTCGGCGTAGGGTACAACGTGCCGTTTCTGATAATCCCGACAGGGCGGGTTGGGAATAAGGCCGACATAGTGTTTAAGGAATGCATCGTCGTACCGGTATATAATCATGGGGCAGGTGCTGCTGCCCTGGCGGAGCGCCTCGTTCCTCTTAATATTCCGACTTTTATGATTAACGACGGGAGCGATCTGGATACACAAACGGCGCTGCACAAACTTATGGAACAGCACGACTGGATAACGGTTGTTGATCATTCAGAAAATCAGGGGAAGGGCGCCGCTGTTTTGACAGGCTTAAGGGCTGCCGCGGCAACCGGATTTACGCATGCGTTACAAATCGATGCGGACGGTCAGCACGATTCTGATGAAATTCCGCGTTTTCTCGCCATTGCGGCGAAACATCCCGATGATGTGATTATTGGTCATCCAGAATATGACGAGTCGGTTCCAAAGGGACGGTTGATAGCGCGCTATTTCACCCATGTTTGGGTTTGGTTTGAAACGCTCTCTTTTACGATTAAGGATTCGATGTGTGGGTTCCGTGTCTATCCGTTGGCGGCCGTAATACCGGTTGCGGATAAGGTTTCGATTGGTCAACGAATGGACTTTGATCCGGAAATTCTGGTGCGGTTGCATTGGGAGGGAGTTGTCATTCGATCTCTAAGAACCCGCGTCAGCTATCCAGTAGGCGGACAATCCCATTTTCGTCTCTGGGTGGATAATTGGCTGATCAGTTGGATGCATACGCGACTGGTGATAGGGATGCTGTGGCGTCTTATCAGGTTAAAACCCATTGGCTCCCGCAAACGGCGCTATTAATCTCGAAAGGGTAAATTTCATAACTAGTTTAACAACCGGTGGGCATGGGGTGCCCGGGGCCTGGATCGTATGTACCGACCTATTTTAGTATTGGCAGGACTCCTGATATTCGGTTCTCCTGGCAATGCGGCAGCGACGTTACAGGATGTCCAGCGTCTCATGACCAAAAAACCGGAAACATGTGCGGCATTTACGCAAAGAAAAACTTTGCGGGCTCTAAAACGTCCGTTGATCTCAACGGGTCAGCTAATGGTAGCCACCGGCGGCGGCATTTTCTGGCAGGTTCTCGACCCCATCGAAACGCGGTTGATCATTAATCGCAATACACTGATTCAGTGGGGAGACAACAATGTTCCGAAGACCCGAGATCTTGGACAGTTGCCGGTTTTCCATGCGTTGACCAAGGTGTTTTTAGCGGTGGTTTCGGGCGAGTTATTAGCATTATCAGAGTCCTTCACTGTTAAAACCACAGTAGTACAGGACCATTGGAACCTGGAGTTGGTTCCCCGCGATCCAAAGTTACTCTCGGTACTTGCTTCTCTAAGCGTTTCTGGTAGCGGAAATGTCGAAAGCCTTTCAATCCAGGAAAGTCGGGGGGACCAGATCCAAGTCCGGTTTCGAAACATTGCGATAGAAAAGTGCAAACTATCTACAGAAGAGAAACGGTTTCTTGCGAAGTAAACTGATCGCGATTGGTTTGGCCGCTTCTATTTGCCTCGCTTTTGTTTGGCTCGTCAATCGAGACGCGGATCAACAGTTTATTAACTCCGATATTATGGCCCTCTTGCCGTTTGGCGAACGTGACCAGTTAATCAACACAGCGGTGGCGGGTGTAACAAAACGTTTCGAACGTCGCCTAGCTCTTCTCATAGGTGCTGCGGATTTCGACACAGCCGTTCGCGCTGCGCGACATGTATCTGATCGATTAAAACAGACGGGAGAGTTTTCTGATCTAACCCTTGAGTATGAGGAGGATTTCGCTCAGCAATCGTTTTCGTTTTACCGCGATCTCCGTTTTAGAATTTTGGGCAACACCGTTCGGGACCAGCTGGTAGCGGCGAATTTGCAGCGGTTTGAACGCGATACCCTCAAACGATATTTCAGTGCCGGAACGATGGTAAATTCTTCGTTGATCAATTTTGATCCGCTTCTTCTACTGCCGCAGTTTCTTGAAGAGCGTGAAGACGAGGTGCGGGGACGACCTAAAATCAAACGCGGTCTCCTTACGGTCGAAGATGGCGGAAAAATCTACGTTGTTTTAATCGGTAAACTATCGGGTACGCCTTTTTCCTATGCGGTTCAGCAAAAACTTATGCCGCTCTTAAAGGGTTTTCAGGTTGAGCTACCGGATCATTTTGCCGGATCAGATTTTGTTTTCGCCGGAGCGCTTCCTCATGCAGCCGCTGGTACGAAAAGCGGCATCAATGAAATGTCGACAGTCGGATTGGGGAGTATGATTGGGATCATTGTGATGCTGTTGGCCCTTTTTCGCTCGGCAGTCCCGTTTGTATTGACCCTTTCTACAATTGTTCTCGGTTGCGTGGGGGGATTCGCGGCCTGCCTGCTGGTCTTTGGCGAAGTGCATCTTTTAACACTGATTTTTGGGTCCAGTCTGGTTGGTATTTCGGTTGATTATTCTTTGCATTTCCTTTGTGAAAGATTTCGGTTTAGGAGCGATTGGTCACCGGCTGAAGCCTTACGTCATATTCTTCCTGGGATCAGCCTCGGCCTGATTACCAGCGTTATCGGGCTTACCGGCCTTTTCTTTGCGCCGTTTGCCGGAATGCAGGGCATGGCGCTGTTCTCGAGTGTTGGTCTGCTTGTCGCCTATGGTTGTGTGGTTTTCGCTTATCCTTTGCTTACGCTGCGCCTGCCTCCGCCCAAACTCTATCAGCCCCTCATGTGGATGCGGCAATATGGCAGAGCGTGGTCGCAAACCAATACGCGAAATATGTGGATCATCGTTTCCGGGTTTGGAATTTTTGCCGTGGTGGGAAGTTCAAATCTCGTTGTGAGCGATGATGTTCGATTGCTGCAATCCCCGAACGTTGAAGTTGTTGCAGATGAAACGCGTGTCCGCAATTTGATCGGTCGAGATCTAGCAAGCCAATTCTTTCTAGTTGAAGGAAACGATGAGTCTGATTTCTTGAGACGGGAGGAGCTTCTGACATCCAGGCTCAGGGCACACCAACGCACCGGGAAGCTCACAGGCTATCTTGCGATTTCCGATTTCATGCCGTCGCCCGCTCGGCAGAGAGAAAACCTTGAGTTGCACAAAAGATTAATCGCGACAGATAAGGGCACGTTGGCCCGGATATCTGATCGTGTCGGTTTGTCGACGGATATCCAAAACGCTTATCGTGCAGCCTTCGAGCGAGCGACAGAGGAACGTCCGATAGATTTTAAACATTGGTTTTCTCATCCAGTTTCTGAACCATACCGTCATCTATGGCTTGGAAAGACGGAACGCGGGGTGATTGGCGTTGTTGGATTGCGAGGCGTTTACGATTTAGAAGTTTTGCGTGAAGTCAGTTCGATAGATCCGCGCATTCATTTTGTGGACCCAGCCGGAGAAATTTCAACTCTGTTTGGTCGATACCGTCTTCAGACGATTTGGCTCACGCTGTTCTCCTATGTTGCGGTCTTGCTGCTCCTCATACTGAGATACGGGGTCAAAGGTGGTGCTATGGTAATGTTGCCGCCCGCTATTGCTGCGATTACCAGCCTGGCGGTGTTGGGTCTCTTCGGAGAACCAATCAGTATGTTCAATGTCATGGCCTTGCTGCTTGTTCTGGGCATTGGCGTTGATTATGCGCTCTTTTATCGCGAAACCGGCGTTGAAAACCCTGAAACGCTTTTGGCGATTGCCATGTCCTTGCTTACGACTTTGCTTGCCTTTGGGCTGTTGTCGCTTTCGGCAACAGCCGCCATTCATAGTTTTGGTCTTACGATCCTGGTTGGAATTAGTGTTGCGTTCCTCTTGTCACCTTTGGCGGGAGTAAAGTTTGGCACGGAAAGAGCCATTCCTGAAGGAAAAGGATGATGGCTGCATACCTTAGAAACAGCATTTTTCTTTGTCTGTTTGTGCTGGGCGCGTGCAGTGTTACCTCGGTGGAAACTCAAAGGGATACGATAGCGCCGATCACGCTGAACCCTGCCAGCCTCGGGCGAAACTTGGCCGTCAGCCAAATCGTCGTCGGAGAGTATGGTGATAAATCTTATAAGATGAGGTTTGAGGTAGAGATAACTCAGGAGCGACTAACCGTCGTCGGCCTTTCTCCTTTGGGTGTCACCTTATTCACTTTGACACAAAATCGAGATGCCGCGCCCGTTGTTACAGCCCCGAAAGGCGGACTCCCATTTGACCCAAAATATTTGCTGTTTGATCTGTACCTAACTTATTGGCCAACAGCCATTTTGCGCGCCTCATTCACGCAACGGTCCCTGCGACTAATTGAAAATACTGACCGCTCCATTAGAAGAGTGATCAGTATGTCCGGTGAAGTTCTAGTGGAAAAGAAAATCGGCCGCGACAAGCGGAACCGTCGTGAAACGATAATCCAGCATTTCGATACTCCGTATCGGCTGCGGATAAGGACAATTGGCGGATCGTAATGTTATTCCGATCTAAAAATGGTGCCGGCTAGAAGACTCGAACTTCTGACCCCCTGATTACAAATCAGGTGCTCTACCAACTGAGCTAAGCCGGCCCATATGTTGCGGGCAGCGGTTCTATACCACATAAGACAAAATGCAAGAATATTTCGTTTACTTGCTCTCGAATGTCGTTTCGCCCTAATTTGCTATCAATCCCGCTGGTAATGGAAAGAGTATCGCTATGACCCCCGAAGCTGCCGAACAGGCTGCCGAAATTTTTCTTCAATGTCGTGACCATGGCAGCAAGATAGACACGCTGCCAGAAGCCTGTCGTCCGGCAACAATAAACGACGGGTACGAAATTCAGGAAGCCGTTCTGCGGCTTGATGGTGCCTTTGCCATGGGCTGGAAAGTGGCGGCGACCAATCACGCTACGCAATCGATGCTTGGCATTAATCAACCCTTTGCCGGGCGCTTGCCAAATACCGCCCTCGCCTTAAATCCGTTGGATGTACCTGCGGGCAAGTTTGCGAACCCGGCACTTGAAGGGGAATTCGCCGTTATCCTTGGCGCCGAATTGCCAGAGACCGCTGAGCCATATGTTGCTGAGAGCGTCTCGGATGCTGTGGCCGCTGTGGTGCCTGCCGTGGAGATTGTCGATTCCCGCATTGGGGGTCGCAAAGCAGCGGGTGAAAACACATTGATTGCTGCTGGGACTGTCGCCGGGCTGGTATTGGGCACGCCGTGTACAAATTGGCGTCAATTTGATTTACCGAGTCATCGCGTGGCGCTTCACATCGATGGCGAACTTAAGGGCGAAGGCGATGGCTCTATGGTGCTTGGACATCCAATGAATGCTTTGGCGTGGCTGGCCAATTTATGTGTCGATCTGGGACAGCCCCTGATGGCAGGGCAGATTGTTACGTTAGGGACCTGCACCGGATTGGCGCCAATAGAAGTTGGCTCGACATCGGTCGTCGATTTTGGCCCGCTTGGTGAGATGCGATTGAATTTTTAATCTTTAGGCAAAGGCTTGATCGCGATTGGCGTCATGCTAGTTCAATGAGTAGGATAGGTTATATCCAGTCACAATGGGTCGAACACCATGGCACAGCTACAGCACGAACAACCGCTTGCATCGATTGAAACGACGGTCAACTTTTTGGTCGATACAGGTATTAAGCCGGTCAATATTCCGTCGACACCCGGTGGCGGGAAATCCGAACACATTGGCGAGTATGAAACGCAAGCCGTGATAGTGCGTGACGCGCGGCCCCTCGTATCGGAGTTGTCTCTGGATCGGGAAGGTTTCGCTCTGGTGCCTTTGGAAACCAATGTTACAGACTTCTACAACGATGAGCAGATCGAGAATGTTTACAACGCCGAGCTTCAGTATCTGATCAAGCGTGAAACCGGAGCTAAAGATGTTGTTGTGTTTGACCACACCGTGCGCGCCGGTGATGAAAATATTCGCAAGGCCAAGCAGGTCCGCGAACCAGTTCAGAGGGCCCATAATGACTACACTGTTAAATCAGGCCCGGTGCGGGTGCAGGACTGGTTTGGCAAAGACGTGGCAGAACCTTATTTGAAGCGTCGCTTTGCCATCATCAATATCTGGCGGTCGATCGTCGGTTCCGTGGAGGCGAACCCACTCGCTATTTGTGATGCAAGGTCTGTTGCGCTCAGCGATATGGTCGCGACCGAACGGCGCGCCGCTGAGCGAATTGGTGAAACCTACCGGCTAATGTACAACCCCAATCAGCAATGGTTCTACTTTCCGCTGATGCAGCGCAACGAGGCAATGCTGATCAAGTCCTATGAATCAGAAGATGACGGTCGTGCACGGTTTGCACCGCATACTGCGATTGCTGATCCGAATACAGCTGAGGATGCCAAACCACGCCAGAGTATCGAATCGCGAGTCTTTGCGTTCTTCTGAGGTCTGGCTAAGCAGCTTTCGCAGACAGGGCACATTCCCACGGTCGGGGTTTGGCTCAACCTCCCGCTCAAGCAAAGTGCTGAGCTGATCGGCGCTACCAATATAGCTGCCATCGAGCCAAATTTGTGGCACCGTGATTGGCGTTTTGGGACCGACGATAGGTTTCACTCTAGCGAGCATTTCGTATAGCGCCCGGGGGTCTCGAACGACATCGTGATAGGTGTAATTGATGCCCGCTTCATCGAGGTAACCTTTGGCACGAACGCAATGCGGGCAGGTTTCTTTGCCAAACAACACATTGCCGGAAACTTCCGAGCGCTTGGCGTAGGCATCTATGATGGCTTCGGTCAGAACACCGCGGTTGAGGGCAGCTCCCTGGCTAACAATTTTCCCTTCCACAAGAACGATCGGGGCATGCCAGCCGCCTTTCAATAAAGGCTTCCACCATTCGGTAAGCCAGTCTCGAACCTCCAGCTCAACCGGAATACCATCAAGTTCCGAATTCAGCGTGTCTTGAATGACGTCGAGCGTGAGAGAGTACTCACCGCAAGAAGTTGACTTTGAAGGGTCCCCAGGCACCTGCCCAGCGAAACAGGGTTAACTTTACCGGTTCGATTGTGTCGGTCATTTCAGTGCCCCTTATCTGTTGCCTCCGACAGACATGGGTAGGCACGAAACGTGCCGCTATTGAATTTTGAACCTGATGACGATTTTGTGAAAAGCTGTGAGGTCTTAACCGGCGGTCCAAACGACCGGATATTGATCGCTATCCAATGGCCCCCCGGGGACAAGATCAGGAGTGTCTGGTACTGAAGGTATGTAGGGACGTGGTTGCCATGTCACATCATCGCCAGCAAAGCGGATTGAGACGGCCCGGCGACGCGTGCTCTTGGTCGTGTTGGGCGAGGCGTAATGTAAAACGGCCGCCTGGAAAGCGAGGCAATCGCCGGGTTGCAAATCATCGAATGTGACAATGTCGAACTTCTCCGGTTCACCCGCGATGTCAGGTGCCGGACCGTCGAACGTATCAGCTTCTTCGACCAGTTCACCCAGCCCGATACGAATGGGCTGATAGATGTTGCCCCAACGGTGAGAACCGCGGACAAAACTCACTGAGCCAGACTCGGGGCTCGTAGGGTCCATCGGAATCCAAAGTGAAACAATTTGTGTACCCGAAAGTTCGTAATAAGGGAGATCCTGGTGCCAATAGCTCGGATTGTCTGTTCCCGGTTCCTTGACCAGAAGATGTTCGTCAAACAGGTTGAGCTTGTTTGTGCGCATAAGGCGTGCGCCGACTTCCCGGACCGGAGACTCATCAAGAAACTTCTGAAACTCCGGTATGCGTTGCCGCATGTTGTGATCGGTAAAAAACCGTCCTTTGCCTTCTTCCGCATATTCCTTGGAGGTGGGGCCGGGATCGGCCATAGCGCTATCGGTTCCGGCGCGCAGGAGATCCATCATGTCCTCGGAAAAGACATCGCGAACGAGGACGAAACCGTCATCAAGCCAGGCCTGTGAAAATTCTTCGCTGATCATCTTGTCGAGTGTCCTTCTTGTTCGGCTATCGCTTATGTCAGTCGTTTGATGGTTTAACGTCTTTCACCGCACCACGCCAACCACCCGCTGTGATGTCAAAGATTTCCCCGGTCGGCATGCGGTATTTGATTTCATAGAAGCTGTTGGGATCACCACTTTTATTGCCCATGATGTGTTTGGCGCCTGCGGCTTCCACCTGCTCGCAGGCCTGTTCGACGTCATCGACCCAGATGCCAAAATGGTCAATGCCAAAAAAGGGTTCGTCGCCTTCATAGCCGAGCGGTTTTCCATCGCGATTGAGCAGCGCAATATTGACGGTACCATCGGTGAGATATTTTGTTCCGGTGCCCGAATGGCCCACTTCCTCCATGTCGAACGCTTTCTTGAAGAATTCGCAACTGGCTTCGGGGTCTTCTACTGAAAGAGCAATGTGACGTAATTTTCCCATGAGATTCTCCCGGCCAATTTAGCGTTGCTTGTGAAAGCAAATGTTCGTTGAGAGCCAAGCCCTCGTCAACAGCAATCGACCCATTGGCGGACAAAGACTTCCTGCGGTAATAGTGATGTCAGTGACGTAAAAGGGAATGAGATGACACGGCAGCTTTTAGTCCTGCGGCATGGACAGGCAGAAAGTGGTTCAGGGATCGAAGATTATGATCGTGCCCTGGCATCGCGCGGTTACACGGAAACCGAGCTGATCACAAAATGGCTTTTGGCGCAGGGTTGTGTGCCCGAGCTGATTTTTGGTTCATCTGCCGAAAGAACCTCTGCGACAGCGTTTCATGCTGCCGGCATTTTTGAATTGGAAGAAACGCAGGTTGATGGCGATCAGACGCTTTATCTCGCACCGAAAACTATCCTGCTGGAATTCATCGCGACGTTGCCTGATGAAGCGCGCAGCGTAATGCTGGTAGGCCATAATCCTGGTGTGGAAGACTTGGTGTCTTCCGTCGTCGGCTATGACAGTTTCGCCAACGCTGGTGGCCATATGGCCACAGCGACAATCGCCTGTATTGAGTTTGAGGGCGCGTGGTCAGAAATCATGCCTGCACTCCCGATATTGAAGTTTCTCAAACGACCGATCAACGTCGTTTAGGGAGATTACTTCACGGCGACACACATTATTTCAACCAGCGTACCGGGCGTCAGAGTTACGCCAACACCCGCACGTGCCGGTGGGCAGGCCGGGTCCATCCATTCCATCCAGGCCTCGTTCATCTCTTCCTTGAGATCCATGTCCGACATATAGACGACGGCGCTGACAATTTTGGTTTTGTCAGAACCGGCTTCCGCGAGGACGGAGTCGATTTTGGCCAGAACCTGCTCGGTCTGTGCCTTCATGCCGACGGATTTGTCATCTGCAACTATACCGGACATGTAGATTGTGTCGCCATGAATGACGGCCTTGCTATTCCAGGCACCGGGTTGGATACGGTCAATGCTCATGAAGCTCTCCCTGATTTGTAATCAACGAATTGTTTCATTCTCGATATGAGCGGTCCAGCTTTGTTAATCGCTTGAAGGCACTAATTCGCTCGGGTAACTTGCCGCCATTCTTTTTAGATTGGACGAAGACATGGACGGCACTCAAACCACGAACGAGTCAGAAACTGATATCTGGTCGGAAGCCGGAACGACGCGTGTTCCGTTTCAGATCTATCAGAATCCGGACATTTATGCGCAGGAGTTGGAGCGCATCTTCTACGGCTCCTCCTGGAATTATGTCGGTCTGGAGTGCGAGGTGCCCGAAGCGGGGGATTTTCGGCGCAATTTCATAGGAGAACGGGAAGTCCTGATGATCCGCAAGGATGACGGGGCGCTTTCGGTTGTCGAAAATCGTTGCGCCCATCGTGGCGCGCAACTTTGTCAGGCGCTATCCGGCAATACCGGTAGTGCAATCATGTGCCCGTATCATCAGTGGACATATACGCTGGATGGTGAGCTGACGGGGATGCCTTTTAAGAGAGGTATCAATGGTAAGGGTGGCCTCAATTCGGATTTCGACATGAAGGCCCATGGCCTGGTGAATTTGCGGGTCGAAAGCCTGAACGGTGTGGTCTTTGCCAGCTTCGATCAAAATGTTGCGCCGCTAAAAGATTATCTTGGCCCGGATATGGTGAAGTATTTCACCCGCATTTTCGATGGTCGCGGTTTACGGGTCGTCGGCTATGAACGTCAGGTCATCGATTGTAACTGGAAACTTCAGATGGAGAATCTGAAGGATCCGTATCATGCTGGGATTTTGCATCTCTTCCTGATTTCATTCGGGTTGTTCCGGCTCGATCAGGAATCCAAATGTCTGGTTGATGACAGCAAGGGCCATTCCGTCCTGATGACGGCGAAAGGAACTGAGGAAGGCAAGGAAGATACAGGCGGTGTCCGTATCGCCGCGCCGGATTTCGCGCTGACAGATCATGATTTGATACAGCCTCGTCTGGAATTTGGCGACAATATTACGTTGTCTATTCAGACGCTATTCCCATCGATTATTATTCAGGCGCAGTGCAATACGCTTGCGACGCGCCAGGTCATTCCCAAAGGGTCGGGAAGCCATGAACTCGTCTGGACATTCTTCGGTTATGAAGATGACGATGACGAAATGAAATATCTGCGTCTGCGACAGGCAAACCTGATGGGCTCCGCCGGTTATGTCACGCTGGACGATGCGGAAGCGCTCGAGTTTAGCCAGGTCGGTTTTACAGGTTCGCCTGAAGGAGAGGCCGCGGTGCTTGAAATTGGGGGCACCGATTGTGAATCCAATGACCATCTGGTTACCGAGTCCCTTATTCGGGGTTTCTATATGCGCTATCGCGACATCATGGGGTATGGCGAGGCAGGTACGTGATGGATCATCAGGCAGAAATGAACCAGCCCGTTACCGATGACGTCCTATTGCGGCGTATAGAGCGGTTACAGCTCAGCTATATATCTTCGATCGATGATGGTCCCTTAGATAGCTGGCCGCAGTTTTTTACCGACAAATGTCTCTACACCGTCCTATCTCGCGATAATTATGATCGCGGCATGGAGCTTGGCGTTATGCGGTTTGAATCTGTGGGGATGCTAGTTGACCGCGCGACGGCGACGCAGCATGCGGCGGTCTTCGCACCGCGTGTCATTCGGCATGTTTTGGGACCAGCCCTCGTCGATGATACGGGTGAAGGGTACCGTTCACGTTGCAATGTTGTGATTTACCAGACCTCACCGGATGGGGATACGGTTCTCCTGATGGCCGCCACCTATGATGACCTGATCGTCGAGCAAGAAGGCGTTCTCAAGTTCAAGGAAAAACGCGTTATTTACGACACGCACCGGATTCCGGATTCAATCGTCTATCCGTTATAAGTCAGGTCGGTTGCAGGTCAGGCCACACGCTTTGTTGGCCCGCGCCCGGCCAGGCAGCTGGCGCCGCCGCCTTCTCAGCCGCGGCGTGTCCCGGCAAGGCTTTGTCCCAACCCGTGCCGGTAAGGCGGTTGCCATTAAACCCATCTGAATCATCTGACATCAGCCAAGCAATTGGTGCCTGCATCACTTCCGGCTGAACCATCGCCTCGCGATCGGGAGAGGAGGCCGACGGTACCATCGCTGTATTGGCATGCCCGCCGGGTACGAGCACATTTACGGTCACACCACTGCCTTCGCAGTCTTCCGCCCAGCAAGCTGACTGGGCTTCCAGCGCACCCTTGGATGGTCCGTAGGGTGTCCAGCCACGTCTAATCATCGTGTCCATACTTGTGGTGACGTTGACGATGCGTCCCCAGCCTTGTTCTAAAAGATGCGCCATCGCGCCTTTCGAAATCAAAAAGGGCGCCCGGACATTGACGTCAAAGATCGCCTGCCAGCGTTCCTCCGGGACATCCCAGAATTTGATGTTATCGACATAATAATTCTCGCGGATGGTAGACAGTCCGATCCCGGCATTGTTGACGATCCCGTGCAGACCACCAAGAGCATGTATCGCCCGCGTCGTGATCGCTGGTCGGTTCGAGACGCAGGAAAGCCATTCGGAATATTGCGGTCCTGGAGAAGTTGATGTCGTGAAACCCTGGCTAATACATTCAGAGTATTCCGGCAACGAAAAATCCATCGCTGTCATTGTTCGGTCCAAGCGGTCCGGCACCTTTAAACAATATCGCTATCTTGAAGACGGCGAGCGCGTTGTTATTAAAGGACCCGAACAGGTTCCTTACGCGTTGGCGTGAGAGACGTGACATTGAGAAAAACGGGCGGCTCAAGGGCCGCCCTTTTCAATTGGGCTCAGCTTATCTAGAACAAACAGTAATACTGGCGCAGGAGGTTTCGTTGGAGTTCGGTTATTTTACACTTTCGGATAATCATTATCCGGACAATCCAAGGACGGCATCGCAGTTCGTCCTGGAAATTCGGGAACAGGCGATCCTTGCTGATCAGCTAGGCTATCATTCCGCCTGGATCGGCGAGCATCATTTCGACCGGCTTGGCGTAAACTCACGCCCCGATATCTTACTCGCCAGCATTATCCCGGAGACTAAAAAAATCCGATTGGCGCCGGCAGTAAATGTGCTGCCGATCCATCATCCAATCCATGTGGCGGAGATGTGGGCGACCCTCGATCTTCTGTCGGGCGGGAGGGCCGATTACGCTTGCGGACGTGGCTATGACCGGGAGGAGTATGTCCCGTTCGGAGCCGACTTTATGACTTCGGCAGAGGTTTTTGAGGAAGGGTTGGATGTCCTGAACAAAGCTTGGACTGATCCTGGTGTCTGGTCGCATCACGGTGATCATTATCATATCGATAATATGGAGATTACGCCGAAACCA
Organism: uncultured Alphaproteobacteria bacterium; assembly: GCA_951812775.1. Lineage (GTDB taxonomy): Bacteria > Pseudomonadota > Alphaproteobacteria > MPNO01 > UBA2964 > UBA2964. Next base: position 855,762 of record OX638326.1, on the reverse strand, counting down.
GTTCAGGATCCGATACCCATCTATGTCGGCTCGTTCTCCAAGACGTCGGTCGATCTGGCAGCCCGCAAAGGATTCAATATCATCTATGCGCCCTTTGCTGCAGCGATGGTGTTTGGAGGTTTGAAGGAAGCTGTCGATGGCTATCGCGACGCGACCATTGCCCAGGGCAACACGCCTGGTCGCGCGATGTGCAGCTATTTTATTTACATTGCGGACACGCCTGAGGAAGAAGATCGCGGACGTCAGTACCAGATAGATTATTTCCAGAACTGTGTACTGCGCGCTTTTCCGGATGACCCAAGTAAAATGCCGCCGACCATGCATTACTTTATGAAGATCAATGAGGTTTTGCGGAACACCAAGAAGGAAGATCTATCAGATCGTTCTATTCTTATAGGGTCGCCCGCCAAAATCATCGATAGCCTTAAAAACATCGAGGCGGCAGGGATTGATGAAGTGATCCTTTATTTTAATGTTGGCCGCAAACCACATGAAATGGTCAAAGAACAAATGCACCGTTTTACCGAAGAAATCGCTCCCGCCTTTGCCGACTAAGTTTCCGTCAACTTTCCAGGATGAGGGTGATCTTGTTCCCAGTGTGTGATGCGTTGAGTCGTATCGGTTCGTTCTGCTTGATTTCTGGCGGGTTGGAAAAAATATAGACCGCCTGGTGCCAGTGGGTCGGTGGTGCGACGGGTGACGTGGACAGGGTAATCTCCGAATTTAGATGCAGATCAAACCAGAATGCGATCCCGTGCGCGACGCCATCGGTATGAGGGGTCACGCGATAACTTTCTTCATGCGCTTCAGGAATATCCTGCGTGAAATCAAAATCGAAAACCTGAACAGGGTTGCTCAGCATTTGCCACTGATATTTCGACAGATCGGTTTGCAGATACATATTGGGCCGCAAAGAATTAAAAAAAGAAATATCGAATCCGCTTGCTGACTCTACCTTTCGTTCATTTGAGAGCGCTTCGCTTTCAATCGGGACGGCATATACCGTGGCGCCTTGCGGAATGATCGTTGCCTCTGCTTTGCACAGTCGCTTTTTTGCATCAGCTATCGATGCGATTATATTTTCGCCGAGAAGCCCTGTATCAACAATTTCAGCTACGAGAATATTGGCTGGTTCTTGAATGTCCTCACCCGGCACCAAATCCTGCGAACGCTTGTGAAGGACCGATATTCGATCACCAAAGCCATTTTGCCGCACGATCCTTTCAGCAGTGTCCGCAAGAATACCAACCGACTCGCAGCCTGTTACATGTGCAGCGCCCGCGTGGGCAGCCATCATCGAAAGGAGTCCGGTGCCGGTACCGAGATCGAGGACTGTGCAACCAGATGTCACCGCACTTGAAATCGCATTTTCAAAAGCCTGATTCCGGTTCGTGTCATTGAGCATCGTGCTATGCCATTGCGGCACCACCATCGCCAAGGTCTGATCAAGACCGCTCTGGGCGTCAGCATTTTTGGGATCAATTTCAAGGGCTGTTTGATAACTTTTATAGGCAGCATCGGTCATATTAGCGGAGCGATATTCGTCACCGAGGGCCGTGTGCGCTTTACATAGGTTGGGTTGGAGCAGCGTCGCGCGCCTTAAATCGTCAATTGCTGCTGTAACATCTCCTGTTTCTGAATAGGCCTGTCCCCGGCGTAGATGAGCGTGGCTAGCATGTGGCGCGATCTCAATTGCGCGGTCATACGCTTTGAAGGCGATTTCGGGAAAATCAAAATGACGTGCGAAGTCCCCGGCAAGGCAAAGAACATCAAACTCGGCCTCTGTGTCTTCAACAGCTTCCGTAAAGCAGGTTGTGCAGACTTCCTGGTCTCGTCGTAGTCCAGCAATTATGCCCAGCATTACAAGACCGGCGGCAGGCAATTGGCCGTTAAAATTTTTCAGGCTGCTTTCCGCTGCATCCAGGTCGTTCTTTTGAATATCGGCCAGTGCCAGCTGCAGTATGTTTCCAGCTTGGGTTCGGCCAACGCCGGATTGACTCACCGCGAGTTCAAAATCACTCAGCAACTGGGCGAGGTAGGTGGAAAACGGCATTTCTTATATCTGGTTGGTGTTTTCTCGGCTGAGGACATAGAGCGCGACGGCAGCAGCATTGGATACATTCAGACTGGCAATGCCGCCAGATCCTTCGATCCGGACCAATTCATCGCAATTTTCCCTTACCAAACGCCGTAATCCGGCGCCCTCAGCGCCTAGCACCAGCGCCGTATGTGAAGGTTGATTGATTTCTTGCATGTCGCCCGGCGCTTCTGAATCAAGGCCGATGCACCAAAAATTGCTGTTTTTGAGGGTTTCGATCGCCCGTGACAGGTTCGTGACCCGAACGAGGGGGACCTGTTCAATCCACCCTGATGCGGCTTTTGCAATAACGCCTGTTATCTGAGGGGCGTTTCTGTCCTGAATGATTACGGCCATCGCCCCAAAAACAGCTGCTGACCTGATAATTGCACCAATATTTTGCGGATCGGATACCCGGTCGAGAATAACAACCAGGGCCTTTTCCTGGTTTTCCGCTGCTGCACATATATCTTCTACCGCAATCGTTGGTAGAGGGCTCATCAAAGCAGCCATACCCTGATGAACCGCACCGGGCGGCAAAACGGCTTCTAGCTGGTCTCGAGAGACGATCTCAGGATCTATATCTATTTCCGTAGGAAGCGGCTCATTTTCCGGTAATGAGTCCCGCAAATGGAGAATGCGCTTGGCCATTCGGTCGGAGTTTTTTAAAGCGGCGAAAACAGCATGGTGGCCGTATATCCACATTTCTTGCGAATTTCCTGAATTCCGGGGACTTTTTCGGCGTCGCGAGCGGCCTCCGGCCATGTCTTTGTTCTCCTTGCACTTATAGATTTACCCTTCTATATTGCGCCGCAATTGAAAGAAAAAGCAAACCTCCCGCTCGCCAATGTGAAACAATGGGCAGGGGTCTTTTGTGTTTGGCTCATTTAGGACATTGACAAGCGAACCTAAATTCCCGTATTTGCTCGCTAATTCTTCCATCTGACTGGATTGGAACCAGGAGGGGTGCCCGAGTGGCTAAAGGGGACGGGCTGTAAACCCGTTGGCTTACGCCTACGTTGGTTCGAATCCAACCCCCTCCACCATCCAGATGGTTTTGGGGATGTGCGTACCGGAAGATGGCGGTTTGTAAGGGTTTGGTTAAGTTTTTTGGAAAAGAGAGTTTGGTTGAATAGAGATTGATTGAACATATCGGTTTTTTATGCGGGCGTAGCTCAATGGTAGAGCCCCAGCCTTCCAAGCTGGTTACGAGGGTTCGATTCCCTCCGCCCGCTCCAGCTCTGGATTAAGCCGTGTTCTTGAAAAAACTGTTCACCGTAATGATTTAACGTAGGCACGACGGCCAAGATAGATAAGGGATAATACGATGGCTAAGGAGAAGTTTGAGCGTACGAAGCCGCATTGCAACATCGGCACGATTGGTCACGTTGACCATGGCAAGACGACATTGACGGCAGCGATCACGAAGGTTTTGGCCGAAGGTGGCGGCGCCGATTTCACGGCGTACGACCAGATTGATAAGGCTCCAGAAGAGAAGGAGCGTGGTATCACGATTGCGACGGCGCATGTTGAGTATGAGACGGAAGGCCGTCACTACGCACATGTGGACTGCCCTGGCCATGCTGACTATGTGAAGAACATGATCACCGGCGCAGCGCAGATGGATGGCGCTATCCTGGTTGTGAGTGCAGCGGATGGCCCGATGCCTCAGACCCGCGAGCATATTCTTCTTGCGCGTCAGGTTGGTGTTCCGGCGATTGTTGTGTTCATGAACAAGGTTGATCAGGTTGATGATCCTGAGCTTCTTGAGCTTGTTGAGCTTGAGATCCGTGAGCTTCTGAGCTCTTACGAGTTTCCTGGGGATGATATTCCGATTGTTTCGGGTACGGCTCTTGGTGCTTTGGAAGATGGCGATGCGGCGACGGGTAAAGACGCGATTATGGCGCTGATGGCGGCGGTTGATGAGTATATTCCGCAGCCTGACCGTCCGAAGGATCTTCCGTTCCTGATGCCGATTGAGGATGTGTTCTCAATCTCGGGACGTGGGACGGTTGTGACGGGGCGTGTTGAGCGCGGTATTGTGAACGTTGGCGACGAAGTTGAGATTGTTGGTCTGAAGGACACTGAGAAGACGGTTGTTACGGGCGTTGAGATGTTCCGTAAGCTTCTGGACAGTGGCGAGGCTGGTGACAATGTTGGTTGTCTGCTTCGTGGTATTGACCGTGAAGATGTTGAGCGTGGTCAGGTGCTTGCACAGCCTGGCTCGATTACGCCGCATACGCAGTTCATGGCAGAGGCTTATATTCTGACGAAGGAAGAGGGCGGTCGTCATACACCGTTTTTCTCGAACTACCGTCCGCAGTTTTACTTTCGTACGACGGATGTGACGGGCTCGGTTGTTCTTCCTGAAGGGACAGAGATGGTGATGCCTGGAGATAACATCACGATGGAAGTGACGTTGATCCAGCCAATTGCGATGGATGATGGTCTTCGGTTTGCGATCCGTGAAGGCGGACGCACCGTCGGTGCCGGCGTCGTCGCTTCTATTAAGGCTTAAGGGTACAGGCATAGATTTCCGCCTGTATATGGAAAAACAAGACGGTGAAATCCACGTTGTTTAAGAGAAATGATCAACGTGGAGCGACAGTGTCGCATAGATTACAGCATCGTCGGTTGCTTTCGGGCAAGACGGGGTTGTGGGGAGGAGTGTAGCTCAATTGGCAGAGCACCGGTCTCCAAAACCGGGGGTTGTGGGTTCGAGTCCCTCCACTCCTGCCAGTGATCTATTCGGCTCTTTCGTATGCGATGCAAATCGATGAACTGTCTAAACGGTAAGTAAAATGGCGAAAACCAATCCAATGGAGTTCGTTCAGCAGGTTCGGCGCGAAGTGGCGAAAGTCACCTGGCCCACCCGCAAGGAGACAACTGTATCGACGGTGATGGTGTTTATCTTTGTCATCCTGACCGCGACGTTTTTCTTTTTTGTCGACCAAGCATTGGCGGTTCTCGTCAAGCTTGTTCTTGGTTTTGGAGGTTAATTAGTGACTGCGCGCTGGTACGTCGTACACGTCTATTCGGGCTTCGAGAACAAGGTTGCCCAGTCCATACGCGAGCAGGCCGTCCAAAAAGGTATGGATGATCTGATCGAGGCTGTGGAAGTCCCTTCAGAAGAGGTCGTGCATTTACGTCGTGGGACCAAGGTTAGTTCCGAACGGAAGTTTTTCCCGGGCTATGTTTTGGCCAAAATGGAAATGACGGATGAAAGCTGGCATCTGGTGAAGAACACACCAAAGGTGACTGGTTTCCTTGGTGGAGGGGGCAAACCAAGCCCGATAAGCCAGGGGGAAGCTGACCGGATTATGCATCAGGTCGCTGAAGGTATCGAGCGTCCGAAACCGTTGATCACCTTTGATGTTGGTGAACAGGTGCGGGTTGCCGATGGACCGTTTAGCTCCTTCAACGGAATCGTTGAAGAAGTTGATGAGGAAAAGGCCCGGTTGAAGGTCGCGGTTTCTATTTTTGGTCGCGCCACCCCGGTAGAGTTGGAGTATTCACAGGTCGAGAAACTCTAGATTTGTGATTGAAGGCCGAATTTTCGGCATAACCGTGCGGGAGGCTGGCCATAGTCGTACCGCGCCCTTAGGCAAAGGACTGAGGATAAAATGGCAAAGAAGATTGATAGTTACATAAAACTGCAGGTTCCTGCAGGTCAGGCAAATCCGTCGCCGCCAATTGGCCCGGCGCTCGGTCAGGCAGGGCTGAATATTATGGAATTCTGCAAGGCATTTAATGCTCACACTCAAGGTGGCGAGCAGGGAGTGCCGATCCCGACGATTATAACCGTTTATGCAGATCGCTCTTTCTCATTTGAGACAAAGAGCCCGCCCGCTTCTTACTTTATTAAGAAAGCGGCGAAGCTACCCAAAGGTTCGCAGGAACCGGGACGCGAGGTGGTTGGTTCGGTCTCGATGGATCAGTTGCGTGAAATCGCAGAGCAGAAAAAGAATGATCTTAATTCGAATGATGTCGATGCAGCGACGAAAATCCTTGCGGGGACCGCGCGCTCGATGGGCATTCAGGTAACGGGGGTCTAGAGATGGCTAGATCAGGAAAACGTATGACGGCGGCGATGGATGCCATCGACAAAGATAAGCAATATGAAATTGCCGAAGCGGTAAAGCTGGTTAAAGAGAACGCTAAGGCGAAGTTCGATGAAACAATTGAGCTATCGATGAATTTGAGCGTTGACCCGCGGCATGCGGATCAGAATGTTCGTGGCGTGATTGATCTGCCAAATGGTACCGGCAAATCTATTCGGGTCGGTGTCTTCGCCAAAGGTGATAAGGCGGATGAAGCTAAGGCTGCCGGCGCAGATGTTGTCGGCGCCGACGATTTAGCCGAACAGGTGCAAAAAGGCGATATTGATTTTGATCGCTGCATCGCGACGCCGGATATGATGCCGGTTGTTGGTAAGCTGGGTAAAATTCTCGGCCCCCGCGGCATGATGCCTAACCCTAAACTGGGTTCGATTACGCAAGATGTTGCTACGGCCATCAAGAGCGCCAAAGGCGGACAGGTTGAATACCGGGTTGAGAAAGCCGGAATCGTTCATGCCGGCGTTGGCAAGGCCAGCTTTAGTGAAGAAGCCCTGCTCGAAAATGTTCGTACACTTGTCGGTGCCGTGAATAAGGCGCGACCGAGTGGTGCCAAAGGAACTTATATAAAGCGGATTTCGTTGAGCTCGACTATGGGCCCCGGTATCACGCTGGATATACCAAGCGCTCTCGCTGAATAAGCAAGAGCGGAGAAGAATTCTACCGTTTTGGCTTAGCTAAGGCGTTAGTTGCGTAAGGAGCCGGAGCGTATCGCCGGTTCCGACCTGTCCGAGACTACAGGAATCTGGAAAGCCGCTGTTTAATGGCTGACCAGGGTAAAGCGGGAATTGACCCGCCTGTACAGACGGGGGTGCAAGCGTTTCTGTATCACCCAAGGGGTGTTGCGGGATGTGACTTGAGCTTCTGGGACAGGCGATTCGGACCCATCGGATTCGCTGGTGGGACCAAGTGTAAACGGGTTCGGCGTCTACAGTCAGGCGTCGAGACAAACGCAAGGAGAATTTGCGTGGACCGAATGCAGAAAGAAGAGCTGGTTGCTTCGCTCAACGGCATCTTCGGATCGGCTAATCTCGTTGTTGTCACCCGCCCAAGCGGGCTGACAGTTGCGGAATCGACCGATCTACGTCGTCGTATGCGCGAGTCGGGGGCCAGTTTTAAAGTCACAAAAAACCGACTGACGCGTCTCGCCCTTAAGGGCACTAAGTTCGAACATCTTACGGAGATGTTTGCTGGACCGACCGCGATTGCCTTTTCGGAGGATCCGGTTGCTGCAGCGAAGGTTGCCGTTGAGTTTGCTGATGATAATGAAAAACTCGAGATCATTGGCGGCGGGTTGTTCGAAAACGCCATGGATACGGCGGAGATTAAAACCCTCGCGAAACTTCCGTCACTTGACACATTGCGCGGCAAGATCCTTGGCATGCTGAATACACCTGCGACAAGAATTGCAGGCGTTGTTCAGGCACCCGCTGGTCAACTTGCTCGTGTTGTTCAGGCGAAAGCGTCGCAAGACGAGGCAGCTTAAGCCGGTTAACCCGAAATTTAGTTACAGAAACACAAAGATACTTAGGAGAATATAATGGCTACCGATCTTGAAAAAATTGTCGATGATCTGTCAGCGTTGACCGTTCTTGAAGCGGCAGAACTGAGCAAGATGCTCGAAGAAAAATGGGGCGTGTCAGCTGCTGCACCTGTTGCAGTCGCGGCTGCTGCTGCTGGTGAAGCCGCCGGTGCCGCAGAAGACAAAGACGCATTTGACGTTATGCTTACCGGTTTTGGTGACAAGAAAATCAACGTCATTAAGGAAGTTCGCGGCATTACAGGTCTCGGCCTCAAAGAAGCGAAAGATCTGGTTGAAGGCGTTCCCAGCGCTGTTAAAGAAGGCGCTACCAAGGACGAAGCAGACGAGATCAAAGCGAAGCTCGAAGAAGCTGGCGCAACAGTCGAGCTCAAATAGGCTGTTGCTACAGTTGCGTTACAAGTTGATTTCCGGCACTGCGGTATGCGCGTCATACCGCAGTGCCGGGGTTTATGTTTATTTCGGCGGAGCCTCACCAGCATGAAGTTGGTGTGGTGTCCGGCGTATGTGATCGCCCCTAGCGGTTAAGAGGTTTAAATGGCCAAGTCGTTCACTCAGCGCAAACGTATTCGCAAAAGTTTTGGCAGGCTTCATGAAGCCACTGCGATGCCAAACCTAATCGAGGTTCAAAAGGCGTCTTATGACAATTTTCTTCAGATCAACGTGCCGACTGCGGAACGCACGAGTTCTGGTCTACAGGCAGTTTTTGAATCTGTCTTTCCGATAAAGGATTTTTCGGAAAACGGTACGCTTGAGTTCGTAAAGTTCGAACTCGAAACGCCTAAATATGACGTTGAGGAATGTCAGCAACGCGGTGTCACCTTTGCGGCGCCTTTGAAGCTGACTCTGCGGCTTGTTGTTTTTGATATTGATGAAGAGACCGGTGCCCGGTCGGTTCGCGATATTAAAGAGCAGGACGTCTATATGGGCGACCTGCCACTCATGACCGACAATGGTACTTTTGTAATTAATGGTACCGAGCGGGTCATTGTATCCCAGATGCATCGTTCACCAGGTGTGTTTTACGATCACGATAAGGGTAAGACCCATTCATCGGGGAAATTTCTTTTTGCCGCCCGAATTATTCCTTATCGCGGGTCATGGCTTGATTTTGAATTCGATGCCAAGGACCTCGTTTATGTCCGTATTGATCGCCGTCGTAAATTGCCGGTGACGACATTGATGATGGCTCTGGATTCCATGGCGACGGAAGAAAAGCGCGCAGAACTCGCTGCAGAAGGTCAAATTCTGTCGCCAGATGATGCGAGCGGGATGTCGTCCGAAGAAATCTTCGGCGAGTTCTACCAGACCAAAATTTACACCAAGACCAAGGATGCCTGGAAAACACCGTTTGATCCCGAGGCCTATCAGGGTGGCGTCAAGATTATTAACGACTTGATCAATGCCAAGGGCAGTAAGGTCATGGTTGAAGCGGGCACCCGGGTTACGCCTCGGACCGCAAATAAACTCAAGGCAGATGGGCTTAAAGATCAACTTATCTCGAATGAAGAGTTGATCGGCCAATATATTGCGGAAGACATCATCAACGAGAAAACCGGTGAGGTTTTTGTTGAAGGCGGCGACGAGATTACAGAAGAAAATCTCGAACTGCTTGCTGAAAACGGTATTAAGGAATTACCGGTTCTCGTGATCGACCATTTGACCGTTGGTCCCTATATCCGGAATACACTCGCGGTTGATAAAAACAGTTCGCGCAATGAAGCCCTGATGGATATTTATCGGGTCATGCGCCCTGGTGAACCGCCAACGCCTGAGACTGCGGAAGCGATGTTCAACAGCCTGTTCTTTGATAGCGAACGGTATGATCTGTCGGCGGTCGGGCGCGTTAAAATGAACGCTCGCCTTGAACTGGAAACTGAAGATACGCTTCGGGTTCTTCGCAAAGACGATATCCTCGCCGTTATCAAGCTGTTGGTTCGTTTGAAAGACGGCCATGGTGATATTGACGATATCGATCATCTCGGCAATCGACGTGTTCGGTCTGTCGGTGAATTGATGGAGAACCAGTATCGTATCGGGTTGCTGCGGATGGAGCGTGCTATTCGCGAACGGATGAGTTCTGTTGAGCTGGATTCCGTTATGCCGCAGGATCTGATCAATGCGAAACCTGCTGCGGCGGCTGTCCGTGAGTTCTTTGGATCGTCACAGCTTTCACAATTTATGGATCAGACCAATCCGTTGAGTGAAATCACTCATAAGCGTCGTCTTTCGGCGCTTGGTCCAGGTGGTTTGACGCGCGAGCGTGCCGGGTTTGAAGTTCGAGACGTGCATCCGACCCATTACGGACGCATTTGTCCGATCGAAACGCCGGAAGGACCAAATATCGGTCTGATTAACTCGCTGGCGACCTATGCACGGGTCAATCAGTACGGCTTTATTGAGACGCCTTACCGTGTTGTCGACAAAGGCAAGGTAACGGATGAAGTCCAGTATCTTTCAGCGATTGAAGAGGGCCGTTACACGGTCGCTCAGGCTAACGCCGAACTTGATCGCAGCGGTAAATTCGTCGAAGACCTCGTCAGCTGTCGGGTGAATGGCGACTTTGCGATGTCCCTGCGTGAGGATATCGATTTTATCGATGTCTCACCGAAACAGCTCGTTTCCGTTGCTTCGGCTCTTATTCCCTTCCTGGAAAACGATGACGCGAACCGGGCCCTTATGGGATCGAACATGATGCGCCAGGCGGTGCCGCTTGTTCGCGCAGAGGCGCCTTTGGTTGGAACCGGTATGGAAGAGGCCGTCGCACGTGGATCGGGCGCAACAATTGTTGCGAAGCGGACCGGCGTTGTTGATCAGGTCGATGCTACCCGTATCGTTGTCAGGGCTACTGGTGATGGCGAAGCAGCAAGCGGTGGCGTCGATATTTACAATCTTCGTAAATTTCAGCGTTCTAATCAGAACACCTGCATTAATCAGCGGCCATTGGTGAAAGTCGGCGATCAACTCGTTGCCGGTGACATTATCGCGGATGGTCCGTCTACAGAGCTAGGCGAATTGGCTCTCGGAAAAAATGTCCTTGTCGCGTTTATGGCGTGGCACGGTTACAACTTCGAGGACTCAATTCTGATCTCCGAACGCATTGCCCGTGATGACGTCTTTACGTCAATTCACATTGAAGAGTTTGAGGTCATGGCCCGTGATACCAAGCTGGGTCAGGAAGAAGTCACGCGAGATATTCCCAACGTCGGTGAAGAAGCTCTCAAAAACCTCGATGAGGCCGGTATTGTTTATATCGGTGCGGAAGTTGAGCCGGGGGATGTTCTCGTTGGCAAGGTCACGCCAAAGGGCGAAAGCCCGATGACCCCGGAAGAAAAGCTTCTGCGGGCGATCTTTGGTGAAAAGGCCTCTGATGTACGTGATACGTCCATGCGGCTGCCGCCTGGCGTTGCCGGAACCGTTGTTGAGGTTCGGGTGTTCTCCAGACGGGGTGTCGATAAAGACGAACGTGCTTTGGCCATCGAACGCGAGGAAATCGAACGGCTTGCGAAAGACCGTGATGACGAACTCGCTATCCTTGAGCGCAGTTTCTCACAGAATTTGAAGGACTTGCTCCTTAATCAGACTGTCGTCAGTGGCCCCAAGGGTGCCAAAGAAGGAGGTCGGATTACCCAACAGGTACTCGACGATTACAACCCACGCCAGTTGGCTCAGTTTGTTGTGAAGAACGACAAGGTTATGGGCACATTGGAAGCTGTTCGCAAACAGTTTGAGGATAGCGAAAATCGTCTTCAAGCCCGTTTTGATGACAAGGTTGATAAGGTCCAGGGTGGCGATGAATTGCCGCCCGGTGTCATGAAGATGGTCAAAGTCTTTGTTGCCGTGAAACGGAAGTTGCAGCCGGGTGATAAAATGGCCGGCCGTCACGGCAATAAGGGTGTCATCTCGAAAATTGTTCCGATGGAAGATATGCCCTATCGGGAAGATGGAACACCGGTTGATGTCGTTCTTAATCCGCTGGGTGTACCGTCACGAATGAATGTTGGGCAGATCCTCGAAACCCATTTGGGTTGGGCGTCATCCGGTCTTGGCCGTCAAATCGGCAATATGCTCGATATGATCGTTCAGGACGGGAAGCTTGATAAGCTCCATGGCCAGCTCAAAGAGGTTTATGGCAAAGAAGTCTATGATGAGGATATTGCCAAGCTCAGCGATGACGAGGTCTTAGAGCTTGGTAGCAACCTTCGAAAAGGAGTGCCGATGGCAACCCCTGTGTTCGATGGTGCCCGCGAAGATGACATCAATGACATGCTGTCGAAAGCAAGCCTCGAGACCTCTGGTCAGGTAACCCTGTTCGATGGTCGTACTGGTGAAATGTTCGATCACAAGGTGACGGTTGGTTACATCTATATGCTCAAGCTGCACCACCTTGTGGATGATAAAATCCATGCGCGGTCAATCGGGCCATATAGTCTTGTGACACAGCAACCGCTGGGTGGTAAGGCGCAGTTCGGCGGTCAACGGTTCGGTGAAATGGAGGTCTGGGCTCTTGAAGCCTATGGCGCAGCCTACACACTGCAGGAAATGTTGACCGTTAAGTCGGACGACGTATCGGGTCGAACAAAGGTTTATGAAGCTATTGTTCGGGGCGATGATACGTTTGAAGCTGGTATTCCAGAGTCTTTCAACGTGCTGGTCAAGGAACTCAAATCCCTTGGTCTGAACGTCGAACTCAATCGTAACGAAACTGCGTAACCAATAATCGAGATTCGTTAGCGTTTGTTATTAAAATACAGGCCCTTTTATGGGGCCAGAAACCAGGAGCGTTTCAATGAATGAATTGATGAACATCTTCGGCCAAGTCAGCACCACCGAAACGTTCGACATGATCAGAATTTCGATCGCAAGTCCCGATCGTATCCGGTCATGGTCGTTCGGAGAGATCAAGAAGCCGGAGACCATCAATTATCGGACCTTTAAACCTGAACGCGACGGCCTGTTCTGCGCGCGTATCTTTGGTCCGATAAAGGATTATGAGTGCCTGTGCGGCAAATATAAGCGCATGAAATATCGCGGCATTATCTGCGAGAAATGCGGCGTTGAAGTGACCTTAAGTAAGGTTCGCCGGGAACGCATGGGGCATATCGAATTAGCCTCGCCGGTTGCGCATATCTGGTTCCTGAAATCCTTGCCGAGCCGCATCGGTCTGCTGATGGATATGACCCTCAAGGATATTGAGCGGGTTCTGTATTTTGAAAACTTTGTCGTTGTCGAACCAGGGCTGACGCCGCTTGAAGAAAAGCAATTGCTCTCGGAAGAGCAGTATCTCGACGCCCAGGACGAGTATGGCGAAGATGCCTTTACAGCGATGATCGGTGCAGAAGCGCTCAAGAAGATGCTAAGCGAAATCGTTCTTGAAGACGAGCTGGAGCAGGTTCGTATCGATTTCAAGGAAACCGGTTCGGAAGCAAAGCGCAAGAAGCTCGTTAAGCGTCTGAAGCTGATTGAAGCCTTTATCCATTCAGGGGCCCGTCCGGAATGGATGATCCTTGATGTTATTCCGATTATTCCACCAGAGTTGCGCCCGTTGGTGCCGCTGGATGGCGGACGGTTCGCGACATCGGATCTCAACGATCTCTATCGCCGGGTGATTAACCGCAATAATCGCCTGAAACGTCTGATTGAATTACGCGCCCCGGATATCATTGTTCGCAATGAGAAGCGGATGCTGCAGGAATCCGTTGACGCTCTGTTCGACAATGGCCGACGTGGTCGCGTCATTACAGGTGCCAATAAACGTCCGCTAAAGTCGCTATCTGATATGCTTAAAGGCAAGCAGGGCCGTTTCCGGCAGAACCTGCTCGGAAAGCGTGTCGATTACTCAGGCCGTTCGGTGATCGTGGTTGGTCCGGAGCTGATGCTTCATCAATGCGGATTGCCAAAGAAAATGGCGCTCGAGTTATTTAAGCCGTTTATCTATTCGCGTCTTGAGACATACGGAATGGCCAGCACGATTAAGGCGGCGAAACGTCTCGTTGAGAAAGAGCGTCCAGAGGTATGGGATATTCTCGAAGAGGTTATTCGTGAGCATCCGGTTATGTTGAACCGGGCGCCGACGCTCCATCGTCTTGGCATTCAGGCCTTTGAGCCGGTTCTGGTGGAGGGTAAAGCCATCCAGCTGCATCCGCTGGTCTGTACTGCCTTTAACGCCGACTTTGATGGCGATCAGATGGCTGTTCATGTGCCACTGTCGCTTGAAGCGCAGCTTGAAGCGCGGGTTTTGATGATGTCGACCAACAACATTCTGAGCCCGGCCAACGGTAAGCCCATTATCGTGCCGTCTCAGGATATTGTTTTGGGACTATATTATTTGAGCTTGGACAGCGGAGACCAGCCGGGTGATGGCATGGCTTTTGCTGATATTGGTGAAATCGAGCAGGCTTTGGATCAGGAGATCATCACCCATCATAGCAATATCCATGCCCGTATTGATACTGTTGACGAAGAAGGGAACCCCAAGACTGTTCGCCTTGAAACGACAGCCGGCCGCGTAAAACTCATGCAGCTGCTGCCGAAACACAAGAACATCAGCCTTGATATCGTTAACTGCCTCCTGACGAAAAAGCAGATCACCAACGCAATCGATACGGTTTATCGCCATTGTGGGCAGAAAGAGACTGTCATTTTTGCTGATCGTATGATGGCTCTTGGCTTCAAGAATGCCTGCAAGAGCGGCATTTCCTTTGGTAAGGATGATCTCATCATTCCGGCATCAAAGGAAAAGCTGGTGAGCGATGCCCAGGACGAGGTCAAGGAATACGAGCAACAGTATCTCGACGGTCTCATTACCCAGGGCGAGAAGTACAATAAAGTCATCGACGTCTGGTCTCAGTGTACTGATCAGGTCGCTGACGAGATGATGAACGAGATTGCCAATCCGAAGCCGGGTGAGCAGGTGAATGCTGTATTTATGATGGCAGACTCCGGTGCACGTGGTTCGGCTGCGCAGATGAAACAGCTTGCTGGTATGCGTGGTCTGATGGCCAAGCCTTCCGGGGAGATCATCGAAACGCCGATTATTTCCAACTTTAAGGAAGGTCTCTCGGTTCTCGAATACTTCAACTCTTCGCATGGCGCACGTAAGGGCTTGGCTGATACGGCGTTGAAAACCGCGAACTCAGGGTATTTAACAAGACGCCTGGTCGACGTCGCGCAGGATTGCACAATTGTTGAGCATGATTGCAAAACCAAGAATGGTTTGACGGTCAGAGCGGCAATTGAGGGCGGTGAGGTTATTGATCCGCTCAGCGAGCGTATTTTGGGCCGTGTGCCTCTGGTTGACATTGTCCATCCGGTCGGGGGCGAAGTTATCGTAAAGGCTGGCACGATCATTGAAGAGGATAAGCTTGATCCTATCGATGAGGCTGGTATCGAAGTGGTTCAAATTCGATCCGCCCTGACCTGTGAAACTGTCGGCGGTATTTGTGCTCAGTGCTATGGTCGTGACCTGGCGCGCGGTACGCCCGTCAATAGCGGAGAAGCGGTCGGTATTATTGCCGCTCAGTCAATTGGTGAACCTGGTACACAGCTTACGATGCGGACCTTCCATATCGGTGGTGCGGCGCAGCGTGGTGCAGAACAGTCAAGCATCGAGGCTGACTTTGCTTCGACGGTCGTCATCCGCAACCGTAGCGTTGTTCAGGACACTGACAAGGTTAACATTGTTATGGCGCGGAACACCGAGTTGGCGCTAATTGACGAAAATGACCGTGAACGGGCGTCTTATCGGATTCCCTACGGTGCCCGGCTGCTCAAAGATGATGGGGATAAGGTTAAAAAAGGTGATCGCCTGGCTGAATGGGATCCCTACACCCTCCCGATCATCAGCGAGAGAGAAGGTATTGCCAACTATGTGGATATCATTGACGGCGTCTCAATGCAGGAGGTCGTCGATGAAGCGACTGGTATCTCCTACAAGAAGGTCGTTGAGTGGAAAGCCCAGCCGAAAGGGTCGGAACTGCGTCCACGGATCACATTGCGGGACGACAAGGGCGAGGTCATCGAGTTGGCCAATGGTGCGGAGGCGCGCTATTACATGTCTGTCGACGCTATTCTCTCCGTCGAACCGGGGGCCAAAGTCCATGCAGGCGATGTTTTAGCCCGCATTCCTCGTGAAACCGGGAAAAACCGCGATATTACAGGTGGTCTGCCGCGTGTTGCCGAGCTGTTTGAAGCCCGGAAGCCGAAGGATTTCTCGATCATCAGTGAAATCGATGGCCGGGTTGAATTTGGCAAGGACTACAAGGCGAAACGCCGTATTGTCGTTCACCCGCTTGAAGGTGATGGCGAGCCTGTCGAGCATCTGATTCCGAAAGGAAAACATATCAGTGTTCAGGAAGGTGATATCGTCGAGAAGGGTGACTTCTTGATGGACGGTAATCCTGTGCCGCATGATATCTTGCGAGTTCTTGGCGTTGAAGCTCTGGCAAATTACCTGATTGATGAGATTCAGGATGTGTATCGTCTGCAGGGCGTCAAGATTAACGATAAGCATATCGAAGTCATCTGTCGCCAGATGCTGCAAAAGGTTGAAGTAATGGAGCCAGGTGATTCAACGTTCCTCGTTGGGGAAGTTGTTGATCGTGACGAGTTCGATGCGGTGAATGCCAAGCTGAAATCTGAAAAACAGAAGCAGGCAGGTGCGGCACCGGTTCTTCACGGTATTACCAAAGCGTCATTGCAGACGCGGTCGTTTATTTCGGCTGCATCCTTCCAGGAAACAACCCGTGTTCTTACCGAAGCGGCGGTTTCCGGCAAGGAAGATGATCTCATCGGCCTTAAGGAAAATGTGATTGTTGGACGTCTTATTCCTGCGGGAACAGGGTCTTACATGAATAAGGTCCGTCAGGTAGCTCAGGATCGTGACGAGGAAGCGATGGAAGCAATTGCTGCCCGTCGCGCCGAAGAAGGTGAGGTTCCGGCGCTCGAAGCAGCAGATGATGACGGTGGGCAGCCCAGCGCAGTCTAAAATTTGTGATTGATTTTTCAGGGCTCAGTGATCGTTCTTCGGAATTATCGTTGGGCCCTGAAACTATTTGAGAAAACTTACGAATTTCGTGTTTTTTCTCTGTTGACGGGAGTATAGGGCGCAACTATATTGCGCGCCTCATTGGGAGCTGGTGGTAGGAAAACATCCTAGACGCGTTCCCGCTGAATTGGCGAATACATAGCGTAACGAACCGTTCGTAACGGTGCCAAGGTCCGCGGAGGCCTGTTTTTGCTTTCGCAGGGTCGTTGTGTTGTGCGAACGGAATTTTTGGTCTCGGGATCTGCTGAATGGGTCAGACGAGTTTGGGGCCGATGAACTATTGAGGGTGACACTGTGCCGACGGTAAACCAGTTGATCAGAAAGCCGCGCAAGCGGCCTATTGTCCGGAACAAGGTTCCGGCCATGCAGGGATGTCCGCAGAAACGCGGCGTTTGCACGCGTGTTTACACGACGACCCCAAAGAAGCCGAACTCGGCTCTGCGGAAAGTTGCCCGTGTCCGCCTGACGAATGGTGCTGAAGTCATCAGCTATATTCCGGGTGAGGGACACAATCTTCAGGAACATTCCGTGGTCATGATCCGCGGTGGACGCGTCAAGGATTTGCCAGGCGTTCGATATCATATCATCCGGGGTATTTTGGATACTCAGGGTGTTACAGACCGTCGCCAACGACGTTCCAAATACGGCGCCAAGCGTCCGAAATAAATTAAGATCGGGAATTAAGCCATGTCACGCCGTCGAGCTGCTGAGAAAAGACAAATTTTGCCGGATGCCAAATATGGTGATCTGGTTCTCGCAAAATTCATTAACTGCCTTATGCAGCAGGGTAAGCGGTCGACCGCTGAAAAGATCGTATATTCTGCGCTTGATACCTTGGCTGACCGTTCCGGTGGCGATGCCGTAAAATCATTTCATGATGCGCTTGATAATGTGAAGCCGTCTGTCGAAGTTCGGTCGCGCCGCGTTGGTGGTGCGACATATCAGGTGCCGGTCGAGGTTCGTAATGACCGTCGCCAAGCATTGGCTATTCGCTGGGTTATCGAAACTGCCCGGGCGCGCTCTGAAAACACAATGACAGACCGTCTGTCGAATGAGTTGCTTGATGCGGTGAACAATCGCGGCAATGCAGTCAAGAAACGCGAAGATACGCACCGTATGGCGGAAGCCAACAAAGCGTTCTCGCATTATCGCTGGTAGGCCAGAGAGTTAAGAGTCCAAGAATAGAACGATGTCCCGTACAACAGCAATCGAAAATTATCGTAATATCGGCATCATGGCGCATATTGACGCCGGTAAGACGACGACGACCGAACGTATCCTCTATTATACGGGGCGTGCTTATAAGATTGGTGAAGTCCATGAAGGCACAGCCACTATGGACTGGATGGAGCAGGAGCAGGAGCGCGGTATTACGATTACCTCCGCGGCAACAACCTGTTTCTGGAATGATCACCGGGTAAATATTATTGACACGCCAGGCCATGTTGACTTCACGATTGAAGTTGAGCGGTCATTGCGGGTGCTTGATGGCGCGGTTGCCGTTTTTGATGCTGTTTCCGGCGTTGAGCCGCAATCCGAAACAGTTTGGCGGCAGGCGGATAAGTACGACGTTCCGCGTATCTGTTTTGTAAACAAAATGGATCGCATCGGGGCGGATATGTACAACACGGTCGATATGATCGTTGACCGGCTTGGTGCGGTACCGTTGGTTACGCAGCTCCCGATTGGATCAGAAAGTGATTTTGTCGGTGTTGTTGATCTGATCAAGATGCAGGCAATTGTCTGGAAAGACGAAAGTCTCGGCGCTGAATTTGAATCCACTGATATTCCTGACGATTTGGCTGACCGGGTAGCTGAATACCGCGAACAGCTTGTAGAGACCGCTGTTGAGCATGATGACGCGGCAATGGAAGCGTATCTGGAAGAGGGTACGGAGCCGACAGAAGATGTGTTGAAGGCTTGCATCCGGGCGGGAACAATCGCCGGTGCTTTTGTTCCGGTTCTTTGTGGTTCGGCCTTTAAGAACAAGGGCGTTCAGCCGCTTCTCGACGCGGTCGTTGAGTACTTGCCGAGCCCAACTGAAGTCCCCGCGATCCGTGGCGTTGTCATGGACAGCGATGAAGAAATTGTCCGCGAGAGCTCTGATAGCGAACTGCTCGGCGCTTTGGCATTTAAGGTCATGAACGATCCATTCGTTGGTTCGCTGACCTTTGTGCGGGTTTATTCCGGAATTCTGAAGAGTGGTGTATCGCTTCTGAATACCGTTAAAAACAAACGTGAGCGTGTTGGCCGTATCCTGTTGATGCATGCGAACTCTCGCGAAGATCTCAAGGAAGCTTGCGCTGGCGACATTGTGGCCCTGGCTGGACTTAAAGATACGACGACGGGTGATACGCTGTGTGACGCAGACAATGCTGTCGTGCTGGAGCGGATGGAATTCCCTGATCCGGTCATTGAAGTCGCAGTTGAGCCGAAGACCAAGAGTGACCAGGAAAAGATGGGCGTCGCCTTGAACCGCTTGGCTCAAGAGGATCCGTCATTCCGGGTTACCAGTGATTATGAAAGTGGTCAGACGATCATCAAGGGGATGGGCGAATTGCATCTCGAGATTCTCGTTGATCGTATGAAGCGGGAATTCAAGGTCGATGCCAATGTCGGTGCGCCACAGGTTGCCTATCGTGAAACGATTACCAAGGCTGCCGAAATCGACTACACCCATAAAAAGCAAACGGGTGGTTCCGGTCAGTTCGCTCGTGTGAAAATTACGTTTGAACCTGGCAAAGCTGGATCAGGATTCCAGTTCGAGGACACCGTAGTGGGTGGTAACGTCCCGAAAGAGTTTATTCCGGGCGTTGAAAAAGGTTTAGCAAGCGCTGTTGAAAGCGGCATCCTTGCTGGTTTCCCTATGATCGATGTTAAGGCGACGCTTACAGATGGTGCATCGCATGATGTTGACTCGTCTGTGATGGCCTTTGAGATCGCTGCTCGCGCCGCTTTCCGGGAAGGTGTCGCAAAAGCATCTCCTAAGTTGCTTGAGCCGATGATGCGGGTCGAGGTCGTTACCCCGGAAGATTATCTCGGTGACATTATTGGTGATTTGAACAGCCGTCGCGGCAATGTTTCGGGTATGGATCAGCGCGCCAATGCGCGGATCGTCAATGCCATGGTGCCGCTGGCAAACATGTTTGGGTATGTAAACACCCTGCGGTCCATGAGTCAGGGCCGTGCTCAGTTCACAATGTTTTTTGATCATTATTCACAGGTGCCGCAGGCGGTAGCTGAAGAGGTTAAGGCCAAACTGGCCTAAGAAGTGGAGAGAAGGATATGGCTAAGGAGAAGTTTGAGCGTACGAAGCCGCATTGCAACATCGGCACGATTGGTCACGTTGACCATGGCAAGACGACATTGACGGCAGCGATCACGAAGGTTTTGGCCGAAGGTGGCGGCGCCGATTTCACGGCGTACGACCAGATTGATAAGGCTCCAGAAGAGAAGGAGCGTGGTATCACGATTGCGACGGCGCATGTTGAGTATGAGACGGAAGGCCGTCACTACGCACATGTGGACTGCCCTGGCCATGCTGACTATGTGAAGAACATGATCACCGGCGCAGCGCAGATGGATGGCGCTATCCTGGTTGTGAGTGCAGCGGATGGCCCGATGCCTCAGACCCGCGAGCATATTCTTCTTGCGCGTCAGGTTGGTGTTCCGGCGATTGTTGTGTTCATGAACAAGGTTGATCAGGTTGATGATCCTGAGCTTCTTGAGCTTGTTGAGCTTGAGATCCGTGAGCTTCTGAGCTCTTACGAGTTTCCTGGGGATGATATTCCGATTGTTTCGGGTACGGCTCTTGGTGCTTTGGAAGATGGCGATGCGGCGACGGGTAAAGACGCGATTATGGCGCTGATGGCGGCGGTTGATGAGTATATTCCGCAGCCTGACCGTCCGAAGGATCTTCCGTTCCTGATGCCGATTGAGGATGTGTTCTCAATCTCGGGACGTGGGACGGTTGTGACGGGGCGTGTTGAGCGCGGTATTGTGAACGTTGGCGACGAAGTTGAGATTGTTGGTCTGAAGGACACTGAGAAGACGGTTGTTACGGGCGTTGAGATGTTCCGTAAGCTTCTGGACAGTGGCGAGGCTGGTGACAATGTTGGTTGTCTGCTTCGTGGTATTGACCGTGAAGATGTTGAGCGTGGTCAGGTGCTTGCACAGCCTGGCTCGATTACGCCGCATACGCAGTTCATGGCAGAGGCTTATATTCTGACGAAGGAAGAGGGCGGTCGTCATACACCGTTTTTCTCGAACTACCGTCCGCAGTTTTACTTTCGTACGACGGATGTGACGGGCTCGGTTGTTCTTCCTGAAGGGACAGAGATGGTGATGCCTGGAGATAACATCACGATGGAAGTGACGTTGATCCAGCCAATTGCGATGGATGATGGTCTTCGGTTTGCGATCCGTGAAGGCGGACGCACCGTCGGTGCCGGCGTCGTCGCTTCTATTAAGGCTTAAGGCTGATCGTAATTTAAGACTGTTTGGTCGAGAAAGGTAACGGAGATGGACAACCAGAGTATTCGCATTCGCCTTAAGGCGTTTGACCATCGCGTGCTTGATATGTCGACGCATGAGATCGTCAATACTGCTAAACGGACGGGTGCTCAGGTGCGTGGTCCTATCCCGCTGCCTACCAAGATCGAAAAATTCACCGTTCTGCGGTCACCACATGTCAACAAGAAGTCGCGCGAGCAGTTCGAAATCAGGACTCACAAGCGCCTTCTGGATATCGTTGACCCGACACCGCAGACGGTTGATGCCCTGATGAAACTGGATCTCGCCGCTGGCGTAGACGTCGAGATTAAGCTTTAGGATTGGTTTGATGCGTACGGGTTTAATTGCACAGAAAATGGGGATGACCCGCGTCTTTACGGCGGATGGTCAACATGTACCCGTGACAGTGCTTAAAGTGGACAATCTGCAGGTTGTTGATGTCCGCACAAAAGAGGCCAATGGCTATAACGCTGTTCAGCTCGGTTGGGGTGCAGCCAAGCCTAAAAATGTTTCCAAATCGATGCGCGGCCATTTTGCTAAATCAAAGGTCGAGCCAAAACGGAAAGTCGCAGAGTTTCGCGTGAGCGAAGATGCGATGTTGTCCGTCGGTGCGGAGCTTTCCGCCGATCATTTTGTAGCCGGACAACGTGTAGATGTTGTGGGCACGAGTATTGGTAAGGGATTTGCCGGTGCGATGAAGCGTTATAACTTCGGCGGTCTCGAAGCATCACATGGTATCTCGATCAGTCACAGAAGCCATGGGTCGACTGGTAACAGTCAGGATCCCGGCAAGGTTTGGAAGGGTAAGAAGATGGCTGGCCATATGGGCGCCGTCCGGACGACCACCCAGAATCTTGAAGTTGTTTCAACCGATGCTGATCGTGGCTTGGTACTGATCAAAGGCGCTGTCCCCGGTTCAAAGGGAGGCTATGTCTATATCTCCGATGCCAAGAAAAAAGCACAGCCGGAGGATCTTCCATTCCCCGCCGGTATTGTTGGTGGTGCCGATGAAGCACCAGCTGAGGAAGAAGCACCTGTAGCTGAAGAGGCGGCAGCACCAGAGGAAACGCCTGCTGCGGAAGAACCGGCAGTTGAGGCCCCCGAAGAAGCGTCTGCTGACGCTGAAGAAGAGAAGAAGGATTGAGCAGGATGAAGTGCGACGTCGTCACACTTGAAAATAAGAAATCCGGGTCAGTCGATCTCGACGAGTCGGTTTTCGGAGTAGCTGTCCGGCAGGATATTCTGTCGCGCATGGTCAATTACCAACTTGCCAAACGGCGTAGCGGTAATCACAAGACCAAGACGATCGGAGAAATCCGTGGAACGACAGCTAAACCCTGGAACCAGAAAGGGACGGGCCGCGCCCGTGCCGGTAGTCGTCGGGCGACGCAATTCCGCGGTGGCCAAACGGTCTTTGGCCCGGTTGTCCGCTCGCATGCCTTTAGCCTGAATAAAAAGGTACGTCGCCTTGCCCTCAAGACGGCTCTGTCGAGTAAGCAGGCCGAAGGAAAGCTGATCGTTCTCAATGAGGCAAAAGCGGGCGATGCGAAGACCAAATCTTTGTCGGCGCAGCTTTCAGCTCTCGGGCTTAAATCAGCGCTGATTGTTTCGGGTCCCGAAGTTGATGCCAACTTTGCGAAGGCCGCAGCAAACATTCCATTGATTGACGTTTTGCCGCAGCAGGGTGCGAACGTCTATGACATCTTGCGCCGCGATACGCTGGTGCTGACCAAAGATGCGGTTACCCATCTGGTGGAGCGGTTGAAATGAGCGCGCGTCGTGAAAAGCCGGTCTCGGTTTCTATGAACCAGGCCTATGACATTATCTTGTCGCCGATGGTGACGGAAAAATCGACCATGGGTTCAGAACATAACCAGGTCACTTTCCGCGTACCGCTGACGGCGAACAAGCTTGAGATCAAGGCGGCTGTTGAGCAGCTGTTCAAGGTCAAGGTAAATGCCGTCAATACCATGCGGCAAAAAGGCAAGGTCAAACGTTTCCGGGGCAAGCTCGGTAAGCGTCCGGATTACAAGAAAGCCATCGTATCACTCGCCGAAGGCGAAATGATCGATGTGACGACGGGAATTTAAATCATGGCGTTGAAAAATTTCAAACCGACGACCCCGTCGCAGCGCACTTTGGTTCTGGTTGATAAGTCGGAACTGTGGAAAGGCAAGCCGGTCAAAGGCCTGACAGAGGGCCTGAACAGCAAAGGTGGCCGAAACAATCTCGGGCGTATCACAATGCGTCGCCGGGGTGGTGGTCATAAACGCCGTTATCGTAAAATCGATTTCAAGCGGCGGAAAGCTGATGTCACGGCAACGGTCGAACGCCTGGAATATGACCCCAACCGGTCAGCGTTCATTGCGTTGCTCAAATATAGCGATGGCGAAATTTGCTATATTCTTGCCCCGCAGCGTCTTGCTGTTGGCGACCAGGTCGTTTCGGGTGAACGGGTAGACATCAAGCCCGGAAATGCGATGCCGATGGAGAATATTCCCGTTGGTACCATTATTCACAATATCGAAATGAAACCAGGCGGCGGTGGTCAGATTGCCCGCGCGGCAGGCACGTACGTTCAGCTGGTCGGTAAAGATGCCGGTTTTGCCCAGCTTCGGCTTGGGTCGGGCGAGCTTCGTATGGTTCCGGCACGTTGTATGGCAACAGTCGGATCGGTATCGAATGCTGATAACAAAAACACGAATATGGGTAAGGCCGGCCGCAATCGCTGGCGTGGTAAACGCCCCTCTGTCCGTGGTGTTGCCATGAACCCGGTTGATCATCCGCATGGCGGCGGCGAAGGCCGCAGTTCCGGTGGTCGGCATCCAGTTACCCCTTGGGGTGTTCCAACAAAAGGCAAGCGCACGCGGGGCAAGAAACCCAGCGATAAGTACATCATACGCCGCCGACATAAGCGTTAGAGGAGATATCTCGTGGCTCGTTCAGTTTGGAAGGGACCGTTTGTGGATGGTTATCTGCTTAAAAAGGCAGAAGAAGCCCGTGGTTCCGGACGTAAGGAAATTATCCGCATTTGGTCACGTCGGTCGACCATTTTGCCGCAATTCGTTGGTCTCACCTTCGGTGTTTATAACGGGCAGAAGTTCATACCCGTGTTGGTGACCGAAAACATGGTTGGACATAAGTTCGGCGAGTTTTCGCCAACGCGTACCTATCGCGGACATGGCGCGGATAAGAAAGTGCGGAGGGCCTAATGGGTAAGAAGTCTGCACCGCATCGTTTCAGTGATAACGAGGCAATGGCATTTTCTAAAGCGATCCGGATCAGCCCACAGAAGCTCAATCTGGTTGCCGGGCTCATTCGCGGCAAGGATGCGGCGAAGGCGCTATCTGATTTGACCTTTTCACCGAAACGTGTGGCTGGTGATGTCAAAAAGGTTCTGGAATCAGCTATCGCCAATGCAGAAAATAATCACCAGCTCGATGTTGATCGTCTTTATGTTTCGGAGGCAACGGTCGGTCGTGCATTTGCGCTTAAGCGGTTTCGTCCACGGGCTCGTGGCCGCACCGGCAGTATTACGAAACCTTTTAGCAATTTGACTGTTGTCGTGCGCGAGCGCGAGGAGGCCAATTAATGGGACAGAAGGTCAACCCAATCGGGCTTCGGCTCGGCATTAACCGGACTTGGGATTCTCGCTGGTATGCGGATGAACAATATGGCGACATGCTCCATGAGGACATTAAGCTTCGCGAATATTTGTTCGACCGGTTGAGCCAGGCTGGCGTCTCCAAAGTCGTCATCGAACGGCCGGCAAAGAAAGCACGCGTGACTATCCATTCAGCTCGCCCCGGTGTCGTCATCGGTAAAAAAGGCGCTGATATTGAAAAGCTGCGCCTTGAGCTTTCCCGCATGACCGGCAGCGATGTGAATTTGAATATCGTTGAAATTCGGAAGCCCGAAATTGATGCAAAGCTCGTTGCTGAAAATATTGCCCAGCAGCTTGAAAGACGTGTTGCATTCCGTCGCGCTATGAAGCGCGCTGTTCAATCTGCCATCCGGCTTGGCGCAGAAGGTATTCGTATCAATTGCGGTGGTCGCCTTGGTGGAGCGGAAATCGCCCGTACCGAGTGGTATCGGGAAGGCCGCGTACCGTTGCATACGCTTCGCGCTGATGTCGATTACGGCACGGCAACCGGGCGGACAACTTACGGTGCTTGCGGAGTGAAGGTCTGGATCTTTAAGGGTGAAGTCCTGGCGCATGATCCGATGGCGCAGGATAAGCGCGCCCAAGAACAACAGCCGGCACGCTAACGGGATTTAGCAGGAAGGATTCAAGAAGATGTTATCTCCCAAACGTACTAAGTTTCGTAAGGCTCATAAGGGCCGTATCCATGGCAATGCCAAGGGTGCCACTCTTTTGAACTTCGGGTCTTTTGGATTGAAGGCGACAACGCCTGGCAGAATTACGGCACGACAGATCGAAGCGTCGCGACGCGCAATTACCCGGCACATGAAGCGTGCTGGTCGTGTTTGGATCCGTGTTTTCCCGGATGTGCCGGTATCGCAAAAACCAGCGGAAGTTCGTCAGGGTAAAGGTAAGGGCGCTCCGGAATATTGGGCGTGCCGTGTGAAACCTGGCCGGATCATGTTTGAAGTTGATGGCGTTCCGGAGCCTGTTGCCCGGGTTGCGTTGGCTTTGGCGGCTGCGAAGTTGCCGTTGCAGACGCGCGTCGTCAAACGGTTGGCCGAGTAAGGATAGAGTGATGGACGCGGCAGATATCAGAACGAAAACCGATGATGAGCTCAAGGATCAGATCCAGGAGCTTAAGAAAGAAACACTTAATTTGCGTTTCCAGCGGGCCAGCGGCCAGTTGGAAGCTACAGCGCGTATTCGCCAGGTTCGGCGCGATATTGCGCGGGTTCGCACCGTGATGGGCGAACGTCGTCAAGCCGCGGTGCAGGGGTAAGTTATGCCGAAGAGAATGTTACAGGGTGTTGTGGTGTCCGACAAAACGGACAAAACGATTACCGTTCGGGTTGAACGTCGCGTACGTCATCCGCTTTATGGGAAGTTTATCCGGCAATCGAAGAAGTATGCCGCGCACGACCCTGGGAACTCTTTCAAGGTTGGTGACAATGTTCGCATTCGCGAATGTCGGCCAATTTCCAAATCCAAGCGTTGGGAGGTACTGGCCGACGGTGAATAACGCCGTGCCTGCTGGAAAGTAATACAATGATTCACGTCGAAACAAATTTAGAAGTTGCGGATAATTCCGGTGCACGCCGGGTCCAATGTATCCGTATTCTTGGCGGCAGCCGTCGCCGGAGCGCCAGTATTGGTGACATCATTGTGGTAACGGTTAAGGAAGCAATTCCGCGTGGCCGTGTGAAAAAAGGTGATATCCACAAGGCTGTCATCGTTCGTACAGCTAAGGAAATTCATCGTCCTGATGGAACCTCGATCCGGTTTGACCGGAATGCCGCTGTGTTGATTAACCCGCCGGGTGAACCGATTGGCACCCGTATCTTTGGCCCGGTAACTCGTGAATTGCGGGGCCGTAGTTTCATGCGGATTATCTCTCTTGCACCTGAAGTGTTGTAAGGGGCAACCGTGATGACAAATAGCAATAATATGACCAAAAAGATTCGTAAGGGCGACAACGTCGTCGTTCTGACTGGGCGCGATAAGGGTAAGACAGGCGATGTGCTGCGCGTATTGCGCGATGAAGCGCGCGTTATCGTACAGGGCGTAAATATCGTTAAACGTCATACCGCGCCATCGCAGAACAATCCGGGCGGTATCGACGATAAAGAAGCGCCGATCCACATTTCCAACGTGTCGTTGGTTGACCCCGATAGCGGTAAGCCCACCAAAGTTGGTTTTAAAGTCCTGGAGGACGGCCGGAAGGTTCGCGTCGCACGCGCCTCCGGTGAGATGATTGATTAAAGGCAGCTCGATGACACGTTTGCAGGAACATTATAATGACACCGTGAAACCCGAGTTGGTTTCAGCCTTTAGCTATGGCAACTCCATGGAAGTGCCGCGCGTTGAGAAGGTTGTGATCAATATGGGGGTCGGTGAAGCGGTTGCCGACTCGAAAAAAATCGATGCAGCGGCCAACGAGATGTCGCTGATCTCCGGGCAGAAACCGGTAGTGATTAAGTCTCGTAAGTCGGTTGCGACCTTCAAATTGCGTGAAGGCATGTCGGTGGGCTGCAAGGTCACCCTGCGGCGCGATCGTATGTATGAATTTCTGGATCGTCTGATCAATATTACATTGCCTCAGGTTCGCGACTTTCGCGGCCTGTCGCCCAATAGCTTCGATGGGCGTGGCAATTATGCCCTTGGTCTGAAGGAACAGATTGTTTTCCCCGAAATCGATTACGACACCGTCGATGAGATGCGTGGGATGGATATTGTAATTGTCACGTCTGCAAAGACGGATGACGAGGCAAAGGCTCTGCTTAAGGGCCTGAATTTGCCGATTAACTGAACGAAGAACTGCGGGAGAGTTTGCATGGCAAAGACCAGCGCTGTTGAAAAGAACCGGAAGCGTATCCGCATGGCGAAGAAGTATGCGTCACGGAGAAACCGGCTTAAGGCGATCACAAGTGATCAGTCCGTTCCGGCTGAAGAACGTTTTGCGGCGAGATTGAAGTTGGCTGAATTGCCACGCAATTCGGCGCCGACGCGTATCCGGAATCGCTGTGAGGTATCGGGTCGCCCGCGTGCCTATTATCGCAAGTTCAAGGTTTCGCGAATTGCTTTGCGCGATCTTGCGTCGAATGGACATATTCCCGGCATGGTCAAGTCGAGCTGGTGAGAGAGAAGTAACGATGACAATGAGTGATCCCATCAGTGATATGCTGACCCGAATTCGCAACGGTCAAAGTGCGAATAAGGGCGTTATCAACAGTCCATCCTCCAAACTTCGGGTCGGTGTCCTCGATGTTCTGCAGCGGGAAGGTTATATCCGTGGATATGAACTTCAGCAGGATGAACGGTCATTGCCGGAAGTTCGGATAGAACTCAAATACCACGAAGGTGAGCCGGTGATTAAGGATCTGCAACGTGTCTCGCGGCCCGGACGGCGCGTCTATTCGAAGATCAAAGATTTACAGCGCGTTTATAACGGGCTGGGGATTTCGATCCTGTCAACGCCACGCGGTGTGCTCTCCGACGGAGAAGCGCGGGCGCAAAACGTTGGCGGCGAAGTCATTTGTACGGTTTTCTAGGAGACGAAGATGTCGCGCGTTGGTTTAAGTCCTGTAACTGTGCCTGACGGCGTTACGTTAAGTATCGCCGGGCAAATGGTTACCGCGAAAGGCAAGCTCGGAGAGTTGAGCGTGAATGTGGTTGACGATGTAGAAGTCACCCAGGAAGAAAATCTGGTACGGGTAAAACCTCGCAATCAGACTCCGCGCGCCCGGGCTATGTGGGGTACGACCCGTAGTCTGGTCCAGAATATTGTCACTGGTGTTGCTGAAGGTTTCACGATCAATCTTGAAATCGTCGGCGTTGGTTATCGTGCGGCGGTCCAGGGCAAGTTTCTTGTGCTTCAGCTCGGGTTTAGCCATGAGGTTAAGCACCCGATCCCTGAGGGGATCACCATCAAATGCGAACAACCTACGCAGATCGCTGTCAGCGGTGCTGACCGCCAATTGGTCGGGCAGGTCGCAGCAAATATACGTGAATACAGAAAACCTGAACCCTATAAGGGCAAGGGCGTTAGGTATGAAAATGAATTTATCCTCCGCAAGGAAGGTAAAAAGAAGTAGGACCGCGGCATGTTAAAAACAAATGCACTAAAAGAGAGACGGAAACAGCGTATACGATCCCGTATTCGCAAGTCCGGCGCTGGGCGTCCGCGCCTATCGGTATTCCGTTCGAATAAGAATATTTATGCCCAGGTCATTGATGATTTGCAGGGCAACACGGTTGCATCGGCTTCCACTATGGAGAAAGAGCTTCGTGATGGTCTGAAGTCCGGGTCAACCAAAGATGCGGCAGCTGTTGTCGGCAAACTTGTTGCTGAGCGGGCAGTTGCACAGGGGTTGAACGAGGTTGTGTTTGACCGAGGGTCTTATCTGTTTCATGGCCGCGTTAAGGCGCTGGCTGATGCCGCGCGTGAAGCCGGCCTGAAATTCTGACGGAGTAACAAAGATGGCACGTACGCCGAGAAATGACCAACGACGTGGACGCGGTCGCGATGGCGGTCCCGAACAGACCGATCTCGTAGACAAGCTGGTTGGTATTAACCGGGTCGCTAAGGTTGTAAAGGGTGGCCGTCGATTTGGGTTCGCCGCTCTTGTCGTTGTTGGCGATGAAAAAGGTCGTGTGGGTTTCGGATCAGGTAAAGCCCGCGAGGTGCCAGAGGCAATTCGCAAGGCAACTGAACAGGCCAAGACACAAATGATCCGCGTCCCCCTTCGTGAAGGCCGTACATTGCATCACGATGTACGAGGTGACTTTGGTGCAGGACATGTTGTCTGCCGAGCGGCACCAGCCGGTACAGGTATCATTGCAGGTGGCCCGATGCGCGCTGTGTTTGAGACATTGGGTGTTCAGGACGTTGTCGCGAAGTCTACTGGATCGCAGAACCCCTATAATATGGTGAAAGCAACATTCGAGGCGTTGAAGCATCTGCAATCACCTCGGTCTGTTGCAGCGCGTCGCGGACGCAAAGTTTCCGATATCCTTGGCCCTCGCGCCGGATCTGAGACCGCTCCTGTAGCTGCGGAGGCAACCGATGGCTGATGGCAAAATAAAGATAACGCAGACGGGAAGTCCAATCGGACGACCTGCTGATCAACGCCAGACTTTAATTGGTCTGGGTTTGAACAAGATGCACCGAACACGTGAGGTGGAAGACACACCGGCCGTACGGGGCATGATCAACAAGGTGAGTCATCTCATCAGCGTTGAAGAAGTTTAGGAAACGGCGCTCCGGCGCATAGAGGTAGTATTATGCAATTGAACCAGCTTTCCGATAACCCGGGAGCCACGAAGCCACGTAAACGCGTTGGTCGTGGTGCCTCATCTGGACTGGGTAAAACGTCCGGTAAGGGCCAAAAAGGTCAGAAATCTAGGAGCGGTGTCGCTCTGGCGGGTTTCGAAGGTGGCCAAATGCCACTTTTTCGGCGTTTGCCGAAGCGTGGGTTTAACAACATCTTCCGTAAGACTGTCCGCGAAGTTAATCTGGGCCGCCTACAGGCTGCAATCGACGCTAAAAAGCTTGATGCATCCAAGACAGTCAATGAAGAAGCGCTGCGGGGTGCTGGATTGATCAAAACTGCGCGAGATGGCGTCCGACTCCTTGCAAAAGGAGAGTTGACCTCCAAGATTGATATTGAAGTCGCTGGTGCTTCAAAGGCCGCGATCGCAGCGGTGGAGAAAGCTGGTGGTACGGTTAAATTGTCTGAACCTTTAAAAGCTGACAAGGCGCCGAAAGGTCAGGCAAAGAAGGACAAGAAGGCCGCAAAAGCTGCAAAAGCGGCGACGAGTTCTGCTGACGATGACGCATCTGCAGAAGATGCATCGTCTTGATTTAAACCGGGCGTTCTAACGTCCGCCGGAGAATGAAATGGCATCTGCCGCCGAACAACTAGCTGCTCATATCAATTTCGGTCAGCTTTCCAAAGCGACTGAATTGAAGAAACGGCTGTGGTTCACGCTTGGCGCGTTGATTGTCTATCGTCTTGGGACCTATATCCCGTTACCGGGAATTGATCCGTCGATCCTGAAGGAAATATTTGAGCAGCAGGCCAGCGGTATTCTCGGCATGTTCAATATGTTTGCCGGTGGTGCCTTTGGTCGTATGACGATCTTTGCGCTCGGGATTATGCCCTATATTTCGGCTGCTATTATTATGCAACTGTTGACCGCTGTTTCGCCTTTCTTCATCGCGATGAAGAAAGAAGGTGAACCCGGTCGTAAAAAAATCAATCAATACACCCGGTATGGCACGGTCATTTTGGCGACCTTGCAGGGTTATGGCATTGGTGTTGGGCTGGAAGGTATGACCGGATCCCAGGGGTCCGCGGTTATCGATCCTGGTACGTTTTTCCGGGCGACGACGGTAATTACCCTGGTCGGCGGCACCATGTTCCTGATGTGGTTGGGTGAACAGATTACGGCACGCGGCGTCGGTAATGGTATTTCATTGATCATTTTTGCCGGTATTGTCGCTGAATTGCCCTCAGCACTTGCCGGTACTCTTGAGTTGGGTCGGACTGGTGCCTTGCCCGCCGGTTTGATTGTAGCTTTTCTTCTTATGGCGATGGTCGTTATTGCCATTATCGTCTATGTCGAGCGGGCTCAGCGCCGGGTTGTTGTTCAATATCCGAAGCGTCAGGTCGGCAACAAGATGTTTGGTGGTGACAGCTCGCATTTGCCGCTCAAGGTCAATACGGCTGGTGTTATTCCGCCAATTTTTGCGAGTTCACTGCTGCTATTGCCGATTACATTGGCAAACTTTACGGCCAATGCAGGCCCAGAGTGGCTCGGCACCATGACTGCTTATTTGGGCCGCGGGCAGCCGATGTACCTGATTTTGTATTCGCTTTTCATCGGGTTTTTCGCCTTTTTCTATACGTCGGTTGTTTTCAACCCGAGCGAGACAGCGGATAATTTAAAGAAAAATGGCGGGTTTCTGCCTGGCATCCGGCCCGGCAAGAACACCGCGGAATATTTAGACTTTATTCTTACCCGTTTGACAGTATTTGGTGCGATTTATCTCATTGCGATCAGTATTCTTCCAGAATTGCTGATTTCAAAATATTCGGTTCCTTTCTATTTTGGCGGTACCAGTCTGCTGATCGTCGTGACAGTGACGATGGATACGGTTGCGCAAATACAATCTCATCTGTTGGCGCATCAATATGAAGGGCTGATCAAAAAATCACGCATTCGAGGGCGTCGCGGATGAATTTGATTCTGCTAGGCCCGCCTGGTGCCGGAAAAGGCACACAGGCCCAGGAACTTGAGCGCTGTCATGGACTTGTTCAGCTTTCCACGGGCGACATGCTGCGGGCGGCGATTAGTTCGGGCAGCGATCTTGGCCAGGAAGTGAAGAGCATCATGGATTCTGGGGCTTTGGTACCCGACGAAATCATGATCCGTATGATTTCTGAGCGAACTGACCAGCTGGACTGCACGAATGGGTTTATTCTGGATGGTTTTCCGCGGACCACGGCTCAGGCCGAAGCGCTTGACGATATGCTCGACGAAAAAGGTATGAAGATCGACCATGTGATCGAAATGTCGGTTGATGCCCAGGTTTTAACCAAGCGGATTGCCGGTCGATTCAGCTGTGCCGGGTGTGGCGCTGGTTATCACGACGAATTCCAGAAGCCCGCAAAGGATGGCGTTTGCGATCATTGCGGCAATACCGAATTTACGCGGCGTTCAGATGATAATGCAGAAACCGTTCGGAAACGGCTGGATGCCTACGAGGCGCAAACCGCGCCGTTACTTCCCTATTATCGGGGAAAAGATAGTTTGAGAACGGTCGATGCCCTGGCGGAAATCGCTGAGGTGACGGCTGAAATTGAGACCGTTTTGGGCGGTGCGTGATTGTTGACTTGCATACGAGAGTTCCTATAATCCGGCACCTTCGGGCTCGGGCGAAAGTAACTGAAAATCAAGGCGTTTATCGTCTTAACGAGGAGAACGCGGTATGGCGCGGATATCGGGTGTAAACCTACCAAATAAGCCGACAGGGATTGCCCTGACTTATATCCACGGGATCGGCCGGACGACGGCTTCCAAGATATGTGAGGACGTAGGTGTCGATGTGACGGTGCGCATGAACGAATTGAGCGACGACGAAGTTGGTCGCATTCGTGAAGTGATTGATCGCGATTTCCGTGTCGAAGGTGAATTACGCCGCGACATTGCAATGAATATTAAGCGTTTGATGGATTTGGGTTGTTATCGCGGATTGCGTCACCGCCGGAGTATGCCGGTTCGGGGGCAGCGTACGCATACGAATGCCAGAACCCGAAAAGGACGTGCGCGTCCGATTACTGGCAAGAACTGACGTATACGGTAGGAAAATATTATGGCCAAGGCTGCAGCGACACGCGTCAGGAAACGCGAACGTAAGAATATCACATCGGGAATTGCCCATGTGAATGCTACGTTTAACAACACGATGATTACTATTGCTGATGCGCAAGGAAATACGATTGCCTGGTCTTCTGCCGGTCAGTCTGGTTTTAAAGGTTCGCGCAAGTCCACACCTTACGCTGCTCAGATGGCGGCGGAAGATGCCGGCCGCAAGGCAATGGAACATGGAATGAAAACTTTGGAAGTAGAGGTCAAAGGACCTGGTTCAGGACGGGAATCAGCCTTAAGGGCACTACAAACCGTAGGATTCAGTATCACTGCTATCAAGGATGTCACGCCGATCCCCCATAACGGGTGTCGGCCGCGTAAACGTCGGCGGGTATAACGCCGGGTTACCAATTGGATAGGCGTTAAGGACCGTCTTTTAAGATTAAATGCATTGTGGACTGCGGTCCCCAAGTGAGAATGAGGTTACACTCGTGATTCAGAAAAATTGGCAAGAACTCATTAAACCCAACAAGCTGGAAATTACGCCGGGCTTCGACGAAAACCGTATCGGGACTATTGTTGTCGAACCATTGGAGCGTGGTTTTGGTCTGACTCTGGGCAACGCGCTGCGGCGTGTTCTGTTGTCCTCACTGCAGGGTGCGGCAGTAACAGCCGTTCAGATTGATGGCGTACTGCATGAATTTTCGTCGATCCCTGGTGTTCGCGAAGATGTTACCGACATCGTGCTAAACCTGAAGTCTTTGTCACTGCGTTATCATGGTGACGAAACTACCCGGATTTCTCTTTCAGCAGAAGGACCGTGCGAGGTTACTGCCGGGATGATTGAGGCGACTCACGATGTTGAAATCGTGAATCCTGACCTCGTGATCTGCACATTGGATGACGGCACCAAAGTTAATATGGAAATGACCGTGACCACGGGCATGGGGTATGTCGCCGCAGCACAAATGCGGGCTGAGGACACGCTGATTGGTCTGGTGCCGATCGACGCGATCTATAGCCCGGTAAGACGTGTGTCATTCAAGGTTGATAATACACGCGTTGGTCAGGTTACGGACTATGACAAGCTGACAATCGACGTTGAGACCGACGGAACGGTTACGCCGGATGACGCTGTTGCGCTGGCGGCCCGTATTCTTCAGGACCAACTACGGCCCTTTATCAACTTCGAAGAGCCTACAGTTACACCTGATACCGAAGCGCCGGCGGAACCTGAATTCAATAAAAACCTTCTGCGTAAGGTTGATGAGCTTGAATTGTCGGTGCGGTCTGCAAACTGCCTGAAGAACGACAATATTATCTATATCGGGGATCTGGTTCAAAAATCTGAGCAGGAAATGTTGCGGACCCCAAACTTTGGCCGAAAATCTCTCAATGAGATCAAGGAAGTCCTTTCCCAGATGGGTCTCCATCTTGGAATGGAAATTCTTGAATGGCCGCCCGAAAATATTGAAGAGCTCGCTAAACGGCTCGAAGAACCTTACTGATCTGGAGTCAGGAAAATGCGTCATAGAATGAGCGGCCGGAAACTTAACCGGACGAGTTCACACCGCAAAGCTTTGTTCCGCAACATGTCCGTTGCGCTATTGAAGCACGAGCAAATCAAGACGACCTTGCCGAAAGCCAAGGAGCTACGGAGTATCGTTGATCGTTTGATCACGCTCGGTAAACGCGGCTCTCTTCATGCCCGGCGTCAGGCCTTGAGTCGTCTAAATAACGATCGTGTCATTGCAGAAAAGCTATTTTCTACGTTGGCTGAACGCTACGCAGACCGCAATGGCGGATATACGCGAGTTTTGAAAGCCAGCTATCGCCATGGCGATAATGCGCCTATGGCGATTATCGAGCTTATTGATCGTGATGAAGAAGCAAAGGGGCAGGACTCAGGTCCTCTGCAGAACATTCCGGAAGAGCTGGAGCCTGAAGCTGCATAAGGCAAGAGGCATCGAGCAAAATGAATTTAAAAGGGGCAGCCAGTGGCTGCCTCTTTTGTTTTCGGCTCCCCAAGGATCGAATAAGATGGGCGTAACTAAAGTACGAGAGAGACAATTGTTTTGAGAAATGCCGTTAAATCAGGAATAGCCATTTTTATGGCTCTAATTGTCGTGACCCCGGTGATTGCTGCGGAGAAACGTCTTCCCAAGTCGCAAAGAGAAATACAACTCTCCTATGCACCGCTTGTAAAGCGAGCGGCGCCAGCGGTCGTCAATATTTATACCAAGCGTGTGGTCCAAAGCAGGCGGTCGCCGTTTTTTAACGATCCATTTTTTAAGCAATTCTTCGGTGACAACGTGTTCAGGTTTGGAGCGCCCCGTAAACGCGTTGAAAACTCCCTCGGTTCGGGCGTTATCGTTCGTCCTGAGGGCATCGTTATCACCAACCATCATGTCATAAAGAAGGCGGACCAGATCAGGGTGGTTCTGTCAGATCGCCGTGAACTGGAAGCAAAGGTTATTCTTGCAGATGAAAAGACCGACCTTGCGGTTCTAAGATTACAAGATGTTGAAGGGTCACTTCCTTTTCTCAAGTTGCGAGATTCTGATGACCTTGAAGTGGGCGATCTTGTCCTGGCAATTGGTAATCCATTTGGCGTAGGGCAAACAGTGACGGGCGGTATTGTATCTGCTTTGGCCAGAGCCGCCGGTGGTGTTTCCGATTTCAGCTTTTTTATTCAGACGGATGCCGCGATTAACCCGGGTAACTCGGGGGGGGCGCTGATCACGATGGATGGTCGTCTCGTTGGCGTAAATACAGCGATTTACAGCCGAAGTGGTGGATCGCAGGGCATTGGGTTTGCCATTCCGGCCAACATGGTTGCTCGCATTATTGATAATGCTGTTCACGGCGCAAAGGTCGTACGACCATGGTTTGGGGCAGCTGGGCAGGCGTTAACCCCCGATTTAATGTCCTCTCTTGGCTTAAAACGACCTTCCGGCGTTTTAATTAACGAAATTTATGAAGGCGGTCCGGCGGCAAGGGCTGGGATTAAATCTGGCGATGTCATTACCAATATCAATAAACGTGACGTCGCTGGTCCACGAGAACTGAGATTCAGGATCGCAACGCTCAAAGTTGGCGGAAAAGCAAAATTGAAACTGGTCCGCCGAGGCAAGACCAAAACGGTTTCAATGCCCTTGGAAGCTGCGCCGGAAGAACCGCCGCGAAATGTCTCAACTTTGCAGGGACAGCAACCCTTGTCCGGTGCTACGGTTGCAAATATGTCGCCAGCGCTAGCTGAAGAATTGTCACTCGATCCTATGCGCCGCGGGGTCATCATTGTTGGAACTGCGCGTCGTAGTCCGGCCCGCAGGATAGGGTTACAGCCCGGTGATTGGATATTGGAGATCAATGGCGCGAAGGTTGACCTGGTCAGGACCTTGAAAGGGATCGTCGATGCCGGTGCTTCGCAATGGCGGATCACGGTTCAGCGCAAGGATCGTGTGTTTACGGCTGTAATAGAGGGGTGAGGTGACAACCACCGACACTCTTTTTGAAGCAAGTGCGCCTCGGCCTTTGGCAGATCGTCTACGGCCAGAGACGCTCGAAGAGGTTGTCGGTCAGGATCATTTGCTGAATGAACAGGGTCCGATAGGCCGTATGATTGCGGCAAAGAATCTGACCTCGATAATTTTGTGGGGGCCGCCGGGAAGTGGAAAGACGACCATTGCCCGGCTGTTGGCGGAATATACCGATCATAAATTCGTTTTATTATCGGCTATTTTTTCGGGTGTCGCCGATCTCCGGAAGGTTTTCGAAGAAGCGAGACTCGAACGCGATGCGGGCAGGGGGACGCTCCTGTTTGTTGATGAAATTCATCGTTTTAACCGCGCGCAGCAGGATGGCTTTCTGCCATATGTAGAGGACGGCACCATTGTGCTTATTGGTGCGACGACTGAAAATCCCTCTTTTGAATTAAACCCACCCCTTCTGTCCCGGTGCCAGGTCTTGGTGCTGAATCGTCTGGACGACGCAGCACTAGAAGGGCTGTTAGCCCGTGCAGAAACCGAATCCGGTAGATCTTTGCCGTTGCAGGACGATGCACGTATCGCCGTAAGGGCGATGGCAGACGGTGATGGCCGGTATTTGCTCAATATGGCCGAGATGTTATTGGCATTGCCGGAAGATACGTCTCTGGACCCCGCGGAGTTGGCGGATGTCGTGCAACAGCGCGCGCCGCTTTATGACAAGGGGCAGGAAAGCCATTTCAACCTAATTAGCGCTCTTCATAAGTCGCTGCGGAGTTCGGATGTCGACGCCTCCCTGTATTGGCTGGCAAGGATGCTCGTCGGGGGCGAGGATCCGCTCTATATCGCGCGACGCCTCGTGCAGTTTGCGTCGGAGGATATTGGTCTGGCTGATCCTAATGCCTTGCCACAGGCTTTGGCCGGGTGGAATAGCTATGAACGTTTGGGGGCGCCAGAGGGTGAATTAGCAATCGCGCAGGTCGTTCTGTATCTCGCCAGCGCACCCAAATCCAATGCGGCCTATCGGGCGCTTAGCCAAGCAAAGGCTGTCGCAAAGCGAACGGGTTCTCTGATGCCGCCGAAAAATATCCTCAATGCGCCGACAGGGCTGATGAAGGATCTCGGTTATGGCGAGGGATATCAATATGATCATGACGCGCCTGACGGATTTTCGGGACAAAACTGTTTCCCGGATGGTATGGATCGCGAGAATTTTTATAAGCCCGCAGAACGTGGTTTTGAGCGGGAGATTGGCAAAAGATTGGCCTATTGGAAAAAATTACGAAATGAACGCAATAGTGGGTAACGGCCAGCAATGTCGATGATCGTCGCAGTTGCCTGCGGCGGTGCTTTAGGCGCCGTGGGACGGTATCTGATTTCAGGTTATATGCAGACTGTTGCCGGAAACGCTTTTCCGTGGGGAACGCTGACCGTAAACGTGTTGGGCTGCGCGGTTCTTGGGGTGTTGGTGACGGCGTTGGCGAGTGTTTGGTCTTCAACCCAGGAAATGCGCGCCTTCCTGACCGTTGGCATGATGGGGGCCTTGACGACGTTCTCGGCATTCCTCGCTAGAGGTGGTGTTGATGATTGAACGTGCCCAATGGTTGTTGGCGGGAAGCTATATTGCCGTGTCAGTGATCCTGTGCGTTGCGGCAATGTTGCTGGCAATGGCCGGCATGAGAGCGCTGTTGTAATGAGCAATGTGCAGAATCTTTCGGTAACAAGTGACGAAGACGGGATCCGGCTGGATCGCTGGTTCAAGAGGCACTTTCCTGAACTTGGACACGGCCGCATGGAAAAATTGCTCCGAACCGGTCAGGTTCGTGTGGATGGCGGCAGGGTTAAATCCTCGACACGTATTCAGGAGGGACAGAACATCAGGGTACCGCCGTTTGGTGCGAGCGCATCGAAACAGGCCAGGAAACCCCGTAGATTTGAATTGTCTGCTGAAGATATCGCGATGGTACAATCGATGGTTCAATATCGCGACGACGATATTATTGCCATCAACAAACCACCGGGTCTTGCCGTACAGGGAGGGAGCAAGGTGTCGTCCCATCTAGATGGTTTGCTGGATGGACTGAAATTCGATGCCCCGGAGCGGCCTAAGCTGGTCCACCGTCTCGACAAGGATACCAGCGGTCTCATGTTGCTTGCCCGCAATGCGTTTTCAGCATCAAAACTGACGGCAGCTTTTCGAACACGCGAGATAACGAAAACATATTGGGCATTGGTGGTAGGTGTGCCGGATACCAAGGAGGGCCAAATCAATGCCCCGATTACCAAGCAGGGAAGTGCAGGAAATCAGCGTATGGCGGTAACGCAGCTGGATGCGCCAACAGCGATCTCTGATTTTGCGACCATCGAGACAGCAGGCAGGCGGGTTGCGTGGCTGGCTCTGCGCCCTCAAACCGGGCGGACCCACCAGTTGCGTGTGCATTGTGGCGTGTTGGGGACGCCTATCTTAGGTGACGGCAAGTATGGCGGTGAGGATGCTTTTATTGACGGGCTGCCGGGGCCTCGGAAATTGCATCTTCATGCGCAGTCGCTGGAGTTTGATCACCCGCGTGGAGAAAGAATGAAATTTGAGGCCCCATTGCCAAAAGACATGGAAAAGACCTGGCAGTTCTTCGGATTTGATCCCAATGATAATCGGGACCCCTTCACCGAATTTGACATGGGAATGAAGCGAGAAATGGCTGATCCATTACGTTTGGCGGCTTTTGA
The DNA here is from genome assembly GCA_951812775.1 of uncultured Alphaproteobacteria bacterium. Classification (GTDB taxonomy): domain Bacteria; phylum Pseudomonadota; class Alphaproteobacteria; order MPNO01; family UBA2964; genus UBA2964. The sequence continues at coordinate 816,244 of OX638326.1, read as the reverse complement.
TCTCGATGGCACGTTGCTGGATAGCGCCAGTTCTATTGTCACCGGTGTCCTTGCCTGTTGGGAGGCTTGCGGTTTTCCGCTCCCGGAAGAAGATCACATCCGTCGTATAATCGGTCTCCCGTGGGAGGAATCTATCTGCGAGCTATTGCCGGGTGCCGGAGAGTCAGAATTCGCACAGATCAAGGCCTATCACGCTGAGGTTGCCGATGGTAAACGGCCAAGACCTGCCCGACAGGAAACATTGTTTCCGGGCATTATTGATGTTCTGGATCAGGTTGAAGAGGCGGGGTATCTGCTCTCGATCATTACAAGTCGTTCCTCTGGGCGATTGCAGGATCTTTTGGATGCTAATGGCCTCGGTAAGCGTTTTATCAAATTGAAGACGACCGATAATGGGCCCGGTAAACCCAACCCGTTTTTGATGAACCAGACACTCTCTGAGCTTGGTATCGACAAAGAGAACGCTGTAATGGTCGGTGACACGACATTTGACATGCTGATGGCGCGTAGTGCCGGAACGGCAGCGATTGGTGTCAGCTGGGGCGTGCATGAGGCTGAGGAATTGACGGAGGCGGGCGCGTATCATGTTGTTGATGTCGTACAGATGTTGCCCGGCATCATTAATCAAGTGGTTCCGGAGTAATTTCTTGCCGACGGTTTTGAAATGAAACGATTTTACGAGAGTGTTGAAGCTGTTCCCGCAAACGATGGGTGGACCGTTTCGCTGGATGGCAAATCAATAAAGACGTCGGCAAAACAGACTCTGCTTCTGCCCACGATTGCGCTGGCACAGGGCGTGGTTCAGGAGTGGCAGGTTCAGGATGATGAGATCGAGCCTCTCTTGATGCCCTTAACACGATTTGCAAACGCGGCGCTGGATAGAACGAGTACCATGCGCATTGACGTGATAGGGCAGGTTTGCGCATACGGCGAGAGCGATATGTTGTGTTATCGTGTCGATGAGCCTGCTGATCTCGCGGAACGGCAGGTGGCTGAATGGCAGCCCCAGCTTGATTGGTTGTCCCGAGCCTATGGAGTTGAGCTTCAGGTTACGGCCAGGATCGTTCTTGTCCAACAGTCTGCATCAGCGTTAGCGGCAGTGAAGAACGCTGTTAAATCATTCGATGATTTTCGACTGACTGGGTTGCATGCGGTGACAACAGCTTGTGGGTCCATCGCGTTAGGTCTCGCGCTTGCAGATGGACATATCAGCGCCGACGAAGCGCTGAAACTAGCCACTCTCGAAGAGCTGTATCAGATGGAGGCCTGGGGAGAAGACCTGGAAACCATTCGTCGGCACGATGAGCTGCGCCAGGAAATCACCAGCGCTAGCCAATTCATGACGCTTGCGTTAGCTGGCGCCTGAAAAGTGATCACTGTGGTAGCTAGAATCTCCGGTCGGGTTCAGGGAGTCTGGTATCGTGGCTGGACTGTTGAAAATGCGCGTGCACTCGGTCTGGACGGGTGGGTCCGCAATCGCCGGGATGGTACGGTCGAAGCCTGTTTTAGCGGTCCGGAATCAGTTGTTCAGGACATGATGACCCGGTGCAAAAGCGGTCCTATTGCAGCGCGCGTAACATCGGTTTCACAAGAACATGTCGACGAGACACCGGAAGCCGGTTTCAGACAGTTGCCGACAGACTGATTTCTTAGCCGTCGATGGTTTCGTACCCAAAGACAGTTTCAAAATTTGTTCGCAGGGCATGGGCAACATCGGCCATCGTCGCAGTAATTCCCATATCAACCAGTGACGTCACACCGTGCTCCCGAATACCGCAGGGAACGATACCTGAAAAATATTCAAGGTCAGGTTCGACATTGATAGAAATGCCGTGATAGCTCACCCAGCGGCGGATACGGACTCCGATAGCGGCTATCTTGGCTTCCATTCTGATGCCATCTGAATTCGGACCCTGATCAACCCAGATGCCGACTCTGCCCTCTCGCCGCTCGCCCTGAATGCCAAATTCTGCCAGCGTGTCGATAATCCATTGTTCGAGGTCATGAACATATTTTCGCACATCGCTTCCCCGTTGCGCTAAATCGAGCATCGAATAGGCAACCAGCTGCCCCGGTCCATGATAGGTATACTGTCCGCCGCGCCCGGTTTGGATGACTGGAAAACGGTCGGGGTCGAGAAGGTCGCCGGGCTGCGTAGCGGTACCCGCTGTGTAGATTGGCGGATGTTCGACGAGCCAGACACGCTGGCTCTCTGTGCCATCATGTATTGCCGCCACGCTTTGTTCCATATCCGTGACCGCAATGTCATAATCCGTGGGTTTTTCCCAGGATTCTTTCCATTCTATGGAATTTGTAGACATTTTATCGGTTAGCCTTGCGATAACGATGGCAATTTGGTATCTCCCGCCCCAGTATGAGTGTCTAGATATTGATATTCTATTGAATATGCGGTCGTGGCGGAACTGGTAGACGCGCAGCGTTGAGGTCGCTGTGGGAGCAATCCCGTGGAAGTTCGAGTCTTCTCGACCGCACCATTCTACAGGCCCGGAGCTTTAAAGCACGGGCCTGTATTTTTAGTTAATTCTTGTTGGCGGAATTGATCCGCCCGTGCATGTTGGGTTTGACGTTAAGGGTTGTACGACATGGCGGAACCAACGACCTCTTTTGAAGAGCAGCCCATTCAGGCAGAAGAATTGCTGGGACTGAGCCCGGAGATCGTTGCAGCCGTTGCTGTTGCGCTGGACGACGAACACCGTTTTGAGGCCCGCATTCAGGTCGAACCGCTGAGGGCACCTGAGTGTGCCGACTTGCTTCAGCTGTTGCGACCCGAATTACGACACCGGCTTATTGAATATATGCGGCCGGATTTCGATCCACAGATACTTCCTGAACTTGAAGAAGATATTCGGGACGAGATTGCCGACCAGCTCGGAACGACGTCACTGGCGCACGCTATTGCACGACTTGAGTCTGACGATGCTCTCGAACTTATCGAAACGCTGGATGAACAAAAACAGCGCGATATCCTCCAGAAGATTCCTGCGGAACTTCGGAGCATCGTTGAAGAAGGTCTGGCATTCCCAGAAGACAGCGCCGGACGTCTCATGGAACGTGACTTTGTCGCGGTGCCAGCGTTCTGGACAGTCGGTGAAACCATTGACTTCATGCGCGAAGCCGACGACTTGCCAAACGATTTTTACGATATCTTTGTTGTCGATCGACGGCATCGGGCTGTTGGAACAGTGGCATTGAGCCACGTATTAAGAAGCAAGCGGCCCATCAATATCCGAGACATTATGGACGCGGAGATCGTCACTGTTCCAGCGATGATGGACCAGGAAGAAGTTGCCTTTCTGTTTTCACAGCAGGACCTGGTGTCCGCGCCTGTCGTCGATGACGTAAATCGTCTCATCGGAACGATTACCGTTGATGACGTGCTTGATGTTATCCAGGAGGAGGCCGAAGAGGACATCATGCGGCTGGGTGGGGTTACCAGTGATGACCTCTATTCTGCAGCACTCGAGACAGGGCGTTCAAGATTCTCATGGCTGTTTGTAAACCTGATAACGGCAATCACCGCTTCAATTGTTATCGGGCTGTTCGAAGGAACGATCGAACAAATCGTTATGCTTGCTGTGTTAATGCCGATTGTCGCCTCAATGGGTGGGAATGCCGGTACCCAGACAATGACTGTTGCTGTACGGGCGCTTGCGACAAAAGAACTTACCCCTTCCAATGCGTTACGGGTTCTTGGCAAGGAAGCGTTAGTGGGGGTCTATAACGGCCTGTTGTTTGCGATCCTGATTGGCTGTGTCGCCTGGTATTGGGCTGATTCCTGGCAAATCGGCGGCGTTATGGCCATCGCCATGGTCATTACCCTCATTTTGGCGGCATTCTCCGGCATGGCTATCCCTTTGTTTCTCGCCCGCACCGGTGTGGACCCCGCAATTGCGTCGAGCGTTATTCTGACGACAATTACCGACGTCGTAGCATTCTCTGCGTTTCTAGGTCTTGCGGCATGGCTCCTGCTTTAATGAATTTACCGAAACGAATTAGGCGATTCTCGTGAAACTATCCAATTGTCTTGCCTGGATCGCTGTTGCGGCGGGTATCGCCATTTTCTTTTGGCCTGCGCCCGCCGGTGTAGAACCCGTTGTTATGCGAACAGCAGGTATCGTGGTCCTGACAATAGGCCTGTTTGCGACGGCTATAATCCCCGAATTTCTAAGCGCTCTAATTTTCTTTTTTCTGTGCGTTATCGTTGCTGTGGCACCAACAAACGTCGTGTTCTCGGGATTTTTCTCTGGAGCAGTGTGGTTGGTTTTGGGAGGCCTTATTATTGGCATTGGGATCGAGGTTTCAGGATTCGGGGCTCGTATTGCCGGGACGTTGGAACGGGTCTTTGGACAAAGCTATTTTCGGGTAATCGCCGGAACAGTCCTTTTGATGCTGCTCCTTGCGTTTTTGATGCCATCCGCTGTCGGGCGCGTGACAATTATGCTGCCAGTTGTTCTGGCACTTGCTGACAGGCTGGGGTTTGAAGCAGAAAGCAATGGTCGGGCGGGACTGATCCTCGCCGTCGGAATGGGCACATTGGTATCACCTTTCTCTGTCCTGCCAGCGAATGTTCCCAATGTTGTCCTCTCGGGTGCCGCCGAGGCCGTTCACGGTATTCAATTTTCATATACTGATTGGCTCTTTTTGCATTTCCCGGTGTTAGGACTCTTGGGACTTATTACGCTCCCGGTTGCGATCTTTTTTATATTTCCCGACAAAATCACCGACCGCCCTCAGATGGAGGTGCCCCCCCCAAAGCCCTGGACAGTTGACGAGAAAAAACTCATGGGCTTACTGGTCATAACATTGGGCCTTTGGGCGACCGATAATTTGCACGGCGTGTCGCTGGCCTGGATTTCTCTCGGAGCGGGTATCGTCTGTGCGCTGCCGGTCATCGGGGTATTGCCGGCCGGGCAAATAATGCCAAAGATGAATTTTGGACCAATCATCTTTCTGGCGGCGGTGGTTGGCATGGGCACTGTCGTAACGCAAACAGGTCTTGGTGAGGCCCTGGCTCAGTTCCTGATCGCAAAGGTCGATTTGTCAGCGGAGTCGGGATTACAAAAATTTGCCTCCGTTGTCGGATTGGGGTGGGTCCTGCAGCTTGTAACTACATTGCCAGGTCAACCAGCGATTATGACAGCGGTATCTGAGCCAATAGCGACAGCAACCGGGTGGTCTTTGACCGCAGTACTTATGACTCAGGTTTCCGCTTGGGCGCTGCTCATTTTTCCGTATCAAGCGCCACCCTTAGTGGTGGCCCGCGCTATTTCCGGATTACCAATCTCCAAGTTTATGAAATTGATGATCCCTTTTGCGTTATTTGGCGCGCTCGTCTCTGTTCCGCTTCAATACTACTGGTGGAAACTCCTAGGTTATTTACCCGGTTGATATTACAGGGTTTTTCCTTCGGTTTAACCAAGTTTAAAGACGTCCTCGGTAAAAAGGTCATCAATTGTGAAAGTAAGTATTCTCTGATCTCAGGGGGTGCGTTTTCCCAATGATGCTATGAAAGAGACCAGGAAATGTCTGAGCCGACATCCAGATACGCCCTCGACAATATCAACGTCCTTGTATTGGATGATAATCGTCATATGCGTGGTCTCGTGCAGTCCATTTTGCATTCACTCGGTGTAAAGAATATTTGCGAAGCGGCGGATGCCGCGGCTGCCTTTAAGGAACTCCAGCACTTTTTGGCTGATGTTTTGATCGTCGATTAGCATGTGGAGCCGTTGGACGGGCTTGATTTCGTCAGATTGGTCCGCACCGCTAAGGATAGTGCGAATCCCTACGTCCCGATAATCATGTTAACGGGCTATACTGAATATCGTCGGGTTGTTGAAGCTCGAGACGCCGGCGTCAATGAATTCCTGGCAAAACCAATTTCTGCCCGCGCTCTATATCAACGTTTCGCTTCTATTATTGATAACCCGCGCTCGTTCATAAAAACAAAGAACTATTTCGGGCCGGATCGTCGCCGACAAAACCTCAGTGCGCCACGCGGTGTGCCCGAACGCCGTAAGGATACCGCTGAAGAGGGCGCAGAGGGGCTAGGTCAGTCTGAAGTAGAATCGCTTCTTGGAGGCTAGGAGTCCATCGAATGGCTGACGTCGAATTCATTAAGACCCCAAACACTTTGCGCAAGGCGAAGATCGGCAACGGTCCTGGCAAGCTGGATAAAACGTTGATCGCGAAAGCAGAGGAAGCGATCGAGGCGTTTGGCGAAGGTTTCTCCGACTGGATACAAGACGACGTCAGCGCGATGGAAGCAGCGCGTCAGGAATTGTCAGATGAGCCAACCTCAGAGCGTGCTTTGGCTGACATTTATCGGATTTCACTTGATCTTAAAGGCCAGGGCGCCAGCTTTGGGTATGAAATCGTTTCTGTCGTTGGTGCCTCTCTCAGTGACTTCCTGGCCCCGATACGGGAAGCCCAAGCAACTCTGGCTCCGCTTTAGCTAGACGTTGTGAATGCGCATGTCGGAGCGATAAGGGCTGTGATATCCGAGCAACTCAAAGGAGATGGCGGTGCTGCTGGTCAGGCATTGGTAAATGGTTTGGCGCAGATCGTCGCGAAGTCCAATCAATCGGCGGCTTAGCGATTTCCGTTACTTTTTCTTGCACTCATAGGCCGCGTATTGAACGCTGACGAATACATCACCCAACTTCAAGATCGACTCAACGAGCTTCAAGATTCCGTTGAAAATACGCTTCGCAGTGGTTTTAAGAGTTCGGCCGAAATTGATGGTCTCTACGCGCTGCTGCACAACACAAAGAATACCGCGGCTGCTGAAGGCTATGGTCTGGTAACCCAAGTATGTTCTCTGGCCTGCGGCATCTTGCAACGCAGTCCGAATGTAGATGAATCGGTCCTAAAGGCCGTAAAGGCCCATATCGATGCTTTGGTGATAATTGCCGCCCATGATCTCGATGGGGACGGGGGTGCGCTGGGGCAGGAAATGGTTTGTGAATTGGAAGGTTTGGCGAAAGCGGTAAACGCCTAAAATTTCTCCTGGGGTCTAGATCGAAATTCGATTCCAGCCCATATTCAAATCATGACAACCCATCTGGTTAAGATTGCCGTCGGCATAGAAAGTGTCGATCATTTACGCGAGGTTCAGATCGAACGTCTCCGACAGGCAAAGGAGCCAGGTGGTGCTGGCGCGTTGCGTCATCTGACCCGAAATACACCCCGGCGCGCAGAAGAAGTCCTTGATGACGGATCAATTTATTGGATCATAAAAGGCTATATTCGGGTGCGGCAGCGCATTACGGGTTTTGGCGAAGCCGTTGGGCGCAATGGAAAACCGCGCTGTGCGCTAATCCTTGATCCGAAATTGGTTCAAACAGTTTTATTGCCTCACAAGCCTATTCAGGGCTGGCGATACATGGAGGCGGAGGCTACGCCCCCCGACCTGACCGGCAAGGAAAGAAAATTAGTTTCGTCTCTGCCACAGGAAATGGCCGACGAACTCCGCTCTCTCGGGTTGTTATAGAGAGGTTAGCGCTTTAACAGCGCCTGCATTTTAGTTTCCGGGTCTTCCAACTCGGCAGCCGTTACTTGCTTTTGGCCCTGCATAAGCCGCTTGCCGACCCGTAAATCACGCGGATTATTGACTGAAATTGCACTATCAATCACGCCGCTCTTAAGATAGAATGTGACAAATTCGTTTGACTCCACGTCGCCGCGCGTTGCCGTTTCATCCCAGTCCTGTGGGAGGCCGATCATCTGGAGATTGGCATCGAACTGATCGGACCAGAACCATGGGATATCCGAATAGGGCTCAGTATTATCCAGCATGGCCTTGCCGGCGACAATGCCCTGATTTTGAGCATTCTCGTAGCTCTCGAGTCTGATACGACGGCCCAGCAGGTCGTTGGGGTGGTTGGTGACGTCGCCTGCCGCAACAATGTCGGGATCAGATGTCCGGGCACACTCATCAACGACGATCCCGTTATCAATTTTGAGTCCAGCTTCCTGCGCTAGTTCAACGTTGGGAATAACGCCAATCCCGACAACAGCTATAGAACAGTCGATTGTGTCGCCGCCAGGTAGAACGGCACGTTCCAGCTTGCCATTCCCTTCGAATTTCTCAATGCCGGTACTGAGCCGAACATCTACATCATTCCCGGTATGAAATTTCAACATCCAGTCACTGATTTCCGGCGTAACGGCGCGACCACAGAGCCGGTCTGCTGCCTCCACGACGATCGATTTACAGCCAAGCTTAGTCAGGGTAGCGGCGCATTCGAGGCCAATCCAGCCGCCACCGACAATCATCGCCGTTGCGCCTTCCTGTACAGCATCGCGGATAGCCAGCGTGTCTTCCATGGTTCGGAGATAAAACACACCCGGCAGGTCGGCACCATCGATAGGGAGTTTGCGGACCCGTGCGCCAGTGGTGATCGCAAGCTTGTCGTAGGCAATACGGTCACCGTTTTCTGTCACAACCTCCTTGGCGTCACGGTCAATTGCCGTTACGCGTGTGTTGAGACAAACATCAATTTTGGCTTCTTCAAGCGCATCAGCCTGCCAGAAATAGGTGCTGTCGACGGTCACTTCACCGAGCAGAGCTGCTTTCGATAATGGCGGGCGTTCGTAGGGCAGGTAGGGTTCTTCCCCAAGCAGGATGACATTACCTTCGAAACCTTCATTGCGTAGCGTTTGAGCTACCCAGCCACCAGCCTGACTGGCGCCAATGATTACAAAAGTTCGGTCATCGCTCATGGTGTATTTGCTCCGTCAGAACTAGTCGTCAGCCTTGGGAACGCCGACCATGATCTGGTCGCCCTCAACCTTCACCTCGTAGGGACGCAGATCAACCGTCGCCGGTGCGGTCAGTGCCTTGCCGGTCTTAATGTCGAAGCAGGCGCCATGCAGCGGGCATTCAATCTGGCCGTCATCGATATAACCATCTGTCATACAGGCATAGGCATGTGTGCAGATATCGTCGATGGCGTAAAATTCACCATCGAGCTTGTAAATACCGATATCCATGCGGCCGATAGAAACGGCTTTTGGTTCATCTTCGGTAACTTCTGCGGTCGTGGCGACAGCGTGAAACTCAATATTAGCGTCGGTCATTGGGGTTTCCTTTTTGGTCTGGGTCGTCAGGCTTATTTTTCAATACCAACGTAGATGGTGTCGCCTTCGACTTTTACAGGGTAGGTCTTCAAATCGATCTCGGCAGGCGGATTTACCGCTTTACCCGTTTTAATTTCAAAACAGGCGCTGTGGAGCGGGCATTCAATGAGGTCGCCTTCGACAAAGCCGTCGGCCAGTCCAACATTTTCATGTGTGCAAATACCGTGTGTCGCGAAAAATTCGCCTTCGACATTATAGACGGCAATTTCTTCGTCTCCGACAAATACCCCTTTTACGTCCTCTTCAGGAATTTCATCGGTTTTTGCTACGGGGTGATACTCAATCTCACTCATAAAATCTCTCGCTCTTTCCACTCCGGGAGGTCTGCAATGCGCGCGAAACTGGCGCGGTGAACGGCCCGGATACTACACGCCGTGACCGGTTTGTGCCAACCTGATTTCCAGCAGTTTTTTCGCCTTAGGCGGAAACCGAAAACCCGACATAGCCGAGGTCCTGCACCATATTTCGGACGTAATCTCCAGGGCTCAACGCGTGGGCAGCTGTAGCGCCACCGGCCATGACAATGGAACCCGCTTCGAGACTTTCACCCGCCTGTGTCGCAATTCGAGCGGCATGGGCGAGGGAGCGAACCGGATGGCCAAAAATGGCGGCCGAGGAACCGATTTGCACCGGACGGCCATTAACCTCAAGGATCATACCGAGATTGCTGAGGTCGACATCCGGCTTGTTCCACGCACCGAGTACGAAACCTGACGAAGAGCTGTTATCCGCAACCACGTCTTCCAGCGAGAATTTGAAATTCTTATAGCGGGAATCGATGATCTCAATCGCCGGGGCGACGGCATCAACGGCAGCCAGTGCTTCAGCGGCGGTAACCGGCCCTTCGAGAGGTCTTTTAAGGATAAAGGCCAGCTCAGGTTCGGCCCGCGGATGGACATATTTATCGAACGTAATCTCATCACTGTCACCAACCAGCATTTCGTCCGACAGGCGGCCCCAGACCAGATCACTCAGACCCATCTGGATCATTTTGGCGCGGCTGGTAAAGCCCATCTTCATGCCGACCTGCTTTTCGCCACGTGCGAGACGGCGTTGAAAAGCAGCGGCCTGAACAGCGTAGGCCTCTTCGAGGTTATAGTCGTGCTTGGCGCTGAGTTGCGGGATCGCCTTACCAGCGCGCGCTGCGTCATCAACGATCTTCGCCATTGCGTTAATATCGGCCATCAGGCTGTTCCTTTTGCGTCACGTTCCTTGGCGAGGTCCAGCGCCACATCAACAATCATATCTTCCTGTCCGCCAACCATCCGGCGTTTGCCGAGTTCTACGAGAATATCGCGGGTATCAATGCCGTAGGTCTGCGACGCCGTTTCAGCATGACGCAGGAAGCTCGAATAAACACCGGCATAGCCGATCGACAAGGTCTCACGGTCAATCCGTACCGGGCGGTCCTGAAGGGGACGAACCAGATCGTCGGCGGCGTCCATAAGACCAAACACGTCGCATCCGTGGTTTAGCCCCATGCGATCAGCAACAGCGATAAAGACTTCCAGCGGTGCATTACCGGCACCCGCGCCCATGCCACCCAGCGAACCGTCTATCCGCGTTGCACCCTGTTCAAGCGCAACCAGATTAAAAGCGACGCCCAGGCCAAGATTGTTATGGGCATGCATCCCGGTTTGGGTTTCCGGGTTAAGAACATCGGCCATGGCCTTGAAGCGGTCTTCGACACCGTCGAGGAGCAAGGCCCCGGCACTATCAGTGACATAAATGCAATGCGCCCCGTAGCTTTCCATCAGCTTCGCCTGTTCGGCGAAATGTTTGGGTTCCGTCATATGCGCCAGCATCAACAGGCAGGCGACATCCATGCCGTTTTCGTGCGCCCATTCGATATGCTGCTTGGAGACATCGGCTTCAGTGCAATGGGTCGCGACCCGCACCGATGTCGCCCCGGCGGCCTGGGCGTTCTGTAAATCTTCGACAGTGCCAATACCGGGGAGCAGCAGAACCGTCAGTTTTGCGTTCTTGACGACACTGGCGGCAGCCTCGATCCAGTCGAGGTCGGTGTGGGTGCCAAACCCGTAATTGAAAGATGAACCGGCGAGCCCGTCACCATGGGTGACCTCAATGCCATTTACCCCGGCCTCATCCAGAGCATGGGCAATGGATTTTACCTGTTCCGGCGTGTAGCGGTGCTTGATCGCATGCATACCGTCCCGCAGCGTCGTATCCTGCACATAGATTTCACGATTTTTATCAATATTCATGATCAGGCTGCCTTCTTAAGCTGTACCAGCCGCTCTGCGGTTTTGAGGGCGGCGGAGGTCATGATGTCCAGATTGCCGGCATAGTTCGGCAGGTAATGCGCGGCCCCTTCAACCTCGAGGAACACGGAGGTTTTGAGCCCAACGAATTCGCCAAAGCCGGGGATTTCCACCGGTGTGTTATCGCCGATACGTTCAAACTGCACTTCCTGTTTGAGCCGATAGCCGGGGACGTAACTCTGCACTTCCTCGACCTGTTTGGCGACAGACTCAGCCATCGCGGCGGTATCCGCATCTTCGCTCAGCGTATAAACCGTGTTGCGCATCATCACCGGTGGGTCGGCCGGGTTGAGAACGATAATCGCCTTGCCGCGATCCGCCCCGCCGACGGCTTCAAGCCCGGTCGCCGTAGTGACGGTAAACTCGTCAATATTAGCCCGCGTGCCGGGACCAGCTGATTTACTGGCGATGGACGCGACGATCTCCGCGTAATGCACCTTGGCGACTTTCTGCACGGCCTCGACCATGGGAATGGTCGCCTGTCCGCCGCAGGACACCATATTGATGTTTGGCGCATCGAGATGCTGATCGATATTTACCACCGGAACGACATAGGGGCCGATGGCCGCCGGAGTCATATCGATGATCTGTTTGCCGTGCTCGCGCGCGATCTTGTCGTGATAGGCGTGGGCTTTGGCGGAGGTGGCATCGAACAGGATTTCGATATCCTTGAACTCGTCCATCTCGACCAGCCCATCGATCCCCTTATCGGTGACCGGCACGCCCATTTTTTTGGCGCGGGCAAGTCCGTCTGACTCCGGGTCGATCCCGACCAGCGCGCCCATCTCCAGAATGTCGGATGTCCGCAATACCTTGATCATCAGATCTGTACCGATATTGCCGGAGCCGATAATGGCTACTTTTGTTTTCATGCGGGCGCTCTTTACTGTCCGAATACCGCGCGGACTGAGCCGAGGCCCGAAATCCGAACTTCAATAACATCGCCTGGCGTTACCGGCGCCATGGGCCCCAACGCACCTGTCATGATGGTGTCGCCGGCCATCAAAGGCATGCCGACATCGACCATCTTGCGAGCGAGCCACAGGGCGGCGTTTAAAGGATTGCCGAGACAGGCGGCGCCAGCGCCGATGGAGACCTGATCACCCTTGTTTTCCATGACCATGCCGCACATACGGAGATCAATCTCATGCAGTCCTACCGGTTTGGTGCCTAGCACATACAGCCCGGAAGAGGCGTTATCGGCGATGGTGTCGAGAATGGTGATATCCCAGTTCGCGATACGGCTGCCGACCACCTCGATGGCGGGCAGCGCGTAGGCCACCGAGTCAATCAGATCAACCAGCGTAAGTTGCTCATCGACCAGATCGTCATCGAGGACCAGCGCGATCTCGCCCTCGACCTTGGGCTGCATCAGCCGGTCAACAGCGATCTCGTCGCTATCGACGACTTCCATATCGGCATACAGAATGCCAAAATCCGGCTGATCCACGCCGAGCTGTGCCTGCACCGTCTTGGCGGTCAGGCCGATTTTGCGCCCGACCGGGCGGCGTCCTTCCTTGATCCAGATATCGGTATTGGCCTGCTGGATCGCATAGGCGGCGTCGAGGTCGCCTTTCTTGATAAGATCGCGGATCGGCTTACAAGGTTTGCCGCTGGTCATGGCGCGGCGAATACGCGTTGCCGCGGTTTTAATCGGGTCTGGTTTGGCTGGTTTTCTAGCCATCATTGATGCCTTCTAGCTGCTCGGTTTGGTGGCTTTTTATAGAACAGGGACGGGGGGAAGGAAACAGGTGGATTTAATTGCTTCCGCCGTCCTACGCGAGGTGACGTGCTTTCCAGTTGTGGCGCGGTTTCGCTACTGTCTTAGCGAGTAATTCATTCACACTGACCGCGTGTTTCCCATCTTGCTTGACCAATGATTTTTTGGGTACGCGTGAATAGAGAATTTCGAAACACTTTGCATAAAATATCTTGGCTGATTGGGGCCAATAATCTCTATATCCGCGATCTAGTTCGAGAAATTTTTTGGCGCAGTAAATCACCAAATCACTAAGTTGAATCATAGGGTGCTTCTGGGAATCTATCGAGTAACTAAATTCGACAAGCCATTTTATTCTGTGTGTTTTCGAAACTTGAAAACGCCGAAATCTAGTGATCTCCGCGATATCATCGTCGAACATTTCTTTTTCATTCATAATAATAATGCCGCGTGCTGTATGCCCAAGACGATCTTTTACGTGCTTGTTAATTGACGTTGTGAGGTAGTCAAAGCCAAGAAGGTAAGGAGTGCGAGTGTTGAATTTAGTATGCTCATCTCCTTTTGCGTGTTCGTCCAATAGGCTTTTTTCAATTGCGATGAAATGTGTGTGATGAGAGCGTTCTTCGAGTAAACCGAGTAGTTCAAAAGCCAGCTTGTTTCGTCGTGACCTATCGTGTTTGTAAAATGGGCCGTTAAGAAGCTCATGCGCGTGTAATTCGAAGCCGGTTGGTGCCTGATGGGGAGCAAAATAACTTTGGATAATTTTTTGCATCGCTGAAGTTGTTGCCACCCACCCTTGATCTTTAACGGAAATGCCACCAAGGACAAAAATTGGCTCCTGATTCGCATTGAGGTCAGTACCACTGCAGCCTGTTTCATCTATATAAAAGAAGTGCATCTCATGCTCATCGCTGAAAACGATCATTAGTAGTTAATACTATAAAAAATACAACTAAAAGGGAATGGTGAGATACCAACCCTTGTTTTTTTAACCTCACTTCCACAAAAAGAATTTATGCTAAAACTAGGGGTAACAAATCAGAAAATTGGATAAAATCTTCTAGCGGTTAGTTTTTCGGAGTTACGCTCTCTTCACCGGGCCATCGTCGGTAACATAAGCCCGACCAACTTATTCATCTTGATCCCGTGGCTTCTGCCCTGCATCATTCCTTTCAGTTCAAACAGCCATTCGAGACCCTTAAATGAGCAACCTTGAGACAAATATTTCGCGTGATGAAATTCTTCGTCGGGCGACGGAAATGGTGCCGGTTTTACAGGAGCGGGCGCGGGATGCCGAGCTTGCGCGCCGTATTCCGGAAGAAACCGATCAGGATTTTCGCGATGCGGGGTTTTATCGCGTTCTGCAGCCAGCCAAGTTTGGTGGGCTGGAGCTTGATTTCGGTACGCAGACCGAACTTGCCATAAAGCTGTCGCCAGGTTGTGCCTCGAGCGGTTGGGTGGCTGCCGTTACGGCCTGTCATGGCTGGTTGCTTGGCATGTTCCCGGCCAAAGCGCAGGAAGAGGTCTGGGCCAAGGATCCTGAAGCCTCGATTGCGTCGTCGTTCCTGGGGTTTGGTCCCACGGTTGAACGGGTTGAAGGCGGGTTAAAACTGGATGGGCGCTGGGGATTCTCGAGCGGCGTCAATCATTGCAGCTGGGTGGTGTTGCAGGCGATGATCCCGCCGACAGAAGAAGGCGAAAAACCTCAGCTGATGTTTGCCCTGGTGCCGCTCGACGAATGCGAGATTATTGATACATGGCAGACCACTGGGCTGACGGCGACGGGAAGTAACGATCTCGTCCTGAAAGACGTGTTTGTTCCGGATTACCGGATCGTAGATCTGATGGAGTTGCGGGGCGGCCCGACACCGGGCAGCGAAGTCAATCCCGGATATCTCTATAGTCTGCCGCAACGCGCGACCTTCTCTTTCAACCTTGTCGGCAGCGTGATTGGATCGGCCAATGGCACCGTGCAGATGCTGATTGATGAGATGAAAAAGCGGGTGACGGTCGGTGGCGCCAATCTGCAGGAACTTTCCACCGTGCAATACCGCATTGCCGAGGCCGAATCCGAAGTCGCCGCAGCATATTCTCTGATGGATCGCAATCGTTCAGAGATCATCGCCAAGGGGAAATCCGGTGAGATTCCGACGATGGAAGACCGCGCCCGCTATCGCCGGGATAATGGCTATGCGACGAAGCTCTGCGTGCAGGCGGTCGACCGGGTTTATCCGATCATGGGCGGACGTGGCATCGTGGCGGGTAACGCCGTGAACCGGGCCTGGCGTGATACCCATGCCATCGCACATCACATCGCCCTGACCTGGGATGTTGTGGCCTCAACCGCCGCGTCGCTTGCGGTGGGCGGTCCGAACGACGATCCGCTTTTGTAATCGTGCGCTCGGCCCTTAGGGCTGGATCGTATAGAGGATTTCTTCGACTTCTGTCGTGCGTCGGCACATGGTCACGCTGTTCTGTGATTTCTTGTGCGGCTCCAACAGGCTCATGATTTCGATATTATTGAAGTCCGATGTCGCCTGAAGAAGCTTGATGCTTTTTATAAAGGTCGAGATTTCGAGATTGGTCAGGGTGGAGTGCATCAGCAGCAGACCACCATTCGGATTTACATGGCGCCAGAAATTATTGAAGAACAGGAAGTATTCCTTCAGCGCCCCGCAATCGAACCACACGAAATCCAGCGGCAGATAGGACGGATCGATCTTGTCGGTGTACTCGGTAAAATCGGCATCGATAAACTCGACATATTTATCCAGCCCCATCTCGCCCATGAGGTCCTTTACTTTCGCTGACGTTGATCCCGGCAATGTGTGATTGTCGATGCAGAGAAGCTTCGGCGCATAGAATTGAGCGAAATATTCCGGGACGAGGTTCGGATTGTCCGTTGTCGCGGCCTCCTGAGCGCGACTTTCAACAACATCATGCAGAGCCTGCGCGATAAAAGGTGTGGTGTAGCCTGCGCCCACCTCAAGGAGCCGTTGAGGGCGGTGGAAATTGATCAGCGAATGGAGAAGGGGCGCCATGTTCTCGGTACCCATCTGCGCGCTATAGAGCGGCGCAACTTTTTCGAGGAATTCCTTGGTAAAGGGCATTGGACAACTATTCTCTTAATTAATTAATTTTGCTCGCTGGCGTCTTGCCGAAACGTTAGTGAGTTTTGAACGGGACGGCAATCTCAGCCCAGCCCGGCGTGACGGCCGCCGGTAACCTTGATGTTCGCCGCGATCGAAATCCGTTCTCCAGTGCCATAAAACGGATGAACCGAATGTTCCATCCAGGACGGGAACAGGATCATCTTGCCCGGCTCAGGGTCGATCAGCAGGCTGCGGGAAAAACCATAGCCGGCCAGCTTTGATGCCTGAGCCATGATACGCGGGTCACGGAGATCGAATTTGCCGTTGCGGTCCCAACCCGGTTCAGGCTCGCCGCTTTGCGCATAGTAAACGCAGGACCAGTCACAATCAGGATGAACGTGCCCGTCATTGTAATGGCCATGATGATTGACGTTTGCCCAGGCGCCGGCAATGTACTCGATATCAACATTCCCGAGATCGGTTTCCTGGGTCGATAACGCGGCCATCCGCAGCATGCAGTTGTGAACCCAGCCCTTAAAAGTCTCGATTTCGGGCGTTTCCCAGTTCCACAGCGTCGGCGAGGATTGCCAGCCACCGCGATTAGAGACGCTGACGCCGCCGTCTTTCTCGCGAGCAGCTAGGACCTGTTCGATCAAGCTGGTATTGACGGCCTCAAAATTCGGGATGCTGCGCACCAGAACAGGGGTAGCGAATGCAATGGATATGTCGGGGGTGATTGGAAAACTAAAATCCAATGTTTCTCTCCGATCCTTGGACGTTAAACTTAGCCACAAGGTAGAATATTGAAGCGGTTCAAAAAAGGGTACTGTCGGTACTGGAGAGTTAAACTGTTTCAGCGGAGAGGTTAGGCCCGATATGCATTTTCATGTTCAGTTGATCGATGATCCAGCGCATCCCGAACGGCGTGCGCAACACCGCGACGCACACTGGGAATATTTTGATGCGCATAAAGATCATTTTGTGGCACGCGGGGCGACGCGGACCGATGATCTGGAGACGTATCTTTCCAGCGTGATCTTTGTCGAGTTTGATGGCTGGGATGAGGTGCGCCGTTTTATCGACGAGGAACCTCTGAACAGCAACGGCGTTTATAAAGAGGTCCGAATTTGTCTGTGGCACAAGGCGTTGGGGCGCAACCAGCGTGATTTCCCGCGCGAAGATGATCAGTCCTATTGGTATATCCGGGGATTTGGTCGCCCAGATGCCAATGACAGACGAAATGAACTTCTGGACGCGCACCGCGCTTATTTCGCGCCCTATGACGGCCCGAATTTTATAACACGGGGGGCGGTCTTGGATGATACCGGGGAAAAATGGATCGGGAGCGCCAACCTGATTGCGTTACCGGACCGTGCGGCGGTCGATGCCTTTATGGCAGAGGAGCCGTTCTACAAGGATGGGCTCTACGACCATGTGTTGATTGAACGCTATAAATTTGGCGGGCGCGCCGGTCAGGTGGTTTAGACGTGCTTTTCAGACAGGCCGCGCATGGATGCCCCGCGCTGAACGGTTCTGGTCCAGAAATATTTGCGCCGCTCGGTATAGGTTGCCATGGCATAGCAGGTTACTAGACACAGGACTAAAATTGCGATTCCGCGCAAAGGATTATCGACCTTCCACGGTAAAATAGAGGTCAACAAAAGCATAACCGGTAAATGCATGAGATAGAGGGTGAATGTCCCGTTTGCCAGCCAGCGAATTTTACTCTCAACCGGTGACAGCAAGCCAATAAGGCCTTCCTGTTTCGAGCCTGCCAGCGAGATCATGGTGAGCGAAAATAGAAAGCCCAGGAAATAATCCGAAAGCCAGTAGCGGGAGAACCCAAGCTGCTGCTCAGAAAGTCCGACAAGAGCGGCGAGTTCCAATCTGGCGGCATCGAACTCTTTGTTAAAGCCAAAACTGAACCAGAGTATGTAGGTCGTCATGCTGACAATAAACATCGGCATGGCTATATGTTTTGGAATCTGGTGCCGAGTGATGTGCCATACTGCCACGCCCATCAGCCACACTGGAAACAGGAGAAATAGTTTGGGGCCAGCGACCAGGACAGTCGAAATAAATGCCAGCCATCGGCGAATGCCTTTAAGAAAAACAATGGTGCCGAACGCAATATAATACCAGACTTCGTAGGCAATGCTCCAATAGGGTGTATTTGAAAAATAGCGTGTGCTTTGCCACCAGCTTTCATGAAGAAATGTTGTGCCGAGAACAATCTGTTTGGCTGAATCGATCGGGCTCAAGGAAACATGCTGATAGTTATCCGCCGAGAAACTCGAGCCAATCAAATCAATTATAGGGACCAACAGCAGCATAGGAACGACAACGGTACTCATTCGAACGATCCGCGCCGAAAAATATTTGAGCGTGGAATTCTCTCGGCTCTGTACGACATAAGCCATTATAAAGGCCCGACAGCACAAAAAAGAAAACGACGGCGTGATGGCCGAACGGAATGATGTTGAATTGCCAGAAAAGCCCACCGCTTATTTGTTGGACAGCGAAGTGGCTGAAAAACACCACCAGTGCTGCCCAAAACCGGATCAGATCAAGAGAAAGTGAAAAACCCGGCGTTAAACTTCGGGGCGTCATGGAGAACCGCTCAGAAACGAAAGGAAGAGTGAACTGTTGAGTTAAACCATCTTTGCTGTAGTCATGGCAAAAAAAAAGCGACCCCGGTCAGGAGCCGCTTTTATTACCCTATGTCGTGGATTACTAAGAGGTATGCTTCTTGAACCACGCCATTGTCCGGCTCCAGGCGATCTTGGCCTGTTCTTCGTTATAGCGTTTGGTTGAGTTGTTGTGGAAGCCGTGACGCGTACCGGGATAGGTGTGTATCTCGTGTGTCACGTTGTTGGCTTTCAGCGCAGCCGCGTATCCATCCCGGCCTTTATTAATGCGTTTGTCGTTTTCGGCAAAGTGAACCTGCGTTGCGACTTTACCGTAGTACGGCGCTCCAGCGCTTAGGTCTGAACCAAGTTTTACGGCAAGCATGTTGACGACACCGCCGCCAAAACAGAAGCCTGTAGCGGCAAGCTTGCCATTCGACATCGCATGACCCTTGAGCCATTTCGCGCCGTTGAGCATATCCACGCCAATTTTTTTACGATCAAGCTTCTTTTGCATGACCTTGCCGTCATCGTCATTGCCTGGATATCCGCCTAACGGATAAAGCGCGTCCGGGGCCAATGCGATGAACCGTCCAGAGCGGCGCGGCGTGCGACGTCTTCAATATGCGGATTCAGTCCAGGTTTTCATGAACTACTAAAACCGCAGGAAACGGGCCCGGTCCGCTTGGATGGACGAGATCGCCCCGCATTTTCCCGGAATTATCCCCGGGTGAATCATAGGTCACATATTTCGCCTTAATCCGTTTGTCCGTGAATGAAACCGTTTGGGCTTCGGCATAGCGGGGCAGTAATGCTTGAGCCATGGCGAGACCGGATATTGTTCCGACAACGGTAAGGGCAGCTGCTCGTTGCAGAAATTCACGCCGGTCCATGTCGCTATGGCAGTACTGGTCATACAGGTCGTATACCTGCGGATCGATTTGGTCGCTATCAACGTCAGTAATGATGTCTTGTTGTAGTCCGTCCATTGTAGGAGGTCCTCCCAATTATGTTGCTTCCCAACGGATATGGCACAAAACAATTTCTGTTTTGTGACAACCCTGTCCCAATTGTGCTGGAGACAGTTTGTAGCCCGTCTCCCGTGGAAGAAACTGTACCGCGAAATCTGCATTCGGCGTACGGAAATCCATCTCTACCTAATCAAACACGTGTGAAGAGGGGTTATTCCGCCGCTGCGGCCTGATTTGTTCGAATTAAGCGGCAGGGAATGCCGCGAATGTCTGAGGAACCAGTGACCGGGTCTTTCGGACCATCATAACTCAGGGCGGCATTGACATTCACGTCAAGCGCACCGTGTTCGGGGCCGACTGTTTCAGGGTACCACCATCCCATGCCGGTGCGGGCGACGTTCTCCATTGTTTCATCTGTAACGCGGACTTTTAGTCTGCAACTGCCTTCATGACCCGCTGTTTCTACAGTGACCCAGTCATCGGTTTCGACACCGTAAGCGGCAGCGGTTTCGGGGTGAAGTTGCAGCCAGGGATCTGGAGCAACTTTGCGGGCCCAGCTTTGATCGCGAAAGCGAGAATGATGATAGGATTTTTCGCGCGCTCCAGTGAGGAGAAGGAGTGGAAAATCCTCTTCCGTTTCCGCGCGATCGGCAGCATCTTTTGTCGGTACATAGTCGGGGAGAGGATCAAGCCCCATATCTGATAGTGTCTCGGAATAAAGCTCAATCTTGCCCGTCGGCGTTTTGAAGCCGTCTCGAGCGAAATTGCCGAGATCGTACTCATATTCGGCATAGCTCGCTTCAAGTAGCGTTTCCATGTCAATGCTACCGTCACCCAGGAGATATTCGTTAAACTCACGTTTTGTGTGCCAGGGGAAGAACCGTCGGGCTTCGGTATGTCCACGTTCCTCCAGTCGTTTGACCAGCTCACCAGCGATCCAGAAATCGCTACGGGCTTCTCCGATCGGTGGATGAGATGGTTGAACGACACTGAGGCAGGGTCCGTTGGCTTCAAGAGAAATTTCTTCGTCTTCGAGACCGGTCGTCTTTGGCAAGACGAGATCGGCAAACTCTACCGTCGGAGTCATCATATGCGTCGCGACACATAGGTAATCGAGCGATTTAAGGGCTTCGATTGTCTTTTGTGTATTGGGATAGGTGATAACGATGTTAACCCCCGTCACGTACATTGCGCGTACCGGGTAGGGCTCTCCGGTCAGAACGGCGTTGATAACCGATGGATTGTGGCAGGCAGTCTGCCAACCCTTTGGCCCCGCCCATAGTGGAAAGCGATCAGCGCCGATGGTTTGTTCTTCAACCTCCAGCGGCAGACGAAATTCTGGCTTGTGGATCACCTCGATATAGTTGGTGAAGCCTGCGGGCTTCTTGACTCGGCGGTTTCCACCAACCCGGTCAAGGTTTCCACTAATGGCTACAAGCGCATGGAAAGCGCGATAGGTCTGAACGCCAGCGCTGAATGCATCGATGCCGTGGCCGCTGACAAAACAGGACGGACCCTCTGAATACCATTCCGCAGCCTTGATGATATCATTTGCGGGGACACCACTGATTTTCGATGCGTGTTCGGGGGAATATTTGGCTGCCCGTTCGGCAAGCGCGTCGAAGCCATGACACCAGTTTTCAACCATCTCGTGATCATAACGATCATTGACGATTATCCAGTTGATCATGGCAAGGGCAATGGCCGCATCGGTTCCCAGCTTTGGTTGCAGCCACAGGTCAGAAATCGCAGCCGCCTGGGTTCGCGCAGGATCAATAGTGATGATCTTCGCGCCTTTCTTTTGCGCCCGTTTGATCGCCAGCCACTGCGTCGGATCCGCAGCAGAAGGGTTGCGACCGACGATCAGGGCGCAGCTTGTGTTGTCGATATCCTCGCCATTACCCATTGTCAGGCCGGTTAATTTGTCAGATAGCGCCCGGCAGCCACCACATAAATCCTGGTTCATCATCCAATTGGGTGTGCCAAAGGCTCGCATGAGAAGGGCAAGTGATACGCCACGACTGAAATGCGCGTTACTGACAGCGCCACAGAGGGATAAGGGGCCGTGTTCTTTCTGGGTTTTGAGAAATCGGTCGCACATCTCATCAAGGGCTTCGTCCCAGGAGATTTGCTGCCATTGACCCTCGCCACGCTCGCCCGTGCGTCGCATCGGATGCAGAACGCGATCAGGGTGATAGGTCAGCTCAGGGAGGCCTTTGAAGCCTTTGACGCAAAAAGCGCCCAATGAGGCGGGATGATCCGCGTTCGGTGTGATTTTGGTAACTCGGCCATCTTGAGTGGTAAAATGTCCACCACAATGGGTGCTGCATTCCCAGCAGGTGCTTGCGACAGTCTTGGTTTCCTGTGTCATAGGGAAATCCTAACCGAAAAAGAACCGTTCGGCATTAAGAGTATTTGAGGCGGTCAGAGAGGCCAAACCAGCAAAATCATCGGGATGGCGACGAGGATGACCAGTATTTCAAGGGGTAAACCCATACGCCAATAATCGCCAAAATGATATCCGCCGGGACCCATTATTAGCGTGTTGTTTTTGTGCCCTATCGGGGTGAGAAAAGCGCAGGAGGCGGCAACCGCAACGGCCATGAGGAACGGGTCCGGGTTGGCGCCCAGCCTTGTTGCAACGTCAACAGCAATTGAGGCTGCGATGACGGCGGTGGCCGTATTATTCATGACGTCTGACAAGGTCATGGTGATGATCATCAACAAAGTAAGGGCGACCCAAGGAGCATAGCCGTCTGACAGGGCGACCAGCTGCCCGGCAATCAGTGTGGTGCCGCCGCTGGTTTCCAACGCCTGACCGATGGGGATCAGTGTTCCCAACAGGACGATTACGCTCCATTCGATGGATCGGTAGAGGTCGCGAATGGGAACGATGCCGGAACCGACATAGATAATAACGACCAGCCCCAACGCGACGGGCAAATAAATGATCCCGAGGCTTGCAAGCAGGATTGCAACCGCGAAGGCAAGAGTTGCCCAGCCTGCGAATTTACGTTGAATAAGCTGCAGACCGCGTTCGGCGAGCGGCAGGCTGCCGAGACGCTGGGTTGCAATTGCAAGACTGTCATTTGAGCCCAGGAGAAGCAGGACATCACCGGCGAGGATGCGTGCACTGGAGAGTTTTTCGCGGAATCGGCGTCCTTGTCGCGAAATACCCATGAGACTGACGCCCTGCAGGCGCAATAGCTGTAATGAACTTACCGTGCGATCCTCGGCACGGGCACCAGGCGGGATTACGACCTCCGCCATCTCCAGGTTCTGGCCTTCGAGAATTTCGTGTCCCTTGATATGCTTGATATAACCAAGCTTGAGCGCAGCGGCGAAGGATTCGATACCTTCCGGGTTTGCTTCGATGACGAGGATGTCGTCTGACTAGGATGTCGTCTGTCTCAAGAATATAGCGTCTTGCGACCCCAGGCAGCCTTTGGCCATTGCGGATCAGCCCCAGGATCGGAACATTATGTTTTTCAGATTCTTCGGTCAGTTCACCGACGCGCTGGCCAATGACGACACTTTCTTCCATGACCTTAAGTTCTGAAATGTAATCTCCCAGTGCTTGCAGCTCGGCGCCCGCATCCATTTCAGTCCTAGCCTTGGGAAGGAGGCGCCAACCGATGAGGGTCACGAATAGAATTCCTACCAGTGCGCAAACTGCACCCACTGGCGTGAAATCAAACATATCGAACGGCTTGCCCATGGTTTTTTCCCGATAGGCAGCGATGATGATGTTGGGCGGTGTTCCGATCAGTGTAACTAACCCCCCAAGAATAGAAGCGAAGGAAAGTGGCATTAATGTAAGTGCCGGGCTTCTGGCGCTCTTGGCGGCGGCTTGTAAGTCAACCGGCATTAATAGGGCGAGCGTCGCGACATTGTTCATCACGGCAGACAATACTGCTGAGACGCCCGACATGATTCCGATATGCGCCCATAGAGCTCGCGAGGCATCAATTGTCTTGCTTGCAATAAGCTCAATCACGCCGCTATTGGTAAGGCCGCGGCTGACGATAAGGACGAGTGCGATGATGACGGTAGCCGGGTGACCAAAGCCCGAAAAAGCCTGCTCGACGGGGACGACACCTAGGACAATCGAAACCATCAAGGCGCTGAAGGCAACGAGGTCGTAGCGCCACCGTCCCCAAATCAGAAGGGCGAAAAGCGCTGTTAAGATCGAAAAAAGGATCATCTGATCCGTGGTGAGTGTCATCGTTTTTTCCTGTTACGCCCGTACACCGAAATTGTGTTTTCCCCTTTGCCACGACGCAATCCTACTGCAATAACGGTAGCAGGACATCATGACGTTTCTATCGAATCTCGAGGACGAAAAATGAAACTGGTACGCTATGGAGAAAAGGGCGCCGAAAAACCGGGGACCATCGATGAACAAGGTGCATTGCGCGATCTGTCCGGAAAAATTTCCGATATCACCTCCGAAACAGTAACGCCGGAAGGCCTCATGGCTTTGAAAGAAATTGATGTTGCTGCTCTGCCCGAAGTAAATGGCGAATCCCGTTTCGGTGTCCCCGTGTCAGGTATTCCCAAAATCGTGGCCATTGGCCAGAACTACATGAATCACATTTTGGAGATGGGTTATACGCCTCCCGATGAGCCGGTGATTTTTGTGAAGGCGATCAGTTCTTTGACTGGGCCGCATGATCCGATGATAAAGCCGAAGACCTCAACAAAGTTTGACTATGAGGTAGAACTCGCTGCCGTAATAGGGACGACCGCCATCAACGTGTCTGTCGAAGAAGCACTTAACCATGTCGCCGGGTACGCAATTATGAATGACGGATCAGAACGGGCCTATCAACGCGAAAGATCGGGTGGAACAACTAAAGGCAAAAGTGCCGACACATTCGGACCGCTCGGCCCATGGTTGGTTACATCAGATGAGTTCGGTGATCCTCAAACCAAACGCATCTGGACGAGGGTCAATGGCGAAGACCGTCAGGACGGGCATACCTCGGACATGGTGTTCGGCATCGCGCAGCTGGTTTCTTATGTCAGTGAGTTTATGTCCCTAAATCCGGGCGACGTTCTGACGACGGGGTCACCGCATGGAGTCGCGGCAGGGTTTGAACCGCCGAAATGGTTGCAGCCTGGAGATGTCATAGAGATGGGAATTGACGGGCTCGGTGAGCAGCGCCACGACGTCATCGCCTATCCCGGCTAATTGGAGACTTCGAAGACGCCTTCGATTTCCATACAGAATTCGCGCGGCAATTCAAACATGCCGACGGCGCTTCGGGCATGTTGGCCAGCTTCCGGTCCAAACAGTTCGTAAAAAAGGTTGGAGGCCCCGTCAATGACAGCGAACTGCCGCTGAAACCCGGCTGCGGAATTCACCATTCCATTGATTTTGACGACTTGGGTGACGCGATCAAGCGTGCCAAGTTTTTGTTTTACGGATGCAAGCATACAAAGAGCCGTGGCCTGCGCTGATGCAACGGCCTGTTCTTCCGACACGGTGTCGCCGACCTTGCCATGGACCGTGACACCAAAATCCGCAGGGGGCGGGTGGCCTGAAATATAGAGCAGGTTTCCGGTCAGGACACAGCCGGTTCGGTTGGGGCTTGGATAGGCAAAAGGCTCCGGCAGGGTGTGCCCTATCTCAGTCAACTTTTTCTCAATTACATCCATTGGCATGCTCTGAATTATTGGCGAATGGCCAGCGTGGGATAGAGATATGACCCTGTCAACGAATTGCAGGGTTTTCCTGCAAAGCAGCATCGCGTATGACCAGCGATAAACGAATTCCACGAACGAGTTTAGGATTAGCAATGACCGATCAAAAAGGCGCCCTCGATGGCATAACCGTTCTCGATCTGACCCGAATTCTTGCCGGCCCGTTTTGTACCCAGACACTAGGGGATCTTGGGGCGGACATTATCAAAATCGAACGCCCGGGCGGCGGCGATGATACACGACGCTTTGGTCCTCCATTCCTCAAAGATGAAGATGGCAACGATACAATCGAGAGCGCTTATTTCATGGGGGCGAACCGCAATAAGCGTTCAGTAGCTATCGACATATCGAAGCCCGAAGGGCAGGCGCTGATCCGTCAAATTGCGGAAAAGGCTGATGTCGTGGTTGAGAATTTCAAGCTTGGTAATCTTGCACGCTACGGTCTCGGCTATGACGATCTGAAGGAGATCAATCCCGGCCTTGTCTATTGCTCGATCACCGGATTTGGTCAAACCGGGCCCTATGCCGAACGACCCGGCTACGATCCTCTAATTCAGGCCATGGGCGGAATTATGAGCGTCACCGGTGACCCCGAAGGTGAGCCGATGAAGGCGGGTGTTCCCATCGCTGACATTATGGCGGGGATGTATGCAACGGTGGCAATCTGCGCGGCACTTCGATCGCGTGAAGTTAGCGGCGAAGGCCAGTATATCGATATTGGTATGCTCGATACCCAAGCGGCATGGCTTTCAATTCAGGCCATGAATTATCTGATCGGTGGCGAAAACCCGACGCGTCTGGGCAATGGCCATCCGAATATTGTGCCATATCAGGTTTTCACGACAGTGGATGGGCACATCATGCTGACGATTGGCAATGATGCCCAGTTCAGAAAGTTTTGTGAATTCGCTGAATGTATAGAGCTGGCGGACGACGAACGGTTTGCCACGAATGGCGGTCGGGTGAAAAATCGCGAGCCGCTCATCGAAGCGATGAAACCTGTGCTGGCGTCAAAACCGTCGCAAGTCTGGCTGACAGAGCTTGAACGACTAACCATTGGCTGTGGCCCTATCAATAATGTTGATCAAGTGTTCGCTGATCCGCATGTGCAGGATCGTGGCATGGTCATCAACATGCCGCATGAGGCGCTGGGCGGCCGTGAAATTCCGTTGGTGGCTAGCCCATTGCGGTTCTCTGAAACGCCGGTGACCTATCGCCATTCACCGCCGGTTTTGGGTAGTGATACCGACGAAGTCTTGCGGGATGTCCTTGGTCTGGACGATGCAGCGCTCGACCAACTGAAGTCTAACAGCATAATTTGACCTTGTAAGTATTGGAAAACCCATAAATTTTCCTGTTTCGTTAACCTTTCGTTAACCATATACGAAAGAAGTTGTATGATCGCTCGGAGAAGCGAATTACAACGGGGTAAAATTGACTGGAAATTTCTCCATCGGTGTATGGGTTAACGGGGGCTTTTTGAACAATGCCTGCGGCTGAACCTTCTTACCTTTTTCTGTTCGCGACGGGAGCAGGACTGCTTTTGGCGGCGATGCTGTGGCAGCTTTTCAATCTTCGAAAGTCGAATGAACGTTTGAAACATGCCGCTCAGGAGCGAGAGCTTGTTATTGCAACGTTGCGCGGTACGGAGGCCCGGTTTTACGAGCTGACAGAATCCTCGCCTGTTGGGTTCTTTTTCACGGATATTGATGGAAAGAGAATTTATGCCAATCGTCGATAACAAAAACTCTCCGGCCAGTCCAATCATGAAAATGATGGGCAGGGTTGGTTTAGCGCTTTGTATCCTGATGATCGGGAAAGAGTAACATCGGCTTGGCAAGCGACATTGTCTCGAGATGAGCCATTCCTGCTCGAATATCGGTTTGTCCTCCCGTCAGGTGAAATTCGTTGGGTCCTTGGACAAGCTACGGCTCAGAAGAGCGAATCTGGTGAGATCGCTGGGTATATGGGGACGGTTACCGATATAACTGATCGTAAACAGTCCGAAGACTCTCTTAAAGCGCATGAAGCTCGTTTGGAGGAAGCACAACGCATCAGCCACATTGGTTTCTGGGAACGGGATATTGAGAAGGGTACGGTTCTTTGGTCGGATGAGCTTTATCGTATTTTTGGGTTAAATCCGGAAGACGGGCAGATGTCGCCCGAAAAAGTTTACAGCCTGATACATCCCGAGGATCAGGGGCAGGTGCGGGAGAGTTTTCGGCGTAGCCTTTCAACCGGCATTCCCTTCGACACCGAACATCGAATTTCGCGGCCAGACGGCGAAACCCGTTGGCTGCATGTAAAAGCGGAAGTTACGCGAGATGCGTCGGGAGAACCAAAACACCTTTTTGGCACCACACAGGATGTAACCGAAACCCGGCGCATGCGTGAAGCTCTTCGTCAGAGCGAAGATCGGTTCAAGATGACATTCGACGTTGGTGGCGCAGGAATGTTTATCAGCGACACGGAAAGCCGGTTTGTCCAGGTAAATAAGGCGTTTTGCGACCTGTTGGGGTACGAGGAAGGAGCGTTTCTGGGGAAGAAGAGTTCCGAATTCACCCATCCAGATGATGTTCTGATGATGCCACATGTATATGCAGGTCTCGCGGATGGTTCTATCAGGTCACAAAGCCGGGAAAAACGTTTCCTGCACAAGGATGGGCGGACTGTCTGGGTAATTGTGACAGGTTCTGCCATTGTCGATGCAGTGCAGGGTAAACAATTTGTCTTTACAAACGTCCAGAATATAACGGACCGAAAACTTGCGGAGCAGGCGCGCGCCCAAGGCCAGGCGCAGCTGGAAGAAGCACAACGTATTGGCAATATCGGCGTGTGGAGTAGAGACCTGGAATCACAAACGATTGATTGGACGGATCAGGTTTATCGAATATTTGGTCTGGACCCCGAAAAATTTAACCCCTCGCTTCCTGAGGTGAGAAAGCTTTGGCACCCTGACGATATTGAAATGATTGAAGAAGCTCTGGTTGCTGTTTTCGAAACCGGCGAGAAGTATGATCTGGATCATCGTATTGTGCGTCCGGACGGGACAGTCAGGGTCGTCCATGAACAGGCTGAATTACAATATAACGATGATGGAAAGCCCTTGCGGTTGTTCGGAACGGTTCAGGATGTTACGGAAATTCGTGAAGCACAAAGCGAATTGCAATTCAGTGAACAAAGGTTTCGGACTGCTTTTAATGCTGGTGGCGCCGGTATGGTCATCAGCGACCATGAAGGGCGTTATGTAGAAGCTAACAGGGCGTTCTGCGAGTTTGTGGGTTATGAGCTCGATGAGTTGCAGCAGCTAACATCTCGTGATCTGACCCATCCGGAGGATCGTCCGGTCTATGACGAATTGCGTGACGGGTTGAGGTCAGAGGATCGCGTCAATATCCGCGAGAAGCGCCATGTCCGGAAGGA
Source organism: uncultured Alphaproteobacteria bacterium (assembly GCA_951812775.1). Taxonomy (GTDB): domain Bacteria; phylum Pseudomonadota; class Alphaproteobacteria; order MPNO01; family UBA2964; genus UBA2964. Next base: position 787,261 of record OX638326.1, on the reverse strand, counting down.
TGGTGAAACGGTGTGGGCTATCACCACCGGGGCACGCGTGGTTGACCCCCGGACCGGGGACGTTGTTGTTATTTCGAACATCCAGGATATTACGGAACTCAAAAGCGCACAGGAATCGCTCGCCGGGAATGAAGCCAGGTTCATGGGTGTTTTTGATCTGGGTGCAGCGGGAGTTATGGTCGTTTCTCCGGAAGGCAATTTGCTTGAGTATAACCGGGCTTTTGCTGATTTCATCGGTTACTCGGATGAAGAGCTGGGCGGCGCGAGGGCGTTTGATTTTATGCATCCTGCCGATCAGAAAAGTGGGGTGGAAGACCGAAAGCGGCTTTACGCCGGTGAGGTAGAGCGTATCAACGTTGAGCGACGGTTTTTCCACCGTGACGGCCGGATGTTGTGGGCGCAACTTGGCGTCTCTGTGATGCAGATTCCGGGATTGGACCCGGTGCAAGTTGTCATGGTACAGGATATCACCGAGCGAAAGGCTGCGGCGGAAGCACTGGCCCGCAATACTAAATTGCTGGACCTGGTCCGGGAAATTGCTCTCGCGGCCACTCAGAATATTAATTTCAATGACGTCGTGCAATTCTCGCTGGATCGTGTGTGTGCTTTCACGGGGTGGCCGGTAGGACATGCTTACGTCCTACCAGAGAACGAACAGGATTTGCTCGAACCGATGAGTGCCTGGCATTTAGGCGACCCCAAAAAATACGCCATGTTCCGGGAACGTACGGAGTCGACACCGGTTGATCGTAATCGCCAGCTTGTCGGCGAAGTTCTTGAAATCGGAAAGTTGGTCTGGCGAGAGCAAACGCCGAAGGATCTCAGCAATGTGGGACCACGAGGCGCTCTCCTGCAAGGGTTGGGGCTTAAATCAGGTTTCGCCACTCCGGTGAAGGTTGGTGATGAAACTGTCGGCGTGCCGGAATTCTTTTCTGATGAACGCACGGCGCGCGATGAGGAATTGGCTGATGCGCTCACGCAAATCGGCACAGAGTTGGGGCGTGTTTTCGAACGCCAGCGCGCTGAACGGGCCTTGCAATCGCGGGAAGAACAGCTGCGCCAGATTATCGATAATGCGCCGATATGGATTTATGTGGGCGCTATCTGATCGCGAATAAAGCCGTTGCGGACAGTTATGGCGTAACGCCTGAAGAAGTGACCGGGCATACACAGGAAGAATTCTACAAATACCCTGACGAGATCGAACGAATTCGAAAAACCGATCTTGAGGTCATCAATGGAAAGCGTGCGAAGCTTTTCCGGGATTCGAATATCTGGAATTCGAAGGGTGAAGAACGCGATATGCGCATATTCAAACTGCCCTTTACGACGCATGACGGAGAGACCGCGCTTCTCATCGGTACCGATGTGACCGATGAGAAGCGCGCGGAGAGTGAATTATGGCGAATCCAGCGCATGGATGCGCTTGGGCATATGACCGGTGGCGTCGCCCGCGATTTTAATAATCTCCTGACTATTATCCTGGGTAATCTTCAGCTTCTCTGCAGGCGTATTGAGGACCCCGCGGTGCTTGCCCTCGCCGAAACGGCTGAACGTGCCGCACGCCGTGGCGGTGACGTTACCAGCCGACTGTTGGCGTTCGCGCGCTCGCAACCCTTGGCACCACAGGCAACGGAAATCTCAAAATTGATTGATGACACGTTCCCTCTGTTGGAGCGTTCAGTTGGAACCGGCGTCGTCGTCGAGAAACGCATCGCGCCAGATCTGTGGTGGGCGCAGGTGGATCCCGGACAGCTTGAGAACGCTTTGATTAACCTCGCTGTGAATGCACGTGACGCGATGCCTGATGGCGGTCGTATTGCTATTAAGGCAGAAAACTACCGTCTGAAACGCCGTAGCCGGACGCAAAAGGCAAATCTGGTTCCTGGTGAGTATGTTCGAATTTCCGTGCAGGATAATGGTTCAGGCATGGCTGAAGAAGTCCTGGCGCGTGCTTTTGAACCCTTTTTCACGACCAAGGCCTTCGGCGATGGTAGCGGGTTGGGGTTAAGTACGGTCTACGGATTTGCCGAACAATCTGGTGGTGGCGTGTCGATTGATACCCAGATTGGCAAAGGAACGACCGTTCACTTATTCCTCCCGCAAGCGGAAAGTATGGACGCAGTTGAAGGCCCAAATTTGCCGATAGAAACAGAAGGCAAAAAAGAGTCTATCCTGCTCGTTGAAGATAACACGGATGTGCGCGCCTTTGCAGCGGCTGTTCTTGATAATCTCAACTATACCGTGATTGAGGCGGAATCCGGCGACGACGCCATGGTTATGTTTGAAAAGACGCCCATCGATCTGTTGTTTAGCGACGTCCTTTTGCCTGGTTCTCTAAACGGCAAGGCTCTTGCCCGAACCATTCTCGCGAGGGATCCGACATTGCCCGTCGTTCTGGCATCTGGAAACTGGGATTTGGCAAATAGCGGAGGAACCTCTGATGTGCCGGAGCAAGCAATTGTGTTGCAAAAGCCCTACACGGCGACTCAACTTAGCGCTATTATTCAAAAACTGTTTAGTGAGCAAATAGCAGGAAGGGTTGGATCTTGAGCAAAAGACGTCTTTTGGTTGTCGATGACGAACCGGACATCGCTCAGTATATCGGGCAGGTGGCGGAAGGTCTCGGCTATGAAACGCGCGTGACCACGGACGCTGAAAACTTCAAAGAAAGTTTCAACGGATTTGAACCTGACGTGATCGTGCTTGACGTCGTCATGCCGGAGATTGATGGCATTGAGCTTGTGAAATATGTAGCCACCCAGGAATGCGGTGCCAGAATTTTGGTTATCAGCGGTTATGCGCAGCGTTATCTTGATAATACAAAAGCATTGGGCGAAGCATTCGGACTGATGTCGGTCACGGCGATGTCGAAACCTATTGAACTTCCTAAACTGGAAGAGTTCTTAAACGCAGCCTGAAAATCAGACAAATTTGGAACGGAAAATAATGGAGCGGGTAGAGAGAATCGAACCCTCGACACCAAGCTTGGGAAGCTTGTGCTCTACCACTGAGCTACACCCGCATACCTGACCGGAATATAGCTTTATTTTGCACCGCAGCAAGAACCCTTCTATCCATATATCAACGAAGAAATAGTGCAAATGGCGACAGAAATCCTACAAGGCAAAATCGCCACGGGGTTAGGCAAGGCGGCCGGTTTTACGGAGGTCCCTTGGGCCAAGGCGGCGTTTCGCGACGTGTTGGGTACCGATCCTTATCCAGGAACAGTGAACATGATTGTCACCTCTGCCGAAAGCTTGTCTGCCTGGGCACGGGTAAAATCTGCAACGCCCATAATCATCAAGCCGCCGCAACCGGATTGGTGTGATGCCTTTTGTTACAAGGCCATGATTGCGGGAAAGATTCCGGCGGCAATTGTTCTTCCTGACGTGGCTGAATATGCGGATGATCAGGTGGAGTTGATCGCCGCGGTGAATGTACGCGAAACTCTTTCCCTGGAAGACGGGGATACGGTTGAAATTGAGATATACGAAACCAGTGCAGATTAGCGGGCTACAGCGATGACCAAAGCGACGATATCAAATGCAACGGCCGAACTATGGCGTTATCCGTTGCCGGGCGTAACGGGCGGTTCCGGTATAACAGAAGTAGACGTCATCGCCGTAGAACTTCAGGCCTCCACCGGTGAAACGGGGATGGGCTTTAGCTATGTGTTGGGCGGAGGTGGTGAAACTGTTGCCGCGACAGCCGTTGGCATGTTGGAAAAATTCGTCAATGGGGTACAACAAATTCCACCTGCCGCACTATGGCAGCGCCTGGCGGGTTCCCTCAACCGTCTTGGTCGCGGCACCGGGTATGTTGCGATAGGTGCGATCGATCTGGCCGCCTGGGATTTATGGGCTAAATGTCAGGATGTAACTGTGGCGGAGGCTCTGGGTGGTGTTCCCAAACCAGTCAAAGTTTATGGCAGTGGTGGCTTCGGGCCGACACAGGCCCCTGAGGATGCCGTTAAACAGGCCTTAAGCTATGCTGAGCAGGGCTGTACCGCGGTAAAGCTTAGGTTTGCGGGAAATGCTGCTGATATTGAGCGGTTGCGTGCTGTCGCTGAAGCGTTGCCCCCAGGTGTCGCGGTGATGGGTGATGCCAACGAAAAATGTGATCTCGTGACAGCGCAATGGCTGGCAAATGCCTGCGCCGATTACGATCTAATGTGGTTAGAAGAACCGTTACCGGCTAGTGATATTGCGGGATACGCCTCCCTCGCTGCTCAGTCACCGGTTGCCATCGCGACCGGCGAACATCATCAGGGGTTGGTCGAACTGGCCCCCTTTCTGGATGCCAAATCCTGCGCCGTTGTTCAGCCTGACCTCGCAATGATCGGTGGGATCACCGAAGCAATGAGAGTGGCGACGGTGGCGGGGCACTATGGTGTTGGCGTCGCCCCACATTTTCTGCCGGCTTTGTTCGTACATTTGGCCGCTGCGGCGCCCTCTGTTACCTGGCTTGAACATTTTCCGCTGTTGGAACCGCTTTTTGATAATCCTGTGGATCTGGATGAAGACGGCAGTATTAGTCCGTCGAGTGAACCGGGCCATGGACTTCGTTGGGCAGCAGATGCCCGCGAACGGTTTTATGTAGAGGGTTAGCGGGCTAGTTATGGTCCAAGCAATTTCTTGCCTTGTTAACTTTATTTATGTAGGTTTGCCGCCGGTGTTGGCTGGGGAGCCAGACCCCGGTTTCTATGGGGGATGTCAGGACGTTGCTCCGGTAGCAAGCCAAATTGGCTGTTACTGGGAAACGAGCATTGTGGTTACATCTCGGTCGGGGGAAGTTTAAAGCCATGAATTGGCTGCTTAGTATCTTCAAAAGCGTAGGACGTTATCTTGCTGCTGCCACTGAAACGCGTGATGTCGTTATACGTCACCGTGGTGCGGTCAAACACCTTACCATCTCGCGCTGGGTCCAGATTCCCGTATTTGTCGCGCTCGTAGGTTTCCTGGGGTGGTTCGCCCATGTCAGCGTTATCTATCATGGTTATGACGCAATCATTAAGGCAAAGAATGAAGATCTCGCCCGCGCCATAAGCCATAACCGCTCCCTAACTGGCAAAGTGTCGGATATGCAGAGCGACATAACCGATGTCGCGGGCACTTTGAAGAAAAGCCATCACAACCTCGTCAATCTGATTACCCAAAATGATAATTTTAATGCCGCGCTTAAAAAGCTGAAGGCCGAACTCAAGGTCTCTGAGCGTAAACGCGGCGAACAGCTGCGGCGACAGGCGGCGCTGAATGCGCAACTTAGGGGCTCGAGAAGCAGCTCGAGAAAGCTGAAAAATATTCAACTCGTCTTAGTCGGAAAGTTGATGAAGCTAAGTCAGAGCTCACCACCGCACTCGTCGATCGAGGGGCTTTTGTCAGCGCTCGTGATTGGTTGCAAAAACGCGTTGACCGCCTTGAGCAGCGTATCAAGTTTATGCGTAGAGCCCAAAAGAACGCACTCGCCGCGGTGAGCGAAAGAACGCTCTATGACATCCGGAAGATAACAGGGATTATTGAGAGTGTTGGGCTGAAACCGGAAAAGCTGCTGCAGTCCTATAAGCCAGAATTCTATTCTACGGGCGGCCCTTACATTTCGGGTGGAAAAGATAAGGGTGTTTTAGAGGACGATGACGCCGTTCTCGAGCAGCATCTGACGCACTGGGAAGATTTGAACAAATTAATGCGGTCCGTGCCTCTTATTGCGCCGATTGACCACTATAACCTGTCGAGCAAGTTTGGTCGTCGCTGCGATCCATTGAATAAAAAATGGGCGCAACACCAAGGTTTGGACCTGGCGGCAAGACCACGAACGACAATATTTGCGCCAGTTGATGGCAAGGTCACCTTTGCTGGATGGAAGGGGCGATACGGTCGTGTGATTGAGGTTGATCATGGATTTGGCATCGTCACGCGGTACGGCCATCTGCGCCGAATTAGCGTAAAAAGAGGCAAACAGGTCAAAATCGGTGATAAGATTGGTGAACTTGGGTCGTCTGATCGTAGTACCGGTCCCCATGCGCATTATGAGATAAGAGTAAATAAGAAGCCCGTTGATCCACTGAACTTTATCAAGGCAGGCAAGGATGTTTTCAAAGGATAAAAAAGAACGCCCCGCGAAAAAGAAGAAGCCCGCGGTTCCGACGATCATAAGTGCTGATCTGACGGTAAGCGGAAATCTGAATTGTGATGGCGAAGTGCAAATTGACGGAGTCGTCGATGGTGACGTTCGAAGCAATAATTTGAGCGTTGGCGAGACCGGGCAGATTAAAGGCGCTGTCGTTGCTGACGAAGCCCTCATTCGAGGCACTGTCAAAGGCCAGATCAGAAGTCGCTCTGTAACGCTGACACGCACAGCTCAAGTTAAAGGCGATATCTTCCATGAAACGCTGAGCATCGAACCGGGTGCACAGCTGGATGGTCATTGCCGTCGATTAAATGCGGTGGAAGAGGGCGAACAAGCCGGTATCAATCTCATTGTTAGTGATGGATTGCCCGCGACACCAAGAGGTTCCTGAGCCCTTTAACATCAGTTCAAATTAACTGATTGCGGCACCGAACGTGGCCGGGTCGACGTTACCGCCTGAAAGAACAGCGACGACGGTCTTTCCTGCAAATACATTATTTTTGTCGTTTAGAAGTGCGGCCAAGGCGACGGCGCCACCCGGCTCCACGACCAGTTTTTCATGCATATAAGCAAACCTCATCGCTTTCTTCACTTCGGTATCGGTTACCGTTATTCCACCGTCTAGCAGACGTTTGTTTATCGAGAATGTGAGTTGCCCGAGGGTTGGCACCAGTAAAGCATCGCAGATTGATTTTGCGTTGGGCGCAGTGGTTTCCCTTTCTCCGCTCGCCAATGATCGGGCGGTATCGTCAAAGCCTTCCGGTTCAACAGAAAATATTTCTGTGTCGGGGAAGTTTTGCTTAATGGCAATTGCGGTTCCCGCGATGAGGCCACCACCACTGCACGGAACGAGAACCGCGTCAGGACTTTGATTGAGTACACGCAGTTGATCGACGATTTCCAGTCCGACAGTGCCTTGCCCGGCGATCGTATCAAAGTGGTCATATGGCGGCACAAGGGTTGCCCCGCTGTCATCCACAATACTTGCCGCGATATCCTCGCGCGAATCTTTGGCGCGGTCGTATAGGACGACCTCTGCACCAAAATTCTTCGTTGATTGAATTTTGATTTGAGGCGCATCGCTGGGAATAACGATGGTTGCTTTGATTTTGCTCAACTGCGCGACTTTGGCGACGGCCTGAGCATGGTTGCCGGATGAATAGGCAACGACGCCCAATGCTTTTTGTTCGGGCGAAAGTTGGCTGATCAGGTTAAAGGCGCCACGAAATTTGAAGGAACCTGTATGTTGGAGCGTTTCGGCTTTCAAAAAAACCCAGGCGTTGCACACGGCGCTTGCGGTGGTGGATTCAATCATCGGTGTGACTCGCGCAAACCCTTCTAACCGCCGAGCCGCTGCGACAATGTTTTCGTGTTCGGGTAACGATATTCTTTGATCGATCATCACTGTTATTGAATGCCCAATACCTTCGGCAGTTCCGCTAAGCTTGGCAGTGTTGCTGTCGGTCCTGCGGGGAGTCTTTCTTCCGCGAGTCCTGCTCGGTTTATCCAGACAGCTGTATACCCGAATGCCGAGGCACCTGATATGTCCCATCCATTTGCGGATTGAAAAGCGATCTGATCGGGCGCTACACCGAGCGCAGATGCGGCATAGTCATAAACAGAAGGGTGCGGTTTAAAAATGCCAACTGACTCAATTGAATAAATCTCATCCAACAAGTTCCGGATGCCTGCTGCCTTCAAACTTTCTTCCAGCATTGAAGGCTCACCATTGGAGAGGACAGTAGTTTTAAGGCCGCTATTCTTGATGTCCTCTAATGTCTTGGCCACTTCTGGGTATGGCGCCAGCTCTCGATAGAGGCCCATAAGCTTTTCACGAAGAGATGAATTCTCAATGTCGAGTGCGGCAAGAGAATGGTCCAGGGCCTCACCCGTGACCTGCCAAAAATCCGTATGATCGCCCATCAGACTTCGTAGCCATGTATATTCGAGCTGCTTACGGCGCCATAAGTCTGAGAGTTGTCCTGCAGCGGGCCCAATTTCATCCTGACAGTTTGCAACTGCGGAATTGAAATCGAGCAACGTGCCGTAGACATCAAACACACAGGCTTCGATGTTTTGGAATGGTGTGTCGGTCATGTTTCTCTTTCTAGCGTTTGATATCTCTTTGTAAGGTGAGGGCAACACGGCCAGGCTGCAATCGATTACGATAGACCTGTAGATTACCCAGGACACGTTGAACATAGGTGCGTGTCTCGCGAAAGGGGATCATCTCGATCCAGTCAATGGCATCAACGTCGGGGTCGCTGGGGTTACCGGAACGTCTGACCCAACGTGCCGCGCGGTGCGGTCCGGCATTATAGGATGCAATCGACAAAATATAGGACCCGTTGAAACGCGTTAGCATCTGGTTGAGATATGCACGACCCAAGCGAATATTGTAACTCGGGCGCTGTGTCAGCAAAGATCGCGAATAGCGAATTCGTAACAATCGGGCAACTGATCGCGCCGTTGCCGGCATCAGTTGCATCATACCTCTCGCTCCTGCGGGGCTGATCGCCTGTGGGTAAAAGTTACTCTCCTGCCGGGCAATCGACAAAAGCAGTGCTTTTTCTGGTTTTCCACGGGGCATTGGAACGATTGGATAACCCAGTGACATTGCGAGGATGCCACGTTGCTGCGCACGACGGGCTATCCAAACGGCGAGATCAGGGCATCCAATTCGATAGGCTAATCGACCGACAAGAAGTCGTTCCTGATTGTCCTTGGCGTTGCGACCAAGTTGCAGCGCGAAGAGGCGAAGCAATTTTTTTTGGCCTAACTGGTTCAAAATCTTAAAAGCTTTCACCAGTTCTTTCCGATGAAACTCTTCGACTGTAACGCTGCCGGGTTCTGTCACGGGCGGGGGCAGCCGTAAAATGTCACCCAACTCTTCTGCTGCCAGCTGGCCGTGATAGGTTGTGGGGTGTATTTGGGCGCGGCGGAACCAATCTTTTGCCCCCACTTTGTTGCCTGACGCTTTCGCGGCCCGACCTGCCCAATAAGCCGCGCGCACTCGGCTTACGGGGTAGCGAACAGTGTTATATAGCCTTTGGAACCGTTTAAGAGCGGGTTTGGTATCGTTCAGGAATCTCAACTCGATCCAGCCTGTTAGCCATTCGGCTTCGGCATACCTTACCCGGTCTTTGGCTGTAAGGCGATGATCAGCGATAGCTTTGTGAGCATCTGTTATACGGCCCTCGCGCAACAATCGTCGCGAGATGATTTCCCGCTCGCGGGACCACAAATCCGTCCGGACAAGGTCTTGGGGCGGGTTTTTCAGAATTTCGAGCGCATCAAGCGTGCGACCTTTGCGCCGTCGCCAACGCATTCGTTCGAATAACAGTCTCGGGTCGCGTCTAAGCGCTGGGTCGACACGTGCGATGGCTCGATCCACCCCCCCCACGCGATCGCCGCAGGCTAATGCGCGCCTCTGTCAGGTCGCGCATTTCCTTGGAAACCCGTCGATACATGCGGCGCGCGGAGCGGTAATGACGTTTCCATAATAGTCCGTCCAAACGTTGCCGGTGATCATCACGGGTAAACATCTTGCGATGCTGGCGTAAAAACAAACGTTCCGCACGACGGTTGAAACGACCAGAAATCCAGGCACGGCGCAGCAATGCTTCGCCCTCTGTGACTTTACCCGTGGCGATCAAGGCCTCGCCAAAGGCAATTCGGCCATCTGTTGTGATAGGGGGATGTGTTTTAAACCAGGATAAAATTTCCCTGTCGCCTGTATGCTCATCAATCGACTCTTCCGCTCGGCGACGCAAACGTCGCATGCGCGGCCAGGCCGGATTCCGTCGAATAAATCTTGTGATCTCACGAAAGCTGGCAGTTGTGCCTCGTTGGGTCATATCCAGCCAACGCAAAAGCTTTCGGGGTAATTTTGAACGGCCCTTTCTGGCGCGTTGATAGGCAGCACTCCACTGTCCCCGTTTGGCAGCTTTGAACGCGGTCCTATATTTATGGGTGTCTGATTTACTGAGAAGTTTGAGATCGGTTACGGCTGCGACTGCTTGAGGACAGAATGAACTCATAGCCAAAAGAGTAGCGACGAGCACGATCCTGACCGCGCCACGAATTCGTGGTGGCTGATCGGTCCAGGCTAGTATGTTCGCCGTCATTCCGAGGCTCCAAGGAACGCAAAAATCTTGCTCATAATTGTACCGACATCCACCATTCTAGCCAGCATTTCAAAACTTGCCGTGTCTGGCTTGTCGGTTTAGTCTCGCAACTCGGCAATTTTGCGGCTAATTCGGTTAATATTCAGGGAATTACGGGGAGTTCGATGTTCCACGGGTCTATTTGTGCGCTTGTGACACCTTTTGCCAATAGCGGTGTTGATGAGCAGGCATATGAACAGTTTGTAGATTGGCAAATTGAACAAGGGACCGATGGTCTCGTGCCATGCGGGACCACTGGTGAGTCTCCGACGCTGAGCCATGATGAGCACAAGCGTGTCGTTGAGATATGTATTGGTGTCGCCAAGGGCAGGGTACCGGTGATCGCCGGGACGGGTTCCAACTCGACTGATGAAGCGATCATGATGACCAAACACGCCAAAGAAGCTGGGGCAGATGGCGCGCTGGTCGTGACACCCTATTACAACAAACCGACCCAAGAAGGCATGTACCTGCACTACAAGGCGATCAATGATGCCGTTGATATTCCGATCATCATCTACAATATCCCGGGTCGTTGCATCATAGATATGTCCGTCGACACGATGGCCCGCCTGGCCGAATTGCCAAATATTGCTGGCGTTAAAGACGCCACGAATGATGTTGGCCGTGCGACCTTGCAAAAAAATGCGATGGGATCTGAATTCATCCAGCTATCTGGTGAAGACGGGACGCAGATTGGATTCCTGGCGCAAGGTGGTGTCGGCTGCATTTCAGTGACAGCAAATATTGCGCCAAAGGAAATGTCGGATTTTCACGCTGCCTGGCGCAATGGCGATATCGTAGGCGCGCAGGCGTTGAACGAAAGGATGATGCCGCTTCATACCAACCTGTTCTGTGAGTCTAACCCGGGACCTGTTAAGTATGGCGCCCATCTTTTGGGAAAATGCGCTGCCGATACCCGGTTGCCGCTTGCCCCGATTACGGACGACAGCAAGAAGATTGTTGAGGAGTCGATGAGGTCCGCAGGACTTCTGAACTAGGTGCCATGGCCAGCGATGTCGATGCCGTCCGCGTAGCCGCCCAAAACCGTAAGGCGCGCCACAACTATACTATAGAGGATAGCCTTGAGGTCGGTATCGTTCTTCAGGGTAGTGAAGTTAAGTCTTTGCGTGAAGGCCGCGCGACAATCTCTGAGTCCTACGCGACAGAGCAAGGCAACGAGCTGTGGCTGATTAACAGCTATATACCCGAATACAAACAGGCAGGCCCCTTCAACCATGAGCCACGACGTCCGCGGAAACTGTTGCTTTACAGGCGCCAGATTGGCCGCCTGATTGGCGCAATTCAGCGCGAAGGGATGACGCTGGTTCCGTTGAAGCTATATTTCAATCATCGCGGCGTGGCCAAGTTGGAACTCGGCCTGGCCAAGGGAAAGCGCAACTATGATAAGCGCCAGGCAGAAAAGAAAAAGGATTGGGACCGCCAGAAGGCCCGGCTGATGCGCGAGAAGGGATAGCGGTGTCAGACGAAGATAAGGACACAGAGAACGAAGCCAGTGGCCAACAGCGTCAAAAGCTGATCGTGACCAAGCAGAAATGGGCCAGAGATGGCCGCCTGTTGACCGGCGCACCCGGTGACAAAGCCAGGGATCGATTGCCGCCCGGACAGCGTATCGTCAAAGATTGGCCGGTCCTTGATCTCGGCGTGACGCCGAAGCTCGATCTCGAAAAATGGCGGCTGCGGATCGACGGTGCCGTAACGAACCGTGTGATCTGGAATTGGAATGAATTTTTGGATCAACCGCATCTCGAAATTACCAGCGATATTCACTGCGTTACCGGTTGGTCGCGTTATGACAATCGTTGGGTCGGTATTCCGGCACATCACATTCTATCGCTCGTGCAACCTTCACCAGAGGCTAAACACTGCATCTTTTATAGCCGTGACGGTTACACCACCAATGTCAGTTTTGATCGCTTCGCAGAAGAGAATGTGTTGCTTGCGTTCAAATGGAATGGCGACGTTTTGTCAGCGGCGCATGGCGGCCCGGTCCGTATATTGATGCCCGACTGGTATTTCTGGAAGAGTGCCAAATGGCTACGTCGGATAGAATTCTCAGCAGAAGACAAACCGGGTTATTGGGAAATTCGCGGGTATCACAATGAAGGCGACCCATGGAAAGAAGAGCGCTATAGCGATGAGTAAACTATGCGGAGGTTAAAAACTACTCTCGTTTATGTCGGGATAGTTTTCTCCTCACTATATGGGGGACTTCTGGCTTTTGACCTGTATCTATCTCTTTCAAGCCATCCAGCGGGGATGTATCTGAGCTGGAAAGACCTGCAGAAGGGGACAGACTTACGACGAAAGTGGGAAGTCGTTTCAGATTTTCGAAAGAACGGGGTTCGCGCCCAACTTAGCGTTCCGCCAAACCATTTGCGGTATCCTCTGATGGGTAGAGATCAAAAACCATTCCGTCCGTTAGGAGGTGTGTCGAATACCTTGACCGTTCTGTGCAATGAGACGGGACAGTATGTTAATTATCAAAGCGATGAAAAGGGATTTAATAACCCGCCTGGTTTGTTTGGTGGGAAGGTTAAAATTGTTGCTCTGGGTGACAGCTTTACCCAAGGGGTTTGCCCACCGGCAGAGCAGCATATGGTATCACTTATTCGACAAAAGTATCCGACGCTCGTCAATCTAGGGATGGTTTCCAACGGCCCGCTCATAAATTTGGCAGCGCTTGTAGAATACGGGGCACCGCTAAAGCCAGATTTAGTTCTATGGTTCCATTTTCTTGGGAACGACTTTGATAACTTGGATCATGAGTTAAAAAGTCCGATTAAACGGCGTTACCTCGAAGACGGTGCCTCTCAAGGACTTATGCACCGTCAGAAAGAAATAGATGATCTACTTGGTGCGTTTCTTGATGAAGGTATCAAGAAAAAGGAGGAAAAAAGCTTCCCCTCGTGAAGCGCTTATCGCTTAGCCTTACACAAAAGGCCAAAGGCACGATTTTGTTGCGCAGTTTGAGGCAGTGAGCCCTTTGGACATATTTTAGAAAGCCCAGAGTTTCGTCGGGAAATTTCACCCAATTCCGTAAAATCATGGAGAGGGCGAAACGTATCGTTTCAATGTGGAACGGGAAGCTGGTTTTTGTTTATTTGCCTCAGCTGAAAATCGAGCATTACGGGGAAGACATAAAAGGTCAGAAAACAAGGGTTAGGCAAATCGTTGAAGCTCAGGGATTTGAGTTTCTGGATGCGGAAGCTGAGGCGAAGAAACACGGCGATGTTCGCAGCTTGTTTTATCGTCCTAGAAGCCATTACAACGAAAAGGGGAACCACCTAATCGCAAACTTTGTTCTAAGGCATTTAGAATAAAATTTTAGCATCATAGCTTGGTTGACGTGGTTCCCCGTCTGTTTTGCTGACCTTGTGCCTAAATTACGTGTTTTGACCAGGATAGTCTTCGATGATTCATTCTCTGCACGGTATATTGCTGATATCGCGCGTATTGCGATATTGAAACCAAAAGAGGAAGTAATGGCTCTACTTGATATAGGAAGTGAGGCGCCGAGCTTCACATTATCCAATCAGGACGGGAAGGACATAAGTCTTTCAGATTATTCAGGAAAGAACGTCTTGGTTTGGTTCGTTCCGCGTGCCTTTGGAAGTAATTGAACTGTCGAGGCTAAAGGGTTCCGTGATCGAATCCAAGACTTCGAAGACAAGAATACAGCACTAATCGGTATCACGTTTAACCCGTCTGAAGATGCGAAGGCGTGGATGAGCGAAATCAGTTCGACAACGGATATTCTGTGCGACTCAGACCGCTCCGTTGCCATCGCTTATGGTGCGGCGGAGAACGCCGATTAGGAAAAACCGTCACGGCTTTCCGTGCTAATTGGCCCGGATGGAAAGGTGGTGAAGAACTACCCTAACCCTGAAGTGCCCCCTCATGCAGATGAGGTTCTTGCCGATCTGTAAGGCTTAAAAGGCGGTCCTGTTGGTCGCCTTTTACTTCATGTTTTGCGAAGGCAGCGCAGGGTAATTCGTTAAATCAGTTTCCGAATTGAGCGAAATACGTCATGGAACATTTCTTCTGTGAGCCGCCCCGTATTGGTGTTGTATCGAGAGCAATGATAGCTGTTCATCAATACCGGCAGATCCGGCAGGGAGTGCACTGCATTATGGGCAAACTTCCAGGCGGAAACTTTTTGCCCCAATGCCCTCAGCACGGTGTTATGGGCGATGCCGCCGAGCGCTAAAATGCATTTAAGGTTGGGCATCGCGTCCATTTCGATATTTAGAAACGGTCGACAGGCATTGATTTCTGCACCAACAGGTTTGTTTTGCGGCGGTACGCAACGAACGCCGTTTGTGACCCGACAGCCCGTGAGATGGAAGCCATCATCAGCATGTTGCGCATAGGCCCCTTTGGCAAAATTGAACGCCAAAAGAGTGTCATAGAGAAGATCGCCGGCATAATCACCGGTGAAAGGTCTGCCAGTGCGGTTTGCCCCACGGAGACCTGGTGCTAAGCCAACGATAAGCAACTCGGCTTCAAGATCGCCAAACGGTGTCACTGGCGCATTATGCCAGTCCGGGAACTTTTTGCTGTTCTCATCCCGAAACTCGGCCAGCCGGGGACACAGACGACAGCTGCCATCGGGAAGGGAAATCGTAGACACCATAAACTATGATACCAGAATCGTGCTACGCTGTTTCCCGCAATTCCTCTTCTTCCCTGGCAATGGGCTGCTCAGGTAACAAGTCGGGATGATCGTCCAATATAGTGCCAGGCAATGGAATGTCCTGACCTTTGCGCGCAATCTGCGGGGCTAGGTCGTTGAGCTCTATGAAGGTATCGGCCTGTCGTCGTAACTCATCCGCGACCATTGGCGGTGATGACTGAAAAGTGCTCACAACCGTTACACGCACGCCGCGACGTTGTACGGCTTCCACCAGACGGCGGAAATCGCCATCGCCGGAAAATAATACGGCGTGATCGAGGTGTTCAGCCATTTCTAAAAGGTCGATCGCCAGCTCCATATCCATATTGCCCTTGACCTTACGACGCCCCATGGAATCGGTGAATTCCTTGGTCGGTTTGGTGACCATCGTGTAGCCATTATAGTCCAGCCAATCGACCAGAGGGCGGATCGGGAGATATTCATGGTCTTCCATTAAGGCAGTGTAATAGTAAGCGCGAACCAGCTGGCCCTTCGAAGAAAACAGCTCCAGTAGATTTTTATAATCAATATCAAACCCCAAAGCGCGGGCTGCCGCGTAAAGGTTGGAGCCGTCTATGAATAACGCAATTTTTTCCTGCGAATAAATGTTCATTGAATGCTCTCTTTGTTATGCCTCACCAAAATACGGCTAGTCTTTTTAGTGCCGCTTCCTGTCAATTTTATTGCAACAATGTGTTGTTTATTGCAACAATGTGTTGGCATCTTATTTTGGGCGATAAATGACACCATAATTTGCGTCATCTCTCTCGTTTGAGAGTATAATCACCGTGTCTCAAAAATAAGACACTTGGCCCGGAGAGACAAGGTCGACCGCAAAATAAAGTATATTTTTCAATGATTTTAATCGGAATTGGCGGAAATCTACCAAGTGAGAATTTTGGTTCTACACCAGAAGTTTTGAGAAAAGCCGTGCAAGTCATTGATGCAAAGGTTTGCGCCTTGTCTCGATGTTCACCCTGGTATCGTAGTGCACCCGTCCCAGTTGCAGATCAACCGGATTTTATTAATGCCGTTTTGGAGCTATCGACGGAAATGTCTGCGCACGCTCTTTTGGAGGAGCTTCACGCCATCGAAGCGGAGTTTGATCGCGTTAGAGAAGCGGAGTTTGATCGCGTTAGAACAGTGCGGAATGCGCCCCGAACGCTCGATTTAGACCTATTGGCCTATCATGATGATGTCATTGAAAACGAAGGGGAAAATGGACTAAAGGTGCCTCATCCAAGGATGCATGAAAGGACGTTTGTCTTGCTGCCATTAAGGGATTTGGCCCCCGATTGGGTTCATCCTGTGACTGGCAGGTCCATTGATGAACTGATTCGCGCGCTACCTAAGGGGCAGCGCTGTGAAATTCTGTCGGAAGTTTCGTGACATTAATTTACGATTGGCCCCCGGAAATGTTTGCTTTCCTATGGTGTTAGCCCATATATTGCGCGTCCGCTGACCCGGCAAATCGGGTCCCTGTAACAATTGCAAGGAGTGTGACGCATGGCACGCGTTACTGTCGAAGATTGCGTAGAAAGAATTCCGAACCGGTTTGAGCTGGTTATGATGGCTGCCCAACGTTCGCGCGAGCTGTCTGTCGGCGGTGAATTGACCGTTGATCGTGACAATGACAAGAACCCCGTTGTTGCCCTTCGGGAAATCGCTGACGAAACCATTTCGGTGCCTGAACTCGAAGAAGAGCTGATTTTGGGACTGCAGCGTCATGGCGATACCGATGATCCGGAAGAGGAAGCCGAAGAACTCCTGGCGATGGAAGAAGAGTTGGCCGCGACCGCGGAAGCGGAGCTGGCTGCGCTGGCCGAAGGTGCTGATGCAGCTGCCGCAGCAACCGCGGCTGCCGAAGAAAAGTTTGAGGATGTCCCTGCTGAAGACCGCAAAGAAGATTAGGGCATCGCTGATATGCTATCGAATAAGGTTAGCATTCACTCTTGAAATGGGTTCCTGAAACCAGGCAACCAAACCTCACATGAGGCTTAAGGCGCCATGATCCGTCAATATGAGCTTGTTGATCGTGTGAAAGCCTATGATACCGGCGCAAATGAAGATGCGCTGAACCGCGCCTATGTTTTCTCTATGATGGCACATGGTTCGCAAAAACGCGCTTCAGGGGATCCATATTTTTCTCATCCGCTGGAAGTTGCCGGTATTCTCACCGAGCTAAAACTGGATTCTGACACCATCGTCACGGGGCTGTTGCACGACACCGTCGAAGATACCGTCGCGACGATTGATGAAATCCAGACCCAGTTTGGCGACTCCGTTGCGCATCTCGTTGACGGTGTTACCAAACTTTCCAAATTTGAACTTCAGGCCGCCGATAAAAGACAGGTCGAGAATTTTCGTAAATTGCTAATGGCAACGTCCCGCGATATTCGGGTGCTGCTCGTCAAGTTGGCGGACCGTTTGCACAATATGCGCACGCTGCATTTTATTGATGGCGCTGACAAACGTGCGCGTATCGCTCGTGAAACGATGGAGATATATACGCCCTTGGCAGAGCGTATCGGTATGCACCGTATTAAGGACGAACTGGAAGATCTGTCCTTTGCCGAACTCTATCCAGATGCCCGCAATACGATCCTGGCCCGTCTGGAGTTTTTGCGTACGGAGGCTGTTGAGACCGAAGTTATTGACGAAATCGCCGCTGAACTGAAACAGGTTTTAAAGGAACAGGGAATTACCGTCAGTCTGACGGGACGGGAAAAGAGACCCTATTCCATTTGGCGCAAGATGCAGTGTCAGAATGTCGAGTTTGCACAGATCTCGGATATTATGGCGTTTCGGCTCGTGGTTGATGATGTCCCGCAATGCTATCACGCGCTCGGGGTCATCCATGGCAAATATTCCTGTGTACCAGGAAGGTTCAAGGATTACATATCGACGCCGAAACGGAACGGCTATCAATCAATTCATACCGGCGTGATTGGGCCTCAACGGCGTCGTATCGAGGTACAAATTCGTACATCGGAAATGCATCAGGTCGCAGAGTTGGGTGTTGCTGCGCATTGGCAATACAAGCAGGAAAACGCCGGTGGTGATAAGGATTCATATGAATATCGGTGGGTTCGCGAGCTACTCGATATTCTGGAACATGCCGACGACCCCGATGAGTTTCTGGAACATACGCGTCTGGATTTATTTCAGGATCAGGTGTTTTGTTTTACGCCACAGGGGGAACTCATCGCCCTGCCGCGTGGGGCGACACCGGTTGATTTCGCTTATGAGGTCCATTCGGAAGTGGGTGATGCCTGCGTTGGCGCCAAGATCAATGGCCGCCTGGTGCGGCTTCAGACCAAGCTCAGGAATGGTGACCAGATAGAGATCGTTACGTCTAAACCTGGTGTTCCGTCCCCGGAATGGGAAGATTTTGTCGTGACCGGCAAGGCGCGGGCACGCATCAGGAGATTTGTCCGTTCGAAACAACGAACCGAATATGGGCAACTTGGGCGAGCAATGCTTGAAAAAGCTTTTGCAAAGGTGGGCTATCATTTCAGTGATCAGGCTATTGAAACTGTTACGACCCAGCTTGGTGTTTCAACGACCGAAGAACTCTACGTCTCGATTGGGCAAAGCCATATTACAGCGGCCAGTGTCGCTGAACTGGTTGTGAGTGGCGAAGGTGCGGAGACACTGAAAAAGATATTGGCCGAAGGCGAGTCAGATGCTGCGGTAGAGGGCAACGGCAAGATGACGGGTGGCATTCCGATTAGGGGATTAACGCCGGGTGTGGCGGTTCATTATTCGAATTGCTGTCATCCTTTGCCAGGTGATCGCATCGTCGGGATTCAAACACCCGGGAAGGGTATCGCAGTCCATACGATTGATTGTGAGACCCTTGAGAGTTTTCACGAAATGCCGGAACGCTGGGTAGATATTAGTTGGGATTTAGGATCTGCCGACAGCGATACTTTTATCGGAAGGCTCAATCTGGTTGTCGCAAACCAGCGCGGCGGGCTTGCAAATATGGCAACAGTTGTTGCGAATAGTCAGGGTAATATCGTTAATTTGAAAATTACCAACCGGACGTCGGAGATGTTCGAAATGTTGTTGGATATTGAGGTTCACGATAGCAGGCACTTAAACGATATCATGGCGGCGCTTCGTGGCGTTTCTGTGGTAAGTTCGGTGTCACGCGTAATTCAATAAAATGAAAAAGTTGTAACAGGGAGAACGAGGATGGGTGCAATAGATTCAGATGCACATGTGTTGGAAACCACCAAGACCTGGGAATATTTGGAAGGCGACGACAAACGCTATACCCCGTATATCGTCACTCAGACACATGGTCCCGAACGCAAAGCCAATGATGGGACAAATACTCAGCATAATTACTGGTTGATTGGCAATCGCCCGATGGGCAAGGACCGAAATGTCGGTACCGAAATGTCGCGCGCGATTGCGGAGATGGAAGATATACCCGGCCGTTTGGCGCATATGGATGAGCTGGATATCGATATTCAGGTGCTCTATCCGACATTATATTTGCGTCCGGTGACGGATGATATTAACGCTGATCTTGCTCTGACACGTGCCTATAACCGCTGGGTGGCCGATGTCAGCAAACAGGCTAATGGCCGGATGCGCTGGATTGCGTTACCGCCGATGCGGTCTCCCAACCTGATCCGCGATGAAATGAAATTTGCCAAAGACAATGGCGCGTGCGGTATCTTTTTGCGCGGGCTCGAATGTGACCGGGCGATTGGTGATCCAACTTTCTATCCACTCTGGGAAATAGCCTCTGATCTGGATATGCCGATTTGCATGCATTCCGGCAACGGTAGCGTATCTCATCATGACTTCTTTGAGACAGACACCTCATTTACCAAGTTCAAACTTGCGGTTGTCGGGGCGTTCCACACGTTGGTTGAGAAAAAGATACCAGCGAAATTCCCGGACGTTCGCTGGGGGTTTGTTGAGGTCAGCGCACAATGGGTACCTTACGTACTGTGCGACCTTGAGGACCGTTTCCGACGCAATGGGTGGGACTGGTTTGAGAATCCGCTCAAGGAAAACAACATGTATGTCGCCTGTGAGAATACAGATCACCTAGATTACATCATTAAATATGCCGGTGAGGACAATCTGGTGATTGGTACTGATTATGGACACCATGACCCCTCAAGCGAAGTTATGGCGGTCAAGCTTCTTCGGGCAGACGACCGGCTGGCGCCTGGCGTTGCGGACAAAATTCTCGAAGATAACGCCCGCGCCCTCTACGGGTTGAACTAACAGGTAGCACGATGACCGGGAATTATTTGCGTTTAGGCGTCAATATTGATCATGTCGCCACCATTCGAAATGCACGGGGCGGGCCACACCCAGATCCGTTGTGTGCGGCAAAAGTGGCAAAGAAAGCGGGCGCTGACGGGATCACTGCTCATTTGCGTGAAGACCGCCGCCATATCGGTGATCGCGATATCGAGTTGCTCCGGAACGAGATTGATTTGCCGTTGAATCTTGAGATGGCAGCGACCGATGAAATGTTGGAGATCGCGCTTCATCACTTGCCACATGCCGCCTGTCTGGTACCGGAAAAACGTGAAGAGCGGACAACAGAAGGTGGTCTCGACGCGGCTGGAAATTTTGACCGTTTAGTGCCGTTTGCCGATCAACTTGGGAATGCCGGGATCAGACTTTCATTATTTATTGAGCCCGATCCGCTGCAACTCGATGCAGCGAAGGCCCTTGGCGCACCTGTGGTCGAGCTTCACACAGGGACCTATTGCAATACCGATGCGGGTTCGATCGAACGCGATCGTACGCTGGCAGAGATTGTAGAAGCCGCCGCCTATTCGGAACAGATTGGTCTGGAATGTCATGCTGGTCATGGGTTGGGGTTTGAGACTGTTGCGCCGGTTGCCGCAATTCCATCCATCGTAGAGTTGAACATCGGACATTTTCTGATCGGCGAAGCAATCTTTGGCGGATTGGAAAGCACCATTACCCGTATGCGGGCACTGATGGACAACGCCCGAGCCGACGCGGTTGGTGATCGCAGCGCATAAATGATCATTGGTATTGGCAGCGATCTGATCGATATCCGCCGTATTGAGCGGACGCTTGAGCGTTTTGGGGATCGGTTTATCAATCGAATTTTTACCGATATCGAACAGCAAAAATCCGAGCGTCGGGCCAATCGAACCGCCAGCTATGCAAAACGGTTTGCGGCCAAAGAAGCCTGCTCGAAAGCGCTGGGGACAGGATTTCGGAAAGGCGTCTTTTGGCGGGATATGGGTGTCGTGAACCTCAAGGGTGGAAAACCGACAATGGCGCTTACCGGTGGCGCTGCAAAACGATTGGCGGAACTTACCCCTGAGGGAATGGATGCCAAGATTGATATCAGCCTGACAGATGAGCCACCACTCGCAGAAGCGTCGGTCATCATTTCTGCGGTGCCCAAAAACACAGTGGCTGGGGAATAAGGTTGATTGACACCGTGGGTTCCCGGTGGCTTTATCGGCGTGCGCGAATGCCAGCGCATTGCGATTTCTTCATTTTTATTAGTTCTTTGTGACCGCACCACATGAAAAGTTCACTCTGGGAAACCATTAAAACCGTAATTTTTGCGGTGTTTATCGCGCTGGTCATTCGAACGGCAGCATACGAACCCTTCAATATTCCGTCCGGGTCGATGATCCCAACCCTGTTGGTCGGTGACTATCTTTTTGTTTCAAAATTCTCCTACGGTTATAGCCGCCACTCCTTTCCGTTGAGTGCTGCTCCGATTTCGGGTCGCATTATGGGCGATCAACCGAAACGTGGAGATGTCGCGGTTTTTAAACTGCCAAGCGACAATGAGACGGATTATATCAAACGGATTGTTGGGTTGCCCGGAGACAAAATCCAGGTGAAGCGGGGGCGTCTGTTTATCAATGACAAGATCGTGACGCGTCGAAAGATTGATCCCTTTCCCATGCGGACCGAGTCCGGCCGTTTTGTCGCCGTCCCACGCTATATTGAAACCCTCCCTAATGGTCGTAGCTATGAAATCCTTGAGAAGGATGGCGACAGTGGCCCACTTGATAATACCCCGATCTATACAGTGCCGAAGGGACAGTATTTTGCGATGGGCGATAATCGCGACAACTCTCTGGATAGTCGCGTTCCGAATCGGACGGGCATCAATGGGGTCGGTTTTGTTCCGGACGAAAATCTGGTTGGCCGTGCCGAAGTATTGTTTTTCTCAACAGATGGCAGCGCCAGTATTTTCGAGCCATGGGGTTGGTTCCATGCTGCCCGGTTCAAGCGTTTCTTTCAGGGGATTGAATAGTGGGTGAGGGGGTGCGTTCTCCCACTCAACTTTGCCGAACGCTCGGTGTTGAGTTTGCCGACTTATCCCTTCTGACCCGCGCTCTCACCCATGCCAGCATTGAAAATTCATCTGACACAAACACCTATGAACGGTTGGAATTTCTTGGCGACCGTGTATTGGGGCTCGTGGTCTGTGATTTCCTGATGCGAAGCTATCCAGCGGAAGATGAAGGGGCTTTGTCCCGCCGATTGAGTGGGCTGGTGGACCGAACAACGCTCGCTGCCGTCGCATCGTCTATAGACCTGGAAGATTACATTATTCACGGTGGCGGGACTTCGTTGAATGACTCGATCCAGGCTGATGTTATGGAGGCCCTGTTCGGAGCGCTCTATCGGGATGGCGGGTTGGAAAAAGCCCGTCCGGTTATTGAAGAGCTTATATGCACTCTTGCTGATGAGGTGAGATCACCGCCAACGGATTCCAAGACGGCTTTGCAGGAATGGGCGCAGGGCCGCAAACTTGGTTTGCCATCCTATCGCGAAATTGGTCGGTCCGGTCCTGACCATCAACCGGTCTTTTCTGTGGAAGTTTCCGTTGAAGGCATTGAGAGCTGTGTTGCGGATGGCACATCAAAACGCAGCGCTGAGCAGGCCGCCGCTGAAAACATGCTGGCGAAAGTGAAGGCGCAATCAAATGGCTGATCAGGATCAGACCCGTTGCGGGTTTGTCGCGCTTGTTGGCGCGCCAAATGCAGGTAAATCGACCCTGATGAACCACATTATGGGTACCAAGGTCTCAATCGTGACACATAAGGTGCAGACCACCCGGGCGCGGGTTGTCGGTGTCCTGACCCACGAAGATGACCAGATCGTATTCGTCGACACGCCGGGTATTTTCTCTCCGAGCCGACGGCTGGAGCGCGCGATGGTGGCTGCCGCCTGGGGGGGTGCCGCGGATGCCGATAAGATCGTTCTTCTCATTGATGCCGAACGCGGGTTGGGCGGTGATGTCCGGCTCATCATTGACGGTTTGAAAGAGGCGGACAAATCGGCATTTGTGGCGTTGAACAGGATTGACCTGATCCCACGCGAAAAGCTCCTGATACTCGCTGAAGAGCTACAGGAAACGGGTGTCTTTGAAGAGATATTCATGATCTCGGCGTTGAAAGGGGACGGTGTTGAGGATCTTGTTGCCAGGCTGCGGGAAGGGTTGCCGGAAGGTCCATGGCTCTATCCGGAAGATCATCCAAGCGACATGAATGATCGGTTGTTCTCCGCTGAGATCACGCGCGAGAAGCTGTTCCTGTCGTTGCATCAGGAGTTGCCTTACTCGCTCACCGTGGAGACCGAAGGCTGGGAAGAACGTAAGGATGGCAGTGTTAAAATTGATCAGGTGATTTATGTGGAACGCTCGGGCCATAAGGGGATCGTTCTAGGCAAGGGCGGCCAACAGGTAAAGCGGGTTGGTGCAGAAGCCCGTAAAGAACTTGAACAAATCCTGGATCGTCGGGTCCATCTGTTTCTGTTTGTGAAGGTGCGCGAAAATTGGCGCGACGATCCTGAACGCTATCGTGAAATGGGACTCGATTTCAGCGACTGATTAACAATTAGCTCTGCGGGTTGATTGTTTTCTCAAACAAGCTCTGCCCTTTAATATCCCGAATACCGACAGTTAACGCACCGGATTTCGCATCTATGCGTCCGTGCCCAAAATAAACGTACCCTGCGCTCGGGGGATTATTTCCTTTTGGGGCTCGTGGTGTCCGGTAGTGCCGCTCGGCACCAAAGGTTTTGTCGTAGTTCAAAATCCGCCCCGGCCGGGTATGGAACGGCCCCGAAATAAACTCCCAGAACGGATCGAAATTTCGGAACGCCGTGCGGTCCGGATGAAAATGGTGCGCCGCGGAGTAATGAACATCGGCTGCGACCCATACCGTATTGGTGATCGCATGCTTTTTTATGTGCGCCAGTATTTCGGCGATTTCGTGTTCACGGCCAAGTGGGGCCCCATTGTCGCTGTTGGCAAACTTGTCATAGCGAGGGCGTGGTTTCTTTTTGACATGAGCAATTGGAAGCGGGTTGGCAATGATTTTCCATTGCGCCCTGGATTGTGACAGGGCCGCTTTGAGCCAATCGATCTGATACCGGCCAAGTAACGCAGTATTTTTTCCCGGTGATTTTTGGTGATTGCGATTATTGCGGCTTCGATAACTCCGTGAATCGAGAGGAGACTTTCCGAAATAGCCGGTTTGGGTCCCGCAGGTCTCGTTGCATCGGGGTGAATTCGAAAAAAGCCTGCCGTCCATTTCGTGCCAAGCTGTTTACATTCGTTTGAATGTAGCCTTTGCGAAACATGACCCGCCGCGAAAGTTTCCGATCTGGCCACCAGTCGTTCGTAACCTCATGATCATCCCAAGTCGTCAGCGCGGGGATTTGCTCGCAAAATTTTCGGTAGTGTTTATCAAGAAAATTGTAGCTGTAATTGCCGCGATATTCGTCAACGCTTTCCGCGACTGATGATTTCGCCGGTGTTGTGATGTTTTTCCAGCTTCCGCCGCCCGGTGTTGAGGCGCGTTCAAGAATAACACTGTCAGAGTAAATCCGGTCCCCCAAATGGATCAGAAAATCGGGATTGGTTTGCCGCATTGTCTCAAACATTTTGAGACCACCCCAATCCGGGTTGATGCCCCATCCAGCGCCGCATTGATCCCCACCAAAGACAAAAGTGATGTCGCGATTCTCGCCGGGGGTGCGCAAATGGCCAAGTCGGGTTTCCGTGCCTGACGCATCACCAAAACGAACCCGATAAAAAATTTCCTGACCCGGCGGCAAGCCTGTCAGAATCGTTTGCCCGGTGTAGCCGGAGCGCGCGGTGACGAGCGGCCCCGCTACACGCTGTGCCTTATCAAAAGTTGGAGTTGTTGACCATTCAACGAGCATCTTTGCGGATTTATTCGAACGTCCCCAAATGACCGCGCTGTTTGCGGTAACGTCACCTGAAGCGATGCCGTCGGCGATACGGGTTCGGGCTTCAGCGCCCGTAAGAACAGCAGGTGCCGCTGCAACACCCGCGAGGCCGCCAATAAAACGGCGCCGGTTGATACCAGAGTTTAATTTCGATCGGTTGCCGATCATTTGTAGTCTCGTGTCCATTGTAGGATAAGAATTGTGTGTGTACGGCATGCCCGTCAATCCCTTATAAAGGAAATATGGACTGGACCGATGAAGGGTTGGTGCTTTCGGCGCGCCGGCACGGTGAAAACTCATTGATCGTCAATCTGCTGACACGTGAGCAGGGGCGACATGCTGGTCTCGTGCGTGGCGGGTCGAGCACTCGAAATCGTGGCCTGTATCAACCTGGCAACCATCTGCGCGCCCACTGGCGGGGACGATTGGCCGAGCATCTGGGGAACTTCACCTGTGAACTGCTGCACTCACATGCCGCCGACCATCTGCACGATCCTTTGCCATTGATGGCCTTGAGTTCTGCGACAGCTATACTGGATTCGGCTCTCCCGGAGCGTACGCCATTTCCGGGCATGTTTGAAAGACTGGAAGCGCTGACAGGCTCGCTGGGGCAGTCGGGATGGCAGGTGGGGTATGTACGCTGGGAATTGGATTTACTGGCGGAACTGGGGTTTGGGTTGGATCTGACAGAATGCGCCGCGACCGGGAGTAATCAGGATCTTGTCTATGTATCGCCACGAACGGGTCGGGCAGTGTCGGCCGGCGCAGGCCGTGATAATCACGACCGGCTGCTGTCACTACCTGGTTTCCTACGTGAAGAGACGGACGCGGAGGTTGTTGGTGATGTTTTATGTGATGGCCTCGCGTTGACAGGCTATTTCCTGGGCCGTCATGTGCTGGGAGATACAAGGCATGGCCTGCCAGCGGTGCGGGAAAGGCTTGCCAGCAGTTTGCGGCGCGAACTGACGAACGAAAACGGATAAATTAGGAAAATTTGGCGCATTTCCAGCGTCAAGATATAGTGTATAACAGCTTTATGGCTGAAGGTTCTGCAACACCTGATAATACAACGGATATTCGTCTCGATGACGCGCTTGGCGAACGCTATCTCGCCTATGCGCTTTCGACAATAACGTCACGCTCGCTTCCGGATGTTCGGGATGGTTTGAAACCGGTCCATCGCCGTTTGCTGTTTGCGATGCGCCAGTTACGGCTTGATCCCGGAACTGGTTTCAAGAAATGCGCCCGTGTCGTTGGTGATGTTATCGGTAAATACCATCCGCATGGCGATACCGCGGTTTATGACGCGCTGGTGCGTTTGGCGCAGGAATTTGCTGTACGTTATCCCCTCGTTGAAGGGCAGGGTAATTTCGGCAATGTTGACGGCGATTCCGCTGCCGCGATGCGATACACCGAATCCCGCCTGACCGAATATGCCCTGGCGATGCTTGAGGGTATTGATGAGGCCGCGGTCGATTTTCGTGAGAATTATGATGGCACGGAGAGTGAACCGACCCTCATGCCGTCGTCGGTTCCCAACCTTTTGGCAAATGGGGCTGCCGGCATTGCTGTTGGCATGGCGACGGCCATTCCGCCGCACAACCTCGATGAAATTTGTCAGGCACTAGCGCATCTCATCAAGTTCCCCAAGGCGACGATCGACAAGCTTCTGTCTTTCATGCCGGGACCTGATTTCCCTACTGGCGGTGTCTTGGCCGAGACTCCCGACAATATCCGTAGTGCCTATCGTACGGGGCGCGGCAGTTTCAGGCTGAGGGCAAAATGGGAAACCGAGAAATTGCCGCGCGGTCAGTGGCAAATAGTCGTTACCGAAATTCCCTATCATGTTCAGAAAAGCCGCTTGGTCGAGAAGATCGCGGAACTGATGCAGGCGAAAAAGCTGCCGATGCTTGAAGACATCCGCGATGAATCTGCGGCGGATATCCGGCTTGTCCTGGAGCCCAGGTCGCGGTCGATGGAACCTGAAATGCTGATGGAAGCATTGTTCCAGCATAGTGACCTTGAGGTCCGGATCGGTCTGAATATGAATGTGCTGGATCCAAATACGGTCCCGCGCGTGATGGATTTACGCGACGTCCTGCAAAGCTTTCTCAATCATCGCCATGACGTTCTGGTACGACGGACCAACAATCGGCTTGAGAAGATCGGGAAGCGGCTCGAAGTACTCGCCGGGTACATGATCGTATATCTCAACTTGGATGAGGTTATCGCGATCATTCGTAGCGAAGACCATCCGAAGAGCAAACTCTTGGAGCGCTGGAAGCTCACGGAAGCGCAAGCTGAAGCAATCCTCAATATGCGTTTGCGGGCCCTGCGAAAGCTGGAAGAAATCGAAATTCGCGAAGAGATCGAAGGGCTCGAAAAAGAACAAAAGGTGCTTAAGAAATTACTGCGCGACAAAGCTGCCCGGTGGAAAACGGTCGCTGGTGAAATTGCCGATATTCGGAAGCGATTTGGTAAAAAGACCGAGCTGGGCAAGCGTCGTACAGAAATCGGTGAAGCGCCAGGCGCCACTGTCGTTCCTATAACGGCGATGATTGAGAAAGAACCGATCACCGTTATCTGCTCACAGATGGGCTGGATCCGGGCCATCAAAGGTCATATTGACGATTATGGGGTCTTGAAGTTCAAGGAAGGGGACCGCTTCCGTTTTGCCCTGAAGGCGCAAACAACTGACAAGCTGCTAATGTTTGGCACCAATGGTCGGTTTTATACGATCGGATGCGACAAACTTCCCGGTGGTCGTGGGCATGGCGAACCCGTCCGGTTGATGACCGGCCTGGGTAATGACCACGAAATCGTCCATCTCTTGATTCATGTCGAAGGACGTAAGCTCTTGGTGGCGGCCTCCGACGGGCGCGGTTTCATCGTGCCGGAAAATGATGTTGTCGCGCATACAAAGGGTGGCAAACAGGTTCTCAATGTTTCAGGCGATGTCGAAGCGCGTAGCTGTTCCATCGTTCCTGAAGAAGCAGATCATATCGCGTCTGTTGGCGAGAACCATAAGCTGATTATCTTCCCAATTGGTGAGGTGTCTGAGATGACGCGCGGGCGCGGCATGCGTCTTCAGGCTTATAAGGATGGCGGGCTGTCAGATGCCAAGGCCTTTACCCTTGCGGACGGGCTAAGCTGGCGGAGCGGTGAACGTACGCGTACTGAAACAGACCTGATCGCCTGTACCGGGAAGCGAGCGCAGGCGGGACGTCTCGCCCCGAAGGGCTTCCCCCGCTCCAACAGGTTCACCTGACATAGCTCCGTAATCATGCAGGCCCTCGCCAGCTTTGTCCGGACCATTGATCGTTTCAATGATGCGGTAGGGCGGGCCATTTCATGGCTGACACTGGCAATGGTCCTGATCGCCTTTGGTGTCGTGGTCCTGCGCTATGTGTTCTCGTTAGGTTGGGTCTGGATGCAGGAGTCCTATGTCTGGCTGCACGGTATCGTGTTTATGTTAGGCGCCGGATATACGCTTTTGCACAACGGCCATGTTCGGGTCGATATTTTCTATCGGCCAAAATCGGATGAGTACAAAGCCTGGGTCGATCTGCTTGGCGCGTTGTTGCTGCTCCTGCCGGTTGTTGTGCTGACTTTCTTTGGCAGCTGGGAATATGTGATCAAGAGTTGGGCCGGGCTGGAAGAGTCTCGTGAAGCCGGCGGATTGCCGGGGTTATTTCTCCTCAAAACAGTGTTGTGGGGATTTTGTCTCTGTATTGGTTTGCAGGGAGCATCTCTAGTGGCACGCTCATTCTTGACATTACGTGGGCAGAAAAATCTGCTCCCGCCCGTTGTCAGTGAAGGCGGGGAGGGCTGAGCATGGAAGCTGGTGCCCTCGCTCTTTTAATGTTTGTCACAACTTGTGGCGTATTGCTTCTGGGGTTTCCGGTCGCCTTCACGCTGGCGGGCGTTTCGCTCAGCTTTGCCGTATTGGGATCGTTGCTCGGCGTCTTTGATCTCAACCTCTTGTTCGGTGCCGTGCCGTCGCGCTTCGTCGGGGTGATGACCAATGAGGTGCTGGTGGCCGTACCGCTCTTTGTGTTTATGGGCGTCATGCTGGAGCGCTCGCGCATTGCCGAGCAATTGCTCGAAACGATGGGGTTGATGTTTGGTCGATTGCGCGGTGGCCTTGGCATGTCAGTCATTGCTGTCGGCGCTGTGCTCGCGGCGTCGACAGGAATCGTTGGCGCGACGGTTGTAACCATGGGGTTGCTCAGCCTGCCGGCCATGTTGAAGGCGGGTTATGATCCCAAACTTGCCACCGGAACAATTTGCGCCTCAGGAACATTAGGTCAGGTTATACCGCCCTCAATTGTCCTGGTTCTGCTCGGCGATATATTGCAGGGCGCAAACACCCAGGCACAGCTTGCCAAAGGCAATTTTGCCCCCGATCCCGTATCCGTGGTCGATCTCTTTGCCGGGGCCTTTATTCCGGGACTGGTGTTGGTTGGGCTTTATGTCACCTGGATATTGTTCAAGGCGCTGATAGACCCCAAATCCTGCCCAGCTTTGGTGGATGAGTCAGGACGACCCGACGACATGACCCGACGATTTTTTTCAGTATTGCTTCCACCAGCAATTCTGATCGTTCTCGTTCTGGGGTCAATATTGGCTGGTGCGGCAACGCCAACAGAATCCGCCGCGGTCGGGGCGGTTGGCGCCATGGCTCTCGCTGCTGGTCGTGGACAGTTTAATCTTGAGATATTACGCAATGTTATGCGGTCAACGCTGAGCATCAGCTCGATGGTCTTTGTCATCCTGTTGGGCGCTTCGATATTTTCACTGACCTTCCGGGGCTTTGGCGGTGACGATATGGTCGCGGATATCCTCAAGGACATCCCGGGCGGGGCCTTCGGCGCGATGTTTGCGGTCATGGCGTTGATGTTTCTCATGGGTTTCTTTCTCGACTTCATCGAGATCATTTTCGTCGTCGTGCCGATCGTCGGACCGATCCTCCTAGGGATGGGGCTGGACCCGATCTGGTTTGGAGTGATGATCGCGATCAACCTGCAAACCAGCTTCCTGACACCGCCCTTTGGTTTCGCGCTGTTCTATCTGCGAGGGGTGGCGCCTGCGAGCGTGACGACGATGGACATCTATCGCGGGATTATTCCCTTCGTGATTATTCAGGTGATCGGATTGGCGATTGTCGCCTGTTGGCCGGGTCTTGCGACATGGTTGCCGAAGCAGCTCTTCGGTTAGCTCGTTACCACCAGCAATAAACCGCCCATGACGGCAATATTGTTACAAAATGTGTAGAGCGCCCGGTTACGCTCGGCCCACTCGCCCTTTTTGTTCCAGAAATCGTGATAGAGAACGTTTGCCAGAATTGTGAAGGCGATCATCGCATGGGCGAGGATCTGCAAGGCGCTGTGATCGGCGTGAAACATTTGATCTGAAATAAAAAAGCCGGCGAGTTGCCCCGCCGGCTTTAATTCTCACTGTCGGCGCTTAAAGCGCTTTTTGCCGCGCGGGCAAATAAGCCCCTTCGGAGCGTGACGACCATTCCGCCGCATCGGCGCGGAACTTGATGTAGTCATCCATGACCTTGCGGCTCAACGGGTCTTTTGACGCAATATCGTTCATGACCTGTTTGGCCAATCCACCAAGTCCCTTGAGGACTTCATCCGGGAAGCCGCGCAATTGAACATTGTGCTTGTTGACCAACGTGCTGAGCGCCGCGTTATTACGGGCAACAAACTCGCTGAGAACGATCTGGTTCACTGCGGCATTTGCCGATTCAACGACTGCCTTGAGGTCGCCTGGCAGGCTTTCCCAGGCCTTCATATTGATGAAGTTGTCGAGCACTGTTGCGGGCTCATGCCAGCCCGGGAAGTAATAGTATTTGGCACTCTTATAGAGACCAAAGGCCAGGTCATTGTAGGGACCAACCCATTCCGTGGCATCAAGGGCGCCGGACTGAAGCGCCGGTGGAATTTCACCACCCGGCAGGTTGATGACGTTACCGCCTGCTGCTTTGACGACTTCGCCGCCGAGGCCGGGGATACGCATCTTGAGTCCCTTGTAATCGTCGAGGCTGTTCATTTCCTTATTGAACCAGCCACCGGCCTGAACACCGGTATTTCCGCTCGGGAAAAATTTACAGCCCATTTTGCTGTAAACTTCGTCCCCTAGCTTCTGGCCGTTGCCCCATTGATACCAGGCATTCACTTCCTGGGCCGTCATGCCAAACGGCACCGAGGCGAGGAACTGAGCCGCCGCCTGCTTGCCTTTCCAGTAATAGGGAGCGCCGTGACCCATCTGCACCGTGCCGTTGGCAACCGCATCCAGGGATTCAAAAGCCGGGACAACTTCCTTGGCACCAAACACTTTAACGGTAAGGCGGCCATCTGATCCTTTGGTGATCAATTCTCCCAAAAGGTTGGCGCCGGTTCCGAGACCGGGGAAATTTTTGGGCCAGGTTGTTACCAGCCGCCATTCCTTGAGGCCTTTATTGACGGCAGGCGCGGGCATGGCCGATTTTTTCTCGGCCGGTTTGCTTTTGCCTTTTAAAACGCCATAGGTAGCTGCGCCACCAACGACGGCACCGGTTACACCGGCAACAAAATCACGACGATTCATTGTTTTTCCCCCATTAATTAGTTTCTCCAAATCGGGCTCGGAGATTCCATAAAGATGTTATCGGGGGGGTAAGCCGTGCGCAAGACGGCTTTCCTGCAAGTGCCTAAAGCATTTTCCAGCCGTCGGGCGTCAGTCCTTCGAGGGGACGAAAACGTGCTTTGTAGGACATTTTGGGACTCTCTTCGATCCAGTAACCCAGATAGACGTGTGCCAGCTTGTTCTCTTCGGCCTGTTTGATAAGCCAAAGCACCATATAGGTGCCGAGACTGCGCTTATCCAGTTCAGGATCAAACAGGCTGTATACAGCAGACATTGCATCCATCTGACGGTCAGCCAGCATGACGGCGACAAGGTTGCCTTCGGGATCCCGGAATTCAATGATGCGGGTATCGATCGGGCTGTCTTCAGTCATCGCCCGAAAATCGCGGAAACTCATGCTCGACATTTCACCGCCTGAATGACGCGACCGCTGATAGCGTGTGAACAGCCGATATTGTTCCATGGTGGCATGACCCGCCATATCGCGTGTTGTCAGGTCGGCATTGCGATTGACGATGCGCCGGAATGACCGCGACCAGCCAAAATCCTCCACACGAATACGAACCGGTACACAGGCGGTGCAGCCGGGGCAGGCGGGCCGGTAAGCGAGGCTGTGACTACGACGAAACCCGGCGCGTGACAGATTGTCATAGAGTTCCATCGAATTCGGTGTCGCGAGGTCAGTGACAACCTTGCGTTCGACGCGTCCCGGAATATAGGGGCACGGCAGGGCGCGGGTTCCCATAAAAAATCGGTGCGGACGGAGTTCGACAGGCCGGTTCATTGAAGGCTACTTAACATCACACATAAAGCGCCACCATAAATCGCTGGAATTTCACGTCAAGCGAGCATGTTTGAGATCGCTGGCACAATCGCTTGGCGAATGCGGGGACCGGTCCAATCCTGTTTTGGTGCAACCGGTACTGGCTTTTTCCTTTTCGCTGTTCGACGGGCTTTTGCGACCTCGGCTTTCTTGACGGCTTCGGCCTTCTCGGTGACTTTCCGTCGCAGCAGCAGAATGCTTATCCGGCGGTTGCGAGGCGACCTGGTGTCATCGGGCAGCAATGGGTCAAGTGCAGCGCGTCCGGCAACAGAAGAAATTCGGTCAGGGAACAGACCCGTGCTCGCCAGCACGCGGCGGCTGGCCTGGGCCCGTTCGCTGGAGTCTTCAGCCGTCGCCGCCTTGTCGTTTGCCCCGCCTTCTTCTTCGGCATCACCAGCCTGCGCCCCGGTCGTTGGCTCCAATTTGAGAGATACGCCGGTACCGGTTGAGACGCTTACCGGCGAGAAATAATCGGAAATACCTTTTTTCTGATCTTCCGTCGTTGCGTTGAGGGGCCACATCAGCAAAAAGAACGCCATCATTGCCGTCACAAAGTCGGCATAGGCAACTTTCCAGGCACCGCCATGGTGACCATGGCCACCTTTAACGACCTTTTTGATGATTATGACGTCATCGCTCATGGATTTCTCCGCCAATTGGCCATTGTATTAGCTATTTGCCCCAGCCAATGGATGGCAATTCGTTGACCGCTTCTTCAACTTCATAGAAGGAGGGACGGACATCACTCATCAACGCCTTGCGGGCGAACTCAACACAAACCGCCGGGGCATGACCTGCGAGATAGGCGAGAATTCCGGCCTTCATGCAGGAGAAGTATTTACTGTCAGCGTCGTACTTTGCCGTCAGCGTCGTGGCGAGCGGTCCGCAGAATTCATAGGCGACAAACACCCCGGGGAACGTTCCAACGAGGGCGCCACCAATTAGCTTACCAAGAACTTCCGGGGGTTCAGAAATCGATCCCATCGTTTTGATAACACCGAGCATCGCCGCAACAATCCCAAGGGCAGGCAGGGCGTCGGCCATTGCCTGAACTGCACCGGATATCTGATGTTGTTCATGGTGATGAATTTCCAACTCTTCATCCATCAACGCTTCAAGTTCGTGTGGACTTTCGGTCCCGAGACTGATCATCCGGAGATAATCGCAGAGAAAAGTGACGTGATGATGATCAGAGCTGAACTCGGGGAATTCGGAAAAGATGTCGCTTTCTTCAGGGTTCTCAACATGGGCTCCCAGCGCCAGCATGCCCTTGCTCTTTGCCAGCTTGAATATCTGATACATCAGGGAGAGCAGTTCGACATAATTATCCTTGGTGAATTTCGGGCCTTTCATGGCGTCGCCGAAGCATTTTGCCGTGCGGCCGATTACTGTTTCAGGATTGCCAATAATAGAAGGCACCGATCGCCGCGCCGACGATGATGACGACCTCGAAGGGTTGCCATAGAACGAAAAGCTTACCGCCCATCGCTACATAACCGCCAAGAACACAGGCAAACACGACAACGATGCCGATTATCACAAACATATTCGGACCTCAGACAGACTCTTCACCAGGGTTGATGGTTAAGATGACGCATTTGGGTTAGGAACCAGTTAACCGATCAAGGTCTATTTATTAGCAAAATCAATGGCTACAATAATTATTGCGGTAAAGATGATCGTTGGATGAGGCCCTTGACGCGGACGGGTGCGCAGGACAGTTTAGCGGCCATCTTAAGGAGAAGAGTTAGGGATGCCCGAGAACGTAAAAACCGCCGACGAATTGCAAACACGTCTTGTCGCCAACCATTTTAATGAGTGGATGGGGCTCAAGATCGTTGGTCTTGATGAAGACAAGATCGAAATCACCATGACCTGGCGCGAAGAGATGATTTCCAATCCGAAAGCGCGGGTGACCCATGGCGGTATCCTTGGCGCACTGGTCGATGTTGCAGCTGACTTTATGATTGCCGCCAAAGCGGGGGCACCGGCTCCAACGGTCGATATGCGGGTGGATTATCATCGCGCAGCAATGCCGGGTGATCTTAAAGCGGTTGGCAGAATTGTCCGACTCGGCGGCACGTTTTCTACCGCAGAAGCCGAAGTGTTCGATGGTGATGGCAAGATGGTTGCCAGTGGCCGCGGTCTCTATTTCACGGGCGCCCTGAAAAAACAGGTGAAATTTCTGGCCCGGTTTTGACAATAGTCGCGGGCCACGCCATGATTGAAGAACGCAATAATTGACGGGTAAGGGCCCCAATAATGACTATCGACCCAAGAGAGTTTCGGAACACGGTTGGCTGCTTTGCGACAGGTATTACCGTTATTACAACAATGGACGCTGATGGCGCACCGATTGGCCTGACCGCAAACTCTTTTACCTCTGTCTCCCTCGACCCGCCAAAGGTGCTGTTCTGCCTAGACCGCAAGGTAGCGAGCTTCGAGTCTTTTGCCGTCGATAAACCCTTTGCGGTGAATATCCTGGCCGCTGACCAGATGGATGTCTCAAACCGGTTCGCCAAGAGCGGGCCGGAGAAATGGGACGGTTTTAAATACGATACCTGGGATAATGGCGTGCCGATCATTCCGGGCTGCCTAGCCAATCTGGAATGCCGTGGCGACTCGATCATGGATGGCGGCGATCATGTCATCGTTATTGGTGAAGTCGAATGCATGGCATCCGCCGGCGAAGATATCAAACCGCTGCTCTATTATCGCGGCGGCTATAACGACGTCGCGTCCTAAGGGGTCGCAGGCTTTAACTCTAAAGTCTTTCCGTCACGATTTTCCAATTCGATAAACCCACCATCTCGCCAGCGATTGGCGAGGTCCTTGTAGTGGGCGGAAAACCAGTTGCCGGATTGGCCGGGGGCGACGATGTAACGGCTTTTTGTTGGGTCAGCGAGATCATAGACCGCGCGGTATCCAGCACCATGCACACTGGTAAAAGGGGTCCGTGGGTTTCGGACGCGCGTATTCCCGCGATTGACGGTGTAGGGCCCGCCATTCGAGGGCAGGCGGACATTGAAGAACTTTCCGATGACTGGAATACGCCCCAATACCGGGTGGTCGAATTTGGCAAAATGCGCTGTGCCCCACTTCCAGTTTTTTGACTCGGCGCCGTATTGTTTGGTTAGCCCGGCCAATGCCATTTTTAGGGATTTGGCTAAAACCGCCTCGCAGTTTTCAACGGTTTCGGTTGACGTGTCATCGCACCATTTCGGTTCTCTGGTGAGGATGCGTTTGATGGTGAGTGGTCGTAATCCCCAATAGGCTTGAAACGTCTTTCCCAATTCGTCTTGAAAGACCTGGCGATTGAATTCACGGAGCCAGGCGAGAAAGATGAGCGGTTCTGCGGTATCGCGTGCCATCCTGCCATTCCAGCTCCTGAGCATTTTGAGCGTTGCCTCCAGTACCTTCGATGATGGCGTCTGGCCTATCATCAGCGGCAGGAGCTCCTGCGCCATGGCGGAGACAGAGTCTGATTGCAGCCTGATCATATCATCCACGCTGTAGGCGCGGGGCGGCGTAAGGATTTGATCAATCCGCTTGGCGCGGTAGCCCGGCGCACGGTACTGGCCAAGTGGGTATTTATAGTCGCCGGTCGGCACAGGGTTATTGGCATTGGCGATCTTGCCAGAGGCGGGGTTGTACAGATTTGGCAATTCTTCAAACGGGATATAGCCCTGCCAATCGGCGGCTTCGGTCCAGCCTTTCGCTGGCACGAGGCCACTGTCAGGTTTTCGAACAGGGACACGCCCTGGTGCGATTAACCCGATATTACCCGAACGATCCGCAAAGCTGATATTCATATGGGGGGCATGCCAGTTGCGTAAGGCGGCTTTGAAGCTATCCCAGTCTTTCGCCTGATTAATGCCGTAAAGCGCATCCGCTGTCTTATCGATAGGGTCGATGGCCGGAGTCCGCAGGGCTATTACTTTCCCTTTTCCGGCCAATCTGGCGAGAGCGGGGTTGTGATCGGACAGGACCGGACCGTGGCGCGTCATCCTGATTTTGACCTGTTCGTCTTTTTTTCCTTTAACCCTGATGGTTTCGGTAATCGTTTTAAACGGTTTGCTGGCCCCCGGCGTTAGATATTCATTTTCATTGGCCGGGTTGAGTTTTTCGATAAACAAATCCTGCACATCGGTTTCAGCGGCGGTGACCCCCCAGGCGATATCGCCATTCTGTCCGAGCACAGTAAAAGGCAAGCCCGGGACCGTCGCGCCGGTGAGCGTGCGTTGCGGTGTCGTAACGCTGGCGAGATACCATAAAGCCGGTGTGCGGAACCGTAGGTGCGGATCATTGGCCAGAAACGGTTTGCCGGTGGCGGAGTGTGATCCAGACAGCACCCAGCTGTTGGAAGCCGAGCTGACAGCGAGGGGCGAAGGCACTTCGCCAAATAGGCTTGCGAAGCTGCGGGGTCCATCAGACGGGTAGGGTGGCAGGAGGGTTTGCACCGCCGCGTCGTCGAGCGTTTCCTTAAGCTGTGCCCGGAGTATTTCGGTACGCGAATTCCGTGAAAGGAAGATCGCCATCATGCGACCCCAGACGAGTGAGTCGGTGGCTGTCCAAGGTTCCGGACGATAGCGCAGCAGATAAAACTCTAATGGCCAGGCGCGTGTCCAGGACTCGCGTTGCCGTTCCAGCCAGGTATTCACGCCTTTGGTATAGGCGGTCAGCGCATTCTTTGTGCCAGTATCTAAGTGTTTGAAGGATTGTTTTGCCAGTCGATACAGGCCGAGCGTTCGCATATAGCGGTCGGTCGGCATTGTCGCTTCACCGAGAATTTCGGAAAGGCGCCCGGCCCCCAAACGGCGCTGGAAATCCATTTGCCACAGGCGATCCTGTGCATGAACAATACCGAGGGCAAAATAGCCGTCATGCTCTGATTTTGCCGTGACGTGGGGAACGCCATTAAGGTCTCGCGTAATCTCGACACGATCCTTTAGACCATTGAAAGATAGGGCCCCGTCAGTAACCGGGAGTGATGTCCGGAGCCAAATCCAACCGCTCGCGACAACTAATATAATTATGACAAAGATGATGGCGACACCGCGCCCAAGCCATTTTGTTACCATGATGAGGTCATGTTAGCGGGTGCATATGCTAAATGTCTCCTCAATCCGTACCGCCTGTTTTGATATTGCTTAATCCCTAGTAAATTTGATAACTTGGCGATGTTTCGAAAGCATCGGGGGAGGCGGTTCGATAACGGTGATGGGATAACCCACGTGGTTAGACTTATTTTTAAATCATTCATTGCGCTGTTGAGCATGTGCGCCGTTGTTATTGGTCCCCAGGCCATCGCCGGGACTATCACCTTTACCGAGTCTGATTTTCTGACCCCGCCAGTGGATACTGTTGTTTTGGGCACGGGAAGTTCCGTCGGTTCCACGGTTTCAGGGGAAAGAAGAATTTCTCTGCAGGTCGATCCGTTTGAATCTGTTAATCACTACGAGCCGGTTGACGGCTTTTCCTTTGATCCATCTGCGCAGGGCGCCGTGACTTCAGCTTCCTTTTCCATTGATTTCCGTAGAACTTTCACCAGTAACCCTCTTGCCACTCAGGTTACTGTGTGGATGGTCGCGCAGCAGGGTGGGGTAACCCATGCCGAATTTGGCGCGGTGACGGCGTCAACAACCTTAGTCAATTTCAGCAATGCTGATATCACATCGCTTTTTCCGTCGATTGACCGGGTATCCGGTGCCGTAAAGCGGTTTAAGAAAGCTTCTTAGCCGTTTCCAATGCGGCATAGGTCAGGATACCGTTGGCACCGGCGCGTTTAAAAGCGAGCAGCGCTTCATCCATCACCCGTTCACCATCCACCAATCCCTCTTGGCCGGCAACTTTGAGCATGGCGTATTCTCCGCTGACCTGATAGGCGAAGGTTGGCATTGAGAACGCTTCTTTTACGCGCTGCAGAATATCGAGATAGAACAGGCCAGGTTTGACCATCACCATGTCGGCCCCTTCTTCGATATCAAGGGCCACTTCCCGCAGCGCTTCATCTGAATTCGCCGGATCCATCTGATAGGTTTTCTTGTCACCGCCTGCGAGATTGGGGGCAGAACCTACGGCGTCGCGAAACGGTCCATAAAGGGCGGATGCATATTTCGCCGAATAGGCCATGATGCGGACTTGCTGAAATCCCTCGGCGTCGAGGGCGGCCCGAATGGTGCCAACCCGGCCATCCATCATGTCGCTGGGGGCAATGATATCGCAGCCCGCCTTGGCCTGGACCACCGCCTGCTGACACAGAACATCGAGTGTTTCGTCATTGACGATGTAACCATCGCGCAGCAAACCGTCATGGCCGTGACTGGTGAAGGGGTCGAGCGCGACATCGCACATGATGCCGATACCGTCATGGGCCTCTTTTACCGCAGCGACCGCGCGGCATACCGGATTGTCGGCGTTATAGGCTTCTTCGGCTTCTTCGGTCTTGAGCGCTGGGTCGACGACCGGGAAGACAGCCACCAGCGGGATACCGACGGACTTGGCGTCGCCGACATCTTTGACCAGCTGATCCATCGATAAACGCGCAACCCCGGGTAGGGTCGGAATATCGATCCGGGCTTCTTCGCCGTCGTGCACAAAGACCGGCCAGATTAAATCATTTGGCGATAACGCGTTTTCGCCGACCAGACGGCGTGTCCAGTCGTCATAGCGATTACGCCGCATACGCGTTGTCGGAAAGCCCGGTTTTGGCATCGTCGGTTCCGTCATGACGATTTACGCCGCATCAAGCGCCTGGCTGAGATCAGCGATGATGTCATCGATATGTTCAATACCGATGGATAACCGGATGTATCCTTCAGTCACACCCGATGCAATCTGCTCTTCTGGCGATAGTTGCGAGTGCGTTGTGGTGGCCGGATGGATGGCGAGGCTTCTGGCATCACCGATATTGGCGACGTGATAGAACATCTGCAGCGCTTCAATGAACTTCTTGCCGCCGTCAGCACCGCTGGCCACTTCAAATCCAATCAGTGAACCATAACCGCCATTGAGATATTTATCGGCGCGGGCGCGGGAGTCACCTTCCATGATGCCGGGATAGATCACATTGCTCACCTTGTCGTGACCTGACAGGAACTCAGCAACCTTCCGTGCATTCTCGCAATGGCGTTCCATGCGCAGCGCCAGCGTTTCCATTCCCTGTATGAACTGAAAGGCGTTGGC
This sequence comes from uncultured Alphaproteobacteria bacterium, assembly GCA_951812775.1. GTDB lineage: Bacteria > Pseudomonadota > Alphaproteobacteria > MPNO01 > UBA2964 > UBA2964. The sequence continues at coordinate 747,384 of OX638326.1, read as the reverse complement.
AGGGCTCATGGCCGATCCGAGATCCCGGAGTTGGGTGACCCGGGCCTTGATGATGTAAGCGACAGGACCGATCGGTTTGACAGCCTCTACCCAAACAGCCCCGTGATAGCTCGGGTCGGGCTGGTTAAGCATCGGGAACCGGTCAGCATGGGCTTCCCAATCGAAGTTGCCGCCATCGATTATGATACCGCCGATCGACGTGCCGTGACCGCCGATAAATTTGGTCGTCGAATGCATGACAATGGCCGCACCATGCTCAAACGGTCGGCACAGGATAGGTGCTGCCGTATTATCGACGATCAAGGGGACACCTAGCTCACGTCCGATGGCCGCGACTTCTCCGATCGGAAACATCTGCAATTTGGGGTTCGGCAGTGTTTCGGCGAAATAGCAGCGGGTTTTTTCATCAGTAGCCGTCCGGAAAGCCTCTGGGTCTGCCGGGTCAACGAACCGGCATTCAATGCCCATCGTGGCCAGTGTGTTCTGCAGCAGATTGTAGGTACCGCCATAAAGATCGGTCGAGCTGACGATATTGTCGCCTGCATGCGCGATGTTGGTGATTGCGATAAACGCTGCTGACTGGCCAGAGCTTAACGCAAGACCCGCGGCGCCACCTTCCAGCGCGGTGACACGTTTTTCCAGCACATCGGTCGTTGGATTCATGATCCGGGTATAGATGTTACCGAATTCCTGCAACGCAAACAGCTTGGCGGCGTGATCCGCGCTATCAAATTGATAGGACGTGGTCTGATAAATCGGAACCGCAACCGAGTTGGTTGCTTCGTCTTTGCGCCAGCCAGCGTGCAGCGCGATGGTTTCCGGATTTTTGCTGTCAGTCATCTTATCCCCCAGATGGCAATAAATTGATCATTGCGCGGCATCATCCATGAAATCTCCGCCACGCCAAGTTATTTTTCCGTAAATGACTCTCTGATGTTCGTTGAACGGAGAGCGAGATAGGCAATACCGGCGGCGCCAAAGGTGAACAGAATTGACATCACATAGAAACCGGCACCGATATCGCCACCGGCAAGGTCGATGGCAAGTCCGACCATATCCATAACCTGTGAAACCCTGGTCTTCCGGGTGATACTGAAGGACATCCCGCCACCCCAAAAACCCCCAAGAAACGAACACATAAACCAACTTGAACCCAAAAGTCAGTCCCATATAGTCCTCACCCCAAAAGACAGGGAACAACCGCCTGACCACTTGTGGAACCGCAATAACCAACGACACGCAGATTATTGTATTGGTGAAGAAACGAAGCAATAAACTCCGGTCCATTATCTTTCCCCCTACGACCCAAGTGCCCGATAGACCGATGCGCTACGCTCCCAAAAACCATCACACCCCATTCTCTCTACCCATTCCGGACATTCCCTGCTAGACTTTCCGTATGAACAGATTACTCATCCTTCCTGTCCTGCTCCTAACCCTGTTGGTGGGAACATCTGCGTTCTCTGCTGATTACCAAAAGGGTGCTGCCGCATACGAGAGTGGTGACTACGCAACTGCTCTGCGTGAATTGGAACCTCTTGCCGAACAGGGGGATGCCCGTGCCCAGTACAATCTGGGTTTGATGTATCACCAAGGACGGGGTGTTCCACAGGATTATGTCCGTGCCCATATGTGGGGAAATATTGCTGCGACGGATGGAAATAAGTCAGGTACGGAGTTGAGAGATTCCGTTGAGAAGAAAATGACCCCCGCCGACATCTCTGCTGCACAGAAACTTACCCTTGAATGTGTCCGTAAGAAATACAAAGGGTGTTGAGTAGAATCCAACCGAGTGCCCGATAAACACTCGCCCGACCTATTCCCATCTCTTTTGCTATTGCTGACGCCCCTAAACCACTATCACGCAGTTCCTTGACCTTCTCTACATCCACAGAGGGTTTGCGACCCTTATAGACACCCTTTTCCCTTGCTTTTGCGATGCCTTCCATCTGCCTCTCTTTGCGAAGGTTTGTCTCAAACTCGCCAAAGACCCCCAACATATCCAAGAAACATTTCCCCGCACTCGTCCGGGTGTTAATCGGTTGTTCTGTCGCCGATAGGGTCACACCCTTCTTATCGTCACACCCTTCTTATCAAGGTCATAGACGATGTTTTGGAGGTCACGGATTGACCTCGCCAACCTATCACCCTTGTGACCACCAGTTCGTCACCATCCCGCAGAAACTCCAACAGGGCATAGCGCAATCCATTCTCTTTGGGGCGTATCTTCCCGTTCTCGCCTCTACTCAAAGAGAACTTTGGTTCCCCTCCTTGCTCGTAACCAAATAGGATATTCCACCACCTTCGCGACACGACCGATTGCCGGCGAAAACACCCCAGGCCATTGGAGGTTGAATAAAGAACCTGCATTTGACCTTGATCCGGTAGGGATGGCTGAGCTCGAATCCTTTAAGGACGCCTATTACAATCCGGAAAAAATGAAGCTGGCGACCGAGACGCTGCCCTGATCTCGCGTGATTTTGACTCGCGGAATCCAATATCTGCGGTTACTATTTTTATATGGACACGAAACACAGGCGGCGGCGTCTTGCCTGTATAGTCGTTACGGCAGTTGCCGCACATATATCACTATCACTTCCGGCAGGCGCCGTGGGCGTTACTGATCCCGGTGTTACAGCGTGTGATCGTCTTGCCTCCCATCCACATGATTACAAACGTGTCGCACCACCGATTGCGAATATCGAAGACACAGCCAAGGCGATAGAAGCCTGCCGCGCGGCGGTAGCGAAATATCCCAATCATCCCCGTCTACAGTTTCTGCTCGGCATGTTGCTGGATGGTAAGCCGCGGGCCCGCTGGGTGAGATCATCCGGTTTGCCATACTTGAAGTCAGCACATGATAATGGATATCTCGCCGCCACCTTTATCAAGGGAAAGGCGCTTTTGAAAACCTGGGGGCGAGGCCGTCGCCGTGAAGGGCGAGAGCTGATGTTCGTGGCTGCACGCAAAGGACATCTACAGGCGCAATCAGAATTACCCAGACATGTGGGGCGCATGAATGAGGCGCAACGTAGGGAGGCACTTGAATGGGGCGAGATGGCGCTCAAGCGCGGCAATATTGATGCCTATGCCTCGATTGCCAGTGCGTATCTTCTGGTAATGTCTGACGCCAAGAACTATTCGAAAGCGGTGGATTATCTTTACAAAGGCGATCGTGCCGGCTCATTGGAAGCGATGGCCCTTCTGGGGCGCCTCCAGGTCTTTCCTTTTGCCCCCAACGGCATGCGGAATCTGCTGCCGGAAAACCATTATGGCGGGATGCAGCGGATGCTTGATGCGGCACGGGGCGGCAGTAAACGCGCGGCATTTTATCTCGGTCTGCTTTATACCGGTGTAACGATTAGTGTCTCGGCGCGGCGTGACAAAATGATTTACTGGTTCTGCCGGGCGGGCGGGCGTGGCCGCTATATGGTTGCGGAAATGCTGGAAGCCGATATTTCGACTTATCGCTGTATCAACAATAAATCGACCAAGCGCTGACCCGCTTCGACGGAAAGCTCGCGTTATTCCCGTGGTAAACGTATGACCTTGAAGAAACTGATATCGCGCCGCCAGTTCGCCCGCGGCGTTGTTACATCGGTAGCGATGGTAACAGGTGCGCCGGCATCAGCGGCTCTTCTGGCGACCCCGCCGCAGAATGAAGGGCCATTTTATCCCGTCAAGATTCCGCTCGATCACGATAATGATCTGGTTCAGGTCGCCGGACGCGCACAAAAAGCAGCGGGCGAAATGGTTCATCTGCTTGGCAGGGTGCTCGATATCAACGGTAAGCCCGCTCCAGGGGCACAGGTCGAAATCTGGCAATGTGATGCGATGGGTCGCTATCATCATCCGGGAGAGGGAAGAGGTCCCGCCGATCCGAATTTCCAGGGGGTTGGAAAATCGATGGCGGACTCATCCGGTTCGTGGCGGTTCCGGACCATCAAGCCCGTGACCTATCCAGGGCGTGTGCCGCACATTCATTTCCGGATTTCCGGTAGAGGTTTCGACCGGCTGACCACTCAGATGTATCTCAAAGGCCATGCCAATAATGAGGACGATTTCCTGTTTACCGGTATCGAGACTGAAGCGGAGCGGCAAAGTGTTCAGGTCGCCTTTGTGCCGGTACAGGGGTTTGATGCACCGGTCGGTAATTTCGACATCATTCTCGGTGGCAATGCCCGGCGCGAATAATCCTTAGGCATTAGTGCCATGCCAGCGCCGCAACGCCCAGCGCGACAGGATGCTGAGGGCGGCGTAAATCAATATACCGGCGGCAAGCAGCTGGGCGTGATTGATCTGTGGGCCGCCCTGGCGGATTTTTACATTCAGCCCGTGTTCCGCGTAAAACCCTTTGGCCAACGCCTGGTAAAACCCGCCATGTTCAGCCTGTGCGCGCCAGTCCGTCCCAAAAGTAATATCGGCAGCACGCGTACCGGTCGATAGTCCGACAAATACCAAAAATAAAATCAGCACACGCATATAGTTACCTGTCTCCGCCAGGTTCCGACTTGTTCTCTACATGTTAGCATAGCGCCAAACCGTTAACAGGAAAGAAGTTATGGAAACACGCAGGATTGGTGGTGATGCCGGTTTCGATATTACGGTCGTCGGACTTGGCTGTAACGCTTTTGGCCGCCGCATTGACCATGAGGCCACGACGAAGGTTATCAATGGCGCGCTGGACGCCGGTATCACCTTCTTTGATACCGCAGAAGGCTATGGCAGCGGGCTGTCGGAAATATATATCGGCAACGCTTTGAAGGGGCGACGCGATCAGGTCACGATCGCGACCAAAGTCGGCTACAATATGCTGCACGTAAAAGGGAAGGGCAAAGGCTCTCGCGACAATATTCGTGTGGCGATCGATCTCAGCCTGCAGCAGCTTCAGACCGACCATGTTGATCTCTATCAACTTCATCGCCCAGATCCCTCGACACCCATTGAAGAGACATTTGGCGCTTTTGACGAGTTACGGACCGAGGGCAAGATTCGGCTGTTTGGCTGTTCGAACTATTCCGGCGATCAGATGTCAGAGGCAGTTGCGGCTGCAAAGTCCGCCGGATATCAGGGGTTTGTAACGGCACAGAACAAATGGAATGTGCTGCAGCGTGATATCGAGAATGATCTGATCCCCGTTTGTGCTGAAAACGACATCGGTGTCCTGCCGTTCTATCCGCTGGAAATGGGGTTGCTCACCGGTAAATACCGTCGCGGCGAAGGCGCCCCTGATGGCAGCAGACTGGAAGGCGACGCCCGTCTCGGCAGTGCCGATTTTGACCGGCTGGAAGCTCTAGAAGATTTTGCCAAAGCGCGGGGGCATGATTTGATCACCTTGGCGGTGTCGTGGCTGGTCTCGCAACCGGTGACAGTGAGCGTTATTGCTGGTGCGACGCGCTACGAGCAAATGGCACAGAACGCGGCCGCGGCTTCCTGGAAGATGACAGCAGAAGAGTTGGCCGAGATTGATAAGATCGTCGGCATTGGAAAAAATTAGCCACAGCCATCGGCCGTCATCCCGCACTTGATGCGGGGTCAAGTACCCTAGTGTCATTGCCGGACTTGATCCGGCAAACCAGTCTTATGGATCACTGGATAGCCGGGTCACGCCCGGGTATGACGGATTAATTCGTTTTAGAAGTCAGGCTGCGTTACGTCTTCGATATAAGGCTAGCGCGAAGACTGCCAAGCCGAATATGGCCGTAGTCTCTGGCGCGGCGATGCTTGTTGCGTTGGAATCCTGATTAAAGAACCAGTTGTCGGTAGGGTCGAACTAGATCGCGGAATCTGTGATCGCGATATGATCGCCTGATATAAAGACACCACCTGATTGTGAGACCGCAAAGCCGGTTTGCGCGCTATCCATGTCGATAACGATATCGGCTCCCGTTGTCAGACCAAGAAACTGTAATACCGGGGTGCAGTCATCTGCAGTGCCCCGAATTTCATCGAGACCCGATCCGGCATACAGGATGCCCGCAACGTCGGCGGCGGTAAGCTCCCTTTGAACTTCGCCGAAAAAGGCGCCCTGCTGCATAACGGCTTCGGTATTGGTAAACCCCAAAGCAGCCGCGACGGCACGAGCCCCATTTGCGGAGAAATTATCACCAACCGGCAGGTCGGCGAGATCACGGCTATAAGTCGTGGAGTCCACGACTCCGATCCCGCCGCCCGGAACGCTGAAGGGGTTGTTATCGGCTTTGCGGAAGTAGTTAAGGTTGATGTCATCGCCACGGATATCATCCGCTGAGCCGATTATACCGTCGGATCCGGCGTTGATATCAAACGTGTTGTTCGCGCCGTCTGTTGCCTTGGTGTAATTCCTGTTGCTGCCCGAGAGTCCAGATTCTGTAGCCGCATTGACATGGCTGAGTCCCGGGGAATGTCCGACCTCATGCAGCAATGTAGATTCATAATCGACCTGGCTGCCGCTGATCCCGGAACTGTCCACATTACCCGTAGTGGGCGCTAAGGCGTTCCAGGTATTCACCACATTCTGGGTCGGGATCACCATCTGCGCGGCGAAGGAGCTGGTTGGGTCTATGCCGACCGTAACAGTGAGCGTTCCGCCCGTGCCGTTATAGCCCTGCGCATGGGTGATGACATCGACGCCATTGGCTTCGCCAGCAAAAATGTAAGCAAAGGCGTGAACATCACGGGAAATGCCCGCAGTAAGAGTGAAGAGAAATAAAGTGGTGACGGTGAAAAGAAACGAAGTCGGAGGACGTCTTTCCATATTTTTCCGCATATTCAGGCCATAAGGCTTTTGTATTACACAGGAAGGCGGCGTCGTTACGGAGTCAAAAAAGGCAGCCCGTTTGCCGCCCTTCGACTTCAATTAGAGAATCGATTAAGACGACTTACGCCGACGTGCATAGCCGAGCCCAATAAGGCCAAGACCGAAGACCGCAAGTGTTCCCGGTTCTGACACTGCCGCTTCCGAGGTGACAAATTTGGCGTCGTCCAGACCAAAAAATTCATCGAGAGTGGTACTGTTGAATACAAGATAGGATGCTACTTCGCCAGCTGTGAGCTCGAAACCATGGAAGCCGGTCCCGGCAGTGTACGAGTTAAAGGTCCCCAAAGCATTGTCGCCAGCGTCAAATACCGTGAACGAGCTGGAGCGAACGGGCTCCAGGTTCGCAATATCCGCGCCCCAGGCAGATACGCCGGTTACAAAATCTATTCTCGCTTGATCGCCGCCAAAGCTGCTGGTGGCAATTCTGACACTGGTCGTCGTGAAGCCAAAATGAGGGTCTGTTGGCGCAATTTCATTGAACGTGGTATTTGAGGGCGTGAAACCACTGAAAGTCATGTTACCGACGGTGACAGGGGATGTCCGAAAGGAGGTTTCAGTGGTGATGCTGTTGAAATCTTCCGCGGTCGACGCGCCGACCGCCGTATCCCAGGCACTTTCGCTGGTATAGGTGATAAAGGCCGCATTTGCCGCCGATGCGTACAAACAGGAAGCTACCGCGACTACCGCAAGACGTTTCATGTAAATCATCCGCCTTATTGTTGCTTTCAATTAGGCGGCTTTACGGCGCCGGGTGTAGCCGAGACCGAGAAGGCCGAGGCCGAAGATCAGCAGGGAACCGGGTTCGGGTACCGCTTCCGCTGAGTAGAACCGGAAAAATTCATCGGAGTTGCCTGTGCCGTCATTTTCGCGGATTTCTACCCGGTCAAACGCCACCGAGTTGACAAAGCCGATAAATTCTGCGGTGTTGAAAGACGAGGTGATGAAGCTGGTGCTGCCAACATTTGTCGCGCCGTCAAAGAAAGTCAGGTTGAAGGTGCTGGCAATGGAGGTGTCAACATAGTCCATTGCGAAGGCGGTCTGCTGGGAGGAAAAGATCATGTTGAAATTTTCATCACCATTGAGGACGTATTCGTTTCCAGCAAGGGCACCGGTGAAGCTTGTGTAGGCATGGGTCCCGGTATTGTCGGCACCTGTTCCAATGCCGAAGGCATTATCGAGCGAGATATTGCCACTTACGCTGACAATGTTGGAATTGGTGAAGCCTGTACTGGGAAAGCTCTCCGCCGTCAAATTGAAGTCGGCGGTATTGGTCGAAATGATCACCGCTGTAGACGCATTTGATGATCCAATCAGAAGCAAAGTGGCAAAAAGGGATTTTACAATATTCTTCATTACAGTTTTCTTGAACTCATTAGGCCGCTTTACGACGGCGCATGTAGCCGAGACCAAGCAGGCCCAGACCGAAGATGGCGAGTGAGCCCGGTTCCGGGACCGCCTCCGCCGAATAGAATTGGAACGCCTCATTGGTAAGCCCGCCTATATCTTCACGGACTTCAACGCGGTCAAAGGCCACCGTACTGATAAAGCCTATGAATTCAGCAGAACCGATAGACGCTGTAACAAAGCTTGTGCTCCCCACATTTGTCAGCCCATCGAAAAAGTTAAGCGAGAAGGTGCTGACATCGCCATCGTCGAGATAATTCATCGCGAAGGCGTTTTGCCGGGACGCTCGTATACCACAGCTTATACAATTCGCCGTCGGCTGTGGCCTCCGCGAGGTCGGTACAATGGGCTTGTTCAAGCGGTACGACAGAAACAAGATTATCGTGCAGCGATACGGGCCCGGGCCAGGCTTCAGACGAAGACATCGCGGACTCCATGGAAAGGGCGAAAAAGCGGGCGAACCTACTACGGAATTCCCTGAACCGCCTAGGGAAATTTGATCTAACTGCGTCGCGCTTTTCCGGTAGCGGATTTCAAACCCAGCCAGGCCAGACAGCTATCTGTCAAATCCTCGATCAGCGCTTCGCCGGTTTCCTGGCCGGTGATGTCTTTCATCTTGTGATGCAGCACGTCATTGGCCCACAGGCTATGCATCAGCTGAAGGGTAAAATCGACGGCACGGGTCGGGTTGTCTGAAATGATCTCGGCCTTGCGGGAGAGCATTACCGGACGGAGCCGGTCACGAACGGCCCCCCACGTCCGGGCATAGCGTTCATGAAATTCAGGGTCGACACTGCTACGCTGAATAAAGACCCGCGTTAACTCGCAGCGTTGACCGGCAAACAGGAAGAGCGCGCGGACGCTTTGCCGGACAACGGTTTCCAGTGTCGCATTCTCCGCCCGCACGAGGTCGCCCAGGAAATCGATCCGTTGAATGAGCAGGGCGCATTGCTGGTCGTGGATGTGGAGAAATAGGCTCTCCTTGTCCTTAAACCGGGCGTAGAACGATCCAACTGAACAGTGCGCCCGGCCGACGATGTCGTTGACGGTGGTGCCGTCATAGCCGCGCTCGGCGAACAACGCTTCAGCCGCATCGACAATGCGGGTCAGGGTTTCCCGGCTGCGGCTTTGTTGTGGCGCACGACCGTGATCCCGGTCGAGATCAATCGTGTCAGGCATGGGGTCCTGATCTACTCGGCAGCGGCAGCGTTGGGTTCTCCAATGTGACGCAGCCTGGGCATTACCTCTTCGGCGAACATCTGCATGCTTTTCTTGGTGTGCTCGTGATCAAGGGTGGCAAACTGCCCCATAATGACCAGATTGCCGTAGCCCATCTGCTCCTGATAGCCCTCAAGCCTTTCAGCCACTGTCGATGGGCTGCCACAGATGAACATGCCGTTCTCCATCAGCATTTCGATGGTGAGATATTGTTCGCGGAACTTCATCTTGTTTTCCATGATCATCTTGTAGGAGTTGATCGAGGAGTAGCCGGGCGGCATCCGATATTCAGTCGGTGCGAGAACAAACTTGTTAAAGAAGTTTTCGATATGCGGGCGCGCCTCGTTAATGGCTTTTTCATCGGTTTCCGCGACGTAAAGCGGCAATGCCCACCCCAGCTGATCCGGCTGACATTTATAGCCATACTCATCGCACTTGTCGGAATAGGCGTTCATGTTGCGGACGACGTTTGCGATGGGGCTGAAGGTCATCAGCATGGTGTATTTGCGATCGGGGTGCGATGCCCAATCCTTAGTCTCGCTGGAACCCTGTGAGGGGATCCAGACCGGAGGATGAGGTTCCTGATAGGGGCGCGGCCACATATTTACATATTGAAAGCGGTAATATTTGCCTTCAAAGGAGGTCGGGCCCGGCTGGGTCCAGGCCTGCATGATCAGCTCATGCGCTTCGTGGAACTTGGCCAGTGAGCTTGATGGGTTGACCATATAAGAGTGGTATTCACACCCGATGCCGCGAACGAAACCGGCGATGAGCCTGCCGCCGGTGACGTTATCGATCATCGCGTATTCTTCAGCGATCGAGAGCGGGTTCTCGGTCAGCGGCAAGGCCCGGCCAAGTACACAAATTTTGGCGTTTTTGGTACGGCGCGACAGAGCGCCGGCCAGCACGCTTGGTTGCGGCATGATACCGTAGGCTGTCTGGTGATGTTCATTGACGCAAATGCCGTCAAAGCCAAGTTCATCGGCATATTCAAGTTCGTCGAGATAGCGATTGTAGAGCTTGTGGCCCTCTTTGGGATCGTAATTGCTGTTCGAAAAATTGATCCAGGCGGTGTGTTCGATGGCGTCGAGGTCAACGACGCCGTAAGGCATCAGATGGAAAAAGGAAAATCGCATTGAGCTGCTCCCCTGTTAATTCTTGGATGTATTGGCGTCGACCCCGGCGAGAAACTCATCGAGTTTCTCTTGATGGGGTAGGTGGCCGCATTCCGGAATGATCCATAGTTCCGACCCGGGAATGGCGTCTCTATAAGCTTCGCCATAGACCGGCGGAAAAATATTATCGTTTTCGCCCCAGAGCAGCATGGTGGGCACCTTGATACGATGCAGCCATTTGACGAGACCAGGGTTATGAAAACGCGGGTTCCAGGACAACTTGCCGGTCGTAAAATAGTTCTTCAACTGAACGTCCTTTTGTTCGTCGGTCATGCCTTCGGCGGCGGCAATGCGCTGCTCGGCCATTTCCTGATTAAAGAACATCTGGCGGGCGGCTTCTTCATTGCTCCACAAAAAGATATCGCCCATCGGGACACCAACGACATTGACACCCGCCGCAGATACCAGTGTCAGCGTTTTGATCCGGTCAGTGCTGCGCACAGCGATTTCAGAGGCGATCCACCCCCCTAAGGAATTGCCCAGGAGGTGGACATCTTCGAGGCCGAACTCTTCCATAAAGTCGAGATAGAAAAAGGCCATGTCGGAGATGTTATCGAGCCACTCGGGGTCATCGGAGCCACCAAATCCCGGATGGCTTGGCGCGATGACGTCGTAGCGCTTGGCAAGGGCGTCTAAATATGGTGCCCAGGCGCTGATCCCTCCGGCGCCATGTAAAAAGAGAAGTGGTGCACCACTACCGCCGCGGCGGACTTCGGTGGCACATCCGTTGACGTTAATTGTTTCAGCCTTGTGACCGGCCATTCTTTCGATCCCCCTCTTGATCTTATCGGTCTGGAACCTAAAAACAGAATTGTCATTCTAATTTAAGCGGATAAACGCTTCGCCAGCAAGAGGTCTCAGTTCGTCAATTAAATCAATATCTTGCAGCGCTGAAGCTGATCGCCGTATTAGTTTTTGTATCGAATGGGGATGACTCTCGGACTCATCTTGCGTGGCTTAGGGCTACGCCACTAGGATGCCGCAAATTTCGGATACCGATAAACAATTGAGGAGCAGGTAATGGACACGCTGGAACAGGAACTCCGATCAACCGAAGGCGATAAGCCTTTTCTGGCAGACCCTTTTCTCGATTGGGCTGAAGGGGAAGGCGTCCCCATCGTCGAAGATTTCGGTATTCATCTTCCTGACGTTCCAGTCAAGAAGTGGGACCGGTTTGGTTGCAATGGTGGCTTCGCGCATTTAAAGGGCCGTGGCGACTGGTTGTCGGTTTTTGTTCTGGAACTGGAGCCCGGTGGATCGACCTCACCGCAACAACATATGTTTGAAGAAGTTGTCTATTGCCTGTCCGGTCAGGGCAGTACTCAGGTTGAAACCGCAGACGGCACCAAGCATAGTTTTGAATGGGGCAAGGGTAGCTTGTTCGCCTTGCCATTGAACGCCAAATATCAGCATTTCAATGGCTCGGGCCAGGAACCCGCGCGCCTGTCATCGACCAATAACATGCCGATGATTATGAACGTGTTCCATGATCATCAATTCGTCTTTGAGAACCCGTTCCGTTTCCCGGCGCGCGAAGGCACTGCCGATTACTACGCCGGTGAAGGGACGTTTATTCCAAAACGTCCGGGGCGTCATATGTGGGAAACCAACTTCATTCCTGATCTGCAGACATTCGAGCTGCAAAAATGGGAAGCGCGTGGTGCCGGTGGGTCAAACATGATGTTTGTTTTGGCTGATGGTGCGATGCATGCGCACATGTCTGAAATGCCTGTTGGCACCTATAAGAAGGGTCACCGTCATGGGGCGGATTTCCATGTCAGCTGCATCACGGGTCATGGCTATTCACTGCTCTGGTATGATGGGGATGAAGAATTTACCCGCGTCGACTGGAAGCACGGTACCGTGTTCGCTCCGCCGGATATGATGTTCCACCAGCATTTCAATGCCGCGGCAACACCGAGCCGGTATCTCGCCATCGCCTGTGGAGGTCTGCGCTATCCGTTGATGGAAGAGAAACGCCGTATCTTCCTTGGCATGGATGTCGATGTGAACAAAGGCGGCGCCCAGATCGAATATGAAGATCAGGACCCGCGCGTCCATGAAATGTTCCTTGAGGCGATGAAAGAGGCCGGAGCTGAATCCGGCATGGGTAAGTTCATCGACGAGTCCCAGTTCAAATAGGTTTTGGAATTAAGCGCTCATAAAAACGACAAGAAGCGCTAACCTACGACCGGCGGGGCCCTCACGGGCCTCGCCGTTTTTCTGTGGGGCTTCGGTACAGCGTTAACGTTTATTTAATCTTTCTAAACGTATGGTAAACGGTTGCCAGTTTTTGAGAGGGTGCCGATGTATCCTGTTCCGTTTAATGAAGCCAGCCGCCTCGAGGCGCTTGAAAAATATCGCATTCTCGATACGATTCCGGAATCGGTGTTTGACGGTCTCACGGAAATCGTTCGACAAACCTTTGATGCACCGACCGCGTTGATCTCGATCCTCGACGGTGACCGGCAATGGTTTAAGTCACGCAACGGGTTGGACGCTGAAGAAACCCCACGGAATGTTGCCTTTTGCGCGCATGCAATTTTACAGGACGGTCCATTGGTGGTTCTGGATGCGGCGGATGATGTCCGGTTTCACAAAAGCGATCTGGTAATTGGTGCCCCGCATATCCGGTTTTACGCTGGTGCCCCTCTTATCACCCCAGAAGGGTTCCGGCTTGGGACACTCTGTGTCATCGACTATGAACCTCGGCAACAATTTGGTGCCGAAAACCAGACGCGGTTGACGTCTTTTGCGACGTTGGCCATGGAAATTCTGGAAATGCGTCGTCGATTGATCGAAGCAGAAATTCTCCCAAATTCGAGCGAAGAAGCGGAAGAGGCGAGGCGCGATCTGTTTGCATTGGTTGCCCATGAAATAAGATCGCCCATCGCCACCATGGTGAGCCTTTCGCAAATTGTTGATGAACAGATGTTTGGGCCGCTCTCCGATCCGAAGTATCCCGAATACCTCTTTGACATTCGGCAGACCGCAAAGTATATATCAAGCGTTGCTGATCGAATGCTCGATATGGCACGTTCAAAAACGGGTGAAATCGCAATAAAAGAAGAGGATTGTCGCCTCTCTGATTTGCTCAAAATCAGCGCTCAATCTGTCGAAGATATGGCGGCTGAAAAAAATATTTCGATTGCAGTAAGCAAGGACTATGAAACGATCCGTCTTAACGTCGACCCTACATTAACCACCCAAATGCTCACCAATCTTCTTCACAATGCGGTCAAGTTCACGCCTGAAAACGGACGGATCTCGCTGTGGATCCGAAAAGCCGGTGTTGGCGAGGTGCATGTCGAAATTGTTGATAGTGGTCCGGGCATGTCCTCAGAAATGATAGTGGGCTTTCTCGGCAAGCACGCTGATGTTGGTCATATAAAACTCGGCGAAAACGATAGTACAGGATTGATTTCCCGTCTCCGCTTTCCGGCCTATCGGCTTTGTGCTGACGCAGCCCCTGTGGCGAAATCCGCCTGATCAGGCCAATATCTGCCACAGCAGATAGAGACAGGCCAGCCAACTGACGGCAAAGGCCGGTGTCCATAAAAACGGCACGCCCATCGTATAGACCATGACATGCACAACCCGTGCGAAGAAGAACGTTGCCGCCGCTGTTGCCGTCGCGGCATCTGCTTTGCCGAGCACCTTCAACATGATCACCAGTGTGGCGAACGGGATCAGCGTTTCTATGAGGTTCATATGGGCGCGGTGACAGCGCTGCGCCCAATCCGGCAATTGGGCGGTCGGGGGAACGTCGGTAGTTCCCGATTTTATACCGACTCGGTAGTTCCCGATTTTATACCGACAATGCCGCCATACAGCGCCGTATAGGGAATCCAGATTATCAAACAAAGACCGACAGTCAGTGCCAGCCAGAACATTTCACCCGTAACCATTATCATCTCCCATTTTTAGCTCGCGATTATGTTACATAATTGATCTGCGGCGTTGGTCAAATTCGTGTCATATATTCGGCATGTTTCGAGTTCTGTATCTGGCGATAGTCTTTCTGATAGCGGCACCACCGATCACGGCGGAGACGCTTCATGTTCTCAAAGGACGGATCATTCGGGCGTTGGCTATCGATGCGAATGATCCCGCCCATATTCTCGTCGGGCACAAAGCCAAAGCCGCTGGATCAGCGCTGGTGTTTCGAAGTTTTGATGGCGGTAAGAGCTGGAGGACGCTTAATGGCAACAGGCCGCTCCACCCAAATGCAACGGATGTACAGGCGGTTCTCCCTGTTTCGAAAAAGGTTTTGCTCGCAGGAACATGGAAACATGGGCTTTATCGATCAACCGACGGCGGGCAAAAATTTGACAGGGTGAAGCCATTTCCAAGTTCTGACATCCGCGATCTACGCCACTACGGCGCGTCATGGCGTATTCAAAAGCCTGGATAACGGAAAAAGCTGGAAAGCAATTGGTCCCGGCGACGACTTTTTCTGGTCGCTGACTGTTGCGAACGGACAGCTTTATGCGAGTTCTCCTGAGAAAATCGTCTATCAGCGTCCAACAAATAATGGAAAGTGGCGCAAGATTTTCACAAAAGAGGGGGCAAATGCAATCGCCATCACGCCAGGGTCCGGCGGGATGCGGGCTATCGCCAGCGGAAAAGGACTCTATCTTTCGTCACACACAGGCTGGCGCAAGCTTTTGAACAAGGAGAGTTTTGCCGAGGTCGTTATTACTCGGAACAACCGGGTCCTCGCTGGATCATGGGACAAAGGGATTGCGGTGCTTACATCGGGCGGTCATTTGGAAAAACGCATTTTGCCCAAACAGGCTTTCATCCATCTCCACATTGCGAACCGCAAACTTTATGCCGGTAGCTGGGCTACATGTCATGCCTTTGTCAAAAGTCTTGCAACGGCCTGGGAAAGACCCGGCGCTCATTGCAGCGGTTTTGCGCGATGATGCCGATGCGGTGAGGCGATTGATCGCGAGTGGTGCCAAACTTGATGAAGTTGATGATGGCAGGAATACAGCTCTGACTTTTGCTGCACGGGACAGGCAAACCCAAATCGCGCGACTGCTTATAAAAGTTGGCGCCGACCCTGGCTGGGTAGATTCTGAAGGTGTCACGCCACTAATTCTTGCGTCTTTTAAGAACCACCCCAAAATCGTGGCGCTCTTACTCGCTCAAAAAGAAAGGGGGCGCCCGGCTCTAAAAGATAAATGGGGCCGCACGGCGATGGAGTATGCCAAGCGTCGTGGGAAAGACGGTGCAATCTATCAGCTGCTGACGAAATAGCTGAAGGGCGTGATTACGCCGCTTCAAACAAGGCCGCAACACCCTGTCCACCGCCAACACACATGGTTTCCATGCCGTATTTTCCGTTTCGGCGTTTCAACTCGTGCAGTAAGGACGTCATGATCCTTACACCGGTCGCACCGATCGGATGACCAAGTGAAATCCCCGAGCCGTTTACGTTTAGACGGTCCGGATCATTCCAGCCCAGCCCTTTGAGACAGGCCAGCACCTGACAGGCGAAAGCTTCGTTAAGTTCCACCAGATCCATATCGTCGAGCGACAGATCGGATTTTGAGAATAGCTTTTCGACGGCGCCGACCGGGCCGATGCCCATCGTCGCGGGGTGACAACCAACCGCGCTCCAGCCCGTCATGTAACCCATCGGCTCCAGCTTGAGATCACTGAGAACATCTTCCGCGACAACCAGACAGGCGGCGGCCGCGTCGTTCTGCTGGCTGGCATTGCCGGCGGTGACCGTGCCGTCTTTCATGATGGTTCGGAGTTTGGCGAGCTTTTCCATATCGACATCAGGGCGGACGCCTTCATCTTTGTCGAACACAATATCGTCGCCGCGCCGTTGTGGGACAGTGATCGGCACAACCTCATCGGCGAATGCGCCGTTTTCCCACGCCGCTGCTGCGCGTTTCTGGCTGCGCATGCCATATTCGTCGGCTTCCTCGCGGGAAATCTGATACTCGGTGGCGAGGTTCTCGGCGGTTTCAATCATCCCCGATATTTCGCCAAACCGGTCGACAGGTTGAGAACGTTCGCGGCCACGATCCAATCGATCATGCAATTTGACGGAACCGGCGCGCTTACCCCATCGCATATCGGTGGTGTAGTACTCGACATTGCTCATGCTTTCGACACCGCCAGCGATGACGACATCGGCCGCGCCGGTTTGCACCATCATCGCCGCGGTGATGACCGATTGTAGTCCGCCGCCGCAGCGCCGGTCGAGTTGCATGCCAGCGGTTTCAATAGGTAGCCCTGCCTGCAGCGCCGCCCAACGGCCGATGCAGGGTGTCTCCCCACTGGCATAGCTTTGCGCAAAGATAACCTCTTCGATTTTTTCAGGCGCGATCTCGGTCCGTTCGAGGATGGCGCGGATCACGACGGCAGACATTTCTTCCACAGGAACCGGTTTCAATGTACCGCCATAGGTACCTACAGCGGTGCGAACAGGGCTAACGATTGCGGCGCGTCTCATTGTATTTCCTTAATGTATAGCGAATGGGTGGAATACCCGTTGCGGACATGATCTCAAATTTCCGGGCAGGACTCCATGGTGGATTTAGCCTTTAGTCATTGATCCCCGGCTGGTAGAACTGTCCTTAGGCCATTCCGGGGAGAAGGGCTGGTTCGGTTTTCATCCGAACAAGAACAACAGGGTCGGAATGATTTCTTTGATAGCACGTTGGATATTCATGATAGCGATGGCGGCGTCGCTGAATATGACGGCGAGTCGTGCGGCACCTGTCGCTGTTATCAATGCGGGATTCGAAGACACCAGCGGACAGGTCACATTCAATGAATTCACCTTCGGAACACCGACCGGTTGGGTTCAATATGATCCTAACAGCATAATTGTTGGGTCGGGCAACGGTCCAGATGTCTTTCTTGGCACGCTGGAGCCTAACGGCACGGATTTCTTTAATGCCACCGTACCCGAAGGTAACAAGGTCGCTATTTTATTTAACCGCGATGGTTCGACAGGCGCTGGCGAGTACGGTCTTGAGCAAACGCTTGGTGCAACCCTCCAGGCCAATACACGATATGAGGTCGGTAATATCGCCAGCGGAACGGCCGTCAACGCTGAGTTCTTTAATCTTGATGGATTTCCAG
Organism: uncultured Alphaproteobacteria bacterium; assembly: GCA_951812775.1. Classification (GTDB taxonomy): domain Bacteria; phylum Pseudomonadota; class Alphaproteobacteria; order MPNO01; family UBA2964; genus UBA2964. The sequence continues at coordinate 729,678 of OX638326.1, read as the reverse complement.
GTTATCGGATCGAGTTGCTGGCGGGTGGTGTTGTCATTGGACAGGATAACAACACGCTTGGAGGTCTCATTCCGGAAGGCGAGTTCCTGACTTCGGTTTTTACAGTTGACGTTGGGGCTGCCCACGCACAGTTGGGACAGGACCTTGGTATTCGGCTGGTAAACCTGAACCAGCTAACTGGTTTGCCGAGCCTGCCTGACCTGGAAGTCGATTTCGATGTTGTTCATCTTGAAGCAACGGCGTTATCGGCCCCCGGTTCGCTGATGATCTTCAGTATAATGCTTTGCCTGATTGCGGCCAGGCGGCAGACGTCTGATCTGTGAAGACTGAGGTCGTTCGCTTCACGCCACCGTCTGGGGCGTGTGATTGCCATGTGCATGTGTATGGGCCACCAGACCAATATCCTTTTGTCGAAAGCCATCGTGATAGATCACCGGAGGGACCCGCGCCCGCTTTGGAGGCGATGCACAAAACTATCGGGATTGACCGATGCGTGATCGTTCATCCGCCGGGTCATGGAACCGACTTAGCGATTACGATCGATGCAATGCAGAAAGGGATCAAGGAATACCGGGCGATCGCACTCGTTGACTATTCTGTTTCTGATGTGAGGTTGGAAGAACTAAACGGGCTTGGTTTTTGCGGTGTTCGATATAGCCCGACACTCGATGGCGGTGCCCTCGACAAGAAAGCGGTTTTGGAGATGGCCGAAAGGATCAAACCGTTTGGTTGGCATATGCTCCTTCATTTCAAGAACAATGCTATCCTCGAATACACAGATCTTTTGGAAAAGATGCCGGTCCGGTTTGTGCTAGACCATTTTGGCAGTATTGATCCGGCAACTGGTGGCATTGAGCAGGACTCATTCAAACTCGTTGCCGAGCATCTAACGAACGGCCGGGGCTGGATAAAAACTTCGGCAATCGAAAAGGTATCGCGGCGATCCTATCCATTCGAGGACGCAGTTGAGATCGCGGCGGCCTTTGTGTCGCTCGCGCCGGATCGGGTGGTCTGGGGAACAGATTGGCCGCACCCCGGTGTTGGCACGCGGGCCACCGCTGACAGCGACTTGCTCAATCTTGTTCCCCTTTACGCTGGGAATGCAGAAACTCGACAAAAGACCCTCGTTGATAATCCTGCGCGGTTATATGGGTTTGACTAGTCTCGTTTCAGGCTGCAGTTGCCGGTTCTGGAATGGCCTTCTCAACTTTTCCGGCCGAGGGTTTGCGACCACGTTTTCCCCGAATCTTGGGACCTACATTTTTTTCGATATATTCCATGATCTTGACCGCCACATCCGCGCCGGTTGCTCGTTCTATTCCCTGAATTCCCGGTGACGAATTTATTTCGAGAATTTTGGGCCCATTGTTGGAGCGCAATATATCTACACCGGCGACACCGAGCCCAATGACCTTTGCCGCCTTCAAGGCGATTAATCGTTCCGCTCGGGTAATTTTTGTCGCAACAACATTCCCACCCTGGTGAACATTGGCCCGGAACTCGCCGTCCTGCGCCTGGCGTTTCATTGAGGCGACCACCCGACCACCAACCACCAGGCAGCGAAGATCGGCCCCGGCAGCTTCCTTGATAAACTCCTGAACCAGAAAATTGGCCTTTAGGCCGCGGAAGGCTCCAATGACGCTTTCCGCTGCATTTTCTGTTTCTCCGAGCACAACCCCTTTCCCTTGCGTACCTTCAAGGAGCTTAACTACCAGTGGTGCTCCGCCGGCGATTTCAATAAGCTCCGACGTATCATGTGGGGAATGGGCGAAGGCGGTGACCGGCATGTTGATCTTGTGCTGGGCCAGAATCTGCTGCGCGAACAGCTTGTCGCGCGAGGTGCCAATTGCCGCCGCCTTATTGACACAAAACGACCCCATCAGGTCGAACTGACGTACCACCGCCATACCGTATGACGTTATAGAACTACCAATCCGCGGGATGATGGCGTCATAGCGCGGCAAGGCTCTTCCATCATACATAACCTGCGGCGCGGTTGCGTTAATATTCATATAGCAGCGCGTGGTGTTGATGATCTCGCAGACATGGCCGCGCTGCTCGGCAACCTGCATGATCCGCCGACTGGTATAATTATTCGGTTCGCGGGTCAGCAGGGCGATCCGCAGGGGCCGGGCGATCGGGCGTGCTTGCTTGAGCTTGCCGTATAAATCGTATGACAGCTTCTCCTGACAAAACGAATTGTTCGGGTCGACGATCATGCGTTCATCAATTGCGGAACGTCCGAGGAGCATTCGATATGTCATCGTCTCGCGATTGGTCAGAGTAATGTCGATTGGCCACTCAAGATCGCCAATCCGCGCCGAAGTGCGGATGACGTAGCGCAATTCCTTTTCACCGTTTGAGCTGGTGACCTCGCGGCGGTCAACAAGCGGCGCCGAGCAAAAAGTTTCAACATCCGGGCGATCCGGGATCGGATGAATTCCAAAACGCACGTAAGGTTTTTGTGAGGAACCAAACGGTTCAATTGCAAAGGCGTGCAGCGCTGAGGTGCGTGCCCCGGTATCGATCTTGGTGGTCATGGCGGGAATGCCCAATCCGGGCAGAGCAATCCACTCTTCCCAGCCCAAAAATATCTGTTTGGTAGGATCGACAGGGGCAAGTTCAATCATATTGACCGTTCCTTTGCGGGCGCATTTGCCATCCAAACAGGCGGCAAACATTTCAATTTTCGGGAGCGTGTTCCCGACCGTTTGGTACGGCAGGTCGACGCGGATGGCGCATATATTGGATTTCAACCGGTAGAGTCCAGTAAAATCTGTTCCGTCATGAAAATATTTTTCAGAGGGCAGAGTTTTCTCAAATTAGCTGCTAATCTGTGAAACCGGAACGGGCAATCTGGGAGGCTCGATATGTGGACATTCAACCGGATCGATCATGTCGTCATTTGGGTGCGTGATCTCGAAGCATCAATGGCATTTTATCAGAAGCTCGGGATGGAGATTGATCAGAAATCTCTAGAAAGATATCAGGCAGGCAAAACGCCTTTTGTTGCCGTACGCGTCGGGCCTAACAATCAGATTGATCTGCGCCCCAATCCTGACTGGGTGCCGGTCGAGCGTGAAAAAGGTAATATGCAGCACATCAATGTCGCGATGGATGATGTCGAAGACATCCAGACCGTGATTGATACGCTGGCCGAACGCGGTTTAACCCAGGATTATGGACCGGAAGTGCAGGGTGGTTCCTGGCGGATTGATATCTTTGATCCCGACAATAACCGAATTGAAATGGCGCTGAACAAGCCCGCTTAGATAGAGAGGCATCAGGAATGCAGATAAACAAACTCACTGACAGCTTTGCGGCGGAAATTGTTGGCGCGAAAATTACCGATGATATGGCGGCCGAAGATCTGCAGACCATTATGGGCGCGTTTCTCGATCATCAGGTGATCGTTATTCGTGACCAGTCGATGACGCCTCAGGAGCAAAAGAATTTCAGCCGAAATTTTGGTGAGCTTGATCTGCATATCTCCAGCAAGAACAAGCATAAGGATCACCCGGAGTTATTGATCCTGTCGAACAAAAAGGTGGACGGCAAATGGGTCGGGGCCACCAATGCCGGCGATGAGTGGCATACGGATACCCAATACACAGCGAAGCCCAGTAAATGCACCATGCTACATGCATTGGAAGTGCCCGAAGAAGATGGCGAGACGGCCTTTATTAACACCTATGCTGCCTATGAGGCGCTGGATGATAAGACCAAAGTGCGCCTCGACGGCCTGAAAGGTGTCAATTCCTGGAACCGTTTACGCAACCCGCGTGTGAAAGTCCCCGAGCAGCATGGCGACGGGAAAAGTGTGTACGACACCGGCCATCCTGACGTGTTTCACCCCATTGCCCGAACTCATCCCGAAACTGGACGTAAGGCGCTGTATGTTTCACCCCGCCATACTTTGCATGTCGAAGATATGGACCCGGATGAGTCTGAGGATTTGTTGCAGGATCTGTTTGCGACGCAGCAAAACCCAGACCACATCTATATCCACAAATGGCGGCTGGGTGATGTTGTCATCTGGGATAATCGCTGCACGCTTCACAAAGGTATGGGTGGTATCAAGGAACCCGGTATCCGGCATCTGCACCGGACGCTAATCGAGGGGACCGTGCCGGTGTGACCCGGTCAGCGCAGCGCTCTTTGCAGTTTTTCCCTTAACTGTTTGATCTCTAGGGGCGCATAGGGTTCCGGCGGGTGAGCACCCCATACCGGGCCCGGCCAGGCATCATCCCCTGAAAAACGTGCGACCACGTGAATGTGGAGTTGAGAGACGATATTGCCCAGTGCACCGATATTAATTTTGTCGGGTGAGAATAATTCCGTCAGGGTGCGCGACGCACGATTAAGCTCCGACATGAGCAATGCCTGATCGGCGACGTCGAGATCGAGAATTTCTTTCATATCTGCCCGCGCCGGCACCAGGATCAGCCAGGGGTAGCGGCTGTCATTCATTAACAACACGCGACATAGCGGCCAGCGTATTATCTCCACCGTATCAGCGGCGAGCATGTCGTTGAGGGTGAATTCGGGCATTAAGGAACTCGTCAATTAAAAGGGGGGGGGGGGCGATTAAGGCTGTCTTTAGAACAATTTCATTGAGAAGCATCAACTGTTCTGATACAAAAAATCCGGGTCGGTGGCGTTGAATAGTAGTATTTCCTTGTTGGAGAAGCGAATGTCCATCACTGACCTGAAACCCTCACGACCGATGAACAGTTTGCGCGTTCAGCTTGCCATGACAACGGCGATGGCTGGGGTCCTCTTTAGCTATGGCGGTAAGCAGCGTTAGCAGTGTTACGGCAGGGATCAGCATAACTGACAATAATGTGTCAACCATTCGTGGTAGTAACGGGGGAATTAACGCCCAGCAAATCGTGGGAAGTAGCGGAAACATAACGATCACGAGCAACGGCCACATCGAGGGTGGGGTGAACGGAATCGTTGCGCAGAATTATGCAGCTGGCGGTGATGTCCAGATCACCGCCAATGACGTATCCGGAGGTTTGTTATCCGGTATTGCTGCCCGTAGTGCGAACAATATTGATATTACGACAAACGGCACGGTTACGGGAAACCAGAGAGGTATTGAGTCTTTCGCGAATACACTCGGAAGTGGCAACAATACGATCACGATCAATGGTAGCGTGACCGGTACTACCGACTACGGTGTCGTTGGCACAGCCTATAATGGTGGCAGCCTGTCGGTCACGGTTGCTGCCGGAGGTTCTGTCAGCGGTGGCCAGGTTGGGATCCGCTCCTATGTCAATGCCGCCTCGACCGCCGCAATTACAGTAAGCGGATCCGTTACCGGTAACAGCGTTGCAGGGATCGATTCCAACTTCTTTACGAGCGGTGGGACGACAAATATTACCTTGAATAATGGCGCGAATGTCAGTGCCACGTCCGGAGTCGTGATCTCTGACGGTATTAATGGTGCTTTCAACTACATCAATACGGCGAATGTTACTGTCAATAATGGTGCTGTCGTTACCGGCGATATTAATTTGGGCGATGGCGTGGATTCCGCAACCTTTAATGCAGGTGCTGCTGTCAATGGTTCTCTCAATATGGGGAGCGGAGTAGACACGATCACCTTCAACGGTGGAGATTTTACCAGCTTTGGGACCGTCGATGGTGGTAGTGGCACGGACAGCATGACAATCACAAACGGGTTTGTCGGAACCAGCGGTAATATCGTCAATGTTGAAAGCCTTACAATCGGCAGTGGTGGCACAGTCCATTTCACCGGTGCGTTGAGCCACGATACTGTCACGGTGCAAAATGGTGGCACGCTAAGTGTCGGCAATTTACCGATTGCGTCCAACATCACCGGCAGTCCTGATCTCGGTGTGGGATCGACCGTGCTCGCCGTGCTGGGCGGAACCTCCAGCACCCAATATGACCAGATTGATGTTGCGAACGCCGTAACTTTATCGGCCGGCGCAATCTTTGATGTCGATTTTATCAGCGCCTTCACAGCATCGTTGGGCGATTTCTTTGACATTGTTATCGCAGACAGCTTTATCGGCGATAACAATGATCTGATATTTGATTTCTCCGGTGCCGCCCTTGGCATTGGGCTCGGCTGGGAGGCGTCCTTCGTCGCTGCCGGCGGTTCGGATGAAGCTCTCTGTCTCACGGTGGTCGTCGATGATACGCCAGTTCCGGAGCCGTCGAGTATGCTGACGTTGAGCGTCGGGCTGTTTGGTCTGTACCGGTTGCGGCGTCACCGTCGTCAGCGGCAGCATTCACTGCCCCCGGCACCCGTCTCACATTAAGCCTCAAAAAAACCCGATTGTTTTATTTGGCCAATCTGTCCTAGGTTTGCGCAACAATAAATTTGGGCAGGCATTTCGTGGCCGATATTCACGACGTCATTGATGTGATCTATGAGTAGGCCGCCGGTAATGGTGATTGGCGGCAACCGCTCTCAATGATTCAGGATCTGATTCCCTCAAAAGGCGCGTTCTTTACCGGGCATGATATTATCGAGGTCAAACCGACTTTTCGCCTGTCGTCGCGTGGATTGGTGGTAACCGAAGATGATTACGACCTCAAAATGTATCGCGCAAATGAACGCATCAAACGCCTTCTGAAACATCCGGCGGGGTCATCGATCACTGGCGGTGAACTGACGCCGGACGACGAGTTCGAGCGCAGCACCTTTTATGCCCAGTTCATGAAGCAACATGATCTGTTCCACACCGGCGGCACGATCCTGGAAAACAATTATGTCAAAGCGCCGACCTTTGGGGCGATCCGCGAAAAAGCGGCAGGCGATTTTACGCCTGAGGAAACGCAAAGCCTCGCGATCTTGTCGCGCCATGCGCATCGTGCCCTGAAGGTCAGGGAGGTTATTGAGGATCGTGATGCGGCCTATCGTGTGCGAGACGAGCTGGGTGAAAAGATCAATGCTGGCATGTTTACCCTGGACCGGGAGGGACGGGTGCTGGCGACGAATTCCGAAGCAGACGCCGTGCTGGGGGATGACGATGGTGTGTCCATTGTTAAAGACCATCTTGCCTTTGACGCGCCAACGGCAAACACGCATTTGCGCCACATCCTGTACAGCGAGACTGGTAGTGGCGCGGAAGAGGTGGAAGACGACCCGCCACCTAACATGTTCGGTGTTAATCGGCCGTCAGGGGATACGCCTTACTGGGTGACCTGGATGCCCGCGACCGATACGCGTTCCATCCTGACATCGCATTTTTCGGGATTGCCGCAGCCAACGGTTCTTGTCTTTGTTGCCGATAGTGCCCGGCGTTGGACCGTCTCCGTGGAGGCATTGCGTGCACATTTTGGTTTGACGGATCGTGAGGCCTGTATCGTTGCGGCGTTGGTCTCGGGCGAAACAACGGAAGAAATCAGCGCGTCGCACGAAATTTCCATCAATACCATCAAGACCCACCTTAAACGCATTTTTGATAAGGCAGGAACGGCGAGCCAGATCGCTTTGGTGCGCATGGTTCTGCGGGCGCATGCCATTGTTTCCTGATCGGTTGTCCAGCCCATGACCTGGCTGGTACTTGGTGCCGCAGCTGTGTTTGTGCTGGGCGGTGTCGGGATCGCCTATGTGATCGGGGCGGGTTCTGTGCTCGGCTTTATCGCCGCAGGGCAGAATATTTATCTCGCTGTTTTGCCGCAGCGCATTTTCTCTCAGCTTGATCTCTTTGCCCTGATGGCCTTGCCGCTCTTTATCCTGACGGGCGAAATCATGAACCGATCTGGTGTTACCAGAACCATTGTCGATCTTATGATGGCGTTGTTGGGACGAGTCCGAGGCGGGTTGGGTCATGCGAATATTTTGACCAGCCTGTTCTTTGCCGGCGTGTCGGGCTCGGCGATTGCCGATACGGCGGCCCTGTCGAATACATTGGTTCCGGCCATGGTCGAGCGCGGCTATCGCCGATCCTATGCCGCCGCGCTGACAGCAGCCTCGTCCATTATTGGTCCGATCATACCGCCCAGCATCAGACCGATCCTCTACGGTGCAGTGATGGAGACATCGGTCACCGCATTGTTTGTTGCCGGGATTGTTCCGGGTTTGTTGTTGGCGGGGGCGTTGATCGCGATGAATGCGCTGTTGGCGCAGCGCGGTCGGCACCCCGATGGCGGCCAGCAAAATACAGCTGATCTGGCGCAGTGTTTTGTCACCGCTCTGCCGGCCTTGTCTCTGCCGGTCGGCGGCATTATCGCTGGCCTGACAACACCAACCGAAGCAGCAGCGATTGCGGTTGTTGCAGCACTGATTGTCGGTCAGTTGAGGAACGGTTTGACGCGACAGAGCTTTTGGCAGGCGGTTCAGGCCACAATTCGCCTGACCGGGTCGGTATTTATGATCCTCGCCGCCGTTGCCGTTTTTGGCTATCTCGCCGGGTCGCTGCAATGGCCGCAGACACTGGCCGGGTGGGTGACAGGGACAGGCCTGTCAGGACTAGAATTGCTCTTAGTGATCAACCTCGTGTTTCTCATCGTTGGGATGGTGCTCGATTTGCCTGTGGCATTATTTTTGCTGGTGCCGGTGATTGCGCCGCTGGCGCTGGCGCTGGCGCAGGGCGTCGACCCCACGCATCTCGGCATCGTGTTGTGTTTCAATCTTTGTATCGGTCTGACGCCGCCGCCCTTTGGGGCCTGCCTCCATTGCCGATGTTGAATATAAAAAAATTGCCCGGGCGGTCTTGCCGTTTGTCGCTGCGGAGATTTTTGTGCTTGGATGCTTGATCCTGTTTCCACAAATCACATTATGGTTGCCGCGCTGGGCAGGATTTCTGTCGGGCTAGGAAAAAAGAATGAAAAACCTCATCGCGTTTATCGTGACTTGCTTAATTTCCACAGGTGTTACTGCTGCCGAGATCAAGCTCGCCCTCGACAGCCCGCAGGATGTCCGGAAATCTGGTTCCTATGTCTGGGCGCACAGCTTTGCGACCACGCTTCGCGCCAACGGTATCGCGGTGATTGAATATCCGCGCGGGGCGCTTGGCAATGAAGATGAGCGGCTCGACCAAACGCGTCAGGGGTTGCTTCAGGTGAATATGGCGGCGGTTCGCTCTGCGGACAAAATCGACAAATTAATCTTTGGCCTCTATTTGCCGTACCTGTTTGACAATAACACTCACCAGATCAAAGCCCTGGAACAGGCAGGGTTGGCGGTGGCAATCAATAAGAGTCTGGAGAAAGGCGGAATACGTGTACTTGCCTTTACACGACCTGGCTCGCCTGCCGGAATCTTTAATACCAAGCGACCGATCCGCACGGTGGCGGATATGAAAGGGCTGAGAATGCGCGCCCTCGATGCCGGGCAGATCGCGCTCTACGAGGCGTGGGGGGCAACCGGCACCATCGTCTCCTGGCGGGAAGTGCCGAACGCGCTGCAAACCGGTGTCGCGCATGGTTATATCAACCCATCTATTGCGCCCCTGATTTTCGGCCATACCGGTTTCCTCAAACATTTCACCGATGCGGGCGCGATTGTCGGAGGGCGGGTCGTGCTGGCGTCACTAAGCTGGTATCGCGCTTTGACGGTAGCGCAACGCACTATCGTCGACCAAGCGGCAAGGACAGCGACTGCGGCCAATCTGCAATGGCTGAAAAAGGCCGAACCCGGAATGCTTCGTCGGCTGGGGGAGGCGGGGATAAAGGTGACGCGTCTGGACCCTGCCGCCCGGACAGAATTTGCTCGCCGGGCCCGTACGGCCTACACCGCTGGTGTCCTGTCACCGGGGCAGCTCAAAATCTGGATTGATGCAGCAGAGGCGACACGCTGACGGATGAGTGTTTTTCACACCATAAGCGATCTTCTGGACAGGATCTGCCGCCCGGTGGCGGGGTGCGCGCTCATTGTTCTGCTGCTTGCGGTTTTGATCCAGGTGGTTGTGCGCTATGGCATCGATAGCCCACCCGCCTGGACCGAAGAACTGGCACGCTATGCGATGATCTGGGCCGGGCTGCTTGGCGCGACGGTGGCTTTCAAGGCGGGCATCGATCCGATCATTGCCAATGTCTTTTCGGAAAAGCTGTCACGCATCATACAGACCATCGCGTTGTTGATCTTTTTGCTGCCAATTATAGCGAGCAGCCGTGGCTTTCTGGCACGGGCGGCGGAACTGTCCTCCGAGGTTATGGGCATTCCCATGATTTATGCAGTGGTGGCTGTTCCTGTTGCCGCGTTGGTCATCCTGATCCACCTCATGGCACGGCTCGCACCTCAGCGGTAACCCGCGCAACTTCCCTCGTTCCACGCCCCCTTTTTTATTCGTCAATATCACCCGTTCGGATGACGCGGGCGCGCACCGATTCCCGCTAGTTTCTGGCTGCCACCGGGGGGGGCTTGGGGGTGGCAGAAGAAAAACAAGGGAGAGAAAAGGTGAAAGCCCAGATTTTATTGCTGAAATACTTGCTGGTGATGTTGTGCATCGGGTATGTCTCGATGAGTGCCAGAGCCGCTGTCATCTATGATTTTAATTCACTTACACCCGGAGACCTGAATGGGCAGCAAGGCTGGGTGACCGCCAAACACGGCACCTGTCAGGATATCGAGGTGCAAGCCGGCATTGGACCGGATGGCAGTCAGGCGATCTGCTGTGTGCCGTCAAGTGCCGGTAACGAAGTTGTCGCGACGCACGTCAATGATGCCAATTTCTCGTTGCCTAACTATTCCAGCGTCGCAACCAGCGCCTCTTTCCAAGTCGATCTCAGGACCAGTTTCTGGGGTACCGAAGTCGGACTCGGCGATGACCAGAGTGGCAACGGAAAAATTTGCCGAAATGAGGCCAATGAGAAAGGCATGGTCCTTATTGCCGATCGTAATCAGGATCGACTTCGATTCTTCGACGCAACGGGTACCGCAACAGCAATCACGCTCTCAAACCTCGTAACAACGGATAACTGGCTGCGGCTCAAGGTCGATATGGATTTCACCGCCAATGGTGGCCAGGGCGAGGCAACCGTGTCCTGGGCCGATGCGGTGCTCGAAACGGCCTTTCAGGAAGTCGCCGGGCTCACCGGTCTCAATATGGGCCTGAATGCCGCCGCGACGGATGCCGACAATGTCAATAACTGGAACGCTGTCTGGACATCGTTCCTCGGCGCCGGTGGACAGTTGGATAATATTGCTGGTCATGTTCGGGAGCCGGGACCGCTGGCTGTGTTTGGCTTCGGTGTTTTTGCGCTGGGCTTTATTCGTCGGCGGATGAAATACCCGTTTTCGTCGGGTATGTGAGTTCTATGCTAAATAACCTGTATGTCCGGTCGATCTGGCAGGCACTCGCGACGCTGTTGGTCATTCTGGCTGGTGGTAAACCAGCTGCGTCGGGGGTCTGCATCGTTGGCGGTGTCGTTGGCACCTTCAGCTGTTCCGGAGCGGCCAATGCGGGGACCGATGCCACCAATGGCGGGCTTGCGGCGCCTCTCTTTCCAGGTATCGTTGTTAATATGAGTACCACTGCCGGGTTCGGTCTGGATACGACGTCAAACGGGTTCAATATTATTGGTACGGGCGGCGCCTCCTTTGTCGACAACCATAATGCCACGATTAGTGGCCACAACCGCGGCGTCCGTGTTCGCAACGAGTCAGGTGGCGGGATCGTCATTACCACGACTGGGACGGTCACCGGCGTCAGTAATCACGGCATTCAAGCCGAGGACGTTTCCGACAATTCAGCCATTACCATCAATGCGGTAAACATTAATGGCGGTTTTAGAGGGATTGAAGCGGTCAATAGCGGCACGGGGACAACTTCTGTCACGGTGAGCGGTGTCGTTACCGGCGGTACCGGCGCGGCTATTCAGGCATACGCGGTTGCTGGTGAGATGATCAATGTCACCTTGAATACCGGGGCGGATGTCAGCAGCTCACAGGGAACAGCGATCATCAACAATGAGAGTGACTCAACGGTTATTGTAAATTCCGGCGCCAGCGTTACCGGCGTGATAAATCTTGGCGATGGCAGTGACAGCCTGACCTTCAATGGCGGAGACTTTTCCGCTGTAACGAATTTCGATGGCGGGACTGGAACTGATACGCTGACATTTCGCAATGTCTCCGGCGAGGTGACGAACAGCAAGTTGACTGGTTTTGAAGCGCTCAATATCGGTGCCGGTGCTACGATGACCATGGCGGGTGATTTCGAGGCGGCGGTGACCGTCGAAAATGGCGGCAGTATCACGGGCGGAATATCACTTGGTGATGGCACGGGCGAGGTCCTGACGGTCAATGCTGGCGGGAGTATAACGGGTGATGTCTTTGCGCGGGGCGGTCAGGATACGCTCTCTGTCGCGGGCGGCACTTTTGTCGGTAATATCGATATGGGCGCCCAACAGGATGCCGTTTTAGTTACCAGCGGTGGTACGATTACGGGCGGCATCAATCTCAGTAATGGCGCTGATACATTGACCTTCGATGGTGCCGGTTTCTCGGGCGTTACCAGTATGGATGGCGGTGCCGGTGGCCATGATGTTGTAACCTTCCGCAATACCAGCGGGACGATCGCCAGCAATGTCATTTCGAATTTTGAACACGTGGTAATTGAGTCAGGCGCTAACATCTCCCTGAACGGCACGCTGGAAGGTGATGTTGCGGTCAATAGTGGTGCTAGCGTCAGCGCAGGCAATTCTCCAGGGCTGCTGAACATCATGGGTAATCTCGATCTTGGCGTGTCCTTGACGACCCTGTTTGAGCTCGCGGGCCTGACACCGGGCGTTGAGCTTGGCGGCTATGACGTCATTGATGTCACCGATGACGTCGGAACGGGCGGCGCAATCGAAGGCATTGCCACGATTGCCGATGGGGCAATCTTTGATATCGATTTCTTTGCCGGTTTCTTGGCTGGGTTGGGCGATACGTTTGACCTGCTGGTCGCAGACACAATCAATGTCGTCGATTTTGACTCGTGGATATTCGATTTCTCTGACGCCGCGCTGGCGGCAAATCTCGGCTGGAACATGTCGTTGCATGATCTGGGCAATGGCCGAAGCTCAGTGCGGCTTGAAGTGGTGTCCAGCCAGGTGCCGGAGCCGGGAACGCTCCTCGTCTTGATCAGCGGAATCCTAGTTGTTGTTATGGTACGCCACTTTGGCAAAAAATGTGCTTTTCTCATATGACTTGACGCCGCCGTTGCTTTAAAATGGCAAGAAAACTGCCGTTTGGATCTTTGTTATGATGCGTTTTCCCCGCCTTGTTGTTGCCGCGATTGTATTGTGTTTCGCGATTTTCCCCGCACAGGCAACGATCATCAGTGGTGCGGTGACCGGTGGTTCTGCATTGGACCTCGGCGGGACTTTTATAAATCTGACAGTACCTTTTAGTTCTTCAACACCCACCAATACCGTTGGTGACGATAATTTTCAGACACCTCATCTTTACGGGTTTAACGAGGAACAGAACATTGTCCTCACGAGTACTGTCGCTGTCGATATCGGAACGAGCCCGACGGCCGGTCAGGTAGTGGCGAGCCACTATATTTTCTTCGACCCATTGTCCACGGGAACGACCCAGACTGGTTATATCCTGTTTGATGCGGATATTTACGGCGTTGCGACATCGACCGCCAACCTGAATAACAGTGATTTTCTTGCCAATACCGGGGTGACATACGAAAACCCGACATTGCGGGGTCTTGAAGCTGGTGATGTCGTGTCCATTGATGGCAGTGACTCCACGCGGCTCAACGTCAATTGGACGGCGGCTTCACCGGGCGACTATGTACGGGTCTTTACCATGCATTCTGCCCTTGCAGAGTTACCGGAACCGGGGACCTTGATCGTCTTTGGGTTTGGCTTGCTGGGCATCGGTGCGATGCGGCGCAGACGCGCCTGACCGTGTTATCCTGTTGAGGCCTTTCAGACAGCAGTGATACCCTCAGCGGGTATTCCATCGCCGAAGAGGTCTGCTTATGGCTGGCACCGACGTTTCATACAACAACGCGCCCATTCCGATCCGTGACGACATCACAGCCGCCCATCGTCGCGCCTGGGCGCATATAGCAGCGCCGGGCACCTGGCTGGATGGCAAAACGCGGGTGGCGATTGCCGCCGAGACCCGGAATGCAGCCGGGTGCTCTCTTTGCCAGCAACGAAAACAGGCTTTGTCCCCCAACGCCGTTCAGGGAACGCATGATAGCCTTGGCGCGCTTCCGGAGAACATCGTCGAAGCCATTCATCGGATTGCCACCGACCCGGCGCGCCTGACCGAGAGCTGGGTGCTGTCTGTGCTCGATGGCGGTGTGCCCGATACCGAATATGTCGAAATGGTATCGGTTCTGGCTCATACGATGTGCGTCGATACATTCTGTGACGGCATTGGTGTGGAACGCCATGCGTTGCCAGAGCCGCAGCCAGGCGAGCCGACCCGTAATCGGTCAGAAGGGGCATCGGTCGATGTCGCGTGGTTGCCGACCGTGCCACCGGAAAAGGCCAGCGGCGAGCTGCAAAGAATTTACCCGAGCGATGTCGGTGATGCGCCTAACGCGCCCAATGTGCGCCGCGCGATGAGTTTGGTGCCGCGCGAGGCGATCAGCTTTTTTGGTCTCAATGATGTGCAGTATCTGCCGCCCGAAGCGATGTGGCAGGTTGAGGTTAACCCCCGCGCGATTGAAAAGGCACAGATTGAACTGGTGGCAGGACGTGTTTCTTCCCTGAACGGGTGTTTTTACTGAACGGTCAGCCATACAGACAGGCTCCGTGCGAGCCTGCAAAGCGACAAGGATCAGCCTGACCTGTCAGCGGTAAAGGGGGACGAAGATGGTGCCGACATAGCTGAGGCGTCGTTGTTCATTGCTTTTGCCGAGGCGGTGGTGGGCGGTGAGCGAGAGGCTATTTCTGCTGCGCGGGTTGCCTTAGCCAAGCAATGCAGTCCGGCGGCGGCAACTGACGCCGCGGCGGTAGCGGCTTTGTTCAATGCGATCAACCGTGTCGCGGATGCCATCGGTATTGAGGTGGAAGGGTCCAAAGAGGAGCGAACCGCCTATTTTCGCGAGGCCTTGGACCTCGATAGTTTTCAGACAGCGAGAATAAAAAAGAGCTGAAACGGAAGCTGGGCAGGCTTGACACAAATCACGCGGGCTAGGAAGTTGCCGGTGATATGAGAACGAAGTACCGGTAGTAAAATGCTCGACCACTTAAAGGCTAATAACCGTGCTTGGGCAGAAGGAAGTGTCGCCGAAGATACGACCTTTTTTTCTCGGCACGAAAACGGCCAGTCGCCCGAATATCTGTGGATTGGCTGTTCCGACAGCCGCGTCCCCGCCAATCAAATTGTCGGTCTGGCGCCGGGCGAGCTGTTCGTTCATCGCAATGTTGCCAATCTCGCGCCACCGCAGGACATAAGTGCCGGGTCGGTGTTGCAATATGCGGTCGCCGAGCTAAAGGTAAAGCACATTCTGGTTGTCGGGCATTACGGCTGCGGCGGTGTTGCGGCATCCACGCAAGAGGGATTCAGCGGGCCGGTCGATCAGTGGCTGGATCCTATTCGCAATGTGTACGAGCAGCATCGCGCGGAACTCGAAACCCTCACTGATGAAAAAGAACGCCTCAATCGGCTATGCGAACTCAACGTCATCTATCAAGTGCAGAACGTTGCCCAGAACACCTATGTTCAGGATGCCTGGAAACATGATCGGGACCTTAGCGTCCATGGTTGGGTCTATAGTTTGAGAGACGGATTGATCACCGATCTCGGCGTTACCGTCAGCCAGGCGGCTTAACGCACGCGATTGCGGTAACCCTCTTTAGCACTCTTCAATTTTCTGTACGGTTTGCTGTCTCAAACTTATCCACCGAAAATTTAAGCAAACGTTTGCATTGTATTTTTACGGTTAATATCCATAGAAAGTTTTATTTCTGTCGCCGTATCGCCACGTTTTCTCATCACTTTGTCCGGATCTCGTCACAACCTTTAATCGAAGGTGTTGATTAGTATGCATCTTGTTTAAGGCCACGAATTTAAACCGCATCAAACCAAGGGAGAGAGATCATGGCGACTAACGGAAGTAATGGAGACGACATTCTGCATGGCATCGGCGCAGGCGCCCATACGATTTATGGTAATGACGGCAAAGATCGCTTGGATGGCCATAGTGGTGATGACTATCTCGATGGTGGGGATGGTAATGACCGCGTGATCGGCAGTTCCGGAAACGATATTCTCTTAGGCGGAGCCGGTGATGATCACTTGACCGGCGATGATGGTGCCGATGACCTCGATGGTGTGCGGGGGATGACAGGTTGCGTGGGAGCCTCGGTAACGACACGCTTGACGGCGGCGCCGGCGATGATATCGCGACATATGACAGGGATCATTCGAACTACAGCATTACGTATAATAGCGGATCAGGGACTTGGACAGTAACGGATATCAGATCTGGGTCACCGGATGGCACTGACACGCTTAGCAATATCAAGCATCTGAGATTTACGGATCAGGAAATTACGCTTCTGTCGGCACTGGACAGCGCCGTCGAAGTGCCGGTTTCTGAAATGGCGGAATGGAAGCTGACCACGGCAGGCAGCGAAGGAACACTAAGCCACTCGGTAGTGGGAACTGTGACGGCGTCAGGAACTGAAGGCGGACTTTCTTGGGAAGAAGCGGATACGGCTTTAAGGGCGACAATCAGGATTTATGAGGACGGAACTTATAAATACTATGGTCATTCGAACGCCGGACAGGACAGTTTCGATTACAGCGTTTCCGACGGCACGTACACGATTACGGCGACAGTTCGTATTGGTGTTGGGCAGACGGTGACCGGGGGCGATGATCTCGGAAATGACAGTCTGGAAGGTGGCTCCGGTGTTGATACGCTTGATGGCGGAAATGACGACCTGGACGGCGGGGCAGGCAATGATACCGCGGTCTATGCTGGCAACCGTGCTGACTACACTGTCGCATATGACGCAAGTGACAACACATGGGAGGTTGAAGACAATCAATCTTCGCCGACAGATGGTACTGATAGCCTCACCAATATTGAGACACTAAAATTTAGCGACAAGACGGTTCAGCTCGCCGACATCCTTCCCACTGCCGCGGACAGCCTCATCGAGGTCTCGCTTTCAGGAACAGTTGAATGGAAGCTGACCGGCTCCGGAGGAGAGGGCGATCTCACCTATTCGATTGATGGCGTATCCAAGACCACTGTTAGCAACGGCGGCGATTATTACGAAACAAGCACAGCTGGGGGTGCAACCGTACGTGTCTTTGAAGATGGAACTTATGAGTATGATGCGTCGGTAATTTCCACAGAAAAACAGGATGATTTTGAATATACGGTGACCAGCAGCACGGGTATCGAATCCTCCGGTACAGTTTTTGTTGGTGTCGGGGAGCCGGTGACAGGTGGACCATCAACGCCGAGTTTCGCAACGATTGACCTAAATAATTCAAGCAGCGGCGCAACCCTCTCGAATGGGAATTTGACGGTCAGTTTTAACAACACCTCGAATGGCACGATTCAGGTGAACACGCCTGAAGACGATCCGGTTGATTCAATTTATGGATCGGTCGTGGCGGATGTCGTGCCCTTGTCCGGTAAATATTATTTTGAAGGCATGGTGACTGGCGTGGGTGGTGTTATTGGCCTTGGCTCCTCAATATTTGATGCCACAGATTCTCATTGGTGGCCTGGGTTTCATCAAGGCACAGGAGCTCATTATCGGGGGCTGGACGGCGACATAGATCAGGACGAGACTAGCTTCTCCTATGGAAGCAGTTTTGCCTCTGGTGACACGATTGGAGTCGCCTGGGACACCCAAACCAAACAAATGTACGTCAACATTAACGGCACATGGCAAAACGGCGCTGATCCGGTGGCCGGGACGAATGGATTTGATCTTTCCGGAGATGGGCCCTGGGCACCAGTTGTCGGAGATATGTCAAAAGACGATCTCACAAGCTGGACCGTTAACCTTGACGTGTCAACGATGACCAATTCGCCTGCGGGTTATGGGTCGGTTACGACAGCTTCGGGCGTCATTTCAACTGATGGCAACGATAGTCTGGAAGATTCAGGCGCTGCGGATTCGATTGACGGTGGTCTCGGTGATGATCTGTTGATCGGCAATGGCGGCGGCGACACCCTCGACGGCGGCGCTGGCATTGATACGGCGCGATTTAGTGGAAACGAGTCTGATTACACGATCACCTACAATTCAACTACCGATGAATACACGGTAGTTGATGATCGGGCTTCATCCCCTGATGGCACTGATGTCCTCACGAACATCGAAAACCTGGAGTTCGGCGATGGCGCTTATATAGAAGGGGGCGATCCGCTTGTCGCAGCCGACAGCCTCATCGAAGTGCCGGTTTCAACCACAGCGGAATGGAAGTTGACTGGTTCCGGAGGGTTCGGCGACCTGATCTATTCGATTGATGGGGAGACCGAAACAACCGTTCATAACGGGGATAATTACTACGAAAAATCTTTGATGTCTGGTGCGACCGTAAAGGTCTTTGTTGACGGTACATATGAATATACCTCGGGTTCAAGTGTCGGGCAGGACAGCTTTACCTACACGGTGACTAACGAGTTCGGCATTTCCTCTACGGGGACCGTACTTGTTGGGGTTGGAGAAGACGTACATGGCGGGACGTTGATCGGTAATTCGATCAATTTTGACGAAACCAATAGTGAACAACTTACTTTCACGCCAGATCAGGATGGTGATCGGGAGAACTGGACCTTTTCTGCCTGGGTAAAACGAGACGAAGTTGGATTGGACGTGCCCAATCTGCCGTTATTCCTGGCGGATACCACGTCCTACGGAAATTCGTCTGAGAGCTATATGAACTTGTTTTTTTCCGGTTCAAATACGTCAGGAGCGGGTCTTGATCGCCTAATTTTATCGAATGGTAACGAAAATATTTTTGAGACAGCGGCTGCCTTTGACTCCACGACAGAATGGTACCACGTCGTTTTGACATGGGACTCCGACAATTCTAACCCAGAGGACCGTGTCCAGTTACATGTCAATGGTGACAGGATTGATACCTGGGACAAGGCACCTAATATAGCCGAAGATCAGAAATTTGGCATCAATGACTCGTCAATAGAACATTCAATTTTTGGCCGTACCGCTGCTTCCTCAGGTGACTATTTTGGTGACGGCCGAATTGCGGATGTCCATTTTCTCGACGGAGAGACAAAGGTGGCTTCGGATTTTGGCCAACGGGATAGCAATAACAATTGGGTTGGCAAGGAGTATGAGGGAGCCTATGGCGACAATGGTTTTCGGCTCGATTTTGCTGACGATTCAACGACGGCTACTCTTGGCAATGACGTTTCCGGCAAGGGCAACAATGTAGATGTCGTGGGTGATCCTGATCAGCTCGTGGACAATCCTCAAGACACCTTTGCGGTGATAGATGACAATAATCACGTCCAAGCAGGGAACACTGTCTCTGAAGGTGGGTTGAAGGTCGTTGGCAGCACGAGTGGTTGGCCCGTCACTTTGGCAACCTTAGAATTTCCAGATGCGGGTAAATATGCTTGGAAAGCAGACGTTGATGCTCCACGCGTCTGGGATGGTATTTTTAACGCCGACAATACGGCTCGTGTGGTTATTAATCCGTTCGAAGGTTCTATTCATACCGAAGCAGGTATAGTCCAGTCCGGTTTGACGAAATACCTCGATGGCTCAACCTATGATTATGAAGTCTTGGTAGATGTCGATGCCCAAACCATACAATTTAAAATTAACGGTAGCGATTACGGAAATGCTGTTACTTATACCAATTTGGGGAACGAGCCTTTTTATCCCGGCGTCGGTGATATTACGACGGGCATAGCAGCGGATAGGACACTGGACTTCGGTCAGTCAGGTTATGTCCCTAGTGAAGTAGGGTATGTCCCCCTCGCCATTACCGACACACCATACGACGCTGTGTTTTATGCCGGCAATGATAGCCTGCAAGGAACGTCAGGCTTCGATGTTCTATCGGACGGCGGTGGAGATGATATTCTAATTGGTGATGAGGGCGGTGATATGCTGAACGGCGGTTATGGCTCCGATACCGCAAGCTACGCGAACTCGACTGCAGCCGTCACCATTGATCTGGGTGCTTCTGGCGGCCCGACGGCGTCGGGCGGGGATGCTGCAGGCGACACGCTCGCAAGCATCGAGAACCTCATTGGTTCTAATAATACAACCACAGGAGATACGCTAAACCGGTGATGATAATGACAACACCATCGAGGGTGGCGCTGGCGGGGATACCATCGATGGCGGTGATGGCGCCAATGACTTCAATGATACCGCAAGTTATCAGAATTCGGATGCAGGCGTGACTGTAAACCTCAATACCAGCGTTCATTCAGGTGGTCATGCAGCCGGCGATACAATCTTAAATATCGAAAACCTCATCGGATCAGACTTCAACGATACCCTGACCGGCGACAGCGGTGCTAATGTCATCTATGGCCTGAACAACAACGACACCATCTATGGCGGTGGTGACAATGACACGCTTTATGGTGGTGGCGGTGCCGACACGCTTAGAGGTGAAAACGGCGATGATACGTTGTATGGCGGGGAGAATTCCGATTATGTCTTTGCCGGTAGTGGTGACGATATTCTCTATGGTGGCGCCGGAAATGATACAATGTGGGGCGAAAACGGTAGTGATATTCTCTACGGCGGCGACGGTGGCGATCTGATGGTCAGTGGTAATGACGCCGATACGCTTTATGGACAGGACGGCAATGACAACATGATCGCCGGTGCCGGTGACGAAATTCTTGTGGGTGGCGCTGGCAATGATACGCTGAGGGGGCAAGCTGGTGATGACCTATTCGTCTTCGAAAACAATGGTTCAACGGATACCATTAAAAACGGAACGTTAGCAGATTTCACCGCTGGCCAAGGCACGGATGATAAGCTTGATGTTAGTGTGTTTGACCTTATCGGCACCGGAACTGGCCAATACGCAGATTTGGCTGACTTCATAGACAACGGCATGAACCAGAATGGTAATGATACCGAAATTGAATTGGATAGTGATGATTTCATCGTTCTTGTTGGTATTTCGAAGACCAGCCTTTATGCCGACGACTTCATCTTCTAAGAACTAGTCCCTTCCTCAACAATCCCGGTCAGCATCACCGCTGGCCGGGATTTTCTTTGCCTTATGTTCGCCACCCACTTGGCTGATGCCGTCCGCAGGCGTTAAAATCATTCCAATAACAAACTAGAGACAGGGCAGGGCATGAGCCGGCAGGGCACACGCATGTATAACGAGAACAGGTTCAAGCTGGGCCTGTTTGGCATGAATTGTTCGGGTGGGCTGACCATGACGCTGGCGCCGGAATATTGGGACGCGTCGTGGGAAAACAATCTGAAAGCCGCCCAGCTCGCCGATGAGGCGGGGTTGGAGTTTATTCTCCCCATCGGGCGCTGGCACGGCTATGGCGGGGTGACCGATACCGCCAGCTCGACCTATGAGACTCTGACCTGGGCCTCCGGCTTGCTGGCGGTGACGGAAGGCATTTCCATTTTTGGCACGGTGCATGTCTCGATGATCGGGCCGGTCTTCTGTGCCAAGCAGATGGTGACGGCGGATCATATCGGGCAGGGTCGGTTCGGGCTCAATATCGTTTCCGGTTGGAATGTCGATGAGCATGAAATGCATGGTGTCGGCATTCGCGATCACGATGCGCGGTACGAATATTCCGAAGAATGGATCACTATCGTCAAACGCATCTGGGAGGAAACCGAACCGTTTGATCATTCCGGCAAATATTTCGACCTCAAAGGCGTAAAATGCAAACCTAAGCCCTACGGCAATGACCGGCCTTGGCTGATCAGTGCCGGGAACTCGCCGGTCGGGCAGTCGTTTGCCGCGCGGCATTGTGACTGTCTGTTTACCTCGATCCGCGAACTCGAGGAGTTGGCTGGGAAGGTCGAGGATTTGCGCAAGACGGCGCCGGAGGATGGTGCGGGTATCTATGCCAGTGGGCATGTCATCACCAAACCCACGGCGAAGGAAGCCGAAGAGTATTATCACTATATCGTCCATGAACATGGCGACTGGGAGGCGGCGGAGCATACGGTGAAAATCCGTACCAAGGGCGGGTCGTCCTCCGGGCCAAAACTCGCCAAGATGAAAGAGGCGATCATCAGCGGCACCGGCACCTACCCGGTGGTCGGCAGTTACGACGAGGTCGCGGAGAAGTTCAAGTTCCTCGCCGGGTGCGGGCTCAGCGGTATGGCGATCGGGCTGGTCAATTATGTCGATGATATGCCGGTCATTCGCGACGAGATATTGCCGCGCATGCAGCGGCTCGGGCTGCGGCAGTAGGACATGGCCGCCGATATCCGTCAGGCCACCGACAAGGATTGGCCGCAAATCTGGCCGATCCTCAAGGAGGCCTTTGCAACCGGAGACACCTATCCCTATCCCCCGAAAATTTATGAAAAAGAGGCGCGGCGGAACTGGCTTGAAATGCCGGAGCTACTCTGTGTTGCCGAGAGTAAAAGCGGGATTGCGGGGGTGTACTATCTAAAACCCAATATGCCGGGGCTCGGCAGCCATATTTGCAATTGCGGCTATATCGTTGCCAAGGCAGCACGCGGGCAGGGGCTTGGCAAAGCGCTGTGCAACCATTCGATGGAAGCCGCCAGGACGCTGGGGTATCGCGCGATGCAGTTCAATCTCGTGGTGTCGACCAATGAGAACGCTGTCGGGTTGTGGAAAAAGATGGGCTTCGAGGTAATCGGCACCGTACCGGAAGGCTTCAACCATGCCTCGCTGGGTTTTGTCGATGCGCTGATCATGTATCAGAAGCTCTAATGGGTCGTCCGGCCTTTTTCTCTTAGATAGGCCAGCCCCGCCGGTGAGGCACCGACGACTGTTTTGCCGTTCTGGTCGTGATAGCGATTGAGCAACCCGAGATCGGTAACATCCTCGAACACCGTCAGGCGAGGGCATGAGGTCTGCCAGGCATGAAGCACCTCTGAATAGGGACGAGGGCTGGTGGCCACCCACTCCACGAGATCGAGCATCAACGGTTCGAGATTTCCTGACATGTATTCCTCCGTAGTTCAGGCGGTTACGGCGAGATAACCGCCATAGATGACATAATATCCCGCAATAACGGTGACAATGCGTCCGGCCCAGCGGCGGTATTGGGCTTCCTCCATCGCTTCCAGAAATTTCTTGGACCAGGCGGTCCCGGCAAAAGAAGCAATAATGGCAAGTACTGCGACATGCAGCGGGATCGATCCGGCCTAGTCGATCAATACCCCGAAATAGGCGAGTTTCACCGAATGTCCGAAGACCTGACAGGCTCCCTTGGTGGCGACGATCTCCCGGCGATCCAGTTTGCCGTTAAGGAAGAACTGGTCGAGGATCGGTCCGGCGACGCTGGTGGTCAACATCAAGGTCATCGCGATAAACCCGAACAGCCCACAATGGCTAAGCCGGTCGGGTGTCGGCAGAAAACGTTCGGGGATCATCTTCCCAATAAAGGGCACAATTCCGAGGAGCAGCAGGGCGACGGCGACGCTTGGGACATATTGATAAAAATTCCAGACCAGGAGCACGATGAGGCATCCGCTGGCATAGGCCAGCGCAGCAGGCCAGCGGATATAGCGCCACCATAAAGCGGCGCGCCAGATGTTGGAGGCGATCTGGGTGATGGCATGCAGCGCCATCGCGGCAGGGACTGGCATCAGAAAGAGCAGCACCCCGATCAGAACGAGTCCGCCCGCCACCCCAAACAATCCCGACAGGAATGAGGTGGCGATCATCACAGCACAGATGATGGCGAGCAGGGGAACAGACATATGAAAACCTCCGCACTCTTTATGCAGTTCAAAAATGTCAAAAAACAAACTGGTTGATTTTGGGGTTAGCATTAAATAAACTGATGCTAATGACCCGAAAAATTCCATTTCTAAATGGTGCGCGGGCCTTCGAGGCGGCGGCGCGACGCGGCAGTATAAAGGAGGCCGCGGGCGAGCTGAATGTGACCCCGGCAGCGGTGAGCCGGATGGTCAAATTGCTCGAAGAACGGCTCGGGGTGAAACTGTTTCAGCGGACCGCCAATCGATTGCTTCTGACACCGGCGGGAAAGGCCTATCAGCCGGGTCTCACGCAAATCTTTGACGCGTTGTCTAATCTCACCGAACAGGTAACGTCGCTATCGGGTCGTCAGGTTCTTACCGTCGGCGTTGGGCCGACCTTCGCGACCAAATGGCTGATTCCGCGCCTTGCAGATTTTCAGAAATCCGCGCCCGACATTGATGTCCATATTGCGACCGGCGGCGTTGCGGCACCCTTCAGCGACGATTGGAACTGTGGGATCACGCTGGGCGACGGCAACTGGCCGGATCTGACCTCGGAAGCAATCGTCGCGGCAGATTTAACGCCGGTCTGTGCACCATCGGTTGGCCGGAAACTCAAAACCGCGGCGGGATTAAGCAAGGCGACCTTGCTTCGGGTATCGCATTCACTTGATGACTGGAAGCTCTGGTTAAAGGCGGCAGGCGTCAAAACGCTCTCAGCAAAGGGGCCGGAGTTCGATTTTTACGGTCAGGCGCAACAGGCGGCGGTTGATGGTCTCGGCGTTGCGATGGGGATCCGACCCTATATTGATGACGATCTTGCGGCGGGAAGACTCGTTGCACCATTTGAGGTTTCGGTTCCCAAAGGCGTCCAATGGCACTTGCTCTACAAGCCTTTTCGGGCGGATGAACCAGCCTTCCAGGCATTCCGCACATGGCTCATCGGAATGAACTAAGGCGTGTTATCTGCTGCAAACGCATCGAACAGGGCCAAGGCGGCAGCTTTCTGCTCGTCATTCATAAACGAACCAAGATAAGCATTTCGACCGAGCTGACAAATCTCTTCGAATGAGAGATTGAGCGCCAGCTGCACCGCGTGGAAGTTCTCTGAAATATAGCCACCGAAATAGGCCGGATCGTCCGAGTTGATGGTGGCCAGCAAGCCCGCTTGCAGCGCCAACCGGACAGGGTGGTTGGCCAGATCATCGACTACACAAAGCCGCAAATTTGATAGCGGGCACATCGTCAGCGGTATCTGCGCGGCTGATATCCGATCAGTCAAAACGACATCATCGAGGACCGCGTTGCCGTGATCGATCCGCGATATTTCCAGCAAATCGACGGCGTCGGCTACATTTGCGGCGGAACCTTCCTCACCGGCATGAGCTACTGCGATAAATCCGGCTTCCCGCGCTGCCTTGAACACCCGCATGAATTTCGGTGGTGGGTGATCTTTCTCTGAAGAATCCAGACCAACTCCGAAGATACGATCTTTGTGCGGCAGTGCTGATTCCAATGTTTCAAAGGCGGCGTCCTCTGGCAGATGACGTAGGAAACACATGATTAGCTTTGAGGTGATCCCTAGTGATCGTTCTGCTTCATCAAGCGCGGAAGTTATTCCGTCGAGGGCGGTTTCAAAGGCCAGTCCACGCGATGTATGTCCCTGAGGGTCGAAGAATATTTCGACATGGGTCACGTTCTGCGCGAAACACCGTGTCAGATATGCGTTTGTAAGGTCGTAGAAGTCAAAAGCCGTCTGCAGAACGTTCATGCCCTGATAATAGAGATCAAGGAAATCCTGCAGCGAGGCAAAATTATATGCCGCGCGGACTTCATCAATGGTTGAATAGGGCAGGGAGACGTTGTTCCGCTCAGCCAGGCTCATCATCATGTCAGGCTCAAGTGTGCCTTCGATATGGAGATGAAGCTCTGCCTTTGGCATGTTGGCAATAAAACTCGTGATATCCATTCCCCGACACTAATTCGAAATTCTTCGAAAGTGATGAATTTTTCCAGAAAATCAGAAAAAGGGACGCGCCGTTTGGGGAGGTGCGAGAGGCGGCGCGTCAGGTATCCGTCAGGCGAGGTTGCCCAATCTAGTTTTTAGCTTTGCTGATGACTTTCATTCCAGCATTTAACTGTTGTGTGCAGGCTGGCATGTTTTTTTGCGCCCGCAGTTTCATCGCCAGCTCGTATCGGGATTGCGCAGACGCCACTAGCTGCGGGTTGGCCTTACCCTCTTTGGCTCGGGTTATTTCGCCTAGCAGAGCATTGAATCCACCGGTGTCGCAGGTAATTGTCTGGTTGGCGGCGCCGACGGGTACGCCGCTCGTAATGAACGCCGCTGTTGCCAGAGCAAGGAAGGATGTTTTCGATTGTGTCCTCCATACGGGTTGCACTAACTAACCTGCTGGAGATAAGGGACCGCGGGCTGAACTTTACCGGGGGGACGGGATTGTTTCAAAAAAGCCCGATTTTTGCCCTAGCGCTTCGGGCAGTGACGTTTGTTTTTATGTTGTGGGGATATTTGCTTCCCATTTAACCGGGCTCACCCGTTCCGTAAACGAGCTGAACATCAGGTTAAAGCTGACGCTGATCCGAAGTTGATCTGAGGGATTGGGTTTTACGGAGTGGACGAGCCAGGCAGGAAATAACAGCAGCATGCCGGGTTCGACATTCAGGATTGTGTGGCCGGAATTTTCACCAGTGGATTTGTGAACACGCGGCGAAATCAATTTTGGTTGGGCACGCGGGTCTTCGAACATAATCGAACCGGAATTTTCCGGGGTGTCGACATAATAGACCCCGCCAAGATAATTATTTGGGTAGGTGTGCGGTTGAGTAAGCCCGCCTTTAGTATTGATATTGGCCCAACAGCTGGTGATCTCGATACCTTCTTCCGCAACCTGCATGAAATCCATTACGCCCTTCGTGGCGGCGAAAAGAATTTTGTTGAACTCCTCAAATTCTGGCAGCGTATGCAGATTTTGCTCGGTCTGATGTCTGAAGTTTTCGACTTTCTCGGCACCTGGCTCCAGCATCAATAACAGCTTGCGGCGGATCGTGTCATTTATACGTGTCGTATCTTCGGGTTTAAGCCGATGCATCCAGACAAAGGTTGGAAATAGCGGCATTGCGTGATTTTCCGCAAACATGGTGAAACCTTGTTGGTAGTGAACTCAAGGACGCCCATATTAAGGTTGTCACACCGAAGATATCAAATTGATTGGATTCTTTTGGACGCGCGGCGCTATTGGCGGGCGTTTTGAATGGCCTTCAGACCGGCATTGAGCTGATCCGCGCAGGCAGTGGCATCCTTTTTCCGGCGTAGTCGACGCGCCTTGCGATAATGCTTTTTGGCAGTACTAATTGCCTTTGGGGCGAGGTCGGCTATTCGTGCGGTGCGCATCTCGGCATTGAGGGCGCTAAAGCCGCTATCGTTGCATTGCACGCCGCGCCTTAGTGCCAAGGCTTTGGCGGCTTGGGTCGAATGGGCCTTTTTAAGGGTCCGCAGACCCATCGCAATTTGTCGGGCACAATTTTCGGGCTTGTTCTGGGCCATCAGTTTTCTGGAAATCAAATAGCGAGACTGAACGGAGCGGATCAGCGCATGGTTTAGCTTAGCCTTTCGGCCTTTACGGATCGCTTTGGCGAGACGGTCGAGATTTGCGGTATCACACTGGATGCCGACAGTGTTTTTAGCAACGCCGGCTCGGGCCTGTCGCAAATCTTCAAGCGCATTGCGTAACAACCCTTCACATTCGGCTGCCCGGGCCCGCATACGCCAGCGCCGCGCACGTTCATAGCGTCGTTTAGCGGCGGCGATCAGGGCAGGGGGCAGGTTTGATTCCTGCGCCTTTGCGATCTTATCCGCCAGGACGGCAAAGCCGTTATTCTCACAATAAACCGGACGAGGTTTTTGCGCCTGTGCCGGAGTCAATGAAGTTGCGATGACGGTGGTCGCGAGAACCATCATCGCAATGAGTATTGATGCCGCTTTCATACAGTGCTTATTAGCAGTCTTTCGCTGATTTTACTTGATAAATCCTGACAGCGTTTGCCGACTATAGCTTGTTACCCATAACCTGCCGGATTTGCTGAATTGTCAGACGTCCATTGTGATAGCGCAAATTGCGGATATTGGCGTTCGCTGGTTTGTACCAAGGGGACCCAAGATAGAGCGGAGCATTGTTTAACAGTAATTTTTGGCCAATTTTGCAGCGATTATCGCCTTTGCCATTAATATAGACCCAGGCAAAACCAGGCGCGAACCGAACATAAACATGCGACCATTTATTGACGACGAGGTTTGATTTCGCATTACATCCGTCATTCCAGGCTCTTTTTGTTGCGGATCGGGCATGAAGTCGCGTGGATTTCGGCATAAAGAAAACGCCAGGACCCCGCATGGTGTTCTTGCTGCCTTTTTGAAAAATGGCTGTCCAATCCTGGGCGGATTTAGTGGGCTTGATCCAGAAGCTATAGCCAAATGATTGGCCGTGTTTGATCTGGGATGCTTTCGCTATAATTTTTCCTTTGCCTAAGCGGGCGGGCCCGGTGAGAAGTGTACCGGGACGCTTTACGGCGGGTTTCGGCGCGCTGGCCACTTTTTTGATGCGAAGCGCCATGTTCAAAAGGTAATTGCCCGACTGGAGCGCATTCTGACACATGCCCAGCCGCTTTTGAGCGCGGAGTCTTTTTGCGCTGGCATACATGTAGTTTCCGGCGGCGATAGTTGAGGCGTTGACCTTGGCGGCTTTGCCCCGGTTGATCGATTCCAAAAGAGTGCTAAATGCCTTCGCCTGACAAGGTGCCTTTTTCTTTGCTTGTGCAGCCGCTGGAACCGAGTTGAGGCTTAGAAGAGCAATACAGACTGCGGTGATCGTGATCGTCTTTGTTCTCATAAGATTTTCCTCTGTGACCAACTGGAACATAGTCTTTTACAAAACTTTTTTGAAAGCAACTGTGACAAAAATCAGATGTCGGTTAGTCGATCCCAAACGAGTCCTTAATGTCTTGAATTTCCTCA
Source organism: uncultured Alphaproteobacteria bacterium (assembly GCA_951812775.1). Classification (GTDB taxonomy): domain Bacteria; phylum Pseudomonadota; class Alphaproteobacteria; order MPNO01; family UBA2964; genus UBA2964. Next base: position 700,853 of record OX638326.1, on the reverse strand, counting down.
CCCGTTAAGATTTCGTGGTAGTCCTTGGTGGATTTCTTGAATTGATCCTGAACCGCGCGGTCGACAGCATCTGCCGGACAATCAATCAGTGCGCCAATCTTGGCTGTTTGTTGTTCCAGCTCGTCATAACTTAATTGGGTTATCGTCACACCGTCGGCTTCCAATGCCGCCATTTTGCTGTCGATGTAGTGGCCGATCTCCGCCATCTTTTCCGCGTGGGCCTTTAACCCGTCATCGAACTGGCGGCGTGAATTGACCAGGTTAAAAATGTTGCGGGTGAGATGCGCGAACCGCACCTCACAGTGATCTTTCAACAGGTGATAAATCTCCTGGATGTCCCACTGGTTGGAAACATCACGATATTTACCGGAAGGGTAGGAATTGTCTTCCAGAATGATGCTGTCGCGCGGTACCTTTTCCAAAAAATGGTGCGCGCCCCCGGATACAGTCTGGTTTGGAATAGTTGCGGCACCAGATGCCGTTGAAAGCATTGCGCAGCCCTGTCCGGAAAAATCGATTTGTGCGATCCCCACCATGGGTCTCAAGGACAGCCTGTTCTATAACCGGGTGCAAGCCATGATGACCACACCCTTCCAGCCCGATGATATGGACAAAGAGCGGTGTGTCGCGTGTCATCGCTGGTGGTTTATCAGGCTGCCCGTTGCAGGATGTCGGCGCCGTCGTAGGTAAGCCCGGCCTCTTCGATGGCCAGGCGTACACTTTCAATTTGGGTATCTGTCAGCTTCACCAAAGGTGGGCGGACGACCGCCTTTGGCATCCGACCCAACAGCACAAGCGCTTCTTTCATACGATTATGCATGTCCGTTGCAGGCGGGCTGTAGAAGCACTGCGCCGTTGGGTAGATACGATCATTGATAGCTTGCGCGCGTTTGAGGTCGCCTTGCTGTACGGCCTCGAACAGGGCGACCTGCAGATCAGCGATGACGCTGCCGGAGCCAGATAGCAATCCATTGGCGCCCATTGTCAGTGAACTCATCAGCCATGCACTGTTGGTCGTCAGCACGTTGAAGGGACGGGGCGAGGCCTGCAATTCGCGGATATGTCGCTCATGCATTTGACCCATATTCCAGTCCTTGATCGCCACCAGATTGGGAATCTCCTCGATCATCCGGTGCAGCGTTTCCATCTGATAGGCCTGCTCGACCGGATACTGAAACGCGATGATCGGCAGATCAGTGGCATCGGCGATGGTCTTGAAATGGGCGATCCCCATCTCAGGCTTCAACTGGCCCTGCATCAGCATGATGGGCTGTGGCGGGAACACCAGCAGGCAGGACGCGCCGGCGGCTTCCGACCATTTCGCGATACGCGCCGCTTCATGGCTGCCATCGGCCCACACGCCGTTGATCAAGGGCAGCTTGTCACCGACTTCATCTAGGGAGATATCAAGAATGCGCTGTTGCTCATCATCGGAGCAGGCATGCACTTCGGAGGCATGGCCGTTGACGGTGATGGCGCTGATCCCGCCTACATTGCCGATATGGCTGAGATGCGCCCGGGTCGCGGCCTCATCGATGGAGAAGTCATCATTAAAGGCCAACAAGGTGGCGGGAATAACGCCTGCGGGTCTGAAATCCTTAAAGCGCGGCATAAAGTGCTCCTGCAACTAGGTATTTGTGGGTGCAGTCATACGGGAAAGGCAGAAAAAATTCAATTTTTACAAATCCACCCGCATGAGGTCGCGGGCGACGCGGACCGGTCCATCATAACTCTCACGAATGCCCTGGATCGTGCGGTCGAAATAACCCGGTCCGAGCGCCCCTTTTGGCGCGTGGTTACGTGTCATGTCGAGCATCACCGGGTTGGTGGTTTCCTTGCCGCCCTGATGAATGGCGATCAGGCTTTTAACCCCGGCCTTGGCGGCGAGCTCGCCAAGCTGTTTCGGAGTCGTATGGTGCACGATGGCGGTCGCTGTTGCCGTGCGATGTTCCTTGATGGCGTCGGTGACAGCGCACTCATGAATCAAGAGATCGACATTGGTGGAAAGCTCAGCGACAGACTCAAGCGGTGCGGTGTCGCTGGAGAATACCATTGATTTGGGGGTGCCATCGGCGGTCGTGATATCAAACCGCATCCCAAAACAGCCCATGATTTCAGGCGGCACGTGATCGACCGGGACGGCGCGGACTTTAAGCCGCTCGTCCTCATAAAACGGGCCGTCGCCAAATTCTGTAACTTCAGGCTGGACAGCAAACAGATTATCCTTGCGACGCCCATATTGTGAACGCGCCTTGATGTCAGCATCGAATGCGCCGCCAAGGAACAGATGGCCGACAAAGTCTTTGGTACCCACCGGTCCAAATACCTTGAGCGCCTCGTCGCGATTGCCAATCCAGGAGGACAGCACAAAAAACGGCAGGTCGAGGCAATGGTCGTAATGCAGATGGCTGATAAAGAGCCGGTTGATCGAGGCCGGGCTGATCCCGGCGCGAACCATGCTGTGGGTTGCGCCGGGGCCGCAATCAATCAAATAGTTGGTGTCATCAATCGTGAGCAGGATAGAGGAGCCGCCGGCATCCGGGTCTGGTTGAGGACCTCCCGATCCGAGAATTATGACGCGGATCATCGTGCCACCCTATACTTTCTTGGCGCTTTTGTATTCGGGGCGCGCTTTGAGAATTTTATAAGTTTGGGCAAAGACATCGCCGCCTGTGTCGAAATTATGGTCCTGCAATTCCTGCGGTGGGATTTGAAACTCACTCCGCGCATAAGGGTTGGCGTTCTTCATATTACGATGCGCCTTGTTTTTATAGGAGGCGATGACACCGGCCACGGCCGGCTGCTCGGCATCAATATGGAGAATAACGATCTTATGATAAGTCGCCGGATCGGGCAGGTTGAGATCCACCTTGATACTGAATGCCATAATCTTTCCTCTAATCCGTTACCCGCCAGCTACGGCGTGGTGTTGTTTTCTATCAAACCCAGCGCCTGCAGACCATCGAGAAGGCTGGCCAGCGCTTCATTGCCACCGCGTGATCCTGTGATGACCTGCGGAGAAACCGGCGTTGCTCCGTAAAACCCGATCTTCTGGGTTTTGCTTTCACTGATTTTGAGCCCGTTCTCCCGTCCGGCTGCAATTGAGCCGCCATCCTGTATCCGCAGATTGGAATTGATCTCGGTATAGCCATTGCTGCGGATAAAGAGCTGATCGTCATTGGCGCATGTCTGAACGTGGAATGGTTTTACATCGGCAACATCGTCGCGCAGAACCCATTCGTTCCTGCCCATCTGGATATTGAACCGGGCACTGCTATTGCGGAACCGCAGCATGTCGTGGTTACCCCAAATTTCCACGCCATTGGTTTTGGTGATCATGTCACCAAATTGTGGCGTTAGACCTTCGGCATACATGCTGAATTTCGGGGTCGTCGAGAAATGCAGCGGCGCGTTGAACTGGATTTTATTGACCGGCCCGACACTGCGCAGACTCACATTGTTCTGGTCGTTGAGCTTGATCAGCGAGGCATAGGGCCCGCCGGTCGACGCCTGCATAAGAGGCTCGGCATTATTGGTGTCGTGCTGTTGCTGCAACCCGCCAATCCACGACACCCTATTATTTGCCGAATTATTTGCCGACGCGAAATCGAATTTCACTCGCAGGGGTTCGCCGGGGATGCTGTCATGAATTGAAAAATGATTGCAGATATTGGAGATAAAGCTGAAACCGTTATCGCGGACATTTTCGCGATTAAAGGCCATCTCCTGAACCTTGATGCGCTCGCCGGATGTATCGATGAAGTTGGTCGACATATACATGGTATCGATCGGGCTATCGCCATCCTCATGGGCAGTATTGATCTCCCAGAACAAAGCGGTATTGCCAACGTCGACCTCAGTACCACCGCCTGTGACGTTGACGCCTATGTGGTAGTAGGCGCCATCATTGATGGTGGCGTTGCCCTTGCGCGTCAGGTTGAAATTGAACGGGCTGAATGTTCGGTCGATGGCGGTCGGGTCCATCGATAGCCAGGGGCGTGTGGTATCATTCGCGCTGGTGATATTGAGCCCGACCTGCACATTGCGAAGCGGCGAGGGGGTAAGGCTGTTTTGAGCAAGGGCGCTGGTTGTTCCCGCGGCACCAACCCCGACACCTGCGGCGCCCAATCCTCCTAAAACTGATCGGCGTGTTAAATCCACTTTCCGCCTGCTGACAAACTACACTCGTCGTTCATTACATCACAAATCGCTAACAAGATCAGCGGTCAAATTTATCGTGCCGCGTTTAGGGATGCACATCCTGAGTGAAATAGTGATTGGGCACATCGAATCCGAGGCCCTGTTCCTGCGCCCCGCGATAGATCAGGCTCCCCATCGCCGCGAATTGCAGCCCGAGCCCTTTATAATTATGGAACCCGGTGACTTCGTCCGCCGACTGGCGTCCCCCGACATGGCCGGCAACAACATCCTTCAGCTCGGGTATCTTGCTGAAATCGATGACATCCATATCCGGGCGGCTGTAATCGCCATTGATAAACTCGGGAATTTCCGACGGTTTGCCGCGTGCCGCGTTGGCGGAAACCGGCGTCGCCGTATTGACTACCAGCCGGTCGAGCCCAAGGAGGACATCGGTGGGGATTTCGCTGCCCCGCACGCTGGTGACATGCATGCCGGGTTCGATCAGCTCCTGGGTAATGGTCGGCGTCATTGAGTTGGTCGCCGACACCAGAATATCAGCACCCTTGGCGGCTTCGGCGGGCGACGCAACCGCGACCGTCTCGATCCCCAGCTTCTCGGCATAGGTATTGGCAATAAGCGTGCGGTTTTGTCCGGTGGGGCTATAGACCTGCAGTCGGTCAATATCGCACACCGCGCACATCGCTTCGATCTGCGCACCGGCCTGCCAGCCCGAGCCCAGCAATCCGATCACCTTGCTGTCCTCCCGCGACAAATATTTCGCGGCAACGCCACTGGAGCCCCCGACGCGGGTCTTCTGGGTATAGCCATCATTGAACGTGCAGAGCAGCTGGCCGGTGCTTGTCGAGAACAGCAGTACCATGCCGTTATAACGGTCACCCTCCGAGACCGGCAGCTTGACCCGGCGCGGCGTGCCATTGACCTCCGGCCAGGAAACGATATCGGAATTGAGCCGCAGAGCGGTCACCCCGGCGCGCGGCCAGCTCCCTGACATGGTCTTGAAGGCATGCACTGCCTCAGGCCGTTCATTATCGACAATCGCATCGTGGTGGGGGATTTCCACCGCGTCCTGATTGCCGAAATCGCGATAAGCTTCTTCCAGTGTCGCCACGCATTCCGGCATGTTGATGATCTGCTCGACATCCTCATTGGTGATCAGCAGCATAATGGCCTCCCTATGATCGTATTTTTATTAAGGAGATCATGCGCCCTGAATCAGTTGTGATCAAATGGGAGGGGGTTTTTGTCATGCCCGGGCTTGACCCGGGTATCCAGAAGTAAAAAGCCCTGGATTGCCGGATCAAGTCCGGCAATGACGCGGAAACACTGGTATTTTTGGTTACATCTGTCGTTATGGTGTTTCGATTGATGACGGGAAAACGACACGTCCTACCCCTCACTTGTCATCCCGCACATTATGCGGGAACCAACCACCGTACGCCTGCACAGTTGCGAAGGTGACCCTCGGGTCGTGGCCCGGGGTGACAACGCTAGAAGTGAATTTGACGCTTGTCTTCCATTCCCTGACAATGCGCGGCACACATAACAAGCGAGACAGGGAGCAGCCAGATGGCAAAGAAGAACGTGATCGACAGGCTTGATCAGGAGGTCAATGATTTCGTCAATCGGACGCTAATTTATGAGGGCAATGCGTGGACCAAGAACCGTTGTCGCGCCTTTGTCCTACAGCACCGCCAGAATACGCGGCACCGTAACTCGGTACTCAAGCTTAAGGTCGCGACCAACTGCCCGATCTGGGACATCAAGATCGATATCATTGAAGCCTGTGCGCAGGAAATTATCGCCGATAATGAATTTGGTGGCGGCAAGCCGCATTGGCAGATTTTGGAAGATCTCGGCGTAAAGATCGGCATGGATCGCGCTGAAATTCAAGCCGCGACGCCGTCAAAATGGACCCAGCTCAGCTGGGATGCCTGGAGCGGTTTGATGACCAATGCACATTGGCTGCTAGGGCTGATCGGCAATACCTGTTCCGAGCGCGTCAATGTGCCGGGCTATGGTACGGGGCCGACAAGGGAACTCGGCTGGTTTGGCCATGTGCGCGGCGTCTGGCAGGAGATGTGGGAGCTGGAAGACGAAGATGTAAATTTCTTCAAGCTTCATACCGAGGCGGATCTGGAACATTCCGAGCTTGGCTGGCGCAACGTTGCGAAATATGCCGAAGAGCTGAACCTCGAAGACGAGGTGATCGAGGCCTGTCACCGCAATCTCATTGTCTGGGAAAACTATTTCAACGGCATCTGCCATCTCGGCGATACGTTTGACTGAGTGGGTTGGTTCCGTTCAAAGGCCTATTTTAATAACCGATGATATTCGGCAAGGAAGTCTCGGGTCGCGTTGCCGGCGCGTTGGGCGCGTTCGTTAAAGGACAGGTCCGTTTGATCGGTACGCGGGGTTTCGACTTCAATTTCGATCTCATCGGGCAGGGCATCCAGAAACGCATAGAGCAGCAATTCTCCGTCGCCTGGATAGAGACGGCCTGTGCGGGCTTCGGTTGGTAAATCGAGGTCTGCCGGTTTTTGCGCCGCTGCATCACAAATCTGAGCGAACACAATGTGCTCTGGCGCGATTTTGGCGAGCTGGTCTGGAGAGGCCCCTGAACGTACGACATGCAGCGCGTCGATCAGCAATCCAAAATTATCGGCCCCGGCATTTTTGACGATGCGAAGACCCTGTTCGAGTGTTTTGGCTTCGCTATAGGGGACAACCTCAAGCGCCAGCGTAATGTCGAATTGCGCCACTGCCTCGCAACAGCCCGCAATAAAGGCCGTCCAGCGCGCTTCGTCGGGGTCCATGCAGGTGACAACGATGGTTTTGGCGCCAAGTTCAGCCGTTACCTCAATGGCAGGCTTGAGATGTTCAAGCGTGATTTCGGGCGTGAGGTGATAGATCGAGGTGTTGGAAAGATAAATTCCCTCATAGGCCAGACGGCGATGAATTTCACGAATAGCCGCGTTATCGCCAACAATTGGGATGCTGTCATCGTCTAGGGACTGATCGGTTATCCGTAACCCAACCGCCTCGAAATTAGCAGACGCTGCGGCCGTCACCACATCCGCTGGGGGGGCGTCATACAGCGTCAACCATCCTAAAGTCAGAGGTTCCATCAACGTGCCAACCGGTATCGTGTCAATTATTCTGGGTTGCAAAAGTTTAAATTATTACGCAATTTTGACGTGAAATTCGGTTTCTGTCCACGGCCAAATTTGCCCGCAATTGACCTTCTTCTGCTAAACGCTGATAATGCTTCACGCATTTGAATTCGGAGTATTGAATTATGGCCAATTCCCGGCTGAAACTGACCTTTGCCAGCAGCGATTACGAGCATGTCCGAGATCTCATTATGGGACCGATTGAACCTGAGGGTATCGAGCTGGTGCCGATTACCCTGCAGATCGAGGAGATGTTCTACCGCTTTATCAATTTCGAAGAATTCGACATTTCAGAAATCTCCAGCGGCAAATACACCTCCATGATCAGCCAGGGGGATGACCGTTTTGTTGGATTGCCAATATTTCCATCGCGCGTCGCCCGTCAATCCTCGGTTTATATTCTGCCCGACGGACCGATTAAAAAGGCCGAAGACCTGCGGGGTAAACGGATCGGTGTTCCGGAATGGGGGCAGTCTGCCTCAGTCTATTCACGTGGCTGGATACAGCATGATGTCGGCATACCACTGACTGAAATTGAATGGTTTCAGGCTGGCGTCAATCAGCCAGGCCGCAAGGAAAAGGTCGCGCTAAACCTGCCAGACGGCATCAATCTGACCCCGATGCCCGATAAATCGCTGAGTGGTATGCTTCTCGATGGCGAGATTGATGCCATCCTGACAGCGCACGCACCGGAACTGGTCGAACAGCGTGATCCGCGGATCGTCCGGCTTTATCCAAACTATCGCGAGATTGAGAAGCAATATTACCGCGATACTGGCATCTGGCCGATCATGCATCTCTATGCCATCCGTCGGGAGGTGTTTGAAACTAACCCATGGGTTGCGCAAAGCATGTGTAAGGCTTTGACCGAGGCCAAGGACCGTTCAATGGAACGGATGCTCGATATTACGGCCTGCCGCGCCCCAATTGGCTGGATTTATGACCTAGCTGAAGAGGCGCGTGAGCTGTTTGGTGATGATTTCTACCCGTATGGCATTGAACCCAACCGTACGACCCTAGAGGCATTTTTGCTCTATGGCTATGAACAGGGGCTGTTTCACAAGCATATGACGCCTGAAGATATGTTCCCGAAAGAAGTCCAGAGCGAGTTTAAGGTCTGATCCGTTGCTTTTGGTAATGATCAAGCTATCAGGCTGGAATGTCTAACGATCAACTTGCCCATTGGCTGTTGACGGACGGTCCCGCGGCGCAGGATTTACGGACAGCCTGGCAGGGGCTCATCGAACGGCTGGAAAGCGAGGGAACCCCCTTGCTGCGGGTCGCGCTCAATGTCGATATGCTGCATCCCGAACTGCTGGCTGCGATGTATACCTGGCAGCGTGGCGATAAACTGGTTCGGCGGTCAGATACACCGCACGGTATCCAGTCAACGGGAATGTATCAGGGAAGTCCGTTTCGTGTCCTCAATGACGGGGCAACCTTTATTCGCCGTCGCCTCACTGGTCCCGACGCCGTTCTCGATTCAGATGAAATGAAAGAATTCCGTGAGATGGGAGCGACGGATTACCTCGCCATGGCGTTGCAGCGAAGTGATGGGGCGGGATCAATCGATGTTCCTTTGCAACCGATCAGGAAGGCGGCTTTTCCGACGCCCAGATGGACAGGCTTCGTTTCCTCCAACCCTATCTCAGCATCATGGCTGAAATACATGGCCAGGCGCGTATGACGCGATTCCTGCTGGACCTCTATCTCGGCACAAATGCGGGTCCTCGGGTCTATGGCGGTCAAATCAAGAGAGGTGAAGGGAAAATAATAAACTTTGTTTTATTTATCAGTGATTTAAAAGGGTTTACTAAACTATCAGAAGAGCTTCCGTTGGAGCATATCACAGCGGTTTTAAACGATTATTTCGAGGCGATCATTGGTCCCGTCCAAGCGCATGGTGGTGAAGTGCTGAAGATGATCGGCGATGGCGTTCTGGCGAGCTTTCCCATCGATAAACCCGAAGAAACACCGGATGTCTGTGAACGGGCGCTGGATGCCGCTGAGCTTGCTATCGCCAATATGCGCCTTCTCAACCGCCGCCACAGCCGGGAAGACAAGCCGCCGCTGAACTGTGGTATTGGATTACATGTTGGCGATGCGCTTTACGGCAATGTCGGGGTGCATGATCGGCTCGACTTCACGGTCATTGGACCAGCCGTCAATCTTTGTGCCCGACTGGAGTCGCTGGCAGGTCATCTCGGAGAACCGATTATCTGTTCGGCAGACTTTGCGACGCAGTATTCGGTAGACCTCAAATCGGTCGGGAAACATGAACTTAAAAATGTTCAGGGCGCCGTTGAGGCGTTTGTACCGCAAATGTGATTTGAACCCTGAAGTGGCCTGTAAACGTCGGGAATCTTTACAGTATTCGGATTCTGTATTCGTAAATAATTTATAACCTATTGATTTATAGTTGTAATTCGAAAACGGCATGGTTCTTGCCTCAATACACGTATAGTAAAAGTGCAGACAGTTTTTGAAAGTTCGTTGTGATGGGTTTCCGTAGAGTTTTTTCAGCCGGAGCAGCAGCAAGTTTGTTGTTGTACGCGACTTCTGCTCAAGCGGTGACTTTCAATTTCGCCAATATCGCCGATGTTAATGGCGAAGGCTCGATCGGCGACACAAGCGGCAATGACGTTTACGACAACCCGGTATCGATTGCCCAGGGCTTTCCGATCAGCGGTGTGTCCATTACCGCGAACAGCACCTACAAGCCTTATCTGGATGCCGGCAATGCCGGGCTGGGCGTTTGTAAGATCGTGAACGGCGCCGGACAGTGAGACCCGAGCAATGATGACAATCTGACGTTTGGCGAAACGCTTACTTTCGCACTGGAAAATGGCGGCACGTTTGATTTCTCCATGATTGCCTTCCGGGATGGCAGCCATAACCTGTTGGATAGCCCTGCTGAACTTGCGCGTACTCTGCTGGTCAGCGTCAATGGTAGCTCCTTCGAAGAGACAACATTCGGCGATGAGCTGACCACGGTTTACGCGGGCGTTACCTCGCTCAGCTATGGTTATGGCGGTAGTGACGCTGAACAGTATTATCTCGCCTCAGCGGATATCACGCCCACCACAAGCCAGGACGTTCCCGAGCCTGGCGCTCTCGCCGTGTTCTGCATAGGCCTCGTCGGTATCGGCTATTTGCGCCGTCGGTGTTCTTTCGTCAATTCAGCTTGAGTTCCGAATATGAGTAAAGTTCGCCTGGCAAGCAGCCATTACCTGCTTGGCTGCATTACAGCTTTATCGATGGTGCTAATGTCTATCAGCGCCTTCGCGGCGCCGATAACAGTCCCGACAGGTCTGAATGTAGGAGAGGTGTTTCTGACCAGTCTGGCCTCCACCGCGAGTTCTACAAACATTGCTGATTACAATGCTTTCGTGCAGTCACAGGCAGATGCCTCCGCGCTAGGTGCGCTTGGTGCGACTGCGTCTACGGCAGCAGTTGATGCGCGTGACAATACTAATACCAACCCGGCGTCACCCGGTGTTGCCATTTTCAATCTCGGTGACGCGCTGGTTGCAAACAACAACGCAGATCTGTGGGACGGAACAATCGGCGCGCCTATCAATGTTGATGAAAACGGTAACATTGGTTTTGCCAGTGATCCGTTTACCGGCACCACCTCCAGCGGTGTTGCCTCTGCAAATCCCTTGGGCAGCGTTTTTCCTGATCTCGTGGATACCGGCACAGCGAGCGCAGTGACCGCAGAATGGATAACAGCGACCGGCGGCGAAACGCCCGACTTCTTTACCCGTAGTCTCTACGCAATATCAGACGTCTTGACGGTTCAAGCGGCGGTGCCCGAGCCCGGCACATTGGCTTTTCTGCCTGGGGCTAATAGGTGCGGCAGTCTCACGACGCCGTAAAGCAGTATCGCGTTCGTAGACTTGCTGCCGAATTAACGGGTGTTCGCGGCTACCAAAAATCGCTGTAAGCGTCGGGAATTTTTACGGTTCCAGGGCGTCGGTCCTACCAGATTATGGTTAACTAACTGAAATATATAAAAACAATATTTGGTATGAGAATTGCTTATCTCACGACAGTGATGGGTAGCACTAGTGGTTATAGCTATCTTGATCAAAGTGGTTGGACAAATTTCGATTGGGTAGGGGAAATCGAGATGCGTTCTTTTAAAGGTCTTGCGCTGGCTTTTTGTATTATCGGTGCTGGCACGACAGTTTTGGTTTATGATGCGTATGCTGCGTCGATTGCCGGGGTGACCGTTTCGGGCCCGGCCATTCTGCTGGCATTCGGACTATGTCTTATCGCGATAGCGATCTTTCGTCTTATCGCGATAGCGATCTTTCGCCGTCACTAAGCAGTAAGGAAAAACAATGACAAACCGTTTGCTGGCGGTAATTCTTGCGATGATGGTCTCTGTCTTCGCATTACCCTCTTTCGCGGCGGTAATCATCGATCAGGAAAATGACCTGCCGGTATCGGGTTTCAATGAAATTGGGACGCCGCAATGGCAATCCTTTATGCAGGCCGGAGATAATATTGCTGGCGCCGCTGTTTCGATTGATGCCTTCGATAACACCGGGGGAGGGACAATTACGCTCGCTATATACGATGCCGAACCTGGAACGGGGAATCTAATTGTCTCCGGCTCTGGGGTTGCTCCCGTCGGTCCTACACTTACAGGTGAAGTCTTTTTCGAAGTCTTCTGGGCGGCGGTCGCTGTAACCCCCGAAACGGAGCTTTTTCTCGAAGTGACCAGTGATAACGGGAATATCAGCCTCTCCAGTATCAATAGTTCACCCTATACACGTGGCGCCCAATATTTGAACGGCAGCCCTTCCAGTAAGGGTGCTGATCTTGGCTTTCGGACATACACCGATGATGCGTTCGGCGCGTCAGTACCTGGGCCGGGCACGGCCGTAATTTTTGGCCTTGGGCTGGTTGTTCTTGGCATAACTCGACGGCGCTATAACAACTAATCAGGGTTTGGAAAACCTGATCTCTGCACCCGCAAACACCTATAAAGTCTGTAATTTAAACGTCTTCGACTGTATCCCACTGTAATCAATTGGCTGTCATCTGCGGCTTAATCTGTCGGAAATAGTCGCGGGGGTGTTTTCGTCCGATTCCTGAATGGAATAATGTTTCAAGACCAGCTAACTATTTGCTAGGGTAGCGAAAAAAGGACCCTAATGGATTTCGACAGCATCATAAAATGGATTACGGAAACGCTGCCGGCGATTCTTTCGCGGTGGTTTGATGCTTTTGTGGCCTTTGTCAAACCGACTTGGGACAAAACTGTCGAGGTCGTTTCAGCCTGGTTTGAAATCTCTGTCGCCTTTTTTAAACAGGCTTGGGAAAACCTTCCCGCCCTTATGGCTGATTGGGGCGCGGCAATCGCCGTATTTCTGAAGGGATTGCGAACAGAATTATCAGGCATTTTGCCTCAATCTGTCATGCAGGCTTTGGAGCCTGTCCCCGACTGGGCTCTGTTTATCGTTCTACTCCTCGTTGTTCTTGTCCTGTTGGTCTTCATTGTTAGGAGAATGTTCACCGGGCCCAAGGAAGAGGAGAAGCATCTCAAGAGTGTTGAAAGTCCCGAAGTCCCAACACTTGGGGATCCGTTGCCGCCCGAGGGCGATACGGATGATCATGTGCGTGAGGATGCAGACGACCATCGCGCGGATGTCCCCGATATTCCTGATCCAGAACGGCATGAAAGGGTGGTTCCTTTCTCTGCGACACAAGAAGTCATGGAACCCAATGATCTTGATGAGCGGCTTCAGCCGCCAGATGAACCGGGGGAACGTCAGGAAATAGGTCCGGCGGAGCTACAAACCCGGCTGCGGGAACAGTTGGGCATCGATAGTTCACAAGGTGACCCTGTAGCTGCTGATCAAACAGCTGCACCGGAAAAACCCGATGATAATTTGGATGACGCCAAAAGTGATGATTTGGTCGGTGGTGACGCTGAACAGAATGTTTCTGAAAGCCTGAACCGCATTCGAGAGTTTAGAAGAGAAAAAGAAAATCGCTCGGCCTCCTTGAATATTACCGGCATCGGCGATGAAACGGATACTTCTGCTCCCAAGGTCGTGTCACCGCCACCGGAACTGCCCCCTCAAGGGCCATCCCCTCATGAAGCTGCTCGGGCGCGTTCGAGTAAAGAAGAGGGAATATCTGAACCCAAGATGGACGTTCCATCATCGGAGCCGACGCTTCCCGAGATAGAAGAAATCTTGACAGAACCGCATTTTGGCAATTCGGCGAAAACGCAACAATCAGACCCCCGGTCGCCGGAGCCATCGAAACCCGCAGCCGATGAAAACGTTATTAATTTGGGGTCCGTTGAGCCCGAGCCTGAGCCTGAGCCTGAGCTGACAAGTACCGCAGAGAGTAGTCCTTCGCCATCTGACCAACCGCAAACCGCCGCCGAGAATGATATCAGTGGAGCGCCCGTCGATGCCAATTCCGGTGAGAGCGAACCGGCGGATGACGAACCGCCCGCGATGGCGCCAGAGCAGGAACCGGTTTCTCCTGCTCCCGACACTAGCGTCCCCGCACCGACAGGCCCGCTTTTAGCAACATTAGCGCGGTTGGAAGAAGACCTGAGGGTTAATGAGAGGTTGGCTTCTCAAAACCCCGCCAGTGCTCAGATCCAACGAGATGTTGCTGTCAGTATGAGCCGTCTTGCGGATGCGTTGGTTGGAGCGGGGGATCTATTAAATGCGATTACCCGTTTTGAACAAAGTCTCGCCATTTCGGAACGGCTTGCCGAACAGAATCCAGCAAGTACGGAAGCGCTCCGCGACGTGGCGGTGAGTTTAAACCGGCTGGGCGATGCGTTGGTCATGAAAGGTGATATTGAGGTGGCCGGCGCGCAATACGAAATCGGTTTGAAGGTTTCGCAACGGCTGGCTGAGCAAAGTCCGGCCAACGCTCAGGCGCAGCGCGATGTCTGGATCAGTCTTAACCGGATGGGCGATTTGCGTGCCAAGGCTGGCGATATCGCTGATGCGACTGCCCATTTTGAAACGGGATGGCAGATTTCCCAACGGCTGGCGGACGTCAATCCCGCAAATGTTGAAGCACAAAGGGATTTGATCGTGAGTTGCGCTAAACTCGGGGAAATGAGTCCAGGTCAGGGATGGTGGGCGAAAGGTTTCTCTGTCTGCGAACGACTTGCTGCAGAGTGTAAATTGAGTCCTCAGGATAGTTGGATGCTTGAATATCTGCGGCGGCGTTCGGGATCTGACACCGCCGTATAGAGAGTCACTTGATCACTTCATGAATCTCAGCTGAGCGGTCGAATAAATTTGGTATCGCTTCGTTTGAATAGCCGGAAATAAACTCTTTCGGTTTCCCTGTTTCGGCGTCGAACACATGACGGTGAACGGCACCGATATTGGCACCATAGACGTGGATACTGATCGACGGTTTGTCGGTCAACGCATTCGAGACTTTGTGAATATCGCCAATGGTTGGGGAAACCGCGCCGACCATACCTGGGGTGAGCATTTCCTCTCCGGACTTTTCCAATTTGCTGTCCGTGTCGATGGAAAAGTTCTCTCCGACCTCGCGACCGCGGAGCATACCGATGAGACCCCAAACGGTGTGGTCGTGGATCGGTGTTGTTTGGCCGAGACCCCAGACAAAGCTGACGACCGAGAAGCGTTCCAACGGATCGCACCATAATAGGTATTGGCGATAACTTTCGGGGTTAGGTACCGCAAAGGCTTCCGGGAGCCAGCTGTCATCGGCGATCAACTGTTCCAGTAATAATTGCCCCTCTTTGAGAAGCGTTTGTTCTGCACAGTCAGTATCGATCAAGCGGGTCATGTTGGTTACAAAGTCACGCAATGGCGCGATATCGGTCATCTTTCGCTTTCCTGACATTGCCGGTTTAACTACAGACCTCTACACTTTCTCACAGACAAACACGCCATAAAAGGGAGGCTGGTTCATGCTGTTCATTCATAACGATGTTGTCGAGGAAATCCTCAATATGGAGGATTGTATCGCTGCGCAGGAGCAAGCCTTCCGTGACCTGGCGGAGGGTAAGGCAACGCATCGGCCGCGTTCCGACATCTATGCGCCCTGCGAGCGTGAGGACGGTTATTATCGCTGGGGCACCATGGAGGGTTGCTCCGGCGGTTATCTCGCGATCCGGATGAAATCAGACATCATGACCTGGCCGCGCGCGGAGGATGGTAGCTGGACTGAGGATAAATACTGCGTTGAACCTGGCACCTATTGCGGGCTGATCATGGTGTTCTCGGCGATGAATGGTGAACCGCTGGCCTTTATCAATGATGGCATATTACAGCATATGCGGGTTGGCGGCAGTGGCGGAATCGGTGCCAAATACCTGGCGCGGGACAATGCTACGACAGTTGGCATGCTGGGGTCAGGTGGTATGGCGCGGACCTATCTGCAGGCTTATTGCTCGGTGCGCGGGATTACTAAAGTAAAAGTCTATAGCCCGACCAAGGCCAACCGGGAGGCCTATGCCTCCGAAATGAGCCGCCGGTTAAATCTTGAGATCATTCCTGTCGATAGTGCGGAAGAAGCAGTGCGCGGCGCGGACATCGTGTCCAGCTGTACGGATTCGATGGCGCCGACTTTTGACGCTGAATGGCTGTCGCCCGGGCAGCATGTGACCATGCTCGGCCCGATGGAGATTTCTAACGAGGTGCTCGAGAAGGTTGATGTCAGGATATCACAGGGCAGTGGCGGGCTGGATATCGACAGTAAAGGCACGGAAAAAGGCGTCGGGCACAGCCCACTGGCCTGGGTCGCAGGCTCGGAAGAAGAACGCAAGCGACTGCCCGAGAAGCAGGAAAACTTCAACTTTATTGTCGATTTTCCCACCTTTGGGGATTTGATCAATGACCCGTCGATTGGCCGCACCGATGATGATCAGATTACCTTTTATCACAACGTCGGCAATCAGGGATTACAGTTCTCATCCGTCGGAGGACTGGTTTACGAAAAGGCGGTAGAAGCCAAGGTTGGTCGTCACATGCCGACCGAATGGTTCCTGCAGGATATTCGCGACTAACGGTGTAAAACTTTATATAATCGGGGCCAAAGGAGGGTATTGCGATGTCAGACTCCACAGAACCCAATTCCCTTGTCGATGTTCTGCCGGCGATTGATCCCGCCAATGATCCGTTATGGCAAAAGATTGAGGCGCATCAATTTGATGACCCGGAAGCCGATCTGAGCTTTACCACGCGGCTGGTACGCGAGAATGGCTGGAAAGCTGACTATGCTGAGCGCATTGTTGAAGAATACAAACGCTTTGTCTATCTGGCGATGCGTGCGGGCCATGAGGTGACACCGTCAGATGACGTTGATCAAGCCTGGCATTTGCACCTCACCTATAGCCGCAATTACTGGGACGCGTTTTGCAAAGATGTACTTGGCGCGCCGTTGCATCACGGCTCGACACGAGGCGGGCAGAACGAGGCTGAAAAATACTGGGATCAATACAAGCAGACACGGGAATCCTATAAGGCGCTTTCCGGCGACCAGCCGCCGGCGGATATTTGGCCGCTACCACAGGACCGTTTCCGGGATGTCAGCGCGATGCGTCGCGTCAATACAGCCCAGGCCTGGGTGATCCGCAAACCCACAATCCAGCAGTTCCGGATGGTCCGATGGGGGCTGATGGTCGCTGGTATTGTATTGGTTATTTTGGGCTACCCTTGGGTCGCGCTCTGCGCCGGTGCGTTCTGGCTGATGGCCACCGGTGTAATGGCGCGCGAAGAATCCCTGAAATCGCGGCGGCTGCGGGAAGATGGCAACCTCGCCCTGATGGCCGGGACAGTTGCGATGATGGATGGCGTGCGCGGCGACGGCTTTGATCAGGGCAGCGGAGATGGCTGCGGCGGATGTGGGGGCTGCGGCGGAGGCTAAACTCTGCTTCGCTTTAAATATCTAGAAAGTCGCCTTATCAGACTTTTCGAATGGCAGATTTCATGCCATATTATAGGTAATAATAGTGGGGACCATGTACAGGGGATCTTTCGTGAAAATTTTGCGTTTCATTGGTGTAAGCTGTGTTGCGGCCTTGATGTCATTTCAGGCGCATGCGCTGACTATGGCGATGAACCTCAATGTCTTTACGGATCCAGGACTAACGAATCCGGCCTTTGTATTTGGTCAGGGGGAGACGGCCTATTTCGGTGCTGAGGTAACTGGTACCCTTGAAGGTGGGGACACCAGCGCTACGATCGAATCCGTTGCCTTCACCGATATAACTATTAATGGACCGGGTGGTCCGATCGTAATTCTTACGGGTGGTGTTGTTTAGGCGGCTGGTCTGGCCCGCAGTCTTGTTGTGAACGATTATCTTGGTCCTTCGGTTTCGCAACCATCTGCGGTTCCTCTGGATTTTAACTATCTAATTGATGGCGCGCTTGATCCCAGTGAAATCTATTCGGTTCTGGCGACGGTCGATGTGACAGCAACAATTAATGGTGGCAGCCCGACCGTAATACAGGCGCAGGCGCTTACCGTAGATTTTCAGATTGAAGCCGATGCGCCTGCGCTTCCTGCGCCAGGCGGTCTGCTGTTTTTGGTCGCTGGTGCGGTTTACGCAGGGGCAGTACGCCGTAAAACGCGCGGCTGAATTCTTTAAATTTCTAGAGGTTGGTTTAGACGCGTTTGCGTCTGCGGATAATTGCGAGTCCGGAGAGGCCAAAGCCAAAAATGGTCATCATACCTGGTTCAGGAACATCTAACGCCAGCTCGCCAAATCGGACTTCGTCGATGCCGACAGAGTCCTCATCTCTGCCATAGGTGACTGTAACTTCGGTAAAAGCCGCACTGTCATTAATCAGCCCGATAAAACTCGCGCCCGTGCCAAAATTCGGTGTTCCGATATTGAATATGTCACCGGCATTGGTGGTAATCGAGAGTGCATCGACGACGTTATGATGGCTCAACGTAAAGGAAAAGGCGTTGATCGCGGTATCAAATGTATATGTCGCGGCGCCACTGGCATGGATAAAGTTTGTGTCGTCTGTTGCCGTCGTAAATGAAGAGCAGAATCCTGCCGGACAGGACCGCACATCATTGGCGAAAGCCCCACCGAAATTATCGGCCATCTCGAAGGCGCCAAAATCGATAGAGGCTTGCGGCGCGCCGTTGGGTGTAATGCCTTCGAAACTCTCAAAACTGAGCCCGCCACCGGCTGCTGTGATGAAGTTACCCTGCTCGGTACCACTGACATTACCGGTATATAGAGTCGTAATAGCCCCGGCGCCTGTCGAGGACAGGGCTATGGCGGATATCACCGCAGCGGAGGCTAAAAGACGTTTGATCAAGACGCTTTCCGGGTTACTTACGCGATTGTCGACCATCGCGCGCGTAAATACATGCAAAACTTGTGCCGAAACACCAGAATCGCGGCATTTCAACAGGTTATAACATCAACAGCGCAAGGGTATTTCCCCAACTGTAAAAAATCCTGACAGAATTTGCGGAATACTGTCTCAATCGCCAAAGAATGCGCCATCGCGGAAAATTACCGGCACGGTTTTGTTTTCCTTAGAATCGCCGCGCATTTCTTCACCCTGAGCGTTAAGGCGGTAGGGGGCGGCCTGCTTTTTGTAATTCGGGTTACCGACCCGGATCATGACCAGCGGTTCCTCACTGGTAGCGAAGAATTTATAGAGATTGCCACGTGGCAGCATGATGCCTTCCCACTGGCCAAGCTCTATCGCTTCCTCATCGGGTCCAAAGAAGCGCGCCGAGCCCTGCAGGATCATAAAGCTGTGGTCCTCATGCGGATGCGCGTGAAGTTCGTTTTCGCCGCCCGACGCGTATATTTTGAGCCGGATCGTTAAATCGTCCGTCGCGGCGAGCACGCTGTCGGTACGGCCCTGACCAGGAGCTGGCCTTTGAGGGAAAAGACATAGGGAGTCTTTTTGTCGGAGAGGGCAACTTCCTGTTCCTTCATTTCCTTATTGGTCAGGGCTGGTGGCGTGAATTGCGGGGCATCAAGCATGGTGGAATTCCTTCGTCAGATGATCATTGACCCCAATTATACAAGGGATTTCGAATTGAAATAAGGGTGAGTAGCTCCCATTGTTTGCAATCACGGACGGTAAAGCTTTATTGTTTGTACACATACAATTATAGTTTGCTGAAATAGTGCCGCAGGAGGAGAGATTATGGCAGACCGGTTAGCTGTGAAACTGGAAGAAAAAGGGGCAAATGGATTGACGCGCGAGGAAGCGCTGGTCGATCTGCGTACCACACTCGACTGGCTCGGTGATGATGTTCAATACATCGATGGCGAGGTCGATCCTTTGGTTGAGATGTGCACCATCACCAAAGCGTTCGATAATTCCAAGGTAATTGTCGCCAATAACATCAAGGGCTATCCCGGTGTCCGGATGATCTCCAATCTCTATTCTCGCAAGGAACGGGTGAACCGTTTTCATGGCGTTGAAGACTTTCGGGAGATCAAGCATCAACTGCTCGATCAGGTTCAAAATCCCATTCCACCGCGCATTGTTGATGATGCACCTGTGCAGGAAGAGGTCCTGATCCCGGGCAAGGATTTTGATCACATTCACGATATTATTCCTGTTGCGACGCATACGTTTGATGATGGCGGCCAGATTTTTGGCGCTGGCTCGCATCTGTTCATGGGAGAGCCCTGGGTGCCGGGTGGCGGCAGCCAGATTTCGATGTACCGTATGTCTTTCCGCGAAGGGCAGAAATACGCTTCGATCAATATGGTGCCGGGTGGTGCTGGTGATGTGATCTGCTCACATCACCCAGGTAAGAAGGTACCGTGCACAGTTAACATCTGTCCGCCGGTCGGCCCCGAACTGGTTTCGGTTTCGACCATGAACCCGGTGATCTTCCCCGGCCAGACCGACAAGCTGGGTTTCGCAGGCGCCATTCAGGGATATCCGGTTGATGTTGTGAAAGCGCGGACGGTCGACGCCTACACCATCGCCAATGCCGAGTGGTCACTTGAAGGGTATGTGCTCGAAGGCGAACGTGTTTGGGAAACGGAAGAGGCCGAACGGATGGGCAAGCAGGGTGTTGCGCTCCTGCATCCCGAATGGGCGCGTTCGATGGGGCATGCCTATCGGACGCCACGTGCGTTCCAGCTCACCGCCGTGACACGCCGTAAGAAGAATCCGATTGTCTACACGCCGCATTTTGGCGCCTTCTGGTATGAAGCACCGTTCATGTGCGCCAGTGTTTATGAGCTGTGCGAACGTATGGCCCCGGGTTTTGTGAAGGATGTTGCCAGTTGGCTCGGTCTTACCCTGTGGGGTGGACTGGTCATTCAGGTCAAGAAACGCCGCCGCTCGGATGAGGGCATGCAGCGCAACCTGCTGACGGCCATTATGGGGCTGTATCGTGGTATGCGGCTGGTGGTTGTCGTCGATGAGGATATTGATCCGTGGCAGCCGGAAGATGTGATGTGGGCAATTCAATCCCGTGCTTCGGCCCAGAAAGATTATATCGTCTATAACGAATATGGCCGCGGTCAGGCATTCCAGCCGTCAGAACTCAAAATTGGTAATATCTCGGTCTCCGATGGCGGCATGGGAATTGACGCAACCGCACCGCTTGGTGAGCAGGTCTATGAGCGCTCCAAATATCCGGTTGATCAGATGGATTTCTCGAAATGGCTCAGCGAGGAAGAACTCGCCGAGCTCAAAAACATGCAGGATCCATATTTCCGTTGGCTGGGCGAAACCGGCCACGGTTGATTGCAAACCGGTTTTCTAACGATAAGTTGAAGATTTCCCCGGCTTCCTAAAGGAACGTCGGGGAAATCTTTTGGTTAACACTCCCCAACTATGGTTAACGCCAAAATGGAGAGTGTTCGATGAAAGCATCCGATTTATTTGTAAAATGCCTTGAAGCAGAGGGTGTTGAACGTATTTTCGGCGTTCCCGGCGAGGAAAACGCCGACCTGATGATTTCGCTGATGGACAGCGATATCAAGTTTGTTCTGTGCCGACATGAGTAGGCGGCCGCCTTTATGGCGGATACCTATGGCAGGCTGACCGGTAAAGCGGGTGTGTGTCTGGCGACGCTGGGGCCCGGGGCCACCAACCTGGTAACGGGGTTAGCGGATGCAAACATGGACCGGTCTCCTGTAGTGGCGATTATCGGCCAGGGGTCAACCCGAAGGCTGCATAAGGAAAGCCATCAGAATATGGATGTGATTGGCATGATGAAGCCGATCAGCAAATGGGCGCATAGCGTCTATACGGCGCAGTCTATCCCGGAAATTGTGCGCAAGGGGTTCAAGATTGCCGAGGCCGAAAAGCCTGGCGTTACGGTCATAGAGTTGCCAGAAGACATCGCCAAACGTGATACGGACGAGCAGCCAATGCTGGTCTTGCCGACGCGGCGCCCGGTAGCAGATCACAAAGCGGTCAGCCGGGCGGTTGACCTGATTACCAATGCAAAGTCACCCGTCATTCTCGCCGGGAATGGCTCGGTACGAAAACGTGCCGCAACTCAGCTACGACGTCTCGCGCGGAAAACCGGTATCCCGGTGGTCAATACCTTTATGGGTAAGGGCGCGGTGCCGATGGATGATCCGCATACCTGGTTCACCATGGGGCTGCAGGCCCTGACGCGGTCTTCAGCCTCCGCTTTAAGTATTAGATGATCCGCATACCTTGTTCACCATGGGGCTGCAGGGTCGTGACCATGTCATCAAAGCGTTTGCCGATTCTGACGTGGTCATCACGGTTGGGGACGTCAGCCCCCAAAGCCTGAACCGCCATTGATGTGCATGTTTTCGCCGGTCATTAAGCTGGCTTTATCTGAAACAAGATAAAGTGCACCTTCCGCTATTTCTTCCGGCTCGGCAAAGCGGCCCATTGGAAAGCGTTGCTTCATTGCGGCATTCTGTTCGTCGGTGTAGCCCGCGACCATTGGCGTGTCTGTGATGCCCGGGCTTATGGCGTTTACGCGAACACCTGTCGGTCCAAGTGCCCGTGCAAGGGAACGCGTAAGGGCTAAAACAGCTCCTTTAGAGCTGACATAGGCGGGACCGCCTTGACCATTGCCGCCAGTGACACCGAACAGTACTGACCCCGATGTCGTCAGAACGATTGATCCTTTTCCCTGTTTGGTCATATGTGTGGCGGCAGCTTGGGCAATCAGGAAGGAGCCGGTCGCGTTAACGGCGAGGACGCGGTTCATCTCTTCCGGTTCGAGTTCATCCCATCGCGCGCTGGAATGGGCGGCGCCACAGTGAATCAGGCCATCTAGCCCGCCAAACTTGTTGATCGTGTTCGCGACAGCGTCAATGCAATCTTGCTTTTGCGATACATCTCCACCAATCGTCAAAAGATTTTCAGACTCTCCGAGGGCATTTTGCATTCTTTCGATTTGCGGATCGAAGGCGGTAACTTTGGCACCGCGTTCCAGTAAAAGCCTTGTGCAGGCTTCGCCAATGCCGCTGGCCGCGCCGGTAACGAGAACTGTTTTTTGCATCTGCTGAATTGCTTTCGGATAATGGCGATGAAAATTTGATTGGATTACATTTTGATCATCGAACACGCTATTGATCAACCGCGAAGCGTGCTACACTCTTAGCTGATGAAACGAAATTGCTGTTAAGGAAATTCCTTTGGAAATAGTCGGCACATCCCTAAATGAGTTGCCGTTGTTCCTTGCTTACTTGGGAACCGCTGTCGCTCTCACACTGGTTTATATGGTCGTGTATATGTGGGTAACACCGCATGATGAGATAAAACTCATTCGCGACAATAATTCGGCTGCGTCAATCGCAATGGTTGGCAGCTTGATTGGGTTTTCGCTGCCGCTTGCGAGTGCAATTGCCCATTCGGCAGCTTTGGTGGATTGCGTTATTTGGGGCGTTGTCGCCTTGGTGGTTCAAATCGTAATTTTCTTTCTGGTTCGTTTGCCCATTCCAAAAATTTCTGAACGGATCGAACAAGGCGAAATGGCGAGTGGGATTTGGCTTGGCGCAGCATCTTTGACGGGTGGATTGCTTAACGCCGCCTGTATGACAAGCTGATTTGGAGATGATGAGATGAATAATCTAACTTCGGTTTCAATCCTCGCGCTCGCAGCAGCAGGCGCAATTTGGTTTACCACACGTGAGGAGCCAAAAGAGGATGCAGCGGTTTACGAAACGCTCCAGCAATGCCTCGCCGATATCAATATGGTGCGTTCAGATTGCGAAAAGAACTTCGCAGCCGCGCAACAGCAGCACGCAGCCGTAGCCCCAAAATTTGCGTCCCAAAAAGAATGTGAAACAGAATTCGGGGCGGCGCGTTGTGAAAAAGCACCACAAACGACCTCAACCGGCAGCTCGATGTTTATGCCCCTGATGATGGGTTACATGATGGGGTCAATGATTGGCGGGCGTGGTTATGGCAATGCCCAGCCGCTCTACCGGACCCGCAGCAATCCAGGGACCTTCCGAACCGCAGACAACAGAAACGCAGGTACGTCTACTGGTCGAACCCGTGTCGCGAAATCTTCGATGGCACGCCCAACAGCAAAAGCATCGACACGTTCACGTGGTGGTTTTGGATCGTCCGGACGTCGTTTTGGCTCAGCGGCAACCTGAAGACTAATTTTTTCTACGTCAGTAGTGTCCAATGAAGCGTAACGCCGTCAAAGAACGGTCGGGGTTGGCGGATGCAGCCGCCCGGCATGAATTTGAATTTCGTGCTGGTGAAGGTGTGCCGTTCTGGGACGAGACTGGCTACTACCAGTTCAGTGAGCAACAGATCAACGAGGATATCGCAGCGCCTGCTGAGGAAATCGAGAATCTCTGCTTCGACGTCATCGCGCGTGCGATGGAAGACGAGACAGTTCTTCAGCGGCTTGGCGTAGCAAGACAGCATTGGGACTTGATCGCCGACAGTTGGCAAAATCAGGAGCGTAACCTCTATGGCCGCATGGATTTTTCCTATGACGGGACGGGTCCGGCGAAACTTCTTGAATACAACGCTGACACACCGACGACGTTGTATGAATCCGCGGTGTTTCAATGGGCATGGCTTGAAGAAGCCGAAAAAGAAGGTCTGCTGCCCGCGAGATGCGACCAATTCAATGAGATTCACGAAAAGATCGTTGAATCCTTTCCTCATCTTGGAATTAACAGCGTTCTGCATCTCGCCAGTAATCAAGACGTCGAGGACGATAAGGGAACGTTGGACTATATCGGTGAGTGCGCCCGGGAGGCGGGGCTTCTAACCAATGTTCTGGCGATGGAGGATATCGGCATCAGCGAGGACGGTCATTTCACTGACCTGGATGACAAACCCATTTCAACCTTGTTTAAGCTCTACCCCTGGGAATGGATCTTGGCCGAAGAGTTCGGCGCCCATGTATCAGCAAGCGGTGCGCGGTTTATCGAACCGGCTTGGCGTTCCATCCTGTCAAATAAGGGGTTGCTGGCTATCCTGTGGGAAGTGTTTGAAGGCCATCCGAATCTATTACCGGCGTTTTTTGAAGACGACCCGGCAGCGGACTCATTGGGTGAGACTTATGTTCGCAAGCCTTTGTTGGGACGGCAGGGCGCCAATGTCGAGATTTATTGCGACGGTGAAATTGAAACGTCGCGTGAGGGGCCCTATGGCAGTCAGGATCACATTTTGCAGGCATTTCACCCGCTCCCCGACTTTGACGGCGGCTTCCCATTGATCGGATGCTGGATGATTGCCAGCAAGGCGGTTGGCATGGGCATTCGCGAGGACCGGACACTTATTACCGGGACAGAGGCCAACTTCGTGCCGCACGTGATACTCGATTGACGGGTCAGGGGACGGGTGTAATTCTCCGCCACATTAAACAGCACGCATTATCGGAGCGAAGATGGAAAAGTATGGCGTTGAATTGATTCTCGATATGCATGGTTGTGATCCGGCAACCTTCACGCGTGAGAGCATTAGCGCCTATTTCGAAAAATTATGTGTGCTAATTGATATGCAGCGAGAAGACCTGCATTTCTGGGACGACATTGGTGTTCCAGAAGAAGACAAACAAACATCACCGCACACTCAGGGAACGTCGGCGGTTCAGTTTATTCTGACGAGTTCCATTGTTATCCATGCACTGGATCAGCTGGAAGCGGTCTATATCAACATGTTCTCGTGCAAGGCATTCGATCCGAAAGTGGCTGAAGAATTTTCCATTGAGTGGTTCAGGAGCACTGAGTGTTCAGCCCGCTTTATAGAACGCGTGTGAGGAGTCGCCCGTGAAGCTGACCGAAAAAGAGATACTCGTTCCGGCGTCGCCGGGTCATCGCGATCTGATCGCCCATTTACGTAATGCCGATGAATTGTCCGCGAAGGCGGGCGCCATCCCGGTACGTTTTGCAATGAGTCGACTGGACGATGTCCACTATCAATGCGAATTGGGTGTCCTGGAGGACAAAGATGTCGGCGATGGCGAAGCGCCACGCGGCCTGTTTGATTTCATTCCGCGCAGTGTCGAACGTACAGATGATTTTAATGCCGTTTTCATTGTCCCGACCGGTATTGGCTCGGAGATAGGGGGGCATGCGGGTGATGCGACGCCAGCGGCACGTGTCATTTCCGAAGTGTGTGATCGGCTGATCCTGCACCCCAATGTCGTCAATGCGTCCGACCTCAACGAGATGCCTGAAAACGCGCTTTACGTGGAGGGCAGCTCTATCGCGCGCCTGCTTATGGGAACCGCCGGGTTACAGCCGGTGCGAGCGAACCGGGTTCTCGTGATCATTGATGAACATGAGATTGAGATGTTTGCCAATGACACGATCAATGCGATAAGCGCGGCCCGGGCGACGTACGGGTTTGATTGCCCGGCAGTGGTCAAACTCAATCCGCCTTTAAAGATGTCGGCGAACTTTACGGAATCTGGCAGAGCGGCCGGTCAGGTGACCGGGCTGGATCGTGTACAGACTGTTCTCGAGGAATTTGCCGGAGAATTCGACGCGGTCGCCATTGCTTCCGTGATCGAATGCTCCGAGGAATATCACGAAGCGTATTTCCACAGCGATGGGGGTATGACCAACCCATGGGGTGGTGTGGAAGCGATGCTGACCCATGCGCTGTCTGTATTGTATGACGTGCCGACGGCTCATTCGCCCATGTTAGAGAATTTTACGGTCGCCAATTTTGATCTTGGCAGAGTGGGCCCCCGTCTCGCCGCCGAAGCTGCTTCACTGACATTTCTACAATGCATGTTGAAAGGCCTGCAGCGTAGCCCACGCATTATCACAGATGTTGATGCCATGCGGGAACCCGGCATTTTAACAGCGGCCGATGTCTCCTGTCTGGTGATGCCCGATAAATGTATTGGTCTGCCAACTCTAGCAGCGCTCGAGCAAGGCATTCCCGTTATTGCCGTCCGCGAAAACGAAAATTTGATGCAGAATGATTTGTGCTCTTTGCCCTGGGCACCCGGGCAGCTGCATATCGTAGAAAATTACTGGGAAGCGGTGGGCGTCATGACGGCTTTGAAAACCGGAATTGCGCCAGAATCCATGAGACGCCCGTTGACCGCAACGCGTGTTGAATGCCGAAATATTCAGGTCGAAGAATCCGAAAAAGAGTCGCCAAAGCGTTCGGCCTGACCCTGATTACGGACGATCGCCCCAGACCTTTTCCCAACCTATAGACAGACAGTCTTTGAACTGCTCGAAGCTGTAATTCTGTTCGACAAATTGTCGCGCGTTTTGGCCCAGCCACTGGCGTTCTTCCCTGTCTTCGATGAGGGTTGCGATAGCAATGGCCATCTCTTCGGCAGTGCTCTCAACCAGCCGTCCAGTTTTACCATTTATAACGTAATCTTCCGGGCCGCCACAGCGCGTGGAAATAACTGGAACGCCGGTAGCCATAGCCTGTAATCCGGCAATATTCAGCCCTTCCTGAAATGACGGGATCACAAACACATCGAGCCCCTGATAGAAATCGGGCAATTCCTCCTGGGCAAGCCAGCCTGTCCAGCTGATGTGATCGTGCAGGTTCAATTCGGCAATCTGGCTTCTCAATTTCTCTGATGGATCGCCGGTGAGTTTGAGAGAGATCGTTTTTCCTTGATCTCGTAACAGCTTGAGGGCGTGAAAGAGCAGCGGCAGGTTCTTTCGATCATCTTCTGGACGCCCGGCAAACCCGATGGTGCCGGATGGCGCGGGCGTTGCAGGCGGCTTAAATCCTTCGAGGTCAACCGGTATCGGGGTTACATCTACTCGGTCGGCTGATGCCCCGGCGGCGACCAGCGTTCTTTTCGTATAATTGCTGACACCCATGAACTGACCGGAGCCATTTAATATTGTCTTTTCCATGAGCCTCAGGATCGGTGACACGATAAGGCAATCAAACAGTCGACGGGGTAGAACCATTCTGCGGCGACGATCAATACGATCTTCGATCATCGTACTGGCGCACCAGACCAGATGCGGCTGACCTGATTTTGCCAGGCTATAGGCGGTGAGAACGGTCCCGGTTATCACGATATGGCGGTCGTATTTGTCGACTAAATCGCGCCAGTGTTTAGAAGGAAAATAATAAGGGAACTCAAGTTCGGGCAAACGGCAGCCTACCGCAATGCATGGGACATCATCGAAACAAACACCCTCGCGTCGTCCAGGTTTCCTCCCGGATAGGGTGTGCCAGCTGGGAACGACCAGGTCCCGGTAATCACTCAATGTTGCGTAATGGGCAACCGTTACATCGTGCCCCAGATCACGAAGGTGGTTGACCAGAATTCGGGCCTTGTCTGGAACACCTCCCGTCAAAGGTGGGATGGTCGTGATTAAGATTGATTGGGACGTCGTCATGCTTTCTTTTGAGCAGTCGAAAGGCAGAACTGTCAACTCTGGTGTAAACGCGGACCCTATGCGGGTGCCCCAACCCGCGCTAGCATTTCGAATGAAAGAAATTTCGCGCACAGAAGTTGATGGCCTGATTACGGTAGATCGGCATGTCGACCATATATCGACAGTGCCTGCAATTGTCGGCGAACAAGTACAGCTGTTTGTCCGTGAGAAAGTGCAGAGCGGCGTCGCCAACGCACCTGTTGTTCTCTTGATACGTGGGGGCTATTGGCCCGGCACAATGGCTTTTGATTTCGACTACAAGGACTATAGCTGGATGTCCGCTTTAGCCCGCGCGGGATTTGACGTCTTCGCGATGGATATGACCGGTTATGGCTTTTCCAGCCGACCTTTGATGGATGATCCGCGGTATTTATCCGACGCTGATCAGAAGGTTTTGGTTCCGAACACATTGCCTGATGCACAATCATCAACCCATCGGTCAAATCTTGTGACCAGTGATTCCGAGACTGATGACATCAACTGCGTTGTTGAATTTATATGTGAGCTGCGTGGTGTTGATCGGATTAACCTGATTGGCTGGTCGGGTGGTGGTATTCGTACCGGTACCTATACCGTTCGAAACCCTACGAAAGTCGACCGCCTGGTGATCTTTGCGTCTTCCAATTTCGATGCGGACAGCCCGAGCGACCCGCCGAACAAACTGCCTGGACCTGGTGTTGCCATGAGCATTCAGACCCGGGCAGTAGGTGAGGGCGAACGGTGGTTGCCTAATGTCCGATGTGACGGGCAGCTTGAAGAAGGGCTGATTGATCTGATTTGGCCGGCCAGTATGGCAACGGATGAGATTGGGGCTAGCTGGGGACCGGGATGTCTCCGCGCACCGGGCCGGACCTATTGGGGCTGGAATGCCGCCAATGCAGCGACAATCAAAATTCCGACGCTGGTGATGGTGGGGAAATTTGATCGGCTTTATGACTCCAATGTGGAGCTGTATGGAGCACTTGGCACGGAAAACAAAGCTTTCCTCGGGATCGATTGTGCGTCGCACTTCATGGCCTGGGAAATTCAGCGCCATGTGTTGCACTGTGCCTCAATTGAATGGCTGGCATCTGGCACGTTAAACGGTGCGCAGAGTGGAAAATTTCGGGCAGATAAAGATGGCCTCGTCTCATCGGAAAGTTGATGGGGTGCCGCGCCGGTGCTAAACCATCGCCATGTCCCAAGACGTCGCCAAATCTTTTCATCAGGTTGTCGCTGAAAACGCCGCTCAGTGGCCTGAGCGGACCTATGTCCATTGCATTGATCAGGATAAATCGCTGAGTTATGGCGCGCTTTACAGCATGTCCAATCGCGTCGCCCGGTTTTTAAAAGAGAGGGATGTTCACGCCAATGATCGGGTCCTGCTACTGGCGGAAAATTCGGTCGAGAATTTAGCGGTGTTTGTCAGCGTGTTGCGCTATGGCGCGACATTGGCGACGGTTCATGTCGAAATGAATCAGGCGCATCTGTCGGAAATCATTGAGGCCATCTCGCCAAAAATCGTTCTTTATCAGGAAGGGATCGGGCTTGAAGATTTGCAGTCTGGGGCGCCGGGTGACTGGTTTGCGCTCGGGGAATGGCAGTCAGATGATAGCGCGGCGACGGGGTGGTTCTCCGAGATTAGCAATCTTTCTGATGACGATGATATCGAAACCGTCGCCGGTCCCGATGATCATGGTGTGATCTTCTATACATCAGGGACTGTCGCCAAACCCAAAGGCGTCATTCAGACTCATTCAACGGCTTATTATAACTATGATGCGACGGCGGATTATTTGCAGCTCGCGCCGGGGGATAAGACATTCGATTGCCGTTCCTATAGTTGGCTTTCCGCACAGCATATGAGCCTTGGTGCCCCGTTGGTCGCGGGTGCGACGACGATCATCGCTAAGCATTTTTCGCAAAGCCGGTATTTGGGCTGGCTGAAGACCTATGAAGCCAATATTGGTTTCGTGGTGCCAACGATTGTTAATATGCTGATTAATCGGCCACAGGACATTCGCGGTGATGACCTGCCGCATTTGCGTTTTTTGACGTCTAGTTCTGCGCCCTTGCTTGATGAGCAGTGGCGCAGCTTTGAAGAGTTCTATGGCATTACGCTGGCGCAAAGCTGTGGCTCTAGCGAAGGCGGCAATACCGCCGCGCATCGTGGGGCCGACCGCAAAATCGGCACAATTGGGCCAGCCCAGAAATATCAGGATATTCGCATTGTTGATGGTGATGGCAACCGCCTGCCGCAAGGCGAGACCGGTGAAATTATTATTGGCGGTGGCAAGCAGCAGGCCTTTGGGTACCTGATGCCCGACGGCACAATTGAACAATTGCCTGAAGACGGTCATCACTCTGGTGACCTCGGCTATTTTGATGAAGACGGGCATCTTCATATCACGGGTCGGGTCAAGGAGTTGATCATCCGGGGCGGTATGAATATTGCGCCGCTGGAGATCGATGCCGTGTTGATTGAACATCCTGACGTGACAGAGGCGGGTACCATAGGTGTTCCCCATCCGATTTATGGTGAAGAGGTGGTTTCTTACATCTCCTGCCGAGACGCTTCTGCATTTGAGATGGATGACATTGCAGCCCATTGCTTAGGTCGTTTACCGGAAGCGAAGATGCCGAAAGCTGTGTACATTCTTGAAGAGCTTCCCAAGAATCCTCGCGGTAAGCTCGATAGGGCAATGCTTGCGCAGCATTATAAGGATCACTACGCTGAACTCAGTGACTGGTCTGATTAGCCAAAGCGCTGAGGGCAGAGCTTTGGCTATACCGACATGAAACCGAGGTGTCTCATGACCGATATTCCAATTATAGATTTTGAAAATTTTGAAAATGGTAGCGACAGCGATCGCCAGAAGGTTGCTGCTGAGCTTGACTGGGCGGCCTCAGAAGTAGGGTTTATGTATGTCAAAAACCTCGGAATTGATCCGGAGGTTTTGGCCAATGCTTTTGCCTCCAGCGAAGCGTTTTATACCCAGCCGCAGGAGATCAAGAACCTCTCTGGTTATAGCCAAGAAATTAATCACGGCTATCAACCGTCAGGCCTGCAGCGCCTTGATCCGTCAGTTGCCCCTGATCTGAAAGAAGCCTTCACCATGCGGGATGTCCACAAGAATGCGGACAAGCCTGAAATGTGGCCGTCACCCGAATTTCTCGAAACAGCAAAGATAACGTTCGATGAGTTTCTAAGGGGTGCCAATATCGTGATGGAGGCCTTTGCCATTGCGCTTGATCTGCCGATTGATTTCTTTCGCAACTGTCATAAAGGTGACAACACGGCGCTACGCTACCTGCATTACCCGGTCATCACCCAGGAATTAACCGAAGAACAGCTTGGCTGTGGCGCGCATACGGATTTCGGGACCATTACGCTACTGTTCCAGGATGACGTTGGCGGGCTGCAGGTGCAGGGCCGTGACGGTGTCTGGCGGGATGCGGTTTATATTCCTGATACTATCGTGGTGAATACAGCTGACCTAGTGGCGACCTGGACCAATGATCGGTACTGCTCGACCCCGCATCGCGTAAAGCCAATGATCAGTGATAAGGACCGATACTCAATCGCCTTCTTCGTCGACCCTGATGTGGATACACCGGTGAGTACGTTTCCGAGCTGTGTTACTGAAGAAAACCCGCACAAATACCCCGATACGACGGCAGGTGCCTATGTCGCGCAACGCATCGCGGATAGCAATAAACTGACCGGTTAAACTTTTCTCGCTACACGGTGATATAGGCAGTTGATTGTCTCGTTTGAGAGTGTCAGTCTGCGCCGCAATGCATGAAAAATTCATGCCAATTTCGGAAGGGAGAAATTTCGATGATCAAGACTTTGACTTTGCCCGTAACGGCTGGTGCCGTTGCCCTTGGTCTGATGTTTGGCGGTCAGGCCGTTGCCCAGCAGGTTACGCTTAAGCTGCATTCATTCCTGCCACCGCCGTCCAATCCGGTGAAGACCTTTCTCAAGCCCTGGACTGAGAAGGTGGCCAAAGCATCAAACGGTACACTGAAAGTTCAGTATTACCCCTCCATGCAGCTTGGCGGAAAGCCGCCGCAGCTGGCTGACCAGGTCAGGGACGGTGTCGTCGATATGGTATACACCCTGCCCGGATACACGGCAGGTCGTTTTCCCAAGCTTGAAGTATTTGAATTACCATTCATCCATAAGAGTGCGCTTTCGACAGCACTGGCCATTCAGGACTATCAGGCCAAACATCTGAAAGATGAGTTCAAGGATTATCACGTAATCCTGCTTCACAACCATGCTGGATCAATGTTCATGACCAAGAAGGTCAAGATTCAGAAGGTAAGTGATCTTAAAGGTCTCAAAATCCGGACCGCGACCCGTGCCGGTGGCTGGTATCTGAAGTCACTCGGTGCCGTTCCGATTGGGGCGCCCTTGCCGAAGATTCCGCAGATGCTGTCCAAAGGCGTTATCGAAGGTGCAATGCTGCCTTTCGAAATCGCGCCAGCCATCAAGATGCAGGAATTGGCCAGCAACTTTATTCAACTCGCTGGTGATCAGCCGCGGATGAACACCTCAACCTTTGCCTTTTTGATGAACAAGAACAGCTACGCAAAGCTGTCGAACGCCCATAAGAAGGTGATCGATGGTTTGTCTGGTAAGAATATTGCCAAATGGGCTGGCCAGAACTGGGAAGATGTCGAAGCACCTGGTGAAAAGGTCATGCGGTCCAAGAAGAAA
Organism: uncultured Alphaproteobacteria bacterium; assembly: GCA_951812775.1. Lineage (GTDB taxonomy): Bacteria > Pseudomonadota > Alphaproteobacteria > MPNO01 > UBA2964 > UBA2964. Next base: position 668,002 of record OX638326.1, on the reverse strand, counting down.
AACAACTTCTTGACCATTCCAGCTGGCGAAGTCGCCAAGATGAAAGCGGCAGCAAAACCAGCCATCGCACGCTGGATTCAGATCATGAAGAAAAAGGGTGTTGATGGTGATCGGCTGATTGCTGATGCCCGGGCTATGATTGCGAAGTACCACAAATAGGGTGCTGCTGCGATTTAGTGCTTTCTAATGGCTGAGTCTTCAGGACAACATACCCGACCCACCGATTCGGTGGGTCGGGTTTTGTTTCAAATATCGCGGGGCTTCGCGATCTTTGGTGGTTTCGTGCTGTGCGCGATGGCTGTCCTGACGACGGTTAGCGTCACCGGTCGTTCGACCATCAGCCTGCCGGTTACCGGTGATTTTGAGTTGATTGCGATTGGTACGGGCGTTGCCGTTTTTGCGTTTTTGCCGTACTGCCAGCTGGTGCGTGAAAATGTCATCGTCGACATCTTTATGAGCCGGGCATCGTTTAAGGCACGAACGATATGCGACTTTATCGGAAATTTTCTCTACGTCGTTATCATCATATTGATGCTGTGGCGCTTACCGCTTGGCGGCATTGATCTCTATGAAAACGATCAGATGACTTTGGTTCTGGAAGTGCCGCAATGGTGGACATTTCCATTAGCCATACTCTGTCTGGTTCTTCTATTAGCCGTAAATATTTACACGGTCGTGCGGAGCTATCGTGAAATCCGCCTGAACCGAACCCTGTAGGAATAGTAAATGTCAGGTTTGGAAATCGGCGGTCTCGGCTTTTTCGTTCTACTGGTTATGCTGGCGCTGCGCATTCCGATCGCGATTGCCATGCTTTCCGTCGGCCTGGTGGGTTATTTCGTCATCGCCGGACCGGCAGCGCTCCTCAGCTACCTCAAAGGCGAAATGTATTGGCGGTTTACGACCTTCGACTTGTCCGTCGTCCCTCTCTTCGTTTTGATGGGGCAGTTCGCCGCCAAGGCTGGTCTTAGTCAGGCCCTCTTTAAAGCCGCTAATGTGTGGCTTGGCCATTATCGTGGCGGCATCGCGATGGCAGCAGTCGGTGGTTGCGGTGGATTTGGGGCGATCAGCGGTTCTTCGCTGGCAACCGCGGCGACAATGGGACAGGTCGCACTGCCGGAACTCAAACGCTACAACTATGCCGGATCGTTGGCGACCGGTTCACTGGCTGCTGGTGGAACGCTCGGTATCCTTATCCCGCCGTCAGTCGTGCTGATCATCTACGCGATTATGGTGGAAGCCAACATCGTGACGCTGTTTCAGGCCGCTTTCATTCCAGGCATCCTCGCGGCGCTGGGGTACATGGCAGCGATTGCCATTGTCGTACGGATCAATCCGGAAGCGGGTCCAGCCGGACCGAAGGCCTCTCGGAGTGAACAGTTTTTGGCGTTGCTCGATATCTGGCCGGTTCTTGTCATCTTCCTGTTGGTGATGGGCGGTATCTATCTGGGGTTCTTTACGCCGACAGAAGGCGCGGGCGTTGGCTCTGTTGGAACTTTTCTGATTGCTTTGTCGCGTGGCGGTATGAAGTTCAAAGACTTCATCGATGCGCTGATGAGTACTGCAACGACGACGGCCCTGATCTTTCTTATACTGTTAGGTGCCGCGGTCTTTAATGCTTTCCTTGGCTTTTCCCAGCTGCCACTTGCTGCGGCGATGTTCTTTAAGGAATCCGGTCTGCTGCCGATGAGCGTGCTGCTCATGATGGTTGTTCTGTTTATTATGCTCGGTTTCGTGATGGATTCATTGTCGATGATCCTGCTTACCGTGCCGATTTTCTGGCCAATCATAGCGGTGCTCGATTTTGGGCTTCAGCCGGAAGACCTCAAGCTGTGGTTCGGGATCATCACGCTGATTGTCGTCGAGGTCGGGCTGATAACGCCACCGGTGGGACTCAATGTTTTTGTCATCAACTCGATGGCCGAAGATGTGCCGATGATCGAGACCTTCAAAGGCGTGGTGCCGTTCTTTATTTCGGACGGCATCCGGGTCGCGTTTATCATCCTGTTCCCGACAATTACGCTGATCCTGCCGCGATTATTGGCGAGTGAATGACGTTTCAGGTGGCGATGTTTCCGAAGCCGCCTTCCTTAACCATCTTATCAATTTCATCATGAACGCGACGCGTTAGTTCTACGACCGCCGGGCTCGGCGTGCGATCAGCCCGATGGACGAGTGTTCGGGTGATGGTCAGTCCCTCAACCGGTACCGCCTGAAAGCGGCCGTCATTGGCACCGGGCGTGATTGAGGAGTAGGGCAGAATGCCGTAGCCCAGTCCGCGCTCGACAAAATCCCTGACGACGTCGACATTGGCGACCTCATGGGTCACGTCGAACGCGATACCAGCTTCATCCGCCATGCGGTCCAGCTTAACCCGGCTTCCCGCCGGTCGCGGCAGCAGGATCAGCGGCAAGCCAGCCAAGTCTGCAGCCGTGCAATGCGGAGACGGCATATTCGCCTTGTTGGTACCGATAAGATATTCCTGTTCGGTCACCAGCGGTTCCAGCACGAGACTGGCGCGGGGCTCGGGGTCGACCATTACCGCGAGGTCGATATCTCCGGTATCCAGCCCTTCCAGCAACAGATAGGGCACCCCCTCGACAAAGCGCAGCCGCACATTCGGATGGTCCTGCGCAAACTGGGCGGCGAGGGGGCCATACAGGATCCGGCTGGTCGTTGATGTTGTGCCGATAACAGCGTCTCCACTCGGTAACGCCGACTGTGCCATGACCTCATTTCGGGCTTCTTCCATCTCCGACATAATGCGTTTGGTCCGCGTCAGAAGCAGCGTCCCGGAATGGGTTATATCGATACCGCGGGGGTGCCGATCAAACAGGCGCGCCCCAAGTTCTTTCTCTAGCGATAGCATATGTCGGCTGAGGGCGGATTGCGCGACCCGCAAGCGGGCAGAGGCCTCACTAAAACTGCCGCATTCGGCAATTGCGGCGAAATATCTCAGTTGGCGAAGGTCCACCGTAAAATTCCTGGTTAAAAGAGTGAAATAAGCCCTTAAAAGCGCTTCGTTATCTCGATTCGAGATAACTATAATACCGAGACGGTATTTGTATCAAGCGCCGCGGATTCGGTAGGTTGCGGGTGATCGCGGCATAGGGGCCGTGACTGTTCTGCACATGTCGTGCAGATAAATCTCATAGGGAGACTTCATAAATGGCAGATTCTACAGCCACAGCCGTGGACGGAGGGTCAAATGTCGGCGCCCGCATGACCTACGAGGACATGCGCGAATGGATCGTGGAGGCCGAAAAGCTCGGCGAACTCCGCGTTGTTAAGGGAGCCAACTGGGAAGAAGATATCGGTCTTGCGGCCGAAGTTGTCCAGCATGACGAGAGCGCACCGTGCATCGTGTTTGATGATGTTCCTGGTTGCCCCCCGGGTTTCCGGATGCTCATCAACTTCTTTGCCGGCAAGCGCAAATGCATGACGATGGGCTTCCCGCCGGAATGGGACAAGCTTGAGCTGACTGACGGTGTGCACGAACACATGAAGGGTGTTGAATCGATCCCGCATAAGATCGTTGAGACCGGTTCGGTGTTTGAGAACATTCTTGAAGGCGATGACATCGACATCGAGAAGTTCCCCGCACCGATGTGGCATGACAAGGACGGTGGCCGTTATATCGGTACCGGTTCCTACAACGTCACCCGTGACCCTGACACTGACTGGATCAACCTCGGTACTTACCGCGTTATGATCCAGAGCAAGAATGAAGTCGGGTTCTATATCTCACCTGGCAAGCATGGCAGGATTCATCGTGACAAGTACGAAGCCAATAATGAGCCGATGCCGGCTGTTGTTGTACTAGGTGGTGATCCGATGGCTTTCCTGATGGGCTGTACCGAATTGCCTCCGGGAGAATGTGAATATGACATTCTCGGTGGTTATCGCGGCCACGCTCTGGAATGTGTTGAAGGCAAGCACACAGGACTGCCTTTCCCGGCCAATGCCGAGGTTGTTATTGAAGGCTTTATCCAGCCGAACAACCGCCGTCAGGAAGGGCCGTTTGGCGAGTGGACCGGATATTACGGTTCTGACGTTCGTCCTGAGCCGATCCTCGACATCAAGGCGATCTATCACCGGAACGACCCCATCATCCTTGGGTGTCCTCCGCTGCGTCCGCCGGATGAGTTGGCACGCTATCGTGCGGTTACCCGTTCGGCTGCGTTGAAAGAAAACATCGAAAAAGCCGGTGTTCCCGATGTAACAGGCGTTTGGGCCCACGAATGTGGTACCGCCCGTATGTTGCTGGGTATTTCCATCAAACAGCGTTATCCCGGTCATTCCATGCAGACCGGTCATGTTGCCGCGATGTGCCATGCTGGTGCCTATGCGGGTAAATACGTGATCGTTGTGGATGACGATGTCGATGTTTCCAATCTCGAAGAGCTGATGTGGGCGTGTATTACGCGCTCTGATCCAGCAACTTCAATCGACATCATCCACAATTGCTGGTCTACGCCTCTTGATCCGCGCATTCCGCCGGAAGAGCGTGCCAAGGGCAACCTGACCAACAGCCGCGCTATCATTGATGCGTGCCGGCCATTCCACTGGAAGGATGAATTCCCTGCAGTGAACTCGCCGGAACCGGCTGTGATGAAAGAAGCCTATGATAAGTGGGGTCACCTCTGTGGTCCGGTTACAGCCGACAATCAGGTTGTTACCAAGAAGTAATCTTACTTCTTCGCAAAGCGTTAGAGAGCGGCCATCGTACGAAAGCACGGTGGCCGTTCCTGATTAAACACGCTAAAACAGGTCTCAAAATAACTGGTCAGGGACGGCATGATGAATGATCCTTCTGCTTCAGCAGAGATAGTGGAGTCAGGCGATAATGCTGCCTGTGCGCTGGAATATGTCGATTTGCGCGACTGGCTCGCCGAAGTCGAGAAACGCGGTGATCTGAAAGTTGTGACCGGCGCCAGCTGGGAAAAAGATATCGGCCAGGTCGTTGAGGTGATGTGCCATGATGAAGGCACGCCGTCAGTGGTCTTTGACGAGGTCGAGGGGTGCCCAAAAGGGTTCCGCATTCTGGTCAACTGGTTCACCGGTACGCGCAAAAACCTGACACTGGGGTTCCCGTCCAATCTCAACAAGCTGGAGCTGAGCCAGTCATATCATCAACACACTAAAAACCTTGATCCGATCCAGCATGAGATCGTCGAGGATGGTCCCGTCTTTGAAAATGTTATTGAAGGCGATGATATCGACGTCACGAAATTCCCATCGCCCTTGTGGAACCCGGCAGATGGCGGGCGGTATATTGGCACTGGGTGTTTCAATATAACGCGTGACCCTGATACCGGCTGGATCAATTGCGGCACCTATCGCGTCATGGTGCATGATGAGAAACGGGTCGGCCTTTATATCTCACCTGGCAAGCATGGCCGGATTCATCGCGACAAATATATGGCCAAGGGCGATCCGATGCCGGTCTGTATTGTCGTTGGCAGCGATCCGCTCTCTTTCCTGACCTCTTCAACCGAGGCTCCGGAAGGGATGTGCGAGCTGGATATGATGGGCGCCTATCGTGGCGAAGCCATCAAATGCGTAACGGGCAAGCATACAGGACTGCCTTTCCCGGCAAATTCGGAAATTGTCATTGAAGGGTTTATTCACCCGGGCAACACGGCGCCGGAGGGACCTTTTGGTGAATGGCTTGGCTATCAGGGCGGGCAGATGGAAGCGGAACCCTGGGTCGATATTTCTGCCATCTATCATCGCGATGATCCCATTATGCTGGGCGCGGCCCATATCCGTATGCCGTATGAGTATGCGCGCTATCGGGCGATCAGCCGCTCGGCAGTGCTGAAGGAGAATATTGCCCGCGCCGGGGTGCCCGATGTCGATAACGTCTGGGCGCATGAGGTCGGTGGTTCACGGCTGTTCCTGGCGATCGGGATCAAGCAGCGCTATCCGGGGCATGCAACACAGGCCGGTCATATTGCCGCGACCTGCCATGCCGGCGCCTATCTCGGCCGAATTGTCGTGGTGGTTGATGAGGATGTTGATGTCTCAAACCTCGAAGAAGTGATCTGGGCGGTGTGTACGCGGTGCGATCCGGCGTCCGGAATCGATATTATTCACAATATGTGGTCATCGGCCCTTGATCCGGTGATTTCTCCGGATGACCGCAAGGCCGGAAAGCTCTATAACAGTCGGGCAATTATCGATGCCTGCCGGCCGTTTCACTGGAAAGAAGAGTTTCAGGAAGTAAACGCCCCGACCCCCGAAGCCCGCCGCGAGGCCTGGGACAAGTGGGGGCATCTCAGAGATTGACGAAAACACCGGCCTTAGAACGGACGGCAAACGATGTTTGATTAACAGAGGAGACGAAGTAATGGACGGTGGAAGAGAGAATTTTAGCCCACAAACTGATTTGCGTGATTTTCTCGCGGCGTGCGAAGAAAATGGCCAGCTTGAGAAAGTAGATGGCGCACATTGGGACAAGGAAATGGGCGCTGTGGTTGAGGTGCTCTATCGAGAGCGCGTCGAGAAGGCCAAAGCGGTCCTGTTTGATAATATTCCCGGCTACCCGGAAGGGTATCGCTGCCTCTATGGCATGCTTGCCTCACCGTATCGCCTGGCACTCGCCGTTGGCATGGATACTGAACTTCAGGACAACCGTTTTGAGCTGCTGAAGGCTTACCGGGAGAAAATGTTCAACCATGAGCCGATCCCGCCGCGCTATGTCGATGAAGGTCCGGTTCTGGAGAATGTTCTCGAAGGCGATGATATCGACATCGAAAAGACTGTTCCCGTGCCGATCCATCATGAGCTGGATGGTGGCCGCTATATCGGAACAGCCTGTGGTGTGATCACGCGTGATCCTGACAATGGCCGGGTCAATTCCGGCACCTATCGTTGCATGGTGCATGATGGCCAGACACTGGGTGTCATGGCATCAAATGGCAAGCAGGGGAATATCCAGCGGGCCAAGTATTTCTCCAAGGGTGAGCCTTGCCCGGTAACGGTTGTTGTTGGCGTTGATCCGACCCACTTCCTCGCCGCGCGTATGACCATTCCTGATGATGTTGAAGAGTTTGCTTTCCAGGGCGGCCTCGCCGGTAAACCGATTGAGTTGATCATTGGTGATAATGGCCTGCCATTCCCGGCACATTCGGAAATCGTCATCGAAGGGTATCAATATCCTGACGAGACCCGCATGGAAGGGCCGTTCGGTGAATGGACCGGTTATTATGCCGGTGATGCCGAGCAGGACCCGGTCTTTAAGATCACCAAGGTCTATCACCGGAACAACCCGATCCTGACCTGTGCTGCGAGCCAGAAGCCGCCACATTCGCATCTGTTTGAGCGTTGCTTCACCCGGTCGGTGACATTGCTCGAAGGGCTGCAGAAAGCTGGCGTTCAGGACGTTCGCGGTGTCTGGCATCATGAAGCCGGTTCAGGCCGGACATTCGTGGTTGTTTCGATCAAGCAGCGTTTCTATGGCCATGCCACACAGGCAGGCCTGATGGCTTCTCAGCTCAACCCGGCGACCTATTGTGGCCGCTATACGGTTGTGGTCGATGAGGATATCGAAGCGCATAATCTACATGATGTCGTGTGGGCGATGGGTACGCGCTCTGACCCTGAGAAGGACATCATCCATCTCAACCAGTGCCAGTCATCGCGTCTCGACCCGATGCATGGCGAAGACACGCTCTACAATACGCGGGTGGTTATCAATGCCTGCCGTCCATATGAGCGGATCGAAACCTTCCCGGCCGTGGCGCAAACCTCGCCGGAACTGGCAGCGGAAGTTCGCAAGAAGTTCCCGAAGGTTTTCGAATAAGAGAATAAAAGGCGTCGATATTTACGAATATCGATGGGATGAGGAAAAGCCCCGGGGTTTACTCCGGGGCTTTTTTTATCAGATTTCGATTTATGCGTACGGCTTGAAATTGCGCGGATAAGGTGAAAAAGTCGACGTATGTCTGATGAAATTGAAATTGCAAATCCTCCGGCAATAGCTCCGGTTCCTGACCAGCACAGACGGGACATGATTATTCGAAATGTTTCGTTAACTGCAGACGACTTAATTGAGCTTTTCGAGATCGTAGATATGAAAACCATCGACGCTCAAAAGCTTCAAATTGGTGTTGAAAACCCAACCTTGTTTGAGAGTGAGGAACATCTAAGGGAAGAGGTCGAGAAGTACTTTCGCGTCGATTACACTATCAGGGATTTAAAAGGTAATTCTGTAGTTGAGGCTGACTTTCATAACTTTAAGAATCTCAAGTTTTCTGACGATTTGTCTAGCGTATATATTTCCAACACGACCGTGTTCGGCAATGCTACGAATGGTAAAAATCCTACAAATTGTGTGCAAATATTTCTTGATTTTGAGCGGTCTCCAATTGCAATTAATCAGTTAAATTCGCCAAGCAATCCGAGTGAAAACGGTAGTTGTATTAATATTTTCGGTTATGACGAAGATTGGGTGATATCGACGCATCAAAAAATTTCGGATTTTATGAAACGAAATGAAACTAACCGAGCGATACTAAACGGCAGTGGAACTTACGATTTTTATTTGTATTTTTTGTTTTTTCCGCTCGCTCTATTGGGGCTGTATAAAATTGAAGTTTCGTTCCCAGGGTTTTTTAAAGATGTATCTGCAGCAGCTTGGATCGCTATATATGTTTATTGCATCATTTTGACGATTTTTACCGCTGCACTTTCATTTAAGTATTTTCGATGGTTGTTTCCCACTGTCGAGTATATTCCAAGGCGCACTAAAGTTTCCCCTCTTGTCCACAAGGGTTTTCTCTTTGCAGTTGGTTCCAGTTTAGTGGCGACTTTAATCTATAACGTCGCTGCGTTAATTCCATAACAACAATTTATTTGTCAGCGTCATGATCCGGCGGATATCATGCGCTGTGGAACCAATCCAATCGACATCATCCCGACAGGCGGATAGCGCGTTGCTGGAACAAAGCGTTCAGGACGACGTTTTGTCTCTTCGGGCATCGGGCGACTGGGTGATCGCCGCGGCGAGTGAATTGACGAAAGTGCTGAGTAATGTTGGTGCGCAAGGTGTTGCACACGGGGTATGTGATCTTTCAGACGTTTCTGCGCTCGACAGTGCTGGAGCGCTTCTCATACATAATCTGATTGAGCGGCTTGAGGCCGAGGGATGCCCTGTAGAGGTAACCGGTCTTGATGACGATCACCGGCCATTACTTGAGTATGCTGGGCAGCTCGGCGGGCAGGGGCCGTTGCCGGTTCCAGCCCATCATCCGCTTCTGGCGATGGTCGAGCGGCTGGGGCGCGGGGCGGTGGCAGCTTGTACGGAGGCCCGCAATCTTACCAATTTTCTCGGAATGGCAGTGGTGTCGGCTCTGCGCAGCCTGATCAATCCCGCACAAATCCGATTTGTGTCGGTCATCAGCCATATTGAGCAAACAGGGCTTAACGCGTTGCCGATTGTTGGCCTTTTATCCTTTCTGATTGGCGTCGTGCTGGCTTTTCAGGGGGCGGATCAACTCACCCGATTTGGCGCCGATATTTTCACTGTCAATCTGCTTGGCGTATCGATCTTTCGGGAGATGGGTGTGCTGCTCACCGCTATCGTCGTCGCCGGAAGATCCGGCAGCGTTTTTGCGGCCGAGCTAGGCACTATGCGGGTTAATCAGGAGGTCGACGCGATGCAGACGATGGGACTCGACCCCATCGATATTCTCGTGCTGCCCCGCATGCTCGCACTGGTAATAGCGATGCCGTTATTGGCGGTATTTGCCAACATCATGGGCATTTTGGGTGGCGGGCTCATGGTGGTGCTAACGCTGGATGTATCTGTACCGCTATTTCTTGAGCGGCTAAGCAGCGCCGTAACCGTACAAACTTTCTGGATCGGGATTATCAAAGCACCGGTCTTTGGTCTGCTGATTGCGCTCAACGGGTGCCGCGAAGGGTTGCTGGTGACAGGCAGTGCTGAGAGCGTCGGGCTGCATACGACATGCGCGGTCGTGATCTCTTTATTCCTGGTTATCGTTGCGGATGCGGCATTTTCGATCCTGTTTTCGGTGCTGGGCATATGACCGACGCTTCGGAAAACGTCATCAGGATCAAGGGGCTGCGGACCCAGTTTGGCAGCAACGTCATTCATGACGGGCTCGATCTGGCCGTTCGTCGAGGCGAAGTGCTGGGCGTCGTCGGTGGGTCGGGCACCGGCAAATCAGTTCTCTTGAATACCATCGTCGGCCTAAATCGACCGGCGGCCGGTACCATTGAAGTCCTGGGGACGAGAACCAATGGATTGTCACGCGGAGAGTCCCGACAATTGCGATCGCGCTGGGGCGTGTTGTTCCAGCAGGGGGCATTGTTCTCCTCCCTGACGGTGGCGGAGAATATTCAGGTGCCCCTCAAGGAATATACCGACCTGTCGCGGGACATGCGCAACGCGGTGACGGCACTAAAGATTTCGATGTCGGGGCTGCCGATGGATGTATGCAGTAAGTATCCTTCTGAACTCTCTGGCGGAATGAAAAAGCGGGCCGGGCTGGCGCGAGCTCTCGCACTTGATCCCGAAATCCTGTTTCTTGATGAGCCGACCGCCGGGCTGGACCCGATTGGCGCGGCAGCCTTTGATGAATTGATTTCGGATTTGCAAAAGAGCCTGAATTTAACGGTGGTCATGGTGACCCATGATCTCGATAGCCTTTATGTGATTACTGACAGGATCGCGGTCCTGATTGACAAAAAGGTTACCATTGGGAGTCTTGAGGAATTACGGCAAAATCCGCATCCATGGATTCAGGACTATTTTCACGGACCGCGCGCCCGGGCGGCTTCAGAACCAAAGAGTGAAGCATAGAATATGGAAACACGTGCGAGTTATCTCCTCGTTAGCAGCTTTGGCCTCGTTTTTCTTTGGCTTCGGGTATTACACGATGCTTGCCAAAGCCTGGGTTACCGCGACGGGCAGGCCGGAGGCTGAACTGAAGGCGGGCGGCATGGCCAAGCCGATGATCATTACGATTATTTGTCAGCTTCTTGTTGCCTTCTTTCTCGCAGGCATTCTCGGCCATCTCGGCGCCAAGATGGTGACTGTAGAAGGTGGCCTGATTACCGGTTTCTTTGTCTGGCTCGGTTTTTCGGTAACCACAATCGCCATGAATTATGCCTGGCAACGCGCAAAGCTGGGGCTGTACCTCATTGATGGCGGGCATTGGCTCGGGGTGCTGTTGCTTCAGGGTGCCGTTCTCGGTGCGATGGGTGTTTAGTCAGAGATTTCCATCCATTTACCTTGAGACAGGAAATCACGTAGTATGCGCCTAGGCCTTTAGGGGCAGATACTGGAATTCTGCGGAGATTTTGTCATGGCAACGCAACTGAGCCAGGATACCAACATTACCGTGACACCCGTTCATCCTGTTATCGGGGCGGAAATCAGCGGTGTTGATCTCAGTCAGGAACTGGATTCGGTGACCGTCGATGCCATTCGCAATGCCTGGCATGACCACGGTATTTTGCTGTTCCGCGGGCAGGACATCACGGGTGATGAGCAGCTCCGCTTTGCCAGCCATTTCGGTACAGTGGCAGAACGTCATCAGCCAAAACCGGGTGCCAATGTTGCGGAAGTCGGCAATGCGCCTGACTGGACCAATCTGATGATGGTCACAGACAAGAAAGACGAGGACGGAAACCCTGTTGGTGGCCTCGGCCATGGCGAGATGTGGTTCCACTCCGACAAGTGCTATCACGAGCGGCCGCACCGCGCGTCTTTTCTGTATGGTATCGAAATTCCATCTGAAGGCGGCCATACCAAATTCGCCAGCCTGTATGGCGCGTACAATAATTTGCGCCCTGAGCTTAAGGAACGATTTGCCGATGCGCGGGTCATGCAGGGCTATGATTATCGCAATGTCGAGCGGCTCGACCTGAATATTGATCTCGATAACATTTTTCATTTCAGCCAGCCGCTTTTTGTCATCAATCCCGGATCAAAACGTAAGGCACTCTATGTTTCGCGTCTCAATACGATGTGGATAGAAGGCATTGATCGCGATGAGAGCGAAGAGGTTCTCGCTGAACTGTTCGATCTGACCGAGGACCCGGATAATTACTATGAACATGTCTGGAAGCCCGGTGATCTGATGATGTGGGATAACCTCGCTTGTCTGCATGCCCGTACGGACTGGCCGCAGGACCAGACGAGGATGCTGCGCCGTTGCACAACTCTCGGCGAACCTCTCGGATAAGGAAAATTGATGTTTAGTCTCTATTATTGCCCGGGCACCTGCTCGATGGCGGCGCATATTCTGTTGGAAGAATGCGGTGCGGACTATGAACCGATCGCGATAGCGCTGGGTAAAGGGGAACAGCGGGGTGAAGCCTACCGCAAGATCAACCCGCACGGAAAAGTACCGGCGTTGGCCGTCGGAGATGAAATCATCACCCAGAACGTGGCGATCCTGCCCTATCTTTGCCGCGCCTTTCCTGACGCCAATATGGCGCCAGCGGATTCGGCCGAACTGGCGCGTGCTTTAGAGGTCGCCGGGTGGTTGACCAGCGCAGTGCACCCGGCGTTTTCGCTGGCCTTGCATCCAGAGCGTCCTGGCGGCGATACCAGCCTCGGTGATGCAGCGGAGAAAGCCATCGAAGAAGCGGCGCGGTCGACCTACTGGTCAGCGATGGAAGAGATTGATAACCGCCTTGCTGGACGGCAATGGATGATGGGGGATCAGTACACCTTTCTGGATGGGTATACGCTGGTATTTTACGGCTGGGGCAAGCGCATCAACAAGCCGATGGAAGACCTCAAAAACTTCACCGCCTTCAAAGATCGCATGATCGAGCGACCGGCCGTACGGACAATTCTTGAACGCGAAAACAGCCCGTTATTGATCGCCGATTGAAGTAAGTGTCGGATGATTTTACAATTTTTGTGCGGATACTCGGGCGGTGTCTCGTAAGTCTTTGAAAAAGCACAATTGGTGATGATTGGCACGAGAATTGCCAGTGTAAGATTCCTCAGATGAGTTTACGTCTCTTCAAATCGATAACTGTTCTAGTCCTTTGCGTGATAGGCGTTTCTTGGTCGGGTACCTCATTTGCTGGGCTCGTGGGTGTTAACAATGGCACAGATACGATTTACGGGATCAATACAACGACTGGCGCAATCGGCAACAGTCAATCAACCGGATTAAATTCCGCACAGGACCTAGCTTACGATCCGACGACCAACACCTATTACGTTACAGACCAGATTTCCAACCCTCTGTTCACAGTAAATGCGTAGACCGGCGCTACCTCATTTGTTGGCAATGTGGTCGGCATTACGGGGCTGGCTTTTGATACCAGTACAAACACGCTTTATGGCGCCTCGACGGCCGCTGGATTCCTGATCTCAATCGATCCAAATACAGCCACCGCGACTTCGGTTGGGCAGTACGCGGATGCGCAGATTTCCAGATTTGTCACTGGACTGGCCTATGACCCGATAACCGATACGCTCTATGGTCTTGGCAATAATACTGGCGGTGCCAGTGATTTGCTGATCACACTTGACCGGGGCACAGCTGCAGGTACATCTGTTGGCTTTCTGGGAACGCTTGGGGCGGTAGGACTCGGGATTGATCTGAATACCAGCGAACTGTTCACGGTCGATAACAATACCAACCTGTTGCACGGCATTGATAGCTCAACTGGGGCGACTACGAGCTCTATAGCGTCCTCACAAACACATGGTCTGGCCTCCAGTTCGATCGTGCCGGAGCCCGGAATGTTTGTGATCTTTATGATGGCCGCGGCCGGCATTGGATTTATCCGCTACCGCTGTTAAGCAGGCCAGCTATTCTGCATTCGGAAAAAAGAGTTGCTGACCGTTTTTTCGGAAGTTCCGAATGGTCGTCTGGCCCTTTGATGACAGAAGCCAGTCGATAAATTTCTGACCAGCCCGCACTTTTGTCTTCGGGCATTTCTGTGGATTGACCAAGATCACCCCATATTGATTGAACAGGGTTTTGTCTCCCGCCACGTGAATTTTGAAGTCATATTTGTTCTTAAAGGCGACCCAACTCGCCCGGTCCGTCAGTGTGTAGCTGGCCATGCCAACAGCGATATTTAGCGTTGTTCCCATGCCGGCGCCGGTTTCGCGATACCAGGTTCCCGAAGCGGCAGTTGGAGAAATACCGCTGGTTTTCCAAAGGAGTTTCTCTCTCTTGTGCGTTCCGGAATTATCGCCGCGCGACGCAAACAGAGATTTTGATGTAGCGATTTTTTTCAAGGCTGTTGAGGTTGCTTTCAGCCCCGATATTTTTGCCGGGTCTGATGCCGGTCCAACAATTACGTAGTCGTTATACATCAGCCTATAGCGTTTTGCGCCGTAGCCCTCCGCGACGAACTTTTCTTCGTCGGCTTTGATATGCGTGAGGAGGACATCACCATCACAATTGCGGGTGTTCCTGATGGCCTGACCGGTCCCTACCGCAATGACATGTACTGTTATGCCGGTTTCCTTTTTGAATCGCGGCAAGAGGTAATCGTAAAACCCGGAATTTTTTGTCGATGTCGTCGATTGCAGGTGAATCGCCATGTCGGCAGCGGGTGCAGCCGTCGACAATGTCGCGACCAGAGCAGCCATCAAAGAACAACCAATGATGCTTCGGGTCACTACAGCAATATCCTTCCATCCAGATAAGCTTCTGCGGCCTTTGATTTCGGCGCGTTGAAAAAAGCTTGTGCAGGGGTGTGCTCTGCAAGGTGCCCCTGATGAAGAAAAATAACCTCTTCTGCGAGGCGTTTTGCCTGGCCAATGTCATGGGTGACAAAAATGATGCGGGTGCCATTTTTATGCGCCTGGGTGACGATCTCCTCAATCGCCAGAATTGAGGCGGGGTCGAGGCTGGCTGTTGGTTCATCCAGAAACAAAACTTCTGGTTCAGTTGCCAGGGCCCGGGCGAGGGCGAGACGCTGTTGCTCGCCGACAGATAAGGAACGGGCGGGCTGATTTGCGAAGTCGAGGAGTCCGATATTGTCAAGAATATCGTTGCAGCGGTGACGATTGCCGTTGAGATTCAGGACAAAATCGATATTAGCGGCGACGGACCGGCGCAACAGAACAGGTCGTTGGAATACCATTGCCTGTCGCTGACGTACGGCATCATCAACAGGGACGCCATTCCAGAAGACTTGTCCGGCACTTGGTATGATCAATCCATGAAGCAAACGCAAAAATAGACTTTTCCCGGCACCGTTTGGTCCCATGATCACGCTTAAGCGATTTGGTTCCAGTGACAGGTCAATATCATCGATATAACGAACGCCGTCATATTCGAGGCTGAGCGAGGTCGTTTGCAGTGCGGATAAGGGGGGTAGGCTGGACGATTTTTTAGACATTGGCATAACGTCCCGTCGTTAGACGTAACGACATAACCGCAGCATTGACGGCAAAGGCTATGAGGAGCAGCACAAAACCAAGGGCAAGCGCGAGCGGCAGATCGCCTTTCGACGTTTCAAGAGCAATCGCTGATGTCATCACGCGGGTAAGATGATCGATGTTGCCGCCGACAATAATGACGGCGCCAACCTCGGCAATTGCACGACCAAATCCCGCCAGGGCAACTGTCATCAAGGCATAACGCCCATCCCACAAGAGCGCGCTGATCACAGCCCTGCGTGGTACAGACAGCGAAAGAAACTGTTCCGCGTACTCTGCGTTGAGATCTTCCAGAATCTGGCGCGAAAGCGCGGCGATTATAGGTAATATCAAGATGACCTGTGCGATAATCATTGCCGTCGGGGTGTAAAGAAGGCCGAACGACCCCATAGGACCCGCCCGCGACAGGTGCAGGTATACGAGGAGCCCGACAACGACGGGCGGCAATCCCATCAGGGCGTTGAGGATAACCAATACCGGCCTGCGGCCTCGGAAACGACTGATCGCCAGGATCGCGCCAAGCGGGAGTCCTAATGCACAGGCAACGACCATCGCGGTCAGGCTAACGCGAAGCGACAGCCCGATAATTTCGATAAGATCTTTGTCACCCGAGAAGATCAGCTCAAAGGCGAGAAGAAGAGCGTCTGAGAATTCCTGCATGGGTCGTTTATTGACGCAAATTGGCGAAATTTCCAGCCTATAATCCCGGGTTTTCCAATATCGACGAAATGTGAGGCCTCAACGTCATGTCTTTGCGGGGGCACAGGGCTCGGATACACTTCCCACAACAGACAATTTGGGAGGTCAGTCCAATGGATGACGCAAAGGGACCATCAGAGTTAGCCGAAGAGGACGAGTTCCAGCGGATGCGGGAGCTAGGTGATTTTATGATCTACCGCTCGGCGATCAACAAGCTGGCGGATGGAGAATGGTCCGACGAAGAGGCTAAGTTTAATCTGGGGCCACTAAAACCGTCCCTGATAGGCGAGGACCACCGGTTGCCCGCGATGCCGGAGAAACCGACCTTGGTTGATTTTTTTAAGCTGCGGTTCGGGCCCTCCAAACAGCATTTGTTGCAAAGCGCCGCATTGGCGCAGAAAAATGATTTGCCAGAGAAAATGATACTGGCCTGCCTGTTACACGATGTTTCGGTTATTGCCTTCTTTCGTCCGGATCATGGCTATTGGGGCGCACAGATGCTGGAGCCCTATGTCGATGAAGAAGTGTCCTGGGCGATACGCATGCATCAGGCGCTCAGGTTCTTTCCCGATGAGTCGGTGGGGTACGAATATCCAGAAGCCTATGCCAAACGTTTCGGGGAGGATTATCAGGTCGAACCCTATATCCAGCGCGATTACGACTATGCCCGGAACCACAAATGGTACATGTCGGCGCGGCAGATATGTCTGAATGATCTCTATGCCTTTGACCCTGACACGCTCGTCTCGATTGATCAGTTTGAAGACATCATCGGACAGCACTTCAAACAACCGGACGAAGGGCTCGGCAATGATAATACGCCGGCCTCGCACATGTGGCGGACGCTTCGCCGCCCGGCAAATGCACTTTAGCTTTGCGTAAATTTTTATTTGTAAGGCTGGTAAATTTGGCTTTTGATTTGGTCAAATTGATCAATATCATATTGACTTTTCAATCGCCGAAACTGGACATTGTGTACTGTTGATTGGAATGCTTTTGCGTATTCGCCTTTGAGATACATCATCCGAATACCCTGCGCACGCATTGCGTTGTTATCTCTAGATAAACGAGCTCTCCACACTGAAGCACTTTCTTTTTCGTAGCCGGCAGCAGTGAGGGAGAGTTCTTTCTGTTGAATAATTGAGAGTGATTTATATGTGTCGTTGTTGATCGTCAGCAACATGCTCGGCCGATAAAAACTGGGCTCCAGTTTTACATTGATGTATTCATCCCATCCGTGTCTGGAAATGTTTCCGTTCGGAAACACAAAGCCGTCAATTACCTTAGCGGCGAGAGCGCGTTTTATTTTTCGCGGTGATATTGATTTTGGGACGGCTCCAAGGGCCGCGACGACCAGCCAATTAAGAGAATTTGTTCGGATACGCATGCCTGAGAGGTTTACACCGGTGCTTTTGGAAAGAGGTGGTGTTTGCTTCAAATACAGATTTACGCCGTAAGCCTCAGCGGCAGGCCATGCCAGAATTCGCGTATTCATGCCTTTGATCCAAGCAGATTGCAGGATATCCAAGCCA
This sequence comes from uncultured Alphaproteobacteria bacterium, assembly GCA_951812775.1. GTDB lineage: Bacteria > Pseudomonadota > Alphaproteobacteria > MPNO01 > UBA2964 > UBA2964. The sequence goes on along the minus strand of OX638326.1, from coordinate 650,377 downwards.
CCGTTGCTACGAATATCCTCGGTGGATTTGTTGCCTAGAATCGCAAGTCGAACAGCGGGAATGCGTCCTGCATAAAACCCGTTAGGACAAAGCATGATATCAATTGTACCGTCCGCATGAGAATCCCCCTGTTCGTCGCGAGACACGTCCCCATTTTTCTTGTTGAATTGTATCTTTAAGGTTTTGGAATTCGTGTTAGCAACATACAGGAAGGGTTCCTTGAATGTTTTTACCTGAAAAATTCTTTCAGTCAAGCACGTGCTTGCAGTTAAAATTCGTTTGCCGTTTTCGGTCTTTTTTGGTGTGTTTCCGCCGGAGGTTGTTTGGCAGGCCGATAAGCTCAAGGCGAGAAAGATTGGAACAATTGAAGAGATCCGACGCATGTTAAACTCTCTGCGTTAAGTTGTTTTTGTGGTTCACATTTCTATTAATATGATCGCAGAGAATAAGTTCTAATTCAAATCGCAGGATGTCGTCTTTCCGGTTGGGTTTTCCTTTGTACTAAGCAACATGTTAGCCTTTGCTGAAATGACGGAGGCCAGTATGGCGGACGATCTCGGATACTATATAGCGTGCAATAGCGGCCTAACCGTATTTCAGGGCAATGGCAGCGGTTTTAAGGAATTGGGTCAAAGTTTTTCCGGCGTAACGCTCGAATACATCGTTGGGTGCAAGGAAAGCCCGGAAATTCTGTATGCGGCAGTTGCCTTCGATGGTGGGTACCGGTCCGAAGATGGCGGGTTGAGCTGGATAAAGGTTCTTGAGGGCGATGTTCGTACCTTCACCGTGGACCCACATGATGAACAGGTGGTCTATGCCGGAAGCGGGCCGGTTTGCCTGTATCGCAGCGAAGATAACGGCAGAACTTTCGCAACCGTCGACAGCTTTTTGACGCTACCTCAGTCCGTACAGGATCAATGGACTGTTCCCGTGCCGTATCGCGGAAAAGTCCCGCCCCATGTCCGGCATATCTATATTCATCCGGACCGGCGTGATCTGATCTATGTCTTGCTGGAGCATGGCGGTGTTGTCCGCAGCCTTGATGGCGGGAAGAGCTGGGAGGACGTCAGTCGCGGTATCGATTATCTCGACATGCATATTATTGAAAATCTGCCGGGCGATTTTGATCGGTATTATGTGTCTTTCGCGCGCGGATTTTTCCGCACCGATGATGGCGGCAAAATGTGGCATCGCGTCGAAGAGGGCATGCCCTATGGCAATAGCGAATTTTACAGCTACTCGCATGAATGGTTGTTCTGCGATGGTCCTGGCAGCAAGACTCGTATGGTGCTTGGTGGAGGAAGAGGCTCGCCGGGCTACTGGGTGCGGGAAGAGATGACGCCCCATGGCCATATTCTGATAAGCGATGACGAAGGGGCCAGCTGGCGAAATTCCGCGAACCTGCCCATCGATATGCCCTATATGCCCTGGACGTTTATCCAACACCCCAAAAAGTCAGAGGTCCTGTTTTGCGGTATGGGCGACGGCGCGCGCGGGTTCGGTATGGCACCTGACGCTAGGGGTATTGGGGCGTTTTATCGATCCGATGATCGCGGCGAGAGCTGGGACTGCGTCATGCCGGATATGCCGTCAGCACTGACCTGTTGGGTGACGCCCGCCTAAGGGGCGAAGGAGGAACGGAGTTGGGCGGCCCAGATCCCGTTGAGCTCGGCGATTACCCATAGCGACCGAAACTGCCCCATTGGTGAGTTGTCTTCCAGGTAACGTGTAAACCCGAACGTCGAGATGGACCTTACCTGGTTCGCAAGCGATCACTTTAATTGAGTCTATATCGCTGTGATGCCAGCCATCACCAGCCCGTGCGTGGAAATCCAAAAGATAAGAATCCGGATTCTCCCACACTTTCATAAAGCCGCTCGACAAGCGGTAATGTGGAAAATGGAGCGTCGCCGCCAGCGCCTTCTCATCACCGGCATTTAGTGCAGCGAAATGGGCATGCAGGACATTTCGAGCGTCGGAAATAATGGTCTCTTCATTGATCATGGCTAGTTGATCGAAACGTACCAGCCGCCATTGACGTGCAGCGTCTGTCCTGTGGTGTAGCGTGAATTGGGGCCACAGAGGAAACGTACCGTCTCGGCGAACTCTTCCGGTGTGCCTTCGCGTCCGGCGGGGATGGGTTTTGCCTGAAAGTGTGCTGAGATCGCGCCGGGACGCTGGATTCTGCCCGGTGCCACACAGTTCACCGTTATATTCTGGTCTGCCAACTCTACGGCAAGGGTACCGGTCAGCCCGGCGAGCCCCATCTTGGCCGCGACATCAACTGACCGGTTGGGATTGCCAGTATGTGCCGAAGAAGCGCCAATATTGATAATAGCGCCGCGGCCGTTTTTGGCGAGATGCGGAATGGAAGCCTTAATACACAGGAAAGCACTATCCAGTTTGGTCGCCATGTAGTGCCGCCATTCATCGTAGGAAATATCGGTCACCGCGCCACTTGAGGCAGGACCGACATTGTTCACCAGGATATCGAGTCCGCCAAATGCTTCGACCGCCGCGTCAACCATGCCCTGAACTTGCTCTTCACTGGTCACATCGGCTAGGCAGATGATGGCCCGGCCACCAGCATCCTCGATTTCTTTGACAATTTCTGCGGCGATATCTCCCGACGTTCGGCCGTTGATGACGACGCCAGCGCCCGCTTTCGCTAATGCGATAGCAATGTTGCGACCGATATTGCCCGTACTGCCGGTTACGATGGCCGCCATTCCTTCAAGCTCTTTATCCGAGGACATTTTCTTTCCTTACCAAATAAATTTGGCACATAGTTTCATAGCGATGGGCGGGTGTCTATTTTCAAGCAATCGATGTTGGGCCATCGAATCGTCTGATGATTGTCTGACCAAACGATATCGGGCATTCTCTTCAAAACTGGCGACATTCTGAGGTGTTTACAATTTTTGATTTATGCCTCATTAGGCGATTAAATTTGATTGAGTGAAGAAACTGGGTGATGCCGGAATTCATCAAAAATAACTGGGCCTGTGTTTTTGGCTTGTTGGGTCCTCTGGCGTATTTTTCGGTTTACGCGCTGTGGATACCAATTTTGTTGCTGGTCCTTTTCAATTCGGATCGCTTGGCCTCTGTTCCTCGGTCTGGGGATTATTCCTTCTGTTCGAGATATTGGCCCTATTTTTTGCTGCCTGCCTTTGGGGCGCTGTCTGCTCTCTGGGCGCTGGTCCCGGCGGATGCGCTGTCGACCGCGGGTAAGTTTGCTGGATATTTTGTTGTCGCGATTCTAGTCGGCATGATCCTCCGTCAGGTAACAGAGGATGAAAAACGAAAGATAATTTTAAGCACGGCGATAGGACTCCTGATTGCGTTTCCCATCGTAGTTTTGGATGTGGTGCTCGCGGGTGGTATTTCGAGCTCGTACAAGTCCTATGAATTCAACCCAAACATTTACAGTCGAGGATCTGCTATCACCGCCTGCCTTTTGGTTCCGTTGGGAATTGGGTTGTTTCGTTATATTCCCGCTGCACGTGCCGTCGTCATCCTTCTGGTCTGCCTTGGGATAATTTTTGGATTGTATATGGAAGCCGCCAAGTTAGCGGTTATTGTTGGTTTGATCATTTTTGGTCTGGTTCGCTGGCAGCGTAAGCTGTTTTGGCCGGTAATATTTCTCCCGTTACTGGTAGCTTTGATATTTCCGTTGTTTTTCAGCTCACCGCTAACGGAGCAGCAGCTGTGCCGTCTGCATTACACGAAGGATTCGGCCTATCACCGCGTCATGATTTACCAGTTCAGTACGAGCAGGATTTCTGAGAAACCGATTGCGGGATGGGGAATGGACTCCTCGCGCTCCATACCAGATGGTGCAAGTAAGATCGGCACCATTAACTGTATTCGGCAGCCTATCAAGCTGAATATTGGCGGGAAATTACCGCTGCATCCTCATAATGCGGCGATACAGATTTGGCTCGAGCTTGGAGCCATTGGCAGTCTATTGCTTACCAGTGTCGTCTTATTGTTGATAAAACGTTTTGAAAGCGAGTTTGAATCGCCTGTGGGAAGAGCCCTGATAGCTGCGACGTTTTGCACAGCTTGTTTAATTTACAACATCAGTTTCGGGTTATGGCAGAGTTGGTTGATGTTCTTGATGATCCTGTTAGGTAGTATCGTGATGTCACTTCAGCGCCACAATAAATCAGTCTCAGAGAGTTAGATGTCTATCGACAATTTAGGCAAAAAGGTTTCGCGGGAAATTGGCAAGGGGTTTCGCAAAATTCTAGCTCCAAAGGGCGTTCGGGAGTTGCCACCAGAATGGCCAGAAGATTTTTCTGATTTCACGAAATCGTTGTGGCGTCAGGTTTCTACCTGCACCATGACATCCAAGGAACGGGTTGCGGCTCTGGAAGGGGCTGTCAGGTATATTCACAATGCCGGTATCGAGGGCGATTTTGTGGAATGCGGTGTTGCCGCCGGGGGCAGCGTGATGGCCATGGCAATTGTGCTTCACGATTTGGGCACATCAAACAGGCGTATCTGGTTGTTTGATACATTTGAAGGCATGCCGGAGCCGACGGAGCATGATATGGGTCGGTTCGACACGCCGGCGATGAAGCTCTATCGAAAAAAACATGACCCGGTGGATGGCTGGATTAAGTTCGGCGTTGATGTCGTCCGGGACAATGTTTTGACGACCGGATATCCCGCCGACAATCTTGAATTCGTAAAAGGAAAAGTCCAGGAAACGTTACCCGATAGGATGCCTGAGCAGATAGCATTGTTGAGGCTGGACACAGATTGGTATGAATCTACCAAGGCAGAGATGGAACATCTGTTCCCGAAATTACAAACCGGCGGCTTGATCTTGATCGACGACTATTATCGCTGGAAGGGGTCTCGCAAAGCCGTTGATGAATATGTTGCTGCTAATGATATCCGGGTTTTTTGGTCTCGCATCGACGAAAATGCGGTGCTCGGTGTTAAGCAAGGTTAAGGCCGGTGGTCAACAATTGGCCGTTTTTGTACCCACAATTAAAGTGACAGACGTTTATGAAGGGCCGTTTGCGATTGATGGACAGCAACAAAATTCGGCCCCAGAAAGTCTTCCATATCCTGCGAGTACGGCCGGAAGTCGACATGTTGGAGGTATAATTTCCCGAGATCAAAGCCAAATGCAGTCAGGTATTCGTAATAGTCTTTCAGCAAAAACCTCGTAGCGATTGACGCTTTTCCATATTCGAATTGAATACATTTGACCCGGTTTTGTGAGAGGGCTTCTGAAAATCCCTTGAGAACAAGATGGTCAGCACCTTCAGCATCAATTTTTAATAAGTCGATTTCAATGATTTTGTTGTCAATTAGGTAATCGTCGCCAGTACGAACTTCGCATTCCAGTTCCATAGAATTATCAGTATCGAGATCAGCATTCGTGATCAGCGTAGAGCGTGTGCTGTCATCAGCATTGATTTTTACCGCGACATTGCCTGAGCGGTCAGAAAGCCCGAACCGGTTCACTGTCACATTTGGCCGTTCTTCTAATAATTGCATGAGTTGCGCGGATGTATCGGGCACTAACTCAAACGCATGAATCTCTGCCATGGTGCATTTTTCCAGCGCAAGTTCTGACCACTCGCCGATATTGGCGCCGACATCGAAAATGACTTTCTTTGTATCTTGTTGTTCCGACAGAGCGCCAATAAGAAAGGCTTCACCATTATGGCGGGGGTCATAATCAAAGTTCTCGAATCCGCGATGCCAGCTCTTAATATGACGTGCAAACTTTTTTACAATTGGGTTTGTGCGGTTTCGCGCGAGGAATCGTCTAAACGACCGTGACACAATTTTACCCGTTTTATGTTAGGTGACGCAGGAGCTTATTTAGGTGTGATTAAAGTGTCTACCTATTGAGCTGCATAAGTGTTTAAAAACACAATAAAGCGCATAAAGTATCCAAATTTCCTGATCCCGAATTAATGCGGACGCCGTGCTTGGCGTGAAGCAGGTGTAAACCGTGTTTATTCCTGCAAACGCTTGCAGGCCTTTTCATACGACATGACCGATAAAGTGGGATCACCTGCGGATGGCCGCACGTCATAGATACTGCGATATGACGAGCAGGATCGACAATTGTCGTTAAATTGTCCACGCATCTGTGATTCGATGAGCTCTCGGTAGCGGGCGTTCTCAAATGACAAGATATCTTTCAGTTTTGAGGTGTTGAGATGTCCAATGACAAGGCTGCCGTCTATGTCCCGGCAGGCACAGGCATGAACCTGCCCGTCTGACTTGATCTGTACTTCGGCAAATATTTTCGTACAGGCGCCATGCATATAAAGATGCTTGCCATCTGTTAGTTCGATCCCAAGAGAGTCGACTTCATCTTGAGTAATCGTTCCGGCCCAATTGTCATATTCATTGTCCTCGGAGACGTTCGCCCCTTTGGCAATAAACTTGCGCAGAGTCGCGCCTAATTCAGTATCCCGTTCCTCAATTGGGGTTTCAGATTTTACCGTTCTTACATTAAAATTTATGCCCTTTGGCGGTGACCATTCTTCAGTAACCTCGAGAAGGCATGAAAGATTCTTTAAAAGTTTTGAAAACTGCGATGCTGGTTTTCTGGTGGTTTCCACAAAGCTTTCTTCATCAAATCCGTACAGGCTGCTTCTCATACGCGCAGAAACGGCAGGCCAGATTGCATCGGCCAGAGGTCTCAATAAAAATTGCGTGACGGGGGTCGGGAACAAATGTTTTACCACTCAGCCGACCTTTGCTGATTGCTGCAAAATTACCCAACCCGCGTTTCAGTTCTCGCCGGTTCATGCTTGTCCTCTGGTTCCGGTTTTCGATCTCCGTTCCCGTTCATACCCTTATAAGGGAGGATCATAAAGAGAATAGGAACTTTATCTGGCTGGGAGACTTGACGATATCCCATACTGGCCGTGAAGAACCAGGACAAAGCATTCTCACAGCGTATGATCGCATTTTCTCTCGATTTAATTGGCAAATAGCTTGATGGTCCGTCTGGCCCTTTGCTGGTAACACAGGTTTTTGATAAATTCTCCTCAAATTTTCAGGAGTTCACCATGCCGCGTGTGTTAACCGACGCACAGCTTAAGAGCTATCACGAAGACGGATTTGTATCGCCGTTGGATTGTATCTCGCCGGAGGAAGCGGCCGGGCATCTACGCATGATCGAGGAATATGAGAAAACGCATAATGAGGATGTCAGCGTCAATATTCGCGTGCGTGCCGTACTGGCCTTTAAATGGATGATCGATCTGGCAAGGCATTCGCAGATCGCGGGTGCGCTGCAGGATTGTATCGGCCCCAACGTGATGCTGTTTCTGTCGGGTGTGTGGTCCAAGCGACCGGGCACGGACACGTTTGTGTCCTGGCATCAGGACGGTGCCTATAACCCGTTTGATCGCAATACAGGGGCCACGGCCTGGATCGGGCTGACGGATTCAACACCGGAAAAGGGTAATATCCGTTGTATCCCGGGCAGCCATCATGAAGCTATCCAGCATGAAGAACGCTTTGACGACGACAATATTCTGTCGCGCGGTCAAAGCGTGCCCAATGTTGATCTCGACAAAGCGGTTGATATGCCGCTGATCGCCGGTCAATTCTCGGTCCATCATGAATTGCTGGTACATGGTTCCGCACCAAACACCACGGATAGCCGACGCCTCGGCATTTCATTTGCCTGCGTACCCACCGAAGCCAAACCGTTGTCTGGCCCCAACACGGGCGTTTTGATCGCGGGGGACAATCATCCCGGCCATTGGGTGCTCAATAAGGAACCGGCCTTCGATCTCGACCCGGTTGGGTTGGCAGAACTTAAATCGGTACAGGATGCCTATCGCAACCCGGATGAAACCAAACTCGCGACGGAGATTGTCGGGTAGAGACCCTTATTTTTGATCGCCCGAATAGGCGTACATGTCGACCAGCTCGATCACATTGCCGTCGGGGTCGGGGAAATAGACGCTTCTCCCCGTAACCACCGCTTTACCGGTACGCTCTTCCTCCAGAATAATTTGGATGCCTTTGTCTTTTAGTTCCTGGACATAATCATCCAGTTTATCCGCATCGACATGGAAGGCGTGATGCGCATCGCGCTGATGAACCGGTGCGACTGTCGTTTCTGTCCTCATCAGGACGATGCAATCACCCGCTGAATCGAGAAACACCATGCCGCGCTCATGATTGGCGTTGAGCAGTTTCAGGCCAAGAATATCGGTATAGAATTCCGTACTTTTAACGGAATCCTTTACCGCGATGGTAAAATGGCATACGCCTTTGGTCTCTATCATATGGGCCACCCAATCGACAATTTATTTGGGGAGGATTTTAGGGAGCGATGAAGGGAGTGTCTATTGGAGAAGGCGAAGCATTAGGTGATTAGGTTCGTAACTGCGTTTGTGCCTGCTCTCGACGTAACCTTTGGAGCAGGGCCTTAGTTTTCAGGTCAGGTTTTATCCAAGCATGTTGTGGTTGTTGTGAGTGGCAATCAATGCAGAGAACTTCAAGGTTATTTGTTTTGTTATTGGAGACGACACCGTTTTTGTGGTGCGTATGTAAATATTTTGGATGGTCTTCTAAATTGACTGTACAATTCTGACATGTCCAGTTTTCTTCATTCTTTCTGCGCTTTGAAATTTTAGACCAATCTTCCGTATACCCGCCAATCCCAGCGGTTAAATCGGACTGCTTCGGTCTATTCATAAAAAACGTTGAAAACTCAGCGAAAAACTCCTCTAAGGAAAATCTACTGTAAATCTTCAACTTTTCATCTTTGCCTCGCTTTTTGTAGAGATTCCAGTTCAATTTTGTGAGACAGTTTTTACACACTCGCAACTCTGTTTCGATTTCTTCTGTAATTTTTGTAATTCGATCAGTAGCATCAACTCTAAATATGTTTGAGGTGTCGGTCGTGACCACATACCTCTCGAAGCGCCCCTCTCTACGCATTCTTTCCAATGCATGACATTCCGCGACGTGGAACTTTCTTGCATTGTCTTTGTCGAAAAGGAGGGTTTCTTTTTCTTGGCGTGTATCTTTGATGTACAGGAGTATCTGTTCGCCCTGGTACGTGAGTAGCGTACCATCGAAAACCTCAACGTCCTGAAGATCGATATTTTTCCCTGCAGCTAACTCTTTTCTAAGTACTTCCCTCGGACTCAAGTTTGGAGAAGTGGGGGACCAGGAGGTTTTTGGCGCTCTCATTCTTTGGCGTAAGACATCAAGTTCAGGGATCGAAAGTTTGATCTTCATTCGACTGTTTCCAGAATTTTGATTATCTGCTCTTTGGTGTTCGTCCGTACCCGGAACTCGACTCTCCTAGAAGCTTTTCTATTCTCAACGTTATTTTGACGAATTAGTTTGCTAGAGGAGAGTCCGTTAGCAGTAAGTAAGGATTGTATCCATGACTTGTTTTCGTTGAGTCCTGCGACGCCTAAACCGTACTCCAGCACAGAACGTGTACGGGCCTGTGATAATGCCATATTTTTAAAATATGCATCCTCAGACGATTTCGCTCCGACCCATTCCGAAGAGGTATGCCCTTCTACACGAACCTCTGCAATTGCGTGTCTAAAATTTGAAAGTACCGAGACATATCTTGGGAAAAACTCAGTCAAGATTTTTTGAAACTCGGGTTTGAGTGTCGAAGTTGCAGATTCGAATAATACTTCAGGCGATTTAAATCGAATTGTTAGAGTTTTGCCGTCCAGTTCAGCATTCCATCGTTTTAAGTCGTCCCGAAATTCATTTTCCAGTGCTTTGTTGATATCAACTTCCGAGGCGTTCCAAGTAACTACAATTTCCCTGATTTTGTTTTGGGTCTCTACAATGGGCCGTATGTAGGTGATTGCAATGAAGAGAAATATCACCATCAATCCTGCCATTAAATCAGATACGGATAGCCACTGGTCTTCTGACCCGGCGCTCGCCTGACCGAAAATGCTACTGTTTTTCATGGCACAGCTTTCGCGGTGTTAACCAAGTCTCTCAGCTTTTCAGTAAGAGGTTCGTAGTCAGCTACAAATTTCTCCGATAAAGAGGCCAAGTTTCCACCCAGTAATTCCAAGGCACGTTTCAATTCCTGCTGTAAATTTTCATCCAGTGTCTCGAATTGTTTTTCGATCCCATCCTGAGTTTCACTCCATGCTTTTTTGATAAGTTTTTGAATTTCGTCAGATGTTGCTTCTATTGTATTGCCGTAATCTGCAACGGTGGCTTGAAGAGTTTTCTGCATATCTTCAAAGGCCGAGTTTTGTATTTCAAGGAACTTTTCTTGTACTTCGGAAGATGCATTTCTTAGCTCATTGAAACCAGTGTGAAGGGCGTCGAAAGTGGTTTTTTGATCATCAAGTATTCTGATCCACTGATTGGTATTGCTTTCAACGCTTGCTTTGAGGTTTGTGGTAAGCGTTTCGATGTTTTCTTCAATATGAGGAAACGCAGATAAGGCCTTCTCTTTTAAGGCGGCAACTGCCTCTAAATGAGCTTCCAAATTCGTCAAAGATGCACTTAGATCGGTCAGCAATTGGCGCAGAGGTTGCAGAGATTCTGGAATGCCTCTCGTATCTGCAGAAATTTGTTCCAAGCTTTTTTTAGAAGCTTCGACAGATAGGACTGCTATTTCAATACGAGCTTCAAGTGTTTCAATGTGTTCGCGATAATTTTCTTGCCATTGCAGTAAAGCACCGACAGCTTCATTAAGGTGTTTAAAGTTCTCTCCGAACTGTTCCGTGAGGTTAGTATTAAAGTCCCTAATAACTTCCTCTAAGGCTTCAATAAGTGCTTTTGAGTTATTTTCCGCCATGTTTTGGGCAAATTCTTTGAACTCACGTATGAGTTCGTTTTGTCCATCTTGAGTTGTAGTTCTTAATTTCTGCACCTGTGTCAGCAAACTACTATCTGCGTCCGCAGAAATAGAATTTTTTAATTCTTCTAAGGTCTCTTGTTGAGCTTTGGACGAGGTTCGAATGCCTTCGTCTATTAATTCTAATGTCTGGTGAATTATTTCCGGCGTAACTTGCCCACGCGTTCCTATATTAGTGGGCCAGATTGATTGAATCAGTCTTAGCGTTATCGCCGCAGCCATCCCGACGATGCTGGTTACAAATGCTATTCTGAGTCCATCGAGTAATTTTGGAACACTCGAGTCAATGCTCGCAACATCGAAGTCGAGTAATCCAATAAATATGCCTGTGAAGGTTCCCAAGACTCCAATAGTCGTTAATAACGCAGGGCCAATATTGTCTAACGATCTGAAAGGAATTCCGACGCCCGGAAATCGTGCGATTAGGCATAAAAAGAAAATGAAAAGAATGATTGCAGAAAATGCGACAGCGATTTCGTTGCTTGATGCGGCATCTAATGCTCTTCGTGTTAAATTGAAGAAAGCAAACGTAATGTCGTTCAGATGGAGTGCGTCAGATATTGACCGAATAAATTCCATGATCAATGACCAAATTCTTCTAAATTGATAGGTATAAAAGGGGAATTATATGGGTGTCGTCAACCTCGGGAAGAATTGTTACTCGGCAGAACCCGATTTCGTGAATTTTGATTTGACTAATGCCGGGTTTGCCTAAGACATTAGTTGAAGCGTTTCAATCGAACAAAACTGTTTGTGCCCACTAGGGTTATGCCGTACCGGACCCCGGCGCATTGCTGATTTTTGCTGTTGGCGTTGTGAGTATTTTGGCGCACGCCTCGCCTCACTCAGCGGAAGGCGCTTACTCGTCCCATTCTGGAATTGCCGGTTCGCCGATATCTGACGGCGGGCTATCCATATCAAGGATGCTGTCGTCATGTTCCGGCTCATTCAGCTGCTGGAGTAGGGACAGCCGGTCGCCAAGCTCCCAGGCATGGCTGATCAGGTCGGCCTGAAAGATGAATATTCCGACGCCAACATATTGAACGATCCGTCCGTAGGGTTCGACGCCAAAGATTTCGCCTTCCTGGGTGCCGCGATAGGTGACACAGGCGGCAACCTTCTGCTCCTCGGCCACCATGTCTTCGACCGAGTTCTGGAAGTCGGGGAAGATATCATGCAGCTGCTGAATATAGGTAACGAGGCCGTCGATGCCTTTGGTCTGGGTACCAAGTGCGCCGTGAAACGTGACCTCCGGTGTCATGATCTCTTCGGCGACCTCAAAATCGCGATGGTTCCAGAATTCGTGATAAAAGCGGTTTACCAATAGCCGGTTGGCTTCGATTTGTTGTTCTGACATCCGGTAAAACTTTGCCCCTTAATCGCAGTTTGTCGTTATTGCGGATTGGTTTATCATAAAACGAACCTGTGCTGCCAATTCAAAGGCGGCTTTATCCGGAGGCACATCATGGATAGTGGCGTTGAACAAACCCGGGAACTACCCCAGGAAATAGATACCAAGACCGATACGCGCGATATTTTGGCGCGTGAGACCAGATATCAGAAAGAAAAAGGCTTTAACGACTGGACCATTGTCGATGTCGATGCGCATCACTCGGAAATGAGTTCGTGGCGCGAGGTCGTCGAGTATCTCGATGACCCTATCCTGAAACATTATGCCAATGAGTTTCAGGCACGTACCGGAGGGGCGCCTGGCCTGTCTAACCATATGCCGGGATTGCGTTATCAGGATGCTGGTGGACGTATTCCGCATCAGACCCATATCGGTGAAGCGGTCGATGATAGCCAACATCATCGTGATGTGACGCTGATCCGTCGGTCGATGGATGCGATGGGGCTGGATCATCAGATCCTGTTCCCCGGCAATTTATTGCAGTTGGGTACCCATCCGCAGCCGCGGGTCGAGGCCCATCTGGCGCTGGCCTATAACCGCTGGGTGTGCGAACGCATTCTGCCGGTTGATGATCGTGTAAAGACCTTGCTCTACCTGCCGATCTCCGAGCCAGATATGTGTCTCAAGATCATCAAGGAGTTTGGCGACAATCCGAATGTTTCGGGCTTTATGATTACGTCGGTACGTTTCAAACCGGTACATCACAACCAGTTTATTCCAATCTATCGTGAACTTGAGGAACGCGGTTTGCCGTTGGCTTTCCATGCCGGTCTCACCTGGGGCGATGACTGGATGAAGCAGCTTGATCTGTTTATCTCAATGCATGCGATTTCATTCGTGCTGTGCAATATCGTCCATATGACGAACTGGATTATCCACGGGATGCAGGAGCGTTTCCCGAAACTCGATGTGATCTGGATTGAATCCGGTCTCGCCTGGCTGGCTTTCCTGATGCAGCGTTTGGATTCTGAATATCTCATGCGTCCATCGGAAGCGCCGTTGCTCAAGAAACTTCCGAGCGAATATATGGCCGACATGTATTACACCTGTCAGCCGATCGAGACCTCGAACATGGGGTTGACCGAGGAGACCTTTAAAGCGGTAAAAGCGGAGACTCAGCTGCTCTATGCGTCTGATTGGCCGCACTGGGATTTCAATCCGCCGAGCACAATTTATGATCTGCCCTTCCTTGATGAGCAGGCCAAGCGTAATATTCTGGGAGAAAATGCCGTTCGTCTATTTGGTATCGACACCAAATAAAGCAAAGCGGCGTAGAGGAGAAAGAAATGGCTGAGTTGTATGTGGGTCGCGAAGACGAGTTTGAAGATCGCGGTCGCAAAGTAATTGCCCACGGTGATTTGGAGATCGGGGTGTTTTTTGTCGATGGCGGGTTCTACGCCTATGAAAACAAGTGCGTCCATCAGGGCGGCCCGGTTTGTCAGGGACGAATCCTGAACCGTGTGGTTGAAATGATTTCGGATGACAAAACCAGTCAGGGCCTGGCCTGGTCAGAGGACGATGTTCATATCGTATGTCCGTGGCATGGCTATGAGTTCAACCTCAAAACCGGGGTGCATCCAGGGTATAAAAACGCTCGGCTTCGCCCGTTCGACGTAAAGGTCAAGGACGGAGAAGTCTATGTCGTCACCTGATGATATCGTCGATCCCGCCAATGCGGCGTTTGATGCCGCTATCAAGGCCTTGGCTGAAGGGAATACCGAAAATATCCCGGCTGAAACCGTCCAGAAGCTCCTGACCGCCGGCGCCAAGCTTTACTGCCGCAAGCTGACCGACGAGGACGAGTATTTTCCGCCCTTTCGACCGGAAGATGTTGTGACCGCAACGGATAGTGTGGTCGCGATTGCAGAGATGATGCGCGCGGCAGACCTCAATACATTTGATCTTGCGATGTGGATGTCCCGCCCGCATTCGGAGTAGGGAACAACTCGGCAAACCCTTGTTTGACGGCGCCATTTCCGTATGATCCGGGCCATCGCCTGGAAGTATAAAATTTGAAGGATTGGACATGTCCAGCTCTACTGCCGAAGCGGCCGGTTCCGGCCCCAAACCCAAGAAATGGGCCAAGTTTAACTGGGAAGACCCGCTACTCTTTGAAAACCAGCTGACCGAAGAAGAAAAGTTGGTGCGGGATACTGCGCGACAATACGCCCAGGAAAAGCTCATGCCGCGTATTCTCGATGCGAACCGTAACGAGACGTTTGATCGCGAGATCATGAACGAGATGGGCGAGCTGGGGCTGCTGGGGTCAACCCTTGATCCCGAATATGGCTGTTCCGGTGTAAACTATGTCTGTTACGGGCTGGTGGCCCGCGAGATTGAACGCGTCGATTCGGCTTATCGTTCGACGCTATCAGTGCAGAGCAGTCTCGTTATGTGGCCGATCTACGCCTACGGGACAGAAGAACAGCGCCAGAAATACCTGCCCAAGCTGGCGACGGGGGAATATGTCGGTTGTTTTGGTTTAACAGAGCCTGATCACGGTTCTGATCCTGGTGGCATGATTACCCGCGCGACTTCCGTTGATGGCGGCTATGTCGTTAAGGGCGCCAAGATGTGGATTTCAAATGCACCGATTGCCGATGTGTTTGTTGTCTGGGCGAAGGATGACGACGGCGTTATTGGCGGTTTCATTCTCGAAAAAGGAATGAAGGGGCTCAGCGCACCAAAGATCGAAGGCAAGTTTTCATTGCGGGCATCCCTGACCGGCGAAGTTGTTATGGATGACGTGTTTGTCCCCGAAGAGAATCGGCTTCCCGGGGCTCGCGGGCTAGGTGGACCGTTCGGCTGTCTCAACAATGCCCGGTATGGCATCGCCTGGGGCGTTCTAGGGGCGGCTGAGTTTTGTTGGCATGGCTCTCGTGATTACACAATGGAACGGACCCAGTTCGGGCGTCCATTGGCGGCGAACCAGCTGGTTCAGAAAAAGCTCGCTGATATGCAAACGGAAATCACCATCGGGCTGCAATCCTGCCTGCAGCTCGGCCGTTTGATGGATGAGGGCAATTGTGCGCCGGAAGCAATCTCGCTGATGAAACGCCATTGCACAGGTAAGGCGCTTGATATCGCACGGGTCGCCCGGGATATGCACGGCGGCAACGGTATCGTCGATGAGTATCACATCATCCGCCATGTGATGAATCTGGAAACCGTGATTACCTATGAAGGAACGCACGATATTCACGCGCTGATCCTTGGACGGGCACAAACCGGCATTCAGGCTTTTACGTAAGATAATCCCGAACCGCCCGTCTACGCCTCCCGGCCACCCATAGGATACTGGCGTTGGGTGGCCGGGAGGGGAGACGGGACGGCAAAGAACGAAAATAAAATGACTCAACCACTTTCCCATATTCGTGTGCTCGATATGAGCCGTATTCTCGCTGGCCCGTGGGCCGCGCAAACGCTGGCTGATCTTGGCGCCGAAGTAATCAAGATCGAACGGCCTGGTACCGGTGACGATACCCGTACTTGGGGCCCTCCGTTCATTAAAGACACTGACGGTAATGAGACCCAGGAATCCGCTTATTTTCTGTCGACCAATCGCGGCAAGAAGTCCGTGGCATTGGATATCTCAAAGCCGGAGGGGCAGGCGGTTCTGCGCAAGCTGGCGGCAAAGTCCGATATTCTGATTGAGAATTATAAAGTTGGTGGGCTGGCATCCTATGGGCTGGGCTATGAGGACCTCAAGAAAATCAATCCCGGGCTGATTTACTGCTCGATTACCGGCTTTGGTCAGACCGGGCCGTTTAGTTCGCGTGCGGGTTACGACTTTCTCATTCAGGCGATGGGCGGGTTGATGAGTGTCACCGGTGAGCCCGATGGTAAGCCGGGGGCGGGGCCGCAGAAAGCCGGTGTCGCGCTGACTGATATTCTCACCGGTCTTTACACCAATATTGCGGCGCTTAGCGCGCTTTCGCGGCGCGAAATAACGGGCGAGGGCTGTCATATCGATATGGCGCTGCTTGACGTGACGACGGCGACCATGGCCAATCAGGCGCTGAATTTTCTGGTGACCGGTAATTCGCCGACCCGCATGGGAAATGCGCACCCTAATATTGTCCCTTATGAAGCGTTTGAAGCGTCGGACATGTATTTGATCATTGCTGTTGGCAATGACGGACAGTTTGCCCGTTATGTTGAGGCCGCGGGCCAACCCGAACTGGCGAGCGATGAACGGTTTGCCTCCAATGCGGCACGGGTTGAGAATCGTGATGTCCTGATTCCGATCATCAAGGATTTTATGAAGCAGAAAACCGGTCAGGAATGGATCGACGCGCTGGAGAAAGTCGGCGTACCGTGTGGTCCACTAAACAATATGGAGCAGGTTTTCGCCCATCCGCAGGTGCAGGCGCGCGGTATGCAGATGGAGCTGGGTCATCCGCTGGCCGGAACCGTACCGCAGGTTGCCAGCCCGATTAAATATACCGGTGAAGAGCTGGAATATCAGGGCGCCCCGCCGACATTGGGGCAGCATTCAAATCACGTACTCAGCGATGTGCTGGAGATGTCGGAAGATGAGATCTCGACATTGCGTGATGCCGGTGTGTTAGGTGGTTAAATTAATCTGATAAGACATCGGAGGGTTGGCTTGTTTCAAAGGTTGGTATCAGCATTTCTGTTGTTGGGAATGTTTGCACTGCTTTTGTCGGCAACAAGTGCTCAATCGTCCCTCAGTGGCTCGCCCGAGAAACGTCTGAACATCGTTCCGACGGCCGAAGAAATGCAGCGGTTTCAGCGCGAAGAACTGAAGAAAAAACTCGAGGCGTTCCGTCAGCGAGTGACAGAAGAGTTTGAACAGCGACGTCCCAAAGATGCTGCAAGTACGGTCATCTATGTCGACGAAAAGAAGACATGGTTTGAGGCCGAGGATTATGGTCGTGCTGCTCACGGTACCGATTTGGTTTCAGTTCCTTCCGAAACCTTCAACACTTCTCTTGGCAAAGCGGTCGGGACTATGGCCAGCAATCCAAAGGCGCCCGTTTGGATCGGGCTGCGCCGACCATCGCGTTACTTTGTCTGGTCTGATAGCACACCCTATTTTTACGGTAAGTGGCGTCACTTTACGCCGTGGAAAGAAGCCAATTGGAGAAACTGTGTTTCTGTGCGGGGCGCGAGCAACCATCGGGGTGATATGTCTTTGAGCTGGGTCGCGGAGGATTGTTGGCGGAAACGCCGCTTTGCTTGTTGGAAAAAGGGCAAGAAGCCGACAGAGTTTTCTGTTGTCTCAAGACCCGTTAAACCGCATAGGCCAGAATCCATTGTGCCGAATTGTCCGATGTTAAAATCTGAGCGTGTTTCGGCTCTTGCAGCACGACAGTGGTGCTCGGAGAAAACCGAGTGCATCGGTTACCGGCTGCATTCCGTTTATACTCAGATCAAACTGGTTGATAGCCCGTCCTATGTTCGGTTTTACAAAAAAGGGGCGGGGTGTTCGCAGACACGCCTCGTGCGCGGGTCACTGCAGAACTTTGTCTTTATCCAAAAGGGTAATTAGAGCGCGCCGTCATAACTTGTCTAAATTTCTTGAAGGATAGCTAGGCGGTTTGCGCCCTGCGCTAAATGGCGTTTGTTAACGCCGTTTTAACCCTGTTCAGGTGGTATCACGTTCTACCGCATTCAAGACAAGTGATCGGGCAAGATGATGGACGGTGATACTGTTGCTGGCGGCGCAAAGTTGGCGGTAACTGAAATTTCCAAAGAGGAGCTGGACAGTCGGTTGGAAGCGGCTGATCAGAAGATAAAGCGCCTTGCCCAAAATTTCGGTTACATTGCTTCCGATTTGTTCGAAGAAGAAATGGACAAGTTTCAATCTGCATTGTCCGGAGATCAGGAAATGCGCGAGGCAGCCGTAAAATCGGTGTTCACGGTAACCCATGATATGCGGGGTCTTTCCAAAACATTTGGCTATCCGTTGCTCGGCGAAATTTCCTCCTCCTGCGCAGATTTCATTAAAGACCGTGAAATAATTGCGACGGATAAGGAGCTGGAGATCATTCGCTTGCATCTGGGTGCCTTAATCCTTATCGCCAAACAGGGGGACTCAGGTGACGGCGGCGCCGAAGGCGCGACCCTGATGGCACAACTTGCGGCGGCGATTGACGCAGTTTGAATTTTTAGCGGCGGCTTGATCGGCCGCTTCTTCCTTGCTCCTTTCCGAGACCAAATTTACACTCAAACATTGGTTTGCCCCTTTTTGGGAGTCAGCGATGTTTTTACGCAATGCCTGGTACGTGGCTGCCTTTGTAGGTGAGGTGGGGCGTGAGCCGCTGGCGCGGACGTTACTCAATGACAAGGTGGTCCTTTTTCAGACGGAAGACGGAACGCCGGTTGCGCTGGAAGACCGCTGCTGCCACCGGGCGCTACCGCTTTCCATGGGGAAATGCGTTGGCGATACCCTGCAATGTGGTTATCACGGCCTAAAATTTGATCCGTCAGGGCAATGCGTTGAGGTCCCCGGCCAGGTTAATATTCCCCCCGATGCCGCAGTGCGCTCATATCCCCTGGTTGAACGTTGGAATTGGATTTGGATCTGGATGGGCGATCCGGCAAAGGCGGATGATACTCTCATCCCCAACTGGTTTTGGGCGGACCATCCGGACTGGGCCTGCATTCAGGGCTGTGGTGGCACGCCGATGTATACGAAATGCAATTTCGAGCTGATAACCGATAACTTACAGGATGTCTCGCATCTGACTTTTATCCATACAACCTCTATTGGCAGCTCGGCTGTTTGTGAAGTGCCACCCAAGACCACCCGGTCGGCGCGTGAAATCACGGCTGATAGGTGGATTCCTGATACGCCCCCGGCGCCTTTCTGGCAAAAGGCGGGCGGATTTAAAGGAAATGTTGATCGCTGGCTGATCAGCACGACAACCCTGCCATCCTGCACGGTCAATGATGCCGGCAGCGTCGAAGTAGGAACCGATGCAAGGGCGGGCCACCGTGATCAGGGAGTCGAAATGCGGGTGCTAAATGCGCCGACGCCGGAGACTGAGACCACAACGCACTATTTTTATCAGCATGCGCGGGGGTTTGAGGTCGATAACCCTGAATGGGATGAGGTGTATCGAACCCAGTTCACTGAAGTGTTCCTGGAGGACAAGGTGGTGCTGGAGGCACAACAGGAGAGCCTAAGCCGAAATCCTGATGCTGCGATGATTGATATAAATGATGACGCCCCGAGTATTGCGATCCGCAATGCGTTGCGATCAGCGATTTCCGCTGAGCAGGGAGAGGGTCAACCGGCTGCTGCTGTGGAATAAATGATTTTAGCTTCGGCCAGTTGCCGGGTTTAAAAGACTAAGTCACACTTATTCAGATATTGGGTTGGTTGAATACGGCCCATTGATGGTCCTGACTATGCGGGGGCGTATCCCATCGTTCGATATATCGTAGCGGTTGATATTGGCGGAACCTTCACCGATCTGGTTGCTCATGACCTGGAAAGTGGTGAGGTTCATTATGCCAAGTCCCCAACAACCTATGACAATTTTGTCGACGGTATTCTAAATTGTTTTACCAAAGCGAAGGTTCCTATTGAGCGCACCGAGCTCGTAAAGCATGGCTCCACCCTGGTTATTAACGCGCTGATCCAACGTAAGGGGGCCAAGACAGCCTTAATCACAACGAAGGGCTTCCGTGACACGCTGGAAATTGGACGCGGTAACCGGCCTCTACCATTTGATCTGCGCTACCGGCGCGATCCTGTTCTTGTCCCGAGGCCGTTGCGGTTTGAGATCGGTGGTCGCATCGATGGGCAGGGAAAGGAAGTCGAATCGATCAATATGGATGAACTCGACGCTTTGGGTGATAAATTCTCAGCAATGGGAATTGAAGCGGTGGCGATATCTTTTCTCAACGCCTATGCCACGCCGGAGCACGAGAACCAGGCCGCAGACGCCCTCAGAAGAAAACTGCCAGAGACCTATGTCACTGCGGGAACCGAGTTGTCGCGCGAATGGTCAGAGTATGAGCGCACGACAACAGTTTGCGCCAACGCATATGTCGGGCCCGCGCTCAATCGCTATATTGCTCAGTTCGAGAATGTGCTGGTGGATCATAAATTCGGTGGCACACTTTTCATGATGGGGTCGAACGGCGGCGTTTTGACAACAAAACGTGCCCGGCAGGAACCAGTAACACTTGTCGAGTCAGGGCCGGTCGGTGGTTGCATTGGCGCGGCGGCGCTCGCTCGAGAGCTGGGCCATGACAATGTCATTGCCTTTGATATGGGGGGCACGACGGCCAAATGCACACTGGTGACCGGTGGCCGCTTTTCTGTTGAGAATGCGACCTATATCGGTGGTTTTGAAACAGGCTTTCCGATCCGTGCTGCGGTGATCGATATCATTGAAGTTGGCGCTGGGGGTGGCTCGATTGCCTGGCTCGATAATCAAAAACGGTTGAATGTCGGGCCGCAAAGCGCTGGCGCTGCTCCCGGGCCGGCTTGCTATGGTGAGGGTGGCGATGAGCCCACCGTAACAGATGCAAATCTGATTCTGGGACGTCTCAACCATAAAAATTTCCTTGGCGGGGATATTGAGTTGGATGTCGGCAAGGCCCGCACAGCGTTGGACAGCAAGATAGCCGCGCCTCTCGGCTATGATGATGAGTCTGGATTGTTCCATATGGCGGATGGTGTCCTCGCCATTGCCGTGATGCGTATGGCGAGCGCTATCCGCAAAATCAGTATTGAGAGAGGGCTCGACCCTCGGGATTTTGTTTTGGTCGCCTATGGTGGCGGTGGGCCGCTACATGCGACACAACTCGCACGTGATTTGCATATTCCGATCGTTGTCGTACCACCCGAACCGGCGAATTTTTCGGCAACAGGAATGCTTCTAGCGAATGCGAGGGTGGATACGGCCCGAACCTTTCTTCGAGCGCTTGACGACGAAGCTGTTGCCGAAATTGGTAATTTATTTGAAGAAATGAGACGGGAAGTTGCGGCAACCGTTGCCCAGGAAAGTAATGGTGATATCACCGTCGAATTAGGGGCGGAAATGCGTTATCGTGGTCAAAAGCATTCCATTAGAATCGATATGGCAAACCTCCATGATACCGGGGCGATAAAAGACGTTTTTCTGAAACAGTATCGTCGGCGCTACGGTCATGCGGACGAAGAGGCACCGGCGGAATTCGTCGGGCTACAACTCGGGGCTATGGCGACGACACCAGGCCCTGAGGTCACAAGACTGGGAGGGCGGTCCGGGCAACGTGCTGCCGCGGTTTCGATGCGGTCTGTTTGGATGCCAAATGCGACGGCATCCGCTGATGTGGCTATTTACCAGCGCGCCGCCCTTGAATCCGGTTTTCAGGCCCGGGGTCCCGTGATCGTCGAAGAATATGGGTCAACAACAATTATTGGCGAAAGTGATGTGTTCACCGTTGGCGCTCTAGGTGAAATTCGGATCGATTTGGGGACTGAGTAAAACAATGGATAGCGAAAAGAGCACTGTTACAGGGCGGGTTGATCCTATCACCCTCGAAGTTATTCGCGGCGCTTTCACGACGATTGCGGACGAGATTGATACTAATCTCGCGCGGACCGCCCACAGCATGTTGATTTATGAGTACAAGGATTATGCCGTAGGTATTCTGGACGCGGACGGCAACCTGATTTGCCAATGTACCGGTGGCATGCCGATTTTTATTGCTGATGTCCTGGGGGCCGCAGTACGGGACGGGCTCGAAATTTATGGTCGCGATGGCCTTTTTCCGGGCGATGTGGTGATCACCAACCATGCTGCGACGATGGGACAGCATCTCAACAATGTTGCGATGTACAGCCCGGTTTTTGCTGGCGCTGATGAAGAGCAGCTCGTCGGATTTCTGGTGGTTACGGCTCATTGGATGGATGTCGGCGGACGGGTCGTCAGTTCAATCTCTAAATATGCCACCGACGTTTTTCAGGAAGGCATCCAGTTTCGCACCGTCAAGTTGCGCTCCAAAGGTGAAAGGGTCGAAGAGATTTATCGCATGATCGAATATAACACCCGGTTTCCTGATTTGGTCCGAGGCGACATAGACGCTCAACTGGCGGGCTGCACGATGGGAAGCGATCAGGTGGCAGCACTCTATAACCGCTACGGAATTGAGACAGTCAGCGCCGCGATCAAGGTGATTTGGGATCAGTCGGAAGCGGCAGCGCGGGAAGCTGTTCAGGCGATCCCCGATGGGCGGTACGAAGCTGAGTCGTTTTTGGATGATGATGGCATTGATCTCGAAAGGACACTTCCCATCCGCATAGCGGTAATCGTCAAAGACGACGAGATGACAGTTGATTTTTCTGATATTGCGGATCAGGTTGCCGGACCATTGAATTCCGGCGTTAGCGGTGGCGGGTTTACCGTTGCACGGGTGGCTTTCAAATATCTCGTTGCGCCGCATGAACCTGCCAATGAGGGGACGTTCCGGGCCCTTAAGATGATCCTGCCCCCAGGCAAGATTTTAAGTGCGACGGAAAATGCAGCTGTTGGCCGATATAACATGCCATTGCCCACGGTGATCGATACGGTGATCAAGGCGTTGGCACCGGCGGTGCCAGATCGCGTGGCTGGCGCTCATTTTGGCAGTTTTTGCACATTGCGTTTTCATGGCCGGCTGCCCTCTACCGGAACCCTGTTTCAGATGAATGATAGCGGATATGGCGGCTGGGGCGCGGTCTCGGATAATGACGGGCCAGGTCCTTTCCGGACAAATTGCCATGGCGATACACGTGTTATTCCGACTGAAGTATTGGAAGCCAGCTACCCTGTACGGATCGATAGTTTTGAATTGCGTCCCGATTCCGGAGGACCAGGTAAATATCGCGGCGGGTTGGGTCTTACCAAGAGCTATACCGTGCTCGAGGATCTTGTCGTGTCAACCGGCTTCGAACGTTCTAAATGCGCTCCGTGGGGTGTGTTGGGTGGGCACGATGCTGATGCATCCAGAGTGATTATCGAGGCGCCAGGAAAAGAGCCGGAGGTTGTGCTCAAAGATGAAAGGCCTGTCGGGGCCGGAGGGAAAGTAATAGTTGAAACCGGCGGTGGTGGCGGATTTGGCGATCCTGCAGACCGATCAGCGACGGATTTGAAAATGGATGTCGAATACGGCTATATCACTCGTGACGCAGCGGACAGGGTTTACGCGAAGCCGGTTGAGGACGATTAACGCCCCGTGACCGGGGTCGAGACAAAATCAATTTACGGATAGTGCGGCGCTTTCTTGACACAATTCACTACGCCCTGGATTATTCGTACACAAACAATTTTTGAAGTGAGATCAAGACGCCTATGGCGGCTAAAGACGGGTATGGCGGCTAAAGACGGGTATATTCTGGAACGTCAGGCGGGGCATTTATTGCGCCGCGCGCATCAGCGTCATTCGGCCATTTTTCAAGAGAATATTGGTGATGTGCAGCTGACACCGCTGCAGTTTGCGGCCCTGGTAAAGCTTCGTGACCTCAATGAGGTTTCGCAGAACCACCTCGGTCGGTTAACCGCGATGGACGCAGCGACGATGCAGGGCGTAATTAAAAGATTGGCCTCTCGCGGCCTGATTGAACGGCGTCCGGATCCAAATGACCGACGTCGATTGATCTTGAGCCTTAGTGATGAAGGGCAAGCGCTGATCAATGCTCTGGTCAGTAACGGGGGCGGTATAACCGCGCAAACGCTCGCCCCGCTGAGTGCTGCGGAGCAAAAAACGTTCCTCGATTTATTAACGAAGCTCGCGCAGCTAAATGGGGAAGCAGAATAGCGCCGTTTTTAGCGAGCGCTATTAAGCCCTTCGATCATCCCTTCAACCGTGCTGAATTTCTTACGCGGTGCCGGATCAGGCGCCGCGTTTTCTTCCAGCTCTTTGATGACCAGCCAGTCGTCGAATGAGATCGCCTGCAATCCGCGCTCTTTGGTAAGGGCATCAAGAGCCGACGGGCCAGGTTTTGCGTCCCCGCCGAAGTCTGCAACGAGCAGGTCGGTTACCGCATATGAGTCGAGCCGGTTTGTACCGATGGTTCCCGTAGCGCCACGCTTCACCCAGCCAGCCGCGTATACGCCAGGGGCTACCCGGCCTTCTTCGTGTTGTACGATGCCACTGCGCTCATTGAAGGGGATACCTTCAATCGCTTCGGCGCGCGATCCGATGCAGGTCACGACCATTTCGCAGGGAATATCGAATGTTTCGCCGGTGCCAACGCAGCGGCCATCCTCGACTTTTGTGCGTTCCATGCGAATGCCTTCAACGCTATCGCCACCAAGAATTTCAATCGGAGAGGCATAAAATTCAATGTGTACGGTACGACGCTTCTCCCCCGCTTTGGCTGTCGAAAGGTCTTTAAGTGTATCGACGATACGGGCCCGAACTTTCTTTTCACGGTCGTCCATCTCGTCGGGCATCTCGTCAGGCAAGATAGAGCCATCGATAACGGTCGTCGCCGCTTCAAGCACGCCCATCTCTTTAAGCTCGTTGTTCGTGCAGGCGGCTTCCAGTGGGCCGCGGCGCGCAAACATATAAATGTCTTTGAGGGAGGCGGCATCAATGTCGTCCATCGCGTAGTCAGCGATATCAGTTGTCGACATTTCAGCTGGCGTCCGGGACAGAACGCGGGCGACGTCGATGGCGACATTGCCGATACCAATGACGGCAGCGGTATTGATGTTCAGACCTGGACCGAGGTCTTTAAAATCCGGATGACAATTATACCAGCCGACAAAGGCATTTGAGCCATAGACACCTTTTTTGTCTTCACCCGGAATACCCAACTTGTTGTCGTAGGGTGCGCCATAGGCGAGAACCACAGCATCATAGATGTCCGTCAACTCGTCGAGGCTGATATCCCGGCCGAGGGCAATGTTGCCGACATAGCGGACATTGTCATTGTCGGTGATGCTTTGCGCATACTTCTGATCCACGCGTTTGGTTTTTTGATGGTCTGGCGCAACACCACCTCTGATCAACCCGAAAGGGGATGGCAGGCGGTCAATGATATCAATCTGGCAACCCGGTGCCTTTTCAAGCAGCGCCTGTGCTACATACATGCCGCCGGGACCGGAACCGACGATGGCGACACTACGGTCACTGAACTCACTCATTCTTAAATCCGCGTATTTTTATTAAGCCCAAACTGCCGGTGATAATAGCCGAACCGTGAGCTGAGGAAACCCATGCTATGATATTTTTGGCGAAAAAAAAGCCCCGGAGAAACGCCTAATCCGGGGCTTTTCGTCATATGAAACGAACCTGTTAAACGACGGTCCAGGTCTTGCCTTTATGCATCAGTTCGTTGATTGGAATAGCGGGTGATTTTTCGTTCACCTCTGCAATCTGATCATAGACCGCTTCGTCATAAGAGGGGCCCGGATCGCGGAAAATGACACCCATCGCAACCGGGAAGTTTGGCGGTTGCATGCCGGCCAGCATCAATGCCAGCGGACGGTTGGTTTCGTCATGGATCAGAATGTCATCTTCGGTGACGCCATTTTCACCAATTGTGACGACTTCCAGCTCCATTTTGCCAGCAGTCATCCGCAGGCCTTTTTCATTTTCCTTACCAAACAATAACGGCTTGCCATGTTCGCACAGGATTTGGCCATCAGCGGCGTTTGCCTTGTCGGTAAAGGAAGAATAGACGCCATCGTTGTAAACGATGCAATTCTGCAGAATTTCAACGAATGACGCGCCCTTATTTTCTTTGGCTTCCTGTAACAGTCCTGGCAGGACCTTCTGATTGGTATCGACGGATCGGGCAACAAACCGGGCGTTACAGCCAAGCGCGTAGACGCAGGCGGAAACCGGTGAGTCCACCGAACCGGCCGGTGTCGAAGGCGACCGCGTACCGACTTTTGATGTTGGTGAATATTGCCCTTTGGTCAGACCGTAAATCTCATTGTTAAACAGCAGGACCTGTACATCGATATTACGGCGCAACACATGCAATGTGTGATTGCCGCCAATGCTGAGCATGTCGCCGTCACCACCGATGACCCAAACGTCGAGGTCAGGGTTGGCGAGCTTTACACCCGAGGCAACAGCCGGGGCACGACCATGGATCGTGTGAAAGCCGTAAGTCGCCATGTAGTAGGGGAAACGGGCGGCGCAGCCGATGCCGGATACAAACACCGTGTTCTTGGGGTCGGCACCCATATTGGCCAGCGAACGCTGTACAGCTTTTACGATGGCATAGTCACCGCAACCGGGGCACCAGCGTACTTCCTGATCGGAAGCATAATCGTTGGGCTTAAGAGCTTCTGGGGGGCTTTGAACGTTCATCGATTAGTCCTCCAACCGGGTGCGGATTTCTCGTTCCAGATCGGCTACCTTGAAAGGCTGGCCGGTAATCTGGGCAAGAGACTCTGCCGGTACTAGATATTCTGAGCGAAGCAGCGTCACAAGCTGCCCATTATTCATTTCAGGAACCAGGATTTTATCAAATCCCTTCAACAACTCGCCTAGGTTACGGGCAAGGGGCCAGATGTAGCGGATATGAATATGCGAAACATCCAGACCGTCCTCCTGACACCGGAGCGTAGCCTGTTCGATGGCGCCATAGGTGGAACCCCAACCGACAACCGCCATTTTACCGGATTTGTTCCCCGAAACGACATCCTGTTCGGGAATGTCGTCCGCGATGTTGAGAACCTTTTGATCCCGAACTTTCGTCATCTTGTGATGGTTGTCGGAGTCATATGAGATATTGCCTGAATCGTAGTCTTTCTCAATTCCGCCAATCCGATGCTCCAATCCCTCAGTGCCCGGGATCGCCCAATTGCGGCCAAGGGTCTTTTCATCCCGAAGATAGGGGTGAAAGCCTTCGGTCTCGCTGGCGAACTCCACGGGGAAGGGCTCGACATCATCGGTATCGGGCAGCTTCCAAGGCTCCGCAGCATTCGCGAGGAAACCTTCATTGAGGAACATAACCGGGGTCATGTATTTGGTGGCAAGGCGTACCGCTTCGATGGCGCAGTCATAACAATCTGACGCTGTTGATGCTGCGATGACGGGCATTGGTGTGTCACCATTTCGGCCAAATACAGATTGATACAGATCAGACTGCTCGGTTTTGGTCGGCATACCCGTGGACGGTCCGGCGCGTTGGAAGTTCACAACAATCAGCGGCAATTCCGTGACGACGGCTAAGCCCAGAGCTTCAGACTTCAGCGCAACACCTGGGCCGGAACTCGAGGTTACACCAAGTGAACCAGCGTAGGATGCGCCAAGGGCGGAACAAACTGCGGAGATTTCATCCTCTGCCTGAAATGTAACGACGCCGTACTGTTTCAAATTGCTGAGTGAATGCAGCAGCGGTGATGCCGGTGTAATTGGATAGGATCCAAAGAAGATATTCAGTCCAGCTTTTTGTGCGCCGGTCAGAAGACCCCAGCAGGTTGTTTCAACGCCGGTTACGGCGCGGTAAATACCTGGCTCGACCTTGGCTTTCGGAACCACATAGGTGCTGACTTCGCTCGGCAGTTCGGCTGTTTCACCAAAGGCGTGCCCGGCGTTAAGTGCTGCGATATTGGCTTCAGCAATGTGTGGCAGTTTGCCAAAACGCTGGTTAAGCCAGTCGATGGTCGGCTGACGATCACGATCATACATCCAGCACATCAGGCCCAGCGTCCAAAGGTTTTTCGCCCGCAATGCTTCTTTTTGCGTGACATCAATCCCTTCGACGGCGGCAAGAGTCAATTTCGAGATATCAATTTCCAGCAACCGATAGCTATCAAGCGTGCCATCTTCCAGCGGATTTGCTGTATATCCCGCTTTTTCGATATTGTGATCGTTGAAGGCACCAAGATTAATGATCAGCGTGCCGCCGGGAACAAGGTCCTTCAAATGGACCTTCAGCGCAGCAGGGTTCATTGCCACGAGAACATCCGGGGCATCGCCCGGCGTCTTAATGGCATGTGATGCAAAATTAATCTGGAAGGCTGAAACACCGTAGGTCGTTCCGACCGGGGCGCGAATTTCAGCAGGAAAATCAGGGAAAGTTGAAAGGTCATTTCCCATCAGAGCCGTTGACTGGGTAAATTGTGTTCCCGTCAGCTGCATTCCGTCGCCCGAATCACCCGCAAAGCGAATGACTACGGAGTCCAGAATTTCGCGGCCGCTCTCGTCGGTTTCTTTGAGTTGTGTAGCCATGGTTCCGATTAGGTTGGTTGGCAAAAAACGCCAGTTTTCCGGTTCAGTTTAATGTCATTAGTATGACGAAATCGATAAATAAATAATTGTATGTACACTTACAATTGTCATCGCGGCCAGTATCTGCCAAGTCGGGCAATTGTCAAGGGTTTCGCATGCAAATTTAATTTCACAATGTGCAACAGTTGGTGCGTGAAACCCGGCGCATTTTCTTTCCATTGAAGCTCCTTGACAGAGATCTGTTGCTCGCGGACATTTGTATGTACACAAACAATTATTATGTGACGGTAAATTCGCCGGGGAGCACAACATGGCCGATGATACGAACACCAAAGATGACGGTCTGATCAGATGCGATGCCTGTCCCGTTCTTTGCCGGATTCGCGAAGGGAAAACAGGGGCTTGCGATAGATACGGTAATTTTGACGGAAAACTTGTCAGAATGGACCCCGTTGTTGTTGCTCAGAAAGTCATGGATGAGAAGGGTGAGATGATCCCGTTTGTTCAGGCGTCAGAAAGTTGGGACGGCTCATTAATCAGTCAGGCGCCGACCTTTTTGACCGGGATCGGCTCGAAAACAACGTATCCGGATTACAAACCAGCTCCCTTCATCGTTGGAAGTGACCAGGACGGTGTCGATATGGTCACAGTCGTGAGCGAAGGGGTGTTCAGCTATTGCGGCGTCAAAGTAAAAATCGACACAGATGCCTATATCGGTCCGGAACCCGCAGCAATTCGGGTGAATGACGAACAGGTTGGGCATGTCACGACCGCTGAATATGGGTCACAGATGCTAGCGATCGGTGGCGTTCGTCATCTGACGGGCGGAACCAAAAAAGAAGGCAATACGACCTGCAACACAATGATGCGTCTCTGCAATAAGGAGGCGGTTGAAATGACCATCGACGGTGGTGCAGAAATCGTTGTTCGGGCCGGAAAACCACCCATTATCAACGGTGTTCAGGAAGAGCGGATGCGGGTCGGGTGCGGTTCCGCGACCGTCGGTATTTTTGCCCCGCAATGGCATAACCATGTTGATGAGGTGATCGTCGTGGATGACCACATCACGGCGGTTCTGAGCGAACATCAGGCCGGCAAGTTCATCGATATGCCGCCAGCAGGATTCAAGGTGCGCGGCCGCCGGTCAACGCCTGGTCGATATTTTCAGGTTGCTGATCATGGCGCAGGCTGGGGCGGCACGGATATTACGGACCCGCTAGACATTATTGAAAAGATTGATCCCGACGTGGCCTGGGCTGGTGAACGGCTTTTGATGGTTTCCACGACAGGACAGGACTCGGCTTATTACGAATTGGATGATGATCTCAATCCGGTTCAGAAAGACATGCCGGAAGCGGTTCAGATCGTTGTTGATCGGATCGGCGAGAATTGTGAACCCGCGCTTTGTTCCGTCATGTTTATGGGCGGCGCAGGGGGAAGTTTACGAGCGGGTGTGACGGTTAACCCGGTACTGCTAACGCGCTCTGTAAAGAAATCGCATACCCAGGTCACCTGTGGTGGTGCGCCGGTGTTTGTGTGGCCGGGGGGTGGCATTACGCTGTTGGTAGATGTCAACGAGATGCCTGACAATTCGTTCGGCTATGTACCAACCCCGGCATTGGTCGCGCCCATTGAATTCACTGTGCAGGCGGATGATTATGAAGAACTTGGCGGGTATGTGGATCGCGTTCAGCCGCTTGAAGACGTTCTGGAAAACGAAGAAATTCGCTCGGTGCCATGGCGCGAAGATCATCCGTGGCCCCTCGATGTCGGAAAAGAGGCAGAAGAGGCACAGGACAGCTAGATGTTTGCGCCGGCGCAAATGGGTTTATTGCCGGACGGCCGCAGGCTGCATCTCAATCAGGGCCCGATAGATCTGATTATTCAGGCATTTGGTGATCCGGATGAAATTCGCCTGGCTTACGATCAAGCGATGAGCTGTTTCCCCGAAATCTTACCGTCCTTAGTGCAAGAGCTTGCCGCATTGCGTTCCGAGTTCGACGAAGAATGGCGAACGGAAGGGACTGTTGCCTCTCGGATGCAGGCGGCTTGCTCATCCCATCGGGATGTATTTGTTACGCCGATGGCGGCAGTCGCTGGGGCTGTTGCCGATGAAGTTCTGCAGGCAATGACAGCCGGGCGTGCCCTCGAAAAGGCCTACGTCAATAATGGTGGCGATATTGCATTTCATTTGACCGATGGGCACAGTCTCACGGCCGGATTAGTTGCTGACTACCATCTACCAAATATCGATGGCGATTGTGTTCTGACAAATGACAAGCCTGTTCGCGGCATTGCAACGAGCGGCTGGAAAGGGCGTAGCTTTTCACTAGGCATCGCGGACTCCGTAACGGTGCTGGCAAAGAATGCAGCTGTGGCTGATATAGAGGCGACACTGATCGCCAATTCAGTCGTTGCAAGTCATCATGCAGTTCAGCGTAGTCCTGCGACCGAGCAGGACCCTGATAGTGATCTAGGTAGTCGGATGGTTACGGTAGCTGTCGGGGCACTGGATCAAGAGACGATTGATCAAGCGCTGGAAGCTGGAGAAGAGGCTGCTTTAAAGTCGGAACAGGCTGGACTCATTTCAGCGGCGGTGTTGGTATTACAAAATAATTTTCGTGTGGTTGGAACGGCACCCGCTGGACTGATCGCGGAAGCGGCATAAGGGAGAAGGGTATGGACGATTCAAGAAGTATTTCTGATATCCAAACGACATCACAAGGTGATTTCGGCGAGTTCGTGAAGGTTCGCAAATTCGTTATTCATATTGAGGAAACATTGCATGAGTTCGGCCCGCCCGCAGATCCGCCCCAGCTGAAAGGGTATATCGCCGCAGTGTGTGCCAATCCTTATGCCGGACGGTATGAAGAAGATTTGATGCCACTGATGGAAGCGCTCAAACCACTGGGAACTGCTATGGCGCAGCGTCTAATTGATGCACTTGGTGGCGTTGACAAGATTGTTGCCTATGGCAAATCAGCGATCGTGGGCGAAAATGGTGAGCTTGAGCACGCCGCCCTTTGGCATGAGCCAGGCGGGTACGGCATGCGTCAGCTGATTACACCCTCCAAAGCGATTGTACCGTCGACCAAGAAGGTCGCTGGACCGGGACGCCCGGTTGATGTGCCTTTGGCGCACGTAAATGCCGCCTATGTCCGAAGCCACTTTGATTGTATCGAATGCTCCATTCCGGACGCGCCGCGTGCGGATGAGGTTGTCTGGATACAATCGATGGCAACTGGTGCCCGCATCTATGATCGGGCAGGCGGCTTAAAAGCTTCTGATATTCAGGGAGAGGATGGACTTAAATGAAGGCCAGGATCAGAAAAACCCAGGTAATTGTTGAAACAACTCACAGCGATATTGGCAAGCCGGTCGAGCCTGAGACGCGGAAAGCATCGGCGTTGGCCGTCATCGAAAATCCTTTTGCCGGTCGGTATGAGGAAGATTTATCAGAGCTGATGGATATTGGCGAAGAACTCGGTGGTTATCTCGGCAAGATGTGTGTTGAAGCCCTTGGGATCACACCGGCGCAGGCTGAAAGCTATGGCAAGGCTGCTATCGTCGGCGAGAATGGCGAGTGGGAACACGCTGCTGCTATTCTGCATCCCAAGCTTGGCGCGCCGCTTCGCAAGGAAGTTGAGAAGGGGGCCGCATTGGTGCCGTCTGTTAAAAAACTCGGTGGCCAGGGTACCAGGATTGATGTGCCTCTTGGTCACAAGGATGCGGCATATGTCCGTAGTCACTTTGATGGCATGGAAGTCGGGATGGCGGATGCGCCGCGATCCAATGAAATCCTGGTCGCGATTTCGGTTACGAATTCCGGTCGACCATTCCCCCGTGTTGGCGGATTGACGACTGATGAAGCAACCGGCGAGGATGGCCTCCGCTAACGCTACAAAGAAGACTGGAAGGGCGGATCATATTGGTCCGCCTTTCTTTTTTGGTTAAGGCTAAATTAACGCAAACCCCTCTAACTATAGTCTAGAGACGAGTTGGAAAGCGGTCGAATGGATCGCGGGGAAGCGATGTAATGCGGATATTCAGATTGGTACCCATTGTGGCTTTGGCCACGATGCTGAGCGGTTGTTTCGCGGCGACGTCAGTGATTTCCAATCCTGAACAGGTTGTCGTTGAGGCGTTATCAGCAAAATCAGCAGCTGAGTATGCGCAAGCACGTTGTAGCGAGCATGGCCGCCACGCGGTCTACCTTCGTGATGGCGGGTCGGCTTATTGGTTCGCCTGTCGTCGCATTGACCCTGTGCCGATGGAAGCGGTGCCGGAAGGCGAAATGGCAAAGGCCGTGGCGGCGGTTAAACCAGCTGCCAGTAAATCGGGCGCCTCTAAAAACCTCGTCATTTTGGCCATGATCTGCTTCACTTCTCTCATCGGCTTGATGGAGGATGGAATGTCGGCTCAGCCCGGTTTTTTCGATCTTGATGAGCGTTACGCGGCGCTGTCGGCGGCGGGTGATCCGTTGCTTCGGCTTGGTGAGTTGGTCGATTTCGAGTTGTTTCGCCGGCCCTTGATCCGGGCGCTACGTCGCTCGGACCGGCGCCAGGGTGGCCGGCCTCCCTATGACCCCGTTCTGATGTTCAAGACCCTGGTGTTGCAGGCACTATACAATCTCTCGGATGATCAAACCGAGTTCCAGATCCGCGACCGGCTGTCTTTCATGCGGTTCCTGGGCCTGGGGCTTCACGCCCGGGTGCCGGACGCCAAGACGATCTGGCTGTTCCGTGAGTTGCTGGTGCAGGCCAAGGCGATCGAGGCGTTGTTCGATCGCTTCGACGAACACCTGCGCGGCCATGGCTACCTGGCGCTGTCGGGCCAGATCGTCGATGCCACGATCGTCGCGGCGCCCAGGCAGCGCAACAGCGTTCCGGAGAAGGTGGCGTTGAAGGCCGGCAAGGTGCCAGAGGAGTGGAAGGACAAGCCGGCCAAGCTGGCCCAGAAAGACCGGGATGCGCGCTGGACCATGAAGCGTGGCCGAGTGAAGCGTCTGGAGGATGGGCGCCCCAAGGGGCCGGAGATCATGGTGCCGGCGTTTGGCTACAAGAACCACATCTCCACGGACCGGCGGCACGGGTTGATCCGCAAGTGGCGCGTCACCGATGCCGCCGCCAATGACGGCCGCCAGCTCGCCGGTCTGATCGATCCGGAGAACACGGCGAGCCCGGTCTGGGCGGATACCGCCTATCGGTCCAAGCGTAACGAGAAGATGCTGGCGCGCCAAGGCAAGCGCTCCCAGATCCACTTCCGCAAGCCGCGCGGCAAGCCGATGCCGGCGACCCTGGCCAAGGCCAACGCGGCGCGCTCGGCGGTACGCTCCGCCGTCGAGCATGTCTTCGCCCATCAGAAAGGCTTGATGGCGCTCTCGGTTCGGACCATCGGCATCGCCCGGGCCGAGGCCAAGATCGGCATGACCAATCTGGCGTATAACATGCGCCGTTTCCTCTGGCTCCAGGGGCGAAGTGCGCCCACATGACGCCGGAACGGCCGGTTCGACCGGCTAAACCGATCAAATCGACGCAAAACGGCTCGAAAAAACCGACACTCAGACGCGCCCACCCGGTCAAATCACGCCGCAAGCGGCCAAACCGAACGTTCTTCGAGGTGTCCAATCGGCTAAAAGGCCGAAACCAATGAAAAAGATGGTCGATAAACTCAAGAACTCCGGCAAGCCGATCCGCTTCACTAAAAAGCGCAGGAATTCCAAGATGAAAAAGGAAGTAAGGCGTCCTTCGAAAGGAACGATCTGGGTTCAGGTTGCGGCCAGCAAAAGGCGCAATGACGCTGCCGAGTTTGCCCGTCGAGTGATCAAGCGGAACAAGGATCTGATTGGCACGCGGACTTTCACCGTTCAAAAAGCGCGGTTACGGCATGCCGGGACAATTTATCGGTCTCGCGTCGGGCCTTTCAGAAAATATGCGGCTGCTGCCAAGGTGTGCAAGAAGCTCCGGGCCCGCCGTCAGGACTGTCTGGTGGCGACGCGTTAGACCTATACCGGTTCTAACGCGACAAAGGGTTTCGCAGGGAGCTTGGATTTCCGCTTCTTTGCTGATTTTCAGGATTGTTCGCTGCGGCAGGCTTGGCAGGTCAATGCCGCGTGTCGTAATATTCTCGCCCATATCGCCTGGCGTGATTTCAAAACCGTTTTTGTTTAACTCCTGATGAAGTTCGTCATGAATTAAATGGACCTGACGAAGGTTGGGGACATTTGGGTCCTTTTTGATCCGGTACAGGTGCTGGACCTTCTTACCTAAATGGGCGTCCCCTTCGACACCGAGACCGGCGATCAGTGTAATGCTGTCGAAGGTAGGCTTGCTGAAGTTGTGACCGCTATCGTGCGCGACAGCCAGAACAGAGC
Organism: uncultured Alphaproteobacteria bacterium; assembly: GCA_951812775.1. Lineage (GTDB taxonomy): Bacteria > Pseudomonadota > Alphaproteobacteria > MPNO01 > UBA2964 > UBA2964. The sequence continues at coordinate 615,592 of OX638326.1, read as the reverse complement.
CAGTTTCATCCGAACTATTAGGCATGTGTTGTCCGCTTCGAGCGTGGAGTTACGTTTCTCTTTACAGTCTAAGCAAGCCCTTGGCAGGATAGGTAGGATGTTTTAGGGCGTCGAGGAAAGAATGATGATCGAAATCAAGCCTCTGTCACCGGCGCTGGGCGCCGAAATCATTGGTATCAACCCGTGCGAACCGCTGGATAGTGACGCGGTAGCCTCACTTCGCAAAGCCTGGCTCGATTATGGCGTGGTCTTTATCCGCGGACATCAAGTAACCGATGCGGAACATGCTGCTCTTTGTGCCAATCTCGGTGTGATTCAGGCGGAACGAACCGCACCGGAATCTGAGTCGGAAGATCATCCGGGTATGTTGTTCGTCTCAAACTTCAAGGAAAACGCCATCTTGCCCGGTGGCGAGATGTGGTTTCATTCGGATCAGTGTTATTTCGATCTCCCGGTTTCGGCGACAAGCCTATACGCCCTGGAAATTCCGTCAAAGGGCGGCCATACGCTATTCGTCGATTGCTACAAACCCTATGAAACATTACCCGATGACATCAAAAAGAAGCTCGATGGGCGGGTTGCAATGAACGTTTACGACTACCAATCCAACAATCGCTATATGAAGTCCGAGGAACGCACCAAAGGGGCGCCTAGCGCCGTTCACCCTGTTGTTCGGACCCATCCTGAAACCGGCCGCAAATCATTGTTCATTAACAGGCTGATGACCGACTACATTCTCGATATGGACGTAAAGGAAAGTACGGAGTTGCTGGAGTATCTGTTCGACCATATCGAACAGGACGAGTTCATTTACGATCACAAATGGATTCCCGGCGATCTATCGATCTGGGACAATCGCTGTACATTACACGCGCGGACGGATTTTGATATCAACGAGCGTCGGCTGCTCAGACGCTATGCCGTTGAGGGCGACAAGCCGGTCTAGTCTTTGCGGTCTTTGCCGTCGTAGGTGTCCCATTCGTTTTTGACACGATCCCAGTGCTTGGAAGCGCTGTGTTCGCCAACCTGGCCGGGTCGGAATTCCTCCCCTTTCGGTCCAGGCATCGTGAAGACCTCAGTGACGTGGGTGTAGTCCATATACCCCATCCTGGCGAGTGGCTGTATCTTGACCCAATCGACTTTGCCGTCGGTCAGAGCGGCATCGTTGATATGTATGCCGACAACCTCACCAATCACGACATGATGCACGCCCTTGGCCGAATTTGAGGGCAGGGTAATAGTTGAATGGAATTTGCATTCCAGATTAACCGGGCTTTCCGCGACGCGTGGGCATTTCACGATGTTGCAGGGCGCGGGCGTCAGACCACACATTTCCAATTCATCGATATCTGGTGGAACGTGTTTCGAGGAGAGATTGACCTCGTTGCGCAGCTCATAGGTCGCCATGTTGTAGACGAACTCACCGGTATCTTCTGCATTTACGACCGAGTCTTTGCGGCGTGGTTCTGCTTCCATCCCGTCAATCGCGCCGGAGCCTGAGAAGAAAACGAAAGGAGGGTCATAAGCGAGCTGATTGGAGATTGAGAACGGTGCCAGATTGACAACACCGTTATAGCCGAGCGTCGTGATCCAGCCGATGGGACGCGGCACGACACAGGCTTTGAACGGGTTGTAGGGCAGCCCGTGATCGTCATTTTTGGGTTCGAAAAACATTGTACGCCTCCCAGTGAACAGAATTCGAAATTCTATTAAGAGGATTATGGCACCAGCTTGCTTAGGGGAGAAGGGCGGGGACCCATAAAGAAAACGCTCCGCTGGTGAGGGCGGAGCGCGTGTCTCTGATTAAAAAACGGGTTCTGCTTAAGCCGCTCGAATATCCTGTAGGAACTGATCGACTTGATCACGCAAGGCGTCGCCCTGTTTCGCCGGTTCATCAGCCGCACTTAGAACCTGCGCGGCATTGGAGCCGGTCTCAGAGGCAGCCTGATTGACCTCCATGATATTTCCGGAAATTTCCTGGGTACCGGCAGCGGCTTGTGAGACATTGCCCGCGATTTCACGCGAAGCAGCACCCTGTTCTTCCACAGCGGCTTCTACCGCGCCGGAGATCTCGCTAATCTGTGAAATGATATCTGAAATACCACCAATTGCTGTTACGGCATCGCCAGTAGCTTCCTGGATTTCGTGGATCTGGGCGCCGATCTCCTCGGTCGCCTTGCCGGTCTGCGTGGCCAGTGATTTGACCTCGCTGGCAACCACGGCAAAGCCTTTGCCGACATCACCGGCGCGCGCTGCCTCGATCGTGGCATTGAGGGCGAGCAGGTTGATCTGATTGGCAATATCGTTAATCAGGTTAACAACTTCCCCAATCTTTTGCGCGGACTCTGCCAGGCCCTGAACCTTCTCATTAGTTGCCGCGGCTTCCTGGACGGCTTTATCAGCGATAGCGGAGCTTTCTTTTACCTGGCGGCTAATCTCACCGACCGATGCAGAAAGCTCTTCTGCCGCGCTGGCGACCGTTTGAATGTTGGTGGTTGCTTCCTCGGAAGCAGCGGCGACGGTCGATGACCGCTGACTGGTCTGTTCAGCAGTACCGGTCATGGCCTCTGCAGAGGCGTGCATCTCAGTGGCGGCGGGACTAACCGTCTCCAGATCAATTTTAACGTTGCTATCGAAAGTCGAGATAATCTCTTCCATTCGATGGGCCCGTTCTTCAGCCTCTTTGGCGGCAGCTTCCCGCATCTTCACTTCCTTATCGGACGCTTCCTTCTCAGTCTTCTCCAGGGCTCTCTGCTCTTTTTCCAGCTCAAGCGCTTTTAGAAGACCATCGCGAAGTTTCTGAATGGTACCGAACACACGTCCAATTTCATTATTGGTTAGAACCTTGATTTCGATATCGTACTGGCCTGACGCGAGAAGCTCGACTTTTTCGAGGATTGTCCGCAAAGGACGATTGACGCTCTGTGTTACGATCCAGAAGGCGATCGCAGCGCCCAGGATGATTCCGATAACGCTGATGATGGCGATCATTTTGATGGCAGCTTTTTCATGCGCTTCTGCCGTCAGGGCAGCCTGGGCGGTAAAACCGCTGAAATTTTGCAGAAGCCCTTCGATTTCATGATTGAGATTTTTGACGAGCTTCTCAATTTTCTCCTCTTCAACATGCGCTTTCTTGAGGTCGCCTGCTTGAATGAGGGAAAAGATCGCTTCGGTTTTCTCGAAATATTGATGGTGGGCTTTATCGATTTTTACGGTGGTATCAAAGACCTTCTGAAAAGCCGCTTTTTCCTTGGCAGTGTGGGATGTGTCCCGCGCTTTGGCGATAAGCGCCTCGGCCGCTTTCAGCTCTTTGTTGATCTTGGCGTTATATTCTTCGAACTTCTTTTTGCTTTTGCCAAACAGCTCCGCCGCATGGCTATCCGTTTTCAGGAGTTCGCCATAGCGAAAGGCGTGTTCCATGCTGATTTCCTGTTCGAGTTGATGAGCAGTAATTTCAGAGAGGGCGTTGGTGACGGGAATGTCACGTTCTGCGATGGCTTCGAGCTCGGCCCCGATAAGAGAGAATAGCCAATAGCTGACGCCGCCAATCATTCCGGCAACACCCAGACAAATAGCGACCAAACCATAAACCTTGGCCCCGATACTCAGGTTCTTTCGAGACTTCGTTGGTTTACTGACCTCTTCGGTTTCGTTCTCTTGAATGGTTTCGGTAGCCTCAGTCATCTCGTCTGTCCTTTGTATTCGGTCCATTAGGTTTCAACCTATGGAAGCAATCATGTGATAAAACACAAAATTGAACGCGCTAACAAATCCGGTGTATCCAGTGTGCTTTGCGCGTCCTTCGATATGAAAACTTTATATTTGGAGGTCTTAAAAGACGGTAAATTCAGATGGTTACTGAGAATCTTTTACAAATTTCAGCTGTTGGTTTAGCTGAAATTCAAGCGCCGAGACAATCAAATCAGGCGCAAATTTAAAGTGTATTATTCGGTTCTAACCGGTTCTCTCCGAAATAGACCGATTTAACCTGCTTTTTGTATTGCGTCCCAAACCCGGTGCGGAGTCGCGGGCGCGTCCAGCTCTGTGATCCCTTTTTCTTCCAATGCGTGAAGAATAGCGTTCATCACGGCGGGCATGGAGCCTCCATTGCCGGCTTCACCGCAACCTTTTACGCCGAGCGGGTTGGTCACACAGGGCACATTGCGGGTTGAGAAATCAATGCTGCAGATATCATCAGCGCGGGGCATACAGTAATCCATGTAGGAACCGGTGATGAGCTGGCCGTCGTCGTCATAAAGTGTCCGTTCGACGAGAATTTGCCCGACACCCTGCATGACGCCGCCCTGAACCTGGCCTTCGACGACCAGCGGATTGATCACGACGCCGAAGTCATCGACCACGACGTATTTTACGACATCCACGATGCCGGTCTCGGGTTCGACCTCGACTTCGCAGACATGACAGCCATTGGGAAAGCTGGACGGGCTCGTGTCGTGCACCGCCTTATTGTCTAGACTCTCGGGAACACCCTCCGGCAAATCACCCGCATCGCGGAGTTGCCTGGCAAGCTCCATGACATTGATGGTCTTATCCGTGCCGGCCACGGTGAAGTCACCATTGGCGAACTCAATATCTTCAATGGCGGCTTCCAGAATGTGGCCTGCGGCGGCTTTACCTTTTTCGATAATCTCCGCAGCGCAGTCGGCAATCGCATTGCCGGCCCCGACCAATGTTTTTGAGCCACCTGACCCGGAGGCCCCCGGGCTCATCTCATCGGAGTCATTTTGAATGACCTCGATAGCCTCATAGGGAACACCGAGACGTTCGTGGAGGATTTGCGCAAACGGGGTGCGATGGCTGGTCCCCATGTCCTTGGCGCCAGTGACGAGGGCAACTGTGCCATCGTCCCGGAAGCGCACATCGGCAAGCTCCCCGGCGGCACCTGTGTTTTCGAGATAGTTGGTGATGCTGATACCACGCAACCTGCCGTTGGCAGCAGACTCCGCTTTACGCGCGTCAAATCCGTTCCAGTCAGCACGCTCCAGCGTGGCGTCCATGATGGCTTCAAACTCGCCGCTATCATAGGTTTGGCCGTTGGGAGCCTTGTAGGGCAGGGCATCAGGCGAAATCAGGTTGCGGCGACGAAGTTCGACCCGGTCGATGCCCATTTCACGCGCTGCCTTATCGACCAGCTGTTCCATGCTGTATTTGGATTCCGGGCGGCCCGCCCCGCGATAGGGACCAGTTGGCACCGTGTTGGTAAATACGGCTTTGGTCGCATAGGAAAACGCCGGCGTCTTGTAGACACTGATGATGTTGCGGCAGATCACATTCGTCATCGGGGCTGGGCCCATGGCCGTAAGGTAGGCACCGCAATTGCCGACACCGGTAACCTTGAGGCCGAGGAAGTCGCCTTCCGCACTCAACGCCAGTTCGGCATAGATAATGCTGTCGCGGCCCTGATGATCGGAGACAAAGCTTTCAGAGCGGTCGGCTGTCCACTTAACCGGTTGGCCGAGTTTGCGCGCGGCGTAGAGAACCGAGATCGGCTCAACAAAGGCCGCGCCTTTCATCCCGAACGACCCGCCGACATCATTGGACAGCACGCGGAACTTATCGGGGTCGACCTTAAAGATCGCCTTGGACATGGCACCTTTTACACCCATCACCCCCTGGGTCGGCATGTGAACGGTAAATCTTTCTGTCGCCGCGTCATACTCGCCGATGACAGAACGAGGTTCCATCGCGTTGACGACAATCCGGGTATTGTCGATCCGCATCTTGGTGACATGCGCTGCTTTGGAGAAAGCGTCCGCAATCGCGTCATCATCACCGACAAAGAAATCGAGACAGACATTGCCGGGAACGATGTCATGCAGCTGTGGCGCGCCGTCTTTCACGGCTTCTTCAGCATCGGTCACGACCGGCAATGGGGATATGTCAGCAATTACAGCTTCAGCGGCTTCCTGCGCCTGGGCTGCTGTTTCGGCGATGACCACGGCAATCGGTTCGCCGACATGCCGTACTCGATCTGTGGCCAGACCAGTCCGCGGTGGCACGATATAAGGGCTGCCATCGCGGTTCTTCAGCGGCAGGCCGCTTGGGATATTGCCGATATCGTCGGCTAAAAGATCAGCGCCGGTATAGATCGCCAGAACGCCCGGCATTGAGGAGGCGGCGGAAATATCGACCCCGTTTAACGTGCCATGCGCAACCTGGCTGCGCGCGAAGCGGGAATAGGCCTGACCATCGACGTTGGTGTCGTCTGTGTAGTTGCCCTCACCGGTAAGGTGACGTGGATCTTCGGTTCTTGTGACCGGCTGGCCAATCCCGAAATTAAGCGGCATTTCTGCTGTGTCTGGCGCCATGGTTTTAGACGACCTCCGGAAGGTTGTTGGCGGGTGGGGTGTTACGGCTGCGATGACAGGCGATCTTACCGTCAATGACGACCATGCCGACCCCGGGAATGTCACCGAGCCCGATTGCTTCGAGGACGTTTTTACCAGCGGAATGCTGTGGGGCATCGATAAAGATCAAATCGGCCGCGCGGCCGACTTCGATCAAGCCGCAATCCAGCTCACGGACCCTTGCGGTATTGCCGGTCGCAAAACACATGACGGTTTCAGCTGCGACATCGCCGAGTGAAGACATCATGGCGACCATTCGAATAATACCAAGCGGCTGTACGCCCGACCCTGCCGGACCATCGGTGCCGAGAATGACGCGGCTTTCCTCACCGAGTTCAAAGGCTGTCCGCATCGCATACAACGCGGCTTTTTCATTACCATTGTGAACGATTTCAATCCCGGCACTACAATCTTCACAGAGACAGCGGATTTGATCGAGCGGCAGGGCAGTGTGACCCCCATTAATATGTCCGATAATATCGGCACCCGCTTCAAGCACGATATCCTTATCAATCAGGCCAGAGCCCGGAATGGAGGGGCCGCCGGTATGGATAGTACTCTGGATGCCGTATTTGCGGGCCCAGTCGACCATGATCTTGGCTTCATCGCCGACCTTTACGCCCCCTAGCCCGATCTCACCGAGCAGCTTAACGCCAGCCTCGGCCATGAATTTGAAGTCGTCTTCGACCATGTCTTTTTCAAGGATCGGGGCGCCAGCATGAACTTTCACCTGACCCGGATAAGCACTAAAGGAGCGCTGCGCGGCGATGGCCAGTGCAACGACACCCTTGGGATCGCGCGGACGGCCGGGAAAATGGGCTTCGCCGGCGGAAATCATCGTGGTGACACCGCCATGCATTGAGCTGTCGATCCAGTTGACCTGGGTTTGACGGGGTGTCCAGTCCCCCGCAACTGGATGAACGTGACTGTCGATCAGACCTGGTGCGAGCGCGGCGCGATTGGCATTAACCGTGGTCGCGGCGTTTTCAGTATCGACATCTGCCTCTTTCCCGATCGCGGCGATCTTGCCGTCTTCAACGACGACAGTATCAGCATCAAGGATGGGTTCTTCCAGAGCGCCGGACAGCATAATGCCGACATTTTTGATGACCAGTTTTTCCGCCATTGCGGGCTCTCCCAAATACACCGTCAGAATACATTTATATGTACACGTATGATTACTATATGTACACGTATGATTACCCGAGTCGACGGGTTAAGCAAATGGGGTGGGGGAGAAAAATTACGTCTGAACGAAATTCAGGTGTGGTTATTCTACTCCGCAACGGCGCTGGTGTTCTTTTCGGCGTTTGCACTCAGGCTTTCGAGGACCTGGTCGGTCATCTGCACGTCGCCAAAATTCAGGTAGAGCGCGTTGAGGGTCGCTTCGTGTCCGGCAATGGTGCCGGCGGCGCAGGCATCTTCGATGACCAGCGTGTGGTAATTCATCATCATGGCATCGCGGGCGCTGGACTCGACACAGACATTTGTCGCGACGCCACAAAAGAGCAGCGTATCAATGCCGTTTTCGCCGAGAACTTTTTCGATATTGGAGGCGCCCGGAATAAAGGCTGAATAGCGGATTTTGTTGACCTTGGGATCGTCTTTGCGGACATCGAGACCTTCCCAAAGTTTAAAACCGGCACCGTCTTTTGCGAGTTCCTTTTTCCGGGTCGCGATACGTTCCGGTGTCATGCGTTCGTAATGCGCGCTCCAGCCCTTGAAGGCTTCCGGGTTGGTGATGTTGCGAACCCAGATAACCTTGCCACCGAACTGTCGCATCGCCATCGCCAGCTTATTGACGTTGGGCACGATGGCTTCGGCATATTCGCAATAGGAGATCTGGTCCTTTGCGATATAGAAATTTTGCATGTCGATCACGATCAGCGCGGTCGATTTTGGATCAAACTCGGTCAGGCTGTGAGGCCGGCCATCGCGCTTGGTAACCTTCTCGATATTTTCCGGCAACAGGCAGGAAACAGCATCGGACATGTTGAGCCTCTTTATATTATAAAACGTACGTTCTTGGCGCCGGTGGACCTTGTCAGGGGTACCGCCCGCTTAAGCCCTTCATTGAAGGGTTTTGATCTATTAGCTTGGACCTACTCGGCAGCCGCTGCCGCGACATTCCGGTCGAGCAGGGCAATTACCTCATCAGTCGATTGAACATCACCAAACTGCAAATAGAACTGATTGATTGAATTATTGTGAAGATCGTCATCAGGCGCCGCACAGCCATCGGAGATCATCATCGTTCGATAGTTGAGCATCATCCCGTCACGCGCTGTAGATTCACAGCAGGTGCAGGTCGACACACCGGTAATCAACAGGGTGTCGATATTGTGTTCCTTGAGCACCGCCTCGAGTTTGGATGGCGCGGGAATAAAAGCGGAGTAGCGGGTCTTTGGTACGATTTCATCTTCGTCGCCAACATCGAGATCGGGCCAGAGGTCGAAACCGCTGCCGCCGGGTTCCATGCCGGTGACGCGTTTCTCGCTATTCTCTGGCGTCATGCGATCATAATAGGCTGACCAGAAGTCTTTTGACTCCGGACCAGAATGAGTCTGGATCCAGATGACCTTGCCCCCGGCACGGCGGGTGGCGTCTGCCAGTCGGTTCACATTGGGAACAATGTCGCGGGCGATCGGGCATTCAGAAGGCTGACCTTCCCCCATGAAATAGATTTGCATGTCGACCACAACCAAAGCGGTCGCCGGACCATTCAGGGATTCGACCGAGTGTTCCTTGCCACCACGCCGTATCATGGTTTCGATATGTTCGGGCTTTATGTGGACATTATGCATCCTGATATCCTCGCAGTTGAGTTGCGTTCCCAAAAATCAGAGGTGGGAGTATAGCGGGGTTTCGCAACGGGGTATGCTTCTTTTTTAAACGCTGCCGCCGCCGCTTGCGCTGATGACTTCGCCAGTCACGTAGCGTGCCTTGTCGGAAATCAGAAACCGGGCGACATCTGCGACGTCTTCCGGTTCTCCGATACGACCGAGCATGGATCGATTGGCGGCATTGTCGCGAGACGCATTGGTGTATTCGGCAATCATCGGTGTTTCGGTAGCACCCGGGCTGACGGTATTAACCCGTATGCCATGCGGCCCCAGGGAGCGGGCGAGAGATCGGTTAAGCCCGTAAATCGCAGCCTTGGAAGTGACATAGGCCGGGCCGCCGCGACCACTGCCGCCGCCAACGCCGCTTGCCTGAACAGAACCTGATGAGGTCATAACGATGGCACCACCACCATTTTCCTTCATCCATTCACCGGCAGCTTTCGCGACATGAAAGGAGCCAACGACATTGACCTCAAGGACGCGGTTGAATTCTTCGCTGGAAACATCTTCCCAGTTCAATGTCGAGTGAATGGCCGCAAAATGACAGACCGCATCAAGTCGGCCAAACTTGTCGATGGTTTGTTTTACGGCATCGCGACAGGCATCGAGCGATGACACATCAACATTAAGAGCGATGTAGTTATCCTCCGGTGCTGCATTCAACACAGTTTCGTGAACTGGTTTCACATCAAGCGCCGTCACTTTATTGCCGTCTTCCAGTAACCCGCGTGCGCAGGCCGCCCCAATGCCACCACCAGTTCCGGTTACCAATACTACCTGTTCTGCCATTTCGTCGTCTCCCCATATATAAGTCTATATTTTTTCTGGGTTGGAGATTAACCGAAGAAAACCGGTACTGCCATACGCCAGCGCGATTTCACAGCAAACAGCCTCCAGAATAGGGCATTTCCGCTGTCCCAAATAAAAAAACAAATCAATGAAAAATTTGTTCAGGAAGTTTTCTCTCGGCCTTGACAGAGCAAGATGTTTCATATCACATCCGGTCCTGACTGGGCCGATTAATGAGCCTGGCGACAGGGCATGTTCGTTTGGACAGGCTGACATAAGAAAAGGGGGGCAGGGAGACACCGGGAAAACGGGGATTTCCTTGAATCTGTTGCGGATAATACAGTCAAATTGGCTGCTCTGTTCGATAGGTGTTTTGCGCATGAGATGACGATTCTGTCGCAGAGTCGGAATATTGAGCGTCAAAATGTGGTTTACAAGAGCGTTGCTTTAGTTTTGGCGCGAAATTTTTATAGGCGAGAATGAAATTTTTATAGGCGAGAATTTTATAGGCGAGAATAATGGAAGACATTTCCCTATTAAGTGAAGCAGGACAGGCACTAACAATTCTGTTCACTTTTGAACGGCTAGGCTTCTTGGCCTTGGGCGTTATCATTGGTCTTATTGTTGGTGTTATCCCCGGACTTGGTGGTCTGGTCGGGTTATCACTTCTGCTGCCGTTTACATTCGATATGAATGCCTATACCGCGCTGGCGTTCCTGATGGGACTTCAATCGGTGACGGTGACGTCGGATACGATACCGGCCGTTATGTTTGGTGTGCCAGGGACAGTAGGGTCGGCAGCGACGATCCTCGATGGTTATCCAATGTCACGAAAAGGACAGGCAGGGCGTGCATACGGCGCGGCCTTTACCGCTTCGGTGATAGGTGGTCTTTGGGGTGCTTTGCTGCTTGGTGTCAGTATCCCGATCCTGCGTCCGGTAATGTTGCATATCGGGTCTCCCGAACTGCTCTCGTTCTGTATCTTCGGACTTTCACTTGCCTCCGTATTGAGCGGTGGCTCACTTCTTAAAGGTCTGGCCGGTGCCTGCATCGGTATTCTGGTCTCGACGGCTGGTGATGATCCACAAACCGGTACATTGAGATGGACCTTTGACTCGCTTTATCTGTGGGATGGTCTGCCAGTTGTACCTCTTGCTCTCGGACTGTTTGCTATTCCAGAACTTGCCGATCTCGCAATCCAGCAGAAATCGATTGCGGCTGAAGGTAGGGATACCGAAGTCAAAGATAGCCAACTTGTTGGCGTTCGCGACGTGTTCAAAAACATGTGGCTGGTTATGCGCTGTGGCACGATCGGTGCTGGACTCGGGGCCGTTCCCGGGATTGGAGCGTCGGTTGTTGACTGGATTGCCTACGGCCATGCGGCACGAACGGAGAAGGATGCGGACCTGTACTTTGGTAAAGGTGATGTTCGCGGCGTTATCGCATCGGAAAGCTCGAACAACGCGAAAGAGGGTGGTGCTCTGGTGCCAACCATTGCTTTCGGTGTTCCTGGTTCCGCATCGATGGCGCTTATCCTTGGCGCCTTCCTGATCCATGGTCTGGTCCCCGGACCTGACATGGTGACGAAGAAACTGGACGTTACCTACACGATGGTGTGGTCAGTCGCCGTTGCCAATATTCTTGGCGCCGGTATTTGTTTCACCTTCGCAAGTCAACTTGCAAAACTCGCCCTGATCCGACCCGGTATTCTGGTACCGATCGTTCTGGCGGTTGTGTTCGTCGGTGCATTCCAGGGATCACGTCAGTGGGGCGATATCTGGGCATTGCTTGGCTTCGGTCTGCTTGGCTTCATCATGAAGCGTTTGCGTTGGCCAAGGCCTCCTCTGGTATTGGGCTTCGTGCTCGGTGGGCTTGTTGAGCGTTATATGTTCATTTCCGTCGAACGCTATGGCGCGCAATGGACCTATGACATCACCGAGTTCCCGGTTGTGGTCGTGATGTTCATCATCACCTTCTATGGCATCATGAGTCCTTATATCAATCAGGTTCGTCAAAAACGTAAGGATCTGGCAGCGGGTAAGACGACGTCACAAACCTCGACGTTTGCTTACAACCCGCGCGGGTTCGACCTCGACTTTGCTTTTGCCGTTGGCATCCTGGCATTGTTCGCGACGGAGCTGTGGATTGCGTCCAGCTGGGAGTTTGGGGCGCGGCTTGTACCGCAGGTGGTCGGCTATTTGGCTGTGATTATTCTGCTGTTCTATATGTTCGCCAAGCTGTTCTACCAGCAGGGTGCGAAAATGGTGACCAGCAAGGATATTGATGGCAAGGAAGTTACCAAGGAAGAAGCGGAATCCGACGCTCATTTCGATATCGTGGTGGATTTCGGTGACCTCGACAAAGCGACGATCACGAGAAGAGCTTTTGCCTATTTCGGCTGGTGTGGGTTCTTCTTCCTGATGGCGTCGATCGTCGGGTTGATGGTTTCTATGTTCCTCTTCTTGGTCGGCTATATGCGGTTCTGGGGCAAGGCGAGCTGGGCCGTCACAATGGGCATTTCCTGCTCACTGTGGGTATTCTGCTATGTCTTGTTCCACCACGTCCTGATTATTCCGTGGCCACAATCTGTGGTCGGCGATATATGGCCGGTTCTACGGACGATCAACTGGGCGAACCTCTTCTAGGGTTAGTCCATAGAGACAAAGAAGCGCCGGTCTTTCACGAGACCGGCGCTTTTTTATGGCTGATTTTCCCGCCAAGTATTTTCGTGGCCTGTTCCATGATTTATGATGGACGCCAGCAGTTGAGGACAGAGAGATAAATTATGGCGTCAAAGAGTAACGGGTCGGAGCAACAGTTCGACGAAGAATATGATGTTGTCGTTGTTGGCTTCGGGTTTGCGGGCGGTGTCTCGGCGATTGAAGCCCATGATGCTGACGCCAAGGTGCTGGTTGTCGAAAAAATGCCTGATCCCGGCGGGATTTCGATCTGCTCTCATGGTGCGATTTGCTCGACCAAAAACCCCGATGGTGCCTTCACCTATTTAAAACACACCAACTCCGGTCGTACGCCTGATCCGGTGCTGCGGGCGCTGGCCGACGGTATGGTGGATAATGAGGCCTATGCACGTAAGTTGACGGAACTGCCCGGTGCGGAATTTATGATCCGCGAGCGCGGCGGCAACTATCCATTCCCCGGCGAAGACGCTTTCTATTACACGCAGATTACCGCCATCCCGAATATCGACGCCGCCACAGTTTACCCGCAGGTCAAAGGCCGCCCAGGTGGTCCACTGGTGTTCTATGTGCTGCAAAAGAATGTCGAGGAACGCGGTATCGAAGTGCGGTGCAGCACCCCTGCCAAGAAACTGATATCCAATGCGGATCGTGAAGTCATTGGCATCGTCGTTGATACGCCCAATGGCGAGCGCCGCATACGTACGAAGAAAGGCGTTATCCTCGCCAGTGGCGGGTTTGAAGCTAATCAGGAAATGCAAAAGCAATACTGGCAGATTATGCCGGTGAGGACGGCGGCGAACGGTGGCAACACTGGTGACGGCATCCGCATGGCCCAGTCATTGGGTGCTGATCTGTGGCACATGTGGCATTTCCACGGCTCCTACGGCTTCTTGCATCCTGACAAGGAAATGTTCCCCTATGGCATTCGGGTAAAACGCTTTCCTGACTGGATACCGGGACTGGAGCAGCGTGCCGTTGTGCAGGCGCCGTGGATCATCCTGGATAAATATGGCGAACGCTATATGAACGAATTCCCGCCTTATGTGCAGGATACCGGCTGGCGACCGATGGAACATTATGATCCTGTCACCCGAAGCTTCCCGCGTATCCCATCTCTGCTGATTTATGACGAGCTGGGCAAACGTCGTTTCCCGATGGGCAACCCGGCCTATAACGAACGCGACATGACCTATGTCTGGAGCCAGGATAACAGCAAGGAAATCGAGGAAGGCATCATCAAGAAAGCCGATACTGTCGGCGAGTTGGCCGAGATGTTTGGCGTTGATGGTGACAAGGCCGAAGAATCCATGGCGCGCTGGAACGAGATGTGTGTGACCAAGAACGATACCGAGTTTGGCCGCCCGGCAGGCACCATGATGAAAATCCAGCGTCCGCCGTACTATGGCGGTCAGGTCTGGCCGGTACTGTCAAACACCCAGGGTGGGCCGGTGCATGATGCCAAACAGCGCATCATCGACGTCAATGGGGACGCGATCCCGCGGCTCTATGCGGCAGGCGAGATGGGCAGCTCATTCGGCCACCTCTATCTCGCTGGTGGCAATATTGCCGAGTGCTTTGTCACCGGTCGCATCGCGGGCAAAGAGGTCGCTGGTTTGGGCGCCTGATCTTCCATTAGGCCCGCATTGCCAATATTCGTTGTGCGCTATAGGTTTTAGACCATACGCATAGGTATGGGCGGCGCGGGCTTTCTGTTGCGCCTGTCCCAAGAAGAATTGAGCAGGGAGAGTAGGCATGACGAACGATCCTAAATCGTTTGATGGCAAGGGATATCCGGATTTTCAGGACCATCTGAAGTCGCTTGATGAGGCGGGTCTGCTAGAGACCATCGACAAGCCGGTCAATAAGGACACCGAGATGCACCCGCTGGTGCGCTGGCAGTTCCGCGGTGGTATCCCGGAAACCGATCGCAAGGCGTTCGTCTTTAACAACATCACCTGCTCGCGGGACCAGAAATATAACCTGCCGGTCGCGGTGGGGGCACTCTCGGCCAATCGGGCGATTTACAGTATTGGCATCGGGGCGCCGGTTGAAGACATCGGCAAGGTCTGGAGCAATGCGATTGCCAATCCGATCGCGCCGCGCGAAGTCACTGAGGCGCCGTGTCATGAGGTGGTCATCGACTCTGATCTGGAAGGGGAAGGCAAGGGGCTTGATAGCCTGCCAATCCCAATCTCGACGCCGGGTTTCGACAGCGCGCCTTACTTTACGGCGACCGGCTGTATCAGCCGCAATCCCGAAACCGGTGTGCAAAACATGGGCACCTATCGCGCCGGGCTGAAAAGCTCAACGCGGATGGCGGTGCGGATGTCGGTACGTTCCGGGGGCGCCGAAGGTTATCAACACTGGCTGCAATATAAGGAACGCGGCGAGAAGATGCCGATGGCGATCATCCTCGGTGGGCCGCCCAGCGTGTGTTACTGCGCCCCGCAAAAGCTCCAGCTTGGCGTTGATGAGGTTGGCGTTGCTGGTGGTCTCGTCGGCAATCCGATCAATATGGTGAAGGCCAAGACGATGGATCTGATGGTTCCGGCGGAGGCCGAGATCGTTGTCGAAGGCTATATCGATCCGGAATATCTCGAACCGGAAGCACCGTTTGGTGAAAGCCACGGCCATATCGCGCTCGAAGATTACAATAACATCATGGAGATCACGGCGATCACCCATCGCAAGAACGCGGTGATAGCGAGCATCATTTCACAGGTGACGCCGTCTGAATCCAGTGTCATCAAGCGCGTTGCCTGGGAGCCAGTCTGGTACAACCATCTGACAGACAATCTTGGTATCAAGGGCGTGAAGCGGGTCTCAATGCATGAGCCGTTGACCAATATCCGCCGTGTGCTGTTCATCGTTTTTGAACGGGGTGTCCCGACGACAGAAATCTGGCGGGCGCTGTATGGTGCATCGGTGCTGAACTCGGCGGTGGGTAAATACATTATTGCGGTGAATGAAGACATCGATCCTGATGAGGGTGATGCCGTGTTCTGGGCGCTGGCCTATCGCGCCAATCCGGCATTGGATGTTCAAATTTTGCCGCATCGTGACAGGGGACATGGCCCTAAGAGCGATACCCGCATGGGCCGTGAAGACGGAACGATGCTGATTGATGCGACGCTGAAATCGGATATGCCGCCGATTGCGCTGCCCAAGAAAGAATATATGGAAGACGCTAAGGACCTTTGGGAAAAACTCGATCTGCCGCCGCTGAAGCCTGAAAGCCCATGGCATGGTTACTCACTGGGTGACTGGAATGACCAGTGGGATGATATGGCCAAGCGCGCAGCGGAAGGGGACTATCTGGAAAATGGCCGACGGAGCGCACAACTGCGGCGCAATGACGTGTTCCCGAATACTTCAATTCGTGAAGTGCCGGGCAATCCGTTTGAAGAAGACTGAGTATCTGTGATTATTTCTAGACCGTCCGCGTCCCCACCCGGCCACCCACAAGGATACTCCCATTGGGTGGCCGGGTGGGGACGTGGGCAGGTTCCGAGGTCTTGCATATGTCCATAAGCCGCGATGACTGGATCGACGCCGCTTGGAATGTTTTGGGTGAGGCGGGTGTTGAAGGCATCCGGGTCGAGCAGCTTGCGCGCAAACTCAGCGTGACCAAAGGCAGCTTTTATTGGCATTTTAAAAACCGTCAGGGTCTGGTTGATGCGATGATCGAGCGCTGGCTCGGGATGCGGGAAGAAGACCGGCCCGGCTACCTGTCGGCTTCAGAAAGTCCCGGTGACCGCATGTGGAAGGTCATAGAGCGTGGCATCACACGCGGGACGCGGGGACAGGCTGCTGCTTTAAGGCTATGGGCGCAGCGCAATCCCGAGGTAGAGCAGAAAATCGTTGCTGCCGACGCCGTCCGTCGCCAGTTCTTTATCGATCAGTTCAAGGCGCTCGGTCACGATGAGGAAACGGCGGAAATACGGGCCGCGGTCTATATGTCTGTCATTAGCGCCGAATTCCTGCATTCGGGCAGCCGCAATGAATCCGACCGCCTGGCGATGGCGCGCCGCAAGCACGAAATGCTGATCCGCTAGCATTCCGCGACCGCTGACATTAAACTTAGATATCAAATTCAGGACGGAGGCTGATATGCCATTGGACGTTGCTGATAAAGGACAGCTTGCTACTGAGACTGAGGAAATGCGGGCTATCCGCGAGGCGAATGTCGAGAAGGCGCCGCCGGCGCAGTTCTTTAAACTTCGGGCGCAACTCCTGGAACAGGGGCGCAGCAATCAGGGCGTTGCCGATAACGGCAATATGTGGGCCAATCTCAAGGTCTATGCTTCCGGGGGCGAGAACGGATTGCACAACCATACTGATCAGGATCATTTCCACCTGGTTCTCAAGGGTAAGGCGTGCTTCTACGGTCCGCGCGGCGAAGAAAAAATTTGTGGTGAATATGAAGGCATCATGCTGCCCTCTGGCAGTTACTACCGTTTTGAAGCCGTCAGCGATGAGCCGTTAATTCTGCTGCGTGTAGGCGCAAAAACGCCACCGACCGCAGAGCATCGACGCTACAACATCTATGGCGAGCCACTTACCAGTGACAGCAAGGAAAATGGTGTCGTTGAAGTGGTACCACGTCAGGGCGAATTCTGGGGCGCCGAAGAGTAGAGACATCACCTGCCTTACTTCCGTTTTTTTGCGTCCATGCCCTTAAAAACCATACGGTACCGTATTGACTCTGAAGGCCCTCAAAAATATGGTGCGCGCAGATTGAAAAAGCGCAGATTTTTGGGCTTTGCGCGGAATAAGGACAAATAAAATGGCTAAATCGATCCGGGAACAGACTGCGGAAGAGCGCGGCTACGTTGATCTGCATGAACATATTGTTGCTTTGCGCGAAGCAGGGCTGCTGTTCGAGGTTGATCGCGAGATCAATAAAGATACCGAGATGCACCCGTTGGTGCGCTGGCAGTATCGTGGCGGGGTCGAGGAAGAAGATCGCAAAGCCTGGATGTTTAATAACGTCACCGACGCCAAGGGCCGTAAATACGATATCCCGGTTCTGGTCGGTGGATTGGCTGCAAATAGCGCGGTTTACAAGCTCGGCATGGGTTGCGAGTTGGATGAAATCAAGGAAACCTGGATCAAGGCACTCAATAACCCCATTGATCCCCATGAAGTCGATTTTGATGACGCTCCCTGTCATGACCTTGTCTATGAAGGCGAAGATCTGCTGAACGGTTTCGGTGTCGACCAGATACCGGTGCCTATTTCCTCACCGGGCTGGGACAACGCACCATATTTTGCCGCCTCCCATTATATCACCAAGGATCCCACCAACGGTATCCAGAATATGGGCAATTACCGCGCCATGGTAAAAGCGCCCAATCGGGTCGGGTTCAACCCGTCGATTGAGTTGCGCACCGGCGGTTATATGCATTGGGAAGAATGGAAGAAGCTCGGCAAACCGATGCCGTGCGCCATCGTTATCGGGGCGCCACCGGTTGTCTCTTTTACCGCTGTGCAGAAAGTGCCGGAGAAATATGACGAGTTCCAGGTATCCGGCGGTTTGTGCGGTAAGCCGCTCAATGTCGTGAAGGCCAAGACCGTTGATCTGATGGTGCCGGCAGAGGCGGAGATCGTTATTGAAGGCTTTATCTCGACTGAACTGCTGGAGCCCGAAGCGCCGTTTGGTGAAAGTCACGGTCATGTAAATCTGCAGGAATATAACGGTTTCATGGATGTCACCGCCGTAACGCGTCGTAAGGATGCGGTGATGGTAAGCTGGGTTAGCCAGGTGACGCCATCGGAAAGTTCCGCAATCAAACGACCGGCCTATGAAGCAGCACAGATAGAACACCTGCGTGATCATCTGGGTATCAAGGGGATTAAGCATGTTTGTACCCATGAACCGCTGACCTCGCTGCATAAGCTAATTATAGCGGTGGTGGATCGGGATATGCCGCGCACAGAGATATGGCGTGCGCTCTATGGTATTGCCTCGTTGCGGCAAGCCGAGGGCAAATGGGTCATTGCGGTCAATGAAGATATCGATCCTGATGATACTAATGCAGTGTTTTGGGCGATGTCCTACCGCTGTAAACCGCATCGCGATGTCGAGATTCTCAAGAATAAGGATGAGGGCCATGGCCCGCGCTCGCTGGAGGACTCGAACGATTCCGCGGTGCTGGTCGATGCGACGCTCAAGGAAACCTATCCGCCGGTCTCGCTGCCCAAGCGCGAATATATGGAAGGCGCCGCTGAGATTTGGTACGAGCTTGGTCTTCCGAAACTCAAGCCGCAACGTCCTTGGTATGGCTATGACATGGGCGAATGGAACGAGGACCTTGAGACCATGGCAAAACGTGCGGTGCGCGGAGAGTATTGGCAAACCGGCGAGATCATTGCGCAAAAACGCCGTGGTGATTTGAAGATGAACACAGAGGTGCGTACACTAGGTGAGGGAACACCGGGAGCCGGTGATCGAAAAGAAAAGGGAGACCTCACATGGGACGGCTTGAAGGACGCGTCGCACTCGTTACGGGTGCCGCCCAAGGAATAGGGGCGGAATTCGCCAAAGGCCTGGCTGCAGAAGGCGCCAAGGTCGCAATCTCGGATATGGACTCCGGTCAGACGGTCGTCGATATCATTAAACAGGCGGGCGGTGACGCCATCGACGCGCCGTGCGATGTGTCCGACGAAGCCTCGGCCCGTGCGGCGGTGCAAAAGACCGTCGAAGCTTTCGGGCGGCTCGATATTCTGGTCAATAATGCTGCGATCTTCACGATGGTTGACCGCGCCAGCTTCGATGAGATCACGGTTGATGACTGGGATCGGGTCAGCTCGGTAAACATCAAAGGTGTTTGGCTTATGTGCAAGGAAGCCGTGCCCGAGATGCGCAAGAACAGCTACGGCAAGATCATCAATATATCGTCCGGCCGTGCCTTTAAGGGATCGACCCATTTTCTGCATTATGACGCGTCAAAGGCAGCTGTTGTTGGTATTACCCGTTCGCTGGCGCGTGAGATCGGTGGCGACAATATCTGTGTCAACGCCATCGCGCCGGGGGCGACAGCCAGCGAGAATGTGCTTAAACGCGATACCGCGCTGGGCGCTTCGATGGAAGGCACCATGAAAACCCGAGCGCTCAAGCGGATCGAAACACCGGAAGACCTGGTCGGGGCGTGCCTGTTCCTGGCGTCAGCCGATAGCGATTTCATCACCGGCCAAAGCCTGGTCGTCGATGGCGGCTCCGCGATGCATTAAGGTCCAAACACCATGCGCCGTTTCTTGCCGAAGTAGTCATAGCCGAGCAGCCCGAAATTAAACCGTAACTGCTCGATAAAATATTCCATGTCCGCGATATCGGCTTCGGGCAGGTAAGGCGGCTCCGGTGATACAGCATTCAGGACGCAGGCAATTTCGGCCTGCCGTGCCAGCTTTATCAGGCGGCCTTCGATGTACCGGATATGGGCCTTGGTGAGATAACCATCGCAGCAGGTGACGATACAAGCGACACGCCAGATGTTTTTGGCGCTGTCTTTTTCATGGCGTCGCAGGCGGTCTCCAACATACTCACTCTCTCCGACATAGATTTGCGGCTTTCCCGCTGCGTGAACATCATCGACCAGAATATAGACGTCCGGACGACCTAGTTCTTCGCGCTGAAACTGCTCGCGAGGGCAGGGCCTTGGTATGACCAGAACGTCACCGGTCCAATTGGAAAGTTTAACAGTGGCGTGCTGGCCGTTTTCGTCATCGTGAATGTAAATCCTGACAGTACAACTCTTCGCAATCGAACTCATTTGTTGTCTCCCTGTTTACAAACGCCGTTCCGAAACTCTTCTTTAGGTTTATTAAAAAATAATAATACGACTAAAGAGAGTGAGGTTGTGACAAAAAATAGCTATCTCGCACTATGGTTTAGGTTACGCCATTGACGAACTGACTGGTCGGGCGTCAAACTTCGGAACATGAAAGTAACGCCTCTTTCAGATGCGCTCGGCGCTGAAGTAATCGGGATTGATTTAACGTCAATCGATGATCCCGTTTTTGACGAAATTCATGAAGCCTTTCTGGAGTATCAGCTTCTTGTGTTCCGTGATCAGGATTTGACGCCGGATGCCCATATTGCGTTCAGCGAACGCTTTGGTCCAATTGAAACCCGTCCCGACCGGCCCTTTACACTGCCCAACTATCCGGAAGTCACAGTACTGTCGAACCGGTTGGTCGATGGAGAACCGATGGGGGTGATCAGTGCTGGCGATTTCTGGCATACCGACCTGTCTTTTAGTGAAATACCCTGCCGTGCGACCTTCCTGCACGCCCGCGAAGTGGCAGAAGAGGGAGGCGATACCGAGTGGTCTAACATCTACACCGCCTATGACACATTATCGGCAGAGATGAAGGAACGGATTGCCGATCTGAAGGGCATTCACGTATTTGACCGGCGCCGTAACAAAAGGGCCCAGGTCGATACCCAGTTTGCCAACAAGGCGGATGAGGTTTACGGAATCCCGATCCCCGACGCTGTGCATCCGATGGTCAGGCATCATCCTGAGACCGGACGCAAATCACTCTATATTTCGCCGCGATTTGTTGTCGGCATTGAAGGTATGGGGGGCGATGAGGCCCAGCCGTTGCTCGACGAACTGTTCGCGCACCAGATCCGTGCCGAGTTTCGTTATCGTCATAAATGGCAACATGGTGATTTGTTGATGTGGGACAACCCGTGCCTGATCCATATCGGTCGCGGCGCGATCAAACCGCCGGGCATTCGGCATATGCATCGCACGATGGTGTTGGGGGATCGGCCGCACTAAGAGTTGAGTTGCCGGTGCCCCGAATGGGCTTCGTTTACTTGAACGTTCGTAGCAGACTGTGCGAGCATTGTTTTGAAACCGCAGCATAGGAAGCACCACCATGACGATTGAAGATGATCGTGGACAAGACCATTCGCATGGACGTTCCCACGAGCACGGGGAAATGTCGGAACTTTCGGACACGCAGCTTCGGGTTCGGTCTCTGGAAACCGTGCTGGCGGAGAAAGGCTATGTAGACTCTGCTGCCCTCGACGTGATCGTCGAAGCGTACGAAACCCGCATCGGACCGCAAAACGGACAGCGTGTTATCGCCCGCGCGTGGGCAGATCCGGATTTTCGGGCCGCGCTGCTGGATGATGCGTCCGCGGCGGTCAACACGATGGGCAATGTTAGTGACGTCGGCAGCCATCTGATCGCGGTCGAAAATACCCCTGAGCAGCACAACATGATCGTCTGCACCTTGTGCTCCTGCTATCCATGGGAAGTACTGGGTCTGCCACCGACCTGGTATAAATCCGTGCCTTATCGTTCACGTGCCGTGTTGGAACCGCGCGCAGTTCTATCTAAGTTTGGCGTCACCCTGCCGGAGGAAACCGAAATCCGCGTATGGGATTCAACCGCTGAGACGCGCTATATCGTTTTACCAATACGTCCCGAAGGGACCGACGGCTGGAGCGAGGAGCAACTCGCGTCTCTGGTTATCCGCAATTCGATGATTGGTACCGGTCTCGCGCAACGCCCTGGTGAGGCGAAGGGGGACAGCTGATGTCCAATACGATCCACGATATGGGCGGTATGCACGGTTTCGGTCCGGTGGAAGAGGAACCAAATGAGCCGGTCTTTCACACAAGTTGGGAAAGCAGGGTCTATGCCATGAACCGGGCAATGGGGCCCTTGCGTCTATGGACCATTGATGAAGGGCGTGCGGCGCAGGAAGCACTGCATCCCGCCGTGTATGCCGGTGCCAGCTATTATCAGCGCTGGCTCCTCGGGTTGGAAGCCCGTGCACTCCAACATGGGTTGGTGACAAAGGAAGAGCTCGCCGAGGGCAAAGCACTCGTCGCTAATGATCGGCCGAATCGTATTTTCAAGCCTGAAGACGCTGCAAATCTTACACGCGGCAGTTTTGACCGTGACCCGCAAGGGGAAGCGATTTTTAAGCCAGGCGATCAGGTGCAGACTTTGAATATCAACCCCGCTGGCCACACGCGCCTGCCGCGCTACGCCCGTGATAAGCCCGGCGAGGTAGAAGCGGTCCGCGGCTGTCATGTTTTTCCCGACTCCGTCGCGAACGGCAAGGGAGATGACCCGCAATGGCTTTATACCGTTGTGTTCGATGGTCAGGTGCTGTGGGGTCCCGATGCCGAGCCTGGAACCAAGATCTCTATCGAGGCTTTTGAGCCATACCTTGAAGCCCTATGACACGGGTAATGTTATGAACGGCGCTGACGCCGCAGAAATGCTTGATGCGTTGCCCGAAATCCCACGCGATGAAGAAGGGCCCGTGTTCCGTGAACCCTGGGAGGCACAGGCCTTTGCCATGACATTGCGGCTATATCAGCAAGGTCTGTTTACTTGGCCTGAATGGGCGGAGACGTTAACGGCGGAAATCAAGCGGGCGCAGAAGCAAGGTGATCCGGATCGGGGGACACTTACTACCACCACTGGCTCAATGCTCTGGAACGTTTGGTGGCGGAGAAGGGGGTGGCAGATACAACTATACTCGACCGCTATCAAAAGGCCTGGCGTCACGCTGCGGGTTGCACACCGCATGGCGACCCCATTGAACTGGAAGAAAGTGATTTTTCTTAGTTTGTCATCCCGGCCTTCGTGCCGGGATGACAAACTAAATAACCAGGCGTGACTGGACCCCGCATCACGTGCGGGGTGACGCGCGAGTTTTTTCCTGACGGGATATCAAATTTCCAGTGCGTGCGCTGGCGCAGATACTCCCTTCGTCATAAACTGCCACCAGAATTTGAATTTCAGGGAGAAAAAGCATGACCGCCGATAGCGACATGCTTGATGCAATGTTCCGCGAGGGGCGTACATATGATGCGTTTCTCGACAAGCCAGTGTCTGAAGCGTTACTGCAGGAGGCCTATGACCTCGCCAAGATGGCGCCGACCAGTGCCAATTGCCAGCCAATGCGGATTTTGTTTTTGACCTCTCGGGAGGCCAAGGCCCGGTTGGAGCCCGCACTGTCTTCAACAAATGGGGAAAAGACGGTAAAGGCGCCCGCCGTCGCGATTATCGCGCACGACCTCGCCTTTTACGACAATTTGCCAAAGCTCTATCGCATTCCCGGGGCCGAGAAATGGTTCATGGGACAGGAAGGGCTGATTGAAGAAACCGCCTTCCGAAATGCTGCGTTACAGGGTGGCTATTTTATGCTGGCGGCACGCGCAGTGGGGCTCGGGGTCGGACCGATGTCGGGTTTTGATAATGCAGCCGTTGATGAGGAGTTCTTTGCCGACACCAGTTGGCGGTCCAATTTTATCTGTAATCTTGGCTTTGGCGATGACAGCGCGGTACCGACCCGTGATCCGCGGTTCGATTTTGCTGAAGCCTGCAAGGTGGTTTGAGTTCAATGGACGGATCTCTAACGCCTGAAAAGGCGGTGCGTAGTTTTGATCAGCACAAGCTCAAGCTTGGACTGTTTGGGCTCAACTGTTCCGGTGGTCTCTCAGCAACAATGGTGCCGGAACGCTGGGAGGGGACCTGGCAGGAGAACCTCGCAATCGCACAAATGGCCGATGAGGCCGGTCTGGATTTTCTGCTGCCGCTTGGGCGCTGGAAAGGTTATGGCGGCGAGACCGATCACAATGGCGGTAGCCTGGAAACCTTGACTTGGGCCTGCGGTATTCTTGCGGCGACAAAACATATTATGGCGTTTGGCACAGTGCATGTGCCGCTGTTTAATCCGATCGTTGCCGCGAAACAGATGGTAACCGCCGATCAGATTGGCGGCGGTCGGTTTGGTCTCAACATCGTCTGCGGTTGGAACCTCAATGAATTCAATATGGCTGGCGTTGAACTCAACGCCCATGAGGCGCGCTACGAGCAGGGTCAGGAGTGGGTCGATATTGTGAGCAAGGCCTGGGTATCGGATGAGCCGTTTGATTATGACGGCGACCATTATTCGGTGAAGGGCGCGCTGATGAAGCCAAAACCGGTTTTGGGTGACCGTCCTCTGGTTGTTTCGGCAGGAAATTCGGATCGCGGGCGAGAATTTGCCGCACGCAATTCCGACATGATGTTCACCGGTATTCGCGTTGACGTCGATGAGATCAGTGAAGATATCGCGCCGCTAAAAGCGCAAGCCAAATCCTATGGCAGAGAGATCGGTATCTTCACCAATTGCTATGTTGTGTGCCGCCCGACACGCAAAGAGGCCGAGGAGTATCACGATTATTACGCGCTGGAGATGGCTGATCATGGCGCGGTTGAAAATCTCATTGCCGGTCGCAGTGCACGGGGTCGATTTGATGATCTCCCCAAAGCCATACTGCGAAATATCAAGCAACGCGCTGGCGGCGGCAATGGTGCCTATCCGATTGTGGGGGACGCGGATGATGTTGCAGACCTGTTGATCAAGCTCAACGCAGCAGGGATTGATGCTTTTGCCATGGGCATGGCCAATTATCTTGAGCATTTCCCATATTTTCGCGATGAGGTACTTCCAAGGCTTGAAGCCGCCGGGGTCCGCTAGTCATCTAGGTTGAAACCATCTCCTGAATGGCCGGATAGTCGAGCTTGCCAGTGCCGAGCAGCGGGAGTTCATCCACGATCTGCACCGTGCGCGGGATCATTATCTCGGCGACTCCTTCAGTTTTGGCATAGTCCAGCAGCTGAGCTCGGTCGGCATCTTTCTGGTCGGTGAGCAGGATGACCTGCTCGCCCTTTTTCTCGTCCGGGATGCTCACGGCGGCGTGCATCTGACCTGGCCATATCGCCGTTGCATAACCTTCAACCGCAGTGAGTGAGACCATCTCACCGGCAATTTTGGCGAACCGTTTGGCACGGCCCAGAATGGTGACATAGCCGTTCTGATCGATGTCCACGATGTCACCCGTGTCATAGGTCTGGTCCTCTGGTGGTTCCAGGACACCGGGATTTTCCGCCTTGAAATAGCCCAGCATGATATTGGGGCCAGACACCTTCAGCTTGCCGCCTTGCTCAATTCCGGAAACTGGTTCGATGGTATGGTGGATGCTAGGCAAAAGCCGTCCAACGGTTCCGGCTTTGAAATGCATCGGTGTATTGACCGCCAGAACCGGTGCGGTTTCGGTTGCGCCATATCCTTCCATGACCCGAAGGCCGAATTTGTCAGCCCACATTGCCCTTGTGTCGTCGCGGACTTTTTCGGCACCCGCAAAAACGTAACGCAGACTATAGAAGTCATAGGGATGCGCTGCCTTACCATAGCCGCCAAGGAAAGTGTCCGTGCCAAACAGGATCGTCGCATCCGTGTCATAGACCAGTGCCGGAATAATCCGGTAGTGCAGTGGTGAGGGATACAGGAACGTCTTCAGGCCCGATAGAATTGGGAGAAGTGTGCCGCCGGTCAGGCCAAAGGAATGGAACATCGGCAAGGCGTTGAACACGATGTCCTGCGGGTTGAAGTCGACCTTTGCCGCCAGCTGATAACGATTGGCCATCAGGTTCTCATGACTGAGGACGACACCTTTTGGTGTGCCTTCTGAACCGCTGGTAAACAGAATGGCTGCCGGGTCCGTCGAAGCGGTTTTGTTTGCCCTGATCCGCAGGCTGGGGAATCGTTTCTGGACTAGCCCGGCAAATTTATCGCCGAGAGTAATTTGATCGCGGATATCTTCCAGATAAACCAGTTCCGCCGTTTCGGAGAGGGCGGCGGCGACGTTATCCAGTTCTGCAAGTTTGATAAATTTTCGTGACGTCAGAACCGTTGTGACCTGGGCAGTCTCAAGTGCGGACAACATGTTCTTGATACCGGTTGAGAAGTTCAGCATGGCTGGGGTTCGGCCGTAGGCCTGAAGCGCAAAAAACGTAACCGCGCTTGCTACAGAGTTTGGTAACAAAACGCCGATCGGTTTATCGCCTTGCACGTTGTTGGAAATACGTCGGCCCAATACAAGCGAAGACAATAGCAGCCAGTTATAGGTCAAGGTCTTTCTTTCGGTGTCTTCTATGATCGGATGTTTGCCACCGTGAATTTTCCGAGCTTCAATAAGGCCTTCGAAGAGCGTTCGTTGGTAATTGGATGTTTCGAAGATCAATTCGCTCATCACGTCGTGTAACTTTTCACCAGTCATTTGACGGCGTTCTTTTCCCTTATGTTCTCCGGGAATCTCGAACTTACGGGGTGGCAAAAAGGTAATCGTAATTTTTGGAAACAGCCGAAGCTTCAATTTACCCTTTAGGAGCGAAAACGGTGTGTATTGGGCGCCATCAATGCGAACAGGCACGAGTTCAGCATTTGCGCGGTCGGCGACAATGCCTGGACCTTCGTAAACTTTCATAAGGGCGCCCGTTACCGTGATGCGGCCTTCCGGAAAAATCACACAATGTCTGCCTTCCTTTACTGCATTTATTAGACCCTTCATCGATATCGAGTTTGTCGGATCGACCAAGAATGAATCCACCAGGGAAAGAAAAGGCTTAACGCACCAATGCTGTGCAATGTGCGTATTGACCGCAAACATTGGCCGGGTTGGCATAAATGACGCCAGTAGAGGCGGGTCGAGGAACGACACGTGATTGACGACGATTACAGCGCGCGGACCCGCTTTGGCATAATTCTCCATCCCTTTGATTTCAACGCGGTAAAGTATTTTCAAAAGGGTCGACAAAAACAGTTTGAGGGAGTCGTAGGGGAGTAAGCGAGTGATATAGAGCGCTACGAACCCGTTAGCGATGGCAAGGGAAAGAAAGATCTGTGGAATGGTCCAGTCCGCCGCCAGCATCAGGGTGGCAATGATTGCGCCAACCACCATAAACAGAGCGTTCATGATGTTGTTGGCGGCGATGGTCCGAGAACGTGTTGCCGGATCGCTATCATTCTGCAGGATGGCGTAGAGCGGCACAGTATAAAGACCGCCACAAACCGAGATCGCTGTGAGATCAAACAGAATGCGCCAGTTTGCCGGTGTTTCCAGGAACTGCATGGCGCCGACTAGGCCTGACGCAGGCGTCTGCAATCCGCGAGAGGCAAAATACAGGTCCAGAGTAAAAATTGAGAGAGCCAGCGCACTCAACGGTACGTACTTCGCTGAAATCTCACCTTTCAGAAGCCTAGTGCACCAGTAGGAACCAACACCGATACCTAGTGAAAAGGTAATCATGAAAAGGGTAACGACACCGGCGTCGCCACCCATCAAGATTTTCGCAAAGTTGGGAAACTGCGACAGAAAGGTGGCCCCAGTAAGCCAGAACCATGAGATGCCCAGAATGGAACGGAATACGGAGCGCGTCTGGCGGGCCCTTTTCACCATACGCCAGATTTCCTGGAATATATTAGCGTTGATTTTAAGGCTCGGTTCGGCGGCGTTTGCTTTGGGAATTCCCCGGCTAGCCAACCAGCCCAGAAGGGCGACGATCAGCAGTGACGCCGAGACAATAGTCACACCCTGGTCCGCCACAATGAGCAGACCACCAGCGATTGTACCAAGCAAAATAGCAAGAAACGTACCAGCTTCGATCAGGGCGTTGCCGCCTATTAATTCTTCCTCTTTAAGATGATTGGGGAGGATACCGTATTTCAGCGGGCCAAAGAACGCTGATTGGGTGCCCATCATGAACAGCAAGGCGATCAGGAAATAGGTGTTTGAAAAATAAAATCCCGCGACGGCGGTCGCCATAATGAAGATTTCAGCGATCTTGATATTTCGGATGACCGCCGATTTCTCATATTTGTCAGCCATTTGTCCAGCAGTGGCTGAGAACAAAAAGAACGGCAGTATGAAGATACCGGCGGCCATCGTGACCAGGATTTGCGGACTAACATCAGAAGACTGAAGCAATCCAAAGGTGATCATCACGATCAGGGCCTGCTTCATCAGATTGTCGTTCATCGCCCCCAGAAACTGAGTGATGAAGAGCGGTAGAAACCGTTTTGTCTTAAGCAGGTTCTGAGACGTATCGGTCATTTCTTGCCTCTGGAGTGTGTGTCGGTCGCTAAACCGGCCAGAAAATTGGTGGCCAAGGATTTGGCCATGTTTCGGGCGTCTGTTTTTGAAACAAGTTGAAGTTGTCCGCTGGCATCAAGCGATGAAATGCCGTACAAACCTGCCCACAATACATGTGCCGCCTTTGCACGTTCCGTCGTGCCCGCGGGGAACAGAGGCGCAAGGGCGGTCTCCAGGATATCGACTAGGTTGGTGATCTTTTGTCGGTACCAGTCCGGAAGGTCGCTCGCGGGTAATGCCATTGGCTCAAACAGATGGGTCCTGAACTCCGGCTGCCCTTTGAAAAATGCTAGATACTCGTCAAACAATTTCATCACATCTTCTTCCGCGTTACCGGTTAGTGTCTTTTTCGAGAGGGCGGTGAACAGGGCGTCGAGAACGCGTCCTTTGAGATGAAAGATCATCTCTTCGAGATTGGCAAACAGGTTATAGAGAGTACCAGGTGAATAACCGATGTCAGTCGCGACCCGCCGTGCGGTAAGAGCGCTGTAGCCCTCTTTGGAAATTATGCCGGCAGCAGCGTCGAGGGCCAATTCATAAAGTTCCTCGCGGGAGTGGTCTGAACGTCTTGCCATTTTTTTAAATCATAATTGAACGTTGTTTAATAATTATTGTGAACCTTGTTCAATTTCAAGAGCAGAGTCAAGAAAAGTTATGCTGGGTATTATTTTTAGACTGGTTTGGTTGTCGCGGTGACAACGTAGAGCGGATCAGTCTCTCCAGGGTTGGGAGAAATATTTTCGAATTCCGGCACTTCAAAACCGCCGGCCTCATTGAAGTAATAGCCCACCAGCTTGGCGTGATTGATGTCGTCAAGCTGGTGCCATAGCGCGATGGCCTTGGTTGGAAAACACCTATTGGAAAACGAGACGATGCACCGGCTGCCAGGTCGCAGGACCCGTGCTATTTCCCCAAAAACATGGACCGGATGGATCAGGTACTGCGCGGAGACGGTTATCATGCAGCCGTCGAACGAGTTGTCGGCAATTGGCAGGGTGGGGTTGTTGCTCAGATTATGGATCAACCGTTCGGTAAGTTGCGGGTTTTCGTCCAGTTCAACCTGGTTCATGCCAACGCCTGTGACGCTCTTATATTCAACATCCCAGGGCAGGTGTGACACGTAGGCTGACATGAGGTCGAGAATGTCTCCACCAGCAGGCAGGTTTTCCCGAAAATAATTGTTTAGGGCAGCGCAGGCGGGGTCATCGATATGTGAGACAAGCCGTGGCTGTTCATAGAAGATGCCGTCATCGCTCTCATCAGCCCGCAGAAAGTGCTCTGGCTGGAGTTGTTCGCTGTCTTCGGCCACGGGTTATTGCGCCGCGGCTTCCTGGAAGGGCGGTTCACCGGCCATCACCGGGTGTTCGTCTTCCAATGTTATCCGTCGTAGCATCCGACGCTCGTCGCGCGGAAAATCAGTTCGGGCATGAACAGAACAGCAGTTGTCCCACATTATAATGTCACCCGGCCGCCACTGATGTTCATAGACGAATTCGGGTTTGCTCTGATGCTCAAACAGGAGGTCCAGTAATTCCGCGCTTTCTTCCGGGCTGACATCGAAGATCTCCTCGGTCATGAGCTCACTCACAAAAAGTGCTGACCGACCGGTTTCCGGGTGTTTGCGGAAAACTGGGTACGCAAAGTGCGGATGGACACTCTTGTCATAGCTTTCGGCAGTTTTGTGTTGATTGCCATAATCGTAGATATGCAGCGCTTTCTTGTTGCCGATGCGATGTTTGATGGTCTCAGGCAGAGTTTCTGCTGCTTTGTAGCTGTTGGAAAACAGGGTGTTGCCGCCATGCGATGGCACATCAATGGCATACAGCAATGTCGCCTTCAACGGGCTTTCATAGTACGGCGTGTCTGAGTGAAACATCATCTCGCCATCGGGCAAGGTGCCAATCGGTTTGCCATTCTCCCGTACATTAGTGATCAGCATCAGGGCATTGCTGGCTTTTTGTTCATGGGCCGTTGCGGTCGATTGATGCCGTACGGCAATCTTGCCGAAGTTAGCGGCATAGGCCTGCTGTTGATCGAGCGTAAGGTCCTGATCGCGCACCAGAACGATAATATGATCGTACCAGGCTTGTTCAATGGCCCTAGATATCTCCGGTTCCAGGGGCTCGCGTAAATCCACACCAAGAACCTCGACGCCAATCGCATCGCAGATCGGGCGCAATTCAAAATCAGCCATAGTGACCCCCTGATTGTCGCTTCTACGCAATTGAACGCCATTGTCAGGGGAAACTCAACAGATAGCTGGGTCATTTGACGCCTTCCCGGGTGGGGCGTAGAGTCATGAAAAAGTGCCAGAACGGCGAAAATAAAGGGCTTTACTCAGGAGGCGTTCATGGAAGTTTCGCGTCTTGCCGATGCGTTGGGGGCAGAAGTCTCCGGTGTTGATCTTGGTGATGTCGATACGGATACGGTCGGCAAGATCAGAGAGGCATTTTACGAAAATCAGATATTGCTGTTTCGAAATCAGGAAATCTCGATGGAGCAGCATATCACTTTCAGCAAGAATTTTGGCCCTTTAGAGGTACATATCTCAAAGGACAGTCTTCACGATGACCACGAAGAAATCCTGCTGGTCTCGAACAAAAAGGAAAATGGCGAATATATCGGCGTCGAGAATGCCGGCGACTCCTGGCACTCTGATCTGTCCTATATGCCTGAACCAAGCCTTGGGTCACTCCTCTATGCGCTGGAAGTCTCGGAGATCGGCGGCGATACCGAATGGCTGAATATGTATGATGCCTATGACACGCTGCCTGAAAAGACCAAGCAGCGGATCGATGGTCTGAAAGCCCGACACAGCTTCAACCGTTATAAAAACAAGCGTATCGGCGTGCCATTACAGCGACAGGAGGGCGGCAAGGAACGCTATGAGAAGCTCAGCCCGCCTGATGTTTTTCACCCCGTAGCCCGGACGCATCCTGAAACCGGTCGCAAGGCACTTTATATTTCGCCGCGTTTTACACTGGGTATTCTCGATGGATCAGAGGATGAGGCGCAGGATTTACTTGATGAGCTGATCGAACATGCGACCCAACGGCAATTTGTCTATCACCATGAATGGCGCGTTGGTGATCTCATTATGTGGGACAATCGCTGTACGCTACATCTGGCCTGTCGTGGCATTCCTGAGGATCAAATCCGCCATATGCACCGGACGACCATATCCGGCGACGTGCCGTTCTAGCGAGGTCACTTCATGCAAATAAACCCGCTTTCAGATGTTTTGGGTGCCGAAGTCGTGGGTATCGATGTCGGGAACCTTGACGAAGCGACTTTCGATAAGGTGCATGACGCCTTTCTGGAATATCACGTGCTGGTATTTCGCGATCAGGACCTTCCAACAGACAGACAGATTAGTTTCGCCCAGCGGTTTGGTGAACTCGATGTTCATATCCAGAAGGATAATACCCATTCTGGCCATGAGGCCATGCAAATTCTGTCAAATAAGAAGATAGACGGAAAATATATTGGTTCGCCGTCAGCAGGTGATGCCTGGCATTCAGACCTGTCTTATACCGATATTCCGACGCTTTGCACGATGCTTTACGCCGTTGAGATACCGGAAATTGGTGGCGATACAGAATGGTCAAATATGTATCGGGCTTATGACTCATTGTCTGATGAAATGAAACAGAAACTGGATGGACTGCACGCGCGGCATACATTCAATCGATTTAGCAATCCACGAGTCGAAGTGCCTGAAATATATAAAGGAAAAGGCAAAGAGCGTTACGCCGATATTGCACCGCCTGATGCTGTTCACCCCGTCGTACGAACGCACCCCGAAACTGGTCGCAAGGCGCTATATATTTCTGAACGTTTCACCATCGGCATCGAAGAGCTGCCGGAAGAAGAGGGACAATCGCTGCCTTATTCATCTTGCTTGTGGCGGCGTCCCCGAAGGACAAATTCGACATATGCACCGCGTGATCGTGCGCGGTGACAAACCCTATTGAACCCTAACGCCAGGAGATAGAAATAATGGCTGACGAAAGAGTCGCTGCAACGAAACCCCGTATTCGGCATACGATGCTCCGGGTGAAGGATCTAGAGCGGTCCATAAAGTTCTATTCCGAAGTTCTTGGGATGGAAGTATTTCGTCGCAAAGACAATGAAGGCGGCAAATATACGGTCTGCTTTATGGGGTTCGGCGACGAGAACCAGGACCCGGCAATCGAACTGACCTACAATTGGGG
This sequence comes from uncultured Alphaproteobacteria bacterium, assembly GCA_951812775.1. Taxonomy (GTDB): domain Bacteria; phylum Pseudomonadota; class Alphaproteobacteria; order MPNO01; family UBA2964; genus UBA2964. The sequence goes on along the minus strand of OX638326.1, from coordinate 582,724 downwards.
GCAGGATGACGGTTATGAACTCGGCACCGGCTATGGCCATGTTGCCATTGGCTACCCCGATATCTACGAGATATGCAAAAAGGTCGAAGAGTTCGGCATGGAAGTGCCGCGGCCACCGGGGCCACTGAAACATTCGGGCCCAAATGGACCCGTCATTGCCTTTATCCGCGATCCGGATGGTTACTCAATCGAGCTTGGCCAGCGGGCCTGACATCCACCTCATAGGGAGGCCTTGATATGGCGGAGAAAGCAACGTCAGAAGCCCTACGCGCCAATAACGCGCACAAATTCGCGTATCAGGACCTGCGTGACTGGCTTGCCGAAGCCGAAAAGCTTGGCGAGCTGGAGACCATAACGGGTGCGAGCTGGGAAGAGGATATTGGCATGGCGGCAACGGTTGCGAAATATCGCGACGGTTCACCGGCATTGCTGTTTGATGAGGTGCCGGGCTGTGCCAAGGGTTTCCGCGTGCTGTGCAACTTCTTTGGCGGCAAACGCAAGAACTTAACGCTTGGTTTCCCCGAACATCTCAACAAGGTTGAGTTGTCAGAAGCTTGGGCAGGTGTGTATTCGCATGAGCAGGGGGAGCTGATCCCACCGGTATATGTCGATGATGGCCCGGTGTTTGAAAATATCATGACCGGTGACGATATTGATGTGCTCGCCTTCCCGTCACCGATGTGGCACGAGGAAGATGGTGGCCGTTATATCGGTACGGGCACCTATAACATCACGCAGGACCCGGACACGGGGTGGTACAATTTGGGTTGTTACCGCGTCATGGTGATTGACGACAAAACCGTCGCTTACAACTCTGCCCCTGGTAAGCACGGACGAATTCACCATGAAAAGCATGTCGCCAAGGGCGAAAAAATGCCTGTGGTGATGGTCGTCGGCGGTGAACCGCTCGCCTTTTTGCTGGGTGGTTACGAGGTTCCATCCGGGGTCAGCGAATTTGATGTTATGGGTGGCCTGCGCGGTAAGCCAATTGAGCTGGTTCGTGGCAAAGAAACAGGGCTGCCATTCCCGGCTGACGCGGAAATTGTCATAGAAGGCTGGGTCGATCCGGAAGAGGTTGTTCCCGAAGGGCCTTTTGGCGATTGGTGTGGCAGCTATACCGAAGCAGGCAGGGTGCGCCCGAAATGCGATGTCGCAGCGATCTATTATCGCAATGATCCGATTATCCTGGGCTTTCCACCTCAGCATTTGCCGGATGAGTTTTCGCGTTTCCGGGCGATCACCCGATCAGCCTTGATGAAACGCAATATTGAAGCCGCCGGTGTGTCCGACGTCCAACAGGTTTGGTGCCATGAGGTCGGAAGCTCGCGGATGTTAACCGGTGTGTCGATCAAGGCCCGTTATCCGGGACATGCGATGCAGACAGGTCATATTGCGAGCCAGTGTCACGCCGGAGCCTATGCCGGTAAGTGGGTGATCGTCACGGATGATGATATCGATGTCACCGATCTTGAGGAGCTGATCTGGGCCGCACTGATGTGCTGTGATCCAGCAACGGAAATTGACTTTATCAGAAACGCATGGACATCGAATGCTGATCCACGCCTGCATCCCGATGATAAGGCCAAGGGTAACGTTACAAATTCCCGAATGATCATCGACGCGACCAAGCCCTTCCACTGGGCGGACCGGTTCCCAAAATCAACCAAACCAAAGGCCGAAGTGCTGGAAGCTGCCCGCAAAAAGTTCGGGCATCTGGCGTAATTTAAATGACCGACAGTGCCAAAGCTGAGGAAAGCCACGACCATAATCTTCGTCATATTCTGGCTTACGAGGATTTACGCGATTGGATCGCGGAGGCTGATCGGCTAGGCGAATTACGCCATGTCACCGGCGCGAGTTGGGAACAGGATATCGGGCTTGCCTGTACCGTCGTCAAGTATGACGAGAATGCGCCAGTTCTGCTGTTTGACGATATTCCCGGGGTCGAGCCCGGATTTCGCGTGATTGCCAATTTCTTTGGCGGAACCCGGAAAAACATGACCTTGGGATTTGAGACCGGGTTGTCCAAAGTCGAGTTGTCAGATGCCTGGGCTGATGTCTATTCCCATGAACAGGGCGCACTCATTCCCCCGGTTTATGTGGAGGACGGGCCCGTTTTTGAGAATATCCAAATGGGAGACGAGGTCGATATCGAGAAGTTCCCGTCCCCGGTCTGGCATGAGGGGGATGGCGGGCGCTATATCGGCACGGGCAGCTACAACGTGACGGCGGACCCCGATGACGGGTGGTTCAATCTTGGCTGTTATCGGATCATGCTCAAGGATTCCAAGACCGTTGCCTTCAATACCGGACTTGGCAAACATGGCAGGGTCCATTTTGAAAAGAATGCTACCAAAGGCGAAAAGACTCCTGTTGTGATGGTGGTCGGCGGTGATCCGATGACCTTTATCATGGGAGGCTATGAAGTTCCATCGGGTGTCAGTGAATATGACGTTGTCGGTGGTTTGCGTGGCAAACCGGTTGAACTGGTACGTGGCAAGGTCACGGGGCTGCCATTTCCAGCCAATGCCGAGATCGTTCTTGAAGGCTATGTGGATCCAGAGGTCGAAGTGCCGGAAGGGCCTTTTGGCGACTGGTGTGGCAGCTACACGGAAAGCGGCCGGATGCGACCCAAATGTGAGGTAGTCGCTGTCTATCACCGGAATGATCCAATAATTCTCGGATTTCCGCCGCAAAGCCTGCCGGATGAATATTCGCGTTTCCGGTCCATTACCCGCTCGGCCCTGCTCCGTCGTGCGGTTGAGGCCAGCGGTGTACCGGACGTCAAAGGCGTCTGGTGTCACGAGGTGGGGGGCTCGCATATGTTAACGGGAATATCCATCACCCAGCGGTATCCGGGACATTCGACGCAGGCAGCGCAGATAGCCGCGCAATGTCAGTCAGGGGCCTATGCCGGTAAATGGGTGATCGTAACGGACGATGATGTCGATGTTGCTGATCTGGAGGAGTTGATCTGGGCTGCCTTGATGCGCTGTGACCCGGTGAACGACATAGATTTTATCAAATATGGTTGGACGTCTTTTGCCGACCCCCGGATCGACCCGGAACAAAGGGCCGAAGGCAACATCACCAATTCACGCATGATTATCGGTGCCTGCAAGCCCTTCCACTGGAAAGAGGCGTTTAATAAATCAACCAAACCGTCGGAAGAGTTGTTATCGATGGCACGGGAGAAATTTGGTTATCTGCTGGACTAACGGCTAGGGTTGGCCGGAAAATAAAAGGAGATAGGGATGGGACAGCTTGACGGAAAAGTCGCCATTGTTACTGGAGGATCGCTGGGCATAGGCGCGGATTACTGCAAGAGGCTGGCAGAGGAGGGCGCAAAAATCGTTATCGCTGACCTCGAAGACGGCAGCAACGTCGTGGGGGTTATTGAACAGGCTGGTGGCGTGGCGATCTATGTTGAGACCGATGTCGCCGACGAGGCCGCGAATATGAATATGGCCGCGAAGGCTGTAGAGGCGTTTGGCCGGGTCGATATTCTTGTTGCCAATGCCGGGTTGTATACGCATCTCAAACGCAAGCCATCGCTCGAGGAAACGGTGGATGAGTGGGATGACGTTTATAACGTCAATATCAAGGGCGTCTGGCTAGGGGCGAAAGCCTGTATCCCGGAAATGAAAAAGAACGGCTATGGGAAAATAATCAATATCGCCTCAACGGCGGCATTTCAGGGAACACCCGGGATAACGCGCTATGCGGCGTCAAAGGCGGCGGTGGTTGGGATTACGCGCTCCATGGCCCGCGAATATGGTGATGACGGTATCCGTATCAATGCGATTGCACCGGGACCGATTGAAACGGAAACCGGCAAGCAGTATGAAACCGAAGAGAGTATCAAACGCTGGGCGGCGAGCGGCAAAAAACGTGCGCTGGGCCGCAATGGCATGCCATCGGACGTTGTGGGGTTGTGCGTCTTCCTGTCATCTGAAAAAAGTGATTTTATGAGTGGTCAGACCGTCGTCGTTGATGGCGGCGGAACGATGTGGTGAGAAAGGGTTAAATTGATGGCAAGACTGGACGGGCAGGTAGCGATTGTAACGGGCGGCGCGCGGAGTATTGGCGCGGCCTTTGCCAAAGGGTTGGCGGCAGAAGGCGCTAAAGTGGTGATAGCTGATCTCGATGCCGCGGAAGAGACGCTCGGCATTATCAAACAGGCGGGTGGCGAAGCAATGCCGGTGAAAACCGATGTCACCAGCGAAGCTGACTGCCAGGCGATGGTCGCCAAGGCCGTCGAGACGTATGGTAAGCTGGATATTCTGGTCGCCAATGCCGGGCTTTGGGTGCATCTCGAACGCCAGGAAGCTACGGAGATTGATGTCGATACCTGGGAAAAGGTGATGTCAGTCAACGTCAAAGGCGTCTGGCTCTCTGCCAAGGCCGCGATCCCCGAAATGGTGAAGAATGAGTATGGCAAGATCATCACAGTGGCAACGACCCGTGCCATGAAGGGTGGCGCCGGCATGCTGCATTATGATGCCAGCAAGGGAGCTGTTATCGGCATGACCCGGTCGCTAGCGCGGGAATATGGTCCGTCAGGCATTCGCGCCAATATTATCGCGCCGGGGGCAACTGATACCGAAATCAGCCGCTCGCTTGCCGATGACACCCAGAAAGAACGCCGCGTTGCGAGCCAGCAGGCGAGGGCGATCAAACGCGCCGAAGAGGCGGACGACTTGGTGGGAGCTTGCCTGCACCTGGCATCGCCTGAAAGTGACTTCATGTCCGGTCAAACCCTGGTCGTCGATGGCGGCGCTATCGTCTGGTAGGTCTGTTACGCTAGCAAACTGTCTCCACTCACCTTGCTCCGTCGCAGGCGGCGGTCATCGCCAAGTTCGAAATTTGTGCGGGCGTGGGTGACGGCGAGATTGTCCCAGATGACGAAATCGCCTTCTGTCCATTGGTGTTCATAGACAAATTGCCGTTGCTCGGCGTGATCAAAGACTGGATCGAGGACTGCTGTACTTTCTTCGATGGACAAGCCTTCGATCTGGCATGTCATGAGGCGGTTGACGAACAGCGCCTCTCGTCCGGTTTGCGGATGGGTAACAACGCACGGCTGCCAGGCCTTTTCGATATTATCGAGATTGTTGAGGTCCGGTTTTGCAATCGTCGCATAATCATAGACGTTGAGGGCTTTCTTGCCTTGGATTGTCCGCTTTAACGCGTCCGGCATCGTTTCCCAGGCCTGATACATATTGCACCACATCGTATTGCGGCCGACCTTGGGGACGGTGATCGCGCAAAGCATCGTGAACTTGTCCGGCGCATCGGTGTAACAGGTGCCGTGGTGAAACCATATCTCGCCATCAGGAATAACGCCCGTGGGTTCGCCGTTTTCATCACGGATACTACTGACATAGGCAATTCCTGGCGTGTCATAGGAACTCGCCGGGACGACATAATCGTCAGGCAGTTTGCGTTTTCGGATTGGCCCGAGTGCCTGCGTAAAGGCGAGCTGCTGTTTCGCGTTGAATTGCTGATCGGGAAATATCGCAACCTGATATTCGTGAATGATCGCGCGAATTTCCGCAGCAAGCGCTTCATCCGGTGTTTCACGGAAATCGAGGCCCGTAATTCGGGCGCCTAGCGGGGCATCGAGCGGTACGACTTTCATGATTACGATAATAACAGATGATCTTCGCTTGGGGAGTTGAAACCGAAGCTTTCACCGGTCACACTGCCGCAAAATAACGACATTCTATGGAGTAAGTGATGGGAAGAGTTGAGGGACGTGTTGCTATTGTGACCGGTGCGGCACAGGGGTTAGGGGCGACTTACGCCCGCGCTCTGGCCGCTGAGGGTGCTAAAGTTGCCATCGCTGACCGGGATAGCGGTGCGGCAGTCGTCGAAGAGATCAAGGCGGCAGGCGGAGAAGCCATTGACGTCCCAACCGATGTCCGGGAGGAGGCGGCGACCCTTGAGATGGTCGCCAAGACTGTCGAGGCCTTTGGCAAGGTTGATATTCTGGTAAACAATGCCGCGATTTTTACGGCTGTAGAACGCAAGGGTTTTGATGAAATTCCCGTCGAAGAATGGGATTTGATGCATGCGGTGAATGTTCGGGGTACTTGGCTATGTTGCCGTGCGGCCGTAGCGGAAATGCGCAAGCAGCAATATGGCAAAATCATCAATATCTCGACGAGCCGCATTTTCCAGGGTGTGCCGTTCTTCCTGCATTATGACTCCACGAAGGGCGCGGTTTTGGCAATTACTCGGTCTCTCTGCAAAGAGGTCGGGGATGACAGTATTCGGGTGAATTGTATTGCCCCGGGCTCGACCATGAGTGAAAATGTCCTGAAACGGACGAACTGGAAGGGGAGTGGGGCGGCCGTTCAGCTGGCAAACCGTATGATTAAACGTGAAGAAATGCCGGAAGACCTGGTTGGTGCTGTGATTTTTCTGTCATCGGCAGAAAGTGACTTCGTCACCGGTCAAACGATGTTGATTGATGGCGGCGTCAGTACGCACTGACTAATTTGAACGCTGAACCAGCCCTCTCCCCCTCCCGGCCACCCAACGCCAGTATCCTATGGGTGGCCGGGAGGGGGAGAGGGCTGGACAAGCTTACAGTATAAACCCGTCAGGCTTGGCCTTAATACACTGTTGCGCTATAGCTTCGCGCGACTTTTGATGCTGACCGGTTTCTAAAAAGGACAAGAACTGTGGCTGAACGTAATCCTGCCCGTAATTACCCCGACCTGCATGACCATTTGAAAGCGCTCGATGAAGCCGGGCTGCTCGTCACAGTAGATCGCGAGATCAACAAAGATACAGAGATGCATCCGCTTGTGCGGTGGCAGTTCCGCGGCGGGATTGATGAAAAAGACCGTAAAGCGTTCTTGTTTATCAATGTAGTGGATTCCAAGGGCAATAAGTTCGATATGCCGGTCGCGGTGGGTGTGTTAGCGGCAAACCGAGAAATCTATGCCATGGGGATGGGGTGTAAGGTCGAGGAAGTTCAGGATCGCTGGGCGCAGGCAATTGCCAACCCGATCCCGCCGAAAGAGATTTCCAGTGACGAAGCGCCCTGTCACGAGGTCATCATTGAAGGCGCCGATCTGGATAAACCCGGCAATGCTCTGGATGCCATTCCGGTACCGATTTCCACACCGGGTTGGGATGTGGGTCCTGTTGCCACCCTGACCCAATATGTAACCAAAGACCCCGATGATGGCCTGACGAATATGGGCAACTATCGGGCGCAGGTAAAAGGCCCGCGACGGATGGGAATGAACCCGTCTCTGGAGCTGCGTCCGGGGATCTATATTCACTGGCAAAAAATGAAGGAACGTGGCGAGAAATTACCTGCCGCTGTGGTCCTTGGAGCTCCTTCATGTGTTACATTTACAGCAGCTCAAAAACTACCTGAAAACCTTGAAGAAATTACCGTTGCGGGTGGCCTTGTTGGGTCGCCGATTAACGTTGTTAAAGCGCGTACGGTAGACCTGATGGTACCGGCCGAAGCCGAGATCGTTGTTGAAGGCTTTATCGACACCGAAATGCTGGAACCAGAGGCACCGTTTGGCGAGAGCCACGGCCACGTGAATTTGCAGGAATTCAACGCCTATATGGACGTTACCTGCATTACCCGCCGCTCCAAAGCTTGCATGACCTCGATCATCTCGCAGGTCACACCATCTGAGTCGTCTTGCATCAAGCAGGTCGCCTACGAAACCATCTTTATGAACCACATGCGCGATGCGCTGGGGATCAAGGGTGTTCAACGTGTCGCTCTGCATGAACCGCTGACCAATATCCGCAAGCTTGTGGTGTTGGTCTGTGATCGCGGCATGCCCACGACTGAGGTCTGGCGGGCCCTTTATGGCGCCGCGACGCTTTTGCGGGCCGGTGGTAAGTTCGTGATCGCGGTCAATGATGATATTGACCCCAGCAATGCAGATGCTTTGTTCTGGGCAATGGCGTACCGGTGCAATCCAATTCTGGACATGCAGGTTCTGCCGCATCGTGATCAGGGGCACGGACCACGGTCCAAACGGAATAACGGCGAAGATGGGTCTGTCCTCTATGACGCAACGCTGAAAGAGGATTTCCCGCCAATTTCGCTGCCGAAGCGTGAATTTATGGAGAATGCGGCAGAAATCTGGGATGAAATTGGCCTGCCAACCCTTAAACCGCAGGAACCCTGGTTCGGATACTCCCTTGGCGAATGGGATGATGAATTCGACGAAGCCGCGACGATGGCGACGAACAGTTATTACTGGGCCTATGGTGAGCGGATCGCACAGCGCCGCCGCTCAGATGTCGAAATGAATACGGAAGTTCGCGACGTCGACGAAACGAAATAGTACTGTCTTTCGCTAGGACTTCGTTAACTCACGCTGAGTTGAATTCACCGGATTGGAGTCGCTTCCCATTTTAGGGGAATTCTAACAGTAACGGGCTAGCTCAATGACTCGACGTAACAAGTTCTCAATGTTTTCTCGCCGAGCTGCGCTTGTTTTGCTTTGCGCACCTTTATTGACGGGCTTTTCCTTTGAAGCGCTTTTCGCGCCACGGGCTCATCTGATTGAGAAATGGGTGGCTCATGACGCTAACTCGAAAGCCACAATTGATCACAACGGCTGGGAAGAACTTCTGAAGCGCTATGTCGTCAAAAGCGCCGACGGGATAAACCGGTTTGCCTATAAGCGGGTTACGAAACAGGATCGCGAACGGCTTGAACGCTATATCAACGATATCTCCAAGACCAAGATCAGTAGCTATAACCGGGACGAGCAATTTGCCTTTTGGGTAAATCTATACAATGCCCGGACCGTGAAGGTAATCCTCGATCATCCGGGTGCGGCGTCCATTCGCGATATCGATATTTCACCCGGCTTTTTTGCCGATGGCCCATGGGGCAAGAAGATGATGGTTGTGGAAGACACGACATTATCTCTAAACGATATTGAGCACGGTATCCTGCGGCCGATCTATAAATATCCATACATTCATTACGCCGTGAATTGTGCCTCGATTAGCTGCCCTAACCTGTTACCAGTGGCGTTCACCGCGAAGAATTACCGGCAGTTGCTGGTCGGTGCAGCCCGTGCCTATATCAATCATCCGCGCGGTGTCACGATTGAAGAAGGGCAAATCAAGGCGTCCAGCATTTATGTGTGGTTTGCTGAAGATTTTGGCGGAGAGGCCGCTGTCCTCAAACACATAAAGAAATATGTTGATCGAGAGCGTATCCGGGTCATCCTGCATACGCGCTCGTCTATCGCCAGTCACGGCTATGATTGGGCATTAAACGATGCAGAGTAGGTTCCTCTCTAAGGAACCGACGTAAACCTGATATCCGCTATCGCGGCACGTGATTTAAGGCTGGTGTCATCGGTGTCTGCCGAGATAGCGATGTGGCTCGGGGCGGGGGCCGTCGCTCCAAAAAGGCGCCGATAGTCTGCAGCTATATCAATCTGTTCGGACATCCATTTGGAAACGGGGGCGTCTATGCCGCGCCTGATGACAATCATGCCGCGGTCTGGCAAGTGAGGGTTGGTGAAACTCTCACCGGCTTTGTACTTGCCGCCCCACATATAGGTTATGACCCGACCGTTGGGTGGCAGCCCTATAAGACTGGCCAGCGTATCTCCTATTGATGTCCAAATACTGGCCTCCTTATCGTTTTGTGGAAACCAGATATGCACGGCTATTGGTCGGTCGTCGCCGCCTTTTTGCGACGCATCGGTGGCCGGCGGTTTGCTGTCGATACGCCAGCGCCAGTTCAAAACTGGATAATCTTTTACCCCATCAAGCTCGCGAACGATCATGCCAAACGCGGCCATGCAATCGGCTATCAGAGCACCATCGCCGGATTTCTTAAATTCCGTGGCGTTGACGCCGGGAATTGTGAGGGTCTGCCAGGACGTATCTTCAGGGCCTTCATATAGCGGGATCCGAACTGTCGCCTCGGCGTTGGCAGTTAGCCCCAATACCACCAGCAGAGGCAGGGTCCGTTTCGTAATAGCGTTCATGCAGCAACAGGTTCTATTAGTCCGAGTCGTTCCAGGCTCTTTTCCTGTAAAGCCCAACGGCGTTCCGAAAATCCTTTTACAGCACGCCAGAGAACCGCATTGTCGTTAACCAGCGCTTTTATGCAAGCATCCCATATATCCTTGATCGCGATCACCGTCTCTAACCGTTCTCGTTCACTTAGTTGCGTGCTGGCGCCACTGCCAATCAGTTGCCCAAAGGCAACGTGGCGTGCTTCGTCTTGCGTCACGCGGCGGTTAATTTCCCGGAAAAGCGGGCACCGAATACCATCTGACAATTCATGTTGTAGAGTCAGTGCTTCGCTTTGCAGAACGACATGGACGGCAAACACTAATCCGCCAGGTGGACCTTCCCAGTTTACAAGCTGTTTAGTGGCCTCGCTAAAACCATCGGGAATTTTTGGCGGCATCCCGATACGTTCAAGGTAAGCATGATAGACCTTGGCGTGGCGTTCCTCGTCGGCGGCTTGATATTCCAAACAAGCCTGCAATTCCGGGGCAGGATTATCTTCGAGCAGCATTTTGCAGGCGGCGGCGGTTGCTTCTTCGCCCGCCATTAGGGCGCCAAGAGCGCGCCCAATAAAACGCTGGGTTAAAAAGTTTGGCGGCGAGGGCGCAATAGACCAGTCGATCCCGTCCTCAATTTGCCATTGTCCTTTTTCCGCATTGCCGATCAGGCTGGCGATTTGATCTTCGCGGGATTGTTGTTGCGGTTGATATGAAATGTCTTGGGGCAAGGGCATAAGATTACGAAATCCATTCTGGTTTATGGATATGTGGTAATGCCTTGAAATTTTGGAAGTAACAGCGGGATGACATGTTCGTTATCGAGCCCGATCGCGATTTATCCTACAGGCTGCTTGCAGGTCAGTAGCAGGAACATAATCAGCAAGAATGCGCCGCCGGTAACGGCCGCGACGATCATAAAACGCCAGGCCAGTCGACATCCGGATTCATCAAAATACAGATCCGGTTTCATGAAGTAGGACGGTTTGACGAAATTCTTTTTGCGAAACCAGATATTCTTGGGCGGTTCGGGCGGTACCAGCAGATGATCATTGAGAATACGGGATATGACCGCCATTGCCGCCGCCCCGGCGAGAAAGATCCAGACAATGACGGTTGAATGTTCCCAAAGGCTGCACATGTTAGTCCCGGATATCCTGTAATAACCATTCGGTCGGTATCTCGTTTCCGAGACCCGCTTCCTTGGCCAGTTCATATGTGCGTCCGGCGACGGCATGGAATTGGTTGCCCTGCAGGTTGCCGCGCTCCGAATAGGTAATCTGATCACTGGAAATGCGGCCGCGATTAGTGTCTTCGAGCAGATCGGAGAAATACATCACCTTGTCCGGCATCGCGACGCCATGCGCCCGCGTCCCCAGAGGTTTTTGACGAAGCCCATTATCGACGTCAGCTCTGGCGGCGTAAGTGATCCATTCATCGGCGAGCGCCATTTCCGGCAGTCCTTCGGGATGAGGTGCATTGCCAAACCTGAAGTACACATCGACTTTTTCCTGTGCTTCGGGGCTCACCATCCCTGTGCCGCCACCAACGTTAAGAATATGCATGCCGGGCTGCAGGAGATCAGCGCGAACAACCGGCACTGATGTCAGCACCTTCATAAGCCTGTTCTTCATTTTCGCAGGCGATAACCTCTATATCCCACTTGGCCCGCATTTCTTCGGCATAGGTTTCGCGGTTTTCCTTGGTAGGGCTGTAAACCTGGAGCTTTTTGATGTCGCGAACACACATGAAGGCATCCATATAGCTGCGTGCCATGCCGCCCGACCCCAGCATACAGACAACTTCCGAGTCTTCCCGGCTCAAATATTTCACGCCGATACCACCATCGGCGCCGACCCGCATATGCTGTAAAACACCGTCATTGATAAAGGCCAGCGGTTCACCGGTCTCGATGCTTGTGAGCAGGATAAGTCCGCAAAACAGGCCGGGTTCGCTGCAATATTTCTGGTGGGTGCGATTGCCATCGATAACGGTCTCGTAGGTCACATCGGATTTCATCCGGATGGCGAAATAGCCTTTGGTCGAGCCGCCTTCCATCGTTCCCCATTGATAGACCTTGCCCTCTGAGGTGGGGATTTGAATATCAATACGGAGACGACAGATTGCCTCTTTTTCCGCGAGATCAGCATAGGCCTGTTCGAGGACGTCAATCGTGTCCTGCATCGTCAGGACTTCCGCTACCATGTCGTTATTTATTACAAGGGTCATTGTCGTCTTCTCGTCCTCCACTCGTCATTGCCGGGCTTGACCCGGTAATCCAGTTTTTCTCATTTTAAGTAATCTCGTCATACAGATCACGCCAATCAGGATTTTTGTTTTCGATTAAGTCGAGCTTCCATTTTCTGGACCAATGCTTAATGTTTTTCTCGCGTTGTATGGCGCCTTGCATTGTTTTATGCTGTACAAAATATACCAATCGTTTGACGCTGTATTGTTTCGTAAATCCGGCAGCGAGTTCCAATTTGTGCTCATAAACCCGTTTTATGAGATCGCTCGTGACGCCAGTATAAATCGTTCCGTTCTTGCCACTCGCTAGAATGTAAACATATCCACCCATGTCACCTGGATTACCGGGTCAAGCCCGGTAATGACGAAAAGAATGTATGGTGTTTACAAAATTCGTCATTGCCGGGCTTGACCCGGTAATCCAGTCGTTTGTTCTGCAATGTAAGGAATGCGCCACCTCTAATTCCGGATGTCCTGCAGGAACCATTCGGTCGGCACTTCATTGCCGAGTTCGGCTTCTTTTGCGAGTTCGTAAGCTCGACCGGCAACGGCGTGGAATTGATTGCCCTGTAGATTGCCGCGTTCTGAATAGGTGATTTGCTGGCTTGAGGTACGGCCTCGATTGCTGCCTGCCATGATGTCTTTGAAATAGAGCACCTTATCCGGCATGGCGACACCGTGTGCTCGGCCACCCTTTTTCTTTTGTTGGAAGCCATAGTCATGATTTGGTCTGGCGGCATAAGTCAGGTACTCATCGGCCAAGTTCAGTTCTGCTAAACCCTCTGGGGCGGGCGCGTTACCAAATCGGAAATAGACGTCGATGAGGTCCTGCGCATCTTTGGTGACCATACCGCCACCGCCGCCACCGCCCACATTTATAACGTGCTGGCCGGGTTCGAGACATTCAGCGCGGATCACCGGTACAGCGGAATCGGTACAGCCAGCGATGATGTCCGCACCCTTATAGACATCCTCATGATTGTCACAGACGACGATCTCGATATTGTGCCGGGCTCGCATTTCTTCTGCATAGGCTTCGCGGTTGGCCTTGGTCGGGCTGAAAACCTGAACCTTCTTGATATTGCGGACACACATGAAGGCATCAAGATGGGTGCGTGCCATGCCGCCAGAGCCAATCATTCCCACCACTTCTGAATCTTCGCGGCTCATATATTTCACGCCAATACTGCCATCGGCACCGACCCGCATATGCTGCAACACGCCGTCATTGATAAAGGCCAACGGCGTTCCGGTCTCAACATCGGTGACAAAGATCAGCCCGCAAAACGTACCGGGTTCAGTGCAGTATTTCTCCTGGCTGCGAACGCCTTCATATTCGGTCTCATAGATGATGTCGGATTTCATCCGAATGGCGAAATAACCCCCGACAGAGCCGCCTTCCATCGTGCCCCATTGATAGGCCTTGTTGGGATCACTGGTCGGAATTTGGATGTCGACACGTGGACGGCACACCGCCTCGCCATCGGCAAGATCGCGATAGGCTTTCTCCAGCACATTGATAGTGTCCTGCATGGTCAGGACTTCCGAGACGACGTTGTTATTGATGAAGAGTGTCATTCAAATGTCCTTAATTCAGTGACGTGTGCACATCGACCAGCGCGACACCGCCTTTTTCAACAACATCGGCGGCCCGCTGGAAAGCGCCGGCGAGGTCTTTGGGATCACGCACGGGTTCTTCCGCCCAGGCACCATAGCCGCGTGCGACGGTGCAGTAATCGGGTTCCGGTCCGACCATCCGCTGGCCAATCCAGGCATTTTCCGCTGGGCGGCCACGACGATAGGCGAGGCTGATCTGATGTTCCTCGTCGTTGCCGAATGAGGTGTTGTTGTGCAGCACGATCATGATCGGAATTTTGTAATGCACGGCAGTCCAGATGGCCGCTGGTCCCATGGTGAAATCGCCATCACCAATGATGGCGACAGTGAATTTGCCCTGATCCCGTCCGGCGAGGGCTGATCCAATAATACCGCCCGGACCATAGCCGATGCCGCCGCCAATGGAGTTAGACATAAACTGCCCGGCGCCATCGGATTCCCACAGCCCGTCATACCAGGCACGGTAATTACGTGAAGCGAGAAGCCAGTCCTTGTCTTTTACCGCGTTGTACAGTTCGGAGGTCATGCGCGGCAGATAGATCGGCACCTGATCCCATTTCGCCTTCATCGCATCGGTCTGGCTTTTGCGCAGCTCGTCATGCATTTGCGAGATTTCGGCCCGCCGTTCTTCGGCCTTTTTCAGCCAGGACGGATTGTCGGCAGCGCGGGCCTTGAGTTCATCGAGAACCTGTTTAAGACCATAAAGACCATCAGCCTGAAGCTGAATGTCTACCGGGTGCAAGGGACCCCCCAAATGGGTCCAGTGCTGTACCGCGAAATCATTCATTGAGAGATCGATAACGGTCATCTTGCCGGCATCGACTTCATCGCCCGCGCCGCGTGCGCCTTCATAAGCACCGATATTGTTGGAAATATCGAGGCAATCAACGCATAGAACAGCATCGGTCTTGGCCAGCAGCATTTTCTTGTATTCGCCTTCTGCTTTGGTGCGACCAAAGCTGGCATTCAGGTTTTGCGGATGGTTCGATGGCATACAGATGATGTCATGCCCGTCCTGATAGGCCGCCCCCAGCAGTTCAACTAGCTCGGTCATGACAGGCGTGGTTGCGGCGTCGTAACCGACACGGCCGCCTAGGATCAGTGGGAAGTCAGCGTCGACAAGCGCATCAACAGCAGCTGCGACTGCCTCAGCTGGGGCTGCGACCGGTGCGGCGGGCTGATAGCGCTGCTCGGTAACAGCCGGAAGCGTTACGCCATCGGGGATTTCTGCCTCCTGAACCACGACATCAACCGAAACGTAGGTCGGGGAACAGGGCGTACTGGTAGCGATCCGTTGCGCCCGTGCAATTGAGTCGAGGCAGCCTTGCAAGGTGATCGGCTCATCGGTCCATTTTGTAACGTCTTTGACGATATCGCATTGCGTATTGGCTGAATGGATCCAGTCCGTTTTTCGTCGGTGGGCGGGGTCGGCTGGTCCTGATCCCCCAAGAACGATGACCGGCATCCGGTCCGCCATTGCATTGTAAAATGCCATCGTTGCGTGCTGCACGCCGACGAGATCATGCAGGAATGCCATCGCGGGACGGCCTGTCGCTTTGCAATAGCCTTGCGCCATGGCGACGGCGATTTCTTCATGGGCGACCAGAATAATCTGCGGTTTGTGGTTCTTGGTGTGATTGACCAGCGAGTCATGCACGCCTCGAAAAGAGGAGCCCGGCGTTAGAAAGATATAGTCATGACCAAGCTCGCCAATGAGTTCCGCGATCATATCTGAACCATATTCGGCCTTGGGTTGATTAGCCGGCAGATTTATCGGTGTCTCGGTCGCAAAATCGGGCGCAGCCGGATAGTTGTTATTAATTTCGTCGCTCATGATGTCTCCCTGAACGGACTTCGATTAGTCCTGCATGAAATTTTTGACAGCATATCCTCCACCGTGAGGTTGGCAAAGGGTCGACGCTGCGTTGATTTGTCGTTTTATCGGCGTGTTTCTTTGGCAGACCTCTATTCATAAAATCAATCATATCTATCATATATATTAATTTGATTTATTGCCGTGACTGCTTAGGCTTGTCCTAAACAAGATGAGTCTTTTGCCGCAATCTTAATTCCCGCGGCCACCTAGACGCAGTACCTATTGTCGTAAACAATGGGATCAGAAAAGAACAAGTCGGTCCGCCAAATGTACGGCTAAGGATCGGGCAGGGAGGATGATTGATGCCGACGAAGACACTCAAAGACGTAACCGTTGCCGATGCCTATTTGGCGGTATTGGCGGATCGTGGCGTTGATTATCTTTTTGCCAATGCCGGTACAGACTTCGCTCCATTGATCGAGGCGCTTGCAAAAGCTCAGGCACTAGGCACACCGCATCCGGAACCCGTGACCTGCCCGCATGAGAACACGGCCCAGCACATGGCGATTGGGTATTATCTTGCTACCGGGCGGCCGCAGCTCACGATGATGCATGTCAATGTCGGCACGGCAAACGCGATGAACGGATTGCTCAACGCCACGCGTGGTCAGACCCCCATGTTGTTTACAGCAGGTCGGACGCCCACCAATGAAGATAAGCTGAAGGGCCACCGGACTCTCGATATCCACTGGACCCAGGAAATGTTTGATCAGGGTGGGATGACACGGGAAGCCGTCAAATGGGACTATGAGCTTCGCAACGGTGAGCAGGTCGAAACGGTTGTCGACCGTGCGCTGAGCGTCATGATGAGTGATCCCAAAGGTCCCGCTTATTTATCTTTGCCGCGTGAAGTTCTGGCTATTGAGATGGATGAGTTCACGTTTGAAACTCCCGGCCGTATTCAAGCGGCATCTCCCAGCTTGCCCAATGCGGCAGCGCTTGATGAGGCCGCCTCTATTTTGGCAAAGGCGTCAAATCCGCTAATCATCACTAACTGGGGTGGGCGTAACCCCAACGTCATGCCGCAACTGGTCGATTTGGCTGATAAGTACGCTATCCCGGTGGTTGAGTATCGTAACCGGTTTGTCGCGATGCCCCGCCGTCATCCGATGTTTGCCGGCAGCAACCCGAACCCGTTTGTCGAAGCCGCTGATGCAATCCTGGTAATGGATTGTGCAACGCCTTGGTTACCGTCACAGGTGACACCGTCGGAGGACTGCAAGGTTCTGCATCTGGCTCCTGATCCACATTACAGTTATCTGCCGATCCGCGGCTTCCGGTCAGACATCGCACTCGCCTGCGATAGCGCGATGGGGCTTGCAGCATTGAATGCGGCAATGGAAGAGCCCGCTAAATCAAACAAAGCCGCTATTGATAGCCGTCGCAAAAAAACCACTGACCTGCATGAAGAGCTTGAGGAGAGCTGGGCCAAGAAGCTGCAGGACGTGAAAGACCAGACACCAATTCATCCAGCCTGGATTTCAGACTGCATCGCGAAGATCAGTGACGCAGATACGATTTTCGCCAAGGAGTCCCAGCTGCAGGTCCAGTATCTTGATACCTCCAAGCCAACCAAGATTTTGAATGCTGGTGCCTCGTCGGGGCTCGGCCACGGCATGGGCGTGGCGCTTGGTGCCAAACTGGCGAACCGTGACAATCTGGTAATCGGGACGCATGGCGATGGGTCATACATGTTCAATGTACCGGTATCTGCGCATTACGTGGCTGCCGAACAGGAATGCCCGATCCTAACTGTCGTGTTTAATAATCAGAAATGGCAGGCCGTTCGTGGCTCGGCGCTGGGTCTGCACCCTGATGGTTATGCAGCGAAAGCCAACCGTCCGCCCTTGATGTATTTCACCGTCGATCAGCATTACGAAAAACTGGTGGAAGTCTCCGGCGGTTATGGTGAACAGGTTACTGATCCAAAAGATATGCTGCCGGCGCTGGAACGTGCCGTGAAGGAAGTTATGGTCAATAAGCGATCAGCTCTGCTGAACGTGATGGCTTCTGACCCGACATAAGTATTCAGGTATGATTCGAAAGAAGGGATGACGCCGTTGGACGAATTTTCAACATTGCAGCAAATCGCAGTACGCGCGCGTCGGAATCTCAACTGGAATGTCTGGGATTACCTGATGGGGGGCTCAGAAACGGAGACCACTCTGAAGCGTAATCGTCAGGGGTTCGATGCACTTGCATTAGCGCCCCGGATTTTGCGCAATGTAGCAAATGTTGATCCTTCAATAACCTTTATGGGCAAGCAGCTTCGGTCGCCGGTAATGTTGGCCCCGATTGGATCCTTACAACTTGTCACGCCGGATGGCGGGCTTGCTTCCGCGCAGGCCGCAACAGAGATGGGAACAATTAGTTTCCTCAGCTCGGTTACGCAGCCTGAAATGGAAGAAGTTGGTGCGGCAACGAATGCACCAAAAGTCTTTCAGCTTTACGTCAAGGGCGATGATGACTGGATTGATGTTCAGGTAAAGCGGGCGCAGGATTCCGGATTTGAAATCTTCTGTCTTACCGTTGATACAGCTGTGTACAGCCGCCGTGAACGCGACATTATCAAACGCTGGGAACCTAGCTCCCGTCGCGCGGTTGTGGAAGGCGCGGATCAGGATTATCTCGCCATGCTGGACTGGGATACCGTTAAACGGTTCAAGGACCGACACGATATTCCTTTAATTCTAAAAGGCATAGGCACCGGTGAAGACGCTGAAATTGCGTTAGAGCATGATGTTGAATGTATCTATGTCTCCAACCATGGTGGTCGCCAACTCGATCATGGGCGTGGCTCCATCGATGTTTTGCCGGAAGTTGTCGAGGCAGTCGGCGATAAAGCCAGTATTCTGGTGGATGGCGCGATTATGCGCGGCACTGACGTCATCAAGGCTTTGGCGCTTGGGGCGGACGCGGTTTGTATTGGAAAGCTGCAAGGCCTCGGTCTGGCAGCTGGCGGCAAGGACGGATTGGTTCACACCCTTCGGTTGTTGGAAGAGGAAATCCGGACTTCGATGGCCTTGCTGGGACTACACGATTTTTCAGAATTGGATGCGAGCTTTGTAGAAGAGGTCGAACCTCTGATGCCGGCTCACCAGACATCCCCTTATACGCATATTGAATTAGAAGAGCGGGAGTATGAAAGATGAGCGATATCAAGGCACATGACCGCCCGGTCAATCTCGGTAATCCGCAGATGGGTTGGGCCAGTGATGTTGCAGCTGAAATGCTGCGGCAGTTGGGAATAAAATATATTTCCCTGAACCCCGGTGCGAGCTATCGCGGGCTTCACGATTCCATCGTGAATTATCTTGGAAATGACACACCGCAGATGTTGATCTGCTTGCACGAGGATCATGCGGTCCATGTCGCCCAGGGCTATGCCAAGGCAACTGGCGAACCGATGGCCTGTGCGCTGCATTCCAATGTCGGATTGATGCATGGGCTAATGGCAACTTTCAATGCCTGGTGTAACCGGGCCCCGATGATCATGATGGGCGCGACCGGGCCTGTCGATGCGCCGCTGAGACGTCCCTGGATTGACTGGATCCATACGGCGAAAGACCAGGGCGCACTGTTACGGGATTATACGAAATGGGATGATGAGCCTCGTTCAGCAGGCGCCATCGTGGAAACAATGTTGCGAGCCAATCAAATGGCGCGTTCGGAACCGCCGGGACCGGTCTATGTCTGTCTCGATGCTGGGTTGCAGGAATCGGAGCTTGAAGAAGAGATCAAGATTCCCGATGTCAGCCGCTTCCAGCCATCAGAGCCACCGCGTGCTTTATCAGATGCGGTTAAGGATACGGCGGATATGCTGCTGGGCGCTTCCAACCCGGTGATCATGATCGGTCGCAGTGGCCGGTCACAGGAAGCCTGGGACAATCGGATCAAACTGGCGGAAGCCGTTGGAGCAGGGGTCTTTACCAACCTGCGCAACTCAGCGGTTTTCCCCAGCGACCATCTTTTGCATGTTGGGCGTCCTGCCGGTCGGATCACTGACACGATGCGCAGCACGGTCACGGAAGCCGATGCGATCCTCAGCCTGAACTGGCTGGATTTTGGCGGCACCCAGCGCTTGCTGACGCGGGACGGTGAGCTGAAAGGCAAGATTGTCCATTGCTCGATGGAAGAATACGTCCATAACGGTTTTGGCGGTGAATTGTTTGAGCTGCCGATGGTGGACGTCAAAATCACGGCAGATCACGATGCTTTCGTGGTGCAGCTGCTGGAAGAAATTGAAAGCCGTGGCGCCGGTTCTAACTGGGACGGCAAGCGTGTCGGCCCCGAGCCTGCAGACTTTGAAAAGGTCGCAGATCGAGATCCCGACAGTGTCTTGCAACCGGCCGACATTGTGACTGCTCTGGCTGAAGCGCAAGGTGAACGCATGATCAGCCTCAACCGGGTGAGTTCTGGTGGTGTTGGTCCGGCCTATCACTTCACCGCACCATTGTCCTATCTCGGTCATGATGGCGGTGGCGGATTGGCATCCGGCCCAGGAACTTCCGTAGGCGCCGCGCTGGCAGTCATGGATACAGACTGGCTGCCAGTATCTGTTCTTGGGGATGGCGATTTCATGCAGGGCAACACCGCTTTGTGGACCGCCGCCAAGTACAAAATTCCAATGCTGGTTATCATTTCGAACAACCGTTCAAACTTTAATGATGAGCTGCACCAGGAAACAGTCGCCAAGGATCGCGACCGTCCGGTTGAAAACCGCTGGATCGGGATGCGTATCAGTGAGCCGGATATTGAGCTTGAGGAACTTGCAGAATCTCTCGGATTTGAATCGCAGGGCCCGATCAAGACCGCGGGCGATCTGATGGCGGCGATGGAAAAAGGCCTCAAGGCTGTCGAAGCCGGCGGCCAGCATTTCATCAATGTGCATGTCGATATGAGCTACGCCGAACCGCCTCTGATGCGTGGCGGGAATAAAGGCGAGTAACGGGTAGGGATAGGAGAAATATAATGCCTGATTTAACCAAATTTGACCGGCCCGTTAATGTCGGAAACCCCAAGATGGGCTGGGCCAGCGATGTCGCGGCTGAAATGCTCCGTCGGATGGGGATTAAATATCTGTCGATGAACCCGGGGGCGAGTTATCGCGGGTTCCATGACTCCATCGTAAACTATCTGGGAAACGATGACCCGCAGATGATCCTGTGTCTGCACGAGGATCATGCTGTTCATATTGCCCAGGGCTATGCCAAAGCAACAGATGAGCCGATGGGCTGTATCCTGCATTCCAATGTCGGGTTGATGCACGGCATGATGGGCATCTTCAACGCCTGGTGTAATCGGGTCCCGATGGTGATCATGGGGGCAACCGGTCCGGTTGATGTGATGAAGCGTCGCCCCTGGATCGATTGGATTCATACAGCCAAAGATCAGGGCGCCTTGATCCGGAATTTCGTCAAATACGACGATGAGCCACGGTCGGCTCAGGCTCTTGCGGAAACCATGGTGAGGGTGAACAAGACCATCCGTACGGCGCCGACCGCGCCGGCCTATGTTTGCCTCGATGCTGGTTTACAGGAATCCGAAATTGATCCGGAGATGAAGTTGCCGGATGTTTCGCGCTTCCTGCCGCCGCCGCCGACACCAGCGCCGCAGCAAAGTATTGATGAGGCCGCTGACCTCCTGGCCAGTGCCAAGAATCCAGTCATCATGATGGGACGGCTCAAACGGGATGAGAAAGGCTGGGCGGACCGTATCAAGCTTGCGGAAATGTTGGGTGCAGGCGTTGTCACCGATATGAAAACCGGCGCAGCATTTCCGACGGATCATCTTCTCCATCTCGCTCCGCCAAGCAATCGGCCGCGTCAGGAAGCTGAAATGGAGGTTAAGAATGCCGACGTCATTCTCGATCTGAACTGGGTTGATCTGGCTGGCACCTTCAAGCTGATCATTGGTCGGGACGATGTGAATGCCAAGGTCATCCACGTGTCGATGGATTCGATCATTCATAATGGCTGGACAACCGACCATATGGGAATGCCGCTTGGCGACGTCACCATGTTGGCGGAACCGGAGCCGGTAGTGGAGCAGCTTCTCGAAGCGCTGGAAATGCGCCTCGGTGGTAAATCGAAGTGGGACGGCAAGCACAAGGGCCGGACCGCGGACCCCGACACGACCTACGACATGCTCAATCAAGGCGACAATATTTCGGTAGAAGCCGTGACGTTGTGTATGAACGAGGTTCGTAAGGGCCGTAACATCACCCTGACCAATGTCACTATTGGCTGGGCAGCAGACGGATATCACTTTACCCATCCGCTCGATTATCTCGGCAATGACGGTGGTGGTGGCTTGGCGTCCGGTACCGGCACAGCGATCGGTGGTGGGCTGGCGCTTGCCGACACCGACAGGACTGTTGTTGCAGTGCTTGGTGATGGCGATACGATGCAGGGGGCCTCCTCTCTCTGGACGGCTGCGCATTACAGTATTCCTGTACTGTTCGTGATCTCCAATAACCGCTCCAACTTCAATGACGAAATCCATCAGGAAACCGTTGCGAAGACCCGCAATCGGCCAGTGGAAAATCGCTGGATCGGTCAGCGGATCGATGATCCGACCGTGTCGATCGAAAAATATGCGGCGTCGTTGGGTGTTGAATCAGCCGGGCCGATTGAAAAGGTCGCGGATCTGGTGCCAGCACTTGAACATGCGTTGTCGGTCGTTGAATCCGGCAAGCCGTATCTGCTCAACGTTCATGTTGAGAAGGGTTATGCGGTACCGCCGCCGGCGCGTGAAGCGTAATTGATCGGGATAGGTCTCCTAAAATACTGGAATTAATTTCAGTGTTTTGGGGGACCAGCGATCACACTGAATTGAGATCAAGATAAGGTAATAAGCAAATGAGTGATGGCGAACCAATCCGCAAAGCAAATACCCGGTATCAGTCAGACGTTATCGTCGACATGATCAAACTCTATGATTTTCCGGCTATTCCGCTAAATCCCGGCGCGAGCTACCGCGGGTTACATGACAGCATGGTGAATTATGGCGAGAACGATCCGCCGATGATCCTGTGTAATCACGAGAAACTCGCCGTTCAGATCGCTCATGGCTACACAAAGGCTACCGGCAAGCCGATGGCGGCCGCTGTCCATAATGTCGTCGGCCTGCTGCACGCACCGCTCGCTGTTTACTATGCTTATATTGATCGCTGCCCGGTCTTCCTGATCGGTGCGACAGGCCCGATGGATGAAAAACTCCGCCGTCCATTTATTGACTGGATTCACACGGCGCATGCCCAGGGCTCGGCCATTCGGGATTACACAAAATGGGACTATCAGCCTTCCAGTGTTCATGGCGTTGCTGACTCCTTCGCTCGAGCCTACTCGATCATGATGACGGAGCCACAAGGCCCGGTTTATATGGTCTATGACGCTGGCCTGCAGGAAGCCGAGCTGACCGAAGAAGTACAGATTCCGTCCGCGGATGCCGTCAAAGTGCCGCCGCGTCTCGCCGCTGATCCCAAGCTGATCGGCGAAGCTGCCGATATGCTGGTCGCCGCCGATTATCCGGTGCTACTGACCGAATATGCCGCCCGCGCACCGATAGGCTTTGACGATACCGTCGAGCTGGCGGAAACCATGGGGTCTGCCGTTTTTGATATTAACAAACGTCTTGGTTTCCCGAATCAGCACCCGCTGAGTGTTTCGATGCACGCTGATGCCTTCAAGGGCGCTGATCTTGTCGTCGCTCTGGATGTCATCGACTGGACGCGTGGGTCACACAAGCCAAACTGGGAAACCCGTGAAGTCGAAGCCATCACCACGTCGGATTGCAAATGGATTGATATCGGGTTCGCCGATATTGAAATCAGCAAGTGGGCGACCGATTACAATAAACACCATAACTGGGATATGCGGATTTTGTCAGACACGGCGAATGCCATTCCGGCGCTTACCGAGGCCTGCAAATCCCGTATCGATGCCGATCCCAAATTGGCGGCAAAGATCAAAGATCGCACGCAGGTCATTGGTGAAAAACACGCTGCGCAATGGGCGGCATGGCAGGAACAGGTCAAAGATACCTGGGACCAGATGCCGATGCACGAAGCGCGTATGGCAACTGAGGTCTGGGAATCCATTAAGGAAGAAGACTGGGTCCTCACGGCAGGGACCCTCAAGGACTGGGTTCGCAAAGTCTGGAACTTTGACAAGCCGTATCAGCATCCGGGGCGCGACCTTGGCACCGGCACGCAGTTCGGCCTGTCGCTCGGCGTGGCTTATGCCTACAAGGACACCGACAAGATTGTCGTCGATCTGCAGCCGGATGGCGATCTCATGTTCGACCTCGGTGGATTATGGATTGCGGCGAAATATGAAATCCCGATCTTGGTCATTATGTATAACAACCGTGCTTATTATAACGACTGGGCGCATCAGATTTCAGTCGCCAACAAGCGCGGCACAGACCCGGATCGCGCCTATATCGGTATGGACCTCGAAGGGCCGGCACCGGATTTCGCTCATATCGCTAAAGGTCTGGACTGGTACGCCGAAGGACCGATTATGGATCCCAAGGCAATCCAGCCTGCGATCCAGCGCGCGATGGCCGAAGTTAAAAAGGGCAAGCCCGCTTTGGTCGATATCATTACCTGGCGGCGGGGCGAAGCGGCATAGCGGAGCAAACGCCCTTCGGGTACAGTAATCACGTGTTGAGTGTGCGTCCGGCAACAACGGAGGACTCAAGCCATGATGATCCAGAACGCTCCTGATGGGGAACCGCGCTTTGTCAGCCTGATGGCGGAACATAACGAGCTGTGCGAGCAGTTCGCCCGTGCCTTTGGCAATGACCGGTTCGAAAAACCCGACCCATATGAAGAAACCGTCTATGTCATCGGCCATCATGACCGGGGTTGGGACAAGTTCGATGCCAATCCGGTGCTCGATCCCAAAAGCGGGTTTCCGACGGGTGTCGGTGGCGCCAAGGGGCCTGGCGGTGCGGCGACCACGAAATTATCACCAGATTTCAATCAGTCGCGGCATGATTATTGCGGGCTTCTCGCGTCTATGCATACCTGGGGGCTATATCACGCGCGCTACGGATTTTCGGATTTTCGGGTGCGGCAGGGGGGCTCGACCTTTGTGCCTATCTCACCGGAAATGGCCGATGAAACCAATGAAATCCTCGAAGCAGAGATTGCCTGACAGGAACAGCTCAAAGCCAATCTCGCTGCCAATCCTGAAACGGCGGGCTGGATCGAAGAAGGCACACTATTCCGCAATTACAAGCTCCTGCAGTTCTGCGATACGCTAGCGCTCTACTTCAATCTGCGTCATGACAGCGACCGGGCGGTTGAGGTCTTCACCCATGTACCGGAAAGCACCGCCAGCGATGCCTCTGTTACCGTCACGCCGCAAGGCGGAGGCACCTATTCCTTTGCACCTTTTCCATTCGCGGGGACCAGCCTCGAAATTCGGTCCAAGGGTCGGTATCTGACAGCTTTTGCGGAAGACCACGCGCCGGATGATCTTGGTGCTCATATTGCCGGGCTGCCAACGGAAGAGCAGGTTTTCACCTTCGTCGCAGTGTAATTACGCTATCGACTGTTTTTTTCGCGGTGGCGGGCTAGCCTCACATACGCACGGCTGCTAATTTCAGGCAACGAAATTTAATAATTTAGAAGATAAGGGACGGCTCATGAGCGAGGGCGGAATCAAGAAATCGAACGTCAAATACCAGTCAGATGTCATCGTCGATCTGATCAAGGATTTTGGCTTTAAGCATATCGCGCTAAACCCTGGCGCCAGCTATCGCGGGCTGCATGACAGCTTGGTCAATTACGGCGAAAACGATCCGCCGATGATGCTTTGTACCCACGAAAAAATCGCCGTGCAGATGGCGCATGGTTATGCCCGCGCCACCGGTGAGCCGATGATCGCCATCGTGCATAACCTCGTCGGGCTGCTGCATGCGCCGATGGGGGTTTACTACGCCTATCTCGACCGTGCGCCGGTGTTCATCATTGGCGCGACCGGCCCGGTTGCTGAGCCCAAGCGTCGTCCGTTCATTGACTGGATTCACTCTGCCAACGTTCAGGGCCAGATCCTGCGCGATTATGTGAAGTGGGATGCGCAGCCGAACACCATTGATTATCTGCCAGACGCCTTTGCGCGTGCCTATTCGGTGATGATGACGGCACGTCAGGGACCGATCTATATGTGTTACGACGCCGGTCTGCAGGAAGCCGAGCTGGATCACGAAATTAAAATGCCACCGCCTTCTGCGGCACGCGTTCCGGCGCAGGCGGCACCAGATCCGACAGCGCTTGGTGAAGCGGCAGAATTGTTGGCCAAGGCAGAACGCCCGGCGATTGTCACCGATTTCGCGGCGCGTCCACCGCATGGCTGGGATCATGTTGTTGATATTGCTGAAACACTCGGCGCCAGCGTGTGGGATGTGAACTCGCGTCTCAACTTCCCGGGCAATCACCCGCTGAATCTGTCGATGGATCAGGAAGCCTGTTACGAAGATGTCGATTGTGTCCTGCTGCTTGATGTTGCCGACTTTGAGAAACAGACCCATGTCCGTGATATCTCGACACGTTCTGTGAAACCGTCGGTCAGGGAAGATGCGAAATGGATCGATATCGGCTGGACCGATACCGAGATCAGTAAATGGACGATGGATTATTCACGGACTCTGTTCCCGGATGTCCGGATGACCGCTGATGTTGTCACCGCAACGCCGATGCTGACCGATTTGATGAAAGGTCATATCGCCAATACCGATGGGCTGGCGGAAAAGATCGCCAAACGGACAGAACTGATCCACGAGAAACATCACAAGCTCCGTGCGCAATGGCGCAAGGAAGCCGAAGAGAATTGGGATTCTCAACCCATGACGGTTGGTCGTCTGGCCCTCGAAGTCTGGGAAGTTATCAAGGATGAAGACTGGGTCCTGACGGCGGGCACCATGCACGATGCCGCGCGCCGCCTTTGGGACTTTGATCGTCCCTATTGCCATGGTGGCCGTGAGCTTGGCACCGGCACCCAGATCGGCACCTCGCTGGGGGTCGCGCTGGCCAATAAGGGGACGGGGCGTCTTTGCATCGATATGCAGCCTGATGGTGACCTCATGTTCGATGCCGGCGCCTTGTGGATGGCCGCCAAGTACGAAATTCCGATGCTTATCGTGATGTATAACAATCGCGCTTATTACAATGACTGGAACCATCAGATCGTAATCGCCAATAACCGTGGCACCGATCCCAGCCGCGCCTATATTGGCATGGATCTGCTCGAACCCGATCCTGACTTCGCCGGTCTCGCCCGCTCGCAAGGCTGGTGGGCGGAAGGTCCCATCGAGAATGGTGATGACGTCCAGGCCGCCCTGCGCCGCGCCATCGAACAGGTCAAAAAGGGCAAGCCCGCTTTGGTCGACACAGTCTGCATGCGCGGCAAGGGTAAGGCAGCGCTGACGTAAAAGCCGTCACGCCTACTGGACCCCGTTCAAGTGCGGGGTGACCGGTGGGGTGGTCTCTTAATGCGGAAACTCAAAAAGTTGTCACCCCGGGCACGATCCGGGGAACACGCATTAACTCTTCGTCATTACCGGACTTGATCCGGTAAGCCAGGTGAAACGCAAAAGAACTGGATCCCCGGGTCAGGCCCGGGGATGACGAGGATAGGATGGGGATAGGTCTCTAAGTTCGTACCCCACCATCGCGTGGCACCAAATCATACGTCCGGCTGTCGATTTCGAGTACGGAGTCCATTAGGCGGATAGAGATATCGACGCTGCCTTCATTGCGTTGCCAGGGATGCAGGACCATCGTGCGATAACCAGCCTTGGTGAAGGGGTCTTCAAACGCAATCGCTTCGGCTTCAGCTCGTGTCTTGGCGCGGATCACGATCATGCCGTGGCCGATTTCGGCGTGTTCGTTCTCTTCTTCGTTGAACAGACGACCCGCGCCAAACAGCAGCCCTTTGCGCTCAAGGTCACGCAGATAGGTTTTGTGATCATGCATCAGGCTTTCGCGCGGCGGTTTACCCTCAGGCGGTGGCGATACATTGGTCATGATGCAGAGGTAAACCTGCTCACGGGCCAGTGCCCGTTTACCGAAATCTTCATCACTCATGGGGAAATTACCTTTCAGAACGGGACGGTTAGGTGGGCTAGTACAAAAGACTAGCAATTGCGGTGCCTGACGTCACCGGTTGCCCTTTCTTTCCGGAGCCGTGGCGAATATTATCCCGCCAGTGTCGACTTAGTCGGCAAAAGTATTTTCCAGTGGAGAAAGAATATGGTTGAGAAGTTTGGAGTTGGACAGCCGGTCCCCCGTTTTGAAGACCCTCGTTTGTTGACGGGTGGCGGCAAGTATATGGACGACAACCAACTGCCAAATGAGACGAAAGCCTATATTCTGCGGTCGCCTTACACCCACGCTAAAATTAATTCGATGGACATCACGGCGGCTAAACAGGCGCCGGGCGTTGTCGAGATATTGACCGGGCAAGATTATGTTGATGATGGTCACGGTGAGCTCAAATGTTCACCGGTTCAGAAGCAGCGCGATGGCTCGCGGATGTTTGAACCCGACAATCCGCCTTTGGTCCTCGATGCCGTCAAGATGGTCGGCGATTATGTCGCGATGATTATTGCCGAGACGCTGGATCAGGCAAAGGACGCGGCCGAGCTTATTGAGGTGGATTACGAACCACTCCCCGCGGTGTCGCTGCCCTATGATGCCGGTCAGCCGGGTGCGCCCAAAGTCTGGGACGATCACGACAGCAATATCTGTTTTGTTCACACAGTGGGCGACAAAGCCGCGACAGATGCCGCGTTTGAGAAAGCCGCAACCATCGCCGGTGGAGAACTGCCAGTGAACCGCAGTGCCCATGTCACGATGGAACCGCGCGGGGCGATCGGGGATTACAATCAGGGCTCGGGCATGCTGACGCTTTATACCGGCGTGCATTATCCCTGGCAGTTGCGGGAAGAACTCGCGAACAAGATTTTCAATATGCCTGAGACCAAAATTCGGGTGGTTGCCGGCGATATGGGCGGTAGTTTCGGGCTGCGTGGTGGCACCTATCGCGAACATGTCCTGATCAGTTGGGCCTCCTTGCGGATCGGGCGGCCTGTCAAATGGGTCTGCGAACGGTCGGAAGGTTTCATGAGTGATCATCAAGGACGCGATGTCTATTGGGATGCTGAGATCGCCCTGGATGAGAACAACAAGTTTCTGGCGGTTCGTGCCACCAGCTTTGCCAATGTCGGCGCCTATCTCGCCAGCAAGGGAACGCTGCCGCCAATTGCCAATCTAGGCACGATGGCGGGGACCTATGATATTCCGGCGATGCATGTCGATGTGTCGGCGGTGTTTACCAATACCAATCCGATCTGCCCGTTTCGCGGCAATGGCCGTCCTGAGGCGTCTTACGTTATTGAACGGCTGATTGATCTTGCGGCTGATAAAACCGGTGTTGATCCGGCGGAGCTGAGGCGGATCAATCAAATTCCGCCCGACGCTATTCCGTACAAAACGGCTCTCGTCTTTACCTATGACAGCGGCAATTTCGGCGACAATCTCGAAAAGGGATTGGAGATGATCGACTATGACGGATTTGCGGCGCGTCGCGATGACTCCAAAGCGCGCGGGAAACTCCGCGGCATTGGTATTTCCAACAGTATTGAACGGGCTGCCGCTGCAAGTCTGGAGCAGGTGGAAATTCGTTTCAATCCCGGTGGCACCTTGACGCTTTATGCCGGTACCAGCCAGCAGGGGCAGGGCCACGAGACGATTTACAAGCAGATCATGTGTGAAAAGCTTGGACTGGATCCGGACGATATTGGCTTTAACGAGGGCGATACCGCGTTGCTCGCCTTTGGTGGCGGCACGGGCGGATCACGTTCCGCAACCCTTGGCGGTTCAGCGGTTCTCGGTTGCAGCGAAAAAATTATCGAGAAGGCGACCAAGATGGCGGCCCATTTGATGGAAGCGGCCGAAGCGGATATTGAGTTTGCCGATGGCGGTTTCACGGTCGCCGGCACCGATAAAACGATCAGCCTGACGGAGGTCGCCAAGGCGAGCTACAAACCGAAAGCCATGCCAGCAGACATCGAGCCCGGTCTTGGCGCTGTCTTCACCTATGAAGCGCCCAAAGAGAACTTCCCCAATGGCTGTCATGCCTGCGAACTGGAAATCGATCCCGAAACCGGTGTTATCGAAATTCTCAGCTATAAGGTCGTCGATGATGTCGGCACGGTTCTGAACCCGCTGACACTCAAAGGGCAAATCATGGGCGGCGTTGCGCATGGTGTCGGGCAGGCCCTGCTGGAAGAAATTCAGTTTGACCCGGATAGCGGCCAGCTCGTGACCGGCTCGTTTATGGATTACACCATGCCGCGTGCCGACAATATGAGTTACGTGGACGTCTTGAGTAACCCGTGCCCGACAGCAACCAACCCGCTTGGTTGTAAAGGGGCAGGCGAAGCCGGCACGGTCGGCGCTGTACCGTGTGTGATGAACGCGGTGGTTGATGCGTTGTCGGAATATGGCATCAGCCATATTGATATGCCCGCAACCCCGGCGAAAGTCTGGGCTGCGATTGAAGCTGCGAAAAAGGCAGCGGCTTAAACAGCGCTAATCATGCCGACAGAGAAATCAGTCTCCATCGGTGAAGGGGCTGAGACCCTGTTTGGAACTTTGACGCTTCCGGCGCAAAAAGGACCATTCGATGCTGTCCTGATCTGGTCCGGGTCTGGTCCAACAGATCGCGACGGAAATTTTTCGGGTCATAACAATAATTGTCTCGAGATGTTGGCGCATGGTTTGGCGGACGCTGGTTATGCTTCTATTCGGGCCGACAAGCGCGGCATCGGGGAAAGCGTTGCGGCGGTATCAAATGAAATCGATCTTCGCTTTGAAACCTATATCGACGATGCGGTGCGTTGGGCCGAGTTTCTGAAACAAGTCCCGGGTGTTCGCCACATTCTTTTATTGGGTCACAGCGAAGGGGCCCTGATCCAGACCATGGTCGCGCAACGCTTCACCGCTGCTGGTCTGGTGCTGGTTGCCGGGACGGGATTTAAGGCGGCTGACATTTTGCGTCGGCAGCTTGCAGCACCGTCATTCACGATCCCTGAAAAGCAGCTGACAGAAATTCACGCCATTCTGGACAGCCTGGATGCCGGGGAAACTGTTGCGGAGATTTCTCCCGATCTGGAAGGGCAGTACCGGCCAAGCGTGCAACCCTATCTGATGTCGTGGTTTAAATATGATCCGCAGGCTGAACTGGCTAAAACCGAACTGCCGGTGCTGGTCATCCAGGGCACGACAGATTTTCAGGTGTTATTGGAAGATGCCGAACGCTTGGTGGCGGCCCGTTCTGCTATTGAGTTCCTGCAAATCGACGGCATGAACCACGTGCTGAAAGATGCGCCGAAAGAGCGGTCATCCAATTACGCTTCCTACGGGAAACCATTGCTGCCCCTCAGCAGCAAATTGATGCCGGGGATTACGACCTTCTTTGATAAGCATGCGCTTGCGGCCGGGGTGGCGAATGATCGCTAGCTATTGAATGTGCATCATTTCTCGTCGTCAAACTTTGGACATATTTTTCGTGAAAATGGCCTTCATGTTGAAAATCGACATCCAAAAAGATAAATTTTTTTAAATATCAATGTGGGGAAGGTAATGCGGTTTCTTGTTTCAGCTTTAATTGTCTTAGGCGCGTTTGGCTTTGTTACCGCCCCTGCGCATGCGGCCTGCGTCAAAGATCTCTACGGTAAGGCGCTGGGTGATGGAGAAGGTTTTAAGAAAAAAACCGGGAAAAGAGGAAATAACACCCAAGTTTTATTTGTTGCCGAATTTTGGTCGTTCGCGAGCAACAAACAGTTCTTGCATAAAAATGGCCGCGTTTGCTGGCGTCCGAAAAACTATCCCGACGACAAACCGATTAAGATTCATATCACCCATTACATCTGGAATGGGTGATATGCACGGGAACGGTGGAACTGCACTTTAACTGTCCGCGCAAACGCCGAAGCTTATCTCAGTAAAAAGAAGGGCTGGTATATGTATGCGTACGCCCCGGGGAAAATGCAGTTGAGCGAAACAAAATGCCCGCCCAGATATTGGTAGGCTAATTCTCTATTGGACGCGACTACCTGGTAGGTGAGGGAAAGCGGAATGTTCGTGGGGTAATGAGACCGGCATCGCTTCGGTAACGCACTCCGGACCAAGCTGGTCCAGCGAGGTCACGCCGATCAGCCCCATCGTTGTATTGATTTCGCGTTCCAACAATTCGAGGCAGTGGACAAGGCCATCTGCCCCGCCAGCCCCTAGTCCGTAGGCCTGCAAGCGTCCGATGCCAACCGCTTTTGCGCCCAAGGCGATTGCTTTGATGATATCGGTGCCGCGCGTAAATCCACCATCGATGAGAACTTCCGCCTTGCCGTCTACCGCGGCAACAATTTCAGGCAGCATCTGAATATTGCCCAGAACATGGTCCAGCTGACGGCCACCATGGTTGGAAATATAGACGCCCTGTACCCCGTGTTCGACCGCGAGGGCTGCATCTTCCGCTGTCATAATGCCTTTAAGGATGAGAGGCCGATCGCCAATCTCATCCTGAATAAGTTTGACGGTGTCCCAGGTGATTTTCTTTTGCCATTCGCGGGCAGCGACGCGGCGCAAGGCCAACTGTGCGGGGTTCAGTTGTTCGCGGTTACCGTAGAAGGCGGAATCCACCGTCAGTGTCACTGTTGCGTAGTCTGCTTTCACGACCCGTCGGACCAGATTACGAATCCAGTCATCATCGCCACGGACATAGATCTGGAAGGATTTGGGGTGCGGGCTGTTGGCTGCGACCTCTTCAAGGCTTGGCTGGCAAACTGTCGATAGGAAATTCACACTGCCAAACTGCTCCGCAGCGCTATCGGCATCAAGACCGCCATTTGCGGAAAATCGTTCGATGCCCCCCATTGGAGCAAGCAACACGGGAATACGAAGTTTGTGGCCGAAAAAATCGGTTTCGGTGTTGATCTCGCTGACATCGCGACAGATACGGGGGCGGAAGGCGAGGCAGTCGAGGGACATGCGGTTGCGCCGCAGCGAGGTCTCACTTTCGGCGGCACCGCAAATATAATCCCAATTGTCCTGATCGAGATTGCGGCGTGCCATCATGATCATGTCGTGGGTTGTTTCGAAAATGGCGTCGCTCATCGTGTTCTCCGTGATCGGGGCTAATTGAATTTAGTGATTTGTCGGCGGTCAGGTCAGTCGGCCACCGGGAATGTGAGGAAAGGCACTCATCTCGTGTGCCGGATTTACGGGTCGTCCTTTGGCGAGGAATGAAGGGTCGAGCTGGTCAAGCGACGTGACCCCGAGAAGTCCCATAGCAATTCTGATCTCATCTTCGAGAATAGTCAGACAATCCATAAGGGCCGACAATCCACCCGCTGAAAGGGCGAAGGCCTGTAGCTTGCCAATGCCGACAGCCTGCGCACCAAGCGCAACAGCTTTGAGCACATCGGTTCCCCGCATAAACCCGCCATCGACAAATACTTCGGCACGGCCATCTACGGCTGCGACGATCTCGGGCAGTACCTGAATGGTTGCTCTGTCGTGATCAAGCTGGCGGCCGCCATGGTTGGATACGTAAATCACTGAGGCGCCGTGCTGTACACCGATCTCAGCATCTTCCGGCCGGCTGACACCTTTGAGAATCATGGGTCCGCCCCAAATCTGGCGTATCTCATCCCAGGTGTCCCAGTTAAGTGCCGCGAGAAACTCCCGTCCTCCGGCATTCTTTCGTGTTGGTGGCGTCCATCCCGCCATCATCTGGCGTTCACGATTGGAATAGACAGCGGCATCGACGGTGACCGCGAGCGCTGCATAGTTGTTCTGTTTGACGCGACCGAGCAGTTCTTCAAGCCAGTCACGCCCACCTCTGACATAAATCTGATACACCTTCGGATGAAGGCTGTTCATGGCAATTTCTTCAAGGCTCGGCATCGAATGTCCGCTGAGCATGTTGAGAATGCCGAATTCTTCGGCAGCATCATCGACGGCCTGCGCTGCGGCTGGGGTCACGAGCTGCAATGATGCCATCGGTGCCAGAAAGACAGGGATACGTGATTTGTGCCCCATGACCGTGGTAGCATAATCGATTTCAGAAACATCGCGCAAAACCCGCGGTTTGAACGCAATCGAATCGAGGCCAAATCGGTTGCGACGCATGGCGGTTTCGCTTTCGCTGCCCCCTGCGAGATAATCCCAGACTGGCCCGCGCGCGTTACGTCGTGCGCGTCTGATAATTTCGTGATTTGTCCTGAATTCCATCGAAAGGTGTCATCCCCGTTATTCGCATTGCAGTGAACAGGTTGGTTCCGCGAAGTTGGCAAACTTTAGTGTGCCCGCTGCACCTTGTCGACGGTAAGTACCCGAATTTATGTCGTTAAATCGGTTTCCCAATTATGTTTTTAAGGGATAAAATCGAATGTATGGCAGATATAGATACAGTTGATCGTCCGACGCAGCGCGAACCAGCGGTTACCTTGGAGCCGATTGTCGATCCGGCGGCCTGGACGGCATCGGATCTGGCGACTGACCCGGGTTGGGTACATGAACTCACAGACTCCGATGTCGCCGAGCTTGACGCGCTGGTAGCAAGTCTCGATTCACGAATATCAGACGTCCTCGAGATCAAAGAGACCGACATCGTTTTGCCCACACTGGGGCCGCGCTTAGAGCAGGTCGCAAATGATGTTATTGAAGGCAGGGGGCTTGCCCTGATCCGGGGGGTCCCGGTTCAACGATATTCACGCCTTCAATCCGCGATTGCCTTTTGGTGTATCGGCAAATTTGTCGGCGACCCAGTCTCGCAGAATGCCAAAGGCCATTTGCTGGGACATGTTCAGGATCTTGGGGGGACGACATTGGCCAATCCTCATAATCGGGGATATCAGACCCAGGAAGGGCTGCCTTATCATTGCGATTCCTGCGATGTCGTTGTGTTGATGTGTCTGCATCCATCGAAATCCGGTGGTGAAAGTACCGTCGTGAGCTCATTGAACATTTACAATGAAATGCTCAAGCGTAATCCGGCGGCTACAGCGGCGTTGACCGAGGCAATCTATCGCGACCGCCGAAATGAAATACCGGAGGGCAAAGACCCCTGGTTTCAGCTGCCGGTCTTCAATTTTCACGACGATTTCATGACGGTGAGCTGGCAGGGTGGCTATATCCGTTCAGCAACACGGTTTGACGAGCTGCCACCGCATTCTCAGGATTTGAAGGATGGGCTGGATTTGTTCAACAGCCTGGCGAATGAACTGGCCTATTCAATGGATTTTGAGCCCGGTGACATCCAGATTTTGCATAATCACGTCACTGTCCATTCGCGGACGGCCTTTGAAGAATTCCCTGAACCCGAACGAAAACGCCATTTATTACGACTCTGGTTGGCAACGCCGGGTGGCCGTCCATTGTCACCAGCCTATAAAAACCGCTATGGTAAGCTGAATTCGGGGGCGCGACCTGCGGGTGGAATAATCGTTCCGGGGACTATATTTAAGGCGCCTTTAGAGGCAGAATAGAGGCAAGAAACAGGTATTTCGTGCTCCTGGCGAGCGCGAGAGGTTTACGACATCAGGAGAAGGTAGATGGAACTAGCGACAAGTGATCGTTATCACGCGATGAGCGTTGATAGCTTTGATACTGAAAAGCTGTTGACCAATGCGGCGCGCCAGCGTGACGCTCGCAAGTTAAATGAATTCCCGATCTTTGATGCTGATGCGCATCATTATGAAAGTGAATCCATTTCGGAAATCATTGAGTATATCGATGATGATATCTTGAACCATTTGGCCCGCGCTAATCCGGCGATTATTTCATCGGGTCGCGGTGGTTACCAGCCGATGGGTGGTCGGATCACGCGCTATCCGCTGCGCAAGATCGAAGAAACCCCGGCGGACGGTGTCCATCGTGATGTTCATCTGTCGCGTCGCTGGATGGATGCGATGGGTATTGATTACATTGGCCTGTTCCCAACAGGAATGCTGGGTATCGGGTTGATCCCGCAGGTCGAGGTTGAGGTCCAATATGCACGCGCCTATATGCGCTGGTTGACCGAAAAAATCCTACCAAGTGACCCACGCGTCAAAGGCTACGTCTTCCTGCCATTCAATAGCCCGGAAGCCGCCTATGAAATCGCGACCGAGTTTGGCGACAAGGAAGGCATTGTTGGCTTCCTGATCACCAGCCCGCGTTACAAGCCGGTGCATGACACCGCCTATATGAAGACCTACAGCTATATCGAGGAAACCGGTAAGCCGCTGATCTTCCATTCCGGCCTCAACTGGAATGACCCGCTGATGTCAGTGACCAACCGCTTCATCGCTGCGCATGCTTTGGGCTTCACGCTCTATAACGTGATCCATATGTGTAACTGGATTTGTAACGCCCTCAATGAGCGTTTCCCGAAAATCCCGGTGGTCTGGACAGAATCCGGTCTTGCCTGGGTACCGTGGCTCGCACAACGGCTAGACAATGACTACAAAATGCGGTCATCGGAAATTCCGGGTCTCAAGAAGCTGCCGAGTGAATATATGGGGGACATGTATTACACCAGTCAGCCCATGGAGATGCCAAACGATCTCTCCTTCCTGGAAAGCACTTTCAAGATGATCAACGCGGAAACCCAGCTGCTTTATGCATCTGACTATCCGCACTGGGATGCTGATATGCCCATGACCATCTATGATCTGCCATTCCTGGATGAGAAAGCGAAACGGAATATTCTTGGCGGTAACGCCATCCGGATATTCGATCTCGACGTTTCGGATCGTTATCCAAACTACAAGGCTGCTTAACGCCGCTAGACCTTCTTCTTCCGCGAAGGCCGGGCCAGTTCCCGGCCTTCGTTTCGAAGACAGGTTTTTGGGTTAAGGCGCGTATTCAAGAAAGAGAAGTTTAGAAAGGGAGCGTAATGGCTAAGGAAATTCTCGTCGGGAAGGCCTCCGACTTCAAAGAGGGTGACAAGAAGATTGTCCCCAATGGAAAAAACAGTGAAATCGGTGTCTATCTCGTGCATGGAAACTGGTATGCCTATGCCAATCTGTGCCCGCATCAGGGTGGCCCGGCCTGTGAAGGCCTGTTAATGGCAAAAGTCGAAGAGGTGATTGCCGAAGACAAGACCTATCAGGGTATGCGGTTCAATCACGACGAAATGCACATTGTTTGCCCCTGGCATGGCTGGGAATTTGACATAGCTGATGGTCAGGCGGTTGCAGACCGTAAGTGGAGCCTCCGCAAGTTCGAAGTCGAAGTTCGCGGAGAAGATGTTTATGTCCTCGCCTGAAACAGATCCCAGAGCAGCCGATCTGCCGGATGGCGGTGAGGTAATTGCGCACATCCCGGATGAGGAAGCGGCTCTGCGAGCTTTTGCCAAAGCCGTCAGTGAAGTTCCTGATGGGGAGCCGATTCCCGACGAAGTGGTCCAGCAGGGGCTTACGGCATTAACCCGTCTCTACTCAGTTAAGTTCCAACTGGGCGAACGCTGGGAACCGTTTTCTGATGACAGCATGGTGCCCGCAACGGCCGCTATGATTATGTGTACGGCGATGATGCGGGCTGTGAATGTCGAGGTCTTTGAGCTTGGCATGTGGCAGTCCTGGTCAGGCGCCTAAGCTCCAGAGGAGTATAATGGACTTACCTACGAGTGATATTCATAAGCAAGCCGTCAAATCACTAGATACGACAAGCCTGCTTACCAATGCTGCGCGGCAGCGCGACGCCCGAAACTACGCTTCATTTCCGATTGTGGATGTCGATTGTCATCATTACGAAAATGAATCCATATCAGAAATCGTAAAGTACATCGATGATCCTGTCCTTAAGCAGATGGGGATGTTGTACACAGGTGGTGGCACCGGTGGTCAGACACCATTTAACCCTGGTCTTGTTGGGTATCAGGATGTCGCCGGGCGGGTGACCCGCTATCCCTTGCGTAAAACCGAAGTGACACCAGGCGACGATAACCACCGGGATGTTCATCTGTCTTTGCGCTGGATGGACGCGATGGGCGTGGACTATGTCTGCTTGTTCCCGACACCGATGTTGAGTCTTGGTCTGCATCCGCAGCCTGAAATCGAAGCTGCATTGGCAAAAGCCTATAACCGTTGGCTCCTGGAAAATATCACGGCCAAGGAAGAACGCATCAAAACAATGATGTACGTGCCGTTTAGTGACCCCGAAGCGGCCTATGAGACGGTACAGGAATTCGGTGATCATCCGGATGTCATTGGCTTCATGATTGTTTCTGTCCGTTATCACGCGGTACATAGCAACGCCTATATGAAGACCTACGCGCTGATGGAAGAACTCGGTAAGCCACTCGGATTCCACAGCAATTACAATTGGAATGACCGGCTAGTGGGCAACAGCAATCGTTTTCTTGTTACCCATGCCTTGGGCTTTACCGTTTATAACGCGGTGCACCTCTGCAACTGGGTGGTGAATGCGATGCCCGAGCGGTTCCCCAAACTCAAGACGGTCTGGATTGAGTCGGGGCTTGCGTGGATTCCCTGGGTAATGCAGCGGCTGGATAATGACTACAAAATGCGTTGGTCAGAGGCACCGTCCCTGAAGGGGCTGCCGAGCGATTATATGCGCGAGATGTATTACACCAGCCAGCCTATGGAAAAACCGGACAATCTCGATATCCTGAAAACGACATTCGACATGATCAATGCTGATAATCAGCTCCTGTGGGCATCAGATTATCCGCACTGGGATATGGATGTTCCGAGCGTGATTTATGACCTGCCATTCCTTGATGAACGGCAAAAACATAAGATGCTTGGCGGCAATGCAATTGACCTGTTTGGTCTCGATGTCAGCAAGCGTTTCCCGAATTACAAACCTGCTTAACGGCACTTCGCGATGACACTTACAGAAGATCTTGTCAGGTTAATTCGCGAAAAGCCGGTTTCCGAAGCTGATCTCCATCAGACGGCATTATTCACGCTTGATGCCGTGGCGAATATGATTGCCGGACGGAATTCTGAACCGGGCCGCAAACTCCTCGAATGGGGAGCGACGCGTCAGGGCGATGCG
Source organism: uncultured Alphaproteobacteria bacterium (assembly GCA_951812775.1). Classification (GTDB taxonomy): domain Bacteria; phylum Pseudomonadota; class Alphaproteobacteria; order MPNO01; family UBA2964; genus UBA2964. The sequence continues at coordinate 543,873 of OX638326.1, read as the reverse complement.
GCACGACGCGCCCTGGTGATGGGCGGACTAACCCATATTCTTGAGGTCGATGATATTCATCGGGCCTCCGTGGTCCATACCGGGTGTGTGACAGTCCCGGCGGCACTGGCATTGGCCGCAGATCATGACGTATCTGGAGAGACATTTCTCAAGAGTGTGCTCTTTGGGTTTGAGGCGACCTGCCGTGTTGGGATGGCTGTTGGTCCCACGCATTACAAAGTCTGGCACAATACCGCGACCTGCGGTCCCTATGGCAGCGCTATGACCGCCGCGACAATCCTCAATTTGACTGACGATCAGACGATGCATGCCCTTGGAAATGCAGGTACTCAGTCAGCGGGGCTTTGGGAGTTTCTTGCCACAGGGGCAATGAGCAAACATTTACATGCTGGTCGCGCGGCAGAGGCGGGGCTGGTCGCTGCAGAACTGGCAGCGATTGATTTCACCGGGCCGCCAGCAATTTTGGAAGGACCTACTGGATTTTTTGCCGGGGCCTGTCCTGATGCAGACCCTGACGCTGTTTTAAGGGACCCGGATGCCCAGTGGCAGGTTCATTTAACGTCGATAAAACCCTGGCCGGCCTGTCGCCATACGCATCCGGCAATCGATGCCGCGCTTGCAGTATTTGAAGAGCTAAATGATGCGGAAATAGATCGTATCGAGGTTGAGACCTACCAGGCCGCAATCGATGTCTGCGACCGTGCCGTTGCCGACAGCGAATATGAGGGAAAGTTTTCATTGCAACATTGCGTGGCCGCGGCCTTACAACGCGGCAAAATAGATTTCTCCGCTTTTGGACCGGAGGCCCGGCGCGATGCGGCAGAACTCGCCACCAAAGTTAGTGTTTCTGCGGGAGAACCTTATGCCACGTCCTATCCGGCTTCCTGGGGGGCAGGCGTTTCCGTCAAGCTTGCGGATGGGACGATGCTTGAATCCTCGAAACCGGAATGCAAAGGCGATCCGGAAGCAGCATTGAACGAGAATGAAATGATTGCCAAGGCTCGTGATCTTATCCGTTTTGGCGGGGTCAATGACGCCGTGCCCGTTATCGATGGCATTATCGGGATGGCCCAAGGAGGAAAATCTCCTGACATGAGCAATATTTTGTCGGGCTCTGCATAATTTCGATATTTTTTATATTTTTATAAAAATACCGAAAAAATTCGATAATTGTGTTGCGATGGTGTAGGTTTGAGGCCTATCGTCTTGATACTAATAATAGTCCCGTTTGATAATTTCTGAGGAGGGAAAGATGAGGAAAAGTTTCTTGATTTCAGCGATGGCTGCTGCGGCAGTATCGTTTGTTTCCGTACCGTCCGCCCGCGCGGCTGAGTTCGGTTGTAAGACAGCAAAACTGATTGTGCCGTGGGGTGCTGGTGGTGGAACCGGTGTTCTGTTCGGCCTGTTTGAAAAATACATGAATTCGCATGGTGCGAAACCTAAGATCAAAGTTGTGACCATTCCCGGTCAGGGCGGCAACAAAGGTGCCAAGGTTGCGGTGAAGGAAAAGCCGAATGGATGTTCGTTGTTCGCGATCCATCAAAGCGCGATTATTTCATATCTCGCGAAACGCGTAAATTTCAACTACACGGCATTTGATACGGTTGCCCATTTGACGGTAACCCCGAGTATCCTTGCCGGCAGTCCCAAAACGCCTTTCAACACCTATGAAGGGATGTTGAAGCACGTCAAAGCAAATAACGGCAAAGTCAAAGTTGGTGCCTCTTTGGGCGCTACAAGTCACTTCATCTGGCTGATCTTTGGTGAGAAGACTGGAACGTCATACAGCTTCGTGCCAGTTCAGGGCGGTACAGGTAAACGTAAGCAGCTGTTGATGAACAACACGTTCAGCCTGGCTGAGATGAACGAAGCGGCTGCAGCTAAGCAACTGAAATCCGGGCTTATGAAGCCGTTCGCCATTGCAGCGGTCAAACGGTCACCAGCATTCCCCAACCTGCCGACTTTGCGGGAAAAGGGTGTTGATCTGGTTTACGCATTGAACCGCGGTATCGTCGTGCCAAAGGGTACGCCAAAGGCCAAGATTGCTCATTGGGCGGCTGCGTTCAAAAAGCCACTTCAGGATCCGAAATTCGTTGCACAGATCGCAGCGAAGGGTACTGGCCTGCAATATATGGGCCCCGCAGCTTACCAGAAATGGTTCGCGGCTCAGACAGCGTTGTTTACCAAGGTGCATAACAGCATCAGCAAATAACGGCTGATCAAGATTAGGAACGGTCTGCGTTAATGGCACAGACCGTTCTTTTGATATCAACTGTTTGATATGAACCGGCTCAATAGAGATACCATTATTGCAGTAATTCTGTTGCTGCTTGTGGGCTTCTTTACCTATACGAGTTTTGCCATCAAGACTCCCGTCTTTGAAAAACTCGCCCCGGGTCAAATGGGGCCTGGTTTCTGGCCAAGAATTATTCTGACCGGCCTCGGGATCATGGGGCTCATCTATCTTTTTCAGTCCATCATCAGCCCACCGCCTCCCGCTGAAAAACGAAGAGGCTTGGTCGGCTGGTATCGACATTACAAAAACCCTATCTGGTGCTTTGCGATTTTCGCAGCCTTTTTGACGATCATTCCTGTGTTGGGGATGCTTCTCTCCGGCCTGGTATTCGTCTTCACCCTGATGTCCATGCTTGGTCCAAAAGATGGGGCGGCAATAAAGCGTCATATTCTGACAACTTTGGGAACAGTAGGGGGGATGTGGTTTATCTTTGCCTGCCTGCTGGAAGTTCAATTGCCTAAAGGTTCGCTGACCGGCGCCTTCGATGAATGGCTGCTGGTCAATGTTTGCGGCATCGTTTCATCGATAGGGGAGCTGTTCGCAAATGTCGGGCCTTCCTGTTCAATCCTGTTAGCCAGCGTGTGGGGGGTTGAACGATGATATTTGAAAATATCATGCTGGCGACGTCAGAACTGATGACGGTTAGTACGATGCTTCTGATGATCGTCGGCGTCGTTGCCGGTCTGATCGCAGGTGCCATACCTGGTTTTACGATCGCCATGGCAGTGGTGCTGGTGTTGCCCTTTACGTTCGGCATGACGGCGGTGCAGGGGCTCGCCACGATGATCGGGGTTTATGTCGGTGGCTTATCAGGTGGGCTGATGTCCGGAATCCTCACTGGTATTCCCGGCACGCCATCTTCCGTCGCGACCACCTTTGATGGATTCCCATTGGCCAGAAGCGGTCGGCCCGGTTTGGCGCTGGGGCTCGGTGTATGGGCGTCATTCTTTGGCGGCGTGATAAGCGCAATCGTTTTGGTGATGGTCGCACCACAGCTCGCGCGAATTGGCCAGGAGTTCCAACCCTGGGATTATTTTGCGTTGATGGCCTTCGCATTGACCGTGACCGCCTCGCTTGCCGGAGACAATATGGTCAAGGGGCTGATCGCTGGGTTGGTCGGGCTTTTGGTGGCAACGGTGGGGGAAGATGCCGTTGTGGGCGTGCCGCGCTTTACTTTCGGAAGCGATGCCGTCCAGCAGGGGTTTGCCTTTCTGCCCGTACTCATCGGTCTTTTCGCCTTTACCCGTTTGCTAAGTGACGTTCAGGACCCCAAAAAGGCGCAGGACAACCTCGGTGCCCATTCAGCGGAGTCTGTCCGTATCGAACACATGAAGGCAGCGAAGGCGGTCCTGTCACGTTGGGGCAATCTTATTCGTTCGTCATTGATCGGCGTGTTTACGGGTGTTTTGCCAGCGGCAGGTAGTTCAATCTCTAACATTCTGGCGTACGACCAGGCTAAAAAATATTCCAAGGAACCGGAGAAGTTCGGCACAGGTACAGTTGATGGCATTGTTGCGCCAGAATCCGCAAACAACGCGACGGCGGGCGGGGCCCTGATCATGATGATGGCACTTGGCATACCCGGCGATATCGTCACCGCCGTGATGCTGGGCGCACTACTCATCCACGATGTGGTCCCCAGCCCAACCTTTATCACCGAACAGCCGACAATCGCCTATGCGATCTTTATCGCGTTCTTCCTTGCCAATTTCACGATGCTGGCGATGCAATCCCTGACCCTTCGCGGTTTTGTCGCCGTGACGCGGGTTCGCATGTACATGCTGGCCTCGATCATCCTGTTCTACTGTGCGTTGGGTGTTTTTGCTCTGAATAACGTCCAGTTTGATATGTGGACTCTGTTCTGGTTTGGGGTTGGCGGCTTTATCATGCGTTCACTGGGTTTTCCGATTGTGCCGGTAATTCTTGGCGTCGTTCTTGGCAATATCGCCGAGAATGCGCTGGCGCAGGTGATCGCGATCTCAACCGATCCGACAATGTTCCTGATCAGGCCCTGGTCTTTATTCTTCATCATCCTGGGCCTGTTTTCATCGTTTTTTCATGTCTATCAGAAAAACCGGGCAATCAAGCGCTGGACGCTCGGGTTTATCCCCGCAATGTGTGTGTTCCTCAGCATACCGATGTTTATGATGGAAGGTGTCGTAAGACCGGTTCTGGGCGTTGGGTTCGGTCTGTTTGGACTTTATCTTATCGTCCAGCGTGCGCGCGCCGGATGGAAACTGCCTGAACCGGAACCGGTTATGGAAGTAGGGGATCTGTAAAATGAATCAGAGCGAGAAAGCCGAGAAATTCGCGGCGATGCACACGGATGGAATCTTCGTGTTACCCAATGCCTGGGATGTTGCGAGTGCCTGTGTTTTAGCTGACGTTGGCTATGAAGCGATCGCGACGACCAGTGGTGGCTGTGCCTTTTCTGTTGGGTTCTGCGATGGTGAAAACATTAGCCGTGATGGAATGGCCGAAGTGGTGCGCCGTATGGCGTCGGGCGTTTCTATTCCCTTGAGTGCGGATATGGAGGCGGGTTACGGCCCATCGCCCGAAGATGTCGCTGCAACGGTTAAAGCCGCTCTTGATGCCGGCGCGGTCGGCGTAAATATTGAGGACAGTGATAAACGCGGGCCCCGACGGTTACATGATCTTGATTTGGCAATCGATCGGATTCGCGCCGCTCGTAAAGCATCGGACGATTATGGCATTCCGGCAGTCGTCAATGCCCGGACTGACGGCTATATGCTTGGGAGTAAAGAAGACATGTTTGATGAAACCGTCAAACGCGCCAATGCCTATCTTGACGCCGGCGCTGATTGCGCCTTCGTGATTGGAGCACGCGATGGTGATCTTATCGGACGGCTGACGGCGGCGATCGACGGGCCGATGAATGTTCTTGCGGGACCGGGAACACCACCGGTAGATGAGTTAGGGAGCATGGGTGTTCGACGTGTCACGGTCGGCGGCAATATTGCGAAAGCCGCATATACGCTTGTTAAAACCGCGGCAGAGGAAATGCGGGATTCAGGAACTTATGAATATGCCGCCGGTGTCTATTCGCAGCCCGATATGCATCGGATTATCAAAGGCGAGTAATACGCTATCAGGCAGAAAAGTCGTATGTCGCTTTTCCCAGCGCTTCCAGATTCCGGTTTAACCTTACCAGCAGCGCTGATAGTTCAGCCTCGTCATTTCCATCAAGCGCTGGACCAGGCTTTCGCGTTGCAGCCGAGCTAATAACGCCGCGACGGCGTAAAACTTCTTTCCGCAGGGCTAATCCGATACCAATCTGTTGTTCATGACGAACCAGCGGTAAATAGGCATCGAATAAATCCTCAGCTTCTTCCGGCTTTCCGTTTGCGTGCAGCTCGCAGACCTGAACCATCATTTCGGCAAAGGCAAAGCCCGTCATAGCCCCATCGACGCCTCGGTCAGCTCTTGCGGCAGGTACAGGGCTCCATTACCAACCAGAACACTCACCCGGCGACGATTGCCATCTTCTTCATCTTTACGAAACTGGCTAATCTTGCGAAGGCCCGGGGACTCTTCATGTTTGAGAATTTTCAGGCTCGGTAATTCGGCGAAGAGCTTGTTCAGCAGGTCGGCTGAGAAATAGACACTGCTGCTTGGTGGATAATCCTGTAGGACGATTGGTGTGTCGCCCAGTATCTCACATACATCGTGGAAATAGGTTTCGATCTGACGATTTGTGCGGAGGCCAGGCATGGGCGCGACCATGACGCCGGCGGCGCCTACTCCCGTGACCTTTTCCGTTAATGACTGGATTGACCCAAAAGACGGCGCGGAAACACCGACGACAACCGGTACCCGCTCAGCAACACGCTTTAGCACGCGTTCGCAGAAGGACATGGACTCGTCTGGTGTGAGCTTTGGGGCTTCACCCATCACACCCAGAATGGTCATGCCTGACACACCGGATTCCAGATAATAATCAACCATTCGATCGGTGCTCTCGAGATCAAGAGCACCGTCACTCTGAAATGGCGTGGCAGAAATGATAAAAACGCCTTTTGCGTTTTCGTCCAATTTTGGCGTTGTCATTTGATAACCTCGGTGGTCTTGGGTGATGTGTATGCTAGCCTCTAGTCTGGTCAAACCTGGGAAATAAGGAAAGTCTTTCGTGACTGAATTCGATCTGGTTATTCGCAATGCAGATGTTGCGACGGAAAGCGACCGGTTCTCCACCGACATCGGAATCGCTGACGGTAAAATTACGGCTCTGGAAGGTGGTCTTGCTGAGGGAAAGAAAGAGATCGATGCAGAAGGCAAGCTGGTGATGCCGGGCGGTGTCGATAGTCATTGCCATGTAGAGCAAATCTCCTCCAACGGTGTGTGGACAGCAGATGACTGGTTTACAGCGACGCGGTCCGCGGCGTGCGGCGGAACGACGACGATAATTCCCTTTGCCTGTCAGCATCGCGGCGATTCATTGCGAGACGTGGTGAAGGCCTATCACGATATGGCGGGACCGAAGGCGGTAATCGATTACGCCTTCCACCTGATCGTCTCTGATCCGACAGATCAGGTACTGGGGCAGGAGCTGCCTGCCTTGATCAAGAATGGATATACGAGTTTTAAGATTTATCTGACCTATGACGCCTTGATGCTCACGGACCGCCAGTTTCTTGATGTTCTGGCAGTAGCCCGTCGCGAAGGTGCCATGGTCATGGTTCATGCTGAAAATAACGACATGATCATGTAGATGGCTGAGCGGCTGTTACAGGCCGGTCTGCGAGAGCCCAAATTTCATGCTGTGGCACGTCCGATGCTCGTTGAAAGAGAGGCAACCCACCGCAGTATTGCATTGGCGGAACTGGTCGATGTGCCGATCCTGATCGTTCATGTTTCTGGTGGTGAGGCTATCGAGCAGATCCGTTGGGCACAGGAACGTGGACTCAATGTCTATGGCGAAGCCTGTCCACAATATCTGTTTCTTACCGAAGATGACCTTGATAGACCGGGACAGGAGGGGGCGAAGCATATGTGCAGCCCGCCGCCGCGCGACAAGGCCAATCAGGAAGTTGTATGGAAAGCCCTCGAAGACGGGTTGTTCGAGGTATTTTTCTCGGATCATGCGCCATATCGTTTCGATGATCCCGAAGGAAAATTCAAAGCCGGAAAGGACGCGCATTTTAAACAGATCGCCAATGGCGTCCCCGGGCTTGAAGTTCGGTTACCGCTGTTATTCTCGGAAGGTGTTGGGAAAGGCCGTATTTCTCATCAACAGTTTGTCGCGTTGACGGCGACCAATGCCGCAAAACTGTACGGCTTGCACCCCCGAAAAGGGACGATTGCTGTGGGCGCCGACGCGGACCTTGCGATCTGGGATGTGGATAGAGAAGTCACGATTACGCAATCGATCCTGCATGACGCGATGGACTATACACCCTACGACGGACAGGAAGTTACCGGCTGGCCGGTCATGACAATCTCGCGCGGCAATGTGGTTTGGGATGGCAATGAGTTTACCGGGGCGGCAGGCAAAGGTGAGTTCCTGCCGTGTGATACGCCGCCCGCTTTATCTGCTGAGAGACGTCCGGTTACGCCGTTTGATCCGATAACAGGTGAGTTACGCTAAATACTGCGAATATACCCGCCATCGACACGTACTGATCCACCGGTGACATAACCCGCACAATCACTGACCAGGAAAGTTGCCACTTTGGAAAACTCGTCCACAGTGCCGTAGCGACCGGCGGGGATCGTCGCATGTGAGGCTTTTACAATCTCTTCAACGGGAACGCCTTGGTTCTTTGAGGCATTGGCGTCGATCGAGTCGACTCGATCCGTATGAATGCGGCCCGGCATAATCGCATTTACCGTTACACCATCTTTGGCTACCTCAGTGGCCAGGGTCTTTGCCCATCCGATCAGAGAGCTTCTCAGCGTGTTGGAAATACCCAATCCCGGAATAGGTTGAACCGCTCCGGAGCTTGAGATTATGAGAATACGACCCCAGCCTCGTTTCCGCATACCCGGTAAAAAGGCGTTGGCAATTTCAAGCTGGCTGAGAACAACGGGCCGAAACTGTTTTTCGACGATGTCCAAATCTACATCGGCCACCGGACCGGGCGGTGGGCCGCCGCCATTATTGATTACGATGTCGACACCACCAAAATCATTGGTCACGTCATTGATAAGGGCGGCAACGGCCACGGCATCAGCGAGATCAACCTGATAGCCGCGCGCTGTACGCCCGCTTCGATTGGCGAGATCGGTGGCCTGTGCTGCCATGGCTTCGCCGTCCCGGCCACAGAGCGCGACATCAGCGCCTTCGCTAACAAGTTGCTCGGCTATTCCCTGCCCAAGCCCGCGTGAAGCACCAAGTACCAAGGCGCGTTTGTCTGTCAGACCTAAATCCATCTGGATTTCCTCATACTAATTTTAAAAGCGTTATTTCTCGTGCTGCCGTTTTTGCCGCGATTTCGAGCTGAAGGCCATCACAGGAGGCGATAAAAACCTTTGTACGGCTGACGGGTCTACGGCGTCGCTCGCAGGCATCGGTGCTGTACCCTTGATGGTGATACGTTCCATCAGCCGACGTTTCGGATAGTAATCATGCAGTGCTGAATGCTGGACCAGCCGGTTGTCCCAAAACACCAACATGTTGGATTCCCATCTATGCCGGTATTGGTATTCGTGGATGTACGTCTTTCTGAATAAAAGATCGAGAATGGTACGGCTCTCATCTTCATCCATGTGCTTGATATACATGGTGAATTGAGGGTTTACGAATAAAACCTTTCGTCCGGTAACGGGGTGTTTGCTCACAATTGGATGCGTCGCCTTCGGATACATGTCTTCAAATTTTCGAAGTCGTTCTCGACCTTCCCCGGTGTCCGGAAAAAGCGTTTTAAAGGGCTTGAAATCGTGCACGGCTTCCAGACCCGACAGAAATTGCTGCATTTTGTCTGACAGGCCTTCATAGACCGCGGCCATATTGCAAAATGCTGTATCGCCACCGACGTCAGGGAGAATTTTTGAACAAAGGGCCGTACCCATTGGCGGGACCGGGCGGAAGGTTTCGTCGGTATGCCAAATGTCGGTTGGCGGTGGTGGGTTTCCTTCCTTTTGATCGTAGATAATCAGCTCAGGATTGTCCTCGGTACTACTCGAAAACGGGTGGATGGTCAGTTCACCAAAAGTTCGACCAAAATTCTTGAGGTCTTCACCATCCATGATCTGGTTTGGAAAAACTAGGACACCGTGTTCCGCATGCAGGCGAAGAATTTCATCACGTGTCGCGTCATCAAGCGGCGTTGTTAAATCGATGCCAGTGATTTCTACACCGAGGAAGACGCCAACTTTTTTGACGGAGAGGAGAGAACTCAAATTTTCCAACCCAACAGCTGCGTCATCCATAGCTACCTCCTTTAAGACCCTTGCGCGGCCAGTCCGGCTTCGCGCAGGCCTGAGAGGGTCGCGCGGGGCGAAATCTGGTCCTGTTCGACCCGAACCTCAATCATTGCCGGGCCGTCCGACTCTAACGCCCTTTCAAAGGCAGGTGCAAATTCTTCTGTGCTTTCTACAACTTCGCCCGTCAGTCCATAGGCTTTGCCGAGAGCGGCAAAGTCTGGGTTCACCAGGTCAGTCCCACTAATACGACCGGGATAGAACTTCTCCTGATGCATTCGGATTGTTCCGTATGTTCCGTTGTTCACCACGACGAAGACGATGCCGAGATTATATTGTCGCGCTGTGGCGATTTCCTGTCCACACATCAGAAAATCACCATCACCGTTAAACGAAACGACAATTCGATCCGGGTGGACAGTTTTCGCGGCAACAGCGGAGGGCACGCCATATCCCATCGAACCGCTTTGTGGCGCCAACTCTGTTGGGTAGCTGCGATAGGGGTAGAACCGGTGCACCCAGTTTGAGAAATTGCCGGCACCGTTCGCCACAATAGCGTCCTCCGGTAGTCTTTCTCCCAGCCATTGAATAATGGCACCGAGATCGACGTCGCCCTTCATATCGGGAATGGTGATATTGCCATCCTGGTCGGCGCGGGCGGATTTCGTCCAGTCTGACCAGGGGACGTTGTCCGGTGCTTCCAATGTTTTAGCAGCTGCAGCGAAATTCGCCATGCCGGAATGGATTGCCATCTCAGGTTCATAAACACGGGCGAGCTCATCCAGCCCCGCCGCGATGTGGACCAGAGTCTGACTGGGGCAGGGGATTGAGAATCTTTCATAGCCGTCAGTGATGATCTCGGTCATCTGCGCCCCGACCACCAGCAACAGGTCAGTTTCCTGGAGGCGTTTTGCGAGCAGTGGGTTGATGCCCAGACCGACATCGCCAGCATAATTGGGGTGTCGATTGTCGATCAGATCCTGCCGTCGAAAAGCGGCGCCGACCGGTAAATCAAAGTTCTCTGCAAACTGAGTGAAGTCCTTGCAGGATTCTTGGGTCCAACCGCTGCCGCCAAGAATGACAAAAGGTCTCTGGGCGTTACCGAGCATTTCCTTGAGCTGTGCCATCGACTCCGCCGATGGTGCGGGGTTGATCGGTGCGTAACGCTTGGCATCATTGACCGAGGCTTTCTCTTTTTGCATGTCCTCCGGCAGCGCAATAACCACAGGCCCTGGCCTGCCCGAGGTTGCTACATGGAAGGCTCGGCTCATCACCTCTGGAATACGATTGGGGTCATCGATCTGCGTCACCCATTTCGACAATGGCGCGTACATTTCGCGGAAATTGACCTCCTGGAAAGCTTCGCGATCCATCATCGCCCGCCCAACTTGTCCGACGAGCAAGATAACGGGCGACGAATCCTGATGCGCCGTATGAATGCCAAGGCTGGCATTTGTAGCGCCGGGGCCGCGTGTAACGAAGCAAATACCGGGCTTCCCGGTGAGTTTGCCATATGCCTCTGCCATATAGGCAGCGCCACCTTCCTGACGGCACACCACCAGCTTTATATCGTTTTGGACGTCATACAGCGCGTCCAGCGTGGCAAGGTAACTTTCACCCGGAACACAGAAGATCGTATCAGCGCCATGAATGCGCAGCTGATCCACGAGAATTTGTCCGCCAGTGCGAAGATTTGGATTGTCGGTCATATTGTTATGAACTCATCGATAAAGACTGTGTAACGCTGGAGTTTAGGCTTGGCTGCATCCTCGGCGTTTACATAGGAAATTGAACTTTTGCCCAAGAGGTTTCGCGGCAGGATCATAACCCGTGAGAAGTTTCCCGGGCGATCATTTGGGGCATAGGCTAGAACAGGGTCGGGTCCCGCTTCAAACCACGCTTCGCCGGCATCTATTTGGGTTTTATGGCCCTGTGTTTCTACCGTAAATCCACCCTTGAGCAGGCACCGAATGCCCGGTCCCTGATGTGTATGAGTGTAGGCAATGCCACTGGGGGGTATATCAACCCTGTCGCAACGGATGAGATAATCATCTCCGGGGTTTAGCTCGACTTCAGCCTGACAGAGCAGCTGGCTGGAAACATCATCGCCGGAGAGAAGACCTTGTCCTTCTGCAGCACTTTCGGTCAGCTCGTAACGCAAGATATGCGCGCCTTCCGATCCCGCAGAAATCATTGTTTCGCGCGTGCTACACCACGCTGAGTTTCCAGAAAATGTTGTCGCTGCTGCTGCATCGTTCTTAATTGTTGCCATACCGTCGGCAACATACAGAACGCGATTCAATGCCGGGCAGGGTTGGGCAAGCGCCGTTTTAGCGCCAAGCCGGTCGTCAAATAGACGCAATAAATACTCTGCCATGTCAGTTCTTGGCCGTTGGCGACCACGGGGCAGGTAGGAGGGTCTTATTCTCCTGTCGTAAAATTAGCGGCAGAATTTTTGGCAGGAAGGCCTGCCACTCCGGGCTCTTGCCCAGTTCTGCCCGGCGCCTGTCCCGTTCCGCGTAGGAGTCATAGCCCCACATATGGATAATCTGGTTCTGGGGACCAAAATCCGTGTAATACCAGCCGACGAGGTTACCAAGGATCGGTTCCTGGATGGCTAGGCCTTCGGCCTGATAATTCTCCATATAGACCGGCACTTTTCCGGGGTGCAGCGTGTAAATGCGTTCTTCGACGATCATCTAATCGAGCTTCCTTTTTCCTGAATTATCAACATCACATCACAGGGGAATGGTTCGGGCAACAGCGGTAAATGGCTATCGTTGATCCATGACCTCTTTCAGGTATGATCCGGATAAATACGAAAAAGGTCCAAATAGCTAAAATTATGAAAAATCATACGGTTAGAACTTATTCTTCAAAAGAAAATCTAAAACGCGAAGATGAGCTGGCGTGGAAACTGGCGGTATTGGCAAGCGACCCTGTACCGGTCGATGAAGATGTCGCCGATATGGTGATCAATCGGATCATCGATAATGCCTCGGTAGCGATTGCGGCAATTAATCGACGACCGCCTGCTGCTGCACGAGCACAAGCCCTTGCGCATCCGCGTGATGGTGGGGCGACGGTGTTCGGTGTACCAAATGACCAGAGATTTGACGCTGAATGGGCGGCGTGGGCCAATGGTGCAGCGGTTCGTGAACTCGATTATCACGATACGTTTTTGGCGGCAGATTACGCCCATCCCGGTGATAATATTCCGCCTTTGTTGGCAGTGGCGCAACAGTTGAGCATAGGTGGACAGGATCTGCTCAATGGCCTGGCGACAGGCTACGAAATTCAGATCGATCTTGTGCGGTCAATTTGTCTCCATGAACACAAGATTGACCATGTTGCGCATCTTGGACCTTCAGCCGCTGCAGGTATCGGCACAATGCTCGGCCTGCCTACAGAGACGATTTACCAGTCGATCCAGCAGGCACTGCACGTTACAACTGCAACCCGGCAATCGCGCAAAGGCGAAATATCAAGCTGGAAGGCCTTGGCGCCGTCGCATGCAGGCAAGCTGGCCATTGAAGCCGTTGATCGCTGCATGCGGGGTGAAGGAGCCCCATCGCCAATCTATGAAGGGGAAGACAGTGTAATTGCCTGGATGCTTTCAGGACCCGAAGCGCGTTATTCGGTACCCTTGCCGGAAGTTGGGGAACCCAAACGGGCGATACTGGACTCTTTTACCAAGGAGCATTCCGCTGAGTATCAAAGCCAGGCATTGATCGATCTTGCGTTTCGCATGAAAGACAAGATCGATGATTTTGAGGTGATCGAACGAATTGTTATCCATACCAGCCATCATACGCATTATGTAATTGGAACTGGCGCAGGTGACCCTCAGAAAATGGACCCGACCGCGAGCCGCGAAACACTTGATCACTCGATCATGTATATCTTTGCGGTCGCTCTGCAAGACGGCGAGTGGCACCACATCAACTCCTATTTACCGGAGCGGGCGGGGCGTGAAGACACAGTGCGGTTGTGGCACAAGATCGAGACCGCGGAAGATGCTGAATGGACAGCGCGCTATCATGAAACTGATCCCAACAAGCTGGGCTTTGGCGGGCGGGTTGAAATAACGCTGAAGAATGGAACTGTAATTTCTGATGAGCTGGCGGTCGCCAACGCTCACACGAACGGTGCCCGGCCCTTTGCTCGGGAAAACTATATTCATAAGTTTCGGACCTTAACCGAAGGTTTGGTCTCTGTCGGAGAACAGGACCGGTTTCTCGATCTAGTACAAAACTTGCCGGCACTGACTGCAGAAGAGATAGGGCAACTCAATGTGGTTCTCGACGCGGTAGCGTTGGAGAATGCAGCCCGTGACCAAAAAGGAATTTTCTAATGTTATTTGCCACAAAATCAGCGACCGAGAAACGCGCAGACTTTCGGGCCGGTCTGGAGTCGGGAAAAATTCTCAAATTTCCCGGTGCCCATGCGCCGCTCGTCTCGATGGAGATCGAACGTCAGGGCTTTGATGGGATTTATATATCCGGGGCTGCATTGTCCTCTGATCTCGGATTGCCTGATATTGGGCTCACGACCTTGTCGGAGGTCACACAACGCGGGCGGCAGATTGCTCGGGTTACGTCATTGCCAGCCATTATTGACATTGATACGGGCTTCGGCGAGCCGATGAGTGCGGCGCGCACGGTAATTGAGCTGGAAGAACTGGGGATTGCCGGGTGTCATCTTGAAGATCAGGAAAACCCCAAGCGCTGTGGTCATCTCGATAACAAATCTTTGGTAAGCCGCGATGAAATGGCGCGCAAGATTATGGCCGCCGCCGAGGCGAAAATTGATCCCAACTTTATGCTGTTTGCACGGACCGACGCGCGTGCTTCTGAGGGCATGGACGCTGCAATAGATCGCGCAAAGGCTTACGTTGATGCTGGTGCAGGTGCGATCTTTCCGGAAGCCATGGAAGGCGAGAAGGAATTTGAAATCTTCCGTAAAGCCATTGATGTGCCGATGATGGCCAATATGACGGAGTTCGGTAAATCTCCTTTATTGTCAGCGCCGCAGCTCGAGAACCTTGGCTACAATCTGGTGATCTATCCGATGACGACAGTGCGGCTCGCGATGGGGGCAGTACGCGATGGGTTGGCGGAGATTGCAGAAACCGGCACACAAAATGGGCTGATTGATAAAATGCATAGCCGCAAGGAACTTTACGATCTGATCCGTTATCAGGACTACAATAATTACGATCAGTCCGTTTTTAACTTTAGAGTTCGCGAAGAGGGGTAAGCGCAATGGCAAGGGAACCAAAGATTTATAAAGGCCTTGATGGGGTTCTGGTTGATGAGACTGCAATTTCCAAGGTCATGCCGGAAACCAACTCGCTGACTTATCGCGGCTATGCCGTACAGGATTTATGCAAGCATTGTTGTTTCGAGGAGGTCGCCTATCTGCTGTGGCACGGGCAGTTGCCCACCCGGTCTCAACTCCGGGGCTTTCGAAAAGATGAGCGTAGCCGTCGCAGAATTTCCCGTGACCATCTTGCGGTGATTCAGAAGTTTCCCAAGCGCGCCCATCCGATGGATACGATCCGCACCTCTGTGAGTTATTTGGGTACCACAGAAGTAGCCTGGGGCGGTGAGCCCGCCGAAGCTGATATGGAACGGTCGATGAATCTGTTGGCCAAAATTCCAACAATGATTGCCGCTGATTATCGTTATCGTCAGGGCAAACACCGTATTCCCCCGCGCGACAACCTGTCCTTTTCAGAGAATTTTCTTAACATGTGCTTCGGTGAAGTGCCGCCAAAGCAAGTCGTCAAGGCGTTTGATATCTCGCTGATCCTGTATGCGGAACACAGCTTTAACGCCTCAACTTTTGCGACCCGGGTTGTCACATCGACAATGTCCGATATTTACAGCGCAGTGACAGCGGGTATTGGCGCCTTAAAGGGGCCCTTACACGGCGGTGCCAATGAGGCCGTTATGCATATGTTGCTTGAAATAGGGAGTGCCGACAAAGCTGAGGCCTGGTTGCGCGATGCCTTTGCCAGTAAGCGGGTCGTTATGGGTTTTGGCCATCGCGTATACAAATGGGGTGATAGTCGGGTCCCGACGATGCGCGCCTGTCTCGAAGACCTCGCCCGCTGGAAGAATGATCGAAAATGGATTGAGATCGAGGATGTTCTTGAGGACATCATGGTCAAGGAAAAGAAAATCCACCCCAATCTTGATTACCCGGCGGGGCCTGCCTATTATATGATGGGTTTTGATATCGATATGTATACGCCAATCTTCGTGATGAGCCGGATAACCGGCTGGACCGCGCACTACATGGAGCAAAACGCGGCAAACCGATTAATCAGACCGCTCTCAGCCTATAACGGTGTTAAACAGCGACGGGTCAAACCGATTGCCAAACGCTGAGAGTTGCCGCCTTCCTGCGGGCCATAACTACCGGTTCTTGGCGGGGCCGCACGGTAATCTGATATTACGGCCCTGGTTTGACACCATTGCGTTGAACTTTGTGGCGAGCTGGTTCTGTCCGCTTTCCCGAGCATGGGCAGCTGCCTCAATATCTGATGGTTTGATAGACAGATTTCGTGAAGAATTGGATGTGCCTAGCCTGAATCTAGCGCAGTTTGCTTCTGCCATTCGAAAGGTGTCGATTGCGCATGCAGAATTTCGGGATATTTCCGAGGCATGGGAGCGAATTTTTTTTACGACCAAGGATCCGGCACAACGAGACCTGATTGATTCCTATACGGCCCTTTTTAAAAGCGAACAGCGGCAACTCGCGATGCGACGCTTTTTCCTGTCCCTTCGGCCGCATGTGCCGCCGTTAAAATGGGAAATCGCAACACCTGAAGAGGTCGAGGCCAAACAGGCGGGCCGTCTTGCGGGTTGCATGTTTACGAACCCCGAAAATTCAGAAATCGTTCAATCGGCGAGCATATTGGGTGAGTGGGGCGAGGAGTATCATCTCAAGATGTGCGCACCCGTTGGAAGCACCGACGATATCGCCCGCGCACATGTATTTATGCCTGAGGATGGTGAGGTTAAAGGAACTCTTCACGGTATCGGACTCGAGCCCGTGATGTGGGATGCCTTGGCGCATCCGGCAAAAGCCCTGACCCGGCAAGGTATTCGAGTGGTGTTGCCTACTGGCCCGTGGCATGGACGCCGGGCACCGAAGGGGCTGTTCGGTGGTGAACATATTCTACGTCGGGGGCCGCTTGGCTTTATCGAGGGATTTCATGCCTGGGTCAGTGAAGTAGCGCTTTGGATCAGGTGGGCGCGCACAACCGCAGATGCGCCGGTAGGGTTAGGGGGCGTCAGTCTTGGTGCGTTGACAGCCCAAATCGCAGCAACAGCAGCAAGCGACTGGTCGGAAAGTGATCGTCCCGATGCTTTACTGTTGATAACAACAACGGGTGACATGCGCTCTGTCGCTTTCGAAAGCAATATTGGTGAAAAGCTTGGGCTGACCAACGAAATTAAAAATTATGGTTGGACAGAAGAAAATCTCGAACGATGGTTGCCGCTGTTGCAACCGGGGCAGTCGCTGGCTGTAAAACCCGAAAAGATCGTGATGCTGCTGGGGTCGGCGGACAGGCTGACACCATTTGAGGGCGGCGTTGCTCTTGCGGAGCAATGGAAAATTCCCGAAGAAAACTTATTCATTCGGCGACAAGGTCATTTTTCAGGAGCGCTGGGTTTGTCGCATGACGCCACACCCCTGAAACGTTTTGCGACTGCGCTATTGCAGGCCTAATCAGCTTTTGTTTCGACTGCTGCCTTTCTGAGCATCGCCTCGCGACGGACGATATATCCGCAAGAGGCGAGCACGATAACACCTCCGGTCATTGCCCAAGCATCGGGGAATTCATCAAAGAAAATAATACCCATGCCAACAGCTATGATAATCCGTAAATAATCCATTGGCGCAATAATCGTCATTTCACCGGCGGCATAGGCGCGGGTTAGACAATACTGACCAGTTGATCCGACAAATCCGAGGGCAAAAAGCCAAAGCCACTCTTCCCCTTCGGGCATTTTAAAATCGAGGCTCGCCGGGATGGCCAGAATGATGAGTCCATAGAAAAGAAAATAGAACACGATCCGGTTGGATGGTTCGGTCCGGGTCAGATTTTTCATGGTCGTCAGGGCACAGGTCGCAAGAATAGCCGCAAGCAACGCGACGAGTGCAGCAGGTTCAATACCGGTTTGTGGTTTAACGACGAGGAGGATGCCGCCAAATCCTATAACTGTTGCCAATGCCCGGCGAAAGCGGACCCGCTCGCCCAGGAACAGTGCAGCCATGATGATTGACCAAAGCGGTATAGTGAAGGTCAGGACAGTCGCATCTGCCAACAGCATGTGGTGAACGGCATAGATACCAGCGAGGAGAGATGTCGCCCCGAAAAAAGATCGCCAAAAATGGGCAAATGGCCGCTCGGTTTTCAGGACACCCAAGCCATTGGTCATTAACCAGGGAAGCATAAACAATAGGCTCGTTAGAAACCTGAACATGCCGACTTCGGCAATCGGCATGGTTTGCATGAGCACTTTGGCAATTCCGAACATTCCGGTGAGCAGTGAGACCGCGACCAGCATCCACAGGACACCAAGCACATTCGAACTTATACCGGTACGGTGTGCTGCATTTTCGGATTCAACTGACACGAATAGGGCCTGGAACGGTGGATTTAAACGAATTGAGTATGACGGTCATACCGTATGGTAGCATGGCTGGAAACCGGTAAACCGGCTGCCCTGTTCGTTTGCGGTGCATCCTGCTTAAATGCAGCCAACAATATTTGCCGAAATTCGGAGATAAGAATGATTTATGAAGAACGTATTTATACGATCCAGCCAGGCAAAATTGCCGAATATATGAAAAACTATGAAGAGCTCGGTCTCCCGGTCCAAAAAGAAGTTTTAGGGACACTGGTGGGGTTCTGGCATACCGAAGTCGGCGGGTTGAACAAGGTGGTGCATATCTGGGGGTATGACTCACTGGATGACCGGTTGGAAAAGCGCGCTATCCTCGCAGCCCATCCCGATTGGCCGGCCTATCTTGATGTTGCCTTGCCGCTGATCGTTGAGCAGGAAAACCGCGTTCTCCACCCCGCCAGCTTTTCTCCGGCGAAATAGGGGGGCGTGATGTCTCGATTGGAAGGCGATGTGGCCATCGTAACAGGAGCAGCCCGTGGTATCGGGGCTGCCTACGCCAAGGCGTTAGCTGCGGAGGGTGCGACAGTAGTTGTTGCTG
Organism: uncultured Alphaproteobacteria bacterium; assembly: GCA_951812775.1. GTDB lineage: Bacteria > Pseudomonadota > Alphaproteobacteria > MPNO01 > UBA2964 > UBA2964. The sequence continues at coordinate 524,954 of OX638326.1, read as the reverse complement.
ATGTTCTAGACACTGCAGCTTCGGTGGATGCCGTAAAGGAGATGGGTGGTACGGCTATTGGCATCTCCTGTAATGTTACGGATAACGACGCCGTGGAAGGGATGGTCGCTGACACGATTTCTGAATTCGGCAAGATAGATGCACTGGTGAATAACGCTGCGCTCTTTGCAAACATTTCGCACAAAAAATTCGAAGAGATTCCCGACGATGAATGGATGAGTGTGATGCAGGTCAATATTGCTGGCGTGTGGCGGGTATCAAAAGCTGTCGTGCCGCATATGCGCGAGCGTCAATATGGCAAGATCGTCAATGTTGCCTCGACAACGGCCCTTAAAGGAACGCGTCTCTTCAAAGGGCGCAGTATTGGGCATGACCAAGGCGATGGCGCGCGAAGTCGGCGAGGATAATATTTGTGTTAATGCAAGCGCCCCCGGACTGGTTGTCAGTGATGGGCTTGTCCATGGTGGCAACTGGAGCGATGAGTGGTTTGATAACAATACCAGTTCGCGCGCTTTCAAAAGGCGCGCCATGCCCGAAGATATGGTCGGCACCATCGTATTCCTGTCCTCTCGCGAGGCTAATTTTATTACCGGACAAACCATGGTGGTTGATGGCGGATCAGTGCCACACTGATTGACTTTTTTCTCGCCGCGACCAACTTCCCATGCGAAGCTGGTCCTTAAACAATCAGGAGCAATCGATGGCTGATGATCCAGTTACCGTAGAGATATTCACCGATTATGTCTGACCATGGTGTTTTCTCAGTACCGTGCGTATTGAAAAGCTAAAGCAGAATTTCAGCATCAATATAAAATTGGTGCATTTTCCTTTGCATCCGGACACGCCCCTGGAAGGCCGCCCAATGAGTGACCTTTATGCCGGGCGCAACGTCGATCCTGATGAGATGTATCGTCAGATGAAAGAACGGATGGAGGCGGAAGGATTGCCCTATGGCAAACGCACCCATACCTACAATAGCCGAAAAGCGCAGGAACTCGGCAAATGGGCGGACACCCAGGAAAATGGCGACGCCCTGCATGATGCGCTCTATAGGGCCTATTTTGTCGATACCAAAAATATTGGTGATATCGATGTGCTGGTCGAAGTGGCGGAAGCAAACGGATTTGACGGTGCAGAAGTGCGTCGGGTCCTTGAAGAAGGGACGTTCAATCAAGCCGTCGATGAAGACTGGGCTAGGTCACGCGCTTATGGCGTAACCGGTGTCCCCACCTTTGTGGCAGGCGGTTACGGCGTTGTCGGGGCGCAACCTTATGAAGCGCTTGAACAGCTTATGAACGAGGTGGGCGCCGACAAGACACAATAATTCAGTCCGAAATTCATATTGGCTCGCCTTCCGTTCTACCACAGTTCCTCCGTTAAATTCTTGGACATTCTTGTCAAGATTAGGTGGAATATTACGGCGGTCGCTTATACAAGTTTCCGCCGGATATTTTTAGCTGAGTAGCCGTTCCAATGTTGAATTTCTTAATATAGGGTGAGCTGCTGTTCTTAGGATAACCGGTTTTGTGACGTGGGTTTTGCCTATTGGAAATGACCAATTTATAGGCAGCCTTTTGGTGGATTATTGAGCAGCGAATTTTTGTCTCAGTCAACGCAAACAGTATCTCGTTCCGAATTTCAAGGTTTTGCGGGCATTTTTAAAAATTTTTGAATTGGCATGAAGTTTGCTTAGATACTGCTTTAGCGAGAACCCCTCAGGATAAGACTTATGTCTCAGCTACTGACCGTCACGGATATCCAAACATCGTTTTTTACAAGCGATGGAGAGATTCGAGCGGTCAATGGCGTAAGTTTCTCGATTGAAGCCGGAAAAACAATGGGCCTCGTTGGCGAGTCCGGCTGTGGCAAGAGTGTAACAGCATTGTCCATTATGAAGCTCCTGCCAAAGGGAACCGGCCGTATTGTTGGAGGACAGGTCCTCTATAACGGGCGCGATATTGCAGAAATTTCCGACGACGAGATGCGCGGTATTCGCGGCAATGAAATCTCGATGATTTTTCAAGAGCCGATGACTTCGCTAAATCCGGTTTTTAGTGTCGGCGAACAAATTATAGAAGTCGTCCGACTTCATCAAAAAACCAATCGCAAAGAGGCAATTGACCGCGCTATTGAAATGTTGCGGCTAGTCAAGATTGCAGAGCCGGAGAAGCGCGTTTGGGATTACCCACATCAGCTTTCGGGCGGTATGCGGCAGCGGGTAATGATCGCGATGGCCCTCGCCTGCAATCCGAGCCTTTTGATCGCAGATGAACCGACAACTGCGCTTGATGTCACAATTCAGGCACAAATTCTCGATCTTATTTCTGAATTGCAGGAACAGTTTTCAATGGCGGTGCTGCTCATTACCCATGATCTCGGGGTAGTGGCAGAGCAGGCGGATGATGTCGCAGTCATGTATGCCGGCAAAATTGTCGAACGTGCTGCCCCGGAAATTATTTTTTCGCGCCCGATGCATCCCTATACGATTGGTCTTATGAATTCCCTGCCTGGCGTTGGGGAACACAGAGAGCGGCTCAACGCAATTCCGGGGATCGTGCCGAGCCCGCTCGACTGGCCTTCGGGTTGCCGTTTCAGAACGCGTTGCAATCTTGCGGCTGACGAATGCGCGTTAAATCAGCCTGAACTCAAAAATTCGGAAAGCGGGCACCTTGTTGCCTGCCACAACGTGCACTGATATGTCGTTATTGAATGTTCATGACCTGAAAAAACATTTCCCGATTAATCAGGGAATGTTCTCGCGTCAAACTGAAACTGTTAAAGCAGTTGATGATGTCTCTCTGTCAGTTGAAGAAGGCGAAACTCTCGGATTAGTCGGCGAATCCGGATGTGGAAAGTCCACTTTAGGTCGCTGTATTATTCGACTTATAGAACCTTCGGGTGGCAAGGTTTTTTATGATGGCGCTGACATCACACGCATGACCGGGCCCGAAATGCGCAACATGCGGCGAAAAATTCAAATGATCTTTCAGGATCCCTACGCTTCTTTGAACCCACGGATGCGCATAGGCGACATCATTGGTGAGGGGTTGACGATCCATAATTTGGCAAAGGGTAATGATCGCAAGGCCCGGGTTTTTGAATTGCTCGACCGTGTCGGGTTAGGGGAAGAACATTATAGCCGTTACCCTCACGAGTTTTCAGGAGGACAACGTCAACGGATTGGTGTCGCCCGGGCTTTGGCCGTTGACGCCAAATTTATTATTGCCGATGAAGCAGTGTCAGCACTTGATGTTTCTATTCAGGCGCAAGTTTTGAATCTTATTAAAGATCTGCAGCAAGAATTTGGGCTCACTTACTTGTTCATTTCGCATGATTTACGGGTTGTGGAACATGTAAGTGACAGGGTCGCGGTTATGTATCTCGGCAAGATTGTAGAGATGGCTCCCTCAAATAAAATATACAAAGAGGGCGTTCATCCATACACCCGCGCTTTGCTTTCTGCGGTGCCGGTCCCTGATCCATCTCGCAAGAGTGAAAGAATAGTTCTTGAGGGAGATGTCCCCAGCCCAATTAACCCGCCCAGCGGGTGTAGCTTTCATCCACGCTGTCCCTTCGCTGAAAAAATTTGTTCAGAAAGAGAACCCGCGTTGGTTGAGGACGGCGACCATTCGGTAGCTTGCCATCTGTTTAAGCCGGCGACTGGATAGTGGAGAAACCGTGAAGACGTGTTGAGTAATTCGTATGATTAGTGCGGCCTTTTTTACCTAATAACTGGAGGAACGAACGATGAGGATGACTAAAAAGATCAGTGCGGCTGTTGCCGTATCGGTCCTGCTGTCCGGTGTGATATCTGTACCGTCGGCCAGCGCCCAAAAACGTATTTCAATTGGTGCGACAGAGACAATTTCAAGTCATAACCCGCATGGCGATAGTATCTCCATGGGGTACGGAATTTGGTGCCAGGTCTATGGCTGTCTTGGCTACTTCGATTTTGCATCAGGGTCCTATAAAGGGATGTTGGCTGAAAAATGGGAAGTCGATGCAAAGGATCCCAATGTTTGGACTTTTTATCTGCGAAAGGGTTTAAAGCGCCAAAACGACGGTAAAGAACTCACCTCTGCCGATGTGGTGCATTCTTTCTGGCGCATGAAAAATGATAAGCAAAGTCGTCAAACCCAGAATGTTAAGCATGTCGCGAAGGCCGAAGCGCTCGACAAATACACCGTTCGGGTGACGACGAAAAAACCCACAGCGCCGTTACTGGAGTTCTTGTTTGATCGGGTCATGATCACAAGTAAAGACCTGTATGATAAACACGGGGCGCGCAACGCTGATCGCAAATTCCCGTGGGGTTGGGGGCCTTATAAGCTCAAGCAGATTGATATCGGGCAGCGGATTGTCCTTGAAAAGGATGCTTCTAATCCTTGGGCAAAGTCGACTATGCCAGATGAACTGATTTTCCGTGTGATGCGGGAATCCGAACAAAGGGTGACGGCATTACTGAACAATGAAATCCAGATTGCACAGTTCATTCCACCTCATTTGGCTAGTCGGATCAGCAAGGACAAGGGCGCGGATTTGGTGCCTACTTCGTCTGTTGAACTTATGTTCTTGGCGATGAGCCCAAAGTTTAAGCCCTGGGACAACCCTGTCCTGCGTAAGGCGGTTTGTCATGCGATTAACCGGGATGGGATTATTAAGGCAATTCTTAAAGGTCAGGCACAACGCCTTGATGCGCCGATCGGACCGGGCCAGTACGGCTATGATCCAAAAGCAGCGGCGGCGATGAAGATCGATTACAACGTGGCCAAAGCCAAGGCGATGATTGAAAAGGCCGGGCTGAAAGGAACCAAAGTAGCGTTGTCTACTCCTGTTGGACGGTACGTCAATGATAAGCAGGTCACGGAATCGATGATCCCGATGCTCAAGGCTATCGGTCTTGACGCGACCTTGAAGACTCCGGAATGGCCGACGCTGTGGGCGAATGTTCAGAAGGGTAAAGTACCGTTCTTTTACATGGGCCGCGGTGGTGTCGTTGATCCGTCACCTGCATTTGCACAGTACTTTGAGACCGGCGGTTCGCCCCGTATTGGATTCTCAAGTGCTAAAGTGGATAGCCTCCTGCAAAAGGAACGCGCGACTTTCGATCCGGAAGCCCGGAAGAAAGTCATCAATGAGGCTTTCGCTGAAATTGTTAAGGCTCAGCCCGCTTGCTTTATGTGGCGCCATAAACTGCTTTATGGAATCTCGAAAAAGGTTGCCTATAAACCAACTCCGACTGGTCGGATTTGGGGCTCTGATATCGTCGTAAAGTAGCACTGAAGATCAGCCGGGGAGCATCGATAGGCTCCCCGGCAGCTTTAGCTAACATTTAGGCAAACAATGTTCCAGTACATCGCACGCCGTATATTCGGGACGATTCCGGTCATTATCCTCATCTCGATGCTGGTCTTTATGCTCGTGCAGTTCGCACCGGGCGATCCGGCAGATCTCTTGTTATCTGATGAGGCAACAACTGAGGATATCGAAGCTGCCCGCGAAAGGTGGGGGCTGAATCAGCCGGTCTATGTGCAATATTGGAAATTTTTAACCGCCGCCTTGCAGGGTGATCTTGGCACCTCTTTTCGTTACGCCGATCCAGTCTTGTTAATGATCGGTGATCGACTACCCGCCACCATCGAACTCGCATTTTTTGCAATTCTAATCGCAATAGTATTTGGCGTCCCGTTGGGCGTTTGGGCGGGTGCACGACCGAATTCCTGGATCGACAATGTTGGGTCGTTCTTCGGATTTTTTGGCATAAGCATGCCGAGTTTCTGGTTCGGTATCATGCTTATTCTTATTGTGTCGGGGTTCTTGAATCTGTTGCCGTCGGCGGGTCGCAATACCTACGGCATTGCGGATGATCCCATAACCGGATTTTATATTTTGGACAGCATTCTCTATTGGAACTGGAAGGCTGTTCTCGACGGTTTAAGTTTTATAATTTTGCCAGCCATCGCGCTCGGGACAAATATGCTCGGTATTCTCATGCGGGTGACGAGGTCTTCGGTTCTTGAGGTCATGCATGAAGACATGGTGCGCACGGCCCGCGCTAAAGGGTTGAGCGAACACAAGGTGCTTTGGCGTCATGCCTTCCGAAATGCTCTCATTCCAATCATAACTGTCGTGGGGCTGGAATTGGGGACACTGTTATCAGGTTCGATAATTGTGGAGACGGTATTTTCCTGGCCCGGCAGTGGGTCGTTGTTGATCGAAGCCATCAACAGCCGGGATTATCCGCTGATTACCGGAACGGTTCTTGCCTACACGCTAATGTTCGTGATTATCAATTTGACGATTGATATCATATACGCGGCGATTGATCCGAGGATTCGCTTTGGAAATTAGCATCGAAGAACGCACCTCGTTGTCAGCGCGAAGCAGCCCTTTCATGAGGGCTTTGGGTCCGTGGCTGAAACCCAAAATCGTCGTTGGTGGCGTTTTTGTAATGCTATTGTGCGTGATGGGTATATTTGCTCCCCTTATATCGCCCTATGATCCTAATGCTCAGGACTTGCTCAAAACGCTCCAGCCACCGGGTTGGTGGGGCGGCGAACATTTTCTTGGTACAGATCATGTCGGGCGGGATATCCTTAGCCGGATATTTTTTGGTGCCAGAATTTCACTTGTTATCGCTGTTACGGTCGTTGTGATTTCCGGTGTTGTCGGTGTTGCCTTGGGAGCCGTTTCCGGCTATTTCGCTGGATATGTTGATTTTGGAATACAGAAGTTCGTGGAGGTTGTCTGGGCCTTTCCGCCACTTCTCCTTGCAATTGCCATTGTCGCCTTTTTTGGACAGGGGCTTGGTATTCTAATCATCGCTCTGGTTGTTCAAAGGTGGATACCTTATTGCCGCGTTGCCCGCGGTCAGGCGCTTTCGTTAAGAACGCGGGATTTTGTGGATGCGGCCCGTTCTTTGGGGGCATCTCATCATCGCATTATCTGGTTTCATATCCTGCCGAATTTATTACAAGCGGCATTAGTCATTGGCACTTTTGCCATGGCGAGCGCGATTATTTCGGAGGCCAGTTTAAGCTTCCTTGGCCTCGGAGTGCCCCCGAAAATACCAACCTGGGGAGCCATGCTGGCCGACGGCAGGACCTATATCAGTACGTCATGGTGGCTCGCATTTTTCCCTGGTGTCTGTATTTTCTTTACGGTGCTGGGAATAAACCTTTTGGGCGATGGAATGAGGGATATATTCGATCCTCGCCTTAAACGTTCAGGCGGTGGGACCGGTTAATCATCTTTCTACATTCAGATGGATTACGCCTTTCAACTGAGAGAAGAGCGTAATTTGATAAGTGTGATCTAAATTGGCTTGCCATCACTCGTTGCCCAGGCTTCCTGCATAAATATGTTTGAGGGGTTGGTTTCATCCCGCACCTTGCGCGCGGCTTCCGGGCCGACGATTGGCAGGTTGTCAGCATCGAGCACGCCAATCTGCTTTAGCGCTGAACCCTGATCCCAATAAAGATGTTCGTGGCACACCTTGTCGCCGCGGAATTTCACAATGATGACTGTGGCGATTTCGACTGTTTTGCCCGTGGGTTCTATACCGGGGAAATAACGGTCGATGACGGAATCAGGTTTCCTCTTATACAGCACGCAATAGGTCTGCGGCGTCGACATGCTCTCTGCCCTGTTCTTCGGCGACGGCCTGATAAGTCAACTTCCCCCGATAAACATTAAGGCCTGCCAACAAATGAGGATCGGCGAGCATAGCGTTTTTGGCACCTTGTTCGGCTAGCGAGACGATAAACGGCAGAGTCGCATTGTTCAGCGCAAAGGTTGATGTCCGAGCCACCGCACCCGGCATATTGGTGACGCAATAATGGACGACACCTTCGTCTATATAATACGGGTCGGAATGGCTGGTGGGCTTACTCGTCTCGATACAGCCACCTTGATCAATAGCTACATCGACAATAACCGAGCTACGTTTCATGCTTTTGACCATATCCCGCGTGACAAGTTTTGGTGCAGCGGCACCTGGGACGAGAACGGCCCCAATGACCAGGTCCGCCTCCAGGACAGCCTGTTCGATGCTATGCGTTGTTGAATACAGGGTGGTCACCAGACTTTGAAACTGGAAATCAAGCTCCGCCATGCGGCGCTGAGACATGTCGATAATTGTCACGCTTGCGCCCATACCATTGGCGATAAAGGCGGCGTTTGTGCCGACGACTCCGCCGCCAATAACGACGACTTTTCCCTGCGGCACACCCGGAACGCCACCTAGAAGGACGCCACGCCCGCCTTTTTCAATTTCGAGGCCACTTGCTCCGGCCTGTACGGACATACGGCCGGCGACTTCGCTCATAGGTGCAAGGAGGGGCAGGGCACCGTGATCGTCTGTTACAGTTTCATAGGCGATGGCAATCGCGCCGCTATCGATTAGTCCCTGTGTTTGTTGCTGATCGGGTGCCAGGTGGAGATAGGTAAACAGCACCTGATCTTCTTTCAGCATCTTGATTTCTTCAGTTTGTGGCTCCTTGACCTTAACGATCATATCTGCCGCCTCGAAGACCTCAGCGGCATCGGCAGCAATTGTTGCTCTAACATTTTCGTAATCTGGATCGTCAATGCCGATGGCATGACCTGCGTTGGTCTCTACGATGACGTCGTGGTCGCGGCGGGTAAGTTCGAATACCCCCGGCGGGGTCATTCCGACCCGGTATTCATGGTTTTTGACTTCTTTGGGGATGCCAATCCGCATGGCTTGCTCCTGCAGGTGAGACCCAATAGTAATAGTTCTCAATCATAAAGAAACCGAGGATTTCGAATATGCGAGCGTTGATGCTGCCCAAAATTGGTCGACCGGAAGACCTGGTTCTCGAAGAGGTAGCTTCACCCTTACCGGGACCCGGCGAGGTTCTCGTCGATATGCATGCAGCCGCTGTCAATTTTCCTGATTTGCTGACCATTGAAGGCAAATACCAGTTCCGACCGGACTTACCGTTCGTGCCTGGAAAAGAAGGTGCCGGGGTGGTTGCGGCGATAGGCGATGGGGTAACCCGCGTGAAACCGGGGGACCGCGTAATGATCCAGGTGGAATATGGAACTTTTGCGGAGCAGGCAATCGCGCCTGAGCATGAGTGTTACCTTGTGCCGGATGCCATTCCTTTCGACGAGGCAGCGTCAATCGGGATTGCTTTCCAAACATCTTACCTCGCTCTGATGGATCGTGCTGCAATCCAGCCCGGAGAAACGGTGCTGGTAACGGCAGCAACCGGCAGCGTTGGCATTGCGGCCATGCAGCTTGCGAAACAACACGGCTGCACTGTGATTGCGGGACTGACGACGTCCTCCAAGGAAGCCGTAGCCCGTGAAAACGGGGCGGATTATGTCATTGACCTGTCGGTGGATGATCCAAAGAACAGCGTCCGCGATCAAGTCTATACTGTGACAGACGGTCAAGGCGTCGATGTAGTGATTGAAATGGTTGGCGGAGATGTTTTTGCTGGGGCTCTCCGGTCCGTTAAGTTTCGCGGACGGTTGATTGTCGTCGGGTTTACCAGTGGCGTCATAACCGAAATGAAAACCAACTATGTTCTGCTTAAGAATATTGCGGTGATAGGCGTTGATCGAGGGCAATACCGGGACAATGAAGTTGACTGGATGCAGCGTGCCCAGGACGAGATTTTCCAACTATGTGTCGATGGTAAAGTAGGGATGCCTGTTCAGGCGCATTTCCCAATGGAAGATATTGTGGGCGCATTTGATCTGATCCGGGGGCGTAAAATTCAGGGCAAAGTGGTTCTCGAAATCCGAAAGTAGAATTAGAGAAAATGGTCAAAAGTCCCTGGGTAACCACTTTCGTCGATGGTCATCCACGACTTTGCGTCGATGTCGCAGGCGAGGGACCCTTAATGGTTTTTTTGCATGGTATAGGCGGCAACAAGCTGAACTGGCATTTGCAGCTACCTGAATTTTCGAATCATTTTACCTCTGTCGCGTGGGATGCGCGCGGCTATGGCGGGTCAGAGGACTATGATGGAGATCTCGTGTTCAGCGATTTCAGCCACGATCTGGTTCGTGTTCTCGATCACTTCGGGGCAACGAAAGCTCATATTTGCGGCACGTCGATGGGTGGTCGGATTGCCCAGGACTTTATGGTGCTTTATCCGAACCGCGTTGCGACCTTGGTCCTCTGCGATACATTTGCCGGGGATGACGAAAATGATGCGCGCGCAAGTCGATCGCAGACCATTGAAGAGTTTGTAGAAACCCGCATTCGACCATTCCTGGACGGTGCCGATCCGGCTGAGCTCGCCCAAAAGCGCGGCGGACGATTGATGGCACCTGACCATTCGGAAGATGCCAGACGCCGAGCGATTGAGGCGGCTTCACTGCTGCATGTTGAAAGCTATATTAAGACGGTGCGCGCATCGGCGGCTTTTTCACGGGTTGATAATTTGACAAATATCAATGTGCCGACGCTGTTGCTTTATGGCGAAGAAGATCCGCTTACCCCGCCAACTGTCGCGTCGTACATGAAAGAGCATATCGCAGGGGCCGAACTCGTAATCATCGAAAAGGCCGGACATATGCCCTATATCGAGAAACCGGAGGCCTTCAACGATGCTGTTCTGTCATTTTTGAAACGGCATCGCGATTTGGCGAGCTAAACTCTTACCACTTCTTCTCCGGCAACGGGTTTGCAACCGCATCTTCCAGCGAATTCACCCGATGAAATTGTTCTTCAGGACGCAGGTGTCCAGCTTCATCAATCTGGTCCATGCCGCAATAGAGCTCAAACTCAAACCCATCCGGATCGCAAAAATGCAGTGCCATATTGCCGCCGGCACCTTTGCGACCTTCAAAGACCACCGGGATACCATTTTGGTTTAGGTAGTCACGGGTTTTGAAAAGGATGTCGGCATTGTCGACTTCAAGGGCAAGATGTTCAATTTTCAGGGCCTCACCGGTTTTGGGCCGACTCTTGGCTTTGCTGGGTTTTAGCCCGATAGCGTGATGGTCTGATCCGCAGCGGAAAAAGACCATGCCAATGGCATTACGATCCGTTTCCTCAAAGCCCATAACTTCACGCCAGAACTTTGCGGTTCTTTCGACGTCCGTGACCTCATAGACCATGTGGCCAAGCTTGTTCACCTTGATTGGAGAGTCGCCTATATACTCGGCGGGATGGTCGCTACCGGCAGTTTGGGCAGCATTGTCTCTTGTTTCCTGGTCTACTGAATGTTCCATCGCGTTGTTATCCATCTTTCCCTCCTCGGGTAAGTGTCAGGCCGCTGGGCCAGTCCACTCTGAAACAATATCTTGATATTCAGGGCGTTGACGATCAGTTGGCGCTTCGGTCATCGAGCCAAAATACAGGAAGCCTGCAACCTTATCTGTCGGTTCCAGCCCAAGTGCCGCTTTTACATCGTCGTTATAGGCATACCATTCGGTGATCCATTGCGCCGCAAACCCCATGCCTAGCGCGGCGGTCAGCATGTTCTGACATGCAGCGCCCGATGATAGAACCTGTTCCCATTCAGGAATCTTATGCTCCGGATTGGTACGGGATATAACGGCGATGACTGTTGGCGCGCGGACAAAGCGCTCTTCTTCAATTTCAACCTGTTCGTTTATGCAATCAGGATTTTCCTTGCGGAACGCTTCGCCAAGAATGGTGCCCATCTTCTCACGAGCGTCGCCACGAATAACAATAAAGCGCCAAGGGGTCAGGCGACCGTGATCCGGTACCCGCATACCCGCCCGCATAATGTTTTCAAGGTCTTCACTTGATGGACCAGGCTCTTCCATATTGCGGACAACAACAGAACGGCGTTTAAGCAGAAAATCAGATAGTTCGGACATGTTTAGATAACTTCTCTGGCAAAGGAATGTTGATCAGAAATGATATAGCATTTTTACGGTTTTTGTCACGGGTGAAGGCGTTTATCGCGCTTGACCCGCGGCTTTGCCGAATGCGAGAACCTTTCCTATAAATCGCACTCGTATTTAAAGGAATCTGAAATGACTGAAGGCGTTCTCAAAGGAAAATTTGCGCTCATTACGGGTGGTTCAAGGGGGCTCGGACGGGAAATGGCCGTTGCCTATGCGAAAGCGGGAGCAGCGGGTATCGCCATTACTGCGGCGCCGGGAACAGACGAACAGGAATCTGAAATTCAGGAAGAGCTGAACGAAGTTTTATCGGCAATCGAGGCGGAAGGCGGAAAAGCTTTCGCACTTCTCGGTGATGTCGCGAATGCCGAAGATTGCACGCGGGTAGTGGAAGAAACAGTCAAATCCTTTGGCGCACTACACATTCTGATTAACAATGCTGGCAAATCAGGCCGCTACGTTCATTTCGGTGACGGATCCCTGTCTATTTTGGATGTCGACCCAGCAGGATTTAAGGATGTCATCGATACGAATATTCTGGGGCCCTATCTGATGACCCATGCAGCTTTCAAACATTTGCAGGCGGCAGGCTGGGGCAGGGTGATCAATATCTCGAAACGGACAGATTCGATGCACCGGTCTGCGATTACTCCCTATGGCCCGTCAAAGGCTGCTATTGAAGCTGGCACAATCGCCTGGGCTGAAGCCATGTATGGTTCCGGAATTACCTTTAATTGCCTGAGCCCCGGTGGTCTGGTGGATACGAAATTTGCTACGGGAAGTATTGACGGTCGCGGTCTTGATCCGCGCGTGATCGGACCGATGGCTGTTTGGCTGGGGTCAGAAGCTTCGGATGACACCACTGGTTGCCGGTTCGTCGCTGAGCAATGGGATGACTCCCTACCCGTGGATGAAGCAGCAGAAGGCTGCCGCGAACGCGCTATCTTTACGCCGCCCAAACGGGAAACGCCGCTCAAAAAAGCATGGCGCGAACCAAACAGCTAACAGGTTATTTGTCTGCCAGATAGGCCGTGCGGAATATCTGTCGACGGGCCGCAAGATCAAAATCGCGCTTGTAGGCGGTTGGCGGTTCGTCTGAAACGCGGGCCCAGAGGAAACGTGGGCCCGGCTCGTCTGTAATGAACTTGGCGGCACCGTTTATCTGATCCGGAGTCTCAATGGTCAGGACCGACGGAATGCCCGCTCCTTGAGCCATAATTGCAAGATTCGTACGTCGCGAGGTATGGCCCGGCTGACCACCGGTTTCAGCATGCATGCCGTTATCAATACAGATGATTGTCAGATTATTGGGCATCATTGACGCAACGGTCGCCAGTGAACCAATGCCCATCATCAACTCGCCATCTCCGGCGACAGCGAGGACGTCGCGAGTGGGAGCCGATAGGGCGACACCGAGCCCCATTGCAACAGTTGATCCCATCGCCCCCGCCATTGTGAACAGGTTTGATCCGTCATCGGTTAGACCAGCTGTGTCCTTAGAAGCGCCAGCTAATCCAGAGACAATCAGGAACTCTTCCGGATGTGGTAAAAGACCGGGGAGAAGGTCGCGTCGGTTAATCGTGCCCATATCAGAATGCCTTTGCGCCGAGGAATTTTTGTGACAGGACGAGCGCGACACCCTGTCCACCAACGAAAGCGGCGGAAATCGCAGCTTCAGTTGCATGTTCCAATTCATCTTCCCGGTCCACCTGAATGACCTGAACGCCCATAGCTTCGAGGATTGGTGTAACAGCCTGTCCCACCGGGTATTGCCAATGGTTCTCCTCGCCGTAGTCGCCCCGCATCGTAACAATCAGCAGCATTGGAAACCGGCCGCCTTTGACCAGACTCAGATAGTTCGGACAATTGCCCACGCCGGAGGATTGCATGCAAACAACGGCACGTTCTCCGACAAGGTCAGCTCCTGCAGCAATAGCGACGCCTTCTTGTTCGCTGGATAAAAGAACTGAGCGGGTTTCGTTGTGCGCGTCTGCCATCTTGATGATATAGGTATTGCCGAAATCGGGGACATGGCTAAACAGTGAAACGCCCGCATCGACTAGCTTGTCAAAGACCAGCTTTGACCAGACTTCTCTGTCAGGTGGATTCATGAGTTTCTTCTTCTAAAAATCGCGTTGTTGCATTTTGGCCTGCGCTCAATTTGAGAGCAAGTCTAGCTTGTGCAATGCTTCAGCGTAGGGTACGCCTTCATCAATACCGACATCGAACAGCCCACGTTCGTGCATCCAGCTTTGGGTACGTTCAAACATTTCCTGCGTATAAGGTTGCGGCACTACGCGCTCGCCATTTCCAAACCGGCGGACGTCTACTTCGTCGACATAGCGATCCGGAATTTCCGTCAAAAAATATTTCTTAAATTGCTCTGGCTCTGCATCAATGTCGGTCTGTGCGCGGATCAAACCACGCATATATTTCTCCACATCCTCAGGGTTTGCATCATTCGCGAACATGAACGCCATCACAAAAGTCGTAGAGAGGACGCGACGGAAGCCTTTTTGTTCCATCAAATATAGCTGAGGGCCCCAAACATTGACGGCAGGAATCTTGCGGGCCAATGCCGCATCGACGCGAGACCAGCTGGTGCCGACAAATTTTAGCGCAATGTCGTCTGGTGGTAGAAATACTTCGAGTGCTTGTTGCGCTGAGTAATGGCTGCCGGAATGATAACCGACAGCGACGTCAACGTTGGCAAGGTCATCGGGCGTCATGACATCTGAGTCACCGGGCACGACAATGGCAGCTTCGCAGATGCTATAGGCCTTGCCGTACATAATGCCGGTTTCGAGTTTAGCAGACTGATTGACCGTCCAGTGACAGGCGCAGCTGACATCGCCGGCATCCTCCCGGTCCCCCTTACGCCCGCCACCCTCGGCGTAGCGTTCAAAGGCACCGTGTAGATTGTCTTTTATCGGTGCGTCTGAAGCGGCCTCTGGAAGCATGTCGACCGTCTTATAACTGGCGTCGACATTGAGAAAATAATCCAGCCCTTCGTCCGCGAAATAACCTTTTTCGTCTGCGACCCAATCATTGAGTTTGCCGTGGGGCTGGATGGTAAATTTGGCCATAGGGGGTCCTTAAAGCGGAATAACAATCAGTGTGTCGATCCGCTCGGAATCGCACACCACAATGCGTTCTGTAAGACGCAGAACCTGCCCATCATCGATGATGCGGTCAAGGTATTTGCCCGTACAAAAGATTTCAGGGGCGGAGGCCTGAACGGTGCGGAAGCAAGCGAAACTGGTCTGTACAGATATTTCAGTTTCGTTTTGTTCCGTGACAATCGGCGGATCAATTAAATGACGGTAGCTATGCGGTTCAAAGAGGTTGGCGACACGGAGGGCGGAGACGCGATCCTCCATCATGCCGCGGTTTTCGCATAGAATTAAACCTACGGGCATATTTGCCTCGTGGTTCTGTCGCGTTGTGATCATATAGCGCGCGTCTTCGGTGAAAAACGTCGGCCAGTCTTCCAATTGATCTTCGTCGATGACATGGCCGTAGCGTCTGTTCAGCGTGTCAATCCGGTGCAGCAGTGCGGCATCTGTTTTGGGGGGGAAAGCGTTGTCTGGCATCGTTTAACTTTCCATCAACCCATGCCATCCTTGCCAGAACCCGCGCACCGCAAGTTCATTGCAACGGCTTTCCGATATCCGTTCAACATCCCGGCCACCCATAGCGAGAACGGACTTCTTGTCGTCTGCGCCGGTTACACCACGCCGGACCCACCCGACCACGGCACCGTCTTCCATCGCGATGTACCCGCCAGGGCCAACAAGGTTGGACTGCCGTATACGTATGGCGCGTTGTTCTGGAGTGTCCTCGCGGGCACCCAAGACCCACCAGGTTAACTCGCTTTTATGCGGCCCTTTGGGAACAATCAGCCGCAGTGTGATCACATTCGATAATTGCTGGATCGAAAAATTTGGAAACAGGCTCTGGATTGCCAGTGTCGTGCCGCACTCAAATTCTGGCCAACTCTCGAGAAGTTCGGGAGAATTCAAAGTGTAATCGTCTTTTGAGGCCCGAATTTCCTTCGCGTCATATTGTCCCTGATCGTTGTCCTGGGACCTGATTGAATAGGTCAGATGATGGAGGCCGCCTTTACTTACTTCGACGGCGCCTTTCATAGACAAACGTCCCAATCGAAAGGTCGTCATGAAGGAGTGGAGCAGGGAAGCGTGGTAGGTGTCTCGGACATTCTCCATATAGAGCTTCCAGTTGCCATCAAGACCGTGCTGGAAACGCTCAAGCAATTCCATATCACGGCCGAGAAGACGCTGAATGTTGCCACACATTTCCGGTCCGAAATAATCGGAAAGGGTGGGCATATTCTCCGCAAACGTGCCGAATACGAGCCCGCAATACGTTTCGACTTTCGGTTTCTGTAGCGCGTGACATGATTTGTCGAAATCCGCCGCCATGCCGCCTTCACCCTGAATGCCTTTCTCAAAGGCGATCGACGACAGATTGCCTTCCAGGTCGTAGGTCCAGTTATGATAGACGCAGGTAAGGTGTTCTTTATTGCCGCGTTCCTCAATGCAGACCAGGTTTCCTCAATGCGCACAGCGATTGACCATCGCGTTGATCTTGCCGCTGCTGTCCCGGACGACAATGACCGGGATGTCACCAACGAACATCGTTTTAAAGTCCCCAGGGGCCGAGAGTTCCAATTCCATTCCCAGAAAATGCCAGGCGTGGCCCTGAAACACCTTTTTTTGTTCCTGCGCGTAAATCTCGTCGTCGGAATAGACGGCATAAGGAATTTCGTTGAAATCGTTCGGCTTGAAATCCAGAGGTGCCATTTTAGTCGGACCCTTAATTAAACGGCGCCAGTTGAATGGTTGCTAGCGTCGTGGTGAACTCACGTTTAACAATTGATACCCCAAAGGGTACTACCAAATTTCCGAGATTGGGAGACTTCCGTGAAACTAACACTCAGCATCGCGACCGATAAGAACCCGCGTACTCAGCCGATTATTGATGGGGCGGTGGAGGTTGATGGCGTTG
Source organism: uncultured Alphaproteobacteria bacterium (assembly GCA_951812775.1). Lineage (GTDB taxonomy): Bacteria > Pseudomonadota > Alphaproteobacteria > MPNO01 > UBA2964 > UBA2964. Next base: position 508,070 of record OX638326.1, on the reverse strand, counting down.
ACTTGATCCACACACCGCTGCACCCATCAGAAATGTTCTGGCGGCAGCTCAAATTTGGCGATTTTGACGTCTCCGAGATGTCCTTTTCTTCATTGATCAAGGCTGTTGCGCGCGGTGATGACAGCTGGGTTGGTATTCCGGTCTTCACGACCCATCACTTTTTCCAGAACTGGATTGTAATCCGTAAGGATGCGGGCATTGAAAAGCCCGAAGATATGCGAGGGAAACGCGTCGGTGTCCCGGAGTTTCAGCAGACTGCCGCGGTATGGTCACGGGGCATTCTGAAGCACGAGTTCGGGGTCGATCAGACTGAAATGGAATATTTTATGGAACGCTTGCCGGAGACCAGTCACGGCGGCGCGACAGGCTTCGAAGCGCCACATGGCGTCACCGTGAATCAAATTCCAATTGAGAAGAATATTGGCCAGATGCTGCTGGAAGGTGAGCTAGATGCGACCTTGTTGTATCTCAACAATCCAAATCTGGTGGATCGCAGCTGGGCTGATCTGGAAAGTCATCCCAATTTTGGGCCGCTTTTTCCTGATCCAGAAGCAGAAAGCCTGCGTTATTTTCGAAAGACCAATATTTATCCGATCAACCACACGACGGTCATTAAACGGTCTATTGCAGAGAAACATCCCTGGCTACTGTTGAATATCCTCAAGGCGTTTAACGCAGCGAACGAGCTTGCAAACCAGCAAAGGCTGGAACATGTCGATTACTATCGCGCCTCTGGTCTGATTTCACAGGACGCCTATGATGCTCTCTGTGAACCTCTGGTTCAACATGGCGTTAAAGCGAACCGCGAAACGCTGGAAGCGGCGACGCTATATTCCTTTGAGCAGGGGTTAACGCCCAGACAGGTTGCGCTTGACGAGGTATTCGTTCAAAACACTCTCGATCATTAAACCAGACTCGATCATTAAACCAGAAAAGTCCCCTTGTGATTGAGACAGCATTTCTTGGTGTCCCAGGCATAAATGCCTGGATATTCTTCGGCCTGTCGGTTGCGGCATGCTGCACGTCTATCGTCGCGATGGTGACGGGGACGGCTGGCGGGTTATTGCTGTTGGCGATCATGGCGTTCTTTTTTGATCCCACAACGCTTCTACCGCTTCATACCATCATTATGTTGCTGACTTCAGTACATGTTGCCGTATTGTTTTGGCGTCACATCCTTAAGCAGACAGTTATACCATTCCTGGGTGGTTCGGTTGTCGGAGCCGCTTTAGGCGCGCAGATCTTTATCGCGCTTCCTGCGGCAATTCTGCAAGGGATCATCGGTATCTTCATTTTGATTTTGACTTGGCTGCCAAAGATCGCGACCGCGGGCGGTGAAACCAAAAGATTTGCCGTTGTCGGATTTGCAATAACCTTTCTCGGTATTTTCGTTAGCGCGACCGGGTCCCTGCTGGCATCCTTTATCGTCGGCGCGGCACCAACCCGACAAAACCATGTTGCCACGATGGGCGCTCTGATGATTTGCAGTCACGTCACCAAGATCGTGGCGTTTGGCATCCTTGGGATCGCGCTTTCTGCTTACGTTCCGCTTATTATCTCGATGGTGGCCGGGGCCGCCCTGGGCAACTGGATCGGTGGCAAAATGCTGAACCGTATGCAGGAACAGGTCTTCCGAACGATATTTAAAATACTGCTGACGCTGTTGGGGCTACGCCTGCTTTGGGTGGGCGCGACCGGTCTTGGTTGGTTCTAGAAGCTACATGCTTTGGAAGCAGCGGAGCACGGCGTCGCGTGAAATTTTAGCGACTCCCGCGTCATAGGCTGGTTTCCCAGGGGTTGAGAAGTTGTGCGCATGGCCTTCATAAACAGCGATCTCGGCATTCGCATGGCCCGCATAGCTTTCCTTGATCGCATTGACCTCATCCATCGGGATGGAATTATCGACTGAACCAAAATGGTAGCTCACCGGACAGGTGATGTTTTTGGTTTCATCAAGATGCAGCCCAATCTTGGTGCCGCGGAATGCCCCTGCGGCATTTACGCCAAGCCGCGCGGCACAAAGATGCGCATAGCGACCGCCAAAACAAAAACCGAGAACGGCAATTTTACCGTTGCAGTTCGGCCAGCCTTTAAGGTCGTTGATAATATCTTCGATGTCCAACATGCCCTGTTCAGCATCGAAGGCTTTGTATCTTGCCTGGGCGATTTCCCGGTCTGCCGTTGGGCCAGGATGTTGCCGCCAGAAGATATCCGGCATGGAAACGACAAAGCCATCTGCTGCCCAGACATCCCCCAGCATCCGGTTGGTTTCATCAGCCCCTGATATAGCTGTGATGTAAAGAAGACCTGGGTATTTGCCATCGCCATCCGGTTGCGTCAGATAGCCATCGAACGTTTCGTTGTTGCGGGTGGTGTACTGAATATCCTGATCGGGCATTTTCAGCCTTTCTGACTAGGCGTTGAACAGGGGCAGGATCGCGCCAGCAGCGGCAAACATTGCAGCATCTTCATTCTGGAAGCCAATAAGCTGTAAACCTAGTGGCAAACCCTGTGTTTCCAATACTGGCAGCGATATAGCAGGAACGCCGAGCAGGGATGTGCAGATCGTGAAGTTGGGATCACCGGTCCAGCCAAGTCCCTCTGGTGCCGCATCTGGGGCGGCAAGGGTTATGCAGACGTCACAATGATCCGTCAGTTTTGCGAAAATTCCGCGGACTTCATTCCGACGTGCGATAAGTCCACTGAATTGCTCCTGGTTCATTCCGTTCGCCTGTTCAAGGCGCTCACGAGAACTTTCACTGAGTTTCGCCGGGTCCATGTCGCGGGCATAGGTATTGAGAGGCCAGCGACCCTCCCAGGCGTTAATGTCGCGGGAAAGCGGGTTCGCGTCCGCGATTGCCTGTTCAGCGGCTTCAACGACATCATTGCTCGCTCGGTCGATAACGGTAATGCCCGCTGCTTCCAGTGTTTCACGCGCTGATTGCAATTGCTGTTTCGCATCGTCGGTCGCAGTTTCCCAACCTGCCGTTTGAAGCAGAGTAACCGTCTTGGGTTTATTGGCTTCCGGCAAAGTCATCGGCCCTGTAAGTCCAACATAGCCTGCGTCACCACCAACACGCGACGACATTTCTCGCGCCATAACCCAGGTGTCGGTCAGGGTGGCAGCGATAACGCCGGTGCAGCTTTGGCTAAACCCGTCAAAACTGCCGCCCCGATTGATGCCGCCGACGCTGGGTTTGAATCCAAAGGCCCCGCAATAGCTCGCCGGACGGATTGTTGAGCCGATCACCTGCGATGCGGTACCGCCGGCAAGCATGCCAGACCCAACAGCGGCGGCAGAGCCACTACTTGAGCCGCCAGGGGTTCGGTCGGGGTCATAGGGATTGCGCGTGCCACGGGGTTGGGTAGCAGCAAATTCCGTCGTGACGGTCTTGCCGACGACAACGGCACCGGCTTCTCGAAGCGCGGCAACGGCGGCGCAGTCGCGGCCCATTTTCCAGCCCTCAAACAATGGCGAACCTTGTTCAGTCACCATATCGGCGGTTTCCATCACATCTTTGACACCAATGGGCATGCCATCGATTGGGGAGAGGGGATTGCCCTCTTTCCAGCGGGCAGTGGACTCATCCGCTGCTGCACGAGCACCGCCAAAATTGGTGGCGACAAATGCACCAATCGTAGCTTCGTGAGCATCGATTACCTCAATACATCTTTCCAGATAGTCACGAGGCGTGTCGCTGCCATCAGCAAAAGCGGCAGTTGCGGAGTGGAAGGGGCGGACTTTTGGGTCGATGCCAGCAGCCATTGAATTTCTCTCTTTCTGAATGTTTTTGTTAACCGACGAGGTCGTGTGTGCCCTCGGCAAAGAACTCTTCAACACTGAACTTTCGGGGTGTGATGAGCTGGTCGTATGCAGTTTGCGTAAGGGCTTCAAGCGCCAGGCGGTTGGGTTCAATACCGTAGGGGAATGGATCGCCTTTAACGCCCTCTTCCAACTCAACCGTTAGGGCATCTTCTTTCGAAAGGTCGCCGCCGCGATTGATTGACGATAAATAAGCATCTTTTGAGGCCTTTAGCGCATTAAACAGATCGACGGCGAGGTCGGGATATTGTTCAAGGAGTTCGTCCCTGACGACGATGCCGTGATTGCAGGGATAGACCCCGGTATTGTGATAGGAGGCAAAGCCTGCCGCTTTGGGGTCGCCAATCAAAGGCTCAACGCCGTCGACCGGCTCGGGCAGTGTGCCAATAGCTCCGACGATTTCGTCATTTGCAAACAGGTCTTTGAAATCCTTGCCCATGGAATTGTAGTCAGCGAAGGCAGGAAGCTCGAATTCAGCGACATGTTCATCATCGGTACACGTCCAATGTACCTTGCTGAGATCAACGTCATATTCTGAGCTTAGGACATAGCGTGCCCAGACACCTGTGGTGACTGTGTAGCCCCTGACGATACCGGCGGTTTTACCTTCCATGTCTTTGGGGACACTGAGTCCTGCCTTTGCATCGACGTGGATCGCCTGATGATGAAAGTTTCGGGTGATAAAAAGGGGTAGGGCAGTGAATTTCTTACCAACCGCTTTCGCCGCGATATAAGTCGTAAAAGGCATTTCACAGATGTCATAGGCCATTTCCCGGACCATCTTCCGGGCCCAGACCAGGATGTTCTCAGCCTCCGGAAATTCCAGCTCCAGCCCGTCATTGATAGAACTCAGAGTCTTCATCTGGCGCATGAGGCCGTAGCTGCGGGTCGGCACTACTAGTTTAGGCATCGGGTCATCCCTCTAAATTTTTGTGTTTCGTACTCTTTCAATACAGCAATTTTGCACCGCCTTCAAAGGACTGGTCGGGGTTCATTCTGGACAAATAGTGGCGTTTTCCGACAATATGCAGGAATAATGGAAACCGACAGCAAGCTGGGAGCTTTACGATGGATAGCAATATCAATGCCTATGATGGCGATGGTCACGTTGAAGAATGGGAAGAGACATTTTCCGATAAATATCTTGAGCCGGAATTCCGTGATCGCAGACCGGTTGTTGTGGAAACTGGTGAGAACGAGCGCGACTATAAATGGAATATCGAAGGTGAGTTGTTTCGTATAGGCGGATCACCTTCCAGTAAGGACGGCGTTGTATCCCGCGAATATGAGAAAATGTCGAAATGGCGTGGAACGCATGAAAGTGGCGAGTTCCATAGCGCGGCGCATCGGCTGGAAGTCATGGATGCCGAGGACACGCTGATTTCGGTCAACTATCCGACCTTGCTTCTGCAATGGCCGATCACGAAAGACCCAAAGCTAAATCAGGCACTTACGCGGTGCTACAATAATTGGGTGTGCGATATTTCCGGTCAGGCACCCGACCGATTGAAATGGGTTACAGTCATATGCCCCAGCGATCCCGAGGAAGCCGCTCGCGAGATGATCCGTACTCAAAAAATGGGGTCGGTCGGCGTTATGGTACTCGGCGAGTATAATGAGAAAGGCTTGGATCACCCTGATTTTGAAATTATCTGGCAAACCGCTAACGATATTGGTATGCCCGTCAATGTTCACCCTGGTACGGGCGCCCTGAAAGCCTGGGCAGATTATCCCAGCGTTGCAGCCGATCAGTTCCTGATGTCGGTGGTACGCGGCTTTAAGACCGTCTGCAGTTCAGGTATTCTTGATCGCTACCCTGACGTCAAAGTTTCTTTCCTGGAAACGGGCTGTACCTGGGTTGATTTTGCCATCGAGGTTATGGATTTCACGCTCGACAGCATCCGTGAACGGATCAAGCATGATGCGCTACGCGCGGAGCATATGCCGATTATTGAACGCGGCTTGCCCAAGATGACACCAGAGGAATATATCAAGGCAGGGCGGATCTTTATCGGGTTTGAGGTCGACGACGATCTTTTGCCCTACATGATCAATAAATACGGCACTGATTGCTGGGTTTATGCCAGTGATATTCCGCATGCTCATCGTTTGGTGAATTCGCCGAAGCACGTACTCAACCGGCCCGATGTGACGGATGAAGCCAAGGAAAAAATATTATGGCACGGAACCGCCAAGCTTTATGGTTTTGATCTGCCAAACGAGAAAACCAAGGCAGCCTGACCCGACCTTTTTTTGAAACGAATTTTGGACGGCGAAATGCCGAAAGGATAGCTATGCCATTTTTCAAATCACACCCGGCGGATGCCAATCCCAGCAACGTGTTTGGCGCGTATCCTGATATTTATGGCCATTGGGCGGAGATGGGACAAAAGCTCATTAATGGCCCATCGCCTTTGTCGCCAGGGGAACGTGAAATGCTGCAGGCCTATGTGGCCGGGGCAGCAAATTGCCAATTCGCCCTGATTGCCCATGCTGAAGTTGCCTACGCGATGGGGATAGAGGACGGGCTGATTGATAAACTGCTGGCGGACCTTGCCTCCGCACCAATTGACGACAAATTCAAGCCGTTACTGGCTTTTGCAGGTAAACTGATGGTGACGCCCAGCGAGATGAACCAGCAGGACGCAGATGCTGTCTTTGACGCAGGTTGGGATGAAAAGGCGTTGCACGATACGATCGCCATCACCGCCAGGGTGAGCTTTATGGCACGGATTAATGAAGGCCATGGCTTTACGCCCTACACACGGGAACATGCCAAAGAGAGGGCGCAGGACCGCCTCAATAAGGGTTACGTCAATATGTACGATGCCCTTGCAGAGGAAGACGCCCAGTAAGAATTTTTAAGGCGCGCATTCCGGTATGCGCCGGTGCTTGGTTGCTTGTTCGTAGGCATAGACAAAGTTGATCATATTAGCGTCGTCATAGGGTCTGCCAAGGAAAGTGATGCCGCCCGGCAGATTGTCCGTGGTGAAACCGGCTGGAACCACGACCGATGGGACAAAAATCAGAAATGTATTGATGTGTGGCGCGCCCCATTGATCGATATAGGGCGGGTTTAGTCCGTCCTTGATCAAAGTCGGTTGGTGCTCAACGGCTTTATGAACGATGGCATCCAGCTTGTGATCCGCCATAACGGCCATGAATCGCGTCATCAGTTGATCGCGCGCATGAAGATATTCTCCCCATTCAGCGCTGGTATCCTCGTTTTTCCAACGTGTTCGGACGCCATGCATCGTTTCCTGAAAGAGTGGTGATGCCATGATTTCCGCGCGGGTCTTGAAGGGAGAGTTCGCGGTACCTGCAGCATAATCAGCAAAGGACTGGTTCTCATCCGCGTTATTGCGCGCTCGTTTGTCTAGTAACTCGTTCATGCCGGGGATTTCCACCGGGTCAACGATATCAGCCCCCGCATCCGCCAGTTCTCCCACCGCACGGTCGAAAAGGGCGGTAATCTTGGCGAAATCATCTGAATCGGGTTCAGCGCGGTGTCCCATGGGCTCCCGCATAATGCCGATACGCTTGCCTTTGAGAGCGTCTTTATCGAGCAGTGCGGCATAGCTTTCCGGCGCATTGCCAACGCCACGAGCGGTTATTGGATCGGCTGGGTCATATCCAACCATACAATCCAAGAGTTTTGCGAGATCAGTGACAGTGCGCGACATCGGGCCGAGCGATCCGTTGATCATCGGCCATCCTGCATAAACGCCGTTACGGCTCACAAGACCGGCTGTCGGCCGCATGCCCGCAACGCCATTCCAGATCGAGAGCCGCCGGATTGAGGCAAATCCTTCCTGTCCGACGCAAAACGTCGCGAAATTGGCGGAAACGGCCGCACCTGAGCCTCCTGACGAGCCACCTGCAGTGCGTTCTTGGTCATAAACATTGCGCGTAGAGCCAAATAAGGAACCATGGGTATCGCCAGCACCCATCTCGCCGAGCGCAGCTTTTCCGATGAGTATGGCGCCAGCTTCCTTGAGCTTCGCGGCAATGGTGCAATCCCGTCCCGGGTTATGGTCTTTGAACAAGACAGAGCCCATTGTCGTTGGCATGCCATCGACATCTGCCTGATCTTTCATCAAAACAGGGATGCCGTGGAGAGGCCCAACCATACCGCCGTCAGCCAATGCCTTATCAAGCCGGTCAGCTTCTTCAAGGGCGTTTGGATTAATGGAAATAACGGCGTTAATTTGGGGACCGTTTTTATCGTATGCCTCAATCCTGTCCAGGTACGTCTGCACCAGCTCACGTGCCGTTAGGCTTCCGTCCTGATAGGCGACATGAACATCGGCAATCGTGGTGTCAATAATATTGAATGTATTAGATGAGGACATGGCATTAACCTATTGAAAAATAATATTATGATTCGGCGCGTTCGCGCTCTAGCTGGCGTAACGCCCCGCGCTGAATTTTACCTGTTGGGGTGTGTGGCAGTTCCTCAACAAACTCGATAGCACGTGGATATTTGAAGGCAGAAATCTGTGATTTGACGAAGTCCTGAAGCTCACCGACCAACGCGTCTCCGGCTGCATTTTTATCGCGCAATTCAATGAAGGCTTTAACGACTTGGCCGCGGTCTTTATCAGGGGATCCAACCACGGCGACTTCACGAATTGCGGCATGTTCCATCAACACGGCCTCGACTTCCATGCCAGACACATTGTAGCCGCCGGTCAGGATCATATCGTCGGTGCGGGCTTCGTAGGAGAAATAGCCTTCTTCGTTGCGGATACACAGATCGCCAGACAGATTCCAGCCATCCCGGATATATGCCTTTTGCCGGTCGATATCATCGAGATATCGACACCCGTTGGGGCCTTTGACGATCATTTGGCCGACTTCTCCGGGTTTGGTGTCGTTAAACTCGTCATCAACCACCCGAACTTCGAAGCCCGGCACAGCAGTCCCGATCAGACCGGGACGGATTTCGTCGCCGGAAGCGGAGATAAAGATATGCAGGAGTTCGGAAATACCGAGACCATTGATGATACGAACACCGGTTTTTTCTTCCCAACCGTGGAAAACGGCAGGCGCCAGCGGTTCACCGCCAGCAATACATAGCCTGAGGGAGGAGGTATCATACTTATCGATATCATCCAGCATCAGCTTGTAGCCCGAAGGCGTCGAGAAACAGACGGTTGCTTTGAATTTTTCGATGGTTTGCAGGAGAACTTCGGGTGTCGCCCGTTCAACGATGACCGTTGAGGCACCAAACCGCATTGTATCGGTCATGTAAGCGCAAAGACCGTACAAGAAGGCGATTTGTGGACTACCGCAGACGATGTCATCGGGTTGAATTTTCACGACATATCGGATGAAGGTATCGGCGACCGCGAGGATGTCGCGATGAAAATGCAGCGTGCCTTTGGGGGTTCCTGTTGACCCTGACGTAAACCCAATGACGCAAGGATCGGCAGCCGACGTATCGACATTGGCGAACTCTGTGGACTTCGTGGTCATTGCCTGATCCAGCGATTTGGCATCATCCCCGCCGAAAAACAGAATATCTCTTAAATCGTCCGCTTTTTTGCCAACTGCGTCGATATCTTCTGCCAGTTTGATGTCAGAAATCGCCAGGTTAACTTTGGCTTTGCCCATCATGTAAACGAGCTCGCGTTCCCGCAAAACCGGCATGGTCGCGATCGCGATCCCTCCTGCTTTGAGGACGGCAAACCAGGAAGCAATCAGCATCGGGTGATTACCCGAGCGGAGGATAACCCGCTCGCCGGGGACCATGCCGTAATCTTCAACCAGAACATTGGCGATCTGGTTGGCGCGGTGCATCAGGTCAGTGTAGGTCCAGATATCGTCACCGAAATAGATCATTGGCTTATCGGCGCAGCCGTTGGCGACCATCTTGTCCAGCAGTTCTACGGCGACATTCATGCGCTCAGGATAAGCGTCGAGTTCCGGCAATACCGAATAATCCATCTCAGGCCACAGCTCTTCTGGCGGCATATTATCGATGATAAACGTGTCTATATGGGACGTCGGAACTGATGACATTTAAAGGGGAAACCTTTCACTGGATACGTGGCGTACCCTAATACAAAAGGACACCTCGAAGAACGTTCGGTTTGGCCGCTTGCGGCGTGATTTGACCGGGTGGGCGCGTCTGAGTGTCGGTTTTTTCGAGCCGTTTTGCGTCGATTTGATCGGTTTAGCCGGTCGAACCGGCCGTTCCGGCGTCATGTGGGCGCACTTCGCCCCTGGAGCCAGAGGAAACGGCGCATGTTATACGCCAGATTGGTCATGCCGATCTTGGCCTCGGCCCGGGCGATGCCGATGGTCCGAACCGAGAGCGCCATCAAGCCTTTCTGATGGGCGAAGACATGCTCGACGGCGGAGCGTACCGCCGAGCGCGCCGCGTTGGCCTTGGCCAGGGTCGCCGGCATCGGCTTGCCGCGCGGCTTGCGGAAGTGGATCTGGGAGCGCTTGCCTTGGCGCGCCAGCATCTTCTCGTTACGCTTGGACCGATAGGCGGTATCCGCCCAGACCGGGCTCGCCGTGTTCTCCGGATCGATCAGACCGGCGAGCTGGCGGCCGTCATTGGCGGCGGCATCGGTGACGCGCCACTTGCGGATCAACCCGTGCCGCCGGTCCGTGGAGATGTGGTTCTTGTAGCCAAACGCCGGCACCATGATCTCCGGCCCCTTGGGGTGCCCATCCTCCAGACGCTTCACTCGGCCACGCTTCATGGTCCAGCGCGCATCCCGGTCTTTCTGGGCCAGCTTGGCCGGCTTGTCCTTCCACTCCTCTGGCACCTTGCCGGCCTTCAACGCCACCTTCTCCGGAACGCTGTTGCGCTGCCTGGGCGCCGCGACGATCGTGGCATCGACGATCTGGCCCGACAGCGCCAGGTAGCCATGGCCGCGCAGGTGTTCGTCGAAGCGATCGAACAACGCCTCGATCGCCTTGGCGTCCGGCACCCGGGCGTGAAGCCCCAGGCCCAGGAACCGCATGAAAGACAGCCGGTCGCGGATCTGGAACTCGGTTTGATCATCCGAGAGATTGTATAGTGCCTGCAACACCAGGATCTTGAACATCAGAACGGGGTCATAGGGAGGCCGGCCACCCTGGCGCCGGTCCGAGCGACGTAGCGCCCGGATCAAGGGCCGGCGAAACAACTCGAAATCGACCAACTCACCAAGCCGAAGCAACGGATCACCCGCCGCCGACAGTGCCGCGTAACGCTCATCAAGATCGAAAAAACCGGGCTGATCCGACATTCCATCCTCCATCAAGCCGATGAGAGAAGTGAAGCAGATCATGGCCAAAATGACGAGGTTTTTAGAGGCGCCCAAAAGGTTTGGTGCGCACAGGGGTGAGTGATAGTTTGCTGGCCAAATTAGGAATTAGAAAACAATGAATCGGCTTATACAGCTCGAGTTGATCCGTGAGTCCCTGGTGGCCGTGGTCAACGAAATACGTGCCAATATCATCCACTCCTCTTATGCAGCGATTATTTATGAAGGCCATGATTTTTCATGTGCGCTAATGTCTGCAGATGGGCGACAGGTGGCGCAGGGATTGGCGGACCATCCCATCCATATTTTTGCCGTGCCGTATTCGACACGCGAAGTCGTAAAAGCGTTTAAGGATGATATCCACGAAGGCGATTTGTTCCTTCACAATGATCCCTATACGGGCGGGACACATCTAAACGACGTTTTGCTGCTGCACCCTGTTTTTCATGATGGCAAACTCGCGCTTTTTGCGGCGATGCGTTGTCATTGGAACGATGTCGGCGGCATGACCCCCGGATCATTGTCTGGCCGAGTTAAAGAGATTTATCAGGAAGGCATTCGAATTACCCCGACGCGTATTTGTGAAAAAGGCGTCATGAACCAGGCCGTTCTTGATGCATTGTTCAACAATATGCGTGGACCGGAAGAGCGCATCGGTGATTTCAATGCGATGCTCGGCACGGGCCGCAAAGCGGAAGAACATCTGCAACGGCTCTTTCAACGGTTCGGTGGTGACGGCTTGTTGGACGGCGTTGAAGCCTTGATTGATCGCTCCGAGCGCCAAATGCGGTCGCGTATTTCAGAATGTCCTGATGGCGATTATTACGCGGAAGGTTACATCGAAAGCGATGGCTCAAACCCTGAGCCGCTGGTCGTTCGGCTGAAGCTAACGGTCGAGGGTGACTCAATTAACGCCGACTTTACCGGCACGTCAGCGCAGACCAACGGCCCAACCAATTGTGGACCGGCTATGGCGTTCAATGCGGTTGGCACCATCGTCAAAGCCTTTCTTGATCCAAAAACCCCAATTAACAATGGCTCGTTCAACCCAATCAGCGTAACGGCGCCTGAAAAGAGTTTCATCAATGCCCGGGAAACTGCCCCCTGTGGTGGTATGGCTGAAGTTAAGTTTCTGATCGATTCAGTGGTGGCCGCAGCAATGGGGCAGGTAGTTCCAGAGATGAGTGTTGGCGATCTTAAGGGTGGCGCGAACCATATCCATATTGCCGGTCCGCGTGACGATGGCGGTACTTACATTCATTATGAATGGCCGGCTGGTGGCACGGGGGCGTCCGCTGGTGTCGATGGCAGCAACGCCGTTCGAAGCTATAACGAAGGCGATTTTAATTCGATCCAGTCCGTGGAAATGGTTGAATCGCAGTATCCGCTGCGTGTTGAACGATGTGAAATAAGGACCGGGGCTTGTGGTGATGGTGCGAACCGCGGGGGCTTTGGTTTACGCCGTGAATTGCGGGTTCTGGACGAGACCGCCATGCTGTCGGTCCTTTCCGAGAAGAATGTAATTCCGCCGTACGGTGTTGCTGGTGGCAGCAATGGTGCGGCTAATCGGTTTGTCGTTGAGCGCGACGGAGAAGTCATTCAGCCCTCGGATGTTCCTGGCAAAGTGTCAGGCTTTGCGCTTGGAACCGGAGATATTGTCCGAGAGGAAACCGCGGGCGGCGGTGGATATGGTGACCCGTTAATGCGTGATCCGCAGATGGTGGCCGACGATGTGGCCCTCGAATATCTGACCGCTGATCAGGCTGAGACTCGGTATGGTGTCGTGCTCGGTAGTGACGGTAGCGTTGATGTGGCGGCAACCGCCTCAAAGCGGGACGCGCTGGCGGGCGCACGGGAGACCGTGACGCTTGAAATTGCCAATGAAGACGATATTGAAGGTCCACGCCGTCGGATTGCTATTCCTTCAAAACTCGCCGGAAATCTCAATATTTCGGAAGGAGATTTGGTTGAATTGCGCGGTAAGGCTGTTGCACCTCTTCGAGGTTGGGCACGCCTTTCCGATGGGTCGGACGCCGTAATCTCAATAGGGCCCGCGGGGATGCGGCTTTTAAATGCAGACCCCGGTGATGCCATAGAGATACGCGCTGTTCAGGCGGCGCCAGCGGGAGTGCTATCATGACCGATAGTTCTCAACGTTATCTCGTTGGTATCGATGTTGGCGGAACCTTTACCGATATTCTCTGCCTTGATATCGAAAATCAGTCTCTGCTGTCGGCAAAAACACCGTCATTGCCCGGCAAACAGTGGGAGGGTGTTCTTAATGCGCTTGGTGAATTGGGCATCGCGCCCGGAGATATCCGCGCGTTCGTCCATGGCACGACGATAGCAACCAATGCCTTGCTTGAACGCAAGGGTGCCAAGACGGCCATGATCACGACCGAAGGATTCCGCGATACGCTTGAGATCGGTCGCACGCGTCGTCTGATCGGCGGATTGTTCGATATCAAATTCGTTCGTCCCAAGCCACTTGTTGATCGACCATTGAGAATTGAAGTGCCTGAACGAACTGCTGCCGATGGCGAGGTTCTCAATGAAATTGCCGACTACGACTTTGGTCCCCTCGCGGATCGTCTGAAAGGCGAGGGGGTTGAGGCAGTTGCTATCGGTTTTGTGAATGCCTACGCCAATGACAAAACAGAACGTGACGCGGCTGCCGCACTTGGGGCCTTAATGGATGGCGTGCCGGTTTGTCATTCAACGGATGTGGTGGCAGAGCAGGGTGAGTTCCACCGGTTTTCCACCTGTGTTCTGAATGCTTATCTGACACCGGTGGTGATCAAATATCTTGAGACTTTGGCCGGTGAACTTGAGGATAAAGGCGTAAAAGCGCCGGTAAATATCATGGGGTCCAACGGCGGTGCGATGACATTGCCTCAGGCTGCTAAGTTTGCCGCGGGAACATTTCTGTCCGGTCCTGTCGGTGGGGTGGGCGGTGCTGTACGCATTTGCGAGATGGCTGATGTACAGGATTGCATCACCTTCGATATGGGCGGTACGTCGACAGACGTGGCCCTAATTTATCAGCGTACGCCGCGGATCAGCCATGACAATCAGATTGACGCCTATCCCTTGCAGGTGCCGCAGCTCGACATACACACCATTGGGGCAGGGGGTGGATCCATCGCCTGGGTTCAGGAGGACGGCACCTTGGAAGTCGGTCCGCAAAGTGCTGGTGCGCTGCCAGGTCCCGCCTGTTACGGACGGGGCGGCACCGAGCCGACAATTTCCGATGCCAATCTGGTTCTCGGCCGGTTACCGACTGAACGGACTCTTTCAGGCGGATTACAGCTCGATAAGGCGGCCTCTGAAGCAGCCTTTACCTCTTTGGCGGAAAAGCTGGGTGGCGGCGATATCGTTCCGTTAGCTGATGGCGTGTTGCGCATGGCTGTTGCCAAGATGGCAGGCGCGGTTCGCGAGGTTTCAGTCCATCGGGGCTTTGATCCGCGTGATTTCGCATTGCTTGGGTTTGGCGGCGCTGGTCCTATGCATGTCTTTCTCGTCGCGGAAGAGCTTGCTGTGCCGCAGGTCATTGTGCCGCGCTACCCTGGTCACCTCTCAGCTCTTGGACAGTTGCTTGCGGATCAACGACTGGATTCAGTTCGCGCCTGGGGCGGCAAACTCAGCGCACTTGATCCGGCTGATATAAAAGACCCGGCCAATGAGATGAAATCGGAAGCAAGCAAGACTCTTTCTGATGCTGGCTTTGGTCCCGACAAGCAAACTCATACCTTTACGGTCGATATGCGTTATGTCGGTCAGTCATACACGCTCGCGGTACCGCTGGACGAAAACGCCTCTGACTGGGATGCTGTCCGCGATGCCTTTGCCCAGCGTCACACTGAAACATTCGGTCATGCGGATGCTAATAACGATGCCGAGATCGTAAATATTCGTCTGGTTTCACTGGGGATCGTGGACAAACCGACACTGGCTTTCAATAGCGGTGACGGCAAAGACCTGATTGTCGTGGAGCGCAAAGTCTGGTTCGGTGATGATTGGACGGATTGCCCGATCTACAACCGTGACCGCATGGAAGCCGGGTTCGAGCTCGTCGGTCCGGCAATTATCGAAGAGGCCGGTGGCACATCAATCGTCCCGCCGGGCTGGAAGATCACCGTTCTGGACGCAGGGTCACTGGATTGCCGTAATCCGCAAGTGAGCACCTAACAATGGCCATTCTGCCGACGAGAGGGCTTGGCCTGATATTGTCGGCGGGCAACCGCACCGTAGAACCTTATTTCAAAACCTTTGGACCGGCGAACCTCGGCGTCTTTACGACACGCATGCGTATGGGATCGGGCGGCGGTCGAACGATGGATGAAATCGCCAATGATGCGATTGAGGCGGGCCGATTGCTCAGCGATGCGAAGGTCGATGTCATCTATTTGCAGGGCACAGGGATTATGATGGAACGGGGTTCGGAAGGAGAGGCAGAGTTGATCGCCTTGATCTGCAAGGCAACCGGGATTCCAACCTTTACGGCGACACAGGCGGCGGTTGAGGCTTTGCGGGCATTATCTCTGGAACGCATTGTTCTTATTCATCCGCTAGGTGATGAGCCCATGGCGCGTGAGCAGGCCTATCTCGAATCACTCGGAATTCCCGTGGTTCATGCTGTCGGTCGTGGTGGACGTGAACAGTCGGCTGCAATACCGCCGCAGGCCTGGATTGACCTTGCAAAGGCAAACGACCGTGACGACTCCAGTGGGTTTTTCCTAAGCGGGTCCAATACCACGATGACAGAAGCGGTTGAACAGATCGAAAGAGATCTCGGCAAACCCGTGGTGACCAGTGTTCAGGCGTCGCTTTGGGCGGGTGTCCGACGGGTACTTGGCGTAAACAACGCCTACGAAACCGCGCCATCAGCGTTGGGAAGTTTACTCTCGCAAAGCTAAGACAGCATCAAGTTTCGCAAATTGAGGCTTATCCTCACAAAAGTCGTGAAGGAGCGTCGTCCGGCGGTGTTACGTCAAAAGCATTCGCCGTACAGCAGGTCATCGTGAAAGAGCCGATGCGGGCGACCAGTGCGACCAGCTCAACTTCAGAGAAAGCCGCTTCTGCTTCGGCATAGGTTGCATCGCTGATTCCTTTATCCGCCAACATCTCTTTAGCGCATCTATGCGCGAGCATTTCTCGATTATCAGTTATTGGGGGTGCTGTCTGCGCATTGATGGCGTCAATAATCTCCTGCTCAAGACCAACCTTTAGTGACGCACGCACCTGTACGGCCCAGGGATATTTGGCGTTCCAAAACCGGGCGATTGTCAAAATGGCAATCTGCTGTTCGCGCTTAGTTAAAGGAATGCCGGCCAGGCTTGTGCCGACTTCCTGCGTCGTTCGCATGAGTTCTGGAATACGGATGTAGGCAAAATAGGGGCCACCAAGAGGGCGACCTGCTGCTTTGGCATCATCATAAACGGCACCCTGTTCTTCGTTCATCTCTTCGCGCGACAAAATGGCGATACGTGTCATGGTGGTCTCCCTAGTTTTTGTATGGCTGTGAGATTAGGCTTATCGATAGTTTGCGCCAGATCCGATCAATAAACAAACCACACGCATCTTGCAGGGAGGCATAAATGGGATACCAGGATATCAGGTATGAGTTAGAGGACGGCATCGTCACCATTACGATGAATCGTCCTGATGTGGTGAATGCGCTGTCGGAGAATCTTGAAGCCGAAATTCATGACGCCTTTGATCAGGCAGATGCTGACCCGGAGGCACGTGTCATAATTTTGACAGGTGAAGGGGCGGCGTTTTGTGCCGGCTACGATCAAAGTCCCAAGAAAGACGGCAAGAAAAAAGGTGATCCAACGGGTCGTTCAATCGCCGACTTCATAGAAGGCTGGCAACGCAATGATAGCAAGATTTCTGACAAGTAGGTTCACATGTGGAAGCTTGGAAAGCCAATCATTGCGGCGGTCAATGGCTGGGCGATGGGCGGTGGATTCTGGTATCAACTTGCTGCCGATCTAACAATCGCCTCGGATAAGGCGGTGTTTGCGCAGCCGGAAGTACGGCATATCTCCAATACGTCCTATTTGATGACAGCTTTGTGTGGCTGGAAGGCGGCTAATCGCTGGGGGCTGACGGGTGATCACTTTGATGCTGAGGAGGCTTATCGAATTGGCATGGTGAATGAAGTCGTGCCCCATGAAGAGTTGATGGAAAAAAGCCGTGAGCTGGCGGCGCGTATTGCGTTGGTGCCGGAGCCAGCGGTACGACTCAACAAGGCTATCGCCATGCAGGGGCTGCAGGCTTCTGGTGTGAATGCCTCCCTGTTATTGGAAGGGGCGCTTGGGGCGTTGGCCCATTCATCCCATAACGAACATCGGGAAGATTTGTATAAGACGATGCAGGAGGAGGGCGTCCGTGCTTATTTGCAGAAACGCGATGGACCTTTTCAGCCTGAGCCAATGGGACCGCGGTCTGCCGCCGCAATGGCTGCCAAGAAAAATCAAAAATAGGCTAGAGACGAACCACTTGCGGGTGTTTAATTGGGTATCGATTAAACAGGGAAACTGTCATGCATGAATGCAAAGCCGCCGTCATAACCGAACATAACAAACCGTTGGAAATCCAGAAGGTGCCGATCCCTGATCTGGTGCCAGGTTCTTTGCTGGTCAAAATCACGGCGTCAACTTTGTGCGGTACGGATGTTCATCGCTGGCATGGTCCGCTTGGTGCTAGTGACAGACTACCGATAATTACGGGCCATGAACCCTGTGGTGTGA
Source organism: uncultured Alphaproteobacteria bacterium (assembly GCA_951812775.1). Classification (GTDB taxonomy): domain Bacteria; phylum Pseudomonadota; class Alphaproteobacteria; order MPNO01; family UBA2964; genus UBA2964. Next base: position 490,227 of record OX638326.1, on the reverse strand, counting down.
TCGAGGATTTTAACGGCGAGCGCACGGATATTCTGGGCAATAAACTCAAGCGGGGCGATCGGATTATCTGGTCTTATGTCGCCTGCGGATCCTGTTATTACTGCAGCGTTGCCGTTCAGCCCTGTATTTGCCGGGGACGCGCTTCCTGGGGACATAACAGGTGTGACGAGTTCCCTTATCTCCTCGGCAGCGTTTCGGAATACATGTATGTGCCGCCTGAATGTCTAATCATTAAAGTCCCGGATGAAGTGTCTTCCGCTTCAGCCGCCGCTGCAGCCTGCGCATACCGTACGGTAATGCATGGCTACGACATGTTAGGGGCGATCAAGGATCATGAAACGGTCGTCATTCAAGGAAGTGGTCCGCTTGGTAACTTTGCGACAGCGGTTGCCAAGGATCATGGCGCGAAAAAAGTTCTGGTCCTCGGTGCGCCGGCGCATCGCCTGGAGGTTTCCAAGAAGATGGGTGCCGACGATGTTTTGAATATTGAAGACATCACCGATGCACAGGACCGCAAGGAATGGGTTAAGAATCACACTGATGGAAGGGGCGCGGATATTGTCATTCAGGTTGCAACCAACGCTGCCGTGCCGGAAGGGCTGACAATGTTGCGCGATGGTGGGCGCTATCTTGATATCGGAGCGGGCGGCAAGGGCACAATTGCCGTTGAAGCGATGCCCCAGGAAATGACTTACCTAACAGTTCGTTCAGGCGAGCCGCGTCACTGGTTACAGGCTGTGGAATTCCTGGCGTCGCGTCGGGATCGGTTCCCGTTCGATGATATGATCAGCCGCAGCTACAAGCTCGAAGAGGTCAACGAGGCGATGAGCGCTATGGCCAACTTTGAAGTCGTGAAGCCGGTAATCAATTTCTGATTTGCGAAAAGGAGCGGATTTCAGCGACGTATAAGCCCAGTAGACTTTCGAAATGAATAGAAACTGAATATTTTTTGTTGATTTTACAGAAAATAGCCCTTATAATCCTGGCAAGATCAAAAATTAGAGTATGTGTAATGGACCAATATTCCGAGCAAGATGTAAAAACAGCCCTTGAGCCGTATCATAATCGTATTAAAAGCGTCGTTGATCGTGCATTTGCGGAGTGCGTTTTGACTAAGGAGTGCCGTGCAAAACTCGGTCTCGCTCCACTTCTTTATTCCAGAACGTTCGCCAATCTAGTGTTTGATGCGATTGCGCGGGAGGCCATAGCTGAATTTTCTTCGGATTCTGGTGTGATGATTTTCTATAAGCCTCAAACGGTGAAATTTTGTTTTGGTCAGGTTGTTATTGTACGATTTAAGAAAGCAAATGAGAATGGAATCGGCCAAAATATTCCCACGCAAGCAGCCCTAGATTTTGCTGATCCGCAAGAGAGCTTGCCGGGCCTTCCTCCAGAAGCCGCCAAAGCGGAGATTACTTGGTCCCCGAATGAACTTGGCACAATAATCGAAAGCCTAACGGTATTAGCGAGGGATGGGGACACCATCCTTTGGTCCTATGAAATATATGGTGAGGAAGTCGATCAAAATGTCACTCAGTTCCCTGCGCAGACAGATCCAGACGATGCAAATATTGTCCCAGTGGTGGCGGTAAAAAACAAAGATACCGACGCGCAGAACGATTAATCATGGCTACATTTGGAGATTTGCTACGCCTTGCGCGGAACCTGAGGGGATTCACTCAAAAAAAGGCTGCTGAGGAGTTGTTGGTAGCTCAGGCTGTTTTTTCACGCCTAGAAAATGGTTTGATTGAGCCTGAATCAGAGTTCATTAAACGTGCGGCCAGAGTTTTTTCTGTCCCAATTGAATTCTTTGAAATTAGTGACACGGTTTACGGTCCTCCCGTTAGTGTTCACACAATGCTCAGGGGAAAGAAGTCAGAAGTCTCCGCCCGTGATGTTGATATGATTACCGCTGAACTCAATATTCGGCTGATGCACCTTCGGAAATTTTTGGAAAATGTAGACTTTACTCCTCCAAATGATTTACCGATTCTCGACGTTGAACAATATGGTTCGGTCGAGCAAATTGCAGGTATTGTACGAACCCATTGGAGAGTCACAGAAGGTCCGATAAAGAATCTGACGCAATTGATGGAACGCGCAGGTGTAATTATAGGTCTATCTGATTTTCATGGTGCAGCGGTTAGCGGTGTCACGTTTTCTGCGCCCGGGCGACCGCCGTTAGTGCTTGTGAACAAATCTCATCCCGCTGATCGTCTAAGATTTACCCTTGCGCATGAGTTGGGGCATCTCGTTATGCACCGTTTTCCGACTGCCGAAATGGAGAATGAAGCCAATCAATTCGCTTCCGCATTCCTTTTGCCGCCCAATGAAATGAAACAGTTGTTTAGAGGTCGTAAAGTTACTTTAGAGTTATTGGCCAGCCTTAAAATGGAATGGCGTGTCTCTATGCAATCAATCTTAATGTCCGCTAGTTCGGTCGGTGCTGTAACGACGAATCAATCACGATATTTATGGCAAAAAATTAGTGCTTCAGGGTGGAGGTTGCGGGAACCCTCTAGTTTGGACTTTGAATTTGATTCTCCGACAGTTCTTCCGAGTATTTTGCGGGCGCATATTGACGACCTTGGGTTTGAAGTTTCCGAATTAATTAAGCTCTCGAACATCGAAGAGAAAGACTTTTTCGATTATTACGGAAAGTTCGAACCAGATACTCCTTCCAAACCAAGATTACGCATTGTTACCTAAACAGCTATTTCCCCGCCTTTTCCGCCATATAGGCCGTCGCCTCTTTTTCGACGACTGTACCCTTGAAGAAGTCTGGATTCATGCCGGCATGCATGTCGACGATATTGCCAAATGAAAAATCCCTGAAATCATCGTCAGTCATGAAGCCGTCATCGACCATCTCATAGGCCTCCACCATGACGTTGGTCATGTCGGGGACATCCCAGTGGCCGATATCTGAGCCAAGGATAGCTTTCAATTTAATGCCGTAGTGATTGTATTTGGTATCAAATGCCAGACCGTTGAGGCTGTCATCTGCTTCGCAACCGAAATAGAAATTATTGGCAAAGATGTCGCGGATCTGACCGGGTTTGGTGATACCCGCTGGCGTGAAGTCATCGACCTCTTCTGGCGGTACCGGCAAGTGCGTGGAAGCGGGATGGTTCGGATCTTCGCGGATGCGTTCCGGTGTCAGATATTCATTGCCGTATTTCTCAAATTTTTCGACCAGCAGATCGACATCAAGTTGCGCAGGGTCAAGATTTTGGGCGAGCGCACGGATATTTCGTTTTTCCCAATATTCGAAAAGGCTGTTGTACAAATTAGCAGCCTAGGCTGCTCCGCCTTCGAGAAAGGCAAACTTCAATGTTGGGAAACGGCTTGCAACCCCACCCATGAGAATGGAACGGCAGAAATATTCGCTACCTTTACCGAAACTGCCGAGGGAATTGTACACATAGTTGTTCGGCGAGCCGTGCAGAGTGCCTCGCCCACGTGACGAGTTATGACATGTGGGAGCAACGCCAAGCTCGACACATTTGGCCCATACCGCGTCGTACTTATCTCCTTGGTCTATGGCGGGTGAGGTCGGCGCCAGGGAATATTGGGCAAGCTCCGGCGCATTTTTGACGACCTCCGGATGTGGTACCTGAATCTGGGTGTTCATCACAATAGCTTTGAGGCCAAGTTCATTAACAACAAACTCAAGTTCCGCGATGGTTTCCTCAGGTTTATGGATCGGGATGAGGGCGGCAGGTGTCAGGCGATGTTCCAGACCCTTGAACATATCTGCATACATGGTGTTCATGGCGCGATAGACGACTGGTCGCAGTTCATCGTCATCAATGCGCCACACGCCGAGCGCCTGTGTTCCGTAGCAAATACCAAAATCAATGCCGGCTTCGTCTAGCCGTTCCATATAGAGTTTCGGCAACATCGCAATCGCTCGATCAATACTGGCTGGGCCGGAGTTGCCAACCCACACCGCGCGTCGGACGGGGGCGCTTGTCGTGGCGGTCAGGTATTTTTCATATCGATTGACGATCTCTGCGCCGCCAACCTGTTTTACAAAATCAAGGATGGCAAAAGTGCATTCGATGATATGACCGTCTGAATCAACAACCGGGTGATTTAACTTGGCGCGGATGTCGGCGCCTGTTGTTCCGATGGCATGACCGCTCATGTGAACTATTTCCTCTGGAGAATCTTTTGTGTCGTCTCGGATAGTAGCTGATTAATTTCCGGTTGGGAAAACCCATCAGAGCATCACCGCTTGTACACAGCCAATCAGAGCTTTAGATTTTCTCCTACCCGATTTGGGTAATTGAAAGGAAATCGAGATGAGTCCTACCGAAACGGCAATTGATCAGACGGCGCCAGGCACTATTTCCTAGGAAGAATATTACGCGATCGCCGGTTCTATCCTTCCTGGTGGCGGGCTTGGCGGCTATTTGCTGCCCGAAGACGTGCGATTTGTCATCCATAAAGGCGAAGCGGGCAGACTTCAGGATGTTCGGGGAAAATGGCACATCGATTATGTCGGTGGTGCGGGAACCCTGATCCTTGGCCATGCCTTTCCAAGTGTGGTGGAGGCCGTAAGAGATGCCGCACTGGATGGGCTGCATTTTTTTGGCACATTGAATGAACGCGCAATTCAGCTGGCAGAACAGCTGGTTACGGCAATCCCCTGTGCGGACAAAATTGCCTATACGACCACAGGCTCTGAAGCGACGTTTTATGCCATAAGGATTGCCAGGGCCTATACCGGGCGCAGTAAAATTCTCAAATGTGAAGGGGGCTATCACGGCAATCACGATTATTCAAACTTCTCCGTTTCGCCATCGGCTGCTTCGAATTTTCCGGCAGGTCAGCCCGATACTGCTGGCATGCCCGCCAATATGTCTGAAAATGTTTTGATCAGCCCTTACAATGATCTCGATGCGGTGCGGGAGATTGTGAAAGCGCATAAAGACGATCTGGCTGCGGTGATCGTTGAACCGGCACAGCGGATCATATTTCCGAAGGATGGATATCTCGAAGGGCTTCGCGATATCTGCGATAAGAACGGTGTTCTGTTGATATTTGATGAGGTCGTGACAGGGTTTCGCCTCGGCTATGGCGGCGCGCAGGAATATTTTGGTGTAACGCCTGATCTCGCCAGCTATGGCAAGATTGTTGGCGGTGGCGGACCTGTTGGGTGTGTCGGTGGCCCGGCGGAGATCATGGAACAGTGCAACCCGGTAAATCGGGGTAAGGCAAATTACGCCTATATCAATGGGACACTCCATGGAAATCCGATTGGGTGTGCAGCCGGCTTGGCAACACTAGAAGAGCTCAGGACGCCAGGATTTTATGATCTCCTTCATAGCCGTGCTGCGGAAATTCAGGGCAAATGCCAGGAAGTTCTCGATGCGCATAAATTGCCCGCGCGGGCAATTGGTCGAGGGTCGCTTTGGCAAATCGTTTTCATGGATAAAGAGCCAGAAAACTTCGGTGATTTTATTCAGGCGGATATGGCCTCAACCCGTGAGCTTGATCTGAATCAGATGCGGAATGGTCTCTATGTTTTGCCGTCGGTGAGGCGTTTTGTGTCTTCCGTACATACTGATCAGGATTTCGAGGATACCGTGAAGGCGCTTGATGCTGCCTGCAGCGCGATGAAGTAAATCAGAAATGATGAAGTAAATCAGAAATAAAGGCAGAGACAATGGATGATACGAAAGGGAACGCGGTTCTGTTCTCCGAGATGACGCCGCCTGCGGGTCGTGAAGATGAATTTAACGACTGGTATGACGGGCATCATTCGCCTAGCCATGTTCAGGGCGTCCCTGGCTTTATCAGTGCCATGCGCTATCAGTCACCCGCGGGGCCGCATTTTCTGGCAGTGTATGAGCTAACCGGCCCGGAAGCGCTGGAGCATGAAGAATATAAAAAGCGCAAGCTGACTCCGGATAACCCGACATATGAAATGCTGAAATTGGTGTCTGGCTTTACGCGCTATATCGCTACCGAACAGTTTACGCTGGGGCCAAATGGCAACGTTGAAGCACCGCTCGACGCTGCTGTTATATTTTGTGCGTTGTTTACGGTACCGATGGAAGCACGTGCTGAATTCGAAGACTGGTTTGACAGCGAACATGCGCCAATGTTGCAGAAAAACTCCGGATGGTTATTTTCCCGCCGTTTTGACATCGTGGAGCAGGATCCAGAGCCTCATACGCATTTGATCATTCATTATTTGAGCGAACCGGAGGCACTCGAAGCACCGGAGCGGGCAGCGGCATCCGATACCGAATGGCGCAACAAACTGGCGGCCAATTCCTGGTTTGATCCGACCGTCGTTACCTATTTGCGGCGAAACAAGCGTTTTCTTAAATCCGGCTGATTGCCGGCATTTCAAAAGGGAGAGTTACATTGGCGATTTCCAATAAGGATACCTATGACAAAGGGCTGAACATTCGCCGCGAGGTGCTGGGCGCGGAATATGTCGACCCGAATATTGAAAAGGCATCACAGGATGATTTTCACGGTGCCATTCAGGATGTTGTAACAGAATATTGCTGGGGTATGGGTTGGGGCAGAGAAGGCGTACTCGATCGCAAAACCCGCTCAATGCTGGTACTGGCGATGCTGACGGCACTTGGCAAACCAACCGAGTTAAAAGCACATACGCGGGGTGCGTTGCGCAACGGTTGCACCGTCGAAGAAATCCGCGAATTGCTTATGCATGCCACAGTTTATTGCGGAATTCCTGCAGGTGTTGATGCATTTAGAAATGCGAAAGAAGCGATTGACGCCTGGGAAGCTGATCAAAAATAAGCGTCTTGTGAAGGGGGTTACTGGCGGAAGAGCTGTCCGTAACCCTCTATCTTATCATCGATTCCCGCGCGTCTCAGGGCCCCCCAGAACGATGCCGTATTACTTGTGATAACGGGCTTTCCGAGGTCTTTTTCAAGGTCCTCGACAACGCCAGCTGAACCGAAATCTGTGCAGCAAATCAGTATCGCTTCGCTGTCCTCGCGATCTACAGATTTAGCATGCGCATAAATCTCCGATGGCGAAACGCGTGACATCTTTTGAATTTTTTCCAACGTGCGGCCAAGCCCAAGGCCTTTCATTGCTACGACTTCAAACCCGTGGCGTTCGATAAAGGCGCATTCTTTTTCGTTGGTCGCATCGCTGTAGGGCGTCGCCATCGACAGCCGTTTGATGCCGAGAGCTTTGAGGGCCTGAATGATAGCTCCAGCGGTGGAAATCGCTGGTTTACCGGAAGCGTCTTCCATTGTCCCGATCAATCGGTCGGCAGGACAGATCATGGATCCTGATGTACAGCCGTAAGCGATTACATCAGCTCCGGCGGCAGCGAGTCCTTCAGAGGCGTCGCCAGCGTGAGAAAGCATATCCTGAAAATCATCTTCTGCCGGATTGCCGTGGAGCGGAACGCGCGTGAAATGGACGGTTACGCCGTCCGGTTTCATGCGGTTGAATTCGGTTTCATTGGTCGTGTTGCTGACCGGAATTATCGTACCTATTCGGGCACGCCAGCTCGCGGGGCGTTCTTCCATCGTCATTTAACGAATGGGCTGAATCTTGCTGACGCCACCCTTGATTTCAATCTTGGCCTTGGCGCGCAGCCCAGTCATGATTTTTTCAAAGATTTTGTCCTGAAGGCTCGCCCTAATTTTTGCAGATGCCTGCTCATATTTTTCTTGGCCCGCTACCCGCCGCCCTTCGACCTTGATGACGTGATAGCCGAACCGGGTTTTTACGGGCGTTTCGGTAATTTGTCCTTTGTCCAGGGCAAAGGCGGCTTTGGAAAAGGGAGGTACCATTTGTCCGTCAGCAAAAAAGCCGAGGTCTCCCCCATTTTTTCCGGACGGGCCGGTAGATTTTTCTTTCGCAAGCTTGGCGAAATCAGCCCCTTTTTTAAGCTGTGCGATAATAGCATCTGCTTCGGCCTTGGTTTTGACAAGAATATGCCGGGCGTGAACTTCTTCTCGCTTGGGCTGAAGGGCGATGGATTTCTGATAGGCATCGCGGACTTTCTCTTCGGTCAGTTCTTTCTGCATAATTCGTGACAGATAGGCCTCATTGAGCAGGCTGCGTTCAATCGCAATAATCCGCTGTTTGACGGACGGGTCCTTATGAAGTCCCGCTTTCCGGGCCGCATCAGCAACCAGTGTTTGCTCAACCATTCTTTCAACGAGTTGGCCCCGAATTTGGGCATAGGGGACTTGCCTGTATTGAGGTGGCAGCGTGTTGTAGAAACCGCTGATATCCGATTCCATGATTGCGTTACCGTTAACGGTTGCGACGACAAAATCCTTGGTCGCTTCAACAGGTTTGACCTAGGCGATTGATTGAAACGTTACGGCGATGGTAAGGGCGCAACATACGCCCGCGAAAACTGCGCGGTTCATAGCGCACTCCAGCTTGTTGGGGACAAAACGTGCGGCCAGTTTCGCAGAACCGAGTGGCGCTGCCAACAGTTTCCCGTTCTTGGTAAACCGATTGTGTATAACGGGGCAGGTTCCGCCCAATCGGGCTGGTTAGTTCTTGTCGTCGCTCAAAAAACGGCCGCCGAAAGCTTCATAGACGTGGTTACTGCCCTGAAACCAGGGTTCTTCCGCAAGTTTTTTGCGCCAATCCGTATCTCGGGCTGCCTCGCGTTCTGCAGAGGATAGAGCAGCATCAACGTCCGACAAATAGTGCAACGCCAAATGGGTCCATGGTTGTGGATCACCATCAGTGATCTCAAACCGGCGGACCGCTTTCCATTCGGGGCATTTTAGCAGCATGGGGCTGTGTTCTTCGTCGTACCATTTATTGAATTCTTCAGCGCGATCGTCAGGGACACTAAAAAACACAGCATAGACATACGCTTCATCAAGCACGTCATCGGTGACACCGTCCTGGCGTGTATCGCTGATTTCGTTTCCAATATAGCGGCTATAATTTTGTACATTGGCCAGCATCCACGCTGTTTGCGCGTTTGGCTGAGCCCGGACCTTTTGATAGGCAACGCTTTCCAACACGTCTTCAGACGCGATTTCATAGACGGCAAGATATGTTGGCCGGTCAGGGTCGCGATACCGTTGCGCACTGATAAAGCCATCTACTTGCGTGCGGGCAAGTATGTGGTGGGTGTCATACCAATGGTTAAAATCGTCCTCCCAATCTTCGTCAGGGGACATTTCAGTGAATAAAATCGTGGCACCCTTCAACGCCTCTCTCCTTTATTTTCAGTATGTTGGGTGTCTGTCATGGTTCTTTCCAAGACAATATTGCACGATTGTTTCTCATTCTGCAAAGAGCACATTAAAATTGTGCTGCTCAAAAGACATTTACTCGGAATGATGTTTCCCTAAAACGCGCGCCGCGCTATACGTTTAAACAGTGAAAATTTGTTGATTTCTGAGGTCAGGATTGGTCGCGATGGATGGTTCCTATCAAAAGAGCGGGTTAGAAGCGCTTGTTGATGACCGGGTTGATGAAGGTGTCTTCCGCGTTGATCGGTCGGTTTATACCGATCAGGACATTTTCGATGCGGAAATAGAACAGATTTTTGAAAAAGGGTGGGTGTACCTGTGCCATGAAAGTCAGGTTCCCGATGCCGGAAGTTATTTTGCGTCAGATATAGGACGTCATCCGGTTGTCGTTGTTCGACAAAAAGATGACAGCCTTTCCTGCTTTATCAATGTTTGTTCCCATCGTGGCGCTTTATTGACGCCTAAGAAACAGGATAAGGCGACAACGCTGACCTGTCGTTTTCATGGATGGTCCTATAGCTGTGATGGGCGTTGTATCCGTATCAAGAATGAAAAAGAAGGTTTTGGCGAAGAAGGGTTTGATCGTTCGCAGTACAATTTAAGGCCCATCGCGAAGCTCGCGAATTATAGGGGGTTTATTTTTGGCTGCCTGAAAGACGATGTAGAGCCAATTGAAGAATATCTAGGTGCGGCGGCAACCTGGATCGATCTTATGGTTGAACAATCTCCAGAAGGGCTCGAAGTTGTGCCCGGTAGTTCGACCTATGTCATTCGTGGCAATTGGAAAATGCAGCTCGAGAATAGTGTCGATGGCTATCATGTATCGACGGTTCACCGCGTGTTTGCGTCGACGGTCCGAAATCGTGAGGAACGGGAGAGCCTCCAAGGTCTGAAACAGACCGAAGGTGGACGCCTCGTCGGGATTGTCCCGTCAGGTGCCTATGATCTTGGCAATGGCCATATGTCGATATGGGCGCAACATACGACACCCGAACGCCGGCCAATTTTTAAGAAGAAGAATTGGCTGGAGAAAAATCTTCCGCCTGCGCATGTTCAGTGGATTTTGGAGAAGGGGCGTAATCTGGCGATATTCCCCAATGTGATGTTGATGGACAATCCCTCGACCCAGATCCGCTATGTGAAACCGATTTCCGCAGATAGAGCCGAAGTGACGGTCTATTGCATTGCGCCAGTGGGAGAGGATGCGGAAGCGCGTTCGGCCCGGCTTCGCAAGTTTGAAGATTTTTATCTTACGGCAGGTATGGCCACCTCCGATGACATGGCGGCCCTTGAAGATACGATGGCCGGTAGTCGAGCATCTCAAACAAAGTGGAACGATTTTAATCGCGGTATTCAAACCATGACCCATGGCCCCGATGAAGGAGCGAAAGCTGTAGGATTTGATCCTGTATCGAGTAGCGAGAGTTGGGAAAATGAAACACTGTTTTTCGGATTTTATCGGCGGTGGCGTGAAATGATGCTGGCGCAGGAATAGTAACAAGATAACGAAAAAGAACTGCGATCAATGGATATTGAAACTGATTTAAAGCACGAAGTCGCTGACCTTGTTAACTTGGAAACAACGTTACTGGATCGTCGCGAATGGGACGACTGGGTCGACTTGTTTGCAGAGGATGCGGTTTATTGGGTGCCGAGTTGGGCAAATGAAGAAGATACTGTCAGCGATCCAGAGACTCAGCTAAACCTGATGTATTTCCGTAATCGCGGAGGTATTGAAGATCGCGTGTTTCGTATTGAGTCACGGGATTCCTATGCCTCGCTGCCGCTTGACCGAACCGTCCATATTGTCAGCAATATTTTGGTCTCCAATGTAAAGGGAGACGAGATTTCGGCGACGGCGAATTGTCTGGTTCACTCTTTTGGTAAACATGGCAGTCAGAACCGTGCCAGCCTTTATGACTTTAAATTCCGGAAATCTGATATCGGACTTAAGATCATTATGAAGAAGATCACGCTAATCGACGATATGCTGGAAGGCCCAGTCGATATTTATCATTTGTAAGGGTGTAGACTATGCTCGCTGTTTGTAAGGTCCAGGAAGGTGAAGGGGGAATCGCTGTTGAAGAACGCGATCCGCGTGATCCCGGTCCAGGTGAAATCCTGATCAAAGTCGCCGCGGCGGGCATTTGCGGCACCGATATGCAGATTTATTACTGGGCACCGCGTATGGCGCGCCGGATGCAGTTACCGCGTGTTTTGGGCCATGAAGCCTGCGGCTATGTCGAGAAAATTAGCGACGGTGTGATGAATGTTGAGGTTGGCGATTATGTCAGTCTCGAAAGCCATGTTTATTGCGGAACATGTCGACCATGTCGTCAAGGAAAAGCGCATCTCTGTACGAAGACGACATATCCTGGCGTGAGTTTCGACGGCGGGTTTGCAGAATACGTGACCGTGCCGTCGCAAATTGCCTGGAAAAACCCTGCAGATCTTCCGATAGAAGTGGCGGCAATGATGGAGCCGTTTGGCATATCGGTTCATACAACATTGGCGGGGTCAGGTGTCGCTGGACGAACAGTTTTGGTCAATGGCTGTGGGCCGATTGGGCTGATGAACGTTGCAAGTGCTCGGGCACTCGGTGCGACGCGCATCATCGCTTGTGATATTAACCCGTTGCGATTGGCGACAGCGGATAAAATGGGCGCTGAGCGAACCGTCAATGCGGCGGAAGAAGATTTACAGTCAGTTGTTGGGGATATGACGGCGGGAGATGGCGTCGATGTCGCCATCGAATATTCCGGAACTGAGGCGGGTTTCAATGCCTGCTTTGAAGCACTTGCCAAAGGTGGAGATTTCCGACTCGTTGGTCCGCCGCCGACCGCGATTCCAGTTGATTTTACCCATTGGGTCGTCAAATGCCCGGAAATGCAAAATATCCACGGGCGCCGGATTTGGGATAGCTGGCAGGTTGCATCGGAGCTGGTGTCATCTGGTGCGGTCGATCTTGGACCGATCCATAGCCATTCGTTGCCCATCAAAGACGGACCGTCTGGCTTTGAATTGATCCGGGAGGGAAAGGCGCTTAAGCCCCTCATTGTGCCCTGAAGTGTATTCAAAAAATCGTCATTGCCGGGCTTGACCCGGTAATCCATGTTTGCATCACTAAAGCTGTCATTAGATTGGCCTGGATACCCGGGTCGAGCCCGGGTATGACGAAGACGTAAGAGGCCGGTTAGCAAGAAATGTCGAAATATAACGTCACACTGGTGTTCGAAGATGGACGCAGCGAGCAAATCCTCGCTGACGAAGAAGACACGATTTATATGGCCTGCCTCCGGAATAAAATCCGGATATTGGTGGACTGCATGGAAGGCGCCTGCGCTACCTGCAAAGGACATTGTGTTGAAGGTGAATATGACCTTGATGATGTTTCTGATGAGGCACTGTCGGATGAAGAAGCGGCCCAGCGTGAAGTGCTGACCTGTCAGATGCATGCGCGGTCGGACTGCATCATTGAGTTTCCATATGAATCTCGCCTGGCGTTTAAAACGGATCCCCAAAGCTGGTTATGCAAAGTGGCGGCATGTGAACAGGTATCTTCGACGGTTTACCGATTGGATATTCAGCGCCTGGATACTGAAGCTGAACCACCTTCGTTCATGCCCGGCCAATATGTTCATCTGTCGGTGCCGGGGACAGAAGAGACTCGATCTTATTCTTTTGCCAACGCGCCTCACGACAGCGAGACATACAGTTTTTTTATTAAGGCGCTCAAGCATGGTGTGATGAGCGACTATGTGCGGGGTCGTGCACAGGTCGGTGATGAAATCACCATGGCCGGTCCGTTCGGTCACTTTTATCTCCGTAATCCGGAATGCCCCATTGTGATGGTTGCAGGAGGAACGGGTCTGGCACCGATGTTATCGATGTTTGATCACATGATCGAAACCGGCGCGACAACGCAGCCCGTACATCTGTTGATCGGAGCCAACGAGCCGACGGAACTTTTTCATCTCGATGTGCTCGAAGGCTATAAATCCAAAGGAATTTTGCTGACCACCGAAATTGCTGTTGTCGAAGGCGACGCTGACTGGAGCGGTGAAACCGGGCAGGTGACTTCGTTACTGCGGCAGGAACTCATTGAGGGTAGTGCGGATGTCTATCTTTGCGGCCCACCGCCAATGATTGAAGCTGCAGAAAGCTGGTTGGCCGAAAGAGGGGTCGATAGCAAACTGGTTCACGCAGAAAAATTTGTACCGAGCTAAAAATGTCTGATCCAATTGTCATACGTAACGGCAGCGTAATTGATGGCACGCGTGCTGAACCTGTTCGAGCCGATGTCGCCATTGAAAATGGCAGGATTATTGAGATCGGAACGGACATCGCGACCGGCGAAGCAGAAACAATAGACGCTGCTGGCAAGGTAGTTGCGCCGGGTTTTATCGATATCAAGACACATTCGGACTGGACCTTGCCGCTCATGCCACAGGCGGAAAGCAAGATACGCCAGGGTGTAACTACCGAAGTCATCGGCCATTGCGGTTATTCCTGTGCCCCGGCATTACCAGACAGGGTCGACGCGCTGGCCGAATATCTCAGCCCCAGCGCACCGTGGCTGTCCTTTAAGGCCACAAGCTTTGGCGACTACCTTAACAGCTATCCGTCGCTGTCGGTGAATGCCATTCATTTGGTCGGACATAACACGCTGCGCCTTATGACCATGGGGATGGAGGATCGTCCGCCGAGACCGGATGAACTCGATCACATGAAACGGCTTCTGACCGAAGCATTGGCAGCCGGTGCATTGGGAATGTCCTCTGGCCTGTTTACCGCGCCGGGCTCCTTTTCTGAAACAGAAGAGTTGGTGGCACTCGGTCACTTGCTGGAGGCTGAAGGGGCGCGTTACTTCACCCACCTGCGCAATGAGGGCAATACGGTGTTTGATGCCGTGCAAGAAACCATGGAGTTCGCCGAGCAGGTCGGTGTCCATGTCCAGATTGTTCATATAAAACTGTCGGGCCTTGATAATTGGGGCGGCGCCCAAAAGGCCATGGATCTTTTCGCGGATGCCCGTGATCGCGGGGTGAATATTGATTGCGATATCTATCCCTATACCGCTGCCAGTAACCCGTTGCGTAACCTTATGCCAGCGTGGCTACAGGAAGGCGGTATTGAAGGAACTTTGGCACGTTTAGCTGATCCAGAAATGCGGGCGCGTCTCCGGAATGAAGTCGATGCTGAAGGGCTAAACAATTTCGGCCGTATTCCGTCATGGGATGCCGTGCGCATTTCGATCTCACCTGATCTGCCACAATATGCCGGACGAACGATCGGCAGTCTCGCTGAGGAACGCGGCATTGATCAGTTCGATATGGCAATGGACTATATTGTCGAGGATCATGGCCAGACCCGGGTGCTGGTGGATTCAATTTCTGAAGATGATGTGAAAGACTTTGTCAAAAACCCTGAAGTGATGATTGGCTCCGATGGCAACTCGGTCGCACCAGAAGGCACGACAGGGCAGGGCCGACCACATCCACGCTTTTACGGGACATTTGCCAAGGTATTGGGTCACTACAGTCGCGATCTTGGCTTGCTGCCTTTACAGGACGCAGTTCACAAGATGACGGGTGCTTCAGCAAAGGCCTTGGGACTCAAGGATCGCGGTGTCCTAAAGGAAGGTTTCCGCGCCGACATCACAATTTTCGATCCTGAAACCATAGCAGAACAGGCCACCTATGAAGATCCACACCAGTTTGCCGCGGGCGTTGATACTGTTCTGGTCAATGGCGTGAAGACTTTGCAGGGTGGGGACCACACTGGCGCTCTCGCGGGGCAGATTTTGTGTCGGCAGGCAGACTTTATTTAACATAAATCAATTAAAACAATTACTTAAGACCCGTTGACTTCCTTGTGATTATCCTTATTTTCCTTTCAGACTAAAACAGTCCGATATACTAGGACCAATTCGGTCCTGATTAGAGGAAAAAGAGGGATAACCCTTTGATAAAGCTTAGCCGTCTGGCCGATTATTCAATCGTGTTAATGACCCAACTTGCGGGCCGCCCGTCATCATTGATGCAGGCGCCTGATTTGGCGTTGGTCACAGGTCTTCCGGTGCCGACCGTGGCCAAAACGCTGAAACAGCTGGTTCAGGCTGGGCTTGTTGAGTCGCAGCGCGGTGCCAAGGGCGGGTATGCCCTGGTGCGCGCAGCGACTGACATTCCCGTGACAGAGATTATTGCGGCTGTCGATGGGCCAATCGCGTTGACGGATTGTACCGTTGACGAAGACGGGGTCTGCGAAATTGAAGCGCTGTGTCCGACTCGAACCAATTGGCGCAAAATCAATGATGCCGTGATCGGCGCGCTCCGTGATGTAACGTTGGCTGATATGACGCCTCAGATGGCGCCTTTTGTGCCTCACCGTCCGTACGAGCCTGCGCCTAATGCAGTGGCCGGGGGAGAGTAGAGATGGCGGAAGTAGCCCCTCAGACAGCTGAAGAGCTCGCTGAAGACAGTGAGTACAAGTACGGTTTTGTCACCGAGATTGAATCCGAGTTTGCGCCCAAGGGCCTCAACGAAGATATCGTACGGTTTATTTCGGCGAAAAAGGAAGAGCCTGACTGGCTCCTGGAATGGCGTCTTGAGGCTTATCGCCAATGGTTGACGATGGAAGAGCCGAAATGGGCATTGGTGGATTATCCTGAGATTGATTATCAGGATGCTTATTATTTTGCCGCCCCGAAATCGGATGATGACGCGCCGAAAAGCCTCGATGAGGTTGATCCTGCGCTGCTTGAAACATACGAGAAACTCGGCATACCACTACATGAACGCGCGGCTCTGGCGGGCGTTGCCGTGGATGCGGTTTTTGACAGCGTATCGGTCGCGACAACCTTCAAGGATAAGCTGGAAGAAGTGGGTGTAATCTTTTGCCCCCTCAGCGAGGCCGTAAAAGATCACCCTGAACTGGTTCGTAAATACCTTGGAACAGTGGTTCCGCAATCGGATAATTTTTTCGCGACGCTGAATTCCGCCGTTTATAGCGATGGCACATTTGTTTATGTGCCAAAGGGCGTGCGCTGTCCGATGGAGCTGTCGACCTATTTCCGGATCAATGCCGCGAAAACCGGCCAATTTGAACGGACGTTGATCATTGCCGATGAAGGGTCCTACGTTAGCTATCTTGAAGGCTGCACAGCGCCGATGCGTGATGAGAACCAGCTTCATGCTGCCGTTGTCGAGCTGATTGCGCATGACGATGCCGAGATCAAATATTCAACGGTTCAGAACTGGTACCCCGGCGACGAAGACGGTAAGGGCGGCATCTATAATTTCGTAACGAAGCGGGGCGCCTGTCGTGGCCGGAATTCGAAGATTTCCTGGACCCAGGTTGAAACCGGTTCTGCTGTGACGTGGAAATATCCAAGCTGCATTTTGGAAGGGGATAATTCAGTCGGTGAATTTTACTCGGTGGCGCTGACCAATAATTGTCAGCAGGCGGATACCGGCACCAAGATGATCCATGTTGGTCGGAATACCTCGAGCACCATTATCTCGAAGGGAATCTCGGCCGGTAAGGGGCAGAATACCTATCGCGGTTTGGTAAAGGTGTTGGGCAGTGCTGATGGCGCACGCAACTTTACGCAATGTGATTCCCTGCTGATTGGCGACAAGTGTGGCGCGCATACCGTGCCCTATATCGAAACTGGTAACCCGTCGGCGCAAGTTGAGCATGAAGCGACAACCTCGAAAATCAGTGAAGATCAGATGTTTTACGTCATGCAGCGCGGATTGTCGGCGGAAGATGCAGTGTCGCTGATCGTTAACGGTTATTGCAAGGAAGTTCTGAAGGAACTTCCGATGGAATTTGCGGTCGAGGCGCAGAAACTTCTGGCTGTCAGCCTCGAAGGCAGCGTCGGTTAGACGCGGTTTAAAGGAATAGATTAGAGATGCTTTCAATCAAGAACCTGCATGCCACCGTTCACGGCAAGGAAATCCTGCAAGGTGTGTATCTGGAAATCGGTGCGGGTGAAGTCCACGCCATCATGGGACCAAACGGTTCGGGCAAAAGTACATTGTCGTACGTGCTGTCCGGGCGCGAAGGTTACGAGGTTACCGATGGTGAGATTATCTATAACGGCAAGAATTTGCTGGAGCTTGAGGTTCATGAACGGGCAGGGGAAGGCATTTTTCTTGCATTCCAGTACCCGGTAGAAATTCCGGGTGTTTCGAGTATGAATTTTTTGCGGACGTCACTGAATTCCGTACGGCGCTATCGAGGTGAAGACGAAATCTCGGCTGTGGATTTTCTCAAACTGGTTCGTGCCACGGCGAAGTCGCTGGAAATGGATGACAAGCTGTTGCAGCGCCCCGTCAATGTCGGTTTCTCCGGTGGTGAGAAAAAGCGCAATGAAGTGCTGCAGATGTCATTGCTGGAGCCAAGCCTGGCAGTCCTCGATGAGACGGACTCCGGACTCGATATTGATGCGCTCAAGGCGGTTGCTGATGGCGTAAATGCGCTCCGCAGCCCAGAACGCTCCTCGCTGGTTATCACGCATTATCAACGCCTGCTGAGCTATATTGTACCGGATTACGTTCATGTGTTGGCGCATGGCAAGATCGCTGCTTCGGGAGATAAAAGCCTGGCGCTCGAGCTGGAAAAAAATGGCTATGCCATGTTGGGCCTTGAAGACACGGAAGCGGCCTGAGGCGGAGAGCGTATCGTAATGTCCTTAGTACAACCTTTGACGGATCCAGTTGTAAAGAAGTACTGCGATCAATTTGCAGCGCAAGGTGCCCAGTTACCAGGTGCCGAGCATGACGGGATAAAATCCATACGGGAACGGGCACAATCGGCGCTGTCTCGAGAGGGTTTGCCAACACGTCGTGTCGAAAGCTGGAAGTACACCGATCTTCGGAATCTGCATCGTGCCGAGTTCTCATCGGCGCCAGAGGCTTCTGTTACGCAAGCTGATATAGCGCCTTTTGTGATTGATCACGCGTTTGTCGCGGTATTTGTTGATGGTCGGTTTGTACCGACCCTGTCGCAATTGGACGAGTTACCCGAAGGGCTGAGCTTTTCGTCGTTGGCTGACGCCCTCTCGGACAAAGACCTAGAGGCAGCGAATGGCGTTGGCGAAATTGCGGATGTCGATCAGCCGGGACTAGCTGCGCTGAACACGATGCTCATGCAGGATGGCGGCGTTTGTCGGGTTGCCGACAATGTTTCAGTCGAAATGCCGATCCAGCTTGTTTTCGTTGTCACAGATAACTCAGCTACGGAGTCTCATTTACGTAATTTTATTGTTGTCGGCGCCAATAGCAAAGCGACAGTGATGCAGTCATATGTATCGCTGGGGGCCTCTAGCAGCTTTTGTAATGTGGTCACCGAGGCAGATCTCGGGCAGGGAGCCAATCTTCGGAGTGTTATACTCCAGGACCAAAGTCAGACGGCTTGGCATATCGGACTTACCAGTGTGCGTGTTAGCCGCGATGCCCATTTTGACAGTTTCGTTCTGTCGGCAGGTGGCAGGCTTGCCCGGAATGAAATTCGGATTCGGCTGGATGGTGAAGGTGCAGACTGTTCCCTGAATGGGATCGCATTGGTTCGGGACCGCCAGCATTGTGACAACACGACAGATGTTGATCATGCAATGTCACACTGTCACAGCAGCCAGATCTATAAAAACGTGCTTGATGACCGGGCGCATACCGTTTTTCAGGGAAGAGTTCATGTCGCCCCTGATGCGCAAAAGACCGATGCCCATCAGATGAATCGAAATCTTTTATTGTCGCGAAATGCTCAGGCGGACAGTAAACCTGAATTGATCATCCATGCCGATGACGTGAAATGTAGCCATGGCGCTACAGTGGGTGACCTCGATCAGGACGCGCTGTTTTATTTGCAAAGCCGGGGGATCGACGCGGTTACGGCACAAAACATGATGGTGCAGGCCTTTGTTGCAGAGTTACTTGAGACCATGCCGGAAGACAGTATCCGTTCCTGTCTTGAGGCACGGATGTCGTCGTGGCTCGAGAACCTTACCTTGATAAAGGAAGCAGCATAGAGATGGCCACAAATCCCGATAATGCTTTGCGATCGCCGGGTTTCGATGTTGAGCGTGTCCGGCAGGATTTCCCGATCCTGTCTGAAGAGGTCTATGGCAAACCGCTGGTCTATTTCGACAGTGGGGCGAGTGCTCAAAAGCCACGCGCTGTGATTGATGCCATTTCGACGGTTTATGAGACTGAGTACGCAAATGTCCATCGCGGCGTTCATTATATGAGCCAGAAAGCAACAGATGCGATGGAGGCGGCGCGTGAAACGGTTCGTGCCTTTATCAATGCGCGCGATATCCGCGAGGTCATCTTTGTTCGCGGGGCAACTGAAGGCATAAATCTCGTGGCATCGAGTTGGGGACGCCAGAATCTGTCAGAAGGTGACGAGATTATCCTTTCTGTGATGGAGCATCATTCCAATATTGTGCCCTGGCAATTGGTCGCCGAACAAACTGGTGCGCAATTGAAGGTCGTTCCGATCAGTGATGATGGCGCCCTCGATATGGACGCCTATGCCGCTCTGATCTCGGATAAAACAAAAATTGTTGCCATCACACATGTATCGAACGCACTGGGCACGATTGTCTCGGTTGAGGAAATTATCCGGATTGCCCACGAGAAGGACGTCCCGGTTCTACTCGATGGTTGCCAGGCCGCACCACACATGGCGCTGGATATGCAGGCTCTCGATGTAGATTTCTATGTTTTCTCAGGACATAAGATATACGGCCCGAGTGGTATTGGTGTTCTGTATGGGAAAGCAGAATTGCTGGAAGCAATGCCGCCTTATCATGGTGGTGGCGAGATGATTGATGTCGTCACTTTCGAGAAAACGACCTATGCCGACCTGCCGTTTAAGTTTGAAGCAGGGACCCCTCATATTTCCGGCATTATCGGTATGGGGGCTGCGATTGACTATATTAACGCGTTGGGTCTCAAGAATATCGCCGCTTACGAACATGATTTGCTTGAGTACGGTACAGCAAAGCTAAGCGAAATCAATAGCTTGCGAATAATTGGGACCGCGTCGGCGAAAGCCGCAATCCTGTCCTTCGTTCTTGAAACGGTACATCCTCATGACGTTGGCACAATCTTGGATCGCGAAGGAATTGCGGTGCGCACCGGTCACCATTGTGCGCAACCGGTTATGGATCGCTTTGATATTGCAGCGACGATTCGTGCTTCTATCGGCATGTATAATACGCGTGAGGAAATCGACTCCCTTGTTGCAGGCCTCGGTCGCGTGCAGGAGATCTTCGGCTGATGAATGACGGGCTCACAGATCTCTATCAGGAGGTCATTCTCGACCATAGCCGAAATCCCCGTAATTTTGGTGCAGCGGAAGAAGCGGATCGTTCTGCTCGCGGGAATAATCCGCTTTGTGGTGATCGCGTGACGGTGTTCCTTAGTCTTGATGGAGAAGAGATATCAGAGGCGCAGTTCGATGCACGGGGCTGTGCAATTTCACTGGCGTCCGCGTCAATGATGACGGAAATGATCAAAGGAAAATCGATCGAAGAGGCGAAGGCCTTGTTTGAGAAGTTTCATGCTCTAGTAACCGGGGAGAACGGTATAGGAGCTGGCCCTGATCTAGCGGAACTCGAAACGCTTTCAGGGGTCAAAGATTTCCCGACGCGCATCAAATGCGCAACGTTGGCATGGCATGCAATGATCGCTGCGCTCGACGGAACTGATGAAGATGTAAAGACGGAATGAGTGTCAAAAGATGATGTTTTGGAAAAAACCAATGCCACCAGAGTCGGAACCGCCTATTGAAGCAGCACCTGAGGCTGTATCAGAGCCCGCGCAAATGGAATCGATGCCCGAGCAGGAGCCTGTTCAGCGCCCCATTGCCCCGAGCCAGCCTGTGTCTATTGAAGAACCTGTTACTGGAATACCGCAGAAGGCGGAAGAGCAGACAGAACCTGTGCCCGGCACTGAAATTGATATTGCTGAGGCACAGTTCGAGGGCAAAGTTATTGAAGCGATTTCAACGGTCTTTGATCCCGAGATTCCGGTTAACATTTATGAGTTAGGTCTTATCTATAATATTGATATCAACGGAATGAACGATGTCAGAATCGATATGACGCTTACCTCGCCAGCCTGTCCCGTGGCCGGAACTCTGCCGGGAGATGTGGAACGAGTTGTTCAGGGCGTTGAGGGTATCGGCGGTGTTAATGTCGAACTTGTTTGGGAGCCCGCCTGGACCCCCGATCAAATGAGTGAAGCGGCTAAACTCGAACTTGGATTTATGTGAGGACGCGAGATATGACGACAACAGACACAATACGCGAGCGTCCAGCTGTTCTTAAAGTTACAGAGGCAGCGTCAGCCCAGCTGAAGAAACTAATAGAAACGCACAACCCAAACGCAGCCGGGATACGATTGGCTGTAAATGAAGGCGGTTGCAATGGCCTGACATATGCAATGGATTTTGCCGAAGAAAAAGGCGCCGCGGATGAGGTTATGGAGTTTGATGGCGTCAATCTTTTGATCGACCCAATGGCTGTTATGTATCTCGTTGGCACAGAAATGGATTTCGTCGAAGAGAAACTCGGCTCTAATTTTGTTTTCCGCAATCCTAATGAATCTGGCCGCTGCGGGTGTGGTGAGTCCTTTAACGTCTAACGGCGACAAACTTTATGGAAAATATTTATTCGATCGACGGCATCGTGCCTGTCGTCGACCCGAGTGCGTTTATCCACCCGACGGCAGTTCTTATCGGTGACGTAATTGTTGGTGAGAATTGCTATGTCGGTCCTGGTGCCGCTTTGCGTGGAGATATGGGGCGTATTGTCCTCAAAGCCCGGAGCAATATGCAGGATGGCTGTATCGCTCACACCTTCGCGGGCGGGGAAACCATTCTGGAAGAGGCGGCGAATGTCGGTCACGGCGCGGTTCTGCACGGTTGTCATCTTGAAAAAGGTGTTTTGATCGGTATGAATGCCGTCATTATGGATGGTGCTTATATCGGCGATTACGCTTTCGTTGCGGCTTTGGCCTTCGTGAAGGCGAATTTTTCAGTGCCGTCGCGAAGTATCGTGGCGAGTATACCGGCAAAGGTTGTTTCTGAAGTGAGTGACGAGGAATTACGTTAGAAATAGCTCGGCGATGAGGATTATCAAGACATCATTCGCCGTAGCCATGCGTCTCTCAAAAAGGTACAGCCTTTAACGTCGATCGATGATACGGATGAACCACGCGTGCGGATGGAGGGAATACCACCGCTCTATAAATATCGCGAAGAAAATAAGTAAGGTTTAGGAAAACGCTTTAAAGCCTATTAGCGTAAACGTGTCCTTGATGCCGGGGAGCGTTTGAAGGTTTTCAGTCACGAAATGGCCGATATCAACATCGTCATCCAAATAACATTTCATGAGCAGATCATATTCACCAGAAATCGAATGGACCTCTGAAACCTGTTCGACGTTCAGGACGGCTTCATCAGCTACTTTGTAGGCTTCGCCGAGCTCGCACTTGGAAAATACGAAAATAGTTTGCATCGGATCACTCTAGTCGTCTTCACCTGCGGGGGATCGTAGCATAAAGGCAGGCACATGCGAGCCCATTCCAACGACCGCTTCTTCAGCGGGTTGTTGATTTTGTTGGCGTTTGGGGGCTGGCTTACGATTCCGGGGCGGGCGTGATTTTTTGGTTTCAGGCTGGGGGGACGCTGCTTCAGCAGGGGCTGCTTCGACTGGCACTGCTTCCTCCGACCCAGTTTCGTCTGAAACAGTTTCGTTGGATTTTCTTGCAGGTGATTTGCGTCTCCGACGGCGAGGGGATTTTTTTGAACCCTCCTCAGAGCGTCTTCGTCCGACCCGTCTGGGTTCTTCTGCCTTGACGTCGGTCGGCTCGACACCTTCCACGATTATCGGATCAATTTTTTTGCCGATAAATTTTTGGACGGCGTCCAAAAACTTACCGTCATCCGATGTCGCTATCGTCAGGGCACGACCTTCGCGTCCGGCCCGTCCGGTTCGACCAATTCGATGCACATAGTCTTCTGCGTGCATCGGAACGTCATAGTTAAAGACATGCGACACTTTGGGGAGATCCAGGCCACGCGCGGCGACATCACTCGCGACCAGTATTTCAGTTGCCCCATTCTTGAAGGCGTCGAGTGTTTCTAGACGAGCTGGTTGAGACATGTCGCCGTGAAGAGCGGCAGCCTTGAAGCCGTGTTTTATCAAAGACCGGTTTAACGTATCGACGTCTCTTTTGCGATTGCAGAAAACAATCGCATTATCGACAGCTTCGGAACGGATCATTTTGCGCAATGTATCGCGTTTAGCCCAATCCTTGTTCTCGACAATTGTCAGGAATTGCTCGACGGTTTCTGCAGTTGCCGTTTTCGGTGTAATAGTAATTTCTTTGGGATTCATCAGAAATTTATCAGCGATCCGACGAATTTCTGGGGGCATGGTGGCTGAAAAGAATAGCGTTTGTCGAATTGGTGGCAGAAGCGAAACGATCTTTTCGACATCGGGCATAAAGCCCATATCCAGCATGCGATCTGCTTCGTCGATCACCAGGATTTTGATATCCGTGAGCAATATACGACCACGTTCAAAATGGTCCAGTAGGCGGCCAGGTGTCGCAATCAGGACATCGACGCCACGATCCAGTTTTGCGTTTTGCTCATCAAACGAAACCCCGCCAATAAGCAGCGCCATGGAGAGTTTGTGATACTTGCCATAAGTTTCAAAATTCTCGGCAATCTGCGTCGCCAATTCACGGGTCGGCGTAATTATCAGGCTACGAGCCATTCGAGCGCGGCTGCGACCACTCGCCAGAATCTCGATCATCGGCAAGGTAAAGGACGCCGTTTTACCTGTGCCCGTTTGGGCGCAGCCCAATACGTCACGTCCCATCAAGACGAAGGGAATCGCCTGTTCCTGGATCGGAGTTGGAGTTTCATAACCTGCGTCATCTATGGCGCACAGTAGTTCCGGGCTGAGCCCGAGATCATCAAAAGTCATACGGTGTGCGTAAATACTTACATATAGGGTTATACCCAGCCCTTATGTGCGGGTAAATTCAACAGAAGTCAAACGCCGTGACGGCTTATCCGTAAAATAGTAAAATCCGTTTATCGACCAATTATGAATAGAAGCTAGTATCCAATGCCTAAATTTTTAACAGACCTGCAAGTAGAACAATATCATCGCGACGGATTTGTCTCGCCAATACGCGTTATGTCTGAAGAAGATGCACTTGCGTTGAGGGCAGAGATAGAGGCGTTTGAAGCCTCTCAAGGTAAACCCATTCACGGAACCCAGAAAACCAAAGCGTTTTTACGATTTCCCTGGGCATATGATCTGGTCGTTAAATCCGAAATTCTCGATGCCGTCGAAGATGTCATGGGACCTGATATTTTGTGCTACCAGCACGGAATTTGGTTTAAGGAGCCGGAATCAGGTTCCTATGTCAGTTGGCATCAGGATGCGACCTACTATGGAATGGACCCGTGGGAGCTCTTGAGCGCCTGGGTTGCTCTCACAGTAGTGGACGACGTCTCGGGATGCATTCAGGTCATTCCAGGCTCCCACAAGGAAGGTTGTTTTCCGGTCGAATATACTGAACGGCGCGATGACAATCTCTTGGCGAGTGGTCAGAACACGCTCTATGAATTTGATGAATCGGAGGCCGCCTCATTACACCTTCGGCCAGGGGAGATGTCACTACATCATGTTTGCCTCGTTCATAGTTCCAGGCCAAATCATGGCTCAGAGCGGCGGATGGGGCTCTCGGCGGGATATGTTCCGCCGCATGTGAAGCAGACAACAGACCTCAAAGCGACGGCAATGTTGGTCCGGGGCAACGATGAGTATGGTTATTACCTTCCAAACGAATTGCCACCTGTTGCAGATGACGACCCTGCCACGATTGAACGGCAGGAAAAGTCTGTAGAGCTCTATCGTGCAAAATCCATTGAATGCGGAAATCAAACCGCATGGCGTCTCGGCTAACCGCCTCTATGGTTTTTGACTTGTCGCCTCGCGTGCGATGTTTGCGAAAATTGCGTCGAGTTCCGATGCCATTTTAGACAAGTCTTTAATTTTATAGGGCGCAAAAACTGAGGACGGCGTTTTGTAGGAGAGGTTTGCCGTATTGTTGGCGTTTTCCGTTATATAAAAACGAAGAGGGGCCTCAATTCCCGCCGGGATACTGGCTTTGAGCATTCGAACGGCAAAACGCGGATGGTAGACACCGACTACCATGTTTCCGGGGATTGTCTTTTTAAGAACCCGCTTTGCACCGACCGTGACGCTGGCGCGTGTTACCAATCCCATTTTATTGTTTGTGACAGCCGCATTCAGCTTTTTGACAAGCGCGGCATAGCTAAGTTCTGTTTTTATATGAACGAGCCCTTTGGGCATCGCGTTGTCGGCACGCGAAACAGGTGACCAAACAACCAAGCTTAGAATTGTCCATGAGCATACGAGCGCAATGAATTTTTGCAATTGACCAACCTCAATACGAAAAACAGATTCTCGATAGGTTTCAGCCTATAAGTTGAAGAATCCTCGGTCCACATATGTTTTTGGGACCGTGGTTCAACAAAACGCGAGATTTGTTAAGCTTATTAGTTAGCGATATTTCCGCCTTCACCGATGTCATGGCCATCTTGGGAGGGGATCATGGCATTCGTTGTTTCTTTTACAAGCTTTGTGAAATTAGAGTCGTTGACGCCTTTCAAACCATCCACCCAACCGGTCGAAGAAGACTTGAGTGAGTCACCAAAGCAAAACGCCATAACGACTTTTGTCGTGTTGCTTTTGATTTGGGGGTATTCCGCGCTCTTGCAAAGATCATCTCCATCGCGATTGTCGGGGTTAAAGCCAACCACAACTTTGTAGGGTTTGTACGTTGTCCCATCCTGTCTTCCGACAAAGCTTATAGGTCTTCCAGCGCGGGCCTGGTTTTTCATTGTTGCCCGAACGAGCTTTGAAAATGTTTCCTGAGACCCACCAAAGGGATTGCCGCTTACAATTGTATAAACGGCACCTTTGTGTCCGGCATATTCGAAGTCCCCGTCATAATATGAGGTGCGTGGCCCAGGAGAATCTTCGACCATAACAACCTGGCAGCCGCCCAATGCGAGAGCTGATAAAGCTGCGAGTGAAGTAATCAAGGTACTTTTCACCATACCCTCCATAATTGTTAACGCCTCGGTCGCCTATGCGTGCCGACTAAGACATAAACACCTAATCGTAGAATTTATTCGATTATGCGCGTTAAATTATAAATTGGTAATGCCTACATTGAATGCAAGCAGTCTGATGTCTTTCCGCATTTTTCGTTTCAACGGGTGAAAGCGGATTAAACGTCAAGTTCCTGAACGGTTTGGGCATTTTTCTGAATAAAAGCAAGACGGCGCTCGGGCTTTCGCCCCATCAAATCTTCGACCAATGTTTCTGTTTGTTTGACTTCTTTGGCTTCATCGCCAGTACTCGCATTTGGAATTGTTACCCTAACGAGGTTCCGTTTGGCGGGATCCATTGTCGTTTCTTTAAGTTGTTGGGCAGGCATTTCCCCGAGCCCTTTGAAGCGACTGACTTCAATTTTGCCGCGGCCAGTGAAATGCTCTTCGACAAGTTCTTCACGATGTGCATCGTCTTTTGCATACATCGTCAAAGCACCCTGGCTGATGCGAAAGAGTGGGGGCAGCGCCAGAAACAGATGCCCGTTCTCAATGAGTTGAGGCATTTCGCGAAAAAAGAAAGTCATCAGCAGGGAGGCGATATGCGCACCGTCAACATCAGCGTCCGTCATGATGATTACGCGTTCATAGCGGAGCTTTTCTTCGTCGTAAGAAGCACCAGTCCCACATCCTAAGGCCTGGATCATGTCGCTGAGTTCCTGGTTAGCGCGAAGTTTGTCTGCGGTGGCACTGGCGACATTAAGAATTTTACCACGCAGGGGCAAGATTGCCTGAGTGTTGCGGTTACGCGCAGATTTAGCAGAGCCCCCTGCAGAGTCTCCTTCAACCAGGAATATTTCAGTACCTTCGGAGGACCCTTTGGCACAGTCAGCAAGTTTGCCTGGAAGCCTAAGTCTCCGGGTAGCGGACTTACGGGCCGTTTTCTTGGCTTGTCGTCGCCTGAGACGGTCGTCAGCGCGTTCGATAACCCGTTCCAGCAATGCGTTGGCGGCAGCAGGATCACCTGACAAAAAATGGTCGAAGTGATCCTTGAGTGAATTCTCGACGTTTCGCGAAACACTCGTCGTGGTCAATTTGTCCTTGGTTTGGCCCTGAAACTCCGGATCAGGAACAAACACCGATAGCACGCCCCAGGCGCCGCCAACGACGTCATCACCTGTAATAATATTGCCGCGCTTGTTACCCGCGAGTTCGGCATAGGTTTTAAGACCCTTGGTTAGAGCCGCTCTAAGCCCGGCCTCGTGGGTTCCCCCTTCGGGCGTTGGGACGGTGTTACAATAGGAAACCATGGAGCCTTCGCCGTCTTCTGGCCAGGCGAGTGCCCATTCGACGCGTCCTCCTTTGCCATTAAGCTTGGCTTCTCCCGAAAATGAATTGGCGATTATTGTTTCTCGGCCATCAAGACGTGTTGCCAGATAATCGCTGAGCCCACCGGGGAAATGCAGGGTTGATTTTTCAGGTGTTTCGTCTTTGTCGCCAATAAGATCAGGCGCACAACTCCACCTTATTTCAACGCCTTTGTAGAGATAGGCTTTGGAACGTGCCATTTTGAATAGCATGTTGGGCCGAAAGCGCGATTTTGCCCCGAAAATCTCAGGGTCAGGGTGAAATATTACAGTTGTCCCGCGGCGTCGGACTGCGCCCTTATTCTCAAGCCTTCCTTGTGGCGCCCCCTTTGAATATTCCTGAACAAACAGCGTTTTATCGTGCGCTATTTCAACGGTCATTTTGTCGGACAGGGCGTTCACGACAGAAAGACCGACACCATGTAGACCGCCGGACGTGTCATAAACTTTATTGCTGAATTTGCCGCCCGAATGGAGTGTGGTCATTACAACTTCGAGAGCTGATTTGTCTTTGAATTTCGGATGAGGGTCTATTGGAATGCCGCGCCCATTATCGCGGATGCTAATCGTGCCATCGGATGCCAGATCAAACTCTATCCAGTTTGCGTGACCGGCAACGGCTTCGTCCATGGCGTTGTCGAGCAATTCAGCGGCGAGATGATGCATAGCACGCTCATCACTGCCCCCAATATACATTGCAGGCCGTCGTCTAACCGGTTCTAGCCCCTCCAGCACCTCAATATCTTGTGCTGAATAGCTGTCTTTCTTGCCTGTTGCCCGTTTGCGTGACGCCGCCATTTTTTCACTCACCAACTACTGATTACGAACGAGAGGGACAGTATGCAGCATATGACCTATATTTAACAACAAGATGTTGTAAATCACAGGAATATTTCATGTCAGACCCGAATTTACCGCCTGATACCGAACCTTCTATCCGGATTATCGCTATGCCAGCCGATACCAACCCCAGCGGGGACATCTTTGGTGGCTGGTTGATGTCTATGATGGATATGGCGGGCGCGAACGTTGCTTACCAGAGGGCCGGTGGACGTGTAGCGACAGTTGCAGTGGATAAGATTGAATTTCACCGCCCTGTGGCAATAGGCGATGTTGTAAGCTGTTATGCTGATATTATTCGAACCGGCACCTCGTCGCCTTCAACAAAAGTCGAGGTTTGGGTGCGACGGCGAATTGAAACAGATCAGTTCAAGGTTACCGAAGGTGAGTTCACATTTGTAGCGATCTCTGATGACGGAAAATCGCGATCGCTACCTCCAAAAACACCTAACTAACGTGTTATTCACCGACTACAAGCGCGTCAGCGTGTGTAAATTCCCGGTCAATCGGGTGAACTTTGCCGTGCGGCGTAGGTTTGCCATTCTTGTCTACTTTTACAAACACCAGCTTTTCAACGGCCGTGATGATCTGTTTGGTCCGCATATTACGAACGACACATGAAATTGTCAGAGAGGTCCGTCCATAGTCGGTAGCTTCCATACCGACCTCAATAATATCGCCCTGGCGTGCAGTCGCGAGGAAATTGATCTCGGACATGCTGCGGGTGACGACATTTTCGCTTTCAAGCTGGCAGGAACTAAAGATAAAGGCTTCTTCGTCAATCCATTCGAGGCATCTGCCACCGAAGAGAGTACCGTTGGAGTTCAAGTCGCGCGCGGCGACCATCTTACGTGTCCTGAAATTCATCGTCCGGGCTCCGTTTCTTGTTGGATTTGCCCCCCGGATATCTAATCGTTTTTTGTTGCAAACCTGTTCTATTGGTTTGACGTTTTTAAGTATCTCCCGGGCTCAATCGAGCTCGGGAAAACTGGTTTTCAAAATTAGACGCTGTAATACATTGAATATTCGACAGGATGCGGCGCCTGTTCGAACGTCAGGACTTCTTCTTTCTTGAGTTCCAGATAGCCGTCAATTATGTCATCCGACATAACATCCCCCTTCTTGAGGAAGTCGCGATCCGCATCAAGGCATTCCATGGCCTGACGCAGCGAACTTGCAACAGTCGGTACGCCTTCGAGTTCCTCGGCAGGCAGGTCATAGAGATCCTTATCCATCGGGTCACCCGGATGAATTTTATTCTCAATGCCGTCCAGACCAGCCATAAGCATTGCCGTGAAGGCGAGGTATGGATTGGCTGATACATCGGGGAAGCGCACTTCGACACGTTTGCCATTCGGGCTGGTCGCGTAAGGAATACGACAGGACGCAGAACGGTTACGTGCTGAGTAGGCCAACAGGACCGGTGCCTCGAAACCAGGGATCAAACGCTTGTAGCTATTGGTTGAAGCATTCGAGAAGCAGTTGATCGCCCGCGCATGCTTGATGATGCCGCCGATATAGTGAAGAGCGGTTTCAGACAGATCAGCATAACCGGAACCGGCAAACAGAGGTTTTCCGTCTTTCCAGATTGACTGATGGGTATGCATGCCAGAGCCGTTATCTCCAGCAATTGGTTTGGGCATAAACGTGGCGGTTTTGCCATATTGATGGGCAACCATATGCACGCAGTATTTATAAATCTGCATGCCATCGGCTGAACCAATCAGTGTGTTGAATTTCAGACCAAGCTCATGCTGACTTGGGGCAACCTCATGATGATGTTTCTCCATATCGAGGCCCATCTGAATCATGGTTGTGACCATCTCAGCGCGGAGGTCGGTACCGGAATCAACAGGCGGGACCGGGAAATATCCGCCTTTAACGACCGGGCGATGACCGGTGTTTCCACCTTCCATGGGTTCGCCGGAGTTGTAGGGACCTTCGTCGCTGTCTACTTCGTAGAAAGAGCGACCCATCGCGCATTCATAGCGTACATCATCAAAGACAAAGAACTCGGCTTCCGGGCCAAAGTAGGCGGTGTCACCGATACCGGCTGCGCCCATATAGGCTAGAGCTTTTTTGGCAACAGAACGCGGGCAGCGGCCATAGGCCTGGCCCGTTGAAGGTTCGTGAACGTCACAGAAAATGATCAGCTGTGGCTGCGCTGTGAATGGATCCATTACCGCGCTCGAGCAATCAGGCATCAGTGTCATGTCTGATTCATTGATTGCTTTCCAGCCGGCGATTGAAGACCCATCAAACATGATGCCGTTCTCGAAGAAATCATCATTTATTGTGGATACATGTTGGGCTGTGTGCTGCCACTTACCGCGTGGATCGGTAAAGCGGAGATCGACATACTGAACATCATGTTCTTCGATCATGTCTAAAACGGTTTTACTGTCACTCATCTGACCTGTCCTATTCCTTCTGTCTTATGATTAGTTAATTGATTGCAACGATCAGTTAGATCGCTTCATTGCCTTTTTCATTCGTTCGAATGCGAATGGCCTCGTCGATCGTTGATACGAATATCTTACCGTCGCCAATTCGGCCGGTATAGGCGGCCTGTTGAATGGCTTCAACGCAGCGTTCAAGCAGATTGTCATCAACGACGACTTCGACTTTTACCTTAGGGAGGAAGTCGACGACATATTCAGCGCCCCGGTAGAGCTCGGTATGACCTTTTTGCCTGCCGAACCCTTTTGCTTCGATAACCGTGAGACCTTTTACGCCAACCTCATGAAGGGCTTCCTTCACCTCGTCGAGCTTAAAGGGCTTAATAATTGCCTCGATTTTCTTCATGTAGGAATCCTGTGCGCATAGTTCCATTTGCCGCGATGCTCATGCATTGCAACATGTTAGAAATGCATAACTCGTGCCAACTGGAGGGCGTGTCTAAGTATTTGAAATATATAAGTAAAAGAAACAATGTGTCGGGCGATAGTTTGATTTATGCCAAATGATTAAGCAAAACGCCTATTAATTGGGCAATCTAATGATATGAATGCCTGTCTTTCGCCCTCTGTAGGCTCGTGCTAATTTCTAATTAAGGCCAAATGTGGAGTAAATCGCGTGAAATCAGCTAATTCTGTTTTGTCGTCTTATGGCACAACAATATTCGAGGTCATGTCGCGTCTGGCGCAGGAACATGATGCGATTAATCTTGGCCAGGGATTCCCCGATGGCAATGGGCCTCCCGATGTTGTCGCTGCCGCAACGGATTATCTGGAGAATGGGTTAAATCAATATCCGTCGATGATGGGAATTCCCCCATTGCGGCAGGCGGTTGCGGGCATAAATAAGCGGTTTTACGGGCTTGATATTGACTGGGCAACGGAAGTGATGGTCACGTCAGGTGGTACGGAAGCGCTTGCCTCAAGCCTGTTTGCCCTAATTGAGCCGGGTGATGAGGTCGTGCTGATAGAACCGCTCTACGATTCCTATCTGCCCATCGTTCAACGGGCAGGCGGGGTAGCCAAGCTGGTTCGCCTGGAACCACCGAGCTGGATACTCCCTGAAGAGGCTTTGGCAGCAGCCTTTAGCGACAAAACCAAACTTATTTTACTGAATACGCCGATGAACCCCTGTTCCAAGGTTTTTTCCAGGGAAGAACTGTCAGTTATTGCGAAACTGATGGAAAAGCACGATGCCTATGCGGTGTGCGATGAAGTATACGAACATTTGTTGTTTGACGGGCTACAACATGTGCCTCTTATGACCCTCCCTGGAATGCGGGAGCGGTGCATTAGGATCGGATCGGCGGGCAAGACATTTTCCTTGACGGGATGGAAGGTCGGTTACATTACGGCCTGCCCGGATCTGCTTGGTCCAATTGCGAAGGCGCACCAGTTTTTGACATTCACAACGCCGCCTAATCTGCAGGCTGCCGTCGCGTTCGGATTGTCCAAAGAAGACAGCT
Organism: uncultured Alphaproteobacteria bacterium; assembly: GCA_951812775.1. GTDB lineage: Bacteria > Pseudomonadota > Alphaproteobacteria > MPNO01 > UBA2964 > UBA2964. The sequence goes on along the minus strand of OX638326.1, from coordinate 457,687 downwards.
ATTTCAATTCGTTATCAGGTGAACTTCAGAAATGTCGTGACCTTCTTGCGGAGGGGTTAAAGGACATCGGGTTTGAGGTCATGCATTGCCAGGGCAGTTACTTCATCACAACCGATTTTCGCCCCCTGGGTTTCAATGGAAATGACGAAGATTTTTGCCGTCATATCACCACAGAAGCTCGTGTGGCTGCCGTACCGGTTGGCGCGTTTTATCAGGGGGGTGGCCCTGAGCATTTTGCTCGTTTCTGCTTTTGCAAAGAGGAAAAGACGCTCGTAGAAGCGCTAGACAGATTGCGAAAGCATTTCGGCGGTTGACGGCTTTCGATGGCAGGTCTAAGAAACGGCCACCCTGTGGCGGGTGTAGCTCAGTTGGTTAGAGCACTAGATTGTGGATCTAGGGGTCGTGGGTTCAAATCCCATCACTCGCCCCATTTATCTCAAAACATACAAAACTGATCGGTCGTGGCTATCGGCGATATCATACATGTCGACGACAAGATGCAGTCTGGTTACAGCTATGAGCTTGTGGCCCCAACAGGCAGGAGCTTCGCCAAGGATTTCATGCCGCATTTCACCCCAAAGGAAATGCTGGCGATGGGTGTATTTGAAGGCAAGTACTGCAACGACTGTAGAGACGAATTCCCGGCGTCTTGGTTTGCTAGTGCGAAAATCGCAAATTTTCCTGACCCTGCACTTAATTACTTTGGTATCAAAAGTCGTCAGCCGCTATCCGTCTGGCGCCAAAAGGGCTGGATCTATGAACCTGATCCGAGGGGCTGGTTTCAATGGTATTGCCGATACTATCTTGGGCGCAGACTTCCGGGCGTTGATGCGATTCAAATCAAACGCCGGCGCGCTTTTGCACGGCATGTAGGACAGATAAGAGCGAACTGCGATCCTGGCGATGTTTTCTGCCGTCCCCGGCAGCGCCAGGGCCTACTCCAATGGTCTTATGATCCCTTAATTTAGGTCCATAGACTTCCTCTCGAACGAACCTTAGAGTCCTTGGTTCAATCTCGGAGGCAGATATGCTTGATAAGAAGTTCAGCTGCGTAAAGGTCGATCAGCAAAAAGACGGCATTACTTGGGTGATTTTTAATCGGCCCGAAAAGCGTAACGCGATGAGCCCCACTTTTCATGCGGAGATGGTCGAAATACTAGATCATCTGGAATCTGATCCCGACACAAAGCTCGTCATACTAACAGGGGCCGGTGTGTCCTTCAGCGCTGGACAGGATTTGAAGGAATTTTTTCGCGAAACGCAGGACCGCGAGGATTTGAAATCCGTCGCCTACAAAAACAGCATGTGGCGAAGTGATAAACTCTGGATGTACAACAAGCCTACGATCTCAATGGTAAATGGCTTTTGCATCGGTGGCGCTTTCACTCAGTGTATATGTACTGATTTTTCTATTGCAGCCAATGACGCGTTATTTGGGCTTTCTGAAGTGAATTGGGGCATCTTGCCAGGTGGCATGGTATCGAAAATGGTTACCGACTTGCTAAACCAGCGCGACGCAATGTTCTACGCCTGTACCGGGCGGACGTTCACTGGAAAGGAAGCTGCCAAAATGGGTATGGTCAATCTGGCTGTACCGAAGAAAAACTTACGCCGTGAGACTCTCAAACTTGCTCGCGAACTCCTCGAAAAGAATCCCAACGTCTTGCGAGGAACCAAACATGCTATCCGGGCAACGCAGGATATGTCGTGGCGTGCCGCCGCTGATTATCTTGCTGCAAAGGGTGCGGAAATTAAACAACGTGATCAGGCGAGGGGCCACGACGCTTACGCCGAGGGAATCCGCCAGTTTATTGATGAGAAAGCCTATAGACCCGTCTTTTCGCCCTATGTAGGTGCGGCAGACGGCAAAACGACTGAGAAAGGTGGAAAACCACGTCCGTCGGCGGCGAGAAAGAAGACAGCAAAGGCCAAGAGGACTGTAATAGAAAAATGAACGGAATTTCTTTTTGTCGAACGTTGTACCTTATTTCGTCGAAATCGTTTAAATGGTGCGACCGTTGGTAACAATTGATAGGGTTTTCTTTAGTTGCTGCTTCACCATATATGTTTCGGCGCCGTTGAAGTTGCCAATCTATAAAAACAGAAAGTAAGCGTTTAGTTCTTTGAAGATTTTAATTGCAGGAGCTGGGTTGGGCGGACTATCCGCCGCTGCGTGTCTTTTACAGGAAGGGCACCACGTCGAGATATTCGAGCAGGCGCCGCAGTTGGGTGAGATTGGGGCTGGCATTCAGCTCAGTGCCAACGCGATGCATGTGTTGAACCATATCGGCCTTGGCGACGAGATTTCCGCGATTTCCGTTTGGCCAGGTGCTTATGTGTTTCGTTTGTTTGACACTGCGGAGATCATTCAAACTTTTTCGCTCGCCGATGAACATCTGAAAATGCATAAAGCACCCTATAATCAAATACATAGGGCAGATTTTCACGACCTCCTTGTCGCCCGCGTCCGGGCTCTTAGCCCCGATTGCATCCACCTGAACAAAAGGGCTACAGGTTTTGACGAGTCCTCGGATGCTGTGACACTGAATTTTGCGGATGGTACCTCGGCGACGGGTGACCTCCTGATAGGTGCGGATGGTGTTAAATCCGTTATCCGTGATCAGATTTGTGGGCCTGTTCAAGCGGTTTATACCGGCGACGCCGCCTGGCGGGTGACAGTTCCTACCCAAGATTTGCCACCAAACTTTGTCGAAGAGGTTATGTCGGTCTGGATGGGGCCGGGACGACATGCTGTTTGTTACTATATTCGCGGTGGTGAAATTTTGAATTTTGTCGGGGCCGTCGAGGCGGATGACGAACCTGATGAAAGCTGGACGGCCAAGTTTCCCTGGGAGAAATTCAAATCCGATTTCGAAGGGTGGAATGACAAGGTTCAAACCATCATCGACATGGTCGACCGTGATGCTTGCTATCGTTGGTCAATGTTTAAACGCCCTCGTCTGGAATTTTGGAGTTCAAATAGGGCGACAATTCTGGGTGATGCTGCCCATGCGACGATCCCATATCTGGCGCAGGGCGCTGCGATGGCGATTGAAGATGGTGCAGTTTTGATGCGCGCTTTGCAGCAGCGGGACGACTTGGCTGATGCTCTGAAACTTTACGAAAATAACAGGATTGATCGGACCGCGCGGGTGGTGGAGACGTCCGACGCAAATCGAAAGTTGTTTCACCTCAATAGTGTTCAGGAAATTCGTGATGCTTTCGCTAACCGGAATGAGGGCGAAGACCGCAATGCCTGGCTCTATTCCTACAATCCGCTGACAGTCGATCTCGTTTAACGTAAAGATGCCCTTTGTTTTTTCGGCCACGGCGTTCGGTCAGCAATTTCCCGTATGAGTTTTCTCTGAATTGCCTCCGCAAAGCTTTTGCGGTCCTTTGCTTTCATCACAAATGATCCCGGTCCTCCGGTAACAGAATTCCGAAAATACTCTGGTAAATCGGGCATACTGTCGCGTCTTATTGCCAATGCATTGATAATAATACGTTTTTTGACGATGGCATCACGCACAAGCGTGACGGGTTCGCCCATGGTATTGGGGCCGTCACCAGAGATGTCGATTACGCGTCGCGTGCCTTCAAATTTGTTCGCGTCGATCGTGGCAGCAGCGAACGCCAGCGCTTCACTGACTGCATTGCCGCCAAAACAAAGGTTGCGTTTGGCGGCCAGAATTCTTGCGCCATATTCTTCTGCTGACTTTTTGTCGGTAATTCGGCCCCAGCCAACGGTTAGTCGGGTGCACTCAAACCCTGCGAACTCGATATATGCCACGGAAATTGACTGTAGAAACCCGCTTTTGATCGCTTTTAAAACACGCGGGTGGGCAAGGGCTGTTGCATAGCCTTGACGCTGCAGCGCCATTTCAACCTCATCAATACTTCCCGACGCATCAACGACGAAGGCCAGTTCGAGGTCCACAGGTGTGAGGCGCTGGGCGTACGATGTTCCAGTTACCATTGACGAAATCAAAAATGCGCCAATTAAACTTTTTACAGCGGGCATAATGGTTCTCCTGGTTAGGTTTGGATTATCCGGTTGCGTCCTGGATGGTTCGCCATAGACGTTCTGGGCTAAGGGGCATGTCGACATGCGAGATACCTAGCGGCTGTAACGCGTTGATCACAGCATTCATGACTGCGGCGAGACCACCAACATTCCCGGCTTCACCAGCGCCTTTCACACCAAGGGGGTTAGTCTTTGTCGGAACCGGGTTGGCTTTGACTTCCATGTAGCTCATATGTTCGGCACGTGGCATAGCATAATCCATGAAAGAACCCGTCACGAGTTGGCCGTCACTGTCATAGACGATTTCTTCCAGAAGCGCCTGTCCGACGCCTTGGGCAATACCACCCTGAATCTGGCCTTTTAGCAGCATAGGGTTCATGACCGTGCCGACATCATCGATGACGTTGTACTTCAGGATATCAACGATACCTGTGTCCGGGTCGATTTCGACCTCGCAGACATGGCACCCGTTCGGATAGTTCATGATTTCCGCGGTATATGTCGCCTGTTCATTGAGGCCTGGTTCCATACCATCCGGGACCGTTGCCGGGGCAACCGCTGCCTTCGCGATGGCTGCAAAACTCACTGTCTTATCAGTTCCGGCAACAGCAAATGTACCTTCGTTGAATTCGATATCCTCAACGGCCGCCTCCAACTGATGGGCTGCCACCTTGCCCGCTTTTTCAATGATCTTGTCCGTAGCCATGAGAACTGCTGAGCCCCCAAGCGTCGCCGATCGTGAACCACCGGCACCGTGGCCGAAGGCGACCTTGTCCGTGTCTCCCCAGATATAGCTGACATCTTCCGGCTTCAGGCCAAGCTTGTCGCAGACGATTTGCTTGTAAACGGTTTCGTGGCCTTGCCCCTGCGTGCACGAGCCGGAAAGAATGGTTACAGTTCCAGAGCGGTCGACGCGAATTTCGGCGGCTTCAATGCCGGGGGCAGCGGCGCGTTCAATTGTATTTGATACGCCTATGCCGCGAAGTTTTCCGTTAGCTTTGGCCTGTTTGCGGCGCTCCTCAAAAGTGCCGTAATCTGACATCTCAAGCGCCAGGTCCATATTCTTTTCAAACTCGCCCGAATCGTATGTGAAAGTGAGTCCTGTTTTGAACGGCATCGCCTCTGGCGGGATAGTATTGATCCGCCGTAGCTCAGTTGGATCCATCTCCAACTCCTCTGCCGCCAGATCGATCATCCGTTCGATTACGTACGCTGCTTCCGGGCGTCCAGCGCCACGATAGGGTGTCATCGTATTGGTGTTGGATAGGACGCCGGTCACCTTGAGGTGAATACAAGGCGTTGTGTAGACACCCGCGATGGTTCCGAGATTATTGACGGCAGGGTTTGGCGTGGCACCACCGATATAGGCGCCGAGGTTGGCAATACTCGTGGCACGCATCGCGAGGAATTTGCCGTCCTTATCGAGAGCGAGTTCTGCCTCCCAAAAATTGTCGCGTCCGCCATAGTCTGACAAAAAGGCTTCACTGCGATCTCCGAGCCATTTTACAGGTCTGTTCAATTTGCGAGAGGCAAGTAGGCAAAGCGGATTCTCGGCGTAGATCGGCGACTTCATGCCAAAGCTGCCACCTACATCCTGAGCAACGACGCGTACTTTACTCTCCGATACTTTCAATATCCGTTGCGCAAGCGTTGCTCGATAGGGGTGAACACCCTGTAGCGTCGTATAGAGCGTATAGGTGTCATCAAATGGGCTGTAGTGGCAGGTGCAGCCTCGCGGCTCCATCGTCGCGGCCATTACACGCGTAATATCCAGTTTGTGGCTGGTTACGTGATCAGCTTTTGCGAAAGCGGCATCCACGGCGTCTTTGTCGCCGACTTCATGAAGAAAACAGATATTATCCGGACATTCGTCAAAGACCGCAGGGGCGCCGTCCGCGAGAGCTGCTTTACCAGAGGTAACAGATGGCAGAACCTCATAGTCAACCTCGATGAGTTCGCAGGCATCCTTGGCCTGGTTTTCCGTTTCGGCGACCACCATGGCGACATAGTCGCCTACACGTCTGACGCGACCATCCGTGACGATTGGTTTCATTGGCGGAACAAACATTGGGGAGCCGTCCGGGCGTTTGCGGCCAGACCCCACTGGGAGATCGCCCCATCCACATTCTTTCCAATCCGCTCCCGTTAGGACCAGGAGAACGCCTGGCGCTGATTCCGCAGCCTTTGTATCCAGGGATTTGATATTCGCGTGGGCAAAAGGCGAACGCAAAATCCAGGCACGTGCCGTATTGGGTAGCTGGACGTCATCGACGTATCGACCGCCCCCGCTTAACAGTCTCGGGTCCTCTGAACGGGGAATTGGTTGTCCAAGCGCGTACTCGCCCATTTCCTATTTCTCCAAGGTGAAGTAACTCTGTTATTTTCAAGGTGAAATGACTCTGTTATTTTAGTGTAATAGAAATTGATCAACAGGGTAGGGGGCACAATGCAGATTTTACGAAATTTGATGCCATTGGTTGTAATCGTGCTCGCAAGTGCGGGGACGAACGCTGGTACGCTTGATACAGTCAAGAGTAAGGGCGCGATCACTTGCGGTGTGAGCCAGGGACTTCCGGGCTTTTCTGCACCGGACGGCAAAGGGAATTGGATTGGCATAGACGCAGATTTTTGCCGAGCGGTTGCAGCCGTTGTTTTGGGTTCCCCGGATAAGGTTAAATTTCGACCGCTTTCGACCAAGGAAGCTTTTACAGCGCTTCAGTTTGGAGAAATTCATATTCTTTCCAGAAATGTCACCTGGACACAGACGAGGGATAGCGCCCTTGGCGTGAATTTTGCCGGTATCCTGTATTATGATGGGCAGGGCTTCATGGTGCGCCGGAGCCTCAGTGTGAAATCCGCGCGGGAGCTTAACGGTGCAGCGGTTTGTGTAAATTCAGGTTCGACTACAGAGCTGAACCTTTCTGACTATTTCCGAACACATAAGATGAAATACTCACCTGTTGTATTTGAGAAATCGGATGAGGTTCTGGCTGCCTACCGGGCCGGACGCTGTGACGTCTTTTCCACTGATCAGTCCGGTCTTTATGCCCAGCGGCTTAAACTGGCCAAGGCGAATGAACACATGATCTTGCCGGAGATTATTTCCAAGGAACCCCTGGGGCCGGCTGTACGTCAGGGTGATGATCAATGGTTCAATATCGTCCGTTGGACATTGTTTGCGCTTGTAGGGGCAGAAGAGTTGGGAATTACCAAAGCCAACATCGGATCGCTCAGCAAAAACACAGGTAACCCCGAAATTCGGCGATTTGTGGGTACGGAAGGCAAGGCTGGGATTAATCTGGGTCTCGATCCAAAATGGGCGGCTCGGGCTGTAACCGCCGTCGGCAATTATGGTGAATTGTTTGAGAAGCATCTTGGAAAAAATAGTCGGCTCAAAATTTCTCGGGGCTTAAACCGACTTTGGAACAAGGGCGGGCTCCATTACGCGCCGCCCATTCGGTAAGTTTTTGGACAATAATCTCTGGCGGACATCACGCCGCAACCTGATCAAATGGCAATTGTTTGCCGTTGCGATGCTAATAGCGGGCGCCGTTTGGTTATTGGGTAATATTTTCGACAACTTGGCCGACCGCGGCATTGCATCTGGTTTTGGGTTTTTACGCTCTACTGCCGGGTTTGGCATTTCGACAAGCCTTATTGAATTTAGTGAAGCGTCATCAATTGGTCGGGCCTTTTGGGTGGGCTTGCTCAATACATTGCTGGTTTCTGCAATTGGCATTGTTCTTTCTACAATTCTTGGTTTCGCCATCGGGATCGCGAGATTTTCAAGTAATTGGTTGCTGGCGAGGCTTGCGGTTATCTACGTAGAGACGATCCGTAATATCCCGTTGCTCTTGCAAATCTTCTTTTGGTATTTTGCGGTTTTACGGTCTTTGCCCGGACCACGACAAAGCCACGAATTAGGCGGGCTGTTTTTTCTCAATAATCGTGGATTTTACACGCCGAGCCTCAGTCTTGATGCTGGGGGCGTCGCCATATTATTCAGTGTAATTCTGCTGGCCGTTTTGGCGATTTTGAAACGTGGTCAAAAGCGTGTCGTAAAACTCTGCGCATTCCTGGCGTCGGGACTATTCATTTTTGTGGCGGTTGGTGCCGAATTTAGTCTTCCAGAATTGAAGGGATTCAATTTTAGCGGCGGGATGGTCTTGTCACCGGAACTTGTTGCGTTGGTAATCGCGTTATCGACCTACACAACTGCCTTTATCGCTGAGATCGTTCGTGCCGGAATTTTATCTGTACCCCGCGGGCAAATTGAAGCGGCTAGCACCTTGTCTCTGCCTTACAGAGATCAGATGCGATTTGTCGTTTTGCCACAGGCTCTGCGTGTCATCGTGCCGCTCCTGACCAATCAATATCTGAACCTGACCAAGAATTCGTCTTTGGCGGCAGCGATTGCGTTTCCTGATCTGGTATCGGTTTTTGCCGGTACCGTGCTCAATATAACCGGGCAGGCTATCGAAATAATCGGGATTACGATGGCAGTATATTTGACCATCAGCCTGTCGATCGCTTTTGCCATGAATGTCTTTAATCGCAACACGGCACTACGGGGAACGTCACCGTAATGCAATGGACGCGCCAAAATTTGTTTTCGAGTTGGGGTAACACCTTAACGACGCTATTGATTCTGGCGGGATTGCTGTGGGCTTTGGTCCCGTTGCTCGATTGGTTGATTGTTTCGGCTGATTGGAGAGGTAGCAAAAGGGTCGATTGCAGTAGTGGGGGTGCCTGTTGGGTGTATGTCGCGGAACGCTTTGATCAGTTTCTCTATGGGTTTTATCCAGAAGAAGAGCGCTGGCGTGTCGACCTAATGGCTGTGGTTCTGTTGGGCTCTTTGTCGCTTTTCCTATGGTCGAGAGTATCCGGAAGAACCGCGACGGCCTGTGTTTTTCTATCCTTAATCATTGGCTGGTTCACGCTGACAGGTGGGGAATCGTCGCTGCCACCGATAGAAACCCGGCTATGGGGCGGCATGATGCTGACAATCGTGTTGACGGTTGGTGGTCTCGCTTTGGCATTTCCAGTCGCCATATTGTTAGCGTTGGGGCGGCGATCGACTATTCCGGTTGTGAAGATATTTTGCACTGCCTTTATCGAACTCTGGCGCGGAGTACCGCTGATCACCGTGTTGTTTATGGCCTCAGTGATGTTGCCCCTTTTTCTGCCGGATGGCGCGAGTGTTGACAAGTTGCTGCGTGCACTCATTGGCGTCTCACTCTTTGCTGGGGCTTATTTAGCCGAAGTTATTCGTGGTGGTTTACAGGCAATTCCCCGCGGGCAATATGAGGCCGCAGCGGCGTTGGGACTGGGTTACTGGCGGACGATGTATTATGTGATCCTGCCGCAGGCCCTTCGGCACGTAATTCCAGGGCTATTGAATACCGTTATCGCCCTGTTCAAGGATACGACGTTGGTACTGATCATCGGCATGTTTGATTTTCTTGGTATCATTCAGGCAAGCCTTAATGATCAGGAATGGCTCGGTCTTGCGGCGGAAGGATATGTTTTCGCAGGAATTATATATTGGGCGATTTGCTTCAGCCTGTCCCGAATGAGCAAAGGTATTGAGCTGCGGAGCAACACACATCGTGTTTGAATTGGGTATCAGATGTCAGAACCGGTAATAGCTGTTGAACGCGTCCATAAATGGTTTGGCACCCATCAGGCATTGGATGGCGTAACCCTGAATGTAAAGTCCGGAGAACGTATTGTCGTGTGCGGACCCTCTGGTTCAGGGAAATCGACTCTTGTCCGATGCATCAATAGACTTGAATCCACTGATTCCGGCCGCATTACGGTAAATCAGATTGATTTAGCAGAGGGGCCGTTGGCGGTTGAACAGGTTCGCAAAACTGTTGGGATGGTTTTTCAGCAATTTAACCTTTTCCCCCATCTGACAGTTGAAGAGAACCTTTGCCTGGCACCCGTCCGCAGTTTGGGGCTTTCAGAAAGTGTCGCAAAGGAGCGTGCGAAAGAGTATTTGGAGCGCGTTCATATTCCTGAACAGGCCAAGAAATTTCCACTACAGCTCTCGGGGGGCCAACAGCAACGTGTGGCAATTGCCCGTGCGCTCTGCATGGAGCCCGCAATTATGTTGTTTGATGAACCAACCTCGGCGCTCGACCCAGAAATGATTAAGGAGGTACTTGGTGTCATTGCCGAATTGGCAGATGGCGGTATGACAATGGTCTGCGTAACTCATGAGATGGGGTTGGCACGTGCGATGGCTGACCGCATCGTTTTCCTGGATGAAGGACGGGTCATCGAGGAAGCTCCGCCGTCAGAATTTTTCACCGCACCAAAATCTGACCGCACAAAGCAGTTTTTGAGCAGAATTTTGCAACACTGAAAGGTTTTACATGGTGGAGATCCAGACTTTCACAACACATTTGGAGTGCAGTGAGACCGGTAAACATTATCCCGCTGACCAGCTTCATAATCTTTCGGATACGGGAAAACCTCTTCTGGTTCGTTATGATTTGGCCAGTTTGCGTGAGGCGGTGAACAAAGATGACCTTGCTGCAAAACTGGAAGGTGGTTTTTGGCGATACCGAGAGTTCTTACCGGTTCGGCAAGAAACAAACGTTATGCGGCTGGGAGAAGTTACGACACCGATCATTCCGCTAGAAACCACTTCTCAAGACCTCAACGTAGAAACGATTTTGGTTAAGGATGAGGGAAGGCTTCCCACTGGTTCTTTTAAGGCGCGAGGCCTGGCACTGGCCGTCTCAATGGCCAGGGAATTTGATGTCAAACGTATCGCAATGCCCACAAACGGCAATGCAGGGGCCGCTCTTGCCGCGTATTGTTCGCTTGCAGGCATCGAAAGCTATGTTTTTTGTCCTGACGACACGCCAGATGTAAACGCACGGGAGATCGAACTTCAAGGGGCGAAAACATTTCTCGTAAATGGCTTGATCAATGATTGCGGTCGAATTGTGGGCGAGGGCCAAGAACCAGGCGGCTGGTTTGATTGCTCAACACTTAAAGAACCCTATCGTATTGAAGGCAAGAAAACGATGGGGATTGAGCTGGCAGAGCAGCTTGGCTGGACGCTGCCAGACGTCATTTTTTATCCTACGGGTGGTGGTACGGGCCTCATCGGTATGTGGAAAGCATTCGATGAGTTAGAGGCAATCGGGTTTATCGGTAGCAATCGACCAAAAATGGTCGCCGTGCAAGCGTCGGGTTGTGCACCAATTGTCCGCGCCTGGGAGCAGGGGGCCGAGCATGCATCCCCTTGGGAGAATGCCCAAACCTACGCCGCGGGAATTCGCGTGCCGGTTGCAATTGGAGATTTCTTGATCCTACGTGCTATTCGGGAAAGCCACGGATTTGCGATAGCTGTCGACGATGAATTGATTGAGCAGGCGCGGACCGAAATAGCCCATAGTGACGGGTTGTTACTATGTCCTGAAGGTGCCGCTACCTTTGCGGCTTACAAGCAAGCGCTGAAGAACGGCCAGGTTGACCGGTCGGATAAATGCGTCCTTTTCAACTGTGCTACGGGGCTAAAGTACCCAATGCCGCAGGTTGAGCGGTCCCTAAATATCAATCAAGAAATCGATTATAATGGCATCCTCGGTCATTAATTCTGGTCAGATTTATGCAGTGTGAAGGCGTTTTTTCGTTAACGTCTTCTTAACCATATTATTGTCATGGTTAAGAAAGATTAATGGGGGCATTGTTCTACCAACGGTTGGTCAAATGCCCATGCAAGATGTTCGAAAGACAAAGACGGAGCTTCTGAACGAATTAGAGACTCTAAGGAAACGGGTCTTCGATCTCGAGAATGCCCGTTCCTATACGGAAAGTGACAACAGATTCCGATTGCTCGTCCAGAGTATGCCGGACGCTGTTCGCATAACCTGTGACGGTGTCGTTGTTTACGTAAACGACGCTGCTGTAAAACTTTTTGGCGCCGAGTTTCCAGAAGAGATTATTGGCCGTCATTCGGCGGATTTTGTTCCAGAAGAGGAACGAGATCGTCTCGCAACGCACCGGAGAATGCTGGTTGCGAATGGCAATGTCTCCATAAGAGCAGCAAAGGTTTCGGTTGGACGGTTCAGTGGTGGATGTCGAAATTCTTGGCATTGGCATCACCTGGCATGGCAAGCCAGCAGCGCTAAACGTCATTAGGGACATATCATCGCGTGTGAAAGGGCGGCAAGCTCTTGTTGAAGCTAAGGAAAGCGCGGAGTACGCGAATCGAACCAAGAGCGAGTTCTTAGCGAATATGAGTCATGAAATCAGAACCCCGCTGAATGCGATCATGGGGTTTTCTGAGGTTATAGAAAAAGAAATATTTGGCCCCATCGGTACCGGACGTTATCGTGAATATGCAGCGGATATCCACGCGAGTGGGGCGCATCTTGTCTCTTTGATCAACGATATTCTCGACCTTTCCAAGATCGAAGCTGGTCAAATGAAATTCAAACGCGGACGAGTCAACGTTGCACGGGTTATTGAGGCGAGCACAGCGTTATTGAAGCGCCGCGCTGAAACGGGAGAAATTAAACTGGCCGTTCGAATTGGCAAGGATTTACCCGCTTTGAAGGGTGATGACCGGCGTATTCGCCAGGTGCTCTTCAATCTGGTTTTAAATGCTTCAAAATTTACGCCAGATGGCGGCAAAGTCAGTATCTTGGCAAGTGTAAGCGCGCAATCCGGTTTGAGAATTAGGGTAAATGATACTGGCATCGGTATGAGGCAGGAGGATCTGCAAACGGCTCTGACGCCCTTCGGACAGGTTATGGCGGCGAACAAGCCAGATATAACCGGGACGGGTTTAGGGCTGCCTCTCGCCAAATCTTTAGTTGAACATCATGGGGGACGGTTGGAATTGCAGAGTAAACCGGGCGAAGGAACCAAGGTTACGCTGGAGTTTCCGCCCATGCGCCTTGTTGCATAACCATCTACTTGCATGAGCCAATTTTTTCTCTCAAACTTCCGGTTCATTTAGGGAGAAAAAATATGGCAAAAGCGGACGCATTTGAGGACCATTGCTGGAAGGATGTTATTCCGACAGAGGATATCAAAACCTATTCTCCATACGCCCGGGAGACTTATATCGGCAAAAATCCGGCGCTCCTCTGCATCGATCTTTATAACCTCGTTTACAAAGGTGGATCTGGCTTGCCTCATGAGCTGGATGATGAGTATCCCAACAGCTGCGGTGTTTATGCCCATAACGCTATTGAACCGACAAAACGGTTATTTGCGGCTACGCGTGCAGTTGGTGTTCCTGTTTATTATGTAACCGCCCAGTTTAATCCTCACCGGGTGAATTCCACCAAGCGGGTGCACCTGAAAACGACGGCGGAAGACTGCGAAATCCGGGATGATTTTGCGCCTGAACCAGAAGATGTTGTCTTCCGAAAAGAACGTCCCAGCGCGTTTTTCGGCACACCTTTAATCGCGCATCTTAATCAACGCCGCATTGATAGCCTGATTGTATGTGGGGAAAGCACATCGGGGTGTGTCCGAGCGAGTGTGCTTGAGGCCCATATGTATGGATTGCACGTCTCTGTCGTCGAGGAATGTGTGTTCGACCGCTCAGAAATCATTCACAAGGTCAGTCTGTTCGATATGCATCACAAATATGCCGATGTCATGAAAGTTGATGAAGTCGTCGAACATTTGCAAAATATTCCAACCCCAAAAGTGGCCTAGATCTAAACAGTGTCGTCCATAAAAAAAGCGCTCCGGAATGGAGCGCTTTTTATTTGTGCCGGCACAAAAATTAGAACATCGAAACGATGATAATTCCTGTAAATGCAGCCGCTGCGACGGAGCTACCTATGTTGACTTTACGTCTTATACGCTTGGCCTGTTGACGCTTGGTGTCCAAAACACGCTGTGCTGATAGTGCCTCTTCGATGGCTTTACGACGTCCGTCGCGTTCTTTCAATTCGGTGTCGAGCAGTTCGACGCGTTTAGCAATAACTTCTCGTAATTCATCGGGAGGCATTTTCAGCAGGTTTTCAACGCCTGCCATCGCATTCTCGATGATATCCTGCGAAATAACCTGTGGATCGCGATCACCGGCACCCGGGAAGCCGACGACATCAGCAGGGATGGCGGCTTCAACGGATTTGGGGGTATTAGTTTGCTGTTCGGCGAGTGCGGCAGACATACAATTCTCCAGAAATAGTGTTCCTCAATCGTATGTTTATACGCACGATCTGTGCCATAATCTAAATAAAACAATATCAATAGGTTATGTAATATATTTAATATAAAATATTAGAAACGGTCGGCTGTAATTTCCTGTTTGCTGCAGATTCTGCCGTGCACTGTTGTTACTGACCTTTATAGGTTGGTGTGCGTTTTTCGAGAATGCTCGAAACAGCTTCAAGGTGATCCTCTGTCGAATGACAAATTGCCTGAATAGAAGCGCAATTATCAAGAAAATCGCTGAGATGAGAGCTTTGAGACTGCCGAAACAATGTTTTGAGCATACGTGCTGTTATTGGCGGTCGGGCCGCAATGCTTTCTGCCAGTTCGAGCGTACGTGGCATAAGCTGATCAGGATCGACACATTCCAGTGCCAGACCGATTTCCGCGGCTTCTGGTCCTTCTACAATGCGACCGGTGAATGTGAGTTCCGCCGCACGCTGCATGCCGACCCGGCGGGGTAATATCCATGCGCCACCATCTCCCGGGATGATGCCAACATTGATAAACGTCTCGCCAAATTTGGCTTCAGCGGAACAGATTGTGATGTCGCAATAGAGGGCAAGATCGCAACCAGCGCCAATTGCCGGGCCCTGGACTGCGGAAATTGACGGGATATCGAGGGCATAAAGAGCCTTTGGTATGCGCTGAATTCCTTCGATATAGCCTCTACGTACGCCAGCGGTGCCGCCACCAAAGATGCCCTTCTTATCTTTCATGTCTTTGATATTTCCGCCGGCCGAGAAAGCTGTACCTTCAGCGGACATGACAAAGACCCTGACTTCGGGATGAACCTGGACTTTGGCCAAAACATCAAGGATCTCATCGGTAAAATCGCGTTCTGAATAGGCGTTTCGGATGTCATGGCGCGCCAAAATCATATGTGCGATGCCATTTTCCAATGTGAATTTGATATTCTTGTATCCGTCTTCAGCCATAAACTTTCTCCAGGTTTGTCGTTACGCGATTGTGATCGTCAGGCCTGAATTTCGTCAAGCCGGTGTGCGTGACTGAGCCTGCGACCATTCCGCCCACGGTTCCGCCACAGCTGAGGAAGCGCTATGGTTTTTCCATGAGTGCAAATGAAAACATTGGAAGCTTCGCTGGAACAGGGCTGGAGCTCCTTACAACCAGTGAAATGTATGCTGCAGATGCAGCTGCCGTTGCTAGCGGGACGCCAAGCCATTTATTGATGGAAAATGCGGGGCGCGCCATCGTCAAAACAATACTGGATCGCTGGTCGACCCGACCAGTTTCAATTTTGTGCGGACCGGGAAATAACGGTGGGGATGGATTTGTTGCTGCTCGTTTGCTTGCCTCAGCCGGGTGGCCTGTGAAACTCGCCCTCTTGGGAGAGGTAGACGCCCTTAAAGGTGATGCAGCAAAGATGGCTGCATTGTGGGACGGAGTTGTTGAACCCCTAAACACATCCGTACTTGAGGGCGCAGAGCTTTTTATTGATGCACTTTTCGGCGCGGGATTGACCAGGCTGCCTGATAGTACCGTTACGAATGTGATCGCGGAAATTAATAAACGAAAGACGCCGTGTGTCGCTGTAGATCTCCCAAGCGGTATTAATGGCAATTCGGGAGAAGTTCTTGATTTAGCGCCAAATTGCGTACTAACCGTCACCTTTTTTCGTCGGAAGCCGGGGCACCTCCTCTATCCCGCACGTGAGTATTGCGGCGATGTCTTGGTGGCGGACATTGGTATCGACGAGAATGTGCTTCCCGCTATCGGATCGGGATTGGCCCAAAACTCACCGTCACTTTGGGTGTCCGGGTTTCCGTCACCGACGGATATTGATCACAAATATAGCCGTGGGTATGTGCTTATAGGCGGTGGCGCGAAGATGACCGGGGCTGCGCGTTTGGCAGCCCGTGCCGCCGCTCGGGTTGGTGCAGGAATGGTAGGTATAGCGGCGCCCAGTGAAGCTATGGGCATATACGCCGCCGACGACCCGAGTTTCCTCATCCACCAGATGACGGATATAAATGATTTTATGGGATTGTTGGGCGATAGCCGTCTTAAGGCATTGGTCCTCGGGCCCGGCAGGGGTGTAAACTCCCCAACCGCAGAAATGACTTTGGCCGCACTGGTAGCGAGAAAGTCGGTTGTTCTCGATGCGGATGCATTGACTGTCTTCGAAGATCAACGCGAAAAACTTTTTGACGCGGCCAAAAATACTCCAGTTGTGATGACACCTCACGAAGGAGAATTTTCTCGTTTGTTCGATTTTAAAGGCGATAAGCTTTCACGGTGTCGGGCAGCTGCTGCACTAGCTAATGCAGTAATTTTATTGAAGGGGCCGGATACTGTAATTGCAGCCCCAGATGGACGCGCGGTCATTAACGCGAACGCCCCACCGACGCTTGCAACCGCAGGGGCGGGCGATGTCTTAGCTGGTTTGATTGGTGGTTTGCTTGCGCAGGGAACAAAGCCATTCACAGCAGCCTGTGCGGCTTGCTGGATTCACGGCGAGGCTGCCACTCGTTTTGGGCCAGGTCTAATAGCCAGCGACCTGCCTCAGTGCGTGCCGCCAGTGTTAAAAGAATTATTCAGAGCAACTTGATCTGAGTAATTGTTTTGGAAACCCGAAGAAATTTGTGAAATATACATGCTCTATGGAAAACCCTGTTTTTCCATTTTAAACAATCACTTGCACATAAACTCTTCATAAGCTATTAACCTCGCCTTGCTAGATTGGGGGGATGATATGAACCAGTCTCGAAGTAGGAATGGCGGTGCTGGCATGGGTTGGCAAAGCGAAGATAAAGGCAGAAGGCTAGCGAGTATGTTTTTCAAGCGTGGTCGCGCGTTGGAATATGTACGTCCTGGCTCAATGTTTCAGCGCGTCCACGATGATGAACTCTTGGAAACCGCTAAGGTCGAGTCGGTCGCGACTGATGCCTATGGTATTCCCCACGTTAAATTCAAAGTGAGTTTTTCACGTCCGAATAGATTTACCTATGACGAGGGCAGTCGGATGCTGACCTTACGGAGTTTTGCTGACCGTTATAAAGAGCGTGTTTTGGCGTAGTTGAGTATAAAATTTGGAGGGTTGGGCCGTGACGTTGTCGTCGCGGTTTTTTTCGTCTTGTCACGTGTGTGTTTTCAACTGTCATAACTGTGTTATAAGGCACGCCGCTGCCGGTATCGGAGATGGAATTTTCTGTTTCAGCGCGGGCGTGGTGGAATTGGTAGACACGCCAGATTTAGGTTCTGGTGGCGAAAGCCGTGGGGGTTCAAGTCCCTCCGCCCGTACCACAGTTAACGAGGCCAGCGGCGCGGTCATACTCCAGGCAGATGCGATTAAATCTGCAGAAAATGTGCAGGGAAGTCGATGCAAGTAACAGAAACCAGCGCCGAAGGGCTAAAACGTGAATTCACCGTGGTGGTGCCCGTAGATGATGTAGAGGCGAAACTCGTCACACGCCTGGGGGAAATTGGTGCGACCGTATCGATACCTGGCTTCAGACCCGGCAAAGTTCCAACAGCGTTGCTGCGCAAACGCTACGGCGAAGCTGTGCGTGGCGAGGTCCTTGAACAAACAATTAATGAAAGTTGGCAACAAGCATTAACCGAAGAAGGGCTGAAGCCTGCATCCGAGCCGAAAGTTGAGATCGTTACCTTCGAAGAAGGCACCGATCTCGAGTATAAGCTCAATGTTGAATTGATGCCCGAAATCAAGCCGGTTGATTTCTCAACGCTCAAGCTTGAACGCAAGGTCGTAAAAGTAGGTGATGATGAAGTTGATCAAACTCTGCAGCGCCTGGCAGAGAGCCGCAAAAACTTCGCGGCGATCAGCGGGAAGCGTGCCTTGAAAGAGGGCGATCAGGTCGTGATCGATTTTAATGGCACTGTTGATGGCGAAGAGTTCGCCGGTGGTTCCATGACAGATTTTGAACTGGAACTCGGCACCGGTGGTTTCTTGCCTGGCTTCGAAGGGCAGATCACCGGCATGAAGGCAGATGATAACAAAGAAGTTAAAGTTTCGATGCCCGAAGACCATCCCAATGACCAGCTGAAAGGCAAGGAGCTTCTTTTCGACGTCACCGTAAAGGAAATCCGTGAAGCATCACCGGTCGCGGTTGATGACGAACTGGCAAAAGCCAATGGTGTGAAAGATTTGGACGCCATGAAGGCTGCGGTAAGCGAAGAACTTGGCCGCGAATATGGTCAGCTTTCACGGGCGCATTTAAAACGTAGCCTTTTGGATGAGCTTTCCGATGCACATGACTTTGAACTGCCGGAGGGCATTCTCGATGGTGAGTTTGACGCCATCTGGCAGCAGGTCATGGACGCCAAGGAGCGTGATGCGCTGGACGAAGATGATAAGGCAAAGAGTGAGGAGGAGCTCAAAGAGCGTTATCGCGAAATAGCGTCCCGTCGGGTGCGTTTGGGTTTACTGATTTCAGAGGTCGGGCAATCTAACAATATTACCGTCACCCAGGATGACCTGAATAAGGCGATGCAGGCTGAGGCGGCGCGTTTGCCAGGGCACGAAGCGCGAGTATTTGAATATTATCAGAACAACCCGGAAGCGATGCAGGAGCTTCAGGCACCAATTTTTGAAGACAAGGTGGTTGATTTTATTGTTGAGATGGCCACCGTTACTGAGGTTGAAACAACTGTAGAAGAACTGTCGCGCGATCCGGAAGAAGCGGCGGAAAAAGAAGAAGAGTAGTTCAAAGGCGAAATCGAAATCCCAGGCGAAAAAGCGCACAGGCGCTAAAGCCGCTGATAAAAAGTGAACGAAATGGACGAGTTAAATATGAACGAACCGCGTATGAATGCTCTTGTTCCTATGGTCGTCGAGCAGACGAACCGTGGTGAACGCGCATATGACATTTATTCGCGACTGTTAAAGGAACGAATTATTTTTCTGACTGGGCCCGTGGATGACCATGTGTCGAGCCTGATCTGCGCGCAGTTGATGTATCTTGAATCAGAGAATCCCTCGAAAGATATTTCGTTCTATATCAATTCACCTGGTGGGATTGTGACCGCGGGTCTCGCTATCTATGACACGATGAATTACATCCGGCCGGATATTTCGACAGTGTGTTTTGGTCAGGCGGCCTCAATGGGATCTCTCTTGCTCACCGCCGGAACCAAAGGCAAGAGATACGGTTTGCCGCATTCTCGCATTATGATCCATCAGCCTTCTGGCGGTTTCCAGGGGCAGGCGACGGATATTGATATCCACGCCCGCGAAATTCTGAATTTACGCGCTCGTTTGAATCAGATTTATGTGAATCATACCGGTCAACCGATTGACGTCATTGAGCAGCGAATGGACCGCGATAGCTTCCTGTCACCGGAGGAGGCCAAGGATTTTGGTCTTATCGACGATGTCGTCGATTCAAGAGGGGACGTCACGCCGGAAGAAACTGATGACAAATAGGCGCGAATTAACTGATTGTTGAATTCTGTCTGGTGACCCAGGAGACCGGAAAGCGTTTCGTACGGGAATCGCATGACGCAAGACTGTTTCGGAGATGAAAACCCTAGGAAATCTCCCCTGTTTTGTCGATGGACGCTCGCGAAAAGCTTCGTTAACATAACCCTGTGATACCGAGTTCAATGGAGTATCGATGAGTAAGTCCGGGAATGGAGACGCAAAAAACGTCCTTTATTGTTCGTTTTGCGGAAAGAGTCAGCACGAAGTCCGAAAGCTCATAGCTGGACCGACAGTTTTTATCTGTGATGAATGTGTCGAGCTCTGCATGGATATTATCCGTGAGGAACACAAAACGACGCTCGTAAAATCCCGGGACGGCGTTCCTACGCCTGCGGATATTTGTTCGGTTCTGGATGATTATGTCATCGGCCAGTTTTACGCCAAACGGGTGCTCTCTGTCGCCGTTCACAATCACTACAAACGTCTGTCTCACAGTAGCAAGAATGACGAAGTCGAACTTGCAAAATCCAATATCATTCTGATTGGACCGACGGGGTGCGGCAAGACACTTTTGGCGCAAACACTCGCACGCATTCTTGATGTTCCGTTTACGATGGCGGATGCGACAACGTTGACTGAAGCTGGTTACGTTGGCGAGGATGTCGAAAATATAATTCTCAAGCTGCTGCAGGCGGCGGATTACAACGTTGAACGCGCCCAGCGCGGTATCGTTTATATTGATGAAGTCGATAAGATTTCCCGAAAATCAGATAATCCCTCGATTACCCGTGATGTATCGGGTGAGGGCGTCCAGCAAGCGCTGCTGAAAATTATGGAAGGAACGGTTGCAAGCGTTCCCCCACAGGGCGGGCGCAAGCATCCCCAGCAGGAGTTCCTTCAGGTAGACACGACAAATATCCTGTTTATCTGTGGTGGAGCGTTTGCCGGTCTGGAAAAGATTATCGGTTCGCGAGGCAAAGGTAGTTCCATCGGTATAGGTGCCGACGTAACCGGACCCGATGAACGCAAGACCGGGGAGATTTTGCGGGAGATTGAGCCCGAAGACCTTTTGAAGTTTGGTCTTATTCCCGAATTTGTCGGTCGGTTGCCGGTGATTGCAACTCTTGAGGAGTTGGAAGAAGACGCACTGGTCGAGATTTTGGTGAAACCCAAAAATGCCCTCGTGAAGCAGTATTCTACATTGTTTGAAATGGAAGAAGTTGCTTTGACCTTCGCTGACGACGCGTTGCATTCGATTGCCAAAAAAGCGATCGAACGCAAAACCGGTGCCCGAGGTCTGCGGTCTATTCTCGAAGCAATCTTGCTGGATACGATGTACGAACTACCTGGATTTGAAGGTATCGAGGAAGTTGCCATCAGTGGTGAGGTTGTCGAAGGCAGAGCTAAACCGCTCTACATCTATTCTGACCGCCGTGAGGATTTTGGAACAAGTGCCTGATGAGGCAGTTGATTTTCAAATCACGCAACGCCATCTAACGGTTAGGTTATTTCATTGGTCGTCGGTGGTAACACCGACATAGCTTTAGAGTAAGAGGTATCATGTCGGAGTTGGCCCAAGGTTCAATTTTCCCCGTCTTGCCCTTGCGCGATATTGTGGTTTTTCCCCACATGATCGTGCCGCTTTTCGTAGGTCGCGAGAAATCAGTTCGTGCTCTCGAAGATGTAATGAAGGATGACAAGCAAATCTTGCTTGTTGCGCAAAAAAAGGCCGGAGATGACGACCCGAAACCCGATGACATTTATTCAGTTGGAACGGTTGGTACAGTTCTTCAGCTTTTGAAGCTCCCTGACGGTACCGTTAAGGTTCTTGTCGAAGGGACCCAACGCGCCGCGATTTCCGGATTTTCGGACAATGAAGAGTTTTTTGAAGCTACAGCTGAACTGCTGCCGGATTCAGACGA
Organism: uncultured Alphaproteobacteria bacterium; assembly: GCA_951812775.1. GTDB lineage: Bacteria > Pseudomonadota > Alphaproteobacteria > MPNO01 > UBA2964 > UBA2964. The sequence goes on along the minus strand of OX638326.1, from coordinate 436,140 downwards.
TAATCCAGAAGAACATGAAGCGCTTGCCCGCTCAGTTATTTCTCAGTTCGAGCAATATATTAAGCTCAATAAGAAGATCCCGCCCGAGGTTCTTGTATCCCTTAATCAGATAGAGGAACCCAGTAAGCTCGCTGATACAGTCGCCTCGCACCTCGCATTAAAAATTTCCGAAAAACAGGAACTTTTAGAGCTTCCGACGATTACAGAACGCCTCGAGCGTGAATACTCGCTGATGGAATCCGAGATCGGCGTTCTTCAGGTTGAAAAGAGGATCCGAAATCGGGTCAAGCGGCAGATGGAGAAGACTCAACGCGAGTATTATTTGAATGAGCAGATGAAGGCCATTCAGAAAGAGCTTGACGAGGGCGAAGATGGTCGCGATGAAGCAGGTGAAATCGAAGAGAAGATCGAGAAAACCAAGCTGAGCAAAGAAGCTAAAGAGAAAGCAACGGCGGAACTCAAGAAAATGCGGGCGATGAGCCCCATGTCTGCTGAAGCGACGGTCGTTCGGAATTATCTCGACTGGATCCTGAGTATACCCTGGAAAGAACGCAGCCGGGTCAAAAAGGACCTGAAATTTGCTGAAAACATTCTGAACAAGGATCATTGCGGTCTCGAGAAGGTCAAGGAACGGATCCTGGAATATCTTGCGGTGCAGCAGCGGGTGGGTAAGGTAAAAGGTCCGATCCTTTGTCTTGTTGGGCCTCCCGGTGTCGGTAAAACGTCCCTTGGTAAATCTATTGCCGCCGCGACGGGTCGAAACTTCGTGAGGATTTCACTTGGTGGCGTCCGAGATGAGGCGGAGATCCGAGGGCATCGGCGGACCTACATTGGGTCCATGCCCGGCAAGATTATTCAGGGCATGAAGAAGGCCAAAAAATCTAATCCACTCTTTCTTCTTGATGAGATCGATAAGCTTGGCTCTGATTGGCGAGGCGATCCATCTTCAGCCCTACTGGAGGTGCTGGACCCGGAACAGAACAACACTTTCAACGATCACTACCTCGAGGTCGATTACGATCTGTCAGACGTTCTGTTTGTCACTACGGCAAATACGCTCCGTATTCCGGCACCGTTGTTGGATCGTACGGAGGTCATCCGCATCTCCGGTTATACCGAGAATGAAAAGGTTGAAATCGCCAGGCAACATTTGATTCCCAAGCAGGTCAAATCGCACGGGCTCAAAAAAGGTGAGTGGTCAATTTCTGACGCCGCCCTGCGTGATCTGATTAGGTATTACACGCGTGAGGCAGGTGTCCGAAATCTTGAACGTGAGATTGCGAACCTGTCCCGTAAGGCGGTTCGCCATGTTTTGACGAAGAAAGCAAAAACCGTTCGTCTGACGCGACGGAACCTGGAGAAATTTGCCGGCGTTCACCGTTATCGTTATGGCATGGTCGAAGAGAATGACCTTGTCGGGGTGACAACCGGGCTTGCGTGGACCGAGGTCGGCGGTGAGTTGCTGTCGGTTGAAGCCGTTGTGATCCCTGGCAAGGGTAATGTTGCCCATACCGGTACCCTTGGCGATGTCATGAAGGAATCCGTGCAGGCGGCTCGCTCATTTATCCGGTCGCGATCAGTGGAATTCGGTATTTCACCAAAGGTTTTTGAAAAGAACGATATCCATGTGCATGTACCGGAAGGGGCGACGCCAAAAGACGGCCCATCAGCGGGTGTTGCGATGTGTACATCAATCGTATCGGCTCTTACCGGAAACGAAATTCGCAAGGATATTGCGATGACGGGAGAAATTACGCTTCGTGGCCGCGTTCTTCCCATTGGTGGCCTTAAAGAAAAACTGCTGGCTGCATTACGGGGCGGGATACAAACGGTACTGATCCCGAAAGATAACGAAAAGGATCTCGCCGATATCCCGGATAATGTAAAACGTGGTTTGGAGATTATTCCTGTAACGACGGCAGATGAGGTCCTGGATCACGCGCTGGTGCGGAAGCTTGTCCCCATCGAATGGCCGGATGTTGATCCCGTATCGACGTCTGAACAGGCTGACAAAGATACCGGCGGCGTGGTTACGCACTAGCCTAAAATCATATCGAATCGCCCTGTTCCCGCGAGGTGATTCGGAAAACCCGCTAAAACCCGCCGAATTCTGCCAAAAATCGGCGGTTTCTGCGATTGACGGGAAAGAAACTGAACGCCTATCCTTAGCTCCTGCTGTGTTAAAACGATTATAACCGTGGCGTAGCGGCCTCTAATAAAGGCCATTTTTTTTTATCTTTCATGATTAGAGGGGGCGTATTGTGAACAAGAATGATCTCGTGGCCAATGTGGCTTCAAGTGCAGGACTTTCCAAAGCGGATGCTGCAAAATCTGTTGATGCGGTTTTTGAATCCATTACAGCATCGCTGAAGGGCGGAAATGAAGTTCGTCTTGTCGGGTTTGGTACTTTCACTGTAACGGCGCGTAAGGCGTCTGAAGGCCGTAATCCGCGGACTGGCGAAAAGATTCAGATCCCGGCTTCTAACCAGCCTAAATTCCGGGCCGGTAAAGGTCTCAAAGACGCTGTTAATTAATCAGCGTTTTTCTTGGGAAGTTCATAGAACCGGTCGTCGAAAGGCGGCCGGTTTTGTTTTTTCTCGAAAAACCTTTTCTTCTATATTGATCCCTGTGCTATAGGGTGCGCGTTGACTGAGTAGAGGGCGGTTAGCTCAGCTGGGAGAGCGCCACGTTTACACCGTGGATGTCGGCGGTTCGATCCCGTCACCGCCCACCAGTAAATCCCCAAACTGATAAGCGGCTGTCCAAAAGAGTGTTTTCTCACTCGTTAGGTGGGTTTGTTGACTACCCGACTTAATTAGTATGTTGTGCGGCCTTCAAAGACATTCCTTCCATTCAGTAAATCGGTGACAAGCGGTAATGGCACAAGACTTCCTCTCTTTTATTGACAAGATTAAGGCTGAACGCCCGGATGAATTTATCTCAGTTTCAGATGAGATTGATCCCGCGCATACGATTACGGCGACAGTCGTAAAAACCGAGCAGGAAGCCAAGAAACGCCCGGTCTTTGTTTTTGAGAATGTGAAGGGCACTGACTTCAAAGTGATGACCAACCTTCATGCCAGCCGTCCACGGCTCGGGATGGCGCTCGGTGTGGGCCCTCGTGCGATGCAAAAGAAATTTCTCGCGGCAATGGAAAACCCTATTCCGCCGAAGGAGGTCAATACCGGCCCCTGTAAGGATGTGATTATCAAAGGCGGTGATGTAGACATGCGGGCGTTGCCGCAGGTCGTCCACCATGGCGATGATGGAGGGCCTTACATCACGGCCGCGATCTCTTTTGCCAAAGACCCGGAGACCGGCATTTATAACTGTGCTTACAACCGGCTAATGATTACCGGCAAGGACACGACATCAATTCATCTGACACTCGGCAAGCATTTGTGGGAATTTCACAAGATGGCCGAGGCGAAAGGAGAGGCGTTGCCTGTTGCTTTTGCCATCGGCGTGCACCCTGCGATTGCTCTTGGTGCTCTTTCGATAGGGTCTGTAGATGAAGATGAAACCCACATCATGGGTGGACTGTTTGAAGAGCCGCTCGAGATGGTGCGTTGCGAGACAATTGACCTTTCGGTTCCTGCCCATGCTGAAATGATCATCGAAGCAGAGATCCTACCGGGGGCAACAGTAGATGAAGGGCCATTTGGGGAGTTCACCGGGTACAGCCTGGGCGCCCGGGAACGCGAAGTGGTTAAGGTCAAAGCTATTACGCATCGTAAGGGCGCGTATTTTTACGATATGAATGTTGGCCACCTGGATCACATGCTGCTATCGACAATCCCGATGGAAGCCAACCTGTTCCGGGCCGTTCGGTCGATGGTGCCGTCTGTCAAAGCGGTGCGCGTTCCAAGCCCCTTCACCTGTTTTGTGTCAATTGAGCAGCGGCTCAAAGGGCAGGGCAAGAACGCGATCATGGCGGTTCTGGGAGCTGATCTATATATCAAGCGTGTCGTTGTCGTTGATCACGACGTTGATATTTACGATGAACGACAGATCAACTGGGCGTTGGCGACGAGAAGCCAACCTGACAGGGATCTGGTTGTTATCAATAATGCTCGGGGCTCCGATCTCGACCCTTCTACCGCAGGCGATGATGGTTTCACGTCAAAATGGGGTATGGATGCGACGGCAAAGCCTCTCCTGAACGAATTTACACCGCGTCATCGTTTCCCGGAAGATGTTTGGGACGGCGTTGATGTAAACTCGATCCTGTCGTGACGGGATGACAGGCAATATAGCGTCCCTGTTTGATGAAGCTGCTGCGAGGTTTTCCGACAGAACGGTTCTGATCGGTGATCAGGAAAGCTTTACCTGGCGAGAGTTGGACCTAAAGGCTGGTGCGGTTGCTGCCTCTCTAAAAAGTGCAGGGGTGAAACCGGGGCAGCGGATCGCAATTTGCCTGGATGATCCCCTCGATACGATTGTCGGTGTATTCGGTGGCCTTAAGGCAGGCGGCGTCATTACGCCGTTTAATGTCCGTCTCAGGGAAGATGAGCGTGATCAGATCTTGTCACAACTGAACCCGGCATTTGTGCTCGATTCAATCGCAGAAGGTGTTGAAGGGCTTTCCGCTGAAAATGTCGATGCCGAGGACCCGGCTATTATTTTGTTTACTTCGGGGAGTACCGGGATCCCTAAAGGCGCCGTACTGTCGCACCGCTCTGTAACTGTTGGTCTGGACATGTGGTGCCATTCATCGCTTGCGATCGAAGCCGATGACGTCGTGTTATCAGTGTTACCTCTCGCGCACTCATACGGCCTCTTCGGGACAGTGATGGCACCATTGCTTAAAGGTGCTAGCAGCGTCGTTCTGCCAAGGTTTGGTGTTGAGGAAGTGTTGGCGGCGATCGAGAAGAGTGACGCGACAATATTTTGTGGTGTCGCGACAATGTTCCGGAGAATCCTGGATAATGGCGAAGTAAACCGAGATGCTTTGTCTACTCTGCGCTTTGCAACAAGTGGCGCCGCGCCGTGTCCTTGGGAGTTAGCGGAGGAGTGGCGCGAGAGTACGGGTGTTAAGATTGTTCGTGGCTATGGCATGAGCGAATTGTTCCGTCCGGTTTGCTACTCCCCTGAAGATACGTTGGAAACACCACAATCGATTGGACATGCGGCCAAAGGTGTATCTCTAAGAATTGTTGGCGATGACGGGAATAGTCTGGATGGAAATCAGACCGGGGAGCTTTGGATAAAGAGTGATTCCTGCATGACGGAGTATCTGGACCGTCCTGAAGAAACCGCAGCGGTGATGCAGGAAGGCTGGTTTAAGACAGGCGACCTGGCGACAATTAGCCCTGAGGGCCTCGTGAGCATTGTCGGACGAAAAAAGGAGGTCATCCTGCGGGGCGGTTATACAGTTGCGGCGGGCGAGGTGGAAACCGTTCTGAACAGTCACCCTGATGTTAGCGAAGCTGCTGTCGTTTCAGTTCCTGACCGTGATCTGGGTGAAGAGATTTGCGCTTTTGCGGTGTTGCGAACGGAAGCGACATGTACGGAACAGACCATAATTGAGTTCTGTAAATCGCATATGGCATCCTATAAATATCCCCGTATCGTAAATTTCGTGCCTGACCTGCCGAAAGGCGCTACAGGTAAGGTCGATAAGGCCAGGTTAAAGACCTGGAAACACTGCAGAAATAAAATAGGTACAGGAAAGATTGACTTATGTGGGTAGGGTGGATACACCATGCGCCACACCTGTCGCGGGGGTGTAGCTCAGCTGGTTAGAGCGCTGGCCTGTCACGCCAGAGGTCGCGGGTTCGAGTCCCGTCACTCCCGCCACTTTTCCAACTGTTGGTTCCGTTAGGCTCTAATTCCGCCTATTTGGGATCTATTGTTGGGTTGAGTGCGGCGATTTCGCAATATCATTGAAAGCACAGCTACTTTCAATGATACCGCAAACAAAAAAAAGTATCCCTGCTATAGAAAAGATAACTGCGGCATATCGAAAAGCGATACCCCAGCGACTGGCCTTTTTATCTTTTCTCGTTATTTCTGTAAAGCACACTTGTGCAAGATATGATACAGCAGTTGCTATAATTCCCCAGGCTGTTCCGAAAGCGAATAGTGTCATCGGAGTGGAAAGTGCATCGATAGAGACAGCTGCGTAAGAACTTTCACTTCCAACTATTTGCCCTGAGAATGCAAGCAAAGCCAACACCCCTGCACCATTAGAAATTGTGATCGCTTTCAGGGCGGCTAACGCAAAGGAAACGGTATCTTTTAAGCCTTCCATTCTTCAAATTTTGCTTTCCATACTTCAAATTCTAAATTGGGGTCCACCAAGATAGTACCTCCTTTAACGAGAACGCAGGATTCTATTTAATAATTTACGCGAAACTCAATCAGTTCCCCGCCCGTATCTTGTCTTCGTCGAATATATCGCCCATTTCCGATGGTATGCCTTTTTTGTCGATATCATCGAGCCAAATTTTGTGAATTTGTGGCATTTGGTTTTCATATTCGATTTGCGCACCGCCATCCTCGACCGACTTATCAACGTTGCCGCTCCAGATTTCCTTTTTCGCCCAGGTCATGGGGTAGCGGACCGTGCCAAATTGGAGGGCCAGATAACGCGAGGGTGTTGAGCCGGTATTGAAATGTTGGTGGAACATCTGTTCAGGGGGTGTCACGACAACTCCATGATCCCAGTCGACGCGAACGATGTCATCTTCGCCATCTTCATACCAGAGTAAGGAATAGCCTTCGCCATCAATCGTAAAGACGTTGGTACCGCACATGTGACGGTGCGCCTTCTTATAGGTGCCGGTGACAATTTGGGAGGTATGACAGCCAATTGTGCCATCCGAGAGGATCCAGCGCAGGCTGGAAGAACCTTTGCCACGTGCTGCCCAGTCTTTGAGCTCAAAATTTGTAATGTCTGCGACGAAATTGGTTTCCCACTGGTGGCTGCCGGGGCGCATTTCGATCATCTGCCCGTCCCCCGTGAAATATCCGTTAGGACCTAACCGTTCCGGGAAAGTCATGGGATTGTTGAAAATAAACTCTTCATTTCGGAAGAGATTGATCAGAAACGAGAAATTGTGAACCGTGGCGAATCGGGCAGGTTCCTGGCCTGATCCATTGAAATGTTGATACTTGGAATTGACAGGGACGGCGAAGAGGGAATTCCGGCCCCATTCAAAACTGTGCTTCTGGCCGTCCGGGGTTTCAATGGTTGTCGAGCCGCTTCCTTCGATGATGTAGACCACTTCTTCATATATGTGCTGCATCTGGTTGGAGCTGCCCCCGGGCGGCAGTTCAAAGCAAAATATGGAGTTGAAGTCGTCTCGGCCTTTTAGCAGGCAAACTGCGCCATGCATTCCATATCGGTCCCAGGGGGCGACATCAATTTTCATCAGATTAATGCCAAAATCCTCGTGAACGGGGACGGGTTCTTTCTCGCACCAGTCCAGGAAGTTGTCGTGCAGAAATACCCGGGTCTTGTCGTCGGCGACGTCGTTAGCCATTAAAGCCTCCACAGATTTGCTGTTATTGAAGGCAATGTACGAACCGGAGATAGTCGGGTCAAATTTCGACCAGTGATCAGTACAAAATGATCTCCGAATTGCCCTGTAAGGGTTTGATATCGGCGGCAATTACTCGTATAAAGCGGGCGACTTTTGATTTGTGGGGAAGCCAGTCGGGGAAATTTCTTTAAATTGTTGTCTGGTTGTTTAATGGATCGTTAACCATGCTCGTTAACCATGCAGCATAAGAAGTTCCTGTAAATAAAGGCAACGACCATTTTCAGGGGTTGTCCGGGGCTCATTCCGAGTGCCGGTTTTTAGTGGGTAAGAGGCCCGATGGACTCTTTGTTGCGAGAATATCTCCCAATCCTAATATTCTTGGGAATTGCGGTAGGACTGGCGATGGTTATCGTCACCGCGTCCTACATCGTCGCCCGGCAAAAGCCGGACCCCGAAAAAGAATCTCCTTACGAGTGCGGGTTCGCGCCATTCAATGACGCCCGCCGGCAATTTGACGTGAGATTTTACCTCGTCGCTATTTTATTCATCATATTCGATCTTGAAGTGGCCTTTCTGTTCCCCTGGGCGATCTCGCTCGGCGCAATTGGGATGTTGGGTTTCTGGTCGATGATGATTTTCCTCGGCATTTTGACGATTGGCTTTATTTACGAGTGGAAGAAGGGTGCGCTGGAATGGGAGTGACCGATCAGGATCAGAGTCAGGCCGCCATCCTTAAGCGCGTAACTGATGAGATTTCCGACAAGGGGTTTGTCGTAGCGCAGCTTGATAAACTTGTGAGCTGGGCACAATCCGGGTCACTTTGGCCAATGACGTTTGGGCTTGCCTGTTGTGCGGTTGAGATGATGCATAGCGCCGCAAGTCGTTATGACCTTGATCGGTTCGGTGTCGTGTTTCGGCCAAGCCCGCGTCAGTCAGACGTCATGATCGTTGCGGGAACGCTGACCAATAAAATGGCCCCCGCCTTGCGCAAGGTTTACGACCAGATGGCAGAGCCACGCTGGGTCATTTCAATGGGATCATGCGCCAATGGTGGTGGCTATTATCATTACTCCTATTCTGTCGTCCGGGGCTGTGACCGGATTGTCCCCGTCGATGTCTATGTTCCGGGGTGTCCTCCGACCGCTGAAGCCTTGCTCTATGGCGTATTGCAACTGCAAAAGAAAATTCGGCGAACAAGTACGATCGCACGGTAATCGGTAACTGGCACAAAAATAATGGATCAAAACCTCCAGGACCTCGGAGATTATTTAAAGAACGCGATACCGGATGCCGTTGAAACGGTGACCTATGATCGTGATCAGTTGATCGTGGTTTGTAAAGCGGATGAGATTGCGGCGCTTTTGACGTATTTGCGCGATGATTCAAATTGTCTGTTCAAAGTTCTTCTCGATATTTGTGGCGTCGATTTTCCCGAACGTGAAAAGCGTTTTGAAGTCGTTTACCATCTTCAAAGCCTGCGTTTGAACCAACGCATTCGGGTTAAAGTGGAGTGTGGCGAAGGTGATATCATTCCGTCAGTATCGGGTGTCTTCAGCTCGGCCAATTGGTATGAGCGAGAAACCTGGGATTTCTACGGTATCATGTTCTCCGACCACCCCGATCTACGACGTCTGCTGACAGATTATGGTTTTGACGGCCATCCTCTTCGGAAGGATTTCCCGCTGACGGGCTATGTTGAAGTTCGGTATGACGAAGAGCAAAAGCGCGTCCTATACGAGCCTGTCAAACTGACACAGGCTTTCCGGAGTTTCGATTTCATGAGCCCCTGGGAAGGTGCCGAGTACATCCTTCCTGGTGACGAAAAGGCGGATGAAGCCGCTGACGGGGGCAGTTGATGGCTGTCACCGAAATCAAGAACCTGACGATGAATTTTGGGCCGCAGCATCCTGCGGCGCATGGTGTGCTTCGTCTTGTTCTGGAAATGGATGGCGAGATTGTCGAGCGCGCTGACCCTCATATCGGATTGCTCCATCGCGGCACCGAAAAGCTGATTGAGCACAAGACCTATCTACAAGCTGTGCCGTACTTTGACCGGCTCGATTACGTCTCGCCGATGTGCCAGGAGCACGCTTTTGCGCTGGCCGTCGAACAGTTGCTTGATATCGCTCCACCTTTGCGCGGCCAATATATTCGCGTGCTGTATTCCGAGATAACGCGCATCCTGAATCATCTGCTGAACATTTCTGCATTCGCACTGGATGTCGGTGCCATGACACCATTGCTATGGTGGTTTGAAGAACGCGAAGTTCTAATGGAGTTTTATGAGCGTGTGTCCGGTGCGCGACTTCATTCCGCGTATTTCCGTCCTGGCGGGGTCCACAGAGACATGCCAGATGGCCTTGCCGAAGACATCATGGAGTTTATCGAGCGCTTTCCAGCAATGATTGACGACGTTGAGAATTTGCTGACGGAAAACCGGATTTTTAAACAACGCACTGTTGATATCGGAATTGCGACAGCTGAGCAGGCGATGGATTGGGGATTCTCCGGTCCGATGCTGCGTGGTTCGGGGGTTGCCTGGGATCTACGCAAGTCAGAACCATACGATGTTTATGACAAGATGGATTTCGATATCCCTGTTGGTAAAAACGGCGATTGTTATGACCGTTATCTCGTCAGGCTTGAAGAGATGCGCCAGTCGTTGCGAATTATGAAGCAGTGCCTTGAACAAATGCCAGAAGGTCCGGTTCGTTCCACCGATCCCAAGATTTCTCCGCCGCGCCGCGCGGAAATGAAAACGTCGATGGAGGCACTGATCCATCATTTTAAATTGTACACGGAAGGTTATCACGTAGAGCCAGGCGAAACGTACAACGCGGTAGAGGCTCCGAAAGGTGAGTTCGGTGTGTATGTTGTATCAGACGGCAGCAACAAGCCGTATCGCTGCAAGATCAGGGCGCCGGGGTTTGCCTTTTTGCAGGCCACTGATTTCCTGGGCAAGGGCTATATGCTGGCGGATGTCGTCGCGATTGTTGGCTCCATGGATATCGTTTTTGGTGAGATTGACCGATGACAGCGCATAGTCAGCAACCAGACGATTTCGCTTTCGATGATGCTTATGGTGCTGAAGCGCAGAAGATCATTGCGCGCTACCCCGAAGGTCGACAGGCGAGTGCTGTAATGCCGCTGTTGGATTTGGCGCAGCGACAACATGGCGGTTGGCTGCCGACAGCCGCTATGAACCATGTCGCCGACGTCCTCGAGATGCCTGCTATTCGGGTTTATGAAGTAGCCAGCTTTTACACGATGTATAATCTGGAGCCTGTTGGCGAAAATTTTGTCCAGGTATGCACAACGACGCCCTGCGCGTTACGCGGTTGCGAGGCAATCCTCGACGCCTGTCGCGAAGAACTCGGCATCGATGTTGGTGAAACCACATCGGACAACAAATTTACCCTGCAGGAGGTCGAATGCCTCGGTGCCTGTGTGAATGCCCCCATGATGCAAATCGGGGATGACTATTATGAAGACCTTGATGCCGACAGCACAAAAGCCGTGTTGAAGGCGCTGCGGAATGGTGAAGCCCCTGAGCCCGGTCCACAAAGTGATCGTAAAGGGTCAGAACCTGCCGGCGGTTTGACAACGTTAACTGATAGTGCTGCTGGGGCAGGGGGTTAAGAGACAGATTATGCTCAAAGACTCTGATCGGATATTTACCAACCTGTACGGCATGGATGGCTGGCGCCTCGAAGGGGCGCGTCGACGCGGCGACTGGGATGGGACAAAAGAAATTATGGCCAAGGGCCGCGACTGGATTGTCGAGGAAGTAAAATCATCCGGGTTGCGGGGCCGTGGCGGTGCAGGTTTCCCAAGCGGCCTTAAATGGTCGTTTATGCCAAAAGAGCCGACTGGGCGGCCACACTATCTGGTGGTCAATGCGGACGAGGGAGAACCCGGCACCTGCAAAGATCGCGACATGATGCGGAATGATCCTCATAAACTGGTCGAGGGCTGCCTTTTGGCAGGCTTCGGTATGGGAGCCGATGCCGCCTATATCTACATTCGGGGCGAGTTTTATCGCGAAGCCGAAAATTTGCAGTTCGCCATTGGTGAGGCTTACGAAGCAGGATTGATTGGCAAGAATGCCTGCGGTTCGGGGTACGACTTCGATATCTATGTACATCGTGGTGCCGGCGCTTATATCTGCGGCGAGGAAATGGCACTGATCGAGAGTCTTGAGGGCAAAAAAGGTATGCCTCGATTGAAGCCCCCATTTCCGGCAGCAATGGGGCTATATGGTTGTCCGACAACGGTAAATAATGTTGAGACGATCGCCGTCGCGCCGACGATTTTACGACGCGGCGGTTCCTGGTTTTCTTCATTAGGGCGTGAAAACAATACCGGCACGAAGGTCTTTTGCATTTCCGGCCACGTCAACAACCCCTGCAATGTTGAAGAAGAGATGGGCATTCCCTTGAAGGAACTCATTGAGAAACATGCCGGGGGCGTTATTGGCGGTTGGGATAATCTTAAAGCTGTTATCCCGGGCGGTTCATCGGTTCCGATCTTACCGAAATCAACCTGCGATACCGTGTTGATGGATTTCGACTCACTGAAAGAAGTGCGGTCCGGTTTGGGGACTGCGGCCGTCATCGTGATGAATAAATCTACCGATGTTGTTGCTGCGATTGCCCGCTTATCAAAATTTTACAAGCATGAAAGCTGCGGTCAGTGCACGCCTTGTCGGGAAGGTACGGGCTGGATGTGGCGCGTCATGGAGCGGCTGGTGATTGGGGACGCCGAGATCGACGAAATAGATACATTGCTGGATGTTGCCAGTCAGGTAGAGGGGCACACGATTTGCGCCCTCGGTGACGCGGCCGCTTGGCCAATTCAGGGTTTGGTACGTCATTTTCGTGATGAAATTGAAGACCGTATCAATACCCGTAAACAAAGCACCGTAGCGGCAGCCTGAGCGGATTAGAGGAAATGGCGAAACTCACCATAGATGATGTCGAAATCGACGTGCCGGATGGCATTACGGTTCTGCAGGCCTGCGAGTTGGCGGGCGTGGAGATTCCGAGATTTTGTTATCACGAACGCCTGTCGGTCGCCGGTAATTGCCGGATGTGTCTCGTAGAAGTGGCACCGGGACCGCCTAAACCGGCGGCTTCCTGTGCGCTGCCAGTTGGCGATGGCATGACGGTTAAGACAAATTCGCCGATGGTCAAGAAGGCCCGTGAAGGTGTCATGGAATTCTTGCTGATCAATCACCCGCTCGATTGCCCGATTTGCGATCAAGGCGGCGAATGTGATCTTCAAGATCAGGCGATGGCATTTGGCGGCGGTAATTCTCGCTATGATGAGAACAAACGCGCTGTTCGTGACAAAGAGCTAGGCCCTCTGGTCAAGACACAGATGACCAGGTGTATACATTGTACGCGTTGCATCCGGTTCGCGACGGAAGTTGCTGGCGTTGAAGAGCTTGGCGCGACAGGACGTGGCGAAACCATGGAAGTCGGTACTTACGTCGAAAAAGCGCTGACCTCCGAGCTTTCGGCAAACATCATAGACCTGTGCCCCGTGGGCGCATTGACGTCAAAACCCTATGCGTTTGTGGCACGTCCCTGGGAGCTCACGAAAACGGAAACCATTGATGTTATGGATGCGGTTGGCAGTAATATTCGTGTCGATGCCCGTGGTTCGGAAGTTCTTCGTGTGCTTCCTGTAATTAATGAGGACATCAATGAAGAATGGATTTCGGATAAAACGCGTTATGCCTGCGATGGTTTGAAACGTCAGCGACTGGATACACCTTATGTTCGTCGCAATGGGTCGCTTGAAGCAGCGAGTTGGGATGAAGCGTTCGCTGCAATTGCGGATAATCTGAAGAGAAAGGATGGTTCCAAAGTCGCTGCTATCGCTGGAGATCTGGTAGATTGTGAATCAGTCATGGCGTTGACGGACCTTATGGAGGGGCTTGATTCCCCTCATACGGATTGCCGTCAGGATGGCGCAAAGCTCGATGCGACTGTACGAAGTTCCTATATCTTTAATTCGACGATCGCCGGTATCGAAGAGGCAGATGCCTGTTTGCTAATTGGCACCAATCCACGGGTTGAAGCGGCCCTCGTGAATGCCAGAATTCGTAAACGCTGGCTTCGTGGTGGTTTTTCGGTTGGCGTTGTCGGCCCCAATTCTGATCTGACCTATCCCTATGATTATCTGGGCGCCGGTGGACAAACGCTAAACGAACTTGCCGATGGCTCACATAAATTCTGTGAGACGCTAAAGAACGCGGAACGGCCAATGGTAATTCTGGGGCAGGGCGCACTTGCCCGAGCTGATGGCGCAAAGGTCCTCTCTGCTGCCCGCAAGATCGCTGAAAATTGTGGTCTCGTCGTTGACGGATGGAATGGTTTCAACGTTCTGCACACAGTGGCGGGCCGTGTTGGAGCACTTGATATTGGTTTTGTGCCTGGACCGGATGGTCGTGATGTTGCTGGTATTCTTGATGGTGTAGAAGCTGGTGATATTGAGACAGTGTATTTGCTTGGTGCAGACGAAATTGATACCCGCAAGTTGGAAAAAGCGTTTGTAATTTATCAGGGCCATCATGGTGATGTTGGCGCGCATTGCGCGGAGGTTATCTTGCCCGGTGCGGCTTACACAGAAAAGAATGCGACCTACGTGAATACCGAGGGCCGCGTACAACGTGCCTGGCGCGCTGTGTTCCCGCCGGGTGAAGCTCGCGAGGACTGGACGATTATCCGCGCGCTCTCCGGTGTGTTGGACAAGACATTGCGTTATGACGATCTCGCCGGGGTTCGCCGCCGGATGGCCCTTCAAAATGCCGTTTTTGAAATTGTCGGTGAATTGCGGCCGAGCGATTGGGATAAGTTCGGCGAATTGGGAACGGCTGACGGCGATGCTTTTGTCTCGCCGGTGTCAAATTTCTACATGACCGATACGATCAGTCGGGCATCAGAGACAATGGCGGCCTGCACCAAGTCATTGGTTCAATCGGTAGAGGAGAAGACCGGCACCAATGGCTGAATTTTGGACCATATACGCATTTCCGACGATCAAGATCGTTGGCTATATTTTGGCAATCATTGTGCCATTGCTAACGGCAGTTGCTTATTTAACGCTTGCGGAACGTAAAGTGATTGCAGCAATGCAGCTTCGCAAAGGGCCGAATGTCGTCGGCCCCTTTGGTCTGTTGCAGCCTTTGGCAGACGGTCTCAAACTGTTGTTTAAAGAGACCGTTATTCCATCGGGTGCGAACAGGATTGTATTTGTCGCTGCGCCCATGATCACTTTTATTCTCAGTTTGGTGGCGTGGGCCGTAATACCTTTTGATCACGACATGGTGCTGGCGGATATCAATGTCGGCATTTTGTATTTGTTCGCGATTTCTTCGCTTGGCGTCTACGGCATTATCATGGCCGGTTGGGCATCCAACTCAATTTATCCATTTCTTGGCGCGCTGCGGTCTGCTGCCCAGATGGTGTCCTACGAAGTCTCCATCGGGTTTGTCATCATCACCGTGTTGCTTTGCGTTGGCTCTTTGAATCTCAATGACGTCGTGGAAGCGCAACGCGGAATGTGGTTCTGCATTCCACTACTGCCGATGTTTGTGATTTTCTTTATTTCCGGCCTGGCGGAAACCAACCGGGCGCCGTTTGATTTGCCGGAAGCCGAAGCGGAGCTGGTCTCTGGCTATAACGTTGAATATTCGTCAATGACGTTCGCTCTGTTCTTCCTGGGTGAATACGCGAATATGATTTTGATGAGCGCGATGACGGTGATCCTGTTCCTCGGCGGCTGGTTGTCGCCGATCAACCTCGAGCCCTTCACGTGGATTCCAGGTCCTATCTGGTTTGCTCTTAAGATTTCTGCCGTTTTATTCTGTTTTCTGTGGGTACGCGCAACATTCCCCCGGTACAGATACGATCAACTCATGCGTCTTGGGTGGAAGGTTTTCCTGCCATTCTCACTTCTGTGGGTTGTTGTCACTGCAGGTTTCCTCGTAGCGATGGGGTGGTTGCCGAAATGATGAAACGAATGCTGCGATCCCCGGATAGAAGGAACCGATCATGAGCCTGATGAAACGTTCCACAAAAATGCTGCTGCTGAGCGAGTTGATCTCAGGCATGGCTCTTACGTTCCGCTATATGTTTAAGCCGAAGGTCACCGTTAACTATCCCTTTGAAAAGGGGCCGCTTGGCGCTCGTTTTCGCGGAGAACATGCGTTACGGCGCTATCCGAATGGTGAAGAACGATGTATCGCCTGCAAACTTTGTGAAGCTGTATGCCCGGCGCAGGCCATTACCATTGAAGCTGAACCTCGCGCGGACGGCAGCCGTCGAACGACACGATACGATATCGACATGACGAAATGCATTTATTGCGGCTTCTGTGAAGAAGCCTGTCCTGTTGATGCCATCGTTGAGGGGCCCAATTTCGAGTTTGCGACGGAGACTCGCGAAGAGCTTCTCTACAACAAGGACAAATTGCTGGCGAATGGTGACCGCTGGGAAACCGAATTGTCGGGTCGGTTAAACGCCGATGCGCCATACAGATAATCGGAGTGTGACAGAACAGTGATGTTTGTCAGGTTACATAAATTTTGGTGGGGCGCCTCATGATTATTCAGGCGCTGAGCTTCTATCTGTTTTCCTTTGTTGCGATTGCTTCCGCAGTGATGGTTATTTCTGCGCGTAATCCCGTTCATTCCGTTTTGTTTTTGATCCTGGCTTTCTTTAATGCTGCGGGACTGTTTGTTCTTATCGGTGCCGAATTTATCGCGATGATCCTAGTGGTTGTGTATGGCGGCGCGGTCGCAGTGTTGTTCCTGTTTGTCGTAATGATGCTGGATATCAGTTTTACTGAATTACGTCAGGGCTTCCTGCAATATCTGCCGATCGGGGGACTTGTTGGGATCGTGTTGCTGGCCGAACTTCTGATGATCGGTGGAAGCTGGGTTATCGCACCCGCAACTGAAACTGTAAGAAGTTTCCCTGCGCCACCGATCGATCAGGTCACGAATACTCATGCCATCGGCAAGATTCTCTACACCGATTATATTTATTTGTTCCAAGGCGCCGGGATGGTTCTTTTGGTTGCCATGATCGGTGCGATTGTCTTGACGCTGCGGGCCCGCCCGGGTGTTCGGAAACAAAAAATCTCAGATCAAATTAATCGCCGCCCTGAAGATGCGATTGAGATCAAAAAAGTTCAATCAGGGAGTGGGATCTGACAATGCTGGAAATCGGTCTTTCCCATTACCTCGCTGTTGCTGCGATCCTCTTTACGTTGGGAATTTTTGGAATTTTCCTCAATAGAAAGAATGTCATCATCATTTTGATGTCGGTTGAGCTCATCCTGCTCGCTGTAAACATCAATCTCGTTGCATTTTCCGTTCACTTGCAGGACCTCACCGGTCAGATTTTTGCAATGTTGGTTCTAACGGTAGCGGCAGCTGAAGCGGCCATCGGGCTGGCAATTATTGTTGTCTATTTCCGAAATCGCGGCACCATCGCCGTCGAAGATATCAATCTGATGAAGGGCTAAGGGCGTGATTTACGTACTTGCAATATTCCTGCCCTTGGTCGGCGCCACAATTGCCGGTCTGTTTGGTCCCTGGCTCAAGGACAAAGGCGCACAATTCGTAACCTGTGGCGCCATGTTATTGTCGGCGATTTTCTCCCTGATCATTCTCAATGAGGTTGCCCTCAGGCATGAGCCACAAACGATCCAGATGTTTAGCTGGATTATTTCAGGTGGTTTTGAAGTCGATTGGGCGTTGCGGTTTGATACGCTAACAGCAGTGATGCTGGTGGTTGTGACGGTTGTGTCCTGTGCCGTGCATTTTTATTCGATTGGATACATGCACCATGATCCGTCGGTTCCGCGTTTCTTTGCCTATTTAAGTCTTTTCACCTTCTTCATGCTGATGTTGGTGACCTCCAACAATTTCCTGCAGCTGTTCTTTGGTTGGGAAGGGGTTGGTCTGGCATCTTATCTGCTCATCGGTTTCTGGTATGAAAAACCGTCTGCCAATGCAGCAGCGATCAAGGCGTTTCTCGTCAATCGGGTTGGCGATTTCGGATTTGCTCTCGGTATTCTGGGTGTCTTCCTGCTCTACGGTAGCGTTGATTTCGATACAGTCTTCAATGCGACCCCTGCAAAAGCCGCCGCGACAATGGAGTTCCTTGGTGGCGAGTGGCATGCGCTGACCGTACTGTGTCTCCTGCTTTTTGTGGGAGCGATGGGCAAGTCAGCGCAATTAGGCCTGCACACCTGGCTTCCGGATGCCATGGAAGGTCCGACACCCGTTTCGGCTTTAATCCATGCCGCAACGATGGTGACCGCTGGCGTCTTTATGGTTGCCCGCTTGTCGCCAATGTTTGAGTTTGCGCCTTTCGCTCTCAACGTGGTTTGCGTTGTCGGTGCGTCGACCGCATTCTTTGCCGCCACAGTCGGTCTGTGTCAGAACGACATTAAGCGGGTGATTGCCTATTCAACCTGTAGCCAGCTTGGGTACATGTTCTTCGCCTGTGGTGTTTCTGCCTACGCAGCTGGCATTTTCCATTTGTTTACGCATGCATTCTTTAAAGCCTTGCTGTTCCTCGGCGCGGGCTCCGTCATTCATGCCATGTCATCGGAGCAGGATATGCGGAACATGGGTGGAATTTGGCGCCTCATTCCATTGACCTATACGATGATGTGGATAGGAAGCCTTGCTCTTGCAGGTCTGCCATTCTTCGCAGGTTTCTACTCAAAAGACATGATTTTGGAATCTGCCTTCGCCGCCGATAGCGGTGTTGGGACGTACGCGTTCTGGATGGGCATGATCGCAGCGATAATGACTGCGTTCTATTCCTGGCGACTGTTGTTCATGACCTTCCATGGCGAACCACGCGCCGATGAAAAGACCATGGCGCATGTCCATGAATCGCCCAAGGTTATGACAATACCGCTGATCGTGTTGGCCATGGGGGCATTGTTTGCCGGATATGCAGGGTACGATGCCTTCGTTGGCGATGGCATGAATGCCTTCTGGGGCAAAGCAATTCTTGTCCTTCCAACACATACGGCGATTGTTGATGCGCATCATGTCCCACTTTGGGTCAAAGTTGCTCCAATTGTCGTTGGTCTGATCGGAATAGCCCTGGCGTATTACATGTACATCGCCCGGACGGATTTGCCGGCGAAAGTCGCAGCCCGGTTCCGGAAGGTTTATCTGTTCCTCTACAACAAATGGTACTTCGACGAACTATATGATCGTCTTTTCGTGCGCCCGGCAAAATATATTGGTCAGGGACTATGGAAAGAGGGCGATGGCACCATGATCGATGGGCTTGGCCCCGATGGGATCACGGCTGTTGTTCGGAACCTTGCGGGCCGTGTGAGCCAACTTCAGTCCGGTTACGTATATCATTACGCCTTTGCCATGCTGATCGGTGTTGCTGGCCTGGTAACGCTTTACCTCTATACGCAAGGATAAGAAGCGCATGAGTGATTTTCCCATCCTGAGCCTCGTCACCTTCCTGCCCTTAGTAGGTGCGTTGTTTATTCTTATTATCAGGGGGGACGAAGAAGTCGTCGCACGAAATTCCCGTAACACGGCGCTTTGGACCTCTTTAATAACTTTCTTCCTGTCCTTGATGCTGTGGATCGACTTTGATCGTAAGACAGCAGCCTTCCAATTGGTTGAGAAACACCCATGGATCGAGAGTTTCGGCATCAACTATCACATGGGTGTCGACGGGATTTCGGTTCTGTTCGTTCTGCTTTCAACCTTGCTGACACCAATCTGCATTCTGGCAAGTTGGGAGGCCATTAAGGTTCGGGTACGAGAATATATGATTGCCTTCCTGGTCCTCGAGACCCTGATGGTTGGCATGTTCTGCGCGCTCGATTTCGTTCTGTTCTATATATTCTTTGAGGGTGTCCTGATCCCCATGTTCCTGATCATCGGGGTATGGGGTGGTCAGCGCCGCGTTTATGCAGCGTTCAAATTCTTTTTGTATACGCTGACAGGCTCGGTTTTGATGCTGTTGGCGATCCTGGCAATATATTTACAGGCAGGAACGACGGACCTGCCGACACTTCTGAAATATGCGCTGCCAGCCAATATTCAGTATTGGCTCTGGTTGGCGTTTTTTGCGAGTTTTGCAGTCAAGGTTCCAATGTGGCCGGTTCACACCTGGCTACCCGACGCACATGTTGAAGCACCGACTGCGGGGTCAGTTATCCTGGCCGGCGTATTATTGAAAATGGGCGCTTATGGATTCTTGCGGTTCTCGGTCCCGATGCTGCCGGTTGCAACGGACTTCTTTACGCCAATGGTTTTTGGCCTCAGCATCATTGCAGTGATTTACACGTCGCTGGTCGCTCTTGTGCAGCTCGATATGAAAAAGCTTATCGCCTATTCATCGGTCGCCCATATGGGTTTTGTCACGCTGGGTATATTTACGCTCAACCAGCAGGGCGTTACCGGCGCGATATATCAGATGCTAAGCCACGGTATTGTTTCAGCCGCCTTATTCCTTTGTGTTGGTGTTATTTACGACCGAATGCATACCCGTGATATCGAGCGCTATGGCGGGCTTGTAGAACGAATGCCGGTTTATGCCTTCTTCTTTATGGTCTTTATGCTGGCAAGTGTCGGTCTTCCCGGAACAGGTGGCTTTGTCGGCGAAATATTGGTTCTGGTCGGTTTGTTCCAGGTAAGTACCTGGGCGGCAACCCTCGCCGCGACGGGTGTCATTCTCGGGGCCGCTTATATGCTGTGGCTTTATCGTCGGGTGATCTTTGGAAAGCTGACCAAGGACGACTTGAAATCGATCATGGATATGAACCGGCGGGAAGTGGCGGTTTTCACGCCATTACTGGTTTTGACGATATTGATGGGCGTCTATCCCGGACCGTTTCTGGAGATTATCGAAGTGTCGGTCGCCAATCTGGTTGATCAGCATAAAACCGCAATGATCGCGATCAACGCGCTGTCGGTCGCGGGACAATGAGTGAGGTATCGATGTTGACGTTGAACCAGTTGATGCCTGCATTGCCCGAGATCGTTCTTGCTTGCACCTGCATGGCTCTATTGATGCTTGGTGTCTTCAGGGGGGATAGTTCAACACGTCCGGTATCCTGGATCGCGGTTCTCGCGCTCGTGGTCGTTGGGATCGTTCTGACGTCGGTTCAGAGCGGACGTATGACGGCCTTTGGCGGCCAGTTTATCGTCGATGATTTCGCGCATTTTATGAAGTGGCTGATCATCATCGGATCGTCTTTCGCCATTATTATGTCGATCAATTTCAATGAGCAGGAGAGCATCGCCCGTTTCGAATACCCGGTTCTGATCCTGTTTGCGACACTTGGTATGTTCATGATGGTGTCGGCAAATGATCTGATATCTCTATATGTCGGGTTGGAACTTCAGAGTCTTTCTTTATACGTCGTGGCGGCATTTCGTCGGGACTCGCTTAGATCCTCCGAAGCCGGGCTGAAGTATTTCGTCCTTGGGGCGTTGTCATCGGGTATGCTGCTTTATGGCTGTTCCTTGATATATGGCTTCGCCGGGACGACGAGTTTTGAGGGATTGGCGACTCTCTTCAAAGGGCTGGGTGGCACCGGCCCAAGCGTGGGTTTGATCGTTGGGTTGGTTTTCTTGATTGCCGGGCTTGCCTTCAAGGTTTCGGCGGTTCCGTTTCATATGTGGACACCCGACGTCTATGAGGGCGCCCCGACACCGGTCACAGCGTTCTTTGCAGTGGCCCCGAAAATAGCTGCTATAGCGTTATTTATTCGTGTCCTGACAGGGCCGTTTGGCGTTCTTATAGCGGAATGGCAACAGGTCATTATTTTGATCTCGATTGCTTCTATGGTTTTGGGCGCTTTGGCCGCTATCTGGCAGGACAATATCAAGCGTCTGCTTGCCTATAGCTCTATCGGACATGTCGGGTACGCTCTTATTGGCCTGGCTGCCGGCACCGAAGCAGGTATACGCGGAATTCTGGTTTATATGGCCATCTATTTGGCCATGAATGTCGGCACGTTCTGTTGTGTTCTGGCAATGCGCCGCACCAGCCGAATGGTCGAGGGCATTTCAGATCTGGCGGGTCTGGCCCGGAGCCAGCCTATGCTTGCCCTCGCGCTCGCTATTCTGATGTTCTCAATGGCAGGTATACCGCCATTGGCCGGTTTCTTTGGTAAACTTTATATCTTCCTCGCGGCAATTGAATCCGGGCTTTATACGTTGGCGATCATTGGCGTTCTGGCGAGTGTTATTGGTGCCTACTATTATCTCCGGATAATCAAAATCATGTATTTTGATGAACCTGCTGAGGCCTTTGATCGCACATTGAGTGGCGAGACGAAAACTATTCTGGTCGGCACCACGCTCTTTGTTACATTCTTTATCATTCGTCCGGATATCGTCGTAGGAAGCGCGGAAACTGCAGCACGGATGCTGCTTGCCGGATAGAGGGCAGGGAGTGGGCGACCTTCCCGAAATGCCTCAAGGTATCACTCTCCTTTCATATGATTGTCTGGACAGTACGAATAGCGAAGCACTCCGGCTGATTGCTTCGGGGGAAGCCTCTGATGGGGTCGTTATTTTTGCTGATCGCCAGACGGCTGGTCGCGGTCGTCGTGATGCCAGCTGGGAGTCCCCTGCCGGGAACCTGTATCTGACGCTCATTACAAAGGTCTTTGATCAACGTCAGGCTGGACAGTTGGCCTTTGTTGCATCGTTGGCTATACGTGATGCGGTAATCAATCATCTTGATGATACAACAACGATTTCCTGCAAATGGCCAAATGATTTGCTTCTCAACGGACAAAAGCTATCGGGCATTTTGATCGAAGCAGTAAACGAATTTTATGTAGTAGGAATCGGAGTCAATCTTGTGGGTGTACCGACTTCTATTTCTGACAAAGCAATTTCGTTGGCCGATACTGGCGTTTCTGTCGGGCCAGGTGAATTGCTTGTCGCAGTGGTTTCCGAATTTCAGCACTGGAACAATATTTGGAAAGATGTTGGTTTTTCAGCGTTAAGAGATGCATGGTTGGCGAGCGCACATGGTATCGATAAACCGATTGTTGCCCGATTTCCGGATGGATCTGAGGATCAGGGCATTTTTCTGGGTATTGACGGAATGGGGGCACTGGTGTTGGAAAGAGGTAATGGCAGTACTCGAAAGATTGCTGCGGGTGAAATCTTTTTCGCGGACTGACGGGTTTTAAATGCTTCTTGCCATAGATGCCGGAAACACCAACATCGTGTTCGCGGTGTATGACGGGGAAACCCTCAAGGGTGAATGGCGGGCGTCAAGCGATGCCAAGCGTACAGCCGACGAGTACGGAGTCTGGCTTACCCACTTGATGGCGTTGGAGAAGCTAGAAGTTGCCGATATTACCGCCTCTATCGTAGCAACTGTGGTACCGGAGTCTTTATTCAGTCTGAAAAACCTTTGTCGAAAGTATTTTAAAACAGAACCCTTGGTCGTTGGTGAGCCGGGCGTCGAAATTGGCGTTGATGTTCTTGTCAACGAGCCTGAGGAGGTTGGCGCAGATCGGCTCGTCAATGCCGCAGCCGCTCACCGTCGGTATGGTGGACCATTGATCATTATTGATTTTGGAACGGCGACAACATTTGATGTTGTTAACGAGACGGGCTGTTACTGCGGCGGTGTCATTGCCCCTGGAATCAATCTTTCTCTGGATGCCCTTCATATGGCAGCGGCAAAACTTCCCCGTGTTGCCGTCCAAAAGCCAAAGGCCGTTATCGGGACGCGAACAGTTCCGGCAATGATGTCCGGTGTCTATTGGGGGTATGTGGGGTTAATTGAAGGTCTGCTCTCTCGCATTGAAGGCGAGTATGGCGTAAAGATGGGTGTCGTCGCGACTGGCGGGCTTGCGCCGCTATTTGCTGAAGAAATTGACGCAATAGAACATCTTGATAACGACCTTACTCTACGTGGTCTCTCGGAAATTTATCGCCGCAACACGCAAAGCCTGTGATTTATGAATAAACCCGATGAATTGGTGTTTTTGCCGCTTGGTGGCTGTGGCGAAATCGGAATGAATATGGGGTTGTACGGCTATGGCGGCTCATGGCTGATGGTGGATTGCGGAGTAACGTTTGGCGATGATTTGACACCGGGCGTTGACGTAATGGTTCCGGACCCTGCTTTTGTTGTTGAAAACGCCAAGGATCTTGTCGGTGTTGTTGTTACGCATGCTCACGAAGATCATCTTGGTGGTATCCCATATCTCTGGCGGCAATTGAATTGTCCGGTCTTCGCAACGCCCTTTGCTGCAGGGCTATTAAGCAGGAAATTACCGGAAACAGGTCTCAATGGTACTGTTCCTATAAATGAGGTGAGCCCGGGCGGAAATTTTTCAGTTGGGCCGTTTGAGGTATCATTCATAAATTTGGCGCATTCCGTACCGGAGACCCAAGCTCTCGCAATCAAGACGCCCGCTGGCACTGTTCTGCATGTAACGGATTGGAAACTGGATGCCGACCCTTTGGTCGGGACCGTGACGGACGAGAAGTCTCTTCGCAAATTTGGTAATGATGGTGTCGTTGCTCTTATGTGCGACTCTACTAATGTTTTTGTAGAGGGGCGCACGGGATCTGAAGGCCCTTTACGCACAAGCCTTAATGATGTCGTTAAGAATTGTAAGAACCGCGTCGCCATCGCGTGTTTTGCGTCAAACGTTGCACGTATGGAAAGTGCGATGCATGTCGCGGAGGCAACCGGCCGTCGGGTGGCCCTTGTGGGACGCTCGCTTTGGCGGATTGCTGAGATTGCGAAAGAGTGCGGTTACCTGAAAGGTTGTCCTGAATTCGTTGATGCGCGTGACGTTGGCTATCTGCCTCGTGATGAAGTGTTCATGCTGGTCACTGGTAGTCAAGGCGAGGTACGCGCGGCTCTGGCACGCATAGCAGCTGACGACCATCCGGATATTTCATTGTCGGAAGGGGACTCGGTTATATTTTCGTCGCGAGAAATTCCCGGAAATGAAAGGGCT
The DNA here is from genome assembly GCA_951812775.1 of uncultured Alphaproteobacteria bacterium. GTDB lineage: Bacteria > Pseudomonadota > Alphaproteobacteria > MPNO01 > UBA2964 > UBA2964. The sequence goes on along the minus strand of OX638326.1, from coordinate 411,640 downwards.
ATCGGTCGCCTTAAAAATCAGCTCGCGCGCCTAAATGTTGATGTCATCACGGAACGCGACGCCTTTGTCCATGTTTCGGGTCACCCCGCGCGTGATGAACTTCAGGAATTGTATGGCTGGGTAAATTCACCGATGTTGGTGCCCATCCATGGAGAGGCACGGCATCTCATTGAGCATTGTAAATTCGCCAAGAAGAATGGCATAGCGAAGACGGCGATGGCGGAAAATGGTGAAATGCTTCGTCTGGCGCCGGGCGAACCAGAAATTTTGGCGCAGGTTCAATCCGGGCGATACGCTGTAGACGGGAGACGTCTCGTTCCAGTTGATGGCGATGTTGTTCGCGCGCGGCGTCGAATGACTTTCAGTGGGGTGGCTGTCGCGACGGTCGTCCTTGATGAGGATGGCGAATTAATCAAGACCCCGCAGCTTTCGGCACCGGGAATCGTGGATGGTATTGGCGAAGATGTGGTAATGCATGAGGAAGCCATTTCGGCAATTGTTGATGCTGTTGGCTCGATGTCGCGTCACCAGCGTTTTAACGATGGGAAACTCGAAGGTGCGGTGAGCCAGGCGGCACGGCGTGTATTTCGTGCCGAAACCGGCAAACGACCAATCGTGCAGGTGCACATTGTAAGGATTTAGATTTCTGATGACATGGACTTCCGGAATAGTCGTGTACGTGATGACGTGGTGGCTGGTTTTTTTTATGGCCCTGCCTATAGGTGTGAAACCGCCTCACGAGGAAGGTGAGCAGGCGGAAGCCGGACATGAAGCAGGTGCTCCTGTCCGTCCGCATTTATTCAAGAAAGTGCTCGCAGCAACCGTGATTTCGGGCTTCATTACGGGTTTGATTCACTGGGTAATCGTCTCGGACATTGCCTCTTTCCGAAACGCCTAAATCTTATGCCCCATTATTGCGAGATCGCACCTGGGCATCCTTTTCACGGCCCGTACCATGACCTGGAATATGGTTTTCCGGTTACTGATGACAACGTTCTTTTCGAGAGGCTTGTCCTTGAAATCAATCAGGCGGGACTTTCCTGGCTTACTATCCTGAAAAAGCGGGAAGGGTTTCGAGAAGCATTTGAAGGTTTTGATATTCGTCGCGTCGCCAATTACGGCGAAGATGATCGCGAGCGTTTGTTGAGCAACGCCGCCATCATACGGAACAAACTCAAGGTCACTGCAGTGATCGAGAACGCTCGCACAATTCTTGAATTACAAAACGAGAATGGGTCGTTTGGAAACTGGCTCGATCATCATCACCCGCTAGAAAAAGACGAATGGGTTAAGCTCTTCAAGAAAACGTTTCTTTTTACTGGTGGGGAGATAACCGGTGAGTTCCTGATGAGCACGGGGTATTTACCAGGAGCCCATACCGTTTCTTGTCCGGTATTCAAAAAAATAGGTGATTGTATATTTGACAAACCCAAGTGAGTTTCGTATATTCTTCTCATAGAGTTAGAGGAAATCGAAATGTCTGTTCTGTCCAAAGCACATATGTACGACGAAGCCGCAGCGTTTAAGCATGTTGAAGGTATGCTTTGGGTTAACCGGCCCAGTTTGCCCCCACTGCCCCCACTGCGGCAACTGCGATAAAATCTACGTCCTGAACGGCGTTCGCTCCAAGCCGTCTAAGAAGAACCCAGAAGGCGTCGAACGTCACGGCCTCAAGAAGTGCGCGGAATGCCGCAAGCAATTCACGGTACGCATTGGCACAATCTTCGAAGAAAGCCACATTCCACTGCACAAGTGGCTTCAAGCAATTCACCTCATGGTATCCAGCAAGAAGGGCGTAAGCAGCCACCAGCTACACCGCGTTCTGGAAATCACTTATAAGAGCGCGTGGTTCATGTCTCATCGCATTCGTGAGGCTATGCGCTCCGATGGTGGCCCTATGTTTGGCGGTGGCGTTGTAGAAGTTGACGAGACATTCATTGGTCAAAAGTACAAGAAGAAAGAAGACGCGCGTGGCTACGCTCACAAGAACGCCATGCTTTCCCTTGTGGATCGCACGACTGGTCAATCTAAGTCTTTCGTCGTTAAGGACGTGACAAAAGCAACTCTGGTGCCGATCCTTATAGGCAAACATCGCGAAAGAGGCGACGGTCTACACTGACGAAGCCAAGCAATACACTGGCATTAGTAAGCACTTTGCAGACCACGATTTCACGACACACAGCAAGGGCGAGTATGGCCGCGGTGTTGTCCATACTAATACGATTGAGGGCTATTTCAGCATCTTCAAGCGCGGCATGAAGGGCGTTTATCAGCATTGCGGTAAACAACATCTTCATCGTTATGCGGCAGAATTTGAATTTCGGTATAACAATCTCATCGCCAACGGTGTGGACGATTTAGGCCGTGCAAATGTCGCATTGATGAGTATTGTAGGAAAACGGGTACTGTATAGGGACTCATTGGGCGCGTAGAATCTACGCCAGAGGAGCATGATTTTATGGCTAAGAATGAACAAATAGAACTTAAACTGTTTGGCCTTAAGGGTGAAGGTGAGGACGTGCGCGCGAATGTCTTCGCTAAAAAGTTGTCTCAATTGATTAAAGCCCTGAAGGCTGCTGACCGCCAGAGTCACGGCAACAAGACCTTTGACTATTTCATTAGCGATCTTGAGTACGGCAGCGCATTCGCCGCCGTGGCAGAGCGTCCTTATAGCACCAAGAAATTTCCAAAAACCTCCAGCGTATTGGTGGTCCAAGATGTGGCGGTTAGCGTTCGGGATGGCAGAGGTATCCCGAAAGAAACCAGCCCGACAATTGCGAGCGTACTCTCTATGTTTGGTCGCGGCGCGGATAAGGCTTTCTCCCACGGTGAAATAGGTGTGAAAGGCCAGCCCGACACAGTTGTTAGAGTTGACAAGTTTTTTGAAAAGAAGGCTGAAAGAGCATTCAGAGAGTACAAAGCTTCTAGCAATATCGTGAATCTCTTTGAGGGTGTCGCGTATGGAACATTTGATGGAGAGCTAAAGGAAGTTGACCTTAGAGGGACCGTAGCTAGCGCAAAGTTAATCCTGAATGTTGGGGGCCGAGAGCTGGATTGCACCTGTAATTCCGTCACAGTTGAAAACCTTAAAGACGCTTTGGACCAACGTGTAACCGTGTCCGCTCTCGCGCACTACAATGGAAATGACCGTCTGCCCGAACAAATCGAGATTCGTAGAATTGATCGCTTGGGTGACGCTGGAAGCTTAATGAATTGGAGAGGTGGTTTCGATCATCTCCCATACCCTAGTTCTGAGGACATTTGGTAATGGCAGGGAAGCACTATTTCTGGGATTCGTGTGTATTCATTGCGTACCTCAACGATGACAGCCACATATATGATACAGCCAGCTTAGCGAAGTTTATTTCTGAAACCCAAGAAAAGAACGGGAGTAAGATTTACACTTCCGCCATCGCTTTGGCTGAGATCACACCAAAAAGACTCAAGAAATCCTCTCACGGTTCATTTCAAGAGTTTCTGGGAGACTTTCGTGGCTCCATATTTGTTGTTGAGAGCGGAATTCATGTAAACATCAACGCAGGCCTATTGAAAGACGTGGCTTACAAGCGACAAGACTCCAACAATCGGGTTTTGACAACTGGCGACGCAATCATGCTGTCTACTGCCTTGGAGATTGAAGAGACCTATGGTGTGAACCTTGATGCGTTTCACACTTACGACAATGGACGTGGCAAGGGCAATCCAGAGGGTCGTGGGGTGCCGCTTCTTGACTATCACCTATGGCTTGAAGGCGTGGAGCAAACTGAAATTCTTAAGCGCGCAGTTGATCTAAAAAGATGCGAACCTATCCACGAACAACCGAGCTTGCTTCCATGACTGATAAATCCCAAATAGATCGCTAAGGCTGGCAAGAAGCTCGACGACGACAAGAAAGACGACTGATCCAGCTATGCTCGGCGGTCAGATAAACTCTCTATCATTGCTGGGTTTGTCAAATATACAATCGCCAAAAAATAGCGCGCCTCAACCCACCTCATATGAGGTGAACTGAGACGCGCTAAACTTCCTAAACGGCGATGAAGTAGATCAGGAAGGTAATCGATACCAGCCACATTGCGGCGCTGATATCAGCCAACCTGCCGCACGCCAGTTTAATCGCAACGTAGGAAATAAAGCCGAGCCCTATCCCTGTAGCAATCGAGAACGTCAAAGGCATGGTTAAGGCTGTAATGACACCTGGTACGAACTCGGTGACATCGTCCCAGTCAATTTCAGCCAATCCACGAGCCATCATACAGGCGACAAAGACGATGGCCGGTGCAGTGGCAAAACCGGGTACCGAGGTTGCCACTGGCGCGAAAAAGAGCGCCAGGAGGAAGAAGCAGGCTGCGGCGACAGCGGTTAGACCGGTACGACCACCAGCGCGGATACCAGAGGCGCTCTCAATGTAACTGGTTGTAGAAGAGGTGCCAAAAGCAGCACCTGCTACAGTTGCGCTACTATCGGCTACAAGTGCCTTGCCGATATTCGGAAGGTTGCCATCCTTGTCCAGTAGCTTGGCTTGATGTCCAAGACCGATAAGCGTTCCGGCCGTGTCGAACATATCGACCAAAAGGAAGCTGAAGACCAGGATCAACATTGTGACCCCGGCAAGTTTAAAGAATCCCGCTAAATCGAGTGCCAGGAAAGTCGGTGAGGGATCTGGCGGCATGCTGACAATCGCTGTCGGTGGCTTGGCCAATCCAGTCATCATGCCAACGACGGCAACAAGCAGGATGCCGATAATGATAGCTCCCGGAATTTTCTTGTAATCGAGAGCGACGATAACAATGAAGCCAAGGACCGCCAGTAATACTTTTAAGGAAACCAGATCACCCATCTGCACAAGTGTGGCAGGATGATCGACAACAAGACCAGCGCTCTTAAGGCCGATAAAGCCCAGGAAAAGGCCTATGCCAGCGGCGATCGCCAGTTTTTGTGATTTGGGTATGCTGTTTATGATCCATTCGCGGACTGGTAATACGCTCAGGATAACAAAGAGAATGCCGGAAATTAGGACGGCCGCTAACGCGATCTCCCAACTGACCCCCATGCCTTTTACTACACCAAAGGTGAAAAACGCGTTTAATCCCATACCCGGTGCGAGCGCAATCGGGTAGTTGGCGTAGAAGCCCATGACAAGTGAGCCAAACGCGGCAGCCAGGCAGGTTGCAACGAATACGGCGTTTTTATCCATCCCCGCGAGGGACAGGATGTCCGGGTTGATGAAGATGATGTATGCCATCGTCAGGAAGGTCGTCAGACCTGCGAAGACTTCGGTCCTGACCGTTGTTTGATTAGTGTCCAGTTGGAACATCTTATTCAGCATGATTTCCCCCGATTTTATTGCTGTAACAAAATTGTCGCATACAAAATTGTCGCATATATGAATGATTCGGTTAAGCAATCTTTAGGCCTACACCCCTAAAGTGTATTTATGCGAGGTTTTGTGACCACGGCAATATTCTGTTTTGCCATCTTGATTATTTACTCGGCGGGTGCCCAAACCGTGACCGTTATGGCGGCTGATTGCACGCGGCTTGTCACATACACCCCCAGTAATGACGTTACATACAGGCCGGGAGTTGATGTCTATGGGAGAAAGGTCGCCCCGGCGGATTTAAACGGCGGGCTGCAGATCAATATGCCCACTGAATTCAGCATTCCGATAACAGTGGATTTGCAAAAATCATTAGGTCTGCCTGTAGACCCCAATAAATTTCAAACCCGGAATTTTACCGTTGGGACTGTTAAATTCAAAAATGGTCGCGCCTGTTTTAATGATCAGCCTTTGCAAAGCGAAGAGGCCGCGAAACTTTCTGGACTTTGCCAGAAACAAATGACGACCAAACGCTGAGCGCGGCATTGCCTTGGCAATCTGCTTTCCCTAAAGTCTGACCGCGTTGCCCGCTACTATTGCGGTTATGGGCCGCTTTTCGGGAAAATTTCTTATGCGGTTATCAAATTATTTCTTACCGACATTGAAAGAAGACCCTGCCGAAGCGCAAATTGTGTCGCATCGTCTTATGCTGCGTGCGGGCTTGGTGAAACAAGCGAGTGCGGGAATTTATTCATGGTTGCCGTTGGGTCTAAAGGTTTTACGCAAAGTCGAACAAATTGTCCGTGAAGAGCAGGATTCAGCTGGCGCGCAGGAATTGCTAATGCCGACGATTCAGGCTGCGGAGCTTTGGCAGGAAAGTGGCCGATATGATGGCTATGGCAAGGAGATGCTCCGCATCATCGACCGGCATGATCGCGAAATGCTGTATGGTCCGACAAACGAGGAACTCATTACCGACATATTTCGGCAGTCGGTCCGAAGCTACAAAGATTTATCGAAAATTCTGTATCATATTCAGTGGAAATTTCGGGATGAGGTACGCCCTCGCTTTGGTGTAATGCGCGGCCGCGAATTTCTGATGAAAGACGCTTACTCATTTGATCTGGATTATGAAAGCGCGCGTGAGTCATATAATCGGATGTTCGTATCCTATCTTAGAACATTTGCCCGCATGGGGTTGCAGGCCATTCCGATGCAGGCAGACACGGGACCCATTGGTGGCGATCTCAGCCATGAATTCATCATTCTTGCTGATACCGGTGAAAGCGACGTTTTTTGCCATAAGGATTATCTGGGTTTTGATGCACTCGCCGAAGTTGCTGATTACCAAGGCGATCTTGGGCCGGTGGTCAATAAATGGACGAGCTTGTATGCTGCAACAGACGAGAAACACGATCCTGGACAAGCTGCAGAATTGGGCGACAACCTCATCAGTGCACGTGGGATCGAAGTCGGGCATATCTTTTATTTCGGAACCAAATATTCCAAGGCCATGGGTGCGACGATAACCGGCCCCGAAGGCGATCAGCTTCATCCGGAAATGGGGTCCTATGGGATCGGTGTGTCACGTCTTGTTGGTGCCATAATCGAGGCATATCACGATGATGATGGAATTGTCTGGCCCGATAGTGTGGCCCCGTTTTCAGTCGGCGTACTGAATTTGAGAACTGGTGATATAGATTGTGATAATGCCTGCGCAGACATTGTGAACAAGTTGGAAGCAGCCGGTCAGGATGTCCTCTATGATGATCGGGACGAGCGAGCGGGCGCGAAATTTGCGACCATGGATCTCATTGGCCTGCCATGGCAGGCGATCATGGGTCCTCGTGGCCTGAAGAACGGCGTAATTGAACTCAAGCATCGTGCAACGGGTGAACGCGAAGAATTATCGATTGAGTCAGCTCTTTCAAAACTGTGCGCTTAACGAGTTAAAACGATGATCTTTTCAGCATTCGAGCGCATGGTAGCCCGCCGATATTTAAGGGCACGCCGCCGCGAGGGATTTATCTCGGTCATAGCGGGTTTCTCCCTGGCGGGCATTGGGCTTGGTGTTGCAACCCTCATTATTGTAATGGCCGTGATGAACGGGTTTCGGGCGGAACTTATGGGACGCATTTTGGGTCTGAACGGTCATCTCGGCGTTTCGGCACCGTTTGGCGATGGTCTTAAGGATTTCGATGCAGTTGCGGAGAGATTGCGCAAGATCGATGGAGTCGTTCGGGTGACGCCCATTATCGAAGGTCAGGCGATGGCCACGGTTCGTGGGACGGCCAGCGGCGCCCTGGTTCGCGGCATTCGACCGGCTGACATCGCTAAACACCCGTCGCTGGGAAAGAATATCGTTCGGGGCAATCTGAAGAACTTTAAAAACGATAGTGATATTGTCGTCGGCAATCGGTTTGCGGAACGATATGGCTTGTCTGTAGGCGGAAAAATCACGCTTATTGCGCCAAGCAGCCGGGTTACGGCATTTGGGTCAGTTCCCCGTTTAAAGAGCTTTCGGGTCAGAGCGGTATTTGAAATAGGAATGTACGAGTATGACAGCTCGTTCTTGTTTACCACTCTTAATGCAGCCCGTTCTTTCTTCAAGACAGGCGCGGGGAAAATCACCAACCTTGAGGTTATGTTGACGAGTCCTGATCTGGTAAGCGCAAAAAGGTCGCAGATCGCAAAGCAGGCGGGCGTGCCAGTTCGTATCCTGGATTGGCAAAGAACCAATGCGGGTTTCTTCAATGCTATTCAGGTCGAACGCAACGTAATGTTCCTGATTTTGACGTTGATCATTGTGGTGGCCGCTTTCAACGTCATTTCAGGGCTTATTATGATGGTGAACGATAAGGGAAGGGATATTGCCATTCTGCGTACCATGGGTGCCACGCGTGGCATGATTATGCGAATCTTTCTGTTATCTGGAATGGCGGTCGGTGTTATCGGAACGGCGGCTGGGTTTCTCTTGGGGTTGGCGTTCTCCCTTAACATTGAGACTATCCGGCAATGGTTGCAGACCTTGACGGATAGCAAGCTGTTTCAGGCAGAGATCTATTTTCTTTCTCAATTGCCAGCCAAGGTTGATCCCGTGGAGGTCGCGACAGTGACGGGTATGGCGCTCGGGCTATCCTTTCTTGCAACAATATATCCTTCCTGGCGGGCGGCGAGGCTCGATCCGGTCGAAGCCCTTCGATATGAGTGATAGCCCCTCACTTCAGCTAGAGTCTATTGAACGTTCTTTCGAACAAGGTACGGGCCGACTTGAGGTTTTGCGCGGCGTTTCCCTTTCCCTGAACGCGGGTGAAATTACCGCACTTGTCGGTCCTTCGGGGACTGGTAAGTCGACGCTTCTTCACATTGCCGGTTTGCTGGAACAACCTACTGATGGAACGGTATTTTTGGACGGACAGGATTGCACGGAGATGGACGATACGGCCCGGACAACGATCCGGCAGACACGACTGGGTTTCGTCTATCAATTCCATCATTTGCTTCCCGAATTTTCAGCGGAGGAGAATGTAATCTTGCCGCAAATGATTGCTCATGTTGATAAATCATCCGCGCGAAAACGTGCAGGTGAGTTGTTAGAAGAAGTTGGTCTCGCGGAACGCCGTTCTCATCGGCCTGCCGAACTTTCCGGAGGAGAGCAACAACGGGTCGCTATTGCGCGGGCTCTAGCGAACCGACCAAGCGTCTTGTTAGCTGATGAACCGACCGGAAATTTGGACGAAGGAACGGCAACGACAATTTTTGATGTAATGATGAATGTTGTACGTCAACAGGGGGTTTCAGCATTAATTGCGACCCACAACATGGATCTTGCCAACCGGATGGACCGGATTGTGATGTTACGGGACGGCCTATTAGTGGATGGCTAACATCAAATATAGTTAGCGATTCGTTCTTCCATAAAATAATTAGGGTAATTCAGTGCTTTAGTGGAAAGTTATCCACAACATAATGTGGATTTCTTCCGTGTCAACCACTTTATATAGCGTAATTCATGCTTTGTTCTGATGACAGGCGTGAGAAGCTATGGAATCAATAGGACATGTCCAAGCCCGAATTTATTCATCTTCGCGTTCATTCAGCCTATTCGCTCTCCGAAGGGGCGATAAAAATCCCAAACCTGATCGCCCTATGCGATCAACACGACATGCCCGCCGTGGCCTTGACGGATACCGGGAACCTGTTTGGTGCGTTGGAGTTTTCGATTGCTGCCAGTAAGGCCGGCCTGCAGCCGATAATCGGGTGTCAGCTGTTGATAGCACGTCCTGAGGACTGCGGTGGGAAATCGGGGCATCGCGTTAATGGACAGCAATCTGCTTTTGATACACTGGTGTTGCTTGCCCAAAACCAACAAGGCTACCGAAACCTTGTAAAACTTGTCAGTCGGTCATTTTTGGAAACCCCGCCAGAGGAAAAGGCGCATATTGAATTTTCTGATCTCAGCGATCACACAGATGGCGTTATCGCCTTGACAGGTGGGCCAGAAGGGGCGTTGGGCAGATTACTCGCTGAAGGACAGGATTCGGCAGCTAACCTTATGGCCGGGAAACTCAAAGAGCTGTTTCCAGACTGCCTCTATGTTGAACTCCTGAGGCACGGGCTCCAACAAGAAGATCAGATAGACAGCGCCTTAATCGATTTGGCCTATGCCCATGATCTTCCGGTCGTCGCGACTAATGACTGTTATTTTTCTGATAAATCAATGTACGAGGCTCACGATGCCTTGTTATGCATCGCGGATAGCGCCCATATCGACCAAGAGGATCGTCGCCGTTTGACGCCACTCCATGGCTTCCGATCGCAAGAACAAATGCAGGAAGTATTTGCCGACATACCTGAGGCTATTTCCAATACGGTTGTAATCGCGCAACGCTGTGCCTTTATGCCTGAAGAGCACGCGCCTATTTTACCCGCATTCCCGACTTTGGACGGACGGAGTGAAGCTGAGCAATTGCGTACGGAAGCGGAGGATGGTCTCGCTTCGCGGCTGGAAACTCTGGGTATTAAGGGTGCCAACGCCAAGCCGTATCAGGAACGACTGGACTTTGAACTTGGCGTTATTTTGGAGATGGGATTTCCGGGTTATTTTTTGATCGTTGCTGATTTTATCCAATGGTCAAAAAATCAAGGCATTCCTGTTGGCCCAGGTCGTGGTTCGGGGGCGGGATCGGTAGTTGCTTGGGCCCTGACCATCACAGATCTGGATCCCCTCAAGTTTGGTCTTCTATTTGAGAGGTTTCTTAATCCTGAACGGGTTTCGATGCCTGACTTCGATATTGATTTTTGTCAGGACCGGCGGGACGAAGTTATTCATTATGTTCAGGAAAAATACGGTAAAGACCGCGTTGCCCAAATTATAACCTTCGGAAAATTGCAGGCACGGGCGGTCCTTCGTGATGTCGGCCGAGTTTTGGGCATGCCTTACGGGTATGTCGACAAAATTTGTAAACTTATTCCCTTCAATCCCGCGCACCCTCCAACGTTACAAGAGGCTCTAGATGGTGAGCCAGAGTTGCGTCGATTGCGAGAAGAGGACGAGCAAGTTTCCCGTTTGCTCGATATAGGCCTCAAGCTAGAGGGATTGTATCGCCATGCTTCGACACATGCTGCTGGGGTGGTCATCGGTGATCAGCCGCTTGATGAATTTGTGCCGATGTATCGCGATCCTCGCTCCGATATGGCGGCAACGCAGTTTTCCATGAAATACGCGGAAGCGGCGGGGCTCGTGAAGTTTGACTTTCTTGGGCTAAAGACACTGACCGTCCTGGATCGAGCAGTGGGGCTTTTGAAGGAAAGTGGCGTCACGCTGGATTTGGAAACGCTGCCACTTGATAATGAAAAAACTTTCGAAATGCTGGGCAAAGGGGACACGGTGGGCGTGTTTCAGCTGGAAAGTACCGGAATGCGTGACGTCCTTCGACAAATGAAACCCGACTGTTTTGAAGACATTATCGCACTTGTAGCGCTCTATCGCCCTGGTCCGATGGACAATATACCGCGCTATATTGCCTGCAAGCACGGCGAGGAAGAGCCGGATTACCTGCATCCGGACCTCGAAGATATTTTGACCGAAACGTTTGGCGTGATGATCTATCAGGAACAGGTCATGCAGATCGCTCAGGTCTTGTCGGGCTTTACTCTTGGCAATGCCGATCTGTTGCGTCGCGCTATGGGTAAAAAAATCAAGTCCGAAATGGATGCCCAACGAAATATTTTTGTTGAGGGCGCGAAAGAGAGAGGTGTCGATGGAGCCCAAGCAGTGCAAATTTTTGAGCAAGTCGACAAGTTCGCAGGCTATGGATTTAACAAGTCCCATGCTGCTGCCTATGCGTTGGTGGCCTATCAAACTGCATGGCTAAAGGCGAACCACCCCGTTGAATTTCTGGCGGCGTCAATGACGCTCGATATGGGCAACACCGACAAACTGAGTATCTACCGTCAGGAACTGATGGATCAGGAGATAGAGTTACTTCCTCCTGATGTTAATGAGTCTTTTGCCACATTTTCAGTTCGACAACCGTCTCAGGCAGGCGAGAAGGGCGCTGTTCGTTATGCACTTGCTGCGGTCAAAAATGTTGGTGTTCAGGCCATGGAGGCATTGGTTAATGAACGAACGAATGGCGGACCGTTTTTAGGAATTTTCGATTTCGCGGAACGAGTTGGCGGAAAGGTCGTCAATAAACGTCTTATGGAGAATTTAATTCGTTCCGGTGCTTTCGATTGCCTTGACCAAAATCGTCGCAAACTGATGGAAGGTGTTGAATTTGTTTTGAAAACGGCTTCTGCCGCTGAACGGGAGCGCGAAGACAATCAGGTAAGCCTTTTCGGTGGAGATGCCGGCCTCGTAGACGCTCAGCAGCAATCGCTCCCGGAGATTAGTGATTGGCTCAAAATGGAAAGATTAAGTCAGGAGTTTGACGCAGTCGGGTTTAATCTCTCGGAGCATCCTCTGGATTCATATGGTGGTGCCCTGGAGCGGCTTGGTGTTGTACCTCATACCTCTCTTACTCCTGCTTCCGCTGGTAGCAGGCCCAAACTGGCGGGTGTTGTGGAGGATGTAAGAGAGCGAACCTCAGCGAAAGGCAATAAATTCGCTTTTGTTAAATTGTCGAGCAAAGAAGGCCAGTTTGAGGTTGTAATCTTCTCTGAAGTGCTCGCAGCTAGCCGGGATTTGCTGCAGACAGGTAGTATCGTCCTAGCGAGTTGCGACGTTAGAGCCGATAACGATGAAATTAAGCTGAATGCAAGTTCCATTGTCGATCTGGAAAGCGCCGTCGCGCGCACCGGAGCCGGGCTGAAAGTGCATATCAATCGTGAAGACAGCCTGGTTGCCCTAAAGAACACACTCAATGGAGGAAAAAAGGGGCGGGGACAGGTCAGGCTGGTTTTGGATATCGATCGCCAGCAATCGGTGGAATTGGCTTTGCCAGGTCATTATCTCATCTCCGCCGATATGCGATCAGTGATCGAATCTGTGCCTGGTGTTGTTGATCTTAGAGATATTTAGCTGAGAGTGGGTGCGAAATAGCCATGAGTTTGATTTTTAAGCAAAATTGCTTGAATTTCTTCTCATCACAGTCTATCAAGCCCCTACTTTAAACCGCACGCGGTCTTGCGACGGCCTCATTCTACATAGGGGACGTCGTTCCGGTGTTTGAATCAGAGTTAATCTGGTCGAACTTGTACCGCGGACGCACCAACCGGAGAAAAGGGATTTACAATGGCTTTGCCTACTTTTTCTATGCGCCAATTGCTTGAAGCAGGCGTTCATTTCGGACATCACACCAGACGTCGGAATCCTAAGATGGCCCCCTACATTTACGGGGTTCGCAACGGTATCCACATTCTCGATCTGCGCCAGAGCGTGCCGATGTTACACGCCGCATTGCAGGCGGTGCGCGACGTTGTCAGTGGCGGAGGACGTGTTCTGTTCGTCGGAACCAAACGCCAGGCCAGCGAACAAATCGCGGATGCAGCTAAGCGCTGTGGCCAGTACTACGTTGACCACAGGTGGCTCGGCGGAATGCTGACGAATTGGAAGACAATCACGGCTTCGATTAGACGGTTACGGGATTATGACGAACTACTCTCGCAGGAGGATGTTGGTCTGACCAAGAAAGAGCTCCTGATGCGGACTCGTGATCGCGATAAACTTGAGCGTGCGCTGGGTGGCATCAAGGAAATGGGTGGCCTTCCAGACATTCTCTTTGTCATCGACACGAATAAAGAGAGTATTGCCATCAAAGAGGCACAAAAACTCGGTATTCCGGTGATTGCAGTACTTGATAGCAATTGCAATCCAGGAGGGATCACCTATCCAATTCCTGGAAATGACGATGCAATTCGTTCTATTGCACTTTATTGCGAGCTTATTTCTGACGCCGTACTTGATGGGCTACAACAGGAGGCAATTGCAGCTGGGACGGACATCGGTGCCGAAGCAGATGTACCCGCCGCCGAAGAAATTCCCCCGGCAGAAGATGGTGCCAAAGAGAATGCTGAAGTGGTAGCATCTACTGATGGTGATCAGGCCGCCGCAGGTTAACGAACGAAATTACAGTAACACTTTCTAATTCAAGGACGACGTCATGGCACAAATTACGGCTTCGTTGGTTAAGGATCTGCGTGAAAAAACCGGCGCAGGCATGATGGACTGCAAGAAGGCCCTGTCAGAGACAGATGGGGACCTGGAAACAGCAGTAGATTGGCTACGCAAATCAGGGCTAGCGGCAGCAGCGAAGAAGGCGAGCAGAGTAGCAGCTGAAGGGCTGGTTGTTGTTAGCGCATCGGGAAATACTGGTGCTGCTGTTGAGATTAATGCAGAAACAGATTTCGTTGCTCGCAATGAAGAATTTCAGTCATTTGTTTCTGCGGTGGCAGGAATAGCGCTGGATAAGGGTGATAATATTGATGGCATTTTAGCGGCTGACTTCGGCGATGGTGTCAGTGTTCAAGATACATTGAACAATTTGATCGCGACCATTGGCGAAAATATGAATTTGCGTCGTGCGGATGCATTGTCAGTCGATAGCGGTGTCGTCAGCAGTTACATTCACAATGCGACAGCGCCGGGACTGGGTAGAATTGCTGTTTTGGTTGCTCTTGAATCCTCCGGAGATGCCGCTGTTCTTGAAGGTGTCGGAAAACAGATGGCGATGCATGTTGCTGCTGCTTCCCCGCGTTGGACTACTATCGATGAGGTTGATCAAGGTGAGCTTGATCGAGAGCGGACCATCCTAACAGATCAGGCGAAAGATTCAGGTAAACCCGAGGAAATTATCGCTAAAATGGTCGAGGGCCGACTCAGAAAATTCTATGAAGAAGCAGTCCTTCTGGAGCAGACTTCGGTAATTGATGGTGAAACCAAAATTTCCAAGGTCCTGGAACAGGCAGGCAAGGACGCAGGAGGACCGGTCTCCTTAAAGGGGTTCGTCCGGTATGTTCTGGGTGAAGGTGTTGAGAAGGAAGAAAGTGATTTTGCAGCGGAAGTAGCTGCGGCAGTTCAGTCCTAATACCTTTTAGGAATAATATAGCTAACGACCTATCAGTAATTTTCCACGAGGATCGCGGTGCCAGAGGACGTAAAATATCAACGGATATTGTTGAAGCTGTCTGGTGAAGCTTTGATGGGTGATCGCGAATTCGGTCTGGAAACCGACACAGTGGGACGAATCGCGAATGAGGTAAAAAGCGTCCTTGATCTGGGTTGTGAAGTTTGCCTGGTCATTGGTGGCGGCAATATTTTCAGAGGAATTGAAGCCGCAAGCCAAGGTTTAGAGCGTGGGACAGCTGATTATATGGGCATGCTCGCGACCGTTATTAATGCACTAGCGATGCAGGGTGCGCTTGAAAGAATTGGCGTCCATACCCGTGTACAATCTGCAATCCCTATGTCGACTGTTTGCGAACCTTATATCCGTCGTCGGGCAAACAGACATATGGAAAAAGGCCGCGTGGTAATTTTTGCTGCAGGCACCGGTAGCCCTTACTTCACGACCGATACCGCAGCGGCCCTCAGAGCAGTTGAAATGGGATGTGATGCCTTATTCAAAGGTACGCAGGTTGATGGTGTGTATTCCGCAGATCCGCATAAAGTCGCGGATGCTGTTCGCTATGACAGCCTTACATATCACGATGTTTTGACGCAGGATTTGAAAGTGATGGACGCATCGGCGATTTCACTTTCGCGCGAAAATGAGATTCCGATTCTTGTGTTTTCTCTACACAATTCAGGTGAATTTGCGAATGTCGTGAAGGGGCAAGGCCGCTTCACGGTTATACGTAAGGGTGGATAAATATGGCTGATCCGGATATTGATGATGTTAAACGTCGAATGCAGGGTGCGATCAATGTTTTGATGGGCGAATTTGGTGGTCTTAGAACTGGGCGTGCTTCGACCGCTTTGTTAGAGCCTGTAACGGTGGATGCTTATGGTTCGAGTATGCCTTTGAACCAGGTTGCAACCATAAACGTCAGTGACTCCCGAATGATTTCTGTTCAAGTTTGGGACCAAGGGCTCGTGGCATCCGTTGAGAAGGCAATTCGCGATTCGGGCCTTGGGTTAAATCCCTTAGCGGATGGGAACTCCGTTCGTGTTCCAATTCCTCAGCTCAGCGAAGAGCGCCGCGTTGAGTTGAGCAAAATTGCACATAAATATTGTGAACAAGCGCGTGTTGCCGTACGCAATATTCGTCGTGATGGTATGGATAAACTTAAACGGCAAGAAAAAGACGGTGAAATTTCTCAGGATGAACAGCGCGCCTGGGGAGATGATCTGCAACAACTCACGGATGGATTTATTAAAGAAATTGACGAGGCTTTGGCATCAAAAGAAGCAGAAATAATGCAGGTTTGATGTTATGAAATCGGTTTCCTCATTGCGTGAAACAACGCCTCCGCCTCCTGTCCATGTCGCCATAATAATGGACGGCAATGGTCGTTGGGCTCAGGGCCGTGGCCGTTCGAGAATAGAAGGCCACCGCCGGGGCATGGAAACAGTAAGAGAAGTCGTGAAGGGCAGTATTGAGCTCGGTGTCGAATATCTTACACTATATGGATTCTCGATTGAAAATTGGAAGCGACCCGCGGCGGAAATAAGCTCGCTGATGGGATTGCTACGCCTTTATCTCCGTCAGGAGATAAAGGCGCTCGATCAACGCGGTGTTCGTATGCGATTTATTGGACAAAGGCCGTTACTTGCCGACGATATTGTATCTCTTATTGAGGAAGCAGAAGAACAGACCAAAGGAAACACGGCGCTCAATCTTGTCGTTGCTTTAAGTTATGGTGCCAGACAGGAAATCACGGCGGCCGTACAAAGTGTCGCTCGACGTGTTGCGTCGGGCGAATTGGATGATTCAACTATAGATGAAACAGTGATTTCCCAGCACTTGGAAACTGCAGGAATGCCTGATCCTGATTTGGTTATTCGGACCAGTGGAGAACAGCGCATTAGCAATTTTCTTTTGTGGCAAGTTGCTTACGCAGAACTCGTGTTTATCGATACACTTTGGCCGGATTTTTCTCAAGAGGATCTCCGGGATGCGATAAATGAGTACCATCGTCGTGACCGACGATATGGTGCAACGGGTTAGACGCTTAGTCGCGGTGCCCCATTGAAATCACGTGTGATATCGGCGCTTTTTCTCGCCCCCCTTATTATTGGCGTGCTCTATTTGGGCGGTCTATATTTTCTCTGTGTCGTCGCCATTACGGCTGGGATAATGACCGCCGAGTGGCGTCAACTCTGTAACAATGGCAAACTGGATTTTCTAGGTCATTTCGGAGTTTCGATTGTTGTTTTGATTATCATTGCAGCATTTATTCATGGTGCTCGTTGGGCGACAGTTGGGTTGGGTGTAGGAATTTTGCTTGTGTGGGTAATGGCACATCGCCATATCAAAAACACAAGTGTTTGGTTTGTCCCAGGTGTTATTTCAGTTGGATGTTTGGGTATTGGTCTTGTTTGGCTAAGGGGATCTGGAGATAGCGGGTTTTTGGTCGTCTTGTGGCTAATGCTTGCAATTTGGATGACAGACATTTGCGCATTGTTTGTTGGTCGAACGTTGGGTGGCCCAAAATTGGCGGCAACAATTAGTCCAAATAAAACCTGGTCGGGACTAGTTGGAGGGGTATTGGGGGCTGCATTATGGAGTGGTGTATGGTCCTACTGGACTGGTATCGGTAGCATTTTTGCTTTGGCGATTATTGGTGGGGGCACTGCCATTCTCGCGCAACTGGGAGATCTTTGTGTGTCTTTCGTTAAACGCAGGTTTGGTGCAAAAGATACTGGTAACATAATCCCTGGGCATGGCGGAGTTTTGGACAGAATGGATGGATTCATTGGCGCAGTTCCAGTTGTCGCTATGTCGTTGGCCATAACCAAGGGAGATATATCCCTATGGTCATGATGGAAAGTGGGCCCGATAATTCGCCCAGACGCATAACAATTTTGGGGTCTACCGGTTCAATTGGCTGCAATACCCTTGATCTAATTCAACGGGATCGAGAGGCGTATCAAGTGGAAGCTTTAACAGCTAACACCAATGTTGAGATGCTGGCCTCGCAAGCGCGGGAGATGAATGCCAAATTTGCTGTTGTCGCTGATGAAAACAAATTTGCTGCGTTGAAGGATGCGTTGAAAGACACCGATGTCGAGGTTGGAGCAGGTCGTTCTGCTGTAATAGAGGCGGCATCCCGACCAGCGGAATGGGTTATGGCAGCAATCGTTGGGGCTGCTGGACTTGAACCGACATTGACAGCAGTGAGACGTGGGGCTGCTGTTGGCTTGGCTAACAAAGAATGTTTGGTTTGCGCCGGAGAGTTGATGCTTTCTGAAGTCGCTTCATCAGGAGCAGCCTTGTTGCCCGTTGATTCAGAACATAATGCAATTTTTCAGGTATTTGAGTTTGAGCAGCGTCAGGCGATTGAGAAAATTATTTTGACAGCTTCCGGTGGCCCTTTTTGGAAAACGTCGTTGGCTGATATGGCGAAAGCCACCCCAGAAGAAGCGATAGCTCATCCCAATTGGGATATGGGGGCTAAAATTTCGGTAGATTCAGCCACTATGATGAATAAGGGGTTGGAGCTGATTGAGGCGCATTATCTATTTGCTATGCCCGAAGATCGAATTGATGTTTTGGTCCACACACAATCAATCATTCATGGTTTGGTCGCGTATATTGACGGTTCGGTACTGGCTCAACTTGGCTCGCCAGATATGAGGACCCCGATTGCCTATGCTTTAGGTTGGCCCAACCGGATTCCTGCTCCTAGCCAAAAGTTGGACCTTGCTTCAGTTGGGACATTAAATTTTGAGCAACCTGATTCTGAGCGGTTTCCTGCAATTGAATTGGCCAGACAAACGTTGCGGGATGGTGGGGCTGCACCAACGATTTTGAATGCGGCAAACGAAATTGCGGTTGCGGCCTTTCTTCAGCAGAAAATCGGTTTTTTAGATATTGCAAGAACTGTTGAGACTACTCTTTCGAAATTGTCTGGATACTCAATTGGGGCCTTGGATGATGTTGTTTCGATTGATGGTGAAGCACGGCAGATTGCAATGGAGAGCCTGTCTGCTTGTGCGGTAGTTACGGTTTGAGGTCTGTAGTTTGATGGAGTTCCTTACTGCTATTTGGACGTATGTCCTGCCGTTTATTTTGGTTCTCACCGTTCTCGTTTTTGTTCATGAACTTGGACACTATTTAGCCGCCAGGCGGTGTGGTGTTAGAGTAGAAGTCTTTTCGATTGGTTTCGGGCCAGAAATCTATGGGTTTACGGGTAAAACCGGTACACGTTGGAAATTCAGTGCAATTCCCTTCGGTGGTTATGTTCGGATGTATGGAGAACGTGCCCCCGATGATCTTACTGATGACGGGCAAAGATCAGACAACGATATTGATGTTTCACTTTATAGTAAGCCTTTGCGTCAACGGGCATGGATTGTATTTGCGGGACCTTTAGCAAATTTTTTGTTTGCCATCGTGATTTTGGCAGGACTGTTTAGCATTGTCGGTCAGCCATATACGCCAGCAGACGTTGGCAAAATTGTTCCTGGAAGTGCGGCAGAGGAAGCCGGGTTAAAACCGGGAGATCTATTTGTAAAAATCGGTTCAACAAAAATCGAACGATTTGAACAGGTCAGAAGAATCGTTCAACTTTCACCTGGGCGCCAGATATCCATAGTTGTTAAACGGGGCGATAAAGAAGTTACGATTAGCGCTGTCCCAGAGGCAGTCAAAGTTACGCAATTTGGTTCTGAACAAACGATAGGACAACTAGGTGTCTCCCGTACTGGTGGCGACATGGTTTTTGTTCGACATGATCCAGTCACAGCCATTTGGGAAGCTTCAGTTCGTACGGTGGTTTTAACCGGAAATATCCTAGATGCTTTAGGTCAAATCAGTACCGGTCAGCGAAATGCCAAGGAACTCGGTGGTCCGGTTCGTATAGCGCAGATTTCTGGTGATATGGCTCAAGCTGGCTTTGTTATGGTTATTCAGTTTGTGGCGATATTGTCCATCAATCTTGGGCTCATTAATTTATTCCCGATCCCACTTTTGGACGGCGGTCATTTGGTTTTTTATGGTATTGAGGCATTGCGTGGTCGTCCGGTAGGCGAGCGGGCGATGGGGTATAGTTTAAATATCGGTTTAGCTTTTATTTTATGCTTAACTGTATTTGTTACGTGGAACGATCTGGTGCAGTTGCGCTTCATCGAATACGTTATAGGGTTAGTAACTTAGGGAGTTCGTAGACGCGTGTTCCGTCGATACAGTTATTTTTTCTATAGAGCTGCTGCAGCCATATGGATTGGGATAGCATTGCTGCCCGCAACTTATTCATTTGCACAGTCTCAGGGTGCCACGGAAATTCGTGTTGAGGGAGCTCAACTAATTGAGGCAGATACAGTAAGATCCTATGTACCCATTAGCACAGGTCAGAAAATTACGATCCAAGCGATGGATGAAGCTCTCAAAAAATTATTCGCAACAGGACTATTTGCCGACGTCATCGTACGCCGGGAAGGAACTGCAGTAGTTATTAGGGTTGTTGAAAACCCAATTATCAACCGGATCGCCTTTGAAGGAAACAAACGAATTTCGAACGAAATATTGCAGGACGAAGTCAAATTGCGTCCTCGAATCGTTTATACGCGTACCAGAGTCCAGAATGACGTTCAGCGCTTAATTGATGTTTATAGACGTAACGGACGCTTTGCGGCGAGTGTTGAGCCCAAAGTAATTCAGCTCCCGCAAAATCGTGTGGATTTGGTCTTTGAAATCAAGGAAGGGCCTGTAACTGAAATTCGCCGCATCAGTTTTGTCGGTAACCAAATTTTCAGTGATAGCGATCTTAGGTCGGTTGTTCGGACAAAGGAAAGCGCTTGGTATCGGTTTCTATCGGCTGACGATACGTATGATCCTGATCGCCTAACATTTGATCGTGAATTGCTTCGGCGGTATTACCTGAGCAAGGGGTATGCAGATTTTCGTGTTGTTTCTGCGGTTGCTGAATTGGCCCCAAACCGAGAAGGTTTCTTTATCACATTTACAATAGAGGAGGGGAAACGCTACCGCTTTGGTAAAATTGATGTAGCAGCGAAACTTCGTGACTTAGCGTCCGATCAGTTAAAGGGACACATAAAGATTAAGGATGGTGATTGGTATAATGCTGATTCCGTTGAGGATGTCGTTTCAAATTTAACAGATGTTGTTGGTACTCTTGGGTATGCTTTTGTTGATATTCGCCCACGCGTCAAAAGGAATAAGAAAAAACGCGTTATCGATATCACTTTTCAGATTCGGGAAGGCCCCAAGGTCTTTGTCGAACGCATCAATATTACTGGAAATGTACGAACAATAGATCCGGTAATTCGTCGGGAAATGACTTTAGTCGAAGGTGATGCATTTAATGCATCGAAGATGCGGCGCGCTCGAAAACGTATACGTAATTTGGGTTTTTTCGAAAAAATAGACGTCAAAAATGTACGGGGATCTCGGTCGGATAAGACAGTTCTGCAAGTGAAAGTCAGGGAACGTTCGACAGGTGAAATATCATTTGGTGCGGGATTTTCTTCTTCTGTTGGCTTACTGGGTGATGTCGGTATTAGGGAAAGAAATCTGCTTGGAAGAGGGCAGGACTTACTCCTAAAAACTACGATCGCCGCTGAATCGAGCCAGATCGATCTTCAATTTACAGAGCCTTATTTCCTTGATCGAAAATTGGCGGCTGGGATAGATCTTTTCCGTACCACCAGGGACTTACAGGATGAAAGTTCCTTCGAACAAAAATCTTTGGGAGCTGGGCTACGGTTAAGGTTCGAGTATTCAGATAACCTGAGACAAAGACTGCACTATCGAATTAGTCGGGAAGAGTTAACCGATGTTACGTCGACAGCCTCACTTGCAGTTCAAGAACAAGAGGGCTCCGCCGTAAAATCTGAGATATCTCAGATCCTCACTTATGATAGCAGAGATGATAGGTTTCTGCCTACGAAAGGCTTTGTAACCAGATTTAATACTAATCTAGCGGGGCTGGGGGGCAGCGTAAAGTATATACAGACCAAATTGCGTGCGACGAGGTACTTTCCAATAACAGAAAAATTTATCGCCAGTATCGGCGGCTCTGCCGGGTATATTGTTGGTCTCGGTGGGGATGTTCGAATTGTAGATAGGTTTTTCTTAGGCGGTCCTTCTTTACGTGGGTTTGAGGTGGCAGGGGCGGGACCTCGTGACGAAGCAACGGATGATGCCGTTGGTGGTAAACTTATTTATACCGGCACTGCACAATTAACGTTCCCGATAGGTTTACCAAACGAGTTTGGTATTAAAGGGAGGTTGTTTTCAGATATAGGGTCGCTTTCAAATTCAGAATCGACACTTGCCACGATTACGGACGACAAATCTCTGAGGGCATCAGTAGGTCTTGGTATTTCTTGGATATCGCCGTTTGGGCCATTGGTAATTGATTTCTCGAAGGCATTGCTTAAGAAAGATTTCGATAAAACAGAAGTCTTAAGATTCGATTTCGGCGCTAGATTCTAGGACGGATTAAATGAAATTTTTGACGAACCTGAGCCTCGGCGGCTTAATCGTACTCTCAATTTACTTTGTTGACGTTACAAAGGCGCGGTCACAGGGTGCTACCGTCGGCGTTATTGATGTGCAATCAGTATTACGTTCATCCGTGGCAGCACGCTCCATTAGACCGCAAATGGAAAAACTTAAAGCTGATTATCAGAAGCGTTTTAAAAAGTCTGAGGCTAATTTACTCAAAGCAAAACAAGACTTAGAGCGTGAGCGCACAATTTTACCTGAAGGATATACGGAACGCCGGAAAGCATTTGAACGTCGGGTAAATGACACGCGGCGCCAAGTACAAGCAGTCAACAGAATGTTAGACAGGGCGTCGGCAAATGCGATGCGGCAGGTTCATAAAACATTGAGGGTTATTACGAAAGAGCTCGCCCTAGAGCGGTCCTTGCAGATCGTTGTTCCAAAACGTGTATTGATATTTTATGAGAAAAAATTCGACATAACGCCTGAAGTGGCGCGTCGCTTGAACAAACGGCTTCCAGTTGTCAAGGTGGTGATGCCAAAGAGCAAACCTACCCCAGCAAAGAAATGACCTATGCCTGATCCTCGGTTTTATAGGTCTGCAGGACCCTTTACCGTATCTGAATTGGCATCGATTTCGGGAGCACAGATCGGTGACAAGGAGGCCTTTGACAGGAAAGTATTTGATGTGGCACCGCTCGAGAGCGCGGGCGAAAGGGATGTAAGTTTTTTAGATAACCCCCTCTACCTGGCTGCGTTTTCGGAAAGTGCAGCCGGCGTTTGTGTTGTACACCCAGAACGATCTCGAGCCGCTCCCAGCAGTATGACTCTCCTATTATCAGAAACGCCGTATTTGGCTTACGCTAAGATCGCAAAGGCCTTTTACTCAGAAACCGATCTTGTGGAGTCTGTTTCGTCCTCCCTCATTGATCCAACAGCTGTGATCGGCAAAGGGAGCACAGTGGGTCCTGGCGCCGTAATTGGGGCTCATGCAGAAATTGGCAGCGAATGCGAGATCGGGGCAAATGCAGTGGTGGGAGCAGGTGTTGTTATAGGTAACCACTCTATAATTGGACCTTGTGTTTCGGTGCAATATTCTAAAATCGGTTCAAAAGTAAGGCTCTTAGCTGGTGCCAGAATAGGTGAAGCAGGGTTTGGTTTTGCGACAGGTAACGAAGGTCACGTAACCGTGCCGCAACTTGGAAGAGTCATTATTGGTGATGGAACAGAAGTGGGCGCCAATACGACAATTGATCGAGGGAGCGCTGCAGACACTGTGATCGGCGAAGGTTGCAGGATCGATAATCTAGTTCAAATTGGACACAATGTGATTCTTGGCCGGGGGTGTATTGTTGTATCGCAAGTAGGAATTTCGGGCAGTACTCATTTGGATGACTATGTTGTCGTTGGTGGCCAAGTTGGGTTCACAGGACATCTTAAGATTGGCAAAGGCGTCCAGATAGCGGCGCAGTCAGGTGTAATGAACGATTTGCCTGCTGGCGGTAAATATTCCGGTTCACCCGCGGTTCCGATGCGGCAATGGCTGAAACAGGCAGCAATGATACGATCTATGGGTAAAAAGAAGGCGAGCAAAGATGGATAGTGTCGATAAAGAGTCCGTCATTCGTGAAATTGATATTGACCGGATTAAGGAGCTCATCCCACACCGTTACCCATTCTTAATGATTGATAGAATGATTAATATCATTCCTGGTGAGAGTGCAACTGGCATCAAGAATGTGACGGTAAATGAACCCTGTTTTCAGGGACATTTTCCCGAGACGCCGGTTTTCCCTGGCGTGTTGATAATTGAAGCGATGGCTCAAACTTCGGCTGCTTTGGTTGTTAACACATTAGGCGCTGCTTCCGAAGGCAAGCTCGTTTATTTCCTGACAATCGAAAATGCGCGGTTCAGAAAACCAGTGACTCCTGGAGATCAGATGCATATCCATGTTAGTCGACACGCACGGCGTGGGAACGTCTGGAAATTCAATTCTGAAGCCAAAGTTGACGAAACCGTTGTTGCAGAAGCCAGATATGCTGCAATGATAATGGACGAATAAGAGTATGACAGATATCCATCCCACCGCTGTAATTGAAAAAGGTGCGGAACTCGGAGAGAACGTAACTATTGGCGCGTTTTGTTCGATCGGTTCTGATGTAACACTTGGCGATGGCTGCCGTCTTGTTTCTCACGCTGTCGTGGCTGGTAGGACAACTATTGGGGCTAACACCCATATATATCCCTTTGCATCCATCGGACATCAGCCTCAGGATATGAAATATCAGGGTGAAGCATCAACACTCGAGATTGGTGCGAACAACATTATTCGCGAGAATGTGACGATGAATCCGGGGACCGAGGGCGGTGGAATGGTCACTCGGGTCGGAAACAATTGTCTTTTTATGGTCGGTGCCCACGTTGCTCATGACGGAATCGTTGGCAACCACGTAATTTTTGCAAACAACGCTACGATCGCAGGGCATGTAATTGTTGAAGATTATGCTGTCCTGGGGGGGCTTTGTGCTGTTCATCAGTTCGTGCGTATTGGTTGTCACGCTATGATCGGCGGAATGTCCGGCGTCGAACAAGATGTTATTCCCTATGGCTCGGTCCTCGGCAATCGTGCGAGATTGGCTGGTTTGAACGTTGTTGGCATTCGGCGTCGAGGGTTTTCCCGAAGTGAAATTGCGGATATAAGAAAGGCTTACAGGCTTCTGTTTGCTGAAGAGGGATCGATGTCCGAGCGTTTGATCGACGTTTCGGAGATGTATAAGGAAAATGAAGCGGTCATGGACATCGTTGATTTTATCCGCGGTGACTCCAATCGTTCAATTTGCCAACCCAGAACGGAGCATGGTGTCTAAACTCGCAATCGTCGCAGGCGGCGGCGATCTACCCTGGTTATTACGGGATACGTGTCGCGCCAACGGACGGGAAAGCTTCTTTTTAGCTTTGGATGGTCATGCCGATGTTAAATGCGATTATCCACCAGATGTTACCATTCGAATTGGTGATTGGGGGAAAACCCTCGACCTGCTTCATGATAATGATGTAAGCGAGCTGGTGTTTGCCGGCACTGTTCGGCGACCGAATCTTAACGACTTAAGACCTGACGCGAGAGGGGCAGCATTTTTGGCGCGGTTAGGGCTATCCTGGTTTGGCGATAATTCGATATTGTCCGCCGTAATGAAGGAGCTTGAAAAGGAGGGATTTTCAATCGTTTCTCCGGAGACACTCCTTGCCGAATTTGTTTCAAAAGAAGGGATCTATGGATCAATTGAGCTTGATGATTCTGCGTGGTCCGATATTAGGCGTGGACGAGAAGTGATCTCCGCGATTGGTGCTCAAGATATAGGCCAGGCAGTCGTAATCCAGCAAGGAATTGTAGTTGCTGTAGAGGCCGCAGAGGGTACTGACGCTATGATAAAGCGCTGTAAGCCATTGCTTAGAGGAAATGGCGGTGTACTCGTTAAATTTCCGAAGCCTGGGCAAGACCGACGTGTTGATTTACCGACTATTGGCGTTTCGACAGTGCATACCGTCAAAGATGCCGGGTTGGTTGGAATAGCTGTCGAAGCCGGTGGGGCATTGGTTATCAATGCCGATGAGATGAAGAAAATAGCGGATGAGGCAGGCATTTTTGTGGTCGGCGTCCCAGGCGATTAGCCATGGATAGTGGTAAGGATGAAGCTCTACGCCCGACAGTTCCCAAAGCAATGCGGATATTTATTATAGCAGGCGAACCTTCTGGTGATCTTCTCGGAGGCCGTCTCATGGCAGCGCTCGAACGTCATTCTGGAAAGGAAGTAAGCTTTGAGGGAGTTGGCGGCGAGCTGATGACCTCCAATGGACTCAATAGCGTTTTCCCCATGGCTGAAATTTCAGTGATGGGTTTAGCAGAGATCCTTCCTCGGATCTTTAATTTACGCCGTCGAATCCGTGAGACGGCAGCGGCGATTGAGAAGTTTTCACCAGATGTCTTGCTTACTATCGACTCTCCCGGTTTTTGTTTTGCGGTCCTCAAACGCCTAAAAAGCAACCCCGATACAAAGCGTATCCATTATGTCGCCCCTAGCGTATGGGCATGGCGTCCTGAGCGGGTCCATAAATTTACTCGTGAGTTTGATCATTTGCTTACGCTTTTGCCCTTTGAGCCAGCATATTTTGAACCGGTTGGACTTCCGTCTACTTTCGTCGGGCACGCTGTTATCGAAAGCAAATTATCGGGCGCAGATGGCGTTGGCTTTCGCAAAAGATACGGAATCGGAAAGGACGTTCCACTTCTCTGTGTATTGCCAGGGAGCCGTTTGGGCGAGGTAAAACGTCATATGGCGCCATTTCGCTCTGCGGTGCAGTTGCTAAAAAAACAATTTCCTTCGCTTCGTATATGTATTCTAACGATACCGGTATTGTCGAAGGAGATTAATTCCGTCGTCAGAAGTTGGCATGACGAGGTACTCGTCGTTGAGAGAGAGAAAGAAAAGTTCGACGCTATGGCAGCTTCAAATGTAGCGGTGGCGGCTTCTGGAACCGTCGCTCTGGAACTTGCATTGGCACGTGTGCCCGCTGTAATAGCATATCGGGTGAATTGGGTTACTGCGTTGATTGCAAAGGCGTTAATTAAGACCCCCTATGCAAACCTAGTGAATATTTTACTCAATCGCGAGGCGGTTCCTGAATTTATTCAGAGCAAATGCACCGGTGGTCAGTTAGCTTCCGCGCTGGAAGATTTGTTGAAGAACGAACTAGTATACCAAGCTCAACAACTTGCGGCTGATGATGCAATCAAACTGTTGAAAGCTGGCGATGAATTACCAAGCGAAGTCGCGGCTAAATCAATATTGACGATAGCGCACCGGGGTGAAGAAAAAGAGGGCGCTAATTAACACCCTCTTTTTTCAATTATCGCTCAGAAACGGGCATATGGTCTCGCCGATCAGCACCGGTATAGAGCTGCCTTGGGCGGCCAATTTTCTGGCTTGGATCTTCAATCATTTCGTTCCATTGCGCGATCCACCCAACCGTACGGGCCACAGCAAATAACACTGTAAACATCGTGGTAGGAATGCCGAGAGCCTGGAAAATAATGCCTGAGTAGAAATCGACATTTGGATAGAGTTTACGGTCGACAAAATACTCATCTTCCAGAGCAATTCGTTCCAGTTCCATAGCGAGGTCCAGGAGGGGCTCATCACGGATGTCGAGTTCATCTAGAACTGAATGGCATGTTTCCTGCGTGATTTTAGCGCGCGGGTCAAAGTTCTTGTAAACACGGTGTCCAAATCCCATGATCCGGAATGGGTCGTCGGGATCTTTCGCTTTTTTGATATAGCTATGAATATTATCTTTGCTGCCAATCTCTCCAAGCATATTCAAAACTGCTTCGTTGGCACCACCATGGGCAGGCCCCCAAAGGCTGGCAATCCCAGCGGAAATGCATGCGAATGGGTTTGCGCCACTTGAGCCCGTCAAGCGTACGGTAGAGGTCGAGGCATTTTGCTCATGGTCAGCATGCAATATTAAAATGCGATCCATAGCTTTTGCGATGATCGGGTTAATTTCATAATCTTCGCATGGTGTAGCAAACATCATGTGAAGGAAGTTCTCAGCAAATCCAAGATCGTTTCGTGGATAGATGAAAGGTTGGCCGAGAGAGTATTTGTAGGCCCAACCGGCGATTGTTGGCATTTTCGCGACCATTCGATAGGACGCTACCATGCGTTGATGGGGATCAGAAATATCGGTGCTATCGTGATAGAAAGCCGATAATGCACCAACGACCCCACACATAATCGCCATAGGATGAGCATCTCGGCGGAATCCCCGATAAAAATTGGTCAATTGCTCATGCAACATCGTGTGCAAAGTAATTGCACGGTCAAATTCAGTTTTTTGCTCCAGGTTCGGAAGCTCCCCATAAAGAAGTAAATAGCACACTTCGAGGAAGTCACTTTTTTCTGCAAGTTGCTCGATCGGATAACCACGATGAAGCAAGATTCCGTTATCGCCGTCGATATAGGTTATTTTTGACTCACAGCTGCCAGTCGCGACAAATCCCGGGTCGTAAGTAAAATAACCAGTTTCCGCGTAAAGGCGACGTATATCGATGACTGGCGGGCCCTCTGTCCCCGTCAGAATAGGAAATGTAGACTCTTTGCCCGAAACATTGTCAGTGACGGTGACGTTGCTGTTTGATGCCGTTCCCGCAGCGGAGGATTTCTGGCTCATACGGTTTACCCTTCGTAGCGCTTGCGGAAGCCCCGGCTTCTGTGCAGTAGCGCAATATGGTTAAGATTGGAGGTGCCGGGAAAATAGCGGATTAATTCAGTTAATTCAATCATTCGGGTTTAATTGCTTGTCACATCCTTGAGACGTCCGATGGTTTCGTCCTGTCCCAGAACTGCTGCAACTTCAAAGATACCAGGTGAGACCGTCGTGCCCGTGAGGGCGGCACGCAATGGCTGCGCAATTTTACCCAATTTAATGCCTTCGCTCTCTGCAAACTCGTGTATAGCAACATTCACTGCTTCTTCTGACCATTGTGAGAGTTCTGCGAGGACCTTTGCTAGTCGCTCAAGACGCTCACGTGCTTCGCTATCCAATGATTTTTCAGCTTTCGAATTGATTTTTATCGGCCGGGGGTAAAAATAAAATAAAGAATTTTCAATTAGTTCAGTAATTGTCTTCGCACGGGGTTTTAATCCCGCGACGGCTTGGACTAGACGCTCTGACATGGATGGATCGAAGGTTCTTTGAGTTTTCTCCGCAACTGCGTCTTGGATTAATGTAGCAAGTGCTAGATCAGTCGCCTCGCGAATGTAATGGGCGTTAACTGACGAAAGTTTGTCAAAATCGATGCGTGCTGCGCCGCGCCCGACATCTTGAATTTCGAACCAGTTAATGGCGTCTTTCAATGAGATGATTTCATCGTCACCGTGGCTCCAACCAAGCCGCATGAGATAATTTAGTAGGGCTTCCGGTAAATATCCCATGTCACGATAGGCCTCGATACCAAGAGCGCCATGTCTTTTCGACAGTTTTGCACCGTCCGGGCCATGTATTAGAGGAATGTGGGCATATTCCGGTGGTGCCCATCCAATTGCATGGAAGAGCTGAGTTTGCCTAAAGGCGTTGGTCAGGTGGTCATCGCCTCGGATGGCGTGGGTGATACCCATATCGTGATCATCAACGACTACCGAGAGCATGTAGATCGGTGATCCATCCGCCCGCAGCAATATCATGTCATCGAGTTCGGTATTTGACACCGTAACGGTGCCTTGTACGAGATCCTGAATGACGGTTTCGCCTTCCAAGGGGGCCTTAAATCGCACTACCGGCTGGATGTCAGAGGGGGCATCATTAAGATTCTTGTCTCGCCAGGTACCGTCATAAAGTCGCGCACTACCTGAGGCACGAGCTTTTTCGCGCATTTCTGCCAGTTCCTCCGGTGAACAATAACAATGGTACGCATTACCTGTTTCTAAAAGTTCGTTCGCGATTTCAGTATGTCGTTTAATATTTGCCGACTGAAATACTGGCTGTTCGTCGGCATCGAGTTCTAGCCAGCTCAATCCATTCAATATTGCATCAATGGCCTCCTCTGTAGACCGTTTGCGGTCTGTGTCTTCGATACGCAGTAAGAATTTTCCGCCATAATGACGGGCAAATAGCCAGTTAAACAGGGCGGTGCGTGCTCCTCCAATATGGAGAAAACCTGTGGGAGAGGGGGCAAATCTTGTTACGACGTTCATAGTGCAACTTACTTTCGGTCGGAGACATTGGGGGGATAACACATCTACGCAGACCGTGCATTACTTGTCGGGGGTCCAGAGTAATTCAGCAACTGAAAGTAGAAGAAAGCAGAAACTCATAATATCATTTGGCCTCAGTGTAACTATTTTAACAGCAGTCATGGCCACAAACAGTAACGCCCCTAAAGACCTGGTAGGTGACACGACCTCACCCGAGTGCAGTGTCAGCGCGAAATTCTTGGCTTGGTTAGTCAAAGAACGGTTGCGCTGGGTCCTTTGGTGCCCGGTACTCATGGCTTGTGGTATTGCGGTTTATTTCCAATGGGATCATGAACCATCCATATGGTTGGCGCCGTCGTTGCTAATAATCCTCGGTAGCTGTTGGTTATTGGTTACGAGAAAAAGGTTGGGGCGCCTTATTCTGCTGTTGTTTTTTATACCAATTGTTGGGTTTTCGGCCGCCCAAGTTCGTACTCTTTCCGTTCATGCACCAGTAATCGAAAAAAAAGTTGGGCCCGTCTGGGTCGTTGGTACTGTCCTGCGGTGGGAACCTAAAGCGGGCCATTACAGGGTTACGCTTTCAAATCTGAGCATTGATCGTTTGTCCAATTGGGGCAGTCCTGCATCTGTTCGTATAACCGTCAAAAGCGGTCGTACGTTGGTAAAAGCTGGTGACAAGATACGTGTTCGGGCTGTTCTATATCCTCCGGCGGGACCAGCGATGCCAGGCGCCTTTAATTTTGCTCGACAGGCTTATTTCAAGCAGATCGGTGGTGTCGGTTATGCGGTAAGCAATCCTGAAATCCTCGAACGTCGAGCGGAAAGCGACCTAAGAACCTATGTCGTCAGCATCCGTCAAATGTTGACAGAACGGATTTTGTTAAGTCTTCCGGGTGTCAACGGAAGTATTTCAGCAGCTCTGATTACGGGAGAACGGGGAAATATTCCCGAAAATATATTGTCTGCAATGAGGGAGTCAGGGTTGGCCCATTTGCTGGCTATTTCGGGACTGCATATCGGCCTGGTAGCAGGAATTCTGTTTTTGGTTGTTCGTTTTGGATTGGCCTCAATAGAGTTCTTGGCGCTCAAATATCCAATAAAGAAGTGGGCGGCTGTAATCGCACTAATTGGCAGCTTTTTTTACTTACTAATTTCTGGAATGACACTGCCGACACAGCGGGCCTTTTTAATGCTCGGCCTCGTTCTTGCCGCTGTCATCCTAGATCGGCGTGCGATCTCAATGCACCTGGTTGCCTGGGCGGGGTGTGTCATATTGTTCATTGCACCGGAAAGCCTTTTCAATGTTAGTTTTCAAATGTCGTTTGCCGCCGTCATCGCGTTGGTTGCTGTTTATGAGGGCATTTCTGGAACATTCGGTGCGCGCAACGGGGCTCGTACAACATTAGGGCGAATTTCACTTTATTTTGCGGGAGTTCTGATCACGACAGTTGTCGCGGGTTTGGCAACGGCACCGTTTGCGTTGTTTCATTTCAACCAAGTCGCGCTTTACAGCATTCTGGCTAATATTCTTGCCGTTCCAATAACTGGTTTCTGGATTATGCCTTTTGCAATCCTGTCAGTTGTATCCATGCCCTTTGGATTGGAGAGTTATCCGCTAATGGCGATGGGTATCGGAATTGAAGGAGTCGTGGGCGTCGCCCAATTCGTTCAGAATATTCCTGATGCAATCTATACCCAATCGGCAATGAACGGTTGGCTTCTTGTTGCGATAACATTTGGCGGGTTGTGGCTCTGTCTTTGGCAACAATCGGTGAGGTATTTAGGGTTGATACCGATTGTGATCGCAATGTTTCTTATGCCGGGCTTACCAATTCCGGACATGTATATCTCATCGACAGGAAATCAGATTGCGATCAGGCAAGCGAACGGAGAACTGGTCTTCGTGAAAGGGCGAAGAGGAATCGTCGGGGATACCTGGTTGCGACGAACTGGCAACAAATTTCAGGAACCAATACGCTATCGCAACATAAGTGGGCAGGGTAATATCCGTTGCGACAGTCTTGGCTGCGTATTTCGAAAGAATGGGAATTCAGGGGCGCTTCTTTGGCATCCAGCTGCCATTTCTGAGGATTGTCTGAAAGCGGATGTCGTCGTTTCAACGATACCAATCGCCCGCAGAAACTGCAGCACTGCTGACAACGTAATTGATCGTTTCGACTTGTGGCGCAATGGAAACCACGTTGTCTATCTTTACCCTGATAGGGTAATTATAAATTCAAATGGCGGGAGCGGTAAGCTACGTCCTTGGTCACGTTTTCCACGCGAGTATAAGAGTAACAGAAAGTCTCGTCCCTAATATTGACGTAATATGGCCTTGAGACGCCCTTGTACTTTTACTCTGTCAGGGCTAAAAATTCGGGTTTCATGTTGTTCATTGGCTGGTTCGAGGGCTATTGACTGACCCTTTCGCCGCAGTCGTTTTAATGTGACTTCGTTCTCATCAACAAGCGCAACGACAATAGTTCCATTGTCAGCATTGTCGCGCCGTTCAATAATGGCAATGTCACCATCATGTATGCTGGCATCGATCATGGAATCGCCCTGGACTTCCAGAGCATAATGATCACCTCGGCCCAACATACCTGCAGGAACATCTGTGGTGGCGGTATCGTCTCGTATTGCTTCAATTGGCAAGCCCGCTGCGATACGCCCATACAGAGGGACTTGGATGACGCTATCCCCGGATTGATCTGCCGGTTCTTCTTTAAAACCACCTTCAATCACATTTGGGGTAAAGCCCGAACTGACTCTTTCAGGCTGTTTCAAGTTCTCTGGTAATTGGATGACTTCAAGAGCCCTGGCACGATGGGGCAAGCGACGAATAAATCCACGTTCCTCCAGACCCGTAATAAGCCGATGTATGCCAGATTTTGATTTGAGGCCTAATGCGTCCTTCATTTCATCAAAGGATGGCGAAACACCACGTGACTTCAAATGATTGTCAATAAATTGAAGTAAATCATACTGCTTTTTGGTCAACATTTCGGGCCCCGGCAATAAAAGTCTCAGCGACTAAGCTGAGAACAAAACAAAAACATTGTTGATGTTCTAGTTTAGTTCTATTTTTCGGTCAAGCTGGTAACTGGACCATTTTCGAATCAGATGCTTAAGACGCTGCCGCCTAACTTCATAATTCGGACTTGCTGGCCTTCATTGATTGCCGGGGCAAATGGTTCTCTAATGATTAATGCGTCGGCGCGTGCCAGGCCGGAAAAGACCGAGCTGTCTTGTTTGTTGAAGGGCGAGACAACGGGGACACCATTCTCATTTCTTTGCAAAGAAGCGCGCAAATAATCTTCGCGTTCATCGTTTTCGGGCAGTGACGTTGCCAGATTAGCCGTCTCGAAAATAGCGTCTTCAGAAGTGCTCCCCAACATTGCATTCAGGGCGGGGCCAAGAAAAATCGTGGCACAAACCAAGGACGAAACAGGATTGCCGGGGAGGCCCAGCATTCTGGTTTCACCGATGTGCCCGAACATCAAAGGTTTTCCCGGGCGCATGGCGATACGCCAAAAGTCAATTTCAAGTCCAATTTTGCCCAGAACTTTCTGAACAAGATCATGATCTCCAACGGACGCTCCACCGCAGGTGATAAGCATGTCTGCGCCCTTGGCACCTTCGGCCATAACCCGGAGCGTATCTTCCGAGTCTGGGGCGATGCCGAGATCTGCGGGAATGCCGCCTAATGCGGTTATAAAGCCCGCGAGCGCGGGGCCGTTGGAACTGACGATTTGGTTGGGACCAATAGGGTCACCGGGCATTACTATTTCATCACCTGTCGCCAGTATGGCAATCCGTGGTCTTCTTCTGACTGAAAGCCAGGGAACATTCATACCAGCGGCCAATCCGATGTCGCGCGCTGTTAAAATACGGCCTGCTGAAAGAAGCAGGTCGCCTTCTGAGAAATCAAGGCCGGCGGGTCTGATGAAGCGTCCTTTGGGAGCGTCGCCATCAATAACGGTTACCTGACCCTCGTTTCGTTCGGTGTTTTCTTGAATAATGATCGTATCAGCGCCAACGGGTACTGCTGCGCCGGTAAAAATTCGGACGGCTTCACCGGGGCCTACTGAGCCCTCGAAGGACTGGCCTGCAGGAAGATGACCAACGACTTTGAGCGTTACCGGTAAATTTTTCACGTCATTCGACTGAACAGCATAACCATCCATCGCTGATACAGCATGAGGTGGTTGGGTCCTTCTTGCCACAACATCATTTGCCAGGACACGGCCGAGTGCTTCGGAAAGTGAGACCTGTTCCGGCGGCATTAAGGGCATATCCGCCTTAATTTTATTTTTTGCTTCTTCTACCGAGATCATTGGTCGTGTCCGTCCGCTCGGAAATCCCCAGATTGTCCCCCCGATTTCGCGAGAAGCCGGATGTCAGTTAGCTGCATCGTGCGATCAACGGCCTTGCACATGTCATATATTGTTAGAGCTGCGACGGAGACGGCAGTAAGCGCCTCCATCTCAACCCCTGTTTGCCCGGATACCTTGCATGTTGCTTCGATATCAATGGCATTGCGATCAGGGTCAAGTGAGAACTCTATATCAATTTTTTGAAGGGCGAAGGGGTGGCAAAGAGGTATCAACTCCGGTGTTTTCTTCGCCCCCATAATGCCGGCGAGACGAGCGACCGAAAGAACATCACCCTTTTTCATGCCGCCTTCTTGAACAAGGGCCATGGTCTTTGGTTGCATCAGGACTGTGCCCCTCGCCGTAGCAATTCGGCTCGAAGTTTCCTTGGCCGAAACGTCTACCATCACCGCTTTGCCGTCTTCATCGATATGGCTAAGGCGAGGTTCTTTGGTCATTGTGATTTTGCCATTTGTTCCGCAGGTGCGACGGGATGGGAAAGCAGGTTCCTAACAGCTTCAGCGACGTCATCCTGACGCATAAGAGATTCTCCGATGAGAAAACATCTTGCGCCCGCAATTGCCATTTCAGCAAGGTTTTCCGACGTGTATAGGCCGCTTTCAGAAATGAGAAGCCTATCCGATGGAACTAGTTTGGCGAGTTGCTTTGTCGTGTTGATATCAGTTTTCAGGGTTTTAAGATTTCGGTTATTGATACCGATAAGTGATGATTTTAGGGACAATGCTTGCTCTAACTCGGTCTCATTGTGTACTTCGAGCAAAACATCCATTCCCAGAGACATTGCAAGTTTTTCGAGGGATTTGGCGTCGTTTTGAGAAAGGGCTGCCATGATGAGCAAAATGCAATCAGCTCCCAAAGCTCGCGCTTCGTGTATCTGGTAGGGATCAAGCATGAAATCCTTGCGCAGGATTGGTAAATCAACAGTATTTCTTGCCAGAACTAAATGTTCATCAGTGCCTTCAAAGTAGGGCGTATCGGTAAGAACCGAAATACAGGTTGCACCTCCTGCTTGGTATGCTTGCGCTAGAACAGCCGGGTCGAAATCCGATCGAATTAGGCCTTTGCTTGGAGACGAGCGTTTAATTTCAGAAATCAGACCGTAGCCGTTTTGAGATGCCTTTTTAAGCGCGCCGGCAAAACCTCGAGGCGGGGACATTCCACGGGCAACTGTTTCAACCTGTTCGGCGGAGCGTAGCGCCTTGCAGGCTTCTACGTGTTTACGCTTATCGGCGCAGATGCGATCTAAAACGTTGTCCATCAAGCTTCCGTAGCATTGCCTTCATTAGTGATGGTGACCATCGTGTCCAAGGCTTTTTGTGCTTTGCCGCTGTCGATGGCGTCTGCGGCGATTGCCGCTCCTTCTTTCAGATCGCTGGCTTTGTCTGCAACAATCAACGCGGCGGTGGCAGTATAGATAACAATATCCCGGAAGGCCCCTTTCTCACCGCTCAGCATGGCGATCATGGCTTTGGCGTTTTCCTGAGCATCTCCCCCTTTTAGGTCTTCAGAATTCGACAGTGGTATTCCGGCGTCAGTGGGGGATACTTCAAAGTTTGTAACCTCGCCGTTTTCATAGGCGGAGACATATGATGGTCCTGTCGTGGTCAGCTCATCGATCCCGTCGGACCCATGAATAACCCAGGCTTTTTCGGCACCGAGTTTACCGAGCACCTCAGCCATTGGCTCCACCCATTCTTTGGCGAAGACGCCGACGAGAAGTCGGTTGACGCCCGCGGGGTTTGAGAGTGGGCCCAGTATATTAAAAATTGTGCGGGTCGCGAGTTCGACGCGCGGGCCCGCCACGTGGCGGGTAGCGCTGTGATGTCTGGGAGCCATCATGAAGCCAATGCCTGCTTCTCGGATTGATTTTTCGATCAGGGGCATGTCGCAGTCGATATTTACCCCTAATGCACCAAGGACATCTGCGGCACCTGCGCGCGAAGACAGTGCACGATTTCCGTGTTTTGCAATGGGAATGCCACAGCCTGCGACGACGATAGCTGACCCAGTGGAAATATTGAGTGTCCCACTAGCATCGCCGCCGGTACCAACGACATCAATAGCGTTTTCCGGGGCAGATATCATGAGTGCCTTGGATCGCATGATACGGGCAGCAGCTGTAATTTCTTCTACAGATTCCCCTCGAACCCTCAGGGCCATAAGGAAAGCACCGATTTGTGCCGGCGTTGCGTCCCCTGACATGATGATGTCAAAAGCATTTTCTGCTTCGGGTTCGCTGAGTGCATGACCACCGGCGACTTTATTGAGAAGGGGCTTAATCCCTTCAGCGGCGTTGTTCATGCCGCGCTCCTCCATTGTCGGGACAGGTTAAGAAAATTACCCAAAATAGTATGTCCGTGCTCTGTATCGATACTCTCTGGATGAAATTGGACGCCATAAATTGGCCACTCCTTATGGGAAATACCCATTATCACGTCATCATTGGTTTTAGCATTGACGGTCAGAATGTCAGGCACTGAGTTTGGGTCTACGGTTAGGGAATGGTACCGAATTGCTTCAAAGTCTTTGGGTAGCTCATGGAATAGTCCTTTTCCATCGTGTTTTATTTTGCTCGGTTTTCCATGAACAGGTTTGCCCGCTCTGACAATTTCAGCACCGAAAGCTTGTGCGATTGATTGATGGCCGAGGCAGACGCCGAGAGTAGGAATGTTGCCTTTTGCCATTTTTATAAGGTCCACACAAATTCCAGCTTGGTCAGGGTCGCAGGGCCCTGGGGACAAAACAATGGCTTCCGGGTCCATCGCCAATGCATCCTCTGCGGTGAGGGCATCATTCCGAAATACAGCGGTTTCGGCACCCAGTTCACCGAGATAGTGAACCAAGTTGTAGGTAAAGCTGTCGTAATTGTCTATTAAGAGCAGCATTTCAAATACTTAACATGAGACCTGGTGCCGATTAAAATCTTATAACAGGTCTGAAATGGCAGTGAAAGAAGGCAGAAGTAGAGTAACAGGTAAGGGGGCGGGTGAATTAAGAGATGATCAAAGAGTATTGGCCGGAAAATTTCGGCGAACTTCTCGCTATTATTAATGATGCGGCGGTGGCCTACAAAGGCGTGATCCCAGACGATTGTTGGCGGGATCCTTATATGTCTGCTGAAGAGCTCCTTGCCGAGATTGATTCTGGTGTATCCTTTAGCGTTAGCCTCGATGAGGAAGGTGAAATAGCGGGCGTCATGGGGGCTCAACCAATTCAGGATGTATTACTGATCCGACACGCTTATGTGAGAACTCGGTCGAGGCGAGGGGGGATCGGCTCAAACCTTATTTCGGAGCTCCAGAAAAGAACAACTATGCCCATTCTGGTTGGTACCTGGGCGGCGGCTATCTGGGCAATCGAGTTTTATGAAAAACACGGATTCAGGAAGCTGTGCCCCAATGAAACATCCAAACTGCTTAAAAAATATTGGTCGGTACCGGAACGTCAGGCCCGAAAGTCCATTGTTCTCGTGGATCAGAGCTGGTTGCCCGACTCTCCGGCGTAACGAACCGCTTCTTCCGCTGCGCGAACCAGAGCCTGTGCTTTGTTGATGCACTCCTGATGTTCGCTATCGGGATCGCTATCAGCGACGATTCCGGCGCCTGATTGAACATACATTGTACCGTCTTTGACAACGGCCGTACGTAATACGATGCAAGTATCCATGGAACCGTTTGCAGAAAAGTAGCCTACAGTTCCAGCGTAAATTCCGCGCTTTTCTGTCTCGAGTTCGTCGATAATTTCCATCGCCCGAATTTTAGGGGCACCTGACACTGTGCCGGCAGGAAAACCACCTGCCAGCGCATCCATAGCGTCATGCTTCGCGTCGATCTCACCTTCAACATTTGAGACGATATGCATGACATGTGAATAGCGTTCTATAACCATTTTTTCTGTGACGGTGACGCTCCCAACCTTTGCGACACGTCCGACATCGTTACGGCCTAGGTCGAGCAGCATAAGGTGCTCAGCACATTCTTTTTCGTCCGCGAGTAGTTCTTGGGCAAGGGCATTGTCTTCTGCAGCCGTTGCGCCTCTCGGCCGAGTACCGGCGAGCGGCCGCAATGTCACTTTACCATCGCGTAAGCGGACGAGAATTTCCGGACTTGATCCGACAACTGAGAAATCTCCAAAGTTTAGGAAAAACAGGAAAGGCGATGGGTTCGTCCGGCGCAAGGCACGATAAAGCGAGAAGGGTGGGAGCTTAAATGGAATGCTAAAACGTTGCGAGAGAACTACCTGAAATATGTCGCCAGCATAAACATACTCTTTTGCTTTGCGCACGATTTCTTTGAAACGTTCAACGGACGTATTCGATACCGGAACTGCGAGCGACGCTGCCCCTAATCCCGCCTGTTGGTGAGGGAGTTTGTTATCGAAATCTATTACAACATTTTGCAGCCGACTACGGGTGGCATCAAAAGCGTCCTGAGCGGAAACCGAAGCTTCGTACCTGATTGGTGTGACCACTGTGACGGTGTCTTTGACTAAATCGAAAATCGCCATGATTGTCGGGCGAATAAATAAGCCGTCCGGTGTACCGAGCCCATCCGGTCGGGTTGAAGGAATGTTTTCCATCAACGCGACAGTGTCATAAGCAAGATAGCCAACGAGCCCTGCTGCCATCGGCGGCAAGTGTTCTGGGAGGTCGATGCGGGAAGCATCTACGAGCTGCCGAAGTGACTCCAATGCACCTAAGTCGCTAGGGACGAATGTTCCGTCATCGGTCGTCGCCGCGTGATTGATCTCCGCCTTGTTGCCGTCACACCGCCAAATAACATCTGGTCGTAAGCCAATGATGGAATATCTACCTCGGTTGGCGCCACCTTCGACAGATTCCAGGAGAAAACTGTTCGGCAGATCTTCAGCTATTTTGAGCATCGCTGAAATGGGTGTTTCTAAATCGGCGACCAGAGTTGTCCAGGCAACTTGGGCCTGACCTGAAAGGTACTTTTCCTCAAAGGCCTCGTAAGAAGGCTCGATGATCATCAGTAAGCGCGGCCTGTTACCGCCAGGTTTACTGCGTTTCGGTCTATGGAAACCGGGTAGGTTGTTCTAAGAGCAGCCAAATATTGGGCAATTGCATCAGCCGAGACGACGTTACTCAGTTGCGTCGATAGAGAGTCGGCTTCAGCCTTGTTCTTGCCTGGTTCCGCGTCAATGATCTGCTTTATTTGGGCTACAGAGTACCCTTCATTTGAGGCCGCAATTACGACTTCGCCCTTTTTGGCTTTGAAAAGAGCGCTCAGAAGTGAGTCAGACACTATTGACCCTTGTGGTTTGATAAACCTGGACGCTGGCTTGCTGGTCTTTACCAAATAACCACCGGTTTTGCCGGCAGCATTTAGGCCAACACTGTTTTGTGTCGCTTTTTGAAGTGTTTCTGCTTTCTTCTTTGTTTCACCGCGTACTTGGCTTTGTTTCCAAATATCGACTATTTCATTGCGAACAGCGCTAAGTGGCTTAAGTTTTGGTGGCGTTATGGACTCGACCTTCAAAACAAAGAAACCACCATTCTGAGTTTCTTCCACGTTTGTCGTCTCGCCTTTGGGCGTCGTGGCTATTTTTTCGACGAATAGCGGAGATTTTGGTAGGCCAGCGGCGGGTTTTCCATCTGGGCTATTACCTGTTGAATCCACCGCTGCAAATTTCAGAACCTTCGCAGACACGGTAGCAGCAGCATCTTCCAAGCTTGCGCCGCCAGCGAGTGCATCGTCTAACTTGCCCGTCAACTTCACAATATTGTCGACAGCCATTTCCCGTGCGAGATCGTTTTTGATTTCAGTTTTCAATGAATCAAATGTGGGAGTTCTGCCTGGTTCTATTTTTTTCACATGGACGACATGCCACCCTAATGCCGTCTTTATCGGAGCTGTTACTCCGTTGACAGAAAGCTTAAATACGGCTTCTCCGACTTCAGGTGGCAAATCCTGTTTTCTCAGATTGCCAAGGTCGTTGGGAGTAGCATTCGAGATTTCCTTTGCAGCAACGTCGAATGCTCGACCGGTCTTGGTGAGGTTAGCGAATGATTGAGCTTTTGCTTCGTCCTGGAAAAGAACCTGTTCTAGCGCCCGTCGTTCCGGAACTGTTTGGGTTTCTTTGCGATATTCATATTCTTGTTTAATTTGATCTGCTGAAGGCGTCAGTTCTTTTGCAACTTCGACCGGGTCGAGAAAAATTGCAGTGACTTGTCGATATTCGGGCGCCGTGAAACGTGCAGGGTTTTTCTTATGAAACTCGACAAGCTCTGCTTCTTTTGGGGCGCGTATTTCAGCTGCTTTTCCATACGGAATTTTTACAATGTCAGCGACGCGTTGTTCGTTGCGATACTTATAGACGGTATTTAACAAAGCTTTTGGCACATGAGCTGAGGTTCTGAGCGCACCAGTGACCTGGCTTTGGGTGATTTCTTGCCGCAATAACTCAACATATCTTGGTTCGGACAAATCTTCGGTTTGAAGAAAGCGCTGGAATGCGACGCGGTCAAATTGTCCGCCAGCGGTGTGGAAGCGATTGTCATTTAAAATTGTTTGCCTAATCAGGTCTTCTCCAGCACCCAGGCCGAGATTTTGTGATTCAAGCGTCAGCAATCGGGAGTTCACCAGCTGATCGACAGTCTGATCTATCAGGCCAAGCTGTGTCGCTTGCTGGGCATCAAAATTTCCGCCTAATTGCCGGCGCATGACGGACAATAACCGCCTTACTTGATTACTGAGTTCGTTGCGGCTGATTTCAGTGCCGCCAACTTTGGCGACAACGTCTCCGATGACCGGCCCACGTACAACGTCGCCAATGCCCCAAACGGCAAACGATAGGATCAATAGCCCCGCTAGAATTTTGGCAATCCATGAGACTGCCTTGCTACGCATTTGCTCAATCATATTGACGCCTTGCTGATGTACTTTTGTGAGCCCTACACCCACTCAATGTGGCGCGCATAATAGGAAGTGGGGACTGGTGCTGCAATAAACAATAAGTCCTTTTATTCCCGCTGCTTGGTGCCTCCTGCTGCATATGATAAATAGCAAAGTTATAATTCCGAAATTTAGGAAGGCG
Organism: uncultured Alphaproteobacteria bacterium; assembly: GCA_951812775.1. Taxonomy (GTDB): domain Bacteria; phylum Pseudomonadota; class Alphaproteobacteria; order MPNO01; family UBA2964; genus UBA2964. The sequence goes on along the minus strand of OX638326.1, from coordinate 370,040 downwards.
TGATTGCGATGAGACCCTTAATTGCCGGTAATTGGAAAATGAACAACTTGCGTTCGGAGGCGGCAACATTGGTTGCAGGGCTGATGGAGCAAAGAGCAGAACAGGACCCGGGGTGCGACATGCTTGTTTGCCCTCCCTTTGTATCGATACGTCCGGTTGGAGATTTAATCGAAAACTCCCCAATTGCCCTTGGCGGTCAGGATTGCCATTCGGAAACCGCTGGGGCGCATACCGGTGATGTGAGTGCTACGATGCTTGCCGATGCGGGATGTGAATTTGTCATTGTTGGTCATTCGGAACGTCGCGCTAACCATCATGAAAATGACGAGCTAATTGCGTCAAAGGCAAAAGCCGCAATTTCAAATGGGCTTACGGTAGTGGTTTGTGTCGGAGAAACCCTTGAGCAGCGAAATGCAGAGAAAACACTCTCAATTGTAGAAAATCAGGTCACCAACGCGGTTCCAGACAATGCAACCGCGAAGAATACTGTCGTTGCCTATGAACCAGTTTGGGCAATCGGCACTGGTTTGACGCCGACAATCGAGCAAATTGCTGAGGTACATGACCATATTTGTGGGCTCTTAACAGCTAGTTTTACAGATGGTGAAGAATTCCGACTTCTATATGGCGGATCAATGAATCCAGGAAATGCCCGAGAGATATTAGCTGTAGAAAACGTAAACGGAGGGTTGGTTGGCGGCGCAAGCCTCAAAGTTGAGGATTTTTGGGCAATCTGTACAAGCGTGTAAAATCAATTGTGACTTTAACAGTCATAAATTCCGCTGGTCAAAGTACCCCTTGCAGGATTAAAAGAAGCGCTCGCATTACCTATATTGTTTAGGGTAAGTCAATTTCGGTCCAGGGAAGGGCAGTCCTTTGGAAACGGTACTACTGTTAATACATTTATTTTTGGCAATCGCTTTAGTGATTGTTGTGTTGCTGCAAAAGAGCGAAGGCGGCGCCCTTGGAATAGGGGGTGGAACAATGGGTGGTCTGGTTTCCGCTCGTGGTTCAGGCAATCTGTTGACTAAGGCCACAGGCATTATTGCTGCCTGTTTTATCGCGACGAGTCTAATGCTTGCTATTTTGGCCGGTAATACCGGTAGCGGTCCTGCTCGATCGATTGTCGATCAGCCCGTTGAAAAGACTGTTCCTGCGAAACCAACAGGACCGACAGTTCCTCTCGCAAAATAGGCAAAAGCCGAATCACTCTCTAAGAGGCGGCATTTCTGCCGTCTCTTTGCCATTGGGCTAATTGAATAACTCCTATAAAGTCAGGGTCCATGACGCGGTTTGTGTTTATTACCGGTGGCGTGGTTTCATCCCTTGGAAAAGGGATTTCCTCAGCATCATTAGGGGCCTTGCTTCAGGCGAGGGGATTCAAAGTCCGTCTGCGTAAATTGGATCCCTATCTCAACGTTGACCCTGGAACGATGAACCCAATTCAACATGGTGAGGTTTATGTAACGGAAGATGGCGCCGAAACGGATTTGGACCTGGGGCACTACGAACGATTTACGGGTGTTCCCGCACGCCAGGGTGATAACGTAACGACCGGCAGGATTTATTCGACCGTGTTGTCTCGGGAGCGTCACGGTGACTATTTGGGAGCGACGGTTCAGGTCATTCCGCATGTCACAGACGCCATAAAAGAATTTATTGGTTCAAACACGGAAGATTCCGATTTCATTTTATGCGAGATCGGCGGCACGGTTGGTGACATTGAAAGCCTTCCGTTCCTTGAGGCAATCCGACAAAAAGCGAATGAGCTCGGGCGTGAGCGCTCAATGTTTATCCATTTGACGTTGCTTCCTCATTTGTCTGCTGCGGGAGAAGTCAAAACGAAGCCGACGCAACATTCGGTGAAGGAACTTCAAAGTGTCGGAATTCAGGCAGATATTCTTTTGTGCCGTTCCGACAGAACTATTCCGGCGGATGCTCGGAGAAAAATCGCCTTATTTTGTAACGTTGCCCCTGAACGCGTAATTTCCGCACCTGACGTTGGAACCATTTACGAAGTGCCCTTGGTTTATCATGAGCAGGACTTTGATGTGGAAGTCTGCAAGCACTTCGGGATCGAGACAGTTTCTGAGCCCGATTTAAGCCGTTGGACCCAAATCGTCGACAGTATTAAGCAGCCAGAAGGTAAGGTTACGATCGCTGTTGTCGGCAAATATACTGAATTACCGGACGCCTATAAGTCTCTGGCTGAAGCGCTTGGTCATGGCGGAATTGCCAACAGTGTTGGCGTTGAGATGCGGTGGATTGACTCAGAGATATTTGAGCAAGACGGTGCGGTTCAGAGACTCGAAGATGTCGATGGAATCCTTGTGCCAGGAGGCTTTGGTGAGCGTGGATCTGAAGGGAAAGTTGCCGCTGTTCAATTTGCCCGAGAACATCAGGTGCCCTATTTCGGAATTTGTTTTGGGATGCAAATGGCGGTGATCGAGGTTTGCCGTAATTTAGCGGGCGTACCAAACGCCGGATCTACTGAGTTTGGTGAAACGTCTGACGCAGTCGTTGGACTTCTAACCGAGTGGCGTAAGGGAGATGTTGTCGAACAACGGGATGCAGACACAGATTTAGGAGGAACCATGAGGTTGGGCGCGTATCCGTGCCGTTTGAAAGAGGGGACGCTGGTTCATCAAATTTATGGTTCAGAGATGATCGAGGAACGTCACCGCCACCGCTACGAAGTAAATATCAATTACGCAGACACATTGGAATCAGCGGGGTTGGTTATGTCAGGTGTTTCGCCTGACGGGGAACTTCCTGAGATCATTGAGCTACCGGAACACCCCTGGTTCATAGGCGTTCAATTCCATCCAGAACTAAAGTCTAAGCCGTTTGATCCGCACCCATTATTTACATCCTTTATCAAGGCAGCTGTGGACCGGTCGCGTCTCGTTTAGTAGAAAAGCGGTAAAGCTTCTCGTCTTACTCTGGTGAATTCGGCTATGGCTCCTCCTCGCCACCTATCGATTGGAAATTTAACCGTTGGCAACGATTTGCCTTTGGCATTGATTGCTGGACCCTGCGCGCTCGAGGGCAGAAACCACGCACTCGAAATGTCCCATGCATTGGTTGAGTTGACTGAGAAGCTTGGCATTGGTTTGGTTTATAAAACCTCTTTCGATAAGGCCAATCGGACGTCGTTAAAAAGTAATCGCGGCATTGGCATGGAAGACGGGCTTCCTATCCTCGCCGAGGTCCGCGAGACATATGGGTGTCCTGTCGTTACCGATGTTCATCTTCCCGAGGATTGTAAGCCAGTTGCAGAAGCGGTGGACGTGCTTCAGATACCGGCCTTTTTGTGTCGTCAGACAGATTTAATTGTCGCGGCGGCAAAAACCGGAAAAGCACTCAATATCAAGAAAGGACAGTTCCTGGCTCCGTGGGATATGGACAACGTTGTCGCGAAAGCGATCGAAAGCGGAAATGACAATGTCATGGTCTGCGAACGTGGCACGAGCTTCGGATATAACACGCTGGTGTCAGATATGAGATCATTGCCCACCATGGCTGAAACCGGTTGTCCGGTTGTATTTGATGCCACTCATTCTGTTCAACAACCCGGTGGTAAAGGTACTGCAAGTGGTGGACAGCGCGAGTTTGTACCGGTTTTGGCGCGTGCCGCGGTTGCCATCGGTGTTGCTGCTGTTTTTATAGAGACCCATCAAGAGCCTGACAGTGCGCCTAGCGATGGTCCCAATATGGTGCCATTAGATCAGATGGAAACTTTGCTCAGGAATTTAATGGCCTTTGATCAGGTTGCAAAATCTAACCACTAATTTGAATTTTAAATTGGAGTAAATTAATGACTGCCATCGTCGCCATTCACGGTCGGGAAATCCTTGATTCCCGAGGCAACCCAACTGTTGAGGTCGATGTTCTCCTCGAAACAGGTGCATCTGGCAGAGCGGCAGTCCCGTCGGGAGCATCTACTGGCATCCATGAAGCTGTTGAGTTACGCGATGGGGACAAAGGACGCTTTGGTGGCAAAGGTATTAAAAACGCCATCGACTCAGTAAATGGCGAAATCGCAGATGCTTTATCGGGGCTCGATGCTGAAGATCAGGTTGAGATAGACAATACGATGCTTGTTCTGGATGGCGAGAAAAATAAGAGCCGTCTTGGGGCGAATGCTATCCTGGGTGTGAGCTTGGCAACTGCAAAGGCTGCAGCATCTGAGGCTGGACTGCCTTTATATCGCTATGTTGGTGGTGTTAGCGCGCGTACTTTGCCTGTCCCGATGATGAATATCCTTAATGGTGGGGCACATGCTGACAACCCTATAGATATTCAGGAATTCATGATTATGCCGATTTCATCGAGTTCGGCCTCGGATGCGATTAGGTGCGGCGCTGAAATCTTTCAGGCCTTGAAAGGCGAGCTGTCCAAAGCGGGCTTGAACACCAATGTTGGAGATGAAGGCGGATTTGCGCCAGACCTCGGCAGTGCAGAAGATGCCTTGGAATTCATTATGAATTCCATGAAGGTTGCCGGTTATGAGCCTGGTGAAGATGTTGTGCTTGCGCTTGATGCGGCATCAAGCGAATTTTTTAGGGATGGTAAATACGAACTTGAGGGCGAAGGTAAATCACTAAAACCGGATGATATGGTGCGCTATTACGCAGATATGGTCTCCAAGTTTCCGATTATTTCTATCGAAGATGGTATGGCGGAAGACGACTGGGACGGCTGGGCGGCTTTAACGAATGAAATTGGTGAAAAGGTGCAGCTTGTCGGTGATGACCTGTTCGTTACCAATACTGAACGTCTTTCAAGGGGAATTAGTGACGGTATCGCCAACTCGATTCTGGTTAAGGTCAATCAAATTGGATCTCTTACAGAGACACTTGCATCAGTAGATATGGCCCATAAAGCCGGTTATACGGCCGTTATGTCACATCGTTCCGGCGAAACAGAGGATTCAACGATTGCTGATCTCGCCGTTGCAACAAATTGCGGACAGATCAAGACCGGATCATTGTGTCGATCTGACAGGACAGCGAAGTACAACCAACTTATCCGGATTGAAGAGGATTTGGGGGATCAGGCGATTTATGCGGGACGCTCAATTTTGCGATAATACATGATTCCCAAGAGTCAAACTGATTCTTTTTTGCAACATTTTGTCATAACCTAAGGTTTTTTCAGACTCTTTTTGAATATTTCCTTGACCTGACGAATCGGTTTGTGATTCGATTCGGTCATGTCAGTAGTTTTGGAAATCCGCCGCCGGGGGCGACATATCGCAGGCTCTATTCTTGGAGCGTTATTATTTGCGTACTTTGTCATGCATGCCATCCAGGGGAACCGTGGATTGCTTGCATGGCTGCAAATTCGTCAACAGATCGCAACTGCTGACGTGGAACACTCTATTTCATTGGAAAAGCGGTTGAATTGGGAGCGCCGGATCGCATTACTGCGTAGCGATGCGATGAATAGGGACATGCTTGATGAACGTGTTCGGTTGGTTACAGGATTTCTAAAAAAGGATGAAATTTTGGTAATTTCAGCGGACCAAAAACCCGACCGCTGATCAACCAGTCTTGCGCTGAATTTCGGCGAATTTCAGATTCTATCGAATTCTCTTCGTCATCTTAATTTTTCTTTCAATTCGTTCTGTCAAAAGAACATAAACTTACTCACGCTAATATTGCGTGTGCACTGGTTTTGTATAACCTCGTTATGGTTAATTTTCGGGATATATGAGGCCGTTTCGGCATTCCCATTGCGAGGCGTAATATATGGCAACTAAACGCAAACCAGCTGCTTCAAAAGCATCAAAAACCAAAAAGCCTGCTGCCAAGTCACGAAAAGTAAGCGGAAACGGCGCGGGAAAATCTCAGAGTAGTCCTGATGAGTTACTGTCGATGTATCGAGACATGCTCCTTATACGCCGATTTGAAGAGCGGGCTGGGCAACTCTATGGCATGGGATTAATTGGCGGTTTTTGTCACCTGTATATAGGGCAGGAAGCGGTTGTCGTTGGGATGCAGGCGTCGATTACCGAAGCTGATGCGCTCATTACGAGCTATCGCGATCATGGCCATATGCTTGCCTGTGGTATGGATCCCAAAGGAGTTATGGCCGAACTGACCGGGCGGAGTGGTGGATATTCCCGTGGTAAGGGGGGGTCTATGCATATGTTCAGCACGGAAAAGAATTTTTTTGGTGGTCACGGAATTGTCGGCGCCCAGGTTTCGATTGGAACGGGATTAGCTTTCGCTCAGCGTTACAAAGACGATGGAACGATTACGCTTGCCTATTTCGGCGACGGGGCGTCGAACCAAGGTCAGGTTCATGAGTCTTTTAACATGGCGGCTCTTTGGAACCTTCCCGTAATTTATGTCATCGAAAACAATAGATATGGCATGGGCACATCCGTAGAACGATCGTCAGCGGCAGAAGACCTGTCCCAACTCGGTGCTGGCCGCGGAATATTTGGTGTCCAGGTAGATGGTATGGATGTTGAGGCGGTCAAGGAGGCTGGTGAAATGGCCGCGTCGAAATGTCGGTCAGGAGATGGTCCTGTGATCCTGGAGATGATGACTTATCGATACCGGGGACATTCGATGTCAGATCCTGCCAACTATCGAAGCAAAGAGGAAGTTGCACAGGTCAGGGAAGAACAGGACCCGATAACCAATCTCCAGAGCCGTTTGATTAAGCAGAAGCTGATTACCGAAGACGACCTGAAAAAAATTGATAAAGAAATTCGGGAAATTGTTTCTGAGGCAGTTGAATTCGCCCAAACAAGTCCGGAACCAGACCCATCGGAACTCTATACCGATGTCTTGGTCGACGCATAGAAGGAAGGTTGCGGAAAATGCCAACGAATATTTTGATGCCCGCACTTTCGCCCACGATGACGGAAGGTAACCTTGCCAAGTGGCACAAGCAGGAAGGGGATTCTGTTGAACCGGGCGATATCCTGGCAGAGATCGAAACAGACAAGGCAACAATGGAAGTTGAAGCTGTCGATGAAGGAACCTTGGGTAAGATACTGATTCCGGACGGTACCGAGAGTGTGAAGGTAAATGACATCATTGGTGTCATAATTGCCGATGGAGAAGATGCCACAGTGATCGAGGTTAGTGCGGCGACGACGAAAACAACGCCGACACCGTCCGATGCGCCGGGGTCCGTCGCGGAATCAAAAGCCATTCAACCTGAACTTCCTCAGGCAAAACCAGTCGTTGAACTCGATTATACCGGTGCGACGGAGCATATGACCGTTCGGGAGGCTCTGCGCAATGCGATGGCTGAGGAAATGCGCGCAGATGATCGGGTTTTCCTGATGGGAGAGGAAGTCGCAGAATATCAGGGCGCGTACAAGGTAAGTCAGGGGCTTCTTGATGAGTTTGGGGATAAGCGGGTAATTGATACCCCCATTACCGAGCATGGGTTTACTGGTGTTGGTATCGGCGCAGCCTTTTTAGGCCTGCGACCAATCGTCGAATTTATGACCTTCAATTTCGCGATGCAGGCCATGGATCAGCTTATTAATTCAGCAGCCAAAACCAATTACATGTCTGGTGGCCAGATGGGCTGCCCAATTGTTTTCCGTGGACCAAACGGTGCTGCAGCTCGTGTTGGGGCCCAACATTCTCAGTGTTTTGCAAGTTGGTATGCGCATATTCCGGGTTTAAAAGTTGTTTCTCCATGGAGTGCAGCGGACTCGAAAGGGCTATTGAAGTCTGCAATAAGAGACCCCAATCCTATAATTTTTTTAGAGAATGAATTACTATATGGCGGCACGTTTGATGTGCCGACTGACCCTGACTGGGTTGTTCCAATCGGTAAAGCGAAAGTGGTTCGAGAGGGTAGTGATGTTACGATTACGGCTTTCTCTATCATGGTCGGCAAAGCTTTAGAGGCCGCTGATGTACTTGCTGCGGAGGGCATTGAAGCGGAGGTCATTGATCTTCGAACGATCCGCCCGTTAGATAGCGAAACCATCGTAAATTCAGTGCAAAAGACCAACCGGTTAGTTTCAGTTGAAGAGGGGTGGCCGTTCTCTGGTGTGGGTGCGGAGATTTCAGCGACGATTATGGAAAAAGCGTTTGATTGGCTTGATGCACCAGTGCACAGGGTAACGGCGGAAGATGTCCCGCTGCCCTATGCGGCAAATTTAGAAGCGCTGGCTTTACCTCAGGCCGAGAATATTGTTTCTGCGGCCAAAGTCCATCAGCTACCGTGATTGATACGGTTGGATTAGCGAATGCCCATTAATATCCTCATGCCGGCGCTGTCGCCGACAATGACCGAAGGTAACCTTGCCAAATGGCATAAAGCCGAAGGGGATTCTATTGAGCCGGGTGACGTATTGGCGGAAATCGAAACCGACAAGGCAACAATGGAGGTTGAAGCCGTAGATTCTGGAACGCTGGGTAAGATCGTCGTCCCCGATGGCAGCGAAAATGTCGCGGTTAATGATATTATTGGCTACCTGTTGGAAGACGGTGAAGACGCTGGGGATATTGACACAAATGCTGCTCCAGCAACGACTCCCGAAACGCTTTCTGCTGATGAGCAGCCTAAAACAGCGGCAGCGCCAAACGATACTCCTAAAGCAACACCGCTGGCGCGGCGTTTAGCGGAACAGGCCGGTATTGATTTGGCGACAGTTGCCGGGACTGGGGCACGGGGGAAAATTACGCGTGCGGACATTGAGGCTCTCACCGGTAGCAGCGAAAAAATTGCGCCGGTGACTGCTTCTCCATCTTCCGCAGACACGGGGCGTTTGTTTGCCAGTCCGTTGGCTCGCCGTTTGGCCACTGAAGCGGGCCTTGATCTTTCAAAGGTTACCGGGACCGGGCCCGGGGGACGTATTGTGAAAGCCGATGTTGAAAGAGCAAAGTCGGCACCTGCGACAGCTATGGACGCAGCAGCTCCTATCATAGAGGCCTCCGATAGTGATCGATACGACGTCGTACAAATGAGTGCGATGCGTAAAGTTATCGCTGAACGCATGGTGCATTCCAAATCGAACGTTCCGCATTTCTATCTGAGCGTTGATTGTGAAATTGATGAATTGTTCAAGGTTCGCTTTTCTCTTAATGAACGTTTCGAAGACGGGAAGCTGTCCATAAATGATTTTATCATTAGGGCATGCGCGTTAGCGTTGATGGAAGTTCCTGACGCCAACGCTGGTTGGGTCGGTGATGGAACCATGCGGCTTTATAAAACTGCAGACATATCTGTCGCAGTTGCGCTCGATGAAGGTTTGATAACGCCGATTATTCCTGATGCAGAATCCAAAGGGTTGGCAGAAATTTCAGCAAAAATGAAAGATCTCGCTGTACGCGCGAGGGACGGGAAATTGGCTCCGGAAGAGTATCAGGGCGGCTCTTTCACGATTTCAAACCTTGGAATGTTTGGAATTAAACAATTCGATGCGGTAATCAATGAACCGCAGGGGTGTATTCTTGCCGTAGGTGCAGGTGAGCCCCGCCCAGTGGTAAAAAATGGCGAGATCGTTCCTGCAACGGTCATGACATGTACGCTCTCATGTGACCATAGAGTGGTTGACGGTGCTACTGGCGCCAAACTTTTAAGTGCAATCAAACGCTTGATTGAATATCCGCCGGCAATGTTGCTTTAACCATATGCCGCCACTGTAGGCGCAGTATTTTGGCGAAATGGAATTTTAATGTCCGAAACGGAATTTGACGTCGTTGTAATTGGTGGCGGACCCGGAGGGTATGTTGCTGCAATTCGTGCAACCCAACTAGGCATGAAGACCGCGTTAGTGGAACGAGAACATTTAGGCGGGATTTGTTTGAACTGGGGGTGTATCCCGACCAAAGCTCTACTGAGAACATCTGAAGTTCACCATATCCTTCAGCATCTCGATGAATTCGGGATGTCGGCAAAAGATATCTCTTTTGATATTGGAAAAATCGTTAAGCGCTCGCGAAACGTCGCGAAACAGCTCAATCAAGGCGTGGCGCACCTTCTGAAGAAAAACAAAGTGACGGTCTTTGATGGAAGCGGTGGTCTCGCTGGACAAGGGACTGTTGCTATAACGACACCGAACGGCAAGAAACAGGACGTCAAGGCGAAGCATATTATTGTGGCGACTGGTGCGCGGGCGAGAACGCTTCCTGGACTGGAACCTGACGGAAAACGCATATGGACCTATCGTGAGGCGATGGTACCTGAGGAAATGCCAAAATCCCTATTGGTTGTAGGATCGGGCGCCATCGGAATGGAATTTGCCAGCTTTTATAGTGATCTTGGCGCTGATGTGACCATTGTTGAAGTGATGGATCGAATTTTGCCGGTAGAGGATGCTGAAATTTCTGATCTTGCGCGAAAATCCTTTGAAGCACAGGGCATGACGATCCATACCGGGGCCAAGGTCAATGGATTGAAGGCAGTATCCGATGATGTCGCTGCGGATCTGGAAATTGATGGCAAGGCACAAACCGTGAAGTTTGATCGAGCTATTCTTGCGGTAGGTATTGTCGGAAATGTTGAAGATATCGGCATCGAAAATACTAGCATTGTCGTTGATAAGGCCCATGTCGTCGTGAATGAGTGGCTGGAAACGGGTGAGAAAGGGGTTTTTGCCATTGGCGATCTCGTCGGACCGCCATGGCTCGCGCATAAGGCAAGCCATGAAGGTGTTATTTGTGTAGAGCATATCACTGGTCTTGAAACACACCCGCTCGATACCTCTAATATACCAGGGTGCACATATTGCAGGCCCCAGATCGCGAGCGTCGGACTTACCGAAGCTTCAGCGATAGAGCAGGGGTATGATGTTAAGGTTGGTCGGTTTCCGTTTATGGCAAATGGTAAGGCAATCGCACTTGGTGATCCGGAAGGGCAGGTCAAAACGGTATTTGACGCTAAGACAGGTGAACTGCTGGGGGCCCACATGATAGGCCCGGAAGTCACCGAAATGATTCAAGGCTATACCGTAGCGCGTACGTCAGAGGCGACCGAGGCGGAACTCATGCATACAGTGTTCCCTCATCCAACACTCTCTGAGGCGATGCATGAGGCAGCTCTCGACTCGTATGGTCGAGTCATCCATTTCTAGTGGGAATTGGCGGAACAGTTGATGGCTACATCGCTTAAAAATATTCGTCCCCGTCATCCGGAGAAGGTGAATAACCCAGAGATACCTTCGCCTCACAAACCTGAATGGATTCGGGTAAAAGCACCCAATTCAGCCGAGTATTTTCGAACAAAAGACCTTATGCGGGGTTTGTCTCTGAACACTGTCTGCGAGGAAGCCGCTTGCCCCAATATCGGGGAGTGCTGGTCTCAACGGCATGCGACTATGATGATCTTGGGGAGCGTGTGTACGCGGGCGTGCGCGTTTTGCAATGTCGCAACTGGTAAGCCAGATCATGTTGACCCAAATGAACCTGACCACGTTGCTGAAGCGGCCTCAAAATTGGGTTTACGACACATTGTGATAACTTCCGTTGATCGCGATGATTTGGACGATGGCGGTGCATCTCACTTTGCCCGTGTTATTCGCAAAATACGTGAGGCAACACCTGAAACGACAATTGAAATATTGACGCCGGATTTTTTACGAAAAGATGGCGCCCTTGAAGTTGTTGTTGAAGCAGGCCCTGACGTATTCAACCATAATCTGGAAACAGTTCCTCGATTATATCCTGGAGTCAGACCTGGTGCGCGTTACTTCCATTCTTTGAATCTTTTACGCCAGGTTAAGGAACTCGCGCCGACAATATTTACGAAATCCGGTCTCATGGTTGGGCTTGGTGAAGAACTGGAAGAAGTTGTCCAGGTTATGGATGATATGCGATCAGCAGGTATAGACTTTTTAACTGTAGGCCAATATTTGCAACCAACCCCTAAACATCACCCGATTGATCGTTTCGTTACGCCGCGAGAGTTTGATGATTTAAAGAGTCATGCCGCGGCGAAAGGCTTTTTGTTGGTTTCTGCAAGCCCTTTGACGCGGTCTTCCTATCATGCAGATAAAGACTTCAAGATGCTCGCCGAAGAACGGCGGAAAAGAACTGTTGGTAATCCTTCATAGCAATGCCGGTACATTCCGACCGACGATATTTGCCATACACGCCCGAACAGCTTTTTAATCTTGTTGCTGACATCGAGCGTTATCCAGAGTTTTTACCCTGGTGTGTCGGGACGCGTATCCTCCGTCGTGAAGAAAATGCGGTTTATGCTGATCTCATGGTTGGGTTCAAAATGGTGCGTGAGGTCTATACCTCAAAAGTTATTTTTGATCGTCCTGAACGTATTGATGTTGAGTATCAAAAGGGTCCATTCAAGCATTTGATTAATCACTGGAAATTTCACGATTCTGAGCAGGGGTGCGAAGTTGAGTTTTTTATCGATTTTGAGTTTCGTTCCAAAATTCTACGCGGAATAATTGGGCCCTTTTTTGGTGAAGCAGTTAACAAAATGGTCGGTGCTTTTGAAGAGCGCGCAAAGGTCGTGTACGGAAAAAACCTTTAATTCCTTGCGACGGCTTCAATCATTTTAAAAGCTTGTAGTACCGTTGCTTCCCGTACCGCAGCACGGTCTCCCTGAAAGACTTTGTGGTAGGTAATGGTAGGATTACCTTCACTGGCACACGCGAAATGTACCAACCCGACTGGTTTCGATTCTGTACCGCCCCCGGGCCCGGCGATGCCAGTTACTGAAACCGTAACATTTGCATCGGATCTTTGAAGCCCTCCTTCAGCCATGGCGCGAGCGACTTCTTCACTTACTGCACCGTGATCGGTTATTAGCTCCATAGGGACGCCAACTAATTCGTTCTTCGCTTCGTTGCTATAGGTGGTAAACCCTCGATCAACGACATCAGATGACCCAGATACGGCCGTTAACGCGGCAGTTATCAAGCCACCGGTGCAGGACTCTATCGTTGCAACTTTGTAGCCACCTTGGCTGCAAAGTTGAATGATCTCTGAAGCGCGCTGCAAAGTATCAGTATGTAACATTTTGCCTCAGTTAAATAAGGCCATTAGGCCAAAGAGAATGGTCGCGGCATAACCGGCTGCAAATATGTCATCAAGCATAATCCCAAAACCACCTGATACAGATCGATCAGCCCAAGATGCAGGCCATGGCTTTAATATGTCGGTAATTCTGAAAAGGACAAAGGCTGTCAAAAAATAACTCCAATTAAGTGGTGCAATTGAAAGTACTAATAACTGTCCAACGAGTTCATCAATGACGATTGCGCCAGGGTCTTTATCATTCGTGCGCCGGGCGTAAATCGTACTGGCAGCCATACCAATTAGAAATAGGACGAAGGTAACCGCAAGCAGAATATACTGATTCCATTCGGTCAGGATTGCCCAGGCAATCGGGAGTGCTGCTAGCGACCCCCAAGTGCCAGGGGCAAATGGCATAAGGCCGAGACCACAACATGTAGAAATAAGACATATCGGGTGAAAAAATGAGAGGCCGCGGGGTAAGGAATACGCTGACATAAGCTATGGCTTGGCGGGAAGAGAAACTGAGGCAATCGCTTGTGCTGCTATACCCTCGCCTCTTCCTGTGAATCCTAGTTGCTCAGTCGTTGTTGCTTTCACACTTACGCTGGTCGCCGAGATTCCTAAAATATCGGCAAGTTTTTGGCACATAGCATCACGATGTGGTCCAATTTTTGGTTTTTCGCAAATTATGGTCACATCGACATTATCGATTCTACCGCCTTGATCACTAACGAGGGTTGCCGCGTATTTTAGGAATTCTGACGAGGCTGCGCCGCGCCATCTTTCATCTGACGGTGGAAAGTGACTTCCGATGTCTCCGGCCGCGATGGCGCCAAGAATGGCATCAGTCAAAGCATGCATTGGCGCATCCGCATCCGAATGACCTTCTAAACCTTTTTCATGAGCGACAGAGATTCCGCAAAGCATTGCGTGATCGCCAGGGCCGAATTGGTGGACATCAAAACCCGTTCCGACGCGCGTTAGCATTGTTTCCTGTTCCAACGATTTGTTCGCCTGTTCCATATCCTCACGTGTCGTGATCTTTATATTGCTTTCAGATCCCTGGACAATGGTAACAGGGATACCCGCATTTTCCGCTACCATTGCGTCGTCCGTTAGCTCTTGGCCAGCAGCTTTTTGGTGCGCAGAGAAAATAGCGTTGTAATCGAATGCCTGGGGCGTTTGGGCGCGCCACAGCTTTTGTCGGTCCAAGGTTTGTTCAATTGTTTTTCCGTCAGAAGCGACTTGTTTAATCGTGTCGAACACCGGTAACGCAGGAATGACAGCCTGATGCTCGTGCAAGGCATCTAAGGCGCGCGAAATTAATCCTGGATCTGGAAACGGCCTTGCCCCGTCGTGTATGAGAACCGTCGTAGGTCTCATGTCTTTCAGGCTTTCTAAACCGAGTCGGACAGATTCTTGTCTAGTTATACCGCCGTCTACAGGCTCAAGAACTGAAATATCGTTGATCGCAGCTTCATAAAGGGAGGTGTCCTGTGGGCGGCGGACAATTCGAACGGCATCAACGCCTGGATGGCCAAGAAATGTATCTATGGCATGTCTGATGACCGCTTTACCGCCAAGTGATAAATATTGTTTTGGCGTGTTGTCACCAAACCGATTTCCACTTCCGCCGGATAGAATTAGGGCAACACACCCTGTCATTAACGCCTCGCTTTAACTGCGTTAAGGGATTATAGGAAGAAATCCCATGCAGATCGCACGGTACTGTTGTCGCGCCATAATGCCAAGATAGCAAGATTCGTGAGAACTAGTCTGCACTGAATAAGTTTGGTTGATATAATCGACTCATGAATACAATCACATATTTATCGATTTCGGCAATCGCCGCGATGCTTCCGTCGCTGTTTTATTCATTTCGGTTGGACACAGAACGTCGATTTTTGTTTTGGTGTTTTTTGGCGGTCGCTATCGCCGGTTCCGCAGTGCTGACAATTGTGATCTTTTCTGGAGGATGGCGAACAGGATTTGCCCCGGCGCTTTGGGCAACAATTACGGCCACTTTAGTAATTTATGTGCCGGTCGCAGCTCTTTGTCGTGAGGGGCATAAATTGCTCTCAGGTTTGATGCCTTACCTCTTCGTTTTGAGCGTTTTGGCGATAATTTGGCAAAATCAACCGGAACGGCCCTTTCTATCTGACGCTCCAAACGTATGGGTGCTGTTGCATATAGCGTTTTCTTTGACCACTTACGCACTTCTAACATTAGCAGCCATAGCGGGGTTTGCGGCGTTTGTTCAGGAACGTAATTTGAAGACGAAACGTCAGTCTTTGCTTACCATTGCCTTTCCCACCCTGGCTTCTTCAGAGCACCTCGAAACGCGATTATTGCAATACAGTGCGGGTGTTTTGCTGGTTGGGTTGTTGACGGGGATGACAGTACATTTTTTGCAAACCGGTA
Source organism: uncultured Alphaproteobacteria bacterium (assembly GCA_951812775.1). Taxonomy (GTDB): domain Bacteria; phylum Pseudomonadota; class Alphaproteobacteria; order MPNO01; family UBA2964; genus UBA2964. The sequence goes on along the minus strand of OX638326.1, from coordinate 354,654 downwards.
GTTTGGTTGAATTATCCCACAAAGCTCTGCTGTCAGTAATTACCTTGATCATCGTTATTATCCTTTTGGTTGCACGTAAAGTGAGAGGTCTTCGGGGGCAAAAGGCGGCGCGGCTGGCTTTGTTGGCTTATCTGATGATTACACTGGCCTACCCAGGCGTAAAATTTGTTACCGATATTTTGTTGGCCTAAAAGGGCCTGAATTTCATTGCTTAATTTCGGTCGTTTGCAGTAGGTTCGCCTATTATTTAGGCAATCCAATATAGGTGCTTACGAAGTGTCCATTAAGATTGATTCTCTGTCTCTCGCCGATCCTGTCATTTTGGCGCCAATGTCCGGTGTAACCGATCTGCCTTTTCGTCGGTTGGTGAAAAGTCTTGGCGCTGGGCTCGTCGTATCCGAGATGATCGCCAGCCAGGCGATGATCCGTCAAAACAAGAAATCTATGAAAATGGCAAGCAATTGTGCGGAAGAATTTCCGATGTCCGTTCAGCTTGCAGGCTGCGACCCAGAAGTTATGGCTGAGGCAGCTAAGTTAAACGAGGATCGCAGCGCTGCGATTATCGATATCAATATGGGATGTCCTGTGAAAAAGGTCGTCAATGGCCATGCAGGTTCGGCGCTTATGCGGGAGGAAGCGAAGGCAGTTAAAATTCTTGAGGCGGTGGTCTCCGCCGTCAAATTGCCGGTTACCCTCAAAATGCGGACTGGCTGGGATGACGACAATAGAAACGCTCCTTTTCTAGCGAGAGCGGCAGAAGAAGTCGGGATCAAAATGATATCGGTTCATGGGAGAACACGATGTCAGTTTTATAATGGCTCTGCTGACTGGTCTTTTATTCGAAAGGTAAAAGAAGCGGTTTCAATTCCAGTGATTGCTAATGGTGATGTCACTACTTTGGATGATGTGAAATCGATTTTGTCGAAATCTGGCGCTGATGGGGTAATGATTGGGCGGGGTACATACGGCAAACCATGGTTTCTGGCGCAGGTCATCGAATTTCTGAGAACTGGAAACCGGCTTCCTGATCCTTCGCTCGCCGATCAATACCAGATTGTCCGCGATCATTATCTCGAAATGCTCCATCATTATGGGAGTTATACCGGTATGCGCATGGCTAGAAAGCATGTGAGCTGGTATACGAAGGGTCTGCCGAAATCTGCTGAATTTCGCGCGAATATTAACAAAATTCCAGAAGCAGACGACGCGCTGCGCGCCATCGATACGTATTATGAAGACGTGTTGATGCAAGAGGCAGCATAACGCATGGCGACAAGTATTCAGATTCCCGAAAACCCGCATGCTCTCGGCGAAGCGGGTATCCTTGGCGCGTTGGCCTTCCCAATTTTGGCTGTCGGGCAGGACAACCGAGTGAATTATGTCAATGCAGCGACCGAACAATTTCTGGAGCAGGGGAAGTCATTTTTAACTGGTTTTCCACTCGACCAAATTTTCGCCAGACATAGCCCGATTTTCTCATTAGTCGAACAGGTACGAACAAACACGATTAGCGTATTTGAACATGACATCGAATTATCCAGACCCCGTGGCGGGACTAGACGGGTAAGTATTCAAGCTTCACCGATGTTGGACAATCCTGGCGCAGTTGTCCTGTCATTTCATTCACACGGCGCAGCACGCAGTATGGAAAGACAATTAGTGCATCGCGGCGCCGCGAGATCCGTGACAGCAATGGCCTCCATGCTGGCGCATGAAGTCAAGAACCCACTTTCAGGTATCAGAGGGGCCGCTCAGCTCTTAGAGCGCGCGGTGGGTATAGAAGACCGGTCCTTGGCAAAATTGATCAAAGAAGAAGCCGATAGAATTTGTAAGCTGGTTGATCGTATGGGGGTGTTCGGTGATGACGGGCCTCCCGAAAGAGAAGAGACCAATATTCACGAAGTTTTGGATAGGGTGCATCAACTCGCAACAGCAGAATTTGTCGAGAATGTAACAATACATATGGATTACGACCCATCTCTGCCGCCGGTGTTAGGCAACAAAGATCAGCTCATTCAGGTGTTCCTGAATCTCGTCAAAAACGCGGCAGAAGCGCTGCCTGAAAGAAAAGGTGAAATTAAATTAACAACAGGCTTCCGGCGCGGGGTCCGGCTTACTGTTCCTGGAACTAATGAGAGAGTTCATTTGCCCCTAATGATTTCTGTTTCTGATAATGGATGTGGTGTTCCACAAGATATTGCGCAGAACATATTTGACCCGTTTGTATCGACAAAAACTGGGGGAACAGGTTTGGGCCTTGCCCTCGTGGCGAAGCTCGTTCACGACCATGGTGGTGTTATTGAATTTGAAACAAATAGTGATGGTACCTGTTTTCGATTGTATTTCCCGATGTTGGTCGTCTCCGAAATTGAGGCATCAAATCAATGACAACGCCAGCAACAATTCTGATCGCTGATGACGACCGCTCAATAAGGATGGTTCTGGAACAAGCCTTGTCGCGTGACGGCCATAATGTTTGGACTACAGAAAGTGGAAAAACGCTATGGGAATGGGTTGAGGCGGGCGAGGGCGATTTGGTGATAACCGATGTCGTTATGCCCGACGCAAACGGTTTGGATTTAATACCCAGGATAAAGAGTTCTCGCGCTGATCTAAAAGTAATTGTGATGAGTGCGCAGAATACTTTACTGACGGCGATAAAGGCGACGGAGCGTGGTGCTTTTGAGTATTTACCGAAGCCATTCGATCTGGACGAATTGGCGACGATCGTCAGCCGGGCCATCTCTGAACCCAAAGAGGTGTCCTCTGCTTCCCAGTTGGACACCGAGCCTGAAGATGAGAAATTGCCGCTTATCGGTCGCTCTCCGGCAATGCAGGATATCTACCGAACGGTCGCTCGGCTCATGACATCAGATCTTACTGTAATGATCATGGGGGAATCAGGTACAGGAAAAGAGTTAGTTGCGCGCGCATTGCACGAATACGGAAAACGAAAACAGGGGCCGTTCGTAGCATTGAACATGGCAGCTATTCCAAGAGATTTGGTTGAAAGTGAATTGTTTGGACACGAAAAGGGCGCTTTTACGGGCGCGACAACCGCGGGAACTGGTAGATTTAAACAAGCACAAAATGGAACTCTTTTTCTCGATGAAATTGGTGATATGCCCCTCGATGCGCAGACTAGACTTTTGCGCGTCCTACAGGAGGGGGAATTTACCTCGGTTGGCGGGAGAGTCCCGGTAAAAGCAAATGTGCGCATTATTGCTGCCACACACCGAGACCTTCAGGGATTAATCGAAAAAGGACAATTTCGTGAAGACCTGTTTTATCGGCTTAATGTTGTCCCTCTGCGATTGCCCCCGCTTAGGGAGCGGAAAGAAGATATTCCAGACTTGGTACGCCATTTTCTGGAAACAATGCAATCGGAAGGTCTCGCTCCAAAGTCTTTGGACGTCGAAGCGATGCAAAGATTAATTGACTACGACTGGCCCGGAAATGTTCGGGAACTTGAGAATCTAATTAAGAGAGTCGGTACACTGTATACCGATGATGTTATTTCAAACGATATTATTGTTGCTGAATTTGATCAGGGTGGGGCTAATTCTCGAGAAACGAGTTCGGATGAGGACAATCTAAGTTCAGCGGTTGAAAAGCATCTCTCAAAATACTTTGACGCCCACCGGGACGGCTTGCCATCGCCAGGTCTATACAATCGTGTTTTGAAAGAGCTGGAAAGACCTCTTATCTCCCTTTCTTTGATAGCGGCGAAAGGAAACCAAATTAAAACAGCGAAGATGCTTGGTATTAATCGAAATACACTTCGTAAGAAAATTAAAGAACTTGAGATCGATGTCGTAAAGGGCGCACGCTAAAGTGTCCGACAAGTGCCAATCCATGATTGCAACGGAGAATTTTGATGTCCGTTGAAAGTGCTGGAATTCGAATGAAACCGCGGGCCCGGTTTATTCAATGGGCGCAGGCCATCGGGCTGGGTAGAAAACTAGTAATTCTACTGATGATCGCTGCGTTCGGAATGGCGCTACTAACCTTTGCTGTTTTGAGCGGATGGGCACCATTTGGCACCAGTGAAAAAAGCGTACGGCGAGTTCTGATACTTCTAAACATTGATCTCGTCCTTTTCCTGATTCTTGGTGCGATTGTCGCGCGCAGGCTCGTACAGTTATGGATGGAAAGAAGGCGTGGTGCTGTCGGGGCGCGTCTTCATACACGGTTAGTCCTTCTGTTCAGCCTTGTCGCGGTGACACCAACGATCATCGTAGCCGTGTCTTCGGCGGTATTTTTTAGTTTGGGGATTCAGACTTGGTTTAGCGACCGAGTTAGAACGGCTCTCTCCGAGTCCAATGCAGTAGCGCAGGCTTATTTGAAGGAACATCAGCAGACTATTCGTGGTGATATTCTCGCGATGGCACGTGATGTGACGCGTTTGGGCCCTGTTGCAGCCAGCGATAGTAAGCGGTTTCAACGATTTATCGCAACACAAGGAGCCATTCGAGCCTTGAGCGAGGTTGTTGTATTTGACTCGAGTGGAAGGGCCCTAGCCCGATGGAATGAAATTGGTTTCTCGTTATTTGATGAACCGGTGCCAATCGGGGCTTTAGACCGAGCGCGTCAGGGAGAAACTGTAATACTTAAAGCGGAGGCTGAAGACCGTGTCAGGGCATTGGTAAAACTGGAACCTTATGTTGATGTTTTTCTGTATGTAACGCGATTTATTGATCACCGCGTCTTAGGACATATTGATAGAACGCGTTCTGCCGTACGCGAATATGAGGAGCTGGAAGGGGAACGGTCTAGTATCGAGATCACTTTCGCAATGGTCTTCATATTTGTCGCTTTGCTTTTGCTTCTTTCGGCAATTTGGGTTGGTTTAACTTTTGCTACCCGTTTAGCACGCCCAATTAGTGAACTCGTGAACGCAGCGGAACAGGTAAGAAGTGGTGACCTTACCGCTCGGGTTGATGAAGGGCGTGACTCAGATGAAGTGGGTACTCTGAGCCGCGCTTTTAATAGGATGGCTGAGCAGTTAAATGCTCAAAGGGATCATTTGGTCGAGGCCAACCGACAATTGGATGATCGTAGACATTTCATGGAAACCGTTCTCGCAGGTGTGTCTTCTGGTGTTATTGGGCTGGACGGTTACGGAAAAATCAAAGTCGTAAACAATGCGGCGGCCGACTTGTCCTCCACTAGAGCGGAAGAAGCGATTGGTCGGCGCCTGGATGAGATGGTTCCGGAGAGTGCGGAGTTGTTGTCAGAAGCACTTTCCTATCGCTCGCAACAGGTGAACGGCCAAATAATTCTAAGCGACGGTGCGCAAAGACAAACTGTACTAGTTAGAATTTCTCCGCAAGGAGGCAAAGAGGACGACCAAGGTTACGTTGTTACTTTTGACGATATAACCGAGCTTCTATCTGCTCAGAGAAAGGCTGCTTGGGCGGATGTTGCCCGTCGAATTGCTCATGAAATCAAGAACCCCTTGACTCCTATTCAATTGGCTGCAGAACGTTTACGTCGAAAATATCAACAGGAAATAACGACTGATCAGGAAACTTTTGTAAATTGTACCGATACGATAATTCGACAGGTTGGTGATATTGGCCGATTAGTAGACGAATTTTCGTCATTTGCCCGTATGCCTGCACCGGTTATGAAACCGGAAGACATCGTTAAGTTGGCTCATAATTCAATAATCCTGTTTGAGAACGCACATCGGGAAATCTCGTTCACACGCAATTTTTCGGAAGATTCAATTTTGATTACCTGCGATGCACAGCAGATTGGGCAAGCTCTGACCAATCTTTTGCAAAATGCGGTGGATGCAATTGAGGGGTGTCGAATGAATGCCACTTCTAAAAATTTTTCTGGATTAATTGCGATTGAAATTGACGACGAGGAAGAAACGATATCCGTTGCAATTCGGGACAATGGTAAAGGGCTACCAGATGATGAACGACGAGATCGCTTGACAGAACCGTATGTGACAACGCGTGAAAAAGGTACAGGTCTAGGTTTAGCGATAGTTCGTAAGATTATGGAAGATCATGGCGGCGAACTAACGATGAATGATCATCCTCAAGGGGGCGCAGTCGTCAGCCTAAAATTTGCCGCAAATAGCAATGATGGAGTAGCAAAAGATTTGGCATCTTTAAAAAATACGGAAGCAAATGATGCCTGATATTCTCGTCGTTGATGATGAAGCGGATATTCGTCATTTGATCGCTGAGATTTTACGCGACGAAGGGTATAGCTGTCGCGAAGCGGAGAGTAGCGAAGTCGCCCTGAAAGCATTGGAAGAGCGTCCATCTGATCTCATCATTTTGGATATTTGGTTGCAAGGGAGCGGGATGGATGGTCTTGCTCTTTTAGAAACCGTTAAAGCAGAGCTCCCCGATTTACCGGTAATCATGATCAGCGGTCACGCAGATATTGAAACCGCCGTAAATGCGATCAAAAACGGTGCTTATGACTTTATCGAAAAGCCGTTTAAGGCTGATCGGTTATTGCTCATAGCTGAGCGGGCTATTGATGCAGCGAGATTACGTCGGGAGAATGAGGAGCTAAGACAGTCTGCCGGACGAGATGTTCCTTTGGTGGGGAATTCAACTGCCGTTAGCCAGTTAAAGGGGGCGATTGAGCGCGTTGCGCCTACGGAAAGCCGAGTCCTTATTTCAGGTCCTGCGGGTGCAGGCAAAGAAGTTGTTGCGCGTTTGTTGCACGGAGCATCCGCTAGAAGTAGTGGTCCCCTAATCGTCTTAAATTGTGCAACGATGGCTCCTGAGCGGATGGAGCTGGAACTGTTTGGTTCGGAAAACGACTCTGGTCAAACAATTGTGCCGGGAACATTCGAGCAGGCAAATGACGGCATTTTGTTATTAGACGAAGTGGCTGACATGCCGTTCGAAACGCAAGGAAAAATCGTAAGAGTGCTGCAGGAGCAAAGGTTCCAGCGTGTGGGAGGCACTCAGCCCATTGAAGTTAATGTTCGCGTGATAGCAAGCACGAATAGGGATCTCCAACAGGAGATGGCCAATGGCAATTTTCGTGAAGACCTATATTACAGATTATGTGTTGTGCCTATAAGGGTCCCGGCGTTAAAGGAAAGGCCTGAAGATGTTTCAGTTTTGATCGGGCATTTTATGGAGGTTGCCGCGAGGACTGCCGGCATTCCCAAAAGACAAATAGCTGATGACGCCATGGCATGCCTGCAAAGTTATGAATGGCCGGGTAATGTACGACAACTAAGAAATGTCGTTGACTGGATATTAATTATGGCTGGCGGTAACAGCGAAGACGCTGTAACAGCCGATGCCTTACCACCGGAGATCGGCGCACAAACACCAGCTTCTATGCGTTGGGATGAAGGTGCTGAGGTCATGGCACTCTCTCTTCGGGACGCCAGGGAACTATTCGAAAGACAATATTTGAAGGCACAGGTTTCTAGGTTTGGGGGCAATGTTTCGAAAACAGCAGAGTTTGTTGGAATGGAGCGCTCAGCCCTGCATCGTAAGTTAAAGTCGCTTGGGGTTAATGAAAATGATCGGGTAGAAGAGGTGGGAGGTTAGCAAACCTCTCGTAGGAAACGACAGTTCAATGAAAATAATTGTAAGCGGCGCCGGGCAAGTGGGTTTTCACATTGCCCGACAATTGTCAGCAGAACAAAACGACGTGGTTGTTATAGATCAATCGCCGGAATTGGTGCGCCGGGTTGGCGACGCTTTGGACGTACAGGCATTTGTTGGTTTTGGTTCTCATCCGGATGTCCTAGAGTGCGCCGGCGCAGCGGACGCTGATATGATAATCGCTGTCACTTACGCCGATGAAGTGAACATGGTCGCGTGCCAGGTTGCCCATTCTCTATTTAATGTTCCGATGAAAATAGCGCGCGTAAGAGATCAAAGTTATCGAAACCCAATTTGGGCAGATTTGTTCAGTAGAGATCACATGCCGATCGACGTAATCATTTCTCCGGAAATGGAAGTCGCACGGGCGATCTCTAGACGACTTCAAATTCCCGGCGCCTTCGAATCAATTTCTTTGGTCGACGGTTTGGTCAGGATGATGGGCGTGCGTTGTAACGCCGACTGCCCTGTTATTAATACGCCTTTACGTCAGCTCGCGGGTCTTTTTCCGGATCTGAACATCGTTGTTGTCGCAATTTCCCGAGACGGAGAAGGAATTGTACCCGCTGCAGATGATCAATTGTTGGAGGGTGACGAAGTATACTTCGTCGCTGACTCATCACATGTCTCGCGAGCGATGACGGTTTTTGGACATGAAGAACGTATCGCACGACGTGTCATCATTGCTGGCGGTGGTCATATTGGTGCGTTTCTTGGGGAAATCATTGAAAATGAGCACAATGGCGTTTCTGCGAGGATAATTGAAGCAAACAGTGATCGATCTCATCAAGTTGCGGATTTGTTAGAAGGAACGGTGGTCATAAATGGCGATGTTATTGACCCCGAAATTCTCGATGAGGCTGGCGTAGACGAAAGCGAAGCAATTATTGCTGTTACAAATGATGACGAAACGAACATATTGGCATCATTGTTAGCTAAGCGATTTGGTACGGAACGGGCAATTACGCTCGTTAATAATACCACTTATTCGCCATTGGTGACGTCACTTGGGGTGGATGTTGTTGTAAGTCCCCGCGCAATTACGGTGTCGACGATCCTTCAGCATGTCAGGCGCGGCCGAATTAAAGCGGTTCATTCTCTGATAGATGGATTCGGTGAGCTTATTGAAGCTGAAATTTTAGAAACCTCCGGTCTAACAGGGAAATCCATTAGAGATGCTGAACTTCCAGACGGCGTTTTATTGGGTGGCATTGTTCGTGGCGATGAAGTCATCATTCCGAGAGCAAACACGGTCCTGCAAGTGAATGACCGTGTGGTGTTATTTGCCAAAGCGGAGGCAATTAAGGCCATTGAAAGCCTCTTCGCCGTTCGTCTTGAGTTCTTTTAGAAAATCAAATGTCTGAAGTTGCGTATGTAAATGGGCGCTATGTGCCCACTCGTGATGCTACGGTGAATGTGGAGGATCGTGGATACCAATTCGCCGATGGTGTCTACGAAGTCATCGCTGTCGCCGGTTCACGTTTGGTCGATCTGGAACCTCATTTGACAAGGCTGGAAAGCTCTCTTTCGAATCTTGAAATCGAATGGCCTTGCAGCGCCCGGGTTCTAAAGATAATTCTGGCGCAATTGGTCAAACGAAATCGGTTGGAAAATGGAATTGTTTATCTTCAAATCACCCGTGGCGTTGCCAGTAGAAATCATGCATTTCCGATAGCAAAAACACGCCCTTCTTTGGTGGTTACAACCAGCCGTACTGCGGGGCCTTCGGCAAAAGCTTTTTCTGAAGGTGTAAAGGTTGTGACGATGCCGAAGAACAGGTGGCGGCGACCAGATATAAAATCAGTATCTCTTTTACCCAATGTTTTGGCTAAACAGTTTGCTGTTCTAAATGGTGCATTTGAAACATGGTTTGTGGATAGTGAACAGGGTATTACGGAGGGCTCCTCTACTAATGCCTGGATAGTTGTTGAGGGACAGGAAATTATTACCCGACCTCTTGGGCATGACATTCTGGCCGGGATTACACGAATGAAATTGATGGAGCTGGCGCAAGAGGGGAATCTACGCGTCACCGAACGAATTTTTACCGTAGATGAAGCGCTGAATGCCGAAGAAGCCTTTATCACCAGCACGACTTCATTTGTCATGCCTGTCATAAATATAGATGGAAAGAAAATCGGCTCGGGTAAACCCGGTGATGTAACGAAAAATCTTTTGGCTTTGTATCAAGAGCACTTCGCCAAGAGCGAAAAGCTATGAGACTACAACGTCCTGCAGCGGTAATTTTTGATTGGGACAATACGTTGGTTGATACGTGGCCCGTTATACACGATTCCATGAATACGACCTTGGAACATATGGGGTTTCCACTTTGGTCAATCGACGAAACGAAAGAGCGGGTGAGACGGTCTTTACGTGAGGCGTTTCCGGATCTGTTTGGCGACAGGTGGGAGAAGGCCCGTGATATTTTTTATGAACGGTTCAGAAAAATTCATCTGGAACGGCTAGAGGTCTTGGACGGGGCAGAGAATTTATTGCAATCCCTTCATGATAAGGACATTTATTTGGGGGTCGTCAGCAATAAATCTGGCGAAAATTTGCGCCGTGAAGCGGATCATTTGGGTTGGTGCGGTTATTTTGGCCGGATCGTGGGCGCGATGGATGCAAAAAATGACAAACCTGCAATAGAACCGGTAATAATGGCCCTTCAGGGGAGTGAAATTGAACCGGGTTCTGACGTCTGGTTTGTTGGCGACACCAAAATTGATATGGAATGTGCTTATAATTCAGGGTGTTTGCCCATTTTGATGCGAAATTTACCGCCAAAACCGCAGGAATTTGGAGAATTTATGCCTGAATTGCATTTTTCCAGCTGCGATATGCTTACGACCCTTGCCCCGAAGCTATAGTCATCCATATTCTATAGGTGGTGTTTTGAGGTGCGGTTGGTAACACTCCAGAGCAGCATCGTATAAAATTGTCGTCGTGCTCCTATAGGAGCCAAGAGCGAAAGAAAAGAATGATGACTGATAAAAAAGAAAATTTGCAGGACGTATTCCTGAACAATGTCCGAAAAAACAAGTCTCCGGTAACAGTATTTCTCGTAAATGGTGTGAAGCTTCAGGGTATAATTACCTGGTTTGATAACCTTTGCGTTCTTTTGCGGCGTGATGGTCATTCTCAGCTGGTCTATAAGCACGCCATATCGACAGTAATGCCGGTATCCCCTGTGCAGCTATGGGATGACGAAGATGCAGAGGTTGGTGGTCCCCTCGACGAGAATGATTGATCCAGCGTAAAGAGTGGGGAATCTGCAAGAGACCGAACGGGCGATTGTTCTCTACCCAAACCGGAGATCACTAAACGGTATAAGTCGCGATGCTGACGCCTGCCTGGATGAAGCAGTGGGGTTAACGCGCGCGATTGACCTGGATGTCCGTCATGCAGACGTAGTCACTTTGAACAAGCCGCGTCCCGGAACCTTGTTGGGGCAGGGCGCTGTTGATAGCTACAAATCGGTAATCGAAGCCGACCATGTCGGTATTGTCGTCGTGGATTCGGCGTTAACCCCCATTCAGCAGCGTAACCTTGAAACCGCATGGTCATGCAAAGTGGTGGATAGAACCGGGCTCATTCTTGAAATATTTGGGGCCAGGGCTCGAACACGCGAAGGGCGGTTACAAGTCGAACTAGCGCATTTGTCTTACCAGCGAAGCCGGCTGGTTCGCAGTTGGACTCATTTGGAACGTCAACGTGGCGGTTTTGGGTTTTTGGGAGGACCTGGCGAAACCCAGATTGAAGCCGATAGACGGCAAATTGATGACCGCATAACCCGGATTAAAAGGGGGTTATCTCGCGTGACACGGACACGTGGACTGCATCGTCAGGCCCGTAAACGGGTGCCGTATCCGGTTGTTGCACTCGTCGGCTATACAAACGCTGGAAAATCGACCTTGTTCAATCGTGTGACGGGCGCCGGTGTGATGGCCGCTGATCAGCTCTTCGCGACGCTTGATCCGACGATGCGCGATGTAACATTACCATCGGGAAGAAAAATTATTATTTCAGACACAGTTGGATTTGTGTCGTCGCTCCCAACGTCATTAATTGCAGCGTTCAGGGCGACCCTCGAAGAAGTACTTGAGGCAGACTTGATCCTTCATGTTCGTGATGTTTCACACCCTGATTCCGATGCCCAAAAATCAGATGTGCTAGATGTTTTGGAAGAATTGGGAGTCGCGCAAAACCGTCTGGAAAAAATGGTCGAAGTACGGAACAAAATTGACCTTTTGGGTGAGGATGATAGGACGACGGAACAGGTTCGTTCGGGACGAAATGAAAACGAAATTCCTTTGTCAGCAGCAAGTGGGCTAGGGTGCGACGCGCTTCTTGAGCTGATTGACCTTCGATTGAATGCTGACCGATCTGTTGTCGAGGTTTCTTTGGCGTTTTCAGATGGGGAAGCAATGGCCTGGCTTTATGATCGGGGAGAGGTGTTGGACAGGCGGGATGAAGAGAACCAAACCCATTTTAGAGTAGGGTTGGACGCAATTGATATCGCACGGTTCGAACACCGTTTTTCGGCAATTACTACCAAATCGGTGTAAATGTATTGGTTGACGTCACGCGTGTTTTCGAATTTCTGCAGGAGGTTGCTGACGCTAAAATTTTGCCGCGATTTCGGGCCTTGGAAAAAGATGAGAAATGGCACAAGAAAATAGGGGGGCTGGTAACAGTCGCCGATATTGAAAGCGAGAAGTTCTTATCTCGGGTCCTTGTTGAACTATTGCCTGGTTCCCTGGTCCTTGGTGAAGAGAGTGCGGCAAGTCAGGAACAACCTTATCTGTGCCTGGAGCAAGACGCTCCTGTCTGGATTATTGATCCGCTGGACGGCACAAATAATTTCGCAAAGGGCAGTGAAGATTTTGCCGTAATCGTCGCATTGTCGGTTTCAAAAAACATCCGGGCGGGGTGGATCTACGCCCCTATCCACGGGCTTATGATCAATGCAGAAGAAGGAGAGGGGGCTTGGCTTGGTGATGTGCGTCTTCAGATATCTGGTGGTCCGAACGAAAGCGAGATGCGTGGGTCACTTGGGCGGAGATTTAGGGAGTTTGCCGGAATGCAGGAGCGTTTTGCTGATCTTAGCAACGCCAGTTGCTGTGGAATGGAGTACTTGGACATGGCAAGAGGAAAACTCGATTTCGCGCATTTTCGGCGTCTGAAACCTTGGGATCATGCCGCTGGAGATCTTATCGTTCGTGAAGCTGGAGGATTTGTTGCCTGCCTCGACGGAACCCGATATCAACCCGGAGATATGCCTTCGAAAGGGTTACTTTCGGCTCGAGATCAAAACTCTTGGAATATAGTTGCAGAAGCCATTGATCCAGTCTTTGCAACGCTACCTAACTAGGGAACAGAATGTCTGAAAGAAAAAACGCTGCTTTTGTTGGCTTGGGCGTAATGGGTTACCCCATGGCCGGTCATTTGGCTTCGAATGGTTATAACGTCACTGTCTATAATCGTACCAAAGCGAAATCAGAAAAATGGTGTGAAGAATTTGAGGGGCATAGAGCGGATTCTCCCAGAGCCGCCGCAGAGAATGCCGATTTCATATTTAGCTGTGTCGGAAACGACGACGATCTACGGGAAGTGACGTATGGAGACGACGGGATCCTTGCTGGCATGAAGTCGGGGGCGGCTATGGTGGATCATACGACAACTTCCGCAATGGTTGCGCGTGAGCTGCATGACCAGGCAAAAAACGTGGGCCTCCATTTTCTCGACGCACCTGTGTCGGGTGGACAAGCTGGAGCGGAGCAGGGGGCTCTTACGGTTATGGTGGGTGGAGATAGCAGCGCTTTTGACCGGGCAAAATTGCCGATGAAGAGTTACGCTCAGGCCGTTACCCTTATGGGAGACGCTGGCGCTGGCCAACTCACTAAAATGGTCAATCAAATATGCATTGCTGGTCTGGTTCAGGCTCTCGCAGAGGGGCTAAATTTTGCACAAAAGGCCGGACTAAATGGCGATCAGGTCGTTGATGTCATCTCAAAAGGAGCGGCGCAATCCTGGCAGATGGAAAACCGCGGAAAAACGATGCTGCGGAATGAGTTTGATTTTGGGTTCGCCGTTGATTGGATGAGAAAAGATCTGGGGATTTGTCTCAATGAGGCAAATAGAAACGGCGCTAATCTACCTGTTACAGCGATCGTCGACCAATTTTATAAAGAAGTGCAGGAAATGGGCGGCAATAGGGCGGATACATCGAGCCTTATGATGCGTTTAGGACTCGCCTAATTGCGTTCTTCGGATTTCGCCGCATTCCAATACTCCTCTAATTCAACCAACGAGCATTCTTCAACGGTTTTTCCGGATTTTTGAACACGGTCCTCGATGGATTGGAATCGGCGTTGAAACTTGTCGTTGCCTGACATAAGCGCCTGTTCGGCATCGACTCCTGCATGTCTGGCTAAGTTCACACAGGCAAACAACAAATCGCCAATTTCTTCGCTCACATGTGCCGCATTATCGGGGTTTTTTAGTGCGTCAGTGACTTCTTCTATCTCTTCCTGAATTTTTTCAATAACGGGATCTAATGATTTCCAGTCAAATCCCACGCGAGCAGCACGTTTTTGAAGTTTTTGCGCACGAAGTAGGGCGGGTAAGGCACGTGCGACACCGTCTAGAGCACCCTTTTCATTTGTGTTTTCGGCGCGTTCCAGAGCTTTTTGTTCTTCCCAGGCGACAGTTTGGGCTTCCGCCGTACGGGGTTCAGGTGTTCCGAATAAATGGGGATGTCTTCGAACCATTTTATCGGAGATCGTGTCGGCGATATCATCGAAATCATAACCACCATCTTCTTTTGACATCTGGGCGTAAAAAACGAGCTGAAAGAGTAAATCACCTAACTCGTCCTTCAGGGATTGTTGATCGTTGTTTTTTATAGCGTCGGCGACTTCGTAGGCTTCCTCGATTGTATAGGGCGCAATAGTTTCAAAAGTTTGTTCCTTGTCCCATGGGCATCCAGTTTCCGGATTTCTTAAATCCTCCATAATTTTGAGTAGCCGGTCGATTGATCTGGGTTTTTGCATGGGAGTTCAGATGATCATTTATTGGAGAGGGATATACCAGGTCATACTAACAATTGTCGCATAATATATATTATGAATAATTATTATATCCATTTAAGATCAATGTCTTAGCTATAACTCTAAAACCAAGCCGTCATATGCAGGCTCTACTCCATGTGGAAGCCGATTACGCAGCGTTTCATAGTCGGTTTGAAAGTTCATATGAGTCAAATATGCTTTTGATGCCCCGACCCTGCTAATCCAGGTCAGCGTTGTTTCTAGATTTGCATGTGTCGGGTGTTCACCGCCATCACGTAAACTATCAACAATCCATGTCTTAATGCCGTCAAGTGACGCGAACGCCTCTTCGGACAACCGGACGACATCCGTAGAATAGGCAAATTCGTCCATACGAAAGCCCAAGGACGTGCATATGCCGTGATCCTGTTGGATTGCCTCGAAAAGAAATGGTCCAACGCTAAATCGTTCAGCAGGAATTTCATGCGGTATGAGGATTGGTCGGTACAAATCTTCAGAATCCTGGATGCCTTCGAAAAGATAACCGAACCTGAGTTTTAAACTTTCGAGTACAGGTTTTTCCGCGTAGACATCAATCTTTCGGTCCATATGCCGCTGAATACCTCTTAAATCATCGATTCCCATCACATGATCTGCATGTTCATGGGTATAAAGGACCGCATCAATATTGACGGCCGCCGACGACGATTTTTAGGATTTTTAGGGTCGCAGGAGCCCCAGTCACCGGTGATGGTTGGTACGCCGCGCTTGATGGGCCGCACCCAAGGACTGTGACCCTCATTGCGGAGCGCCTTGTTCTGATTGTGCTTTTGTAAACAGTCGGAAAAAGTTTTCTGTTGTGGTATCGGAAAAAGTTTTAGGGGCCAACCCTTTGATTTCAGAAGCCTTTTCCGCGGTGTGCACCACGAAGGAAGGCTCATTTCTTTTTCCTCGATTTGGAACCGGTGCTAAATAAGGTGAATCTGTTTCAACAAGCAACCGATCGACAGGCATATCACGGATGATCCCGCGGAGCTCTCCAGCGTTCTTGAACGTCAAAATACCGGACAAAGACAGATAAAACCCGAGATCAATCGCAGTTTCAGCAAGAGCACGGCCACTGGAAAAACAATGTAAAACGCATGGAAAGGACCCGATCTGCATTTCCTCTCGAAGAATGGCAGCCATATCGTCGTCGGCATCTCTGGTATGTACGATCAAGGGTAGCTGCGTTTCGCGGGCTGCAGTGATGTGTGTTCGAAAGCTGGATTTCTGGTCTTCGCGTGGACTTTTATCGTAATAATAGTCCAGTCCGGTCTCCCCTATCCCGATTACTTTGGGATGCTTTGCGCTTTCCAACAGGTTCTCGAGCGCGATAGTTGGTTCTTCCTCAACCTGATGCGGATGAATACCCACAGAGCAATAAATTCTCGTATCTAGTTTTGCGACCTCGAGTATTTCTTCAAATTTACTGAAATGTGTACAGATGGTAACGAGCATACCAACCCCGGCATCAAATGCCCGCTGTATCGTTTCAGCACGATCTTCGTCGAAGCTGTCGAAATCCAGGTGGCAGTGGCTGTCTACCAGCATGAAGGGGGTCGAGTTGGGCTGAGGGCGGAAAACCCCTTTAAGCAGTTCATGGCCTCTTTATCCGCCACCGATATTCGCCCGTGGGAAGGATGTGGGCCCATCCGAGTGGCGAGATATGCGCCAGGAGGTCTGGAGAGCAATCAAGCCCTGCTTTCTGGCGTTGAGCGACGGCGATCCCCAGCTGCTTGGTATTCCAAAAGATGATGATGGCAGTCAACAAGTTCAGACCTGCGATGCGGAAGTGCCGGCCTTCTGTTGTGCGGTCGCGGATTTCACCTTGGCGTCCGATCCGCAATGCCCCCTTCAGTGCGTGATGCGCCCCACCTTTGTTGAGGCCGATGTTCGCGCGGCGTTGCATCTCGGTATTGAGCAGCCATTCAATGATGAACAGCGTTCGTTCGACCCGTCCGATTTCGCGCAATGCAAGCGCCAGATCATGCTGCCGCGGTCGTGCCGCCAATTTCCTGAGGAGATGGCCGGACAGCATCGTTGCGATACAGCGCAAGACGTCGGGCCAATTGGCGATGATCGTGGTTTCACGGATCCGATCACCCGTCAGGCCCTTCAGTTCTTTTGGGACAGATCGCGTGTCAAAGACATGCAATCTCTTGGAGGCAAGGTCACGGATGCGGGGATGGAAGAGATATCCAAGCAATGATGTGGTTGCGAAGACCATGTCAGTGAACCCGCCGGTATCGGCGTACTGCTCTTTGATCTTCCGCCCTGCCTCATTCATGAGCAACCCATCCAGGATATACAGCGCCTCGTTCACCGTGGCGGGGATGACCTGCGTGGCGAAGGGCGCGTATTGATCCGTCACATGGGTGTAGGCTTTCAGCCCGGGCTCCCGCCCATATTTTGCATTGATGGGATTCAGCGCCTCGCCTTGGCGAGTGGCGGGAAAGAACTGCCCGTCGCTGGAGGCGGTTTGCCCCCCCCCCCAGAATTGCGCCATCGGCAATCGCGCCTGTGCCTCGATCACCATAGCCAATGCGCGGGCCATGCAGTCGCTTTCCACATGCCAACGCGACAGCCGAGAGAGCTGCATAAAGTCATGGGTGCTGGTGGCGTTGGCCATTTTGCTCAAGCCCAGATTGAGCCCTTCGGCCTTTCTGGCTGCAATGAATTTGCGCTGGTTTTTGTGCCTGTCGTTCGGGTCCATGTATCTTTCTTTGAGCCGGAAATATCCGACATAAAATAATCATTATCTTAGCAAAAGACATGATTATACATCAAAACGAGGTTCGTTTTGATGTGACCTGCATGCCATCGGCAATGCATTGACATCATTCATGATTGCTTCCGTGGCATGGCCGGAAGATTCCGGCGCGGAGAAACGCCTGTTTTGGAGGGGAAAACGGCCCGGAAAGGGGTAGGACAAGCGCCTTGCGGAAGGCGGTGTTTTATAATGCTAAATAATATTTAGCATTGTTTTATATCTTGGATTCAAGAGGAACCGGGCGGGAGGTGGAGGCAATGGACAGCGATATCCAGACGGGTAGCAGGCGGGGTTTCCGGGTTGGCAAGGGTTGTTCGTAGAATTACTCCAGCGGAAATCCGGGAAGCACACCGTTGAGAAGAGCCAAGCCGAAAACAAGAAAACGCAGGCCGTAGCCTGCGTCTCAATGTGGTGCAATCGAATGCTTGTTAACGGCCCGACCGCGAATTTTGAACGACGTCAGTATAGCTGTTCAAAATTTGCGTGTCAAGGCGCAACCAACAGACTTCCCGTTATCGAGCGATAGCAGGAGGCAGTTGCATTATCTTGGTGTGGACCCAGGCAGCAATCTTGCAAACACCAACCAGCCATGTCTTGACCATGGCTGGTTCCTCAGGCATAGTAAAACTCAACAGACTGCGTAATAGTGAAATGGTGATCGAATGCGTCTTGGCCTGGATGTTGGTACAAATTCTATAGGCTGGTGGCTTTATGCCACCGAAAACGGTGAAGTCACAAAGGTTGTCGACAGGGGCGTTCGCATATTCTCGGACGGCCGCAATCCCAAAACCAAAGCTTCATTAGCTGTAGATCGCCGTGCCGCCCGTGCCCAGCGTCGGCGTCGCGACAGGTTTATGCGCCGTAAAGCCGCGCTGATGAAACGCATGGCCTCGGCGGGGCTGATGCCATCGGACCCTGACAAGGCGAAGGAACTGGTGCAACTCGATCCATATGCGCTTCGCGCCGAGGGATTGGATCGGGAACTGCCGCTTTCGCACCTCGGACGGGCGCTGTTTCATTTGAATCAACGTCGTGGGTTCAAATCCAACCGCAAGATCGACCGCAGAGACAATGATAGCGGCAAGATCAAGGACGCCACCGCGCGGCTGGAGAAAGCGATGATGGTCAAGGGCGCCCGAACCTATGGCGAGTTTTTACATATGCGTCGCATTTCGGCGGACGATCCGAAACATGTGCCTTCGGTGCGTACCCACTTGTCCGTCGCCCGACGCAACAATTCCGAGAAAGAGGAACCGGGCTATGATTTCTACCCCGACCGCCGCCATCTGCGGGAGGAGTTCGACAAGCTGTGGGCGTCGCAAGCCCGGTTTCAACCTGATGTTTTGACTGATGAACTGCGCGATGAGATCAGCAAGGTCATTTTTCACCAGCGCCCTTTGAAGACGCCCGAGGTGGGGCTTTGCCTCTTCACCGACGAACGGCGCGTCCCCAGCGCCCATCCCCTGCACCAGCGGCGCATTCTGGTTGAAACAGTCAACGCCTTGCGCGTTGCGGCACGGGGCGAGTCGGCACGTAGCCTGACCCTGGAAGAACGTGACCAAATCCTCCACGCGCTGGACAACAAAAAGCACACGGAATCGCCGTCGAACATGTCAATGAAGCTCAAGGCGCTTGGCACGCTGATCGGCTTGCGCTCCAATCAGAATTTCACGCTTCAAACCGCCAATCGGGATGCCATCTCCTGCGATCCGGTCCGTGCCAGCTTGTCCGACCCCCGACGGTTCGGGCCACGCTGGTCGACGCTGGCTGTCGAGGCACAATGGCAGGTCATCGAGCGCATCCGCGCCGTGCAAAGCGAGGCGGAACATGACAGGCTGGTCGCATGGCTGACCTCCACCCATAGTCTTCATTGCAACCATGCCAAAGAGGTCGCCCATGCCCCCCTGCCCGAAGGTTACGGACGGCTGGGACTGTCGGCCACTTCTCGCATCCTTGCCGCGCTGGAGGCCGAGGTGATCCCGTATAGCGAGGCCGTGGCCCGCTGTGGCTGGCATCACTCGGATGAGCGCACCGGCGAGATATTGGACGAACTTCCCTATTATGGCGAGGTGCTCGGCCGTCACGTCATTCCGGGCACCTACGACGAGAACGACGATGACATCGCCCGTTTCGGTCGCATTACCAACCCCACGGTGCATATCGGGCTGAACCAGCTTCGCCGATTGGTGAACCGGATCATCACTGTCTACGGCAAACCTGACGAGATCGTGGTAGAACTGGCCCGCGATTTGAAATTGTCCAAAGACCAAAAACGCGCCGTCGAGAGCGACATCAAGAAAAACACCGAGGCAGCGGACCGGCGCCGCAAAAAGCTGGAAGAACTGGGCGTGCCCGATACCGGGGCCAACCGCATGCGGCTGCGGCTGTGGGAAGACCTTGGCGAAGACGTCATGACCCGCAACTGTCCATATTCCGGGAAACGGATCAGTGCGGCCATGCTTTTCGATGGCTCCTGCGATGTAGATCACATCCTACCCTATTCGCGCACATTGGATGACCGCTTCGCCAACCGCACCCTCTGTCTGAAGGAATTCAACCGGCAAAAGACGAATAGGACCCCATGGGAGGCTTGGGGTGAGACCGATCAGTGGGAGGTGATTGCCGCAAACCTTAAGAACCTGCCCAAAAACAAAGCCTGGCGTTTCGCGCCTGACGCGATGGAGCGGTTCGAGGGCGAAAATGACTTTTCCACCCGCGCCTTGAAGGACACGCAGTACCTGTCGCGCATCGCCCGCGCCTATCTAGGTGCTCTTTACGATGGCACCGACAGCAAATCCCATGTTTGGGTCGTGCCCGGAAGGCTGACCGAAATGCTGCGTCGGCACTGGGGGCTGAACAGTCTTTTGCCCGACAAGGATGGGGCGGTGAAGGCCAAGAACCGCACGGATCACCGCCACCACGCAATCGACGCGGCCGTGGTCGCGGCAACGGATCGTTCTTTGATCAAGCGCATCAGCGATACGGCCTCCCGAGATAAACGCGATGGCGCTGAAGAAGTGGCCCGCTCCGTCGCGCCACCGTGGGAAGAATTCCGGGCCGACATCGCCGCGCAGCTCGATCGCATCATCGTCAGTCACCGGGCCGATCATGGCCGTATCGACCCCGCCGCCCGCGCATCGGGCAAGGACAGCACGACTGGGCAATTGCACAATGATACCGCCTACGGATTGGCCCGTGACGGCAAGGTGGTCAGCCGTAAGCCGCTGAGGTCGCTTAGCGCAAATGACATCAAGATCACCACAAAAGGCACCAACATCCGCGACGCGGACCTGCAACGTCACCTGGCCCGTATAATCCAAGATCTGGCCGGATCAATCGGACAACCCGTATTTCGGATTGCGCCGTGTGCGAATGGTGGAGACCTTGCAGAAAAGCGCCCGGGTGCCGGTTACCGACCGTGATGGCAAGGAGTTCAAGGCCTACAAAGGCGACAGTAATCACTGCTACGAGATCTGGCGCATGCCCGACGGCAAGATCGAACCCCAGGTGATCACGACTTTCGAGGCGCATCAGTCAGGCGCCGTGAAACGGCCCCACCCCGCTGCGAAACGGTTGCTGCGGGTCTTCAAACGGGACATGGTTGCGATTGAAGAACGAGATCGCAAAATAATCATTGGCTATGTGCAAAGCCTGGGTGCCAACGGGCTCTGTATTGCCCCCCATAACGAGGCCAATGCCGATGCTCGCAACCGCGACAGGACCGATACGTTTCGTTTCAGATGTATGAGAGCAAGGCCCCTTGTAAAAGCTAATGTCCGAAGGGTCCATGTGGATGAAATGGGTCGCCTGCGGAATCCCTTACGGCAAAGGTAACCTGGGATTTGGTAGATTCCTGACGGTGTAATACACTCAATAGGTTGACGATTCATGTCTTTTGCACGGGGTGTTGTATTGGATCAGATCATTGATATTGCAACCGACGGGCGCCATTTGTCGCGCGACCGGGGTTTTCTTAAGGTCACGGAACACGGGACCGAAATCGGCCGCACCCCGCTCGACCAGATCGCAGGCGTCATCGTGCATGCCCATGGCACAACATGGTCTTCCTCTCTTTTGGTCGAGCTTGCCGAGCGCGGTGCGCCGGTGGTCCTTTGTGCCGCCAATCATGCCCCTAAATCCGTTCTCATGCCGCTGGAAGGCCATCACATACAGGGAGCGCGAATGCGAGCACAATGGAACGCCAAGGCATCGTTTACCAAACAGGCCTGGAAACAGATCGTAACTTCCAAGGTTAGAATGCAGGCAGCTGCCCTTTCGGCAATTGGCGAGCCGTCCGCGCCACTGGAAATGATGATCCGCAAGATATCTTCGGGTGACAGAACCAACATCGAGGCACAGGCGGCCCGCTACTACTGGCCACGTATGATGGGTTCGGATTTTCGCCGCAACACGTCGGCAGATCGGGAAAACGCGCTGCTGAATTATGGCTACACGGTCTTGCGTGCCGCCACCGCCCGCGCCGTCGTTGCCGCGGGTCTGCATCCGACCATAGGCCTATTTCACGCAAACCGCGGCAACGCCTTTGCTTTGGCCGATGACCTGATGGAGCCCTTTCGCCCACTGGTCGACTGTACGGTTCGGGCCATCGCGGCAAAATGTGGACCAGAGGTCGACACAGAGGCCAAGCAGCAACTCGCCCGCCTGATAGCCACAGACCTGCCTTTGGGCGATGGTGTCACACCGGTCTCGGTCGCTCTGATAAAGCTGGCGACATCCTTGGGGCAGAGTTTTGAAGCGGCCAAATTGACTCTCGCCTTGCCCGACCCTCCCGATCCTCTTGCACTGGCTGGACTGGGAAAATGACGACAACCATCACCCGGTTGTCGAGGTATCGTCTCATGTGGATTCTCGTGATGTTCGACCTGCCCACGGACACGAAGAAACAGCAAAAGGACGCGGGCAGCTTTCGCAATTTCCTGCTGGACGAAGGGTTCGAGCGCAGCCAATTTTCGGTCTATGCGCGGTTCGTGAACGGGAAAGAGGCGTTTTCGGCCCGGGTCCTCCGGATTGAACGCAACTTGCCCGATGCCGGCGATGTGCAAATCCTGAATTTCACGGACCGGCAATATCGTGATATCATACATTTATCGGATCAGGGCCGCCGCAAAGCTCGTGAGAATCCGGAGCAACTGGTGATGTTCTGATACGATTCGGACAGAAAATAGTCAACAGACCCCGGATAAAACCTTGTGATTACAAAGTTCTATCCGGACATCTATTGTAGCTGTTCAAAATTCGCGGTCAAGCCGCAACGGTAAGTTTAGCTGTAAGTAGTGGAACAGGCTCCTTGGTCACGTTTGTCAGTCAAAAAATCCACCCACGTTCGATCGGGGGTGCACCCCCGATCGAACGTGGGTGGATTTTTCTTCCTTTCTGTAGATCATAAGAAAGGGCAAATTTTCGAACCAATGAAATCAACAAGTTATTGGGGGGAGGTAGGTCTGATCGAATTTTGAGCAGCCATCTTTCCCCGGCCTTGAGCCAGATTTGCCCGAATTTGGCAACCCTCCAGAAGACAGCGAATAGAGTGTTCAACGTGGCTAATGTTTCCATGAAAGAAGCGGTAAAGATTTACCAAGTATCCCGGCCAACTTTTACAAAAGCATTGAAAAGCGGAAAGGTTTCAGGTGTTCAAGATGACAGCGGCACCGTCTGGCCCGTGCCTGGCCTGAAGAAGCCCAACGCGATCATGCGTAATGACGAGACGGAAAAGTGGCTTTTATTGCGTGGTACGCCGCTTCTCGTCGAAAGAGGAAAAGCGCCGCGTGGTAGCGAGCGTTGTTGATCCTGCCGCTTTTGGCGATCATTCGGGGCTGGGCTTCGAGAACCACATGAACCTATTTCATGAGAACAAACACGGCTTACCCGAAGCGCTTGCCCGTGGATTGGCCGTGTTCCTGAACACGACCGTAGTAGATGAGCATTTCCGGCGCTTCAACGGCCATACGCAGGTCAATGCAACCGACCTCAAGCTGATGAAATACCCGCATCGCGATGGCCGGATCGTGCTTGCGCGGACGGGCCGACAATTGCCTGAGCAGTTGGCTTGGCGGCACCTTGCCAGAAAGCATCGTGGCCGTGCATCCCAAAACGTCGGGCCAGTTGTCGATGAAGGTTTGTTCCTGGACCTTCCCCCCAGGGGAATCGACCGAACGGCTATTGTCGGATTACGGCTTCCATGTAGGTGTCGTCCCATGCCGCTGATCGGCGTTTTTGCGGCAGGCTGAGTTTGTCCGGCGCGCGGCGTAGCAGGTTCATTGCTGCATGATTGATTGTGGCATTTCCGGTTCTGATGCGGCAATCGTCCTGCCGGAAGGTAACATCGAGCGCCCGATGCAGGGGTCGAGTTGGGCTGAGGTGGTGCGCATTGAACTGTTATATAATTAAAAAAGGGCCGCAAAACTATTGCGACCCTTTTTTCTTAGTCTGTTGAATGTTCAACTGGCGCTACCAAATATAACCTCACGAACGCGCTTGATTACCTCTGGAGATGAGGCCTTGAGGGCATTATTGACAATCGACTGAATTTTTTCTCCTGAACTTGCAATCAGCCGCAACCGACGTTTTTTAAGTTCGGCTTTAAAAACGGGATCCGCATTCATGGAATCATACGCTTTGCGCAATGCTTTGATGACGTGTTTGGGAACGCCTGGTGGCATTGTGATTCCTCGACCGATTGGGCCCATAGAGGCGATAAAAGCAACAAGCGGTTTGTCTTGTTCTTTTACAAGATCGGCTAACATCGGGACGTTCGGTAAAGCCGGGTCTTTCTCAGTACCATTTTGCAGTATGGCACGAGCAAACGGTTTCTTCCCGGTAAACCAATGCGGGACTTTGGAATCCCAGGTTAACCAATTGAAACTCGACATTTGAGCTTCGCCTTGTTCAATAGCGAGGATCGAACGAGAAGAGCCTTTGTAGCCGGTGACAAATCGACCTTTCAGACCCAAGAGACCCATCGCCAGTTTCGGATTCATATAGCCCGAATTAAATTTACCGCTATTGGCACCGATAGCTTCGATGCGCTTCATATCGTTGATTGATTTAATTCCAGTATCCGTGCGGACGACAAGCACTGAATTCGTTTGATTGGATGAGCCAAGCCATTGAAACTTATTGGCTTGATATTTCATCTTATCAGGACGGATCAGTTGGTTAACGACTGCTGCGTCGAGTGGAACAATTCCAAAAGTACCGTCCTTGGCGGCGACATTATAGGTGTAATTCATCGCTTTCGCGCCACCTGCGCCGGGGCGATGTTGGACAATGACATTCGGTTTTCCCGGAATATGTTTGCCGAGGTGATTTGCAAATGTAGATCCGTACTTATCATATGTTCCGCCGGGGCCATATGGGATCGCTATCGTGATCGTTCTGTTTTTGTAAAGTTTTTCAACGCTTTGAGCGAATGTTGGTGCTGAGATTAGACCCACCGCCAACGAAATCGCCAACAAACTTTTTGGTCTGGCACGCATTATCTGGCCTCCTGTTTCAGGTATGTTTTGATATAGAGCTTTTCATCGAAGCCCTTAACCTGGAAAGGTTATCGAGAACCATCGATAGTTCGCAAGGCCGTTTTTTGGTTTTTTGTTTATCTGTTCAGGAACAGGAGAAACCTTAGTCGGAGAATCTTGGAAAGATTCCTTCCGGTGTAGGCAAAGGTGTTCCTGCCTTCAAGGCATTTTCATCAAATGCTTCTTCATCTGCAGATTGAAGCTGTGAAAACCCTCGTGCATTTTCAGGTACAGCGAGCTGATCAAGCATTTTTGCGCAGGATTGCGGCATAAACGGCTGCAAGAGAATGGCGAAATGGCGAATGATTTCAGCAAGAATGTAAAGAACGCTCGCCATGGCTTCAGGGTCTGTTTCTCGCAAAGTCCAGGGAGCGGACTCGTCTACAGTTCGATTGGCATCCCGAACGACGCGCCAGATTTCCTTGAGCGCCTCGTGAAAAGCCTGATTATCGATGTGAACGCGGACTTTTTCTAACAATCGGTGTGCGTCTTGAAGAGTGCCATTTACGGGATAAGCCCCTAAATCGGCCGGTCGGCACTCAGGGATCTTCGCATCACAATTCTTATTGATCATGGAGAGGACGCGTTGGCATAGGTTTCCAAGATCATTCGCAAGATCGCTATTAATGCGTGAAATCATGGCTTTGTTCGAAAAATCGCCATCATTTCCAAAGGGAACCTCGCGAAGCAGAAAATAGCGCACCTGGTCGAGCCCATAGGTCTCTACTATTTCGTTGGGGTCGATGATGTTGCCAATTGATTTGGAAATTTTTTGACCTTCATTGGTCCACCAGCCATGGGCAAACACGCGTTTAGGAACATCAATTCCTGCACCCATGAGAAAGGCCAGCCAATATACCGCATGAAACCGCAGAATATCTTTACCCACCATGTGAAGATCAACTGGCCAACGTTTTGTGTACTCGTCAGAATCTGTGTTCGGGTAGCCAACGGCGGTGATGTAATTTGTTAGCGCATCCAGCCATACATACATGATGTGATCCGGATCGTTAGGGACAGGCACACCCCACTTAAAACTTGTTCGTGAAATCGACAAGTCGTGGAGGCCACCCTTTACAAAACTGATGACTTCATTTCGACGCGATTTGGGTGCGATAAAATCCGGATTATCTTCGTAGAACTTGAGGAGCGGTTCTTGCCATTTAGACAGATCAAAGAAGTAGCTGGGTTCTTCCACCCATTCAACTTCTGCTCCTGAAGAGGCCAGTTTTGTTCCGCCCTCACCTTCCGTCAGCTCGCTCTCATCGTAGAAGGCTTCATCTCGTACCGCATACCAACCAGCATAACTTCCGAGATAGATGTGCCCATTCTCTTTAAGTTTGGCCCATATTGCCTGGGAGGCCTCGATATGCCGCTGTTCAGTGGTTCTGATAAAATCGTCATGCGAGTAGTTCATTGCATCCGCAAGGTCACGGAAATTTTGGGAAACCCGATCAGTGAATTCCTGAGGCGCGATACCAGCCACGGCGGCTGATTTCTCAACCTTTTGGCCATGTTCATCTGTTCCGGTCAGGAAATGAACATCATACCCGTCAAGCCGCTTAAAGCGGGCAATTACGTCACATGCCAACGTGGTATAGGCGTGACCAATATGTGGGACGTCATTGACGTAATATATCGGGGTTGTGAGGTAATAACGCTTATCGGCCGACATGCCGTCACCTGAGAATTGAGCTGCCACTCAACCTGTTGCAGCACCCTTAAGCGCATGAAACATGTTTAGTAGGGCTTGTTTTTTATCGAGGTTTAACCCATCCGTTTGACGAGCCAACGTGTTGACCTTCTCCCATACCTCCAGCCAGTGATCAACCCCTGTTGCAGCTAGCAAACGGGCTGCGCACCCCTCCTCTTCTGGTACAATATTGGGTATTTCCAATCCCCGGGCGCCCATGCGTGTAAGGCGGCTTATCCACCAGGAGAGGAGTTCGGTAACGAGGCGAAAACTGTCTTCGGCACCCCGTCTGGCAAGGCGATCGCCAAAACTATGGATGGCGGAGGTTTCGGTATTGGGAAGACTGACCAGTAACGAAACCAACTCGCGGTACAGCTCGAGCCCGCCTTCTTCCGCGAGGGCGACTGCCCTGCCCGGACTTCCATCGGAGAGCTGACAAAGGGGCTGTAGATCACCGGCGGGTAAATCCGGACTGGCGCTTTGCAAAATCGACGCAACATCCGTTTCTGGCAATGGTAAGAGCGGCATCTGGCAACATCGCGAGCGGATTGTTGGCAAAAGACGGCCAGGTGCATGGCAAACAAGAAGCAATAAAGCGTTATTCGGCGGTTCCTCCAGAATTTTAAGCAGTGCATTCGCAGCATTGACGTTAAGCTCGTCGACACTGTCGATAATGACGACACGCCAACCGCCTTCGGATGCTGTTAAACGTAGGAAATCGCCTGCAGAACGGACATTTTCAACGGCGATGTTCGACCGCATTTTATTCGTATCTGGATTTATCGTTCGTTCGAGAGTCATAAGGTCCGCGTGGCCACCCGATGCAATGCGCCGAAAAACCGGACTCTCCTCGTCAAGTTCAAGGTTTGGGACGGCGGGCTCGCCAAACAATCCTGGTGAAGATGCTTGATCGCCCCCATTGGATAAAACAAATCGGGCAATGCGAAAGGCCAATGTTGCTTTGCCGATGCCCCGGGGACCGGTCAGAAGCCACCCATGGGGAATTCGTTCGGATTTCCAGATCGAAAGAAACTTCTGTTCTGCAGCGCTATGCCCGATCAGTTGGGGATTGTGTCGTGGATGCCTGGTGTCGTCAGTATCAGTCAAACGGTTTGACCCTTAGATGGCGTTACTGATGATAAAAAGCGTTCCTCAACGAGAGCAAAAATTTGGACGGATATCGCATCAATTGATTGTGTAGCATCAATCACGGAGCATCTTCCTGGATTATCCTCAGCGATCTGCAAAAAACCATCGCGAAGAGTTTGATGAAATTCTATACCCATGCGTTCGTAGCGCGTACCACCGACATCCCGTTCCTCAGCTCGTTCCAAACCAACTTCTACAGGTAGATCAAGAATTATTGTCAGGTCTGGTTTCAGATTTCCAACGGCCAATTCATATAGAGTTGATATGGTCTTCATATCCATACTCTGCGCATATCCTTGGTAGGCAGTAGTAGAATCAGCAAACCGGTCACACAAAACCCATTTCCCCTCAATAAGAGCAGGTTCGACAAGCCTAGCTATGTGTTCATGCCTGGCAGCGAAATGGAGCAGTGTCTCTGTCAGAGGAAGCCATTTATCGGTTTCACCATTGACCAATAAGTTCCGTATGTCCTCTGCCGAAGGGACGCCACCGGGTTCTCGAGTTCGAACAACCTCAATATTGTGCGCGGATAAGCGTTCTTCGAGCAACTTGATCTGTGTTGATTTGCCAGCGCCTTCACCGCCTTCCAGTGTAATGAAAAATCCAGTGGTCATGCGGCAATAATCGCAGGAGATTTTGCGCTCATTTCAAGAGCCGCCGAAAAGCAGATATTTTACGGCAGCGTTTAGCCGCCCCATCGCACCAAGTTGTTCGATATCCGCGTTCGCGATTAAGGGGACCTGAATTGGCTCTATTCCCGGCGCCGTGACGGTTACCATGCCAACCGAGGTTCCCTTTTTTATTGGCGCCGGTACGGGGTTGGTATAGCTGACTTTTACCTTCATTCCATGCCGGGCTTTGCGGGACATTGTTAGCGTAATTTTTTTACCGACAACCAGTGGAAGACTCGAAGCGTTTCCCAACCAGACATCGGCTTGTTCAATTACTTCATCCTTTTTGAAAAGAGCGTAGGAGGCAGTTTCTCGAAATGCCCAGTCAAGGAGTCGCGCCGACTCTGATGCTCTCGCCCTTTTACTGTTTAATCCATTGATAACCAGAAGCAGTCTGCGTCCTTTCCGGATCACTGATGCAGCGAGTCCGTATCCGGAAGCCTCTGTGTGACCAGTCTTCAGACCATCGGCATTAAACCCTCTATAGAGCAAAGGATTCCGGTTTCCCTGTTTGATACCACCATAGGTGAAATCGACTTCACTGAAGAGTTTGTAATATTCCGGAAAATCAACAATGAGTTTCTTGGATAGTGTTGCGATATCGCGGGCCGACATGTGATGGCCTTCCGCTGGCCATCCGGTAGCGTTTTTAAATGCACTATTCGTGAGCCCGATTTCTTTGGCTTTTCGGGTCATTTCAGCTGCAAAGGCTGCTTCGGAACCTGAAATTCCTTCGGCGATGACAATACAGGCGTCATTGCCCGACTGAATGATAATGCCGCGTAGCAGGTCTTTGACGGCGACACGGGTGTTGACCATGACAAACATCTTTGATCCGCCCTTGCGCCAGGCTTTGCGACTGACAACAAACTTGTCATCCAGACTTAACCGTTCGGCCTTGAGACGTTCGAAGACCATATAGACGGTCATCAGTTTACTCATGGATGCCGGGGGCATTGGCACGTCAGACGCCTTATCCAACAATATAGCGTCCGTGGTCAGGTCATAGAGAACTGCGTGACGGGCGGCCGTCTCTATCGTTTGCGCGGCCAAAGAATTTGAGATTAAACAAACACAAACGCCAATCAGGGTGGAGCGTTTTATGGGTTGAAACACGGAAAGACCTTTCAGATCAAGCATGTTAATTCCAACCTATTTAACATCAAAAATAAGACCAAAGGATGACTTCTATCTTAGTCGACGACAAGGCGAGCTTTTGGATATCCGCTGGCGATGACGAGGTTAAGAAGTTTATCTCCCTGGCTAACGCTTGATGCCGGGCCGACCTGCACTCGAAAATACCGCCGTTTGCCAATTACCTTTTCAACAATTCTGCTCGGACCCAGCGGATTGAGCAGCTTTTGCATTTTCGCCGCTAAATCCCGGTAAACGAAGGCCCCTGCCTGTACGTAAATCTTTTTGCTTCCACCAACCGGCGCGATTTTTACAACATCTACTGGTTTGGTTTGTACGGGTTTCGGTGTGGGCGATGACAGTGCTCTTTTGGTATTTGTAACAGCCGGGTTTTCTCCGATGCTGCCGGGTAAGCTTGCAATTTTTACATTTGCTGATTTTTGTGTTGGGAGGCTTTTAGCTTTTCCCTGCGCCAAAGCCGCCATTCTTCGGCTTTCGTCAGCGATAATTTCTACTCGAACCAATGCCGTGCCGCGTCGTTCAAAACCAAGCAATTGTGCCGCTCGACGGGACAAATCAATGATCCGACTTTTCGCGAAAGGTCCACGATCATTTACGCGTATTTTAAGGGATCGACTGTTTTTAAGGTTGGTCACGCGGACGACACTTGGCATTGGAAGGGTTCGGTGTGCCGCTGACACCACATTCATGTCGAATATCTCGCCATTAGCCGTCTTTCGCCCGTGAAACTGTGGCCCATACCAGGAAGCGATACCCTGTTCGACATAACCGTAATTCACGGCCGGGTAGTACCAAGTACCTTTGATTTTATAGGGGTTCCCGACTTTGTAGGCACCCTTGCTTTGAGCTGGAGTACCCGTGGTCAATTTCTTTGCAGTATGTAATGCCAATTGGGTTTCGGCGCACCCTGTTAATAGAAGGAGTACCGAGCTTGCAGCGACCGTAAGATTTCGGATGAGCACGATCCTATTTTCCTCCTATACGATCTGACAGAACGCCAACGGTTACAGCGTAAAGATGTGCACAGTTATATGCCATGATTGAGGCGTAGTTTTTGTAAGTAAGGAAGGTACGTCCTTCCTTACCGTCAGGAAGGACAAGTACGGCGGAAATGTTTCGTGTTGGCAGATCTTGTCCACTGACATGTCGAATGCCTGCAGATTGCCATGCCGGAAGTGATCTGGGTTCGGAGGTTCTGGCACGGCAGCCACGCGCAGCACGTCTTTTGAATGGTTTCAGGCTTTCGGCAAATGAAATAGGAAGTGCTACCTCCCTGCCCCAGTTCAGATCAGAGCGCCAACCATGCTTTGCCAGATAGTTTGCAATCGAGGCTAGAACGTCCGGGACGCTCTTCCAAATGTCTCGTCTGCCATCGCCATCGAAGTCCTGGGCATAGGCAAGGTAACTCGACGGCATAAATTGCGGCTGTCCCATCGCCCCGGCCCATGAACCAAAGAGACTCTTTTGATCGATATACCCGCGGTCTAACATTTGCAGAACGGCAAATAGCTGTCCGCGAAAATATTTAGAACGCCTTCGATCATAAGCCAATGTGGCAACTGAAGGGATGAGTGGGACATTGGCCTTTACAAGGCCAAACCGCGTTTCGATTCCCCAAATTGCTAAAATGACTCTAGGGGGAACGCCATACTTTTTCGAAACAGCTTTGAGGGTCGCCTTATGACGATCCGCCATTATCCGTCCGCGTTTAATGTTTGTCTTTGTAACGACGCGGTTGAGATAGCGCTTTAGGGTGAGCTTGAACTCAGACTGATTGCGGTCACGTTTTAGGACGCGCTTAATGGGTTTTACGTTTTTGAGGGCACTATCGATTATTGATTGCTTGATGCCACGCTTAGCTGCTTCGACGCGAACATTTTCCAGCCAGGCTGAAAAGTCGGGTTTGGCTTGTGAATAGGAGGTTTGCGCGAAAAGGCATGACGCAAATACAAGGACAAGTAAACGCATCGAGATTCCAGCCGGGAATTGCAACCCGCATGCGACGGACATCACGCGTACCTTTCAACAATCAAAGCCTAGCCTTGTGCCATAGCCATACGAATCGAGCAAACATGTCGTGAGGCTACCCTTGTTTTTGCTCCGGTCCAGGGAAGAATTCATCAGTTCTGCCAAGAATTCTGTATACTGCCAGCCCCATCCATTCTCTCAGGCCTGAATGAAACGACTTGAGGCTGTTCGCGAGGTTGAACTGTAATCCATCGTCCCCCACCCCATAGGTAAAGTAGTCGACCGGGTAAGGTATGACCTTCCAACCGAGTTTGCTGAATACGCCAGCTGAATACGCCAATGGAACGCGGCATATGGCGCGCGGAGGTGATTAATATCCACCGTTCTGATGGTTGTGGTTTAACGAGACGATGAGAAAAAACGCCATTTTCGAATGTATTTCTCGATTGGTCTTCGAAAAAAATACGTGATGCTTGAAGTCCTAATGACGTAAAAAAACGCTCGGGCCGTATCGGCTTCTTTGTATTTCTGTTCCAAACGGCCCGAGCCTCCGGTGAAGATGAGTTTGGCGTTGGGGTATTGACGCGCCAAGGCAACGAAACCGGTCATGCGTTCGCCACCGTTATTTAAGACGACTTGTTTGCGATACTGGCTTAGATATTGATCAACACTGCCACCAAGCACGATAACGCCATCAACAGGGCCCTTAACGGACGTAACGACCGGGAATCTGTCCTCTAGAGCGGCGACCATTAGTGATCCTACGGGAAGTATCGAAATAGCTGCGCAAAATAATACAGTGGCTGTCAGGCGCCACTTTCCTGCCGCGCGACGAAGCAAAATAAGACCCGTTGAAACCAACAACAGCAACAAGACAAGAAAGCCGGGGTCGGTGAGCGTTAAAAATATTTTGGAAAGAATGAACATAACTAATTCATAAGCATCCAGGGCAATGGCGACAACTACTCAAAATGTAGCTGGTCCAGCGACGACGATAGGCCTATATCGTTGTCAAATCCGGCATGTAAGAACAGGAAATAGCTTTGACTGATCTCAACAGGACTTTGAGCGGTCGTAAAAAAGAGGCCGGGTTTGAATGGGGCGCTCTGCGGACATTGTCACGCTATCTTTGGCCGCCCGATGCGTTTGAAACAAAGGTCAGAGTCGTTATTGCGCTGATTTTGCTCGCGTTGGCAAAAGTAGCCAATGTTTATACGCCCATCCTGTTTAAGGACGCAGTCGACGCCCTATCCGGCAAAGAAACAGCCATTATAGTCGTTCCGGTCGGATTACTTGTCGGCTATGGCGTTGTTCGGGTGCTCTCCATAGCATTTGCCGAGTTACGGGATGCTGTTTTCGCTAAAGTTGGTCAGCGGGCTATCCGAACTGTCGGGCTGGAAACATTCCGACACCTGCATGCCCTCGCCTTGCGTTTTCATCTTGATCGGCAAACGGGTGGTCTCACGCGTTCCATAGAGCGCGGCACTAAGGGGATCGATTTCTTTCTGAATTTTATGTTGTTCAATATCCTCCCCACCCTGCTGGAAATTTTGATGGTGTGCGGCGTTTTGTGGGGATTGTTCAATTTCTGGTACGCGCTCGTAACTTTCGTAACGGTGACCGGATATATCGCCTTTACATTCATTGTCACTGAATGGCGGATTAAATTCCGCCGGCAGATGAATGAGACAGATAGCCAGGCGAATACGAGGGCAATCGACAGCCTTTTGAATTACGAGACAGTCAAATACTTCGGAAATGAAGAGCATGAAGCTCAACGGTTTGATCGCTCGCTCGCCAGTTACGAAAAAGCTGCTGTTTTGAGCAAAAGCTCGCTGTCTCTCCTGAACATTGGTCAGGCGGGAATAATTGGTGGCGGCCTGGTCATTATGATGTTGATGGCCGGCAATGGTGTGGTGGCTGGAGAGTTGACGATCGGCGTGTTTACGATGGTCCATATCTATTTGATGCAGCTATTTCAGCCGCTGAACTTCCTCGGGTTTGTATACCGGGAAATCAAACAATCGCTTATCGATATGGAGGCGATGTTTAATCTTTTGCATGTCGAACAGGAGGTTTCCGATCTACCTGGTTCCTCCCCCCTGAATGTCGACAAAGGTGAAGTTGCCTTTGAAGATGTTTCTTTTGGTTACGATACGCGGCGGGAAATACAGCAGAACGTGAGCTTTACAGTCGCCCCTGGGAAATCGTTGGTGATCGTTGGGTCCAGCGGTGCCGGAAAATCGACAGTGTCACGACTGCTGTTCCGATTTTATGACGTCGATAAAGGCGCTGTAAAAATCGATGGTCAGGATATTCGGTCTGTTACCCAGGATAGTGTAAGGGCCTCTATCGCTATTGTACCACAGGATACGGTCCTGTTTAACGATACAATTCTTTATAACATTGGGTATGGCCGTCCTGATGCTTCTTCGGAGGAAATTCAAGAAGCGGCTAAAATGGCATCGCTTCATGAATTTATTCTCCGGATGCCGGATGGATATCAAACAATTGTCGGGGAACGTGGTCTAAAGCTGTCGGGCGGTGAGAAACAAAGGGTCGCCATTGCGCGGGCAATTCTCAAACAACCAAAGATACTGATCTTTGATGAGGCAACCTCTGCCTTGGATACACGAACTGAACGTGAAATCCAGGCAGCGCTTAAGAAAGTATCCGCGAATCATACGACCTTGGTTATTGCGCACCGACTTTCAACAATTGTTGATGCGGATGAAATCGTTGTTTTTGAACAAGGCAAGATTATCGAACGTGGCAATCATGAGGCGCTATTGGCAGAGAGCGGAAGTTACGCCGCGATGTGGGAACGCCAGCAGGAAGCGGAAAAGGATTCTGAGGAGAACGTTCTATCCAATCCCGAAACTTAAAGGGTCTCAGACTCCGATAATTTCGCATATTTTTTGGAATAAAGGATGATCCGGTTCGCCGTAACACATGCTGCCGGTGAAATGATGTCGATCCATCAATTCAATATATTCTCCCTTATGGCCTGCCGTTTTCCAGGCTTTAAGGAACTCTTCGGGCTGACGATGAAATTCAGCGGTATCATGCTCCGAACACCCGATTAATAGCGGCGTGTCGCACGTCTCGGGAATGTGCAGGATGGGGCTGTTTTCGCGCCAGTCCTCTTCGGACAAATGCAGGTAGCTATTGCGATAGCTTAGATAGACGGCCTCAAGGTCGTACATCCCGCTGATGGCTATGGCGCCTTTGATCAAATCTTTGGGTAACCCATAGAGTTTTTCCCAATCGGTAACCAGAGACATACCGCACATATGCCCGCCGGATGAATGACCGGCGATATAGATTTTGTCGCGGTCCCAGCCATAGGTCTCCGCATTGTTATATACCCAGGCAACAGCATCCCTGTTTTGTCGAACCTGATTGCTCAACGTGCCTTGAGGAACATTGGTAAATTCGGTCGCTGCCCAGGCAACGCCTCTTGGCACAAATTCCGCGGCCGGGAAGCTGTACCCCTCCTTGCTACCTCGTGTCCAGGCGCCGCCATGCATAAAAACAATTACCGGAGCGTTTTCCGTTCCCTCTGCGGGAAATATATCGAGGACCTCACGTTCATCGTCGCCATAAGGAACGTTAAAAAGGCTTTTAACCTTGGTTTGGGCTATTGCACTGGCGTCGGCACGTTCTTTGTTGAAAAGCCCGGTATCTGGAAAGCGTTGGCTGTGATCATATTGCCAATCAAGTTCTTCCTGCGTGTAGTCCAGAAAAACTTTGTCGGAAACAGCATCTTGCGGCACGAGTAATCTCCCAAATATGAATAACAATTTTGACCCGCGAGATGATGGAACGCAAGCTGGCATCGTCGACGCTGGCCTTTATTTCGATCACTAAGGTATGCTCTCCTTGTTCACCTGTTTGAGGAGGTCGGTATGGCTCTGGAAAATAAGAAATGTGTCCCGTGTGAGGGAGGGCTGGATCCCTTGGCTAAGGATGATGCAATCAACTTGCTTGAAAAAGTTCCGGGCTGGACGATTTCAGAGGACGGCGTGAAAATTCGTCGACATTTTTCTTTTGATGACTTTGTCTCGGCGCTGGACTTCGTCAATAAATTGGGCGCCCTGGCAGAATCGGAAGGCCACCATCCCGACATCAGTTTTGGCTGGGGGTACGCTGATATTATCTATTTTACCCATGCCATCGGCGGATTGCATGAAAACGACTTTATTATGGCAGCGAAAACAAATGAACTGCTCCGATCAGTTTAATAGTGCAGAATCTGTTAGCGGTATAATGATTGGCTAATCAGGCAAACTGGCCCGGCGTTTTGAGAGATTTAAATTTGAGAGATTTAAATAGGAGAGTATCCAGATGCGAATTGTCGTGAATGGGATGCAGGCATTCGGAAAAGCGGTTGTTGATAAACTTGTCGAACGCGGTGAAGAGGTCATCGGTGTTTATGGTGCAGAGGACAAGCCAGATAAGAGGCGTGACCCTATCAATGAAGCAGCGAAAGCCCACGGAATTCCGCTATTTCAACTCAAGAGTTTTAAAACGGATGAGGCCCTCGAACATATTAAGAGTTTAAATGCAGATCTTTGCGTTATGGCCTACGTTATTAAATTCGTCCCCTCGACATTTCTTGATGTGCCGACGCATGGCAGCATTCAATACCACCCTTCCCTTCTCCCCGAACATCGCGGTCCGAGCTCGATCAACTGGCCGATTATTATGGGTAAAAAACGAACGGGATTAACAATTTTCTGGCCTGATGATGGGTTGGATGAAGGACCAGTACTTTTACAGAAAGAAGTCGATATCGGCCCGGATGACACTCTCGGATCAATTTATTTCGATAGTCTGTTTCCGATGGGTGTCGAGGCGATGATGGAAGCGGTTGACCTTGTCCGAGATGGAAAAGCGCCAAAGATCGTTCAGGATGAAAGTCAGGCGACCTACGAAAGCTGGTGCAGGAAAGAAGATGTTGAAATCGACTGGAGCAAACCGGTCCAGGAAATCTACAACACGATCAGGGGAGCCAATCCTCAACCCGGCGCCTGGACGACCCACAACGGAGAAGTCGTGCAGATTTTTGATTCCCAAATGTCTGAGGGTGAAAGCGGCAGCGCAGGTGACATAATCGCGATCGATGATGGCGGTTTATCGGTGGCCGCCAACGGTGGTACGATAATTGTGCAACGTGTACGCAGCGGAAAAGACAAATTGTCAGCCGCAGAATTTGCGGCTCAGGCCGGGTTGAAAACCGGTGACCGTTTCGGTTCATAAAGGAAATCAGTCAAAATGCTTACGAAATATCCAGGTGCAGGTAATGTCTCCTTCGCCTTCCCTACGCCTCTTTACCAACGTGTGGTTCCGGATTGTGAGGCTGTAAATCAGGAGCTCAAGCGCATTGTTCTCGAACACGAGCAGCAATCACCATCGCTCGGACGTAGTAATGTTGGCGGTTGGCATTCCGGAGATGATGTTCTTGGCTGGCCTTATCCGGAAATCGATTTTCTAAAAGGCTGCATAAGCGAAGGTATTGGCGAAATAACCAATATGGAAATGGAAGGTCGGCTTAGTCAGGACCATGACGTCAATATGGACGGTGGAGCCTGGGTAAATTTATGTCGTAATGGCGGCTACAATACACTTCACAACCATCCAGATTGTTCTTGGTCTGGTGTGTATTATGTGGCTACCGGTGAACGTGATCCGGCGGCACCGCCTACGGCTGGTCACATCGAATTTCAGGATCCACGGATGGGGGCAACCTCTGTTGGCCTCAATGGCCCGGATGCCCTTCCGAAATTGCAAATTGATCCAGTCGCCGGAATGATTCTGGTCTTTCCCAGCTGGCTGTATCACTGTGTATATCCGTTCCAGGGAACGGGCGAACGGATTTCGATATCGTTCAATGTTTCATTGAGATTCGATTCTTAACCAACTGGTTTTCATAAAAAAACACCTCTCAGGGTGTTTGCCCGGTTCTCTTGAAACTGCCTGCGTAACGCTACGTCGCAGGAACAAACTATACCAAGCAAGCGCCGTGCCAACTTGTTCATTTTTCGTAAAAAAATTTTAAGTCATTGTTAACTATAAATAATTTTTTATATCTGTTGAGCTGTGGAAAGTTTGTCGCTTCTGAAACAAGCTTTTCTCTCGCATATTGAACCAAGCGTGGGAAAGTTTCGGTCTTATTGTGAGAACAGCTGACAAACCGGTCTGATTTTCGTATGGTCCGGCCCGACTGGAGAGGTGGCAGAGTGGTTGAATGCACTGGTCTTGAAAACCAGCAGGCGTGTAAGCGTCTCGAGGGTTCGAATCCCTCCCTCTCCGCCATAATTAGCTAGTGTCTGCCTTGCTATCGCCATAAAGAGCCTCGATTAATAAAATCCGCTCACTTTGCGCAGGGATTTCACTTTGTTCCGCTCGGTCTCTACAGTTTTCCAAATGCTATTTGTGTTTGCGTGCGCGATCCTCCAGGCGATGTCACGGCATCGGCATGGTCCCCTCGCCCGCCTCTTTACCCTCGTATTCCCGGGCCTGACGCTTTCCGTACCCGCCCAAGCGTACCTTGATGCCGATGCGGCCTATCGAAAGGCTTTGCGTTATCACCATCCTCTTGGAGAGATCAACGCGCGATGCTGCTATATTGTCGCGCGGATACGGACGGTCATGGCGCGTCAGCGCATGCCATCGGTTTGCTCCATGCAGCGGGCCACGGTGTTAAGCGCAACAACAAAATGGCGGCAGCATGGTTTCGTCGTGCTATTGCACTTGGTCATGGTGAGGCGAAAAGAATGCTCACCCTCGGACACCGCGGGCGACGTTTAGCACCGCGCTGTCCCAACGGCCGGGGACGCGGCGGTGGACGTCAGGCAATTAAAAGAGCGCCAAAGGAAATAAAGGATATCGTTAAACAGCTCGCGCCTAAATACAGGCTGGACCCTGATTTAGTTATGGCGGTTATTTCTGTTGAATCTGCCTTTCAGCCGAACGCCATATCGAGTGCCAATGCACAAGGGTTGATGCAACTCATCCCGGCAACTGCGTCACGTTTTGGGTACGCGATCCCTTTAACCCGAAAGACAATATCCAGGGAGGCATGGCCTATCTGCGATGGCTGCTGATTAAATTCAAAGGCAAGGTTACCTGGGCTTACAATGCCGGCGAAGGTGCGGTTCAGCGATATAAGGGGATACCACCCTACAAAGAGACCCAGAATTATGTGCGTAAGCTCTATGTAAAGCGCCACCATCCTTAAGAGGGTGTTTTAAAATGCAATTGGACAAATGGCCGTTGTAAGAGCACAATTTTTGTAATTACTTTTGATTTTTGAGGAGACTGTTATGGATACGGTCAATCCCGCTGATTTTCGTCCAGATCATGTCGCACCAATCCGAAGCGACCCACCGGGTACTATTACGCAGATGCCGTCGCCGACGAAACTCCATCATCTCCATATTTTTTCGGATGAAAATTATGACAAGATGGTTGGGTTTTATCAGCGTCTGTTCGCCGCCGAGATCGTTCGGGTCAATCCAAATGGTCTGACTTTTATTACCTATGATGATCACGATCATCGTGTCGTTATCATCAAACGACCCGGCGCAGAGAAAAAGCCTGACAATTTTATTGGTGTTTCACATCAGGCCTATTGTTACTCAAGCCTTGGCGAGTTGATCTTTGTCTACAAACGCATGAAGGAATGGGGTTACGACCCAATCTGGACGGTCAACCACGGCAATTCGACATCGTTTTATTACAAGGATCCTGACGGCAATCAGGTCGAAACAATGCTGGATAATTTTTCGCCTGCAGATACCAAAGAATACAAGCGTCACTATCAGTGGTCAGAGGAGTTTTCCGCGATGGGAAACCCGACTTTTGATGCCGATAAGATGGTTGCGCTTTATGAATCTGGGGTCCCTGATTCAGTTCTTCTTGACCACACGGAAGTTTGCAAATTGATCCGTGAAGGAAAGCTTTAGCCTCCCAGCCCGATCATTGATCGAATATCGCTTGGCGTTTTTCCGTCATCGCGAAGTGCCCGCAACGTAATTGACTGGTCGCGTTTGGCAAATCGTTTGCCTTGCGCATCGGTAAGAATTTTATTATGTCGATATTCTGGAACCTGATATCCCAGTAGGAATTGAAGGAGACGGTGTACGCTTGTCGGTCTTCGCCGCGAGTAACCAGAGTTACTCCTTGTGCCGCATCATCTACCGTCACAGAGAGATGATAGCTTGTTGGCGTGTCCTTGCGTGCAAGGACGACATCCCCGAACACTGCGAGTTTGGCTTCTTGTTCCCCGGTTCGCTGATCATTCCAGGTTAACGGCCCCGTACGCGCCAAAGCTTTAGCGACATCCAGACGGAGCGCATAGAGGTCGCCGCGTATGATCCTGGCCTGCTGGTCTTTTTTAGACAAATTTCTGCATGTACCGGGATATACGGGTCCTTCTGGTCCATGAGGTGCACCGCCAGCTGGACACCTCGAAGAACGTTCGGTTTGGCCGCTTGCGGCGTGATTTGACCGGATGGGCGCGTCTGAGTGTCGGTTTTTTCGAGCCGTTTTGCGTCGATTTGATCGGTTTAGCCGGTCGAACCGGCCGTTCCGGCGTCATGTGGGCGCACTTCGCCCCTGGAGCCAGAGGAAACGGCGCATGTTATACGCCAGATTGGTCATGCCGATCTTGGCCTCGGCCCGGGCGATGCCGATGGTCCGAACCGAGAGCGCCATCAAGCCTTTCTGATGGGCGAAGACATGCTCGACGGCGGAGCGTACCGCCGAGCGCGCCGCGTTGGCCTTGGCCAGGGTCGCCGGCATCGGCTTGCCGCGCGGCTTGCGGAAGTGGATCTGGGAGCGCTTGCCTTGGCGCGCCAGCATCTTCTCGTTACGCTTGGACCGATAGGCGGTATCCGCCCAGACCGGGCTCGCCGTGTTCTCC
This sequence comes from uncultured Alphaproteobacteria bacterium, assembly GCA_951812775.1. Classification (GTDB taxonomy): domain Bacteria; phylum Pseudomonadota; class Alphaproteobacteria; order MPNO01; family UBA2964; genus UBA2964. The sequence continues at coordinate 314,089 of OX638326.1, read as the reverse complement.
GGATCGATCAGACCGGCGAGCTGGCGGCCGTCATTGGCGGCGGCATCGGTGACGCGCCACTTGCGGATCAACCCGTGCCGCCGGTCCGTGGAGATGTGGTTCTTGTAGCCAAACGCCGGCACCATGATCTCCGGCCCCTTGGGGTGCCCATCCTCCAGACGCTTCACTCGGCCACGCTTCATGGTCCAGCGCGCATCCCGGTCTTTCTGGGCCAGCTTGGCCGGCTTGTCCTTCCACTCCTCTGGCACCTTGCCGGCCTTCAACGCCACCTTCTCCGGAACGCTGTTGCGCTGCCTGGGCGCCGCGACGATCGTGGCATCGACGATCTGGCCCGACAGCGCCAGGTAGCCATGGCCGCGCAGGTGTTCGTCGAAGCGATCGAACAACGCCTCGATCGCCTTGGCCTGCACCAGCAACTCACGGAACAGCCAGATCGTCTTGGCGTCCGGCACCCGGGCGTGAAGCCCCAGGCCCAGGAACCGCATGAAAGACAGCCGGTCGCGGATCTGGAACTCGGTTTGATCATCCGAGAGATTGTATAGTGCCTGCAACACCAGGATCTTGAACATCAGAACGGGGTCATAGGGAGGCCGGCCACCCTGGCGCCGGTCCGAGCGACGTAGCGCCCGGATCAAGGGCCGGCGAAACAACTCGAAATCGACCAACTCACCAAGCCGAAGCAACGGATCACCCGCCGCCGACAGTGCCGCGTAACGCTCATCAAGATCGAAAAAACCGGGCTGATCCGACATTCCATCCTCCATCAAGCCGATGAGAGAAGTGAAGCAGATCATGGCCAAAATGACGAGGTTTTTAGAGGCGCCCAGCTCGTTCTATTTCTGCTTTGATTTCCCCGCGTGTGCAGAAACACGGGTAAATCAATTCAAGCTGTTCAAGATGAGCTAACGCTTCGGCATAGACGGGGAGATGATCGGATTGCCGCCGTACGGGACGTTCCCACTTGAGACCGAGCCATTCTAAATCTTCATAGATGGCTGTCTCGAATTCAGCTCTGCTACGCCCAATGTCGATATCCTCGATACGGAGAATGAACCGACCATTGGCGCGTCGGGCCAGCCGTTCCGCGAAAATAGCTGCATGGGCATGCCCCAGATGAAGATACCCGGTTGGGCTGGGTGCAAATCGCGTGACGACGTCGGAATTCATCCTGCCGAGACGTGATCGGGAAATATATGGAGGTTGTCATTTCCAAGCGGCAGGTCATCTGTTCGCTCGACGGCACCGGTGGGTAGCGGACCGTACAAATGTGGAAACAAGGCACCGCCGCGCGACTCTTCCCATTTCAAGGCTTCTCCAAGTTTTGCCGGGTCGATTGTTAATAAGAGGAGTCCAGATTGTCCCGTCCGATGCTTATCGGCACTTTCCACAATTTGCTCACCTGTCGAGAAATGAATAAACCCATCGGCCTGATCTTGCGATGATCCTGGATATTGCCCGCTTTCCTGCGCCGCTTGCCACTCTTCAACTCGACACATGTGATAAATTGAATTGTTCATTCTCGACCCGTCGTTTCTATTAAAATGATATCGCGTACTTTGAAGTTTTGGACAATTAGGGCATCTTCCGCTTCAATGCACCCATTCAAATTAACACAAGAAATTTTTCCATGCCGCCCACTAAGAACCCGCTCAAGCTAAATCCGTTACAGCTTCGTACCCTGACCATTTTGCAACAGCTCGGCCGATTTCCCGAGACCTCTAGTACCAATGAGGAAACCGGCGAAGTGATGATCAGTAATTTGCCCAATCCGCACGGGAATCATTTTCACTGTGGGGATGCTGTTGTTTTGGCGAAAAATGCAACTGGATTGAAGAACCAGGGTGTTTGGAAAGCGCTGGAGCGCAAGGGATTAGCGCGGGCATTTTTTCCAATGGGAATTGCTCTGACACCAGATGGGGTCGCCTACGAAACGGGACTTTTCGACAAAATTTTAATGAAATCGGATCACTAAGCGGAAACAGTCTCTTCCCTGATCCTCTGATTGACCATATGTCGGAACAAGCCCGCCGAGGCATCTAGCTCCAATCCAACAGGTGTTATTGCACAAGGCAAACCGGACGACGTTAGAAATGATGCACGGGTTTAGGAAATCTCTCTTGGCAGCGGCTCAACATTGGCTGCCCAGCGATTAGACTGTCGGTGGCCGCCCGTTCCAGGCATCCTCGATCATTGCCCGAACGGGTGCGTATTCCACTGGCACCGGATTGGGATAGGGATCATCTGAAATCATCCTGGCGGCTTTTTCGATCCCCTCTTCCGGCATCCCGATTTCTTTAAGCGATGTCGGTGCGCCGATAGCAACATTCAACTCATATAAGGCAGTAGCAGCTTCTTTGCTGGCATCTCCCAGTGCAGTTGCAATCCCTTGCATTGCGTCGTGCGCGCCTGCCGTTGTGTAAGCGACACTATGCGGAAGGGCGACCGTGTGCGCCATTGAATGTTCTAGTCCGAATGTCGCGCCGAGGACATGTGCGAATTTATGATGTAAGGCAACGCCGGCTGACCCAAGTGAAGTGCCACATAGCCAGGCGCCGTAAAGCCCATCGCCCCTCGCTTCAACATCATCCTGTCCCGAAGACATGCGCTTGAGTGCAGAAGCCAACGCCCCAATCCCCTCACCTGCAATCAGGCTGTTCACAGGTGTAGCGCCTTGCGCATAAAAGGATTCAACGCCATGAGCGATGGCATTGATGCCGCTTGGAATCATGATGCTGAGAGGAACACCCATCGCGGTTTCCGGATCATAGATAATGGTCCTTGGCAGCATCCAATCGGATTTGTACCCGACCCGATGACCATCGGTCAGAATGGCCTGTAAATCCGTTGTTTCTGAACCGGAAAAAGTGGTTACAGCAGAGATAACCGGAATCTCCAATTCAAGGGCTATCGCCTTTGCCAGCCCTACCGACGTCCCGCCGCCGTAGGAGACAACACAATCAGCACCCTGTTCTTTTGCGATACGTCGTCCCTCTTCCACCATCGGTAACGGAACATATTGCTCGGCGATTGGGCATAGTCCCGCACTAATATTGTCTAACGGGGCAACAAGGGACGCGACTTCCTTTTCGCGGCCCGGGGTACAACAAAAAAGGGCGCGTTTAGCCTCCAACCGGTCAATTTCTTCCCCGAGAGACTTAATAGCGCCCTTACCGAAAACGACTCGGGCCGGGAGCGAGTTATGCGTAAAATTTTTCATGGGCGGGGTATAGCGGTTTAATGGCTGATTTGTCCACGTTGCGAGCATAAGTTAATAAAAATATTTGTCTCAAGTGTAACTGTGTGGGAGGCAAGAATAAGAATTCGAGTATCAGGAGTTTCGACATTACAATATTGTATTGATATTAACTTCCTGCGGATTAACATCCTGAGAAGTGTTACTATTGAGTTCATGAAGACAGGGTGACGTTTGACATCGCCCGCCTGCACAGTTTCAATCGGGACTGATCTCAATCAATGGTCGGCCCCTTTTGATGCCTTTTGATACAAAATCAACGCTTTTTCCTGTCGAAGTTTCGGCAGTGCACACATTCTTGTAGATGTTGCGATTGAGATACATCCAGGTGAAGTCGTTGCACCGATCAGAGGCAATAGTGTCGGCAAATCCACAAACAAAATGTGTCATGGGTCGTATAAAAGTTTCTGCAGGCCTATTTAACTGTTTGAAGTGAGGTTGCCGCGTCATGGCTCAAAATAAAAGAAACGGCATCATTGGAGGTGTGTGTATGGCGCATGCGCCACAATTTTTTACACTCCCGGAATCTGAAGACAAAAAAACCGTCAACCGCGTCAAACGTCTGGCAAAAGCCAATGGCAAGCGCCTTAAGGCTCTCAAACCAGATGTTTATGTGACGATTTCCAATGATCACGCCAATCAGTTTGTGCTGCATTGCGTCCCGCCATTTGCGTTACATCGTGGAAATGTTGCCTCGGGTACTTTTGCCGGGCGCAAGTTTGAACATCAGATCGCCAGCGAAGAGTCTACCGAAGTCATTCGGTACCTTTATAAAGAAGGCTTCGACGTGTCTTATACCTCTACGGTAGAAATGGAATACTCATTAGGTATTCCTCTGTCATTTTTGGAAATCGACGGCCCTATTTTGCCATTGTTCGTTAATGCCTATGTGCCGCCGCAGCCGCGGATGGAGCGTTGCTATGCTTTAGGCGAGGCGATCAACAGAGCCCTTATCGCTCAAGGGCTGAGTGCCGTTGTGATCTGTAGTGGTGGTATGTCGCATTTTCCGGGTACTGAACGATACGCCGAACCCGATCTCGAATTCGATAAGAAGGTTCTCGCGGAACTGGAAACTGGCAATCTTCGTTACCTTCTGTCGCTAGATGAAAAACGCATGGATGATAGCGGCAACATCGAATTGCGTTGTTGGGGTGTAGCCGCCGGTATGCTTGGAGAACGAAAGCCCGATCTCGTATCTCTCGATCCTTCTTGGCATCATAACTACGCGACACTGGCTTGGTGGAAACAGCCGCGAAGCAGTGAGAAGCCATTTGAACCCCACTACCCCGCTATCGCACCCGACCGGCTTGATCTAACGGTGGTCTTGCATCGCTTAGCGAACGATACAGCGGAGCGCGACCGTTACATTGAGGACCGTCAGGCTTATGTGAAGGCGCTGGATTTATCAAAGAAAGAAAAATCAGCGCTTCTCAGGTTGAAAGACGATGAGATGGTGAAGATGGGCGTCCACCCATTTTTGTCCTTTATGGCGCGTCTCCACATCGAACGCGCGCCAAAAAAGACGAACCATGACTAGATCGGCACGGCCATCGCCTCGAAGGCCGTATCGCAATTGATCAAATTTACTCGTTTGAGGGCGATACGGAAGCTGTCTCCTTCGCGAACCAGACGATGAAATTGCCGCCCCATAAAGAAACGCTGCACATCAAGCCGGTATTCGCCCATCATCATTGAAGAGCTGATAAGGTATGTGCTGGCCTTTTCATCTGCTTCTTCAACGATGACATTGCTGATCATATGGTTGGTTCGCGATGGCGGTGTTTGAATATGGATCCGCGGGTGCCGCAACCGCTCAATGCGGGTTTTCATCAGCTGACGATCATCAAAAAACAGCGAGGCCTGATTGTAGGGATCAGGTTGACCGGGTGTAGATGGCACCCAATAGAGTCCGTCTTCGGTAAACAGCTCCATCCAGGCTTCAAACTCCCGATCATCAAGCAGGCGGCCTTCATGGATCAGAAATAGTTCAAACTGTTCACGGTCGATACCGGCAATTCCGCCGGCAGCGGGGGCGGATGGTAGTCCTAGGGAGTCCATTAGGCGGCCTCGCACATATATTGCAGCCAAGCCTGATACTGCGCCCGGATGGCCATTTCGTGCATCGCGGACTCGCTCGTCGCATTGTAGTGCTCGTCTGGTATCTCTTCGCCCATACCCCGCGAGAAATCGATCCAGTCAGATTGCAGGCTCTGTAAACCAACCTGCGTGCGTCGGAAAGATTCGAGATCATCTGTTTGGACAAAGGATGTCGCCGAATGTGTCACATTCAACAGACGAATATTTGCTGAATTCATTTCATCCGGCGCGCCTTTGAGTTTCACCGGGTATACCGTGACCTCTGTAATATCTGCCGAAACAGGTCGAATAACCCGAACATGCATATTGAGGCCCATGATCGAGCAATTTGGGTAAAGCAAAGAATTGTGAAATTCAGGCGTCAGAATTTCTTCCATACGCTCTTTGCCAACTTTTGCGGCGAGCGCATCTTTATACGCATCATAGGCAGCGCTTGAGCGTTCTTTTTCTTTTAGTTCTGTATTGCTTGTCCAACCGTGACCCAATCCGACGACATATGAGCGGCGTCCTTTCCAGGCATCAGCGGTTTTCTCTTTCTTGTCTTTGGTTTCCTCGATGACTTTCGCGCCTTCTTTATCCCCTTCTCGTCTGGAGAATTGCTCGCCTTTTTTATTGACGGTTGAGGCGTGGGAAAACGGGACATGATAGGAGTCGAGAACGTTCTCAACCTGTAGCTTCCAGTTTCCCCGGAAGTAATAGCGATGTATCCCGGCATCCAGCGATATCTCGCCATCCGGCGCGCGATCTACCAGATCATCGATATTTGCCTTCATCGGGCCGATAAACTCATCAAAGCCAATGCCGGTTTCCGCCAGGCTGACAAAGACAAAGCCGCGATATTCTCCTATACGGGGCGCCTTCGCGAGACCAAAGTCCTTCTTGTCAAAATGCGCCGCAGATCCTTCCGGCATCGAGACGTCAAGCAAGGTGCCGTCAGTATCGTAGGTCCAGCCGTGATAGAGGCAGGTTAAGGCTTTGGCATTGCCACAGGGCTCGTTGCAAACCTTGGGGCCGCGATGAGCGCAGCGATTGAGAAGAACCTGCGCTGTGCCATCCTTGTGGCGGATAAAGATAATTGGCTGACGACCAATATCCGTGGTTACGTAGTCGCCTGGTTCGGGTATTTGGCTGACATGGCCGGCAAACATCCAGGCGCGGCCATAGATTCGTTCCATTTCCAGCTCAAATATGTCCTGGTCGGTATATACCCGCCGATGAACCCTGCCCGGCTCAATCAGTTTGGATAACTCATCAGGTGTTCCGTCAAACATTGTTTCGATCCGATTGGTTGACTGAATGATACCGAATTGTCGCTCAGGGTCGATTCCTGGTCAAGGTCAGGCAGGTATAGTTCACCCTTTGATTCTAGGCGTTTGCGCTCTATTGTCCGCCAAGTTTTATGGTTTCCGGAGATTATTTATGGGACGTCTTGCCGCCTTCCCGGCGCAGGAAATAAAGATCATTGGGCTCATCAGTTTTGGCCACATGTTGAGCCATTTCTTTTTCTTTGTGTTGCCGCCGCTTTATTTGGCCCTGAAGACCGAATTTGATGTTAGCTACACTGTTCTTGCGCTGCCAATGGCCGTTTATGCCATTGCAGCCGGCATTACGCAGACTCCCGTTGGATTCTGGGTTGATCGGGTTGGCGCCCGTAAGCTCTTGGTTGCTGGCCTTATCCTTCAGGGACTTTCAGTCGCTGCAATCGGTTTATCGACCACTTTTTGGCAATTGATGGTGCTGTATACGATTACCGGCATCGCCAACACGGTTTTTCACCCTGCAGATTATGCCATTCTCTCCGGTTCAATTGCTAAAGAACGATTGGGGCGCGCTTTCAGCCTTCATCTGGCAAGCGGAAATCTCGGTTGGGTATTCGTTCCGGGCGTGATGATCGGATTGACTGAGCTTTGGGACTGGCGCACCGCTTTCATCATTGTCGGTTTGATTGGGTTTTTCTTTGGTCTGGTGGTTTGGGCTTTCTCATCAACGATGAATGAAGAAGTCAACAAAAAGGCAAAGTCTGAGGCAAAGTCATCTGATGAGGGAAAAAATTTGAAGGAGGGTATGCAACTGTTGTTGTCCTTTCCGATAATGATGTGTTTCGCATTTTTTATCATGCTTACAATTGGATTTACCGGGATACGATCCTTCATGGTCGTTGCGCTCAACCAGCTCTACGGCCTTTCCGATGTTGTCGGCAATTCCGTCCTGACAGGGTTTATGGCGGGCAGTTTTGTTGGTGTTCTCATAGGCGGCTTCGTTGCCGACAAATATGGACCTCGTGTCGCGACGGCCGTTGGCACCCTCGTCGGGGCGGCTATTTTGCTGATTTTCGTGGGTTCATACGATCTGCCAGTTATTGTGATCTTATCTGCGATTACGCTCTCAGGAGTTTTGCAGGGCATTCTGTTACCCAGTCGCGATCTGTTAATTCGCGCGGTTACACCCGCTGGATCGATGGGCAAAGTCGTCGGATTTCTGACGATGGGGATGATGATGGCCGCCGCTGTAGTTCAACCGATCTTTGGCTGGCTCATGGATGTAAATGAACCGCGTTGGGTATTTTGGCTAAGCGCAATCTTTGTAGCGGGAGCGTTATTCTGTTTTTCATCCGCGCGGACGAGTAACAAGCAGGCGGCAGGCGCTGAGTAGATTTAGATCGTCGTGGGCGGCTCGTATTCGAGCTGTTTCTTGGTCGCTTCGTTTGGCGGCATTTTAACCGTCTTTTGAAAAAGCATATGCATGAAGAGAAACAGAGGTTTCGCTTTCATGATCAAGACGATCATTTCTTCATTCTCGTCTGAATTGAAATGCTGATGAACGACACCGTTTGGGACCATCAACATGTCACCGGCTTCATAATCATATTTGACGCCGTCGTGGTGGTCATAGCCCCTGCCCTTTAAAACGTAAAAGGCTGCGCTGTTCATATGGCCGTGATTGACGTTTGTGCCTAAAGGCGCGAAGGCCTTCAAATGGGTTTCGATGGACTGGCAGACCTCAACATCGGCAGGATTTATGACTTCTTTGCCGTAGCTTTGAGGGCCACCATGCCACTTTGTATCCAGTGTTGAATAAACCCGGGGAAGATCGTGCGATTTTTGCAGGAGTTTACCGTATGTGCCTTCCAGAGCGCGGACGAAGGTTCTTTTTTTGGTCCAGCGGGCCCACTGCGCAGCAGGGCAATTATGCCCCGGGCCAGCGCCCTCCGGCGCGTTTGCATCTTCTGTTGTTGTCTCGTTTCCACCCTCAGCCATCACGCATTTCCCTGATCGTCGTCTAATTCACTCAACTATTCTACGACAATGGACTGGCTGTGCAATGTCTCTTGATAGAAATTAGTAATCTGTAGGTGGCGCGTAGTCTTCCATTCCAGGCAGGGCCTCGCCGGGTGGCAATTTTACGGTTTTCTGAAACACCATATGCATGAAAAGGAACAGCGGCTTTGCTTTCATCACAACGACGACGAGGTCTTCGTCTTTTGAATGATTGAAATGCTGATGGACGCAGCCATTTTCGACCATGAGGATATCGCCCGCTTCATAATCAATCCGTGCCCCGTCATGGATATCATGGCCTTCGCCCCGTAACACATAAAAGGCAGCACTGTTCATATGTCCGTGGTTCTGGGCATAGCTACCCGGCGCATAGACATGAAGATGCGTTTCTATCGATTGTGCTATTTCTGTGCTTTGTGGGTTAATGACGTGTTTGCCAAAGGCCTGCGGCCCACCCTTCCATTTCATATCCGCTGTACTGATCACGCGGTCTTTTTCGTACAGCCCCTGCTGCATTTCGCCATAAGTGCCTTCGAGGGCACGCACAAAAGTACGTTTTTTTACCCACCGATCCCAGACAACTTCTTTTTTGTTGTGACCCGGACCCGGCGCGTCTTCAACAGGACTTGTTACGTCAGCCATTATTTTGTCCCTGAATGATGCCACTAAATTCTAGAAACACCCTATTGGTGAGCTTGGTGCCTGTAAAGCAAACCAACGCTAACACTCTGTTCTAACGAAAGAAAATCGGTCAACAGCCGTGTTTCAATAAAATTCGATCAAATATTGCATTCAAATTTTCGATAAAAAGAAAGCAAAGTAATGAAAATTCAATATCAATATACATACACATTGTTTTATTTATATAAGAAAACGAATACTATTTATTTATTTCGTTTTTAACTTCTCTTTAACAAATTAGACCTAAATTCCCCGCTGTCTGTTGGATTAATTACGGGGACTAAAAATGTTCACCATCGTTAAATATCTTATGAAAGATGAATCTGGGGCCACTGCTATTGAGTATGGCCTTATTGCTGCCTTGGTATCTGTTGCCGGGGTTGTTGCTTTGACCAACATGGGTACATCGCTGCAGAACATGTTTACGGCTGTGTCGACCACACTCAATGGCGCGGTCACGCCGCCAGCACCTTAAGGCGGATAGGCCTGCTTTCGTTCGGGGGAGCGGCAGGCCCTGGTGGGCACGGAGGCGACGTTTTGACGTCGTCTCCAGCCCCACCATTTAGATCGATCCCCTATTCCGGATCGAACCCTAATTGGAAACGGTCCCATGGAACTTATTTACCCAATTCTTCATCAAGCTTGTCTTGGATTGTTTGTCGTCCTGCTGCTTCTGGCGGGATGGACCGATCTCAGAAACTTTACGATTCCAAATCATATTCCGATCGCTATTGCTTTGCTGCTGCCGACATATGAAATGACCGGATTAGCGCCCTTTCCGTGGCTGGCTAGCCTGCTTATTAGCAGTGCGGTTTTCATCACCGGGCTCGGCTTCTTCTCCATGAAACTGATGGGCGGTGGCGACGTCAAACTGATGGCATCTGTGTCGCTATGGGCTGGCACGGCTTGCGCGCTTGATTTCCTCTTGGTAACCGCTTTGGCTGGCGGACTTCTCTCGGTCTTTGCTCTTGTGAAAAAGAAATTCGGGTTCGCCGGTGGCTGGTCGAATGAGGCCAACAGAAATGTCGTGCCCTATGGCGTTGCAATCACTTTTGGCGGTCTTGGTCTCGCTGCTCTTCTTATTCAAGGAAACCAGATATGAATGCCAGAACTATTCTTTTTGGTGTTGCGGCTCTTCTGACTGCTGGACTAACCGCAATGCTCGTTCAGGGTTGGCTCGAACGCCAACGTGCCAATATGGCCGCCAGGCCCAACGCGCCGTTAATTAAAGAGAACCACATTCGTATTTTGGTTTCTGCACGTGATCTAGGTGCAGGTAGCTTTATCAAACTGGATCATCTCCGGTGGCAGGCCTGGCCCGAAGATGGGTTGTCACCGTCGTACCTTTCACAGCCAAAGTTCCAACGAAAAAACTATGTTGGTGCCGTTGTACGCCGCGGGATCGCTGCAGGTGAACCGATAACAGGCACTCGCATCGTAAAACCGGGCGATCGCGGTTTTTTAGCCGCTGTTGTTCGCCCTGGTCTGCGCACGGTCGCGGTTCCCGTGAATGCAACCTCGTTGATCGCGGGGCCCGTTTTCCCCGGAAATCGGGTGGATTTGATCTTGTCTCACCGTTTCGAGAGCGAGGTGGCGAAGAAAAGCGACCGAAAACTTCGCCATGTCAGCGAGACCGTCCTGATCAATGTTCGCGTCCTGGCAATCGATCAGTCTACGGACGATCAAAAGGCCACCAAGAAAGGTGTTCCAAAAACCGCGACGTTGGAAGTAACGCCAAAGCAGGCCGAGATGGTCGCTGTTGCGCTCAATCTCGGCAGCCTCTCGCTGAGCTTACGCAGTTTGGCGAATGATCAAGGGGAAAACGCTGATCCAGCCTCCTTGTTTACCTCAGAATCCGCTGACACTCGTCGAGGGCGGACGCTGACCACCGGTAGTGAAGTCAGTCGCATTATTAGCGCCGGTGTTCGCCGCGCACATGTCGTGAATGTCTTACGCGGCGACAAAACTGAAGCTCGCGAAATGCAGGGAAACTAAAAAAATGGAATTCAACGATATACGTCTGTTTTCAGTGTTCATCGTCGCTGCACTTCTTGCTGGATACTCTGCAACTGGCGCGGTGCCGAGAACATCTGAGGTCATAAGCGAGTCTTCTGAAACTATTGAAATACCAGCAAGCAGAGGCGTCCTCATTCGGTTATCTCGTCCGGCAAGCACCGTTTTCGTGGCAAATCCGAAAGTTGCTGACATTCAGATGAAGTCGCCTCGCCTGGTCTATGTTCTGGGTAAATATCCCGGGGAAACGACCTTTTTTGCAGTAGATTCCAAAGAGCGGGTTCTCGCAAATCGCCGCATTCTGCTAACCCATAACCTCTCGCGCTTGCGTTCTTCACTGAAATCAATGTTGCCGACCGCTAAGATCGAGGTTCGGTCTGTTGATTCCAGTATCGTCATCAACGGAAGAGTACGGACGATTATCGAAGCGGCGGAAGTAAGGCGTGTTGCCGAACGCTTCGTTGATAAACCCGACAAAATAGTAATGAAGGTGGCGGTGACGGCACCGCCGCAGGTTCGTCTCCGGGTCCGTGTTGCCGAAGTGTCCCGCGATGTTCTGAAACAATTTGGTATCAACTGGTATGGGCTGATATTGACCGGTAAGTTCATGTTTGGGCTCGCTACCGGAAATCCAGCGGTAATCGCCGGGACATTTCTGACTCGAAATAACGAAACCAATAGCCTCTTTGGCGGCTTTACGAGCAATACCCTTGATCTGAATGCTCTAATTGACGCCCTGGATGATGAAGGATTGATTACGGTCCTTGCTGAACCAAATTTGACAACCCTATCCGGAAAACCAGCAACATTTTTGGCAGGTGGTGAGTTTCCAATCATTGTTCCAGATGATGGCCGCATCACCGTTGAGTTTAAACAGTTCGGTGTTTCGTTGGGGTTTACCCCGACGATTATTGGCGGCAATCGAATTAGCCTGCATGTAAACCCCGAGGTCAGCCAGCTTTCAAATACTGGTGCGGTTCAACTCCAGGTTACGGACATCATGGTAAATGGCCCGAACCAGGTCTATGTCGAACGAAAGGGAAAACTCGTTCTGACCGACGGGAAGTTCCGAGATAATCAGCATGTGATGAATATTGCGACACGCATCGTGAGCAAAATTGGGCGTCGCGTCGATGAGACATCTCCGCTGGTTGATGCACGGTTGGAAGATGGGAGTCGCGTAAATATCATCATTCCGCCTCTGGCGATTGACGGTGCTTCGATCTCCATTCGTAAGTTTTCGAAAAAAGGCATCACACTTGATGTGATGTCGTCACAAGCAAATATTTCTGCGGGCATGGCAACGGTTCTGAAGGTTGCGTCACGCTCTCGCCTGAATATTTTAATTTCAGGAGGAACGGGTTCAGGCAAAACCACCCTCCTCAATGCCATGTCGCAACTGATTGATCATGGCGAGCGCATAGTGACAATTGAGGATGCAGCGGAATTGCAGCTGCAACAGCCTCACATTGTTCGCCTTGAGACCCGTCCCTCAAATCTTGAAGGCGATGGCGAAATTACGATGCGCGATCTCGTTAAGAACGCCCTGCGTATGCGGCCAGACCGAATTATTCTCGGTGAGGTCCGCGGCTATGAAGCCGTTGATATGTTGCAGGCTATGAATACCGGGCATGACGGATCAATGTGCACGGTACATGCTAATCGTCCTCGCGAAGCGCTGACCCGTCTTGAAAATATGGTTGGCATGGCCGGTGTCAATCTACCGAGTAAAGCGGTCCGCACCCAAATTGCGGCAGCGATTGATCTTATCGTGCAGGTAAGCCGTATGCGGGATGGGATGCGACGTGTCACCAGTATTACTGAGGTTACGGGCATGGAAGGAGATGTCCTCATCACTCAAGAACTCTACAAATATGAGTTTGAAGGTGAAGACAATAATGGCCAGCCTCTCTGTACAGCGCGAAACCGGAGGCAACCTGGCGGAGACGCTGGAAAATCTTTCCGCTGTCCTGAGAAAACGGCGTCAGATGAAAATGAAGGTTAAGGCAATGTCTTCAGAGGCGAAGGCGAGTGTTTTGATTCTCGGTTCCCTGCCCTTTTTGATGTTTGCGATCATATTTGTCTTGAACCCAGAATATGTCATGCAACTCTTCTATGACGGACGGGGTCTTCTAATGATTGGCGCCGGCTTTGGTAGTCTCGCTGTCGGTGTTCTGGTAATGGCCAAGATGGTGAGGTTTGAAATATGAGGCCAGAGGTTATCTTTGAGCTTTTACAGGCGAACGAGACGCTTATCGTCATTTCCAGCGCCTTTAGCGTCCTGACGTGCGCGTTCTTTGTGTATCGAGCACTGCTTTACCGGGACCCTTTAGCTGATCGTCTTGCCGGAATTGCAGTTCGGCAACGTTCTTTGAAAGCTGATCTGGTTGCGCCGAGAACCCGTCGTAAGAAACTAGAAGCAATTGGTTTGATGCGGGGGCTGGTTCAAAAGCTCCAGCTTTTGAAATCACAGGAAGCAAAGAAAGCGACGCTTCAACTATCCAAAGCAGGATTTCGCGGCAAGGACGCGCTGGTCATATTCTTCTTTCTAAAACTCGTCCTGCCCTTTGTGTTGGGGGGATTAGCAATATTGTTTTTGTATGTCTTTCCAATATTGCCGTTGGCTTCTGGTCCAAAGGCGCTTGTCGCAATGATCGCCGTTGTTCTTGGTGCGTTTTTGCCAAACCTGTTTGTGAAGAACACGACAACCAAACGCCAAAAAGCTCTTAGAAAGGGTACCCCAGATGCCCTGGATCTGCTGGTAATCTGTGCGGAGGCTGGGCAAAGCCTTGATTCAGCCCTGAAACGTGTCGCCAAGGAAACAGGGAGTTTTACGCCGGAGATCGCGGAAGAATTAGCCCTGACATCTGTTGAGCTTGGCTTGCTCCCGGATCGCAAGACGGCCTTGGATAATCTCGTCGTCCGAACAGATATCCCTGAGCTTAGAAATGTGGTGAATGCTCTAAGTCAAACCGAGAAATACGGGACACCCCTCGCCCATTCCCTAAGGGTGTTGTCTGCGGAGTGCCGTCAGGAACGCCTCATGAAGGCTGAGGAAAAAGCAGATCGATTGCCGACGATCATGACGGTGCCAATGATCATCTTCATATTGCCGCCGCTTTTTATCGTACTGCTAGGTCCGGCTATCCTGAACATCATTGATCTTCTTGTGAAGATGTAAGCTATAGAGTGGCAGAGATTTGGTGCGTTGGCGGCGCGCCTGTGATATGGGCGCGTATAGCATTTCGAATAGCAACGGGATCTTTTAGCGCCTTTATGGTCTGAAAATTGGCTATTTGATCATGTGCTTCTCTAGGTGGTAACGCCATTTTCGAGATCGATAAAGGCGGCGTTGTGTTCATTGGCCATGATCAGGACGAGAACCAGGTTCAATTGATGACGTTTGCCGGCACGGCGGTCTCCGGCGACTTTTCGTAGCTCAATGACGGCGTCCTCTGACTGTCCGCTTAACATCAGGGATAAGCCGAGATTGTTCCTCAACGACAAGTCATCAGGTTTTCTTTTGAGTCCCGTTCTGTAATAGGCCTGGGCCATACCATATTTATCGAGCATATCGTGACTGACACCCATCGCATTGTACAAACGTGGCTCATCCTTGAGAGTTAGCGCTTTTTTAAAATATTCCAATGCGTTAGCCGGTTGTCTTGAGAGTATGAGTTTATTACCAGCTCCTCTTAGCGCAGCCAAACTTGTGGGAGAAATCTTGAGAGCCTTTAAAAATGCAGAAAGGGCTTTCTGATGTACCCCGAGTTTGTTGAGAATCGTTCCCAGACCGACAGCTGCATTAAGATTATTGGGATGAAGAACATGAGCCCGACGGTAGAGTGATGCTGCCATAGGCCAGTTACCGCTTTGCGCTGTCGCTTGAGCCACCCTGACAACCGCTTCGGCTTTGGGAGCATTTATGTTTTCGTCTGGTTTTGCTGCGCGTGATGGCTGGATGGAATGCGTTAAAAGGTCATTGGCACACCCCGTTAGACCACTAGCAAAGATAATTGCCGCCGTAGCTGTTTTTAAAGTTCTATGCATTTGTTCGTCATGAAAAATGAATTCGAGTGGCAAATATAAAGAAAATACTATTATCAATAATTAAAAATACAAAAAATAAACAAACAATATTAATATAATTTTAGATAATAAATATAGATAAATGAAAACAATAAAATAGTAATAGATATGTATAGTTAAATTCTATTTTAGTTCTTCATAATACTATCCAAAACAAATAATGAGGCAGGTGCCTCAAATTGGATGAGTATTAAAATGGGCAAATTCTCCGCATGTCGGATATGGCGTCAAACTAGGGGCTTGGCCGCCTGCATTAAGGCGACGACAGCTCTTGAGTTCACTTTTGCAGCACCCGTGGTGTTTCTCGGTGCGGCGGCGCTGGTTGAGGTGTCGTCCATGATGTTTGTCTCCACCCTCGTGGAAGGCGGGCTTCGGGAAGCCGCGCGATTTGGAATTACCGGCTTCACCCCTGCAGGTATCAGCCGCGAAGATCGCATCAGACAAATCATCTAGGAAAATACGATTGGGCTGATCGAGAAAATACGATTGGGCTGATCGATATGTCGACCGCGCAGATCACGCAGCAGGTTTATCCAAGTTTTGGTCAGGTCGGAGATCCGGAACCATTTCAGGATAAAACCCCCTTCAATGGTTCCTATGACGTCGGCGAACCCTATCAGGATATTAATGGCAATGGTCAATGGGACCCGGACATGGGTGCCGTCGGCGTCGGTGGCCCCGGAGATGTCGTCCTGTACACCGCGGAAGTCGACTGGAAGGCCCTGCCTCCTCTTGTTGTTCCGATCATGGGCACAAATGGCACCATCCGGATGCGTGCCAGTGTGGCGGTACGGAATGAGCCCTTTACCAATCCACCTCCTCCACCAGGTCAGTAACAATGTTAAAGATTACTCGAAAACTATTCCGAAACCGGCGCGGAAGCTTGTTGGCCGAAACGGCATTTACAATGTCGATCTTGGCCATGTTGTCGCTGGGAGGCGCTGAAATAGCGCGATACACGCTCCTCCACCAAAAAATGGAGCAGATAGCAGCCTCGATCGGGGACTTGATTGCCCAGGCGCCGACTTTGAGTGAAACCGATGTCACAAATGTTTTTGCGGCGGTTTCCGAAATTACCCGGCCCTTTGATCTCAGTACCAGCGGTGTTGTGATTATTTCTTCCATTGGCGCTACCGGTGGCGGTGGTCCGACGATGAACTGGCGGCGATTTGGCGGTGGTGCCTTAGCCGCTGGAAGTCAGATCGGGACCACGCCGGGAGCGAGTGCAACGATGCCGGCTGGTTTCACGGTTACTGACGGCGAAACTGTAATCACGGCCGAGGTGCTTTTTGATTACCAGCCTTGGTTATTCGATGCGCTGATCGGAAGTACGCAGCTATATCACACTGCTTTTTTTCGTCCCCGTCTCGGTACCTTAAGTGTCATCAACTAATTGTTCTATATAGAAAAACAGGGATTGATCATGAATTTTATCTCGATGTGTTGGGCCAGAGTTTGTCATCATCTCAAGTTGTTTTCGTCTGACATCAAAGGAGCAACCGCAACTTTTCTGGCCGCGGGTTTAATCTCCATGGTCGGCACGGTTGGAATCGCGACAGATACGACGCGTGCCTACCTTATTAAAGCGCGATTGTCCCAAGCACTGGATGCGGCAGGTTTGGCTGGTGGCAGGGTGATTTTCTCGCCGACTCGTGACGACGAAATCAAAATGTATTTTCATACTAATTTTCCGGCGAACTATCTAGGGTCAACGACGGGTGACCCGAACATTGCCGTCGATGCTAACAATGAAGTCATTACGTTATCTGCCAGCGCAACGGTCCCTACGACTTTCACGAAAGTCCTCGGCATGAACGATGTGACTGTTTCCAGCATCGCGGAAATAACGCGGGAAACCCAGATACTTGATGTCGTTTTGGCGGTTGATATGTCTAGATCGATGTCCTGGTCTGCCGGTGGCGGACAAAGCAGAATTCAGGCAGCCCGGACGGCCGCGAGTGAGTTGGTAAACATTCTGTTTGGTCAAGAAGCCATAAAAAACCTTCTGAAAATAGGCGTTGTGCCCTGGAACAGTAAAGTGAAAGCCACCCTCAACGGTACCACATTCGATCCCCTACTCACGACCACTCAGACAGTACCGGTGTTCAACAATCCACTGACTGGAACACCGCAATCAACGATATGGTTTGCTGGAAATTCGCCGGTGCCGTTGTTGAGTGCCCCAGCGTCGGATTGGAAAGGGTGTGTGTATTCCCGTTACAACGATAATGCCGACCCGGCAGATGATGTTGACACCTCCCTTGGGTCTGTTTCCTGGCCTTCTGGTGACTGGAATGCCTGGGAACCTATTGGACCGGAAGGAGAGCCCGTATCTGGCAGGACCTGCACAAGTGCAGTTGGTGGCAGTGAATGCCGGCCTTGCCTGTCTCATGGCATCACAGCGCTTCGAAACGCTAAACAGGAAGTTCTCGACGCAATCAGTGAACTTCAATATCCGAAAGGATCTACGAACATTCCGCAGGGGCTGGGCTGGGCATGGCGGGTTTTAACACCGGGCGCTCCCTTTACAGAGGCTGATCCGAACCCGCCAGGAGACCGTTAGCAGGCAATTGTCCTTCTAACGGATGGCGAAAACGTTGGCGGTTCAGGCGATGGGTACAAAGCTGTCTTTGGAACTGGAAGCTCGGCCCAGTCTGATATGGACAGCCGCTTGCAAGAGCTCGCGACCAGTATCAAAGCCTCTGGCGTGGTCATCTACACAATTCAGTTCGCAAACA
Source organism: uncultured Alphaproteobacteria bacterium (assembly GCA_951812775.1). Classification (GTDB taxonomy): domain Bacteria; phylum Pseudomonadota; class Alphaproteobacteria; order MPNO01; family UBA2964; genus UBA2964. Next base: position 295,940 of record OX638326.1, on the reverse strand, counting down.
GTGGTAGCGCCATGGAAACCCTGCTCAAGAGCGTCGCAAGCGGACCGGATTCTCCCTACTACCACTATGCGCCGGATGGAGCAGCGTTGCAGCAAGTGTTCCGAGAGGTTGCGAACCATTTATCGGAACTCAGAATCTCCAAATAAAAGTATAGAAAACCTCGGAGTTCCAATGTCTTAATCTGAAATTAAGGGCTTTTTCCTAATTTAAACTGCAAATATCGGAAAGAGAGGTTTGCCATGGCAACAGCCATGTCAAAGACATCAGAGACACCAGCGGCAGACCACGATCCAGCCGTCACGGAAATTTATCTACAAATCATCCGCATGATTGAACGTCTTCATCGTCGGCATCTCGATATGTTGCGCTATGAGCTCGATCGATTGGGTGTTGATGGTATCAGTGCGGCACAAGCCTTGATGATGACTAAAATCAAAGGTCAGACAAATCAGTGTACGGGATCTCGTTGAACGGGGATATTATCTAGGGTCAAACGCTTCTTATAACATCAAACAGCTGGTCAAGAGTGGCCTCGTTGTCCAAGAACGGTCGCCGCATGACAGACGATCCATGCGCCTGAAGTTGACTGAACAAGGTGAAGAACTCTGTCGCCAAATCGCTGATGCAGAAGCATCGCACGCCATGTCGCTCGCGCACGATGCTGAAGATATGTCCGAGATCGCCGGGGCTTCTCATGTTTTGCGTAATCTCAAGAATACTTGGTCAAATTATCTGCGATACGGTGACCATTAATACCGCCTTTTGTTGCAGGCTCGTATGAGGCGCGTTAGGGTGCGCGCGTTGGGCATTTGAAACCAATCTGGTCCCCCTGCCCGGTGAGCTAACTCGGTCCCGTCGCAGGTATGAATTCTCGACTTATCGACAAACTAGCAACGTTCTATGATCTCGAACCTGAGATCGAAGATTTTGGAGAGGCGGTTGTTAAAGGTCTCTCTTCGGAACACAAGACCCTACCCTGCAAGTTTTTCTATGATTTGCGCGGTTCCCAGCTATTTGATGAGATTTGTGAACTCGAAGAATATTATGTAACCCGTACAGAGGTTAACCTTTTAAAGGAAAACGCCGCTGAAATCTCTCAATGTCTTGGGGATAACTGCCATTTGGTCGAATTTGGTAGCGGCTCGAGCACAAAAGTTAGAATTTTACTTGATGCACTGCAGCAGGCGGCCGGTTATACTGCTATTGATATTTCCCGAGACCATTTGATTGCATCTTGCGCGGAACTTGCAGAGAGCTATCCGGGTCTGGCCGTTAGTGCGGTGTGTACGGATTATTCCGAGGCTTTGGAAATACCAGCCCTCGGCTCTTCATCTGGACGACCAGTGGCTTTCTTTCCTGGCTCGTCTCTCGGAAATTTTGATGCGAAGGATGCCATTGTATTTTTAGGGCGGGTCGCCGCATTTCTTAGTCAATCAGGCGGCGGCCTATTGATTGGCGTTGATTTAAAAAAAGATGAGGCGATCCTAAATGCGGCCTATGACGATGCCAAGGGCGTCACTGCGGCATTCAATCTAAATCTCCTTGTTAGAGCAAACGCCGAGATTGATGCGGGTTTTGATCTCTCTGGTTTCCGTCACAAAGCGTTTTATAACGCTGATATCGGTCGGGTTGAGATGCATCTTGTGAGCACAAAGAAACAATCGGTCACCATTGATGGCAAAACCATTGATTTTGAGCCCGAGGAACGCATTCATACGGAGAATTCGTACAAATATTCGTTGAACCAGTTCGCTGGCATTTGTCAGGAGGCTGGTTTCATCTCCTCAAAATTATGGTGTGATGCGGATCAGTTGTTTAGTGTTCACTACCTTGAGACAGCTTGATTCCTTCCGGATATTCTGCTGAATGTAACTCTGGCTGGCTCCGTTTGGCATGTGTGTCAAAGGATTGATTTATGCAAATCGATATCGTTTCAGACACGATTTGTCCTTGGTGTTTTGTCGGGAAACGACGGTTTGAACGCGCTTTGGAGTTGAGGCCGCAGGCTGACCTTTCATTGACGTGGCGACCCTATCAGTTCAACCCCACAATGCCAAATGAAGGTATTGATCGAAAAACCTACCTTGCGGCGAAATTTGGCGGGTTGGAACGGGCGGAAAAGAGCTATGACCGTATTCGGGAAGCTGGAGCGGAGGTTGGCATCGAATTTCGGTTCGATGATATCGAAATGACACCCAATACCATTAATTCACACCGACTTGTCCAATATGCGAAGACGCAGAACGCCAATGATGCATTGATAACCGAAAAGCTATATGTTGCCTATTTTCTGGAAGCCAGGAATATAGGCGATATCAATGTCTTAGAGGATATTGCCGTGGAAAGCGGTCTCGATGGTGTGGCGTTTCGGCGCTATATCAATTCTGACGAAGATCGCCGTTATATCCTGGAACAGGATGAAGCAATTAGGCGGCAAGGTATTTCAGGTGTTCCCTGTTTTATTATCGAGGGGAAATATGCGGTTTCGGGAGCCCAATCTCCGGAAATCTTTCATCAGATTTTTGATTTGGTACATCAGGAGCGGTTAGCCCAGTCCGCGGCAGAGTAATTTCTCCTATGCGCTGCTGCGCCACATTCTTTGATTATGCCTGATTACCAGGCATTTATGACCAGTTGATCTGACTGAGTGGCATAAAGAATTTGCCCTCTCAGCCGTAATCATATTTTCCGAGCGTATTCGATAGGGAACGCTCGTTTCGCCGGCTGATTTCTGGTTTCGTATCAAGAAGGAGAAGCGAGCTTTTGTATCTTTCACAAGCTCGTTGAAGTGATCTAATGCCCTGGTTGCATTGGATTTGTAGCGATAGGCTGCGAGCTGAACTCGGAATAATTTCTCTCCTTTCGTAGAATTTGTACTCGGCGTTTTCGGATTTGCTGGTTCATTGGTCGGAGACGCCCTCGAATGTGATCGTTGATTGTTAAATCTGCTGTCTGAAGAAGATTTATTAACCGATTTTATACGTTGAGCTTTTGTACGTTTTGGTTTTGATCTGGCGGGAACGATTTCTGTGGATGACCCACCTACAATGTTCGGCTTACGAACGGTGGCTTTAGATGCGCCTGGTTGATGAGAGAAAACCTTAGTTTTCGGAAGATTGGGTTGTGCGGTGTCTGCTTTGGCATTCAAGGCCGCCAGACGACTTACAGCCGCTGTATGATTGGGATTCTCCTCCAATAGTGTTTGGTATATTTGGCGTTCTTCCTGGAGGTTTTCATTAATTCTGTGAATGTCTCCAAGTCGAAGGAGCGCCGCTTGACGAACAGTCCCGTTATTAGCCGCTTCCTTATAGAGTTCAAATGCCGCCTCATAGTCCCTATGAGCAAGGGCTGTTTCTGCAACACGCAGTTGGATTCTGCCCAACTTTAGCTGTTGCGGCGTGGTATCTGTAATCTCAACTGGATCGGTCTCGAATATCGGTGAAAAACCACTGCAGCCCGAAAGAGCAATTGCGGCAATAGCGAATGTCAGACCACGAGCACATAACCCGAATGGTAGCTTCATCGTACCAACCCCTCTAAACTCCCTGAGAGTCTGTTCGATGTCGGTTAATGACTGGTTAAGGATACAAATTGTAGTGGTTGCATAGAATTTCCCAGAATTTTTTACGGTTAACAGGGTGTAAGCATTAGTATGTCCGGTAATACCAGACTCGTAATACCAAATATATACTATATAAATCAATTAGTTATGGAATACTCAAGGTCTACCATTCAATATTATGAACGTAACGCAGAGCGCTTCTGGGACGGTACTCGGAATCATGATGTAAGCCAGAATTACGCCGCACTTTTAGATGCTCTTCCAGGACGAGGGCCATTTAAAATTCTCGATTTTGGCTGTGGCCCCGGTCGAGATATAGAAGCGTTCAAAAAGATGGGACATGATCCGGTGGGGTTGGATGGAACCCTTAAATTCGTGACTATGGCGTCAGATCTAACGGGTTGCGAGGTTTTGCATCAGGAGTTTACAAATCTCGACTTACCTGTTTCTACGTTTGATGCGGTATTCGCAAACGCCTCCTTATTTCATGTTCCAAAAAACACGATAAATGACGTTTTGCACACTATTTTTGATACAATTTCGGATGGAGGTGTGTTTTTTTCATCAAATCCGCGAGGAAATGGTGAAGAATCTCATTCAAATGGACGATATGAGGCTTATTACGCGGAAAATGAATGGTTAAAGCTTGTCGAAACAGCAGGTTTTGTTCTGATAGATCAATATTACCGACCAAAAGGCCTACCGCGAGAACAACAACACTGGTTTGCTACTGTTTGGCGCAAGCCAGCCTAGTTATCCTGTTCTGCCATATTCGCGAGTTTCGTGACAAATTGTCTAACGCCCCGCAAACGCGTCATTTCTTTTTCCCAGTCCCGTCGCATGACAAGCCGGTGATCCGGACGTAGGGAAAGTCGTCCCGGTTCTTCCTGAATTAGCCCTATAAGGGCAGCAGGGTTAGAAAAATGGTCATTGTGAAAGGCTATTATGAGGCCCTTTGGACCGGCATCTAGTTTTGCAACGTCGGCTCTCCGGCAATATTGCTTGATAACGATTATTTGCAGCAAATTTTCGACCTCTACTGGTAACGGGCCAAAACGGTCGATTAGTTCCGCAGCAAAACCTTCAATTTCCTTCGTATCGTTTAACCCGGCGAGCCGGCGATAAAGCCCTAATCTGGCATCAAGGTCAGTGACATAGCTTTCCGGTATAAGAACGGGTGTCCCGATATTGATCTGTGGGCTCCAGTCCGTTTCATCAGCCTCGGTAACGCCGCCTTTGGCGTTTGCAACGGCCTCTTCAAGCATGTGCTGGTAGAGCTCGACACCTACTTCACGAATATGGCCGGATTGTTCGTCACCAAGAAGGTTACCGGCACCCCGAATATCGAGGTCATGGCTCGCCAGTTTGAAACCGGCACCCAGAGAATCCAGCGATTGCATCACCTCCAGCCGCTTAGAGGCAGCTTCGGTCATGCGACCGTCGGCTGGAACCGTCAGATAACAATATGCGCGTTGTTTGGATCGTCCAATGCGTCCACGGAGTTGATAGAGTTGCGCTAAACCGAACCGGTCCGCGCGATGAACGAACAAAGTATTCGCCGTCGGGATATCCAGTCCGGATTCTACAATTTGGGTTGAGAGCAGTAGTTCAGTTCGGCCTTCGTAGAAGCCGGTCATAATATCTTCCAGCGCCCCTGCCCCCATTTGACCATGCGCGACCGCGATCTTGATATCTGGAACCAGCTCGCGAAGTTTTTTCTCTAGTCCCTCTAGATCGGCAATTCGCGGACATACGTAGAAAATCTGACCGCCTCTAAATCTTTCTCGCATAATAGCTTCGCGAACAATTAGCGGGTCAAATGGCAGAACAAATGTACGTACCGCGAGACGGTCGACAGGCGGTGTCGCGATGATCGACATCTCTTTGATGCCAGATAGCGCCAGCTGCAGCGTTCGCGGGATAGGCGTCGCCGTCAATGTCAGCACATGGACATCCGCGCGTATCTGCTTCAAGCGTTCTTTATGAGCAACACCAAAATGCTGCTCCTCATCGACAATCAACAATGCCAAGTCTTTGAATTTTATCGATTTTCCGAGGAGAGCATGCGTTCCGATGACGATGTCGATAGTTCCATCACTGAGGCCCGTTTTGGTGTCTTCCGCATCGCTATTTGAAACCATACGCGACAACTGGCCAATCCGGACCGGGTATCCCTGGAAACGTTCTGAAAAGGTCGCGAAATGCTGACGGGAAAGAAGCGTCGTTGGAGCAACAACGGCAACCTGCCCACCAGCCATAACCGCTGAAAAAGCAGCCCTTAAGGCGATTTCGGTTTTACCAAACCCGACATCACCACATATCAGGCGGTCCATCGGCTTTGCCCCGCCAAGATCGGCCACGGTATCGGAAATCGCGTTGAGTTGGTCGTCCGTTTCCGAATACGGAAAACGCGCGCAGAATTCCTGATAAATACCGTCCTGAGGCGTTAGTTTTCTACCGGGACGAAGGGCGCGTTCGGCGGCTACCTTAATTAACGCTTCGGCCATGTTTTCAAGGCGATTTTTGACTTTTGCCTTTCGCGACTGCCAGCCAGCGCCACCAAGCTTATCTAGGACAGCACCGGAATCCGCGGATCCGTAGCGTGATAGAACCTCTATATTCTCAACAGGAACGAACAACCTGTCGTCGCTGGAGTAGCTTAGCCGTAAACAATCATGGCGTGCGCCACCCGCGGTAATGGTTTCCAGCCCTTCATAGCAGCCTATACCGTGTTCAAGGTGAACAACGAAGTCACCCGCGGTGAGTTCCGAGGTATCCGTAATGAATGTGTCGGCACGACGGCGTCTCTGGGTTCGCACCATACGTTCGCCGAGAATATCCTGTTCACCTAGGATTGTGGCGTTTTCCAGCTTGAACCCGTGTTCGACACCGAGGACAAACAGCCCAACCGTACTTATCGACAATTTCGAGAATGCAGACCAGCTTTCGACTTCCTCGAATTCCTGAGAGCCGTGTTCTTTTAAGAGTGTGACAATTCGGTCTCGTGACCCCGGGCTGCACGAGGCAATCGCTATCCTACGGTTGTTCCCTTGTTCCAATTTGATCGTTTGATGGACGCTCGTGAAGAGGCTCGGCGTTTCCGCATCATTTGTTGTATTTCCGATTATCGCAGCTCTTGCGGAAGAAAATTCCGGTCCCCTTTTTCCCCCTGCATCTAAGATATGATCAAAGTTCGATGATTCTGCGTCAGTTGGCGAAGAAAACGGTGAAAACCAGCAATGGGTATGGTTCTTGAGAACATCTCGCCATGATTTCTCCGTTAAATATAGCTCGTCTGGAGGTAGGGGGCGGTATATCGGTGCGTTTTCGGTGCTTTTTCGGGTCTTGCCGGTTGTCGTTAGAAAACTCATGCGCGCATCATAAAAATCCTGAATGGATTCGTGCCGCGCCGCGATGGCATCAATCGCTTGGTGATCAAATGTCAGAATAGAGTCTGGGAGGTAATCAAAGATCGTTTCCAGATTTTCATTCAGTAACGGCAGCCAATGCTCGATTCCGGCGGTTATCCGCCCTTCCGTAACTGCCTCGTAAAGAGGGTCATCCACGATACTGCCAAATTTTTGGCGATACCCTTCCCGAAATCGTGAAATTGAGGCGTCGTCGAGCATGAACTCCCGGACTGGCTCAAGGGATATTTGTTTAACTGCGTCCAGACTTCTCTGGTCAATCGGATCAAATCGCCGAATTTCCTCAATTTCATCGCCGAAAAGGTCTAGACGAACAGGTATTGGCAGACCGGGTGGAAATATATCAATTATGCCGCCACGAAAGGCGACTTCACCGGGTTCTCTAACAGTTCCCGTCCTGTTGTATCCATTGTCTACAAGAAACTTCGACAATTTATCGACACTTATTCGACTGCCAGAAGCCGCTTCAAACGCGGCATTCTTGAACAGGTCCTGCGCTGGAACCCTTTGCAAAACGGCATTTACCGTCGTCAGGACGATAAGCGGTGTTGGAATGCTGTCGTTATGTCGGCTGATTAGTCGAATGAGGGTATGAAGTCGTCGACCGGTAATATCTGAATTCGGTGAAACCCGATCATAAGGGAGACAATCCCATGCCGGAAATTCCAGCACCGATAACGTTGGTGAAAAGGCCGTCAACGCCTCGGACAGGGCGGTCAGCCGTTTATCGTCTCTCGCGACATGAATCACTGCCCGTCCTGGCAAAGCCGAGGCTATATCAGAAACCGTCAGAGCATCAACGCCTTCGGGAACGCCGCCAAAATAGATTTGGCGTGGCCCGTCAAAATCTGTTTTATTTATTTTCAATGGTTTAAAAGAATATTCTTAAAGTTACAGATACGCTGAAAAATAGAATTTTGATGCTGTTTTGGCGGTGTTTCCAATCCAGAAACCCATGTCATAAGGTCGGGATCGCTTTCCTGAAGCAAAGCTTCGAACTGGTCAAGCTCCTCGGGTGTCATTTCATCAAGAAATTCAATAGCAAACTGACCGATGACCATATCAGCCTCTTTGGATCCACGCCGTCTGCTTTGATACAGCATACGTTGGCACCGAATTTCATCCTGATCGGTCATTGCAACTCCTTCACGGGCGCATAGGATATAGAACTTAGCGACGCTCTTGTCAGTAGCGCACAGAAATTAGCCGGCTTTACGATGCGCCCAGAAATTTTATTCCCGCTTTTTGCTTCAGTTACCTCTTTGCCGGGAGTCGGTCCGCGCCTGTCTACCGCTATTGAAAAGCTAGCGGGATCCAACGTAATTGATTTGTGTTGGCATATGCCGAATGGCCTTGTGGATCGTCGATATTCGCCGAAAATACTTGATGCGGTACCTGGTGCTATTGCCACCATTACAGTTCAGGTGATTGAACATCATCCGCCGCGAATAAGACGCTTACCCTACAAAGTGACCTGCAGCGACGATGGCGGGGTCATTGACCTGGTCTTTTTTCACGCGCGCAATGACTATCTGCAAAAAATTCTGCCTGTTGGCGAGACCCGTATTATCAGCGGCAAGGTCGAGCATTTTCAGGGAAACATTCAGATGAGCCACCCTGATCACGTTGTTAAACCTGAGGAAGCCGAGGACCTGCTGACTGTCGAACCGGTTTATCCATTAACTGCAGGTTTAACCTCCAAACCATTGAACAAAGCGATCAGGGAATCTCTTAAACTGGCGACACCACTGCCGGAATGGCAGGACCCAGCCTGGCTCGAAAAGATAAAGGGCCCGTCATGGTTCGATGCTTTAACGAAATCTCATGCCCCGGAAGATGATAGTGATCTGTCATTTGACGCCCCGGCGCGACAGCGGCTTGCCTATGATGAACTCCTGGCTGACCAGCTGGCGCTTTCGATCGTTCGTGCGACGCAAAGAAAGAAGTCTGGCCGTCGCATCGATAACGATACAGGCCTGCTCGAAAAAGCGATCAATGCCCTGCCCTATGATTTAACCAACTCCCAGAAGGTCTCTCTGGATGAAATCCTGGAGGATATGGCGGAACCACTGCGCATGTTGCGGTTGTTACAGGGTGATGTTGGGAGCGGCAAAACCGTCGTCGCCTATTTGGCAATGCTGCGCGCTGTCGAAAATGGCGCCCAAGGGGCCTTAATGGCGCCAACCGAGGTTCTGGCAAAACAACACTTCAAGACCATTTCGGAACTGGCAAATGGGGTTGGCGTAAAAGTCGGTATCCTGACCGGGCGTGACAAAGGCAAAGCGCGCGAAGAACTTCTGGGCCAACTCGCTGATGGTAACATTTCCATTATTGTGGGAACCCATGCTCTGTTTCAACAAGATGTAAAGTTTAACGATCTGGCGCTTGCTGTAATTGATGAGCAGCACCGTTTTGGCGTGCATCAGCGCCTCATGCTTGCCGACAAAGGGGCTGCTGCGGATATGCTGGTGATGACCGCAACGCCTATTCCGCGGACCTTGATGTTATGTGCATATAGCGACCTTGACTCCTCCCGCCTCACTGACAAACCCGCAGGACGGAAACCGGTCGAAACTCGAGCGCTCCCAAATTCCCGACTGGAAGATGTTGTGGGAAGGTTGGAAACAGCCATTCAGACCGGTGCCCGGGTCTTCTGGGTATGTCCCTTAGTAGAAGAATCAGAATTGGTTGATCTGAAGGCTGCGACGGACCGTCACGCCTTTTTAAACCGGCGGTTTCCTGGTCGTGTCGGCTTGATCCATGGCCAAATGAAAGGGCCGGATAAAGACAAGGTGATGGCCGCCTTTGCAGCAGGTGAGCTTGATATCCTTGTGGCAACGACAGTGATTGAAGTCGGGGTCGACATCCCGGAAGCAAGCATAATGGTTATTGAACACGCAGAACGCTTCGGCCTGTCTCAATTGCATCAGCTGCGCGGCCGCGTGGGGCGTGGCAATCAAAGTTCTTCCTGTTTGCTGCTCTACGCGCCACCGCTTGGTGAAACGGCGCGGGCACGGCTCAACATTTTGCGGGAAACAGATGACGGCTTTCGAATTGCCGAAGAAGATTTGCGTCTTAGAGGCGCTGGCGAGATGCTTGGGACGCGACAGAGTGGTTTACCAGTATTCCGGTTGGCCGATATTGTTAAACATCAGTATCTGATGATGGCAGCGCGGGATGACGCCCGTTTAATCCTCGACCGTGACCCAGCACTAACAAGTGAACGCGGCAAAGCCCTGAGAATTTTGCTTTATTTGTTTGAAAAAGACTCCGTCGTCCAAACGCTGCGGTCAGGCTAGAAACTAGTTGTCCGCATTCAGAATTGTTTTGGTATCACCATTGGAGGCGGCCACCTTGACCACTCTTTCTTCGGGCGAACGGCTATCTGGTGGGGTTACGATCCCGCCCGAAATAACCATCTTTATCCCCTCCTCCACTGTCATCGACAGAACAACAAGTTCGCGTCGGGGAAGAAACAACAGGTAACCCGAGGTTGGGTTTGGCGTTGTCGGTAGAAAGACGTTTACGATTTCGTCTTCGGTTGAACTTTGGATTTCGCCTTCTGTTTTACCGGTAATAAACCCGAGCGCCCAGGATCCACGCCGCGGATACTCAAACAGGACAACTTCTCTAAATGCGTCAGATTGTTTGGAAAATACGGTTTCAAAAATCTGCTTTAGCGCACTATAGAGACTGCGAATGACCGGCATTCGGGACAAGATGCGCTCACTCGTACGGACCCAGAAGCGACCTAACATTCCGGCGGTCAGGGCGCCGATCAACGTCATAACAATACAGACGATTAGAAGCCCAAGGCCTGGTACACCAAACGGCAAATAAGTTTCCGGATTATAGGCTGGTGGCAAAAGAGGCGTGATCGTGTCATCGACCCAATTGATAAAAAGCCAGGCCAGATAAAACGTGATTCCCAATGGAGCGGTGATCAGAACACCTGCAAAGAAATATCCGCGCAAATGCCGCACCACACCAATTTTAGGTGGTTTTATCTGGAGCGGTTCTTCCGACTCCGGTTTCTTTTCCTGACTGTTCATTCTCGCAATTCAACCTTTGACCCAAAAATGGGTTGTGTAGATCCGTGCATCAAGAAGGGGCGAAAGGTTTACTCCCAATTTCGACAGGATGCCATGGGTAAATACGTGAGACTTGGGCACGTATTGATTTCGATATTACGTTCCTAAACTAAAATGAATAAACCAGCCTCGCGATGTGTTGATAAGATGGAAATACTATTAAAATCAAAAATAGCTGTATTCTTTCTTTTAGTATTTCGCATGTTTAATCGATAAAGGAAATCCGATGATCCGGCGTATCAGATTAACAACAGGTCTTATCCTGTTTTTCTACGTCACTACTCATCTCTTAAATCATACGCTCGGGTTAATTTCCTACAGCGCAATGGAAGACGGCCGCGTTTGGTTTCTTGCTCTGTGGCGCAATCCCATAGGAACGATTGCGCTATACGGATCAATGATGATCCATTTTATGTTGGCGCTTTGGACTCTTTATGAGCGCAGATGTCTGAAGTTCACAGTCAGAGAGGCTCTACAGCTGGCGCTGGGTATTGCGATCCCCCTATTGTTAGCATTGCACATTGTCGGAACACGTGGTGCTCATGAGTTGGCAGGAACCAACGACAATTATGCATTTGTTCTGTTGATTCACTTCAAATTTGCGCCGGAAGTGGTTTACACCCAGACATTGGCAGTGATTGCAGCGTGGGTACATGGTTGCATTGGTTTGAATTACTGGCTGCGTCTAAAACCGTGGTTTTCGAAATACGCCCAAATTTTGTTCAGTTGCGCCCTGCTTATCCCTGTTTTGTCGATCCTCGGCTATATCGAAGGTGGCCGGGAAATTTTGGCACTATTTGAAAATAAAGAATGGCGAGATGCCGCGCGCGCCGCGATAAATTTTCCATCTAATGAAATGCGCGCGCAAATTGAATTTATTGCGCTAATGGATCGCTCCATTGTAGTTGGGTCATTCGTCTTGGTCCTTGTCGCAAGGGGTATTCGAAGCCTGTTGGCGCGTCGGCGTGGCATTGTTCACGTTACCTATCCCGACGGAAAATCTGTGAGCGTCGCGCCCGGAACCACGATTTTGGAAGCGAGTAAATCGAATGATATCCCGCACGCTTCGGTTTGCGGTGGTCGGGGCAGGTGTTCAACCTGCAGGGTAAGAATTGTGGAGGGTGAAGACGCCTTGCCTCAAATTTCGACGGAAGAACAAAAGGTTCTCGACCGCATAAGTGCACCACCTCATGTCCGGCTGGCTTGCCAGACAAAACCTGGTAGCGATGTGTCGGTGATGCCGCTTCTACCACCGACAGCAACGCCAAAGGATGGCCATCAACGCGCTGCACATCACATAGGACAGGAAAAGGAAATTGTGATCCTGTTTGCCGATCTTCGGAACTTTACACAATTTTCCGAACAAAAATTGCCTTATGACGTCGTTTTCGTTCTGAACCGGTATTTTGCCAATATGGGCGGAGCCGTTGGAGAAGCCGGTGGGCATCTCGATAAATTTATCGGTGATGGAGTCATGGCGCTGTTTGGTGTTGATGTGCCAATCGCGACCGCGGCACGTCAGGCAATGACAGCTGCAAAACTTATGACGGAACGACTTGAAGAACTTAACCAGACGCTAGCTGGTGAACTTGCTGAACCGCTAAGGATTGGCATTGGACTACATGCGGGGCCAGCCATCATCGGGGAAATGGGATATGGCGAGACGACCAGCCTGACGGCTGTCGGTGACGCTGTAAACACTGCCAGCCGTATTGAATCTATGACTAAAGAATATAAAGCCCAGCTCATGCTTTCGCAGAGCGTTGCAGACCATGCCGGCGTTGATTTGTCGAACTTTCCGAGCCATCAGCTTGACGTTCGCGATCGTTCGGAGGATATCACAGCCCGGGTTATCGTGAATGCCAAGGACTTGCCGGTATGATCGGCAATCGGGAAGAATAATGAAATACAGCAATATCTATTTTGAAGATTTTGAATTGGGGCGGGTGTTTGAAACAGATACCCGTGAAATTACAGAAGAAGACATCATTGCCTATGGTAATGACTTCGCCCCACTGCCCTACCATACCGACCCCGAAGCAGCGAAAGACTATATGTTTGGTGAACTCGTCGCTGCTGGGTTTCATACATGTTCGATCAGCTTCGGCCTGTTTATTCGCGCCGGTATTTTTGATGATTGTGCCATGGGATCACCGGGATTTAACAAGCTGCGCTGGAAAAAACCTGTGCGTCCCGGCGATGTATTGAAAGTCGCTGCCACCGTAACCGAGGCCTCGCCTGCTCGAGACGAGAATGGTCGAAATCTGATTTCTCTTCTGTTCGTAACGACAAATCAAAATGATGAGCCGGTATTGGAGATGGAAACCAGGCATTTTGTACGATCGCATCCGGCAGAATAAGAATTCCCGATTCTGGCTCTCTTTTAACGATGCGGGATTCATGCCCATAATCGTTCAATAAATTTTCAGGGAGTTCCCAGCTTATGCCGGTAAAAACAATTTCAAACGGTACCGTTTCAGACGCCTATCTTGCTTTGCTGGCTGATCGCGGCGTTGACTATTTTTTTGGCAATGCCGGAACGGATTTTGCGCCAATTATAGAATCCTTTGCGAAGGCGCAGGCGCTTGGCACGCCAGCACCTAAAGCGATGCTGGTGCCGCATGAAAACCTCGCGATTCATATGGCGCTTGGCTATTACGCGGTAACCGGCAAACCACAGGTCGTGATGGTTCATGTAAATGTCGGCACGGCGAATGCCCTCAATGGTATTATCAATGCTTCAAAGGGAAATGTGCCGGTGCTTTTTAGCTCTGGCCGAACGCCTTATTCAGAGACTGGTGATCGCGAAGGTCGTCGAACTCGCGAAGTTCATTGGCCACAGGAGAAGTTCATTGGCCACAGGAAATGTTTGATCAGGGTGCTTTGGCCCGGGAAATGGTCAAATGGGACTACGAACTAAAAGACAAAGCAGTCCTCGAGACTGTCGTTGATCGCGCCTTGAATATCGCGATGACGGAACCCAAAGGCCCGATCTATCTCACCCTGCCCCGCGAACCGCTCGCCGAGGAATTTGATAATTTTGATTTCACTTCGCCGTCCCGCCATGCAACGCCAACCGTCGCCTGGCCCGATCTGAACGCGATTGATCAATTGGCCGCTGCGATTGCAAAGGCAGAGAACCCGTTGATTATCACGCAGGATTCAGGGGCTGATGTGGCGTCGGTTGCCCCTCTCGCTGCTCTATCTGATCGGTTTGCAATTCCCGTCATTCAACGCAAGCCACGCTATCTTTGTCTGCCGTCAGATCATCCCATGCATCTCGGTTATGATGTTGACCCATACTTGGATTTTGCTGATCTGATTATTGTCGCGCAGTGTGATGTCCCCTGGATACCGAGCGTTAAGGGACCTGGACCCGGTTGTACAGTTGTTCACATGGGACCGGACCCGATATACAGCAGCTACCCTATCCGCGGATATGAAGCCGATATGGCGATTACCGGTTCTTTGACCCCTTCGTTTCTGGCGTTGGATGAAGCGTTAGCGGGGCTCGAGGCAGGTGCAAAAGCGACAATAGATACTCGGCGTAAACGCGTTGAAGGCCTGCGTCAGATGCTTCATGAGAATTGGGCGGCTGGGCTAGAAAAATCAAAGAGTGCCTCGCCAATGAGCCAGGCTTGGATCAGCCATTGTATTAGCGAAGTCAAAGACGACGATACGATTTTGATTACCGAGTCAGCGTTTTCCATGGCGCAAATGGAATTGACGAGACCAGGCAGTTTTATTTCCGGAGGCGCTGGTGGTGGTCTTGGTTACGGTCTTGGCATGTCGCTGGGCGCGAAGCTGGCGGCAAAAGATCGCATGGTAATCTGAACCCAGGGCGACGGCGCCTATATGTATGGTAATCCCGTTCCTGCGCATTATGTTGGGCAGGCAGAGGATTTGCCTACACTGACCGTGATTATGAATAACGAACAATGGGGTGCCGTTAAGCGCAATACCAGGGCGATGTATCCGGATGGTTACGCGGTCAAAAGTAACCGTGAAGATCTTACCTTTTTCGAAGTTGGTATGGCCTTTGAAAAAACCGTGGATATTGCCGGTGGTTATGGCGAACGGGTTGAAGACCCGGCTGAACTGCCAAAAGCGCTGGAACGTGCCGCTACCGCCGTGAGTGACGGTCAGCCAGCTGTTCTTAACCTGCAGACGGTTTAATCAGGCATCAACAAGCGATCGGCGTAGCACTTTGCCGACTGGGCTCTTCGGCAATTCATCTATAAATTCGACCAATTGCGGGACTTTGTAGGGGGCGATGCGTTCTTTCAGGGCCTCACGAATGGATATCGCGTGAGCATCCGATGATAGCGCCGGGTCTTTCAAGACAATGACAGCGCGGATCTTGTTGCCGATCTCTTTATCGGGAGACGGGACGACACAGGCTTCGACAATGCCTTCGATTTGTCGGAGCGCATTTTCGATTTCGATCGGGGAGATAAAGATACTCCGGCTTTTGAAACAATCATCATTCCGGCCCGCGATCCAAAGAAAGCCGTCCTCATCGGCGTAAGCCAGGTCGCCCGTGTGATACCAGCCATCATGTACGACTTCGTCGGTCTTCACCTGATCTTTGTGATATCCCAGAAAGAAGCCCGGGTTATCCGAAGCAATAAGCATGTGCCCTACTTCGCCGGTCGGGACGGGTTGGTAATCGTCATTCAGAATTTCGACCCGTGTGCCCGGCAAAGGCTTGCCCACTGAACCGGGTTTGATGGGCCAATGCGGGCATTGTCCAAAAACAAGCTGCATTTCGGAGATGCCATAATGTTCCCAGATGGGGCAGCCTATCCGCTCAAACCATTCATTATAAGTAGCCGCTTCGAGCGCTTCCCCAGTGGCATTGCATCCCCGTAAGGAAGACAAATCAAATTGGTTTTCGACACCGTCAATAGCAAGGATACGGCGATAGACCGTCGCAACGGAATACAGGACCGTGACGCCAAGGGTTTCAACGGCTTTTAAAACCCGCTCCGGATGCATACGCCCCTCGAGGATGGCGCCTGTTACGCCATTGCGGAGTGGATAGAGAACATTGTGCCCAAGCGCACTGATAAAACTCCACTCTCCCGTCGCCATCGCAACATCGTTTTCTTTCGGTTCGATACGCAACTTGTTGGTATCGCCCTGCGCAACAATCCAACGGTGAGCGTGGACAATGCCTTTGGGATTTCCTGTCGTGCCAGAGGTATAGACCATAAAGGCCGGCTCGTTGGCCCCGGTATCCACAGTTTCGATTGAACCTTCTGCTTCCGTGTTCGATAGGTCTTCGAAGATATGATCGCCTTCCAATGATCCACGGGCGACGATCACGCCATTGGGCAGATCGGCTTTTAACGCCCTTACCGGCTCCGCTATGCCATGTAATGTTATGGCTGCGTTCGCATCGCTATGTTGGCGCACATAGGCAACTTCGGACGCCCCGAGGAGTGAGTTTTGCAGAACAGGAACAGCACCCAGTTTTACCAACGCAAGAAAGCTAACAATAAACTCGATGCAGTTCGGCAGACGTATCAGGACGTGATCAGTTTTGGATATTCCCAAACCGCTTAAACCAGATGCCAGTCCGCAAACACGATCATTGAGCTCTGCGTAAGAAATAGCCCCTTCTGAATCCTTGAAGGCAATGCCTTTGCCGTTTCCCGACCTGATTTGTTTGTCGAGGGTCTCGGCGGTAATGTTCAGCCGTTCGGGAACCTCCCGGTATCCCGGCCAGGTCTTTATCTCGTCAGCTGCCATCTTTTTTGGAACCACCCGGAAAAGGCCAGTTGTCATAGTAAGGGCCCCGGAATTCCGGGTCGCGTTTCTCAAGAAAAGCCCGGATGCCTTCGTGACAGTCTTTGGTCCGGGTAATTTCCTTGATCGCGTTTAATTCGCGTTGCCAGCCTTCATCCGTTCGGTTCTGGTTCCAATAATGTTTAACCAGATCCTTGGCTTTGCGAACTGAGCGATAAGGATTGTTGGCGATCTTTACGGCGAGTTTGAAGGCGCCGTCCATTAGTTCATCATGCGGAAAAACCCGGTCAACCAACCCGATGCGCTCCGCCTCATCGGCCATGATGATGTCGCCGGTCATGATCATTTCCATGGCGCGGCCGATGCCAACGAATTTTGGCAGGTTACGGGCGCCTCCGGATTCAGGAAGAAATCCTGCCGGGACGGCAACTTCGCCAAGCTTTGCCTTTTCTGAGGCATAGCGAATATCGCACAGCGTACAGATTTCCAGCCCGATGCCGACCGCCGGACCATTAATCGCGGCAATGACGACTGGCGGCAGGTCTTCAAATTTACGGAAAGCGCGTTGCAGCACTTCGTGCCGGAGATCATTGAAAAAGTATCCAGCGAGCTCCTTGTAGGCGCCAAAATTGCCAAAATCGAAGTCTTCTTCCCCGGCGCCAAGCGGATCCGCTTCGGTTTTAAGATCGCCCCCGGCGGAGAAACCCCGTCCCTCACCCGTGATAATGACGGCTCTGATATGACTGTTTGCGGCAATCTCATCGCATAGAATGTCGAGTTCGACACGCATACGAACATCAACGGCGTTGAGAGCCTCAGGGCGGTTCAGCGTGATGACCCCGATACATTTCTCTCCGGGCCGTTCGGGATTTTCATGGACCTCCCATTTGATGGCCTCGTATTTCATTCGATCTCTCCTTGGTTCAGGTGCCGACCTTAAGCGGGGAAACCAGTCCCCGAAGACAGGCAATAACACTTAAAGCGGTAATTTTTCCGGTGCCGGGTTTTTCTTCCGACTGCACATTCTCAATACTCATTTCGAAAGAGGCGCTATCGGAAACAGCCCGGATTGAATGGGTATTTCGCGTAAGATTGGGATCAGCCCAGATTTCAAGTTTTGTTCTGTCCGGACCAATTCCAGCAAGCCCCAGCGCGGCGGCGACATTTACGTTGGCCGGGAAACCGGCTGCCCCATCGCGAGCTGAGCCATAAAATACTTTCTTGGGTTCGTTCAGCCCTTCAACTGAAATATCGTTGTCAACGAGATGCGGCGCGCCGATTAACGCATTTGGCGGCTTGCGGGTAATCATCACGACTTCTTCGATCGTGCCTTCCGCAGCGGCACGGACCGCATCAAGTCCCAGGAGCGCGCCTGTCGCGAGAATTATGCGCCCGCCCCCTGTATTGGCGAGTTCAACGGTATCCGGATTAGCCAGGATACCTGCAGCGCTCACGGTAACAAACAACCGTCCCGCATTGAGCGCCGGAATCGCGAATGTATTGAAGGCTTCCTTGGGCACGCATTCGACAATTATATCGCAGGTTTCTGCGAGTTCTTCGGGCGACAGAATTGGTACTGGATTCGACAGATCGGCCATTCGTGCTTCACCGCGCTCGACGTCGCGAACACAGATCGCGGCGAGTTCAAGGCCATCGATTCCCTTGTCCAAGGCTTCACCAACGACTTTGCCTATCGCGCCGTACCCGGCAATTCCTACTTTCACGCTGTGCTTCCTTATTTCGTCGCGCAATTTCTCAAGATTGACGCTTAGCCAGACTTGCCGCACCCTTTTGAACAAGTCAACTGTCAACAAACCAGAGCGTTACCGTGTCTTTGATCTTTGCCTTTGTAGATATTCCATCGGAGCCATGGGTTAAGGCTATAAAGGCAGAAATCCCAGATTTGGCTATTCATCTATGGCCGGATGTAACCGAGCCCGAAGATGTCAAATTCGTTCTGCTTTGGGGAAAGTGGAACACCGATTTAACCCAGTTTCCAAATATCCGGGCATTTTTATCGCTCGGCGCAGGTGTTGATCACATTCTAGCCCTGAAGGATCGTCCGCCCAGCGTCCCGATCGTTAGGCTGGGTGATCCGGCTCTAAGAACAGGCATGGTCGAATACGTTCTCTATAACGTTTTGAAATTTCATCGCCGTTTTTCGGAATACGAAGAGCAACAACAGAAATCACTTTGGATCGAGCAAGACCAAACGATGCCCTTTAAGCGGACCGTAGGCATTTATGGGTCTTGGTGCCCTCGGAGCAGCATGTGCTGAAGCCTTGGTCGGTTTGGGGTTTGACGTGGTGGGCTGGAGCCGCCGGAAAAAAACATTAAACAAAGTTGGCTGTTTCTATGGCAAGCAAGGTTTTGATCTATTTCTTGCCCAGTCCGAAATTGTTATTTGTCTACTTCCATTGACGACCGACACGCGCGGGATATTAAACGAAGAGAATATGCGTAAACTCCCTGAGGGCGCCTTTATCATTAATGCGGCTCAAGGTGGCCATCTCGTCGAGACTGATTTGTTGAAGTTGTTGGAGAGCAATCACATCGCCAGCGCCGCCCTCGACGTTTTTGAGAACGAACCGCTTCCGAAGGAAAATTCTCTCTGGTCTCATCCCAAAGTATCTATCACGCCCCATGTCGCGGCCTTGGTAAACTATGAGAGTGCTTCCGCTGTTATTGCTGATACGATACGTCGAAGCTTGGACGGTCGTCCGCTCCTGAATCTCATTGACCCCGTCCGGGGGTACTGAAAATTCAACATTTGTTTAGATGGTGATCACAACTCTGTTGCCATGCTAGTTTATGTATAACCCGTTCTCATCTCTTCTCCTGTTCAGAGTTTATAATGGCGACAGCAGCGACCGCTCCTGCGAGTGATTTAAAAGTTATCAGCCTGATATCGACAGGCCATTGTTTGAGCCATGTTTATCAACTGGCATTGCCCAACTTGTTTTTTTTGATCACCGTTCAAGAAGGTTTCAGCATCGCTAAGCTGGCAATCTTGACCTCGGTTTTCTTTGTGGTTTCGGCCGTCGGACAAATTATTGCCGGCTTTATGGTCGACAAGTACGGGGCGCGCCCAATTTTGTTCGTTGGTTTCTTCCTGATGGCGATGTCTATTGCGGCCTTTGCCTTCGTACATTCCTATTTGGCCATGTTGGTATTGTCGTTTCTGGCAGGGCTCGGCAATAGCGTTTTTCATCCAGCAAATTACAGTATTCTAAATGGCAGTATTACTGAGAAAAATGTTGGTAAAGCCTACGGCGTTCATGGCTTCGGCGGGCTCATCGGCTACGCCATCACCCCCTACTCCATGTACCTTATGGGGACGACCTTTGGATGGCGGGAAACGATGTTGATCATTGGCATCATCGGTGTTGTTGTCGCCGGGTTAATGTGGACCCAGCGAACCGATCTTCGTGATAGTGGTCTCGATAAAGGCGTAAGTGCCGGCTCAGTTCGGGAGGGCATTGGCATTCTGTTCCAGCCAGCAACAATATTTTCGTTCCTGTTTTTCTGCTTTATGGCCATGGGATCTGTTGGGTTGATGACACTTGGTCCCGATGCCCTTACCGCCTTTCTTGATCTATCGCGCGAAACGGCAAGCTCAACGATTTCATTGCAGCTCACCGGGTCACTTTGCGGAATTCTGGTCGGTGGTATCGTCGCCGACCGTATCGTTCGCCACGATATGGCGACGGCGGGTATTGTGACCCTTGGGGTTCTACTCCTCTGGACCGTTCCGGCTTTTCAACCAGAGAACCTGGCGCTTCTGATTACAATATTTGTCGTTTATGGATTTGCGTACGGCATGGCACAGCCCTCGCGTGACATGGTGGTCCGTTCAGTGGCGCCCTCCGGTGCCGCCGGCAAAATCTTTGGCTTTACCTATTCAGGAATGGATGTTGGTTCGGCTGTCGCCGTTGCTGTCTTTGGCTTCCTGTTGGGAGGTGGTCAATCACAACTCGTCTTTATTTTGGTAGGCGTGTTTATGATGATTGGTGTGGCAAGCGTACTGTTAGCCAAAGTTACGGCGAAGAAGAAACCGATAGCAGCATGACCAGTGTGGTCAGTGCAACGAGGAAGGACGTCAGGCTGATCAGCGTAATCAGCGTCGTTCATCTATTTAGCCATTTTTATCAGCTGACCCTCGCGCCGGTCTTTCCTCTTATCAAAGTCGAGATGGGTCTTACCAATGTTGAGTTGGGGTTTTTGGTCACCGTTTTCTTTATCGCTTCAGCCCTGTTTCAGACTCCTGCTGGTTTTTTGGTCGACCGATTTGGCGCGCGGCCAATCTTGCTGGGTGGGCTTGGGATGCTCTCCTTGGCGGTCACAGGCTACTCTCTTGCGCCGAACTATGAGATGTTTTTGATTCTCACCTTTCTCGCCGGTATGGGAAATAGCGTTTTTCACCCAGCTGATTACAGCCTGATGAACAATCTTATCAGCCCTCATTTGATGGGACGTGCGTTCAGCTACCACACCAATGGAGGCCATTTTGGATTTGCGTTAGGCCCTGCTGTTATGGCTCTGCTTGCAGCTTCCTTCGGTTGGCGGGATGCCGCAATGGCTGTAGGTCTGGTTGGCGTTGTGCTGACAATCGTTCTGGTGATTGGCGGTGCGAAACTTTTCGAAGGAAGTCAGTCTCAGGAAGAGACCCAAACAAAGAAAGATGAAACGACACAGAAGGAAGTCAGTTCGACATCAATCGCCGTTTTGTTGCGACCCTCAATCATAGCCTTTTTTCTGTTCTTTACGATCCTCGCCATGGGGCTCATCGGCATGCAGAACTTTACACCGACAGCCCTGGTCGCCGGGCGCGGGTTTGATCTGGTTAGCGCGAGTGGCGCCCTTACAGGTTTTTTAATTGGCGCTCCAATTGGAATATTTTTTGGCGGATATGCCGCGGATAAAATCAAACATCAAGACGTCGTGGCCCTCATATGCATTATTGTAGCTGGCATATTGATTTTCTTGGTGCCAGTCCTCGAACTTTCCGGGTTAATTCTGACATTCCAGTTTTTCCTGGCTGGTATATTCTTTGGCACGGCTCTGCCTAATCGGGACATGGTTGTTCGTGCCTCGACTCCCAAGGGAGCAAGTGGTCGAGTTTTCGGGTTTGTTTATGGTGGACTTGATACCGGTGCAGCAATCACGCCAGCGATTTATGGCTGGTTTGTGGATTTGGGAAGACCTGACTGGGTGTTCTTCAGTTCGGGAGTTCTATTATCAATCGCCGCCTTCATCATATTTGCCACGGCGCGGGCGGTAAGAGCCCGCAACTAGACGAGGTTAGAAGATGAACATCGTCTTTGTTGGATTGGTTGCTATTGCCTTTAGTGTCACCGCCTGGCGCCAGATTTTCTGGATACCGGCGACAGATAAGGCAGTGTCACCGATGCAGCAGCTTGGCGTCGGAATGATCGATTCCGCTGCAAGTTCTGTGACGCTCGCCCTTGGACTTATCGGCGTTATGGCCCTTTTTCTGGGCTTAATGAAGGTCGCGGAGGCTGGCGGTTTGCTGGCCATAATCGCCAAACTTGTTCGCCCGCTCATGGTCCGCGCTTTCCCGGATGTGCCTGCCAATCATCCGGCTATGGGAGCGATGATCATGAATATTTCTGCCAATGCGCTCGGCCTTGGGAACGCCGCAACGCCGTTTGGCATTCGAGCCATGCAGGAGCTGGATAAAATTAATCCCCACAAGGGCACGGCGACAGATGCCATGGTGCTGTTTTTGGCGATTAATACGTCGAGTGTGACGCTGTTACCAACGGGTGTTATCGCCTTACGCGCGGCGACGGGTTCAACAGACCCCGCAGGGATCCTACCGACGACATTATTTGCGACGATTTTGTCTACCACCGTCGCGTTTATCGCC
Source organism: uncultured Alphaproteobacteria bacterium (assembly GCA_951812775.1). Classification (GTDB taxonomy): domain Bacteria; phylum Pseudomonadota; class Alphaproteobacteria; order MPNO01; family UBA2964; genus UBA2964. The sequence goes on along the minus strand of OX638326.1, from coordinate 273,218 downwards.
GTCAAATTCTATCGCCGATTTTCAGAACCTCCCCCGGCCACAGAAGATATTTCAGGTGAACTTGAGACGGCAGGTGGTGGTCTTGAAGATGATATCAGCGATAGCGGTTATCCCTGGTGGGTTTCTGCCCTTGCTCTCTGCTCAATCGCTGCCTTTGTTCCGATTACGATCATCTATGGAAAGATTATTGCGCCCTGGATTATTCCAGGATTGATGATCGGGCTCCTGACCTTTGGCCTGGTCCGGCGCGTTCCGGTCTACGAATCCTTTGTCGAAGGGGCTCGAGACGGGTTTCAGGTGGCTGTAAGGATAATTCCCTATCTCGTGGCGATCCTCGTTGCCGTCGGCATGCTACGTGCCAGCGGGGCGCTTGATTTATTCGTTGGTTGGGTCGGCCCGGTTACCAGCGCGTTTGGGCTTCCCGGGGAAGCCTTACCGATGGCATTGCTCCGCCCTCTTTCTGGCTCTGGCGCCTATGGCATATTGGCGTCAATTATACAGGATCCTTCGATTGGCCCCGATAGCTACACTGGTTATCTGGTTAGTACCTTGCAGGGATCTACGGAAACAACATTTTATGTCCTGGCAGTATATTTCGGCGCAGTACAAATCAAACGCGTCCGCCACGCATTGGCTGCGGCACTTACTGCTGATCTCTTTGGCATAATCGGCGCTATTATCGCTTGTTCCCTGCTCTACAGCGCGCTTTAAGGTTTTGTTATTGTTTATAAATTCTAAAGATTTCAGATGCATAGTGGATCGTCATACCTACCGAAATCTTGATTGAAATACTCCGATGGCGGCAGATATCAAATATAACGATGTGCAGGTGATGCTCGCCGATCCGCGAACACACATACGCAGTACGCTGAAGGTCGTCCTTTCCCATGCCGGTCTGGAAAACATAGAACACACCGGGACACTCAACGGCGTTACCGATGCGATGGAACACTCCATCGGTCCCGATATTCTAATCTGCGACATGGGACTTGGAGATGGAGAAATTATCGATTTCATCTCACATGTCCGCCACAACGACCTTGGAAAGAACCCGTTTCTTTGTGTAATTGGCATTTCCTGGGAAGCAGAAGCACAGGATGTTATCCGCATGATCAATTGCGGCGTTGACCATCTGGTTACGGCACCTCTTTCACCGCAGCAAATCTTAAGCCGCGTTTCATCGATGGTCAGTCATCGACTGCCCTTCATTGTAACCGCGGATTATGTTGGACCGGACCGACGCAAGCTAACGCGTCCTGGGAAAGATTTTCCGCTTGTGGATGTTCCCAATTCTTTAAAAGAAAAAGCCCTTGGGCAATGGGACCCTCGTCGATTTGAGAAGAATCTGGCCTCCGCCGTTGGCTCCATCAACACCAGAAAAATTGACCGACATGCCGAAATTATTGCTGCTTTGGCCGATTCTATATCTGAGCTTACCAGCCAGCCAGCCAGACGGGTTGGCGCGCATCCATCCTCAGGTCGAGCGCTTGACGGCGCTCGTAAATGCAATGGACCGGCGAGCTGGCGAAAATGGTTTATATCACGTTGCCGAGCTTTGCCGTGCGTGTGTTGGCGTCGTGACGAAAATGCGCGCTTCAGGCGCCTCACCAAGTGAACATGATCTTGAAGTTCTGAAACATCTTGGAATGGCGATCAGAGCTTCCCTCTTTCCAACAGAAACCACCAAAGGCCTGGCTGAGGATATTATTAAAACCGTGGCCGCCCGCTAGAGAAATTTTCAACAAATTTCATCTTCCTCTTGCACTGTTTCGTTTGGCTTGAAAACATAGGCCATTGCGTATTCGTTTTGGGAGGGAAATCACATGGATGTTCGTGCTGCCGTCGCGCACGCAGCGGGAAAACCGCTTACGGTTGAAACAGTTCAGCTTGATGGACCAAAGGAAGGTGAGATCCTGGTCGAAATTAAGTCGACCGGTATATGCCACACTGATGCCTTTACCTTATCGGGTGACGATCCTGAGGGTCTGTTTCCGGCAATTCTAGGACACGAAGGGGCCGGTGTGGTTGTTGATGTTGCCAAAAACGTGACCTCGCTCAAAAAAGGCGACCACGTCATTCCTCTCTATATCCCTGAATGCCGCCAGTGCAAATCGTGTCTCTCTGGGAAAACCAATCTGTGTACAGCGATCCGGGATACACAGGGCCAAGGAATTATGCCGGATGGTTCCAGCCGATTTTCACTGAACGGAAAACCCCTATTTCATTATATGGGCACATCGACTTTTTCGAATTTTACTGTCATGCCGGAAATCGCGGCTGCTAAAATTCGTGAAGATGCGCCTTTTGAGAAGGTTTGTTACATCGGTTGCGGCGTAACAACGGGCATTGGTGCTGTTATCAACACTGCCAAGGTTGAGCCCGGTGCAAATGTTGTTGTCTTTGGACTTGGGGGTATCGGCCTCAATGTTATCCAAGGCGCTCGATTGGCAGGCGCAAACAAGATTATTGGTGTTGATCTGAATGCCAAAAAGAAGCCGCTTGCTGAAAAGTTCGGCATGACACATTTCGTCAACCCCAGCGAGGTGGAAGATGATTTGATTGCTTATCTTGTGGATATTACCGATGGCGGCGCGGATTACAGTTTCGAATGTATTGGTAACGTCAATACGATGCGTCAGGCTCTGGAATGTTGCCATCGTGGCTGGGGAGTGAGCGTCATCATTGGGGTCGCCGGTGCCGGCCAAGAAATCTCTACAAGGCCGTTTCAGCTGGTTACCGGACGCGTATGGAAAGGTACAGCCTTTGGCGGTGCGAAAAGCCGGACGCAAGTGCCGCAAATTGTTGATTGGTACATGGATGGGAAGATCAACATTGATGATTTGATTACACATACGATGCCGCTTGAAGACATCAATGACGCATTTCATCTAATGCATGAGGGAGAGTCGATTAGAAGTGTTGTGAACTTCTAATCAAAAGATATGCTAGATCCGGGTTAGGTCAAGCCTAGCCCGGAGCAGATTGAAATAAAGAAATCCTGCATAAGCTGCACATCCCGAAACGCCGGGAAGGCCATCAGTGCGGCAAAGAACAAAACTGCAAGCACAATATACTCCGTCTTGCGTTCTTTGCTTGATCCGACGTCGGATTCTTGTTCTGATGAATTCTCAACCATAGCTGATACTAACGTTTTGTCACCCAGACGCCAATCTTTCTCGTTTCAAAACGGTCAGAATTGGACGCTAAATGATAGACAATGTGTACAGGAAAGTGGATCATTATAAATCTGTAAGAATTTCGAAATAAGCGGATGACATCGTGATCGCAAAAGCGTCGGCCAAACTTAACATCTTTGCAGCAGGACTCATTTTGATGGCTTCCGGTTCTACGCAAGCCGGAACGCGTGGATATGATATCAATGTCTTATTAGATCAGCCTCACCCTTTTGCGGGCCAGGCAAGTGACCCTTATTTTGCAACAGCGCCGTCAGTTGCCGTGCCGACAAGAAGCATTAGAGCACCCGCCCGAATTTCCCGGTTTTACAACACCGGCACGCGCTATTCCGCGTCCGGCCATTCAAAAATCCGTATCCGATAGACTCCCGGTCACAACAGCACCAAAAGCTGCCGTTGCCGCCGTTCCGAGACAAGAAAAAGGTCTGATTTCTGAAATTCGCGTGGGTTTTCTGGCTCATGACATCGGACCCTTTTCACGCAATGAGGAAGACGGGTTCGATGGAAACTTTGAAATTCTCTTTAGATCTCCTTCCTGGCTGCAAAAGATCTGGGCGCCACGGCCTCATCTTGGTCTCTCGGTGAATTCATCAGGTGATACCAGCCAAGCTTATATGGGCTTAACCTGGGAATGGCGGTTCTGGAGAAACTGGTTCATTGACTTTAGCCTTGGCGGATCCATTCATGCCGCTAAGAAGACGACGACACGCATTGATCGCAAAAAACTTGGTTGCAGAGTTCTTTTCAGAGAATCTCTGGAGCTAGGTTATATATTTTCTGGAGCTAGGTTATATATTTAAAGAACGGCACAGTATTTCAGGCTTTTTTGGCCATATTTCAAACGCAAACATATGCGATGCCAATGAAGGTCTCGAAACTGTGGGTGTTCGTTATGGCTATCGCTTTTAAAATAAACTCTCCGTTAACCAGCATTCGATAACCTCATTTCGACGGGAATTGGCGCAAACTTTGGTAGTTTCATTGATATCCGGCCTTTGGCAGATTGAACCATTCAGTGGTTGATATGCGTTCCATGGTCCGCAAAGTGATGGTTATTCGCGATATCTAGAATCCTATCGAAAGCACTTTTTCTAGCCCTAACTATAGGGGCGGTTTTTTCTGTTTCCCTACCCGCTCATGCGCAAGAAGACAAAAAACGCAACATGACTGTGTTGGGATGTTGGGGCGATGCGGATAAAGGCGACAGTGTTGATCTGAAAGTCCACTTCGTCGGCAATGGTTCCATGGTCCAGTATGATGAGAACAAGGTTGAAAAACAAAAGCGGACATTTGGAGCGTGGGAAATGCGTAAAGGCAGCCGCTATCTCAAAATATTCTGGCCGACCGGTGGAACGTCGCAATATCACGTTAAGCGGATTGGCCCCATTCTGCATCTCAACGGTATGAATGGAGCAAAGAACTTTACCTTGCGCGCGATTGCACCGGATAACTGCTGGCAACCCCGTACTTAGTCACTATTTGGTTTTTGACGTCTTGCACGGATTTTCTGACCGTAGCATTCTGCGCCCGTAATAACTTGAAGACCGGGCAAGGAAATGGACCCCACTACTGTAATGATCGCTTTTGGCTTTGCATGGGGAGCATGGGTTCTCTATCGAATTCATCAAAGACGATCCAGTACCTCTGATCCAGCAGCAACGATTGTTCCCAAGCCCAAGGCGGAACAGGCGGAGATGCCGCGTGTTGGTACGCCGGCGACACTTACGTTCAATCAAATCAAAGCACTTCAAGCGAACAGCTTCACCCCGGACAAGAATTGGAGCAAAGAAGAAGCAGCCCTAATTCTTGATGCCGTGAAATATTTGCGGGCGGTGTGTCGCGATATTTCTGACGATGGAGACGGTGAGCCGCCGCTTGAAATTCAGAATTCGTTGCTCCGATATATCCTGACGGAGCAGGATATTCGAGATTTCATCCGGAAGTGGGGTGAAGACCGCCGCGCACAGGGATTGGAAGATTATGCGGATGATGAGCCGGAGCTCGCTCAAAACGGTCAATATGACAGAGTCAAAAATGAAGCACAGAAATATCTGACGGCTGCTGCGGAATAATGGTAACGAACTGAAATTAAAAGGGATTTTGTGTTCTTCTCTTAAAGATTCAGTATGTAAATGTGGAATACCCAAATTCTGTCTTAAAAAAATAATTGGCGGTTTCCGCGAATTATATTGCAATCATTAACGGAATGCTGAAAAACTACGCTCAGGTAACACATGATCCTGGCTTAACCCCTGGATTGCTTGAAGGCCCGCTAGCTGAGCTACACTGAGAAATTGTGGAACCAAGACCATGTGACGGTAAATATGCCGTCGCATATATAAGACGTTTGAAAGGACTATTGAGATGCCGAGTGGAAAAGTTAAATGGTTTAATCCGACCAAGGGTTACGGTTTTATTGAGCCTAGCGATGGAAGCCGCGATGCGTTTGTGCATATTTCTGCGGTTGAACGCGCTGGTTTGTCGACCTTGAATGAAGGTCAGGAAGTTGAGTTCGAGCTGGTCCCTGGCCAGAACGGAAAATCTTCGGCCGAGAACCTGGTCGTTAAATAAGTTGGTTGATGCGGGGCTGGTGTAAACTGGCCCCCTCACCTATTCGTCCAACGGACGAATGTTAGCGGTCTCGTCAATCCGCGTTTGTAATTGACGCTCCTAATTTTCAATTGAATTGATAAAGCCCATTAAACGGGCATTGAATGCGTCTGGCTGTTCTCGGAAACAGAAATGTCCCGCATGGTTAAGTACGGCCATTTGCGTATGTTTTTGACGAGCCGCAATCAGATTAAAAATGATCTCTCCTTGTTGGAGGACCGCAGTCGGGTCGTTCTTTCCCCACAGGACAAGAGTTGGGCACGTAATACCTTTATCTCTTAGTTCAGAGAATATTCTCGACCTATCCTCCGCTAACTTTGGCATGAATTGTTTCTTACTGAGCCCATCGGCAGTCATTTTCCTGTGGGCCTCTATAGATTTAGGCAATTTTGCAACTTCGACTACGGCGTCAAGCCACGCTGTTGTTATATGCGTGGGACTGAAGGAGTAATGTTCGATGATCCAGCGCTGGCTTTCCCGACTTAATCTGGGATGTGGTGGGTTGGCGAGTACTTGAGCACTGCGGGGCGAGCCCGGCGCCAAGGTATTTGTGTCAATAATTACGCAGGATTTGACGAGCTCCGGATGGTCAAGAGCTAAACGGCAAACCAAAAATCCCCCGCGTGAGTGTCCGGCAATATGGACATTTCGTAACCCCAGCTCTGTCATAAAACGATAAGCATGCTCCACCGTTTGATTCATCATAAAATCAATATCCTTCAATGGGTTATCTGTGTACCCTTGACCTAATTTATCGACTGCTATTACCCGGCAAAACCCTGCGAGATTGTTGAAATTGAGCTCCCAATCCAGAGCACATTCAGCAAGATTTGCGGAGCCCATATTACCGCCATGAAAAAGTACGAGGGTGTCATCGCCCTGTCCTGCTTCGAAATAACGGGTTTGAATGCCATCGACATTCACGAATTTAGGTTTTTGCATTGGCATAAACATCAAAGGCTTATACAATTTATAGCGGTACCCCGCTAATAAGATAAAACTATGAAATCGCGTTTTCTTTCAATCTTTGTCCTTTTGCTGTCGATCTTTTCGGCACCGGTGCATGCTGCGCCGGTCACCGTAAATTTTCAGGGCCTGACAGGTGACGGGCAAGGGTTATTGGGGCATGCCTTTGTACCGAGGGCTTCAATAGCGCACATGAACTCGTTTTATGCCGGGATCGGTGTTGCAGGCCCTTACTCCCGCATAGTGAGTCCCGATGCCTTTAATACCACGACGGGCGTTGAGTTGGCTCATGGTGCCAACTCACCAGGGACACCGTTTGCGGCAACGACTCTCCCGGAGCCGCATGGTCGTGAAGGGCTCGGCCTAGCTGGTCCGCTGCATATTAGTATTAACGGTTTTACATTGAATACCTCTTCAACAGCTGACCTTTCCTTTTCAGGGTTGATCGAAAACCGAATTTACAGGAACGGCAGCGCGGCAATATTCGAAGAAATTGCCCCCAGGTGTCTTTAACCAGGTTGCAAGCTGGTCTAACGCCATTTTCGACATTGATATCGATTACAGCGATGGTTCTATCACGAACACATTTACAGGCACTCTCGACCCAGGTTCTTTGTCATTTTTTCCAACCGTCTGGACCGGGACATCCTTTGACCCTGTTGATGTAGCCGGTACTTCGGCGTTAGGACAATTTGGATCATTTTCTGTGACGACTTCGTGTGATGTAGAGACGGCAATTCCTGAACCGGAGAGTCTTTTGGTTTTTACAGTTGGCCTCCTCGGTTTAGGAGCAGCCCGTAGGCGCAATTCTCATTAGATTTTGAGACCGCCCGAATCCAATTTGCGGGCGAGAAACAGCTTTATTTACTACAACACCTCTGGACCTAACCGGTATTGCCGGACTATTTTCACGCACCGAATAATTCACCCGCTGCAATCCCTGCGGCGTGTCTGAGATACAAGGACTTGTGTAAATGGCGAACAGAAATCAACCGATCCAGGATCTTCGCGAGTGGATTGACGATGTAGAGGATCTCGGCGAACTGGTTCGCGTAACAAAGCCGGTTGATCGGGACGAAGAGATGGGTGCGATCACCTATCTTTTGGGAAAGCAAACGCCCTCCCCAACCGTTCTGTTTGAAAGCCCGAACGGGTTTGATGACAACAATCCCATCGGAGCACGGCTTTTATGGAATTTAGTTGGCCCGAGCATAAAGCGGATCGCTATTACCCTTGAAGAGCCGGCTGACACGCCAACGATTGAGCTTATCACGCGTGTCAAAGGCAAAATGGCCAACCGCATCCCACCGGAAGAAGTCTCAGCCGATGACGCACCAATCTATGCGAATACGCTGACGGGCGATGATATTGATCTGGATCTCTTGCCAATACCAACCCATTGGCCGCTTGACGGCGGACGATATGCGGGGACCGGTGACTGCGTGATTACGCGCGACCCGGAGAACGGATATCTCAATGTCGGTACCTACCGAATGATGCAACACAGCAAAAATGAGGTTGGTCTACATTTATCGCCGGGAAAGGACGCGCGTCTGCATATTGAGCGTTCCTGGGAAAAGGGTGAATCAGTTCCGGTCGCGGCAGCATGGGGGGTTGATCCCCTGTTTATGTTGGTGGGTTCGCAAGGCTTCCCCAAGAACATTTCCGAATACGAATATATTGGAGGGTTGAAAGGCCAAGCGGTCCCTGTTGTCAAAGCCAAAAACAGTGATTTGTTGATCCCGGCTAACGCTGATTTGATGATCGAGGGTGTTATTGAACCCCAAGCGGTCCGTGCAGAAGGACCATTCGGCGAGTTTACTGGCTATTACGGCTCACCGGTTGGTCAGGCACCGCTGGTAAGGGTTACGGCCATTCATTATCGCGATAATCCCATTTTGACGAATGCGCTGATGGCTGATTATCCATCCTGCGAACAAAGCGGGTTTTTCGCCATTATTCGATCCGCCAAAATCTGGGACGATCTCGACAAGCTTGGTGTTCCGGGAATCGCAGGGGTATATGCCCACCCGGCTTCCGCTGGCGGTTATGGGTTGACCGTCGTAAGCCTCGAACAACGCTATGCTGGCCACGCCGCACAGGCTCTTTCACTCGCAGCACAGGTTCCTGGTGGCGCGTTCTTTACCAAATGGATTGTCGCTGTCGATGAAGACGTCGATCCCTCCAATATGGATGAAGTTCTATGGGCGCTCGGCAGTCGAAGTAATCCAATCGATGATATCGATATTCTGCGCAATACCTGGAGTACGCCGCTTGACCCAAGTCAGGGCGAACCCTCCTTGCGGCCGTATGGATCAAAAGCCCTGATCAATGCCTGTAAGAACCACAAACATCGGGACAAATTTCCCAACCGAACGGTGTTACGGAAGTCTGTCTATGACAAGGTGGCCGCAAACTGGAAAGAGCTGGATCTGCCGGGCGAGGCACCGGGTGTTATCGTTTTTGAAAAAGAAGATTCAGCTGAGTAAAGCTGGGGCTGGCGATAGACCTTTATTCGGAGACGCCTATCAGAACGCTGTCATGGTCAGCAAGATGATGTTGTGTGTAGGGCGCGATCCTTGTCAGGAACTCCAAGCGCGCCTTTCCTTCAGGTCCCATGCCCACCGGCTGTGGGATAAGGGTTAGATTGCGATCAATCATGGCCTGATAGCTGTCTTTAAAGACATTGAGACTTTCTACCTTAAAAGCGAAATGGTCAGGACCGGCGCGGGAGATGCCGGTATTGGCGTAGTTGGTGATATCCCAGGGTGCAAGAACAATGGTTACGCGCCCGTCTGTGACGTAGTAATTCTCATCCCCCTCTTCCCGATTAGCGAGACTGAGTTCTAAAACGTCGCAGTAAAACCCTGCACATTTCTCCGGGTTGAGCGTTCGTAGTGCAAAATGGGTGATATAGCGATCCTGTTCCCATTCGCCTGCGGTATAGATGCCTTTGCGATTGCTCATATCTGCCTGCGACAGGTCAAACAGATTGCCATCAGGGTCATGAGTTGTGATGCCGGCAAAGGGACGGCTGCTTGGCCGTTTGAGCCATTTTACTTCAGGGTATTTCTCCATTCGCGCAAAGACACTCTTGACATCTTCCACCTGCACGCCAAAATGATCGAGACCACCTGGACGGCCCGGCTTACGGGGGTTGATGTTCAGCCTGACATAGCCATCCCCAACGGTGATCGCACCTTGTGACGGCCCCTCCGCCCGTTTCATGCCAAACAGAATTTCATAAAATTGTGCCTGCAGCGCAAAAGTGCGCGACATAATGGCGACGTGATTAATTTTGGCGAACATCACAAATCCATGGCTTAAATGGCTCTAGCGAGTACCCTAAAGGTAAATGCGGGGTCTACACAAATTCCGATCACGTAATTTCATCTTCAGTCGAACCGATTGTTATTCTTGGATTAGAAAATAAAGATTCGCTGAAAAAAAACGCGTTAGACCATTCATAACGGATGGGAGGCTGTGATGGTTTTTACAATTAGGTTTGTAGCACTTCTGTTAATGGGCATTGCAGTTGGCGTTTCGTTCGGACATGAGTTGCATTATCCAAACAAAATGGCATTGGCAATGAACGAGTATTTCATCGTTCAGAAAAACATATATCAAGGTTTTGGGAGGATTCTTGGCCCTATTGAAATGGGGGCGATGCTCAGCGCATTTGGTATCGCGATCATCCGATTTAAAGTACCCCTCCAGAGGTATTTACACCTGTTCGTAGGCGTTACCGTCTTAATTCCTCTGATTATTTTTGGGTTATATTTGGATCCGGTGAATGATGCTGTCAAATCGTGGAGCGCACCACCAGTTGATTGGGCGAACTATCGTGACCAGTGGGAATGGTCGCACAGGATCCGGGGCTACATCATGCTATTTGGTTATGGAGTACTAATCTTTGCGACACTTAAAGATTACGCCTCTGCTCACGTTTCAGCGAAAGGTTCCTGAAAACCGAGGCGAGATTGGAGAACGACGAATGTACCTTAGTTGCTGTCTTTGGATGGTTTGTAGGTTAATTCTAAGACATATCCTCAGGTTGTTTGTAGCCAAAGAAAACTCGGTAGCGGCTTAGCCACGTTTGTGGATATTAGAAAATTAAATGGTGCGCCCGGCAGGATTTGAACCTGCGACCAATTGATTAAAAGTCAACTGCTCTACCGGGCTGAGCTACGGGCGCCCGATGTGTAACCATCGTAAAAAATCGACGGCGGCGCACAATATGTGGGCCACCGCGTATGGTCAATAGAAAGCTGGGAAAATCCCTATCTGTTCTTAACTTTTTCCTCAAGTAATGTGCGAACGCGTGGCGATACAAACTGCGCGACATCACCGTCAAGAATCGCAATCTCCTTTACGAGGCGGGATGCGATAAACTGGTGGCGATCTGAAGCCATAAGGCAAACAGTTTCGACATCAGGGGCCAGTTTCGCGTTCATGCTTGCCATTTGGAATTCATAATCGAAGTCAGAGACTGCTCGCAGCCCCCTTATGATCACACTGGCACCATTGTCTTTGGCAAAATCAACCAGAAGATTGTCAAAACCACGCACTTCAATACGCTTGCCGACATCACCCATTTCGGCAGCTTCCACCCGAACCATCTCGAGGCGCTCTTCAAGCGAAAAAAGAGGTCCTTTACCTGCATTTATCGCGACGCCGACAACGAGTTTGTCGAGCATCCTCGCTGCCCGCTGGATTACATCGGTATGTCCGTTGGTAATGGGGTCAAATGTGCCCGGGTAAATGCCGACCAAAGGATCAGACATTTTCTTCTCCGCCTTCTTCCTCGGGCTCTTCTGCTTCAGCCCCCTCTGCTTCTTCAGGCGCAGGCACTGCTTCCTCTGTTACTTCGGCGACCGGCTGATTGCTCTCCCCCTCGACGACTTCATCTTCTTCATCGCCTTCTTCGACATCCGACAGACGACTGACGGACACGACATGTTCTTTATCGGCGACCCGGAAAACAATAACACCACGCGTAGACCGTCCGGCAAACCGTATTTCATTAATACCGGTACGGATCATTTGCCCATTATCAGTGACGAGAACCAGTTGATCACTATCAACCACCGGGAACGAAGCGACGACGGTATTGTCCTTCACTGAGAGGTCGATATTGGCAATGCCCTGCCCGCCTCTTTTGCGGACTGTATACTCGTATGAGGATGTCCGTTTTCCATAACCATTTACGGCAAGGGTAAGAATGAACTGATCCATCGCCACCATTTCCGCATAGCGTTCATCCGTTAGCGTGATGGCTTCGCTGTTTTCACTATGGCCGTTACCATTTGCTTCTGCGGCGGCGTCGTTTTCGACACGTTCCGCACGACGACGGCGTAAATATGCGTCTCTCTCTTCGATTGAGAAGGCAGCATGGTTTAAGGTCGACATAGACATAACATTGTCGCCCGGGGCCAAACGTATGCCTCGAACACCACTCGATGCCCGTCCAGCAAACAGTCTGACATCTGTGGTTGGGAACCTGATGCATTTGCCCTTGGCCGTTGACAGCAGGACATCCTGATCGGCATCGCAAACCGAAACACCAACGAGATGGTCGCCGTCATTCAATTTCATGGCGATTTTGCCGTTGGCCATGACATTCACGAAATCGCTTAGCTTGTTCCGTCTTACCGAACCGCTTGCCGTTGCAAACATCACGTCGAGTTCTTCGTAGGCAGATTCGTCCTCTGGCAGGGGCATTAATGTCGTGATGGTTTCGCCTTCGTCCAATGGAAGGAGATTTACCAGTGCCTTACCTCGGGCCTGCGGTGTTCCTAGTGGCACCTTGTAGACCTTTAGCTTGTAGACCATGCCGCGTGACGAGAAGAACAGAACAGGTGTATGCGTATTCACAACATAAACACTGGAGACAAAATCCTCGTCTCTGGTTGCCATTCCAGATCGGCCCTTGCCGCCACGGCGTTGCGCCCGATAGGTCGAAACCGGTACCCGTTTGATGTAGCCGCCATGAGTAACGGTGACGACCATATCTTCGCGTTGAATCAGATCTTCAATATCCGCTTCAAATTCGGAGTCATCAATGGTCGTCCGGCGATCATCGGCAAATTTCTCGCGTACTTCGAGAAGCTCGTCTTTTAGAATCGCGCGGACTTTGTCGCGAGATGCCAACACGCTGAGATATTCTGTTATTTCGGCAGCAAGGCCTTCGAGCTCTTCTGCGATTTTACCGCGTTCCAGTCCTGTCAGCCTTTGCAGGCGCAAATCCAGAATGGCGCGCGCCTGAATTTCGGAAAGCTGGTATTTCCCGTCAACAACAGTGCGGCCGGGTTCGTCAATCAATTCGATGAGCGGTTCTACATCACCCGCTGGCCAAGGCGTTTTCATCAACCCTTCACGGGCAGTTACCGGGTCCGGTGCCGCGCGGATAAGTTCAATGACCTTGTCGATATTGGCAACTGCAATCGCCAGACCAACCAAGACATGAGCACGATCTCTGGCCTTGCCCAGTTCATAAACGGTCCGTCGGGTAATAACTTCTTCGCGGAAAGCGATAAAGGCAACCAGAACATCCCGAACTGTCATTTGTTCCGGACGGCCACCATTTAGGGCCAGCATGTTAATGCCAAAGCTGGTCTGCAGTGGCGTGTAACGGAAGAGCTGGTTGAGAACCACTTCAGCCATATGGTCGCGCTTGATCTCAACAACGACGCGAACACCATCGCGGTCGGATTCGTCACGAATATCAGAAATACCTTCAATCCGCTTATCCCGCACCATTTCGGCAATGCGCTCAATCATTCGCGCTTTATTTACCTGATAGGGAATTTCCGTGACGATGATTGCTTCGCGGTCCTTACGAATTTCCTCAATTTTTGTCCGACCACGGATAACCACCGAGCCCCGCCCGGTGTGATAGGCCTGGTTGATCCCACTCCGTCCCATGATCAACCCACCGGTTGGGAAATCGGGGCCAGGAATGATTTCAATAAGTTCGTTGATGGTTAGATCAGGATTATCCAAAAGCGCGCAGCAGCCATCTATCACTTCGCCCAGGTTGTGGGTCGGGATATTGGTCGCCATACCAACAGCGATGCCGCCGGCACCATTGACCAAAAGGTTGGGAAAACGCGCCGGGAGAACCTTAGGTTCGTGGATTGTTTCGTCGTAGTTTGCCTGAAAATCAACCGTCTCGCGATCAATGTCTTCCAGGAGTTCTTCGGAAGCACGATGGAGACGAACCTCGGTGTAGCGCATTGCCGCTGCACGATCGCCGTCCATTGATCCGAAATTACCCTGCCCGTCGACCAGCATAAGCCGCATCGAGAAGTCCTGGGCCATCCGGACCATGGCATCATAAATCGCGGTATCACCATGCGGATGATATTTACCCATAACGTCACCAACGACGCGGGCAGATTTACGGTAGGCACGGTTCCAGTCGTACCCTTCCTCCTTCATTGCAAACAGAATTCTGCGATGAACCGGTTTCAATCCATCCCGAACATCGGGAAGGGCGCGACTGACGATAACGCTCATCGCATAATCGAGGTAAGAGGATTTCATCTCGTCTTCGATTGCTATCGGCGTAATATCGAAATCTGGCGGTTCAGGCGGTAATGTTTCGGAGGTCAAAATTTTGTTCGCCGGGCGATTGTTTCTGGTGAACAAACGGTCGAGTCTGACAGTCTGTTTAACTGAGAAGATTTACCAGAAAGGAGAGAATCGGACAACTAAACGCCCGATGAATTGATGGCTAAAAAATAGTTTAAAATCAGTCAATTAGAAATGTTTTTTAGAGGAAAACTAAATAATTTCCCTGAACATTTATTTCCTGATTGTGGATCCGTCTAAAACGGGATTTCGTCATCCAAATCCGCACCAGTGCCACTGCCAATGGCGTCCGGGGCAGTGCCGGAAGCGGACATTTCACCTGATCCGCCGTAATCGCCGCCTCCCGCAGAGTCGCTGCGGCCACCCAGCATCGTCAGTTCACCACGGTATCTCTGCAAAACGACCTCGGTGGTATATTTTTCCTGACCGGCCTGGTCGGTCCATTTCCGGGTCTGGAGTTGCCCCTCCAGGTAAACCTTTGAGCCTTTGGTGAGATACTTCCGGGCAATTTCGCCAAGTTTATCGTTGAAGATTACAACCCGGTGCCATTCGGTCCGTTCCCGACGCTCACCGGAATTCCGGTCACGCCAGCTTTCTGTGGTAGCGAGCGAAAGGCTCACGACCGGATTACCGTCCTGCATGGTCCGGCTTTCGGGGTCGCGCCCGAGATTGCCGATCAGGATTACCTTGTTTACTGAGCCAGGCATGACATCCTCTTTTTCATCTCAATTTCTGAGGGTCCATCATACCTGAATCGCCGGGTGGAGACACCTGCTCCTTACAGTTATCGGTGGATATCTTGCAACTACGATAGAGTTGCGAGACAGTACCCTAAGTCGATGAAAACAAGGACGATCACGATGAGTAAAGCTGGTGTCATTGGGGGTGTTTGCACGACACACGCCCCGCAACTTTGGACTCTTCCTGATTCGGAAGATCCCAATGTCGTCAAACGGGTCAAAGACCTTCTTACCGGCGTTGGCGACAAGCTCAAGGCAATGAAACCGGATATCTGTATCGTTATTGCCAACGACCATGCGCATCAGTTTCTGCTTCACTGCACGGCTAGTTTTACGATGCATATCGGCGGTGTCGCGGAAGGCAGCTTTGCCGGTCGTGACTATCAGTATCCGGTCGCCAGCGAGGCATCTCTTGACCTCCTGCGCTACGCCCAGCGGAATAATGTAGACCCCGCCTTTACCAGCAATGCCAAAATTGATTATGCCTTCGGCATTCCCCTTGATTTTACCGGCATAGAGGACATCCCTATCCTGCCCATCTTTGTAAACGCTTATGTGCCGCCACAGCCTTCTATCGAGCATTGTTTTGCCTTCGGACGCGTTTTAGGCGATGGCATTAAGGCATTGGGCCTGCGCGCTGTCGTGGTCTGTAGTGGTGGGCTTTCGCACTATCCTGGCACGGAACGCTATATGGATCCCGGTCCTGACGAAGAATTCGACCGCCATTTCATGTCAATGATGGAACGGGGTGAACTCCGCTATCTGCTGGCCCTGGATGAAAAGAAACTTGATGAAACAGGTAATATCGAATTGCGGTGCTGGGGCGTTGCCGCTGGGATGATCGGTGAACGAGCACCCGACACAACCAATTTTGAGCCGACCTGGCACCACAACTACGGTACCGTTGCCTGGACGACCGAGCCCGAGGAAGAAAACTTTGAGCCGCACTATCCGCATATCCATCCTGAACGCGTTGTTTTGTCAGAGACATTGCATAACCTCGCCGGTGACAAGGCCGAACGCGAACGGTATCTCGATGATCCTGCTGCCTACGCAGCTGGAATTGTGGGGTTGACCGAAGAAGAGCGCAAAGCGCTGGTCGCATTGGATCAAGCAGAAATGATTGAGCTCGGGATGCATCCATTTGTGCCACACGCTTTTCGACGGGTACTGGAACGTGACGGCATTCTTCGGGCGGCTGCGCCACCCAAAAAGTAAATCCTAAGCGCGGCCTTCCGCTTTATCGAGCTTCCGATTGTGGTAGCGCCATAGATTTGTGACGATCCGGGGATAGAGGATGGCCTCATCTTTCATTCCGGTATTGACCTTCCACTGCCAGTCCAGCCCGGTCGCACACATGGCGAGCTGCTCTTTGCATGCTTGTTCGATTGCTATTCCCATAATGACGCAATGCTCTATTGATGTGCCGCAAAAGGTAACGCCATGGTTTCGTAGAAGAACGGCCCAGGCATCGCCGAGAGCATCGGCCATGCCTTGTGCGTCTTCCATATTGCGGACGAGCGCCAGCGTTTTTTCGAAGATCTCAACCTTACCAGCAAAATAGGAACCGTTATGTCCGATCCCAACGAGCTTTTCGTTTGTGGCGGAGAGCAAAACACAATTCATTGGGTGTGTATGACCAACGCAATTGACATCGGCGCGTGCAAGGAGAACAGCGGCATGGATCGGCCATTCTGAATGACGATGTCCGTCACTGCCCTCTAAGACCTTACCTTCCCAATCGATGAGATGAAGATCGGACGCTTCAACTTCATCGAGACCTATTTCCTGGCATTTCATCCAAAGCCCACGACCTTCCGGATCACGCCAGGACAAATGTCCGAGCGTTGCGTCAAGATGGCCGTTGGCGGCAATAATACGGTATCCGCGCGCAAGATTTTCTAACCCGGTCGCGATGTCGATGGTTTCTGTGTTTGTCATTGCAAGCCCCTGCTACGAGAGTTGTGACTGCAAGGTATCGTAAAGCGGGTGGCGCAACAATCAGACGCAGTGGAGAATTTACAAGGAAGTTAAGAGTGGTCGATAGTACCTGGCCATCAAGGGGGGAAGCGGAACAGCCTAAAAACATATGACACTACCGACCACGCATAGATAGTGGCAAAAACCATTTAAGACCGCGTTGCCAAAGAGGGTTAACGCCCGTTAGGGATAAACGAACAATTTCGTTATTGAAATTTGCACGTTGCGATCCGAAAAGTTCGAGATGAAGTAAGAAATAAATATTCAAAGAAAAGCCCATAAATCGAATATTCTATGAGTGTTTTAAATTTTCGAATTCGAGTTACAGTCGTTCACGGCGTATAATTTTATATTTATACTATTGTAACGCAAATGCAGGATAAATTATAATGCTTCCGCTGTTGGAATTGTCCGTAGTTCGCTTTACCTGTTCGTTTTAAGAAAAGGCATTTAATGTTAAATGATAACGAAGTTCGAGAAATGATTTTGGATCAATACAACTTGGTTTCAAAATCAGATGGTTCTGGTGAACATACTCGAAAACTTAAACATTATACGCCAAAGGGAGTCCACCCGAAGCATTTCAGGTTGCTAAAGCATGCTTTGGCTCATTTGCCAGAATCCGGGCATTTTTTGGATGTCTGCACCGGTTCCGGGGTAATTGCCCGTATATTGAGTAGAAATTCCTACACTGTATCCGCGAGTGATAGCACGGAGATCGCCGGGGACTGGATGTCGGATTTCGAAGATCACAATATCAATTTACTGGACTTAAGAATTGAAGATGGGCCCCTACCTTTGCCAGATAGTTCCGTCGACTATATCTATTTTGGGGCAACACTCGAGCATTTGCACAATTCACCGCGACCCATTTTATTGGAATTCTTAAGAGTTTTACGACCGGGAGGGTCGGTATTTATCGACGTTCCCAACTTCTTATGTCTAAGACATCGAATTTTAATGCTCCTGGGAATAAATGTATTGCCGTCTATCGAGTATATTTATCATTCTGACTTTCATGCCGAACATCATCGTGAATATACCTTAGAAGAGGCTAAATCTGTTGTTGAGTGGTCAGGCTTCGAAATCCAATCGGCTTATCTGGAAAACATCGTATTTAATCGTACCCTGATTGAAAAAGGTACACTCAGTACTAATCGGGGAGCGGATTTTACAGAAAGCGCGACGGTATGGGACTATTCGTTGCCTTTTAATCCGATGAATTGGTTCGATTGGATCAAGATATTTGGACGAGGTATAACCAAGATATTCCCCAATCTCCGAGATGATATCGTTGTGATTGCCCGTAAACCTGAATGACTTGATGGCAAACTATAGTCAACATTAACGTCTAATTTTAAGCCAATCAGTATTTATAAACTTCGACCGATCACTCAATATCCACCAAGAAAATTCCTTGGTTCACCCTTCAAAAAGGCGTCAATTGCTTCGACATAGCCGCTGAAATAAGCGCCATAATTTTCTTCTTCGACATAGCCGAGATGTGGCGTGATAATCGTGTTTTCAAGACGTCGGAATGGATGATCCTCTGGCAACGGTTCAACACTAAAGACGTCAATGCCAGCACCTGCGATAGTATTATTCTGGAGGGCTTCGGCTAAAGCATCCTCATCAATGATTGGTCCGCGCGCGGTATTGACGATATAGGCCGAAGGTTTCATTCGAGCAAGATCATCAGCTCCAATGACACCTCTGGTTCGGTCACTCAAGATTAAATGAATTGTCAGGTAATCGGATTGTGCCATTAGCTCATCCTTGCTGACGAGCTGAACACCGAATTCATCGCATCGTTCCTGCGTCAGATTCTGACTCCAGGCGATGACATTCATATCAAACGCTTTGGCTATCGTTGCCATTCGACCGCCGAGATTTCCCAATCCGGCGATACCCAGCGTTTTGCCGA
Source organism: uncultured Alphaproteobacteria bacterium (assembly GCA_951812775.1). Taxonomy (GTDB): domain Bacteria; phylum Pseudomonadota; class Alphaproteobacteria; order MPNO01; family UBA2964; genus UBA2964. The sequence continues at coordinate 254,211 of OX638326.1, read as the reverse complement.
TGAGACCTTCGCCAACCGTTTGCTGCCAGCCCCCTGCCTTAACAGTATTGTTTTCTGCCGGAATTTTTCTGGCAAGTCCGAGGATCAGACCCCAAGCGAGCTCTGCCGTTGGTTTACCGACGCTCTTGGTGCCGCAAACGATAACGTCATGTTCTTTGGCGGCTTCAACATCAATTCCCCGATTGCGCATACCGCTTGAAATGATGAGTTTAAGGTTTGGCAGTTTTTCGATGAGAGAACGCGGAAATGGCGTCCTTTCGCGCATGGCGCAGATGATTTCGTAATCCTGCAAACGTGCTGCGACGGCATCTTCTTCATGGATATGATCGTTAAAAACATCGATATCTGCCTGGCTTGAAACCGATGACCAGTCAGCACTCTCCAGTGCTGTATTTTGATAGTCATCCAGAATTGCCACGCGCATCACTCGTCTCCCATTGAAATTTGGGCCATGATGGTTGCCAAAGGGCATGCTGACAATGCCGATTTACAGATGGGGAGTTTGAAATGTCATCAATGACGGGAAAAGTCGTTCTGATAACGGGTGCGGGCTCCGGCTTGGGCCAGAGTCATGCGGCACTTCTTTCGGAGTACGGCGCAGATATTATTGTGCAGGACATCAATCCTGAAGGCGCAGAAAAGTCCGCAGAGTTGGTCACTGCCAATGGCACAAAGTCACATGTGATGATCGGTGATGTACGCGATTCAGATGGTTTTGCTGAGTTGGCCAAAGAAGCGCAGTCAGAACTCGGTCCGGTTGATGTACTGGTCAATAATGCCGGGATCAGCAGCCGCGGTCGCATGTTTGAGGAAATTGATGATGAGATCATTGCGGAGATGTTCGATATCAACGTCAAAGGCGCCTATGTCGCTACAAGGGCCGTGCTTGCAAGTATGAAAGAAAGGAAGGAAGGCCGCATTATCAATACGTCTTCTATCTTCGGAATGGCCGGAACGACACAGGGGTCACATTATTGCGGGGCCAAGGCAGCCCTTATCGGCCTTACCAAAGCCTGGGCAAAGGAATTTGCACCATGGAATATATTGGTCAATGCGGTTGCCCCCGGGTTCATTCCAACCCCAATGACCGAACGACCAGGAAAAGATGTGCTTCGTGCGGCGCGTATCGCCAGTGTTCCCTTGGGACATGAAGGTGAACCCGATGATATTTCTCACGCAGTTGCCTACTTCGCATCAGAAGGCAGCAAATACGTCACGGGACAGGTTCTGAGCCCGAATGGTGGCGTCGTCATCTAACAGAGGAGCGCAACATGATTATCGATACACATATTCACGTTTGGAGCTACCCGGCCCTCGCCGATGCAAGGGATCATATTAAATCTACCAAGGATCTTGTGAGTTTTCAGAGTCGTTGCCCCGATCTCTATGATCGTACGTTGACCGAAGACCCGATTGATAATTCTGATCAACTCATCGCGGACATGGATGAATTTGGGATCGATAAGGCCTTTGTTCAGGCACGCCCGGGTTCAGTAACCAATGATCAGGTTGCCCAGTCGGTCGAAAGACATCCTGATCGCCTGTATGGCCTTATGCGCATAGGCCACGATCAGGAAGCCGCCTATGAATATTTGGAGGACCCTGCACCTGTAAGAGAAAGCGCCGCTGATGAGGTCGCGCATTGTATTGAGGACCTGGGGATGATCGGTCTTGGCGAAATCTTTATTCGCGCGATGACCGCGGAGGTAGACCCCGAGAAAATCGCCAAGGACCTGGTGCCGATGATGGATGCTGTAAACAAGTACAAGGTACCTGTGCAGTTTCCGACAGCCTGGTCGCAATTCCCCGGTGGGTTATTTTATGGCCATCCGGTCTGGGCAGATGAAGTCGCAGCACGGTATCCCGATGTGCTAATTATTCTGACTAAAATGGGACGAAGTCTGATTACTTACTTTGATCCCTGTATGGCCGTTGGGATGCGAATGGAGTTGTGTCCGCGAACCTGCACCGCTCTATACAATGCGCTTGAAGGTACTTGAAGATGCAAATTGTACCGAGGAAGAACGCGAGAACATTCTGTGGCGCAACGCGGCGCGCCTTTTCAAGCTAAAGGATATCGCTAACTAGCTTATTGTTTGCCCAATGTGGCAAGGACACGTTCAACATCCGGCCTTTCGCGGTAGTTTTCCGTCGAAAACCGATGACTGATTTTTCCATCCGAATTGACAACAAAAATTGCCGGAACGGCGATCCCATACCACGCGCTGGATTTCGGGACGCCCGGCTTAATCAAGCCAAAGGCACCGATAATATCAGTCTTAGGGTCTGCGAGCAGCGCGTAGGAAATACCTTCAGCTGCAGAGAACCGTTTGTGAACACCTACACCATCCTTGGTGACAAGGGCGATATCGTAGCCAAGCTTCTTAAATTCCTGATGTTTTGCGTTCCAGGCGACCGCCTGGCGTTTGCAGTGGGGTCACCAATCCAATGACCGTGAGAACATCACGATCAAGCCCCGCTTTCTAGCAAGTGATTTAAAATCACGATACTGGCTATTTTGATCCTGAGCCTTCAATGAATGCGGCAATGCGACACCAATCTTGGGCCCGATTTTGATCTCATCAACGGTATAGCCTGGCGTCACCTGTCCAAAGGACAGAGTAGCTACCAAAGCCACCAGCAGGATTTTAAAAGTCCGGTTCATTGCGATCTCAACACAGTATCTAGTGACTGATATTTTCATGGCTTTTACAGGTGTAAGTCAATTGGTTTGGTCAATCTTCAACGCTAATTTGAGTTCACATTTTCGTTGGGTGGTGGATAATTCGCCTCCTGCCCCTAGTTCGTTTGAAGCTCCTCGATTGGTAGCCTATAACTATCCCAGACAGACGTTTTCTCTCCACAAGATCGGTTGAGTATGGCTGGAAAAATTGTTGTTCGCGGTGCCCGTGAACATAATCTGAACAACGTTGATATCGCATTGCCCCGGGACTCACTGGTGGTGATGACTGGTGTGTCCGGTTCAGGCAAGTCTTCCCTCGCCTTCGATACGATCTACGCTGAAGGCCAAAGGCGCTATGTGGAAAGCCTTTCGGCCTATGCTCGACAATTTCTGGAGATGATGCAAAAGCCAGATGTCGACTCTATCGAAGGGCTGTCACCGGCAATCTCGATTGAACAGAAGACAACATCTCGTAACCCCCGTTCAACGGTCGGCACCGTCACGGAAATATACGATTATCTGCGGCTCCTATTCGCGCGAGCGGGGATTCCCTACTCACCGGCAACCGGGCTGCCTATTGAAAGTCAGACGGTGTCGCAGATGGCCGATCGGGTCCTTGAGATGGAAGAAGGAACCAGGCTCTATCTGCTGGCGCCAATTGTTCGCGGTCGTAAAGGCGAATATCGAAAAGAGCTCGCTGAGCTCCAGAAAAAGGGTTTTCAAAGGGTCAAGATTGATGGCGAACACTACCAAATCGAAGATGCTCCTGCCCTGAAGAAGAACTTCAAGCACGACATAGAAGTCGTGGTTGATCGTCTTGTCGTGCGTCCTGACTTGGGTAATCGATTGGCAGATTCTCTGGAAACCGCGCTGGAGCTGGCAGATGGGATTGCGATTACCGAGAATGCCAATGATGGTGAACGGGTTATATTTTCAGCAAAATTCGCCTGTCCGGTATCGGGATTTACAATTGATGAGATCGAGCCCCGGCTCTTTTCATTCAATGCCCCAGCTGGCGCCTGTCCCTCCTGTGACGGGCTCGGCACCTCGCTGTTCATTGATCCTGATCTGGTCGTACCGGATGATGACAAATCTCTTAAGGATGGCGCGATTGCGCCTTGGGCGGATTCCAAATCACCCTATTATGCGCAAACGCTCGACTCCCTCGCCCGGCACTACAAGATTTCAGTCAACACGCCATTTAAAGATTTAAAGAAAACAGCGCGAGATGGCATTCTGTGGGGAACAGGTGATAAGTCGGTGAAGATGACTTATGCCGATGATGGCAGGGAATATACGCTCGATCGTCCGTTTGAAGGTGTTATCCCCAATATGCAGCGTCGTTTTCGGGAAACCGACAGCTCCTGGGTTCGGGATGAGCTCGGCCGTTTTCAAAGCAATACCGCCTGCGAAAGCTGTGGCGGCATGCGATTGCGACCCGAAGCGCTCGCTGTAAAGCTTGATGGGTTACACATTAGTGAAATCACCGAGTTTTCGATCCTGGCGGCGCGAGACTGGTTTGCGGCCTTCCCAAAATCACTTTCCGCCAAACAATCTGAAATCGCGAGCCGTATCCTGAAGGAAATCAATGAACGGCTGAGCTTTTTGGTCGATGTGGGGCTTGAATATCTTACCTTGTCACGGTCTTCAGGAACCCTTTCGGGCGGCGAAAGCCAGCGGATACGCTTGGCATCTCAGATAGGGTCAGGTTTGACAGGTGTTCTGTATGTTTTGGATGAACCATCGATCGGATTGCATCAACGCGACAATGCACGTCTCCTGGAGACATTGCGCCGGTTAAGAGACTTGGGGAACACTGTCCTTGTCGTTGAGCATGACGAAGATGCTATTCGTTCTGCGGATTATCTCGTGGATTTGGGACCGGGGGCCGGGATTCATGGTGGTAAAGTTGTTGCCCACGGCCCACCAGCGAAGGTGATGAAGGCTAAAAACAGCATTACGGCGCAATATTTGACGGGCGTTCGGTATGTTGAGATCCCGACCCACCGCCGACCGGGCAAAAAAGGTCGACAGCTAACGATCAAAGGCGCCGCTGCGAACAACCTGCAAGGCATCAATGCGTCTATTCCGCTCGGGACGCTTACCGCTATAACTGGTGTGTCGGGTAGCGGCAAATCCACCTTGATTATCGATACGCTCTATAAGGCGATTTCCCGCCGTCTCCATGGCGCGCGGGCCGTTCCGGGGGCCCACGAAGACATACAAGGTCTCGAATTCATCGATAAAGTGGTTGAGATTGATCAATCGCCTATCGGTCGAACGCCGCGATCAAATCCCGCAACCTATACTGGAACGTTTACGCCTATTCGTGAGTGGTTTTCTGGATTGCCGGAAGCCAAAGCACGTGGCTACAAGCCCGGTCGTTTTTCGTTCAACGTCAAAGGCGGCCGCTGCGAAGCCTGTCAAGGAGACGGCGTTATCAAAATTGAGATGCATTTCCTGCCTGATGTGTATGTCGAATGTGATGTTTGCAAAGGCAGTCGTTATAATCGGGAAACCCTTGAAATAGAGTTTAGAAACAAATCAATAGCTGATGTTCTTAATCTGACTGTTGATGAAGGCTGTGAGTTCTTTAAGGCGATTCCCTCGATCCGTGAGAAGCTGGAAATGCTGCAACGCGTTGGTCTTGGCTATATCCATATTGGGCAACAGGCCACAACCCTTTCTGGCGGCGAAGCGCAACGCGTTAAACTCTCTAAAGAACTGGCGCGCCGGTCGACGGGCAAAACAATCTATATCCTGGATGAACCCACGACTGGTCTGCATTTCGAGGATGTTCGCAAGCTCCTGGAAGTCCTGCATGCTCTTGTTGAGCAGGGAAATACCGTCGTTGTCATCGAACATAATCTTGAAGTCATTAAAACCGCAGACTGGATTATCGATTTAGGCCCAGATGGTGGGAACAAAGGGGGCCGACTTGTTGCGAGCGGAACGCCGGAAGATGTGGCGCAGACAAAGGGCAGCTATACCGGTGAGTATCTTGCGCCCTATCTTGGCAAACGAAGGCTCAAAAAGAGCGCTTAATCGGCTGTTTCAAAGACACGCGCGACGAACTCCGGATAGGTTTTGGCGATCTTAGGACTGATTTGGGTTCGAAGAAGTTCCAGCCTGTGATCTGTTGGCCCTAAAGTCTCAGGGACTGTCTCCGGAATATCGAACTCAAAGCCCGTATTGTCCAGCACCTCTTCCACGCTGTGTCCGGGATGAACAGATGCCAGCTGAAATCGTTTCCGTTTTCGATCAAAGATCATCAGACAGAGTTCGGTTACCAGCGCATGTGGGCCGCCGGGGCGATACACCCCTTCTTCGCTGGTGCCTGGAGCACTTATGAAGTCAACTTCAGGCACGAAAACGCGCCTGGTATGTTCCGGACGAAATAAAATGACCTTTGGTACAACAAAATACATGTAAGCCGAGCCGAAAGAGCCCGGGAACCGCCGCTCCATAGCCGGGTACTCACCTGTTCCGACGAGATTAATATTGGCTTGTCCGTCAATCTGAACACCGCCCAGAAAGAATGTGTCGAACCTTCCCTGCCCCGAGCAATCGAACAGTTCGCGCCCGCCGTCGGTAAAAGGATTATTGGCATCGCCGCCAATCATCGACAGACGTAACCCGTCAATTCGACCCTTCGTTTCCTCGCGAGCCAGTAAAGCTGCCGACCCTGGTACTGGCGACGCCATGCCCACAGCGACATGCTGAGAGGACTCAAGCAACGTCGCAATTGTGCAGATCAGAAATTCTTCCTGGTTGCAATTCATTGGGGCACGCTATGAGCTTCTAGCCACTCTTCGAAGCCCGCCTGTGTCTTTGCCGCCTCAACATACTCGGTGATTGCCTTTCCGTCGGGTACATAATGACCGGCAAGCCCCAGCGGCCAACAGCCTTTCTTGGCCCGCGCAATTGCCCCGATATACATATCCGGCAAAGTGCCGGTAGCCGTTCTTTCATCCTCCAGGAGATTTTCCTCCTGAATTTCTTCAACAGTGACGAAAGTTGTCTTCGCAGCGTGAGCCATTGTGACGAGTTCACGGCGTTTGCCTATCCAGACATTGCCCTCGCGATCAGCTAGCCGTGTATGTATTAGAGCGATATCAGGCTGGATGGCCGGTAAAAGAACGATTGGACCATGGTTCTCATCAAATGGATCGGTGATGACCTGCCAATCGGGTCTGTTATTGAGAACGTCGCTCCCGATTAATCCCCGCAATGGCATAAAGGGCACGCCCTTTTCGGATGCCTGTAACGCTGTGTGGATAGCCGGACAGGTAGAATCCTTGATTTTGATTGAGTTGGTTTGCACAGCCTCTGAAAACCTCGGGGCAAGACCAGCTTCTCCCATAGTTATGGCAGCCGCTTCGAGCGTTTTAACACAGCCCGCACCTATGAGCAGATCTCCGGCGATACCGCCAATTGGCGCAAACAGGAGATGGAGCCCCTTGACGCGACGTCTGATCAACGCAAATACCGCCGCGATTGGCACATTGCTGTAATCCGGCGGCAGGACGATCAGAGTGCCATCCTTGATCTCTTGCGCCAGATCGTCGAGGGTCGTGAAAATTGCCATAATAGCTTTCTAAATGTTTTGCATATCCTCTTAGGACACACTCTGCTAATCAACTGACAAATTAAAACGTCAAAAGATTCCAAGATTTGTGATGACGGAAAGAGATATCAAACCAGTACATGTTGTTGGAGGTGGGTTGGCGGGTTCAGAAGCCACCTGGCAGCTTGTGAATGCAAATATTCCGGTCATTTTGCATGAAATGCGTCCGGTTCAGAAAACCGATGCCCATCACACAGATAAATTGGCAGAGTTGGTATGTTCGAACTCGTTCCGGTCGGATGACGCGGAACGTAGCGCTATTGGGGTCCTGCATGAGGAAATGCGCCGCGCTGGCTCTCTTATACTCAGCGCCGCGGATAAACATAGGGTTCCGGCAGGCGGCGCTCTGGCTGTAGATCGCGATGCCTTTTCTCAACACGTTCAGGAAACGCTCGAACAGCACCCACTTGTGAGGCTCAGCCGCGAAGAGGTCACTGGTTTGCCACCGGAAGACTGGGGACAGACGATCATTGCAACCGGTCCCCTAACCTCCCCGGCGTTGGCCGACGCAATTCAGGCCGTAACAGGAGAAGAAGCCCTCGCCTTCTTTGACGCTATCGCCCCGATTGTGAACAAAGACTCCATCAATATGGAGAAGGCATGGTTTCAGTCGCGCTATGACAAAGGAGACGGCTCTGATTACATCAACTGTCCGCTGACCGGTGAACAATATGATGCTTTTCTGGATGCCCTGATTGCGGGTAAGAAAACCGAATTCAAGGAATGGGAAGAGAACACGCCTTATTTTGAAGGCTGTCTGCCTATCGAGGTTATCGCGTCGCGGGGACGCCGGACCTTGTGTTACGGCCCCATGAAACCGGTCGGCCTAACCAATCCGCACAATCCAACTGAAAAACCCTTCGCCGTGGTTCAACTACGTCAGGATAATAAACTTGGAACTTTGTTTAACATTGTCGGGTTTCAGACCAAGCTCAAGCATGGCGAGCAAACGCGTACCTTCCGAATGATTCCTGGCCTCGAAGAGGCTACTTTTGCCCGGCTTGGTGGGCTCCATCGCAATACATTTTTGAACTCACCACGAGTGCTGGATTCGCATCTCAGACTTAGAGCAGCGCCACATATTCGATTTGCCGGACAGATCACAGGCTGTGAAGGGTATATTGAAAGCGCCGCGGTCGGGCTGATGGCAGGCCGGTTTGCCGCGGCAGAATACTTTGGAACGGAACCCTCGGCGCCCGGCATAACAACCGCAATCGGCTCCCTGATTAGCCACATTACGGGGGGCGCCGACGAACAAACATTCCAACCAATGAACGTGAATTTCGGGCTGTTTCCGCCCTTTGAAGAACGGATCCATAAGAAAGCCCGAAAAGCGGCCTATGCAAAACGGGCTTTGGAGGATTTTCAAAGCTGGCTGGAAACCACGGATTGATCAGCTGGCTATGAGAGCAGCGACGATAATCCTGAAACGGCGCCAAGAGTCATTTGCACTAGCTGAAGTGAAAGGACTGAACCCCCTTTTCTTTAACTGCTTCAGGTCATATCGCACAATCCAATGATGAAGTCGTAGCACCCGATCTTCTTTAGTAGGCTCGATATCTAGGAGTTCAGATGAACGTTTTAGGACAGTTTGAAACGCCTGGGACGCTTGCTCGGTATCAATTTTGCTAACCGGAACCCCTGGCAAATAGCAGCATTGTTGCTGTCTGTGAAAATCAACTGACTTCATCAAACCGACAAGCGCCCAAGCTGTCCCTAACCTTGTCGCTCTCTCACTATTCGCACCGGAAATCTCTGCAACCAGGCAAAGAAGGTTCCCCGAAGTCGACCTGGCGTAGGATTCCAGTTCTTGGATGTCCTGAGGCGCCCGCTCCTCAAGATCAAATTCTCGCCCGTCGATCATGCCGTCGAATAAATCACGGCTCAGAGAAAAGTCTTTAATTATCGAAGCCAGCGCTATAACCACCTCATGGTTTCGAGGTGTCCCCTGAAATATCCCCTCAATTGCTTCGCGCCACCATTGCAGTCTTATTCTGCCGAGCATCGGCTCTGACACCGTTTCTCGGGTTTTGGATATTTCGAGATTGAAAGCGTAGAGAACGAATAAGGCTGAACGAAATTCTTTTGGGGAAGCGATCACCGTAAGATAGCGATCACGATCAAAACTTCTTACTTGTAGAGCACAATACTCTACCGCGCTTTCAAGCGACGTTTCAGTTTGTGGGGCTGCGAACGACTCGTCCAAGGGGCTAATGTCTCATTTTTAACGCTATGATATAGTTCTTCTTTTAACCCAGATTCTAAAAGTCCCGAACGGAAGTTTTTCTTTGAGTACAAATGCCCCATTAAAACCGCCAACAAAGACCATGAATGATGAAAACTTTCCTGTCGCGAGTTGGCTTATACCGACGGCTTTGCGTGACCATGTGCACGTCTTTTATCTCTGTGTTCGGGCTGCTGATGATGTTGCTGACTCCCCGGATTTATCGGAAGACGAAAAAACTGATCTGTTAACGCACATGGATGAAGCTCTACAAGGAAAAGACACCGCAGATGAGGTGACACAATATGCGGCCGCACATGTCGAAAGTGCCGAAAAAACCGGGGTTACCGTCGAACATGCCCGTCACCTGCTTCAAGCTTTTCGGATGGATGTTACCAAACAGCGTTATCGCAACTGGTCAGAGCTCATAAATTATTGCCTGTATTCAGCAGCCCCTGTCGGACGCTACCTGGTCGATCTTCATGGTTGTGATGACAGCCCCAAGAAAGCAACAGACGCGCTTTGCATCGCTTTGCAAATTCTCAATCATTTACAGGATTGTAAGGATGATTATTTAGAAATTAACCGTGTTTATATCCCCGAGGATATGCTGAAAGCTCAGAACATTGATGTCTCAGCGTTAGATTCTGTTCGCTCGAGTGCTGAGTTGCGGGCTGTCCTGGACGCTGTTCTTGATCGCACGGACGAACTTCTCAAACATGCGCGAAACGGACCGAAGCTGATATCTCATCGCGGTTTAAGATTGGAAACGGCAGTAATCGTCGCAATAGCAGAAAAGCTGTCAAAGAAATTAAGAAGATACGACCCTGTGGCAGAGCGCGTAGAATTGAACAAAATTCAGAAAGCTTCATGTGCGCTTATGGGCATTTGGCGAGGGTTGGTTACAGGATAATGAGAACAGTACATGTTATCGGTGCCGGTATGGCGGGACTTTCCTGTGCGGTTCAGTGCGCCCGAGCGGGGCATTCTGTTGCAATTTATGAAGCGTCGCTACAGGCAGGTGGACGATGTCGATCCTTTCAGGACGAAGGTCTTGGCTGCATGATCGACAATGGCAGCCATATGTTGATTGGCGCCAATGACGCGACAAAGAATTATCTGGAACAAATAGGTTCGAAAGAGCTCGTCACAGAGATCGCACCAGCAACCTTTCCGTTTCTGGAACCGGACACTGGTCAGCAATGGCAGATTAAACCGGGTTCGCCGTATTTCTCCTTGTGGTTGCTGACCCCGGGACGCCGTGTGCCGGGAACCAACCCAGTCGATTATGCAAAAGCGTTCAAACTATCGCGGGCCAAAAAGGAAGACACAGTTGGTCAGATTATTGGCCAGGACGATCCGCTTTATGATCGATTGTGGCAACCGATCTGTCGCGCGGTCTTAAATACCGATGCAGATGTTGCCTCTGCCCAACTGCTCTGGAAAGTAATCAAACTCAGTTTTCTCAAAGGAGAAGCCGCCTGTCGTCCGATGATTTTTGAGAAAGGGTTATCGGCGGCTTTGGTTAGTCCCGCACTTACCTTTTTAGAAAATAAGGGCGCGGATATTCGCTTTCAGGCACGTTTGCGTGGGCTTCGCTGGCAGAACGATGTCGTCCTCGCGATGAGATTTCCCGAGGGGCTTCTTCGCGTTGAGAATGAGGATGCAGTCGTGTTGGCTGTTCCGCCGGATGTTTGTGCAGAACTGTGGCCGGATACAAATCCACCTGTTGAAACCTTACCAATCGTAAATGTTCATTTTAGGGTTCGAGAACCAATAGAACTTCCTGGAGGCCTTCCTTTTCTGGGCCTTATCGGAACGGATTCACAGTGGATATTTTCGCGGGAGAACGTTTTATCAATTACCATTAGTGCCGCCTCTGATCATGTCGATAAACCAAATTGGGAAATTGCCAATCATTTATGGTCGGAAATCACGAAAATCCTTGGCCGCAATATGGGGCGTCTGCCGCCATGGCGGGTAATCAAAGAACGCCGGGCCACAATTGCGCAAACGCCAGCGGTATTGGCTGGGCGTCCAGGAGCGACGACGTCGCTCAACAACCTGTTTGTTGCAGGAGATTGGACCAATACCGGGCTCCCGGCAACGATTGAAGGTAGTATAAAATCAGGACGCCGCGCCGCACGGTTGGCGATCAGGCGCATGACAAAAGTTCCTGACGATCCGTGAATATTTGAAGATAGTCATGCGTGATCAAGCGCCGATAAGGTGAGTCTTTTCTCAGGGTTTCGACGATTCCTGCAAAATGCTATAAAAATAAGCGGTTCCACGAAGTTATGTGGTTGTAGTATTCGAGTTCTCTACGCAAAGGGGGTGTAGGAAATGGCAAAAATTCTTTCAAATCTCAATAACACAATTATCGCTGGTTTTGTTCTAGCGATTGTATTCGTCCTTGTCATGATGCAATGGCATGATGGTGGATTTGCTAATGACACTGGTTGGTGGGCGTTTTTCTTCCGCTGGCTGCATGTTCTTTCCGGCATAATGTGGATTGGTATTCTGTACTATTTCAACTTCGTACAGATCCCGAATATGCCGAATATTCCGGATGACCAAAAACCCGCGATTACCAAGGTTATCGCGCCGGAAGCTCTTTTCTGGTTCCGTTGGGCAGCGATGTCGACCATCGTCACCGGCCTTATCCTGGCCTGGCTCAATGGCTATCTGGTAGATGCGCTTACGATCGGTCTTATGGCTGGTGGTACAGCTAAAGCTTCTGCTATCGGCATTGGCATGTGGCTCGGTGCAATCATGTGGTTCAATGTTTGGTTCATCATCTGGCCAGCACAGCAAATCGCGCTGGGTATGGTTGAGGCCGATGACGCGGCGAAACCCGCGGCAGGTCGCAAAGCGATGTTGTTCTCACGGACCAATACAATGCTGTCGATCCCGATGCTTTATTGCATGGTATCGGCACAGAATATCTTCTAATCAGGATATTCATCTAAGGATTAAACGGGGGGCTTCGGCTCCCCGTTTTTTTATGCGGCGATTAACGCGGCAGCAGCGGATCGTTCTTCGGCCAGTAGGACATTGAATGTCCGGCAAGCTGCTCCTGTATCCATGAATTCCAGTCCTATACCGATTTCACGGAGCTTCGAACGCAATTTCGGTACTGGTGGAACCATAGAGGGTCCTGTTCCTAACAACAGTACAGTTAGATCAGGGACGCGCTTCAATGTTGTCAGTAACTCTTCAATATCAATTGCGTCAACAGAAGTTGCGGTCCATGTGCTTGTCTTTAACGCGGTTACGATGACAGAACCTACATAGGCCTCGCCCGCGATGCGGAAGCCACCATCACCATATCCTTGGATCATTTGGTGTTCAGTGGAAACCGGCGGCGTAATGTCGGCCATCGGGACGCTCGCTCCTACGGTTGCGCCGTCGCGTCATCCTCATCAGGAAGGGCTACAGCAGATGCCCGGAGGTTCATATGTACCAGAAGCGGTGTTGCGACGTAGATAGAAGAATAAGTCCCAACCAGAACACCCCAAATCATGGCAAAACTGAAGCCCTTGATAACCTCGCCGCCATAGAAATACAGGATCAACAACGCAATCAACGTTGTAATACTAGTCAACAATGTACGTGAAAGAGTGTCATTGAGGCTCATGTCCAGAACATCTTCAAGCGGACGAACCTTATATTTCCGCAGATTCTCCCGGACGCGGTCATAAACGACCACGGTATCATTGATCGAATAACCGGCGATTGTCAGGATGGCCGCGATAGTTGAGAGGTTGAATTCAAGGCCAAGTAGCGAAAAGACACCAATCGTCATGATCACGTCATGTCCGAGGGCAGCGACAGCGCCGATACCAAACTGCCATTCAAAACGGAACCAGATATACATCAGCATGGCAATGAGGGCTAAGATCACCGCTGTCACACCGGCTTCTATGAGCTCCCCGGACACTTTCGGTCCGACAAACTCGGTACGTCGATAATCAACTGTTGGACCTAATGCTTTTTTAACCTTTTCAACCGCAAGGGCCTGACCTTTTTCTCCGCCAGGTTGGCTCTCAATCCGGATCAAAACATCCGTTTCCTTACCGAAAAGCTGTAATTGTACTTCACCAAGCCCGAGAGATCCGAGGTTAGAGCGGATGGAGGAAAGATCAGCCGGTTGAGCTGTTCTTATTTCAAGAAGGATGCCACCTCTAAAATCGATACCAAAATTAAGACCTTTAGTTGCGAGTAGGCCAAGCGAACCAATACACAGAGCCAGGGAGGCCATAATGGCAACTCTGCGAATTGCCAAAAACCTGATTTTAGTTCCGACGGGAATAAGATTTATAATTTTCATGTTCTTTTCCTAATCCCGGTTATAACGGCAAAACTTGCGGGCGGCGTTTGCGGAGCCATGCGACAACCATTAAACGCGTAACCATGAGGGCGGAGAACATTGACGTACAAAGCCCGATGGCAAGTGTTACTGCAAAACCTTTAACCGGTCCTGAGCCAAACATGTAAAGCAACAGAGCGGCAATAAAAGTCGTCAGATTGGCATCAATGATTGTTGTAAGGGCGCGGGAATAACCGGCATCGACTGCTGAGATGGGCGTTCGCCCTGCACGCTGTTCCTCACGTATTCGTTCAAAAACTAGAACGTTGGCATCTACCGCCATACCTATCGTCAAAACGATTCCTGCAATACCCGGCAACGTCAAAGTGGCTTGCAGCAACGACAATCCAGCGGCGATCAGAATGAGATTTAAGGCTAACGCAACGACAGCCATCGCTCCAAAACCACCGTAGACCAGTACCATAAAGACAGCGACAGCAATCAGGCCGAAAATACTCGCGATTTTACCAGCATTGATATTATCTGTACCAAGCGTTGGACCAACAGACCGTTCTTCAATGACTGTTAGAGGCACCGGTAAAGCACCACTTCTCAGGAGTAGCGCAAGATCTCGTGCGGATTCTGTTGTAAAATTACCGCTGATGATCCCATTACCACCAAGAATAGGTTCTCGGATAACCGGGGCACTAATGACCTCTTTGTCCAGGACAATTGCGAACGGCTTATCAACATTGCGTTTCGTCGTATTACCAAATCGGCGGGCGCCGATCGGATCAAATCGGAAACTGACGACGGGTCTTCCTTGTTCAACAGTCGGCTGGGAATCCACCAGATTCTCACCGCTCACTTCTACCCGTTTCTTGACAAGGTAATATACCGGCTGTCCCGCGGCGTCGACTTCGTCTTTGCTTTTTAAGACCATCGTGCCGGGCCGTACACGGCGCCTTGGATCCAGGGTTGAAATCTCCGGATCAACCAGATGGAAAGTCATTTTTGCTGTTTGACCGATAAGTTTTTTCAACCGCTCCGGGTCTGCACCAGGGACTTGAAGAAGTATTCGATCTGCGCCCTGCCGTTGTAGTGTCGCTTCTTTTACGCCATCTGGGTCGATCCGTAGACCCAAAATAGTCATGGCTTGTTCGAGAATATTAGCACGGCGCTCCCGCAATTGCGTATCCGTAAACCTTAGTGTGTAGGTATTTTCATTGCGTTCCAGCAACATCTCGTTACCCAGCTCCAAGAGCCGGCGACGTGTTTCCGTCCGGTCCTTTTCGTTTCTGACGGTAACGGTGATACCATTTCGGATGAGCCCCAAACCCGTATATCCGATAGAAGGAGAACGGCGGAGAGAACTCCGTGCACCTTGCCGCAGGCTTTGTAAGCCTTCCTTAAGCGCTTCATCGACCTTGGCTTCAATTAACAGATGAGCGCCGCCACGGAGATCAAGGCCCAAATTCATTTGTTTATTCGGCAGCCACGATGGAATGGTGTGAACTTTTTCTGGCGAGACGACATTTGGAGACGCCAATAAAATACCAAGCCCACAAATTGCGAGCACGAAAATTACTTTCCATTTACTTATTTGGACCATGTGGCCGACCTACCGAAGCAATGATTTGTCTATATATAGGGCTAACTGAAACTATTTCTCGTCTTTTTTGTCGTCGTCTTCTTCATCGTCATCATTGGCAGCGTCGCGTGCTTCAGTTTTAGCCAATACGTCACTGATCATGCCTCGCATAACCTTCACCTTAACACCGTCTGCAATTTCAACGGTCAGCTCAGATTCAGTTGCTTTTGTAATGTTCCCGACGATACCACCCGCGGTGACAACTCTATCGCCGCGACGTAGGGCTTCCAGCATCTCGCGATGTTGCTTTTGTTTCTTTTGCTGAGGGCGAATAAGCAAAAAGTAAAAAACAACAAAAATCAGAATTAGGGGCAACAGCGATTCAAAACCGCCCATGCCGCTGTCCGCGGATTGAGCGTAGGCTGGTAAAATTAACATCCGGGTCTCCTTTTTTCTCGGATCGAAAGTTGCCGGACTATATAGCCCTCTTTACAGGTTGCAAATGCGTTGAATAGCCGACCTGAAATTATTGAAATATAACAGGATTGACGCGTTTTCCGCGTATGATAGTGTCCCGCGCACTTTTGTACACCATTGAAGAACTGGCGGCATGTCCGATTCAGAGCTTACTCCCCTTCTCCGCCGTATTGCCGATGTTCTAGAAAAAATCCATCCATCGGCAACAAAGGCACCGGATTTCAACACGGCCTCCGCCTTTGTCTGGAATGCCGACGAGCAGGTTTTAATCCCGGTCGAAAAGGTCAATCGGGTTCCAATCAAGCTGTTGAAAGGTATTGATTTATCGCGAGACACTTTGGTCGATAACACAACGCGGTTTGCGCGAGGCTATCCGGCGAATAATGCGCTTCTTTGGGGTGCGCGCGGTACCGGCAAGAGCTCTCTCGTAAAAGCCGCGCATTGTGCCGTTAATGATGAAATAAACGAATTAGTCCTAATCGAAATTCATCGTGAAGACATTTCATCTCTAACACAGCTACTGCCGATCCTGCGGGAATCCGCTGACTACCGGTTTATTCTGTTTTGCGACGATCTTTCTTTCGATGGCCAGGATGACACCTACAAATCACTGAAAGCGCTGCTCGAAGGCGGTCTTGAGGGACGCCCGGACAATGTTCTTTTTTACGCAACCTCTAATCGTCGCCATCTCATGCCGCGCGATATGATTGAAAATGAACGTTCTACGGCGATCAATCCGGCGGAAGCTGTCGAAGAAAAGGTCTCCCTTTCTGACCGGTTCGGTTTATGGCTTGGTTTCCACAATTGCGATCAGGATACTTATTTTGAGATCATCGAAGGCTATGCTGAAGAGTTCGGCCTGGATTTCGACAAAGAACAGCTTCATGCGGAAGCTATCGAATGGTCCGTTACCCGGGGCGCGCGCTCAGGCCGGGTAGCTTGGCAGTTTATTCAGGATTTGGCGGGGCGGTTAGAAAAGCAAATACCTTAGGTCTAATAACCGAAGCAAATCGAACGAGATAACGTCTCGGGTCAACGGCTCTATCACCACGCCGTAACTCAAAATGAAGTTGGGGTTTATTTACATTCCCTGTTTTACCCACTCTTGCAATTGTCTGTCCGCGTCGCACTACTGTTCCACGACGTACATGCACACGTGAGCCATGCGCATAGGCAGACATCCAGCCACCTGAATGCTTAATCAAAACCAGATTTCCAAATCCCTGGAGTTGATTGCCGACATAAGCGACCACGCCATTCTCCGCTGCTTTGATTGGCGTGCCAGCGCGGGCGGCAATATTGATTCCATCATTATGGAATCCGCCCTTGCGCGGCCCAAACCCTACGATTATTCGTCCTTTTACCGGCCACAAAAATTTGCGACCACTACGCCTTGGCGGAGTTTTTAAGGGCTTAGGTGCAGGTTTGTTAGCGATTGGCTGTGGCCGACCGGTCCGCGTACTCGCAGATTTTCGTGGATATGTCGCAGGTCCCCTTACGGGCTTAACCACTGAAGTTGATCGGCTACCTCCGGAAACAGTGCCTCTGTCGTTTTTGGCAACACTGGTTGAAGCACTGTCAGGCAATCTTAGTTTTTGTCCCGAACGCAGCCGGTATGGTGGACGAATACGGTTGAGCCGAACCAGCGCCCCCATATCAACGTCATACTTTCGTGCGACGCCGTAGGCGGTCTCACCTCCACGCGCTATATGACTACGAACACCAGGGGTCTTAAGCGTTCTCCCTGGATAAATCACATATGGCGGGCGCAACTTATTTACTTCGATCAGCTTTCTGATCGGAATTCCGTGACGTCGAGCAATACCGTATAGAGTATCGCCACGACGAATAAGAATATGCCCTGCTGGAACGGCTGTACGATTTTGAGATTGCTGAGGCCGTTCTGTTGATTTTTTTGATTCGTCAAAAATCGTTGGACTGTAATCGTTGCGTGCGCATGCCGAGACCAAGACGGCCAATAAAATAGCCGTGGCTTTTTGCAAGAATTTGAAATCCACAATCAATTTCATGGCATCACGTTAAGAATGAGCCGAGTTGTGGTCAACAAATTGCTTGTTTTATTGGTTAGAGGTGTCACCAATCTTTCCATCCAGCATTGGCACAAATCTTACGGGCCATAATTCTTCAGAATCCCATTCCCCTGAAGGCAAATGAGTAAATTTGACAAGTTTCTGATCGTGGGTTGAGGTTCCAATTGGCGCAATAATGACACCATCTTCTGTCATTTGCTCTAGAAGCACTTGCGGGACTTCCTTTGCCGCAGCGGTCAGGATCATACGATCAAAGGGAGCCTGTTCTGGCCAGCCGGAACCGCCATCTCCCCATTTCGTTGTGACATTGTTGATCCGCAGGTCTCGAAGACGGGCATCGGCGGATCGTAACAATTCCCGAAACCTTTCGACGGAATAGACCCGACGGCACAACCCCGCCAGAACGGCTGCCTGATACCCACATCCTGTCCCGACTTCCAGGACCTTCATACGCGGGCCGATACTCATCGCCTGAGTCATGAAACCAACAACCGATGGCTGGCTAATAGTCTGCCCATGACCAATAGGTAGCGCGGTATTTTCATATGCCTGATCGTGAAAGGCTTCTGGGATAAAAGCTTCGCGCGGCACCCGCTCTATAGCGGAGAGCACAGCCTGATCGGTGATCCCCTGCTGGCGCAGTTCCATGACCAGCCGGATATTGCGGGCTTCAAGCATTTGAAGCTATCCGGCCGTGATGAGTTCGAGACCGTTCATATAGGGGCGCAGGACCTCGGGCACAGTGATTGAACCATCTTCGTTCTGATAGTTTTCCATTACTGCGATGAGACAACGGCCTACTGCCAGGCCAGAACCGTTGAGAGTGTGGACAAATTGCGTGCCCTTTCCACCTTCCGGTCTGAAACGAGCTTTCATACGGCGCGCCTGGAAATCTCCACAGTTAGAACAAGACGATATCTCACGGTAGGTCTCCTGACCGGGCAGCCATACTTCGAGGTCATAGGTTTTTCGGGCAGAGAAACCGATATCACCAGTACATAAAACCATGACTCGATAAGCAAGTCCGAGCCGCATGAGTATCTCTTCAGCAGCGCCAGTCATCCGCTCATGCTCATCTAGTGAATTAACGGGATGACAGATACTGACAAGCTCCACCTTGTTAAACTGGTGTTGCCGCAACATGCCACGTGTATCTTTGCCAGCAGCCCCAGCTTCGGAACGGAAACAAGGTGTCAACGCCGTTACCCGAATGGGCAGATCTTCTTCAGCCAGAATTTCATCGGCAACAAGATTAGTAAGGGGGACTTCAGCAGTTGGAATAAGCCAAAGATCATCAGTTGTCTTAAACAGATCATCTGCAAATTTCGGCAGTTGGCCAGTGCCGTAAAGCGCCTCATCTTTCACCAGAACAGGAGGTGCTATTTCCGTATACCCAAATTCTCCGGTCTGAACATCCAGCATGAAGGCAGCAAGAGCCCGTTCCAGTTTTGCCAAAGCACCTTGCAAGACAACGAACCTGGCGCCAGATAGTTTACCGGCGCGTTCAAAGCTCATTCCCGAAAGATTTTCACCAAGTTCGACGTGATCCTTTGCTTCGAATTCAAACTTGGGCGGATTACCCTCTAGCCGAATTTCAACGTTCTCTTCTTCGCCGTTTCCTTCCGGCGTGTCTTCCGCTGGCAAATTTGGAATGCCGGACAACATTTCGGTTAATTCGGCTGAAAGGGTTTTTTCTTTCTCTTCAAGGCTCTGCATCCGATCCTTGAGGTCTCCGACTTCTTTGATCAACACATCTGCGTCTTCGCCTTTTCCTTTCGCAATGCCGATTTGTTTCGAGGCGTCATTTCTTCTTGTTTGGAGTTCCTGCAGCTCGGTCTGGACAGCGCGGCGGTTTGCGTCTCGCTCGACAAGTCCCGCAGACATCGTTTCAACACCGCGTTTTGCCATGGCGGAATCAAACTCGGCGGGGTTTTCCCGTATCCAACGAATATCATGCATTGCGAACTCCAGACGCGACCTATGGCTGGCGGTTATAGGGGCAGAAGATTAATACGTCTAGAATCGTGCTCTTCCATTAATCTTCTGCGGCGTCTCGTTCTTCATCCGCCATAGCCCTTTCTTCCCGTCTTTTCTCCATCATCCGGGCACCAAGAATGGAGACCTCGTATAACAGGATAATTGGAATGGCCAAGCCTATCTGGCTAATTACATCAGGCGGGGTCAGAATAGCTGCGAAGACAAAGACTCCGACAATGGCGTAGCGCCGTTTATCTGCAAGCCCATCGGCCGTAACGATTCCAGCCTTGGCAAGAAGCATTAGGAATACCGGTAGTTCAAAGCCTAAGCCGAAAGCAAAAATAAGCTGCATCACAAGTGATAAATACTGATCGACCTTAGGTTCGACCTGTATCGGGAGAAGCCCCTCACCGCCCGTTGTTTGGAAATCTAGGAAGAATTCCCAAGCAAGGGGAAAAATGAAGTAGTACACCAAGGCACCACCCATAAAGAACAGCACCGGTGTAGCCACCAAAAACGGCAAAAAGGCCCGTTTTTCGTTCCGATAAAGCCCGGGGGCAACAAACAGCCAGATTTGTGATGCAATCAATGGGAAGGAAACAAAAGCCGCGGTAAAGAACGCGACTTTGACATAAGTGAAAAAAGCCTCATGCAGGGCAGTGAAAATCATTCGGGCCTCGTCCCGCGTTTCCATCAAATCTGCGAGCGGACGAACGAGGAACGCAAAGACGTGTTCCGCAAAATAAAAGGCGATAAAGAAACACACGACAAATCCAGCTAATGCCCAAATCAAGCGGCTACGCAGCTCAATCAAATGATCGAGCAGCGGCATTTTTGAATCTTCGGTATCGTTAATTTCTTTAGCCATGGTTAGGTTTTAGCCTGATCTGAGTCGTCCTGAAGCTCAACTGACTGAGAAGTTTTGTTTTTATCTTTGGTGGAAACCTGCTCTACATCATCCAGGGGGTCGCCAAATTCCTCCTGGTGATCGAGATCTTCCTGAATTTTCGCTAAATCGTCTTCCAGAAACTCTTTCGCGCTATCAACGGCTTCGGTTACTTCCCCGCTAGGGTCAATCGCATTAGTTATTTCCTGGTGAATCGTATTGCCGAATTCCCCGGTTTCCCCCAAACCAACATCGTTTTTGAACTCTTCCCCGATTTTCTCAAGTTCAACTTCCTGAGCAAGGTCGTCAATTCCACTTTGAAATTTGCGGGCGAGTTCGCGGGCTTTTCGCACCCATCCCATAACCGAACGTATCATTCCAGGCAGGTCTTTTGGCCCGATGATAACAATCGCCACAATGATAATAATCAGGAATTCCCAGCCGCCGATATCAAACATGGTGCTTCTGCACCCTTTAAATGCTGGAACAGATCAGATCGTCAGCCTTTAGCGGCTTCATCTTTGCTTGATGTGTTGGCCGATGGTTGCGACGCCTCACCATCAATTGTTTTCTTTTCATCATCACCTTCATCAGGGCTATTTTCTTTTAAGCCCTTCTTAAAAGCAGTAATGCCACGTGCCGCATCACCCATCAGACGTGAAAGTTTGCCACCGCCGCCGAACAATACGAGGACAACCACTAACACAATGGCCCAGTGCCAAATGCTCAACGTACCCATATCGAAATCCTCGCCAAAATGGCCCGCAGGCCCGATTTAAATTGATCCAAGGTTTATCACACTTGGAAGGCGCGTAAATAGCCAATCGAATAACCATTACGGTCTCCTGCCGCGAGACCTGATTTCTACTTGTAGCTATTTAGATCAGTCGATCAAGCGTCTTGTTGGCCAGCGACCTTTGAGTCGCCGTCAGCATTCAAAGGTTCAGGCAATACATCCTCATCATCGCCGACTGCACTGGATGCGTTCGGTTCGTCAGATTTGGCTGCAACTTCACCAAATATCGTCCGCACGGGGCGTGGATCAAGAAGGCCAGCAGCCTTCAATTCCCCAACACCCGGCAAATCGCTCAACTTATTAAGGTTGAAGTGGTCCAAGAATTCCTGCGACGTTCCCCAAGTCACGGGACGGCCGGGCGTTTTGCGCTTTCCGACCGGCCTGATCCAGCCAATTTCCAGCAGTAAATCCAGAGTCCCCCTACTCAGAGCGACGCCCCGAATTTCCTCGATTTCCCGACGCGTTATGGGTTGGTGGTAACCAATAATTGACAATGTTTCCACCGCGGCCCGAGAAAGTTTCCGTGTCACCTTAACTTCGATTTCCAATGACCCGGCGAGATCAGCGGCAGTTCGAAATGCCCATCGACCGGCAATCGGCTTCAACTCAATTCCTCTGCCTTCATACTGCTGCGCTAACTCAGCCAGCAATGCAGAAACATCTGTGCCATCCGGAAGTCGTTGCGCTAAAGCACCCTCTGTCATGGGCTCAGAAACCGCGAACAAAACCGCTTCTAAAATTCTGAGTTCCTGGGATTTGTCGGTCATGCTGCCATCCTGGCGTTCCACTGTTTCTTCGGTCTGGATAGAACCATCCATATTACTCACCCTGTTTCTGTGCGGGAACAGACATAAATAGGACCAAACGTCCTGCTTTGGCGAAGTTCAAGCTGCCCCGATTTTGCTAGTTCCAGGCTCGCGGCAAAGGTTGATGCAACAACTGAACGGAAAACTACCGCGTCTTTGATCGACTCGGGCAAAAATCCTTGCAAAGTGGTCCAGTCGGGAATTCTTCCCAATACTTTTCCCAAACGTTCAAGAGCGTCTTCGACCGAATAAATTTCTGTCGGTGCGATCTCAAGCGGTCCAGATGACCCTTTGCTCTGTTGATCTCCATAAGCCCGTAAAAGATCATAGAGGGAAAGATCATAAACTGGTGTCCGTATAACTTTAACGCCTTCAGGCGCGCCACGGGGAAATACGTCTCGCCCTAAGCGCGGCAATTCCATAACTTTGGCGCCGGCTTCCTGCATCGCTTCGAGACGACGCAGTTGAAAGGCCAGCGCTTCGGCCATTTCGGGACCGCTCGGTTCATCATCTTCTTTGTCCGGCGGTAAAAGCAAACGTGATTTGAGGTAAGCAAGCCAGGCTGCCATCACCAGGTAATCGGCTGCAATTTCGAGCCGTAACCGACGCGCTTCCTCGATAAACTTTAAATATTGTTCTGCGAGTTGCAAAATGGAAATATTGAGGAGATCAACCTTTTGCTGCCGTGCCAGTACCAGCAGCATATCGATCGGGCCTTCGTACCCTTCCAAATCGACAACAAGGGCACCATCCAAACCGACGGGTCTGTCGTCCATTTCAAAATCGTCAGGCACTTCGGTCATAAACCCTCAAACTAAAAATGCCCTGCGGCTGTCAATACAAATCGATACAAAGCATCAATGGGTCCCTCGAGTAACCAGATCAGAGGGTTCCAGTTATATCCAAATTCGCGGCCAACCATTGGCACAACGAATAATGCCAAGATTACTATTAAAAGCCCGACTCGCTCCAGCCGTGCCAATTGAATTGCCAAAGGGGCCGGAAGCAGTCCAACAGCGACCCTGCCGCCGTCCAAGGGCGGTAAAGGCAACATATTAAAAACGGCGAGAACCAGATTGATCCGAATTGAGTTTTTCAGATTGTCAGCAATCCACTTTCCGGAGTCCGGCGGAAACATCGGTGTTAGATGCAAAAGCACCGCTGACGCCAAGGCGAGCAGCAGGTTGACTCCAGGCCCGGCGGCGGCCACCCAGACCATATCGCGCCGTGGATTGCGCAAATTCACAAAATTTACCGGAACTGGTTTTGCCCATCCAAAGAGAAATGGTGCCCTGAATATCAGGAGAACCGCGGGAATGATAATGGTTCCCCACAAATCAACATGGCGAAATGGAGAGAATGTCACCCGTCCAAGATCTTTGGCTGTATTGTCACCTAACCGCCAGGCAACATAGCCGTGGGCCGCCTCATGAAAGGTAATAGCGACCAGAACTGGCAGTATCCAGACGGAGGCCTGATAAATTGCGGGGCTCATGCCCATTCAATTTGGTGTTTCGAGAGTATGTCCTCAAGTTCTTTTAGAGCGCCGTCAGAGGTTAAACCATCTTTCAGGACATTCTCCTGACGCATTTTCTCGGCGCCAGCGGCTCGAGCCATCGCCTTTTCGGACATTTTGGGCACGATTGAACCCACCTCGGTCATATCATCAATTTTGCCTGAGCATTCGAGGGCAAGGTCGCAGCCGGCTTCCAATATCGTTCTGGCACGCTCCCCTTTTGTCCCAGAAAGCGCCTCCATGCCAATGTCATCGGAAAGCAGCAACCCGTCAAAGCCGATTTTCTGGCGGATAATGTCGTCAATAATTTGCGGTGAAATCGTCGCCACCCGGTCGGAATCTATTGCTGTATAGACAACATGCGCCGTCATCGCCCATGGCATTTCCGCCAAAAGTTCGAAAGGAACGAAATCGGTCGCTTCGAGTTCTTCACGGGTAGTGTCGACGATGGGAAGTTCTTTGTGGCTATCAGATTTCGCCCGACCATGACCGGGAATATGTTTGATAATAGGAAGGACGCCTTCAGCCATAATCCCTTCAGACAAAGCGCGCCCTAACTCTGCAATCATTTCGGCATCTCGTCCGAGAGCCCGATCGCCGATAACTTCGTGAGCTCCAACGACGGGAATATCCAGAACAGGCAGACAATCGACATCAATACCGACACTCGCGAGTTCCTTGCCAATAAGTCGGGCATTCAGGTAGGCAGCCCGTTTTCCTGCTTCTCTGTCCTTCACTGCGATTTCGGGAAAAACACGCGCCGGAGGTGGATGCCGCCAGTGAGGCGGCTTCATTCTGGTAACCCGTCCACCCTCCTGGTCAATCAGGATAGGAGCATCTTTACGACCGACTGTTTCCCGAAATTGAGAAATCAAATCCGCCAATTGGGTTGGCTCAACACAATTATGTTCAAACAGGATAAGACCGAACGGATTGCAATCAGCGAAAAGGTCTATTTCTGCTGGCGTTAGGGCTGTATCGATGCAGCCAAAAATGACGGCTGACGGCGTACCGCTATCGGGTTCTGACAATGAGACATCCTATTTTACGCTTTTTAGCCTGTGAGCACAGCGTTTGAGCAGTTGATTTGCCTTTAAGGGTACCGGCCTGCAGGCGATAAAACGTACCTTTGCCAGAAATTACGGCGCGTACAACGTTAGACTTTAAACCTCCAAACAACGATGGATGGTTTTTCTGCAGCTTGCGCCAAATAGCGTTGGCGGCTTTTTCAGAGCGTAATGACGCGATTTGTATTTTATATCCGTTCTTAATGGCCGGCGTTTTTGTAATCGGCGCCACTACCTTTTTGGCCGATTTTTTAATTGTTTTCACCGGTTTCGGAAGACTAGCCATTTTCTTTTCGATTTTTGGCTTAGTTACAGGCGCTTTAACGACGGGCTTTGCAGGCGCTGCAATGATTGGTGGCGGTGGCGCAACAAAACTGGAACCAGCAGCGGGTTTTGTTTCAACAACACGGGCTATGTCCTTCTTGGAAATTTCAGCGACCTTAATCGGTGCCGGCTTCGGCATTGCTGGCTCTGGTTCAGGAAGCAGGTTTTCGACCTTTTCCTTGAACGCATTTGGGTCCAGCCGGTCATAAACGTCTTTGTCCTGATCACGGATAGGCATGCCGCCAGGTTTTTCAGGCTTAATTTTGGTGGGCCCTTGCTGCGCTTTAATAATTGGCGTGCCGACGATGGCGCCCTTTTCTTTTCCTTTGTCGTAGCTAAAGACAAGGATCATGGCGAAACCACCCATTGCAGCTACAGCCACCATGCCTGTAAGAAGACGACGTCCCCAGCGCGGGTTTTTACCTGTTTCTGATGTTGGTGTTCTATTCTCGCCTATTAGATCATTCATCAACGCATCTCCTCGACCGGTTCGACACCCATGACAGCGAGACCGGAAGCTATTACCACCGCCACAGCACGTGCCAACACCACCCGTGCCAGCGTCTTAGTGCTGTCATCGGGAACAATAAACCGCAGGGACTCATCCGAATTACCTCGGTTCCAGAAGGCATGAAATGATGCTGCCAGATCCGAAAGGTAAAACGCAACCCGGTGAGGCTCATGAGCAAGTGCCGCACTTTCTACGATTTGTGGCCAACCGGCTAATTCCTTGATCATGGCAAGCTCACCTGGGTCCCGCAGTTGCGCGACATCAGCACCGGAGAGGCTCGAATCGTCAAGCGAGAGCTCAGGAAAGGCCTCTGCCGTATTTCTGATCACCGAACAAATCCTCGCATGCGCATATTGTACGTAGAATACCGGGTTATCCTTACTTTGCTCTGTAACTTTTTTGAGATCGAAATCGAGAGATGCGTTGCTGCTACGAGTGAGCATCATGAACCGGACAGCCCCTTTTCCAACCTCATCGACAACGTCGCGCAGAGTTACAAAAGACCCTGCCCGTTTGGACATTTTCGCCGGTTTGCCGTCCTCCAGCAGATTAACGAGATTGCAAAGACGTACATCCAGGGCACCCTTATTGCCGGTAATCGCATTGACCGCGGACTGCATCCGCTTCACGTATCCTTTGTGATCAGCGCCCCAAACGTCGATCATTGAGGCAAATCCGCGTCTAAACTTGTCCCGATGATAGGCAATATCTGAGGCAAAATACGTCCAATCGCCTTCTGCCTTTTTAAGCGGGCGGTCTACATCATCGCCAAAATTGGAAGATCGGAACAATAGTTGCGGCCGTTCTTCCCAATCCTCAGGTAACTTGCCCTTCGGTGGTTCCAGCGTTCCCATGTAAACAAGGTCCCGAGATTGTAATTCTTCAACCACCTCGTCATTTGAACCGGACCCTACCAATTCCCGCTCAGATGTGAAGACATCATGCTTTACACCCAAGGCCCCTAGATCTTCGCGAATGAGGTCCATCATAGCATCTATCGCGAAACTCCGGAGTTCCGGAAGCCACTCGTCGTCGGTTATACCCTGCCATTTGTCTCCGTCCCGTTCAGCAAGGTCCTGACCAGTCTGTTTCAGGTAGTCCCCAGGATACAAACCATCTGGAATATCCCCGATCTCTTCGCCTAGGGCTTCGCGATAACGCAGATGTGCCGAACGCGCGAGCACGTCGACCTGAGCGCCCGCATCATTGATGTAGTATTCTCGCGAAACAGCGTATCCGGCCTTGCTCAGCAATGAGGCGAGCGCATCACCAATAACGGCGCCTCTGGCGTGTCCGATATGCATTGGCCCTGTCGGATTAGCGGAAACATACTCGACGTTGACGGCTTCCCCGTTTCCGAGATCACAATCGCCATATCCGATACCTGCCTTCAGAACCGCGGATATCTGGTTGGTCCAAAATTCGGGAACAAGCCGCATATTGACGAATCCAGGGCCTGCAACCTCTGCCTTCTCAATTTCGTCCCTGGCATTAAGTCTATCTGCCAGAAGCTGTCCCAATTCGCGAGGATTGGTCTTTGCTGGCTTCGCTAACACCATTGCGGCATTGGACGCGAGATCGCCGTGAGCGGCATCCTTGGTTGGCTCTACACCGATACGACTTAAATCGAGACCTGCGGGAAGCTTGTCATCACTGACCAACACTTCAATTTCTTCAAGAAGTATGTCTTTTATATATTTGAAATAATTCATTTTATTCGTACAAATCAAATTGCCGCCGATGTTCTTCCAAAGCGAATCTATCCGTCATGCCGGCAATGTAATCCGTAACCATTCTCGCCCGATCCGTATCATCGGCATTGTCGAGTTTTCGTTGCCAATCAACCGGCATTAACCCGGTTTCTAAAACAAACAGCTTAAACAGATCCTGAATAACTCTGCTGGCCTTGTTCGTCATTCTGTTTACACGCGGATGTCGATACATCCGCTCAAACAAAAATGCTTTTAATCCCCGGTTCATTTCCATCATATCACGGGATAACGCAACCACAGGCTCATTCAAGCCGCGCACGGATTCAGCAGAAGATGGTTGAAACTGATCAATACGGGTTCTTGTTTCGGTCAATAAATCATCGACCATTCGATCTATCATTCGGCGCGTTGTTTCGTGAATCACCCGCCCTTTTTCGAGGTTGGGATACTTTCTGGTGACTTCGGCAATTACCGGACCCACAAGCGGTTGTTCTTGCAAATCCTCAACACTGAACAAGCCGGCACGCAAACCATCGTCCACATCATGAGTGTTGTAGGCGATATCATCTGCCAGCGCAGCAATTTGGGCTTCGATGCCTGGCTGGGTGTGCCATTCCAGATCCTGCCGAGACGCATACTCCGCCAAAGCCCAGGGTAATTTGCTGGTATCCCCGGATTTAGCAATGAGAGGACCATTATGCTTGGCCAATCCCTCTAATGTTTCCCATGTTAAATTTAATCCATCAAAATCCGCGTAGCGGGCTTCGAGTTGGGTAACGATACGAACGGCATGTCCGTTGTGATCAAATCCACCATAAGGCTCCATAACCTTCTGAAGCGCATCTTCCCCGGCATGGCCGAAAGGAGGATGACCGAGATCATGCGCCAGGGCCAAGGCCTCTGCCATATCTTCATTGGTTCCCAACACCCGGGCCAGGGAGCGTGCAATCTGTGCGACCTCCAGGCTATGGGTAAGCCGCGTTCGGTAATGGTCGCCCTCGTGATACACGAAAACCTGCGTTTTATATTTCAAACGCCGGAAGGCGCTAGAATGTACGATGCGGTCTCTATCCCGCTGAAAAACCGATCGCGTTTGGCTTTCGGTTTCGTCAAATAGCCTGCCGCGACTCGATGCAGGATCGCTGGCGTAATCGACGATGGCCGTGGTTGTTTGGGATATGCCCTCAGGATTCATGGCTGGAACCTAATTATCTCATACGTTCCAGGCAATTCGGCATGCGCCGTTGCCCTAAAACTTTTAAACAAGCTGTTGACCACTACCCATCTCGTCCTTAATTACCGTTTGATAAAGATTGTATGCTAATGTCAGTCGGCAACTGGATAATATCGCTAAAATGACAGACTCACCCGAACAAACCGTTCAGATCAGCGAAAGTGCTGTTAAAAGAATCCGTAATCTCACGTCGGACGGTGAATTTAAAGACATGCAATTCCGTGTCGCGGTTTCCGGCGGCGGTTGTTCAGGGTTTCAATATGCCTTTTCATTTGATGACGAGAAAAATGGCGATGACTGTGTCATCGAACGGGATGGTGTCGAAGTCCTGATAGACGAAATGTCCTGGGAATATGTTGTCGGAAGTGAATTGCATTACGCCGAAGAATTGGTCGGTTCCTTTTTTACAATGCGTAATCCCAACGCAGCCTCCACCTGTGGCTGCGGTGTTTCGTTCTCGATTGGCTGAATCCGGCTTTTTGCGTTAGAACAACAACGCAGCACGATCTCTCATAATTTGTTGCCAAACTGCCGGGATGAAGAATGGCTAAAATAGCGACCTGGAACGTCAATTCTATCCGTGCCCGCCTGCCGCGGGTGCTGGAATGGCTGGAAGAGTTTTCGCCTGATATCGCGCTTCTCCAAGAAATCAAGGTCGTCGATAACGCCTTTCCAGGATTGGAAATCGAGGAACTTGGCTACAATCTCGCGATCCATGGCCAGAAGACCTATAACGGCGTTGCGATTTTGTCGAAATTTTCGATTGAAGATGTGCGCTGCGGACTGCCGGGTGACGATAATGATGAACAAGCCCGTTATATCGAAGCCTTTACGGGTGGCCTGCGCGTTGCCTCAATCTATCTTCCTAACGGCAATCCGGTCCCCGGAGAGAAATTCGATTACAAAATTAGCTGGATGGACCGGTTAATTGCCCACGCCGAAGATTTACTGACCAATGAAGAGGCGTTTGTCCTCGGCGGAGACTACAATGTCATACCCGCAGATGGAGATTGTCACGACCCAGCTCGCTGGGTAGATGATGCCTTATGTCAGCCGGAATCCCGTAATCGCTTTCGCGCCCTTTTGAATCTTGGCCTGACAGAAGCTTTCCGCGCCCTCAACCCCGAACCGGGACGTTATAGTTACTGGGATTATACAGGGGGTGCATGGCAAAAGGATTTTGGGATACGGATTGATCATCTTTTATTATCCCCTCAAGCGTCAGACCGTCTGATCAAATGTGATATAGACAAAACGCCCCGGGGTAAGGAAAAACCTTCAGATCACACACCAGTCTGGTGTGTGATTGCAGACGAAGAGGCTGAAATCTGATGCAACGTTATATTGTTGGTGCAACCTTGTTTGGATTGATTTGGGCATCCATTGCCTATACCCAGCAAGGTGTTAGCGATCCTGTAAAACTCATCGCGGGTGTTCTGATCTTTGTTGTTCTGGGAACGACGATCTGCACTCTTCTTTCCTATGTCGTTCAGTGGTTTAGAAATCAGAAATGAATAATGCAGAACTGATTGTTGCCACGCTCAAGAAAGCGGGTGTGAAGCACGGTTTTGGCATTCCGAGCGGCAACGTTCTTCCGGTCATGGAAGCTATGCGGACCGGCGGTGTAGAGTTTGTTTTAACTGCCCATGAGGGGTCCGCGGGCTTTGCAGCCGATGTAACCGGGCGTCTTACCGGCGTTCCGGGATTCTGCATTGCCACCCTCGGCCCGGGTGCGACCAATCTGGCGACCGGTGTTGGGAATGCCTGGCTGGATCGATCTCCTATGATCGCAATCACCTGTAACCTGAATACAGATCAGCTTGGGCGGCGTATTCAGATGTATATCGACCATCACGCCCTGTTCGCGCCGATTACCAAGGCTACCCTCCCCTTGAGGGAAGGAAATGTCGCAGAGAGCATGGCGGAAGCTATTAAACTCGCGATGACAGAGCCCTGTGGCCCTGTCCATCTGGACCTGCCTGAAGATGTCGCCCTGGCCGCCGCACAGGAAGAAGTTCCCCAGCTCGACAAACCTGAAGATCAAGCAGCATGTTCACAGGCAGCGATTGATCAGGCTATTAACGTTCTAGCGGCTGCAAAACGACCTATTGCTATACTCGGCTCAACGGCGATGCGAATCGAGGACCATGGCGCCCTCAAAGCCTTTATCGAAAAACATCAGATACCTTTCGCAACAACGACGATGGCGAAAGGGCTAATTGATGACAATCATCCGCTGGCTATCGGCTGTATCGAACGCGCGTGCAGACAACATCAACGCAAATTCCTGCGTTCATCCGATCTGATCATTGGGCTGGGCTATGACACGATCGAAGTGGAGTTTGAAGCGTGGATTGATGATACGCCGCTCCTGCAAATTGATATCGAGAGTGCTGATCTCGCTGATAGCGTAAATTTGGAACACGAAGTCGTTGGCGAGTTAAGCCATTCACTAAGAGCCCTCACTGACGCACAGGCTGCGCCAAACGACTGGACAGGGGATGAGTTGGAAAGCCATCGGAAGGCTTTCAATGCACTGCTGCGACCAGAAAATACCGGCTTTACAGCCTATCAGGCAATCGACGCCGTCCGAGCGGCGCTACCACAAGAAGGCATTTTGAGTTTTGATGTTGGTGCCCATACCCACCAGATCGCAAGCCAATGGAATTCACAGGCGGCCAAACGATTTCTGATTACCAACGGTTGGTCATCCATGGGGTTCGGTTTACCCGGCGCAATCGCAGCTAAGTTGGCAAACCCTAGCCTGCCGGTCGTTTGCCTCATTGGCGATGGCTGTTTTCAGATGACTTGCGGTGAGTTGGCAACGGCAAAAAGACTTGGAATTACCCTTCCGGTAGTGGTTTTGGACGACCGCTGGCTGGGTTTAATCCGGGTCAAACAAATGCGCCGGCAGTATGGAATTTACGGAACCGAGTTGCAGCCCGAGGAATATCGAGACCCGCCGGAACATTACTTCGGTGTTCCCGCAACCGGAATTCGCGACCCAGATGGTTTGCAAAATGCAGTCGAGCAAGCGCTGAAGGCAGCTGGTCCAACGGTAATTGAGGCCGTGGTGAACTCAGAGCATTATGTCGAAACGGTCTTTGATTAAAGACTTAGGCCACCATCACCGGGATGCGTCTTAGCAGGATTTACCTGGTTTCCTTGCGTTTTGAACGCGAATTAGCTCTTAATCTGGTTCAAAATAGCGATCACGTCGTCCATATCTTCGGCGAGATAGGTGTTTGAATCCCGCAAAACCAGTTTTAGATCCTCACGTTCTTCTTCACTAAGTCCGTCGATAAAACGCGAAATCCCTGGCGAAACACTGTCCGACATTGCTCTCATCCCGTCTTTTTTGGGCTGATCCATCAATTTAATAATTGAGGAACCAGCAGACCAAAATTTTAAGATTCTGCGGGCTGGCTATTTAGCTCTTTTCGGACCGTCAAGAATCTCTTCAACTATTTCAGCAGGTTACGCTGGCCCGACAGTTTAGGCAATAAGTTTTTTATAAATATCAACAGCTTAATGGTTAATATTAATAGTTAACTTAAATAACTTTCCGCCTAAATATCTGCGTAACAATGACTTTCAGCTTTGCCGCCCGGATGAACAACCGCACCGGAGGAGGCTGGTCCTACGGTTTGCGCATAGCGCCAAAGCGCTCCCGACTGAAAATCATGTTTACGGGGTTTCCAGACTTTTTTCCGCCAGGCGAGTTCCGCCTTGCTTAACGCGACATCCATTTTGCCTTTATTGGCATCAATTGTGATGACATCACCGTTCTTGAGCAAACCAATAGGGCCTCCAACTGCCGCTTCCGGTCCAACATGACCGATGCAGAAACCGCGTGTTCCGCCTGAGAAGCGCCCGTCCGTAATCAGGGCGACTTTCTCTCCCATTCCTCGTCCATAGAGAGCAGCGGTTGTCGACAACATCTCCCGCATCCCCGGCCCACCTTTTGGACCTTCATAGCGGATGATTATGACATCGCCTTCATTGATCTTGTCATTTACGACGGCTTCAAAGGCATCTTCTTCACAGTCAAATACGCGAGCAGGCCCCTTAAAAGTTAGATTTTCCATGCCCGCGACCTTCACAATAGCCCCGTCCGGCGCAAGATTTCCCTTGAGTCCGACAACACCACCGGTCGGCGTAATCGCATCTTTTACCCGGTAAACAACATCCTGGTTTTTTGGGAATTTTACACTTCGATGGTTTTGGGCAAGCGTTTTCCCGGTAACTGTCAGGCAATCTCCATTCAAAATGCCGGCACGAAGAAGTTCCTTGATGACAACCGGAGCCCCGCCAATGCGGTACATATCGGTAGCCGTGTATTTTCCGCCGGGCATCAAATCCGCGATATACGGCGTTTTCTTGAAAATCTTCGCAACGTCATCAAGTGTGTATTTGATTCCCGCTTCATGTGCGATTGCTGGCAGATGAAGGGCCGCATTTGTAGAGCCGCCCGTAGCCGCAACCACCTTGGCCGCATTATCCAACGATTCCTTTGTGACAACATCGCGAGGACGAATATTCTTCTCAAGACAATGCATAACGCCGGCGCCCGTCTCACGAACCACCTTATCCCGCGATTTAAACGAGGCTGGTGCGCCTGCTGATCCCGGTAAAGCCAAACCCATTGCTTCGGATACACAGGCCATTGTGTTCGCGGTAAACTGGCCACCACAAGATCCGGCACAGGGACAAGCAACGCTTTCCAGCTTTTCGAGGTCGGCATCACTCATCTTCCCGGCGGCATGCATGCCGACACCTTCAAAGACATCAACAACGGTTACATCACGTCCCTGAAAACGACCCGGCAGGATGGTGCCACCGTAAATGAATATGCTGGGGACATTGAGTCTGACCATGGCCATCATCATTCCGGGCAATGATTTATCGCATCCGGCAAGTCCAACCAGTGCATCATAACAATGCCCACGCATCGTCAGTTCAACGGAGTCAGCGATAACTTCGCGTGAAACCAGAGAAGATTTCATGCCGGCATGCCCCATGGCGATGCCGTCGGTCACAGTGATCGTCGTAAACTCGCGTGGCGTTCCACCATTCTCCGCGACGCCGCGCTTGGCAGCCTGCGCCTGACGGGAAAGCGAGATATTGCAGGGTGCTGCCTCATTCCAGCAGGTTGCGACACCTACCAAAGGCTGATGAATTTGTTCATCTGTTAGCCCCATCGCATACAGATAGCTACGATGCGGCGCTCTTTCCGGTCCTTCCGTCACGTGACGGCTTGGCAGCTTGGCTTTGTTAAACTTTTTCTTTGCCGCACGTTTTTTGGCGGGTTTGCGTTTGCTGGCTACGCGTGATCCGTCAGGCATCGGAATCCTCTTTTCCTACATGAATTCAATTGGGGCGCAACATAGTCCGCAGGCTGCGATCTGCCTAGTCACTTAATGCCCGTTAGCTCAAAAGACCAGCTTCACGGTATGCCTGCACGGCACCGGGGTGGAGTGAAACCCCGCCCGGTTCGAAAACCGACCGGCCTTCGGTTTTTAATTCAGCGAACAGATCTGCCAACCGGCGATAAAGCTCTAATGACTCTCCGAGCGCCTTAGCATTGTTGATCATCGTCGATACAAATTCGTGGACCATTGCGTCATCGACCCGTTTATGTGTGGCGATGACATTTAAAACACCAACTTGGGCTGTTTCCTGTTCAATACCTCTGAAAGCATCAACAGGCATCACAGCCCGACGATAAAACGTTGCTTCGGCGATAACCTTCTCCAACTGGCCGGGACCGTATTCGAGCACACGCACATCAGTGCTGTTGGCGAGTTCGGTCATCACCGGATTGGGAATAGGACATTGCCATTGCGCATCAATCGCACCGGATTTAAGGGCCGCTGCGCCTTCCTCAAAAGTCATATGGACCGGTTCAAAGGAATCAAAGGAGATCCCCAGAATACCAAAGATCGTTCTGGTATGTTGGTACATACCGCTATTAGCAACATTTACGGAGACCCTGCGACCTTTCATGCCGTCAATTGTGTGGAGATCAGAATCGGCGCGCACAACAAAAAACATTGGACCAACATTGGCCGGGGCCGCCATTCTGATACCAATGGGCTCTTCAAAGGGATCTTCCCCACGCAGAGCCCGCCCTACCCAGTTTGATGCAGAGAATCCGAACTGAAGGTCGCCTGAATGGAGACCCAAGGCACTTCCGACACTTGATCCGGCCATGGGCTCAATGTTGACGGTATGGTTGGAACGCAAGAGCTTTGCAATGGCTTCCCCTTGTCGGTGAAAGGTTCCGTCGATTTCGCTTGTGCCGATGCGAATTTTCATTCTTTTGCGCTCCCTTTGATTTATCACCTGATTATCGCGCAAAATAGCGGCTAGGGTCGCCGCCGCAAAGCACGATGGTAGAACGCGAGGCTGAAATGACCGAAGCACGAGAGAGTTGGCAGTCACGGGGCGGATTTATAATTGCCGCAGCGGGATCCGCCGTTGGTCTGGGAAATATCTGGCGATTTCCCTATGTCGCCAGCGAAAATGGCGGTGGCGCCTTTATTATTCTCTACCTCGCCATCGTTTTCACCGTGGGCTTCAGCACCTTCCTCGTGGAAAAAACCATTGGCCGTTCGGCAAAACGCAGTCCCGTCGCCGCTTTTAGACGCCTCAAAGGGGGTGCCTGGCCGATAGTCGGCTATATCGGCGTCTTGAGCGCTGTCGTGATCCTTCCCTTCTACAGTGTTGTCGGCGGTTGGACATCAGGTTTCATCTGGAAAACCGTTATAGGATCCGTAAACGCAACAGGAAGTTTCGGAAACTTCATTTCTCACAGCTGGCTTCCAATTCTGTTTCATGCCCTGTTTATGGCCGTGACAAGCGCAGTTGGTGGTCTGTGGTGTCCGAAACGGCATCGAACGCTGGTGTCGTATCCTCTTGCCCGGCCTCGTGATCCTGATGGTCGTTTTGATTGCCCGATCCGTTACGTTATCCGGAGCGGGTGAAGGGATCGCTTTCTTTATAACGCCTGATTTCTCAAAAGTGATAATGGCGACAATTCAGGCCGCTCTCTCCCAGGTGTTCTTTTCAATAAGTGTCAGTATGGGTGTGATGATCACCTACGGTTCCTACATCTCCCGACAACGATCATTGCCTGGGGATGCGCTTTGGGTTGTCGGACTCGATAGCCTATTTGCAATCATGGCAGGGTTGATAATTTTACCCGCCGTTTTCGCTTTCGGTCAGAATCCTTCTGCGGGGCCAGCCTTAACTTTTGTTACGCTGCCGCAAATTTTTTCACAAATTCCGGGCGGCACATTTTTCGGGATTCTGTTCTTCCTGATGTTGTCGGTTGCCGCTCTGACATCGGCAATTTCGATTCTTGAAGTTTCTGTTGCCCATCTAAGCGAGCAACACGAGGTGTCTCGCCGTTCCGGCACGATTGCAACGGGTCTTGTTCTTTTCCTAATCGGTATTCCTGTTTCCCTGTCTTTCGGTCCCTGGGCTGATCTCACTCTGTTTGAGATGACCATATTCGAATTGATGGATTTCTTTGCCACCAAGCTGCTCCTTCCTGCCGGTGCAATAGGAATGGCATTGTTCGTCGGGTGGGTGTTTTGGCCAGATGCAGCGAATTCCCTCAACGCAGAGGGCGAAGCCCCGCCACGGTGGGCGCCGATATGGCGCTGGATGTGCGCTGTTGTCGTCCCTGCCCTGATCTTTTGGGTAATGATCGGAGGGTTTTAAAGGGCCTTTAGTCGGTCCAGGGCTTCCTTAAGTTTGTCTCGCGTGCGTTCATATTCAACCAGACGTTCGCGGTTTTCTTCAACGACCTCGGCAGGCGCACGTGATATGAATTTCTCATTGGAAAGCTTCTTGGTTAGCTGAGAAATTTCTTTTTCGACCTTGTCGATCTCTTTGGTCAGCCGATCAGTTTCCAATGCAATGTCAATGACATCACCTACGGGCAGAAAGTAAGTCGCTTCATCAACGATGGCCTGAGCAGCACCTTTTGGTGTTTCGCCGCCTGATACATCTATATTCTCAATACGGGCCATCCGCATAATCAGATCAGCATGTCGCGACAGTCGCTCTGCCGTCAGCTCATTGGCGCTCTGCGCCACGAGGTCGGTTTTTGCCCCTGCCGGCACATTCATTTCAGCCCGAACAGTCCGAATTTCAGAAATGAGTTTAACAACCCAATCCATTTCGGCTCCGGAGGCCTCTGAATCACTCGGCGCCTCATTCTGTGGCCATGGTGCTGTAATCAGGGGCGTTTGCCGACCACCTTCAGGAGTTAGCTCCGTCCAGAGCTCTTCGGTGACGAACGGTGCCATCGGATGAAGCATCAGCAGTATCTGATCGAGCACCCATCCCATTGTATCTCGCGTTTCCGAAATGGCTGCCTCATCCTCACCCGAGAGGATGGGTTTGGTGAATTCCAGATACCAGTCGCAGAAACTATGCCAGGTAAATTGATAAATAGCGTTCGCTGCATCATTAAAACGATATTCATCTAGGGCAACAGCGATTTGTTTCTCCGTATCAACAACTGACCCGACAATCCATTGATTAACCGTTTGCGTGCAGGATTCCGGGGCAAAAGACGGATTTGACCAGCACTCATTCATCTCTGCATAGCGGGACGCATTCCACAGCTTGGTAATGAAGTTGCGATAACCTTCGATACGGCCGGTCGAAAGACGAATGTCTCTTCCTTGCGCCGCCATTGCTGTCAGCGTAAATCGAAGCGTGTCTGCACCATATTCATCGATCAGATCAAGCGGGTCCAAGACATTGCCCTTACTTTTGGACATTTTCTGACCCTTCTCGTCGCGGACGAGAGCGTGAATGTAGACGGTATCGAACGGGACTTCCTTCATGAAGTGGAGCCCCATCATCATCATCCGGGCGACCCAAAAAAAGATGATGTCAAAGCCTGTCACCAGGACATTGGTTGGATAATAACAGGCTACTTCGGGGGTCTCATCGGGCCAACCAAGTGTTGAAAACGGCCAGAGCGCTGATGAGAACCAGGTATCCAGAACGTCTTCTTCCTGAGTTAATTCCGTCGGTTTACCATAATGGGACTCCGCAACAGCAGCTGCCTCCTCTGCGGATTCAGCAACAAATGCTTCGCCATCAGGTCCATACCACGCTGGAATTTGATGCCCCCACCAGATCTGTCGTGAAATACACCAGGGTTGGATATTCCGCATCCATTCGTAATAGGTATTTTCCCAGTGTTTGGGAACGAATTTGGTCGCGCCGGTTTCGATGGCCTCAATCGCTGGCTTTGCCATCGTTTCTGCATCGACATACCATTGATCAGTAAGGCGCGGCTCGATGACAACACCGGAGCGATCCCCGTAAGGGACCGTCATCGGGTTGTCTTCTATCTTGTCCAGCAATCCATGCGCATCCATTTCCGCGACGACTTTGTCACGTGCTTTAAATCGATCCATACCGCGAAACGACTCGGGTACCTCATCATTCAAGTTGGCGGACACGTCAAAGACGTTGATCATGGGAAGATTGTGCCGTTTGCCAACTTCAAAATCGTTGAAATCATGTGCTGGTGTAATTTTTACGGCACCGCTGCCTTTTTCCGGGTCACTGTACTCATCGGCAATGATCGGAATAGAACGATTGGCGAGTGGAAGCAGAACTGTTTTGCCGACCAGATTACGGTAGCGATCATCATCCGGATGGACCGCAACAGCAGTATCCCCCAGCATTGTCTCCGGACGGGTCGTTGCAACAGTAATGAACTGATTATCGACGCCTTCAACCGGATACTTAAAATACCAAAGTGATCCATTTTGTTCGCGCTGTTCAACTTCGAGATCTGATATGGCGGTGTGAAATTTAGGATCCCAGTTCACAAGACGTTTGTCGCGGTAAATCAGCCCTTCCTTGTAAAGCGTAACAAACACATGTCGAACGGCCTTTGAAAGCCCCTCATCCATTGTGAACCGTTCACGCGACCAGTCACAGGATGAACCGAGACGTCGTAACTGCTGAACAATCGTGCCGCCAGACTCCCCTTTCCATTCCCAGACTTTTTCAATGAAGTCCGGTCGGTTGATCAGTGTTTTATTCTCAGCGGATTTTCCGCGCCCACGATCCAATTCAATATCGGATTCGGCCAGCTGGCGCTCAACGACCATCTGCGTCGCGATCCCGGCATGATCCATACCGGGTTGCCACAACGCATCGCGGCCTTTCATCCGGTTATATCGGATCAGAATATCCTGAAGCGTATTGTTAAGGGCATGTCCCATGTGGAGACTTCCCGTCACATTCGGCGGCGGGATTACGATCGTATATGGATCTGCGCCGTCCGGTGGGGTTTCAGATCGTGACAGACCGCAAGCGAAACTCTGGCTGTCTTCCCACTTCGCGTAATGTTTGGCTTCGACTGCACTCGGTTGGTAATTCTTATCGAGAGGCACTGTGTAAACCTATGACAGGTTGAAGGATGCGCTGAGCCCCATTGCTCAGGCAATGTGTCTATAAATCGGTTATAAATCGTTGGAAAGAAAGAACGTCAACCCTCAAGCGTCCGCAGAGGGAATATATTTTATTCGTCGCCTTCAGCTGTACGCGAAAGACGCTCCACTTCGCGCCGTACAACACGTTCCACAAGAGCCGGTAAGTTATCGTCCAGCCATTCCTTGATCATGGGCCGCATGACCTCTTTAACGAGGTCCTCAATCGTACGGTTGCCGTCGCCGAGAGGCGTTCCGCCATTCGCTGCATCCACTGCCGCAACAAGACTCGTCAGGGACCCTGTCGCAGCCGTGGCCGGTGCCTCATCAAGCAAGCTCCCTTCGGGAGCGGCAACGGCGACAGGTTCTGGTTCAGGAACGACTTCCTCTTCAACCTCGACAACCGGTTCTTCGCCATCTTCTTCAGTCAATTCAATTTCGTCAGACCCATCAGCTTCATCAAACAGGGAATCGATATCATCCTGGGATTGAGGTGAATCCTCTTCAACCTCATCGACAGGTTCTTCGGCAGCTTCGACAACCTCTTCCGCTACCGGTTCTGCCTCTTCTACAGGCTCATCGTCTTCTACAACTTCCGTTAACTCGAGAACATCATCGTTCTCTTCAACAGATTCTTCTGAAGCACCATCTTCAGATTTTGCTTCATCCGTTTCATCTTCGGAAACTATACGACGAATGGAGGCAAGGATTTCCTCCATTGACGGTTCTTGCTGTGATTTTGCTTCTTCGCTCATATATCTTTTCCCGCGCATTAAGGCGCAGACAGGAAAATATGGTTAAAAAGTATGAATAAAAAGATAACGCAGATCGCAAGATACTGACAGGACTTTATTTTGTCCCGATAGACGTCCCAAACCAGCGGTTTCGATTTTCTTTGTAATTCTTCGTCGGATCATACAAATCCACTCTTAAGGACAGCTTGGAGGCCACAAGCGTACCGACGGCCTGCCGAACCTCAAAACTTGCAATTGTCACGTCACGACGGGCGCGTACCAGGCTGACCCGAGCATCCCGGAGTTCCTGCTCCGCATCCAGGACGTCCAAAACTGTTCTCGAGCCCACTTGGGCTTCCTGTTTAACACCTTCCAAGGCTATTTCAGCTGCGCGGACTTCCGCGGCGAATGCATTTACTTGCGCGCGGGCAGTTTCATATCGTTCCCAGGATTGAGCAGCTTCCTGAATTGCCGTCCGAATGGCAGCGTCTAGATCGCGCCGTTCTTGGCTCCATTGCTGTTTGGCTGCGCGAATACGAGCACTCACCGCGCCTGCCTGATAAAGCGGCACTGATACGCTTGCTGTGATTGAAGCTTCTTCGGAACGACTGATCGGCGATGACGCTTGATCCCGACGCGACAATTCGCCTTCAAGGTTTACCGTGGGGTAAAGAGCGCCTTCCGCTGTCTTAATTGCCGACTTCGCCGCTCTTTCATCATGCTGGGCTGATACAACATCAGGATTGCCTGCTTTGGCAGAGGCCATCGCTTCTTCTTTGCTCGATGGTAAATCACCAAGTGGACCGGCGCTCTTCAAGGTCCCTGGAAAGTCCCCAATAATATTTCGATAAGCGGCGCGGGAAATCGTCAAAGCACCCTCGGATTCAATCCTGTCTGCTTTCGCTTGAGACAGACGTGATTCGGCCTGAGCAACGTCCGTTCGAGTTACTTCTCCAACCTCAAATCGGTCGCGGGTCGCTTCAAGTTGGCGTCCCAAAACCAATTCATTGGCTTGATTTAACTTTAAAACAGCTTGATCCCGGATGACATCCATATACGCCGTTGCTGCATTGAGCATGATGGTTTGCTCAGTCGACGCGAGTTGTGCCCTCTGACTCAACACAGCCTGTTCCGCGCTTTCAATTCCGGACTGTGTTCTCCAGCCATTGAAGAGGTTCTGGTCTATCGTGACAGAGCTCGTCTTTGGTGTACGGTTTTGCGAATTACCAATCGAGCTTGTTGTACTATTTGAATCGGTTTTTGATTTCCCGATGTCATAGTCAAAGCTTATTGTGGGACGCCAACCACTAATCGCTTCCGGAACACCTTCATCCGTCGCACGCAATGATGCACGGGCCGACAACAACGTCGGATTGGTCAAGTATGCCTTCGCAAGTGCTTCTTTAAGGGATTCTGCTGAGGCATTTAGGCCCGGATAGAGGCCAAAAACCACGCATGACGCGACAATACCCCGACGAAACATCCCTTTAACTCCCGTTCGACCTAAATAGCTAGAAAACAAAACCTTTTTCAACTTCAAATCCAGGTAAGGTAGAGACTGTTGAATCGAAGAGAACCCGTTTTGAAACGGTATTTCCTTTCTTGACGACAAGAACAGCCTGTCCTGTACCCTGACCTTTATCGATAACCGCACAAAGACGGCCACCCTCCGCCAATTGATCCGTCAGTCGTGTCGGAATTTCGGAGATAGCGCCTTCAACACAGATGATGTCATACGGCCCTTGAGTTGCATATCCCTCATTTAGCGAACCTTCAACAACCGCCGCATTATCAACGGCCAAGTTCGTAAAATTACTATTCGCTTTCGCGGCTAGCTCTTTGTCTGATTCAAGTGCCACGACAGTTCCAACAAGTTTAGCGAGAATCGCGCTTGAATACCCTGTCGCACAGCCAACATCGAGTGCCACATCATTTGGTTGCGCCTGCAGGGACTGAATTAGTTGTGCCACAACCATTGGCGCCAACAGTTTTCGGGTGCACCCTACTGAAACATCGACGTCAGTGTATGCAACCGCCTGATGGTTTGGCTCGACAAAGAGCTCGCGGGGGACACTTAAGAAGGCGTCAATTAAGGTATTGTCGACAATTTTGTTTGTTCTGAGCTGGCAGTCGACCATGTTTTTGCGAGCTTGCGTGAAATCTACCATAAAACCCTCTGATCACTATTTTCCGTTATGCGACCTGGCATGTGATCGTTAATATCATGTGATCGTTAATATTTGATCCGTTCCCGTGTGCAATTCAATATAGATTTTACATTCAACTACACGTTTCTTTTTCATCAATTCAGTCGACAGCTTGACCCAGCACCACAAGACAGCCTAATTAAGCGCTACGAAATCAATTCACTCGATTTTCATCATGGCTCGGTGGGAGAGTGGCTATCCAGAGGATTGCAAATCCTTGCACGCCGGTTCGATTCCGGCCCGGGCCTCCACTACCTCATCAAAATCCAATCAACTAAATCTGCAAGCTATATGTCTGTATGTAACTCGATAACAAACCATTAACCATAAATTTTTGTGAAACAAATTTATAGAGCTAAGGTTTGGTACAATCGTTCAATTGTGCTGAGCGATATTGATCAGGATGGTGCGGAGCCCACACCACCATGTTCAACGGACCATTTTGCTGGATTATTCAGGAACTTTTCAACTTCCGTCATGGTGCTTAGCTCGAAATGTCCTGCTTCCTGGGCCACTTTCAGAACATCCCACCAGGTCGCAAGCGCGTGTAAAGTAACGCCCATGTCATCCATGACCTGTTTGCTCTCGTCAAAAATGTCATAGTGGAACACGACAAAAACATGTTCGACGATGGCGCCTGCTTCACGCAGCGCCTTACAGAAATTCGCTTTGCTTCGGCCGTCAGTTGTTAAGTCCTCAACCAACAGAACGCGTTCACCTTCCTTCAGATGTCCTTCAATTTGCGCATCGCGACCAAACCCTTTTGGCTGTTTGCGCACATATTGCATCGGTAGCATCAGGCGGTCTGCCATCCAGGCCGCAAATGGAATGCCCGCTGTCTCACCTCCTGCAACAGTATCAAACTGTTCGAAGCCGCCGTCGCGAAGAATGACCGACGCGCCAAAATCGATGATGGTCTGCCGCAGACGGGGATATGAAATTAAACGTCGACAATCAATATAAACCGGGCTCGCCCAGCCTGAGGTAAAGATAAAGGGTTTTTCAGAATTAAACTGAACCGCTTCGACTTCCAGCAGCATCTTCGCCGTCAATTCTGCAATTAGGGATTTATCCGGAAATGCTCCACCCACTGCCATCGATTTGTCTCCTCACATCCAAGAGTGCATTTCGCACGTCATTATCGATATTGTCGTTCTTTATATCGGGTTGCCCAACCCCGCACAAATGGCTCAATCTTTGGTTATCGACCAACCTAATTCCTCACCGGAGAGGAAGGGCCGGATCGAATCATTTTCGCCTGGAATCTCGATATCGCCCATGATTCTTTGCGTTTTGCGTTCGAGCGTCATCGTGCCGGAATTGCTCTCTAATCCATAAAAATCAGGGCCATTCCGGGAGGTAAAAGCCTCGAAATGATCCAGGGCATCCATCTCATCGAACACCCCTGCATAGACTTCTATCGCATTTGCGACATTGAAAATCCCCGCACAACCGCAATCGGTTTCTTTGGCACTAATGGGATGTGGTGCCGAATCAGTTCCGAGAAAAAACGAACGATCACCCGACGTCACCGCTTCTCGTAATGCTATGCGGTGTATTTCACGCTTGGCGATTGGCAAGCAATAGAGATGTGGTCTGATCCCGCCCGCCAAAATGTCATTCCGGTTAATGACCAGATGGTGCGGGGTTACAGTTGCACCGATATTCTTGCCGGCATGCCGAACAAAATCAGCACCATCTTTGGTGGTAATATGCTCCAAGACAATTTTGAGCTCTGGATAATCCCGTATCCAATTTTTAAGAACACGATCAATAAATACCGCTTCACGGTCAAAAATATCGATTTCCGGATCTGCTTCCTCACCATG
Source organism: uncultured Alphaproteobacteria bacterium (assembly GCA_951812775.1). Lineage (GTDB taxonomy): Bacteria > Pseudomonadota > Alphaproteobacteria > MPNO01 > UBA2964 > UBA2964. The sequence continues at coordinate 210,178 of OX638326.1, read as the reverse complement.
GATTAGAAGCGGCATTCCGATCTTTTCCATTCTGGCCAGAACATTTCGAATATTATCCCAGGCACTAACCCCAAATTCAGAATTCGTCGTCGCCTGTGCCGGATATAGTTTGACGGCCGTAAAAACGTCTTCACGGAATCCCTTCTCTACTTCATCCGGATCTGTATCATCCGTCATGTAACAGGTCATCAAAGGTTCAAAGTCAGAGCCTTTTGGAAGTGCCGCCAGAATTCTCTCCCGATACCCGATTGCCTGTTCCGTCGTCGTCACAGGAGGCGTCAAATTGGGCATCACAATGGCCCGACGAAAATGCTCAGCCGTATATGGCAATACCGTTGACAACGTGATGCCATCCCGCAGATGCAGGTGCCAATCGTCTGGTCGTAAAATGGTTATTTTATTTAGGGATGAGGTCACAATGGAGGTTCAAGTAATGCAGTATGGAGTACATCTACACCATACATGAAATCTTCGACCTCCATCGATTCATTTGGGTTGTGAGAACCATTTTCGTTACGAACAAAAATCATCGCTGAAGGCACACCGGCATTAGCGAAGACAGCTGCATCGTGCCCTGCCCCGCTTGGGATCGGCTCAGCTTCCAACCCGTTCTTTTCACAACATTCCAGAAGATGTTTAATCCACCGATCATCCATCACCGCGGGTGAAGCCAGGCTTCGTTCATCAAATTCGAACTGAACGCCTCGTTCCCGTGCCACGCTATCGGCCTCCGTACGTACCAGCTGGTAAAAGGCTTCAAGAGTGTCGATGCTCTGACTTCTGATCTCAAGACAGAACTGACATTCACCAGGAATCCGTGACATTGCATGATCATCAGCATTTGTCGTCAACATGCCGGTCGTCACGACAAGGTCCATGCCCCGCTCCTGCAGGGCAGCCCAGTGAGAATCAAACCGATGCAGCAGATCAGCCGTGGCAAACACAGCATCGTGGCGTAACCACCGCGGAACCGCACCGGCATGTCCCGCATCGCCCTGGCAAACGATTTTCTGGTGTCTGATATTGCCACGAAGCCCTGTGACGACAGCAACCGGCATATCGCGGGCGACCATCACCGGTCCCTGCTCAATATGAAGCTCGATATAGGCCGCAACTGAGGAAGCGTCGATCAACTTGTCACCCGCGAGAATGGTGTCGGTTTTGGCACCAGCCTCTGCCATGTAGCTTTCAAGAGATCTGCCGGTTGAACGATGAGTCCGTTCGAGATCATCCTTCGTCAAATTCCCGAACAAAGCTCCTGAGCCCAGATAACACTGTCCAAACCACGCACTTTCTTCTCCGCGTAGCGCCATGACCCGAATTGTTCTTGGCGGGACAACACCTTCCCGCTTCATTCGAATTAAGGCGATCAAGCCCGCGACGACACCGGCAGCGCCGTCAAAATTCCCACCTTGTGGTACCGAATCCAGATGCGATCCGCAGATCAAGACCGGCTCGTGGGGCTCTTTACCTGGGAATTCAATAACCAGATTAGCGGCGTCATCATAGTAACTCGACAAGCCTTCCGATTGTGCCATATCTGCACAATATTTCATGGCAGTCGTTTCGCCGGGGCCATAAGTCGCCCGACTGACTCCTGGCCCATCGATACTCATTTCACGAAGGTCATCAAATATTTTGGACGCCATCGCATGGCGCGCCTTACGGTCAAACTCCGTGGTCTGCGGGAAATGGTGAACGCGGGTATTCATGTCGCCCTCTGCTTTCCGGAACGTGAAATCACCACCGGAATCAAATATCCATCGCTTTAAAAGCGACTAAAAATCTGCTCAACGCATACTAAAATTGGAGAAACGAATTACCGATCCATATGATCAGAATGAGCTAACCATATAGGATTCAAGGACAAATTTCAATCCGCCAAATCTCAATGGTATATTTTGTAAATTCAGGCGGCGTAGCGCTTTATCGCTTTACGGGTAAATTCGGCGGCGTCCCGGCCCTTCAGCGCCCGCTTCCATAAATTCTCAGCGGTCTGTTCGTGAAGTTCAATAGCTTCTGGTGCCGAGGTGATCATGCCAACGCCGACACGGATATTGGGGTTTTCCCCCAAGCGATATGGGCTCACTGCCAAGACCAAACGATCAGGTTGCCGAAATATCTGAAAACTGGTCCTGGGTAAGGTGTCTTCGACGATGCCGATTTGTACACCGATCGGTTCATCTTCCATGAACTTCGCGACCCGTTCCATTTCTTCGACAGACCGTTCCCGCCTCTTACTGCGGGTCCGTGCCGGCATATCGACTTTGCCGACCATGCCGTTCCGTAGAAAGCGGCGTAATTCATCCGCTGCAATAACGGTGACGATACTGGGTTGGCGTCTCCGATAGGCCTCCTTGCGCTGCTTGAGAATATTCATCAGCTCGGCAACGGTCTCCAGCCCCGGTTTGCCACCGTCATCCCCCTTTGGAACACTCTCAGACAAAACCTTTTCAAGGTAATCGTCGTATTTATGGGAGGTCAGGAGATAGGAAACCGGGCCAGATGAAACGATGATATGTTCAGCTGTTTCTTCGATCTGACGCATCCGCTCAAAAAACGATACAGCGGATGCCATATATTCAACGCCAACTCCCAAAAGCGTTGGGACCGAAACACACAGCAATGTGGCCATGCGATCCAGCGTCTCGATCTTGGCGACCTCGCCTTTTTCATAACGATAGAGCGCTGCCCGGGAGATACCGATTTGCGCCGCGATCTCATCGGCACTCAGCCCCGACCCAAGCCGAAAAGCCTTTAGCCGGTTCCCAATATCATCAAATCTGAAAGGCAAGAGACGGCTTCCCGATTAATCGTGATCCAGAGGCGCCGTAAAGATCTGATTCCCGGTCACCCGCTCTACGTAGCGCCCGAAGCGAAATTTCACCTCTGGACCATCCATCGGCGGCGAAGCCCCGCGATAATCCATTGGTTCGACTTCAAGATGGATAAAGGTATGCCCCTCTTCCAGCACCGCCTCATCAAACGTTGCGGTAAGTTCATTCATCGATCCAAATGAATAGACCCGTTCAATTCCAAACCCTCTGGCAATAGCCGGATAATCATTATCGACACGGCCTGGCAGTGGTACATTGGATGTCGAGCCATAAACCCGGTTGGAGACCATGAAGTGTTTGAGGTTTGGCAGGTTCATTTGACGTTCGACCTGGAGCATCCCGGGATTCATGCAGAACGCGCCATCGCCACTAAACACCCAAACCGGTTTATCGCCGACGCCCTGCGCGATACCGCAGGCAAACACCGATGACAAACTCATTGACGCTTCAAGATAAAAGACCCGTTCGGTATCACCCGTTTCAGCATGCCACAGCTCGGAGGTCGTTCCGGCAGAGGTTACAACAAGCTCGTCTTCCCAACGGCTCGCGATATAAGCGATTGCTTCATCGTATTGCATATCACACCTTCCCCTGCAGCAGTTTCTTTGGCAACACAGCCACCGTTGGGCGGCTAATCTTGCGGGAGTGATGATAGGCCTCTCCGATCATCGGCATCTCATCCCTGCTATTGATGATGGTGTATGGCAGGTTGATCGATTTCATGACGTCTTCGAGATAGAGCCCGTTCGAGACATGAAACTTTGCGCCGTCATCAAATGTTCCGCGATGCGTGATCAAAAAGAAAAGTGGAATTTCATAGGTGTAGTTAATTTTGGTAATGCCGTAGACCAACGTCATCAGGCCGGAGGCACCCATCAGCGCCGCTGAACCGGTTCCTGCCAGAAAAGCGCCGGAACACAGCCCAAGCGCAGACTCTTCCCGATTAACCGGTACGTGATTGATGCGTTCATCCTGTTCAAAGGACGCGATCGAATGTGCAATCCAGTCATCCGGCAGGCTCGCGACTAAAGAAATTCCTGCGTCAACGCAGTTATCAACGATCTCCTGCGCAACCTCAGCAGAATAGCCGGTCTCAACGGATCGCGCCGCCGACCGAACTGATGCTTCTAAATTACTGTCCACCTATTATCTCCCTGAACCGTTATCATTTTCTGGAGCTAATCATCGCCACATCCGCAAGTCAAACGCGGGCAAGTCAAACGGTGCTACGACGTTATTTGCGTTTGCGTTCCGCGACCTCGCCGCCAGCTTCCTTCCAGGCCGTAAACCCGCCATCAATATGGGCGACATTCTCTAGCCCCATCTTCCGCGCCGTCTGGGTCGCGAGGGCTGACCGCCAACCCGATGCGCAATAGAAGACCAATCGCTTGCCCGACGAGAAGATATCCTTGTGATACGGGCTGTCCGGATCAAACCAGAATTCCAACATGCCACGTGGCGCACTAAACGCATCAGGGATCATCCCTTCGCGTTCCAGCTCGCGGACATCGCGAATATCAACAAAGACGGTATTATCACTGCCATGTTCCGTTAGCGCGTCCTTTGCTGGCAGGTTTTCTATCTCCGCTCGGGCCTCTTCAATCAGCTGCTTGTAACCGATTGCCATTTGATTCTCCTCTCCGACAAATCCTCTAATAACAGGCTACACGTGACGCCGAAAACTATCACTTTTGATCATAGCTCGTTAAGGGGTTGGCGTTATGGTTTACGCTTTGCTATATAGCGCGAACCGATTTACGGTTTGTTCCATGGACAAGCCTGATCCCCGGTAGCTCAGTTGGTAGAGCAGGCGGCTGTTAACCGCCTTGTCGCTGGTTCGAGTCCGGCCCGGGGAGCCAATATAAAAGGGCCTGCATTGAAATGATCAGGCCCTTTTTTCGTTTGCCGTAACGTTGGAAAATTGGGCATGCACTTTCTTCTTCGATCTAGCCTTACGATCAGAAATAGGCAGCTAACAGGCAAAAGAAAACGGCAGCCCCGAGGAACCGCCGTTACAACCGTCTCTTATAATTCGGGAGACTACCCTTTTATTGTACGCCGCCGTGCAAACGTCATACCCGCAAATCCGAGACTAAAAATCAAAACTGTTCCCGGTTCGGCAACCGCTGCACTTGCCGCAATTTCGATGTTATCGATGCCGAAGGCGTCGTTACTTGGATTGTTAAAGACAAATCGCATCTCTTCCATGAAATCGCAGGAAAAGTTTGTCCGCACTTTCGCTGTCGCTCATACTTTGAATACCCCTGAAGACATAAACTGAAAGTTACATGCGTTTCGACGAATTGTTCAATGAAGATGCGTGAGTGTATCCGTAAGAATCGGCCATGGCAGACCACCTGACACCCGAACAACGCAGCGACCTTATGGGGAAAGTTACAGCAAAGGATACCGCTCCGGAAATGACCGTACGACGACTTTTACACGGCGCAGGGTATCGTTACAGACTTCACCGAAAGGAATTGCCGGGAAAACCGGATATCGTATTCGCATCACGCAAAAAGGTAATTTTTGTCCATGGTTGCTTCTGGCATCAACATGAATGTTCGAAAGCCAAAAGACCCGCCACCAATACGGAATTTTGGAAAGAAAAACTCGACCGCAACATCGAGAGAGACGGGCACAATCTAACGCGGTTGGCAGAGATGGAATGGGGAGCTTTAGTCATTTGGGAATGCGAGACAAAGCAAAACAAAAATCTATTAGCGCGGTTGGAAAAATTTCTCGGATGAATTCCGACGGAGATTGATTGGACGACAGCCTGGCCGCTTAACCTTAGCTTGGGAAGCCGACATCCAACGAATTCACCAAGTATTCGGCATAAAAAGATGCCAGCCTGGGCGGAACGGCATTGCCGATCATCTTTGCCACGGCGTCTACTCGCTCCCTAGGATAAAACACATAATCATCGGGAAATGATTGGAGAATGGCCGCCTCGCGAAGAGATATGCCGCGAAGTTGCTTAGTATCGTAATGACCGAACCGCCCGTTTGATATGCTGTGACACTTGGTAGTGATCGTGGGCGAAGGTCTATCGGGGTGCATCCGAGTATATACATCGGTGAAACATCGTGTGTTATGCTTCCTATTCACCTTGCGGTGACACTCCAAGGAAAGATCGCCGAACTCCGTATCCTCCATATAGATATTCGACTCGCCGGGTTGGGCCGCGCCGAGGCGTTGAAGGTTCAAATCGCTGAGTGATCTCGCACGGTGGTTTGGAATCTCGGCATGTAACTCGCCAGCCTTGATCGTCGGCAGATGCGCCAATGCCTGCGCGACCGAAACCAACGTTGCATCAGGATCGGATTCAGGAACGAGAAGTGCGGATGCCGTTTCATCCACAAGTCGATCCGAGCGCACAAGTTCCTTGCGAACCGCAATCAGAACGGCGCGTTTGCGATATTGCGGTATTCCGAAGCGCGATGCGCAGACGACCTTCGTGCCTGTCAGGTAACCTAAATCCTCTAGGGTTGTTTTAAACGTATCCCAAACGCCGCCGTAGCGAAGGTCCTTGATACCGGCGACGTTCTCCGACAGAACCAATTCCGGCTTAAACCGTTCGACGAATTTGGACGCCTCGGTCAACAATCCTCGGTCGCGCTCACGCCCGGCTTTCCGTTCATCACTTAGTTCCTTTTTCGAAAGCTTGGTAAACGGCTGACAGGGAGCGCAAATTGCAAAAAGGAGCGGCACCGTCGCCGCCTTGCTCTTGTAATACGATATCGAACTCTCCAACGCCGCGAAAAGTTCCTCTTGCCGACCCTCCGGGTACTCCTCGGACTTCGGGAAAACATCGTATTCAAGATAGTCCGGTTGGCTAAGATCGATAAAACGGTTTGGATTGTTCTGCGTAAACGTGTCACGGCATTTGGTATCCTTGTCGATACCCGCCATGACGTAGCCGCCCGCATCGATAAGCCCCCGCGTCGTACCGCCGGCTCCGCAGAAAAAATCGACCGCCAGAAAGCGCAGACAATCGGTATCGGCTTTTTTCCCGTTTTTCATTTTCTTTTTTTCTTTAGCGGGAGGCATTCGGCTGTTCCCGTCTTGTTTCCGCCCAATCTTTCAACCGAGCAATGTCGTCATCAGTAAAGATACGCCAGCCTTTTGCGTCACGTGCTACGTCGGCGACCCGGCGCTCACGAAACCATAGTAAAAGTGTCGGCCTGGAAATTCCGATCTCCCTGGCCGCTTTCTCAGTTCTTAGATACGTCTTACCGCCAATTGTATCCGGCATCGCCGCGCCTGTGCTGTGAGCATATTTAAATATACTCGATATGGCCGTTACTGGGAAGTTTTTCGACGAACATAAGCGACACAACGACAAAGATCGTACATTACGCATTTATTTTTCATACAACCCCGGAATATCCCTTGAATATACGTATAATTCGTACATTTTAAATATGTACAAGAAATATGGAGATAATATGAGGCAGGAAGATCAAGATAAGTTTGTCAGATTGGCAAATAAGCGCGTATCCAACGCGCTCAAGGCAATTCAGCTAGTCGGAAATCTGTCGAATAAATCCAACTATGATTACACCGACGAAGGCGTGAATAAGATCCTCAAAGCCATTCAGGACGAATTGAACGCCTGCAAAAAACGTTTCGAAATGGCGACGAAATCTTCAGGCAACATACAGTTTTCCTTGGACTGACAAGGAAAACGTGATGCCCATGGAAACAAAGAAAATTTGCCTGCAACTTCTATCGGCCGAATCCGAAGCGGACGTGCAGCGTATCATCGAAAACACGCCCGAGATGGCGAACGCTGACAACTGGATACCCCTCGACAATCGCGAAACGAATTTCAACGTCACATCGAACCAAGCTTCCGACGGCGGAAAGGCCCTGACGGAACTGATGACCAATATGGTCGACGCTGTCCTGACAAAACACGCTTATCTAAAAAACATCGACCCGAGAGGCAAAGAAGCTCCGGCGACCATGTACGAAGGCGTCGACCTCCTTATCAAAAAACTTTGGGGCGGGCGTTTGATCAATTTGGAACCCAATGATTCCTGGCTACGGGATTTCGCGCAGAAAAATCTTGTTATCGGCATTACAGGGGCAAAAACGAAGAAAGAAGGCCTTCCTTGCTACACGTTTGTAGATAACGGAGAAGGACAGGCGCCGGAGAATTTCGATACGACGTTCGTCTCCCTGAGCGCGGGAAATAAGAAAAGCATCCCTTTCGTACAAGGAAAATTCAACATGGGCTCGTCCGGTGTGCTGCGATATTGCGGACGCCGATGGTTCAAACTGATCGTATCTCGGAGATACGACGGTACAAGTCCGTGGGGTTGGACACTCATACGTCGTCGCCCCGACGTAGGCGACGATCTGCCGATCGCCGAATACTTCGTCCTTTCGCCGACTTCAAATGAAATTCCGGCTTTCGAAAGCGATATTCTATACCCTTTCAACACAATGTCCGGGAGCAAGTACGACGGCGTGAGCCTAGAAACAGGTACCGTCGTAAAATTATACGACTACCAGGTCGGTTCCAAATTTCTTAGTTTCAAAGGTTCTCGAGAAATACTGAACGAAAACCTCGTGGAAACGATCCTGCCCTTTCGTCTCTTGGATTTTCGTCAGTTACCAAAATCTAAGGGAGCGTTGGAAGCGGCGAGGAAAAGGGGCGGTGAACGCGCCGAAGGCATCGACTCACGCCCCTTCTACGGGATGGAATTTCTACTTCTTAATTCCCATCGCGAAGAGGGGTTGGAGGACGAAGAAGATGCGGCCGGTCAGGAAAAGATTTTCGTCGGAAACGTGTCCGACGAAGAACTCGGTAAAATCTCAATTAGCGCAATTCGCCTCAAAAACGAACTTCCCGGTTGGCTGAAGGCTTCCAACAAACGCGTATTTCATACCGTGAACGGACAAGTCCAATACAAACAGACGCGCGGATTTCTATCGCAATCCTGCAGATTTCCGGCCCTAAAGGACCGAGTAGTGGTCATAATCGATTCCAGCTCGTTGAAATTTTCGGCACACAATGAAGTCTGGAAGGGCGATCGGGAGCATATCAGCAACACGATCCTCGGCGAAAGGTATCGGGAGAAGGTCACCCAAGCGATCAAGGAGTCCAAGGCCCTTAAGGAGCTTCAAAAGGAAATCGCACAACAGGAACTCGAGCGCGCCACGAAATCCGAAAGCAACGCGCTTTTCCAAAAACTCGTCGATGCAGACAGAAATCTCGCAAATCTTCTATCCGACCGCGATCCTACGATCAAACTTCCGGCAGCCGGCGGTGCCAGTGGAGGAGATGCCGGAACCGGTGAATTCGAGGGTTTGTACAGTCCTACCTTCGTAAGATTGGAAGGACGCATAAATGAAAAAGGCATCGACCTACCGATTGACAGAAACAGGCCCGTCAGCGCCCTGACCGACGCGGAAAACGGCTATCTCAACCGGCCGCAGAATCGCGGACGGATTCTCCTAGACGATGATATTCGCAGTCGCTTCGGAATACGCGAACATCTTCATGACGGCGAACTCGTGCTCTTTCTGGATCCCGACCGGGAGCGAGTTCATGTAGGAGAAACCTTCTCGTTTCGATTCCGCCTAAAAGACGATGCTATGGCCGAGGCGGTGGAATCGGAAACGCTCACCGTCCGTATCGTCGAAGAGCAAAAAGCCTCCGACAAATCGAGCGGAACGGGCCGCAAACAATCCGGCGATGGAGAAAGCCGAAAAGGCAAAGGCCACAACGCGCCAGTGGCGGGATTGCCTAAGTGTATTCTACTCACATCGAAAGGGCGCGAAGTAGCCGGATACGAAACTCAGACATGGCCGTCGGGATTTAGCGAACACGACGGCGGTGTGATCGAGGATCTCGGAGACGAGGTCATATACAAGATCAATTACGACAACTCATATCATTTGAAATATCGAGCCGAACAAAGAGGGCAGATCGCCAAAGATGTCGTGACGGAAAAGTATATTCTCGGTATGCGCATTCTCTTGCTCGGTTACGAACATGCCCTACGCGAAGCAAAAAATGGTGATGGCCATAACGGGATAGCGGAATTCTACGACGATTTTCGGTGTATGGCCGCGCGCGGAGCAGCATCGACCGTCCTGTCATTGGCCGAAGTCTTACCGCGCATTGTAGATCGTTCAACGGCGCTGGAAGAGCCGGATTAGATATTATCTTCTCATTCTTGATACTCACCCATATCAAAGCGGTGGGGGGAATGCCTTCCCCTTGGTCGGAACCCGCATACGGTTTCCTCCACACCCCCTTCAAGCGGGGACACCCCGCAACGCCCCAAGTTGAAAGGCCGTCGCCGCGAGGGGGGTCTCGTCCCGCGTTCGATTGAACGCTCCTGCGGGACCACCGGGAACCTCGCTGCGCCGATCACCGCTCCCCGTCGCTTTGCGACTCCTTGCAGGCTGCTTATTCTTCAGTGATCAGCTAAGGGGCTTTGCCCCTCGCGCGTGCAAGGCATCCAAACGTATCCACGGCTGTGCCGCGGACCCTCGTTCGGAACCTCCTTGCACTTGCTACCCCCATCCTCGCCGGAAGGCAGGGTTGCAGCAGCAACCTCTATGTCGATTTAGGAAAGGAGTGGGTCATGGCTATCGATAAACATTGTCCGTCGGGACAACTCGGATTTGACGAGATCTTGGTAGAAACCGATGCGATCAATCGGCAGCGCATATTTGAAAAGAAGACCGAGGGTTTGCCTTCGACGTGGGAAACGGCGTTGCCGTTCTATCGCGATCTTCTCACGGAGCATCACCTTCATATGATAAATGCGGACGTGGAACTGGTCATGGCATTGCGTAAGCGCGCCTATGATCTTGCGCGAAAGCTCAACAATGGGGAGCCGGGAATTCTGGCGAATGAGAATTCACCCGGATGCAGATTATGTCGAGAAACGCGGGCGGCGTTCGATGACATCCCCGATTGGGGGCAGTCCGGTGAATTTCTGATTAACCTTCAGGAATGCGAAATCCGCGTTGAGATGAGCGGAATTTTCGGCATCGGCGGGGCGCACTGTTATTGGCCGGGGTTTGCGGCGCATGCGGTGGACTGGGATAAACCGTTTAAAACTGAGACGGGATATCGGAGTTTCCTTGGAGTTGGGATGGAACCTAAAGCCGGATTGAATCCACGAGAGTTCGCTCAAAGAATGATTTTCGACTTCATCGAAGATGAACCATCTGGACGACTGAAAGCCATTAACTGATTAGCTTGATGATTTGAAAGGATGGTGCGGGCGGTCGGACTCGAACCGACACTTCCTCGCGAAAAATGGCTTTTGAGGCCATCGCGTCTACCAATTCCGCCACGCCCGCACTTCAACCTTCATAAACGTAACAGTGTATTTCCGGCAACCCTATACGGCTATGGCACAGTTTTCTATGTCAACTTCCACGTACAAATTGAAAGTTGAGTGTTCTCTCCAGATCCGAGAGATAGAAACCTGTTTGAATATCTGTAAAACTGAAATTTCCGAGCAATGGGGGAATGAAACCAAATGCTTATTCCGATTAAAATTTTGACGCCAGCGATTTCGATAGCCCTGCTAATATTTGCTGGCTGTTCAATTAACACGACAAAAAGGGAAACCAGCGCACTTGATAAATTTGAACGCCAAGCAACCATTATTGTTGGCATATGTGCGGGAGGACGTTCTAATGAAATCAAAGGCGAGCTAGTTGCCGCACTGCGAAAGGATGGCGGAGAACTCTCAGCGAGCTACAAAGAAGAAGTAAAGGGCGCTTTTCCAGGTAGGGAGAAGCTAAGTTCTAGCGACCTCGTCAAGGCAATCGATAGATATCACGTTTGTGTCCAGAAGGAACGGGACCGAATTGAACGGGAAAAACTAAAATCTGAGCGTAGAGAGCGCGAAAACGAGGTTGTCCTAACCGCCGAAGCCCAAGAAATTTGGCGTCACAACTTAGAGCAATTATCAGAATTGGAAGTGCAAACCAAAAATTGTCTGGAGAACGTAAGTCGTTGTCTTGACAGCTTGTTAGCTATTCCCGTTCGCTTCAATCGCCAGAGAAATCACCCACAAGGATACACGTTCTTGGCGCATTACGATTTTGAGTATCTGAACAGAAACCGCTTCTCCGTTGACTGCACAGTTCGCATCATGTCGGGAATCAAAATTAAATCTGCCAAGACCGGTTATTTCTCGATGTCGACCGAGCATGCGGTCGTGTTGCGAAGGTGGTGGAAATCTGAAGGCGGCGTAATCTCCGGGTGAAAGAAACCCACTCAAACCGGCGGCTGCAACCGCCATGGAGATCACGCCATGAACGGGAATACCGAGACTTCCGCGCTTTCGCTACTGGCCGACGAGGCCGGCTATGATCCGATCGGGGATCGGCTGCGGGAGAATATCCGCCCCACGATCGAGGCGGTTTTTGAAGAGGGGCTTGCCCGGTTTCTTGGCCGGTGCCGCTATGGCCGGGACGACGAGAAGACCGCCGGCTATCGTCACGGACATCGCGAGCGCCAACTGATTGGCACGTTCGGAACGGCAACGGTGAGCGTCCCACGCGCCCGCGTCGCCACCGAAGACGGCAAGACCACGGAATGGCGTTCGAAGGCTCTGCCACGTTATCACAGGCTGACGAAGAAGGCCGAGGCCCTGATCGCCTCGGTCTACCTTGCGGGGACTAACACGCGTCGGGTGAAGCGGGCGCTCTACGGGCTATTTCAGGGTGCGGTCAGCAAAGACGTGGTGGCGCAAGGTGAAGCTCGACCGGGACGCCTGGTGCGCCCGCAGCCTGATCGACGAGGACATTGTCCGGCTGATCCTGGACGGCACCGTCGTCAAGACCCGGTCGGATCGAAAGGCCACGAACATCCCGGTGCTGGCCGCCATTGACGTGCGCCGGGATGGGCAGAAGGTCTTGCTTTCCATCAAGAACATGGGCGGAGAGAGCACGGCAGCCTGGCGTCGGTTTCTCGACGACCTGGACGCCCGCGGCCTGATGCGGCCGGAGTTCGTCATCATCGACGGTGCCCCGGGTCTCGAAGCTGCCCTTGTCGCGCTCTGGGGCGAGGAATTGCCGATCCAGCGCTGCACGGTGCACAAGCACCGCAACCTTCTACATATGCATGACGACCTGACCGAGGATTACCGCGACATGGTCTACGCCGACACCGCCGCCGCGATCGAAACCCGCCGCAAGGCCTTCCTGCGCAAATGGCGCCTGAAGTGTCGGGCGCTCGCCGACAGCCTGGAAGAGGCAGGCGACCGTCTCTTTGCATTCACCCGGCTCCATCCGTCGCAATGGAAGTCCGCCAGGACCACAAACGCCATCAAGCGCCTGAACGAGGAATTCCGCCGCCGCATCAAGACGCAGACCGTGCCGCCTTGCCCGGAAACCGTTCCGATGTTGCTCCGGGCCCTGATGGCCTCCGGCCAGATCCAGATGCGAAAGCTCGACGGTTGGGAAACCCTCGATCAGCCCATCGCACCGATCACCCTTGACCTCGCCGCCTGATCAGGTGCAAATCAAACCGCTCGGAGGAGGACGTCGGAGAATTTCCACCACTTTCGAGACACAACCCGACCATATCCATAACCTGTGAAACCCTGGTCTTCCGGGTGATACTGAAGGACATCTCGCCACCCCAAAAGACAGGGAACAACCACCTGACCACTTGTGGAACCGCAATAACCAACGACACGCAGATTATCGGATTGGTGAAGAAACGAAGCAATAAACTCCGGTCCATTATCTTTCCCCCTACGACCCAAGTGCCCGATAGACCGATGCGCTACGCTCCCAAAACCATCACACCCCATTCTCTCTACCCCTCCCGGACATTCCCTGCTAGACTTTGCGTATGAACAGATTACTCATCCTTCCTGTCCTGCTCCTGACCCTATTGGTGGGAACATCTGCGTTCTCTGCTGATTACCAAAAGGGTGCTGCCGCATACGAGAGTGGTGACTACGCAACTGCTCTGCGTGAATGGGAACCTCTTGCCGAACAGGGGGTTGCCTATGCCCAGTACAATCTGGGACAGATGTATAGCATAGGACAAGGTGTTCCCCGGGATTATAGCACTGCGGTGAAGTGGTACAGACTTGCTGCCGAACAGGGGCATGCCCGTGCCCGGAACAATCTGGGATATATGTACGACAAAGGACGAGGTGTTCCCCAGGATGATAAGACTGCGGTGAAGTGGTGGAAACTTGCTGCCGAACAGGGGGATGCCCCTGCCCGGAACAATCTGGGATATATGTACGACAAAGGACGAGGTGTTCCCCAGGATTATAAGACTGCGGTGAAGTGGTACAGACTTGCTGCCGAACAGGGGAATGTCCGTGCCCAGTACAATCTGGGACAGATGTATGCCCTTGGACAGGGAGTACTAAAAGATTATGTCCGTGCCCATATGTGGGCAAATATCGCTGCGACGAATGGAAGTATGTTAGGTACGAAGTTGAGAGATTTGGTTGAGAAGAAAATGACCCCTGCCGACATCTCTGCTGCACAGAAACTTGCCCGTGAATGTGTCCGTAAGAAATACAAGGGGTGTTGAGTAGAATCCAACCGAGGGCCCGATAAACACTCGCCCGACCTATTCCCATCTCTTTTGCTATTGCTGACGCCCCTAAACCACTATCACGCAGTTCCTTGACCTTCTCTACATCCACAGAGGGTGATCGCAGGGATTGGCGTGCAGCATGACAAAGGGCATCCCCTCGCCCGCCACCTCGTAATAGACCTTAACACCGTCATTATCTGCGTATGGCATCGCTAATCCCTCTTAAATCCGCCATCAAAGCTTTTCATATGGGGTGACAGATCAACCCACGGCTGTTTGCTGGCGGTGTAGATATTCCACTCTGGCTTTATAACAGAAGGATCGTCCAAAGTGCCGGCCATGATCACCCGAAAATCCGGGGTTACATCATACTCAACCATGAACGGAGAACCGCACTCCGCGCAAAAACTACGGCGAACCGATTTACCGCTATCACCGGCATGTTCAAAGGTTTTTGCGGCATCACCAGTAACCGTCACAGTGTCTTTTTTGAAGATCAGGAGCGTTGCAAAACTCGCCCCGGTATTTTGCTGGCAATCCCGGCAATGACAGGTACCGGACATTAGAGGTTTTTCGGTACAGCGGTATCTCACACTACGGCATAGACACCCGCCGATTGCAAAATCGTCCATACTTTTTCCTCGGTTTTTCGTCACCATAGCAGAGCTTTTTGAATTTCAAAAAACACTCACTTTCCAGGGGTAAGTAGACAAGGCGAGAACGCTATTTCATAATCCGGCACCGCTAATGATGGAGATAAGAAAATGGCGCTGACCACCCAGGACGTTCTAGACGGCATTGATGCAATTCATAAGGAAATTCCAATGTATGGACATCCTTTGTGGGTTGCGATGGTCGAAGGGACCTGGAATTACGAGCAGTCACAATACGTCTGTAAGCAGCACGGTGGCATCCCGCTCCATAACCACAATTATCATGGCAATCTGTATCGGATATGCCCTGACCCCGCCTGGCGCGAAATGATTGCCGAAGTGGCATACGAAGAAGCCACGGGTCGGCTAATGTCGGACGGCGTTTCCCATCACCGCCTCTACCTCAACTATGCAAAAGGTATGGGGATGGAACCGGAAGAAATGTACGATCCACCTTATTGCGCGGGGGTTGTCGCGTTTCAGGCGTATTTCACTTACATTTGCAGCAAGTCCTTCCTTGAAGGTGTTGCAGCACACATGTTGGCGGGTGAAGCCGCTATTCCCGGCCTCTATATCAAAATCGCCCGCAAACTTCAGGAACAGTTTGGACTGTCAGATGAAGCGGTTGCCTATTGGGTCATTCATGATAGCGCCGATGAAGAACATTCAGACGTCGGCGTGAAGCTGCTTGATCAATATGCAACCACAGAAGATGATCGTAGACTGGTCCTTAAGATTGTTCGACAAATGCTTGAAATTCAACAATTAATGTATGACGACATTTATAAGCATGCAATGAGGATTGGAAGCTGAAGACAATTAATCCCGATACAAATTCAGAAATCGACGACGGTTCTGGTTCGGAAGAAAGAGATGTTTGTGGGTTTCGTCGCCTTCTATCAGAAAATCTACAAAGCAAGACGGGTTTGACGCGCCATTGCCGACAAACCGGTCACAAGTGACAGCCACCAGGACATCGGTAACAACTTCTTCCCCCAATCGCTGTCGATCCCGGGCGTCTGCACCAACATGGATACCAACCTCCGCCCCTGTTCGAAGGGCATCCAGGCAATGAATAGCCGGGCCATATTTTTGGAGCAAAGTCTTTGAAATATCTTCACTATCCGTCATAAGCCATACCGAGTAGTTCTTGTCGATGGCCTGCTGAATGATGCTGTCATAATGGCGATTTACTTCATCTAGCTGACTGATTTCGACAACCTTGTCTGAACCTCGTATATGAACAGCAAGAGTCTCTTTGCCAGCAAGGTTTTTCAACTGTTCGTTTATCATATCCCGTATGCGCCAGCTTGGCGCGAGATAGCGATCTGTCAGGGTTTGGATAACGGCGTCAATGCTTAGGCCGTAAAATTCATGATCTACCGGAATCCATGGCAATAGATCATAGACACCAAAAAAGAAATCACTGACAACCAGACGTTCGGGACGATTGAGCAACCAAATCGCTCCAAGCTTTCCCTCACCGCCAAGATGCGGCGGTTTCCGGCGCTCCAGATGCTTGCCAATGACATTTTGGCCCTGCCATTTGGACGGAAAGACGTCCTCTGCAGGCAAGGTGGGAAGAAATGGGACATGCTCCGGAAATATAACGGAAAAGCGTTTTCAGTCCCTAACGGGCAAAAAAGTGAGTTTGGTCCCCAGACCACAATTGGATGCCGCCCAGTAATCTCGGCGAGCAACAACCCTCCCAACAGATGAAACATATCTGACCACAGCCCCATCCCCCAGGCACGGATTAGCAAAAAGCTTTCCTCATGCCGTGGTGTACCCATTCCAGCCAGGAGCTCTAGTGTTTTTGGCTTGGACGGGTGTGGAAATTTGTCTGAGGCAGTGATATCCGCTTTCGTACGCCAGCGCATAGCTTCAACATCGCGCCCAATCAATCCTGCTATGTGGGCCATTACAGCATTGCCAAGACCGTTTTCGGGTTCGAGAACGAGCAATTCCTGTGCGGCAGCTTCCGCTAATGTCAGATTGTCTGTATTTAGAGCGTCGAGAGCGGTTTGAACGAGTAGATCAGCCGTTGGCGGCCCCTTGATTTCTGTCACGAAACAACCGCAACAGCTTCAATTTCGATCATGAACTCGGGCCAAGCCAAAGCCGATACTTCACAAATGACGCTCGCTGGACCAAAAACCGGGAAATATTTTTCACGAATATCAGCGATCGAGTTAAATGCACCGATATCAGTAACGTAAACCGTGACTTTCACGATATCATCCATCGTCGCATCGCTATCCTCCAGAATTCCTTTAATATTCTCGAGGACCTGCACGGCTTGTGCCCTGAGATCGCCCTTTCCAACCAACTCACCTTTGGCATTGAGCGCGACCTGGCCTGATATCCACAGTAAAGGACCTGCATCACTCCTTACGGCATTGGAGTAATATAGCTTAAGCGGCGCCGCGACCACATCCGGGTTTAAAGCGGTTTTTCTCGGGTTTGACATCAATCTTCCTCTATTTCAGGCGCCGCGTCTATTTCAGGCGCCGCGTCTTGAATTGCGCGCCATACATTTTGCGATGTTAACGGTAATTCAACATGCCGAACACCGAGATGCCACAATGCATCCACTACTGCATTACCGATTGCAGCAGGAGGACCAATCGTTCCCGTCTCACTGCCACCTTTAACGCCAAGAACATTACTCGGACAGGGAATGTCTTCAAGAAAGACCAAGGAAAGATTCTCGGGCATGTCACTGGCCCTGGGCATTGCATAATCCATAAACGAGCCTGCTAAAAGTTGTCCGCTTCCATCATCGTCATAGACAACATGTTCCATCATGGCTTGACCAATTCCCTGTGCGAGGCCGCCATGCACCTGGCCTTCCACAATCATTGGATTGATAATTCGACCACAATCATCAGAGGTAAAATAATCGCGCAACCTAACTTCACCGGTTGCCTCGTCAACCATCACAACAACCAGATGCATCGCCTGTGGATCATTCGTATCGCTGGGTTCATAGAATACGGTCTCATCGAGACCCGGGGACACCGAACCATCCGGCGGCAGGTTGGAAGCGTGATAGGAAATATCAGCGACCTCGGCAAAAGAGATCGACCGATCCGTACCTCGAACATTGAAGGAGCCATTTTCAAAATCGATGCCTTCTTCGGCGCATTCAAGAACATGTGCCGCCAGTTCGCGGGCTTTATCTCGAACTTTCTCTGCTGCCATGACAATCGCCGGACCGCCAACCGATGCCGAACGAGAACCCCAGGTCCCATTCCCAAAGGAAACACGATCTGTATCGCCCTGGACCAGATCGATATCTTCTATTGGTAGTCCAAGCACATCAGCGGCAATCTGACAAAAAGCCGTATCGTGCCCCTGCCCATGTGAATGACTGCCGGAAAAAACGGTGACCTTGCCGTCACTATGCATTCGCACACTGGCACTTTCATAGCCACCATGAAGCCCGCCTTTGCTAGCAAGATTGCGGCTTGAACCCGTGCCCGATTTATCAAGGAAACAGGCAACACCAATGCCCATTAGGATGCCCTGCTCGCGAAGCCGTGTCTGTTCGTCCCTTAAGGAAGGGTAATCCGCGATATCAAGTAATTTCTGGAACAAGGCAGGTGGATCGCCGCTGTCATAGATACGCCCAACTTGAGTTGGGTAAGGAAACTCATTGCCGGAAATAAGGTTTCTATGCCGCATTTCGACGACATCTATTCCCATCTCGCGGGCGCCATTTTCTAACAACCGTTCATTTACAAAGGTCGCTTCTGGTCGCCCCGATCCCCGATAGGCATCAACCGGAACCGTGTTGGTGTAGGCCCCCCTTACCCGCATTTTCAGCGCCGGTGTTCGGTAAAGGCCGGTAATGGTCTGAGGATAGGAATTACCTGGAATACTGGGGGCAAACTGGCTCAAATATCCTCCCAATGCGGCAATGGTATCGACTTCCATGCCGATGATTTTGCCGGTTTTGTCGAACGCCATTCTAGCATTGCTATGATGATCCCGTGCCTGAGAGTCTGAAAGAAAAGACTCCTGTCGTGTTGCCGTCCACTTAACTGGCCGACCGACTTTTTTAGCGGCCCAAGTAACGATTGCGCCTTCTGTAAGATGTATTTTGAGTCCAAACCCGCCCCCTACATCGGGCGAAATCACCCTGATCCGGTGCTCCGCCTCAAATAGGACGAACCTGGCGAGCCAGCGGCGGAAATAATGCGGTATTTGACTGGTGCACCATAAGGTGTAGCGCTCTGTTGATTCTTCATAATCCGCCAGAAATACACGCGGTTCCATGGGGTTCCCGGCCACTCGGTTACTGACCAGTGTCATCTCGGTGATATGGTGCGCCGTTTCAAACGCCTCTTCGGCAAAGTCACCTTCTCCCCGCTCGATTTCAAAGACGACGTTGCTCCCGATTTCAGGATGAATGATTGGGGCTTCCTCATTGAGGCTGTCGCCAATTTTCGTCACGGCTGGTAACGGCTCGTACTCGACCGCTACAGCCTCGGCGGCATCCAACGCCTGGTTTTTTGTTTCTCCGATGACACATGCGATGACGTCACCGACGTGACAGACTTTGCCATTTGCAAAAATGGGCCGAAGTTTTTCATTCATTGGCCGGCCATCGCTAAACGGCATCGGGTGAACACAGACCAGTTCACCCATTTCATCCGCCGTCCAGTCATCCGCCGTCAGAATAGCCACGACTCCGGGCAATTCTTTGGCAGCGTTTGTTTCGATTGAACGCAATTTGGCGTGGGCATGGCTGCTACGAACAAACACCGCGCTCGTCATATTCAAAAGCGTCATGTCATCGGTGAAGTTTCCTTTTCCTTTCAGAAAACGATTGTCTTCCCGTCGCCGTAAAGGTTGTCCGAAATACATTCTGTGGACCTGCTTATTGCTTTTGTGAGGTTACTTTTACAGGCCATTTCAAATCGTGCAACCCGCCTTGAAATTGAGACAATTTGCCCCTCGCCAAGCCGAAAACAATAAGTATTATGGGGCTGAAATATAAACCTCTTTCGGCATGTGAAATGCCATTGGAAATCGGATAACAAAATGCCAGTTAAGAAAAGCGCAGCGAGGTGCAGTCCAAAAGCAAGAACAACAAGAAAAACCTACAATCTTCAAGAAGCTAAAGTTGTCGTGGAGACCAAGGGAACCGGTAAACCGCTCTTAATTCTTCACAGCGAAGATCGTTACGAACGCGACGCCGATTTCATTGAGGAGCTGGCTAAAAAACATCGCGTTATCATGCCGATGATGCCGGGATATAACGGGTCTACCCTTCCTGAGTCCATTCGGACGATTGAAGACATGTCCTATCTCTATCTCGATCTCCTTGATGAGATGAAACTGCAGGACGTTTCCGTAATCGGCTTCTCCGTCGGCGGCTGGCTCGCCTGCGAGATTGCAACCAAGAATGATACTCGCCTGAAGAAACTCATTCTGGTTGACCCGGTTGGTATCAAAAACCGCGGCTCCTATGACCGCGATATTGCGGACATCTATTATAATCAGTTCGCCGTGGTCAAAAAAATGAAGTTTCGTGATGTCAAAAAGGATCCCAGAATTCTGACGGAAATGACCGATGATGAAGCCATGGACGAAGCAAAGGCCCGCGAAGCAACGGCTAAACTTTGCTGGGACCCCTACTTCCACAACCCCGGTCTTCGCTATCGTTTGAACCGCATTAAATTAAAAACGCTCCTGATCTGGGGCGCCAATGATGGGATTGTAAAAACGTCCTATGGTCGTGGGTTTGCGAAAAAGATTGCTGGTTCCAAGATGGTCACGATCACCAAAGCAGGCCACTTCCCCCATGTCGAACAACCTGAAGAGTTTATGCAGCACGTACGCGCATTTCTTCGTTAATAATTTGAACCGTACCTAGAGGACTTCACGAGATGGAATTTTATCACTTTACCGAATTCGCTTGGCCTTTCCTGCCGCCGGATGATGAGTTTACTTCCATGCGGGTGAATCTGCCGAGTTCCGTCTATGATCCTGATGTCGGAGCTGATTGGTACAATATGTGCCTCGACCAGCATTTGCTGGCTGATGACCTTGGCATCAACTGCATGATCAACGAACATCATCAGACAGCTACCTGCCTGAACTCTGCAGCGCCCCTGTCAGTAGCTATTTTAGCGCGACAGACCAAGAATGCGCGGCTTTGCATTCTCGGCAATCCGGCTGCCAATCTACGCGATCCGGTCCGAAATGCCGAAGAAATGGCAATGATCGATAACATTTCGCATGGCCGACTTGAATGTGGTTTCGTACGCGGCGTTCCCTACGAGCTTTTCGGATCGAACTGCAATCCCACAGAAACCGGCCCCCGTCTTTGGGAATCCATTGCACTCATGCAAAAGGCCTGGACGACACTTGATGGTCCTTTCAATTATGAAGGTCGTTGGATCCATAAGCGCCAGGTCAATGTTTGGCCGCGGCCCTATCAGGCACCCCATATGCCGATCTGGATGACCGGTGGATCAGACGTCAACCATGCAACGCGTTCGGTCGAGAACGGGTTTACCTTTACCATGTTCCTCACCCCGACCGAAGGCATGAAGAAAATGTTCACGGGCGTTCGGGAGAACCTCAAGAAAAAAGGTCTACCAAAAACGGCGGACGATCTTTTTGCCTTTATGCCGCTGGTAGCGGTCGGCGAGACCGAAGAAGAGGCCCTAAAATTCGTTCAGCAAGTATTCTGGTACGTTACAAATAACAAATCGGAACCACAGTTCAGGGCGCCTCCCGGTTATGTGGAGACCGAGCTTTACGCGAACTTCCTGTCAGGCAAATTCTCTGGTGGGCGAACCGATGCGATCAGGACCAAAGGAATGGAGTATTTCCGCGAAAATGGTGTGGCGGTGTACGGCACCCCAGATCAGGTCGTGGCCCAGCTCAAGAAAATGTATAAGGAAATTGGCGGCTTCGGAAACCTGATTGCCATGCTGCATTCCGGCGACATGCCCTACAAAGATGTTGCCAAGAGCATGACACTGTTTGCCAAAGAAGTTGTTCCGCAGCTTAAAGATATGGGCACTGTCAGCTCCAAAGTCGGCATGCTGAAAGATCGGGGCCGCCCTATTCCCGCCAGCAAGTTTAGCGGCCGGACTGACGCGCTTGAAGCAGCCCGGGCAAAAACCGGTGTCGAAGTCCGGAGCCCGAAAAAATCCAAGAAACGTAACACTAAAAAACGCGCTGCATAGAAATTCAGGGAGAAAAGGTTATGGCGATCAAAGGTATCAGAAGCCGTTACATAAACGTCGATGGGATCAAAACGCATTATCTCGAAGGCGGTGAAGGTCCCACAGTTGTCTTCATGCATTCCGGCGAATTCGGTGGATGTTCAGAACTCTCTTGGGAGTTCAACCTGCCAGCCTTTGCTAAACATTTCCGCGTCATCGCGCCAGACGGACTAGGCTTCGGTCGAACAGACAAGGTTTTTGATTTCGGTGGCGGTCGGGATCGTTTCTTCAAACATATGATCCGGTTTTTTGAGATCATGGACATTACCGAAGCCGATTTTGTTGGCAACTCCATGGGCGGCAGCAATCTGGTTCGGATTGCAACTGCGCCTCCAATGATCTTCCCAATGCGGTCAATGATCCTTGCCTCTGGCGGCGGGTTCGCCCCAGCAACACCGGCGAGACAGCAATTGCTGGATTATGATGGCTCACCCAAAGCTATGCGGTCCCTGCTCGACGGTCTTTTCTACAATAAGAAGAAATGGGTCGATAACCCCGCCTATATTCGCAAACGTCAGAAACTAGCTACCCTGCCAGGAGCCTGGGAATGCGCCGCAGCCGTTCGCTTCAAGCGGCCCACAATCAAAAGTTCCGGCGGCCAATTCGGTAACCCGGATGCCACCGTCTATGAAAACGTGGCAATCCCAACTCTTATGATTGCTGGCAAACAGGATCAACTGCGGGAACCTGGCTATGCGCCTAAATTGGCCAAACGCATCAAAGGCGCCAAGGTGAAGGTCTATGACAAAGCGGCCCATTGTCCGCATATCGAACACGCCGCGCGCTTTAACCGGGAATCGATAGCATTCCTGAAGGGTGTTCATAAAAAACTCGGCGTAAAACGGTAGCACAAAGAATGGCGGATCATCAGCATGCGCCAACCGAACAAACGACAGCCAACCCTGTTCTCGTCGAGGCAGTCCGCGGTGATGCGGTAGAAAGCGTTCATCGCGGATATCTCGCCGTTGTCGATGCGCATGGTCGTGTCGTGATGTCTGTCGGGGATGTAGACAGGCCTGTCTTTCCCCGTTCAGGCATAAAACCAATCCAGGCCCTGGCTCTCATCGAAACAGGCGCCGCAAAAGCCTTTGGATTGGGACACGGTACAATTGCCTTAGCTTGTGCCAGCCATAATGGAGAGGTCACCCACACAGAAATAGTTGGCAATTGGTTGCAACGCATCGGCTGTACCCCCGATGATCTTGTGTGTGGCCCCTCGCTCCCCTGGACGGATGCCGCGAAAGCCGCCCTCATTGAGAGTGGTATAGAACCATCCGCCCTTCACGATAATTGCTCCGGCAAACACACAGGGTTCCTGACAATAGCCAAACATCTCGACCATCCCATTCTTGGTTATAATCGTGGTGATCATCCTGTTCAGCAACGCGTCATCGGGATCGTTGAACAGATGACCGGCATGGACTTGTTTGATGCCCCGAAGGGTATGGACGGATGTGGTATTCCAACAATTGCCGTGCCGCTCGGGAATTTGGCCCTCGCAATGGCGAGAATGGGTGATCCGCATGATCAACCGGAAGTCAGACAAAAGGCGTGCGGGCGTATTCGAACAGCAATGGCCATGGAGCCATACCTCGTTGCTGGCAAAGATCGGTTTTGTACCCGGGTTATCGATGCGCTGGGTCAAGCGGCGCTGGTAAAAACCGGTGCGGAAGGTATCTATTGTGCGACCCTTACAGAGCTCGGGCTTGGTGTTGCGATCAAAATAGACGATGGTGCAAGACGTGCGGCCGAAGCCGTGATGATGCGGCTACTTATGAAGCTCAATGTTATAGACGACCGCGCAATGGGCCGGCTTCTCAATCTCCTCGAACCGCCAATATTTTCGCGCTCTGGTGAGGTAATCGGCGTTATTCGTCCCGCACACGCCGAGCTTCAATAGATTATCAAATCCGTTTGCGGCGTCGCAACATCGCGCCAGCTACTCCGAATGCGAATATAATCAATGTACTTGGTTCAGAAACCGTTGTTCCAAAATCAGCGGAGAATGATTGCGTTGTTCCGCCGAAGGTAACATCGATGGACAGACCCACGTTACCAACGACGCTTGTAAAGACCATAATATCGGAAGCATCAAAGCCAGCACCAAAGACGGGATCGGACGCGCCAAAGAAGTCCGCGATATCGATAACTGCCGGAATGTTGTCGAAGTACAGTTCGAGAACGACATCCCCGCCAATATTTACATTACCACTAACTATGATGTTGTCGGCGATGCCACCTTCTGTTTCAAGCTGCAAAACACCGGTGCTGATGTTCAAATCGCCATTGATCGTCATTGTTCCCGGGGAAGCACCCGGTGCGAACAGACCACCATCGACAGTTACATCACCATTAATCGTGCCACCTGACCCGGTAAGCGTACCCGACGCTCCGATATAAACATTCGTCGCCGTCAGCGTACCGCCATTACCGACAGAGACGAAACCTGTCCCACCAGGTCCGGTTGGCGTCGCCGTGCCAAGGCTGGCATCGGTGCCAACAAAGAGATCAGCAGCGGCAAACCAGGTAGAGCCAACGCCATTTATATTGACGGTACCAGTACTACCGGTTTTCCGTCCGACGACGGCTGCAGTCTGTGCTGATGCATCAAGAACACCGCCATTTGTGATATTTAGGCTACCGATCCCCTGCCGACCTACCTGCGTGAAACCATCGCTCAGGGTAACAGTCGAACCGGCCCCATCAACATTCAAGGTACCATTGCCGGTTGTAGCTGGGTTACTAGCTGAACCGCCGACCAAAAGACCGCCGTCCAATCCTGTTGGTACGGCACCTGAACTTACTGATACTGTTCCACCGTTTGTTACGTTTGCTGTGCCGGTTCCAACCCGTCCAACCAGTAACACCGCTCCATTCCCCGATGTATCTAGGCTGCTGAGATTAAGACTCGCGCTTGCGCCATTAACATTCAGAACACCATTCGAACCTGTGTCATGCCCAACAATTCCGGTCTGGGCATTTACCGTACCGCTGTTCTCGACAGTTCCAGTACTGAGGTCATCCCCAATGTTCAGGGTACCGGCACTTTCACGACCTACTTGAAGGAACTCAGTAACCGCAACAGTTGATCCGCCATTTACATTCACGGTTCCCTGGGACCCGGTGTCATTTCCAAGTCTTAAATTGTTGCTATTGAAGGTCGAGCCGGTGCGCACATTGATTTCTCCAACACCGCCGCTGCGGCCGACCCGTGTCATACCACTGCCAGCTGTATTGCTTAGTACGGCACCGTTCCCCACATTTATTGTACCGTCGCCACCGCTGTCGCGGCCCACATTTAGAAAATCCTGGAGGGGTATGCTTGATCCAGCCCTATCCAAATTGACCACGCCGATTGAACCATTACGCCCAACACTCATGCCCGCGCTCCCACCACCACTATTCGTGATGGAAATTGTAGAAGCACCGCTTACATTTAAGGTATTGGTGTTTGAACCAGCCCGTCCCACGTTAATAAACGCAGCGTGAGCACCTGAACTGGAGGAAATGGCTGGCGGAAACAATAGCGGTGCCCTGAGCTGAACATCAGCAAGAGGACGTGTTTCCCCGGGATTGTCGGCGATTGCATGAAGCGCCGAGCAAGAAGTCTCCCAATTATTGAGGACATCAATATTCGTGCGTGCCCACCCTTCTCCTCCGGTTGCCTGCTCCAGATCAACGATCTGATCATCACCTACGAGAATACCAGGTCTGGCCTCACCGGCGACGCCCGCATAATTCAGGAGTTTGAAGTCCGCCATTTGATTTCTCCTCTGCCAATTTCTCGCTGTTTCGAGTCTAAAACTTTTCTGGCAGGATTGTTTCATCAAGGGTCTGCACACTCAATGTCAGACCAAAAGAAATACGGAGACATCACGATGTCCAACATTACTCTCGAACAGGCTTCCACAATTGTTGATGCGGCTCTCGCGAAAGGCCGTGAGATGGAGCTAAAACCTCTGACCTTTGCCGTTCTGGATGCCGGTGGCCATTTGGTCGCCTTTAAACGCGAAGACAAATCATCCCTACTCCGCGGCGATATCGCTTCCGGTAAAGCCTGGGGTTCATTGGGCATGGGGACCTCCACCCGAACCCTGGGAGAAAGAGCTGCCGGAAATCCAAGTTTCTTCAGCGCTCTATCAGATCTTAGCGGCGGCAGAATTTTGACCAGCCCTGGTGGCGTGCTCGTACAAAATCAGGATGGCGATATCATTGGCGCCGTTGGTGCGAGTGGTGATACTGGCGCAAATGATGAAGCCTGTGTTATCGCCGGTATTGAAGCCGCTGGTCTTGTCGCGGTCATTTAACCAACCCGGTTTGGTTCGATGAGCACTCCCCAAGAACAGCAAGTAGACAATCTGGTTGAACTGGATCTTTTCGCGTTCTCCAAAGACGACATCGATACGATTAAGGCATTGGGTGAAAAACAGCGCCTGTGTTATCGCTGGTTTCGGTATCAACGCCATACCGAACCAGGGCTCGATCAGATTTTGTTATATTCGGGCTCTCGGGGTCGTACCCCCTATTCCGCCTATCGCGTTGAACGACACAGCGACGCTCAATACACCCTGGTAAGCCAGAGAACCGGAGAGAACATTGTCACGGGCCGTACGCTGGAAAGCGTGTTAGACCATCTACCTGACGATTTCTTTTATTCGATATAGTCAGAAGAGGAGAACAGAATGGCCGGTGTTGCTTCTTTCAATCTCATGCAGTGGGTCGAAGATAACCGTCATCTCCTCAGGCCGCCTGTTCTAAACCAGACAATTTTCGCAGAAGATGATTTTATCGTTCAAATCGTTGGTGGACCAAACATCCGGACTGATTATCACGATGATCCCTACGAAGAATTCTTCTATCAGTTAAAAGGAAATATGGTTCTCAAGGTCGTTGAAGATGGCGAACTCCGCGACAAACCCATCAACGAAGGCAGTATAATGCTTATCCCGCCGCATATGCCGCATTCCCCACAAAGACCGGACCCCGAAAGTATTGGTATGGTCGTTGAACGCATTCGTCCCCCTGGGGTCATGGATGCTTTCGAATGGTATTGCGAAAATTGCGGTCACAAGGTTTGGCGACGGGAAGTCCGCGTGGATAGCATTGTCGAAGACCTGCCCCCAGTTTTTCAAGAGTATTACGGCTCTATTGCCGCAGAAAACTGTAAGAACTGCAGCCATCCACACCCGCAGAAACTGATGGCAAAGTAAAAGTCAGGGCCTTCTGCCCTCTCTGTTTCCTGAACGGTTTGCGCCGCTTTAACGAACGCTGAAGCTGTCTTCGTTTATCCTCTTGAAACAGTGGATTTCGTCCAAATTTGCGAATTCAGATCACAAAAAGTCAGAAATGTTGACTTATTCTGCGGTTTCCCACCGTAACTATATTCGTAAACCATTGTTTTATTGGTCTTTTGTATAGTTGGCATGGTTCTTGCGTGTCCTTAACCAACATTAACTATATAGACATTCGGTAGCAAAATGACCCAGTTGAAACCTTTTCTCATCGCGCTTTTGATGACGTTCGCTCTTTTGGCTACCGCTATTGTACCTACTGCGAACGTACAAGAATCTGGGTTTCAGAACAGCCATATCCAAAACGTTGCTACCAAACCTAGCGAGCCATCGGTCGCTGTGACCATTTGGCGAGAGGCCGCAAAACGTGGTGATAGTAGCGCACAATTTATGCTCGGACTGTACAACGCCAAAGGCAAGGGAATGCCGCGCAACATGCTGAAAGCCTATGTTTGGCTGAAGCTTTCGGCGCCCACCTATCCACTCAGCAAAGCCCTGCTGAAACACGTGACAGCCGAACTATCTCCGTCCAAAAAATCCATAGGTGATTTCTGGTGCAAGAATGGAAAACCAAGAAAGCGCGTTAACCGCCCGTTTTATCTCCAGGCATACGTTCCACCACCCGATCCGGCGATGCGTGAATACCATAGGTCTTCATCGGCTCTTTGCCGGTCACCCCAAACCAGTGTTTAACTTCCGGCGGAAAAACCATCGTTGTCCCGGGTCCTACTGAAGTGATCTCGCCCTCACCCTCTATCCAGGCTTCACCCTCGCCTTCTAAAACAATCACAATTTCCATATAGGGATGCCAGTGAACGCCGGTGTTAAAGCCTGACGGCGACACCTGAAGTCCTAGTCTAATAGGCGTTGAGCCGTCATCATCCCCAACCAGCGTGCGGTAGGTTGCATCATCATGAAGTGCGAATTCATCAACTTCATCGTTTTGAATAATCGGCATCTTCATGCCTCTCTAATGCGGCCTAATTGAGTTCTGTGCAGATGCGTTGCGTTTTCGAAGTGTATCCATTGCCCGATCCAAGCCATTAAGGGTCATCGGGAACATCCGACCGCCAAGCAATTTATAAATCAATTGGGTCGACATGGTTTGCGGCCATCTTTCGGGTGCTTCCGGGTTGAGCCATACCAAATCTGGGAATTGCTCCATCAGGCGTTGGAACCAGACAGCACCGGCCTCCTCATTCCAGTGCTCGACCGAACCGCCGACTTCCGTCACTTCATAGGGGCTCATCGTGGCATCACCAACAAAAATGACCTTATAGTCGGAACTGTAGGTATTAAGAACCTCCCAGGTAGGCACAAATTCACTCCGCCCACGACGGTTATCACGCCAGACCCGCTCATACAGAAAATTATGAAAGTAAAAATATTCAAGGTGCTTGAATTCACTTTTTGACGCTGAAAACAATTCTTCACTGACTTTCACATGCAGGTCCATCGTGCCCCCAACGTCAATGAACATGAGGACCTTCACCCGATTGCGGCGTTCTGGCCGCATTTTTACATCAAGCAGACCTGCATTCCGTGCCGTAGAGGAAATCGTTTCATCCAGATCAAACTCGTCCTCAGCACCCTCTCTGGCAAACTTGCGAAGCCGTCGAAGGGCGACCTTAATATTTCGTGTTCCGATCTCTACCTCACCGGTAAGATTGCGGAATTCTCTCTTCTTCCAAACCTTGGTTGCACTGCCGCCACCGCCCTCACCACCGATCCGTACACCGGCGGGATTCATACCCGAATGTCCGAATGGCGAGGTGCCCCCTGTGCCGATCCACTTGTTGCCACCTGAATGCGGTTTATCCTGTTCTTCGAGCCGCTTTTGTAATTCTTCCATAAGCTCATCGAAGTCGAGTTTCTCAAGCTTTTCCAACTCTTCCTCTGAGAACACGCGTTGGGTCAATGCTCGCATCCATGAATCCGGTATGGCGTCATCAAAGAATTCGGCACTTTTACGTTCGAGACCTCGGAAGTAAGAACCAAAAGCCTGATCGAAGCGATCAAAGTTTCGTTCGTCCTTTACGAGAGCAGACCGTGCCAGATAATAAAAATCATCGACCTTCGCTTCACAAACGCCTTTTTCCATCGCTTCAAGCAACATGAGATATTCCCGAATGGTTACCGGAACCTTCATATTGCGAAGCTCGTAGAAAAATTCGACGAACATAAATTTGGCGCCTTTTAACCCTGATGCCGCGAAAGAAATGCCAACCGTTCGAACATATGGACGTCCTGCTCATTCTTAAGCAATGCCCCGTAAAGCTGAGGTATTGCCTTTGAAGAGTCGCTCTTGATGGCGTCCGCATCGATATCTTCGACGAGAAGCAATTTAATCCAATCAAGCAATTCCGACGTCGACGGTTTCTTCTTAATCCCGTTTACATCTCGTAAGGAATAAAACACATCAAGCGCTTCTTTAAGCAGCTCCTGTTTAATCTCCGGGAAATGAACATGGATAATTTTTTCCATCGTCTCATTGTCGGGAAACTGAATGTAATGAAAGAAACAACGACGTAGAAAAGCGTCAGGGAGTTCTTTTTCGTTATTTGAGGTGATGATCATTAAAGGCCGGTGTTTTGCCTGGATCGTCTCCTGCGTCTCATAGACAGAAAACTCCATTCGATCGAGTTCCTGCAAAAGATCATTTGGAAATTCAATATCAGCCTTGTCGATCTCATCAATGAGCACCACAGATTGCTGATCTGAATCAAAGGCATGCCATAAGGGGCCTTTGTCGATGTAATTTCTAATCTCTGCGACACCTTCTACCCCAAGCTGGGAATCGCGCAATCGAGACACCGCGTCATACTCATACAGTCCATGGCGCGCTTTAGTCGTCGACTTGATATGCCACTCAAACAAAGGCATCCCCAAAGACTGAGCCACCTCTATGGCCAAGAGGGTTTTGCCCGTTCCTGGCTCTCCCTTGATAAGAAGGGGACGCTCAAGCGTCATCGCGGCATTCACCGCCATGTTTAAATCATCTGTCGTGACGTAAGTATCAGTTCCGGTAAACTTCATCGGCTCGCTTTTGATTCCGTGATTTCAGGGTTAGCGTTACTCGTAATAGATCAAGCGCGGACCGTAGAGTACCGAATTACCGTGATCAAGCCCGACAAAATTGCCTTAAATCAGATAAGGAGCACGTGACATGGCTTTAGCTGAAACACTTCATCTTTTAGCAGCAGTTATTTGGGTCGGCGGCATGTTCTTTGCAGTCTATGTCATGCGATTGGCGGCCGGTCCCATGGAACCGCCTGAGCGGGTCGCCCTCTGGGGACGGGCATTCAAGAAATTCTTTCCATGGGTGTGGATGGCAGTCCTCATCATGCCTGCGACCGGATATTATATGGTCTTCGAAGCTTTTTCCGGTTTTAAAGACCTGCCGATCCCCTATCACGTAATGCACGGCATCGCCTGGGTAATGATCGCCCTCTTTCTGCACCTCTGGTTTGCACCCTATAACCGGTTCAAGAGGTCCCTAGAAAATGATGATGTGCCGGAAGCTGGCAAAAACCTAAATCAGATTAGAATTATCGTTACGACGAACTTATGGCTTGGGTTGATCAATATAGGGTTGGGCGCTCTTGGGAGTTTTATCGGTTAGGCGGTCCAAGAAGTTTACTCAGCACGGCTTCCAATTCTTTTTTTGATGGATTCATTTTTTTCGCTTTGTAGCGATGAATAAAATGAAACGCCTTTTTGCCTGATTTATCGAAGATAAAAACAGTTGGGATACGCTGGACATCCTCAAACTGTTTCGCAATCGTGTCGTTTCCCTTGAGGACATGAAATTTGGGACGATGCCGATAGAGAAACCGTTCCAGACGTTCACCATTGTCTTTGAATCCGCCAAGATCCTCAAAATAGTTGATTGCTAATATCTTTAGAGGCTTCCCTGAATAAGCCGATTTGAAATAGTTGAGATGTTTGAACTCCTTATTACAAGGTGGACACCAGCTGGCAAAAAAGAAGATCAGGGTTACCTGATCATCCAAACCAGACCGGGGTAACGGATTTCCGTCAATAGCCGACAACTCAACGAGTACGCGTTTAAGTCTCTCATCGAGGACCACGCCTCCGCGCTCTGAAGACAACGCTGGCACCGAAAAGAGAAACAGCGACCCGACGATAATTTGGTAAAAATACTTCATGGCAGGGATTTAAGCACTCCCGACACAGATAGAAGCGGACTCACAATCTTGTGTCTTCAGATTTCGATACCAATTCCATTCGCTTCCGCGATATCGCATGCCAACCCAGCGAGACCCATAAACCCAACACCTTGATCGGAATTCTGTTTGAACAACGTAATTTGATCTTCCGATGTCCGTCCTTTGACTTTACCGGTCAAAATTTCTCCAAGTTCGACCATATCGTCCCAACTCGTGATGCCCTGTTCCACCGGTTCGAAAAGGTCTCCATGCTCTTCGACAATCGACTGTTCCCTGATATTCACCAGGATCACGTCCGATCGTCGTACCACCTCATCATCAATTTCCCGCCGGGTTTTCGCTAATCCTGCTTGTTCTTTGACGCCTTTTGTTGAATTCACGATCGACGTCACGTGTTGTCCCGGCGACAACCATTCTCCATACAATGCCGGAACATTGGTATTTGTTGCGCAGCAGATTAAATCTGCGCCCGTCGCGACATCTTGCGGATCGTCCACCGCCCGAATTTCCAGATCGCAATGGGTTTTCATTTCCGCGACAAATTTTTCACGATTTTCCGCAGAACGGCTAAACACTCTGACCTCCTCAATTGGCCTTATGGTACTCATTGCAACGAGATGTCGACGTGCCTGCAATCCCGTACCGTATAAACCAAGCACCTTACATTCAGGTCGAGCGATGAGATCAGTCCCCACGGCACTGGTGATCGACGTCTCCGTTCCGAAACTTTCTTCAAACGTATCGAACGGATAGATCGGCAAGGAACCGACAATGATGGCCCTTAGCTCGGCGGTTTCGGAATTATAGGCAACATAAACGCGTCTGCCGGCACCGTTATATTGCTGCGCGTTATCGTTAAACGTGAATCGTTCTGCGTGGATGAACATGCCCGAGACTTGCAGTGTTGGACAACCTCCGAGATGGACTGTTATTCGACGATCTTCATATTGAATGCGCGTCTTTGGGGCACTGAAGGACGGAGCATTCCCTTGATCTGTGAACCCCTTGCGAACGGCCTCTACCGCGTCTTCCACGGAAATCAATCCGGCCAGATCGCGCGAGTCGATTAATAACGCCATCAAGCGCTCCTTAAATTATGTCTTTGAATATTTATACGGAATTTAACTCAGGAAACCGGTTATCTTTTCAGCAACCGCGTCTGGCGCTTCCAGCTGTACAGTATGCCCGCAACCATCGATAATTTCAACAGAGGCAGCAGACAATCCGTCGGCGTAAGCAGTTGCGTGGCTCGGCGGAACAAAGCTGTCATTCCCTCCCCAGATGACGAGAGATTTGCCCTTAAAGCGATAAAGCCGGTCAATCAGTTTTTGATCATAAAAATAAGGCGGTTTGAATCCGAAACGGGCGATACAGCGGAACGTCTTATAGCGAAGCATCCCCTGCTCTTTTCCCGTAAGTTGGTCCGGTATCCATTCCTCCGCCAGGGTACCGTCACCCTCCGCAAACAACATATGCCGGACGTCATCGATTTTGCCATTGAGGGGCTGCACGGCCATAAATAGATCACCGATCTGTTCCCCAGATACGAATAAACCGGAAGCCCCAATCAGAACAAGCTTGCCGACGCGTTCGGGGTTTTGAACCGCGATTTCAGCAGCCAACCAGCCGCCTACGCAATTCCCGACAATATCGATCTTATCGATACCTAATGCGTCCATAACTTCAAGTGTGTGGAAACGCAGATCATCGATGCTTTCCAGACTATTGTCCTCATCAGAACCGACGCAGCCCGGCATGGCTGGTGCGATAACATGGCACTGCGCTGCCAAAGCGTCATGGAAAGCGCAATTCTCTTCAACCAGCCCATGCATATCTGCGATGCCGTGAAGATAAAGAACAGGATTCCCGGCACCGGCTTCGTAAACCTTAACGGTACGCCCCTGCACATCGAGGTCACGCAAACTCATTGGGCGGCCTCCATTTCGTCAAGCATCGGAAAGTCCTTGGCGAAATGTTCCGCTGAGTCCCGCCGCATTGCCGGCATGACTTCTTCCGCAAACAGCTTCATAGATTTGCGCGCAAGCTCATCTTTCATATTACCGAACTGGAACTGGATAAGAAGATTGCCAACTTTGGCATCTTCAACAAATTCCCAAAGTTTCTTCCGAACTG
Organism: uncultured Alphaproteobacteria bacterium; assembly: GCA_951812775.1. Classification (GTDB taxonomy): domain Bacteria; phylum Pseudomonadota; class Alphaproteobacteria; order MPNO01; family UBA2964; genus UBA2964. Next base: position 176,273 of record OX638326.1, on the reverse strand, counting down.
TTTCGGGGCTGCCGACCATTATCGAATTTTTGCTTTCAAGGTCTTTCCAATCCTTGGCATCCCCAAGCAGATCCCCACCAGCCGCCGCCCTCGATGAATCCAGGAAAGCTTCCCAGGATTTCAGAGATTGTGACGGCACACCGGGACCAAAGGTCATCGAGCGCCCTTCTTTTCTCAAATGTCCCTTCAAACAATTCCGCAGAAAATAGAAAATCCCTTCCTGTGATTCCGCTTTTGCCTGCTCGTCAGTTTCCGAAACATACACCGATAGCAAAACGCCCATTTTAAAGGGTGTGTAGGTCTTGCCGTGATCTTTCATCACCCCGGCAAATTCCTTCGCTGCCATCCGCGTCCCGCCACCATGTGAGCGCGACGATAGGAAGTAGCAATATCCCCGCTTGGCTACCTCAGCCATCGATTCAACACTACGCGATCCCGGCACCCAAATATCTGGATGCGGCTGCTGCAAAGGTTTAGGCCAAATGTTCACATAGCGCATCGGATAGCACGGCCCCTCATGCGAGAAAGGTCCGTCATCCGTCCAGCTTTTTACAATCAGATCAATCGCTTCCCAGAGGCGCCTCCGCCCCTGCGGCGAAGGTACATTGTAGTTAAAGGCTTCAGGCCCGCCACCAACCGCAAAACCCGCGATCAACCGACCATTCGACATGTTATCGATCATCGCATATTCCTCAGCGACCCTGAGGGGATTGAGATAAAGCGGTGGCAGGTTGCCGAGAACGACAATTTTTCCGTTCTTGGTAATTTGTGTCAGAGCGGATGCGAGAATATTAGGTGATGGCATCAACCCATATATGTTCTGATGATGCTCGTTCAGCACCATGCCGTCGAAACCCAATTCGTCCGCATAGGCCAGTTGGCCAAGATATTCCTGATAGAGGCCTCTTGATTTTTCACCGTCCCACAACTTATTGGGAACAGTGACCCAACCGCTTTCATTATTCTCGTCAAAATCAGCGGGCAAATGGGGATAAGCCATAAAATGCCAGCAATACATTCGAACTGGTTGCATGTGCCGTATTCTCCCTGAGAAAGAGATGGATTGTTTCTTTCCAATATCATGCGCTGAGATCAGAAACCCGGCAACCCGACGGCACAAAAAAACCGGGTGCTTCGCCCTGCACCCGGCTCTCTGATTTCTATGGCAATCTATACGAAGGCGAGATCAATTTTGTCTTCAGCTGCTTCATTTATATCATTCGGGTCAACCAGATATCCGCCGACCTCCGGCTCCGGATCGGTTTCCGGTGTTTTGATCTCATTGATCGCGACAATCTCGCGAACAAGGTCTTTCACGATTTGACCAAATTCCGACTCAGAAAGACGTGGGTGTCCTTCAACAAAGTTGCCAATCCTTTTTGCCAGTTTCTGGAAGGCTTCGATATTACCTATATCTGCACCATTATTCTGGGCGGCAACTCCTCTTACTAACTTGCCTACCGCTTCACCTAACGGCATTTCAGCAATTCTGCCGTGATCCTTCAAAAAGCCATGAGCCTCTCGGGCAGCTTCCATTAAACCAGGATTGGAAGATTCACTGGTAATGTGGGCATTGATGCCCCGCGCCATTACAGCAACCGATTTTCCAAAAGGAGAATTTTGGATACGAGGATTGTCTGCAAGAAAACTCTTAACTTTATCAATGGCTTCGTTTAACGCCTTTTTGGCTTCATCGCTTAGTTCCATCCCATCGGTTTTCGACAGATGAACAACACCCCTTACGAGGGTTTCTACTGCTTTGCCAACGGGAGATTCTGCCAAACCTGGATTACTATCCAAGAAAGCGTGAGCATTTCGGGCGGCCGTTGTTAGAGGATCTCCGCCCAGTGGCGTTACTGGCGGTTTAGGTTCCACCGGTTTTAAGGCAATTGCACGACGAGCTTCTTCGCTGAGCCTTACTTCGTCGACCGGGAGTCGGACGGGCCGACCTCCATCGCGTTCGGTTTCCGGTCTCGGCGTTCGTGCCTCGTCCCGAAAAGGCGATATTCGATCTGCCTCTGACGTCCCGGGAATTTGGGCTGTATTGGTGTTAATGGGATACATTTACTACTCCTACTACGCGACTACTCTGATACGCTGAGCATCTAATTTCATACTGTTGCTCGAATTGTTCAAACCAACTGATAAAATTTTACAGAAATTCCATTCGCATTTTTCTGAAATTTCTCGCGTAATTTGTCCAAATACCATGAAGATTTTGCTGAAATTCTTTGTGAATATTCGTTAACCCTATTCAGCCCCGGAAATGCTTGCCAAATGACAAGAGACGACGTCGAAATAATTGAAAAAAAGAAACTCTATCGCGGACACCTCACGGTTGATGAGTTCATTGTGCAGCACAAACTCTTCAACGGCGGCACAACCGGACCAATCTCGCGCGAGGTGGTTAAGCGGGCAAACGCTGTCGGAGTCCTGCCCTATGATCCAATTCGCGATGAAATCGTCGTCATTCGGCAATTTCGCGCCGGTGTGATGGTCGCTCAACATAACCCTTGGCTCGTCGAGAGCGTTGCCGGTTTAGTAGAAGAAAATGAAACGGCAGAAGATGTGGCCAAACGAGAATGTGTTGAGGAAGCTGGCTGTGAAATTATCGAGCTCCATCATATTTGTGACTTTTTCTCCAGTCCTGGCATGTTGAGCGAATGCGTCACCATGTATTGCGGCATTACCGACACAACAAATGCTGGTGGAATCCACGGTCTCGAAGATGAGGATGAAGACATCGAAGCTTCCGTTTTGTCTTGGTCGCAATTAGTCCAGGACATAGAGGCCAAGAAATGTCTCGACCCCAAGATTATGCTCGGTGTCATGTGGTTAACCCCAAGGCACGATGCGTTAAGAAAGCGTTTTACAGGTCAAACAACTCGGCTATAACACCGCCGCACGAAATTACGGAGGCTGGAGATGAACGCCCCCTCGGGAAGACCTCTTGTCACTACTGACTGGCTCGCCGACCGGCTAGACGACGATAACGTTCGTATCGTTGATGCGTCCTGGTACCTGCCCGCGATGAATCGAAACGGTCGTGCGGAGTACGATAACGCCCACATTCCCGGCGCGGTGTATTGGGATATAGATCAGATCGCTGACACCAGTAGCCCTCTTCCCCACACCATGCCAGCCACTGCGCAGTTTGAAGTTCAAATGGCAGAATTGGGCATAAGCAACGACACAACCGTCGTAACATATGACGGCATGGGTCTTTTCTCTGCCGCGCGTCCCTGGTGGATGCTCAAAGCGTTTGGGCACAAGAACGCCTTTGTTCTTGATGGCGGATTGCCAAAATGGATGGCTGAAGGCCGCCCCCTTAACAACCACGCCCCCACCAATCCGGAGTGTCGTTACTCTGCCAATCTAAATAGTGCGTTTATGCGGTCAGCTGAAGAACTTCTCCAGAATATCGACGGTAAATCGGAACAGGTATTAGACGCCCGCTCAACTGGTCGATATGCCGGCACAGAAGCTGAGCCTCGCCCCGGTTGTCGATCGGGACATATTCCCGGTGCTATGAATTTGCCATTTGATCACCTAATCGACCCCCAGACCAAGACCGTGCTACCCGCCCATTGTCTCGAGACACGCTATAAGAATGCCGGTATCGACATTAATAGCCCTGTCGTCATGAGCTGCGGATCAGGTGTTACCGCGTGTGTGCTAGCTCTTGGAATGCATGTACTGAACAAATCCAATGTCGCTGTATATGACGGTTCATGGTCCGAATGGGGCACCCGAAACGATTTACCCATCGAAGGCCCGTAAACGCCCCGTTTTTCCAATAAGCACTGCTTTTAACCTGGACTGAGCAATGCCATGATGCAGATTAGGTGCTCGGCGCACTGCTATCAGGCAAATTTCAGATTGTGAACATATGAAACAGGATACCCTCATCACGACCGTTGGCCGCGATCCAGAAAAAAATCACGGCATCGTCAATCCACCCGTCTATCACGCTTCTACAATTGTTTCTCCCACATTGGCCGAATTTCGGGAAAAACGAACCCGCCGGTGGGAATTGGATAACTTTACATATGGCCGTCAAGGCACGCCTACGCACCAATCTCTTGAGGTCGCGACAGCTGCCCTTCTAGGAGGTGACCGTTCGGTATGCATGGCATCGGGGCTCGCTGCCATTAATGCGGCAATGCTCGCCTTCCTGCAATCGGGCGATCATGTCCTGATGGTTGATACGGTTTATGGCCCTGCCCGCAACTTTTGTGACAGGTTTCTTGCACGCTTCGGGGTTGATACCACTTATTACGACCCGTCAATTGGTGCTGGAATCAAAGACCTCATTCAGGAAAACACCAAAATTGTCTACACGGAATCCCCTGGCTCATTGACGTTCGAATTACAGGATATTCGGGCTATCTCTGAAGAAGCCCATAAACGGGGCTGTATCGTCATGATAGATGACACCTGGTCGAGTGGTGTGTTTTTCAAACCATTTGAACATGGTGTCGATGTATCGGTTATCGCTGGAACCAAATACATCGTCGGGCATTCAGATGTGATGATGGGCATGATCACCACCAAAGACGAATATTGGCAGCAAGTCAGACAATCAGCCTCTGCGCTCGGGGCAAATTCAGGTCCGGATGATGTCTATTTGGCGTTACGGGGAATGCGAACCATCGGCGTGCGGATGCGACAACATCATGAAAATGGTCTCAAACTGGCGGAGTGGCTGGAACAGCGGCCCGAAGTTGATCGGGTTTTACATCCTGGCTTGCCCAGTAACCCTCATCATGACCTCTGGAAAAGGGATTTTAGCGGCTCCTGCGGTCTGTTTGGCGTTGTACTCAAACCTTTCGAAGAAAAAGCGTTGGCGGCGATGCTTGATGGATTAAAACTCTATGGTATGGGGTCAAGCTGGGGTGGTTTTGAAAGCCTAATCCTGCTGACTAATCCTGCCTCGATCCGAACGGTCGCCAAGGAACAATGGAAAAATGATGGACCCACGCTCCGAATACATGCCGGTCTTGAAGATGCAGAAGACCTCATAGCCGACCTTAAGGAAGGTTTTGAACGCCTTAATGCAAATAGCTGATATTTAAAGAAAATGTTATGACGATTGAAGTCAAGAAATTTAGCCAACCGGTCATTGACGCTGCCCTGAAGTCAATCAAATTCGACGACAAAGGATTGGTGCCGGCGATCGCCCAACAGTTCAATACAGGCGAAATACTCATGATGGCCTGGATGAACGAGGACGCAGTAATCGAAACCCTGCGCAACGGTCAGGTCTGCTATTACTCCCGATCGCGCGCCAAGTTGTGGCGCAAGGGCGAAGAGTCCGCACAAACGCAGGCGTTAACTGATTTTCGAGTCGATTGCGACGGCGATACGATCTTGTTGCAGGTCGACCAAACTGGCGTTGCTTGTCACACCGGACGTCAGAACTGCTTCTTCTATTCTGTAACGGCGGACGGCATGACAATTAACGCGGATGTCGTCGTCGATCCTGAGGAGCTTTACAAGAAATGAGTATGGGAACCGATACCGGGCCCGAAGACGCCATTCAGGTGTCCTTACTCACCGGCTGGCTGGGTAGCGGCAAAACAACATTGCTTAACGCCCTTCTCAAACATCCGGATATGGCCGAAACCGCTGTTTTAGTGAATGAATTCGGCGATATTGGCATTGACCACGAACTCGTCGACACCGTCGATGAAAACATGGTCGAGCTAACGACGGGGTGTCTATGCTGCACGGTGCAGGGAGATTTGAGCCGCTCTCTCCGGGAACTTTTTCTCAAACGTGTAAAAGGCGAAGTAACTCCGTTCAGGCGTGTCCTGATAGAAACCACCGGGCTCGCAGACCCTGCCCCTATTCTCCATACGTTAATGAATGATCCAATTATAGCGTCCCGTTTCTATCTGGACGGCGTGATCTCAACATCCGACGCCGTCTTTGGCCAGGGACAGCTTGATCGACATGAGGAACCGCGCAAACAGGCCGCCGTTGCCGATCGAATTGTCATGACCAAAATTGATATGGCCGAACCAGACATGATGGATGTTTTGGAAGACCGTCTGAAAACGCTTAATCCCACCGCAAAAATAATAAAAGCCGCGAATGGTGAGATATCACCCGATGCCCTGTTTGGCTGTGGCCTCTATGACCCAGATAGCAAAAGTTTTGATGTCCAGAGCTGGCTTAGAGAAGAATCCTTTCGTGAGAAGCACGACCACGATGATCACGATGGTCATGGGCACGACCACGGCGATCATGAACATATCCACGATCCGGAGCGCCATGGCAACGGTATTTCCTCATTCTGTATGCGGTATGAAGAGCCTATTGAATGGCCAGCTTTTGTTGCCTGGATTCAAACTCTTATCACCCACCGCGGGGAAAACCTTCTTCGTATTAAGGGGATTGTGAATATTGATGGCGAAGACAATCCTGTTGCTATTCACGGCGTACAACATATCTTCCATCACCCTGTGCGCTTGCCTGAATGGCCGACAGATGATCGCGACACGCGTATTGTTTTCATAACCCGAGATCTTGAGCAGAAGGTTATTCAGGATAGTCTCGACGCCTTGCAACAGGCCGCAAAAAAAACCGACTAAATTCAATCACTTCAATGCGTTGACAGAAAGCGCTATATCCGACGATATATAGCGCCTGAATTCCATTGGAGGAATTGTGATCAGATTTGCCACCGTTCTCGGGCTTGCTTTTATATTGATTTCGGTCTCATCAGCGGCACGAGGCGAGAACATCCTGTTCTTTGCAGCGGCGAGCACTGCTGACGCGTTAAACGGCGCGATAAGAGTCTATCCTGAAAAAAATGTTCGGGTGCGAGTTTCCTACGCATCGTCAGGGGCCCTCGCACGGCAAATAGAGAATGGTGCGCCAGTTGCATTATTTCTCTCGGCAAGTCCCGTATGGACCAAACGTCTGGCCTCCAGAAATCTCTTGGCGAAAGACGGAAACCGTCCGTTTCTCGGTAATAGGCTGGTACTCGTGATACCAAAAACAGGAAAGCTGCAAATTGTTATCCGCAAAAACTTTCCACTCGCTAAAAAATTGGCTGCAGGTCGTTTGGCCATTGCTGACCCGGCACACGTCCCTGCCGGCATTTACGCTAAAGCGGCCCTTACGACACTGGGCGTTTGGAGCACACTGGCACGACGAACCGCTCGTACATCTGACGTTCGTAGTGCCTTAGCACTCATTGAGCGCGCTGAAGTCCCGGCGGGGATTGTTTTTCGAAGTGATGTTGTTGCCGCCAATAATGTCAAAGTTGTTGGAGTGTTTCCCCAAAATACTCACCCGCCAATCATTTATCCGTTGAGTATCATCAAACAGTTCGAAACGCCCGCTGTTCGGAAGTTCTTCGACTATTTGCAATCACCCGCTGTTGCAAAGGTCTTCCGAAATTTTGGATTTGAGATGAAATAGCCAATGGATCTTTTCACACCACTAGAGATCGAAGCCATTTGGCTTAGCCTTAAAGTCTCTATTTGGGCGATGTTCTGGAGTCTTCCGATAGCACTTGGGACAGCTTGGATTCTGGCTCGGTACAATTTTCGTGGAAAATTCCTGGTCGATGGGATCATTCATCTTCCTCTGGTTCTGCCACCTGTCGTGATTGGGTATGTCCTGCTTGTTCTCATGGGGAAACAGGGCGTCATTGGCCAATTTTTGTATGACGTGTTTGGCGTAACGCTCGCTTTCTCATGGCGGGGCGCCGCTGTCGCGGCCGGAATTATGGCTTTCCCGTTGATCGTCAGAGCTATCCGTTTGTCCTTCGAAGCCGTTGATCAGCGACTTGAAGCTGCGGCCAGAACTTTGGGGGCAAAACCGGTCTCCGTATTCCTTAGCGTTACACTTCCGTTGACGATGCCAGGCATCGTCAACGGGTCCATACTCGGCTTTGCGAGATGTCTTGGAGAATTTGGCGCCACCATTACATTCGTTTCGAATATCCCCGGAGAGACCCGAACGCTCCCCATTGCCCTTTACGGTTTTTCACAAGTTCCAGGGGGTGAAGAAGCCGCGTTCAGGATCGTCGTTATCTCAATCATCATCGCATTATTGGCTCTGGCGGGATCTGAGATATTAGCCAGACGAATTCGGGTGCGGCTTGGAGGTAGCTCATGATCTCCATTACCGTCCAGAAGCAACTTGGCACTCTCAAAATTGATGCAAAGTTCGAGTCGCAAACACGAGGAATCGTCGCGCTTTTTGGGCAATCGGGGTCGGGTAAAACATCAATCATTAATATGATCGCTGGATTGCTCGAGCCAGATTGTGGACACATCGAAATCGACGGGCGTGTCTTGTATAGCTCTGAAACTGGTACCAACTTAAAGATCGAAAACCGGCGGATCGGCTATGTTTTTCAGGAAAGTCGCCTATTTCCGCACATGACTGTCCATAAAAACCTGGAATATGGGCGCAAACGTACGTCATCTGACGACCACAAGGTTAAATACGAACAGGTGATAGGCGTTCTAGGTATCGTCCATTTACTCAATCAAAAACCAACTACTTTGTCCGGCGGTGAACAACAGCGCGTCGCCTTGGGACGGGCCCTTCTCGCTAATCCCGATATTCTTCTGATGGATGAGCCACTGGCGTCACTGGACGACGCCCGAAAATCAGAAATACTCCCTTTCATCGAAATGATCCGGAATAGTTTCGACATTCCGATAATCTATGTCAGCCATGCGCTTGATGAAATCATCCGCTTAGCAGACACACTGGTCCTTATTGAAAATGGTGAAATAGCCGCTGTCGGTCCTGTCGAGGAGCTTACCAGCCGTCTTGATCTCAGGCGGCTTACGGGCCGTTACGATGCGGGGTCGGTCATTTCAATGACTATCGACGCCCATGATGAAGAATATGGTCTTACTAAACTGTCATTTGTAGGAGGCATGTTACGGGTACCTCGTATTAGCGCCGAACCTGGCTCAACTGTGCGCGTACGGATTAAGGCTCGTGATGTATCGCTCGCGGTTCAAAAGCCTGAAGGGATAAGCCAGATAAACATCCTGCACGGTACCATTACGGAAATTGGAAACACACGAAGTGATCACGACGCCACTACTCCACATGATATCGATATTTGCGTCGATATCGGCGTGCCTCTGTGGGTTCGTATTACGAGGTGGTCGTTGGATCATTTAGACCTCTCCGTCGGCAAAGAGGTTTATGCCCTGATAAAAAGCACGTCTATTGACCGCCAAAGCGTCGGTCAGCAACCGCGAAACATGGAGAAACCATTATGAGCATCGCTCTTTTCGTCACCCTTGATTTCAATGAAGGCTGCATCGAGGACTATCTGCAGCTAGCCCAACAACACAAGGTCAGAGTACTTGAAAACGAACCAGGCTGTCAGCAATTCGACATCCTGATCCCAGATGACACCGGAAACCGGGTACATTTATTCGAGGTCTATGACGATGAAGCCGCTCTCGAAATTCATATGAATTTCGATTATATGCAGATGGGCGCCTCTAAACACCTCGTCATTTTGGCCATGATCTGCTTCACTTCTCTCATCGGCTTGATGGAGGATGGAATGTCGGCTCAGCCCGGTTTTTTCGATCTTGATGAGCGTTACGCGGCGCTGTCGGCGGCGGGTGATCCGTTGCTTCGGCTTGGTGAGTTGGTCGATTTCGAGTTGTTTCGCCGGCCCTTGATCCGGGCGCTACGTCGCTCGGACCGGCGCCAGGGTGGCCGGCCTCCCTATGACCCCGTTCTGATGTTCAAGATCCTGGTGTTGCAGGCACTATACAATCTCTCGGATGATCAAACCGAGTTCCAGATCCGCGACCGGCTGTCTTTCATGCGGTTCCTGGGCCTGGGGCTTCACGCCCGGGTGCCGGACGCCAAGACGATCTGGCTGTTCCGTGAGTTGCTGGTGCAGGCCAAGGCGATCGAGGCGTTGTTCGATCGCTTCGACGAACACCTGCGCGGCCATGGCTACCTGGCGCTGTCGGGCCAGATCGTCGATGCCACGATCGTCGCGGCGCCCAGGCAGCGCAACAGCGTTCCGGAGAAGGTGGCGTTGAAGGCCGGCAAGGTGCCAGAGGAGTGGAAGGACAAGCCGGCCAAGCTGGCCCAGAAAGACCGGGATGCGCGCTGGACCATGAAGCGTGGCCGAGTGAAGCGTCTGGAGGATGGGCACCCCAAGGGGCCGGAGATCATGGTGCCGGCGTTTGGCTACAAGAACCACATCTCCACGGACCGGCGGCACGGGTTGATCCGCAAGTGGCGCGTCACCGATGCCGCCGCCAATGACGGCCGCCAGCTCGCCGGTCTGATCGATCCGGAGAACACGGCGAGCCCGGTCTGGGCGGATACCGCCTATCGGTCCAAGCGTAACGAGAAGATGCTGGCGCGCCAAGGCAAGCGCTCCCAGATCCACTTCCGCAAGCCGCGCGGCAAGCCGATGCCGGCGACCCTGGCCAAGGCCAACGCGGCGCGCTCGGCGGTACGCTCCGCCGTCGAGCATGTCTTCGCCCATCAGAAAGGCTTGATGGCGCTCTCGGTTCGGACCATCGGCATCGCCCGGGCCGAGGCCAAGATCGGCATGACCAATCTGGCGTATAACATGCGCCGTTTCCTCTGGCTCCAGGGGCGAAGTGCGCCCACATGACGCCGGAACGGCCGGTTCGACCGGCTAAACCGATCAAATCGACGCAAAACGGCTCGAAAAAACCGACACTCAGACGCGCCCACCCGGTCAAATCACGCCGCAAGCGGCCAAACCGAACGTTCTTCGAGGTGTCCAGATGTATCAAGAGAAATCCGGTCCCATGATTGCGAACCACCACCTGAATCGCTGCACGGTCAACAAAAGCTGACTATTCATCCAAACGGACGCTATAACCCGGCTGTTACAATGAGCCTCATGCCGTCAAGTCAGGCTGCTTTTCCAAATCGATCTCGGTCGTGGCCTTCGCTTAGATCGAAATCTTCCGGCCCCAGGGGCACGATACCGGATGGATTTACATTCACCATATTTCCCCAATAACCTTTCTTGATACCCCCCATGTCGGTGATTTCGGCAATTCCCGGCTGCTGATATAAATCTTTTAAGTAGTTCCAGAGGTTCGGCTGGTCACAAATACGAAATTTGCTGCACTTGAAATGGCCATAATAGACAGAGTCGAACCGCACGAGGGTCGTATATAAGCGCCAATCCGCTTCAGTGAGGGCTTCACCACACAGATAACGACGAGTGCCAAGATGCTCTTCCAACCATTCAAGCGTGTCGAATAATTTGTGGTAAGCCTCCTCATAAGCCTCTTGAGATTTTGCAAATCCGCAACGATAGACACCATTATTCAATGTCGTGTAAATCCGATCATTATATTGATCGATCTCTTCGCGCAGCGCCTCGGGATATAAATCAATCGTCGCGTCACCCCATTCATCAAATTCGGTGTTGAGCATCCTGATAATTTCAGCGGACTCGTTATTCACAACGGTCCATTTCTTCTTATCCCAAAGCGTGGGTACTGTTACCCGGCCGGTATAGTTAGGATCTGCTGCTTGGTAGGCCTGATGCAATTCAAAGATACCATCGACCGGATCAAGGCCATTACCGATACCCTCGGTATATGCCCAGCTTCGAGTTCGAGGAATATCCGACAAAGTCACGGTGATTATCGCTTCCAGGCCTTTTATACGCCTAACTAATTGGGTTCGATGAGCCCAGGGACAATTTGGCGCCAGGAACAAATGATACCGCCCCGCTTCCGCCGGAAACTCAGACGATCCATCCGCAGTAACATAATTTCGAAAATTCGATTCTGGACGAACGAAGGCGCCACTATCTGCATTTCTGAACTTTGAATCGTCATCGACCCATTCACCGTCAATTAGCATTCCCATCATTCGTCTTCCAAAATCTCACTGTCAGATTGATATACTATGATCCACGCACAAAAAAAGACCGGGAAATTTTCCCGGCCCCTTTTTAACGATTTGTGCGACTTACTCCGCTGCTGAAACAACCGCCTCAGCGTAGTCCCGATCTCCGAGGTTTCCATCTTCAAAGATTCCCCTCTCGGCGATCCATTGTTGAGAATTTTCAAAAATCTCACGGGAATAAGGTTCAAAGACAATCCTTTCGCCGGGTCCGAAAAGCCGGGTATCCATTCGATCCCGAAACCTCTCCGGGAATTCTTCCTTGTAATAATGCGTGTAAAGTTCTGGACGGAGATCAATGTCCGCCTGAGCCCGTCGCAGTGCTCCAAAGTATTTTTCGACATCATCCATATCCGCATCTTCAGCGACCATGGAGGCCATCATAAAGGATGTATCGGCCACCTTACGAAACCCTAACTGCTCCATGAAATAATAAGGACCGCTAAACAGACTCGCAGCAGGTACTTTTCCGTCGATCAACAGCTCCATGCGGTTGAACAGTAATCCGTCGGCGAAAGAAAGTTTGATCGTCTCAGCCGGTAAAAACTGCTCCAGTGCCTGAATGGTGGAATAGTGACTACCCGATTGATACCCGACCGAAATGGGAATATCTGCCAAATCTTCCGGCGACTTGATATCAGAGTCCGCCGCCACGAATATTGCACAGGGAGAAACCGAGTAAGCATCAGCGTATAGCTTTCCATGCCCTGATGCCGCGGCGACATTTACGGTCCAGTGACAGGCGGAGCTAACATCACAGGTCCGACCCTCTTCAAATGTCTGATAAGCCCCTGTCTTGTCGCCAAGATCATGAAGTTTTCCGTCATGCCCCACAAGAACATTATCCAACCGGTGATTGAGGTCGGCGTCGTGGAAATAACCTTTTTCAATGGCAACCCATTCGTGAAGTCTCATATGTGGTGCGATTACAAAATTTCCCATGACCGTATTTCCCATGACCGTTCCTCTATCCTGTTTGATTTCTTAATCCAAAATATTTAGTAACATATGATAAAATTTTTTCAACCTTTTTCAGAAAAACGTTTTCTATTTGTGATGGGCCTGTACCACTCCTGGCCGGCTTTGCACTATATCCAATCCTAAGCCCTCAACCATTTTTGCTACCTCTGTATGACGCTGCCTAATCTCATAACGTGGCCCATACCAGTCAAACGTGTCCAACAAGGTCCACGTATATTGCTGTTCTTTGTTCAATTCAGGAGCATGACTTGCACAAATCGGGATAAAGAAATTTATAATTCTAATTTTACGAATTGGTGCCAGAAAATAGGTAATCGGAAAAAATATTTTAACAAGGAAATGACTCAGCCTCAGTGTGCTTTTCACTGAAAGATAACGGGTTATGAGTCTTAAGCCGTACTTAATAAATTGTATTCGGGAATAAATACTTTTTTCGTAAAAATTATACGCAAGCAAGCCACCCGATTTCAAAAATTTAGGTAAACTTCGAATGACCTTAGCCGGATCTGGGGTGTGTTGGACAACTCCCATGCAAAAAACGCCATCAAAGGTGCCCTCTTTGAAGGGCAATTCAAATAGAGACGCCTGAATGCAATCAACACGATTGTCGTGGTATTGAGTTGTCTCGCGACATGCATCTATGGCACCGCTCAAATCGCATGCAATTACTCTAGCCCCATGCCCAGCAACAACATCAGTAAAACGACCGGCACCACAACCGCCATCAAGAATCAACTTGTTTTCAAGCCATTCCGGCGACCAACCGCTATCATTTAGAAAACGTGTTTCTGAAAGGCTATGACCTGCCAGCCGGTCTATTTGAATGTCCTTCCATTTCAACCACTGAAAACCAAAATTATCGCAATAATCGTCTTCAGCTTCCACAAAGCGCGCTACACCGTTGGTAATCGGAAAAATAGACTGACATTCAGTACATGTGAGCGCCCCTGTGACCACATCACGATTTTTCAATTGTTCATCTATGGATAAATCGAGCGCTTTATCGCCGTCACATTTTGGACAAATTAGAATTTCAGCGGTATCCTTGTTCACCGACGCTCTCCAAATAAATTCAAAATTTCTTTCCTGTCGTCTCTAAGTGTCAATGAGCTTCCCAAGCATAAATTTCTCTAAGTGTCAATGAGCTTCCCAAGCATAAATTTCATACGCCCCTTTTGGCTGTAATCATGGTCCAAACATCGCGCCCGACCAGCACTCGCAATTGAGTTGCGCTCATCATCATGATCAAGATAGTAACGAATTTTCTCAACGAGTTCTGTCCGTGAGCGGAAATAAACCGCTTCTTTATCTTCTTCAAAGAGAGCGGCATGTTCGTCTGAATATTCTGCCATCATAAAAGCACCACAGGCGGGTATCTCAATACTTCGATCTGTCTGTAAATCCCTATTGGCCTTTCGCAAAAAGGCGAGATTAATTTTAGTTGCACAGATACCTTTTGAATAAAGCGGGTTGTTGTTGGTATTCACCAGCGCCCTTCGTTCAATAATCAGGTTAGGCTCCTGAGGATCAAATAAATCCCAACCATTTCCCCAAACCCGAACGCGAATTCCCTGTTGGGCGAGGTACAACATGTCGTCAGCACGTGGTTGCTCAAAACTCCCGATAAAACCCACATCGTCATCCAGCCAGTCATGTTCTTCGGGAGTTAGCTCCACGGGCCTGTGATGCGCAGGGTCATAAGCCTTATCCACCATCACAACCCGCCGTGCCCCAAATGACGGTAATTCATCTGGGTTGGCGTTATAGGACTTGGTTGTAAACACTGTGTCGTAATGTTTAACGCCCCATCGGTAGGCCCAGGTCCTGTTCAACGAATTGAACATGTCATCATCGGTATAAGAAACCAGATGGGCGTCAGGGCAAAGGCTACGCAATTTTCGTAAGGTACCCGGCCATATCATATTTCCTTTTTCGATCCATATGATATCAGGGTTCAACTCCTCTGCTTTTTGGACCATACGCTTGTTAATTTTCTCGAGATCGAGTTGAAAACCTAATTTCCAGGCCAGCTTAAAAAAATTGGAAATTTCTGCGTAACCGGTGTCACCGCTCTGCACCGGTATTGATGATAACGCTTCTACAGAAACATCGAGCTCCCGTGCCGCACAAAGACGCGAGTAGCCTTTCGAATAATCATTGAGATCACCGATAAAGAGCATAGAAAGAATCGAAAGGTCGGTCATACTAAAATCAGACTACATTCGGAGCGTTGCAACGACTCGCAGGGTGCGATGAATAACAGTATTAGAGGAGATAATGAATCACCAATTCCCAAGTACGAAAATCAAAGCCTACCCTGTCATGCAGGTGCTTCCTAATTTTGAGATCAGGTAATACATGTGCGGTATAGCTGGAATCGTTGCCAAACGGGAAATACATCCCGACGCCGTATCTGCGATGACCACGCTGATGGAACATCGCGGACCTGACGGTTTTGGCGAATGGAGAAATGATGGCGGGACCGTCGTGCTGGGCCATCGTCGGCTCGCAATCATCGACCCAACAGAGGCCGGGGCACAGCCGATGTGTGACGCATCGGACAATGCTGTTCTAACCTTTAATGGTGAGATCTATAATTATCTTGAGATCGCACAGCGCCTCGCGGCCGAAGGTATTCACTTGAAGTCGCACAGCGACACAGAAGTCCTCCTCGCAGCTTATATATGTTGGGGAACTGATTGCCTGTCCCTGTTCAACGGTATGTTTGCCTTTGCGATTTATGACAAACGAAATAGCACGATCTTTTGTGCCCGTGATCGTTTCGGTGAGAAACCGTTTCTATTCACCCAAATGACTGAAATGATCGCCTTTGCCTCAGAATATAAGGCACTCCTTCCCCTGCAGGGCGTTAGCACTGAACAAAACGATGCGCTCCATCTTCGCTTTCTAATATCGCCAAGAGAGGGACTTGATGACGAACGAGAGACAATCTTTGCCGGAATAAATCAACTTCTCCCCGGTGAAATGGCCCTGATAGATGTCAACCAACTCACAATAAACATCTCGCGATACTGGGATGTTTCCCCCGATGCAGAATTCGAAAAACTCAAAGACGACGACGCCATTGCGCAGTTCCGCGATCTCCTGACAGACTCTATCAAATTAAGATTACGTAGTGATGTTCCTGTCGGATCCTGTCTTTCGGGCGGGTTGGATTCCAGCTCAATTGTTTGCGTATCAAAACAGCTTCGCGGCAACGATCATCCCTACCATACCTTTACCGGACACTTTCCAGGCGCCGCGCAAGACGAACTGCCTTTCGCTCAAAAGGTCATCGATCATACCGGTGTCGTAAGCCACCTCACGGAACCGACGACGACCGGTTTTATGGAGAATCTGGATCAGTTCATGTGGGATAATGAATTGCCGGTTGGCAGCACCAGCCAGTTTGCCCAATGGAGCGTGTTTAAAAAAGCCAAAGAACAAAACATTACGGTTCTACTGGATGGCCAGGGAGCTGATGAGTTGCTTGGTGGTTATGAACAATATTTCAACTATTACCTCCAGACTTTCAGCAAACAGGAAGACTCCAAAGCCAAAAGAGAAAGCGCCGCTATTGAAAAACGCTATCCGCTTGCATTGAACGGCACAAAGTCGAAGTTGAAAGATCATGCCCCACCGTTACTCAGATGGTATGCCGCCCAATATCTGAAATTTGGAAGTGATACGTTGTTTGGGCTCACAAAAGAGTCGCTACCGTTACTTAAGAAACCTAAAGGCGACACGCCTTCAAACGGCTTCAATCCCTTGTCTGAAATTCTATATCAGGACAGTTTTAAAGCGCACCTGCCTACCTTGTTACGATACGGCGATCGAAATTCGATGGCGCATTCTCGTGAGGTTCGACTCCCCTTCTGCGATCACCGAATTGCCGAGTTTGCCTTAAACATGAAGCCGGCAACTTTGATGGGCGAAGCCCAAACAAAACGATTATTGCGACGGGCCATGACAAAGATTCTGCCCGAACAAATCCGTATTCGGTGGAACAAGCAGGGTTTCTTGCCACCCCAGGAGCATTGGTTTTCCCAAGGGCTCCAGAAGATCGCCAATGAAACCATTTCAGACAAACGTTTTCAGGAAAGAAGCTATTGGAATGTCGCCTGGTGGCAGAAATGTTTGGATCGCTTCAACAATGGTGAAAGCCACCTCGCCTGGACGCTCTGGCGACCGGTCATTTCAGAAGCATGGCAAACAAAATTCGTCGACCGGGCAAGATCACTTCCAACAATAAAAGTCTTCGCCTGATCGATGCGTATCGCGATCATCAACGCATGCCATCCGGATAGACATCATGTTTGCGCCTATCGCGGCGCCACTTTCGCTGAACTACTGAGTGAAGCTGGACATCAAGTCCTCATCATCACGCCACCGCTCACTGAAAAAGGCAAAGGCGACGAGCCGGTCGAACTCGTGCAGAAGATCACCAAACACGATTGGTCTAGCTACTATCATGTGATCGGCGGCTTCAACGTTGATTCCCTTTTGCCTTCTGTTCGAAGTGGGAATATGGCATCGCCCTTTCGACAATCGGTGATCGCCTACAATTATCTCACAAAAGGAAATATCTACGATGACTGGTTAGAGGCATCATCTGCGCTTCTGCCTATCATCGCTTCTGAATTTAAACCGAACATCGTTTGGGCGATCTTCGGCAATACCAGTTGCTGGGTAATGGGCCAATCACTTGCGCGCCTGGCCGGTTGCCCATGGGTCGCAGATATCAAAGATAACTGGCATGCCTTTTTGCCCCTTGGCTTCAAAAATCTAACGGCACGACGGTTTAGTGATGCCAATGCTTACACTGTGTGCTCTCAAGCACATGCCGATACTTTCGCGGGTGCACCCGTAACTGGATTTAAAACCATATATAACGGAATCTCGCCCGAACTGATGAAACAGGCAGAAACAACCACCGAGGCTCAAAACGAAATTCTGATTACCGGCAGCCTTTATAGCGTTGATGTTCTTTCGGGAATTTTGAAAGGAATAGACAGCTGGGACGGCAGAACGTCGAATTTGACTGTCACCTATGCCGGAAGCGATACAGAAATATTTGAAGCCGCCAGAAAGCAGGTGCAATCCGATCTTGTCATTCAGAATATCGGAAGCCTTACGCCCGATGACTTATGGAAAAGACAGCGTAGGGCAAAGCTCAATGTGTATGTGCGCAATCCACCTAACCTGTTCCATCACAAACTTCTCGAACTACTCGCCGCCGCACGTCCGGCACTCGCCTGCCCAGGCGAAACAAACGAGTCAATTTCGATAGCCAAACAGCTAAACGTGCCGTTTTTTCCATGCGAATCCGAAACGGATATCCATCAGGCTCTCGATCAAAGCTTCAGAGAAGAGTCGGTGATAAACCCGGCGCCAAACATTCTTGAACGGTATTCCAGCCAATTTCAGGCAAAGGCATTGAGTGATCTCCTCACCGAAACCATAGAAATTTTCGGCCAAGCCTCATGAAGGTCATTGTCTCAACCCATGGACGGTTCCATGCCTTCGAGCTGGCACAAGGTTTACACAAACACGATCTCCTACACCGACTTGTCACGCCTTACCCTTCCCGGGCAGTCAAGAAACTGACAAATGCTGAGTTACCGCTTAGGAATGCAGCCTGGATAGAGCTCTTCAAGAGAATTTGCAGCAAAGCCCGAATTGGCAACAAATGCGACGCATTCGTTGGACATAAGTTTGGTCAGTTTGCCGCTCGTACCGACATGACCGGTGCAGACATATTTGTTGGCTGGAGCAACGCATCTCTTGAGGCAATCCCGGTAGCGCGCGAGACCGGGTTGAAAATCGTGATTGAAAGGGGATCGAGCCATATTAAACATCAAACCGATGTTTTAAAGGGTGCCTATCAATTGATCGGCATGAATGTTTCGACGGCGTCCCACAAAGTCATCGAAAGAGAATTGGCGGAGTATGAACAGGCAGATGCGATCGCCGTTCCGTCGAATTTTGCAGCACAAACCTTCACAGATAGGGGAATTTCACCGGAGAAACTGATCGTCAACAATTATGGCGTCGATCTCTCGCGCTTCAAACCAATCGATACAAAAACCAACCGGGACAAACCGAGAATTCTTTTTGTCGGTCAGGTCGGTGTCCGAAAAGGCATCCCAAACCTGCTTAACGCTTTCTCGAAGCTGAAAGACAAAGCGGAGCTACATCTCGTTGGCCCCATCGAGCCTGGTTTTAGTAGCTACTTGCGTGATGCGGCTACCGATGGTGTGACGATTAAAGGATCAGTATCCGGTGATAGCCTGCCCGAAATCTATGGGAACGCGGATATTTTTTGCCTGCCCTCACTCGAGGAAGGGTTTCCACTGGTTAACCTTCAAGCCCTTGCCAGCGGGTGTCCCGTAATAACGACAGAGGCCGCGGGCGCCGCAGATATTATTCGAGATGGAACAAACGGGCTGACGGTCGCAAATGATTCTACCGAACAGCTTACTGATGCCCTGGAGAAACTCATTGAAGATGTCGCGCTAAGACAGGAAATGTCTGAAGCAGCACCGTTAAGCGTGCTGGATGGCTTTACCTGGGGTCGCTATGTCTCGCGGGCAATTACCGCTTACGAAAACCTACTGAGATGAAGCGCTTCTACTTTTCTACGCCCCGCATCCCTTTTGGAACTTCCAGATTGAACAGATTGGCGGCATTCAGCCCGAGGATATTGAGTTTATCCTCTTCGCTCAAACCAGGCATATCCCAGATAACACTCGGTGTATCGAAGTCCCAATGCGGCCAATCGGATGCGTAAAGCAACGAATTCGGTGCATCAATCATTTCAAATGTACTGGCCAGAGCCCGCGGGTGATCGGTTTCGAGCGGCTGGCTGGTATAGAACATTTCCCGCATATATTCGCTGGGGAGTTTTTTGAGCAACGGCGCTTCTGACTGACGCATCAGATAGGTGTGGTCAAGCCGCTGCATCAACCACGGCACCCAGGCCAACCCGGATTCAATCCAGATCGTTTTGAGATCGGGGAATTTTTCCGGAACACCATTCCAGACCCAGTTCGTCATATGGACAACGTTACACCAGACAAAGCTCAGCGCGTGCATCGCGCCGAACTGATTGATCTGCTTGGTCCATTCATCTGCCCAGTAATAACCAGCATGAAAACCAAGTGGCTTGCCGACTTCCTGCAACAAACCATAAAGCTTCATATAACGGTTATGATGAACCGGCTTGTGCCGAACAGAGGTAATCATAAACCCGATAACGCTGTCATTATCGGCAAACTCTTCCACTGTTTTGCAGGACAGTTCAGCATCTCCGAACGGCAGATAAATCATCGCCCCTAGCTTGGGATCATCAGCCAGAATGCGTTCGGCAAACCAGCGATTATAGGCTGTCGCAAGCACACCTTCCATGTGGTACTGCGGATGTGTACCCAGATTGAGAAGCTGTGTCGGAAACACCACGGTGTAATCGATAGACATCGTCTCATAGGCGCGTTGAGCGAGAATGACATCGCGATGAACCGATTTATCCTCTACGGCTTCGCCCCGTTTGCCCTGATGGATTACCCGGCCACCCACATCCTGATAGCGCAGCGCCAAATCGCCATTTAGCCCGTAAGGTGGAGAACCGGTCCTGTTCGTTATGTGATCAACGGCCTGAAACTTGAGGACTTCATCCTCAATATATTCCGCCATCTCGCCCCAGCTTTCGGTTTCAACATGATGCGAGTCGATATCAACGATGAACTTGTCGTCAAAATTTCGTTCGGCGCCCATCTGACGGGCGCGTTCGAGAATGTCCCGCGTATCTGTAGTCGCTGTAACTTCTTTAACCGAGAGCTCACGGGGTGTTTCAACACCACTATCCATAACCTGTCTCCAATCAAGTATTTGATTTATGGGATTACTATATCTCGCAAGTGAGTTTCTCGCCATATCCCTCTAATGACAAATTCAAAAGGGAACGCTATCAATAGAAAAACCGATTTAAACAGGGATAAACAATGGCACTCAATAGTAATCTACAGGAACTGATCAAAGTCTCCGCACCATTATGGGCCGGTGAAGCCGAGGTAGTTCGCACATATTGGGACTCACCAATTCGGACCCTGGAAACGGATCTGCTATGGCTGCGTCGCCAATGTTTCAAGGAATTCAACGGCAAAGGGCTGGGTGAACATAAGGACCTTGGCATTTTTCTGGGCCCGCTCATCGAAATCATTGAGTCCTTTCCAAAGATTGATCGTGAAGTAAGTCGTCATCATGTCGCGGATTTAATTGAAACCATCCACGATGAATTTACCCACTATTGCCTGTTTGCCGATATCTACGACGCCATCCGCGACGAAAACACTGCGCCCCTGGATCCTCATGAGTTACAAATCTGGGAGGAAGACAAATTTCTCACTGATATGCGTATTGAACAAAATCATGCCCATGGCGAGATCGGGGTTCGCGCCAGCCATTTCACAGAAGGCGGATATTGCACACTGTTTCGTGAGGGAATGCGGCTTAAGGGTCGTGGCGGCAATGACGACCTGATCGCTGAGGCCTGCCGCGTCATCTACGAAGACGAATTCGGCCATATGCTGGGCGGCATTGTCGGGCTTGATGGCGAAAACATGTCTGATCCCGATTACGCGCTGATGACCGATCTCGTGGTCAAACAGTTGCGGGCTCGTATAAAAATGCGAAACGCAGAGTTCAGCTTCCCACTTGCAGAAGAACGTGTTGAAGAAATCTACAACGGTAAAATTGATCCAGAACCGTTTGATTTCGACAAAGCCGCTGAAGTTATGGCAGCCGCACATTAGTGATGGCGGTCTCTTTTCCCGCAAAAATCGAGACCGAACACCTGATTTTACGTCCTTTTCGCTGGGATGATATCGATGACCTAATGAAATTTGCAGTGAACGAAGAATGGTCCCGCTATATCCGCCCACCCTATCCCTATAGCCGGGAGAACGCCCGAGAGTTTCTCGCAGATCGCGTCGCCCTCTCTCATCCTGATCAAACTGTCTGGTGTATCGAACGTAACAAGCAGATGAACGGCGATGTCGGCTTCGCCTGGCATACCCAAAATCGAGCTGGGGAAATCGCCTATAGTCTTTCACCGGAATACTGGAACCAGGGCCTCATGACTGAAGCCTGCCGCGTTGCTATCAACACAGCCTTTGCAGGTGATCAGCAACTTAACCGCATCTACGCCGCCATCGACACGCGTAATGCCGCTTCGATCAAGGTCGTCGAAAAATTAGGCCTGACACGAGAAGGTGTTTTACGTCAAAACCGACTGCAGAAAGGCCAACTCGTCGACGACGTCTGGTACGCCATACTTCGTGAGGAATGGGCAGCCCATTAGCAACTTTCTATTGCCATGGACGAGCCCTACCCTATTTCTATATCCTACAGACAAACCTCAGCTTTCTTCTGAAGGAATAGCCATGGCAACCATCCTTGAAGACAACGACAATACCGTTCGCGCAACTGTTCAATTCAGTATCAATGACGGACAAACACCTGTCTCACTTGTGAAGGAGCCCGGTCAGGGGTCGGATACCAGAACCGGCAAATATATCGATCAAGAAATTACAATTCATGATGGCCGGCCTATTGCCGATGATCTTGATCTCGACAAGCAAGGCTTCATCTTGCGCGAATTCGATACAGCGATAACTGACTTCTTTGACGATGCTCAAGTAAAATCGGTCTACTACCCCGAAATGGAAGAGATCGTAAAACAGGAAACCGGCTGTAGCGAAGTGCTGGTGTTTGACCACACCATCCGTATTGACGATAGCGGCCTTGCACAAACGCGAAAGGTTCGCAATCCAGTCAAAAACATGCATAACGATTTCACGCGGAATTCCGCCCCGCAACGGGTTCGCGACCTTCTGCCTCCGGCAGAGGCAGAAGCCAAGCTAAGCAGACGATTTGGGTCCATGAATGTCTGGCGCCCCTTGATTGGACCAGTTGAAACTGCACCATTGGCGATTTGCGGATGGGACACTTTGCGGGAAGAAGACCTACTGGTCGCGGAACGACGCTATCAGGATCGTCTCGGCGGCGTTTTACACCTTACGCATAATCCAGACCAACGCTGGTATTACTTTCCCAAGATGACCCGTGACGAAGTTGTTCTTTTGAAGTGCTTCGACTCGCTGGAGGATGGCACCGCGAAATGGACCTGCCATGGATCATTTCAACCACCTCAAGTTCCTCCGAATGCCCAGCCACGACAGAGCATTGAAATCCGCACTCTTTATTTTTACGACGATTGACCGAAGAAAAACCCTCTACACAAACTCACACAACCGACAGGCGCCGCGCTATTCAGCGTGGCGCTTTTTGGATGATCGTGGCGGCACTGTCCTTCACGATGATGCTATTTTTTGTGCGCTATCTTGAAGGGCGCTACCCTTCAATCGAGGTCGTATTCTTTCGCGCGCTCGCAGGACTGATTTTTGTCATCCCTATCCTGACACGGCAGGGTATATCAGGCCTCCGAACCAACCATTTCCCAATGCACGTATCGAGAACCGTCTTTGCTTTGGCGGCAATGTTTTTTTTCTACTATGACGTCGCCACCGTTCCGATGGCGGACGCAACCGCCTTTACGTTCATTATTCCGTTATTCGCGACTGTCGGCGCCGCCTTGATCCTGCGCGAGAAAGTCGATGGACCTCGTTGGACAGCAACAATTTGCGGCTTTTTGGGTACCCTCATTATCCTGCGTCCCGGCGAAGCAGAAATCTCAATACCGATCCTCGCGATGCTTCTATCGGCAGTTTTTTATGCCGGCTCCTGGCTCAGCATGAAAATCCTTACCCGTACGGACTCAGCATCTCTCATCGTGCTTTACATGAATGTAATGATTGTTCCGCTTGCTTTAATCCCGACCCTGATATTCGGGAAAATGCCGACATTCATCGACCTTCTTATTCTCATCGGAGTGGGTCTGACTGGATCGTTTGCCCATTTTTGTCAGGCAAGATCATTTGCGTCGGCTGATGCCAGTGCTGTCATGCCGTTTGATTTTCTGCGACTGCCGATGGCCGTCGGCTGGGGTTGGTTTTTCTTTGCGGCGACAACCAATGTCTGGACATGGGTGGGGGCGGTCGTGATCTTCGCAAGCACCTACTACATCGCCTGGCGAGAATCCCGTCTAAAATCGTCGAGTTAGGATCGCTCGATACGACTATAGAGACGATCGTTCATAAGTGCGTCCACAGAAACCGTAATGCAGGTCTTGGGATCATCCAACCGATGTAAGACAGCATGTGGTGGATCGATATTTTTCATAAACCGTTCAACCCGCCAGCCTACTTTAGGCAAAGATCTTTTCATAAAACGATCTTTGCCTTCGATACCGCGCCGCACCTTGATAAACACCCAATTGTTTCTCGCCAAACACCAGTAAACCCAGTGATTGGGGCAAGATACTAAATCAAGTCTATGACACTTATGTGACGGTTATGCTTCTTCAGAACCTATTAGAAATCTCGAAACAAACGTCCGTAGCCCTGAATAGAGTCATCTACACCGGTTTTGCGGAGGGCATTCCAAACAATAGCACCGAGTGCCGTCACGACAGTGACGCCGAGTTCCTGCTCAATCGGTTCAATCTGTTCTGCCGTTGCGAAATGTGGACAGAAAATATGGATGGTGTCGGTTTCAGGATGTTCGGTGACAATCTTCTTTGCCGCGTCAAACACCTCGCTGTCATCAACCTGGCCAAGCTTTATGAAGGTCGTATAGAGACACCCATAGCCAACCGGGTTTTTACCCATCTTGCTGATGTAATTGGCGTGACGTTCATACTGGCTATCGTCATACGGGTAAATTATTCCGACATTGCGGGACTCAACAGCTTCATGCGCTTCACGTTGTGCGCTAAAGCTGGTGATAACGGGAATACCGATTTCTTTTTCAGTAGCCGCTGCCATGTTGTCTGAATTGCCAAACCCCTGAGACACATTGATGGGAACACCGCCGAAACAGAATAAATCAACACCGGCCCGCGCCATGGCATGAGCTGCGTTCAGGCTGACCTCATATGCCCGGTCAACCTCGTCACTATTGCGGTCGACCAGCGGCAAGGTGTTTACAACGAGTGTCACGCCCTCGGGGACGACCTTGTAAAACTCATAGGGAAAGACTTCTGTCGCTGCCGGTGGCGACGTGTATCCGATGCGGGCGCGGTGTCCGTACATGTTCCAACTCCCTATCAATTATGTCTTTTGGTTATAACTGTGATGCTCATGACTTCCTTTGCATAAGTCCCTATATGAGCTGTTGAGTTTCAGATTAGAGCCAAACAAAGGAAAAACAAATGCCGCAGAAATTTGACGCCGTCATCATTGGAACCGGGTAAGCCGGACCGTCCATAGCACAACGTATGACGGGCGAAGGCATGAAGATCGCCATTATCGAACGCAAGCTGTTTGGCGGCACCTGCGTTAGTGTCGGCTGTATTCCAACCAAAGCTCTCGTTGTCGGCGCCCGCGCTGCCTACATGGCAAACCGCGGTGATGATTTGGGGGTCTCCATGTCCGGCAATATCTCGATAGATATGAAGAAGGTAAAAGCCCGCAAGGATGCCATAGTCAAACAGTCCAATGACGGCGTGACGAACTGGATGAAAAATATGGACAACCTGACGGTCTTCGAAGGCCACGGTCGTCTGGAGAGCGCGAATTCCGTCAGCGTTAATGGTGAGATAGCGGAAGCCGAAAAGATCATTCTCAATGTCGGCGGACGAGCAACGGTTCCACCTATCCCCGGTATCGAGGATGTCGACTACTTCACCAACACAAATATGATGGAAGTCGACTTCCTTCCCGAACACCTCATCATAATCGGTGGTAGCTATATCGGTCTCGAATTCGCGCAGATGTATCGACGGTTTGGCAGCCGGGTCACCGTGGTCGAGATGGAACCACGTCTGATCGGACGAGAAGATGAAGACGTTTCAGATTATGTCAGAGAAATCCTAGAGAACGAAGGAGTTGAAATTCGTACCAATGCAAACTGCATCAGCGTCGAGAAGCAGCATGATAAAATTGTCCTGAACGCAGACTGTGACGACAGCACCGAGAAAATTGTTGGAAGCCATATCCTGTTAGCCGTCGGCAGAAAGCCAAATACTGACGATCTCGGGTTAGAAAAAGCCGGTGTTGATACCGATAAACGCGGCTATATATCCGTCGACGACACCTTGCAAACCAATGTGCCCGGCATATGGGCGATCGGTGACGTCAATGGCCGGGGCGCCTTTACCCATACGTCCTACAATGACGATGAAATCCTTGCCGCGAACATGTTCGATAATGATCCGCGAAAAATCTCCGATCGAATTACAAATTATGGTCTTTTCATTGACCCGCCTCTTGGAGGGGTTGGTATGACGGAAAACCAGGCCCGCGAGTCGGGCAAGAATATTCTGATTGGTAAGATGATGATGGCGCGAATTGGCCGCGCCCGCGAACGAAGTGAAACGCAGGGCTTCATGAAAGTACTGATAGATGCCGACACCAACCGCATTTTAGGGGCCAATATTCCGGGAATTGGCGGGGATGAAGTCATCCACTCCCTGCTGGATATAATGTATGCCGATGCCCCTTACACAGTGATCCAACGCGCAGTGCATATCCATCCGACAGTAAGCGAACTGATCCCGACTGTGCCGGGCGACCTCAAACCACTGGAGTAGCCTTCAAACCCCAACCCCCGAGTGCTGTCTACAAAATGATGATATAGTTCGTCGGACAATTCCGAAAAACCTCGGAAATGAATAGGCGAAGAATTTGGCCTCAGACACACCAAGCCCACCGCCCGTACCGTGGCACCTGCAAGGTGCTGTGTACGGGATCGGATTATTCAGCACGACGATGTTTTACCTTGCTTCTGTCGTTGTCCCCCTATGGGTAGCTACCATTGAATCCTCTCCGTTGATAATTGGTATCGTCCTCGGTTCCCGACATTTTTTGCCACTCTTTCTATCAATACATGGCGGCGCCTTGATGGATCGACTTGGTGGTCGACGGGTCATGATTTTCTTCGCCATTGTCGGGATTATTACCCCGCTGCTTTTCCCGGTTATGCCCTGGATATGGGCGGTTCTGGTCTTGCAAATGGTGGCAGGTTTGTCTGACTCAATGGGCTGGCTTGGTGCGCAAACTCTCATCGGCCATCATATGCGAGGCAGCACGATCTATACCGCACGGCTGAGCTTCACCTGCCGGTTTGGCCCTTTATTTGCACCTCCCGCTATCGGTTACATCTGGGATATTTTCGGCTCCACATGGGCCTTTGTCGGCCTCAGCATCTGGGGATTGGGCATGTTGATATGTGCCCTGATGCTACCGGTTCACAAACCGGCAACCCCTGACAACAACACTCCAAGGGAAAGGGTACGTATTAGGGACGTCATGCCCCGCATGGTCGATTACGTTGATGCCTTCCGCATGCTCGGTATCCCGGCCATCGCACTAATCGTTATGGTCAGCATGTTGTCACATGTAGGGTCATCAGTGCAGAGCAGCTTCTATGTGGTTTATCTCGGTGGACAGGGGTTCACAGGAACGCAAATCGGTTCCCTGCTCACCGCCGCCTCTTTAGCGGCGCTGGGTGGTGCTTTATCAGCCCACTGGATGGCACGGCGATTCAAACCATTCTGGTTCGTGATGACGACCGTGCTCGCGGGCATACTCTCAGTCGCAGTCACCCCGGCGATTGGCTTATTTTGGCTCCTTGTGATTGCCTCCGCTGTTCGAGGCGCCGCAAATGGCGCTACTCAGCCAATTATCATCTCAACTGTTCTAAGAGCTGTCGGCACCGAAGCCAGAGGCAAAGCCGCAGGAATGCGCGGAACCTGCAATCGCATTTCCTCCATAGCATCACCAGTTATTATGGGTGGGCTTGCCGAAATGGTTGGCATTGAGACCAGCTTTTATTTAGTCGGCGTCATTGCAACCGTCTTGATGGGCGCACTTGTTGTTCATGTTAAACGCTCCGCCGCATTAACGGAATCCAATAAAATCTATAGCGAAGACTAGCGGCTCAAGGTTTTAGCGGTCGTTTGACTTAGCAGGCCTACGCTTGCGGGCACCAAACCCGTCATTGCCACCACGCGCTGATTTATGCCCGAATTTCTCTCCCGGCTTGCCGCCATTTGAGAGCTTCAGGCGTTTCTTTCCCTTATTCTTGTTGACCTTTTTCTTCATTCTTGTTGACCTTTTTCTTCTTCTTTTTCTTTTTCTTTTGCGGTGCCTTGGCCAACCCACTACCATCACGCTGATCATCTTTGTGTGGTTCGGGTTTAGCATTACGACGGGCATACACCTCGTCAGCAGATTCAGTAATTGGTTTACCGTGCGTTGTCGTCCATGTCCGTTTTTTAGGATTCTTGGCTTTAGGGTCCCTGCGATCCCAATTCGGCGAGGAATCCTCTTTTAGTACCTTTTCCCCATGTTGTTTTTTCTTCCCCGGATGCCTGTCGTTCTGGACGTGGTCCTTTTCAACACGTTGCTTTTTGCGCCCGGCATCTTTTTTCTCAAACTTCTCATATCGTTTACTTCGGGACGAAGCTTGTCGCGGTTTTCGATCGCCGTTATTTCGGTCACGAGAACGCCCACGTGGCGCACCACGCCCCCCTTTTGGCGGACCATCGGCGCGGGTTGCTGACGTTGTTTCCTCAACCATCCCTTCAGGACCAATCGCCTCAAGGAATCGGGCAACGCACTGAGCTTTTAATTCAACAAATGTTTCCTCCGGCTGAATCCGTATCGCCCCAATATCGCTTTTGGTTAGATTTCCGCCACGACACAGCATTGGTAGCAACCAGCGCGGCTCGGCATTCTGTTCTCTCCCGACGGACAGTCGGAACCATGCACTGTCCTCGAAACCAACCCGAATATTCGTTTCCTTCTCCGGTGGCGTTGCATCCAACAACTCCTCCGGCGCAGATCGACCCGCTCTATACAAACGCAAAAATGCCGCAGCCGTCTGCTCGGCACCATGGCGCTCTAACAATTCAGAGGCAAAAGACTGTTCATCTTCTGTAAGCGGCTCGCTCAGCATTGGATTTTCATGGATCCGTTCGCGATCCTTTTCCGATATTTCGTCAATTGACGGCGGATTAGCCCATTTCGCTTTGACGTTTGCAAATTGCAAAAGACGTTCTGTTCGGCGACGCGCGTTGTGCGGTACCATAAGCGCACAAATCCCTTTGCGTCCGGCCCGGCCCGTACGCCCGCTTCGATGCAGCAAAGATTCTTTGTTCTTCGGCAAATCTGCATGGATCACCAATTCGAGGTTTGGCAAATCGATGCCACGTGCTGCTACATCCGTCGCAATGCAAACCTGTGCCCGTCCATCGCGCATAGCCTGTAAGGCATGCGTGCGCTGGCTCTGGTTCAGTTCGCCGGACAAAGCCACAACGGAAATCCCGCGATTGGTGAAACGACTGGTCATATGGTTGACCATCATGCGGGTGCCACAAAACACCAAGGCATTCCTGGGCTCATAAAAACGAAGAATATTGATGATCGCATTCTCACGATCATTTGGCGCTATTGTCAGTGCCTGATATTCAATGTCACCGTGCTGTTCTTTTTCGGCGGTCGTTGTGACCCGTACGGCATCTCGCTGATACCGTTTTGCCAGTTTGCTGATTGTTGCCGGCACAGTTGCCGAAAACATCAAGGTTCGTCGATCAGCTGGTGCCGAACCAAGGATATATTCCAAATCCTCTCGGAAACCCAGATCAAGCATCTCATCAGCTTCATCGAGAACGACAGCCATGAACCCTGTAATATCGAGGGAACCTCTTTCGATATGATCCCGCAAGCGACCGGGTGTCCCGACCACAATATGAACACCGCGCTGTAACGCCCGGCGCTCACTACGCATATCCATTCCGCCAACGCAGGTTGTCACCTGGGCCCCGGTCCCGCTATAGAGCCATTCCAACTCCCCTTTCACCTGCATCGCAAGTTCACGGGTTGGCGCCACAACCAAAGCCAAGGGTGCCGATGAAAACTCGAACTTTTCTGCACCTTGCATTAATGTTGGTGCCAGATTCAGGCCAAAGGCCACCGTTTTCCCGGAACCTGTCTGCGCAGACACCAAAAGATCTGAGTCCATCAGTTCATCTGCAAGCACTGCCTTTTGCACAGGTGTCAGCTCGGTGTAGCCGCGCTTGTTCAGCGCTTCATCTAGCGCTGGAATGACACCTTTGAATTCTGTCATGGGCTTCTTTCGGGTTACCAGAATACGCGCGGAACGATACACACTGTATTAATAAATTATCCGGCAGTTATAAGCGCGGTGCCGGGTTGTACTGCGTCCGCTCAAGCCTTGTAAAGCTAATAGGTTCACCAATGTTCCAGGATTCTCGGTTACGCTGCACGGTATTTTTCGATAACAGCAGTGTCGATATCAACCCCGAGACCAGGTCCGTCAGGCACGCTCATAAAACCATCTTTGGCATAAATTGCGTCGCCCATGGGGCTTTCCCCGAGTTCACAATAGTAAAATTCGATCATCGCCTCCGTTTTCATCGCAGCGACGATGTGTTGAGTGGCAATAAGGCCAGGACCGTACAATGGAGAATGAGGCTCTAATTTGATACCAATTCGTTCCGCATAGCGAACGGCTTTCCATAATTCGGTTATGCCCCCGAATTTAGTCACGTCAGGTTGTAAATACTCAATTGAGTTAGAATCTGCGAGGCGGCAAAATTCGTGAAACGTCCCCAGATTCTCACCTGCAGCCACTGGAATACCACCTTCGGTTTGCACACGCGCTAATCCCTCGAAATCATCGGGCGGCGACACTGGCTCCTCAAGCCAGAACAAATCCTGATCTCGCAACTTATTGGCCATGTCGATAGCGTGATCAGCTTCCCAGCTACAATTTGTATCCAGCATTAACGCCATGTCTGAACCAATTGCATTTCGCGCCGCAGCGACACATTCAATTGTCTGTTCATGAAGTTTTATATGTCGATAGCCGCGTTCAAGCGCATCACGAGATACTTTGGCGACATAGTCAGGTTTCTGCATGCGCATCAGACTGGCATAGACCGGCAATTCAGTTCTCCGGCATTCTGAATTTAATAATCTGTGGATGGGCTGCCCCGAAACCTTTCCGAGGATATCCCATAAGGCGATATCCAATGCTGATAACGCGAATCGCACCGGACCATTCAATGCCATGCTCTGAAGCTTCCGGTGCAACTCACCCATCAGTGATGAAATATCATCAGCGGCCTCTCCAACAACAAGCGGCGCCACGACCATCTTTGCAGCGGCATGCACAATACGACAGGCACCAAATCCGAAAGCCTCACCCCAACCGGAAATGCCTTCATCGGTATCAACCCGCAAATAAACCGCAGCCATCATCTTCCTTGGCATTCCCGACCGGAGGAGCGGTTTCGGTGCACCGTGTTCAAAGGGTAGCTCAATAAGGATTGGCTCTATATGAGTGATTTTCATCGCTTGGATCCAGAATTATCCATCCAGGATTATCCTGGTTATCTCTTCAGGCATGGTCAGCATCGGAAAATGTCCCGTATCCAACTCATGCCATTTGGCACCCAACTTCTCAGCACAGCGCCGTTGGTGTGGTTCACCCGGTTTACCCGCTTGTTTGCACCAAACTACCGAAACATCCCATACCTGATCCCAGAAACTCTTTAAGACAACGGGCGACATAAAGCAGCCGATCGGATGAACGGTGGAACGATCCGCTGCCCAATTTGCGAGATCCGGCGGCAACTCGGCGCTAAACCTTTCGAACCTGTCACTGCGGGTCGGCCCAATTGCCAAATCACTTTCAACGGACATTTGACTGCCCGTAATGTCTCGAATGCATTCCCCATCCATGAGGGCTAACGCGTCAGAAAAAACCAGCTGTTCAATCCGATCACGAGCCAGTTCTGCGGTTTTTGCCATAACCATGCCACCAGCTGACGCCCCAACCAGCACGACGTTATTTAAATCTTCCGACCTCAAAAATTGCGCTACTTCTTCCGCTTGGGTCTCGGTTGTAATGCCCGGTCTCAACCGGGATGCCCGCTCTCCGCAACCATCCAGCGTTGGCGTATAGACAGTATGGCCCGCACCTCTTAGACGAGCAGCGACAAGTTTCCATATCCACCCACCTTGAAAAGCCCCATGAATTAGCACGAATTTTTTCATTCCGATTTCCACACAAAATCCCTTGGGTGCCTATAATAAATCCCTTGGGTGCCTATAATTAAGACGAGAATAAAAATTGGCGCGCCCGGCAGGACTCGAACCTGCGACCTACGGATTAGAAGTCCGTTGCTCTATCCAGCTGAGCTACGGGCACCCACAGCCTCTATTTAGAACAGCTGGCGAACAGATTCCATCACTGTCTTGGCTTAAAAAAGCCTAAAGTTATCCACAGCTATTTTGGATCGTGATTAGCACTTGCTTTCAAATGAGAGTAGCGTTTTCATATGAACACCAGATAGACGGTGTTTTCAGTTCACAGGCAAGGGGATGGACATGTCCGAAAATTGGAAAGAAGATGTTGCGGAATCAGAGGAATTCGATTTTCCACCGGATCCCGCTGATGATTTCGAATGGGTTCCAGCAACGAAAGAAGTTGCCGGAAATATGCCTGATCTTCCTCTCGAGACATGGCAATCTCCGAGTACCTCGCGTCGCGAGTTCTTGCGCGGTGTCGTTTGCTCTGGCGTTGCGGTTTCTGCCGCATCCTACCTCTGGGCGGGGAACTCCTCGGAAGCTCGTGCTGCCGTACGCGGTGTCGAACGTCTGGTCACGCTCAACATCAATGGCAAGAACCGACGGGTCGATGTAGCGCCAAATGAAACGCTCGCCCATACCCTGCGATACAAGTTAGGACTAACGGGAACCAAGATCGGCTGTAATCGTGCAGAATGTGGTGCCTGTACCGTCCTGGCTGATAATACAACAATCTATTCATGTTCCACGCTCACCCATCAATCTCGTGGCAAAAAAATAACCTCGGTTGAAGGCGTAGCAGCTCCCGATGGAACCCTTCATCCGATACAGCAGGCCTTTATCGACGAACTTGGGCCTCAGTGCGGTTTCTGCACTCCCGGTCAGGTCGTTGCTGCGGTTGGGCTTCTCAAGAAGAACCCCAAGCCAACGGAAGATGAAGCACGACGCGCACTTTCCGGGAACCTGTGCCGGTGTGGAGCTTACGATCATTACTTAAAAGGCGTGATGCGCGCCTCAGGGAGGGCTTGATCATGGATTTTAAGTTAGTAGGCAAAAACTTTACGCCACCAGATATCCACGCAAAAGTAACCGGCAAAGCAAAATATGCTGAGGATTTTCGCGCAGATGGAATGGTCTTCATCAAGACCTACCCCTCGCCGATGCCGCATGCCGAGGTAAAATCGATTGATGTCAGCAAAGCCAAAAAGATGCCCGGTGTCGTTGGCGTTTTACTTCCCTCGGAAGTCAAGCAACCCAAAGATGCCGGTCATGCTATTTTGACCAGCTACCCGGTTTTCGTCGGTCAGCCCATATTGGCGATCGCTGCGATGACCGAACAACAAGCCGAAGACGCCATTGAAGCGGTGAAGGTCGATCTTAAGCCCCTGCCCTTCTGCATAGATCCACTTGATAGCCTGAAACCCGGTGGACCAAATGCCAATAAAGGCGGCAACGTTGCCAACCGGCGTAAAATCAAACTTCAGGAAATCAAATGGAGTGGTAAAGATTTTGCCTTGGCTGGTAACGACCAAATGCCGATGGGCAAAGAGGCTTTCGGCTGGTCATTTGGTGACATAGACGCGGGATTCAAGAATGCGAAAGTCGTTGTTGAGAAATCCTTTGTCAGTGCAGCGAATGCACATCATGCCCTGGAACCACGTTCCGCGGCAGCCTATTGGTCAAACGGAAAATGTACTGTTTGGGGTTCAACCCAATCTTCGTCATTTGCCGTCCCGAGCCTTGCGAAATATATCGGTATCAGCCCCGCAAAGTTGAACTTCGTCTCTGAATATTGCGGCGGCGGATTTGGCGGCAAAGCCTACTCCTATCCGTTAATGGCCTTACCCGCGCTCATGTCTAAAAAACTCAATGGGCGTCCGGTCATGATGCGGGTGAGCCGCGCCGATGAGTTTTTCAACGGTTCCGCTCGTGCCGGTTTCCAGGGCTGGGTTAAAATGGGTTTTGATGCAAAAGGCAGAGTCCTGGCGCTCGATAGCTATGTTGTTCAGGACAACGGGTCCACGACCGGTTTCTGGGATTTCCAGAACTTCGGTATGGCATCCTCTGTCATCCTGCAGCCAAAAGCGATGCGTTTCAGGGGTGTGCCGGTTCTTACCAATACACCGCCCAAAGGAGCGCAACGCGGTCCGGGAGAAAACCAAACAGCGAATATTCTGGAACCCCTTCTGGATGATGCAGCCAGACAGCTCAAAATGGATCGCCTCGCGCTAAGGCTGGTAAATACGCCGGGCGGCGGACAAGGCGGAAAAATTGGTCCCAAACAAGCGCCGCTTACCAGTGCCTATCTAAAAGAAGGCCTTGAACAGGCCGCCGAGAAATTTGGCTATGCCGACCGGGTCAAGAAAACCGGCAAACAGGCCAATGGCAAAATTCGTTCAATTGGTATCGGCCAGGCCTACCATGCTGCCGGGTATAACGGCTGGGATGGTATGGTGCGGATCACGCCAGACGGAAAACTCCATGTCCATACCGGCGTCGGAAACCTCGGAACTTACTCCTACGCCTCGACCTCACGGGTTGCGGCCGAGGTTCTGGGGTACGACTGGAACAATGTCATTATTGAACGCGGTGGTACGCTGAAAGCCATGCCGTTCAATATCGGTCAGTTCGGTTCCAATACATCTTTTACAATGACCCGGACAAATTACGCCGCCGGTATGGCCGCCAAGCAGAAGTTGCTGGAAATCGGTGCAAATATGATGGGCGGCAAGGCCGATGACTATAAACTCGATAACGAAAAGGTCATTGCCAAGAAAGGCGGTAAATCCATCACCTTCGCTCAGGCCGCCAAGAAAGCCATCGAACTCGGCGGCAAGTATGACGGTCACGAGCTCGATAAAGATCTGAAAGGCCTGACCAAGCTGGCCGCCAAACAAATTGTCGGCACCGGGCTTATTGCAGCCGCCAAAGATAAAATTCCCAAGAAAGGGGTTGTCCCGGCACTCGCAGCTGCGTTTATCGAGATCGAACTGGATCCTGAAACCGGCAAGGTCGAGGTTCTGGACTATATGGGCATTGCCGATGTTGGCCAGGTCCTTCATCCTCAAGGGCTGGATGCACAGATCCGCGGCGCTGCGGTGATGGGCTTTGGCCTTGCCGCGACCGAGCGCTATGTGTATGACCCGGCCTACGGCAAACCCAATAACAAAAGTCTGTATCAGTCCAAACCTCCGACCTATCTGGACGTACCTGCTAAATTGGGATCCCTTGCCGTTACCGGTGCAACCGATCCTCAAAACCCGGTCGGGGCAAAAGGCGTCGGTGAACCTATTCAGGGTGCGGCATCTTCTGCATATCTCAGCGCGGTTTCGGATGCTTTAGGCGGGCATCTCTTCAACCGGGTACCGGTTGTTGCGGACATGATCGTGAATGCGATGTCGAAACAGCCGCAGTCACATAAACCCTTACAAACAAATTGCCAGTAACTGGCGGAAAGGAAACGGACCAATGACTGATGTAATGCACTCATTCGACCTGTTCGCACCTGCCAGTATCGAGGAAGCAGCAAAGCTCCTCGACAAGCATGGTAAGGAAGCGTGGATTGTCGCCGGCGGTAAAGACAGCTTCGACTGGTTTAAGGACCGGGTTAAGCGACCCAGTGCGGTTATCGATATAACCGGCCTGAAACAGCTTCATGGAGTTTCAGACAAAGGGAACTATATCTCTATCGGCGCCCTATCGACGTTGTCAGAAATCGAAGACAGTTCACTGCTCAAGAAGAACTTTCCCTTGTTGGTGGAAGCCGCGGGACGGGTGGCAAGTCCACAAATTCGCAATTCAGGAACCTTGGGCGGTAATGTTGCACAAGACACGCGCTGCTCCTATTACCGCGATGGATTTCCGTGCTACCGGGCCGGCGGTAATACCTGTTACGCCAATACGCCAACTGCCATGAACCGAGAACATGCCTTGTTTGAGGCTTCCCGGTGCGTTGCCGTAACGCCTTCTGATACGGGCCCTGCTCTCGTCGCTCTTGAAGCGGACATGGTAATTGCCAGGGATGGGAAAACACGAACTGTCTCTGCCGAGAAATTCTTTATCGGTCCAGCAACAGATATCACGAGAATGACCGTTCTTGAAAAAGGCGACATTCTGACGGAGGTCCGTGTCCCCAAAAAATGGGCTGGCGCAAAGCAATATTTCGAAAAAGTTGCTGATCGCGAAACCTGGGATTTTGCTTTGGTCAATGTCGCCATGGTCGCCAAGGTATCGGGTGGAAAGGTATCAGATGTCCGCATGGCATGCGGCGGCGTGCAGTGCACGCCGCGGCGTTTGTCGAATGTCGAAAGCCTGATGAAAGGCGAAAAGGTTGGAGCAGAGATGGAGACGCTCGCGAAACGGGTTGCCGCCCGTGGCGCTAAAGCTCTCAACTACAACCATTTCAAAATTCCATTGATGGGCAATTTGGCTGCACGTGCGGTGAGATCGCTCGCCTAACCAATGGAGCTTTTCCGTTTTTCCAAGAATGTCTGGGGACAGGAAATGTTGCTCGGCATGTCGTGGGACCTCCTTTGGGTCCCCGCTGCCGCTGCATTTGCTGTTATCCTCCTTCATCAGGCTATAAAGCTGTTCCGCCGTTAAATCTGTATATAGATTCGAAGAATTAACCGCCCATAATGCGACACAAGCTGGCTGACCGCCTGTTTCACTGGATCATGGCTCTTTTGGTCATAATCCTTCTCGGGACAGCTTTCTTGCCAATTCTCGGCGTTAAGTTTGACTGGGTTCCGATACACTGGATGGCAGGTGTCCTTCTAATCGTGGCGATAATTTATCATCTTTACCGTGCTGTTTTCGTTCACGGGCTCAAGGAAATGCTCCCGACCGGCGCCGACATGAAGATGTCGTCAGCGCCTGAACAAAAATACGACGTACATCAGAAGCTATATCATTGGTCCGTAGGAACAATCGTGCTGGCTCTACTGATCACGGGCGGAATCATGATGGCAAAGATTGATACCCCCTTATGGAAAAGAGACCCTTCAATTTTATCGGACTGGAACTGGGGAATTGTGTATAGCATTCACGGCGGCGCCTCGATGCTCCTGATTTTCTTTTTCATACTGCATATTTACTTTGCTTTTCTGCCCGAGCACCGCACATTGCTTCAATCCATGATTTTCGGAAAACCGTCTGGCCCTCAGGATATCCAAAATGACAAATAGCGCTGAAATACGACAAAAAATCGAGCTGATTGAGGAAGCCTATGAATTTATGCTGGCTTATGCGGCTCAGGGTCGTTCTGATGAGGGAGCTGGTCCGGATGGCGCCCATATCCGGACCTTCTTAACTCAATTCAACGAGGCCACAGGTGAGATATTGTCCGACGCCGAAAGTATTTCGGCTGACTCACCCGAGTCGGTAGCCTTCATCAGCGCTCTTAAAACGGATGGTGCCACGGTTCAGTCCGTGATTGCCATCATGCTTGGCAAGGACAATGTCTCATCTGAAATGGTCGATAATGCGAACGGACTAATTTCAGTAAGATCTTATCTCACTGCATTGTTTTTCATCGACAAGGCAGTCCTGAATTAAAAAAGCCCTGGTTAGTGGGTCCAGTTCCCGGGCACGCGGTCGGGGTGAAAGTTATCAGCATAGCTTTTCGGCGTTACGCTTTTTTCCGCTGTCTCCTGGACACGATATTCAATGCCGCATTTATCCGCGAAGGCAATCGCTTGTTCCTTATCCGCGAATCGTAATCGTACCTGGTCACTGCTCATATCCTGACTACCGGTCCAACCCATAAGATTGTCTGGCCGCTTTGCACTAGAAGGCTCGAATTCCAGAACCCAATTTTTCGTTTTTGCCTTACCAGACTGCATCGCTGTCTTGGCTGGTTTATATATCCTTGCGCCTGCCATTGATCTTCCGCCTCTATTTAAATGCGTTTTCGGTTTAGCACGAAACCGTTACCGGTAAGTTATTAACCATAATGCCTTGGAAATACAAAAGATTCTATCAGGACAACGGCGTAACGATCCCGTTCATCTTGTTAGAGATTTTATGGCCCAGCAAATGACGCCTAAACAAATGAAGCAGGCAGAAACCCTGGAAAAAGCCTGCGCAAAAAGCTGAAGCGCACACAACCCCGATAGACTCAGGGCTCTTCCTCCTGATTTTGATTTCCCACCCTATCCGCTGAACATTGCAGCACCAGTACGTGGTGACTACTCTCTTGATCTGAGCAACGGCAAGAGAAAGCGACCCGGCAATGTCTAAGCCCCCCAATAAGCCACCCGTTACTGAAATTGGGTCAACTCATTCTGATACCGAGACGCTAACGATCCGCGGACTGGATACCCTGACCGAGATCGTCGGCGAAAAGAGCTTTACCGAAACATTCTGCTTTATCGTTACAGGCGCAATGCCAACAACTGGTCAAACAGCCTGTTTGGATGCCTGTCTGAATATTTTGATGGATCACGGCCTGACACCCAGCGCCTTGGTAGCCCGATTAATTGAAGATTCTGTACCAGAAGACATGCAGGTCGCGATTTCTGCAGGACTGTTGCTCGTCGCCAACCGCCACGTTGGTACGATGAGTGGTGCCGGACGATTATTGGCGGAAGCAGCAGTGACAAACGAGAACCCCAGCGCTTGGGCAGCTCAGGTCGTCGCAGAGCACCGGGCACAAAAGAAACGCATCCCCGGTTTTGGCCATCCCCACTACTTTCCGGAAGATCCCCGTGCAACCCGCTTGTTCGAAGTAGCAAGGAACGCTGGCTGCGACGGTAAATTCATCGACTTGATGAAATTGCTGGAAGAGGAGATTGAAAAGTCGATGGGCAGGCGTTTGGTCCTGAACGTTACCGGTGCAATGGCCGCGGTTCTAAGCGAAATCGGATTTCCTGTGGAAGCCATGCGGGGCGTTGCCGTGGTCGGACACGCGGCCGGTCTGGTTGCCCATATTGTTGAGGAAAAAAAGACAGGACTGGCACGCCATCTCATCAAATATGCTGACGAAGCTGTCGAGACGACGTCTAAAGAAAGCCAATGACAAGGAACTGATCGAAGAAATGGTCGGGGTGGAGAGATTTGAACTCCCGGCCCTCTGCTCCCAAAGCAGATGCGCTACCAGGCTGCGCTACACCCCGACGACGCACCACATAAGCGGTTTTTATCGTTCAGGCAAGATAAACGGGCAAATTGATCAATAAAATCTGGAATTTTGCGAATTTGATAAATCAGGAGCCACTATGACCACAATTACACTTTCACAAGCCGAGACCATGATTGATGCGGTCTTTGCCGAAGCACGACGGTCCAACAACAAGCCAATGGCCGTTGCGGTAACAGATCAGGGCGGCAGCGTTATTGCCTTTAAAAAGGAGGATGATTCTTCAATGATGCGTTTCGAAATGGCCCATGGGAAATGCTACGCATCGCTTGCCATGGGACGGTCAAGCTCGCTTGTCCGGTACCGCGCGAAAGAGCGTCCAGTGTTTATGGATTATCTTTTTAAAGCGTCGGATAACAAAATTTTTGCTGAAGACGGCGGGATGCTTGTCCGAAACGGTGAAGGAGCCCTCCTCGGCGCCATTGGCGTTACCGGAGAAAGACCAGAAAGGGACGAAGAATTAGCCGTCATCGGCATTCATAGTGCAAATTTTCTAACCGACGAAGACGCCGTGGAGACCTCACACAATATTCGAACAGAAAATTAGCAATATCAGACAGTTATCTCTATTTCTTAATATTTCTATTAACAAAAGAAGGGAAGTAGTCTCTATTCAGCAGCCGCCGGTTTTGGCGGAAGGTCAGGCACCTCAGCTTCATAGAACTGGTCCATATCATGTTCGAGGTCATGCTTGGAAAGCGCCTCGGTAAATCTGGACCGCACTGCTTCACTCTCATCAGCATAATCGATCTGATCTCCACCGATCCGCGAGGATATCCAGGACTTCGGAACGCCCTGGGCATTTCGGACAGCCACACCTTCATATTTAAAGGCTAGATAGCGTGACGGTGTTGGTCCGGTGTTGAAATGCTGATGCCACCACATGTTAGGCGGAACAATCATGGTTCCAACTTCCCACGGGTAATAGCGAGGCTCCTCCCCATCCGGCCACATCAGAGAATAGCCTTCACCGGAAAGTATAATGACATGAGCACCCGGGCCATGGCGATGGCATTTCTTATAGGTTCCGATCGGAAACTGAGAAATATGGGCATTCATCGAACTTTTGGCGAAGTTAAAGCGGATATGCCCACCACCTGCGCCGCGTTCCTTAGCCGTAATCAGTGGAAGATTTACAGCATCCGGGACGAAATTGGTGACCAATTTAAATCCTTCGGTTTCAGATTTCGCCGCGAAGTAATCGGGTTCACCGTCAAACCGCCCTTTAAAGTCATAGGGCGTGTTGAAAACAAACTCAGGATCCTCATACACATTGATTAAAGGCGGTGCATTCGTCACAGCCACAAAACGGGCCGGATCCTTGCCTGAAGCATTAAAATGCTGATGCCAGCAATTAAGCGGAACAGCAAACAGAGCACCGGGTCCCCATTCAAAGGTGATACGATCCCCCTTATCGTTCCAGACGGTGGTTGACCCCCGGCCCGACAGGATCATGATCATTTCTTCGTAGATCATACGTTGCGGCGCTAATTTTTTGCCGGCTGGAATCTCACAAACGTAACAGTCATTCGTCGTACGCGAGGCATCATGGTTGAGATACACACCGCTTCCTTCGCGGCGCGCCCATGGCTTCAAGTCTACGGTATAAAGGTTCTTTACGTATATCGAGTCGATGATGTCCAAACCTTCGTTCCGGACCCAGCGCGTGTATGGTGTTTCTTT
Source organism: uncultured Alphaproteobacteria bacterium (assembly GCA_951812775.1). Taxonomy (GTDB): domain Bacteria; phylum Pseudomonadota; class Alphaproteobacteria; order MPNO01; family UBA2964; genus UBA2964. The sequence continues at coordinate 135,323 of OX638326.1, read as the reverse complement.
TTCTGTTGCGAATTTCTTCGCCATTTCATCCGAAACTATCGCGGTCTTTTTTTCACCACCGTCAGACATTTATCAATTCTCCCTAATCGCAGGTTCTTCCCCGTTTCTAGATTTTCAGGGGATCCATCTATAAATCGTTTTTTATACTCATTTACCTGTCACTGCCAAGAGCATCCGCAGCAACATTGTTGTCTTCGTTAATCGTGGCTATGACTATGGCCATGATCATGATCGCCATGATGATGGTGATGACCGTCACCATGGTCATGAGAATGCCCGTGTTCGTGATCCAGCCTCTGCCCTGAACGCGGGTCGTCCGAGAAAACCAGCGATTTGATCGTTACCGGAACCGTCCGCGACGGAAGTCTGATTTTACCCAAATCGATGTAATCAAAATCCCAAAGCACAACACCATCGATAACGAGCACGCCGACTAGAATTTCCAGTTCATCTTTAAGGATGTGACCCAAAGATTGAGCGATATCCCCATCCAACACGATGAATAACGGCTTACCAGCCGCAATCATGTCGTCCAGGCCGAGTTCCAACCCTTTGGCAAAAGCCAATAACCGTTCATAAGCAGGCATTCCCTTCCAGTGAAAGGAAAGCGCTATTTCCCGATCATCGTTGTCCACTTCGAAGGCCCGTCTGTGGGATTTGACTGCTTGGGCGACTTCTTCAGGTACGATTTCCTCGGGACACTCATAGGGTGGCTGAATGACCTGCAGATTACGACGCGGCAACAATTCACCCTGGTTTGAAATAAAACAGGTATTGCCAGAGAGCTGAACAGAATATTCCGACGCCCCCAGCGCTGTCGCCCGAATGCACTCACCGGCGGGCAATAAAGGCCATGGGAGCGCGTCGGCTTCCAACCGGCGGGCAAGAGCATGACCCAAGCGCCGTCCCATATCGCCGAAGTCCCGTTCTTCCCGACCATAAACGTATTCTGAGACGCCCCCCGAAAACATCACGCCATCAATTTTTTCCCAATCGAGGATAGTATCCGTCAGATAGAAATTTTCAATATCTTCCGGAATCGGACGAACAATGAGCGAGTCGATCATTGTGGCCGCCATGCCATCCGCCACCTTATCAAGCTGCTCGGATGTCACCTTGTCGCCAATAGACCAATCAAAGCCAGCGCGCGCGGCGTGGGTTCGACCGGCGGGGTCCAGACGAATAATGACACCATCTTCATCCACCACCTGTAAACGGCCACCGACGTGAACGGCCGCTGTAACCTTGACTTGGCCTTCTTCGAGAATAGCCAACTTTGCGGTTCCACCGCCGATATCAACATTAAGGATACGCCGATTACCTTCCTGGGAGGCCTTCGCAGCACCAGAGCCAAAAGCTGCCAACATACTTTCCATATGATGCCCGGCCGTCGCGCAAACAAAATCACCGCCTTTATCTGATACGGTAGCTGCAATTGCCCGGGAATTCTCGCGGCGCAAAGCTTCACCGGTCAGAATTACGGCTCCGGCGTCAATATCATCCGGACCAAGACCCGCCGCTTCATAGGCATCATCGAGAATTTTGCCAAGCTGTTCGTCAGAAATACGGGTTTCGCTTTCATATGGCGTCAGAGCAACAGGAGACTGAAACAGGGTTTCACGATTGACGACAAAATAGCGGCTCGACATATCTTCCGCCATTCGGCGCAAATGCAATCGTGAAAAGATAACCTGCGTCCCGGAAGACCCCACATCAATGCCGACACTGTTTAAACGAACGTTGTCAGCAATCCAAAGTGGGTTCTCTTCGATTGGACCGTCAAAATCCGCGTCATGATCGTGATCGGCATCCGGACCATGTTCATGAAAGAACACATCACCATATTCATGGTCTTCAAGGGTATGCCCGGGAGGCGGACCAGTTGGCGTTGCACGCTCTTCTTTTGCTTCCGTTTCGTCGTTATCGTCACGACCTTCGCTCTGGCCCATACTGTTCTCCGGCTATCGATAGATGTTTCGCAGGTATTTGCTCGTCTGTTTTTGGTCCTGCACAGCGCGCTACATACTACATTTCCCATTGTTCGCCAACGACCAGCCCACTCTCATCGGGCTTTGGCCTCTATAAACCCTTTTAACCTCTATAAACCCTTTTAACCTCTATAAACCCTTTTAAATGGTAAGGGTTCTTTAACAGTGTTGGTCTCAAACTTGCCTCTTCAACAGGGCAAACACCCTAACGGGAAAGGAGAAGCAGATGCTCCGTACCGCCCTGGTCATATGCTTAGTGACCCTTTTAGGTTCACTTTCAGCCGTTTCCGCGCAGCAACCCATGTGCACCGAACGCAACGTCGTCGTGAACCAGCTTTCCAATCAGTACTCTGAAGCGCCTGTTGCCATGGACGTCGCCAATAACGGCGGTGTCCTCGAAATTCTCTCTTCAAGTGCCGGAAAGAGTTGGACAATCATCTTGACGATGCCAAGCGGTGTTAGCTTTATGATTGCCGCTTTGATTGATCGCTTTCAGCGATGAGGTAACCTGTTCTCCATATGTGATGTATGTTCCTACTTGGGGTTAGAGCCAAAAGTAGGATGCTTTACCCAATCACCCTTCTTGATCTTAAGCCGCGATACCGTACCACCATTAACCTCAAGTACCGCGATGGCCGCCTCTCCAGAAGAAATGGTCTGCAAAGAACCCGGCACAGTTCGCTGCACAATCTGAACAATGCGACCGTTTGGGGCAATAAATAGCATATCCAGAGGAATATAGGTGTTCTTCATCCACATCGTGAGGACTTGTGGGGCCGCGTAGACGAACAACATTCCTGCATCAGGCGCCAATTGACGCCGAAACATTAGCCCCTGACGCTGCTGCCGCTCCGTTTTGGCAATTTCAATTGAAAACTTGTATTTTTGATCCGCTGTCTGAATGGAAAGAGTAGACTTAGGAAATGCGGCTGCACTACCAGATTGCGCATTGGCCAAATCTGAAGGTGGCCAAGCAACACCCAGAACCAATAAGAGGCAAAACAGTCGACAGGAATTATACATGACAGAATAGCCTCGTCCGAACGTCATTGGCCGGCACCAAATCACCGCTCAGACTTAAAGACAAGAGCAAGAAATTTATTCTGAATCCTGTGGTGGAGCAGCAGAAAGCTTAACTTCTGCGGCCTGCCGTCCCTTCGGACCGTCAGCGATCCTTACTTCCACCAACTGTCCCGTAACCAGGCTTGCGATGCCAGCGTTACGTAACGTCACCATGTGAACAAAGATATCGCTTTCTTCGCTGTTATCCAGACAAACAAAACCGTATCCCTTGTGAGGATTGAACCATTTCACGGTTCCGCTCATAAAATCGCTCACGGGACCTGTCAGTTCTGGTGCCTGTTCCGCTGTTGATTGCGGTTCGTTCAACATCTCATCAGTCACCGCTGTCGACGTATCCACAGATACGACGCGCAGGACCTGCATACCTTTTGCACCCTTAACCGCTTCGCATTCGACCGTAGCACCTGGTGCAAGACGTTCATGTCCAGCCATACGGAGTACGGTAAGATGTAAGAATACATCCGGGGAACCATCATCCGGAGTAAGAAAACCATACCCTTTGACTACATTAAACCACTTCAGGGTGCCACGAATCTGTACGGACTCTACAGTTCCGGGCAACGAGTCTGACTCACTCAACGCCAACACTCCCCCAATATTTAACAAATCTAATCTAACGTCGTTTTTTAGTGAGCATAAATGTTTTTTATTTCAACTCATACCTCAGTCAATATTATTAGTCAATATTTTAAAAATTCTTCGAGTTCCCGCGATTAAAATCAAAATAGGACTAGAATAGCCGGGCCAGCCATAATAATTTCATTTGAATGGGAGATGGCGTTTTCTGGAAACAGGAAATGCTGTAAACGTTAAAAAAAATAATTGAAGGTGTCAGGTCTTCCGGGATGGGAAACCGTATAGTTCATTCTGTTTCACTCGGTGCGGTGCTATTTGCCGTATGGCTGGTTTTATCAGGCCATTACACTTTCCTGATTACGACACTCGGTGTTCTTTCTTGCGCGCTGGTTGTCTCGATCATGCAGCGCATGGACCTTATTGATCACGAAGGACATCCCATTCATCTGACGTGGAGAGCCGTTACCTATATTCCATGGCTTATAATCGAGATTATCAAAGCCAATATCGACGTTCTAAAGCGGATCCTCTCACCATCTCTCCCCGCAACGCCTACTCTATTACGAGTTAAAGCTTCACAGACTTCTGATCTAGGGCAAGTTATTTACGCCAACTCTATCACGCTGACGCCAGGAACTATTTCGGTAGATGTCGCGAATGGAGAAATCCTTGTACATGCCCTGACAAGATCAGGTGCAGAGGATTTGATGGGCGGCGAGATGGATCGCCGAGTTACCAAAATGGTTGGAGAAGACAAATAATGTTTTCTGCCGCCACCGCCGCTCTTCTTGTTACCATGATCATGGCTTTGATCCGTGCAATCAAAGGCCCGTCTATTTACGATCGCATCGTTGCGGTTAACATGTTTGGCACCAAAGTCGTGCTGATGATTGCCGTCCTCGGTTTCCTGATGGGACGACCCGAATTTACGGACATCGCACTTGTCTATGCCCTGATAAATTTCGTCGGCACCATAGCTGTTCTCAAAGTTTTCAAATATGGCGACCTAGCGCGTGCCCATGATGATGAGGAGCCCTTATAGAATGAGTGGCACAATCATCGATATTTTAAGCTGGGCCCTCATCCTATTGGGCGCATTTTCATTGATTACGGGAGCGGTTGGCGTTCTTCGTTTTCCCGATGTCTACACGAGAATGCATGCTGCCAGTATAACCGACACACTCGGCGCCGGTTCCATTATTCTGGGACTGATATTACAAGCCGGGTTAACGCTCGTGGCGGCAAAGCTATTCTTGATACTGGTCTTCATTTTCTTCACTAGCCCAGCTTCAAGTTTTGCCCTCGCCCATGCGGCACTTAGCAGCGGTGTAGAACCCATTCTGGATGCAGACCTCCGGGACGACGACAAGGAGAGTTCATCATAGAATCCTTCGCAAACATCGCCATCCTGGCTTTTATGTCGATCACTGTGTGCGCCATTCTGCGTATTCGCAATCTGTACGCGGTTGTCATGCTCGGCAGTATCTTCAGCGTTATGGCCGCCGCCATCTTTGTTATTTTGGACGCAGTCGATGTTGCCTTCACTGAAGCCGCTGTCGGCGCAGGGATTTCAACAGTGCTGGCACTTGGCACGATCGCGTTAACAACAGATCGCGAAAAAAAGCCAAGTCACACTAAAATTCTGCCCCTAATCATGGTTTGCCTAACTGGCGTCGCATTGATATATGGGACTTTAGATCTCGCCCATTACGGTGATCCAAATGCGCCAGTTCAAACGCACGTTGGCCCAGATTATCTTAGGGATGCTCCCGTAAAAACCGGAATTCCGAACGTCGTTACGTCCATTTTGGCCAGCTACCGGGGTTACGATACGCTGGGTGAAGTCGTAGTTATTTTTACAGCCGGGATTGGCGTAATTCTTCTTCTTGGGAACTGGCGCCATATCGGACGCCGTCGTGAGGACAAAGATGTATAGTTATCTCGTCCTCCGCGTCGTCGCGAAACTTCTGATGCCCTTTATCATGCTGTTCGGGCTTTACGTTCAGTTTCATGGTGATTTTGGACCAGGGGGTGGCTTTCAGGCAGGCGTTATTTTTGCAGCTGGTTTTATTCTCTACGCCCTTATTTTTGGATTGCAGAATGCTAGTCGGGTATTGCCCCGGGGTATTTTAAGATTTGGCATTGCCCTAGGAGTTCTGCTCTATGCTGGCGTAGGCGTTTACAACCTTTTGGTCGGTGGGAAATATCTTGATTATAACGTCATGGCGCAGAACGCTGTGCATGGACAACATCTTGGCATTTTATTAGTCGAGCTCGGCGTTGGCATTACTGTGACATCGGTCATGGTTATGGTGTTCTTTACCTTCGCCCGACATCGCCAGACAAAAGGGGACGACCAAGATGGCGGCAGTCGGCCTCTATAATTACTGGATTGTCGTCTTTCTGATGATGGCCGGGTTTTATATCGTTATTGCCCATGACAACCTCGTAAAAAAGATTGTCGGCCTCAACGTTTTTCAGGCCTCCGTGTTCGTTATGTATATTACCTTTGGCAAAATTCAGGGCGGGACCGCGCCCATTATTGCCGAAGGCATCACCACCTATTCTAATCCCCTTCCCCACGTCTTAATCCTCACAGCAATTGTCGTTGGCGTCGCAACCACTGCCCTTGGCCTCGCTCTGGTCGTCAGAATCAATGAGGCGTATGGAACGATCGAGGAAGATGAAATTCATGTTCAGGACGAGGAATCGTGACTGAACATCTAGCCGCGTTACAGGTCGTTATCCCGCTAATATGTGCACCGCTGTGTATGCTCGTGCGGTATCGGGACTGGTCGTGGATCGTCGCACTCTTCGGGTCATGGTCGTGTCTGGTTATATCCTGGCTTCTTCTGCAACAGGTGATGACCGGCGGCATAATCAGCTACCACATGGGAGATTGGGCACCGCCTCTCGGTATTGAATATCGCGTAGACACCGTTAATGCCTTCGTCCTGTTAATCGTCTCCGCAATTGGCGCCGTGGTAACGCCCTATGCCCGCGAAAGTGTTCGGGCCGAGTTCGGGGTAAACCGGGTTTACCTGTTTTACACATCCTACATGCTGTGTTTTTGCGGGCTTCTTGGTGTCACGATTACCGGTGATGCCTTCAACCTGTTTGTTTTCCTCGAAATCTCGTCCCTGTCATCCTATGTCCTGATCGCAATGGGCAAGGACCGGCGCGCCCTCACGGCGGCCTATCAGTATCTCGTTTTGGGGACGATTGGTGCGACCTTCATCGTTATCGGCATCGGTTTGCTGTTTGCTGAAACCGGCACCCTTAATATGGCCGATTTGGCAGAACGTCTTGCAGACAAACCACTAAGTCGAACCATTGGCGCCGCGTTTGGGTTTCTCGTCGTCGGCATCTCTCTAAAGCTGGCGCTCTTCCCACTCCACCTTTGGTTACCCAACGCTTATACCTACGCGCCCTCCGTGGTCAGCGCGTTTCTTGCAGCAACAGCGACAAAGGTCGCCGTATACGTCCTCCTTCGGTTCTTGTTCACGATTTTTGATGTGAAGCTGTCCTTTGGCGTCATGCCGCTCGACAGCATCCTGTTGGTCCTTGCCGTTATCGCGATGTTTGCCGCGTCTGCAGTCGCAATCTTCCAACCGAACCTTAAAAGAATGTTGGCTTATTCGTCTGTTGCCCAAATAGGCTATATGATTTTGGGAATCAGCTTTGCGAATGTGAACGGGGTGGCAGCCGGCATCCTTCATCTCTTCAATCATGCGCTCATGAAAGGCGGCATGTTCCTTGCATTAGGCTGTTTTTTCTACAGGATCGCCTCCGTGAACCTCGACGATATGGCCGGTATCGGTCGCCGAATGCCCTGGACAATGGCTGCTTTCGTCGTTGGTGGTCTCGGTTTGATAGGCGTTCCTCTTACGGTCGGCTTTATCAGCAAGTGGTATCTGGTCTTAGGAGCCTTTGAACGTGGTTGGTGGTTTGCCGCGGCGTTGGTATTGCTCTGCTCCCTTCTCGCTGTTGTCTATATCTGGCGGGTTGTCGAAGTCGCCTATTTAAAACCTGCACCAGAGAACGCCCCAGATATTGAAGATGCGCCGCCCAGCATGCTGATTCCGACATGGATTCTCATTGGCGCAAGTATTTACTACGGTATCAACACTGATCTAACAGTCGGTGCCGCCAAATTGGCAGCCCAACAGCTATTGGGGGCAGGCTGATGACTGGTGGAACTGCGGTCGCCTTCGCTATCGGACTTCCCCTTTTCGGAACGATCCTGATCCTCCTGAATGATCGTTATCCCAATATTCGGGAAGCCATCACAGTTACGACCTCAATTTGTTTAGCGCTCATTGTTTTTGGTCTCGTACCGGAAGTGACTTCAGGCGGACGCCCAAGCTTCGTCCTTACCGAAATTGTTCCCGGTTTGCCAATCGCCTTTGAGGTCGAGCCCCTTGGCATGTTGTTTGCTCTGGTCGCTTCCGGGCTGTGGGTCGTTACGAGCATTTACGCCATCGGCTATATGCGTTCACATCACGAAGTCCAGCAAACCCGTTTCTATGCCTGCTTTGCCATCGCCATTTCCAGTGCAATGGGGATTTGCTTTGCCGGCAACATGCTGACGCTCTTCATTTTCTATGAAATCCTCACGATTTCGACGTACCCGCTTGTCACACATTCTGAAACCAAGGATGCCGTAAAGGCAGGACGAACTTATCTCGGAATTTTAATTGGCACCTCAATCGCGTTTCTTCTGCTCGCCATTATTTGGACATGGTTCCTGACTGGGACACTGGATTTCACCCCGGGTGGCATTCTTAAGGGCAAAGCTGATGGACCGGTCCTAGGTCTGCTTCTGTTCCTCTACATGTATGGCATCGGTAAAGCCGCTTTGATGCCCATTCATCAATGGCTACCGGCTGCCATGGTGGCCCCAACGCCGGTGAGCGCATTGCTACACGCTGTTGCCGTTGTGAAAGCCGGTGTGTTCACGGTTCTCAAGGTTATCGTTTATATCTTCGGCATAGATACTCTGGCAGGAATTGGGCAAGATGACTGGCTGATGTATATCGCCGCCTTTACGATGATAGCGGCTTCCTGTGTCGCGCTCACAAAGGACAATCTGAAAGCGCGGCTAGCTTATTCAACCGTAAGCCAACTGTCCTATATCATTCTTGGTACTGCTTTCGCTAACAGCCTCGGCATCCTCGGCGGGGGCATGCACATTGCTATGCATGCCTTCGGCAAAATCACATTATTTTTCTGCGCTGGCGCCATTTTGGTTGCCAGTCACAAAACAGAAATTTCTGAAATGGATGGGCTCGGCAGAGTCATGCCCGTTACCTTTATCGCCTTCCTAATCGGGTCTTTGAGTGTAATTGGGTTGCCGCCCCTGGGGGGCGCCTGGAGCAAATGGTATCTTATGCTTTCGGCGGCCGATGCCGGGCAAATCATCTTTATGTTTGTATTTATGGTGAGTTCGTTGCTGAACATCGCCTACCTGATGCCAATTGTCGCGCGCGGGTTCTTTGCCTCAGCGAAGGCCGATAAGCATCACGATGATCACCATGGTGAAGTCAGTTTCTGGAATGGTGTCCGCTTCGGAAATATTCGGGAAGCGCCTCCATTCTGTCTTTTCGCCATGACGATCACGAGTGTCGGGTGTATCCTGCTATTTTTCTACGCCGATAAGATTTACCGGATGTTGGCACCCGTAGCGGGCATACAGGGCTGAGTTGGGGGATAAAATGGCGGATCAAAAACCCGATGAAAGAAAATTCTGGTTGGACGACAAAGATACGGTCAAAAAAATTCTTTGGGCGCTCGGTGCAGCCTGCCTCCTAAGTGTCATAGCTGATCTCTTTTACCATAAGCACGTCCATTACGCGGCAGAAGACTGGATTCCAGGCATGTATGGATGGGCCGCGCTCATCGGTTCCGTTGTTTTGGTCTTATGCGCAAATTTGCTTCGGAAATTGTTGATGCGTCCCGAAAATTATTACGACGAGGCGGACAATGATTGAGTTTCCGCCGGGTCTTCTTTTAATCATTGGCGCCATACTCGTCCCACTGCTGCCAAGGGTCGTCCGCAACGCGTATATGCTGGCGCTGCCGGTACTGGGTTTCTGGGGACTTCTGGTCCTCCCGGAAGGCATTCATTTCGCCTTTGATATCTTTGGATACACGCTATCCCCGGTAAGAGTAGATGGGCTGAGTTTGCTCTTTGGCTATATCTTTCACATAGCCGCCGCGATCAGCATTATTTTTGCTTTCCATATGAAGGATCCGGTCCAACAAATGGCCGGATTAATTTATCCTGGCGCGGCAATTGGTGGCGCCTTCGCCAGCGATCTCATCACCCTGTTCGTATATTGGGAAGGCACAGCAATTGCCTCCGTCTTTCTGATTTGGTCGAGTAAGACCGAAAGTGCTTACAAAACAGGTATGCGCTATCTGATCATTCAGATCGGTTCCGGTGTTCTTCTGCTCGCCGGTGCGATCCTACAATTCAAGACAGCGGGATCACTTGAATTCGCAAAGATGGACCTGACCGGACCCGGCCCGGTCATGATATTCCTCGCCTTTGGTATCAAGGCGGCCTTCCCGTTGATGCATAACTGGCTCCAGGATTCCTACCCTGAGGCAACAGTCACCGGCACAGTATTTTTATCCGCCTTTACGACGAAACTAGCCATTTACGCACTAGCACGCGGTTTTCCAGGCACCGACATTCTCATCTGGATCGGCGCAGCAATGGCCATCTTCCCTATTTTCTACGCCATCGCGGAAAACAATTTGCGACGCGTACTTGCCTACAGCCTTAATAGTCAGCTGGGTTTCATGGTTGTTGGTGTCGGAATTGGTACCGAACTCGCCCTGAACGGAACAGCCGCCCATGCATTCTCAAGCGTCCTTTACAAAGGGCTTCTGTTTATGTCGATGGGCGCTGTGCTTTATCGCACGGGGACAATCAACGGCTCAGATCTCGGCGGTCTTTACAAGAGTATGCCTTTCACTTCCGCGTTCTGTGTAATCGGCGCCGCCTCTATTAGCGCCTTCCCTCTTTTCATCGGCTTTGTTTCAAAATCGCTTATCATTACCGCCGCTGCTGATGCGGAGCACTGGGTTGTCTGGCTTATTTTGTTGTTGGCCTCGGTCGGCGCCATGCACCATTCCGGATTTAAAATACCCTACGTCGCCTTCTTCAAATATGATTCAGGAATGAAATGCGAAGAAGCACCAGTCAATATGCTCATCGCGATGGGCCTTACGGCATTCCTTTGTATCGCGATCAGTGTCTACCCAACTTCGCTCTATGCGATCTTGCCCTTCCAGATAGATTACGTGCCTTACACGGCGACGCATGTAATCACGCAAATACAGCTCATCCTTTTCGCCGCACTTGCATTTATCTATCTGTTAAAAACAGGGCTGTATCCTAGCCAGCTAAATTCCATAAATCTCGATTTCGATTGGACCTACCGACGTATGCTCCCCGGACTTATCAAAAAGCTGGGGGCTGTCTTCGTTCCCGCCGACCGACTTGTTCGGACCGCATTTCTCAATCGGGTGGAAGGATTTATCGCCGGGGTTTTCCGCCATCATGGACCGGAAGGTCTTCTTGCCAGGACGTGGCCAACCGGATCAACCGTTCTTTGGGTTGCCGTCCTATTGGCCCTATATATGGTTTTCTATTTTATCTAGCTTTGACGCTTGTCCCAGGCTGAAAGCAACTCTTTGGATTCGTTGTCACCCAGATGACGGATGGATTGGGCAACGCAATCCATGCCAATCATTTCATTCCAGGCCTTAATCAAACGCAATGACACCTCGCCCGGCAATGCGCCGCCAATTTTTGTGCCATTGAGGCTGTTGACCGGCACCACCGTCCCGCTAGTGCCACTGATAAAGGCTTCTTCTGCGGCATACATATCAAATGGCGTAAAATCGTCTTCGACCACTCCGATACCGAGTTTTTCAGCCAGCTCGAACAGGACCATGCGCGTAATACCACCCAAAACGGTCCGGGATTTCGGTGTGCAGAGTCGACCCTTGGAAATGAAGAACACATTGGCGGTATCTGTTTCACAAATATTGCCATCGAGATCCAACATCAACGGAATAGCATTTGGATCTGCTTGTTGCGCCTCAAACATCGCAATATTGTGGTTCATCTTATTCGTGATTTTAGCTTTCGGGTCCAGGCTCTGCGGCGGTATCCGCCGAGTTGCCGGTGTTATAAGCGGCACACCCTTGATGTAACTCCGTGCATACCGCGTAAAATCAACCGGTTGGGCAAAGATTGCTACTGTCGCTCCGGTCATCGTCATGGTACCGGGCAACCGCATACCACGACTGATCACGTGCCAAAGAGCGTAATCATCATCTTCATCTAACAGGTGCAGATTTCTGCTCACCACCTCTTGAGAACGCTCTGTCATTTCATCGCGCGACAAACCGCAATCGATCCTGACATAGGCAAGGGAGTTAAAGAGTCGATCTATGTGTTCATCCAAACGAAACAGCTTGTGTCTAAAGGTTCGCGTTGCCTCATAAATTCCATCGCCTGACGTAAAACCCCGATCAAAGATGGAGACTTTTGCATCACTTTCAGGAACAAACTCGCCGCTAAGATAAACTGTGCGTTCTGACATGCCTCAAACCTCCCAAAATAACTGATACCCGAGAGTTCACCATTTTCTGGTGGAACACGCTATGTTCAAAATTGATTTAGTCGGAGGAAACTTTCACCGGCGGTTTCCAGGGAGTTACCTTTACGGCTTTGCCTGTCGCCGATCGCAACATCTTGGGACCGGTCTCCGTCTTCTCAGAATCCCGCGCAAACATCCTCATCATGGATGAAACAGGAATTTCCGTCCCGTCCCGTTTTTCAACAGAGTCCTCACCATTGCCATAGCGGCTGATCAAGCGATCCATTTTCAACGGGTCATCGTCTTTATAACGTCGCCAGATGGCATCCAGAAACACCAGGATATCTTCTTCCATCTGGGTTTCAGAAACTTTGGGACGGCCGTTTTCAAAAGCACGATAAAGGTTTGGATCGAGCGGCGCCACTTCATCAATGACAAAGACGGATGGCATGAGACGTCTTCCCTGCCAGGCCCCAGCGTAATGTCCCTGTGCAAAGAACAATATATATTGGAGTTTTCGAGGTTGTAGATAGCTGTCTTCGGCGCGTGCCCGGTCCAGAAACCAGATGGCGACATCAAAACTGCTTTTAACGGCTGGCTGCATATACCCTTCCCTACTTTTTCTTTGTTATGCGCAAATTTCCTCAATAGCCGGTTAATATAGGTTTTAGCCGCCGCAGGGTTGTTAGAACCGGTACAAAGGACTAGGTTTCGGCAAATGCCAAAACTGGCAGATTTCGACTTGTTTTAGACGGAGAATAAAACATGGATATGACCGGCGAATACCGGATTCCAGCACCAAGAGAAAAAGTCTGGGAATCCCTGAACGACCCCGAGATTCTTAAAACCTGTATTCCTGGTTGCGAAGAGCTCAACAAGGACTCCGATACCGAACTCTCCGCTAAGGTTTCCACTAAAGTGGGTCCTGTTTCGGCAAAATTCACGGGGAAAGTCACCCTCTCCGACATCAATCCACCTGAAGGCTATAAAATTACCGGTGAAGGCCAGGGTGGCGTCGCTGGATTCGCCAAAGGCGGGGCCGAAGTCAAACTTGAGGCGGACGGAAACGAAACGGTGCTCACCTATACGGCAACTGCCCAGGTTGGCGGGAAATTAGCGCAAATCGGGTCTCGACTGATCGACTCAACAGCAAAAAAGATGGCTGGCCAGTTTTTCGGTAAATTTGCTGAAGAAGTCGGTGAAACACTCGATGCAGCTGAAGATACCTCTTCGGCAAAGGATGCAACGGAAACCGCTGAAGCAACTGCGACTCCCGCGGAAACACAGGAGACATCAGGCGGAATCAGCCCCGTCGTATGGATCGCTGGCTTAATTGCTGTTGTCGTCGTCGTATTGGTAATTCTCAACTAATTCTGATAAATCATCAGGAACAAAATCTATCGTGTGACGCGGGTTGACCACGGGGTATTCCGCGTCATACTTTGAGTTCTGGGAGGCCTCAGGATTACTGGAACAAGCCCTGTTGCTTGAGTTCCACCAAAGGCTGCTAAATAGTTTTTTCAGGGCACGTTGACCCTGTATCGAGGAAGGATCTGATGTCGGTTAAGTTCTCATTCACGATCAATGGAAAGTCCGTCGAAGGCGATGTCGAGGATCGCACTTTACTGGTGCAATATATCCGCGAACATCTTGGCCTTACCGGAACCCATGTCGGTTGCGACACAACACAATGTGGTTGTTGCACAGTTCATATTGACGGCATTCCGATGAAGTCATGTACAATGCTGGCCGTACAGGCGGATGGCTGTGAAGTTACCACCATCGAAGGTTTGGCCAAGGACGGCGAACTCCACCCCATGCAGGCAGCTTTCCGCGAAAATCACGCTCTTCAGTGTGGCTTCTGCACCCCCGGAATGGTGATGAGCGCAATTGGCATCGTCGACCGCCACAAGGGTGAAAAGCTCGACGAAAAAACAGTTCGCCACGAGCTTGAGGGCAATATCTGTCGTTGCACGGGTTATCACAACATCGTCAAAGCCGTGCTTGCTGCCTCAGAGATCATGAATAAATAGCGTGATCTCGAGAGGTTTGGGGATTTTGATATCAAAGCGCCGTCAGGCGTAAGCGGAGACCACAAAAGATGTATGAATTCACGTACAGCAAAGCATCCTCAGTAGACGATGCAGCATCTCAATTCGGAGCAGCGGAAGAAGGCAAGTACATGTCTGGCGGCATGACTCTACTGCCTACACTTAAACAACGCCTCGCTCGCCCTTCCAATGTTATCGATCTGGCTCAGGTCCCGGATATGGCAGGGATTGATGTTTCCGGTGATACCGTCAGCATCAAGGCCATGACTCGCCACGCGGCAGTCGCAGCCAGCGCTGATGTACAGGGTGCGATCCCGGCCCTCGCTAAACTCGCCGGCGGTATCGGAGACCCGATGGTCCGCAACCGCGGCACAATCGGTGGCTCTATCGCAAACAATGATCCAGCGGCTGACTATCCTGGTTCCGTTGTTGGCTTGGGTGCAACCATTCAGACCAACAAGCGTGAAATTGCTGCTGATGACTTTTTCCTCGACCTCTTCGAAACGGCACTCGAAGAAGGAGAAATCATCACTAAAGTCACCTATCCCGTTCCAGATCGCGCGGGTTATATGAAGTTCCCAAATCCCGCGTCGCGCTACTGCATTGTCGGCGTCATGGTTTCACAAAAAGGATCAGATATTCGGGTCGGTGTTACCGGTGCCGGTGCCTGTGCCTTCCGGGTTCCCGAAATGGAAGCAGCACTTGCCTCCAGCTTCACGCCTGATGCAGTTGCAGATATCAAGATTCCTGATGGCGATCTTAACAGTGATATTCACGCAAGTTCCGAATATCGTGCGCATCTCGTCACGGTTATGGCAAAGCGGGCTGTTGCTGAAGCAATTGCCTAAAAAGAATATTTTCGCAAGAAACTCTCGGAAAGAGAATTTCTAGCAGAAACAAATTCAGGGAGGCCGGGAAACTGGCCTCCCGGTTTTATTAGGGTCAACTGAGATTTAGCAATGAGCGCGCCCCTACCCGATTCAATTGAAGCCACTCTGGATGTTTTGTCTGAAGGCAAATATGTCGCCGACCGTTCTTTGGCCACGGCATTGTTCCTCTCCCTGAAACTTGGACGCCCGTTGTTTTTAGAGGGCGAAGCCGGCGTCGGCAAAACCGAGATTGCCAAAGTCCTGTCAGATACATTGGGGCGCCGCTTGATCCGCCTGCAATGTTATGAAGGGCTGGATGTGTCCTCCGCTGTATATGAGTGGAACTACTCCCGGCAAATGATCGATATTCGTATCTCGGAGGCCGCCGGTGATCGAGACCGGGATCAAATTGAAAGTGATATCTTCTCCGAAGAATTTTTGATCAGGCGTCCTCTCCTGCAAGCACTGGAGGCCGATTCCACAGGACTCCCACCGGTTCTGCTTATTGATGAGCTGGACCGCACTGACGAACCCTTCGAAGCCTTCCTGTTAGAAGTCCTGTCTGATTTTCAGGTCACCATTCCCGAAATAGGAACGGTAACGGCGGAAAAACCGCCTGTCGTCATCATCACCTCGAACCGGACGCGCGAGATCCATGACGCCATCAAGCGTCGCTGCTTTTATTACTGGGTCGATTACCCCGACGCTCAACGGGAACTCGAAATTTTAGGTGTAAAAGTACCCGAAGCAGCAGCGGAACTTTCCAATCAGGTCGTCGCTTTAGTTCAACGCCTTCGTTCGATGGATTTGTTTAAGTTGCCCGGTGTTGCCGAAACCATCGACTGGACTAATGCCCTGGTCCAGCTCGATAAAATCGATCTCGATCCAGAGACTGTTAACGATACCCTCGGCACCTTACTTAAATATCAGGACGATATTGAAAAGATCAAAGGCAGCGAAGCAGCCAATTTACTTAACCAGGTTAAAGCAGACCTGGCCGCACGGCAGTAGCCGCTCATGACGGAAACGGGAAACGGCACAACGCCGGGACTCGCGCTTCTCGAACAGCTCGAGGGCAATAAACTCGTTACCAACATCATGCATTTTGGCCGCGTGCTTCGCAGTGCCGGAATGCCCGTCGGTCCCGAGAAAATTCTCGATGCGGTTAGCGCTGTCCAGACCGTTAGTGTCACAAATCGCCGTGATTTCTATTGGGCTTTACACGCCGTGTTTGTAAATCGACGCGATCAACATGAAACATTTGATCAAGCCTTTCATATTTTCTGGCGTGATCCACGACTTCTAGAGCGAATGCTCGGTCTTTTGATGCCACAAGGACCGGCAGAGGAAGATGGTCCCGAACCGGAACCGCCCAGTCGTCGGATCGCAGAAGCAATGAGTCCGGGAAACGACGAAGGCAACGAAGATCAGGAAGAAAAAGAACCGGAACTCGAAGTCGAGGCAACTTTAACCGCCTCTGCAAATGAACTGCTGCAGAAAATGGACTTCGAAGATATGTCGGCCGACGAGATTGCTCAGGCAAAAGCCGCCATTTCTCGAATGCGCCTAACCATCCAAAACGTCAAAACCCGGCGCTTTCAGGCAAGTCACCGACTCGACAAGATTGATATGCGATCTACTCTACGGGCAGCAATGCGTTCCGGCGGTTCGGTAATTCCATTGCAGTACCGTACAAGACGCAAACGGACGCCGCCTTTGGTGATCCTTTGCGATATTTCCGGGTCCATGGGGCGCTACACAAGAATGCTCCTTCATTTCATGCATGCCATTACCAATGATCGGGATCGAGTATCGACCTTTCTTTTTGGTACACGACTAACGAACGTGACGCGCCATTTACGCAATAAGGACATCGATATCGCATTGATGAAATGCACGGATTCTGTGGAAGACTGGTCCGGCGGTACGCGCATAGGCGACTGTCTCAAGGATTTCAATCAATTCTGGTCGCGCCGCGTCCTCGGCCAGGGGGCCGTGATGCTTCTGATCTCCGATGGACTAGATCGCGATGCCGGGCGCGGCTTGGCAATTGAAATGGAAAGATTGCACAAATCCTGCAGACGTCTGATCTGGGTAAACCCTCTATTGCGTTTTGAGGGGTTTGAGCCAAAATCGCAGGGAATTCGCGCTATACTGCCACATGTTGACGAATTCCGTCCGGTACACAATCTTGAGAGTCTGACAGAGCTGATTGAAGCTTTAAACAGTCAGCTCGTAAGGCGCAAAGAAGGAATTACAGAATGGCTACAAGCGATGTAAACCAAGGCTCCCAGGACGATGACGTCCTGCAGGTCGCCGCAAACTGGTTGCAATCGGGTAAAAAAGTGGCGCTGGCAACTGTCGTCAGTAGCTGGGGTTCATCCCCGCGCCCTCCAGGCAGTCAACTTGCCGTAGCGGAAGATAGTACATTCGTAGGATCAGTATCTGGTGGTTGCATTGAAGGTGCCGTCGTCACCGAGGCACTCGCCGTGATGGAATCTGGTGAGACAAAAGTGCTCGAATATGGCGTCACTGATGAACTTGCATGGGAAGTTGGTCTCGCCTGTGGCGGCCAGGTCAAAGTTTTTGTGGAGGCTGTACAAGAATGAAAACAGCGATGCTGGATCAAATCCTGCAGGATCAGGAAGCCAAAACACCTGTAGCGCTCGCCACTGAGTTGGCCACCGGTGATCAGGCCCTTATTTACTACGATAAAGCTGCTGGCGCCCTGGCAGACAAACCCGGTGTTTTAGAGGCGGCGCGACGCGCCATACAGGATGACAAAACCGGCACTGTTAAACTGGACGTTGGCGAGATTTATTTTCAAACATTTAATCCGCCGCTTCGGATGCTCATCGTGGGGGCCGTCCATATCGCTCAGCCTTTGTCACGAATGGCCAGTGCCATTGGGTATGATGTCACCGTCGTCGATCCCCGTCAATCCTTTGCATCGCCAGAAAGATTTCCCGGTATATCCCTTAATCATGAGTGGCCCGATGATGGCTTGCGCGAACTGGATATTGATCGTCGCACCGCCGTTGTAACACTCACACATGATCCCAAACTTGATGATTCGGCACTTGGTGTAGCCATTCGATCAGAAGCATTTTACATCGGTTCGCTGGGGAGCCGAGGCACCCATGCGGGACGTGTTGAAAGGCTCAAGAACGAAGGCTTCACAGAATCCGAAATAAGCCGGATCAATGGACCCGTTGGTCTTAATATTGGTGCCATCTCGCCTGCAGAAATTGCTGTATCGATCCTCGGTGAGGTTACAGATCATCTGCACGCCAAGGAGAAGAAGGCCGCAGCGTGAAATTCGGTAACCTACCCGTCGACGAGGCGGCAGGTGCCATCCTTGCCCATAGCCTTAAAGTCGGAACACACACTTTCCGTAAGGGGCGGACATTATCTGATGACGATGTCGCTTCGCTCGCTGATGCCCAAATTGATAGTGTAGTTGCAGTACGGCTGGAAGAGAACGACCTCCACGAAAATGACGCTGCACAGAGACTCGCGAAAGCGATCGCTGGGGAAAACCTTTCCCTCTCCGCTACGGCGACAGGTCGCTGCAATTTAGTCGCCAACGCTGATGGCCTTGCTTCCCTCGACGCGAACACGATTGATACCTTAAACCTCACAAATGAAGTCATTGCGATTTCAACCGTCGCGCCCTACCGGCAGGTAAATAAAGGCGATGTTGTTGCCACAGTGAAAATCATTACTTTCGGTGTCGCTAAATCGATCATTGAAGAATGCGAGAAAATTGCGCTCAACGCAGGAGCTCCGGTTTCTCTCGCGCCTTTCACACCGAAGAAAATTGGATTACTTCAAACCAAGCTGCCAATACTCCGCGACTCTCTGATCAAAAAGGCCGAGGACGTAACGAACAGCCGAATCGAGGCTCTCGGCTCGGAACTCCTTTATACTGCTGAGTGTCATCACGATGCGGACAACATCTATATGGCGCTCTTAACCTTTATGAGCAGCGAATGCGAAATTGTTCTTGTTCTCGGTGCATCAGCTATCGCTGACAGAGGGGATGTTTTACCAGCCGCTATAGAAAGATGCGGCGGCAGGGTTGAACATTTCGGCCTCCCGGTCGATCCCGGTAATTTAATGTTGCTGGGGAGCATAGGGCCCATGAAAATATTAGGACTACCTGGCTCTGCGCGATCGCCACGCCTGCATGGCTTTGATTGGGTTCTCCAACGGCTTGTCGCCGATATCGATGTCAAAGCCGAGGATCTCATGCGGATAGGTGTTGGCGGCCTCCTTAAGGACATCCC
This sequence comes from uncultured Alphaproteobacteria bacterium, assembly GCA_951812775.1. Lineage (GTDB taxonomy): Bacteria > Pseudomonadota > Alphaproteobacteria > MPNO01 > UBA2964 > UBA2964. Next base: position 115,849 of record OX638326.1, on the reverse strand, counting down.
AAGCCGCCCATTGCCAAGAACAACTGCCGTACAATCTGAAAGACCGGCACAAATGGACAGAAATATCGTTGCAATCATTCTTGGCGCCGGTCAGTCACGGCGTATGGGCTCTGTTAACAAACTTCTCGCAGAGATTGACGGCAAACCCATGATTTCCCACGTCGTTTCTGCAGCAAAAGAGTCAAAAGTAGATCGAATTTTGGTTGTATCCGGACATGAACAGGAACGACTTCAATCAGCTCTATCAAATTACGACGTTGATTTTGTTCATAACCCAGACTATGCTGAAGGGCTTAGCACATCTCTCAGCTGCGCCATGGGGGCGTTAGATGACGACATCGATGCCGCCGTTATCTGTTTGGGAGATATGCCGGGAATCTCCGCTGAATACATCAACGCTTTGATCAACGCGTTTAATCCTGATACCGGACGACAGATTTGCGTCCCAACCTTTAACGGCAAATGGGGGAACCCGGTTCTTTGGGACCAGCGCTTCTTTAGCACCATGCAAAATGTTTCTGGAGATGTCGGTGCCCGTCACCTGATCGGCGAACATCAAGACGTATTGTATGAAGTCCCAATAGAAGACAACGCCGTCCTGACTGACCTGGATACCCCCGCTGCCCTCGCCGCCCATCTGGCCGAGCGTAAAAGCAACAACTAAGAAACTCACCTGCATGGCCCTGGCACCGACAACAACGGTCGAAGATACCGGAGATCCCCCGCATCCCTATCGCTGGGCGATGCTTGCAGGGGTTTGGCTGCTATATTTTTCCTTCGCGTTAACGATTGCGTCCCTTGCACCCCTGGTATTCGTAATAGAGAAGGATCTCGGTATAGATCATGCACTGATGGGAACTATCCTTGGTGCCTGGCCTCTCATCTATATTGCCTCTTCTGCGCTCTGCGGTGCCTTGCTCGATCGTTTTGGACCGCGTCGAATGCTGTTTGTCTCGATGACAATCATCGCCATTTCAGGTGTTCTCCGCGCATATTCCGAAAGCTATATCGAGCTGCTCCTCGCCATCTTTGTCTTCGGAGTTGGTGGCCCTCTCGTTTCGAGCGGCGCCCCCAAAATTGTGAGTCTTTGGTTCACCGGGAAAGCCCGCGGGATGGGAATTGAAATTTATTTCACCGGAAATGCTCTGGGTGGGATTGCCGCCGTCGCATTGACAAACAGTTACATCATGCCCTTCCTTGATAATGACTGGCGCGATGTCCTGCTTGCATATGCGGCCTTTGTTTTTGCTGCCGGGCTTATATGGCTTGTTATCAGTGCACACCCAGCGAGCAAAGCTGTCGAGAAAACACTGGCAGCAGAAAAGAAAACACCTATCACACAGGTATTCTTCGAATTGCTTAGTATACCGCTCGTCCGGATTATTCTGGTGATGGGAATTTTCATCTTATTCTTTAATCACGGGCTGACACATTGGTTGCCAACCATTCTTCAGGAAAAGGGAATGGATGAAGTCACGGCTGGCTATTGGGCATCCATTCCAACCATCTTCGGGCTATGCACCGCGCCATTTATTCCACGCCTTGCGACTCCTGAGAAACGCTACCTAATCCTGTTTCTCCTGTTCTCTGCCGCTGCTATCGCAACGCTGTGTATTCAGTATGGCGATGGCCTCGTACTGGGCAGTGGATTGTTAATACAGGGTATATGCAGAGGGTCGATGACCGGCATCGCAATTTTGATGCTGATGGATACCGATAACGGCAAGCATGTCGGTGCAGCCAGTGGACTATATTTCTCTGCGGGAGAAGTGGGCGGTGCACTCGGACCGATGACGGTCGGCACTCTCGCTCAAACGACAGGCGGTTTTTCAACCCCCCTCTTCATGATGACGGGTGTTGGCCTGTTTCTCATCCTGCTCCTCGCGCGACTTCGATATGTCGCTCGAAGAGCAGAATAAGAAGTAGTTACTCGCTATTGAATTGGTGAGAACGGCGTTGCAAAGACAATCTTATTGTCCTGACGCAACAATTCATCTCCGCCACCTTTCGGTGGCCAAATACCTTTCGCAGCGGCCTCGGCGCGAACTTCGGCCCGATGGTTCAAACTCTCATAGGGCCAGATATGGACGAACTTATTCAACGGCCCGATCTCGGTCGACATCGCCATCAAGCAGGGAGAAAGCTTCTCGCGCTCCTTGAGTGCAGCGCCCCAACGTTCCTGAATACCACCGAGTGAGTGCGGCTTAATCGTATAGCTCCGCCATTCAAAAACGGGGCCATGATTTCCCGGTTTAAATTCGGGTGTAAACGGAAATGGAATAAAGATTTCAGACAGTTGCTCATCCAGAAACTCACTAATCTGAGGTGGCCAATTGGGAGACGCTGCCGCTTTTGCACGGGTTTCGGTACGGTCCTGAAGATCCTTATATGGCCAGATATGAATAACTTCATTGAGCGGCCCGATATCTGAAAAGAAGAAAGCAGAGATTTCAGAGAATTCCTTACGCCCTTCATAGGCTTCGCCAAAGCGCTTGATCACTTCAGGTTGCGAGCGCGGCTTCAATCGATATGTACGGACTTCATATAGCATCGGATTCTCCCTAAATTTCGTTGCTCGTTCGGGCCTGTATACCATCGGCCCCTACCCCGTTTTAGGGTAATAAACGGCAAAAAGAAACGAGTCCGGTGCTCATATAAGCATCGAACCCGTCCCTGACCTCTCCCGAGAGGAATTATCCTCCCATGACGCCAACCCCAACGTCCCAAAGGCCATACATCCCAACCCCTTGTTCCCTGTCTATCTACAGAGTGGAATCAAGAAGTGTGCCAGCCATTTCATCTTCTGCACGGAGCATCGCCGGATTTGCCTCAAACATTGTACGCGCCTGGCTCATGCCAACCAATTCATCTGTAATGTTCACATTAGGCATCGCGACCATTCCCTCTGAATTGGCCTTTGAGTCAGCTGGGTTGTGAACAATGTGATACGACGGCGTTCTCTCATCGACCACTGCCTTTACACCACCTCCAGCCACGGAAACATTCGTGACTTCAGATGGATGAAAAACGCTTTCGTCAGGACCACCATCATTCGCAGCAGCCGACCGAGCTGCCGCACTGATCTCTACTTTGTCGATGGGCGCCGACGTTATTTGATTGGCAATCCTTGACCCTCTTACCAAGAGCCCGCTTGATATTTCCTTACCGGGATTTCGTCAATTTCTATCAATTTGAATAAATTATAAATAAATCAGTTATTTAAAGGACATCCGCACGCAATTTATTTCTAATATCCCTAAAGTTTTATCGCTTGCTATAGATATTTCTCGATAAAGCGAATTATCAGTTTTGCAGCGCCGTGTTGATACAGATCAATATGCCCGGCAGCCGGGATAAAGGCTGCTTCTTTCGGTTTATTGGCTGCAGCAAAGAGACGTTTGCCAAATTTCGCCGCAACGACATTGTCCTTTTCACCGTGGATAACAAAAAGCGGAATTCGAACCTTGTCCAGACGGGCCAATGAATCGAACTGGTCCTTTACCAACACCCTGACGGGGAAAATTGGAAACCGGGCCGCTGCAACATCCGCGATAGAGGTGTAGGGAGATTCCAGAATAACGGCACCTCCATGCCCCGTCGATGCCAGGTATACTGCAAGACCTGTCCCCAGGGATTCACCATATAAAACCCGACGCTTTTCAGGAATGTCCTTCGCATCGAGAAACTTCATCACCCCGCGCGCATCCGCATAAAGTCCCGGCTCCGTCGGAGACCCTGAATTACCGCTATAGCCGCGATAGGCCAGCAGCAAGACGCCGTACCCTTTGTCGAGCAAAGGACGAACCTTGAAATTCCGATAGGCTATGGTGCCTGCGTTCCCATGGAAAAAGGCAATGACAGGTTTCTCCGTTGACTTTGGTCGTGACCACCATGCCAAAAGCGACAAGCCATCCTCCGTTTTGATTTGAACCGGCTCCATTTCGGGCAGGCCAGCTCTCTCGGGCGATTGGGTTCCCGACGAAGGGTGATACATCACCGAACGTTGAAAGAAGTAAAGGCCGGCGACCATCAAAAGATAGAAGGCCGCAGGAACACTTAAAAATTTTAGCGTTGCAGTGATCAATGTTCAGATGAGTTTGACCGCGACGAACAATCTCTATTCGGCAGCAATCGGTGGGGTCGCAGCGAAATTCTTGGGCAATGTCGTAAAATCCGTAAGAAGCGACCCGAAACCTTCAACAGTGTCCTCAATGCCATTGTCTCGGAGGGCGTACCAGTAAGTGGCCGTGTTAATGGCCAAGACCGGCTTCTGAAGCATCTTTTCAGCCATTCCTGCAAGCCGGGCCATCGCTAAATTGGTGCCCACCTGAACAATGGCTTCAACGTCATCACCATTAACTTCCATAATCGCATCCGCCAGCTCGTCTTCCGTAACATGAGCGATCAGAACCGGGCTCTTACATTTCAGACCCTTTAACCTCACAACAACAAATCCACAGTCAGTGAAGAATTGGAGAACGTTCTTATCCCCTACCGGCCAGTACGGTGTGATCACCGCAATCCTTTTGATGTCGCCATAGCATTTCAAGGCCGCCTGACAGGCATCTGATCCCATAGCAACGTTGAGCCCGGACAGCTTTTCCATCCGAGCCTTCAATTCGATACTGGTCTGCAAGCCGCCCCAAAACGTCTCCGAAGACATGCCCATGACCAGATAATCCGGGTGGCAGGTAAGAATGCGATGAACGGCGTTATCCATCTCCAGACGGATGTTTTCCATCAACCTGTTGAAGTCTTCATCACTTTCGACAGGATCATCCGGTATCCAGACGCGCGAAAAATGATTGGTGACTCCGCGCGGACGCATATCCTCAAATTCCGGCTGTACCGAGGTGTTGGTCGAGGGCGCGATCACACCAAACTTTTTACGCCATCCAAGGGAATCTACCATTTCCAATTATCCTTCATTGCCGGGCGTTTGCGCCTGCCCGGGATATAACGTATCAAGCTCAGCAAGGACCTCCGAAAGAGGCATTACGTCGGCATATTTTTGATCCATGTCGAAGAGATTAGCCTCATGAGGTCCTTCAGCACGATCGCCCGAGCACTCTCTTGGCACGATAGGTCGAAAGCCGTTGCCCATACCATCCACGACAGTCGCCCTGACACAGCCTGACGTCGTGCAACCCGTCACAATGGCGGTATCAACGCCCTTCATGGCGAGCCAGCTTGCCAAATCAGTGCCAAAAAATGCCGATGGGTTTCGTTTCTCAACGACACGTTCTCCGGCTCTCGGCTCAAGTTGATCGACGACCTGCGCGGCGTAGCTGCCCCGGACAAGGCCTTCGCGCATCCGGGGCATTTTCAGATTAAAGATACCGTCTTCGGCACCATCCTCGGAATAGCAATGAACGGTATAGGCTATTGGCAACCCAAGATGACGGGCTTTCGCAAGCAGGACTTCGGTATTATCGATTGCCGCCTGAATGTTGCCGCCGCCAAATGCATCGGGGTCATTAAAACCATTGATAAAATCAACAATGATTAGGGCCGGGTTCTTTCCGAAACCCATGCGGGCGCCTAACCCCTGCTTCTCATAAACCTCTAACTCGTCTTCCGTTGCCATACCATTTTCCCCGGGTGAAATTAGCCAGGCTAACGATACACTGCGTTGCCGGGTGAATACCACCGTGATTACCGATACTGTGATCGCAGCCGCCAGGAGTATGTAATAAAGTTGTGGCCGGTCTAAATCCATAATCCAGCCAAACAGAACGGGACCTATAAAGTTCCCAATGCTCATACCGGTCGACGTAAAGCCAAAGGCAACACCGGCCGAGCCTTCCGGGGCAGACTTCCGTGTGAGAAGGTCCCGCGATGGGCTGCTTATGCCATAAAATAGCCCGCTCAGAAGCATTCCCGATATCATGATAAGCAGAAGCCCTGCGCCAAAGGCCAGGACAAGCACCGAAGCAGCCATAGCCAGTACGCCAATTGATGCTACTAGATTATGCCTGTCCGTTTGATCCGCGAGCCAACCGCCAACAAGAACCCCTCCGGAAAGAGCGATAAGGTGGGCTGTCAAAATGCCACCGGCGAAGTCTTTTTCAACCCCGTATAAATTTACGTTCGCAACTATCGAAAACGACATGATCCCTGCCGTCGCCATGGCAGTAAGCAGGTAAAACAACGACATCATCACCAGCGGCAATGAGAACATCACGGCCATATTGTCGCGTAAACTCAAACCAGGCGACTTACTGCCGGTAATGTTGGTGGTTTTGCCTTTCCCATCATCCAGGTAGTGCGACCGACACAACATCGTGATCGTAATTATCGTTCCCACGACACCGACTATTGAAAGCGCTGTCCGCCAGTCCGTGAGGTTCGCCAAAGGCAACATAACAAGCGACGCCCCTGCCCAACCCAGATATCCCATAAAGGAATGAATGCTGACGGCCCGGCCAAAAATACTGTCGTCCAGTTTTGCTGCGAGAACGGAAAAATCAGCAGGATGGAAAACGCTGTTTCCGATCCCCGCTATACCGAATAACAGAAACAATTCCCAATACCCGCCGGTAAAACCGGCCAGAAGTAAACAAACGCTCATCAATCCCATCCCTCCTATAAGGATGAGACGCGCGCCATAACGATCAACAAGCACACCAGCCGGAATCTGTCCGATGGCAGTCGTTGCTGCGAATGCCGATACAATTGCCCCAAGCGCTGCGTAACTCACATCAAGCTCGGGCTTCACGAACAAAAACAGGGGCGGTAGAGCCAGCATTACAAAGTGGCTAAAAAAGTGTCCTGCACTTACCAAACCGAGAACCCGGCGGCGCGTTTGCCCGCTGACATCAACTACTGTCGCCAAAATCAAATCCCGTTTTTACGAAAGGTGCTGCCCTGCATCCATTCGAAAGGCTTCACCTGTCATGAGAGTTGCATCTTCTATCAACCAGAGGGCTGTTTTGGCTACATCAATCGGCATAACCGGTTTTCGCAACGGATACTCTGTTTCCGCTTCCTGAACCCGACGCCGGTAACCTTCCTCATCCATTATCTTTCGGGTCCAGTTTCCTAAAAGACCTCCCGGACAGATTGCGTTGACCCGCACTTCGGGGGCCAGCTGACGCGCCAACGCCATAGTCAGGTTATTCAGTGCACCTTTGGACGCCGCATAAGCTATCGAACTCCCATTTCCAACCAGCGCGCCCAACGAGGAAATATTCACAACGGCGCTGTCACCGGATTTTCGGAGAAATGGCGCAGCGGCTCGGGTCATTTGAAAGTTACCAACGACATTTACGGCATACATGTCATGGAAATCCTGTGCGGTCAGACCTTCCAGATCTGCCGCCGGAACGACTTTGGTAATCGCCGCATTATTGACCAAAACATCAAGTCTTCCCCAACGATCCGTTGCCGCCGCAACCAACTGTCGGCAGTCATCGTCTTTGGAGACATCGCCCTGCACAGCAAAGCTATCAACACCAAATGCCCGGCAGGCAGCAACGGTTTCCTCGGCGCCCTCCGAATTGGAGACATAATTAATGACAACATTGCATCCTTTCGACGCAATGAGCCTTGCCGTTTCAGCACCAATGCCGACCACAGAAGATGAGCCTGTGACAATTGCCGCCCGTCCATTTATGTCCATTGCCTTCCCTCCACTTTTCCATCAAGTACGGTAGCCGAGGGTTGTAAAGGCGAAAAGGGCAAAACCCTTTCATGACGTTATGCCGGTTGGTAATTCGGATTTCTTTTAGCGGGCAATGGCAGAGTCGCAGTAGTTCCACTGCCGGGAGTACTATCAAGCGACAATTCTCCGCCATGCTGTTCTATCATGGCCCGAACCAATGGAAGACCAAGGCCTGTGCCCTGATTTTCTCTTGCAAGCGCACTGTCTACCTGGCCGAAAAATGTTAGAACCTTTTCCATATCGTCCGGCGCAAGGGACCAATCAGGAAGAGGAACCAGTACTCTTCAACGCGGCGCCCGACGACGTCTTCCGTGCTCTCTGCCGCGAGCAATTGAGTACATAGACCATTTGCATAAATTATTTCGGCGGCTCGGTTGATCATTACCGCATCGGGCAGGAGCTCAAATATCGAATGCGCGTCGGCCCCATAGCCAACCGGCCCTGCGTTGGCAGGTTTTTGTGGTTCCGTGGCCGAAAACCCAGCCAGATCAGAGTCACGAACAGTGAACGCTGTGCTGTTCGAAATTCGCGTCATCAACACGAATCTGACAGACAACGGTAAACCGTTCTTTAACCCTACGGAATTTAGAGAAAATTATGTAAGAGGTTGTTTTTATGATATTAATTAGAAAAACCGTTTGCGTTTCCTGAACCTTCAGGATTTTTTCCGGACCTTGGCCCAACTGTCACGCAATGCAACGGTTCGATTGAAAACTGGATGCCCCTCATCTGAGTCCTCATCACGAGAAAAATAACCTGTCCGCTCAAACTGTACGGTAGCTTCAATCGTGGAATTCGCCATGGATGGTTCAACCATGCATCCGGTTAAATGCTCCACGGAACCCAGGTTTGGATTCTCAAGAAAATTCTCCGAATGACCGCCATCAGGGTCGTCAAACAGCGGTTCATAGAGGTTTATGTCAGCGGGTATCGCGTGGTCAGCAGATACCCAGTGAATTGTTCCTCTCACTTTTCGACCATCCGGGGCATTACCGCCCCTTGTTTCCGGGTCATAGGTGCACCTCAATTCAACCACTTCACCATCTTCGTCTTTGATGACATCAGTGCACGTAATGAAATAAGCGAATCGCAACCGCACTTCGCGACCTGGTCCGAGTCGAAAAAACTTCTTGGGGGGATCCTCCATAAAATCATCGCGCTCAACATAAATTTCGCGCGAAAACGGCACCATTCTTGTGCCTGCCTCTTCGTTACCGGGATGATTCACTGCAATCAATTCCTCCGACTTCCCTTCCGGATAGTTCTCGATGACAACCTTCAAGGGACGCAACACACCCATTCGCCGTACAGCATGTTCGTTCAAATAGTCCCGAATACAGTGATCCAGCATCGCTGCCTCAACGACGCCTTCGGTTTTGGAAATCGCAAGACGAGATACAAAATCCCTGATTGCCTCCGGCGGTACGCCACGCCGACGTAAACCCGAGACCGTCGGCATTCTCGGGTCATCCCAACCGGAAACTTTTGCCTCAGTCACCAACTGCGTAAGGCGACGTTTGGAAAGAACCGTATTGCCCAGATTAAGACGCGAAAATTCATATTGTTTGGGTTTCGAAGGCACTGGAAGGTTTTCAATAAACCAATCATAGAGCGGTCGGTGGTCTTCAAACTCCAACGTACAAAGAGAATGTGTAATACCTTCAATCGCATCTGTCTGCCCATGTGCGAAGTCATAGGTCGGATAAATTTTCCAACTATCGCCGGTCCGCGGATGGGGGGCCCGCAAAATACGATAAAGCACCGGATCACGCAGATTGATGTTACCGGACGCCATGTCGATTTTAGCGCGCAAAACACGCGAGCCATCTTCAAACTCACCCGCTTTCATTCGGCGCAAAAGATCAAGATTTTCTTCAATAGCCCGATCACGGTAAGGGCTGTTCTTCCCCGGCTCGGTCAAAGTTCCGCGATATTCGCGTATTTGTTCGGTATTCAGGTCATCGACATAGGCTTTTCCCGCCTCCACCAAATGCTCCGCATAGGCGTAAAGTTGATCGAAATTATCCGAGGCATAATAAATCTTCTCGCCCCAATCACATCCGAGCCACTCGACATCGCGCTGAATAGCGTCGACGAATTCCTGATCCTCCTTTGCAGGATTGGTATCATCAAATCGCAAATGACATTCGCCACCGAATTCATCAGCAACACCAAAATTCAGGCAAATCGATTTTGCATGACCGATATGTAGATACCCGTTCGGTTCAGGCGGAAAGCGCGTAACGATTTTATCGTGCTTACCCGATTTTAAATCCGCCTGTATCTGTTCGCGGATAAAATCCAGCTGCTTTTCTTCCGACTGCTCTTCAATATCGTTCATATTGGGTCCAAACCAAAATCCTCCCGCGTGCGTATAGCATGCCTGTTACCGAAGCGCCAAGAAGTTCGTTATTCATGAATTATTTGATTGGTAGAGTGTGGATGAATACATTTTTACTACGAAAAACAGTAGACGCGGCATGAGAAATATTCTTCTCGTACTAATTCTTTCAACCGGTTCAGCGGGTTGCAAAACCACCGATAATTATACTCTTCTATCGGAACGATATGTCGATAACACATACGATACCAAGAGAATCAAATGGCGAGGGACCTTCCGCGACGCTATCTCCGTTTATTATCTAAAACCAACCGACGAAAACGGTAAGCCGGGCGTTTGCGCTGCCCGGGTCAGCGAGCGAACGGGTGTCTTTGAAGATCTTACGAGCGAATGGTTCGATCAGGCCTTCGTCGTCATTGGAAGACGGCCGGGAAAACGGATTGCCTCCGCTCGGTTTGTAACCGACAGCGATCCCAACCTCCCAAAGAACAGAAGAAAAGTACGCTGCATCAAAACAACGATCCCGGTCACACAGGACCTGCTGCTTTCAAACGTACGTATCTCCGGTGAAGCCTTGCATTGGTATTACTAGAAACATTTTTATTTTTTTGCGTTTCCGATGATGTTCTCGAATAAATAATTGGCAACCTCTCTCGCGCCATCGGCGTTTAAATGTCCATCAAATTTAAAATCGACACTTCCGATGTCCGACATGTGCAAGGCGCTAAATAAAGAATGGCAACGGAGTTTGTGTTTTTGACAGGCGCCTTTGGCCAAGTCGAAAAGGAAATCCTGATTTTTGAACACGGTCCGGTTTTTGGAATATACCTCAAAGACCTTGTCTGCATAGGAAATCCGGGACGGCAAAAATACAAAATGGACATTCTCCGTTTTTCGAATGTCAGAAGCAATTTGCTTGACCAGCGTAATGTTGGATTTCAACGTTGACGCGCCGATTCTTTGAAGTGTGTCGGTTTTCCTTTTTCGTAAATACAACGCCTTCAAAGGTGGAACCGTCAGATAAGCGACCGCAGAACTGAAGACCACCGTATCCGAAAAGGCTTTCAGACTATCAAATGATGGAAATAAAACGCCAATAGCATCGTGGACATTACGGCGCCAACTCGTCTTAAGCCCATAATAACGGGCAGGGTCAGACGGACAAAATGCCGGACCAGTCCCGTTTAGGGGTTTAGCGGTGCATTTTTCAGAAAGTGAAATCGGGCGAATATTTGACTGATCGCTATGCCAGTCATTCCACGTAATCACATATACAACGATATCGTCGGGTCGAACGAAATCATAAAACATCCGGGTTCGATAGTAGTATTGATCCAGGTTGGTCCCAGGTACACCCAGATTCCATACCTCAAATTTTTCCCCGGATTTGTTTAAGAGGCACTGAAGTTGATTGGGCCAAGTGTCACCGTCAGATAAACCCCAGCCATAAGTCTGGCTATCACCGACAATATAAATCCGCTGAACAGACTTCTCTGAGGTTTTCTTTCTGCAAGGAACGCGGCGTAATCCATTCTCGTCATTTGATACCGTTACACCGTCAAAATCGACTTGGTTGGAAAATACTTGATTTTGACTGGGCAAATTGAGCCAAAAGCCCCGCTGGTCAAAGATCAATCGTGAATCCGCAATCGCAAATGGCGAAGGTAAAGTAATTGCAAAACGCAATATGATTTCGAATATCAAGAAACCAACCAGAAGGCTGCCAATTACCAGACAGCAATTTTTAAAGATATTTCGTAACATATGTTTGAAACGCCTATTCCTCGTGAGAGGACCATACCGTAACCTTGATTCTTGTCATCACTTCGCGCATCGGAAGGTAATCGTTTCCTGCCGATATTTCTCTCAACCAAATCAAGTCGCACACAAAATCAATTTCTGTAATACAAGAAGCAACGCTATGACCGCCAACTTCCACACGCCCCAATGACCGATGCTCGCCCAAGTTATGGCGTCGGCCCTACCCTGTTATCAGGAAGCGTCCTGTCTCTGGCTCTCCTGGGCGATGTACTGATTTATGTGATATTACCGGTCAACGCTCCGCTCTTTGGCGTCAGTCTCTTTTGGGTCGGTGTGTTACTGGCAGCCAACCGTATCATCCGTATTTTTACTCTTGGCGCCATTGCCTCTCTGGCAGAGCGTGTCGGTCCGCGTACTCTCGCTATTGCCACCGCAGTGACATCAACAGTCTCGACCCTGATCTACGGGCTCGGTAGCGGCCCAACTGTATTGTTAATCGGACGTATTCTCTGGGGACTGAGCTTCGCCGCTCTAACACTGGTCATATTCTCCTACGCCGTTGCAGATCGCAGCAAAGCCGGTACAAGAGTGGGACTTGGCCGAGCCATGCACTCCATTGGTCCGGCACTGGTCGCCCTCATCGGACCATTTCTCGCCATCGAGTTTGGTGCAAGGTTTGTCTTTGTCATTCCAGGCCTCGCGACCGCCATCAGCATTCCTATCGCTTTTTTTCTGCCCAAAGAGGTGAGACGTCCAAATCCACCGAAGGCGCGTTGGCTGCCCAAACCAAAGAAATTCGACCTGTTTCTCTTTACGGCAGGCCTCACCGTTGACGGCGTGTTCGCCGTCGCAATTACGCTCACAGTCGCTGAAACCAGCTCAATCGGCACAGCCATGATTACCGGCGGTGTCCTCATCGGCATTCGTCGGGCCATGGAAGCTTTCTTGTCGCCTGTTGGCGGCCTTCTTGGTGATCGTTATGGGGCGCAAAGATTACTCTGTATTGCGACAGTTGTGATGGCCGTTGGATTTGTCTTTCTTGCCCTTGGGTCCGCCTATATCGGTGGCACACTGGTCGTTATTGGCAGAGCCTTTATTGCCGCCTTATGGCCGGCGGAAATGGCGATCCGAAATTCGCCGGAAGACACCATGCACCGTCTGGCCGTCGGCCAGACCTGGCGCGATGTCGGCGCCGCAACCGGGCCGCTAATCGTCGGCAGCATTCTGGCCCTGATGTCTCTGAGCGATATATACTGGATTACCGTGGTGATCGTTATAATTGGCCTGATCCTGCAAAAACGGCCTGCTGTCACCTAAGTCGAAATTGGTTTGTGCGAGACCGCCATGACATTTGAAGTCGAACAGCTGCACCCACTCTACGCCGCAAAAATTAGCGGTTTTGATATGCGGCGCGACACTAATCCGGAATCCGTTGCCACGCTCAAAGCTCTGCTCGATGAGTATGCCGTCTGCGCCGTGCGACATGAAACACCGCTTACCAACGAGGAGCATATTGGTTTCGGCGCCCTGCTTGGCCCCGTGGCCCGCAAGAGTATGCCAAGGATTGCTGGCACCGGCATGCGGGTTCCGTACAATGAAATCGTCGATCAGAGCAATCTGGACGGTGACGGCAAGATTTATCCGGATCGGGACAAACGGCTTGCCTACAAGCGGGCCAATCGGTTGTGGCATACCGATATGAGCTATCGCAGCAACCGGGCCACCTGGTCCCTGCTCTCCGCCCATGTCGTCCCTCCCGAGGGGGGCGAAACCGAGACCACCGACATGCGGGCCGTCTATGACGACCTGCCGGAAAAAATGAAGGCCCGTCTGGAAGGTCTCGTTGCCGAACATTGCTACTGGCATTCACGGATGCTCGGCGGCGGCCCGGAACCGACGCCGGAAGAACGCGCGACACGCCCGCCAGCCCAGCATTCGCTGGTTCATACCCATCCGACATCGGGCCGAAAGGTGCTCTATATCGCGTCACACGTTCGCAGCATTGCCGGTATGCCGGATGACGAGGCCAAAAGCCTTCTGGAAGAACTCCGCGCGATCACGCTGCACCCTGAATATGTTTATTACCCATGGACAGTCGGCGACGTCCTGATCTGGGACAATCTCGTCACCATGCACCGCGGCACCGATTTCGACGACCAGAAATATATTCGGGACATGCGACGGGTCACGTGCAGAGAAGAGTAATTAGGTGCCAAAAAAAATGGAGGCCCCAACGGGGTTCGAACCCGTGTTGCCGACGTGAAAGGCCCCATACAACGGGAGTTTTCCCGGGGTTTTCAGACTTTTAGGCCTGAATGCACCCTAGGAAAACGACGGGTTACAGAAGGGAGTCTGAAAGAATTACCCCTTTATTTTGCCCTCCACATCTTTAGCCCAATTGCAGCAAACACAACCGCAAGTGTCATGGTACTCCAATCAAGACCGAGCTTCAATGAGGCCGGGGCATGAACGCCCCGGAAACCATGCAGGACGGTAATTCGGTCGTGAATCTATCCATTGCCTTCAATGAGGCCGGGGCATGAACGCCCCGGAAACGTGGCTCACATAACAATATGCAGCCTTCCTACATCGTCCTTCAATGAGGCCGGGGCATGAACGCCCCGGAAACGCCTTCTGCCACATCCAGCAGTCAGCTTGTTTGCCAGTCCTTCAATGAGGCCGGGGCATGAACGCCCCGGAAACTGAAATTACATCGACTATTTTATAACTTGATTATAGCCTTCAATGAGGCCGGGGCATGAACGCCCCGGAAACCCTGAAAAGGCTGACAGACTGTGTCGTGACGTTCCACCTTCAATGAGGCCGGGGCATGAACGCCCCGGAAACCGCAACAAAGAATGACATAAAAATTGCGTCCTTCAATCCTTCAATGAGGCCGGGGCATGAACGCCCCGGAAACGCATCAGCGTGCTGATACCGTCCCAGATGATGCCAACTTCAATGAGGCCGGGGCATGAACGCCCCGGAAACAGGCCAAGGGATCGGATATGAAATCCAAGGAACCCTCGGAACTTCAATGAGGCCGGGGCATGAACGCCCCGGAAACCCCTACTCTACAACGTATTGGGACGCCACGCAAATCCAACGCATTTTCGAGCGCCCCGACCGGGTGAGGGGCGGAGCGTCCCATTTTTCGCCGAGGTGCTCGTCTCAACCCCGGAAACTCTCGCAAAATCAGTTCCTTGCATCGATTCGAGCGCCTCCACGCATTTGCTCACCGCCCCGCCGCTCGACCCCCCGCGGCAGGCCCTCTTGCGTTTCCCGGGAACATCCCTTTCCCGGGTTGCGTGAATATAAACAATACCTCGGCTCATACCACGATTGCCTTTCTCTCGATGCCTTCGAACGTCTTGCCGATGCTGACGACGGCGAGGTCTGTGCTGTCGGTCG
Organism: uncultured Alphaproteobacteria bacterium; assembly: GCA_951812775.1. Lineage (GTDB taxonomy): Bacteria > Pseudomonadota > Alphaproteobacteria > MPNO01 > UBA2964 > UBA2964. The sequence goes on along the minus strand of OX638326.1, from coordinate 100,673 downwards.
GCCCGACATCGATCAGCAGGACATGATCCTCGCCCGGCTTGACGAGTTCACGCAGGCGCGTCTCCAGTTCGACGCGGCGGCGTTTCGACAGGCGGCACTGGAACACCGAAAGCTGGAGCCTTTCCCCGAACCCATTCATGGTCTTGAAGACCCGGCGCCAGCGCCGGGTATCGGCGATGTCGTAGGTCACGATCACGGTTCGCTCACGGGTCATGGCGAAGTCTCATCATGTGAAAGCCGCTTCATCTCGGAAGATAATGGGGATACGAAGGAAGCTCGCCCAACAGATGCCGGCTCAGGAGCCGTGCCTGGACCAGCAGCAGTCGGCGCATGCTCAACCGGTAGCCGAACAGCGGATGGGTGGTCTCCTGCGACAGACGGCGTTCGAAGGCGCCGATGAAGCGCCGTCGCCCGACGGCGGTGAGCGCGGTGCCGGTCGCTGCGGTGATGAAATCGTCCGCCCGGACCTCGCCGGTGTTGACCGCCGACAGCACAACCGAATCCGCGATGACCGGGCGGAACGGCTCCATGATGTCCAGCGCCAGTGAAGGCCTGCCGTAGCGCGGCGCGTGAAAGAAGCCCCGGTAGGGATCGAGCGCGACGGTGGCGAGCGCGACGGTCAGGTGCCGGGCCAGCATGGCGTAGGCCAGCGACAACAGGGCGTTGACCGGATCGCGTGGCGGGCGGCGGTTGCGCGCATCGAAACGGAACGGGGCCAGGTCACCGGAACTCTCGCTGGAACCGGCCACGGGCTCGGGCGGGGCGAGAAGCCCGGCGTAAGCTCGGAAATACACCGCAGCCGCATCGCCTTCGAGGCCCAGCAACGCGGCCATGGACGGTGCGCCGCGCGCTGATTTGCGGGCGGCGGCGAGGCGGTCAAGCGCCATCTTGCGTGCATCCCTGTCGCCGCGCCAGTTGCGGCGCAGGATGGTCCGCTGATTGGCAATCTTGGCCGCCACCAGATCGCGGGCGAACCGCAGGCAAAACCCTTCGTCGAAGCTCGACCGGTATTGCTCGGTTCGTATCTCGACATTGCGATGACCGAGACCATGGGCGATGCCGCGGAACCAGCCGCCGTGACTGTGGAAGGCGACCGGGATCTCGCGCTCCATGAGTGCGGTCAGCGCAGGCGTAGTGATCGAGACGTTGCCAAACAAGGCGACGTCGGACACCTCGTTGAGGCGTGCGGTAACGTCTCCCTGCTCTTCATCGGCAATCTTGAGGGTCTCGCCTTCCTTGGAGATGCGCGCCCGCTGGGACTGGACCACCAGCGGCATGGCCTCGTCCGTCCCGACCGCGATCGGCCGCGGTGCCAGATCGGAACCGCCGAGGGCGCGCACCTCGTCGGGCAGGCAAACCGAAACCAAGGCGCAGCGGGGACATTTGGGGCTGTCGTTCAGGGGCGGCGGGATGCGGCCATGGGCGACCGTCAGGCGCAGGCGGCTGACGGCGTCAAGCACCGCGTGGCGGAGTTCTTCGTCGAGCGTGACACGGACCCGCTCGCGGCTCGCCGCATACCAGATCGCGCCTTCCTCCACCCGGTAACCATGCTCTTCGAGCATCAGCGCTTGCAGACACACCTGCACACGCTCAGGCTCATAAGCACCGCGCGCAACATGCGGGCGCTTGCCCCGCTTGTAATCGACGGGAGTGACCGCGCCATCTTCCGCCTCGGCGATGTCGATCCTGGCGATGACGCCGAGTTTCTCCGAGGACAATGTCAGCGACCGGCTGACGATCTTCTCCGCCGTGTCCTCCAGGGCTTCGGGCGCGGGCAGCGGCGCACCCTTCCGGTCAACGCGGGTATGAATGCGCCGTCCATCCACCGTATCCGCAGTCTCCGCCCATTCGGCCTGTCCCCACATGAGATAGGCAAGACGGGCGCAATAGACGAACTCGTTAACCATGCGCGTCGGCACCAGCGGCGTCTCGCCGCTCGCCGGCGGCGCGGGGAGGAGAAGCTCATGCTGGAACGGCATCGCTGGGTCCATCGGTCAGGATTGATTTACTCACCGACAGCAGCGAACAGACCAAGCCCGTAGTGACAGGCAAACCCCAAGGCGAGCGGCCCGACGATCGGCCGACTGAAAGTCAGCGTTAGAAAACACCCCAATCTGTCCGGTTGAACCAAACCCCGACGTGACCGGATGCGGTGAAACCCGATCGCGCGCTTTGACAGAGTACTCTGATCCGGGACGGTCGCATCGGTCAGGGCAGGGAAAACAGCCCGCCGTTCAATTTCACGCGTAATTTGCTCAACCACACCAAAATTGCGCTTGGCATGCCAAGGCATGAGGTAGGGGGTGACGCTCTTCCACACACACGAGCATCGCAGCAGGGTGGATCCTTGGCCAAATGCTTTCGGCGCAGCGATATCTTCAAGCGCTAGCCGCCATTCCTTGCGCCCTCGTTCTCCTTTGAAGTCAGCGCGGCCTTGAGCGAGCCATAGTCTGTTTAGCCGGCCAAGGCGCCGACGAGCCTCCCCGGAAAAGCCATTTCGGCAATAAACGATCAGATGGTCGATCAGGCCGTCATGATCGGCATCCTCGGGCAGAAAAAAGGCGTGAGCGTGTGTGGGATCATCGCGCCGCGGGCCGTTTGCGTCTCGGCCGGAAAACTCCGGTGGAGGATTGTCGTCTCCGGACATCAATGCCCTTCGCGCAATCTCGCCAATTCTGAGTGCATCTTCCATGCGCGGCTGCGGCCGTCCCGCCAGAACAAATCGTGCGACTTCGGGCCTGTCCGGCTGATCCGTCCGAACGGTTGATTCTCTTCGTCGATGTGCCGGAAGGGGGCCGATGGGAGGTCGGTCATAGACCATCTTGCGGAACGGCAGCGGGTTCGACCAACCGGCCTTCTGCCACTGGCTTGTATCCACCGCGAGAGCGTCTGAAAGTCGTTCGGGCAGGGTAGCCTTCATCGCAGCGCGCTTTTTTCCTGTCATGTCCTTTAGGCCAGGCATGAACCGCGCCCGCAATTCGTCCCACACGACAGGACTCACCGGGGTCATAACGTCAACAGGCGTGGAACGCGGGCAGGCGTTCGTGGAACGCGGGCAGGCGTTGATCTCACCGTCCCAATCGACGGCCATGCGCCCTTCCACCCAGCTTTCCGCTCGACCCAGATAGCCGATCCGTTCCAGGAGGTGCCTTGCCAGCCCTTCCTGCTCCGCTGTCAGGGTCATGCCCGGCCAGGCGACGACCAACTCCGCGGCGCGGTCGACCCGAAGGAACGCATCATAAATGAGCTTCGGCTTCTTTTCGGGTGGTACGGGCATATACGCGCGTACATGGCTGTGGACGCCTTCAGGCAGGCGGTAGCACGGCGGCGCAGCGGCAAGTTCGTCAATGAGTTTGTCGAGAATCGACTTGGGGAAGCGCTCCCGGTTCGCCTTGCGCCACCATGTGGCAATAAGCGCCCGCAATAACGTCACCGGCTCGGGCGGCCAGGCAATATCGGCTTCGTTGACGTGCCGCCCCCAAGGCGTCGCATGATAACGCCCGGCGGGAAAGGTGAAGGCAAAGGCAATCATGCGGCGTCCGCTCCGTCATCGCCTGCACTTTCCTTGTCCGATTTGTTTTTTGCTTTCCTGGACTTCGATAACCAGGTTACGGTCGTGACGGCGGGACGGGAGAACAGCGCCTTATTCGCGACGTTGATGATGAGCGCGGGCAGTTCTTCCTTTAGTTCGGACAATTCGGGGCATGTGAAGCCGGCCGGCTTGATAACGTTGAAGGCGTCGAGTCCGAGATCGCAGGCGGTTCTCAGCCTCAAGCCTTCAGCCAGGAATTTGCGAATCTTGAACAGGGCGAGCGCAATGAGCAGTTGTTCTGCCTCCCGACCAAGGCCGAAAGCGCGGATCTGGGCCACATCAAGGTTGAAATAGGCGGATATCTGCCTGGCGGTGTATTCGTCGCGCGGGAAGAGGACATTACCATAACCCTCGGTTGCGCCGCCGTCGACGATTTTTCCGGTGACGTCCACGCGATCATTCTTCACGCCACCACTCGACGCCACGGCGACATTTGTCGCCTCTACGAATCCCGACAATGCACGGGAACTTCTAACGCCTGCGGTTTTTTTAAGAGAGATAAAGATACCGTGCAGCAGGCTATTGGGGTCGTACTTGAGGAGGTTCGGATAGACCGTGCAGCGCATGTCGATTGGCCGGTTGTCATCGTAACCAATTTCGCCCTTTAGCGTCTCGAACCAATCCGAGTTCTTTATGTAGGGCGAATTCAGCCGATGGGCTTCCAGAACACTGTTGGTCAACGGTTTCCCGTCATTATCGACAACCTTCACGACCGGAAGCCCGCGCAGGGGTTCGACCCAGTCATCGCAGACCGAGTCCCAGCACACCGCTTCCATACGGTTGGCGACGCTTTGGGCAGATTCGACGAGCAGCATGTCGGTACCGTCCGGCGCCTTGTAGGTGGCAGCGCCGAGATGGGGAAAGCCGGTGGGCTGAAAGCGCGGGCCCTGCAAGGGGCTCAATTCCGCTTCGATCAGAAGACGGTTCGTTTCGTCAAGCGATTTGAATTCAAGCGGCATTGTCATCGTTCTCCTCATTTCTTGTAAGATTCGGGTAGGCGCAAGCGACGAGCCGCTCCCGGGCTTTCGGCGCAATGGGGAACACAAGGGCGGCGGCCAGTCGAGCGGGATTAAGCGCCTGCGCAGGCGCGCGCCGCGCATAAGGGGCCGACAGCCCGGCACCCCGCGCCATCGCCTGTGCGCACGTAACGGCATCGGCGACGCGCCCGGCCTCGATCAGTCGAACGAGCACCAAGGGATCAAGAAGCTTCTTCTGCTCCGTTGCCGGCCCGACGCCTTCCGGCGCGAACAACGGTTTCAGCGCCGCGTAAGCGAAAGGCAACGCGTCCTCGCATTCGATTACGGACGATCGTTCCGCCTGGGATACCGTCGTCCAGGCAAGGCCGACGGCAAGGGCGCCGATGCGGGTATCGTCCGTGCGCCCGGCCAGAAATGCTGCGACGGCGGCAAGTGATGCAGAACGCCAGCCGTGCAGAGGCAGTTCAGCCTGATTGTCGTCACCGACGAAACCATGACCCCGCGCCTTGATCAGACGGCGTTTGAGGACAAGCCCCATGTCGCGGATCAAACTGCGCCCGCCCCACACGACGAGCGCCCGTGATTCCGTCGTATCGCTCCAGCTTTCCCGCCCCTTTGGCCAATCGAGCGGCGCCAGATGACGACGGAAGGGCAGGCGAAACGATTCCGATTTTCCGTTGAGGCTCGTGAGGCTCGCCAACGCCGCGGCAAGCGCGTATTCATGTGATTCGTCATCCGCAGCGCGCACCCATTTCCTTGACAGGCGCGGTGGCGGAGGCAGGTCTTTGCGCAGTCGGGGCCTTCTTCCCACTTTGGCCATGAGCGCGCCGACGGCGATCAATGCTTGCTGCACCGCTTCGGTCGAGCCATCACCGGCAAGCCGAAACAGCGCTTCGTCAAGGGAGCGTCCACCCGCGCGGAGACTTGACGGGGCGTTCTTGTCGCGCACGATCTTGCGGGCGCGCGATAGCCAGCCGCCACGATCCAGTTCCGAAATCAAAGATGAGCACGGGTTCTCCCGCACCCGCACACGGCCAAGGGGCGTCGCAAAATACGCTTTGCCGGCACGTTCCAGGAAACCGTATCTCTGGAAGGCGTGTATACCGCGTGCAACTCCAAGTTGGCCGACGGCCCGTGCGAAATCGAGACCGTTGCGCGCCGAACCGCCGTCTACAACGGCCCGCCCTTCAGACATTAACAGCAACATCTCTTCCAGGTGCGTGGCGCGCGACCAAAGCGGCGCCCAGAACTCGTTACGCGAACCCGCCTCATCGGGTATAGCCGCAGCTCCGGAGCCCGCCCCAACAGTAAGGGTTGTAAACGGAAAGGCGAGTGCGGCTTTGCCATCCGCAGCGTGCCGTCGCGCTGCGGCGGCGGCAAAAACCAATGCACCTTCAATAGTGAAAACAAAATCCCAAGGATTGATGCGCGAATCTGCCTCAAAACCAACACCGGCATTGAGACCACCTGCCTGGCCGGGATAGAATTGACCAACAGCACCTTTTTCGAGATGGGCACAAGGCGCATAGAATAATGAACATATGAGGGATTCCCGAGGTTCCCTAGTCTCATTGCCGATGATTTCGGTCACGTGACGCATGAAGTTATTGGAAAAATCGAGGCGCCCATCGTTTCCTCCTGTCCCGAGAATAGGCGGAAAGCGAAGGCCGTCGGCGGTCAGGGCAAGTGCGCCGTCAAGCCAACGGCATGCTTCCTCCGAAAGTGAGGCGCGCAGTGCACCAATGAGGGCGGCTTTCATTTGCCTCCTTCTCTTCTCATCCTTCGGTATCTCCGAAAAACCGCGTGTGCAGATGATACGCTCACAAATTCGGATGGCGTCATTGTATGCACTCAGCCTAGGATCATTGCTGGTCCGTATAGCCTTAATAGCCTTAAATTCGGCTTTATTATCCTTATTATCCTTCGGCCAAAAGCCGCTGCCATTATTCCATGGTGCGACAACCGGGGTGGGTTTGAATTCATCGACGAAAAACCGGACAAGCTCGTCTTCCGCTAGCACCGTACGCAGTATGAAGCGCTCGTCGCGCCAGAAGCCGGCTGCGGCAGGATCGACCTGTTCCGCGACAAGCCGGAAGACGCCGAACGCCTTGAGATAGCCGGCGAGCGGCACAGGAGCGCAGCCGTGAAGAACGTGGTTATAGATCGTCATGGCCCGCTTTCTCCTCTGCCGCCGTCGCGCACCAGTCCGCGATACGCACCAGCGCTTCCAGCCAGGCAAGTCGGAACGGACCATGCTGTTTTAGCAAACCTTGCGTGCGCGCAGACCAACTCGGCCCGCATGGGCCTTCGCCCAACTGCATGAGATCGAGATCGAGCTTCGTCTCCGGAACGACGACATCCCCCAGTTGCGTCTCAGGCAGTTCATCATCGTCCCAAACACCGCGGGCGAACAGACGGCCGTTTTCGGGTCTCGCCTCTTTGGGCAAGGCCGCAATGCGCATGCGCACTTTTCCATGGTGCGCCGCAATCAGATACGCGGCAAGGCTTGCTTCCTCGGCCCAGCCGCGATTGGCCAGATAGGCCAAGGCCGATGCCAGTTCATGCCGGAAATATTTCCGGCGATCCTGCGACAGCGCGTTTCCATTCGTAGCAGGCCATTTGGCGAGTGGCGGCATCTCACCACCAGATAACGCGACGAACGCCTTATGCGCCTTGCCCAGATCATGCCAAAGCGCGGCCTCGACGATCAAATCGCGATCATTGGGGTCCAGCTTGAAAACCTCGGCGAGGGCTGCTGCCTGATCACGCACATGGATGCTGTGTTTGGCAAGACTAACGCGGACTTTGCCCGTGTAGGTATCCGGGTCGTCGACATAGCTGTCTTCCTGCTTATCTGAAACGGAAACCGGCTCAACTGTTTTTTTCACCGTCGCATCGAAACCCGTTTCCGAATCGTAACCGCCGGATGCCGCATCGACCCAAATCACGATTCCAGGAAAGATGTCACCTTTCTTGAAACTTCGCCATTCCTTGACGAGCGCGTCCCATCGCCAAGACCGCACTCTTTTTCGCTTCAAAAACGCTCTCGCACCGTCTATCGGCCTCGCACCGTCTATCGGCGCCGGGCAGAGTTCGTCGCGCGTGGGCCCGGGTGCCTCGGCAATCGGCGCAGCATCTGCCTCGACCGGCCGCCAGAACAGCCGGATATCGGTGTCGTCGACATCGCGGACATAGGCTGAAACATCCACATCGAAGCCCGATAGATCGGGGTCGGTATCGAACAGATCGAAGAAATCACGGGCGCGGATCACGGCACCGCGCGGCGGCGCGGAAGGCGGAAGGTCCGCCAAGTCGGCTGGCCCACAGGCCGACAAACCGGTGAGCTTGTTTCGGGCTTCGACGAGATCGGCGGGTTCGTATGGCCTGGCTTCCCCATTGCGCAGGTCGATCCAGAACACATCCGCACCGGTTTCCCTGCATTCACCGCTGCGATTGCAGCGGCCGAACCGTTGCACCAAGGAGGACCACGGCGCCATTTCGGTGACCAGGGTCGCGGAAGTGACATCCACACCGGCTTCCAAAGCCTGTGTGGCAACAATGATACGGCCATTGTCCGGCGGGTCGGTATGAAGGCGGCGCCTCAATCGTTCTCTATCGACCCTGCGGAACCGGGAATGGACCAGCAGCCGTTCCGGATCGTTCGGCCGTTCCGGATCGTTGCCTTGGCTGCCCAGCGCTGCGTAAACGGCCTGGGCGCGCGCCACCGTATTGATGAATAGGATCGTATTCGTTCCACGTAACGTTAGGCTGCGTACTTTCATCGCAAGGGCCGCAGCATAGGATTTGAGGCCATCCTTTTGGACAGGATCGTGGCCGGAGAGGTCGAGGGGGTGCAGCCTCTTGAGCGCCGTCCATAGATGCTGCGCGCGTACGCGATCATTGTCCGAAAGACCATGATGCCTGTCTTCGTCGGCCGGGTCGAAATCGACGGTCTTCATCCAAGTCGGACTGAGCGTTGCCGACATCCATAGCGTGCGACAGTCGCGGCCCGTACCGAACTTTTGCCGGAAGGCCTCGATCTGCGCGGACGTGGCGAGTGTAGCTCCCGTGAGCTGCACCTCCGTCAAACACCCACATTGCGTCATTATGCAAGAGCGCGAAATCAACCGGCCAGCGATAGCGGGTCGTTCCGTAACCGCGCATCAGGGCGGCGGAGATCAGCATATCCTGCGTGCCTATAAGGATGGTGGGGCGTTCCGGATGCAGTATCCAATCCGGCAATCCGCGCCGGCTCGCGCCACCTCCGCCCATCAGAACGGCAAGATCGACTTCCAGCCCGCGTACTGCTTTTTTTGTCGCGCCAATCCACTTCTTCGCGGCGGCTTCGGTTTGCTCAACCAACGTTCGCATTGGCAGGCAGTACACGAGGCGACGGGGCGTTTCGGCATCGCCTTGCGCAATCTTCCACAACCATGCCGCCAAGATGGCAGCCGTCTTGCCAAAACCGGTGGGCACCACAAGCGTCTGAGGCCAGTCTTCCTCGGCCAACCGAACTTGATAAGGATAGGGGCGATGATGGTCAGTGACCCCTGACATAAAAAAGCTATCGAACTCCGCGATGCTCATCGTCTCACCCAAGTCCACGTCTCACCCAACTCCACCCATCGCGTACGATCAAAAGCATCATTCCAAAGTGTCCGATGCATTTTCGAACATGCCGCTTCGGTTTCGCGCGGCCAGCCCCGTTCATCACAATTGGGCGCCTCTAAAAACCTCGTCATTTTGGCCATGATCTGCTTCACTTCTCTCATCGGCTTGATGGAGGATGGAATGTCGGATCAGCCCGGTTTTTTCGATCTTGATGAGCGTTACGCGGCACTGTCGGCGGCGGGTGATCCGTTGCTTCGGCTTGGTGAGTTGGTCGATTTCGAGTTGTTTCGCCGGCCCTTGATCCGGGCGCTACGTCGCTCGGACCGGCGCCAGGGTGGCCGGCCTCCCTATGACCCCGTTCTGATGTTCAAGATCCTGGTGTTGCAGGCACTATACAATCTCTCGGATGATCAAACCGAGTTCCAGATCCGCGACCGGCTGTCTTTCATGCGGTTCCTGGGCCTGGGGCTTCACGCCCGGGTGCCGGACGCCAAGACGATCTGGCTGTTCCGTGAGTTGCTGGTGCAGGCCAAGGCGATCGAGGCGTTGTTCGATCGCTTCGACGAACACCTGCGCGGCCATGGCTACCTGGCGCTGTCGGGCCAGATCGTCGATGCCACGATCGTCGCGGCGCCCAGGCAGCGCAACAGCGTTCCGGAGAAGGTGGCGTTGAAGGCCGGCAAGGTGCCAGAGGAGTGGAAGGACAAGCCGGCCAAGCTGGCCCAGAAAGACCGGGATGCGCGCTGGACCATGAAGCGTGGCCGAGTGAAGCGTCTGGAGGATGGGCACCCCAAGGGGCCGGAGATCATGGTGCCGGCGTTTGGCTACAAGAACCACATCTCCACGGACCGGCGGCACGGGTTGATCCGCAAGTGGCGCGTCACCGATGCCGCCGCCAATGACGGCCGCCAGCTCGCCGGTCTGATCGATCCGGAGAACACGGCGAGCCCGGTCTGGGCGGATACCGCCTATCGGTCCAAGCGTAACGAGAAGATGCTGGCGCGCCAAGGCAAGCGCTCCCAGATCCACTTCCGCAAGCCGCGCGGCAAGCCGATGCCGGCGACCCTGGCCAAGGCCAACGCGGCGCGCTCGGCGGTACGCTCCGCCGTCGAGCATGTCTTCGCCCATCAGAAAGGCTTGATGGCGCTCTCGGTTCGGACCATCGGCATCGCCCGGGCCGAGGCCAAGATCGGCATGACCAATCTGGCGTATAACATGCGCCGTTTCCTCTGGCTCCAGGGGCGAAGTGCGCCCACATGACGCCGGAACGGCCGGTTCGACCGGCTAAACCGATCAAATCGACGCAAAACGGCTCGAAAAAACCGACACTCAGACGCGCCCACCCGGTCAAATCACGCCGCAAGCGGCCAAACCGAACGTTCTTCGAGGTGTCCAATTGACTCGTAACAAATGATCAGGATCGTGTCAACTCGCATCTTCGTCCATTTCAGGGCGATTCAGAGACATCGGATTAGAGAAGCGTGTGTTATCGGAAAAGGACTTCCGTCAGGCGAGCGAGACTTAATCGGCGGTAAAGAACGGAACAAACATGCCAGTAAGAAACTCCGCGCCGGACGCGGGGCGGTTGGTAAGCAGCCAGTGATCGGGATGCGCGAGCGTAATGGTCCCATCCGCGCAATGCCGGTCAACAGAACCAACAAGGATACCTTACAACCTGCAATCAGAAGCAACGTAAGGGCCGGTTCAACGATCTATACTGATGAGCATAAAGCCTGTGACGGAATGCCCGACAGTGCGGGCGACTATATTAATGGTGCGGCCTCGACCAACGGAATTGAGAGCTTCCGGGCGTTGCCAAAGCGCGGATATTACGGAACTCACCATTGGTGGAGCGTCAGGAATCTTCACCGTTACGTCACCTCCCTACAACATTAGGAACAGATAGCAACCTTTGTGGAACAAGCCGTTGAGATGGGTTGAGATGGATAGACGGGCATGGGCACTGGCTGTGATGGTTGGTTATGACACATCACAGCGCCTATCTGATGTTCTCGCGGTCACATGGATCGACGACGACGGCGAGGGTATACGGTTTGGCAGGCGAACAAAGGGCAATAACGGGGTTTGGGGGGCCTTATTCCCTGAAACCATAGCAATGATTGCAGACACCCCACGAGACGGCGATCAGATAATTATCGACCACCGGGGGGAACCAATAAGCTCATGGACACATTTCAATCGGGTATTTCGCGCAATCAAGAAGAAAGCTGATCTACCAGATGAGATACAATTTCATGACCTTCGCAGGACGGCAGCATCTGGGATCGATGCAGGAGGCGGAAATATTGAACCTATCACCGGGCACAAACCCGGCTCCTCGGCCATCCCACATTACATCGTTCCAGGCAAAGATGCTGCCGGAACCGCCCGGTCCGTAAGAACAAACCGGGAACAAAAGTCTGAAAGACAGTCGTCCAAAGATAGTCGTCCAGAGTCTGAAAAATGGCGACCCCAACGGGATTCGAACCCGTGTTGCCGGCGTGAAAGGCCAGTGTCCTAGGCCTCTAGACGATGGGGTCGCTGCGGCCCTGTACCTATAGGGCCTTCGCCAGAAAATCAATAGCAATAATCAGATGATTTTAATCGTTTGACTGCGTCCCGGTAGACGTCATCTCTGCTTGTTGGTCGCGAAGGATAGCGCGACGGAGCCTTGCCTCACGATACTGCTTGATAAATCGCAAACTCCACACATAGCCGCCCCAGGCACCGAGCGCGGACCACGGTACGCACCCGATGACCATCGGCAATCCCCAACCCTTAAAGATGATCATCGCATAGGCCCAAAGCCCTTCCCAATACCCCATGGAGTCGGCATCCACAGTACTTTTGCTCCAGGACGAGGCAAATTCATTATAGCCGGATAGATCATCATACCGTCCCAGCATCAACTGCCCCGTTATGAAGAACAGGTAGTAGGACGGCACCAGCGTTACCACATTGGTGAGCCAGGTCCAGGCGAGCGAAATAATCAGATGAAAGTCCCAGTTCAACAGGCGCCGCGCTATCACCCAGGTCACGAAACAGAACCCCATCTGAATGCCGACTGTCGGCGTTAACGCCCAGGCGACACCTACGCTCACGCCGCGTGCGACATGCTCGGGCGAATGCACACTCCGTTTTAAGGGGACAAGCAGGCGAAAACGGCAGGCACGTTGAAACCTTTCCCATCTTGAAAATTTATTCCGGCGACTTTTCTGCGCCGCGGGTGTTTTGCTTGCCATCAATTCCGCCGCAACCGGCATCTTTGTTCAAAGGTGCGGGGATATTACACAGCCCGGTGCGTGTCTTCGAGGGGTTTTGATGAAATAAATCGTGATCTTACAGAGAAACCGGCGGTCAATATTTAAGGGTTAAAACCACCCCCAATCCTACGATTAACAGGACGACCATCTGCACGACTTCGACCAACAAAATTTCCATTATCTGGCGCCTTCCCTTCAACCTGACCCAGATTAGAGAATGACGGCTAATTGTGGCGCCGCAACGCTCAACCTGTGAAAACATTGTGACTATTTGGGGACGGCCTATGCGGCGGCAACGTCATCAATAAAGAGCTGGGCTGAAACACGACCTTGCCATTCATCGATCCGCAGATTTCCAGCAACATGCAAAGGCAACCCGCGAGTGTCCAAAAGCGCCTTACCAAGCGGTGTATCTGCAGACCGGAATGCGGTGGCTTTCAAGCGGCCGTTTCCGTCACTCCCGGTAAGAACACATCGAACATGATCTTTACCCACTATGCCGGAATCAACGATTCTGGCTTGCGGAATCGCAAAACGCGGGCGTGGATTGCCGCAGCCAAAGGGACCTGCACGGTCCAGCATTTCGATGACTTCCGGTGTTGCCCCGGTCGGCGACAACGCGCCATCAAGGGAAAGTGTTGCCGTTAATGTGCTGCCATCGAGTTGGCGGGAAATATGATCTGAAAGGTAGTCTGTCAGCTCCTCGAGCCTGTCCTGCTCCACCGTAAAGCCGGCGGCCATATTATGGCCCCCGCCATTCACGAGAATACCCGCCTGATGTGCAGCAATAACAGCAGGCCCAAGAGCCACCCCCCGTACCGAACGGCCGGACCCCTTGCCAACGCCTTCCGACAACGCAACAACGCAGGAGGGACGATCAAAACGTTCGCGTAGTCGCCCGGCGACAATGCCAATCACACCAACATGCCAGCCATTGCCCGCGACGAGGATAAAGGGTTTGTTATTCTTGGCCTGGTCCTCCGCCTGAAGCATCGCGGCTTCCTGAACAGCCTGCTCTATTTCCTTGCGCTCACTATTGTAATCATCGAGAAGTTGGGCGACCGCGCGGGCCTCACTATCGTCTTGCGTGGTCAGCAAGCGCACACCGAGGCCGGAATCCCCGACCCTTCCCCCGGCATTAACCCGCGGCCCAAGAACAAAACCCGCATGATAGGCATCAAGTGGTTTATCAACCCGGCCAACGTCAGCAAGGGCGGCAATACCGGGATTGCCGCGCGCGGCCAGAACCTTAAGGCCTTGCGTCACGAGCGCCCGGTTTACGCCGGTCAACGGCACCACGTCACAAATCGTTCCCAACGCAACCAGGTCGAGCAGGGAAAGCAAATCAGGCTCAGGATGGCCTTCGCCAAACCAGAAGGCATCCCGGAGGGCTCTGTTAATCGCCACAAGCAATAGAAACGTGACGCCTACTGCGGCGAGCTGACCGCACGGTGACACTTCATCCGCCCGGTTTGGATTGATTACCAAGGCCCCTGCCGGAAGCCGCGGCTCCGCAACATGATGGTCAACAACAATGATTTCAATCCCCGCATCTGCGGCCGCTTCCAGCGGTTCATAGGCAGTCGTCCCGCAATCGACCGTAATGACGACAGAAGCCCCCTGCTTCTTTAACTCAAGAAGGCCGGGCAGGTTCGGGCCATACCCTTCTTTCTGCCGATCCGGGATATAGACCGGCACAGACTGCCCCAGCGCCGAGAAAAACCGCACCAGCAACGCCGAAGAGGTCGCACCATCAACATCATAATCACCCAATACACCAACTGTTTCGCCGTCGTGGATTGCCTTGGTGATCCGTTCAACAGCAGGCTGCATATCAAGCAGATGCGCCGGGTCAGGCAACATGCTTTTCAATGTTGGGTTTAAGAAGGATGCGGCGTCATCAAGCTGGATATCCCGCGCAGCTAAAACACGCGCCACGACTTCATGCAGATCAAATCTCTGGGCCAAGGCAGTAGCAAGCCGCTCATCCTTGAGACGCGATTGCCATCTTTTTCCGGTTACGGAACGTTCGACGCCCAAAAACGGCGCATCGATCTCTTCCGTCATCTAGGTCACCGGTCAGGAATCAACGGCGTCAAAGCCGGTTTTTCGATCGAAATTGTGAACCGCTTCGATATAGCGAACGGTACCGGAGCGTGACCGCATCACCATTGAATGCGTCGTGGCACCACCTGAGAATCGCCGAACACCCTTCAACATTGTACCATTAGTGACGCCGGTGGCCGCAAACATGACGTCGCCGCTCGCCAGATCTCCCATATTGTATTTACGATCAAGGTCGGTAATTCCCCATTTGCGGGCCCGATCACGTTCATCATCATTTCGGAACAGCAACCGTCCTTGCATTTGACCGCCGATACACCGCAATGCAGATGCCGCAAGCACACCTTCAGGAGAACCGCCTGAGCCGAGGTAAATATCAACCCCGCTGGCTTCTTCTGACGTCGCCATCACACCACTGATATCACCATCGGAAATCAGCATGATGCGTGCCTGGGCTTCGCGAACCTTTGCGATGAGTTCTTCGTGACGTGGGCGATCAAGAATACAGACAACAAGATCCTCAACATCAACATTCTTTGCCTTTGCGAGGCTTTTCAGATTTTCTTCCGGCGTTTGATCCAGGTCGACAACCCCTTCAGGCAAGCCACCGCCGACGGCGATTTTGTCCATATAGACATCAGGTGCATTCAGAAAGCCGCCATGTTCCGCCATGGCAATAACCGCGAGCGAATTCGTCAGCCCCTTCGCCGTGATCGTCGTTCCTTCGAGAGGATCCAGGGCAATATCGATTTCGGGTCCCTCTCCTAACCCGACCTCTTCGCCGATATACAACATCGGCGCTTCATCACGTTCGCCTTCACCGATAACAACCGTTCCCTTGATCGCAAGGCTGTTCAGGGCCGTTCGCATTGCATCAACGGCCACCTGATCCGCAGCCTTTTCATCCCCACGGCCCATTTGACGTGACGCCGCGAGCGCTGCAGCTTCCGTAACCCGAACGACTTCAAGGGCTAGATTTCTATCCATCGGAATGGATTCCGGCATGTCTCCGATCCTCCTCGGTAGGCAATTATTTAATTATCAGGACAATTTCCAACGCTTCTTTGGAAACATCCCGCTCTGTTGTTCTACAATGTCAGCGGCTCAATTCTGATCATTCTCGGCTGCTCAACGACCGTTTCGTATTTTGCAAAGCGATCGAGCGCGCGTTTCATCGATTCTTCCTCTACATCGTGGGTAGTCATTACCACAGGAACGGATTCGCCCGGAGAGCGGGTTCTCTGCAAAATGGCTTCCATCGATACTTCTTCATCCCTTAAAACGCCCGCGACATCGGCAAAAACACCGGGGCGATCAAGAACCATCAAGCGAATGTAATATGCGCCGACGTGCCGGTCCATGGGGGCTGTGGATAAAGACTTCAGCTCATTCGCCGGAACCCCAAAGGCCGGTGATTTAACGCCACGGGCAATATCGACCAAATCAGCAACGACCGCTGACGCCGTAGGGCCTTCTCCAGCCCCCCTGCCCTCATAAACAGTCGACCCAACGAAATCACCCTGGGCAACCACGGCGTTGTAAACGCCTTCCACATGAGCAATCGGTGAATCGAGCTTGACCATACAGGGATGAACACGTTGCACGATCCCATTCTCAGACGACCGCGCAATTCCAAGGAGTTTGATCCGATAACCAAGTTCATTGGCAAAACGAATATCCAACGCCGAAATATGACGAATACCTTCAACATAAGTGTCGCCGAAATTCACCTGACAGCCAAAAGCGAGGCTGGCCAGAATTGCAAGCTTATGGGCTGCATCGACGCCATCAACATCAAAGCCGGAATCGGCTTCCGCATATCCCAGTGACTGCGCTTCCGCGAGCACGTCGTCGAATTCGCGACCGGTTTCACGCATCGTTGTTAAAATGTAATTGCAGGTACCGTTGAGTATTCCGTAAAGACCCGTGACCTGATTGCCTGCCAGGCCTTCCCTGAGGGCTTTCACAATCGGGATACCCCCCGCTACCGCAGCTTCATAGGCAAGGCCAACACCGCCTTTCTCTGCAGCAATTGCCAGAGCGGTTCCGTGATGCGCGATCAGCGCCTTATTGGCTGTGACAACAGACTTCCCTGACGCTATCGCTGCTTCACAGGATTTTTTGGCGACTCCATCTTCCCCGCCAATGAGCTCGACATAAACATCCGCATCAGCATTCTGTGCCATGGATACCGGATCGTCATACCAATCAAACCCGGACAAATCGACACCGCGATCACGACTGGCATCCCGTGCAGAGACAGCACAGATAACGACCTCGCGACCGCAACGCCGCGCGATCTGTCCACCGTTGTCATTCAAAAGACGTACGACTCCCGCACCGACGCTTCCAAGACCGGCGATGGCAATTTTAAGAGGCTTGCTCAACTTGCTACCGCCTGCTTCCGGGCTTGTTCGACGATTTCTGAACTCTCGGACATAAATCGTTTTATATTACGTGCGGCCTGCAAAATACGCTGCTGATTTTCGACCAGCGCAACCCGGACATAACCCTCGCCATATTCACCGAACCCAATGCCTGGCGATACTGCGACTTGCGCCTTTTCAAGAAGCAGTTTGGAAAACTCCAGCGAACCGAATTCTCTGAAAGGTTCCGGGATCGGCGCCCAGGCAAACATCGTCGCGCTCGGCGATGGTATCTCCCAACCCGACCTGCCAAAGCGTTCAATCAACACATCCCGGCGGCGGCGATAAGTGTCACGAAATTCATCGATACAGTCCTGGGGTCCATTGAGCGCTGCCGTTGCCGCAACCTGAATCGGCGTAAAAGCGCCATAGTCAAGGTAGGACTTAATACGTGCGAGAGCTGCAATCAGCTTCTTGTTTCCGGTTGCAAACCCCATACGCCAGCCCGGCATCGAATAAGTCTTACTCAATGACGTAAATTCGACGGCGATGTCTTTCGCACCCGGGACCTCAAAAATTGACGATGGAGGTTCCCCGTCAAAATAAATTTCCGCATAGGCCAAATCAGACAAGATATAGATGCCATGCTCTTTGCAAAAATCGACGACTTCCTTGTAGAAGTCTAATCCGACCACTTGAGCTGTCGGATTAGACGGAAAATTCAAGACCAGTGCGAGCGGCGGTGGCACACTATGGCGTACAGCACGTTCCAGTTCAGTCCTGAGATCAACATTTGGGCCTACCGGCATATGTCGGAGGGCGCCGCCGGCAATGATGAAACCATAAGCATGTATTGGGTAGCTCGGGCTGGGAACCAGCACGACGTCACCGGGGCTGGTGATTGCCATCGCAAGGTTGGCAAACCCTTCCTTTGAGCCGAGCGTTACAATGGTCTCGGTTTCAGGATCGATATCAACGTTAAAACGTCGGCCATAATATCCAGCATTCGCCCTGCGCAGACCTGTTATCCCACGCGAAACCGAATAGCGATGCGTTTTCGGGTTTTGAACGGCCTCCACGAGTTTTTCGACAACGTGTGGTGGTGACGGCAGGTCAGGGTTGCCCATGCCAAAATCGAGCACGTCTTCACCTGCCGCACGCGCTTCTGCCTTCATGGCATTAACTTCGGCAAAAACGTAGGGTGGTAAACGCCGTACTCTATGAAATTCCTGATTCATATCTCTCGAGTCCTATTGCCCATTATCAGGCCCGAACTCGTCGTGCACTGAAAATGCGCTGTTGTCAGTTTTCCAAAACTATTTCGGCTCGCCTGTTTCCGGCCTCACCCGCAGGCATTACTTCCAAAAATATCGGCTGAGAATCTGAAACAGCACTTACTTGAATAGCTGTCGCTGCAACACCAAGGCGTCTCAACTCACGAGCGACTGCATTTGCCCGGTCATAGGACACCCGAAAATTGGCTAATTGATGGCGCTGTGGGTTTAAATCGCGGGTTCTGCTACTCGCATGGCCGATGACGTGAATGCGACCAGCGCGCTGCTTGAATACGCTGACGGCCTTCCGTATTTCACGGCGGGCCGCGCCAGACAACTTAGCCGATCCCGTATCAAACCGTACCGTAGCCACTTTATTACCTGCACCGGAAAGAACCGGCGCTGCAACGTTGCCGGTTCCCGCTGGAAATCGCGTTGAGAAAGGCCTGGCCTGGACAAAATTCTGCGGCGTCCTGGCTGCTGGCGCGGCGACTATGCCGGAATGTCGCGCAACTGCAATTGGTTGCCCGCGCATGATGATGTCTGCGGGAGCCTGTCCAAATACCGGCTTCGCCATTCGGTCAGTTTTCATTTTATCGACCATCACCGCAGGAGCCGTAGTCGGAGCGCGTGGCGCTATCACTTTCGGCGCGACAACGGGCGCAACTTTGACCGGCGTCACAGGTGCAGCAACGACCGGCGGAGCAGCCCGAACAACGGGTACAGGCGCAGCGGCCGCAGCGACGTTGTCACCATGGCGTCGGATTTTCGCATCCGAATAACGAGCGGCCTGGCGGTCAGCGGCGAGGTTCCTGGCCATCTTCTTGCGCTCCGCTTCACTCGGTGGCGCAGGTCGCGCTGGAACGCTGGCAAGTTTAGGAAAGTTTTTATCCTTCCCCGGGATCGGCGTCGATGCTTGTGGTGGCTGCGCGCGGCCACTGGATGAATCTCCTGTCACCCAGTCCTTGGTATCGCGATACCATTCGGCAGGATTAGCCCAATCGGGAACCGATGAGCAGCTGCTCACAAGAAACCCCGCCATACAAACGACGAGAACGCCTTTGCCTGCATTCTGTTTAAAACTTTTTCTGGTCGCTATGGTCATGTTAACCCGTCGCCCCCGTGATCCGTCCTACTTAGCCTAACGCATTAAGAACCAAAGATTTACCGTAGCACTATTGCGAATCGAAATACCATAAAACAGCAAACCGGTGATTAACGTCCAACGGTTCGAATTGCAAATAATTTTCACACCCCCAAACCGAGACAACCCGCTTAAATCATACATCACAAACCCGCCCCTTCGGGAAGACCCAGCATAATATTCAAATTCTGTACCGCCTGGCCGGCTGCCCCTTTTCCCAAATTGTCGAGTTGGGCCGTCAAAACCACCTGCCCGTGGGTTTCGTTGCCAAATACAAATAATCTTAGCCTATTGGTATCGTTTAGAGCTTCAGGGTCCAGAAGTGCCAAATAATCATTTGCTTCAGTACTGTCGGCAACAGAAACAAAATGCTCATCCGCGTAACAGTCTCGCAGACAATCGTAGACCACCCCAACATCAGGCTTATTCGGCAATGACCATAGCTGCAAAGGTATCTGGACGATCATCCCCTGCCGGAATTTTCCAACACCGGGGACGAATATTGGTCGATGTGCAAGACCACTATGGTGCTGGATTTCGGGGACATGTTTATGCTCCAACCCCAACCCGTAGGCAAAATATTCACTGGAGATCGCATTTTCAGTATTGACCTCTTCCATCCGCGCAATTAGCGGTTTTCCACCACCGCTATATCCCGAAACAGCGTTAATCGTAATTGGGTAATCCGCCGGCAAGAGGCCACTTGAAATCAACGGCGCCAACAAGGCGATTGCACCCGTGGGATAACATCCGGGATTGGTCACACGATCAGCGTCAACAATTATTGACCGTTGGGTCGGGGTCATCTCTGGAAAACCATAAACCCAACCTTCAGTGATTCGGTGTGCAGTAGATGCATCGATCAATCTCGTTTTTTCGCCTTCTACGAGGGTAACAGCTTCCTTTGCTGCAGCATCCGGCAAACACAGAATTGCAACGTCTGCGTCGATGAGAGCAGCACGGCGCGCTTCGGCATTTTTCCGGTCACTGTCAGCCAAGTGGATAAGCGAAAGCTCGGAACGACCTTCCAGACGATCACGTATCTGGAGACCGGTAGTTCCTTCCTCACCGTCTATGAAAACTCTATGCGCCATATCAAATGTGACTTTCTACCTTTTCTCGTCAATTTCTCATATTACAAAAAAAATGGCTCGCCGTTTCCGGCAAGCCATCTTTCCAAATATGGAAACGGTTGCTTATCGTTTTGAGAACTGGAAGCTACGACGCGCTTTAGGCTTACCGTACTTCTTACGTTCTACAACACGTGAATCCCGTGTCAGGAAGCCGTTCTTTTTGAGCGCGCTGCGCAATTCAGGTTCCTGCAAGGTCAACGCCTTGGATATTCCGTAACGAACAGCGCCAACCTGGCCAGACAATCCACCGCCTTTTACCGTGCAATAAACATCAAACTGGTCTTTCCGCTCAACGACATCAAATGGTTGCCTAATAATCATCTGCAGGGTCGGACGACTGAAATAAATGTCACCTTCACGTCCATTAACCGAAATCCTGCCACTGCCGGGCTTAACCCAGACACGTGCGACAGCATCTTTACGTTTTCCTGTTGCATAGGAACGTCCCTGTTCATCAACAGTGCGTTCATAAACCGGCGCCGCTTCGATTTCCGTGGGCGGAACCGCTGCATCGCTCGCTTCTGCGGGCATTACATCCGCAAGTGTTGCGCCACCATCTTCAGCCATAATTAAGCGCGCCTTTTATTCTTGGGGTTCATCGACGCAATATCCAATACCTCAGGGGACTGGGCTTCATGCGGATGCTCCGAACCGGCGTAGATTTTCAATTTACTGATCTGCTGACGTCCAAGAACCGTCTTGGGCAACATTCTTTCAACAGCCTTGGAAATGACACGCTCCGGATGTGCTCCATCCAGAATCTTGTCAGCGGTCCGGCTTTTGATACCGCCGGGATAGCCCGTGTGCCAGTAATAGGTTTTGTTGGCCCGTTTGTTGCCGGTAAGCAAAACCTTTTCCGCGTTGATCACGATGATATTGTCACCGCAATCTATGTTAGCTGTGTACATGGGCTTGTGCTTGCCCCGCAGCATATTCGCGATAATTGAGGCCATCCGCCCCAACACGACATCTTCAGCGTCGATGATGTACCACTTACGATCAACATCGGACGGTGTCGCAGAATATGTCTTCATTGCCTGCATCATTTGAATTCGTCCTGTAAAATGACAGCCCCTTGCCGCCATCAAAAGCGCGCGGAGTATGCCATTAAAAAATGGGATGTCAACTACAGAATTTCGTTAAATTGCAGTAGCTTAGAATAACGGTATTATTTTACCGCAGGCGTTCTTATCTAATATTTGGAAGGCTTGCTCAAGTCTCTACCCAACGATACGATAAATATATGGATCGGAGCTATAAATGTCCCCTTCTATCGTTCCTGTGATCGATATCGCGCCCTACTTCAACGGCGACAACACGTCAAAACAAGCCGTTGCAAACGAACTCGACAAAGCCTGTTGCAATACGGGTTTCTTTGCCATCACCGGGCATGGTGTAGAAGAAGCTATCATTACCCGTACGCGACAAGCCGTTGTCGACTTCTTTGCCTTACCGCTGGAAGAAAAACTAAAGGTCGAGCGCCCGCCCGAAAAGGTCAGCCGGGGCTATAACCGCTTTATGGATCGCTCCCTCTCCTACTCAATCGGTAAAGAAGCTCCACCCGACCTTCAGGAAGCTTTCGCATTTGGGCCCGAAGAATTCACTGGGGAAGATTGGATCAAAGATGACCCTGGTACGGCGATGATGGCCCCCAATCGCTGGCCGGATAAACCTCCGGAATTCCATTCAACGATGCAGCAATATGCAGCAGCCATGAAATGGCTCGGCGACAGAGTGCTGGATATTATCGCAACGGCTCTCGATGTTGATCGGCATTATTTCGATGATAAATACGATCACCAATCGAGTGTTTCCCGAGTGGTTCGTTACCCTGCCCGGAAAGAAGCTGCCGATGCAGGGCAATTAAGAGCCGGCGAACACACCGATTATGGAACTGTCACATTCCTGCGCGGAGACGCTGTCCCGGGGGGCACAGAAGTCATGACTCGCGACGGTGAATGGGTTGAAGTGATTTGTCCGCCAGGCGGGTTCGTCTGCAATATTGGTGATGCTCTCGCGAGATGGACCAATGATCGTTGGAAATCGACCCTGCACCGCGTTGGAAATCCGCCGCCTGATGCCAAAAATGTCGATCGAATTTCGCTGGTTCACTTTCACAGCCCTAATCACGATGCCCTAATCGAGTGCATTCCCAGCTGTATCGGAGACAAAGGCCCTAAATACGAGCCTATTACTTTCGCCGACCACTACCTCGGAAAGGTCATGAAAGCTGCACATGCGCGGTTAAATGCGAAAGTCGCAGATGCGGCGAAGCAAAGCGCCTGAGAAACGTGGATTATTCCGACGACCTCATACGCAAAGTCCTTTCTTCCAGTCCGACTATTGCCCTGGTAGGTGCCAGCCCAAAACCACATCGCGCTTCAAACAGTGTCATGCGTTTCCTGCAATCAAAAGGACACAAGGTGTTTCCCGTAAACCCTGCCTGCGCTGGTCAAATCATCAATAATGAAACCGTCCTTCAAACACTCGGCGATCTTCCGATTCCCGTGGATATGGTGGATATTTTCCGTCGCTCAGAGGTTGCGGGAGAGAGTGTCGACGAGGCGATTCAGACAGGAACTAAAACGGTGTGGATGCAATTAGATGTCATCGATCATGCCGCAGCGAAACGTGCGGCTCTTGCGGGGCTTAACGTGATAATGGACCGCTGCCCCGTTATGGAATACCGACGACTAGGTATGGCCTAAAAAATGGAGAAAGCTAAGTGATTACTATTTACGGCATCAAGAACTGCGACACATGCCGCAAAGCCCTGAAATGGCTCGAAGCTGAAGGCATTGAGTACAGCTTTCACGATTTCCGGAAAGATGGACTCGAAGAAGGCCTGGTGTCGGCCTGGCTCGATGAGATCGGTATTGAAACGCTTCTCAATAAGCGTGGGACTACATGGCGTAAACTTGCCGAAACAGAACAGGCAGCAGCTGACGATGATCGTGCGGCCGCCCTTCTAACGGAAAATCCAACTCTTATTAAAAGACCGGTCTTCGATTTAGGAAATTCCAGACGGGTCGGGTTTGCGGCTGACACACAAGAAGCGCTTAAAGCGGCAAATTAAAGCTGATTAGCGACTTCAATCAGATTCCCGTCCGGATCTCGAAAATATATCGACATGATCGCGCCCGTTGCTCCGGTTCGTTCGATAGGCCCATCGATAATTGCAATGCCAATCGATTTTAGCACGCCAACGAGCACCGCAACGGGCCGACTTGTCAGAAAACAAAGATCTCCGGAACCCGGGGTCGGGTTTTCAGCCTTTGGCTCAAACTCCTTGCCTGCTTGATGCAAATTGATTTTTTGTGATCCAAAGGTCAGGGCTATTCGGCCCTCGCCAAATGTCACTACATTGAAACCCAAAGCCCTCTGATAAAAAGCGCAGGTCTCCTCAATATCGGCAACTGTCAGAACGAGATGATCCAGCGCGTCAACTTTTGCAGACATTCTTATTCAGCCGGTCCCGCAACTGGCGCAGCGCCACCAACGGAATCTTTCATGGATGGCAGAAAAGCGGCGAAAAGCATGACAATAGCTGCCAGCGCAATCATGAACCCGTAAAACAGCAAAAAGCCTGTCGTCCGGTCAAATATTTCACCGACCACCAAGACAGCAAAGGACCCGCCACCCAGCGCCATAACAAATTTTGCGCTAAAGACCCGCGCCCGCCAATGTTCAGGGCAAAAACGAACAATGATGCAGTTTTCCGCTGGCAGGCATCCTGTAATAACCAGCATCATCACGGCAGCGACCACGACAAGTGGCAATCCATCAAGCTGTGATGCCATGACGGCCAACGGGATCATTATGGCGAACATGCCAATATAGACAGCCTTGGGCGAGAATTTAGACGCCAAACTGCCACCAACAATCTGGCCGGCAGCGCCTGCCAGAATAACCAGTGTGACAAGGCCGGAACTCATCGTCAGGCCACCCTCACGATCCAAGGCGAATGCAGTCACGACTGCCTGCATTGTGTCGTCAAATACCTTTGGTAATCCCGACGTATATGCCTGCGTTATCAAACCGACAGATAAAGCCGTCACTGCCATCAAACTCAAAACCACGCGAGTTGTCCTGAATGCGACAGGAGCATCTTCAACAACCGATTTCGATTGATTTCCGGTCTTTGCGACATCTTGGGTAAACAGCACAAACCCTACACCGAGAAGGAAGCACGCGGCGCCTGGTACAAAAAACGCGGCACGCCAGCCAAAGAGTTGCGTTAAACCGGCTGCGATAAAGGCTGCCGACGCAAGACCAACGGTCCCATACGCCCCGTTATACCCCAGGTCTTTCGCCCGATTCACGGCGTGTAGAACAACAAAATTCGTGCCGACTGGATGATAGATTGCTGCAAATATGCCGATTACCGCCAAACCCACGGCTATTTGAGTTGGCGAATTGGCAAACCCGGTCAGAAAGGCCGCAATGCCAGTGCAAATCATATAGATGGCAAGCATCCCCCAACTGCTCCAACGATCGCCGAGCCAACCCGCCGGCAGAGCCGCCACGCCATAAAGGAGCGAAGCAAAAAAGAATAATTTGAATAGCTCACCATAGGACAAAGCCCAGACATCAACCAGCGTCAGTGCCACGGTTGGATAAATCAACATGATCACATGGTTCAGGAAATGACTGAAATTGACGAAGGTAAGGGCCCTGTTAGGGCGTGAAGACGATGACGCGATCATGAGATTGAATTTCCGCAGTAAGACAGCAAGATGACACGCCCGACACTATCGTGCAATCGTCTCCTGTTTTAATATTTAGATAGAACTAAATAGATTAAACATTTGTTTTATAAAGAAACTTGATCTGAAATCCATTCCAAAAATTCCTGATTCCCATCATTAACGTTCAGCGAAACAACACAGGGACATTCGTAAGAATGTAGGATTTTGACCCGTTCTGTTAACGCTCCAACTTTTGCCGAAACAGTCTTTGCTATCAGTACTGTCTCCTCAGCAGATTCAACCTTGTCCTGCCAACGATATATGGACGTCATTTGGTCAATAATATTGACGCATGCTGCCAAATGTTCTTCGACGAGACATTGCCCTATCGAACGCGCCTCTTCCTTGGAACCAGCCGTCATATAGACGAAACATGCTTCACGCGGCATTGCAGTATCCTTGCGGGTTTTCTTGCTCAAAACGATAAGAATTGATTTACGGAATCAGATAGTTTAACACTTGACTCGAATCGACAAGATGCATCTCAGCGCTCCGGGGGGACTGTTGGCATGCGTCAGGGGGATGAACCATGCAACAGCATGCCTATACGCACGCCGCGTCACGACCTGGTGTGCTTACGAAACCATCCGATGTTCAAAGTCGCTGGCTTAAACGCGGGCTAACACAGCCCGGCGGAAAACTACCACTATTCGACGAAGATGGTCAGCGTATCTCAGATCGGACAGTACAAAGCTGTGTTCGGCTTGGTTGGGCAGAACCCTGGTTCAACAATCCTCTCAAGAAGGACTGGATGGTGTGCAAGCTGACCCATCTTGGACGCGTTGTCGCGGAAGAATAACGTTTTAAAGTGGTGGGGTTTCCACACCACGCGCTAAAAGCGCTGTTATAAGCGTCAGGACAATGCCCAGTGCCCCTACAATATAAAACGCCAACTCCCAAACCTAGGAAATGGGCAAGCCCGCCCATGACGATTGGAATTGTTACGTTTGCTGCCTGATTGCAAGTTGTTCTGAGGCCCATCGCCCTTCCCTGAACCGTCGCGGCTACGGTTCGAGCAATCAAAGATACAATTATTACAACGCTAAGCGCCATAACTGCACCGCGAAGGCTCGACGCAATAAATAGTGGTATGAAATCCGTAAAGAAAGGAACGATCACAATACTGGCGATCGATATTACGATACACCAGAAAAGGAGACTAAATTCTTTAAAGCGTTTTACCAAGGCACCACTACCCAATGCCGCAATCCCCGTTAATCCGTTGGCGGCGACGAGAATTCCAATGAGCGTTCCCGGCATGCCAATACCTTCGAGATAAACCGCGTAAAAGGCACTCTGCATGCCGCTACCGAACTGCCTGATGATGGTCATTGCCAACACGAGTGCCATCAGCGGCAAAGCAAACAGTTTGAAAGCCTCAATGTAGTCGACCAGGCGCGGCGTTATTGATTTTACTAGTGACTGCCGTAGTTCAGTAGGTTCGGACAATGCGGCGACCGGAAGTGCTACAACGGAGAAGAATAGCCCGCCCCCCCACAGGCTAAGGGCCGCAAAACCTCCCCAGGGCCCAAAGATATCCCATGCGCCGCCGGCAATTGGCGGTCCTGCAAAAGTACCGACCCGTGTCGCAAAGACGAGCCTGCCGGTATAGGTTGGGTTTCCGCGTAAAACCTGACCTGTCAATGTTTGGGCTCCGACCCAACCCAGAGAATCCGCGAGCCCGCATATTAACTGTAACGCCATAATTGCCGGTATCCAGGGCGTGACGGGATACACGAACGGGAAAACAAGCATAACCGCCGCAACGAAAATCAATACTCGGCGTGTGCCAATGCGATCCATCATGGCGCCACCATGAATCGCGAACAGCAAGGGACCGACATACCTTAGGCCAGCCAGCAGACCGATCAGGAACAGCGGCGTTTCGAGTTCAACAAGCCAAAGTCCCAGCACAACGAGAACAAGATCCGGGATGCTGTTACTAAACAACGCAACGCCATAGACCGGTATTTGCACGCGCATCGGCAAGGATTTATCGAATCCGTCGTTCATAAATTTCCCAGGTGATATCGCCGAATCAACGTATGCCGGGCAGCATAGCGAGTTTCACACTATCATAAAATCCGTCCCCGCACTGGACGCAACCCAAACGAACGTTCAATCTTTCACAGTGAATACATCACCCAACCCAATTCAGCCATCATCGCCTTGGTTAAGGCTTTCAATCGCGGGCGGCGCGACTCTTCTGATAGGCATGGGGCTGGGTCGGTTCTCCTATTCACCGTTGATCCCCGCGCTCATCGAAGCAGGCCACCTTTCTGCTTGGGAAGCTGGTGCCATTGGCGCTTCAAACTTCACAGGATATCTCGCAGGTGCCCTCGCCGCCCCGGCAATGCGCATGCGGTGGGGCGAAGCCACAACAATGCGCATCTCGCTTTTGACAGGCTTAATCGCTTTATTCGCCTGCGTGCTGCCCTGGGGTTTTGAATGGCTGGTATTCTGGCGCGCGCTGCTCGGTGCAGTAGTCGGGGTAATGATGATCTACTGCCTGGCGATTGCCACCCGATATGCGCCTCCGGGAAAACTTGGGGCAGCGACAGGCATTGTCTATACCGGCGTTGGGATCGGCATCCTGCTTTCAGGTTCTCTGGTTCCCTGGCTGCTACAATTTAGCATCGCTTCAGCCTGGACCGGTACAGGACTCATTGGCGTCTCCGCTTTTTTGATTGCCCTGTGGGGATGGCAGGCGCTTGATCGACACAAAGAGAACGGCGCCGCCACGGCCTCTCCGCACCCTAAGATTAAATGGAATTTTACCGTTTCCGGCTTGATCGCAACGCGTGTTCTGTTTTCGATAGGATTAATTCCACACACAATTTATTGGGTCGATTACCTCGTTCGGGGTTTGGGCAACGATATAGAGTTCGGGGGTCTGCACTGGGTACTCTTCGGACTCGGTGCAATCGGAGGCACCTACCTTTGGGGGCGTCTGGCAGACAGGATCGGGTTTCGCGCCGGGCTGGCTTTAGCATTTGCTGCTGTTGCCAGCGGCATTGCGCTTCCAGTGCTCAATTCTGTCGGCTGGGCTTTGGTATTCTCTTCACTGGTTGTTGGTGCACAACCCGGTCTGACCGCCATAATGTCAGGTCGATTTCATCAACTTATGGGCCCTGACGGCATGGCGCCTGTTTGGCGAATGTCAGCCTTGATCTCGACGGTCCTGCAGGCCATAGCGGCCTACGGCTATGTGACGATATTTGATCTGGCGGGGAGTTACGTCCCCATTTTCCTTACAGGCAGTGCCTCTATGGCCCTGGGGACAGTAATTGCACTCTTGCTGCGCAACCCCGACGTGGGTACGAAGTGACACTATCGTGATCGAATTTTTAAGCTCCGTCCCCGGAATCACTCCGACAACATTTATATTCATGTCAGCGCTCAGCGCGCTTTCAGGGGCCATGGGTGTTGGCGCGGGACTTGGCGGCGGCGTCATGCTCTTAGCGTTTATGACGACGGTTTTCCCTCCGACAATCCTGATCCCCTTACATGGCGCCGTTCTTCTCGGAACGAATATCGGGCGGGCAATCCTGATGTATAAGCACATCAGGCGGGATCTACTGCCTGCCTTTGCTATCGGCGCGATCCTCGGCGCTATCTTGGGCGCAAATGTCGTCGTAAATTTACCCACCGCCATTTTGCAAATGGTACTCGCCCTCTTCATTTTTTACGCATGCTGGGCCCCTGCTCCGGCCTCGTCTGCCTATTCGCACAAGAAATTTTTCGGGCTGGGTTTTGGCGGAACGGTTTTGGCCCTGTTCATCGGATCGAGCGGAGTCGTTATTGCACCCTGTGTTCAAAAAGCATGCAAAGACCGTCATGAGTTTGTCGGCACCCAGTACAGCTTTATGACGCTCATCCATGGGCTAAAAATTCCGGTATTCGGCTTACTTGGATTTACGCTGGCAAGTTACATCCCATTAATTGCGGTGATGATCGCGACAGCGTTTTTGGGAAGTTATCTCGGTCGCATGCTCCTAAAGGTCATGCCAGAGAAGCTGTTCCGGATTATTTTTCAGATTACCCTGACGGGTCTGGCTCTGAGACTACTTTATACCGGCGTCAAAAATTCCAACTGGTTCTAGTCGTCCGTTGGAAAACAACCGGTTTTGATAAAGAACATGCAGCCCTCCTCAGATTTCAGAGAATGTTTATTACCTATCGGATTCCGTATCCAGGTACCTGCCGTGTAACGCCCCATTTGGTCTTCAAAACTTCCTTCAGGAATGAAAACCTCTTCTCCATTCGGGTGGCCATGCATTGGCACTTCACCCCCGGGCATCATGCGAACAACCTGTGTGCGCTTGTCAAACCCGTCCTGTTGATCAAGCACAATCGATTCACCCCTACCGTTTGGCCGAAGCTCCCAATCCATCTCATTGATATTGTGTCTTACCTGTGGACGAGAACCCGCATACTGCCGCAGCTTTACGAACAAGGTGCATCCCGGCGCGGAAGACGGCGCATGCGAAAATCCTTCGGGGTTTAGAATAAAGCTGCCCGCAGGATAATCCCCAGCCTCATCCGAAAAAACACCATCAATTACAAATATCTCTTCACCGTCTGGATGTTGATGGGACGCAAAATTGCTGCCGGGCTCATAACGCACAACGGATGTCACAATGCCCGCTTCTTCGGGACCGGCGTGGTAAAGCCGTTTACGCCAAACATTGGGACTGGGGCTCGCCTGCCAGTCCATCGTATTTGTATCGATAACGATACGTTCCGAAAGATCGGCGTTTAAGCTGGCCACATCAGGCATTTGTGTAATTTCCGCTGGCAATTTTACGTTTGGTCAACTGATTGAACAAAGCACGAGTTTCTTCCATATGATCGATACAGTTCTGATCGAAATCGTCTTTGGGCGACGGGTCTTTACCCCAAAACCCGTACTTATCTTCACCCCTTAATAGCGTTGCCGTTGCGCCCTCAAACCTGGTCTCACCTACGTGAGGTGCAGTGTAATGGATCGAAAACCCAACCATGGGATGATCAGCATTATTCGGGCCAGAACCATGCACGACGCCCTGATGATGAAACACGACCTGACCCGGTTTAAGAACAGCATGTATCGCCGTTTTCTCGTCGATGCCGATAGCGGTCTGGCCATTGCGCGCCAGATTATCGGAATTTGGAATAAATTCGTGCATCGCCACAGATTTATGGGAAGCTGGAATATATTTCACACATCTGGATTCCACTGTTGAAGGATGGAAAGCAAGCCAGGCCGTAACCGTCTCTGCCGGATCAAAGCCATACACAAAATCATCGGCGTGCCAGGAGATAAAGCGTGGATCCCGCGCCTTTTTGGTAAAGAACGAAGAACCCCAACAAAGAATATCGGGGCCAATTAAATCTTCCACGGCAGCCAATAAGCGCGCGTTTGCCACCAGCTCGCATAACCAGGGAAAGGGTAGCTGAGCCTTATTCCGAAACCGGTTTTGCATCTCCTCGCCAAGTTCGGCCTCCATTGATTCAAACCGCATTGCGATTTCTGACGCCTCGTCCTCCGTAAAAACCTCATACGGAAACAAGAAGCCGTCATTGAAGAACTGTTTTATATCGGTGTCCGAAAGTACTTTGCCCATAATACCCTCCGCTCTCACATTGAACGGCGAATTCGCCTACCATAAACCAGGGACCCTCGATAACAGATGTCACCTGTTGGCATTATCCGCGTCTCTCCGATACGATCCGGAAATGCAGAAATCTTGAGGTCAGGATGAAAAAAGTTGCTCTAATCGGCTACGGCGCAATCGCCCGTATTGCATTACAAAAAATCGAAGAACACGACACTGATAAACATATCAAGGTCGTTGGGGTTCTCGTGCGGGAGAATAGAAAAGAAGAAGCCCGTGCCGCTTTGGACAATTCAAAAGCAGTCGTTACCTCAATAGAGGACCTCATCCGGTTATCTCCAAACGTCATCGCCGAATGCGCCGGACAGGGTTCCATCACTGAATATGGCGAAGCTGTATTAACCGCCGGTATCGACTTGATTGTCATCTCCACAGGTGCACTTGCAGATGACAATCTCCGAAACAGCCTCACGTCGATATGTAAACGCAATGGCGCGCGTCTCTTAATGCCATCAGGGGCGATCGCCGGAATTGACGGCATGAATTCATTGCAAATCGGCGGCCTAAATTCCGTCCGCTATACCTCCACGAAACCGCCAATGGCGTGGCAAGGCACTCCCGCTGATGACAATTTTGACCTCGCCAATATTTCAGAACGGACTGTGCTCTTTACCGGACCAGCACGAGAAGCAGCGCGTCTTTATCCCAAGAATGCCAATTTGGCCGCAACTGTTGCGCTTGCTGGTCTTGGTCTGGATGCAACGGAAATCCAACTCGTTGCTGACCCTGACGTCGCCCCGAATAATGTCGGTAGAATTGATGCGGAAGGCGAGTTCGGCCAACTTACTGTTGAATGTCGCGGCCTGCCGGCGCCCGATAATCCAAAGACCTCAGCGACAACTGCATTGTCTCTTGCGCACGCTATTCTCAAAGATACCCGCGCTATAATTATGTAGGTTTTTGGCTTCAATTTTGCTGCGGGACCGCTAACTGTCGGAATATTTTACAGTTCGGCGTCGATCGCTCGAAAGATTACCCCCAAACTACCGATTATTAATGAATAGTTAAAATTGGCACAGGTCTTGCTTGCCTACTATTATAGGTTATGCAATCGTGTGAATACATGGTTGTCCATAAACCACTAAAGTCGACGGTGCCAGACTTCCCCAAGAATTTTGCGCCATCAACAAATAACGTAACCAAGAAGAGTTACGTGAGGTGCAGGCGGGCTGTTTGACGCCAACCCCGGACAGCCTGTCTATCGAACGGCGGCCCAGCGTATTGGGGCCGCCGTTCACTTTTCCAGCCTGATATAACTCACCTTTGCGCCTTTCCTTTCAACGACATCTCCCTAAGATGCACGTTCACCAATTTGGATGGGAGCATATTTGTGAGCAAACTCTCACTGACCGTCGCGTGCGGTCATTACGATCATATGGAAGCTATCTCGCGCGGCATCGTTCAACCAACCGGGATCGATGTCACCTATCTCGCGAATGAGTCACCGCCAGAAATATTTGCGCGAATGATCAAGACCAATGCGTTCGACATCTCCGAAATGTCGCTGGCAATGTATTTTACGTTAAAGAGCAAAGGCGATTTTCCCTATATCGCCTTGCCGGTTTTTCCCTGCCGCGTGTTTCGACATGCCTATATTTACGTAAATCGTGATGCCGGTATTAGTGTGCCCAAAGACCTCGAAGGAAAAAAGATCGGTGTTCAACAATACCGGCAAACTGCCGCCACCTGGGTACGCGGCATTCTTCAGAACGAATACGATGTCGATTTGTCGGGAATGACTTTTGTAGAGGGTGGCGTAAACGTCTCCCGTCCACCGGATGCTGACCTGGATATCCTCCCTGACAAGAAGATCAAGATTTCTTCAGCGCCGGAAGGCAAATCCATTAACGATCTGCTCATGAGCGGTGATGTGGTTGCCTATTTCGGCGCCCGTCAACCAAACTGTTACAAGACCAACGATAACATCGTTCGCCTGTTCCCCGACTATCGAAAAGAAGAACGAAAATTTTATGATCGAACTGGCATATTTCCGATCATGCATTGCCTGGTGATGAGTGAACAAATGCATCAGGAAAACCCCTGGATCGCGGAAAATATGGTCAAGGCGTTTGAAGTGTCCAAACAATGGGCTTTGGAACGTATGCGATTTACAGGAACCATTCGCTATATGGTGCCCTGGCTCAACCATGAAATTGAAGAAATAGACGAGATGTTTTCCAAAGGGGATCCCTACCCGCTTGGGGTTGAGGCGAACAGAAGAACCCTTGAGACATTGATGAAATATCTCGTTGATCAGTCCTTTATCGCCGCCCCAGCACCTAAGGTGGACCAAATGTTTACGCCAATAGTTGGCTGGGCGGAGTAACCATCCCTCTGGAAGGAAATTGCATATGCAAGGATTAGACGGAAAAGTTGCCGTCGTTACGGGAGGCGGGTCAGGCATTGGGCGCGCTATCGCCCTCCGGCTGGCTGAAGAAGGCGCCAAAGTCGTTATTTTTGACGTCAACGATGAAAATGCTTCGGTCGTAACAGAAGAAATAATCACCAACGGCGATAACGCGTCCGCTCAACATTGCGATATTTCTGATTACGCCTCTGTTCAATCTGCGGTGAACCTCACCGAAGACAATACCGGGCCAATTGACCTACTGGTCAACAATGCCGGATGGGATGCCGCAGTTAACTTTCTGGATAGCGAACCAGACCTTTGGGCCAAAGTTATCGGCATAAATCTGATGGGGCCGATCCATATGCATCATGTTGTGCTGGGTAAAATGGCTGAACGCGGTGCAGGACGCGTGGTCAACATTGCTTCTGATGCGGGACGCGTTGGGTCATCAGGAGAAGCCGTTTACTCGGCCTGCAAAGGCGGGGTCATTGCCTTTACCAAAACACTGGCACGAGAACTCACCCGAAAAGGTATTCGACTTAATACAGTTTGCCCCGGCCCGACCAACACCCCCCTCTTTGATGAATTCAAGGAAGCATCAGGTGACGGCCAAAAAATAGCCGATGGGCTGGCCCGAGCCATCCCGATGAAAAGACTCGGCGACCCAGAGGATTATCCCGGGATTGTCGCCTTTCTGTTGAGTGATGATGCAGGCTACATTACCGGCCAGACAATCTCCGTCTCTGGCGGACTTACAATGCACGGCTAAATCAATGACAACAGATACCCCGACATTTGAAGACCTCCTCTACGAAGAACGAGAAGGGGCTGCCTGGATTACGATAAATCGTCCCAAGGTCTATAACGCCTTCCGCGCCAGAACCTGCGACGAGTTAAGCGAAGCTATTCGGTATGCCGGGTGGAGCAAGAATATAGGTGCCATCGTTCTTGCCGGCGCCGGTGACAAGGCTTTCTGTACTGGCGGTGATCAAAGCGATCATGACGGTGATTACGGCGGAAAGGGTACGATCGGCCTGTCGATAGAAGAGGTTCACAGCGCCATACGGGATGTCCCTGTCCCTGCGATTGCGCGCGTACAAGGCTATGCCATTGGTGGTGGAAACGTTCTCGCCACACTATGCGATTTTACGATTGCCTCTGAAAACGCCATTTTTGGCCAAGTCGGTCCAAAGGTAGGTTCCGTTGATCCAGGTTGGGGCACCGCCTATCTCGCCCGAATTGTCGGTGAGAAAAAGGCCCGGGAAATCTGGTATTTGTGCCGTCAGTATAGCGCAGCCGAAGCCGAAACGATGGGCCTCGTTAACAAAGTTGTCCCGGCAGAAAAACTCGATGCGGAAGTGGAGAGTTGGTGTGCTGAAATCATGGAGAAAAGTCCAACAGCCATTGCCATCGCCAAACGATCCTTTAACGCTGACAGTGAAAATATTAGAGCAATAGGCTCACTCGGCTTTGAGGCCCTTTCTCTCTTCTACGAAACAGAAGAGTCGAAGGAAGGTGTCGCGGCATTTCGGGAAAAACGAAAACCCGAATTTAGAAAAAAACGGGACACCTAACCTGTGTCAGGCCCTCTTTCCGGAATTAAAGTACTTGATCTCAGCTCAGTCGTTCTTGGCCCGCTGGCCAGCCAGATACTGGGTGACCTCGGTGCTGACGTCATTAAAGTCGAAGCCCCCGAGGGCGATACAACACGGTATACGGGGCCAAGAAGATCGCACGATATGGCAGCCCTGTTCATGGGGCTCAATCGCAATAAACGCTCCATTGTTCTCGATCTGAAGCAAGAACCTGCCCAAAACGCGCTCTGGAAACTCATCGACACTGCTGATGTTTTTATGCATTCAATCCGGCCGCAAAAAATCGCCAAGCTGGGATTTGGGCATGAGGATGTCCTCAAACGCAATGAGCGCATCGTATATACGGGGATCCACGGCTACCGCTCCGACGGTCCATATGCCGGCAATCCAGCCTATGATGACGTTATTCAAGGGCAATCCGGCAGCGTTGACCTCATGGCACGGCTCGTGGGTGAACCGCGCTAT
Source organism: uncultured Alphaproteobacteria bacterium (assembly GCA_951812775.1). GTDB lineage: Bacteria > Pseudomonadota > Alphaproteobacteria > MPNO01 > UBA2964 > UBA2964. The sequence continues at coordinate 65,434 of OX638326.1, read as the reverse complement.
ATGCCAACGGTTATGGCGGACAAGACCACCGGACTGGTAACCGCCTACTCCGTCACGGCAGCCCTCGTTGAACGCGAACGGTCTGGATTAGGCCATTTGGGCGCCTCTAAAAACCTCGTCATTTTGGCCATGATCTGCTTCACTTCTCTCATCGGCTTGATGGAGGATGGAATGTCGGCTCAGCCCGGTTTTTTCGATCTTGATGAGCGTTACGCGGCGCTGTCGGCGGCGGGTGATCCGTTGCTTCGGCTTGGTGAGTTGGTCGATTTCGAGTTGTTTCGCCGGCCCTTGATCCGGGCGCTACGTCGCTCGGACCGGCGCCAGGGTGGCCGGCCTCCCTATGACCCCGTTCTGATGTTCAAGATCCTGGTGTTGCAGGCACTATACAATCTCTCGGATGATCAAACCGAGTTCCAGATCCGCGACCGGCTGTCTTTCATGCGGTTCCTGGGCCTGGGGCTTCACGCCCGGGTGCCGGACGCCAAGACGATCTGGCTGTTCCGTGAGTTGCTGGTGCAGGCCAAGGCGATCGAGGCGTTGTTCGATCGCTTCGACGAACACCTGCGCGGCCATGGCTACCTGGCGCTGTCGGGCCAGATCGTCGATGCCACGATCGTCGCGGCGCCCAGGCAGCGCAACAGCGTTCCGGAGAAGGTGGCGTTGAAGGCCGGCAAGGTGCCAGAGGAGTGGAAGGACAAGCTGGCCAAGCTGGCCCAGAAAGACCGGGATGCGCGCTGGACCATGAAGCGTGGCCGAGTGAAGCGTCTGGAGGATGGGCACCCCAAGGGGCCGGAGATCATGGTGCCGGCGTTTGGCTACAAGAACCACATCTCCACGGACCGGCGGCACGGGTTGATCCGCAAGTGGCGCGTCACCGATGCCGCCGCCAATGACGGCCGCCAGCTCGCCGGTCTGATCGATCCGGAGAACACGGCGAGCCCGGTCTGGGCGGATACCGCCTATCGGTCCAAGCGTAACGAGAAGATGCTGGCGCGCCAAGGCAAGCGCTCCCAGATCCACTTCCGCAAGCCGCGCGGCAAGCCGATGCCGGCGACCCTGGCCAAGGCCAACGCGGCGCGCTCGGCGGTACGCTCCGCCGTCGAGCATGTCTTCGCCCATCAGAAAGGCTTGATGGCGCTCTCGGTTCGGACCATCGGCATCGCCCGGGCCGAGGCCAAGATCGGCATGACCAATCTGGCGTATAACATGCGCCGTTTCCTCTGGCTCCAGGGGCGAAGTGCGCCCACATGACGCCGGAACGGCCGGTTCGACCGGCTAAACCGATCAAATCGACGCAAAACGGCTCGAAAAAACCGACACTCAGACGCGCCCACCCGGTCAAATCACGCCGCAAGCGGCCAAACCGAACGTTCTTCGAGGTGTCCAATTCGTTGAGGTCCCCATGTACGAAACCATGGTGGCCTATAATATGACCGAGCACATATATGGGCACGCTTTTGACCCGCCTGAAGACACGATGGGCTATACTCGTGTGCTCACACCGTCACGGCGACCATATAAGACCAGTGATGGATATATCTGTGTTCTGGTTTACACCGATCCACAATGGAAAGTCTTTTGGCAAGAAGCCGGTCGCCCCGAACTGACGGATGATCCGCGTTTCGTCAATTTAGGTGCACGCAGCAACAATATCGAAGAACTCTACAGGATCGCCGGGGAATGCTTTGCGCAACGTTCGACGGCTGAATGGATCTCGGTATTGGAACGGCTTGAAATCCCCTACGCAAAAATCGCTACGCTGGAAGATTTACTTGACGATCAACATCTCAGCGACATCGATTTCTTCAAAAAGGCCATACACCCCACGGAGGGTAAAATCGTTATGCCTGACATTCCGGTGCGCTTCAGTCGAACGCCTGCAAATATCGATCGCCTTCAGCCAGGGTTTGGAGAACACGGTCGCGAAATATTGCGGGAGGCCGGTCTCAATGAAAACGAAATAGACCAGGCACTCTCAAAGCCAAAAAAACAAGGCGGTAAATTATGAAAACAGTCGGTATTGGTTTCTATTGGGACGATTTGGAAATGGGACAGGAGTTTAAGACTCTAAACCGCACCATCACCGAAGCGGATATTGTGAGCTTTATAGGCGTCACCGGTATGGTGGAGACCCTTTTCACTGACATGTCCTTTGGTGATCATGGTGGGGGCTTAATGGGCGGACGCGTTGCACCCGCTGCACTCAGCTACACCATTATTGAGGGATTACTCTGTCAATCCACCATGCAGACTACTGGTCTGGCATTGCTGGAAGTCGAAAAAAAGGTTCTGAAACCTGTATTCGCTGGTGACACCATCCATGCCAAAGTCAAAGTCACTGCCGTTCGCCCAACCAGTAAAGGTAATCGCGGCATCGTTACCACACAGAACAACATCACCAATCAGGATGGTGATACCGTCATCACCGATCATGCAGTCCGTATGATGGCCGGCAGGCCACAGGAAACTGACTAAGCGGCTACTTTCCACTCGGCGACGCCGCACCCAATCAGCATATCAGGCATTGGCGCATACCCAATCAGATCGAAACCCTGACTACCTGCGACAGCATGGGCGACGATCCAGGCCCGTAGCTCAGCACCGCCATTGCCGGTCTTCTCAAGCATCTCGGATAATTCGGCTGCAAACTTTTCATCTGACGCAGATTTAAATAATTCAATACAGGCGTGATCAAAGGGCTCGTCCACCCACCCCATTGTGGTCTCGCCGATAGAATGGCTTAGTCCGCCGGTTCCCATAACCGCAACCCGGAGATTGGGGTCCGGATAGGCTTCAATCGCCTCCCGCAGCATATGTCCCCAGGCCAGACACCGTTTCGGCGTCGGAAATGGTTTTTCTACCAAATTCATAAAGACCGGGATGATCGCGGGCATCGGATCAAGCCCCATACGCCAGACCGGCACACACATGCCATGGTCGAGTTTCAATTTCATTGAATAAGAGGGGTCAAAATCAGACTCCAGAGCATATTCAACAACATGCCGTCCCAAATCTGCGTGCCCCGCTATCGTCTCGTAAGCGAAAACCGGTTTCATAAAGGGTTCCGGTGGTCCGCCATGTTCTTCACCAATGCCAACACAAAACGCCGGCATATTATCGAGGAAAAAATTCACCCAATGGTCTGTTGAATGAATAATCAGGACATCCGGCTCCAGAGCTTTAAGTCGACGGCCCATTTCATCGTAATGGGTAGTCAGCCATTCACGAGATTCGGATGCCATGCTGTCCCACAACCGCGCAACGTTGGGCGCGTGCCCTGCAGCAAAACTTCCAACCAATTTAGCCATGCGCCGTCTCCTCGCTCACATCAATTGACGATAAAATTTCAATCGACTTCTCATCGTCGTGCCCACAGATCAACAAAAAGAACCGCATCAGATATGGATTGGTGACTGGGTACAAAAAGGCATAATCATCGTCCAAAAGCGCCTGACGTATCTCCGGCGACACCGGATAGGCCTCCATCGTTGCCTCTCGATTTTCCGGAGCCCAACGCGTTTTTCCATCCGGTCCCTGAAGGTCGAACATGAGTTTATTTAGCCAATAGTCAGTCGCCATTAATTTCCTGCCTTAGCGTGATAAGTTCTGTCGAATATTACGGTTGTTTGCCTGTTAAGCGAAGCTGAATTTCGAAATACCGGTTCAGTTGACACACCGTTAGGGCCCACCATACTTAGACCTCCCGTTTTGCACAGGAAGAAGCTCAAAAAAATGTCTTTAAGTCTCGGATACCTGCTCCCAACGCGCGAACGCATCATGGTTGGCGTTCATGAAACCACTCAAATTCTTCAGCTCGGTGACCATGCTGACAATGTTGGTCTTGATTCCGTATGGATCGGTGACTCCCTTCTTGCGAAACCACGGCATGACCCGTTATCCCTGATTGCCGCGATCGCCGGTCGTACGAAAAATGTCAAAATGGGCACAGCCGTCCTCCTGCCAATGCTGCGTAATCCTGTTCTATTGGCGCATCAGGTCGCCACGATGGACCACATAAGCGAGGGACGGCTGATCCTTGGTATTGGAACCGCTCGCGATGTCCCCGCAATCAGAAATGAGTTTGAAGCGGCTGGTGTCCCGTTTGAAAAACGGATCGGCACAATGCTGGAACAGATGAAATTGTGCCGTGCCCTGTGGAGTGGTGAGAAAACCGACTGGGAAGGCCGCTGGACGGTGAAGGATGCAGAGCTGGCCCCAATTCCATACACCAAGGGCGGGCCGCCGATCTGGAGTGGTGGCGGCGTTCCCGCGGCCCTTAAACGTTCGGCGCGCTATTTTGACGGCTGGTTTCCGTCTGGTCCCGGCAACGGCAAAGACTGGAGCAAGAGCTGGGCAGAGCTCCTGGGATATGCCCAGGAGGCCGGTCGCGCACCGACTGATATCACGGGGGCGGCCTATGTCACGGTCGCGATAAACGAAGACCTCGCCAAGGCTGAATCAGAACTGAACGACTATCTCGCCAGCTATTATCTCCGTCCCGCAGAAGAAATCCGCGATCAGCAATATTGTGTTGCCGGAGATCGCTCTGCTGTAACCGCCTGGCTAAATGAATTTGTCGAAGACGGTGCCAGCCATATTTGCGTTCGCTTTACCGGCAGCGAAGACGAACAACAGATGGATGAACTCGCCCGAATGCGAGAGCAATGGTGATTGCTTGAGTTTGGTAGAAATGAAAAGGGCCGGTTCACAAGAACCGGCCCCAATCTATTAGACAGCTTAGAGCCTATTTTTTACCAAACACCATCTTCGCAGCTGCTTTTACAACAGCAGGATCAGCGTTCGTAAATGCGTCATTAACAACCTTCTGGATCTGTTCACCAGAGGAATAAATAACACGCAGACGGCGTTTCTTGGCATCAGCAATGAACTTCGAGTCCTTTGCCATAGCTGCATAGGATTTCCGCATCGCGGCAACCTTATCCTTGGCGATACCCGGCGGGAAAGCGAGTCCCCGACCGATAATACCATGACTGGAAATGAAGCTTACGATCTTGGTATTAATGCCTGAGACATAATCCGTGATCATCGGCACATCTGGCAATGACGGGTCAGGCTCGGTTCCGATTTGCAGTAGCGGGTGAGCAAATTCTTTTCCAGGCTCCGCCGTTCCACCATATTTCTTGGCAAACCAGTGTGGAGCTATCGAACTCCACGCCAACCAGTTGAAACCCGTTCCATGATGTTCGCCCTGCTCCATGGCCAGAACGGTCCGCTTTGAACCCTTGTAGCCACCAATGACCTTAATCTTGGCGCCGAGCATATGCTTAAGCATTTGCGGAATGATGTAAGAGGTAGAACCAGGACCTGTACCACCTGCAATCACCTCTTTCGTCTTCAGGTCCTGCCACTTCGAGACACCTGCCTTGTTCGTAAGAACAAAGATTGTGTTTGTCCGGTTTACAGAGCCAATCCAGGTGAATTTTCGTGCGTCATATTTGACCTTTTTAGGCCGCATCAGCTGAGAAATCACCAGCGTATCCGGTGGCTCGAGAATCCACTTACCATTGCTGGGCATAACCTTTGACGCATAATTTGTCGCCTTGAGGCCACCAGCCCCTGGCATTGATTGCACAACAATTGTTGCTCCGCCGGGGATATAGTTACGAAGATGGTCGGCCATGGTCCGGGCGTACTTGCCATAGGTGCCACCAAAACCGTAACCGATCAGAATTGTATATTTGTCCTGGGCGAATGCAGGTGCCGACGCAAACACTGCGCCAGCCACACCGGCTGCAATCCCCAATTTCAAAAGAGACTTCATGTGTTAAAATCCTTCCCTAGTTTTATGCTTTAATTTTTAAAGTCATCTCAGCCAGGTGCTTTCATTCCAAAGTCACCTCAAAATCATTATGAGAGAGCCCTAAAGGGAGATCAAGCAATGCCGTCAGGGAATTATACGCTGCGCGCCCGGTACGGGCTGATTGTGCCATCCTCAAACAGGATGGTTGAGCCTCATGCAGCACAGTACACGCCGTCAGGCGTTGTTTGCCATGTCACGCGACTTCGTATGACAGGTCCCTACTTTATGCCGCTTGAGGAACTTCTTCCGAAGGTCACAGAAGCTGCCGAGCTCCTGGCGGATGCTAAATGCGATCCAATCGTGTTTCACTGCACCGCCAATTCGATGTCTGATGGCCTCGAAGGTGAAGGACGGATCAAGGAGGCTATCGAAAAGGCGTCAGGCCGCCCGGCAGCTACAACGGCGTCGGCGACAATGGCAGCGTTCAAACATTTCAGTGCCAAAAGAGTCGTTCTGGTTTCACCCTATCCGCGGGCATCGCATGAACACGAACTGGAGTTTCTAACCGAAGCAGGTTGCGAAATTGTCGGCGAAAAAAACCTGGGATTAAAAGGTTCCGATGCCTATTGCAGCATGCCCGCTTCTGACTGGTACGACACTCTACTTCAAATGAAAAACGAGAAGGCCGACATCTACTTTGCCAGCTGCGCCAATATTCAGGCGTTGGGAGCCCTGGAAGACATGGAGAAGGCTCTCGGCGCACCGGTTGTCACCAGCAATCAGTTGGTTATATGGCAAGCTCTTAGGATGGCCGACGTTGCAGACCCCGTGCCTGGCCTGGGAAGACTTGCCGCCTAAATTAAATTTTTTCCCAGATTAGGGATGCCTTGCTTCCTGGCCCGCCCATTACTGGAGGAGACGCCGTAAGGATCAGATTCTCCCCTTCAAAGGACACATCCCGGACCGTTGTCGTCCCTTCAAGGTTTGGGTGCGCGGATAGCTCAATATGGTGAAAGACCTGACCGTCTTTGAATTCGAATTCGCCAAAATAGCTAAAATAATCACCGTTCGACTGGCGGGTAGCTGTCGCCATATGGCCCTCTGAAGTATATTCTATACGACCGCCCTTCGGCGCATCTTCCTCTCGACCAAGGTTACCTTCGGCATCTGTAAACCTGAAACCGACCAGCCGCCACGTTCCAATCATTTTATCGCGCATAAAAAACTTTCTTTCTTCCAGAATTTATCAAAATGGTGCTTCGCCACGGACGGTTGTTCGCTGCATCGTACGAATTTGATCATCGGGGAACCCGCCACATGCCAGATGAATTGTGCATCTGTTGTCCCATAAAACAAGGTCGTGCTTGTTCCATTCATGGCGATATATGTGTTCCGGTCGCTCGGCAACCTCAAACAGATCCAGAAGCAGGCTTTCCCCTTCATCGGGATCCATATCAACGATATAGGTCGTGAAACGACGATTAACGAAAAGGGCTTTCTTCCCGGTCTCCGGATGCGTTCTTATAATTGGGTGAATGACATCAGGCGTCCGCGCTTTAATTTCCGGCGACTTCTTTTCCCAGATTGAGTCCTTCATTTCGGCAGCAGTCATTCCAGGTGGGGGGGCCCAGCCTGGGGTTATCATTTTGATCGAATTGATGAATGGCCTTTAGACCTTCAACACGTTCCTTTAGCTCTTCGGGAAGGGCCTCATAAGCAAGGTACATATTGGCCCATTCGGTATCGCCTCCGGTTTGGGGAACTTCAAGGCTATAAAGCAATGAGCCCAGACTAGGATCATCCATATAGGACAAGTCAGAGTGCCAGACTGACCCACCATCCCGAAGACTGATATATTTCCCTTCCTCGTTTTTCTTATTTGTTAGCAAAAGGAGTTCCGGAAAATCTTTCAAAACATATTTGCCACTCGGGTGAACTTCCAAGGGACCAAACCGCGCACTAAACTCGATATGCTGTTCGTTGCTCAGCTTTTGATCAGGGAAAACGAGCACCAGATTTTCGTACCAGGCCGTTCTGATTTCCTCAAAAAGCGCATCTGAAACAGGCTGCGAGAGATCAACCCCTCTAATTTCAGCGCCGAGAGCTTGGGATCGTTTCGTTATTGAGATCGTCATCGTCTTTACCGTGCTGCCATCCTGCAAATTCCGTAGAAATGATAGGGATGAATTCACGGCCTGTCATCTTTACATCTGGCTTTGGCAAATTTCGTTTGGTCTTTCCCAAAGTCCCTTCTCTATCTTAAAATGCGGCAGCAATTGAGGAACCCTTTGAAAATGAGCGATGAGACCACTCCGGTTGAAAGGCTTGATGCTCTTGAAGTGCGTATCGCCAATCAGGAACAAATAATTGATGAACTTAGCGAGGTGACCGCCAGGCAATGGTCGGAAATTGAGGCATTAAACGGACAAATCGATTACTTAAAGAGTAAACTGCACGTGCTGGAGGACGGAATAAAAAATCCACCAGACAAAGAAGCACCGCCCCTCACTTTTAATAGCAATTGACTGTAACTGGATCACGAGATGTCCATTAGTGACACACATAGCCGATGGATCACGAAACTCACGGAACAAATGTCCGTTTTCGACGCTGTTGAATACGAAGATCAGGGCGATGGCCACATCTTACTCTCGATCCTGTACAATGGGGCTCAGAGAACTGTTAAGATTGCCAGTTCAGCGGGGGATATACGGGTCCAAAAAGAACAATTTGGTGAGATACGCAACGCGCTGACGAGTCTTGGCATCATCGAAGGCCAAAAGTTCACGCCTCCGAAACGCTCGCGACAGCCCATGTCGCCTCAAATGGCCGCGGCAAGAGCTAAACAACAAAACGAGTTTGAGGCCTGGCAGGAAGTCTGGCGAACGATCCGAAAAGCAGAAACATCGCTGGATCGCGAATATGAAATTTCAAATATGCTCGATTATTATTAGAGGCCAAAAAGAATGGGGCAGCCCCGAAGAGCTAACCCATTTGATTTATTGGTCGGAGCGATAGGATTCGAACCTACGACCCCTTGACCCCCAGTCAAGTGCGCTACCAGACTGCGCCACGCTCCGATACAGGCCCACAAATAATAAAACCCGCGAACCGGCGGGCAATTTACGTGGCTAGAACATCCAAAGCAACGTCCTAATATCTATAATTCGTCTAGTTCCTTCCGTAAGGCGACAAGTTCATCCAAGACAGCCTTAAGCTCGGTACGCTTTGTCGCGCTAATAGGCGGAACATCTTCCGCTTGTTCAGTCACTATCGTTTCTTCAGGTGTCTGTCTGTCGGGTTCAGCGACCGATGCAGATTCCGCACGGGCCCTTTTCTGACCGCCATCACGGAGCAGCTTTTGAACGCCCTTAATCGTATAACCATCATCGTATAGAAGGGCCCTAATCTGCTTTAAAAGGGTTATGTCTTCAGGCCGATAGTACCGTCTGCCCCCACCCCGTTTCATCGGGCGGATTTGGGTGAATTTGGTTTCCCAAAACCGTAATACGTGTGAGGGAACGCTTAATTCAGCCGCGACTTCGCTTATCGTTCGAAAAGCGGCCGCTGACTTACCACGTCGACGAATTGATTGCTGTTCTGTCGGATCCGCGGCAGCAGCGTCAGTCATAACGTTCCAGAAGATTCCCCACCGCTATCCGTAGATGGATTAAGCGATGAATTTATCCTTTGTTTGAGGACATTGGAGGCCCTAAAAAGCAATACGCGGCGTGGTTTTATTGGCACTTCTTCGCCGGTTTTCGGATTGCGGCCTTTTCTTTCGCCTTTTTGACGAACGGAAAAACTCCCAAAAGATGAAATCTTTACGGACTCACCTCTTACCAACGTATCCGATATTTCGTTGAGTACACCTTCAACCAGATCGGCTGACTCATTTCGCGACAGACCTACCTCTTGATAAACCGCTTCGCTGAGCTGTGCACGCGTTACTGTCGATCCTGCCATAATATCCCCCGTAAAACCCTAACCCGAACGGTACCCAAAGCGGATATTCCCGTCAATATCAATAACATACCGTGTTGAGTTAAAGTTTGAGGCTGACCGGTAGAAAACCGACGCCCTTCTACCAGCGGATTAAACTGGCACCCCAGGTAAAGCCGCCACCCATTGCTTCCATAACCACAATGTCATCTTCTTGAATTCGACCGTCAGTGATCGCTTCGTAGAGCGCAAGAGGAATTGAGGCCGCCGACGTATTTGCGTGCCGGTCGATTGTAATAACGACTTTTTCCCGCGATAACTTAAGTTTGCGGGCGGTACTGTCGAGGATACGCTTGTTTGCCTGATGTGGAACAAGCCAATCTATATCTTCTGCCGTCATGTCATTTGCAGCCAATGCCTCACCGAGGACAGAAGCCATATTATTCACGGCATGCTTAAAAACTTCAGGGCCTTCCATTCGTAAATGACCAACCGTTTGGGTGGAGGACGGTCCCCCGTCAACATAGAGACAATCATGATGTCGGCCATCTGAATGTAAATGGTTGCTTAGGATGCCGCGTGGCGCGGCGGAGTCGCTATTATCAGTACCCTGTAAGACAATCGCACCGGCACCATCTCCAAACAAAACGCACGTCGACCGGTCCTCCCAATCAAGGATACGGGAAAATGTCTCCGCCCCAATGACTAAAGCCGTATTTGCCTGCCCCAATCGAATAAAATTGTCGGCGATATTCAGCGCATAAATGAAGCCCGTACAAACGGCCTGTATGTCAAAGGCTGCCCCTTTGGTCATGCCCAAAGCTGCCTGCACGCGCGTGGCCGTCGCGGGGAAGGTCTCGTCCGGCGTCGCTGTTGCCAAAACGATCAGATCGACGTCATCCGCCGATATACCAGCAGACGACAATGCTTTTTGAGCGGCATTGATTGCTAGATCCGATGTTTTTTCACCGTCAGCAGCAATACGTCTTTCGCAAATACCGGTGCGTTGCTGAATCCACTCGTCTGAAGTGTCTACGCGCTTCGCCAATTCATCGTTTGTAACGATGCGTTCAGGCAAATAGCGACCGCAACCGGTGACAACAGAACGTCGGGTCATCCCAATTGCGCCTGAGGGACTTCTTGTTCACCATATTCGGCCAGTTCGCGCATAATGAAATCGTTGATATCGTTCGCTGCCATATCTACGGCAACGCCAATTGCATTAGCAAAGCCGAATGCATCCGTCCCGCCATGACTCTTTACAACGACGCCATTTAGCCCAAGAAAGGTTGCTCCGTTATATCGCCGTGGATCGATTCGAGCACGCATCTTGGCAAAAGCCTGTCGGGCAAGAAAATAGGCGAACTTAGCGACCAGCGAACTTTTGAAGGCTTGTCGCAAATACTCGGTGTATAGACGAACCGTCCCCTCCAGGGTCTTCAAAGTAATATTGCCGGTAAACCCATCAACGACGAAAACATCGACTGTTCCGGCGCCGATATCGTCGCCCTCAACAAAACCATGAAATGTGAAAGGAAGTTTTCGTTCCCTAAAAATCGCGGCGGCCTGCCGTACGGCATCACGACCCTTCACCTCTTCCGCACCAACGTTAAGCAAACCTACGCTTGGTTGTTCCTTACCAAATACGGTTCTTGCAAATGCGGCACCAAGCATTCCAAATTGAACCAGATTTTCTGCATTTCCTTCGACATTAGCGCCGAGATCAAGCATGACACTTTCTCCAACCTTTGTCGGACAAGGCGCCGCAATTGCGGGTCTATCGATCCCGGGCAGCATCTTAAGCGAAACCTTTGCCATTGCCATAAGGGCACCGGTATTACCTGCAGAGACGATCCCCGCAGCCTCTCCGGAATTAACTGCGTTAATCGCGAGCTGCATACTGGAGTTCCGGCCTTGCCGGAGCGCGACTGTAGGCCGTTCCTCAGAACTGACAGCATCGTCAGTATGGTGAATTGTAACGGAGGCTTTGAGCTTGTCGTGCTGTTCAATCAGCGGTGCGATACGTTTCTCATCGCCAAATAGAAGAAAATGCACATCAGGAAAACGAACGCGTGCAAGTGCCGCGCCTTCAACGACGATATCAGGGGCGTCGTCACCGCCCATTGCATCTAATGCGATCATCAGCCGCGGACTCAATTCGGGTTCCGTTCGCTTGTTTCAGAAAAAATCGCGGAGTTAAACGCCGGTCGCTTCAACAACTTCACGTTCACGATAATAGCCACACGCCCCACACACATGATGGGGGCGTTTAAGCTCGCCGCAATTGGGACATTCAACATTCGCGTCTCCTGTCAGGGCATGATGCGAGCGACGCATATTGCGGCGCGATTTCGAGGTTTTCTTCTTGGGTACAGCCATAGTTCAAATTCCAAGTCCAGATCGTGGCAAAGCGGCTGTTCTCATACCTAAGTTCTACCGCCACGGCAAGCAACATCATTGCCTTTTAGCCCCTTTGGTAGCGTTAAATCATTTAGGCATTCTACTTCGTTCGTTTGAGAGCCGCCAGTGCCGCAAAAGGTTTCGTCGCCGGGTCTTCAGGCTCAGGCAAGTAAGGCCCCAGTAACTCATCGGCGATTTGCGGCGATCTGGGATATGGGTCGAGCGCCAAGGCGAGCTCTTCAAAGACGATCTCTTCGATATCAATTTCGTCATTCGAGTATGGCTCGAACTCGACGATTTCATCGACCTCATCTTTATCTATTTGATTTTCTTCACGAAAAAGTATCTCAAATTCTTCGTTTACGGTGTTCTCAACAGATGCCATAGACACGACACAACTCTGAACCACGGTAGCTTCCAGCCTACCACGAAGCCGAATTGCCTTCTCACGCTTCAAGAATTTGATCGTCAATACCGACTCAAACCTCTCAATTGCCAACAATCCAAACCGTTCCGCCAATGTCGCACATTCAGCTGATTCGGCAGACAATTCGTATTTGACCTCTTTATCCGTCAATTCAGAAGGATGAATAATAAAAGAAAATTCTGGTTCCGGGGCGCCAACCATAATTTTTACTCCGCAACATCAAAAGTTTCCAGCGGGACAATCTCCGGAAACTTCAAATGTCCGGCCATTAGGTCTTCCAACGTGCAATCTTCTAGTTCTTTAGCCAGCCACAATACATAGGAGGCGATTTTACCCGCTTCTTTAGACTTTTCAGTATCATCCCGAAATATATTTCGAATGATCGCTTCAGCCAGAGCCGCCCGATCATTTCCCGACAACGCCTTTTCATAGGCTGATAACCGGCCGTAAAAAGCGGTCACCATTGCTTTTACCCGGCGGCCAACGCCGAGATCACCTGCCCCCATCTCTCTGAGCGATCTGTCCATGTCCGCGAACATTGTATCAAACAGGCATTGCGCAAGATCTGCCGATTTGTCGACGTCCGCTTTCAAACGCCGTAACACAAGAAATATATGGAGTGAAATCATATCAAACCGCCCATCGACCGAGTCCGGGACGCCGAATTCTTCGAAGAGATAGGGCTGACGCGCTTGCGTTACCGCCGACACATATAGGGCGTGCGCTTCATCTTCCGGTTTCTTACGGCCAAAAATTGCCATTCGATTTATCTCCAAAGCCTATCAGGCTGCTTTTCTTGCGTCATCTGAACGACTATATGTATTGGCAGGCAAATGTGATAGCGGTCAACCAAATGGAAATACGAAAAAAAATCCTTCCCTGGCTTCTGGCAAGCACTGTTATTGTTGCGGTGACAGCGGGCTGCGAAGAGCAGATTGATGTTCGTGGCAATGTCCCAGATACCAAGCTCGTCGCGGAACTAAAACCCGGTGTCCACAAGCAACGTGATGTTGAGCGGCGTTTAGGTGCCCCGTCGACGATTGCGACATTCGATAATGCGGTTTGGTATTACATTAGTGGACGCGTTAAGTCCGTCTCTTTCTTCAAACCTGAATTACTCGAAAGAAAGGTCCTCACCGTTCATTTTGACAAAAAAGGTGTCGTGCAAAAAATCCAGGAAGTCGACGTGACCAAACAAAAAGAAATCGAGCTCGTTGAGCGCGAAACCCCGACCAAGGGTAAGGAACTCACCTTTATTCAGCAGATCATCGGCAATATCGGGAAATTTGGTGACCCAAGTGCCGACAGAGATCGCTAAGTCAGAATTTTTAAATCAATAAAAAAGCCCCGGCGATTAGCCGGGGCTTTCTACTTTAAGCAGATGGGCGCCTCTAAAAACCTCGTCATTTTGGCCATGATCTGCTTCACTTCTCTCATCGGCTTGATGGAGGATGGAATGTCGGATCAGCCCGGTTTTTTCGATCTTGATGAGCGTTACGCGGCACTGTCGGCGGCGGGTGATCCGTTGCTTCGGCTTGGTGAGTTGGTCGATTTCGAGTTGTTTCGCCGGCCCTTGATCCGGGCGCTACGTCGCTCGGACCGGCGCCAGGGTGGCCGGCCTCCCTATGACCCCGTTCTGATGTTCAAGATCCTGGTGTTGCAGGCACTATACAATCTCTCGGATGATCAAACCGAGTTCCAGATCCGCGACCGGCTGTCTTTCATGCGGTTCCTGGGCCTGGGGCTTCACGCCCGGGTGCCGGACGCCAAGACGATCTGGCTGTTCCGTGAGTTGCTGGTGCAGGCCAAGGCGATCGAGGCGTTGTTCGATCGCTTCGACGAACACCTGCGCGGCCATGGCTACCTGGCGCTGTCGGGCCAGATCGTCGATGCCACGATCGTCGCGGCGCCCAGGCAGCGCAACAGCGTTCCGGAGAAGGTGGCGTTGAAGGCCGGCAAGGTGCCAGAGGAGTGGAAGGACAAGCCGGCCAAGCTGGCCCAGAAAGACCGGGATGCGCGCTGGACCATGAAGCGTGGCCGAGTGAAGCGTCTGGAGGATGGGCACCCCAAGGGGCCGGAGATCATGGTGCCGGCGTTTGGCTACAAGAACCACATCTCCACGGACCGGCGGCACGGGTTGATCCGCAAGTGGCGCGTCACCGATGCCGCCGCCAATGACGGCCGCCAGCTCGCCGGTCTGATCGATCCGGAGAACACGGCGAGCCCGGTCTGGGCGGATACCGCCTATCGGTCCAAGCGTAACGAGAAGATGCTGGCGCGCCAAGGCAAGCGCTCCCAGATCCACTTCCGCAAGCCGCGCGGCAAGCCGATGCCGGCGACCCTGGCCAAGGCCAACGCGGCGCGCTCGGCGGTACGCTCCGCCGTCGAGCATGTCTTCGCCCATCAGAAAGGCTTGATGGCGCTCTCGGTTCGGACCATCGGCATCGCCCGGGCCGAGGCCAAGATCGGCATGACCAATCTGGCGTATAACATGCGCCGTTTCCTCTGGCTCCAGGGGCGAAGTGCGCCCACATGACGCCGGAACGGCCGGTTCGACCGGCTAAACCGATCAAATCGACGCAAAACGGCTCGAAAAACCGACACTCAGACGCGCCCACCCGGTCAAATCACGCCGCAAGCGGCCAAACCGAACGTTCTTCGAGGTGTCCAATTCGGCTTCTCTAGGCGACCATTGCCAAGAGAAGGATTGCGACAATGTTGATGATCTTAATCATCGGATTGATTGCCGGTCCGGCCGTATCCTTGTAGGGATCGCCAACCGTATCACCCGTCACAGCGGCATGATGGGCTTCTGAGCCCTTGCCACCATGGTGGCCATCTTCAATCAGCTTCTTGGCATTATCCCAGGCACCACCACCTGAGGTCATGGAAATTGCCACGAAGATGCCGGTTACAATTGTACCAAGCAGCAGTGCACCAAGCGTTGTCAAAGCCGCCTCAATCCCGCCGATCCATTTGAACACAAAGAACACGATGATCGGAGCAAGGACAGGAAGCAAAGAGGGAACAATCATTTCTTTAATTGCTGATTTGGTCAGAAGATCAACAGCGCGGCCATATTCCGGCTTCGCTGTGCCTTCCATAATACCGGGGATTTCTTTGAACTGGCGACGGACTTCAATCACCACTGAGCCCGCGGCCCTGCCCACTGCCTGCATGCCAAGGGCACCGAACAGGTAAGGAAGCAAGCCACCGAGGAACAATCCGATTACAACAAACGGGTCCTGCAGTTCGAACTTGATCTTACCGGCGAGGTTCGGGAAATAATGCGCTATATCCGCCGTGTAGGCCGCAAACAGAACCAATGCTGCCAGAGCGGCTGATCCGATTGCATAGCCCTTGGTAACGGCTTTTGTCGTGTTACCAACAGCATCCAAAGCATCAGTGTAGTTCCGCACTTCTTCCGGCAGTTCCGCCATTTCAGCAATACCACCGGCATTATCCGTAACCGGGCCGTACGCATCGAGAGCAACGATCACACCGCCAAGAGCCAGCATCGTCGTCGCGGCGATTGCAACGCCATACAGGCCGGCAGAGAAAAAGGATGTCACAATACCTGCACAAATAACCAAAACAGGGAGCGCTGTTGATTCCATCGAAATCGCGAGCCCCTGAATGACGTTGGTGCCATGGCCGGTTTCAGAAGCTTTCGCGACCATTTTGACCGGACGATGATTGGTGCCTGTGTAATATTCCGTAATCCACACCAGAAGGCCGGTTACCGCCAGACCAATAAGGGCGCAATACAACATATGACGCGAGGCAACCCCGGAAGTAATCTCCGCGGTCATCGAGCCAAACAACCAGTAAATAACACCACCAATCAGGATCGCAGATGCAATCATTGAAACGATGAGGCCTTTATACAAGGCACCCATAATGTTGTTTCCACTGCCCAGACGGACAAAGAAAAACCCGATGATGGAACCAAGGATACATACACCACCAATCAGAAGCGGCAGCGTAATCAGAAGATCCTGCATCGCACCGGTGAAATAGATCACCGCCAGAAGCATGGTTGCGACCATTGTCACGGCATAGGTTTCAAATAGGTCAGCTGCCATACCGGCGCAGTCGCCAACATTGTCACCAACATTGTCCGCAATCACAGCTGCATTTCGCGGATCATCTTCGGGGATACCAGCTTCAATCTTACCGACAAGATCAGCACCAACATCCGCACCCTTCGTGAAGATGCCGCCGCCAAGACGGGCAAAGATCGAAATCAGTGATGCGCCGAAACCCAAGGCGACCATAGCCTCAAGTATATGGCGCATACCTTCGGGCGTTCCGGCATCAAATACACCACGCAGGATGAAGAAATACCCGGCAACACCGAGCAGTCCTAGACCGACAACCAGAATGCCTGTCACAGCGCCTGATTTGAAAGCAACGTCGAGCGCCGGAGCAAGGCCACCGGTACGGGCCGCATCAGCCGTTCGTACATTTGCACGAACGGAAACGTTCATGCCGATATAACCTGTAATGCCCGAGAGTATGGCACCGATAAAGTAACCAATGGCCACGAACCAGTTTAGTCCGAGGCCCAGAACGATGCCCATAAGAACACCAACAACAGCAATTGTTGTATACTGGCGGTTTAAATATGCGTTGGCGCCCTCTTGAATCGCCGTTGCGATCTCTTGCATGCGTTCGTTCCCGGCACTTACAGATGTGACGGCACGAATGGCATAAGCGCCATAAACTACGGCCAAAGCGCCGCAAAGTAGTATAATCCAATATGCTGCTGACATGGAGTTAGGTCCTTGTTTTATCAGGTCGTAAAATCAGCGTCCCCCCCCCCGCCAAAACAGATCATGACGGTAGCAACGCGGAAAACCGCGCGGAACATGCCAGAATAGATCTAATGAAGCAACACCCGCGCCGAATCGCAAAAATATACCGAAATTAGCGAATATCGCGTTTGAACGCCTGCTGTATTAGAAGGTTCTTGATCAATTTTTTGGACGCCACACGATGCGCCACTTGAAGCAGGCGCTTCTTAAAAATTTCGATATCAGGCAACGACGAGCCGCGCCGTCTGAATGTGACCAGGCTGTACAAGGTCTTGTACATTTCGTTTCTAAATCTTGGGACCATACGATGCACATCGCTCCGCGCATCCTCAAAACCAAGTTCCATCGCTATAATGATCGTAAACTGTTCAAGCACAACTCCGTTCTGAATCAAGGGCAATGTAAATGGCCGCATTGTATAGTAACGATTTGCGTATAGTAACGATTTGCCGACAACCGTTTGCCACCCTTAGGTTTTTTACCTTTGGCATTTGCCGCAACCGCTTCGTTTGAAATGAACGGTATCGTCACAAATGTTGAGGCCGCCGAAAGAGATAGCGTCAAGACGAAGATATGGAGGAAACGAAATTTCATAAACGCATTCATTTCCTGGTTAAGCGAGAAACACCTGTTCTCGTGACCTGAATATGAGCGCCTAATGGCAAACAGAGCGTAAATTTTCGCCAAAAAAATTTAGAAATGTTTCCAGCCAAACATTTCGATTTTTACCGGGCTACCTTCTGCATCCATAATTGAAATTGTCGGTTCAGAAACGACCGTACCAATCCGAGTTATCCTGACCCCCGTTTTCTTTTCAATCTCCAGGACTTTTTCCCGATTGATAAGTGGTGCGGTAAATAGAAGTTCATAGTCATCGCCACCACCAAAGACACGCTGCCAGTTCCAACTATCTTTATTTAGGAGTTTTCTCGCAGTTGATGAAATTGGGATATCTGCCTGAGTTAGAGACGCACCGACAGTCGACGCATCGCAAATATGTTCCAGATCCGCACAAAGACCATCAGAAATATCGACACAAGCAGATGCCGTACCGATTAAGAGCGGCCCAATGTTTGTTCGGGGTATTGGCAAGAGATACCGATCATACAGTTCGCGATAAATTTCGCGTGTTTGGTCACGCCCGGTTTCGTTAATTTGATCAAGAGCAAGGGCGGCGTCGCCAATTGTACCGGTAACAAATATATCGTCCCCTTTTTTTGCCCCGGAACGTCTAACAGTGCTACCGATCGGAACTTCGCCGATCGCGGTTAAACTTAAAGTAAGGGGTCCCAATGTTGAGGTTGTATCGCCACCCAAAAGCCCAATTTCGTATTCCGACTGATCTTGAACCAGGCCGTTGGCAAACAACCGTAACCATTCGTTGGATACATCGTCAGGCAGGCTTAAAGCCAACAAGTAGCCTTTGGGCACGCCACCAGACGCAGCTATATCAGAAAGACTCACACGTAACAGTTTCCGTGCAATGAGGTCGGCGGGATCATTCTCAAAAAAATGAACGCCTGCGACCAATGTATCAATCGAACAAAGCGCTTCGCAGTCGCTATTTATGGCCAATGACGCACAATCGTCCTGTAACCCGTCGGCACCCCTTTGAGATTTAGCGAGGGGGACGAGAAGCTCTCCGATTAAGTCGAATTCACTCGGACGATTTTTCGCGTCGTTCAAGCCGCGCCTCCAATTCACCTGGCCGCAACAAATGGGCGAGCTTATCAAGCACTCCATTTACCATCCCGGGCTCTCCGCCAGAGAAAAAGGAATGTGCTAGATCGACATATTCTTTGACTACGACACGTGCCGGGACATCAAATCGCGAAATCAGCTCAAAAGTACCGACACGTAAAATACACCGCATAACGATGGCGATCCTGTCCAAAGGCCAACTATCATCAAGCGCCTCACCTACATGAACATCAATCTCGTCCTGTCGGCTAATAGCTCCTCTTACCAGCTCCTGAAAAAGGACATCATTTGCTTTTGCGCCACCGCTAACCTCTTGGTCTGCCGCCCCGAGACGGTGAACGCGAAACTCTTCGATTACGGCGTTTACAGAGGCTCCGCTGAAATCGATTTGATAGAGTGCTTGGACGGCGGCAAGACGGGCCGCCCTATGCCGTACCGTTGCCCGTCGCTTAGTCCTTGAAGCCGGCTTTTTACCGGGATGGACGTCGGGCGTTTCCGTCATCGTGGATAGAGGTGAAAATGACGCTTTAGCTCGATCATTCGCAGACAGGCTCGGGCGGCGTGCCCTCCTCTATCCTGCTCGCTACGCTTGGCGCGCGCCATTGCCTGGTCTTGGTTTTCCACGGTGAGAATGCCGTATCCTAGAGCCAGTGAATATTGCAAGGCCAGGTCCTGAAGACCGCGGGCACTCTCACCACAAACATAATCATAGTGCGAGGTTTGCCCCCGAATGACGCAACCAAGTGCGATATAACCGTCGAAACGTTGACGAGCGGAGTAAAAATCCATTGACCGAATGGCATACTTAATCGCCGTCGGGATTTCAAACGCCCCAGGCACTTCAAACCGTTCATAACCAGCACCGGCATCATCAAGCTCTTTCATAACGCTGGTAATCAGTTCTTGTGCGATATCTTCATAGTATCGCGACTCAACGATCATTATATGCGGTGCATCCGCCATCAGAATCCTTTTTCTTCTCTAACTCAATCTTCGAGGCAGGGGATAGCAACCCGCTCTATTACGCTTAAACCGTACCCATCAATACCCTTGATCGTGCTTTCCTTGGTGTTCGTCAACAAGCGCATTTCTGTAATCCCAAGGTCACGTAGAATCTGTGCGCCGATACCGTAATCCCGTATTACCGGTGCCGGTTTATCGCCTGGGGGTTTAATCGGCTGTGCTCCTGCTGTCGCGGCCCGCAAACTGACCTGATTTGAAAACCGTGCGTTCCAGGAATCCCGAATTAATACCGCCGCGCCCCGGCCCTCTTCAGCTATCATTCTCAATGACATTTCCAGCTCCCCGGTGCGCGGGTTCTGAATGTCGCGCAACGTATCATCAAGAACATTCAAGGCATGCATTCTGACAAGAACGGGCTCGTCGGTCGTAACATCGCCTTTTACGACCGCAACATGTTCTGTCCCATTGACCTGGCTCTCATAAATAATCAGGTCAAACTTGTCGCCGATCACCCGTTTTAGTGTTGTTTCAATCGTCCGTTCAACAGTCGCGTCATGCCGTAAACGATAGGCGATAAGATCAGCAATCGTTCCTAATTTCAGATTATGTTCCTGACAGAAACCGACCAGGTCAGGAAGACGCGCCATCGTGCCGTCGTCTTTCATAATCTCACAAATGACGCCCGACGGGTTCAGACCAGCAAGTCGAGAGAGATCAACAGCAGCTTCTGTATGTCCTGCACGAACCAGGACGCCGCCGTCACGAGCCACTAAGGGGAAAACATGACCAGGGCTCACAATAGACATCGGACCGCTATCTTCTTTGATGGCGACCTCGATAGTCTTGGCTCTGTCA
Organism: uncultured Alphaproteobacteria bacterium; assembly: GCA_951812775.1. Classification (GTDB taxonomy): domain Bacteria; phylum Pseudomonadota; class Alphaproteobacteria; order MPNO01; family UBA2964; genus UBA2964. Next base: position 44,568 of record OX638326.1, on the reverse strand, counting down.
CCCGCGGAAATTCCTGTCGTGACACCCTCACGGGCTTCGATGGACACGGTGAACGCAGTCGTCAAGGGAGCCTTGTTTTCAGACACCATCATCGAAAGACCAAGCCCGTTAACTCGTTCATTCGTCAATGAAAGACAAACCAGCCCTCTACCATGAGTGGCCATAAAGTTGACCGCATCGGCATCGCATTTCTCGCCGGCGATAATTAGATCACCTTCATTTTCACGATCTTCATCATCTACAAGCACGACCATTTTTCCGGCCGCAATATCTGCAATTAATTCCTCAGGCGAAGATAAGGCAGCGTGCAGGTCGCTAGACTCAACTGACATTGAATTTTCCTCTGAAGTGGCTTGTTGTTGTGCCACGTTTATTCCTTTTCTAACAGCCGGCTTACGTAACGAGCCAGCATATCTATTTCCAGGTTGATGCAATCACCTTCGGACTTTTCACCAAATGTCGTACAGGCTTGTGTATGGCTGATTATATTAACACCAAACCGGTTCCCAGACACTTCATTGACCGTCAAGGAGACCCCTTCCAGAGCCACAGAACCCTTTTCAGCGATAAATGACTTCAACTCTTCCGGCGCTTCCAACTCAAATCGTTTGCTGTCGCCTTCTATTTTTGTCGCAACGATCCGGGCGATACCATCTACATGGCCTGAAACAATATGGCCACCAAGTTCCTCGCCAAGCTTCAAGGCCCGCTCGGTATTCACCTTACTCCCGATTACCCAATCTCCGATCATCGTCCGGTCGAGTGTTTCCGCAGAGGCCTCGATAGCAAACCAGCCCTCCCCTTTTTCAACAACCGTTAAACAGGGCCCGGAACACGCAATTGATGCGCCCAGTTCGATCTCCGCTGTATTGTAGCTCGTACCGATCTCGATACGGGTATCACCCCGTTTCTCAATTGAACGAACTTCGCCAACGTCTGTAATTATACCTGTGAACATATCGCTAACCTGTCACACTATACCGTTCGACAATATCGTCGCCTACGCACTCTACATAAAGCCTATTCAAACAATTTGCATCCCGTAGGCGCTCAATACCCATCCCGGCGATAGCGGGCAACCCGTCTCCGCCAACTATTTTTGCCGCCCGATACCAAAAGACTTCGTCAATAAATCCAAACTCAAGAAATGCAGCAGCAATTACGCCTCCGCCTTCGACAAGCAAACGGGTGATCCCCTTGGCTGCAAGATCGTTCAAAACCGACGTCAGGTCAGGGTTCCCATCAGTGTCAGGCGGGATATCAAGTATTTGAACGCCTGCGGCCTGATATGCTTTCCGTCGGTCCGAATTCTGCGGTGTTTCGGAAAATGCAAATAGCCATGTTGGTGTCTCGCCTGCACTTGTTACAAGCTCATGGGTAAGAGGTAACCGCATTCTGCCGTCGACGACGACCCGCACCGGAGATCGTCCATTTAATCCGGGTAATCGGCACGTCAATGTCGGATTATCTTCCGCAGCGGTCCGTGCGCCGACCAAAATTGCATCGTGATTGGCACGTAACATATGTCCAGAACTTCGTGCTGCCTCGCCAGTGACCCACTCGCTATCACCTGATTTTGTGGCAATCCGGCCATCAAGTGTTGTGGCGAGCTTCAAGGTTACATGCGGACGGGAATTGGAAACACGATTAAGAAAGCCACCTGTTACGGTCAAGGCTTCATCCTTGCAGACACCAAGTTCAACTTTAATGCCGGCTTCACGAAGCATTTTAATGCCACCGCCATTTACCCGGGGATCAGGGTCTTCCAGGGCAACAACGACACGGGAAATACCACAATCAATCAGGGCTTGTGCGCAAGGCGGTGTCTGGCCCTGATGTGCACAAGGTTCAAGGGTTACATATGCTGTCGCGCCATGTGCAGCATCACCTGCACGCCTCAATGCTTCAGTCTCAGCATGGGGACGGCCGCCGGGTTGCGTCCAACCACGGCCAACAACATTATTCCTGGTGACGATCACACAGCCAACGGAAGGATTAGGCCAAGTTTGTCCTAGACCACGTTCAGCCAAGCAGATTGCGGTTTGCATGTGCGCCCGATCGACGTCATTCATCGTCGACGTCACCAAGCGTTCCTACGAAATCTTCGAAGTCACGGGCTTCACGGAAATTGCGATAAACCGACGCAAAACGAACGTAGGCAACGGAGTCCAAAGTCGACAACCCATCCATGACAAGTTCTCCTACCCTTTGCGAAGGGATATCGCTTTCACCACTGCTTTCCAAACGGCGAACAATACTGCTGATTAACCGTTCGATACGTTCAGGTTCAACCTGACGCTTCCTCAACGAAATATTCAGCGACCGCGCGAGTTTATCTCTATCAAACGGTTCACGTTTGCCGTTCTGTTTGACCACTGTCAGCTCACGTAGCTGGACCCGCTCAAAGGTAGTAAACCGTGCACCACAGCCAATACAGGCACGTCTTCGCCGTATAGCAGCTCCTTCCTCCGTCGGTCGGGAGTCTTTTACTTGAGTGTCATCAGCACCACAAAACGGACAATGCATGGTTGGTTGCCCCGCTAGTTATTGATTTGTGTAAATTGGAAAACGATCACAGAGCTCGCGAACCTGTTTACGCACTCTTTGTTCAACAGCACTATTGTCGCCATTGCTTGCTGCCAAACCGTCCAAAACTTGAACGATCATGTTCCCCACCGCCTTGAATTCCTCTGGCCCGAACCCACGTGTTGTGGCGGCAGGTGTCCCAAGCCTTATGCCGGAGGTTATGGTCGGTTTTTCCGGATCAAACGGAATACCGTTCTTGTTGCAGGTAATACCGGCATTCTCGAGGCTGGCTTCTGCGACGTTGCCCGTTAAACCTTTCGGACGGAGGTCGACCAGCATTAAATGCGTGTCAGTCCCACCCGAAACAATATCCAGTCCCTGATCAGACAGCGTCGATGCCAGGGTTTGCGCATTCTCTACCACTCTGGCCGCATATTCCTTGAATTCCGGATGCAAAGCCTCGCCGAATGCTACGGCTTTCGCAGCAATAACGTGCATCAGTGGACCGCCCTGTGTGCCTGGAAAAATCGAAGAATTAATCTTCTTCCCGATATCCTCATCGTTCGACAAGATCATCCCACCACGCGGGCCCCTTAATGTCTTGTGGGTTGTCGTCGTTACAACATGCGCATGCGGCAAAGGACTTGGATGCGCGCCACCGGCAACCAGGCCCGCGAAATGCGCCATATCCACCATCAAATAAGCACCAACAGCGTCCGCAATCTGCCGGAAACGCGCAAAATCGATGACTCGCGGATATGCCGAACCTCCTGCGACAATAATCTTGGGGCTGTGCTCTTTAGCTAATGCTTCAACTTCATCGTAATCGATACGGTGATCATCTTCACGAACGCCGTATTGAACGGCATCCATCCATTTTCCAGAGAAATTCGGTTTAGCCCCATGCGTGAGATGTCCTCCAGCGGCCAGCGACATCCCCAATAGTGTATCGCCCGGCTGACAAAGAGCGACATAAACACCGAGATTAGCCTGTGCGCCAGCATGCGGTTGAACATTGGCGTAGGTGCAATCAAACAGCTCCTTAGCACGATCCAGTGCTAACTGTTCAGCAACATCAACATACTCGCAGCCACCATAATACCGTCGACCAGGATAACCCTCAGCGTACTTATTCGTCATAACGGAGCCATTTGCCTCCAGGACCGCCGCGGATACGACATTCTCTGAAGCGATGAGCTCCACCTGATGTTGCAGACGCCCAAGTTCTCCCTTTATCGAGTTAAATAACCCGGGATCACGGGTGCTCAAATCTTCTGAAAAGAAACCACTACTTACAGACTGTTGATTGCCTGTATCTCCACTCGCCATTATTTTAACAATCCTTCTAAATACCGAATTCAACCAAGTTTCTTGACGCGCCTTGTGTGCCGTCCGCCCTCGAATTCAGTTGAAAAAAACTTTTCAACGCATTGTTTTGCAATTGAAATATCCGTTAAACGCTCCCCGAGAACCAGGATGTTCGCATCATTGTGCTGACGTGCCAATTCCGCGGAAATTTCGCTACTACAGAGCGCTGCCCTAATGCCTTTGTGACGGTTGGCCGCTATAGACATCCCTATTCCACTGCCGCACACAAGGACGCCTTGTTCCGCTTCCCCATCTATGACCGATTTGACAACGAGTTCCGCAAAATCCGGATAATCAACAGAGTCAGCACCATCCGTCCCGAGATCCAACACGGAATACCCCATGTCACGGAGTTGCCGTGCGAGTTCCTGCTTCATTTCATAGCCGCCGTGATCAGCACCGACCGCTATCGTTTTCCGAGACATTCTTTATGGCCCAAGGAGGATTAGAATCATTAGCACAAACATACCATATATAGTTAGCCAAAGACCAGCCCGCGCTAATTATCGGGATTTACCGTCGATCTAAAGAATTGGCTAACCCGTCCAAACAAGAAACTAAGAACAATCGGAAAAAAGTCTATAATCCAATTTTGGAAAAGCCGAATACGACGCTTGCGAGATAATTAAACTCAAACAGTTGAAGTTAAACTGCAATAAACAAGACTCCGTACCGTCTTTTTTATTGACAGGTCTATGTATACCGGTAGTCTCCGCGCTTTCTATTCTTTTATTGAATCAGGTATTCATACTTATGGCAGAAGAAAACAATACAGTCGTTCCCAACGGCGAAGTCCTTAAAATGGCTGTAGAAATTGTCTCCGCATACGTTAGCAATAACCCTGTTAACGCTGCACAGGTCCCCGAAGTGATTAACACTGTTTATGGCTCACTAAGCTCACTGAACGGCCAAAATGCAGATGCTGGTGCTGAACCCCCCAAACCTGCCGTAAGTATTCGTCGGTCCGTTACACCTGATTACATCGTCTGTCTTGAAGACGGCAAAAAATTGAAAATGTTAAAACGGCACTTACGCGCCTCTTACGGTATGACACCGGATGAATATCGCGCTAAATGGGACCTTCCGCCGGACTATCCAATGGTCGCGCCGAATTATGCCGAGCAACGGTCAACGTTCGCAAAGCGCATTGGCCTCGGCCGAAAAAAAGGCGAAAAAGTGCCTCGTCAGCGTAAATAAAGAGAAATTTCAAAAAATAAGCCCGCCCGGTATTTTACCCGGCGGGCTTATTTATTTCCGTATTTCGACGCTTATTTGACGTAGTCGTATTTGCCGTTCTTCCATTCGTATAGAACATAGCCAGGCGCTGTTACGTCACCCTTTTTGTCAAAACCGAACTTTCCAATGACAGTGTCAAACTGCATTGATTTCAATGCTTTAATGACTTTTCCTGTGTCCGTCGTCTTCAGTTTTTCAACAGCCTGCGCCCACGCCTGGATCGCCCCATAGGTATACAAGGTGTACCCTTCAGGTTCGTAGCCGGCTTTGCGGAATTTCGCGACAACGGAAGCTGCTTTCGGGTTTTTCCGGGGATCAGGGCTAAATGTCATCAAAGTACCTTCGCCGGCTTTGCCTGTAATGGACCAATATTCATCTGTGACCAGCGCATCGCCGGATACCAGAATTGTTTTCATGCCCTGCTGACGCATTTGGCGGACCATCAAACCAGCCTCAGTGTGATAACCACCAACATACAAGACATCCACGCTGGCAGCCTTCAATTTGGTTACCAGTGCCGTGTAATCCTTCTCACCGGCGGTATACGCATCGTACATGACGGGGTTCACGCCGTTTTTCTTCAACGTTTTGTGGGTTTCGTCCGCCAACCCCTTGCCATAGGCGGTTTTGTCATGGACGACAGCAATGTTCTTTTTGCCAAACCGTTTTGAGAGGAAGTTACCAGCGACCAACCCTTGTTGATCGTCGCGCCCGCAAACCCGAAAAACGTTTGCCAAACCGCGTTCCGTGAGCTTCGGATTTGTTGAAGCAGGAGATATTTGCAGAACATCCTCTTCTGCATAGACATTTGACGCCGGAATCGATGATCCGGAACAAAAATGGCCTGCCACCAACTTCACCCCTTTGGAAGCCAACTGATTTGCTACCGCAACCGCTTGCTTCGGATCGCAGGCATCGTCGCCAATTTCCAATCTGAGCTTCTGGCCAAGAACCCCGCCGTTTGCATTGATATCTTTTACCGCCAGTTCTGCCCCTTTCCGCATTTGTTCACCAAATGAAGCATATTGCCCGGTCATCGGACCGGCTGTAGCGATAACGATTTCGGCCTTTGCGATAGAACCGCCTAGCCCAATGCCGACGGCTAATACTGACAGCATACCCAATGTTCTAAATTTCATAATTCACTCCCACGCGAAAATTTGATTGGTCAATCATATCGAACTCGTTATTCGGCGGCAATAGTCACCGCCATCTATCCATCAACTCTGTTTTTCCAACTTACGAGACCCTTTCTTTCATATAGCCAAGGATATTGCATGACCATGATACGGGCTCGTGTAATTCTAAATCCCAAAAAGGCTATTAGCAGAATTACGCAGCTATCTATGGCGAAGGCCGATAAAGACAAAAGCTGTCCCTTAAACAGAGCGTAAACAAGAAATCGATCAAATGCTCCTAATAACAAGCTATAGGCAATGAGCTGTGATACCGGTCGCCATGTCGTAGCCAGTGCCTGACCGGTGAGATATCCGGCACCCCCCATAAAAACGACGGTAAAAATTAAAAAGACCAGAAGTTCGTCGCTCATGCGTCAGCTACTTTCTTTACAGCACCTTCCAGATAGGCTTCCTGAACCTCGGCATTGCCAAGAAGTACCTTCCCGGTTCCCGTTAACGTGATCGCTCCGTTGACCATGACTAAACCTCGATGCGCCAGGCGCAAAGCGTGATAGGCATTCTGTTCAACCAGAAAAACCGTCATCCCTTCCTGTTCATTTAGACGTTTAATGGCTTCGAAAATCTGGGCAACAATCATGGGTGCCAGGCCCAATGACGGCTCATCAAGAAGCAACAACTTCGGATTGCTCATCAACGCCCTGCCAATTGCGAGCATTTGCTGCTCTCCGCCAGACAATGTACCACCGCGCTGGCCCCGACGTTCTTTGAGTCTCGGAAACAGATCAAAAATCCGTTCAAACGCTTCGGCCTGATTAGATTCGGGGTTGGCGACACTCCCCATCAGTAGGTTTTCCTGCACGGTCATTCGCGGAAATATTCGACGTCCTTCAGGCGAATGGGCGATACCTGCGCGGGCGATCTCATGCATAGGGGTGTTGGTAATATCTCTTCCATCAAACAGTATTTTGCCGGTCGTCGCGCGCGGGTCGCCGCAAACCGTCATCAGAAGGGTGGTTTTTCCAGCACCATTAGCCCCGATTAGACTGACAATTTCACCTGCTGAAATATTCAGGGATACATTTCTCAACGCCTGAATACGGCCATAAAAGGCGTCTATTCCCGCAAGCTCCAACATCCCGTCAGGCATTCAATTCCACCTCGGCAATATTCTCTTCGCCAAGATAAGCTCTGATAACAGCCGGATCGGAACGCACCTCGTCCGGCTCCCCATCGGCAATTTTCCGACCATACTCAAGGACGATAACTTTGTCCGAGATCTCCATCACAACGCTCATATCATGCTCGATAAGGAGGACGCCGATCTGGTCCTCATCCCGTATCGAAATCAGCAGTTCATTTAACCCGGCCGACTCGCGTGGGTTCAAACCTGCGGCAGGTTCATCAAGACAAAGCATGACAGGCTCCGTACACATTGCTCGTGCAATCTCGAGCCGTCGCTGATCGCCATAAGGTAGATTTCCAGCATCCCAATCGGCACGAGACAGCAGCCCGATACGATCAAGCCACAGCTTCGCTTTCGCTACGGCTTCTGCTTCTGCCGTGCGATATCGCGGTAACCCGAGTAATCCCGCAACTGAAAAAAATGAAGCGCGCATCAACCTCGTGTGCTGCGCGACAACCAGGTTCTCCAAAACAGACATTTGGGGAAACAGACGAATATTTTGAAAAGTCCGTACGATCCGCGCTTCGCGCGCAATCCTGAAACCTTCCATCCGCTCAAGCCGGTACCGAGTCGTTTCGTGAGAAACCGTCAAACGACCAACTGTCGGAGGATAAAATCCTGTCAAACAGTTGAAAACTGTCGTTTTTCCAGCACCGTTGGGGCCGATAATGGCCGTTATTTCACGGTCAACGGCGTTGAACGATAAATCATCGACCGCGGTTAGTCCGCCAAATCGCATGGAAAGATGTTCGACCGATAACAAAGGCTGCGTCATTTGCCAACCTTTCCATCGGGTTCATGCAGTCGGAGCGTTGGTTCCCTAAACGACAATATGCCCTTTGGCCGCCATACCATAATCGCCACCATCAAGGCCCCAAATGCCAGCATCCTGTAGTCCTGCAATTCCCGGAACCATTCCGGCAGACCTATGAGCAAAATTGCCGCAATCGCGACTCCAACCTGACTGCCCATACCACCAAGAACAACGACAGCCAGAATTATAGCTGACTCAATAAAAGTAAAACTTTCCGGACTGATGAAGCTCTGACGCGCTGCAAAAACAGCACCTGCCAGGCCACCAAACATTGCGCCTAACGCAAAGGCTGACAGTTTTACGTTTGTCGGATTCAACCCCAAAGAACGGCAGGCAATCTCATCTTCCCGCAGTGCCTCCCAGGCACGGCCGATAGGTAACTTTCTTATTCGCAATATAAAGGCGTTGGTCAGCAACGCGAGGCCGAGTGCAACGTAAAACAGAAAAATAATCCGATCAACCGAGGCATAAGGGATATCGAAAAACTGATGAAATGATTCCGTCCCTTCCGACGGCCTTCGGCTAAATGACAATCCGAAAAGAGTAGGTTTAGGAATACCCGAAATACCATCCGGCCCTTTCGTAAATTCGACCCAGTTGATCAGAATAATCCTGATCATTTCACCAAATCCCAGCGTCACAATAGCTAGATAGTCACCTCGAAGCCGAAGGACGGGAAACCCAAGCAATATACCAAGAAATGCAGCCAACATCGCGGCAACAGGCAAGCACGCCCAAAAGGACAAATCGTAATTACTGGATAATAGAGCGAAGCTGTACGCGCCTATGGCGTAGAAGGCGACATATCCCAAATCCAGTAAACCCGCCAAGCCAACGACGATATTCAGACCCCACCCCAACATCACATAAATCAGGACCAGTGTGGCTAAATCGATCAATCGTCGGTCCGCAAAGGGTAGCCAGGGAAAGGCAATTGCAAATGCAATTACCGCGGCCCCTATCCACGGGCCATATTTTTTTAAGAATGGCTGTACGCGGGCAGCGATGGTCGGATTGTCGTTTTGGTTGGCTGAAGCCTGAAGCTGACTATTTCCCCAAACAAAAACAGATCTCAGAACAATGATTGCCCCACCGGCGATACAACAAACCGTCAATAAACCGTTCGGCAAGGGCAGATAAAATCCCGTCGCGATTACGAGAAGCCCTCCCAAAATCGGTGCCAAGCGATCACCGTTTTGTATTCTGATTAGAGCCAACCGCCCTAAAAAAACCAGAAACACCCCTGCCGCAAGCTCAATCCAGCGCGTTCCAACAGCGAGGCCGCCCGCACGCGTTGAGGTATAAAGCCCAATCATCGGCAACATAAGAACCCCAGCAACCGCCGCGGTAATTGCGCTTTCCTTTAGTGTGGCAAACCAGTCCTGCCGTTGCGTTGCCACGCCGTTCTCCCCTAAACCTTTTCGACTTCTGGTCGGCCCAGTAATCCACTAGGACGAAATACCAGGACAAGAACCAGGATCGAGAATGCCGCCACATCTTTATATTCGATTGAGAAGTATCCGGACCAAAACGCCTCAATTAGGCCTATCAGCATGCCCCCCAGCATAGCTCCAGGAATAGACCCGATTCCGCCAAGGACTGCTGCCGTGAATGCCTTTATGCCAGCGAGAAACCCCACATAAAAATCGATAACACCGTAATAAAGCGTGACCATCATGCCCGCCACCGCTGCGAGCGAGGCGCCCAGAACAAAGGTGATCGAAATGGTTCGGTCAACATCGATGCCCAATAGTGCTGCCATTGTTCGATCTTGTTCGCAGGCACGTTGCGCGCGGCCAAGCGCCGTTTTCGTAATCACGCCCCAAAACGCCGCCATAAGAGAAACCGTAACAACAACAATAATTATCTGCATATAGCTGAGGACGACCGTAAAATTACCGGCCTTCATCAATTGGAATCCGCCTTCGATGACGGGTTGCAGCGTTTTAACCCGCGCCCCCTGGCTCAGCTGGACATAGTTTTGCAGGACAATTGACATGCCAATCGCGGAGATCAGCGCCGCCAGTCGCGGCGATCCTCTTAACGGCCGATATGCAATTCTTTCCAGTGCCCAGCCATAAACCGCCGTCAGACTCATTGCGATAAGCAGGACCACCAACAGCGCAATGGGAATCATCGCCCCGCCACTCGGGCCTAAAATCAGAAATGAGATCAATGCGACAAACGCGCCGATCATAAATATTTCACCATGGGCGAAGTTGATCATCCCGATGATACCGTAAACCATCGTGTACCCGATCGCGATCAAACCGTAGATCGCACCGAGGGTTACACCGTTAATTAGTTGTTGAAGGAAGTACTCCATGTCGGCGATTTACTCTGCTTCCCTCAATGGCGTACTTATCGGGCTTTGCTGGTGTTTTGCTTTTCCAGCACATATTGCAGCTTTTTCACCGCATTCCTCTTGAGCATTTCTTCGCTCATGGATGGCGCGCCAACAATCGAAACCTCAAGGCCTGTATTTGGATCAACTGCGATAACTTTTACCGCGTTGCCTACCTGCAGAATTTCGATCAAAACTTCGTTGCCATCACCAGACATCAAGCGCTTCCCAGACCCTAGTTGCGTATATCCTGATGAAACCATTCCATTGGGATATGCATCCCCAGCTTGGCTTCCTTGGCTCTTTCGTAAATGACCCGTCCAACCGCCGCAAACTGCAAGCCGGCGGAGTTATTGTCAAAAAATATTGTTTCTGTGTCGTTTTCACGACCAGCGACGTCACCGTTGATAACATCAGCCAAAATAGGCCAGTCATTTGTTCCGTATCGCCGCATATAGGCTTTACCGGAGGGGCGTCTCGCGCACTCCTGTTCCGATCCTATGCTTAAATCGTCATAGGATGCCTGAGACATCCCAATAGTTTTATCGACTGCGTCAAAAACGGGCTCATCTATTTCGTCGGTCCGACAGCGGATAAACAAGCCACCGGGCTTCTGGGCTTCCAGCATCTCCTTGGTGTAAACCGGATATCTCGAATCCGTACACAAAGAAACGATGTCAGCGCCCTCCGCAACGGCGAAATTATCCGCAACAGCCGTAACGGGTATACCCAGTTTTTCCGTCATATTGGTAGCAAATTTTTCACGGTTTGCTTTCGTCGGACTCCAGACGCGAACCTCCTGAATATCCCGGATGGTACAAATAGCTTCCGTATAGGCATGCGCCATGCCCCCTGATCCGACGACACCCAATACCGTGGAGTCCTCGCGGGACAGATATTTCGCACCAACAGCAGCGGTTGCCCCGACGCGGGCATGCTGAATGATGCCATCATTCATTAGGGCAATGATTTCACCGTTTGTCATATCGATCAGAATGACAAAGCCGCAATATTTTCCAGGCTCCATATTGTGCCATTCTTCGGTTACGGCACCGTCATACTCTGTCCAGGTCAGAATGTCAGATTTAAACCTAAGGGCCAGTGTCGGCGGATCATACATCGCCCCTAACAGAGAGCCCCATCTGTAATAATCGCCATTGGTTGCCGTCGGTGCCCAGAGGTCGGTCCGCGGCTGAAAACAGGCAAGCCCCTGCGCGTACTGTTTAAGGACAGCTTCCATCGCATCGACAGCTTCTTTCATGTCGAGAACGCGTTCCTGAACGTCGTTATTTATAAGCAAAGCCATCGGCACTAGCCCCCCATGCCTGCATCATTTTTTTAGCAACGGGAAACCCTACCAGACCCCTGTAGAATCCAGGCTACTAGTAGAAGTTCTCTCATCACCCTCACAGGGTGAGAAATCGATACAAATACGGTGAAGGTCAGAAGCCCCGAGCGGGTCGCCGGTAATGCCACAGGTTCCTTCTCCCGCGCAGATCCCTTCGCCGAGATGGCAACAATCACCACACACCCCGAACTGCGAGCTATTTTGGCGAACACAAAGATCATCAAGAATCGATTTCATCACACCGACAAGCTGCTGGCGTTCCTCTTCCGGAACCTTCTCTGTCGCCGCATAAATCTGGCAAAGGGGATCCTGAGATAAAATCTCTCGTCCTGCATCGGTCAACGCCAGGACGACGGCCCGGCGATCATTGGGACAACGATCTCTTTTGACCAACCCTTTTGATTCAAGTGCGATCAGTGTCTGGGACACCGTTCCTTTGGTTGCCCCGAGGTAGTCAGCCATTGCACTTGGTGAAGAGGAATAACGGTTCGCCTTCTCCAGATAGCGTAGCGCCTCCCATTGGGCAGGGTTCAATCCATGTGAAAACTGCATCGCATGGGCGACCCGGCTTAACCGGTTTACGAGAACAGGAAAGGCGTCAAATTTTGTCATCAAAACGTAACTTAGAACTCTCAATATGGAATGACTAGCCACCAATCTAGTGGAAATAGACTAAATTTGGTAGCGAGTCGATATTTTCCTTGAAATTGTATCATCGAGTCCATACCTTGGTGACTCGATACTGTTTACTACACACCATTGTTCTGGTTTTAGCACAAAAAACTAGGAGGGGAAAATCAATGAGCCAACATACAAATACAACGGCTAGCCGCGAAGACCGACAATACATCACCTCCGTAATGCGCGCGCCAATGCTTGAAAAGGAGTATGAAGCAGACCTCGGACGCAAATGGCGCGATAATGAAGACCATGACGCCCTAAACCAACTCGTCACAAGCCATATCCGGCTCGTCGTCAAAATGGCGTCAGGATTTAAGGGCTATGGAATGTTGGTGTCAGATCTCATTCAGGAAGGAAATATCGGCCTTCTCACTGCCGCTAAACGTTTTGATCCTGAGAAAGGTGTACGGTTCTCGACTTATGCATCCTGGTGGATATTAGCGGCTATTCAGGAATATATCATTCGGAATTCATCGATTGTTCGTATCGGATCAACGCCTGCGCAAAAGAGCCTGTTTTTTAATCTCCGTCGCTTACGGGCAAAAATACAGGATTATAATGGCGGTCTAATGACCGACCAGAACCGCGTAGACATCGCTGAACGATTAAATGTCCCGGTGGCTGCTGTTGAACGAATGGAAGCGCATTTTTCTGGCCCGGCAAAATCTCTAAACGCTCCGGTTGGACAGGAAGATGGCGATGATCTGCAGGATTTTCTAGCAGATGATAGGCTGACGCCGGAACGGATTATAACCGAACAGCATGACGGGGAAGTGAGATCAAAATGGCTGAAAGATGCACTCGCCATGCTCTCCCCGCGGGAGCAGGACATCATCCAACACCGCTTTCTCGACGACGAGAAAGCCACTCTCGCTGAAATAGGAGCTGATTATGGCGTTACAAAGGAACGCATACGCCAGATTGAAAGTCGTGCTCTCAACAAGCTAAGAACCGCTCTTGTTCAACAACACGGCGAGGCGACTTTATTGTCGCAAGAATTACTGGAGAATTAGGAAAAACAGATAGCGTCCGTAGCCGAATTAGGCTGCGGACGTTGCGACGTCAGCTGAACTGCGCGGACCATAAGTCAATTCATGTGCCCAGAAGCGTTCCAGTCTACGAAGAGCTTCATTGGTCGCCTGCATGGCATCTTCTTCAATCGGACCGTCAGCCAACTGACCTATGTGTCGGTCATATAGAACAGAAATCAATCCACAAATTTCCAGGCCCTTTTCCGAGACACTAACGCGAACCGTACGCCGGTCATGCGCCGAACGCTCCTGTTTCAAATAGCCATTTTCGACCATTTTTTTCACATTGTAGGAAACGTTAGAGCCTTGGTAATAGCCGCGATAGGTCAATTCCCCTACCGTCAGCTCTTCTTCGCCGATGTGCGACAGGATCAACGCCTGAACGTTGTTGATATCCTCAATACCGAGCCGATCAAGCTCTGCCTTGACCACCTCCAGAAATTGGCGATGGAGGCGTTCAATAAGAAGAATTGTGTCGAGATATACCTGTTTCACCGGCTTAACCCGCTAAGTTAGAAGTATTTCCTAGCGGGCAGGATCACCGAACAAGCTAAAAATTTAGTTAAAATCGGGAATAAACCGCCGAATTAACGCTACGATATTGCAGCGTTCTGTATTTTTTCAACGATTTCCGGGGGACGCAGTGGAACTTGATCGAGGTATACTTCGAATGGCGCCAACGCGTTCTCAACCGCAGAGATGATTGCGGCTGGAGCTGGTACCACACCACACTCCCCTACACCTTTCACGCCCAGCGGGTTAAGCGGAGTTGGACTTTCCATATGCCCCATTTCAACATGCGGCATCTCTGGTGCGCTTATAAGCAAATACTCGGCAAAATTCGTTGTAATAGGTTGGGCCGTCACATCGTATCCCATCCATTCGAAAAGTGTATTGCCGATTCCATGCGCCGTACCACCAATCACCTGCCCGGCAACAATCATGGGATTAACAACCGTTCCGCAATCATGAACTATGACATATTTGATAAACGACACCTTGCCTGTTTCCGGGTCGACTTCAACTTCGACGGCCGCCGTTCCATTCACGAAGGTCAAATCATCGATCATGAAATTCTTGGTCGCTTCCATACCCGGCTCAATTCCACCTGGTAACGCATAGCCCGGCGTACCGGCTACAGCATGGGCAACCTGCCCGAGTCCGACTTTCAGATCAGGGACACCCTTCACACGGATTTCTCTTCCCTCAATCTCCAGGTCTTCTTCCGAAGCCTCGAGCATATGCGCAGCAACCTTAAGCGCCTTCTCCCGGACCTCTTGTGCTGCCAGCAGCGCAGATGACCCCGCTGTCACGGTTTGACGACTTGCAGAGCCACCAATTCCCATCGGCACAACAGAGCTATCCCCCGTGACCACCTCGATGTTCTCCATGTCACCACCGAGATTTTCAGCGACGATTTGCGTCAGCATGGTCTGGGTGCTCTGCCCCATAGCCGCAGCACCGCTATAGACCATAATCTTACCGGACGGACCAATGCGGACAGTGACAGTTTCGAACGGGCCACGCCCCGTGCCTTTCACATAGTTCGCAATGCCCACACCGATATACCTGCCCTCTTGACGTGCCTTCTCCTGCCTTTCAGAAAATCCGGCAAAATCGATGCGTTCGAGGGCTTCTTCCATGCAAGCCAGGTAGTCGCCACTATCTAAAACCACGGGGGCATCCCCGCGCGTTTTTAAACCCTTTGTAAACGGCAACTGTTCAGTGGGAATTAAATTGCGGCGTCGAATTTCAGGTCGATCAATACCCAGCTCGCGCGCGGCGCGATCCAGCAATCGCTCCATTACGAAGATACCTTGCGGGTGTCCTGCCCCACGAACTGGCGTAACAGGCACCTTGTTCGTTACAGCAAGAACGACGTCCATGTGATAACAAGGTACGTCGTAAGGCAGTGAAACGATCAAAGCGGAATTGAAGGCCAGATTTATTCCGCGTGCCGTATAAGCGCCATGATCATGGGTCATTGAACCGCGGAGACCGAGCATTTTTCCGTTGTCATCGACGGCTATTTCAACTTCCCAGAACTGATCTCGTTCCTGTGTCGTGGAAATAAAGTGTTCCCGCCGATCTTCAGTCCATTTAACCGGCCGACCAAGCAATTTCGCCGCCAGCACGACAGAAACATCTTCCTGATAAAACACCAGCTTGGGGCCGAAACCGCCACCGACATCCGGAATAATTACCCGAATCTGGTTCTCATTGAGCCCCAGCATATCAATAAGGATATTTTTTGCGGTGTGCGCCGCCTGGGTAGCGCTATAGAGCGTGACCAGTTCTTCAAGCGGATCGTAGATCGAGACTGCGCCACGGCATTTGATCGACTGACTGCCCCCTCGGTGCTGCCACATGGATTCTGAGTAAACATGGGGCGCATTGGCGAATACGGAATCCACTTCACCGTAACCCATATCAAACTGCGCCAGGATATTATGCGGAGACGACGAATGAGCGAGCGGCGCGCCCTCCTCCAACGCCGCTCTGCAATCCGCAACGGCTGGTAGAATATCGTACTCCACCTTTACCATCGCCGCCGCGTCTTCCGCGATATATCGCGTATCTGCGACGACTATTGCGACAGGTTCACCGACATAGACGACTTCACCCATCGCGAGCGCCGGACGATCTAACTCCTGCTTGTAGGCCGAGCTTGGTAGCCCGACGACAAGTCGCTCGTTGGTAAGATGCGGTTTAAAATCGTCAAGCGTATATATGGCGTGAACACCATCCATCGCTCTTGCGGAGTCAACATTTATTCCAGAAATTTTCGCATGACCGTGCGGGCTTCTTACAAAAGCCGCATGCAGCATCTCGGGAAGAATGATGTCGTCTACAAAACGTCCCTGCCCGGTTAGTAAGGCTGGGTCTTCTAAACGTTTTGCCCGGCTGCCAAATACTTTCCAGCCGCTCACGAACTATACGCCTTTGGCTTCACGCAAACGCTGGGCCGCGTCCAGCGCCGCGGCGACAATACCCTGATATCCCGTGCAACGGCACAGGTTACCGCTAATTGCCTCGCGCACTTCTTGTTCAGTGGGATCTGGATTGTCACCCAGAAATTCAATGAGGGTTGTCAGCATTCCCGGCGTACAAAAGCCACATTGCAAGCCATGGTTATCCCGGAAAGCTTCCTGAAGAGGATGCATTTCCTCTTCTGAGGGGGCAATTCCTTCAATGGTTGTAATTTCCTGGCCATCTGCCTGCACGGCAAGCATCAAACAGGAACGTGCGCTACGTCCATTGAGTAAAATTGTACAGGCGCCACACACGCCATGTTCGCAGCCCAAATGCGTTCCCGTCAGACCTAGTTGCTGGCGCAGAAAGTCAGCTAGGGTAAAGCGAACCTCAACTTCCTCTTCATAGGTCTTGCCGTTCACCGACAACGAAATTTTTCTGGTCTCACCCATGATACGATCCCTTATGCCTTACCGGTTGCCCGGTCATAAGCCTTTACCAAGGCGCGACGGCTCAAAACGGTTGCTAAATGTTGACGATATTCGGAAGAGGCATACACATCACCCAATGCATCGATTTCCCGGCAAGCTTCACAGAGTTCCCGGAATCTCTCTTCGTCTCCTGATTGGCCTATTAAAGCCTGCTCAATATCATTCATCCTCACCGGCGCGGCTCCGACACCGCCTACGGTAAGCGAAGCGCGTGTAATGCCACCATCGCTTCCAACTTCCAAAAGCGCTGCGGCTGAGGTGATTGCAAAATCACCATGTCGCCTGGAAAACTCAACGAAAGCATAACCATGGCCTTCCGCCCATGCGGGAATTTTCACACCGGTGAGCAATTCATCCATTTCAGTCGCCGGCGTCATATAACCCAAGGGAAACTCAGAAAACGGGATTTCACGTTCGCCATTAGGTCCTTGAACGATTACCACTGCATCATGTGCAGCACAGACAGCGGGAAGTTCTGCCGCAGGGTCCAGATGTGACAACGAACCACCAATTGTACCCCGGTTCCTTGTTTGACGGTGTCCGACTTGCAGAAGCGCGTCGTGCATCAGGGGGCACTTCGCCTTCATAACGTCTGAGTATTCGAGATCACGTTGACGCGTCATTCCACCGATGGAAATCGTACCGCCGTCTTCCTTGATATAAGAAAGCCCTTCAACTTTGTTGAGGTCTATAACGTGGTCAGGCATCACATACCGCATATTGAGCATCGGCATGAGCGATTGCCCACCGGCAAGCAGTTTCGGGTTTTCCAGACTACCTAGGAGGGAAATCACCTCTCCGACGTTGCTGGGGTCATGATACGAAAAGGGTGGCGGTTTCATCCCTACCTCTAGTTTGTAGATGCCTTCCAGGAAATATCCCTGTGGGCGCTAATTCAGTTAACCGTTTATACCGATTTTTGAACTCGGTTTACAGGCCAATGGGTACTTAACCCACAGTGCTGTTTGGTGCAAGGCGGAGCCTCTTAATTGAAGCCTCCTGCCACCTTATTTACTTCCAACGACGACCTTTTCCTTTCCGGAAAGAAGACGGTCTGCCCTGACGTTCAGCACTTTTATCAACTCATCCAGCCCGCCTTTTTGGAGCACCGCTGAAAATTCATTCTTTCGAACCTTCACTTCGCTAATTCCGCCAAAAACGATCACGTCGATGATCCACCACCTGCCCTGGATTTTAGCGGTCACATAAGTTACTTCCGTTGGATTCTGATCTTTAGGGTTACCAATTTTGGTATCGACGAGAACGGTTGGACCGGAAGTCTTACGAGTTCGCCAAATCCGGAAGACTTCTCCATCATATTCATCAAAAAGTGTGACAATTGAGCTAGCGCCCATCCGGTGAAACGCTCCTACCAAATCGGCCTTTTGCGCGTTATATCCGCTTCGCCAGAAAGGCGAAGACGCCGTCGCCGCCATCAACGTGATATGCATGTTCTGTTTCGTCAGAGGTGCCACCAGGTCGTAACGACCCTTTACGTCCAAGGTATCAATTTTTTTGAGGACCTCGAGGATACCGGACTGAAAATCTTTAACGACGCCAACTGCGCTGTCAGGGGCTGCTTTTACACTCGCCAAGGGCGTTATTAAGAAAAGACATAAAACAATAATACGGTTTGCCGCACGTAACATCGTTACTCCTCGCTAATACATCGAGTCATTTTCCAAGCGGTACATAGCATGGATCCTATAAAAACCCAATTTTGAACACATAATGTTCGTATTGCTCAAACACACTCACCAGAATAAGTTGTAGTTCATGGCTTCCGGAAGAGTAACGATACGCGATATTGCTGAGCGCGTGGGTGTCCACGCCTCCACAGTCTCGCGTGTTCTAAATCCTGAAACCCGGAACATGGTCTCCCCCGAAGTTGTTGAGCGGGTCCAGAAAGTAGCCGCTGAATTAGGCTACCGTCCAAATCCAATTGCCTATGGTTTGCGAACCAATCAGTCGATGACTGTCGGTGTTGTTGTTACCGACTTGGCTAACCCGGTATTTCCTCCGACAATACGGGGTATTGAGGACACGCTAGTGGAATCGGGATATGTCCCGCTTCTTGCCAACTCTGACGGTGATCAGGAACGCGAAAAACTCATTGTAGATTTGATGCGTAGCAGACGTGTCGATGGCCTAATTCTTACGACCTCTTCAACCCAACACACCCGTGATTCTCGCCTGTAAACAGGATAGGCTGCCACTCGTCGTTATTCACCGGACCAGGGAGGACCCTGAAATATCCTGTGTAGGATTTGACGACGCTCTCGGGACACACCTTATCGTCAAGCATCTTGTTGAAATGGGTCATCAGAAGTTTGCCTACATTGCAGGTCCGCTTGACCTGACAACAGGACGTGATCGTCATTTTGGGACAATCAATGCGTTGCAGGAATGCGACATAAATGTCGATCAGGAACTTTTTGTTGTTGCAGATGACTTCACAGAGGAAGAAGGCCGTAAATGCTGCACAGAACTTATTTCCACAAAAACAAAAAGTTTACAGCACTTATCACCGGCTGCGACCTGATCGCCACCGGCTGTTACCAGGCTTTTAATGACCACGGGCTTCGTTGTCCGGATGACATATCGATCACTGGCTATAATGATATACCGTTGGGCGCCCATTTGAAGCCTACGCTGACCACCATACGAACTCCACGATACGAAACCGGGGCGGAAGCTGCCAAAATGATGCTGGAACGGCTGAACAATCCTGATGCATCGCCACGTTGGGTAAAATTTCCGCCGTCTCTGGTCGTTCGCGAGTCAGCCGCCCCGCCGAAATTCTGACAGTGCTGAAATTTGTCGGCGGATTATGCTCGCCCCGGCTATCCTTGACACCCAAATGCGTCCGTCATATACCTTCGAACCTCAGCTTTTATAGGGCATAGCGAGAAATCGGATGCCAAGTTTTCTGGAGAATCAGGTGATAGAACCCGATCCTCCAGCCTTATAGAAAAAGGAAATAAATATGGCCGAAGGTAGCAGGGAAGAAACAGCTGCTGACGACGTAGGCGTTGGTCACAACCAACCCGAAGTTGTCTGGGACAGGTGGGTAAAAAAGCGTACCTTTGTTCGTGCTTTGGAAGGCACCTACGGGGAAATGCAGCAGGGTCTGTACGAGAAACAACGCGTTTACAGCGTCCATGACTATAAATGGACGGGTGGCCCTCAATTTTTTGACAAGCCCATGGTCAATCCACAGCGTATGGATATTGCGCAATCAATTGAAACCCATCTTGGTTCATTTGCGCCCGGTGGCTATGGCCAGCGTCATGGTCATATGAACAGCGCCGTCTTCTATATCCTCCGCGGTGAAGGGTATGACGTCCATGATGGCGAGCGCGTCGATTCAGAAGCTGGCGACGTCATGATCGTCGAAAACGGTTGCGTTCATCAGCATTTCAACTCCAGCCCTGACGAAGAATATATTGTGCTCGTCATGAAGGCGAAGCCGCTTTTCCTCTTCATGCACATGGTGTTCCAGAAGAACGTGAAAATGCCGCCAACAGACATTCAGCCGGGCCAGGAAGATTATTCACCGCCGACTGACTATTAGGGCGATATCACGAACAAAGATAATTAAAGTCTAGGGAGAAGTTAAGTTGGACGAGCGCGAAGCAATCATCAAAGGCAGTGAAACCTGTAATTTTTACAGTGAAAATCTAGCCGAAACCGCAGCTTATGTAGAAGATTACTACTCAAACAAGCTCAAGGTCGTGAAGGCCGCTGAAATGCCGTTTGAGAATTCGCCGCATGGCATTCTTAAACACATGATTCATGAGAAAATGAACACCGTTGAAAACTGTGTTGATATCTGCATGCAATTTATTCCCAGCGGACAGGCATCTGGCAAACACCGCCATCTGGCGGAAGAGGTCTTCTTCGTCGCCGAGGGTGAAGGCTACGATTTGCATTGGGATGTCAATTTCTCAGTCGACATAAAATTCACATGGGAATGGGAAGAAGAACCGAAAAAGTTCGAATGGAAACGCGGCGATTTCGTCTATATCCCGCCCTACGTTGCCCATAAACATTTCAACTCAAATCCAGACAATCCTGCCCGTATCATCAGCATCCATAATCGCGTCCTCAAAGCGATGGGGGCCGCATGGTACGAACAGCTGGAACCCTATGAAGGGTATGTTGAAGGCGAAGACCCTATCGCACTGCTGGAAAAATACGGAATGCGCGGCTAATAACCCGCCACCTCTGCTGCAATGTAAGCAGAGGCCATAAAATCCAGAACGCCGGGGTAACACTAAAGTGCCCCGGCGTTTTCTTTTGCAAAGCGCTAAATAACCAAAAAAGAACCGACTTCAGGTTCTACAGGGAGAAACGACATGACCCTTATTTTATCCAATGACGACGTCGATCAGGTCCTGACCATGCCGGACTGTCTTGATATCCTTGAAGACGCGTATCGCAGGCTCCACGCTGGCACCGCCGTTACTCGACGACGTTCCGATTGCTTGACACCTACAGAACGCGAAGACGCGGTCTACGGCTTTAAAACCATGGACGGGGTCATTCCCAGCCAGGGCGTTAGCGCCGTTCGCTTGAATTCCGACATCGTGACCTGGCCGACGATTGAAGGCTCTATGCGACGAGTCAAAGTGCCCGCCGCACCCAATGACCGATGGGTAGGACTCGTTCTTCTTTTTAGCACCAATACCGGCGAGCCATTGGCGATTATGCCTGACGGCGTTGTTCAAAGGACGCGTGTTGGCGCAACCAATGGCCTCGGTATCAAATACATGGCGCGCGAAAATGCTGAAACTATAGGTATCCTTGGTTCCGGTTGGCAGGCTGGTACCCAGTTGATGGCGGCCTGTGCGGTGCGCGACATCAAATCAATTAAAGTTTTTAGCCCTAACGAAAAAAATCGTGTGAACTTCGCCCAGGAGATGAGCGATGTTCTGAATTGTGAAATCGCACCTGTCTCAAACGTTGAGGCGGTCGTTTCAGATGTTGATATCGTTATGTGCTCCTCGAACAGTATCGATGCGATCTTTTTCGAAAAATGGATGAAGCCGGGCCTTCATGTCAGTTCAATCAAAATGCCCGAGGTAGAGGAAGCGGCTTTGAAACGGGCAGATCGCGTCGGGTTACATTTCGGTCAACGCCAACCCGATACAGTAACTGCGGCAAATCTGGCACCACCGGATCGACGCTCGGGAAAGGGCTGGGCTGTAAACCCGACATTCAATTATGATGACTGCCCTCGCCTTCCCCAAATGATCGCTGGCGATGTAAAAGGTCGAGAAAGCGACACCGAGTCAACAGTCTTTATCAATGACATGGGGCTAGGGCTTCAATTCGCAGCCGCCGCTGGTCTCGCCTACCGTAAGGCCAAAGAAGCTGGCCTCGGAAACGAATTGCCCACCGATTGGTTTACTGAAGACGTCCACCCGTAATCGTACCGAGGATAACCCCGGTATGGCGAACGATAGTGAACCGCGGAACAAGGAAACATCTCTTCTAAAGCGATCCTTTGGGCCATCTCTGCTCGTTTTTGCGGCGCTTGCGATTGGGGCTGGGTTCGGGGTTTATTATCTCAAGGGTCCGGAGGCCTATGACCAGGCAACTGAAGATGCCTGGGATTTAATGATCTTTATCGCCCCGCGCGTCGGGGCCGCCGTTTTAATTGCCGCGTTCATTCAAATTCTCGTGCCAAGAGAAGTCATATCGCGACTTATTGGTGAAAACGCCGGATTTAAAAGCGTGCTCATCGCCACAGTTGCAGGCTCATTGACACCAGGTGGTCCGCTGACCTCCTTTCCGGTTGTTATCGCCCTCTATGCCGCAGGTGCAAACAAAGGGGCCCTCGTCGCGTATCTTTCATCCTGGGCCATAATCGGCATGCAACGCATAATCGTATGGGAACTGCCCCTTCTTGGACCCGATGTTACAGCCGTTCGCGTGGGAGCAAGTGTGCTTCTACCGATCATCGCCGGAACCATTGCGCTCTACCTACCAATTCGGTTGAAGGTACCCTCGCCACCGGAGGTAAAATGAACGTTTTATCTCTCGTTGCCCTAGCAATGTGGTTGGCGGCACTTGGCCTCCTCTTGGTCGGCTATAACCGGCATGACGGAACAGCTGAAAAAGGACTTCGAATAGGCGGTGGCTATCTCGTGATCATGGCCCCTCGTATGTTTTGTGCGGTGTTTATGGCAAGTTTTGCAGCAGAACTTTTGCCAGGAGACCTGATTAGTAGTTGGCTGGGTTCAGAATCTGGCATGAAAGGTATTTTGATCGCTTCTGTCGTCGGCATAATGGTGCCAGCCGATGGTGTTGTCGCTTTCCCTCTGGCACTCGCTATGATCAAACTCGGCGTCGGTCTTCCTCAGCTGACAGCCTTTCTTACCTCGTGGGAAGTGTTCGCGATCCACCGAATCCTGGCCTGGGAAATCCCATTCCTCGGCGCACAATTTGTAGGGCTAAGGGTGTCATCTTCCTTTATGCTGCCACCACTGGCCGGCATCTCAGCCGCCGGATTAGTAGTTTTATTCAACATTTGACATGAGTGACTAACCTTGGCGAGCCTTTCCTCTACACTTGGTCGTGATACCCGGGTCCTTAGTTTGATCTATACCGGGCATTTTATGAGCCATTATTCACAGCTCGTTTTGCCACCGTTGTTCATACTGATGCAAACCGACTATGGCGTTAGCTTTGCAGCACTGGGGCTCGTTATTACGCTTATAAACGCCTCGGGTGCTCTCGCCCAAATTCCCATCGGTTTTTTAGTGGACCGGTGGGGTGCCAAGCGCATCCTGATCGCAGGCCTCCTAATAAAGACATTCGCCATCGGAGCGATGGCCCTTACTTCGTCCTACGAAGTGCTACTCCTGCTCGCAATCATTGCGGGGCTCGGCCATGCCGTATTTCATCCAGCGGACTATTCGATTTTGATGTCTTCAATCGATGAAAGACGCATAGGCAAAGCTTTTAGCATTCACACCGCTTCGGGAACCGCCGGGACCGCAGCGGGGCCAATCGCCATCGTCCTGATTGCAGAGTTCTGGGATTGGAAAACAGCTGTTCTTTCTGTTGCCTTACTTGGTGCCATTACAGGCATAGCCATGATTCTTCAGGGAAATATCATCCAGGATCATGTCGGAAGAAAGAAAGAGAACAAAAGCGCGCGAAAGAACCTGGGAATTTCGGAAGGCATCGCTCTTCTGATTCAGCCACGCTTCCTTATTCTTTATCTCTTTTTTCTAACAACCGCGACGATCTCAATCGGCTTGAATGCTTTTACAGTGACGTCGCTGGTTAAACTTTACGGAACGCCGCTTGTAACCGCTGGCGCAGCTCTCACAACCTTCGCCACAGCCGGTGTTCTCGGTGTCCTGTGTGGCGGTTATATCGCGGATAAAACTGATCGGCACGACCTGGTAGCAGCCTGCGCCTTTGGACTATCGGCGTTAGTAACCGTTTTTATGGCAAGCACCGATTTGCATCACTTTGTCCTGTTAAGTTGTTTTGCCATCATCGGCTGGCTCCTCGGTCTGGTTCGTCCGGCACGTGACATGATGGTCCGGGCTATAACCCCGGAAGGCAATGCCGGAAAAGTCTTTGGATTTATGTCTACAGGCCATTTAGTCGGGGGCGTTATCGTTCCTGTTCTATACGGTTGGATTATCGATCAGAACGAAGTCAGATGGATTTTCTGGATTACAGCGATATTGATGATGATAGCTATGCTAAGCCTGTTTAACCCCGCCCGTAGAAACGGGCCACAGGCTCAATAAACGCTGAAATGGACGTTATGCCGCCTTATTGCGGCCGCGACTAGACTTCTGATTCTCGTCGTCATCAAACAGCTCTGCCAAGCTGTCCATCATCGTGCCACCAAGCTGTTCGGCATCCATAAGTGTTACCGCTCGTCTGTAATAGCGTGTCACATCATGACCTATGCCAATCGCGACAATATCAACCGCTGAACGCGTCTCTATCCACTCGATTACCGACCGCAGATGATTTTCGAGGTAATTGCCTGGATTGACTGACAAGGTGGAGTCATCAACCGGCGCGCCATCAGAAATAACCATCAGAATTTTGCGTTGCTCGGGCCGAGCAACAATCCGGCTATGCGCCCAAAGCAACGCCTCGCCATCAATGTTCTCTTTCAGCAAACCCTCTCGTAGCATCAAACCTAGGCTTTTACGGGCTCGCCGATAAGGTGCATCTGCAGCTTTATAAATGATGTGCCTTAGGTCATTGAGGCGCCCGGGGCCAGCTGGTTTTCCATCAGCCAACCATTTCTCGCGTGCCTGCCCACCCTTCCAGGCGCGCGTCGTGAAGCCGAGAATTTCGACTTTCACGCCACAGCGCTCCAGTGTCCGGGCGAGAATATCCGCGCTCATCGCCGCGACCGCGATCGGACGGCCACGCATGGACCCTGAATTATCAATCAGCAAAGATACGACAGTGTCACGGAATTCCGTTTCATGTTCCATCTTGTAGGACAAGGCATGCATGGGGTTGATGACCACGCGCGTTAATCTCGCGGCATCAAGCAAACCCTCATCAAGATCGAATTCCCAAGAACGCGATTGCTTGGCCATCAGCCGTCGCTGCAATCGGTTCGCAAGGCGACCGATGATGCCCTGAAGATGAGACAGTTGTTGATCAAGGTGCTGGCGCAATCTGGAAAGTTCTTCTACTTCGCACAATTCCAGCGCATCAATTTCTTCATCAAACTCGTTACTATAGGCGCGGTATTTAACTTGCGTTCCTTCACCGCACTGTTGCTGACGCCGCCGATCAGAGTCGGGTAAATCCTCATCCTCATCGCCCGTCATCGACTCATCTTCGGACTGCTCAGGACCCTCTTCTTGTTCCTGATCATCCATCTCGTCGTCACCTTCGGCACTTTCAGCGCTTTCCGAGGCTTCACTCTCATCCTCGGAATCATCTGATTCCTGCTCTTCCGGTGTTTCTTCACTCACCTGTTCGTCACCGTCGGCCTCATCCTCAAGGTCGAGCAAATCAAGATGAACGAGTACTTTATCAATGGTCTGAGCGAATTTTTTCTGATCGTGGATGTTACTTTCAAGTTCGCTAAAGTCAGAACCAATCCGTGCTTCAAGCCAGTTACGCCAGTACCCAAGAGCATTTTGTGCAGAACCCGAAAGTTCCTCACCCAGCAGCTGTTCGCGGCTTAGAAGGCTAACCACCTCAGCCAAGGAAACATCTTCCTGATCACTTACACGATGATAGCTGGCTGCTTCACATCTTTCCTTGAAAGCGGCACTGAGATTCTGTTTGCACCCTTTAAATTCCTTTGAGCCAAGCGCCTCAACGCGAACCTGCTCCATAGCCTCAAACACCGCGCGGGCATCCGTAGCTGCCGGCGCAAATTTCTTATGAACGTCAGCATCATGATACTTCATACGAAAGGCTAGAGCGTCTGCCTCCCCTCGCAGATGGGCGACATCTTCTTCTTTCATATGCCGAGGCGGCGCGGGCAGACGGGCATTCGTCCCGACCAATCGGGCTTCCGATCCAAAGGTCAGCTGTATTTCGTCGCATTCCGCAATGGCGCGCATCGTCGCCGCCGTTACTTGACGAAAGTTCTCAACTTGATTTTCGTCTGATGCCATATCAGCCCCGGTCTAAACTTAAAGATGAGCAGCTGTGCACTTAAGCAGCGGTGCTTTCTACAGTTTTATATTCAGGAAGCTCCTCACCGAAGCAGCGCTGGTAATATTCAGCAACTGTCGAACGCTCCAATTCATCGCACTTATTCAGGAACGTCATGCGATAGCCAACAGCAACATCGCCGAAGATGACAGAGTTCTCAGCCCAGGTAATGACAGTTCGTGGCGACATGACTGTCGAAATATCACCAGCCATAAAACCCGCACGTGAGAGATCAGCAACCCGCACCATAGCACCAACGGTTTCCTTGCCCTCTTTGTTGTTATAGCTCGGCACCTTGGCTAATACGATTTCAACTTCTTTTTCATGCGGTAAATAGTTTAGCGTAGCGACCAGGTTCCAGCGATCCATTTGCGCCTGGTTGATCTGCTGCGTTCCATGATACAGGCCCGTCGTATCACCGAGGCCTACAGTATTGGCCGTTGCAAAAAGGCGGAAACCACCATGGGTATGAATAACTTTGTTTTGGTCAAGCAGAGTCATCTTGCCATCTGCTTCGAGAACACGTTGAATGACAAACATCACATCAGGCCGTCCAGCGTCATACTCGTCAAAAACAAGCGCTACAGGATGTTGTACCGCCCAAGGCAGAATACCTTCGCGAAATTCCGTGATTTGCTTTCCATCCTGAAGAACGATTGCATCCTTGCCGATTAAATCAATACGGCTGATATGACTATCAAGATTGACGCGGATTAGAGGCCAGTTAAGACGTGCTGCCACCTGCTCAATATGGGTCGATTTTCCCGTGCCGTGATAGCCTTGGACCATCAATTTTCGGCTATGTGCAAATGAAGCGAGAATAGCGATGGTCGTATCGTGATCGAAACAATATGAGTCATCAATCTCGGGGACGTATTCAGTGCGCTTACTGAAAGCCGATACCGTCATGTCGGTATCTAACCCGATGACGTCTTTTACCGAAATTTCGGTATCAGGCAGGTCTACTCCAATGGTGTTTATTATACCGTTATCAGCCAACGGTGTTCTCCTTCTATCTAGTGCGTACCTGCCCCTTCCGAGGACCGAAATCGGACCGGCCAGCAATCCCAGACATTCGATTTTGAGGAATCTGTCGGATATCCTGACAAGGAAGAAACAGCGATAATATAGCGTCTCGCGAGCGGAGTATACTGACGCACTGTAGGGGACTCAAGGTCTCCCTAATATTAAAATAATTCATGTTTTTCAGTAACTTCAGGCAAGAAGTCGCGAAAGGAGTCGGGCTTCAATTACCACCAGCATCACGATTACAATAATGTTAAAGGCCCTATGGCTAATAAACTTCGCTATCCAAACCGCCAGAGGCAAAAATATAGCTATTGGAATACAGGCCAACATACTCTCATAGGCGCGATCAAGGTCGAGCAAGCCAAACCAGGTAAAGGCGAAAAGTTGGGTAATTGAAAATATCTGAAACAGAACCGAAACCACGAACTGGAATTGAGGATGTCTCAAGTTTAGAGAGTGAACATATGGTGCCAAAACAGGCCCTGCCGTACCCACCGCGCCCTGAACAACGCCGGCAAACCCCACGACGATGGCTGGCGCATGTTTGACGATCCCTTCAGGCATTTTAGGACCGGATTTCACAAGCATACTTAGCAGGTATCCTCCCAGCCAAACGGCTAAAAAGGACAACAGATAAACTTCGGGGGTACGTGACAAAACCCAGGCCCCAATGACGACCCCCACAACGCCAACGGCAATCATCAACGGCAAAGATGCGAAATTCATCGCGTGTTTACGGTAGGTCCAGAGCAAATAGATATTTATCAAAACGCCGGGAATAACCATGATCGCTACAGCACGATCGACGTCCATAAACCCCGCCATTACGGGAATGGCGACAAGAGGTAGGCCCAGCCCGGAAATCCCCTTAACAAGGGATCCGGCCGCAAGCGCTACAAATATGATGAGAAGCGTATCTGGAGTCATCGGTATTCATCATTCTACCACTGAATGCATGAGAAAGAAGGGGCAGCGTTGAAGACAGGTTGACCATCGCGTTGTATGATTTTTCTGCTATGCCGGAAACGTTTGATTTTACGCTTGGAACAACGCCTCTACTCGTGAGCCTCCCTCATGGCGGCACCTACATCCCAAATGTCATAGCGTCTCAGATGACGGAGGCTGCACTCGAAACACCGGATACAGACTGGCATGTCGGCCTCTTGTATGACTTTGCGCCTTCCTTAGGGGCCAGCGTTATCAGTGCGACCCATTCCCGCTATGTTATAGATTTAAACCGCGACCCCGCTGGCGCTCCGCTGTACTCGGGGGCAGACAACACTGAACTTGTGCCCTTAACGACCTTCGATTACGTCCCCATCTACAAAAAGGGGCGTGAACCAACCGAAGCAGAAATCGAAGAACGTATTGCGCAATACTGGCGCCCCTATCACGAACGGCTAAAGATAGAACTCGCTGCCGTAAAAAGAAAATTTGGCCACGCAATTTTATTCGACGGCCATTCCATAAAATCAGTGGTGAGCCGATTCCACGATGGGCAAATACCCGATCTCAATCTCGGGACGGCGAAGGGAACAACCGCCCACCCTGAACTTATGGCCGCTGCCTTCGAAATCTTACAGAGGTCAAAATATGAAGCGGTCATCGATGGTCGATTTACGGGCGGGCATATTACACGGGTAAATGGCGCACCAGGGAACGGCATTCACTCAATGCAGCTTGAACTAACCTGGAAGCTCTATATGGATGAAAACCCGCCATTTCAGTATCTGCCTGAACGGGCTGGTGAATTGAAACTTCTTTTAAAAGACCTACTTCAAACGCTCATCAATTGGCAGCCGCCGGCTTCTTAACTGCTTTCCGAATACCATTTCGCCAGTCCCAGGGCGCATCAAAACTGCCACGCCAAAGCCCGTGTTTCCTTCGCGAGCGGTATTCTCTATCTGAGCGTAAATCGTACCTGATCCCGGAAACGCCCAACGCCCACCCTGAGTGGACCATCCCCCGAGACAGATCATAGCCACCAGCACGGCACAGCGCGGTCGGAAGGCCGTGTACAATATTGCCCGTTAATACACAGCTAATAGCCACCCCGGCGGTAAGGTCCATCAAAGCGGTTGCCGAAATATGTCCGCAATTAAATACCTTGCCAGAAGCAGCTCGACAATCTTGTTGTTTTTCAGGCGCATCAATGCCAACGAGTCGAACTCGTTTTCCCTGTACTTCCAGGACATCGCCAAGAATAACGGATGACGTACCTCGCAAAGTGGGATCTGCGTGTGCCACGACCGCAAGAATAGTCGAAAATATAAATGTTAGACCTAAACGAAACATAGGCGTATTCAATTACATCGCCTCAGTAGCGCCAAATAACATTCTATTGATACGTGATTTAAATACACTAATAAGTTTATGTGCTAAGGTACTGGTATATATAAGATAACCAAAGTTGCGACGCCTGTTTTTAACGAAATGATTTTTTGGTCCCTTATCGCTCTTGTTGTATTGGCCCCACTCCCATTTGGATCAATTTATCCTTGGGCCTGGACGTCGATGGGTGTCATCGTCAGCATCCTGTTAGTGTCATGGACCATTAAGACCATCCTATCAAAAGAAGGCCCATCAATCGGCCTCAACAGAACCTGGTTTCTAATCCTGCCTTTCGGCCTCATCTGTGCCTGGATTGGCATTCAGATGGCGCCCTGGACGCCCGAGAGCTGGCATCACCCACTGTGGAAAAGCACCAGCAATATTCTTGGCATGGAGTTACAGGGGAGCATTAGTCTGGTGCCGTTCGAGAGCGGCTCAGCGCTCTTAAGGCTCCTTACTTTCGTCGGCATCTTTTGGTTGGCAATGCAATATGGTCGAGATTCACAAAACGCCCTGCGAATGGTGAAAGCCATCGCCATCGCGAGCGGTATTTATGCGACCTACGGACTGATTGTCGAATTTACGGGAACGAAAACCATTCTTTGGTTTGACAAAGAATATTACCAAAACAACCTAACCAGCACGTTCCGATATAAGAACGCCTACGCGACATACGCCGGAATGGGCCTCCTATGCACAATCGCGTTAATTGTCCGCAGCGTTCATGCACAGGTCAGGTATGATGACGGCAAATTCGAGACCAGACGGCGAGTATATTCCTGGTTGTTGGAAAAGGGCTGGATCCCCGTCCTAACCGCTTTAATTATATTGTCCTCTCTCATTCTATCTGACTCTCGAGCTGGTCTTTTGAGCTCGGGCTGCGCAGTTTTAGTTCTGTTTGCCGCCTTTCGCATATCTCATATGAAACGAATACCATACCTCCGCAGTATCACCTCGATCGCAGTCGTAGCCATCATCGCTTTCTTTTATGTTGGCGGGAAAGAGGTCACTGACCGTTTCTCGACCCTCGGTACTACCGGAGAAACAACCCGATCAAAAATTTATAAAGCCACCAAACAGGCAATTGAGGATGTAGCAATTTTGGGAAGTGGCGCCGGAACATATGATGAGGTATTTCCGATCTACAACCCAAAATCGATCAAACTACGAATTCTGCGTGCCCACAGCACCTATCTCGAAAATGCAATGGAATTGGGTTTGCCAGCTTCATCACTCCTGATTTTGATGCTGGGAGGTATCGGTGCCGTCTGCGCTTACGGTGCTTATTCTCGCCGACGACAGGGCATATATCCGTGTATCGGCTTGGGGACAGTTACACTTATTGGGTTTCACGCAACGGTTGACTTCACCATGCAGGTCCCCGCGATAGCGGCGACATTCTGCGCCCTTATCGGTGTTGGATACGCCCAAAGCAGGGGTTCAATCGCCAATGACTAGTTGGTCTATTTGTTGGGTTTTAAGCTGCGGGCATAACCTTCATTGAACTGACGATAGGCCCGTTCATCATTTGCCATTCCCGCCCTGATAATTGCTACGTTTAAGGGTGTTGTCGCCAAATTAAGGACTTCACGGGGAGCGATCCACCAGGCATAGGGCATTTGGTTTAAAATGAATTTTCGGTCCTTTATCTGGAACTCGTTCCACAGCGGCAGGGAAAAATACAGGCGACGTATAACAATTTCGGGATAAAATTGAGAAACAAGATACGATTGCGTCAAAGCGGAAACGGCTTTTTTAATTGAACCGTTATTTAATATTTCGCCGGTCGCCAGATTTAACCAGGCAAGACTATCAGCGGGTGCGCCTTTAATAGCGGTTAGATTCGAATTCCGGGCTTCTGTATACAGGGTAGCATCGCTCTCTTCATTTTGTGAGGCTGCTAGGGCCAGTTTTATCATTCCAATATCGCGATGATAGCGAGCGGAATTTATCCAATTCAAGGCATCATGGCGGGTGGCCAGAACGGTATCAGATAGCGAAGAAAGCCTATCATTATCCTTGAGAAAGCTTGAAAGCGCTCGGTCGCCTTCGATGGACATAAATCCCGCGATGGAACGCGGCACAGCGAGGCATAAAAGGACGGCAGCAACGATAGCTGTAACGCCCAGGATCAGATAACGGTCTCGCTGTCCCTTTTGCATATGGTTCCAAGGGTTTTACTTGCTGTAATACTTTTTGTTAAGGCCGTCATAATATCCAGAATCACCGTAGCCATATTGCGCGTGACGACGTGTATTCACCATAGAGAGTACGGTACCCGCAACATCGCCGCCGATCTCAACGATCTGCTTGAGGCCCATCATTGCAGACTCACGCCGTGTTTCCGCCCAGCGAATAACATAAACCGTTTTATCAGCGAGATGGGCTAACACCTTAGGGTCGCTAACAGCCAGAATCGGTGGGGAATCGATGACAACAAAATCATTGGTTTCAGAGAGTTGCGCCACGAGACGACGCATCTGATCAGATGCAAGGACATCCGTAGGATTATTGGGTGTTTCTCCGGCACAAATGACGATGGTTCCACTTTCTTCATCGCCGTGCAGAATCTCATCAACAGTCGCGGTTCCCGATAAATATTCGACCAATCCAGGAGAAAGCGGTATCCCGAGACTTTTGTGAATTTGCGGTGTACGTAGATC
This sequence comes from uncultured Alphaproteobacteria bacterium, assembly GCA_951812775.1. Taxonomy (GTDB): domain Bacteria; phylum Pseudomonadota; class Alphaproteobacteria; order MPNO01; family UBA2964; genus UBA2964. The sequence goes on along the minus strand of OX638326.1, from coordinate 11,742 downwards.
CGCATCCATCAAAATTACTTTTTTCTGGCTTTGCATCGACACTTGTCGCGCCAGCGAAATGGCGAGTGAAGTCTTCCCTTCATTTGGCTGACTGGAGGTGATCAGCACGGTTTTGGGAGGGCTATCCACATTGGACAACATGATGCTTGTATACAGTGATCGGACAGCTTCACCGAACGCCGAAACCGGATTCTCAATGATATACTTATAGGGTTCCGTCGTAAGCTTACGCACCCCGGCAAGCATCGGAACCAACCCAAGCGCAGGAAGACCTGTCAGGTTTTCAACTTGTGTCATACTCCTGAAACCCTGATCAAGCTGTTCTACAAAGAACACCAGGGAAATACCGATAAAAAATGACACGACAACAGCGGCAACCAGAGTAAGTCCCTTACGTGGGAAAGATGCTTCTGTTGGGACGTCTGCGCGGGAAATGATCCTTGCATCGGCTTGTTGAATTCCCTGCTGCTGACCTGTCTCCTTGAAACGGGATAAAAACGTTTCGTAGAGGGTTCTATTTGCAGTCGCCTCTCTTTCGAGTGACCTCAACTGAACCTCTTTGGTATTCAGTTGACCAATCCGGCCTTCCAACCGCCGCAGGCTGGCAGTCAGTGTATTTTCTCTAACGCGGGCAATACCGACTTCATTCCGGAGATTCTGGACAATTTTATCGACTTCTGCCCTTATCTTTCTACGTAAATCATCCAACTCCGCCCGGGCGGTGATCATCCGCGGATGTTTTGCACCAAATTCCTGGGCCTGCTCGGCAATCTTTCTGAGCGCCAGAGATTCCTCCGACCTTAATTGCTGAATTAATCGAGAGGACAAGACTTCCGCGGCGGAATCGACACCATTCTTGGTTTTGAGAAGGTTCTGGACCTGGCTCAAGCGCGCTGTCGCCTCGGCCCTTTTCGTCCGCGCCACAATGATTTGGGAATTGAGCTCCGATATTTGTTGCGACGCCAGCGTTGTTCCTTTGCCCTGTAACAACCCTGAGGATGTTCTGAACCTTTCAACAGCACGTTCAGAACCCGAAACCGCTGATTTCAGTTTGGCGACTCTTTCGTTCAACCATTCCGTTGCCTTTTGGGTCGCCTCGAACTTTGCTTCGAGCTGATCCACGATGTAGGTATCGGCCATCGTATTGGCGACGGCAGCAGATACCTTTGGGCTCTTTGACACGAAGCTGATGCCGATAACGCGGGAGCGGCCGCTCCGGGCCAATCCCAGATTCAACAGAAATTCATCAGTAATCTTCACCCAGATGCGATCCTGTTTTTCCTCTGCCGTTAGTGTTGGTGTGGTCGATTCAGGAACCAGGAGTCGGTATATATAGTCGGGCAAATAAGTCTGGATGCGGAGCCATTTATGCCATTCAGGCTTTTCCCGAAGCGATTTGTTAAATTCAGGATCTTCGTAGAGCCTGAGTTTTTGAATCACCCGTTCCGCCAATCGGCGGGATTTTAATATTTGAATTTCACTTTCAACAGTCTCCATGTCCTGGGGAAGACCGGAAACCACTGCTTCGATATCTACAACCTGGCTCTGACGCGGGTCGATAAGAACCTGCGCCGTCGATGAATATTTTGGTGTGAGCTGATTAACAATCAGAAAGGTAACAATTACCAAAAACAGGATCGTCCCGATAACGATTTTCTTTCGACGCCAGATTTTCCGAAAAAATTCACGTAGATCGACATCGGGCAGAGGTGACAGGGAAGAGGACATCTGCTGATTATCGCGATATTCCCGTTGTTCATGTAACGCTGATTCTTTTTTTTCGGGATGTAAGGCTGGCGGCGTTGCATTCACGATATTTTTCCTGACTTTTGAGCAAGCCCTTTTCGAAACTACCTACAATTTCATGGCTGCTTGCACTTTACCTATCGGAATTTAATCCCGGGTAAAGAGCAGCCTGATATCAAAAATAACGTTCAGGAACCTCGATAACGTCGCCTGGCAAAACGATCGTTTCGTGATTTGCTTTCTTTTTTGTCCGGCTGGTGTCACTGCCGCGCGTGATAAATATATTATTTTCGCGCGCTCTATAGGTGTAGCCTCCCCCTAAAGCGATGGCATTGATAACTGTCATAGCACTCACAAAGGGATAGCTGCCCGGCTTTTGCACCTCGCCTATTATGTAGAATGGCCGATAGTTGAGTACCTCGACACTTACCCGGGGGTTTTTAAGATAATCAGGCCGCAATTTATTGACGACAGCAATTTCGGCCTGACGTAAGGTCAAACCGCCGATTTTAACATTGCCGATCAACGGCAAAGAGACAAAACCGGTGCCATCGACCAAAAATTTTCCGGACAGATCTTCGTGACCAAAGACTGTGATGCGCACTTCATCTCCTGATCCGGTCTTGTATGCAGATTGCCCCTGTGCAAGGGCCGTTTGTGGCTGGGTCAGAGCTCCCAAAGCCACAATGCTCCATACAATTATTACCCTCATAAGACAGAGCACGCGGTTCAATTTCACGGCGAATACTTTGCGTTAACCTGGTTTAATGAGGCCAGGGCGAGGGTTTTTGCCCTAGATTTGAAGTTCCAGACGAACAAGAAAGGAATTTTTGTCAAAATCAGATACTGTCACGTTTGAAGCCCGACGCTCATGTTCATATCTGGCAGATAGATGAACATTCCGTTGCATGAAATAACGGACATAGGCTTGAAAATCATACGTTGAGTCTTCGCGGGAAATGCCTTCGAAGTCATTCAAGTTATACGACACTTCACCGCCAACCAGCATATTACGCAACAACTCGTGGTCTACGCCAAGCTTAGCAGTGGTATTAAAAGACCCGGCGGTCCCGGCGAATGTCGTTTCAGCAATATCACGGGTAATAGACGCCTTGCCGGTTGTCAGTGCCGTCACGTTCCATGTCAGATCGGCGCCAAAGGTAATGCCCTCAACATCGTCAAGCGTTACGTCGTCAACATCCTGCGCCCTGTAACCCGCGAAAACATTTCCAAACAGCGTGCCACCAAAATCAATTGCGGTACCGGCGACAAATTCATAACCATCGGAGTCTCTGGCCAATCCGTTATCGTCCGTTGCAGAATCATAATCGACCTGGTTTAACGACACTTTCACGAAAGCTTCGTATTGCGGGACAATTTCATAACTAACACGGGCAGACACTAGATATTTTGTGCGATCACGGTCGTTATTGTTGACGGTTGTACCGGTCGAGGTCCGGACATCGTCATAGTCGGTAATCACGGCGTTGGCACCGATATTTAACGAAACCCGATTCCACTGAGTAAAAAATTCGATCACCGGAGTGAAAGTGGTAAACAACGTCGGATTAAGACCACCGGCATCATCCGTAGATCCTCTATCCTCATGACCCTGCGAGTACTTCACATTCGTCCCAATGTTTGTATCGCGACGAATGTCGACCCGACCAAAAGCGGTCAGGTTATAATCTTCAAACTCTTCGTCTGAATTGGATAGATAGCGACCGATATGCCCTGAACCGGAAAACCCGACAAGATGATTGTTCCAGTCCGAACGCACACTCAAGGAAGGGCGTAAGTGAATGATATAGTCGCTCGTTGTGCCGCTTTCGACTTCAAAGATATTATCGTTGAGTTCGCCTTCGACTGTCAATTTTGGCTTTGCGATGAAACTTCCGAAACGAACACCTCGTGCATCGGTATCCGGACGGGCGCGTTCAGTAACAGGAACCCCACGTTCGGGAGTTTGTGCGCTGGCAGAAGCCGGAAACAAGTACACTGCAACCGCCACCCCCGAAAGGAAAACGGCACCAGCGCACGTCAAACTATGATTTATGGTTAATGTCATCACACAAACTTTCCTAAACGAACACTCGCTAGACGAGCTCCATACTGTATTCTACCTGATTCTGCAAGGTCTTATCAAGGTCTTATACTGTCCACTTAGCTGGCCGGAACGACGTCCGGAAGAACAACCGGTGGCAATTTTCTACCAGGACCGCGAAATCCCACTGGCGTGTTGGGCTTTAAACCAGCTAAAACAGAGGCGTTCAAAGTTGCCAAATTGGTTCCCGGCGGCACACTCTGCCTAATCCGATTTGCGATTTGTGCGGCGGCCCCCGGGTTCCCGGCAGCAACTGCCTGATAAAGTGCCCCGAGCTGAGCCGGCGGAACTACTCCAGCCGCCGCACCGGCGAACTGAGCAGCCAACTGAGGACGCAATCGGGTCATTTGCGCTGCAATCTCAACGGCAAACCCCTGATTGGCGCCAACAAGTGTCCGCATGCGTTGCAGTACCTGTTGGTCAGTACCGGTCAGCGCCGCCTTAATCTGCAACTGCAATGCCGGTGGCAATGCAGGCGTTGCAGGCGGTGCAACCTGTGCATTGGCGGTACCAGCCATTGCTGTTACAGCAACTATTCCGGCAACAAAAATTCCTTTGATCGATGTCATTTTCATGGCGTTATCCTTCAGCCTTTCCGATCCCCAGTGATTTCTTAGCCTGATTTCTGAACCGGGGCAACATCAAAATCAGATCAAATTTTTTAAATAACGCATAATCGGTTGGTGGTTCATCGATCGGGAACAACGCGACATTGTCAGATGACTTTTCCGGGTCTTCACGTTCGATTGAATCTTGTTCGATTGAATCCTGAGGCGGATATATTTCCTTGCCTTTCCTGCAGTGATCCATCACTGATCCCTCCCACATAATCCGTAAGTCCTTGATTTTACTCATATTTGGATGGCTTATTGTTTGATGGCTTGTAAATCCGGTCATAAGACCATAATTTTTGCCGTCTTCGCCCTTGCCGAGCATAATATAGCCGATTTCGGATAGTTTTTTTAAGGCCTCTTGAATACTCACCGAGTCCTCACGAAATGGACAACACAAAGTACGGGAATACAACATGTTATGGTTAAAACATGTTATGGTTAACACGTGATAAAAATCCGGCGCTGCTTTCGTTTGCAGATTTTCGTTGTCACCCAGTGCGTCACCCAGTGCGTCACCCAGTGCCATTATAGGTCCCTTTTTCGGAAACCAACGATCAAAATCTGAACATCTGAATAACCATGCTTGAAACTGTCTCGTCAATCGCCAAACCGACCATTCAAAATTACCTTGACAGACTGTTTTTAATAGTAATTTTGATAACATCGGTCATTTCCCTAAACCTCTTCTTCAGCGCAAATCCTTTAGCCCAGACAAACGCAACCCAAATCCAAGATCTGCAGAAAGCGGACATTCAGGAAATACAGAGGCTTTTGACCGCCCTTGGGTATAAGCCCGGTCCCGCAGATGGATTTATGGGAAAACGCACAACACAGGCGATTCTTGCGTTTGAAAAAGAAATTGCTGTTCCGCTAACTGGCAAACCAAGCAATAAGTTGATTAAACAACTAAAAATGGTTCTTTCAGTCCCCAAGACCACGTCTTCAACAAGTCCCCCTGCGGCGACGACCGATAAACAGCTATCGTCCACAGCAGCAAAAATTGTCGACGGCAGACCTGCCCCAGCGAACACCACAAATATCAAACAGGACAATCGTTTAAATTTATCTGGAACCCGGTGGAGAATTATCGACGCGGATGGGGCAACATTGGAGCTAACCTTCCGTCCAGAGGGAAAGGTTACCGGCACCGCGAACAATCAGTTTTGGCGGTGGGAGCACAAGGAAGACAAATTACACACCTATTACGATAATGGCTGGGGCGGACGAATTAACCGTACGGGAACCCTAAAAGACCAGGAAATTTCCGGAATCGCCGTTGCAGGACATGGCAAAAAATGGAATTGGCGGGCAGTGAGAGTTCCTGCTACGGACACCCCTTCGCCCTTCAGCGATCGAAAAAGCACAAAAGTCAAACGCCCTTAACCAATTCCCTTAAGAGAAGTTTAGGCGCGCTCTGACAAAATCCTCCATGAGACAAGTTCAGGGGGAACAAAATGTCTGCTACACTTTCTATTGAGCAATCCAACAGGTTCGCTGGGTGGGCTCCGTCTGTAGAACAAGAGGTCTCAGAGGAAATTGAATGGTCTGGCCGCAAAAAGATGATCTGTATGCTGATCCTCGGGGCCACGTCCTGGGGCATTTTTGCTGCGCCACTCTTACTTCTGTTTTAGGCAGGCAGCTGACTGCAAAAACCGAATACTCAGCCCGTATTTTCAAGAACTGAGTGATAGTGCCGTTCGAGTGTCTCCGTAAGGGAACGCCAGCCAAGATGTGTCGTCGCATAGCGACGTGCCGACGTACATTTTTGGTCCCACAGAACTCGATTATCAATCAGCTCGCGAATACCGGCGGCCATTGCATCAACGGAATGCTCACAAGCTATGCCTGGCGCTTCATCGCCCTGGAAATCTGCCAGGTCTCCGTAGGGATTAAAGATTACGGGCCGCCCGGCAGCCATATATTCACCGAACCGGTTCGGCCAACGTCCTAAATTGTATGTCTTTTCCGGAAACGGAACGACGAACAGATCGCTTGCCGTCACATATACCGGATAGTCTTCACGATCGACAAAACCAACATCAATAACATCTGACCGCAGACCCAGGCTTTCAACGTGCCCGCGCAACATGGCCGCGGCATGCCCCATGAGCAGCAGCTTTGCGCTCAGACCGTGATCGACCGCATGCTTAAAGCCATCAACAGCAATTTTCATATCAGCGACAACATCTGCGCCCGACACGCCAACGATTCCACCTGACCAATCGATTCCGACTTTTTTGCGGGCTTGCTGCAGATCAAGAGGTTTGAAAAACTCTAAATCGACCCCATTGCGCATATGAAGAATTGAGTCTTCCTCAACGCCCAAATCGATCGCGCGCTTCAGCAATCCTCTGCTGATTACCGTACTCCCCTGGGCACAGGGCCTGAACTTTTCCTCGTAAAATGTTTCCAGCCCCCCGCAGAACAACTGGTACCAGCCTGGCCTGTTTACGGTGATCAACCCACCTCTGCCCCACCAATCTATCCAATCAATGAATAAGGGAATGTCGAGCTGCCGCGCCACGTATAATGCCGGGTGGATCGTTGCAGGTCTGGTTTCAAAGGCCTGAACCAGATCGAAGTCATCGAGATTTTCCCTGAGCCACTTCTTGCGTCGAAAAATAGAGACGGGATCCCATCCCGAGCGAAGTTTCCCGATAGTCAGGTCAGGACAATGGACAACCTTAATGCCATCGACCTCTGTTATTTTAAATTTCAGGTTTTCGAAATCAGAAATCACCATAAGCGTTATGGAATGACCTAACTGAACAAGTTCACGGGCAAGCGGAACAGCCCTTAAATCCGAGCGGGACCAGCGATGATGACTTATCATCAAAATTTTCATAGAGCGCCGGAGTTTCGAATATTGGTTAAGGCTTGCATGTGCCTTTCAAGATGCGCCAAAGGTTTTCCGCCATCAACAACTTCAAATGTAATCCAATCCACTAGATAAGCTTGAAAAAGAATGGGCGCGAGGTCGGGATCGATCCCCAGCTTTTTCAGGTAAACGTATAATCGCGAGGTCTCGTCGCCAAGAGTCGGCAATGGCCAACCCAAATTCAAATGTCCTTGAAAATAAAACTGCGCCAGATCGATCATTGGCAACATTCGGTCCGTGGACCATTCCCAGTCCACAACGACCAGTTCATTTCCATCCTTAAATACATTCCACGGAACAAAGTCACCGTGAGAAAGCCCAAGATTGAATTTTTTTCCCTTTAACGAACCGCACACGTCTCGCCAAGCGGACATAACTGTCCCCGGCAAATCACTTGCAGATAACCGGCTATCAATCCGTTCGAAGAGTGCGGAGTCCTCAAATGACCCTGGAAAACTTTCTGCGACGTTCAGCTGCGTCTGAAGTTTGATAACGTCCCGATCATCAAACCTAACAGGATGGAGATCTTTCCTCGACGCGTTCTCCGTCAACAAAACCGAATATGATTCGGTCTCGGAGAAGTCTCGGACAGTTGGCACTCGCATATCCAGGCGATCATTGCCCGCCAACATTTGCAGACGCTCGGCTTCATTTCGAACAGAACACCGAGCCCTGTCCTGTGTCGCGATCTTGGCAAAGCCATCAGTTTCATTTCCAATCAAATACAGAACAACCGTATTGCTATTGCCAGACGATCCAAGGAATACCGCCGCAATTTCTGTATCTGGAGCAATTTGCCTGGCTATTTCGATCGCCAGGCTTCTCTCATTGTCTGAAACCAAAACCTTCGCCGGAAAAAAGCGCGGCCCAAGCAAGCTAACCCCAAACAGGAGGCTCTTTCGAATAAATCCTGAAACCCGATAAACCGACAGGCCCCGTTGAAAACATTTTCTATTGTTCAGAGAGATCGCGATGCGCGGCCGTTGCATATTGGGCAACAAACCAAAGAGGGTCTGGTTATGCCCGGCGGACGGTGCCTTGACCCCTCTGACAGCACCAGATAGATGGTCTTGGGTGAGACCCAAGAGAGATAAATTCTCTATTGGCGACCCGACCATTTCGATTATTCACAAAATCGATGTACGGCGTCAGACACCTGATTAATTTGTTCTTCCGTGATTCCGCCAAACAGCGGCAAGGACAACAAGTTAGCGGCAGAGTCAGTACTTACCGATAACGGATCGCAAACGCGTGATTTCCCTTCGAACGCCTTCTGCCGAGACAGGGGAATAGGATAGTGATAGCCCCAGGACACATCAGCGGCATCCAAAACCTCACCTAATCTCTCTCGATCTTCAGTGTGAATTACGAACAGGTGCCATACCGGAACTGCATCGGGTGACACAGACGGCAGCGTAATGACATTGCTGCAATCAGACAGTTTGTCGCAATACAGGGCTGCCGCGGCCCGACGTTGTTTATTTTGCTCGTGAAGCGACTGGAGTTTATACCGTAGGACCGTCGCCTGCATCGTATCCAGCCGTGCTGTATCGCCCACATAATCATGGACATATTTCTCCGGCTGCCCGTGATTTCTGAACATCTTCACCCGATCAATCACATCTTGATCGTTACTGACGACAGCGCCACCGTCTCCCAGCGCCCCTAAATTTTTTCCTGGATAGAAACTAAATGCAGCCGCATGTCCCAGTGTCCCGACAGAACGATCCTTATAACGAGCGCCATGGGCCTGCGCTGCATCTTCGAGAACCCTTATTTCATGTTTTTCCGCAATCGCCATAATCGGATCCATATCTGCGGGATGGCCATAAAGATGCACCGGGATTACCGCAGTTGTACGCTCGGAAACAGCACTCTCAAAAGCTTCCGGCGAGAGCGTCAGCGTCCCAGGCGTAACGTCAACGAAAACCGGAATAGCGCCGATCAAACAAGCGGCATTCGCAGTCGCCGCATAGGTATTGTCGGGGACAATAACTTCATCACCCGGCTTAACTCCAAGAGCTAAAAGGCCAAGGTATAGGGCCGAAGTTCCGCTCGAAACACCTGCGCAGGCAGCAGCTTCACAAAACCTGGCAAAATCATCTTCAAACTTGTGATGTTCTTCGCCCAGGATAAACTGACCATTACGCAGGACCGCACGCACCCTTTCCATGATTTCGTCCTCATGAGGAAGGTGCAACAACGATAGATCTACAAAGGGTATTTTGGCCATTTACCTAAACTCTCCTAACCGAATGGAGGCCTCTTTTACGATAAAGCCAATAAGAAATACCAAAAATAATTCAGCCCTCAGGTTTTAAAGTCTTTCGCGGAGTCGACTATTCGCTGGTTTAACCGTTGCAAACGCTCTTGAGCTTCGCGCGGATAGCGATGAGCAAAATCGTTCATCCAGGGATGCCTGGCACCACTTGCCCGATCAAACATTTTCGTAACGTGCGTTATGATTTGTCCTGTCGGCCCATTCACAACTGCTCCGGATGGCACTTTTCCCTTTCCGAATGAATTTGCCGTTATGTAAGCGCCTTCCATAAGCTCGGTGCCCGGCTGAAGTATCGCCCCAGTACACATAACCACCCCGCTGGCCAACGAGCTTCCCCGCAATATTGGCGACGGTGGCAGCGGATCATTCGGCAAAACCGTATTTGGGTACATCCAAACAAAGTCCTCCAATCGACTGCCCTGCCCTACAATTGCGGCGCTATGCAAACGACAATAGTCACCGATAGCGCAGTCACCCTCGATATCAACATAGACCCCGGCGCGCAGATTAATTCCAGCGACCGTGCCTTCACGTATCAGAACCTGGTGCCCCGTTTCCAGGTTTTCGCCGAAACGACTGCCTTCATAGATGATGGTGTGCGCCCGAATATTTGCGTGGTGACCAATTGATAATCGTTTTCCGGCGAATTCTCCCGGCGCAGGATGTCCGATAACACAATGACTTCCTATCGACACCCGATCCCCGATCGTACAATCGCCTTGAATAATCGTATAAGGGCCGATAGAAATCCCTTCACCCAGCATCGCGGAGTCATCTACCAGGGCGGTCGGGTGTATTTGATTTTTCATCGCGGCATACTCCGTAATCCGATCACGGCAAGAATTCTCACAACACCCTAAAACAAAGACACCCACCGAACGAGACGCTCGACAGGAAATATACCATCCCAGGGGGATGCAAAATCCGCCATATGTCCCGGCTCAGCTATTCGGTCAACGCCAGCGTCTGAGAATAAATCTGCCAATTCAGCACGCCGTGCGGTATCGAGCGCTAATCCGACAACCTGCGTATCGCGATCGAGTAATTCTGAAATTTGTGACAAATCATCGACAGCGCGGACCTGTGCCGCCCGTCCGTAGAGTGGGTCCGGACGATCTAAAGTGTCCTTAAAAAGCACGCTCCATTCCAGTCCCGCCCCGTGAAATACTTTACCGCCCATTAGATGACGGGCACGGGATGTCTGAATATCACCGGCAGTCTTTCCAGACATCGGACCACGAGGAATTCGTTTAACGGCATCCTCCATTGCCCGGGCCAGATACGCTGCAAATTCCTCAGGCGATACCCCGCCTCCTGCTTCGACAAAAACCACATGAGCAGACGCACAGGCCTGTTGATCGAATACCGAGCAATCAGTGGCCACCGCCCTCGCAAGACGACGCGCCCTGGCGTCGCTCGGCAGTGCCTCACGCGCAATCGCCTCCACAGACAACTTGGGACCAAATACGATATCCTCGGCATCATATTTTCGGGGTAACGCCATTACCGACTTTACGGCGTCGCTTCCGCCCCAGGCCATGCGTACATCCGCACGTCCAGCCATCTCTTCACTTGCCGAAATGTTCTCCGAACCAAATGATAAAACAGCAACCGCATCCGTAAGAATCTTGCCGTTAATGATTTTACCATCGGACTTTTCTATTTCGACACCAGTCAAGACATTTAGCATTTGAGGTAACACCATGGAGCCGCCGGATGGCAGCTTGACGATGTTTGCGTTCTTTGTCGTGAGCGACATCAACAAAGAGAGAATTCCCAACGTAGGAACATTGCCGGCCAACCAATGACAGGCGACGCCACGTGGCTTTGCTCTAATACGTTGAACATCGCCATCAAAATACCGAAACCCATCAAGAACACCGCGTCCAGCGCGCAAGGAACCATCCAGCATCTTTTGCAATTGCCCGGAGCGGATGAAATTAATAACGAAGGACAAGCCTTCGGGAAAATACACAGCCAGCGACGATTCTTTGTCCGACCATATGTCTGCTGCCTTATTTAGAAGAGCCGCAATGTCATCAACAGACACCTTGGCCAGCTTATTCCCTGCGCCCCGCACCGCCTTCTCCAAAGAGTCCCAATTAGAAACCGGGGAAAG